>NZ_BMEB01000001.1:0-735370 GCF_014636275.1 Cellulomonas carbonis
ACCTCAGCCCGATCGAGTTCGAACTACGCTCCGAACTGCCCCTCATCCCCGCCTGACCACCACACCACAAGTGGTAACCAGGGCGTGGGGCAGGTCAAGATGTCACCTATCCGTGCAGCAGACCCCTGTGTCACTATCCCCGGGGGTGCGCCGTGCACCGCCCATTGGGCCCCGTCAGAGGTGCGGAAGTTCCCTGCCGCCGACGCGCGCACGGCGCCGATAGCTGGCGATGAAGATGCGCCACACCAGAAGGGGCCACCCCACGACAGCAGGTAGCCAGATCCACCACGGGACTCCGGCCCGCTCATCGGTGATGAACGCGGCGAAGATGAGAGCGACGCAACCGAGTACCCCAACCTGGAGCCAGGTTCTTCCCTCCTGGAACCCTCGCCATGTCCGCGGTCGGTGCTTGAAGTGCAGTGCGTATGCGTTCGGGCCCAGCGCTTCCCACACAGCCCGGGCTGCCTCGATCACGACGGCGTCATCGTTGACACCGCACCTGGACAGGCTTGTCTGCCACCGTGTCCACGAGACCTCGGCGTCGCTCTCCTCCAGGACCAGCAAACGTTCGAGTGCGGACTGGTCGCCGCCGGCCCGCTCCCAGACCAACGCCCGGAGTGCCTGGTAACGCTCCGCAACCATCGCGTCCTGCAGTCCGTTGAGGCGCGCCTCCGTGTCCGTCGAGGCTGCCGGCCGAGCTACAGCAAGCGCTCCGCCGACGAGTGCGTCCGACTCGACCGGGATCTCCCAGGGGAAGCGGGGGGGCACTTCGCGCACGGGTTGAGGGTAGTCGCGTCCTGCCCTCGCCGGGTTGCCGGGACAGGTCCATCCGACTCCCGGTCCGCGGCCGGCAGCTCTTCCGTGCGTGCTCATGCGACGGCGGCCGCACCGCAGCCCGCGGGGCCGGCCGTGGCGGACCCGGCGCCTGCCCGCCGCGCCCTGAGCTTCGGCAAGGACGCGGAGGATGTCTGCGACGCAGGCGACTTGCAGCCAAGCCGTGGCAGAGGCGGTGGTGTTCTCGAAGGACTTCGCCAGGCTTCGGCTGCGGCCGATGCGGGCGTGAGCGACCTCCACCCGCCAGGCATGTCGAAGTGGACGGAACACCGGCTGCTTGTCCTCCCACCCGACCCGGCGGAGCTCCACCCCATGACGTCGCCCAAGCCTGTGGGCGGCCGCGGCTGTGACTCCGCGGTCCACCAGGGCGAGCTCGAGCCGTTCCAGGGCGCGTTGTTCGGCCAGGTGCTCGAGCACGAGGTCGCAAGCGTGGTTCTCGTGTGTCGAAGCCGGGACTACCAAGGCCGCGACGGGCAGGCCGGTGACATCCACAGCGACGACGCGTTTGGCCCCCTTGGTGCGTCCGTACGGCCCACCCCGGTCGTGGAAGGTCCGTCCCCCGTTGGACGCACCCCGGGCCAAGTGGGTGTCGATGACGACCATCGACGGCACCGCTTCGCGCCGTCGCGCGGCCGTCCGCGCCGTGGTGTGAAGGGCCGTCAGGGCACGGGCCCAGGTCCCGTTGGCCGACCATCGACGGAACTGGGACCACACGCGCGTCCAGGGGCCGAAGCACTCCGGCAAGTAGCGCCACTGGCACCCGGTGTGCGCGATGTACAGCATGCCGTCCACCACCGTGCGTAGGCTCCCGCTGTGCCTGCGACCGCGCTTGCCGGGTGCGCTGAACACGGGCCACAACAGCGCCCACTGCTCGTCGGTGAGGTCACTCGGGTATGCCATGCCGCCGACCGTGCCCGCCTGACGTCCCGACGCAGTCGCCGCGGATAGGGACACAGCCAGTAGGGTCCGCTGACACCGTGGCCTCCGCAGACTCCGTCTACGTGGGCGGACCCGCCACGACAACCGCGGATGCGGCAGATCCGGGCGAGCGTAGCCGCCCTCAGCGCGGCAGATCCGGATGGCCGCCGTGAGCAGTATCACTGGAACGGGTTGGTTAGGGATTTCGAGGCGAGTCGACTGGTTCGCGCTTCTTCCGCCTTCCGCCGCCGCGCATCTGGCGACGCGTGAAGGCGCCGAGAGCCCCCAGGGATGTAAGGCCGACAGCGGCCGCAGTCGCTCGCGCCAGGGTGCCGAAGGAGTGATCCAGGACGACAGCGACCGCAGCGGGCAGTACGACCGTGAACACGACGAACGCCACGGTGAACCAGGTCGAGTTGCGCCAGTCGCCGGAGGACCCCACGGACGCATCCAACCAGTACGGCATGCCGCGAGGTCGCCGTGTCAGGGGTAGATCCGGGCGAGCGTAGCCCTCCCTCAGTGCGGCAGATCCGGGCGAGCGTAGCCGCCCTCAGCGCGGCAGATCCGGATGCGGCTTCTGGGTCGCGCTGCGGGTCAAACGCTGCACCGTCATGATGAGCAGATGACCGGTGCGCCCATGAGCAAAGCTCAGATCGCTCGCGAGTTGCTGGGCTTCGAGCAGGGACTGCGGACGGCGCACGGCCACGTCCTGACCATCGAACGGGCCAAGCTCAGCGACGGTCGAATCAGTACCGTCACGGTCGCCCCGACCGACCCTGCAAGCACCGGACTCGCGTGGGTGGAGATGGTCGACGAGGTCATCATCGAGGTAGGCCGGTTCGGACGGTGGGAGCTCGACCACACGGAAGACGGTCTTGAGTTCCTTAAGGCGATCGTGCGCGCCGTTATCGCCGGCGATGTCGTTGAGCAGGCCGCAGGGCGAGGAGGCAAGACGACGGTTCGGCTCGAGGACGGCTCTACAGCGCACAGCGAGCGGTACTAGCGACGACATCCCAACTGAACGGCTCGGGTAGCGGTAGATCGAGGCGAGCGTAGCCGCCCTCGGTGCGGCAGATGCGGACGACTAGCTTCTGCTGCGATCATGCCGGGATGGGCCCGAAGGATGACGACGAAGCTGAGTCCAGGCGTCTCCTCACGAACTGGATGCTGATCATGTCATCGACCTTCGCGGTCGCTTGGCTCGTGCTGGCGGTCTTCAGCGATCGGCTGTTTATCCGCATCGCGGCTGTGCTCTTCAGCGCCCTAGCGCTCGTGGCGGTGTTCTTGTGGCGTAGGACGAAGGGCTACGGCGCTTAGCGACCACGTGCGACCGGTGGACGCCCTGGCCGACCGCTGCTCGGACGGCGGCATGAGCGGATGTCGTCCGCTGGGGCAGCGCGATCCCGCCGACTTGACGGCTGGTGCTGGAGAGAATCTCCTGCCAGGTTCGAGTCGTGCCCCGCTGGAGAGTCGCCTTGATGGTGATCGCTGTTGTCATCGGTGTTGCGGCCGCCGCGATCGGCAACTGGTGGACGTTCACTGCGGCCATGCTGATCGCTGTGAGCCAGGTGCTCGCTGAACGAGATCGGCGGCGAACCTCAAGAATGGATGTCACGCCGGATGAAGGCCGATCACCGGAGGAGGACGGGTGAGGGGTGATGGACTGTCTCCGGACTGGGCGCCGAGTCCGAAGGACTACCAGCCGGCCGACTTCGACGAGCCCCGCGCGGACTACTACTGGGCGATCACGCGGGCCCGTACCCGAACCGACATCAAACGACTCGAGAACACCAAGGTCGACCAGGGCTTCGCGGATGTCGTCACCCGGCTAGCCAGCGGGGGAGAACAAGGCCGGGACGCGCTGCGAGCCGTAGTCGACTACACCGACGACCCCGAGGAGAAGGCGTCGGTTATCGAGGCCGCCCGGGCGTGGCTGTACCCCTACGACTGCCTCCCCAACGAGTTCCGCGGATGGCTGAGCACCCAGGCCCGCGCCTACCCCGCCGTCGCGCAGACGCTCCGCCTCATCGAGCGCGCCTCGTAGCTGCCGCACTACGTGCTCCAGGGCAGCTGGTCACTCAGAACCGTGAGCGAGGGTCGCATCCCCCGCGCCTGCATCACTCGCACCGCCTTGAGCCTCTTGAGGCCTAGCAGCGGGGTGTAGTCGAGGTCGTCGACTATCAGGGTGTGCAGCAGCAGATGCTCGAGTCGCCGTAGGCCCGGCAGCCACGTGATGGAGTCGATGTGCGCGATCCGCGGGCTCATCCAGTCACCGCCGAGGTCCAGCTGGACCAAGTTGTTCAGGTGGCCGAGCGGGGAGAGGTCATGGGCGTCGCGCAGGGACTCGATCTCAAGGTGCGTCAGTGTTGCGTCTAGGTCCGCCAGGGGTTCGACGGATCGCACGCTGGAGGCTCCGCCGAGCCGGAGGACCTCGAGTTGGTCCATCGCGGACAGGGCCGACAGGTCGGCGTAGTCGCCCCACTTCACGAAGAGGCGGAGCAGTTGCGTCTGCCCCGCCAACGCAGCGAAGAGGCGTTTCGGGGTGCGGGTCACGAAGTGCAGCTCGGTGATGGGCGAGGGCCCGGCGGAGAAGAACTCCACCCACTCGTCCACGATCTTGGTCGCTTGAGTCCGGGTGTGCCTCGCGTGAAGCTGTGTCGCGGCGACCGCGATCACCGGCTCGCCTTGGTACTCGCGGACCGACGTGACGGGCGGCAGGTGTGCACCGTCAGCGCAGTCCCAGATCGAAGCGAGGCGGGGCACGCTCGAAGGTTAGTCACGCCGTCCACGCTCGGACTCGATCAGGGCCGTCGGATGCGCTGTCGCCTCCCGATCTGCGGCAGACCGGGCGAGCGTCCTTGGAGCTACGGCAATCGCTCACGCCCTGAGCTGCTCCAACGTCGTGGCGACGTTCGTCCGGCCAGAAAGCAGGAAGAGCCCCCAGTCAACACCCGGGCCTGTCCTGAAGGAGATCGCGACTGCCGGCTGCTTGTAGTAGGCGATCGCGATGGCGCGGGCGCCCGAGTCCCAGGTGCGCCCCCGGGTGTGGAGCGTATGGACTCGGATCGGCGAGCCGAACCAGGCCGGCCACCCCACGTTGAGCACCTCGTCCACGATCGGCTGCGTGACACTGTCGATGAACTTCACATCCGACACTGCCGCCGCTGGTGCCACAGGCTGGGCGCTGAAGTGAGCGCAAGCGAGTCGCTCGGCTGGCGAGAGCTCGACTGCAATCAGGCCGGACTCGATCGTGAGCCGTGCCATGTTCCTCCTGACCAGTCCGGGGGACGCGCCGTGCCGTGGGCATGTTGCCCTTCCACTCTTCGGCGCCGTCACCGGACCTCTGAAGGGGCACGAAGCAGGCTGTGTCCGCTCGATCGGTGATCGGCCGACGCGGGCGGCAGGATCTCGCCACGCCTCACGGCAACCTGCGGCAGATCCGGGCGAGCGTAGCCCGCCCTCAGGGCGGCAGATCCGGGCGAGCGTAGCCGCCCTCAGCGCGGCAGGAGCGTGCGCCGCCTGCATGCTTCGCCGAGATCCTCGGGGTTCACTGCTCCGCTGCTGGTGGGCGCGCTCCAAGGCAAAGGGTGGATGTCATCCAGACGTGATCTGTCGGATCACGTGCTCAACGGCGGGCGCTAACTCGTCGACTGCGCCAGCCGTGCCCGTGACGAGGTTCGTCAACCTCGTGAAGCGGTCAAGCACCTCCCAGAGACGCTGAACGCTCTTGGACTGGCGGGCGCTCGTACTGGCTCGCTCCGCCAGGGCGACCGCGCCGATCACGCCGGCGACTGCATCTTGGATGGCTTGCCCACCGAGGACGTCCGCGAGGTCTAGGGCGGTGCGCAGGGCGGTTGCGTGTCGCACCAGCAACTCTCGGACCTCGGCTGGCAGCTCTGTCGCCTCGCGCAGCAGCTCGAGCACTTCGTCTGCGAGGCCGCGGGCTTCCGCTAGGGCATCGTCGTTGACCCGGAGGGCGGTGCCGTGCTGGGCGATGCGCTCGGCGCAGACCTCGAGGTACGCAAGATGGGTCTCCGAGTAGTGCGCGACCATCTGCTGGGCCTGCTGTTCCAGCAGATGCGCGCGTTGCATCGCAGCGTGCACCGGTGCCCGCCACCGGGTGTACAGCTCGAGGGTGACCCCCGGTGTTGCTTCGATCTGCTTGACTGCGAGGTCGGGTAGTTCCGCTACCGCGGCGATCGCTCGGAAGAGAGCGGCCCGATCATCGAGGTCGATGCCGAGAAGTTCAGACCATGCGGTACCGAGGACCTCACTGGGTTGAGTTTTGAGGACGCTGAGCACGTGGTGCAGGTGACCGGCCGCGTTGTCAAAGTCCACCCGGCGATCCTACTGACAAACCGTTCGTCGCCCGTGGCCGTTCACTCGGGGTCGTGGAGGATCAGCCGGTGCGTCTTCAGCAAATGACGCGCGAGGGCATCGACGTAGAACGGCGCACGGGAGGTGCCCACAGCGACCGAGACGGTGAGCCGTTTACGGGCGTGGCCGAGACTCGGCCACTTCACCGTGGACCCGCTCGCAGGAACAGGCGCTCCAGTGCCCGGCCATTGGGGACACGGATGGCGGCAGATTCAGGCGAGCGTAGCCGCCCTCAGTGCAGCATGACCGTGCGTGCCACGGCGACGGTTGGGAACTCCGTCCATGACCCGTCATGCGGCGAAGGCCGCCGTCGAATCACGGGTGGATGAGCCGGTAGGCCTCTCGGTCGGTCGCGAGGCGGTGTAGTGCTGAGCCTGGTGCGGGGGCGTCTTCGAGCATGGACAGGTCGCAGCGGGCGTTGAAGGCCAGCATCCAGCGGGCTGCGGTCGCGGCGGCGCGTCGGCCGTCGGTGTGCAGGGGACGGGCTTTGTCGTAGTCGTCGATGTAGTCGGCGACCTCGGTGGGGCTCGGCGCGGCGTCTGCCAGGTACCCCCCGGCGGAGAGTCCGACCAGTACGGCTTCCTGGTCGGCGATGAGTTCCCAGTCGAATGCCGCGACCACGCGGTCGTCCTCGAAGCGCAGGTTCCCTGCGTACCAGTCGGCGTGGGCGATCACGGTCGGGCTGACGCTGTGGAGGCGGATGAGCTCGGCGGTGGCTTCGCGGGCGTAGTCGTCGAGCCATTCCCAGCCGGCCGGTGTGCCAGTGAAGTCGAAGATCGGTTCGTGCGGTGTGGGCCAGGGGCCGCCGGTGTACTGGGTCCACGCTGGCCCGGGGCCGAGCCGCGGGGCGAGCGCTGCGGTTCCACCGGGGATGCCGGTGAGGATTTCGATGTGCTCCGCAAGGGAGGCGGCCATCGCCCGGCGAACGGGGGGCCGGTGTGCGTCGCCGGCAGTTCCCCGTGTGAGCAGCGACTGGACTGTGACGACGTGTCCGTCGATGAGCACCGGCCCGTCGATGGGGTCGGGGCATGGGTAGCCGTGTCGGCTGAGGTGACGCAGCCCGGCGTCGGTTGTCTCCAGGTGGGAGATTCCCACGGGAGGTCGATGGACCTTGAGGACGACCGCGCGGTCGTCATCGAGCCGCAGTCCGTACACGGCGTCGACGCGGCCCGCGCGGAACTCGATCCGGTCGATGCCGGTGCCGAGCCGACTGGTGACGACGGACGCTAGCCAGCCGTCGATGTGCCCGGCGGTGTCGACCCCGAAGATGGCCTGTTCCAATTCGCTGGCGCTGGTCATCGGACGAACAGCCTCCCGTCGGTCGGGCCAGTCACGCGGCGGCCACCCGATCGACCGCGGCGCGGGGTTGTGCCGCGGAGGTGAGCAGGCTCGCCGCGGCGACCACCACGAGCACCACGAGCATCGCGCCACGCAGTCCGACGTGCTCGCCAAGGAAGCCCAACAGCGGTGGCCCGACGAGAAACGCCAAGTACCCGGCCACTGCGACGGCCGCGACCGAGGTGGTCGGATCGTCGCTGTCCGCGGCGGCCGACAGGGTGACCGGGAACCCCAGGGCGGCACCGAGCCCCCACAGGGCCACGGCAAAGCCCGCGAGCACGGCGCTGTCAGAGAAGACGACGACCGCGATCCCGGCGGCCGAGACCAGTGCACTGGCCCGCAGCACCGCGGCATTGCCGAACCGCGCCAGCAGCGGCTCACCGGCGAAACGGCCCACCGTCATCGCCGCGGCGAACCCGGCGAACACCACCGACCCTGCGGTCGCCGAGACGCCGTGGCCGTCCACCATCAGCAGGGGGAGCCAGTCGGACGCCGATCCCTCCGCCAACGCCAGCGCGAGCACGATCGCCCCGAGGAACGCGATCCGGCGATGGCGCCACTGCGCGAGCTGCGCCCGCCACCCCGGCCCGTTCGTCGACCCCTGGGCAGCGCGGCCGGTGTCGGCGGACACCGACGGGATCGCCCACGCCATGGCCGCCGCACCCGCGGCGGCGACACCCGCCAGGTGCCAGACGACTGGGAACGAGATCGCGTTCAGACCGATACCCGCGACCGCCCCGAGGACGGTGCCCAGGCTGAAGCAGCCGTGCAGCATGGGCAGGACCGATCGGCCCGACGCGATCTCGATGGCCGCACCCTCGACGTTGATCGCGATCTCGCACAGCCCGATACCCAAGCCCACCAGGGCGAGTCCGGCGAAGGCGCCGGGCGCCCAGGACAGCTGCGCCGAGACACCGACCACACCGACGCCCGCGGCGAACGTGAACGCGCCGACGGCGATCGTCAGGCGCGCACCGTGCCGGCGCACCACCGAGGCGGACGACAGCACCCCGGTCATCGAGCCGACCGACAGGCCGAACAGGATCAACCCCATCTGCGCGGTGGACGCCTGCAGCAGGTCGCGTACGGCTGGGGTCCGCACCACCCACGACGCCGTGCCGATGCCCACCGCGAGCATCACCGTGAACAGCGCCGTGCGGCGGCGTGCGGTCGCGCGGCTGAACGGTGGGCGGACCGCGGCGGATACGGGAGCGACAGACGTCATGTGGACGATCGTACACATCGGTTGTACGGTGGTCGGCATGACGGACTACTTCGCGGGTGACCCCAGGACCAACCACGAGCGGATGCTCGCCGGTGACCTCTACATGGCCGCCGACGATCCTCAGATCGCGGCCGCCCAGCAGCGTGGGATCACGCTGGCCGCGCAGTTCTTGGCGGCATTCGCCACCGACGTGGACGGCGCGCAGGCGATCGCGCGCGAGCTGTTCGGCAGCCTGGACCCCACCGCCCACATCCGCCCGCCGGTTCACGTCGACTACGGCACCTACATCACCGTCGGGCCCGGCACCTTCATCAACTACGGGCTGATGGCGCTGGACGTCGCACCGATCACGATCGGGGCCGACTGCGCGATCGGCCCGAACGTGCAGCTGCTGACCCCCACCCATCCGCTGGACCCCCAGATGCGGCGGGACAAGCTCGAGGCCGCCAAGCCGATCGTCATCGGCGACAACGTCTGGATCGGCGGAGGCGCCATCGTGCTACCCGGTGTCACCATCGGCGATCACGCGGTCATCGGCGCCGGTGCCGTCGTGACACGAGATGTCCCCGCCCGGTCCGTGGCAGTCGGCAACCCCGCCCGCGTCGTCAAGACGCTCTGAGAGAAGATCCGCCCATGGGCACCCGCCGTCACGACCCCGACCGGCGCAGTCGGATCATCGACGCCGCCCTGGACGTGATCGCCGAGGTCGGCGTGGCCGGCGCCTCCCACCGGGCGATCGCCGACCGCGCCGACGTTCCGCTGGGGTCGATGACCTACCACTTCAACGGCATGGACGATCTCCTGCGTGAGGCGTTCATGCGCTTCGCCGCGACGGGGATCGCGCGGTTCGAGACCGCTCTGCGAGCGGCGACCGGTCGCGACCAGGCCCGCGCCGCGGTCGTAGACCTGATCCACGGCGACACCAGCACAGCGAACCGCGACCTAATCCTCACCTTCGAGCTCTACACCCTCGCCGCCCGCAAGCCGGCCTTCCGCGACATCACCCGCAACTGGATGGCCGCCAGCAGGCACGAGCTCGAACGGCACTTCACCCCCGACGAAGCACGCCGCGTCGATGCCCTCATCGAAGGACTGTCGATCCACCGCGCCCTAGACCTCGAGCCCCCCGACCGACACTTCACCGAAGACACTATGTCTCTGACCCTCACCGACTGACCTGCACATGGATGCGCGACCCTCGACGACAGGGGATCGCCGAGAAACCGCCGTGCCAGTGGCTCGGGAAACGATCAACTGGACCGGGACCGTCTGCGCCGTTCAACCGACCGTCCCGCCGACGAGGGCAACACGCCATCCGCACATCGGCATGAGCGCGGACACGGCGGGCGGTCGTGTTGCTTGGCGGGCCGCCGAGCCCGCGGTTGGTGCATGACTCATTGAGAGCCGACCGGGGGCGGCCTGAGGGTGCTCAGGCGACGTAGTCCGGGTCGAGGTTTTCGAGCGTGGTCCTGAGGTGAGCCTCGAGCCGGTGCGCTCGGTCGGTGTCACCGCGTACGCGAGCCGCTCGGATTGCGTCGTCGTAGAGGAGCTCGGAGCAGGGTTCCGCGAGCAGGCCACTGGTCGCCGCCGACAGGGCCCCGCCCGTGTCGTTAGTAGTGAGAAGTTCGGTAGCGAGGATGTGGGCGGCGTCGACCACGGCGCTGGCGATCTCTTGTATGTCGTGGTCTGCCCAGGTGTAGTCATCGCCGGACAGCCCAGCGAGGGGCCGGTCGCGGACTAGTTCCAGCGCTCCCTGGAGGTGCACGATCCGCTGTTCCTCGGAGCGGTAGGCCGCCCGAGCTAGGTGTTGAAAGTCCTCCCAGTCGCTGGTGACGTCCGGGCCGAGGCGGTAGTGCCCGTCGGGGTCGACGGGTGGGAGGTTGTGGGCGCCGACGCGTTGGCGGGTGCGGTACAGCAGGCTGTTGCGGGTCTGGTTGTCGACGCGGCGCCCTCGCCAGAGGACTTCATCCAGCTCGGGTCCGGTGGCTTTGCCGCGCAGGGCGAGGTAGACGAGCAGCTCGGTGGAGCGTCTTCCCAGGGGTCTGGGGCTCGGGGGGAGCCCGGCGATCTCGATCGGTCCGAGGAGGTTGATCCGCAAGGCAAATGTCTCGGGCGTCCCCGCCTGGTTCCGGTGGTCGACGTGTGCCGGTGGCGGGAGGGCGTGCAGCGCGGCAGTTGGCTCGTCGGTGCCGGTCGGGACAGGCTGCCCAGTCCCGGCATCGGCATCCGGTGTCGCCGCGGTGCTCAGGAGATCGACCAGGTCGGCGAGGTGCGACTCGGTCAAGCGTTGGGGGACGAACGCGAGGTCGGCCGGTTCGAGGCGGGCGCTGGCGTGGCTGGGTACGTCGATGGTCCAGGGAGCGCTTTCGAGTGAGCCGGTGGTCAGCAGGATGGAGCCGGACCACGGTGCTGGTGGTGCCCAGTCATCGGCGGGGTGGTCGTGGACGTAGATGACGGGGAGCCAGGTGTCGTCGCCGGTGCGGTCGGACCGGGCTTGGAGGGTGTCGTCGGCTCCGACCCCCTCGAGCACGCTGGCGATGGCCGGACGTCGCGCATCGTGCTGGGTAGGGAGGGTCGCCACATCGGCGCACTGTAGCCGGGTGGGATCGATCGCCGCGGCGAGGTTCGCGTAGCTGGGCCCGGTGATCAGGCCGATGCGTCCGGTGAGGTCGCTGGTTGCCAGTTCGGTGACGATGGCGCGGAGCGTGTCGTGGGCGGCGGTGGGGTCGCCGGTGATGGTCAGTGTGCCGGCGGCTTCGAGGTTGACGATGACGGTCGCGTCGTCGGTGTGGCCGATGGTGACCAGTGCCGGGTAGGGCTCGGGGCAGGCGGGGTCGCGCTCGGCCGGCTCATCCTGCACGAGTGCGGTCGTCGGAGCAGCCCAGGTGGTGGGGCTGGTCGCCTCGAACGGGGGGATCGGGTGGTGGTCGGCGTCGGCGAGGTGGAGCTCGAGGGTGTGCTGGCTCAGGAGCAGGGTGGTGATGCGGGGGAGGTCTCGTTCGGCGGTGTAGCTGCGGCTCGCAAGGTTCTGCAGTGCCTGCTTGAGCTGGGGGATCGTTAGTGGGGTGCTGGCTTGGCGGAGGGTTCGTTCGGCGTGGTCGGCGGGGGACGCGGGGGCGGGTAGGGCGATGCGCTGGCCGGTGCGGCGTCGTCGGTGTTGCAGGTGTCGGCGGCGGGTGAGTTCGCCGATGAGGCCGACCGCCGCCAAGCCGGTGAGCCCGAGGAACAGCCGCGCGACTGCCGCCGTGTCCTCACGGTCGACGTCGTCGCCCGCGACCGCTGCTTGAGCCGTGTCGAACGGCTCGATGCTGGCGTAGGGCACGTCGGCTCCGCGGTCGATGTCTGGCCGCACGGAGGTCGCCGGCGAGCCCGCCCCGACCGGGGTGTCGGCCACCTCAGCTGACGGCGGGGGAGCGCCTACCGCGGCTGGCGCGGTCACCCGGACGGGCGGTGGTGCGTGTGGGCTGGTCGCGGTTGGGATGGTCAGTCGCCAGCCGGGGCGAATGAGATCTGGATCGGTCAGCGTCGAGCCGTCCGGCTGCGTGATCCCGGTGTTGGCCTCGAGGATCTCGGGGTAGCGGCTGCCGTCGCCCAGGTGCGTGGCGGCGATGACCCACAGGGTCTCGCCCGGGCGGACCTCGTGCGTCGTGGCGGGCCGCGAGGCGGGTGGACCCGGCGTGGCCGTGGGCAGTGCGGTGGCGTCGGGTGGCATGAGGAGTTGCCAGCCGGGGTAGATCCAGTGGGCGTCGGTCAGGGTGTTCCCGTCGGGTTGAGCTCGGCCGAGGTTCAGGTCGCGGATCTCGGTGTAGCGGTGCCCAGTGCCGAGGTGGCGTTCGGCCAGTGACCACAGCGTGTCCCCGCGGGTGACCGTGACGACCGGCTGCGTGGTTGCAGCCGGGCCGGCTGGACCACCCGTCATCGGGATCGCGTGACCCGCCATTCCGCCGGCGGTCGCTGTCGCCGTGGTGGGCTTGGCTGTCATCGGGTCCGGGCTACCCGTCATAGCGGCAGGGGCACCCATCACTGCACTGGGCCGGGCGACGCCGGTTTCCGGTGCGGGGGCGGCGATGATGGGTTGGGCGGTCGCGGCGATGACGGGTCCGGCGGTGCTCAGAAGCAGTCCTGCGGTGGAGACCAGGTGGGCGGCGCTGCGTTGGGCCCACCGCAGCATCGGCAGGCTCGGCGCGGGGATGCGCCGGGCGGTCGCGATGAGCTCCAGGACGACGCTGGTGGTGAAAGTCGCCCACGCCGCCCAGGCGATGACGGTGATGACGACCAACAGGAGGCTCCCGTCATCGGCTCGCGTCAGCGCACCGGGCAACGAGTCCCAGGTCGCCGAGATCCGCGGCCGCCGCAGTGGGGCGACGACGCCGAGGATGACGGGGACGCCGACGGTGAACGCGACCACGGCCAGCAGGGCGCCGGCGCCTCGGGCGATGTCGCCGGTGGTGCGGGCGGGTGGGCGCGGTGGGGCGTAGGTGGGGTTCATGGCCCGGCTCCGGTGACATGGACGAGGGCCGCTTCGCCGTGCCCGGTGACCGTCAGTGACGTGACGCCGATCAGGGCGAGGAACGTGGTCGGTGAGGTCGTGGTCACGGTCACCTGGATGGTGCTCCCGTCGGGGCCGATGGCCGCGGTGCCGGTGTGTCCGGTGGTCGTCAGGTAGGTGGTGGCGGCCTGGACGGCGGCGGCGCGGTCGACGGTGACGTGCTGGTGGCCGACGACGGTCGGCACGGCGACGGCTTGGCCGCCGGTGCGGGCGGCTTCGGCGGCGACCGTGTCCGCACGCTGCCCGGTGCGTAGCTTCACCCCGCCGTCCACGACCAGGCCGACCAGGACGAGCAGTCCGACGACGGCGATGCAGACGAACACGCTGACCGACCCCCGGTCCTCCTGCGGAGCGGGGTAGCGGGGCGGGCGGGTGGTCATCGGGCCCGGTACCGGTCCAGCGGTGAGGTGGCCGTCGCGGTAAGCGTCCTGGTCCCTGGTAGTCCGGGGATGGCCAGGTCGGCGATGGACACGGTGCAGGTGACGGTTGCGGTGACGTGCGACCCGCTGCCCAGGGGCCTGGCGAAGCCGGCGGTGTCCACCGTGACGGTGGACGTCGCGCAGCGCAGGTCCTGCCCGTCCAGGTCGATCGTTGCTGCTGTCGTCGCGGCGGTGCGGGCGGCGCCGGCGGTGCGGGTCAGGGATGCCTCGCGGGCCGCGACCGCTGCGGCGTGCTCGACGGCCCCGGCGGCCACCTGCACCCGCCCGGCGAACACCACCAAGGCGAGCAAGAGGAGCAGCGCTGGGGTCAGGATCGCGACTTCGAGCGTCGCGCTGCCCGCGTCACCAGCGTGTGCGCGGACCGGGCGCCGGTGGGGTGTGGTGGGTGTCATGGGTCACCGGCCGTGGTGAGGCGCTCGACGGGCCCGTCGGCGGACTGCGTCACCGCCATCCCCGGCACACCCGGCAGCAGCGACAGGGCCTGTCCGGTGACCTGGACGCTGACCCGGTTCGGGCTCGGGGCGGTGACGGTGACGGTGGGGTCGGTCAGGGTGTCGGCGCCGTGGGCGTCGATGAACGCGCGGGCGCGTGTCGCCCCGGCGGTGGGGTCCGCGGTGTAGGTGCGGGCAGCGGTGACGCCCTCTTGGGCTGCGGCGAGGGCGACCGATCGGGCGTGGAACCACAGCCCGGACTGCAGGACCCCGGTGACCACCAGGAGCAGGACCGGGAACAGGATCGTCAGCTCCACGCTGACCGACCCACGGTCACCGCCCCACCCCGGCCGTGCGCGCCTGCACCGGGCACGCCGGGTCGCGTCCTTGCGGGGCGGTGAGGCCGTGGTCATGGTCGTCGGTTGTCAGGTGATCTGGTCGACGCGCCGCTGGACGGCACCGGTCACGGCGACCACCAGCAGGGTGGCGACGGCCATCAGCCCGAGGATGATGATGACGAGCTCAAGGGTGGAGGCTCCGACGTCGTGGTCGCCGAGCCTGTCCCGCACGGTGCGGCGCAGAGCGGTGACGTAGCCGGACAGGATTAGCAGTGCGGGGTAGATGGGCATGGTGTCCTCCGAGGGGTGTGGTGGGTCAGCTGAGCAGGATGCGGGCGAAGGCGGGGTAGGCGACCAGCGCCATGAACGCGACCCCGAGCAGGGCGACGGGGACGACCATGTGCTCGGAGGCGGCGTTGGCCTTGGCGGTGCTGGCGGTCAGCAACTGGGTGCGCAGTGAAGCGGCGCGGGCGCGCAGGGTGGCGTAGACGGCGGCACCGTCGTGGCCGGACAGACGCATGATGTCGGCCAGGTCGCCGAGCTCGGCCACACCGGTGGCGTCGGCGAGGTCGCTCAACCCGTCCCACGGCGGTCTGCCGTTGACCTCTGCGCGCAGGAGCGCGGCGCGGATGCGGGCGAACTCGCGGGTGGTGCCGACCGTGGCGGCGCGGTCCAACGCTTCGGTCGTGCCGGCGTCGGCGGCCCGCTCCAGGGCGACCAGCTCCAGGTAGACGCACGTGGCTCGGCGCAGATCGCCGCGGGCGGTGGTGGCGCGGCGGCGCAGGTCCACATCTGGGACCACGAACAACGCGCCTGCCAGCACCATCGCGGCGGCGGCCGGCACGGCGAATGGCACAGAGACGCCCAGCGCCCCGGCCGCGGCCGCCAGCACCGTGGGGAACGCCAAGCCCAGGAGGGTGTAGCCGACCTTGCGGGCAGCCAGCTCCTCGGGGATCTGGTCGAGCATGTGCAGGTCCGCGGCGTAGCGGCGCAGCCCGAGGGTCTCCACCAGGTGGGGCACGACCCGTCGGCGGGCACCGGCGAGGAGCCGCGGACCGCCGACCGTCTCCTGCGGCCGTGTGGTGCGCGGGTCCAGGCGGGCCAGGGCGGCGTGCAGGTCCGGTGCGGCGGGCACGAGGCCGGCGGCGACGACGGTCAGCCCGGTGCCGACCAGCGCACCGGCGAGCAGGACCGGCCACAGCGTCATGGGTGGCTCACCGCCTCACCGGTCAGGAACCGCGGTTCGGGCGGGGACAGGGTCAGCGCGCGCATCCACACCAGGCAGCCGATGAACCCCGCAGCGATCGCGGCCAGGACGACCTGGCCCAGTGGGGTGGTGTAGGGGTCGAGGTAGGCGCCGTTCAGCGCCCCGACCGCGACCACGGCGAGGGTGATGAGGGTGACGGCGCGGGCGGTCGCGCGGGGCTTGGCACGTTCGGCCTCGACCTTGCGGCGCACCGCGACGTCCTCGGCGACGGAGTCCGCGACCGCGGTAAGCACGCGCGCCACACCGGGCCCGCGCCGGCGGGAGGCCAGGACGAGGGCGGTGACCACGAGGTCGGCGGCGGCGTCGTCGACGTCGTCGGCGAAGGCGCGCAGCGCCTGCTCGGTGGGCCACCGAGCCGACAGCCGCGCCCCCAGAGCCTGCACCTCGCTGGCCAGTGCTGGCGGGCAGGTGCGGACGCTGGTGGTCAGGGCCTGCTCCAGGCCGACGCCGGCGATCAGGATGTCGGACAGGCGTCGGGTCCACTCCTCGATCGCCTCGACCCGGCCGATCCGCCGCGCCGCGACCGCCCCGGTGCCCAGCAGGACCGGCAGGCCGATGACGGTCGTAGTGACCAGCGCGCCGGCAACCGGCCACCCGGAGACCCCCCACACCAGCAGCCCGGCCGCGCCGGCGACGACCCAGCGCCACCGATCCCACCCAACCCGAGTGACCCTTCGGCGGGACGGCCGCCGGACCGGGCGCGGGCGTGCCGAGGCGGTCGACCGGCGCGCACCAGCCCACACCATGAGCAGCCCAGTGGTTGCGGTCGCGCCGGCCAGCGCCGCCAGGACGGAGGTCATCACGACCTCCCGTCCACGGGGACGTGCCACGTGCCGTTGCGGTGGTCCAGGAACACCGGGTCGAACCCGGCTCGGATCAGGTCGTCCAGGCAGGTAGGCCGGTGCAGCGGCACCGCCCGCCCGTCCGCACCGGGACCGAACACGGTCGTCGTCGCGGGGCGGAAGCCCTCACCCAGGCCGCTGATCTCCACGACGTCGGAGACGAACCGGTGCTTGGCGCCGCCGGTAGCGGAGTGGTCCAGGAAGGTCAGGTGGACAACGAGGTCGACGGAGCCCGCCAGCAAGCGGTAGGCGAAGGCCTCGGTCATCGAGACCCCGGCGGACAGGCACAGGGTGACGATCCGGTCAATGGCGTGCTGGGCGGTGCGGGCGTGCAGCGTGCACAGCGACCCGTCGCCGGTGGACATCGCCTCCAGCATCGGCAGAACCTCTGGGCCGCGGACCTCCCCGACGATGATCCGCCGCAGGTTCATCCGCAGGGCGTCGGTGACCAGATCGGTCAGCGTGATCTCCCCGGCACGGCGGCCATGGGCGTCCTTCTCCGCTGATCCTTCGCGGGCTTCCATGGCGACCACGCGGGGGTGGCGGTGGGGCAGGTCGTGCAAGTGCAGCTCGTACTCCTTCTCGATGGTCGCGAACCGCTCCACCGGGGCGAACTCGTTCGCCAGCGCGCGGACGAGGGTCGTCTTGCCGGCGTTCTGCAGCCCAGTCACCACCACGTTCTTGCCCGCGCCGATCGCCGCGCGCAGGAACCCCGCCAGCACCGTGTCCACCGTGCCCAAGCCCACGAGGTGGTCCAGGTCGACGTCGCGGACCCGGTGGCGTCGGATCACCACGTGCGGGCGTGGCGTCGTCCAGGCCATCGCCGCCAGGCGTGAGCCGTCCTCCAGGCGTAGGTGCAGGCACGGGTGCGCGGAGGAGAACGTGCGCTCCGCTGACCCGCTGCGGGCGGCGAGGAGCTGGATCATCTCGATCAGCTCCGCGTCGGAGTCCGCGACGGCCGGGCCGCGACGGTCGTGGCCGTCGGCGTAGGAGACCCACACCTGGTCGTACCCGTCGACCTCGATGTTCTCCACCGCCGGGTCATCCACCAGCGGCTGCAGGCGCCCCAACCCGAACAGGTCGGCCATCACCGCCGCGGCGATCCCCATCTCCGCAACCGCCGACCATGCGTCCGCCCCGTCATGAACCCGTGCCCGGGCACGATCCGACAGCTCGTCGGCGACCAATGACCGGGCCAGCTCCCGGCGCGCGGCCACGTCCGCGACCCCCTCGACCTGCAGCCGCGCGGCCAGGCGCTCGGCAACCACACGCCGGACCTGACGCACCACCACCGAATCCGGAACCGCCGGGCCCGGCACAACCCCCTCGTCGGCGCCCATGACCGGGGCCGGAATCGACGTGGGCCCGACCGTGGCAGGTGAGGGTGCCGCTGCCCCGGCAGCTATGCCCCAGCCGGGCGCTTCACCGAAGCCCGAATCGAGGTGGGCGTGGCCGTTGACGACGCCGTTGCGGGCCGTACCGTTCCGGCCCGACGGCGGCGGACCCCAGGGGTAGCGCTCGAGGTCGGTCATGTCACACCCGCGTCTTCACCGGGGCGATCAGCGCCCGGAGGTGCCGGGCGAGCGTGGTCGCCGAACGCAGCAGCGGTGACCGGTCGAAGCGCCACCCGCTCGTGGCAGCGTCAGCAAGCGCCCGCGCCGCCCATGGGTCGTGGGCCAGCACGGGCACCGAGTCGAGGCCGAGCTCGCGACCGATCTCACCCGCGCCGTAGGGACCACCACCCGCCACCACGAGAGCGGTCGTGGTCGCGGCAGGGCCGCGGACCTCGCGTAGAGCGTGCAGCGCGTGCATGCCAGTGGCGACCGAGCTCAGGGTCGGACTCAAGACCAGCGCAACTACGTCCGCCCGCTCGAGCAGCACTGTGGGTTCGTAGCGGTGACCCAGTCGCCCGGCGTCCACGACCACGTCCACGCCTGCGGTATCCAGGTCCGTCGCAGCGTCGGCGATGGCCCGCCAGATCGGGGCAAGCGTGCGGGCCTGCGCCGAGGATCCGACCCCGGTCAGGACGAGGCGGCGCGCGTCCGCGTCCTGAGTCAGGCAGTGCTCGAGCAGCGTGTCGGCAGTCACGGGGAGGCGGCTGGCGGCGAGCGCGAGCACGCCACCATCGCTGGCCACACCGGCCTGTGCCCATCCCGGCACGACACCCGACCCAGCCGGGTCGGCGTCGACTACCAGCACCCGACGCCCGGGCTCTGCGGTGGGCCACACCCAACCCAGGGCGAGGGCCGCGGTCGTCACCCCGGGCGCCCCGCCCGCCGAGCACAACGCCACGACGCTCACGGCGCCACCTCCGAGGGCCGCACGACCAGAGCAAACCGGCCCGTGGCTGCCCGTGCGGCCAACGCCGGCCCGTCGTCGGCGGCCGCGACCACGTCGACCACGACCATCCCATTGAGGTCCGCCGCGCCGACGGCCGCCACGGTCACCTCGAACATGGCCGGGTCGACCGACGGTGGCTCGGCCTGCTCCGGCGGGGTGTCGACCACGAGCACGTGGTCACCCGCTACCAGGCCACGTGCCGGCACCCGTGCCGGCGGCAGCGGCAGCGGTACCACCACCTCCCCTTCGCGCGGAGGACCGGCCGCGGTGACGTGGTTCGGGGCCAGCACCGACCCTGCTACGAGACCGACCGCAGCGACCTGACCCATCACCGTCCCGACGGCGTCCGCGGGGATGGAGGCGACCGTCGGGTCCAACGACACCTGCGCGACCCGTAGATCATCGGCGGTTACTGTCGCGCCGTAGGGCACGTCGCGCGCGAGGACGACGACGCCAGTCCGCTGACCGGCGGACGCCACCAGCCACACCGCCACCAGCGCCCCAACCATCGCCAACGCGACCCCGGCAACGACCAGACCCGGGCGGCGCCGACCCCTCGGCGGGACCACCACCGGCGCCCGCAGGGCCGGCTTGGCCCGGCCGTTGCCAGTGACCGTGGTGCTGGTCGTTGTCGTCATGGTTCCCCCCGATGACGCCGCCGTGCCCGGCTAGTTCGTGACGAGCACCTGCAGCTCGCCGATGCGCACCGTCGTCGACGACGAGCGCGTGACCGTCAACGACCCCGACGCCCCACCACCAGACCAGGCGACGTCCCAGGTGGACGTCGCGGTGATCGTGTAGGCGCCGTTCGGCTGCTCGAACGACGGCTGGTCGTAGATGTGGTCGCAGGTCGGGGACTCGATTCCGCCCTCGTACCAAGGCGTGCCCGCGGTCGGGCACAGCACCGAGTTCCCGTCGCCCATGTCCCACACGATCTGAGTCACCCGCGCGGTCGCCGTGACGACCAGCCCCGGCACGGACGCGGTCGCGGAGTTCGGGCCCCACGTCGTCGGGGTGACCTCCGTCCACAACCACACCGGCACACCCACCAGCCCCACCCTCTCCGGCGGCACCGTGATCCCGATCGCCGGACCCGCCAGAGCCATCTGGTCCACCGCCCGGGACGCCAGCTGCGCCGGCGTCACCGAGATCCCGCCGTACCCAGGCGGGGGAGTAGGGAGCCAGGCCCAGCCGCCGTTCGTCCCCGGAACCCGATCCACGCAGATCACTCGGTAGACGGCACCCTCGGGGTATCTGCCTTGCCACGCGGCATCTGTGCTCGGTGGTTGCGGGTCGAGCATCGAGTAGTAGCAGGCGTCGGCAGCGTTGAACCACCCGAAGTCGTCCAGGTGGCATGGGACTACCTCGCTCGTGCGGTCGATCACGCAGACGCGGTCACCGCCTGTGCCGTCGCCGCCAGCATCACGTGGCGGCGGCGACGGAGTAGTCCCTGGGCCGTCGGCTTCGACCCAGCAGACGTCAGAGCCTGGTGGGCACGTCACCGAACCACCCGTTGTCGCGCCGCTCTGTGCCGGTGCGACGGCGACGACTGCAGCGAGGACTATGGCGGTCAGCACTGGGTGCCCCGGTCCACTTCGTACGTGCGGATTACCCAGCGGCCCTCGCTGAGGAAGGCGGTGGAGGTACTCAGCACTCGGCGCGCCTGGTCAGGGGCGGCAGCCGACTCCCCAGTCGCTTGAAACATCGGTTGCCAGTCGCTGACGTCGACGCAGTCCACGATCGTCGCCGTCCCCGGGTCTGCTAGATCGATCGCTGACACGGTCGGTCGAAGAACTGGCTCGCCAACGATTGCCACGCCGTCTGACTGCAATGCGAAGGCGTTCGCCTTGACGTCGGTGTACGCGACGTCGATCGCGTACTGGCTGAGCTCCGGCGGCTCGGGGTCCGCCGGTCGGGCGAACGTTGCGACCTTGGCCCGCCAGTAGCCGTTGTAGGCGTCGAGCACGGCCTGTTCTGCTGCCGCGACTTCGGCGTCGACGGTCGGGCTCGGCGTGGGGGTCGGCTCGGGCGTGACAACGGACGGGCTACTGGGAGTGGCCTCCGTCGCCGGCGGCTCTGTGGTGCATGAGCCGAGGGCGGTCGCGAGCGCGGCGACGGTTGCGATGACTGCCAGCCGCTCGACGGCCGATCGACGCCTCATGCCCGGTCACCGCCCCCACGGCTCACGCGCGATGCGCTGCTGCCCGGTCCCCCTCGACCGGAGCTTCCATTGGACACCCTCCGCGCACGATCGAACAGGCCCAGATCGAGCCGAGCCGTGCACTGATGCGACGTCGCGCGAGTCCTCATAGGACTAGGTAGGGCGCGCCAGTACGCAACATGGGGCGCTGCGCGTAGATCTGTGGGAAACCCACGGGGCTCGATGGGCTGTGGACGGCAGTCCGGCCGTCGGCGCGGCGACGGTCATGTGCGGCGCCGCGTGGCACGTAGCGCCTCGCGCAGCGCCGGGTCCCGTAGGGCGGGCTCGCCGATCGTGGCGAGGAGTGGCATCAGACCCGGTGCGCTGCTGGTGCCTCGAAGCGCGAGGGCCAGCCGGCGGGCCTGCCACGGGGGGACGTCGAGATCGCACGCGAGCAGGCGCCAGCCGACGATCGTGCACCGCGGATCCGGGGTCGTGGGCATCCACAGCACCGCGTCGACGATGCGAGCCGCGGTTCCCGATTCCCACCCGACATCTACGAGCGCGGTGCACGCGTGATGCAGCACCTCCTGCCAGAGCACGCCAACGGCGGGGTCGGCGGTCGCGGACGCCGGTTCACGTCCCTCCGCCAGCACGGCGTCCAGGGAGGTAGCCGGGTGGGCGCCACCTTGCCGGGCGGCTGCGGCGAGGCTTCGACCGCGCCGCTCGTTCGTGCCGTACTGGGCGGCGACGATTTCGCCGAGGACGCTGCGCCGGGCGACCTGCCACAGGACTCCCCATGGCGATTGAGCCTCGCGCAGCGAGGGCTTGGTCATCGCCTCCCACACCGCCTCCCACGCGGTGGCTTCCGCCTGCGACGCCGCCGCGCCTCGAAGGCCCGCCCGGATCGCGAGCGGACGCACGAGCTCGGCGCGTAGGTAGTGCAGAAGTGCGGTCCCCGTCGGGCCCTCCCATCCCTCGGCGTCGACCCGTCGCAGCGCACTGATCAGCCCGGCGCGGTCACGCACGACGCTCGGGGGTGTGGTCTTGAACCCACGATGGGTCGTTCTCGTCGTGTGCATGTCGTCCATGACTGCCTCCCGGTCTCGGCGGACACGGGCGACGGTGTTCGGGAGGTGTAGCCGCAGCGATGACGCGGAACGGTGGTGCAGGTCAGCAGCGTGATGACGGGTGCAGGTGTGGGAGACCGACGACGGGCGTCGACCGTGACGCCCTCGATGACGGGTGACTGAGTCGGCTCCCCGTCATCGGCGCGTCTATCCACGGCGAGGAACCTCGGCGCCACGTCACTCGCTCGTTGGAGGAGCCATGACCACGCATCCGGTGCAGGGCGCACGCCCGTCGACGTTCGTCACGGTCTCGGACGTCGCGCGGGACCTTCAGGTCACCGAGCGGTTCGTGCGTCAGCTGATCGCGACCGGGCGACTCCGGGCGGTCAAGGTGGGCTCGCGCGTGGTCCGCATCCGCCGCAGCGACGTAGAAGCGATCCTGCGCCCCTTCGGTGGCGTCGGCTGAGCCGTTGCGGTGGCGGGCACCATCAGGAGCTCGGCTGACGACCCACCCGCCGACGTGCGGCCCGCGCGATGATCTGGGTATGAGACGACTCCGACCGGTGTGCACCGGCCGCACGACGCGGCTTGCCGACGCCTTCCGCGCTTCGCCGCGATGTGCGGCACCGCACGCCAGGTCGCCCCGGGGGAGCAGCGCGGTGGGTCGTGGACGCTGAACGCATGCACATGTGGCGAGTGCAGTGGAGGTCGTTCAGTGAGCACGGCGCGACCACCTCGTACCGGTGCGAGCTCTGCCTCGAGGTGCGCGTCGTCGCACAGGGCGAGCCGCACCCCGAAGAGGGCTAGCCCGGCACGCCCAACGCATGTCTCCAGGCCGCCCTCGAGCGACGCCAGCTGCCGGGCAACGGCGCCGCGTTGGCCCTCGAGGCCCTCGAAGATCGTTCTCGATTGGGCACGTATTGGGCACGGACACGCGGAAGGCCCCGCCGAAACGGGGCCTGACCTGCGCAAACACTGTGCTCCCGCGACTGGACTCGAACCAGTCGAGGGCCAGCAAACTTAGCACTCGGTGAGAGCGGCCCTTCGGGCCCCGAATCCCGCCTCGGTCGCCGCTTGGCGCATAAAGTCTGGTCGTGAATGGTGACCGACTGGACGACGCCTCTAGGGCATGCGCGCGTGGACGAGATCTGAGCCCGCCTCTCATTTGTGGACCGTAGACGATCCCGACGATCAGTCGCCATGGCTCTGTACGCCCCCTCGGCGTGGGTTGAAGCGCGACCGCCCCGTCAAGTTCCCAAGGCCCCACATGATCGACAGAGCCGATGAAGCGGGGCAGTGGGCGAGATTGGCGCGAGTCGTCGCAGCCGAACTCGCGAGCCGCGGCGGACGCGACGTCTACGCCACGTCACTCGCGAACGGGACCCTTATCGGAATCCTGCTCTCGATCGCACTGACCGAGGGAAACGATCCAGGCTTGTCTGTGCTCGTACGCGCTTTATATGTCGGCGTGGGTGCTGTGGTTCTCGGCCTTGTCGCTGCGGGGGTAGCGTGGGCCTTCTCCCGCCGAGGGCTGCGCCAGGCGTACGCGCAGGCACCTGTGTGGGCGCTTCGCGCCGAGGCGTACGAGCGCCGACAGGAGTTCCTGATCGGACACGGTCGAGTTGATAGCACTTGGCAGACCGGCTCGAGTCCGAGCGAGCGCTCGGCCAGGCGTGTGGTTCGGTCGATTGCCAGTCGAGTGCTTTCCCTGCAGGGGCGCCGTCCCTAGGGTGCGCCCTCCCAATCCGCGTGCACGTCGCGCTTAGGCCGCCGGGCGTCTGCTCGCTGGGTGTCGATCTGCCCAGTGGGGAGTTGCGCCGGCGCTAGGGTTCAGTGCGTGTCGTTAGCGCCTTTGCGCCTTCCCCTGTGTCCGGGGGCGAAACTCTTGCCGAGTCGGGTCAGGTTTGAGGCCTCTCAACGTCTCGGTCGGATCGCTTCCGCGTTGCGCCTGGTCGCAACGGCCAACGGCAAGCGGGGGTTGGTCGAGCCCGTCGCGACGTCGGAGTCGGGCGGCAGCGGTCGATTCGATTCGCGTTAGGCGTCCTGGATCTGCGATCTGCCCCAGGACGGCCGTCTCGGCCTCGTCGTCTCCTGGCCGGAGATCGGGCTACCCGGCACAGCCACCGCTCTGCAGCTCGTAGATCTCGAGGACCTCGAGCACCGAGTGATCTCCCTGAAATGACAGCGCCCGCACATGCCGCAGGCGGCCTGTAACCGCCGAGGCGCGTGCGCGGTCGATGGGCGGGCAGCAGGCCACCACGCGATCAGTGAGGGGCACGTCAGGCTGATCGGTGACCGTCGCGGGTGCGATGCTCGCTGTGTGATCGACGACTATGCGAAGGCCTACCTCCACGAAGACCTGCGCTGGGTACGCCGTTCGATCCTCAGCAGGGTCGAGGGTCTCTCGGAGTACGACGCTCGGCGTCCGCTGACGAGGACGGGGACCAACGTGCTCGGTCTGGTCAAGCACCTGACCCTGTCCGAGGCGCGGTACCTCGGTGACATCTTCGGCCGGCCGTACCCGGAACCGATTCCCAGCTTCGACGACCCGAACTACGCGAACCGAGACAGCCTGTGGGTCACCGAGCGTGAGTCGCGCGGCGACATCCTGGACGGTTACCGGCGGGCCTGCGCTCACGCCGACGCCACGATCGAGGCCTTGCCGATCGACGCCCCAGGGGTCGTCCCCTGGTGGCCGCGGCCGGAAGTGAAGCTGTTCAACGTGATGGTGCACGTCCTCACCGAGACCAACCGGCATGCCGGCCACGCCGACATCCTGCGCGAGCACTTGGACGACGCGGCCGGTGCTCACCCGAGGTCGTCCGATGAGGACTGGGCGGCACACCGAGCGCAGGTGGACGCTGCAGCGCGGGCGGCCGCCCGCATGGCCTGAACGTCTACGACGGCGAAGTCCTCGGAGATGTCCCGCCCACTGGCGCGGCGCCGTCAGCCCAGCCACGCCATGTCGCTCATCGCGCTGCTCAGACGCACGGTCATGCCTGCGGGCTCTGCGTCCGCCGATGAGCGACACCAACGATGCGTGGTTGGGGTGCACTGGTCGTGGCAGAACGCGGACGCCCTCGCGCGACAGGGGACTGCCCGGACTGGACACTTAATGGACACTTTTCGGCGGCCAGGGGGCGCCAAGAAGCCCCAGAAGCGTCTAGCGTGAGGAGTCTGAACCGCACCGATCCGGACGTCTGCCCAGGTCAGCGCGAGACGAGTCGAGATGAGCGAAGACCTTCTTGGGTCGCGATGGTGCCGTGGCAATCCAGGGGGTCAGGGGTTCGAGTCCCCTCAGCTCCACCGACGAAGGGGCCCGACCGTCAGGTCGGGCCCCTTCTGCGTGTCCCGGGCCGCCCGCCGCGGTCCTCCGAGGCGCCGTCCCCGGGCACCCTCCGGCCCCTGCCCTCGGCAGGCGGGGGTGCCGCACCGCGTGACAGGCTGGACCCGAGATGACCATGCCACCGCACGCTCCCGGGCGACGACGTGGGCGCCGGCCGCGGCCCGACCTGCGCGCCGTCGCGAAGGACCTGCTCGTCGTCGTGGCCCTGGTGCTGCCCGCTGCCCTGTACGGGATCGCGACCGCGTCGGCCACCGCGAGCCTCGGCCCGCACCAGGCTCGCTACGAGGTCACGCTCGACGACCGCGTGACGGTCGACCTGGGGCCGCTGGGCACCCTCGTGATCGAGTCGCCCGTGCCGGCGCTCGGCGCGCGCGTGACGGTCCAGGAGATCCCCCGCGAGCTCGTCGAGGTGCCGACGGCCAGCACGCTCGAGCAGCTGTCGGGAGACCTCGACCGGTACGTCCGGCTCTTCAGCGCGCCCGAGGCCACGCTCGACGTGGCCGTCCGCACGCTGGTCACCGACGCGCTGCGCCGCACCGCGGTCGCCACGGCCGTGCTCGCCGGGCTCGTCCTGGGGTTCCGCGCACTGCTCGGACCCGATCGGCGCCGCGAGCTCGCCGTCGTCGTCCGGGACAACCGGCACGTCCTCGTCGCGGCTCCGCTGGTCCTCGTCGTCGTCGCGTCGACCGTCACCGCATCGGGCACCTCGCCGCCCACGCGACCGTCCCCGGGGCGTGCGTCGTCCGTCTTCGACGGGACGGCGCTCGAGGGCGCCGTCATCACCGGGCGGCTCGCGGGCGTGATCGACACCTACGGTGGGCGGGCCGTCGCGGCGTACCGCTCGAACGAGGCGTTCTACGACACCGCCGCGGCGAGCGTGCGTGAGGCGTGGGACGAGCGGCGCGACGTCGACGCACGCGTCGCCGAGGTGCGTGAGGCCGCGGGGCTCGTCGGCCCGTCCCCGGTCGAGGACCCGGTCGTGGCGCTGGTCGTCTCGGACCTGCACTGCAACGTCGGGATGGCGCGGGTGATCCGTGCGGCGATCGAGGAGTCCGGCGCGACCGTCGTCCTCAACGCGGGCGACACGACCATGAACGGCACGCAGGTCGAGACGTACTGCGTCACGGCGTTCGCGCAGGCCACGCCGGCCGGGGTCACGACCGTCGTCGCGGACGGCAACCACGACAGCGCCGTCGTGACGGGTCACGCACGCTCGCTCGGCTGGGTCGTGCTCGACGGTCAGCCTGTCGACGTCGCGGGCGTGCGCGTCCTCGGCGCACGCGACCCGCGCTCGACCCGCATCGGCGAGGGCACCGTGGTCGACGGGGCCGAGACGCCGCGCGAGCTCGCGGACAGGCTCGCCGACGTCGCGTGCGCCGACGACGCGGGGATCGACCTCATGCTCGTCCACGACCCCGCGATCGGCGCCGAGACGCTCGCGCGCGGGTGCGCACCCGCGCAGGTGTCGGGCCACTGGCACCGCCGGATCGGCCCGGTCGTGGAGGGCAGCGGGGTGCGGTACGTGAGCAGCAGCACCGCGGGTGCGATCGAGGGTCAGGCCACCGTGGGACCGCTCAACGGCGCCGCCGAGATGACCGTCCTGCGCTTCGACGCCGCCACGGGCCGGGTCGTGGACTACCGCCTGGTCCGCGTCGCACGCGACGCCGCCGTGACCGTGAGCCCGGCGCTGCGCTGGCCGGCCGCGGCGCCCGTCTGGTCCCGCACGACCGACCCCGACGTCCCCGTCTGACGGGTGCCCCGGGCGCGGGGCGTACGGTAGGTGCCGCGTTCGCCCGGCGCGACGCCCCCGCCCGTCGAGAGGAGCCCCGTGCGTCCCCGCCCCCTGCCGACCCCGGGCCCGCGCGGCCGCCGATCCCTCGTGCTGCTGCTCGGCCTGGTGCTCGCCGTGGTCGCACCCCTCCCGGCCCTCGCGCACGACGCCCTCGTGGGCAGCGAGCCCGCGGACGGGGCCGTCGTCGGGACTCCGCCCACCGACGTCGTGCTCACGTTCTCGTCGACGCAGCTCGACGTCGGAGCGGCGGTCACCGTCACGGGCCCGGACGGTCGCGAGTGGGTGGAGGGCGCGCCCCTCGTCGAGGGCGAGCGGGTCGTCCAGCCGCTCGCGACCGGCATGGTCCCGGGCAGCTACACCGTCGAGTGGCGATCGGTGTCGGGCGACGGTCACCCGGTGACGGGCACGTTCGCGTTCGAGGTGGCCGCGGGGGCCACCGACCCGGCCGGGCCGAGCGCCTCGCCCGAGCCGGTGCCGACGGAGGAGGCGGAGGAATCGGGGGACCAGGCGCCCGCGCCGAGCGCGGCGGCGGGCACCACGGACGGTGCGGACGACGACGTCGCCGCCGCGGGAGCCTCGCAGGCCGCCGGCGCCGACGCGTCCGAGCCCGCGCGTCGCGGCCCGGCCGGTCCCGTCGGCGTCGTCGTCGGCGTCGCGCTCCTGGCCCTCGCCGCGTGGACGGTCGTGCGCCGCCGGGGGTCCGGGCGTGGCTGAACGCACGCGACCCGCACGACGTGGGGACGTCCGGCCGAGCGCGCCGCGACCGCGTCGGGAGCCGGACCCCGAGGTCACGCGTCGTCGGGGGCTCGTCACGCTCGGCGCCGTGCTCCTCGTCGTCGCGCTCCTCACGGGTGGCCCGTGGGTGTACGCCCGCGTCGTGGCCCCGCAGGAGCGTGAGCCGCTCGTCCTGCCCGAGGAGACGCACGAGCCGGCGACGGTCGCCGGACCGCTCGACGTCGAGGGCACGTGGCAGGTGGGCCCCGGGTCGGAGGCCGGCTACCGGATCGACGAGGTGCTCGCTGGCGAGGCCGTGACCGTCGTCGGGCGGACGCAGGAGGTCACGGGAGCGCTCACGGTCACCGGTGGGATGCTGACCCAGGTCGAGGTCGCGGTCGACATGGCGGGCGTCGCGACGGACGAGTCCGCGCGCGACGCGTACTTCCGGCGTGCGCTCGACACGACCACCTACCCGCAGGCCGTCTTCCGCCTGACCGAGCCGGTCGATGTCTCGGGGCTCGCGACGGCGCAGGAGCCGGTCCTCGTCCCCGTCGCCGGGACCCTGACGCTGCACGGGGTCGACCGGCCGGTCACGCTCGAGGTGGAGGCACGCCGGACGCCCGACGGCGTCCAGGTCGCCGCGACGGCACCGGTGGTCCTCGAGGACTTCGGGCTGTCCGCACCGGACCTCGGCTTCGTGACCGTCGAGCCGCAGGGGACGCTCGAGCTCCTGCTCGAGCTCACGCGCTGAGAGGCGGCACCCCCGCCCGCTCCCTGGCGCACGGGCACCGTGTGTGGTGACATTTCGGTGTGCCGAAACCTGCCAGCGCACGTCGCGGTGCGGCCGCCGCAGCGCTCTCGCTGCTCGCCGGGTGCGCGGTGGGCGCCGCGGCCCCCGACGCGCCCGCGGCTGACGACGGTCGCGACGCGCGGCTGCACGTCGTCGCGAGCTTCACGGTCCTCGCCGACATGACGGCCGAGGTGGCCGGCGACGACGTGCTGGTGACGTCGGTGACCCGTCCCGGCTCGGAGATCCACGGCTACGAGCCCACCCCGGACGACCTGCGCCGCGCGACCGGCGCCGACCTGCTGCTCGTCAACGGGCTCGGCCTCGAAGGGTGGGTCGAGCGCCTCGTGGAGCCGCTCGGGCTGCGCACCGTGGTGGTGACCGACGGGATGGCGAGCCTGCCGATCGCCGACGGCGACGCCCGGAACCCGCACCTGTGGATGTCGCCGCGCGCGGGTCAGGACTACGTGCACGCGATCGCGGGCGCGCTGGCCGAGGTGGACCCCGCGGGCGCTGCGGGCTACGCCGCGCGCGCCGAGCGGTACGCGGCGCGGCTGGAGCGTCTGCACGGCGAGCTGCTCGCTGCCCTCGCGACCGTCCCGCCCGCACGGCGGCTCCTCGTCACGTGCGAGGGTGCGTTCTCCTACCTCGCGCGCGACGCGGGCATGGCGGAGGCGTACCTGTGGCCCGTCAACGCGGAGCGGCAGGGGACGCCGCGCCAGGTGGCCGCGGTGATCCGCGCCGTCCGCGAGTCCGACGTGCCGGCCGTGTTCTGCGAGTCGACCGTCGCCCCGACCGCACAGGTGCAGGTCGCCCGGGAGACGGGCGCCCGGTTCGCGGGCGTGCTGCACGTCGACTCGCTCACGACCGCCGACGGCCCCGCACCGACCTACCTCGACCTCCTGCGGCACGACGTCGACGTCGTCGTGGCGGGGCTCACAGGGGAGGGCTCGTGAGCACCGGCACCGGCACCGGCACCGCGCTCGCGGTTCGCGGGCTGACCGTGCGGTACCGCGAGACGGTCGCGCTCGAGGACGTGACGCTCGACGTCGGGGCGGGTCAGGCGTGCGGCCTCGTCGGGATGAACGGGTCGGGCAAGTCCACGCTGTTCCGGACCGTGGTGGGGCTCGTGCGGGCCCAGGCCGGCAGCGTCGAGGTCCTCGGCGGGTCGGTCGCGCAGGCCCGGGCGCGGGGCGCCGTCGGCTACGTCCCGCAGCAGGACGACCTCGACCGCGACTTCCCCGTCTCGGTGCGCGACGTCGTCCTCATGGGTCGCTACCACCGGATGGGCCCGACCCGTCGCGCGCGCCCCGACGACGACCGCGCGGTCGCCGAGGCCCTCGCGCGCGTGGGCCTCGAGGGGCTCGCCGGGCGCCAGATCGGGCGACTCTCGGGCGGTCAGCGCCAGCGCGTGCTGCTCGCTCGCGCGCTCGCCCAGGAGGCGCGGCTGCTGCTGCTCGACGAGCCGTTCACGGGGCTCGACGTCATGTCGCAGGCCGCGGTGACCGAGGTGCTGCGGGAGATCGTCGACGCGGGCGGCAGCGTGCTCGTCTCGACGCACGACCTGTCGGTCCTGCCGGACCTGTGCTCGCGCTCGGTGCTCCTGCACCACCGGGTGCTCGCCGCGGGGCCGACCGCCGACGTCCTCACGCCGGCGAACCTCGCTCGGACCTTCGGCCTCGACCCCGCGACCGGTCGCGTCCCGACGCGCGGGGGAGGGTCACGGTGAGCACGGTGAGCACCGTGAGCGCGCTGAGCGCCGAGGCCCTGGGCGCCCTCCCGGGCCTCGTCGGGCTGGTCGACGTGGTGACCGCACCCGGCGGGCCGGGGACGGCCGACGCCTCGGCGTGGTGGCAGGTCCTCGTCGAGCCCTGGCAGTACGGCTTCATGCGCCGCGCGCTGCTCGTGACGGTCGTCGCGAGCGTCGTGAGCGCGCTCCTGAGCTGCTGGTTGGTCCTCATCGGCTGGTCGCTCATGGGCGACGCCGTCTCCCACGCGGTCCTGCCCGGCGTCGTCCTCGCCTACCTGGTCGGGGCGCCGTTCGCCGTGGGCGCCGTCGTCTTCGGCGTGGGTGCGGTGGCACTGATCGGCGCCGTGCGGGACACGACCCGGCTCAAGGAGGACACCGCGATCGGGGTGGTCTTCACGACGGTGTTCGCGGTCGGCGTGGTCCTGGTCTCGACCACGCCGAGCCAGGTCGACCTCACGCACATCCTCTTCGGCAACGTCCTGGGCGTCTCGGACGCGGACATCGTCCAGGTGCTCGTCCTCGCGGCCGCGACGGGGATCACGCTCGTCGTCCTGCGACGCGACATCACGCTGTACGCGTTCGACCGCGTGCACGCGCACGTCGTCGGGCTGCCGGTGCGACGGACGGGCGCGCTGCTGCTCGGGCTGCTCGCGGTGACCGTGGTCGTCGCGCTGCAGGCCGTCGGCGTCGTGCTGGCCGTCGCGATGGTCATCACGCCGGGCGCGACGGCCTTCCTCCTGACGGACCGGATCGGGCGGATGCTCGTCGTCGCGCCCGTGCTCGCGGCCGTCGCGGCCGTCGTCGGGACGTGGGGCAGCTACGCGCTCGACGTCGGCAGCGCGGGCCTCGTGGTGGTGTGCCAGGGCCTGCTGTTCGCGGCCGCGTACGTCGTGTCCCGCGTGCGGACGAGGGCGGTCGCGTGAGCGCCCGCACGCCGTCCGCCACGGTCGAGGACTACCTCAAGGTGGTGTGGAGCCTCCAGGAGTGGGACGACGCGCCGGTCACGACGACGCGGCTCGCGCGCCGTCTCGGCGTCGGCGCGCCGACGGTCTCGGAGACCGTGCAGCGGCTCGCGGAGCGCGGGTGGCTCGTCCACGAGCCGTACCGCGGCGTGACGCTGACGGCGACCGGGCGAGCGCTCGCGGTGCGGATGGTCCGCCGGCACCGCGTGCTCGAGACGTGGCTCGTCGAGGCCCTCGGGTACGCCTGGGACGAGGTGCACGAGGAGGCGGAGGTGCTCGAGCACGCGGTGTCCGACCGGCTCGTCGACCGCCTGCACCGCGCGCTCGGCTCGCCGACGCGCGACCCGCACGGCGACCCGGTGCCGGACGCCGACGGGACCGTGCACCGACCGGACGCGGTGCTGCTCGCCGACCTCGCGGCCGGGCAGGCGGGACGGGTCGTGCGCGTCGACGACGCGGTCCCCGAGGTCCTGCGCGAGTGCGACGCCGCGGGCGTGGCGCTCGACGTCGTCGTCGTCGCGCCCGTCGCGCTGTCCGGGCCGGCGCTGCGTGCGGTCCGCGTCCAGCCCGTGGACGCGCCGGACGGCGAGGGGGCGCGCGACGGCGGAGCGCAGGTTACGCTGCCGTAGGTTCAGTGTCGGCGGCCCCGCCGGCCCCTGACAACCGGAGCTGCCCGTGGATGCCACGACCGCCCTCGACAACCCCGCCCCGACCCCCGCCGACGGCGACCCCGGCGACGCGCGCCCCGCGACCGCCGGTCGGTCCGTCCGTGGTGAGCGCACCCGGCAGACGAGCGACTTCACCGCGCTCGCGCGCATGGTGCAGGACGCGGGCCTGATGCGTCGGCGCTACGCGTGGTACTGGACGCAGTTCGTCGTCCTGACCGCGCTGCTCGTGGGTCTCGTCGCGGCGTTCGTCGTCATCGGCGCCTCGTGGTGGCAGCTGCTGGTCGCGGCCGCGCTGGCGGTCGTCCTCGGGCAGGTCATGTTCCTGGGGCACGACGCGGCCCACCGGCAGATCTTCGCCTCGGGGCGCTGGAACGACTGGGCGAGCCTCGTGATCGCCAACCTCTACGCGGGCATGAGCTACGGCTGGTGGCAGCACAAGCACAGCCGCCACCACGCCAAGCCGAACCAGGTCGACGCCGACCCGGACATCGAGTCGGGCGTGCTGGTGTTCACCACCGAGGACCTCGACCGGCCCCGCACGGGCGTCAAGGCGTGGTTCGCCAAGCGCCAGGGCTGGTTCTTCTTCCCGCTCCTGCTCCTCGAGGGCCTCAACCTCCACATCTCGGGCGTCCGGACGATCTTCGGCCGCGGCGAGGTCAAGCGACGTCCCGTCGAGATCGCCTTCGTCACGCTGCGTCTCGGCGGCTACCTCGCCCTCGTCTTCTGGCTGCTGCCGGTGGGCATGGCGTTCGCGTTCCTCGGCGTGCAGCTCGGCCTCTTCGGGCTCTACATGGGTGCGGTGTTCGCGCCCAACCACAAGGGCATGCCGATCGTCCCCAAGAACGCCAAGGTCGACTTCCTGCGGCGCCAGGTGCTCATGAGCCGCAACGTGCGCGGCGGCCGCTTCACCGACTGGTTCACGGGCGGCCTGAACTACCAGGTCGAGCACCACCTCTTCCCGAGCATGGCCCGGCCGCACCTGCGCCGCGTCCAGCCGATGGTCCGTGAGTTCTGCGAGAGCCGGGGCATCACGTACACCGAGACGACCCTCATGGGCTCGTACGCGATCGTGATCCGGTACCTCAACCGGGTCGGGCTCGCGGCGCGCGACCCGTTCCAGTGCCCGCTCACGCTCGAGTACCGCTCGGCCCGCTGAGCCCGGCCGGCCGCCGGGAGGCGGGGTCCCGGGCGGTAGCCTGAGCCGGTGACCACGCAGGACGCCAGCACCGCCCGGGACGCCGCCGCGTCCACCGCCGAGACCCCGTACCGCTACACCGCCGCGCTCGCCGCCGAGATCGAGGAGCGCTGGCAGGACCGCTGGGACGAGCGGGGCACCTTCCACACGCCCAACCCGACCGGGCTCGCCGACGCGGACGGTCGGCCCGCGGGCGCAGCGCCGTCCTACTTCATCATGGACATGTTCCCGTACCCCTCGGGGGCGGGCCTGCACGTGGGCCACCCGCTCGGGTACATCGCGACGGACGTCGTCGGCCGCTACCGGCGCATGTGCGGCGAGAACGTCCTGCACGCCCTCGGGTACGACGCGTTCGGCCTGCCGGCCGAGCAGTACGCGGTCCAGACCGGGCAGCACCCGCGGATCACGACCGAGGCGAACATCGCGACGATGCGTCGCCAGCTGCGCCGTCTGGGGCTCGCGCACGACCCTCGGCGCACGTTCGCGACCACCGACAGCGACTACGTCCGGTGGACGCAGTGGATCTTCCTGCAGATCTTCGACGCCTGGTACGACGACGACGCGGTCCGCCCCGACGGCGGCCGCGGGCGCGCGCGACGCGTCACGGAGCTCGTCGAGGAGTACGAGCAGGGTCTGCGCCCCGTGCCGGAGGACCTCGGTGGTGGCCGCACGTGGGAGCAGCTCGACGCGGTCGAGCGCCGCCGGGTCGTGGACGCCCAGCGCCTGGCCTACGTCTCCGAGACCCCGGTGAACTGGTGCCCCGGGCTGGGCACGGTCCTCGCCAACGAGGAGGTGACGGTCGACGGCCGCTCGGAGCGGGGCAACTTCCCGGTCTTCAAGCGGAACCTGCGCCAGTGGAACATGCGCATCACGGCGTTCGCCGACCGCCTGGCGGACGACCTCGACCTCATCGACTGGCCCGAGAAGGTGCGCGCGATGCAGCGCAACTGGATCGGGCGTTCCGAGGGTGCCCGCGTCACGTTCGAGGTCATCGGCGGGAACGAGGTCGAGGTCTTCACGACCCGGCCCGACACGCTCTTCGGGGCGACGTTCATGGTCGTCGCCCCGGAGCACCCGCTGCTCGACGAGGTGCCCGCGCACTGGCCGGACGGCACGCACACGGACTGGACCGGGGGCCACGACCACCCGGCCGCCGCGGTCGCGGCCTACCGCGCCGAGGCGGCCGCCAAGACGGCCGTCGAGCGGCAGGCCGACGCCGGCCGCAAGACCGGCGTGTTCACCGGCCACCTCGCCGCCAACCCGGTCAACGGCCAGCTCATCCCGGTCTTCACGGCCGACTACGTGCTGATGGGCTATGGCACGGGCGCGATCATGGCCGTGCCCGCGCAGGACGAGCGCGACTGGCAGTTCGCCGAGCAGTTCGGCCTGCCGATCGTCCGCACCGTCCAGCCGCCGGCCGACTGGTCGGGTGCGTTCACGGGCGACGGCCCCGCGATCAACTCCGCGAACGACGAGATCAGCCTCGACGGCCTGGACGTCGCGGCGGCGAAGTCGGCCATCATCGCGTGGCTCGAGGAGAAGGGCCTCGGGACGGGCACGGTGACGTACCGGCTCCGCGACTGGCTGTTCAGCCGGCAGCGGTACTGGGGCGAGCCGTTCCCGATCGTGTACGACGAGCACGACCTGCCCATCGCGCTCCCGGCCGACCTGCTGCCCGTCGACCTGCCCGAGGTCCCGGACTACTCGCCGCGGACCTTCGACCCCGACGACGTGCAGTCGACGCCCGAGCCGCCGCTGGGTCGCAACGACGAGTGGGTGTCGGTCACGCTCGACCTGGGCGAGGGCCCCAAGGTCTACCGTCGCGACACCAACACGATGCCGAACTGGGCGGGGTCGTGCTGGTACTACCTGCACTACCTCGACCCCTCGCAGCGCGACGTCGTCGTCGACCCCGCGCTCGAGTCGTACTGGATGGGTCCCGGCCACAACGACAGCGTCGGGGAGGCGGGCGGCGTCGACCTGTACGTCGGCGGCGTCGAGCACGCCGTGCTGCACCTGCTCTACGCGCGCTTCTGGCACAAGGTCCTGCACGACCTGGGGTACGTCTCGAGCCGCGAGCCGTTCCACCGGCTGTTCAACCAGGGGTACATCCAGGCGTACGCGTACCGCGACGACCGCGGTCAGCCCGTGCCCGCGGCCGAGGTGGTCGAGGACGCGTCGTCGCCGACCGGGTTCACCTGGCAGGGCCAGCCCGTCACGCAGGAGTACGGCAAGATCGGCAAGTCGCTCAAGAACGCCGTGACGCCCGACGAGATGTACGAGGCCTACGGCGCGGACACGTTCCGCGTGTACGAGATGTCGATGGGGCCGCTCGACCTGTCACGTCCCTGGGAGACCCGCGCGGTCGTCGGGTCGCAGCGGTTCCTGCAGCGCCTGTGGCGCAACGTGGTCGACGAGACGACCGGCCGGACGGTCGTCGCGGACGTCGAGCCCGACGAGGCGACGCTGCGCGTGCTGCACCGCACGATCGCCGACGTCACGGTCGAGATGACCGGCATGCGGTTCAACACGGCGATCGCCCGGCTCATCGTGCTCAACAACCACCTCACGTCGTTGCCGGTGGTGCCCCGGTCCGTCGCCGAGCAGCTCGTGCTCATGCTGGCGCCCGTGGCTCCGCACGTGTGCGAGGAGCTCTGGGAGCGGCTCGGGCACACCGAGAGCCTCCTGCGCGAGCCGTACCCGGTCGCCGACCCCGCGTACCTGGTCGAGGAGTCGGTCACGTGCGTCGTCCAGGTCCAGGGCAAGGTCAGGGACCGGATCGACGTCGCGCCCGACATCACGGAGGACGAGCTGCGCGAGCGCGCGCTGGCCACCGCGGGAGCCCAGCGGGCGCTCGCGGGCCGCGAGATCCGCACCGTCGTCGTCCGCGCGCCGAAGCTCGTGAACATCGTCCCGGTCTGACCCGTGGACCCGGTCGTCGTCGTGACCGACTCGACGGCGTCGCTCCCGGCGGCGCTCGTCGAGGCGGCCGGCGTCGTCGTGGTCCCGCTCCACGTCGTGATCGACGGCGAGGACCACCGCGAGGGCGTCGACCTGCCGACCGACGTGCTCCTCGCGGCGCTGCGGCGCGGGGCGCGGGTGAGCACGTCGCAACCGGGCCCCGAGGCGTTCGCGCGCACGTACGCGCGGCTCGCGGCCCGCGGTGCGCGCGAGATCGTGTCGGTCCACCTCTCCGAGACCCTGTCGGGCACGGTGACCTCGGCTCGCCTCGCCGCGCAGACGGCTCCCGTGCCGGTGCACGTCGTCGACTCGCGGACCGTCGCGATGGGTCTCGGCCTCGCCGTCCTCGCCGCGGCGCGGCGGGCCCGCGCCGACGAGGACGGCGCGGACGCCGCGCGTGCGGCCCAGGCCACGGCCCGCAGCTCCGAGGTCCTCTTCGCCGTCGACACCCTCGAGCACCTGCGCCGCGGCGGGCGGCTCGGCACGGTCGCAGCCGCCGTCGGGACGATGCTCGGCGTGCGGCCCGTGCTGGGTGTCCGCTCGGGCGGGCTCGAGGTGGTCGAGAAGGTCCGCACGGCGGCGCGTGCGCGTGAGCGCGTGGTCGAGCTCGTCGCCGCCGAGGCGTCGCGGCGGCGACACGTCGAGGTCGCCGTGCACCACCTCGGCGAGCCGGAGCGCGCCGGGGAGCTCGCGGAGCAGCTGCAGGGGCGCTGCGGGCCGGGAGCCGGTGCGGTGCACGTGGCCGAGCTCAGCGCGGTCCTCGGCGCGCACGTCGGGCCGGGGGTGGTGGCCGCGGTCGTCGCCGACGTCTCGCGCTGACGCCCGGCCGCCCGGGTGCGCGACGGGTCGGTCGGTGCTCCGGGCGGCCCGCCCCCGGCCCGTCCACACCGTCCCGTGCGCGGCCGCGTCCTCAGGCCGCGCGGGACCGGTGCCGGCGACGAGCGGGTGCTCCGTACGGTCCCGGACGTGACGGGCGAGGAGCAGGTGCGCAGGCGCCTCGCCGAGCTCGCCCCCGTGTCCGCGCCGGACGCGGACGGCCGACCGGCCGACGATGCACGTGCCGACGGTCCGCCGCACGGAGCCGCGGCCCGGGACGGGACGGTCCGGTCGGCCGTCGGCGCCGACCACCGACCCGACGGCGGGACGCGCGGTGAGGGTCCGGTGGCGGGCGCTCTCGAGAACCCTGCCGGGAACCGGTCGGGCGCCGTCGACGCGCACGGGCTGCGACGGCGAGCGCTCGCCGCGGCGGCGTCCACCTACGCGCTGACGTACGGGCACCCGCTCGCGCACGACGGGCACGACGGGCACGGCAAGGTGCGCTGGGGGACGAGCGCACGCGTGGCCGGGGCCGCCGCCGGCGCGCTCGCCCTGCTCACGATCGTCGTGGTGGTCAGGGCTCTCGCGGCGGCGCCCGCGACGGTCGTCGTCCCGACGACGCCCCCGGTGCTCACGTCCGTCGAGCGCGCCGCCGGGCCCTCCGCCGCCCCCGGGCCCGGCTCGGCGCCCGGGTCGGCGGGGCAGGCGCCGACGTCGGGCGGCCCACCGGAGCGCGACGACGGCGTCGTGGTGGTCCACGTCGTGGGAGCGGTCCGCTCGCCCGGTGTGGTGACGCTGCCGGCCGATGCGCGCGTGGTCGACGCGGTGGACCGGGCGGGCGGTGCGACCGACCAGGCGGACCTCGCGGGGGTCAACCTCGCGCGCACCGTCGTGGACGGTGAGCAGATCGCCGTCCCGGGGGTCGGGGCGTCGCCCCGAGGCAGCGGGGACCCGGGTCCCGCGGGTCCGGCGACCGCCGCCGGACCGTCCGCCGGTCAGGCCGGGGGAGGAGATGCGACGCAGGGCCTCGACGTGAACACGGCATCCGCGGTCGAGCTCGAGGCGCTGCCCGGCATCGGCCCCGTCCTGGCGCAGCGGATCGTCGACCACCGGGCGACCTTCGGCCCGTTCGCGACGGTCGAGGACCTCGCGGCGGTGAGCGGGATCGGCCCGGCCGTCCTCGCTCGGCTCGCGGGGGAGGTGCGCGTCGGATGACGACGACGACCGACCTGCGGCTGGTGCCGGCGGCCCTGTGCGCGTGGCTCGCGGCCGCCGTGACCGCGGGCGCGGCCCCGCGCACGGCAGTCCTCGTGGGTGTGGGTCTGGTGGCTGCGGCTGTGGCGCTCGCGTTCGGACCGACGCGGCGCGCGCGCCGGGTCCGCGGCCTGCCCCGTCTGCTCAGGGGGCGCCGTGGCACGACTGATCGGGACGGTGCCGGGGCGGGGGCGCAGAGGCGCCGGCGGGCCGGTGCGACGACGACGAGCGGCCGTGGTGCCGGCACCGGGACGACACGCGGCGTCGTGGACCGTGTGCGCCTCACCGTCGTCGTCGCGCTCCTCGCGGGCGCTGCGGCCGCGGCCTCGAGCGCGGCGCACGCACGCGCCGACGCGACGGGCGTGCTCCAGCCGCTGGTGCACGCCGGGGACGTCGTCGAGCTCCGTGGCGTCGTCGTGGCACCCCCTCGCGCCCTCGGGGGACCGGGCGAGGACCGCGTGCTCGTCCGCGTGGCGGTCAGGCACGTCACGGGCGAGACCGCATCGGGTCCGTCCACGGGTGACGTCCTGGTGACGGGTCATCGGGGTTGGTCGCACCTCGTGCCGGGCGCGCGCGTGACGACGGTCGGGACCCTCGGGCCCCCGTGGTCCGACGACGGAGCCGTTGCGGCACTCGCAGCGCGAGGACCCGTCGACTCGCGGCCGCCGGCCGCGCTCGTCGACCGCGTGACCGCCTCGCTCCGCGCGGGGCTGCTCGCGGCGTCCGCTGCGCTCCCGCCCGACAGCAGGGGTCTGGTCCCCGGGGCGGCGGTCGGCGACACGTCCCGCGTCCCACCTGCCCTCGACGACGCCATGCGCGCTGCGGGCCTGACCCACATGACGGCCGTCTCGGGCGGGCACTTCGCCGTGCTCGCCTCCGCGGTGGCGCTCGCGTGCGGTACCGCCCGTCTACCGCCTCCCGCGAGGGCGGTCGCGTCGGCCCTGACCGGCGCAGGGTTCGTGCTGCTCGTCCACGGCGGGCCCGCGGTGCTCCGGGCGGCGGCCATGGCGGCGGTGGCCGTCGTGGCGCTGGTCCTGCGCCGGCCCGCGGCGTCGCTCCCGGCGCTGGCGACGGCCGTGGTCGTGCTGGTCGTGGTCGACCCGTGGAGCGCGCGGTCCTACGGCCTCGTGCTCTCGGTCGCGGCCACCGCGGCGATCGTGCTGCTCGCACCCGCACTCGTGGACGGCGTCCCCCGCGGGCGGGGCCGCGACGCGGCACTCGTGGTGGCGGTCCCCGTCGCCGCGCAGGCCGCGTGCGCCCCGGTCCTCGTGCTGCTCGAGCCGGTCGTGACGCCCTACGCCGTCCTCGCGAACGTCCTCGCGGGCCCGGCGCTCGTTCCCGCGACCCTGATCGGCGTCGCAGCCACGGTCGTGTCGCCGGTGTGGCCGGCCGGGGCCGAGGTGGCCGCATGGTGCGCGCACCCCGCCGCGTGGTGGATCGCGACGGTCGCGCGGACGGTCGCGGGGCTGCCCGGCGCGGTCGTCCCCTGGCCGCCGGGCCCCGGGGGTGCGCTCCTCCTCGCGGGTCTCACCGCGGTCTGCGTGGTGCTCTGGACGGGCCTGCGCCGCAGGCTCTCGGGCGTGCCCACGCCCGCGCAGGCGGCGCTGCCGGGGCGGCGGGTCGTGCCCGCCGCGCGGTCCCTGGCAGGCTGAGCACATGCCCCCCGCACGCCGTGCCCCGACGTCCTCCGGACCGACGTGGGACGCGGTCGAGCCGGCGCCCGTCGTCCTGGTGACCGGAACCGAGAGCCTGCTCGCGGAGCGCGCGGTCGACCGTGTCGTCGCTCTCCGTCGTGAGCAGGACCCCGAGGTCGAGGTCACCCGGATCGACGCCGCCGCCTACCGGCCGGGCGACCTGCGCGTCATCGCGAGCCCGTCGCTGTTCGGCGAGGCGCGCGTGGTGGTCGTCGAGGGGCTGCACGCGGGTACCGACGAGGCGCTCGCGGACGTCGCGACGTACGTCGAGGACCCCGCCGACGACGTCACGCTCGTGGTCCACCACGGCGGCGGGCAGCGCGGTCGGCGGACCGTCGACGCCCTACGGTCCGCCGGCGCGGTGGTGGTGACGTGCGAGCCGGTCAAGAAGGACGCCGACAAGGTCGCCTTCGCCGCGGCGGAGCTCCAGCGGGCGTCCCGTCGGGCGGAGCCGGCCGCCGTCCGGGCGCTCGTCGAGGCGTGCGGGACGGACCTGCGCGAGCTCGCGGCGGCGTGCCAGCAGCTCGTCGCCGACACGACGGGCCGGATCACCGTCGCGATGGTCGAGCAGTACCACGGGGGTCGGGTCGAGGCGACGGGCTTCCGCGTCGCCGATGCCGCGGTGGCAGGCAGGGCGGGGGAGGCCGTCGCGCTGCTGCGGCACGCGCTGGCCACCGGGACCGATCCCGTCCCGCTCGTCGCGGCGCTCGCCGCGAAGCTCCGCACGCTCGCCAAGGTCGGGGCCGCGCGCGGGCGGGGCCTCGACCCGGGCCAGCTCGGTCTGGCCCCCTGGCAGGTGGACCGCGCGCGGCGTGAGCTCGCGGGCTGGACGCCCGAGGCCCTCGCGGCGGCCATCACGGCGGTCGCGCAGGCCGACGCCGAGGTGAAGGGCGCCGGACGCGACCCGGTGTTCGCGGTCGAGCGCGCCGTGCTCCGGGTGGCGTCGTCGACGCGGGCCCAGCGCTGACGCGGGCCCAGCGCTGACGCGAGCCCAGCGCTGACGCGAGCCCAGCGCTGACGCGCGCCCGACGGTCACCGCACGTGCGAGATGGCAGACGTCCCCCGGACCGGCCGTGTCCTGCGAGCCGAGCGTCCGTCAGGGCTCCGTCGGCGTGCCTCGGGCTCGGGCCCGTCGCGGCGGCCCGGACGACGTCCGTCGCGCGGCACCCGGGTGAACGGCGCCGAAACGCCTGCGGGCACTGCTGCTGGGCCGGCGAGACAACTGTCATAGTCAAGATGACAAGCGGCACCGCCAGCCACACAGGAGGATCCACCATGAACCGCATCGCCACGACCCTCGCCGCAGCCACCGTGACCCTCGGTCTCGCGCTCGTGGGCGTCCCCGCGCTCGCGTCGGGCCCGGACACGGTCTCCCCGCAGACGATCGGGAGCACCGGCTGCTGCAAGCAGTGACAGCGGCAGCGGGACGTCTCCCCGGCCGGCCGGCCGGTAGGGGAGACGTCCCGCTGCGTCACCCGCCGGTCGCTCGGTCGCTCGGTCGGTCGGTCGGTCGGTCGGTCGGTGAATTTTCACCCGTCCGTGCCACGCGCGGCCCTGTCGGTGACGACCTGTCACGAATAGAGTGACCTACTGTGACAGAACTCTCAGAGCGGCTTCGCGCCGAGCGCATCCGGGCCGGCCTGTCCCAGACGGCGCTCGCGGGCGCCGACTTCTCGCCGAGCTACATCTCGCTCATCGAGGCGGGCCGGCGCATCCCGACGGACCATGCCCTCGGCGTGCTCGCGCAGCGGTTGGGCACCTCGTCGGACTACCTGCGCCACGGGGACAAGGCGCCCAGCGAGGAGCGCGCGCGCCTCGAGATCGGCTTCGCGCGGCTCGCGCTCGCGAACGGGTCGGCCGCCGAGGCGAAGGAGCGCCTCCTGGCGCTCGACCTCGCGACCATCTCTCCCCGGTTCCACACCGAGGCCATGCAGACCCTCGCCGCGGCGCACGAGGCGCTCGGCGAGCTCGGTCAGGCCGTGACGGTGCTCGAGCCGCTCCTGGCGAACGCGCGCGACCACCGACGCTGGCTCGACGCCGCGACGGTCGCGACCCAGCTCGTCGCGGCGTACCACGAGGCCGGTGACCTCGGGCACAGCATCGAGCTGGGTGAGCAGGTGCTCGCCGAGATCGAGCGCGGCGGCATCGCGGGCACCGACGAGCACCTGCGGCTCGCGTCGACGATCCTCTGGTCCTACTACGAGCGTGGCGACCTCCTCTACGCGACGCACCGCGCGTCCGAGCTCATCGCGCTCGCCGAGGCCAAGGGCACGATGCGGGGCCGGGGGAGCATCTACTGGAACGCGTCGCTCGTCGCCGAGGGGCGCGGTGACCTCGCCGAGGCGAGGCGGCTCACCGAGCGCGCCCTCGCGTACCTGAGCGAGGGCGCCGCGAGCCGCGACGTGCCGCGGCTCCGACTGCACTACGGCTGGCTCCTGCTGCGCGGCGAGCCGGCCGAGCCCGAGGCCGCTCTCGTCCAGCTCGAGCAGGCGGCCCGTGAGCTGGCGGTCGTGGGGTCCGAGCCCGAGCGCGCCCGGTGCGCGTTCGAGACCGGCAGGGCGCACCTGATGCTCGGCGACGCGGCCCGCGCCGAGCGCGAGGCCCAGGAGGGACTCGCGCTCCTCGACCAGCAGGCGGTCCTCGACATCTGCAACGGCCGGATCCTGCTGGGCGACGCGCTCGCGGCGCAGGGTGACATCGACAAGGCCCGGACGACCTACCAGTGGGCCGCGGAGATGCTGGGCATGATGACCGCGGCGCGTGAGTCGGCGGCGGTGTGGCGGTCGATCGGGGACCGGCTCCTCGAGCACGGTGACGTGGCGGGAGCCCTCAACGCGTACGACAGCGCCCTGAGCCAGGCCGGCATCCGGCCCACCACGTTCCCGTTGGTCGCGCCCGATGCGACCCGTGGACGCGTGGGTGGCGCGAGCGCCGAGCGCTGATCCCCGGCTGTACCCGGGCATGACGAGGGCGGCGTCACCGTGGAGGTGACGCCGCCCTCGTCGTCCGTTCAGCGGCGCGGACAGCCCGCGCGCGGGTCGCTCAGAGCGAGGCGACCTGCTTCGCCAGGGCCGACTTGCGGTTGGCAGCCTGGTTGGCGTGGATGACGCCCTTGCTGACGGCCTTGTCGAGCTTGGTCGTCGCGGAGCGGAGCGCCTCCGCCGCGGCGTCCTTGTCGCCCGCGGCGACGGCCTCGCGGACGCGGCGGACGTGCGTCTTGAGCTCGGACTTGACCGCCTTGTTGCGCAGGCGGGCGATCTCGTTGGTGCGGATCCGCTTGATCTGGGACTTGATGTTGGCCACGTGAGAACTCTCTTGTGTGTTCGCCGAAGCGAGCTGACAGGTCGTAGAGGGCGCGTCCAGCGCCGGGACTGGGGCGTGGGGACACCCGCGGAGAGGCACTGGACAGGTGCCCGCCGACCCGGGCGGACACGCGAGCGAGAAGTCTAGCAGGCGACGCACGTCGCCCGGGGCGCGGGGGCGCCCGGCTCAGAGGGCGCGTGCGACGGCGTCGAAGCGGGCCCGGTCGAGGACGGCGCCCTCGCGCCGGATGCGGTCGGGGTCGAGCCGCACGACGCGGTCGAGGCGGACCTCGCTCGGGCGACGGCGGGCGTCCCAGTCACCGGCGCCCAGGTCCATCCAGCGCTCGCCGCGCGGGTCGGGCGCGGAGTCCCGGTCGCGCGAGGTGAGGACGAGGCCCAGGAGCCACGGCCCGTCACGCCCGATCACCAGGACGGGTCGGTCCTTGCCGCGCTCGTGGTCCTCCTCGAACGGGACCCAGGTCCAGACGATCTCGCCGGGATCGGCGTCGCCGTCGAGGTCGGGGGCGTACACCGGGCGCACCCGCCCGTGGTGGTCGCCGGGGTACGTCCCGGTCCCTCCCGCTGCGGTGCGAGGCGCGCCGGCCGGCCCGTCGGGGCGCTGCCGGTCGGTCCGGGCTCCCCGTCGACCGCGTCCCCGGCCCCGAGCGGGCTCGGCGGGGTCCGCCGGGCGGTGCGCGGTCCGGCGTGCCGACGCGGCGGTGCGCAGCGCGGCTCCCACGAGGCGGTTGAGGATCGACGTCACGACCGCAGGCTATCGGCGGCACCCGGGCCGGGGTGCGCCACGGTGAGACGCCGCGGGGCGGTCCGACCACGAGGACGCGGACGTGGACGCATCGGCACCACTGCACCCGCACCGACAGGTACGGGCCCAGGACCGTCCGCGAACGCCTCCTGGAGCGCGACGAGGTGCTCGAGGTGGTCGAGGTCGGCGGCGCTCATGGGACCATGGTGCTGCCGACGCCCGACACGCCCACGCGGGCGGTCGTCGTCGGTGCCACGTGGCGGCCGGCGCCGCACGCCGCCGGGCGGGCCGCGCCGCGGGCCGCGCACGTCACGAGCCCTGTCCGTCCGAGCACCGGAGCAGTGTTGTCCCCGATCCCCAGCACGGCGCAGACCGGCCGCATCACGCCCTCGGCGACCGCACCGGAGCTGCTGCGGAACTTCTGCATCATCGCCCACATCGACCACGGGAAGTCGACGCTGGCCGACCGGATGCTCCAGCTCACGGGGGTCGTCGACGCGCGCGCGATGCGGGCGCAGTACCTCGACCGCATGGACATCGAGCGCGAGCGCGGCATCACGATCAAGTCGCAGGCGGTCCGCATGCCCTGGGCGGTCGCCGGTCCCGACGGTGCGACGCAGCCGTACGCGCTCAACATGATCGACACGCCGGGGCACGTCGACTTCACGTACGAGGTCTCGCGCTCGCTGGCCGCGTGCGAGGGTGCCGTGCTGCTCGTCGACGCCGCGCAGGGCATCGAGGCACAGACGCTCGCCAACCTGTACCTCGCGATGGAGAACGACCTCGCGATCATCCCCGTGCTCAACAAGATCGACCTCCCTGCGGCCCAGCCCGAGAAGTACGCCGAGGAGATCGCGGGCCTGGTCGGCGGCGACCCGGCGGACGTCATGAGGGTGTCGGGGAAGACGGGCGAGGGCGTCGAGGCCCTGCTGGACCGGATCGTCGACGTGGTCCCCGCGCCGACGGGTGACGCGTCGGCCCCCGCACGCGCGATGATCTTCGACTCGGTCTACGACACCTACCGGGGTGTCGTCACGTACGTGCGCGTCGTCGACGGCCACCTGAGCCCGCGCGAGCGCATCGCGATGATGTCGACCCGGGCGACGCACGAGCTCCTCGAGATCGGCGTCATCTCGCCCGAGCCCATCCCGACGTCGGGCCTCGGTGTCGGCGAGGTCGGCTACCTCATCACGGGCGTGAAGGACGTGCGCCAGTCGAAGGTCGGCGACACCGTCACGAACGCGGGCAAGCCGGCGACAGAGTCCCTCGGCGGCTACCAGGACCCGAAGCCGATGGTGTTCTCGGGGCTGTACCCCATCGACGGCTCGGACTACCCCGTGCTGCGCGACGCGCTCGACCGCCTCAAGCTCAACGACGCCGCGCTCCTGTACGAGCCGGAGACCTCGGTCGCGCTGGGCTTCGGCTTCCGCGTCGGCTTCCTCGGGCTGCTGCACCTCGAGATCGTCCGTGAGCGGCTCGAGCGCGAGTTCGACCTCGACCTCATCTCCACCGCGCCCAACGTCGTCTACGACGTGACGATGGAGGACCGCAGCGTCATCACGGTCACCAACCCGAGCGAGTTCCCGGGCGGCAAGATCAAGGAGGTCCGGGAGCCCGTCGTCAAGGCGACCATCCTCGCGCCGAGCGAGTTCATCGGCGCGATCATGGAGCTCTGCCAGACCCGGCGCGGCGACCTGCAGGGCATGGACTACCTCTCGGCCGACCGCGTCGAGATGCGCTACACGCTGCCGCTCGCCGAGATCGTGTTCGACTTCTTCGACCAGCTGAAGTCGCGCACGCGCGGCTACGCGTCGCTCGACTACGAGCCGTCGGGCGAGCAGGTCGCCGACCTCGTCAAGGTCGACATCCTGCTCCAGGGCGAGCAGGTCGACGCGTTCAGCGCGATCGTCCACAAGGACAAGGCCTACGCCTACGGCGTGATGATGGCCGGCAAGCTCAAGGACCTCATCCCGCGCCAGCAGTTCGAGGTCCCGATCCAGGCGGCCATCGGCTCGCGCGTCATCGCCCGCGAGACCATCCGCGCGATCCGCAAGGACGTCCTCGCCAAGTGCTACGGCGGCGACATCAGCCGCAAGCGCAAGCTGCTCGAGAAGCAGAAGGAGGGCAAGAAGCGCATGAAGACGATCGGCCGGGTCGACGTGCCGCAGGAGGCCTTCATCGCCGCGCTGTCGTCGGAGGCCGCGTCCGGCAAGGACGCCAAGGACAAGTCGAGGAAGTGACGACGGCCAGCGTGCGCGGGGCCCGTCGGAGGTCGCGCGCGTGAGCCCGGCCCTGCCTGACGGCGAGCCGGTGCCCGACGACGGCGCGCTCCCGGACTGGGTCGCCCAGGACCGCCGGGCGGGTGCCGCACGCGCGCTGGGCGTCTACCTCCACGTCCCGTTCTGCACCGTCCGGTGCGGCTACTGCGACTTCAACACCTACACGTCGGCCGAGCTCGGCGGCGGGGCCGACCAGGCGGCGTACGCCGGGACCGCGCTCGCCGAGCTCCGGCTCGCCGACGACGTCCTGCGCCGGGCAGGGCGCGTGCGGCCGGTCTCGACGGTCTTCGTCGGGGGCGGCACGCCGACGGTCCTTCCCGCCGGCGACCTCGTGCGGTTCGTCGCCGAGCTGCGCGACACGTGGGGTCTCGAGCCGGACGCCGAGGTCACCACGGAGGCGAACCCGGACTCCGTCACGCCCGCCTCGCTGCGCGCGCTCGCTGACGGCGGGTTCACCCGGGTGTCGTTCGGCATGCAGTCCGCGGTGCCTCACGTGCTCGCGACGCTCGAGCGGACGCACGACCCCGACCGCGTCCCCGCCGTCGTCGGCTGGGCGCGCGACGCGGGGCTCGCGGTCTCGCTCGACCTCATCTACGGCACGCCGGGGGAGAGCCTCGACGACTGGCGCCGGTCGCTCGACGCGGTCGTCGCGGCCGGCGTCGACCACGTGTCGGCGTACGCCCTCGTCGTCGAGGAGGGCACCCGGATGGCCGCGCAGGTGCGTCGTGGGCGGCTCGCACTGCCCGACCCCGACGACCAGGCGACCAAGTACGAGCTCGCCGACGACGTCCTGGGGTCCGCGGGGCTCTCGTGGTACGAGGTGAGCAACTGGGCGCGGACCCCCGACCACGCGTGCCGGCACAACCTGGCCTACTGGCGCGGGGCGGACTGGTGGGGCTTCGGACCCGGCGCGCACTCGCACGTCGGGACGGGCGAGCGGTCCGTGCGCTGGTGGAACGTCAAGCACCCGCGGGCGTACGCCGACCGCCTCGCGGCGGGCCGGACGCCCGCGGCGGGGCGTGAGCTGCTCGGCGAGGACGACACCGGGCTCGAGCGCGTGCTGCTCGGGGTCCGGCTCGCGGAGGGCCTCCCGGTGACGGCGCTGCCACCCGGGGGGCGGCGCGCCGTCGCCGGCCTCGTCGCCGACGGCCTCCTCGACGGGCGCGCCGCGGTGGCGGGCCGCGTCGTCCTGACGCGCCGCGGACGGCTCCTCGCCGACGCGGTCGTCCGCGACCTCACCGACTGACGGCCGGCCGGCCGCACGCACGAGGGGCCGGCCCTGACGGACCGGCCCCTCGTGCCGTGCGGGCCGTCGGGCGCGTGGACGCCCGACGGGTTGCTCACTTGATGATGCGGATGTTGGCCGGGTAGCGGTAGTACTGGCCACGGTTCGCGGCGACCGCCGCCAGGATCATGAAGACCAGGGCGACGATGAACACGAGGTAGAGGATCGCGCCGAGCCCGAGGGTCAGCGCCGTGATGATCGAGATCGCGATGCCGACGATCACCAGCGTGATCTGGAAGTTGAGCGCCTCCTTGGCCTGGTCCTCCACGAACTGGCCGCGGCCCTTGAAGACGAGCCAGACGACGAGCGGGGCCACGAAGGACACGAGCAGGCCCCCGATGTGCGCGAGCGTCGCCCACATGCGCTGGTCGGAGTCGCTCAGCGGCGCCCCGGCCGGCGCGCCGTACCCGGGCTGCTGGTAGCCGCCCTGCTGGTAGGCGCCCTGCTGGTAGCCGCCGGGCTGCTGGTACCCGCCGGCGGGCGGGACCTGACCCGCGCCGGGGGGCGGCGGGTACGCGCCGCCGGAGGGCGGCGGGGTCGGGGGCACGCCCGGCTCCTGGGCGTCGGACGGGTTGGTCGTCATCTCACTCCACCAGCTTCGCGAAGGGGGTCGTCGTGCGCGCCCCGCGATCCCGAGCGCGCACCGGGACGGTCCGATGGACGTCCGTGCTCGGCACAGTAGCGAACCGGACAATCCGCGTGGAGGGTCCGCCCGGGGTGTCGCCCGGACGGCCGAGGACGCGGTGCGGTCGAGCGGTCCGTGCGTGGGGGGTGGCGCCGCGGGTCGCCGTGGCCCGCGCCGGCCGCGGTCACGTCGTGACGAAGTCGATGAGCTCCTCGACCCGGCCCAGCAGGGTCGGCTCGAGGTCGCGGTAGTCCCGCACGGAGCCCAGGATGCGCTGCCACGCGCGCGCGACGTCGGCCTGCTCGGCGGCGGGCCAGCCGAGGCGGTGCAGGATGCCGCGCTTCCACTCCGTCCCGCGCTCGATCGTCGGCCAGGCGTCGAGCCCGAGGCGCTCGGGGCGCACGGCCTGCCAGACGTCGACGTAGGGGTGACCGAGCACGAGGACCGTCCCGGCCGGCGCGGCGCGCACGGCGTCCGCGGCGATGCGGCTCTCCTTGCTGCCCGGCACGAGGTGGTCGACGAGCACCCCCACGCGCCGGTCGAGGGTCGGGGCGAACTCGCGCACGGCCGCGGCGAGGTCGTCGACCCCGTCGAGCATCTCGACGACGACGCCCTCGACCCGCAGGTCGTCGCCCCAGACCTTCTCGACGAGCTCGGCGTCGTGCTTGCCCTCGACCCAGATGCGGCTCCCGCGGGCGACGCGTGCCCGCGCGCCGTGCACCGCGACGGACCCCGACGCGGTGCGCGTCGGCGCGGCGGGCGCCGCGAGCCCGCGCGGGGGCACGAGCTCGACGGGACGCCCGTCGACCCAGAAGCCCGGCCCGAGCGGGAAGGTCCGCGTGCGGCCCCGGCGGTCCTCGAGGACGACGACGTGCATCCCGCCGGACTTCTCGGTGCGCACCACGGCACCGACCCAGCCGCTCGTCACGTCCTCGACGACGAGACCGGGCTCGGCGGGGGTCGGCGTCGACGCGGGGCGTGCGGGCGTGCGCGGCGACGACAGCACGTCGCGTCCGTATCTGTCGGTCATGACTCCTCATCCACCTGGGGGTCCCGGCCGATCCTGAGGGGAGCAGGCTCCCGACGGACCGGGAGCCACGGATCATGCCAGCGCCACACGGACGTCGCCGGCAAGGCAGGAGGCCGCGTGTCCGTCGGGACCGACGACGTCGACGACCTCGTCGACCTGGACGACCCCCGGTGGCGCGACGCGCTCGAGCGCGTCGTGGCGGGGGAGGGCCTGCACGTCGTCGCACAGCCGATCATCGACGTGGCCCGGGCGCGCATCGCCGGGTACGAGCTGCTGTCCCGGTTCACGGGGCCGCCGCGGCGCAGCCCGGACGTCTGGTTCCACGCCGCTCGGCGGCACGGCCTCGACGCCCGGCTGTCGGCGCGCGCGATCCGTCTGCTGCGCGACGTCGCCGCCGGCCGGCCGGCCGGGACGTTCGTGACGCTCAACGTCGAGCCCCACCTGCTCGTCGACCCCCTCGTGCAGGCCGAGCTCATCGGCTCCGGCCGCCTCGACGACACGGTCGTCGAGCTGACCGAGCACGTCGGCTACGGCGACGAGGCGGTCCTGGCGGAGGTCATGGCCGCTGTCCGCGCCGCGGGGGGCCGGATCGCGATGGACGACGCCGGGACCGGCTACTCGGGCCTGACCCAGATGCTCACCGTGCGCCCCGACATCGTCAAGGTCGACCGCGAGCTCGTCCAGGGCCTCGACCGCGACCCCGTGCGTCGCGCCGCCGTGCGCCTGCTCGGCGACCTCGCCGGGCGGATGGACGCGTGGCTGCTCGCGGAGGGCGTCGAGACCCATGCCGAGCTCGCCGAGCTCGCCGACCTCAAGGTCCCGCTCGTGCAGGGCTGGGCCGTCGGCCGCCCCGAGCCCGGGTGGCCCGAGCTCCCGCCGGCGACCGCCACCGCCGTCGCGTCGCACCGCCTGCGGGCCGGCCTCGGCGACCACGTGGCCGCGCTGGTCCGGCCCGCCGAGGTCCGTGCGCACGCCGCCGTCGACCCCGTCCGGCCCGGCGTCGAGGAGGGCGACGTGCTGCTCGACGTCCGGGGCCGGCCCGCGTCCGTCGTCGTGCAGGACCCCGCGGGTGGGCACCACCTCGTCCCCGCGCTCGTCGTCGCGCCGTCGTCCCCGCCGGACGAGGTGCTGCGCCGCGCGATGGCTCGCGTCGCGCGGTGGCGGCACGCGCCGGTCGTCTGCACCGACAGCGCGGGCGCCGTCGTCGGGACCATCACCGTCGCCGCGCTCGTCGACCACGTGCTCGCCCAGCGCGACGGCGAGCCGGCACCACCCCGTCAGCACGTCCACGTCCGGTCCGTCCACACCCTGGGAGCGACACCATGAAGCAGTTCCGCTGCGGCGACATCATCACCGACTGCCCGACCACGTTCGCCGGCACCGAGGACGAGATCCTCGCCGCGGTCGCGCTGCACGCGCACCACGACCACGGCGTCGACGAGGTCACGCCCGAGCTCGTGAGCGCCGTCCGGGGCGCGATGGTCGCCGCCTGAGGCCCGCGTCCCTCCGCGGCGCGGACGCCTCGGCCCGCGGGCGGACGCCCCGGCTCCGGTACGCGGGCCGGGCGCGCGGGGTGCCCTCGTGCCCGGCCGCGGGTGCTCGTCGTACGATTGGCACTCAGGGCCGTCGAGTGCCACGACGGCCCGGGGCACTCGACGCGACGGGAGGTGCGGTGAGCGACGAACGACGGCTCGAGGTGCTGCGCGCGATCGTCGAGGACTACGTGCAGACGCGCGAGCCCGTCGGCTCCCGCACGCTCGTCGAGCGCCACCAGCTGGGCGTCTCGCCCGCGACCGTGCGCAACGACATGGCGTACCTCGAGGACGCCGGCTTCATCGCGCAGCCGCACACCTCGGCGGGCCGCGTCCCGACGGACAAGGGCTACCGCCTCTTCGTCGACCGGCTCTCGACCGTCAAGCCGCTCTCCTCGCCCGAGCGGCGTGCCATCGAGGCGTTCCTCCAGGACGCCGTCGACCTCGACGACGTCGTCGACCGCTCGGTTCGCCTGCTCGCGCAGCTGACCCAGCAGGTCGCCGTCGTGCAGTACCCGTCGCTGCGCCGCTCCGCCCTGCGCCACCTCGAGCTGGTGCCGCTGGGCGACACGCGGCTGCTCGTCGTCATCATCACGGACACGGGCCGCGTCGAGCAGCGCATGCTCGAGCTCGAGGCGCCGGTCACCGACGTCGTGCCGGAGCTGCGCGCGCGCCTCAACGCCGCCGTCGCCGGCCGACGCCTCGCGGAGCTCACCGAGCCGCTCGACCGCATGGTCGCGGCGTTCCCCGAGGCCGACCGGCCGCTCGTGCACCGCGTGATCCGTGTCGTCGAGGACACCCTCGCGGAGGCGACCGAGGAGCGGATCGTCATGGCCGGGACCGCCAACCTCGCACGCAGCGGCACGGACTTCACGGGCACGATCCGGCCGGTGCTCGAGGCGCTCGAGGAGCAGGTCGTGCTCCTGCGCCTGCTGACCGAGATGGCCGAGGACTCGGCCGGGGTCGCGGTCCGCATCGGCAGCGAGAACCACCACGCGGGCCTCGTCGAGGCGTCGATCGTCGCGACGGGCTACGGCGGCGACGGCGAGGCCGTCGCACGGATCGGCTCGCTCGGCCCGACGCGCATGGACTACGCGGCGACGATCGCGTCGGTCCGCGCGGTCGCCCGGTACCTGACCCGGATCCTGGCCGGCTGACCGTGCCCGGACGGCACCGACCGGCCAGACGCCCCGCCCCGACCAGCAGCCCGAACCCCGCGCCCCGACCGGTGCACCGCGCCGGTCCCCAGCAGAGAGCGACCTGGTGAGCAGCAACTACTACGAGATCCTCGGTGTGAGCCCGGACGCGACGCCGGACCAGATCAAGAAGGCCTACCGGCGGCTCGCACGCGAGCTCCACCCCGACGTGGCGACCGGGGACGGCGCCGAGGAGAGGTTCAAGGACGTCTCGCGCGCCTACGAGGTGCTGTCCAACCCCGAGAAGCGCCAGATGTACGACCGCGGGGTCGACCCCGCGGCCCCCGGCGGCGGCGCGGCGGGCTTCGGCGGCGCTGGCTTCGGCTTCCAGGACATCTTCGAGACGTTCTTCGGCGCGGGCCCGGGCGCGGGTCAGCGTGGGCCCGTGCCGCGTGCGCGTCGGGGGCAGGACGCGCTCGTGCGGCTCGACCTCGACCTGGCCGACGCGGTCTTCGGGGCGCACCGCGAGGTCCAGGTCGACACGGCCGTGGTCTGCCCGACGTGCCAGGGCAGCTGCTGCCGCCCCGGGACGTCGCCGCGCACGTGCGACGTGTGCGGCGGGCGCGGCGTGGTCCAGCGTGTCGCGCGGTCCTTCCTCGGCCAGGTCATGACGTCGAGCCCGTGCGCCGCGTGCCACGGGTACGGGACCGTGATCCCGGAGCCGTGCCCCGAGTGCTCGGGCGAGGGCCGTGTCCGCAGCCGCCGCACCCTGAGCGTCGACGTCCCGGCGGGCGTGGACACCGGGACGCGCATCAAGCTCACGGGCCAGGGCGAGGTCGGGCCCGGCGGCGGGCCGGCGGGCGACGTCTACCTCGAGGTCCGCGAGCGACCGCACGAGGTCTTCGTCCGGCGCGGCGACGACCTGCACTGCACGCTGCCGGTCCCCATGACGGCCGCGGCGCTCGGGACCGTCGTCGAGCTGCAGACGCTGGACGGGCCGCTCGAGCTCGACGTCCGCCCCGGGACGCAGCCGGGTCAGGTCGTCGTGCAGAAGGGGCTCGGCGTCGGGCGCCTGCACACCGGCGGGCGCGGCGACCTGCACGTGCACGTCGACGTCCAGGTGCCGACGAACCTCGACGACGAGCAGACGGAGCTCCTGCGGCGCCTCGCCGAGCTGCGCGGCGAGGAGCGACCCGCGTCGCGCCTGGCCCGGGCCGACGGCGGGATGTTCGCCAAGCTGCGCGAGAAGCTCGCCGGCCGGTGACGGCACCGGTCTTCCTCGCCGACCCGGGGATGCTCGACGCGTCGTCGCCGGGGAGCCGATACGTGCTCGAGGGGCAGGAGGCCCGGCACGCGGGCGTCGTGCAGCGGCGGCGGCCCGGGGAGCGCGTCGACGTCGTCGACGGTGCCGGCGTGCGCCTGCGGTGCGAGGTGGCCGACGTCGAGCCCGGTCGGCTGCACCTGGACGTGCTCGAGCGGGTCGAGGAGCGCCCCGGCGCGCCCCGGCTCGTGCTGGTGCAGGCGCTCGCCAAGGGCGACCGGGACGAGATGGCGATCGAGGCGGCGACCGAGGTGGGCGTCGACGAGGTGGTCCCGTGGCAGGCGCAGCGTGCGGTCGTCGTCTGGCGCGGCGAGCGCGCCGCGCGGAGCCGCGCGAAGTGGTGCGCGACCGTGCGCCAGGCGGCGAAGCAGTCGCGGCGCGCCCACGTGCCCGCCGTCGCGGAGGCGCTCGACCTGCGCGGCCTCGTCGCGCGCGTCGAGGCGGTCGTGGCTGCGGGTGGCGCCGTCGTGCTGCTCCACGAGGAGGCCGGGACGCCGCTGCGCGACGTCCGGGTCCCCGCCGCGGGCTCGGACGGCGAGGTGCTCGTCGTCGTCGGACCCGAGGGCGGCGTCTCGGACGAGGAGGTCGCGGCGCTCACGGCGGCGGGGGCCGTCACGGCTCTCCTCGGCCCGCACGTGCTGCGCACGTCGACCGCCGGGCCGGTCGCGCTCGCCCTCCTCGCGGAGCGGCTGCGGCGCTGGTGAGGGCGGCTTCCGGCGGCGTGCCGGGGAGGCCCGACGGTGCTTCGCTAACCTGACCGCATGACCCCCGAGCGTTCACCGCTGACCGCCCCGGACTGCCTCTTCTGCCGTCTCGTCGCGGGCGACGTCCCCGCGACGCTCGTCGCGAGCACCGACGACGCGGTCGCGTTCCGCGACATCGATCCCAAGGCGCCCGTCCACGTCCTCGTGGTCCCGCGCGACCACCACGCCGACGTCGGCCAGCTCGCCGCGGCCGACCCGGCGCTGCTGGCGTCGGTGGTCCGCCTGGCGCACGAGGTGGCGGAGGACGAGTGCGACGGCGCGTTCCGCCTCGTCTTCAACACGGGGAGCGAGGCGGGGCAGTCGGTCTTCCACGTGCACGGGCACGTGATCGGGGGGACGCGCCTCGGCTGGTCGCCCGCCTGAGGGACGGCCCCGCCGGCGGGCGCGTGCGTGGCCCCGACGCGTGGGGCCGGGGGCCTCTCGGTACGATGGGGCGACCTGACGCACGGCGGCAGGCGCGACGACAGCACCACGAAGCACGACGACGAGGAGATCTCAGGCCGCCCGGCCGTTCCCATGAGCGAGACACCCTCGCGGCGCCCTCGCGCCGCCTCCGACGTCGAGCACCGCATCGTCGTCCCAGCGCACCTGCCGGTCGTCGCGCTCCTCGGTCCCGGTGACGAGGTCCTCCGGGCCGTCGAGCAGGGCTTCCCGGCGGTCCGCATCCACGCGCGCGGCGACCAGATCACGCTGCTCGGCCCGCCGGCCGACGTCGCGCTCGTCTCGCGGCTCCTCGACGAGCTGCTCGAGGTGGCCTCGACGGGCACGACGCTCGACGCGGACGTCGTCAGCCGGTCGGTGTCGATGCTCACCGCGGCGACGGTGAGCCGGCCGGCCGAGGTGCTCACCCAGAACATCCTGTCGAGCCGCGGACGCACCATCCGGCCCAAGACGGTCGGGCAGAAGGCGTACGTCGACGCGATCGACCGGCACACCGTCACGTTCGGCATCGGCCCCGCGGGCACGGGAAAGACCTACCTCGCGATGGCCAAGGCGGTGCAGGCGCTCCAGGGCAAGCAGGTCAACCGGATCGTGCTGACCCGGCCCGCGGTCGAGGCGGGGGAGCGTCTCGGGTTCCTGCCGGGCACCCTGAGCGAGAAGATCGACCCGTACCTGCGCCCCCTCTACGACGCGCTGCACGACATGGTCGACCCGGACTCGATCCCGCGCCTCATGGAGGCCGGCACGGTCGAGGTCGCCCCGCTCGCCTACATGCGCGGGCGCACGCTCAACGACGCGTTCATCATCCTCGACGAGGCGCAGAACACCTCGACCGAGCAGATGAAGATGTTCCTCACGCGCCTCGGGTTCGGCTCGCGGATCGTCGTCACGGGCGACGTCACGCAGGTGGACCTGCCCGGCGGGACGGCGTCCGGCCTGCGCGTCGTGCAGGACATCCTCGGTGGCGTCGACGACGTCGCCTTCTGCCGCCTGGGGTCGGAGGACGTCGTCCGCCACCGCCTGGTCGGGGAGATCATCGACGCGTACGCGCTGTGGGACGACCGTGTTCGGGTCGGGGACGGCGCGGCGCGCGGGGACCGGCAGGACCGGTCGGAGCGTGGCGAGGGGGCCGGACGGGCCGGACACGGCCAGCGCCGTCGCGCCGAGGGCCGTGCACCGGAGGACGTGGCATGAGCGTCGAGGTCAACAACGAGTCGGGTCACCGCGTCGACGAGGCCGAGTTCGCCGCGCTCGCGCGGCACGTCCTGGACGCGATGCACGTCCACCCCCAGGCCGAGCTCTCGATCCTGCTGGTCGACACCGACGTCATGTCGGACCTGCACGTGCAGTACATGGACGAGCCCGGACCCACCGACGTGCTGTCGTTCCCCATGGACGAGCTGCGCCCGGGTGCCGAGGGCGAGCCCTCGCCGCCGGGCCTGCTCGGCGACGTCGTGCTGTGCCCCGAGGTCGCCGCGAAGCAGGCGCGCGAAGCGGGCCACTCGACGACCGAGGAGCTCCTGCTGCTGACGACGCACGGGATCCTCCACCTCCTCGGGTACGACCACGCCGAGCCGGACGAGGAGAAGGAGATGTTCGCCCTGCAGCGACAGCTCCTCCTCACCTTCCTCGCCGGACGATGACCGACACCCCCACGGGGGCGCTGGTGGCGGTCGCCGCGCTCGCGCTCGTCCTGGCCGTCGCGCTCAGCGCGGGCGAGGCCGCGGTCCTGCGCCTCGGTCGCTCGGGCCTCGCCGAGCTCGCGCTGGTCGACGGCGCGCGGGGCCGGCGCGCCCGGCACGCCGGCGCCATCCAGCACGACCCGCACGGGACGGCCGCGGCGGCGGCGTGGGTCCGCGTGGTGCTCGAGGCGGTCGGCGCGGTCGCCGTGACCCTCGCGCTCGTCGCCGCCGGCCTGACGTGGTGGCAGACGTTCGGCGTCGCGGCCGTCGTCGTCGCGGTGCTCGCCGTCCTCGTCGTCCGCTACGTGCCCCGGTCGCTCGCCCGGTCGCACGCTCTCGCGGCGGCCGGGCGCACCGCGGGGCTCATGGTCCTCGCGCGCACGCTCGTCGCGCCGGTCCGGGGGTTCGCGCACGCGGCGGCGCCCGTCCCCGACCGGTCCGAGGACGAGCTGCGCCAGGTCGTCGAGCGCGTCGACGAGTACGAGCGCATCGAGGCGGAGGACCGCGAGCTCGTCCGGTCCGTCCTCGAGCTCGGCGACACGCGCGTCCGCGCGGTCATGGTCCCGCGCACCGAGATGATCACCGTCCCGGCGGACACGACGGTGCGCAAGGCGCTCTCGCTGTTCGTGCGCTCGGGGTACTCGCGCGTGCCCGTCGTCGGGGAGTCGGTCGACGACCTGGTCGGCGTGCTCTACCTCAAGGACCTGCTGAGCCACCGTCACGCGGGGGACGTCGACGACGAGCCCGTCGGCCCGCTCGCGCGCCCCGCCGTCTACGTCCCCGAGTCCAAGCCGGTCGACGACCTCCTGCGCGAGATGCAGAGCATGTCGTCGCACATCGCGATGGTCGTCGACGAGTACGGCGGGGTCGCGGGCCTCGTGACGATCGAGGACGTGCTCGAGGAGATCGTCGGCGAGCTGACCGACGAGCACGACCGCTCCGGTCCCGAGGTCGAGGACCTCGGTGACGGGACGTACCGCGTGCCGTCCCGGCTCCCCGTGGACGAGCTCGGGGAGCTGTTCGACATCGAGCTCGAGGACGACGACGTGGACACCGCGGGCGGACTCCTCGCGAAGGCGCTCGGCAAGGTGCCGCTCGCCGGGTCGAGCGCGGAGGTCGCGGGTCTGCGCCTGACGGCCGACCGCGTCCAGGGCCGCCGACGGCAGGTCGCGACGCTCGTCGTCGCCCGCGCGGGCGACCCCCACCAGCACCACGACGAAGGAGCCCACCGATGAGCGACCCCGACGGCACGGACGCGGGCGGCGCACGCCCCGGGACGGGCGAGCCGTTCCGGTCGGGCTTCGCGTGCATCGTGGGACGTCCCAACGCGGGCAAGTCGACGCTGACAAACGCGATCGTCGGCCAGAAGGTCGCGATCACCTCGGGCCGGCCCCAGACGACCCGTCACGTCGTGCGGGGTGTCGTCCACCGCCCCGACGCCCAGCTCGTGCTCGTCGACACGCCCGGCCTGCACCGCCCGCGCACGCTGCTCGGCGAGCGGCTCAACGACCTGGTGCGGGACACGCTGACGGAGGTCGACGTCGCCGTCTTCTGCCTGCCCGCGGACCAGCGCGTCGGCCCGGGCGACCGGTACATCGCGCAGCAGCTCACCGACCTCGCGCGCGGCCGTGCGGCGACCCCGGTCGTCGCCGTGGCGACCAAGGCGGACCTCGTGCCGAAGGGCCGGCTCGCGGAGCACCTCCTCGAGGTCGCGGGCCTCGGGGAGTGGGCCGACGTGGTCCCGGTCAGCGCCGTCGAGGGTTACCAGGTCGGGACCCTCGTGGACGTCCTGGTGCGCCACCTCCCGCCCGGACCCGCGCTCTACCCCGACGGCGAGCTGACGGACGAGCCGGAGGCCGTCATGGTCGCCGAGCTCGTGCGCGAGGCGGCGCTCGAGGGCGTGCGGGACGAGCTGCCGCACTCGCTCGCCGTCGTGGTCGACGAGATCGTCCCGCGCGAGGGCCGGGACGGATCGGACGGGCGCCCGCCGATGCTGGACGTGCGGGTCCACCTGTTCGTCGAGCGCGACAGCCAGAAGGCGATCGTCATCGGCAAGGGCGGCTCGCGGCTGCGTGACGTCGGCACGACGGCCCGCCGCGGGATCGAGGCGCTCCTGGGCGCGAAGGTGTACCTCGACCTCCACGTCAAGGTCGCGAAGGACTGGCAGCGCGACCCGAAGCAGCTGCGCCGGCTCGGGTTCTGACCGCCCGCTGCGGTGCCGGCTCCGGCCGGTCGACGCGGGCCCGGTCGATAGACTCCCGGCGTGCGCTACCGGATCGCCCTGAGCAGCGCACTCGTGGTCCTGCTGCTGGGGCTCGTCGGGAGCGTCTCGGGGCCGGGCTGGGACCCCACGCCCATGACCCGCACGATCGAGGTCGAGACGTCCGACACGGCGGTCGGTCCGCCGTCGGCCGCTGCGGACGCCGACGCCGTCGGGACGTACGAGGTCGTCGAGTCGGTCGTCACCGTCCCGCTCGCGGGCGCCGAGGTCGAGGCGCGCATCATGGAGCCCCTCGACGCGCCGGGCGAGCGGCCCGGCGTCGTGTTCGTCCACGGGGCCGGGACCGGTCGGTACGACCGCGCGTTCGTCGCGCAGGCCGAGGCCCTCGCGAGCGCGGGCGTCGTCACGATGGTGCCGAACAAGCGGCTCGACACCTACAGCACGCGGGACCGCAGCTACGTGACGATGGCGAACGACTACCTGCGCAGCGTCGAGCTGCTGCGCGACCTGCCCGGCGTCGACCCGGCTCGCGTGGGCGTCTACGGCGAGAGCGAGGGCGCGTGGGTCGTCCCCGTCATGGCGGCGGACAACGACGCCGTCGCGTTCGTCGTCCTGGTCGCCGCACCGGTCGTCCCGCCGCGTCAGCAGGCCGCCTTCGCGGTCGACTCGTACCTGCGCGCGACGGGCGTCCCCGAGGACCTCCTGCGCGCGATCCCGCGGATGGTCGGCATGGACTTCCCGGGCGGGGGCTTCGCGTACGCCGAGTTCGACGTCCAGCCGTTCCAGCAGCGCATGCGCCAGCCGGTGCTCCTGGTCTACGGCACGGGGGACGCGGCGATGCCGACCGTGCAGGGCGCGCTGCAGGTGATCGACGACCTCCAGGTCGCGCGCAACGACGACTGGACGGTGCGCTACTACGCGGGCGCCGACCACGGCATCAAGGTCGACCGCCGTCTCGTGCCCGCGTTCGCGCGCGACCTGGCGACCTGGATCCAGGGCCTGCCCGCCACGGCCGGCGCCGCACCGAGGATCGCGGGTGACGAGCCGTACCAGCGGTACGTCGCCGAGCCCGTCGACCGGCCGCGCTGGTACGCCGAGGGCGACCTGCTGGTCGCGGGCGTCGTCGGCGCCCTGCTCGCGGTCGTCCTCGGCCCGGTCCTGTGGGCCGTGCGCCGGCTGCGCGGGACGCGCGAGCGGATGCTGGCCGACGGCGTCCGCGCACCGCTGGTGATGGTCTCGGCGGGTGCCGTGACGACGCTGGTCGCGCTCGCGGCCTACCTGCTCGTGGTCGCGAACATGGCGCAGAACTACCGGACCAACGCGTGGGTCGTCCAGGGCGGGTGGCTCGGCGTGCGCATGGCCGGCGTCGCGACCGTCGTCGCGGGGGTCGTGCTCGTGTTCCGCGTCCTGGACGGTCGCCGCCGTGGTGCGGTTCCGGCGGCGCGGACGGCGGCGGGGGAGTGGGCGCTCGCGGGCGCGGTCGGCGGGTCGACGATGCTGCTGCTCCTCGGCGCGTACTTCGGCGTGTTCCCGACGCTCGGCTGAGGACGTTCACCCGGAGGGCGGCGCTGCGACGTGCGCGCGCGGCGATAGGGTGCGGGCGGCGTGCCGCCGGACGCGTGTCCGAGCCGCGGTCAGGCGCCGCTGGTGGTCACCCGTGAGGGTGGGAGGGAGCACGATGAGCCGGCCCGAGGACTTCACGCGCGAGCAGGCGTCGGACCCGGCGACGCCCGCCCAGACGCTCGCGGACATCGCCGCGCTGCGTGAGGACCTGCGGCCGCTCGTCGCGGCCAACCCGTCGGCGTACGACGGGCTGCTCGAGTGGCTCGGCTCGCTCGGCGAGCCCCCGGTCGACCGCGCGCTGCGGGAGCGGCGCGAGCGCGCCGCCGGTGGTGCCGCCGCCTCGGGCGGTACCGACGGCTCGGGCGGTGCCGGCGGTGCCGCGGGTGCGGTCGGTTCCGCCGTCCACCCCGAGGACGCGGTCGGCGACCGGATCCGTGACCTGGCCGGCGGTGACGACCGGTCCGTCGCGCTGGGGGCCGCCGCGCCCCCGTCCGGCGCCCCCTCCGGCGGGCCGGCGCCCTCGGGGGTCCCCGGTGCCGGCGCCCCGGGAGCACCTTCGGGCGCGTCGCAGCCCTACGGTGCCGTGCCGCCCTACGGTGCGCCGCAGCCGTCCGGCGCCGTGCCGCCCTACGGCGTGACCGCCCCGCACGGCGACGCCCCCGCGTACGACGGGCCTCCCGCCTCGGGTCACGTCCTGCCCCCGTTCGGGCCGTCGGGAGCCGGTCCGGCGCCGGGCGGGTTCGGCGCGGCCGGCGGCCACGGCGCGCCCGGGACGCCCGGCGGCTTCGGGCCGCCCCCCGGTGGGCCCTACGGCGCCCCGGGGCCCTACGGGGTCCCCCCCTACGGCGGGCCGGCCCCGCGCCGGTCCCGGCGGGGCCTGTGGATCGTGCTCGGGGTGGTCGGCGGCCTGCTGGTGGTCGGCGCCGTGGTGGTCGCGGTGCTGGTCGGGCGTCTCATCGGGTCCGTCGACGACGTCCCGGACGAGACGCTCGACGCCTACCGCGCCGCGTGCACGGACGGCGACTGGCAGGCGTGCGACGACCTCTTCGTCGAGTCCCCGTTCGGGTCGGACGACGAGCGCTTCGGGTCCACGTGCGGCAACCGCACCGAGGAGACCTGGGGCGGCTGCGTCGAGGAGATGGCCGGCGGTGACGTCTCGGGCGGTGTCGAGGAGGGCGAGGCGTACGGCGACGACGCCGCGCTGGACGCGCTGTGGGACGCGTGCGAGGGAGGCGACGGCGAGGCGTGCGACGACCTGTACTGGGACTCGCCGATCGGGTCGCAGTACGAGGACTTCGGCAGCACGTGCGGTGGGACCACCGCGGAGACCGAGGGCGGGTGCTCGGTCGCGGGCACCCAGACCTACGGCGACGACGCCGAGCTCGACGCGCTGTGGGACGCGTGCGCCGCGGGTGACGGGTCGGCGTGCCAGGACCTGTACTTCGAGGCCCCGATCGGCTCGGAGTACGAGACCTTCGGCGCGACGTGCGGCGGGCGCGAGGAGCGCGGGAACAGCTGCACGGACTGACGCACCCGCGGCCTGGCCGTCCCCGCCGGACGGCGGCGGGCGCACGCGGGACCTCGCGGTACAGTGACCGGGTGCGTGCGTTCCGACGGGGGCTCCTCCTTCGATGCCGCGGCGGGGCCTGACGACGACCGGTCCCTCGCCGCGGTGGCTGGTGTGCCCGGTCGACGTCAGCCCACCTGCGAAGGACGAGTCATGAGCACCCAGAACCCTGTCAGCACCACCGGCTCCGCGTCGTACGCGGAGCGGACGGCCCAGCGGCCGTCGCCGATGCCGGTCCACAAGTACCGGCCGTTCCACGACCAGATCACGGTCGACCTCCCCGACCGCACGTGGCCCGGGCGTCGCATCGAGAAGGCCCCGCGCTGGTGCGCGGTCGACCTGCGGGACGGCAACCAGGCGCTCATCGAGCCCATGAACGCCGAGCGCAAGCTGCGGATGTTCGAGCTGCTCGTCGAGATGGGCTACAAGGAGATCGAGGTCGGCTTCCCCTCGGCGTCGCAGACGGACTTCGACTTCGTCCGGATGCTCATCGAGGAGGACCGGATCCCCGACGACGTCGTCATCCAGGTCCTGACGCAGTCCCGCGAGCACCTCATCGAGCGCACCTACGAGGCGATCGCCGGTGCGAGGCAGGCGATCGTCCACCTGTACAACTCGACGTCGATCCTGCAGCGCGAGGTCGTGTTCCGCTCGGACGAGGACGGCATCGTCGACATCGCGCTCGAGGGAGCGCGCCTGTGCCGCAAGTACGAGGAGACGATCCCGGGCACGGAGGTGTTCTACGAGTACTCGCCCGAGTCGTACACGGGCACCGAGCTCGAGTTCGCGCTCCGCATCTGCAACGCCGTCCTCGACGTCCTGGAGCCGACGCCCGAGCGCAAGGTGATCATCAACCTGCCGGCGACGGTCGAGATGGCCACGCCGAACGTGTACGCCGACTCGATCGAGTGGATGAGCCGGCGTCTGGCGCACCGCGAGAACGTCGTCCTGTCGCTGCACCCGCACAACGACCGCGGCACGGCGGTCGCGGCGGCCGAGCTCGGCTACCTCGCGGGTGCCGACCGGATCGAGGGCTGCCTGTTCGGCAACGGCGAGCGGACGGGCAACGTGTGCCTGGTGACGCTCGGCATGAACCTCGCGAGCCAGGGCGTCGACCCGCAGATCGACTTCAGCGACATCGACCGGGTGCGTCGCACGGTCGAGTACTGCAACCAGATGCCGGTGCCCGAGCGGCACCCGTACGCCGGCGACCTGGTCTTCACCGCCTTCTCCGGGTCGCACCAGGACGCCATCAAGAAGGGCTTCGAGGCGATGGACGCGCGGGCGACCGCGCAGGGCGTCGCGGTCGACGACCTCGTGTGGGCGGTCCCGTACCTGCCGATCGACCCGCGTGACCTCGGCCGGTCCTACGAGGCAGTCATCCGCGTGAACTCGCAGTCCGGCAAGGGCGGCGTCGCCTACCTGCTCAAGAACGAGCGTCACCTCGACCTGCCGCGACGCCTGCAGATCGAGTTCTCGCGCGTCGTCCAGGCCTACACCGACCAGCACGGCTCGGAGGTCACGGCGGACGACCTCTGGCGGATCTTCCAGGACGAGTACCTGCCCGTCGAACCCGGCTCGGGCCTCGCGCCGTGGGGCCGGTTCGCCCTGCGCGGCAGCCGGGCGACCAGCGGCGAGGGCGGGCCCGACACCCTGTCGGTCGACCTCGTCGACTCCGGGGCGGCCGTCACGGCCGAGGGTTCGGGCAACGGTCCGGTCGACGCCTTCGTCCGCGCCCTCGCGTCGCTCGGGCAGCAGGTCGAGGTGCTCGACTACGCCGAGCACGCGCTGTCGACGGGTGGCGACGCGACCGCGGCGGCCTACGTCGAGTGCCTCGTCGGCGACACCGTGCTGTGGGGCGTCGGCATCGACCCGTCGATCACGACGGCGTCGTTCAAGGCCATCATCTCGGCGGTCAACCGCGCGCACCGCGGCTGAGCGGGCGGGCCCCGGGGGTCGCCCCGGGGCCCGCACCACCGCCGCGGCCGTGGGCACCGCCGCGGCCGCCCGCTGAGGTTCACCGACGCTTCGGGCTGCGCCGCTGCGACCGCGCCACCTGCTTCCAGCGGTCCGTGAGCTCCGCGCGGAGCCGCTGGTCGGTCCGCGCGGCCACCCACATCGCCTCGCGCTCGAGCTTGCGGTGGCTCTCGAGCCGCCGGGCCGTGAGCCGTCCGTCCGCGACCGCTGCGAGGACGGCGCACCCGGGCTCGGTGCGGTGCGTGCAGTCCCGGAACCGGCACCCGCCGGCGAGGTCCGTGACGTCCGTGAACACCTCGTCGAGGCTCGTGCCCGCGGTGAGCCCGACGGTCCGCAGCCCGGGCGTGTCGAGGACCGCACCTCCGTCGGGGGCGAGGTGCAGCTCGCGCGTCACCGTGGTGTGCCGGCCCTTGCCCTCGACGCCGAGGGACCGCGTGGCCATCGGGCCGCCACCGGCTGCCGTCGTCGGCGCGACGAGCGCGTTGAGGAGCGTCGACTTGCCGACGCCCGACGCACCCAGGAGCGCGATCGTCGCACCCGCCGCCAGGATCTCCCGCAGGGGCTCGAGGCCGCGCCCGAGCGTCGTCGCGACCGTGACGACCTCGACGCCCGGTGCCACGGCCGCCACCTCGGCGACGGCACTCCGGGTCCCGGTCACGAGGTCCGCCTTGGTCAGCACGACGAGCGGTCGCGCGCCGGAGGACCACGCGAGGGCGAGGAGCCGCTCGAGCCGCCCGAGGTCGAGGTCGGGGACCAGGCCCTCGACCACCGCCGCGACGTCGACGTTGGCGGCGAGCACCTGGCCGTGCGACGTCCCGCCCGCCTCCGCGCGGACGACCTCGGTGCGCCGCGGCAGGACGGCGTCGATCTGGAAGGCGGTGCGCTCGCGGTCGGTCCGGCGCAGGACGACCCAGTCCCCGGCCGCCGGCACGGCCCGGGGGTCGGACGCCGTCTCGCGCACGAGGCGGGGGTGCCACTGGGCGGTCAGGACGCGCAGGGAGGTCCCGTCGTCGTCGGGGACCAGCACGTCGGCCGCTCGCAGGTGCGCGCGGCACACGCGTCCGACGACGACGTCGGGCGCGAGCGGCTCGGGGGGCGTGGTGAGGGTGCCGGGCCGGTCGGCGTCCCACCCGAGCCGCGCGAGTGCGGGCAGCGCGTCGTCGTCGTGCGGCGCGACGCGCCCGGCGGCACGAGCCGGGCGACGGTGGGGACCCTCGAGTCCGGGTCCAGGTCCGGGTCCGGGGCCCTCCCGGTCGTCAGGGATCGACCGGACGGGGTGGTGCGTGGAGGTCATCGGTGTGTCCTTCGGGAGCGTGGGCGCGGCCGAGGGGCCGACCCTGGAGGTGGACGGGCACGGCGCAACGGGTCATGGCCACGCACCTCCTCCCGCTCGCGAGGACCCGACCGGGTCCTGGGCACAGGCCCCACGCTAGGGACCGCCGACGCCGTGGCGCCACGGGAATTCCGGACCCGACATGCACCCGCCGGTGCGGCGCGTGGGCCGGGCGGTCGCCAAGGGGGAGAATGGGCCGGTGAGCCTCTACCGCGACGAGGGCATCGTGCTGCGTGCCCAGAAGCTGGGTGAGGCGGACCGGATCGTGACCCTGCTGACGCGGCACCACGGCAAGGTGCGCGCGGTCGGGAAGGGCGTGCGCCGGACGTCGTCGCGGTTCGGGTCGCGTCTGGAGCCCTTCATGGTCGTGGACGCGCAGCTGCACACGGGACGGAGCCTCGACATCGTGACCCAGGCGGAGACGCTGGCCCCGTACGGCCGCGCCGTGTGCGCCGACTACGCGCTCTACACCGCCGGGACGGCGATGCTCGAGACGGCCGACCGGCTCGTCGAGGCGGAGAAGGAGCCGTCGGTCCAGCAGTACCTCCTCCTCGTCGGCGCCGTCCGCGCGCTCGCGGAGCGGGCCCACGCACCGGGTCTCGTGCTCGACTCGTACCTCCTGCGCGCGCTCGCGGTGGCGGGCTGGGCGCCGTCGTTCACCGAGTGCGCCCGGTGCGGTGCCCCGGGCCCCCACAGCGCGTTCGCGGTCGCCTCCGGAGGCGCCGTGTGCGCGGCGTGCCGTCCGCCCGGCGCGGCGGCGCCCGCTCCGGAGACGTTCGCGCTGCTCGCCGCGCTGCTCACGGGCGACTGGCCCGCGGCGGACACGAGCGCCGAGCGGCACCGCTCGGAGGCGAGCGGCCTGGTCGCGGCGTTCCTCCAGTTCCACATCGAGCGCCAGCTGCGCTCGCTGCGGCTCGTGGAGCGGATCTGATGGCGCGTCGGTCCCGGGACGTGCTGCCCGACCGCGGGCACGTCGTGCCCCCACCGCCGCACGCGTCGGGCGCCCGGCCACCCCTCGTCCCGCGCGAGCTCGTCCCGCAGCACGTCGCGATCGTCATGGACGGCAACGGCCGGTGGGCCAACGCACGGGGCCTGCCGCGCACCGCGGGCCACGAGGCGGGCGAGGCGGCCCTCCTGGACGTCGTCGCCGGGGCGATCGAGATCGGGGTGCGCCACGTGTCGGCGTACGCGTTCTCGACCGAGAACTGGAAGCGGTCGCCCGAGGAGGTGCGCTTCCTCATGGGCTTCAACCGCGACGTGCTCCGCCGCCGCCGGGACACCATGCACTCGTGGGGCGTCCGCGTGCGGTGGGCCGGTCGACGGCCCCGCCTGTGGCGCTCGGTGATCGCGGAGCTCGAGACGGCCGAGGAGCTCACGCGCGGCAACGACGTGTGCACGCTCACGATGTGCGTGAACTACGGGGGGCGCGCGGAGGTCGCGGACGCCGCGCGGGCGATCGCGCGCGAGGTCGCGGCGGGTCGGCTCGACCCCGAGCGCGTCGACGAGCGCACGGTCGCGCGGTACCTCGACGAGCCCGACCTGCCCGACGTCGACCTGTTCCTGCGCACCTCGGGCGAGCAGCGCACGTCCAACTTCATGATCTGGCAGGCCGCGTACGCCGAGCTCGTCTTCCTCGACGAGCTGTGGCCCGACGTCGACCGGCGCCACCTGTGGCGCGCGGTCGAGACCTACGCGCGCCGGGACCGCAGGTACGGCGGGGCCGTGGACGCGCTCCGGGCCCGCACCGACGTGACGACGACGGACGACGACCGGCCCACGGGGTCGTGAGGGGAGAGGCACGCATGGGATCGACGGGGGACCTGCGGGTCGGCATGGTGACGTTCGACGCGCTCGACGCGCGCGCTCTCGCCGACTGGTGGGCGCGGCAGACCGGCGGGACGGTCGTCGCCGACCACGACGGTGAGTTCGTCATGGTCGACGCGTCCGGGATGCGGCTCGGCTTCCAGCGCGTCGAACGCCCGACGCCGGGCAAGAACCGCGTTCACCTCGACCTCGAGGCGCACGACCGCGACGACGAGGTCGAGCGCCTGCGCCTCGAAGGCGCCCAGGTCGTCGCGCGGCACGAGACCCCCGGGTTCACGTGGGTCGTGCTCGCGGACCCCGAGGGGAACCAGTTCTGCGTCAGCGCGCGCCACTGAGCGCGTCGACGCGCCGACGACGGCGCAGCACGACGGTCGCGACGACGGTCCCGAGGACGACCACGACCGCCGCGAGCGCCCACGGCGAGCGCGCGGCGAGCGCCACGGCGCCCCATGCCGCCGCGGTCCCGCCGCCGGCCCACACGAGCGCCCAGACGAGCCACCCCGGCACGGACCACAGCGTGTAGCGGACCCAGTGCAGCCGGAGCAGCCCTGCCGCGCCGTGGACCGCCGACTGGAACCCGACGGTCAGGAAGGACAGCGGCACGACCGGCATGCCCCAGCGCTCGATCGCGGCGACGGCGCGACGCGTCCCCGCCGTGTCGAGACGCTCGCGCCACCGGGTCCGCAGGGCACCCGTCGCGACGCCGCGGCCGAGCCAGTACAGCGCCTGCGAGCGCAGGGCCGCGCCGAGGACGAAGAACAGGTAGATCCAGACGAACGGCCAGCCGGCGAGCCAGTCGGGCACGTCAGCGCCGGTCCGAGCCGACCGTGCCACCCGCCGGACGCGCGACCGGGCCCTCCCCGGCGCGCTCCTCCACGACGTCCGTCCCGCGCTCGTCGTCGACCGCGTCCGCCGTCGCGCACCGGGCGCACGTGCCGAACAGCTCGACGGTGTGGTCGATGTCGACGAACCCGTGGCGGCGACCGACCCGGTCCGCCCAGGTCTCGACGTCGGGCCCCTCGATCTCGACCGTCGCTCCGCAGCGGCGGCACACGAGGTGGTGGTGGTGCTCGCGCCGCTCGCACCGCCGGTAGACGCTCTCGCCCTCCGCGGTCCGCAGCACGTCGACGTCGCCCGCCTCGGCGAGCGACTGGAGCGTCCGGTAGACCGTCGCCAGGCCGATGCCGTGCCCCTGGTCCCGCAGCAGCTCGTGCAGCTGCTGCGCGCTGCGGAAGTCCTCCACCGTGCCGAGCGCCTCGGCGACGGCGGTCCGCTGGCGGGTCATGCGCTGCATCATCGGCTCCCGGGGGTGGCGACCTGGACGTCGTCGTCGAGCTGCGGGTGGGGGTCGTGCGGGCCCGATGGCCGCCGCCGGACGAACGGACGGGCCGCGGCGGCGAGCGCGTACATGGCCAGGGCGAGGACGACGATCGTGGCGCCGGGCGACGCGTCGTACCAGTACGTGGTGCTCAGCCCCGCGACGGTCGCGACGACGCCCGTCGCCATCGCGACGCCCATCGTGCGGCGGAACGACGACGCGACCAGCTGTGCGACCGCGACGGGCACGATCATGAGCGCGCTCACGAGGAGCACGCCCACGACGCGCATCGCGACCGTCACGGTGAGCGCGGCGACGACCGCGACGAGGAGGTTGAGGGCGCGCACCGGCAGGCCCGACGCCCGGGCGAACTCCTCGTCCTGCGAGATGGCGAACAGCGCCGACCGCAGGCCGAGGCCGACGCCGAGCACGAGACCCGCGAGCACCACGGTGAGCCACACGTCCCCGGTGGAGACGGTCGAGATCGACCCGAAGAGGTAGCCGACGAGGTTGGCGTTGGTCCCGCCCGCCTGGGAGATGATCAGCACGCCACCGGCGATGCCGCCGTAGAACAGCAGCGCGAGCGCGACGTCGCCGCTCGTGCGCCCGTGCTGGCGCACGAGCTCGATCGTCACCGCGCCGACGACGGCCGCGACGACGGCGCCCGGGACGGCCAGCGCGTCGTGCGGCGTGAGCTCCATCGCGTTGCCCACGAGCCACCCGAGCGCCACACCCGTGAGGGCGACGTGCCCGATCCCGTCGCCGAGCAGCGAGAGCCGTCGCTGCACGAGGTACGTACCGATCACGGGCGCCGCGAGGCCGACGAGCGCGGCGACGACGAGCGCACGCTGCATGAAGGGGTCGCCCAGCATCCCGACGACCTCGTCGACGACGCTCACTCCTGCCACCTCACCGCGGGGACCAGGCCGCCCGCCTCGTCGGCCAGGGCCGCGTCGTGCGGGTGCACGTGCTCGTGGTGCGGGTCGTCGTGACCGGGGCTCGGCCGGGGCGGCGCACCGTCGTGGATGACCCGGCCGTGACGCAGGACGACGCAGCGCCGGACGAGCGGCTGGAGCGCCCCGAGCTCGTGCAGCACGACGACGACCGTCGTGCCGGCGGCGACCAGACCCGCGAGCGCACGCGCGAAGGCCTCCTGGCTCGGCAGGTCGACGCCGGCGACCGGCTCGTCGAGGAGCAGCAGGTCGGGCCGGCGGACGAGTGCTCGTGCGATGAGGACGCGCTGCTGCTGGCCGCCCGAGAGCTCGCGCACCGCGCGGTCGGCGACGTCCGCGAGGCCCACGACGGCGAGCGCCTCGACCGAACGGCGGCGTGCGCCGCGCGGCGGGACCAGGCGTCGGCCGTGCAGGAGGCCCGACGTCACGACCTCCGCCGCCGTGGCCGGCACGCCCGCTGCCGCGGAGACGCGCTGCGGCACGTAGCCGATGCGGTGCCACGGGACGTCGCGACCGAGCGGCGTGCCGAAGAGCCGCACGGAGCCGGCCTGGGACGGGACGGCGCCGACGAGGGCGCGGACGAACGTGGACTTGCCCGACCCGTTGGCGCCGAGGAGGCCGACGACCTCGCCGTCGTCCACGGCGAGTTCGACGCCGTGCAGGATCGTCGCGCCGCCGAGGTCGACGCGCAGCCCCTGCGCACGGACGACCTCGGTCACGAGCAGCCCAGACCCGTCCGCAGGGCCTCGAGGTTGAGCTCCATGACTCCACGGTAGTCGGTCGCCTCGTCCACCTGGGTCTCCACGGGGTCGAGGACCAGGACCTCGAGCCCGAGGTCGTCCGCGAGGGCACCGGCCACGGCGGGTGCCGCCACGCTCTCGGTGTAGACGGCGGTGACGCCGTGCTCCCGGACCACCTCGCCGATCTCGCGCATGCGTGCGGGGGAGGGCTCGGTGTCGGGGTCGATCCCGGCGATGCCGACCTCGGTGAACCCGTAGCGGTCGGCCAGGTAGCCGAACGCGGTGTGCCCGGTGACGACGACGTCCCGCTCGCACGACGCGAGGCCCTGCGTCAGGTCGGCGTCGAGCGCCTCGAGGTCGGCGCGAAGGACGTCGGCGTTCTCCTGGAAGGCCTCGGCGTCCGCCGGGCTGGCCTCGCCGAGCGCCTCGGCGATCGCGTCGCCGACGGCCGCGAGGCGCATCGGGTCGAGCCAGAAGTGCGGGTCGAGCGCGCTGTGCTCGTCGGTCTCCTCGTCCGCGTGCTCGTCGGCCTCCTCGTCGGCGTGCTCGTCCTCGTCCGTGTGCTCGTCGGCCTCGCGCAGGTCCGCCGCCTCGGTGACGTCGAGCACGCGCTCGGGGCCGCGGCTCTCGACGGCGTCGTCGACCGCGGGCTGGAAGTCGGCGAGGTGCACGACCAGGTCGGCCTGACCGAGCGTGCGCAGCTGGCTGGGGGAGAGCTCGACGTCGTGCGCCTCGACACCCGGGGGCGTGATCGACTCGACCGTCACGAGGTCGCCCCCGACGCGGTCGGTCACGTACTGCAGGGGGTAGAACGCGGCCAGCACGAGCAGACCGTCCTCGCCGGCACCGGCACCGGCACCGTCGCCGTCCGGCTGGTCCGAGGCGGCCGTCCCGCCGCACGCGGCGAGGGAGGCGACCGCACCGGCCGCGAGGAGGGCCGTGGCCCTGCTCGAGCGGGCGTGCTGCGGACGAGGGGCGGCCAGGGCACGGCGGGGGGAGGGACGAAGACGCATGAGACTCATTCTCAGGACGGATGAGAACCATTGTCAAACTGGGGCCGGAGGCCACGGGGGGCCCGCCCGACCCGCGGCGACGGCCCGCGCCGGTAGCCTGGGCCGCTGACGGCCGGTCGGCGCCCCGCGCCTTCCGCGGCAGCGCCGCACCGCCGTCGGTCCCGTCCGCGCGAGCCACGTGCGGACCCGCCGAGCGCCCCTGGAGCAACCGTGGCCGCAGCACCGTCCCGTCTCGACGCCGTCGTCAACCTCGCCAAGCGGCGGGGCTTCGTCTTCCCGTCGGGGGAGATCTACGGCGGCACCCGGTCGGCGTGGGACTACGGGCCGCTCGGCGTGGAGCTCAAGGAGAACATCAAGCGGCAGTGGTGGCGGACCATGGTCACGGGCCGCGACGACGTCGTGGGCCTCGACTCGTCGGTCATCCTGCCGCGCCAGGTCTGGGTCGCGTCGGGCCACGTCGGCGTCTTCACCGACCCCCTGACCGAGTGCCTCTCGTGCCACAAGCGGTTCCGAGAGGACCAGCTCGTCGAGGAGTACGAGGAGAAGAAGGGCCGCACCGCCGAGAACGGCCTGGGCGACGTCCCGTGCCCGAACTGCGGCACGCGCGGTCAGTGGACCGAGCCGCGCGACTTCAACATGATGCTCAAGACGTACCTCGGCCCGGTCGAGGACGAGTCCGGCCTGCACTACCTCCGGCCCGAGACCGCGCAGGGCATCTTCGTCAACTTCGCCCAGGTCATGTCGACCGCACGCCGCAAGCCGCCGTTCGGCATCGGCCAGATCGGCAAGTCGTTCCGCAACGAGATCACGCCCGGCAACTTCATCTTCCGCACGCGCGAGTTCGAGCAGATGGAGATGGAGTTCTTCGTCGAGCCCGGGACGGACGCCGAGTGGCACCAGTACTGGATCGACGCACGGACCGACTGGTACGTCGACCTCGGGCTCTCCCGGGACAACCTGCGGCTCTACGAGCACCCGCAGGAGAAGCTCTCGCACTACTCGACGCGCACCGTCGACATCGAGTACCGCTTCGGCTTCACCGGCTCCGAGTGGGGTGAGCTCGAGGGCATCGCGAACCGCACGGACTTCGACCTGCGGACGCACTCGGAGCACTCGGGCCAGGACCTCTCCTACTTCGACCAGGCCAAGAACGAGCGCTGGGTCCCGTACGTCATCGAGCCGGCAGCCGGCCTGACGAGGTCCCTCATGGCGTTCCTCATCGAGGCGTACGCCGAGGACGAGGCGCCCAACACCAAGGGCGGGGTCGACAAGCGCACGGTCCTGCGCCTCGACCCGCGGCTCGCGCCCGTCAAGGCCGCGGTGCTGCCCCTCTCGCGGCACGAGGACCTCTCGCCCGTCGCACGCGACCTCGCGGCCGAGCTGCGCCGCGCGTGGAACGTCGACTTCGACGACGCGGGGGCGATCGGCCGCCGGTACCGCCGTCAGGACGAGATCGGCACGCCGTTCTGCATCACGGTCGACTTCGACAGCCTCGAGGACCAGGCCGTGACCATCCGCAGCCGCGACACCATGGCCCAGGAGCGCGTGAGCCTGGACCAGGTGACCGCCTACCTCGGTGCGCGCCTCGTCGGCGCCTGACGCCCCGACGGGGGTGCCCCGGGACGTGGGGGACAATCGTGCGGTGACAGCCGAGGTGACAGCCGAGCCGCAGACCCCTCCCGCCGCCCCGGGGCGCCCCGCGCGTGCGGGTCGGCCGGTGCTGCCCCCGCTGCGCATCGGGCCGCTCACGGTCGACACCCCCGTGGTGCTCGCCCCCATGGCGGGCGTGACCAACCGGGCGTTCCGCCGGCTGTGCCGCGAGCACGGCGCGGGGCTGTACGTCGCCGAGATGGTCACCTCGCGTGCGCTCGTCGAGCGCACCGAGGAGTCGATGCGCATCATCCGGCACGACGACGACGAGCGGCCCCGCTCGGTCCAGGTCTACGGCGTCGACCCGGCGACCGTCGGCGCGGCCGTCCGGATGCTCGTCGAGGAGGACCGCGCCGACCACGTCGACCTCAACTTCGGCTGCCCCGTGCCCAAGGTCACGCGCCGCGGCGGGGGTGCCGTGCTGCCCTGGAAGCGCGACCTGTTCGCCGCGATCGTCCGCGCCGCCGTGGAGGCCGCGCGGCCCGGTGGCGTGCCCGTGACGGTCAAGATGCGCAAGGGCGTCGACGAGGACCACCTCACGTACCTCGAGGCCGGCCTCGTGGCGCAGGACCTGGGCGTCGCGGCCGTCGCGCTGCACGCGCGGACCGCGGCCGACTACTACTCGGGCACGGCGGACTGGGACGCCATCGCGCGCCTCAAGGAGACCGTCACGGACGTCCCCGTGCTCGGCAACGGCGACATCTGGTCCGCCGAGGACGCGCTCGAGATGGTCGCGCGGACCGGTTGCGACGGCGTCGTCGTCGGCCGGGGGTGCCAGGGGCGGCCATGGCTGTTCGCGGACCTCGCCGCGGCGTTCCACGGCTCGGACGCGCGCGTACGGCCCGGGCTCGGCGAGGTCGCTGCGGTCGTGCGGCGGCACGGCGAGCTGATGATCGAGGAGTTCGGCGACGAGCTCAAGGCGATGCGCGAGATGCGCAAGCACATGGCCTGGTACCTCAAGGGGTACGTGGTGGGCGGGTCGCTGCGCGCACGGCTCGGCCTGGTCGAGACCTTCGCGCAGCTCGAGGACCTCCTGGGTGAGCTCGACCTCACGCAGCCGTACCCCGGCGCCGCGGCCGAGGGGCAGCGGGGGCGCGCCGGGTCGCCCAAGCGACCCGTTCTCCCCGAGGGGTGGCTCGACTCGCGCGACCTCGACGACGCGTTCCGGTCGGCGCTCGCCGAGGCCGAGCTCAGCGTCTCGGGCGGCTGAGCGACGTCGTGCCCCGCCGTCCGCACGTCCGCGTGGTCGTCCGCGCCCTGGCGGCCGCCGTCGCCGTGGCGCTCGTCGTCGGCTGCACGGCGGACCCGACGGGTGGCGCCGGCACCCGTGCGGGCAGCGGCGCCGAGCCCGGTCCGACGGCGTCCGCCCCCGTGGAGCCCCACGGCCCCGGGACGGGCGTCCAGCTCTTCCAGTGGACGTGGGACGCGATCGGGCGCGAGTGCGAGGACGTCCTGGGACCGGCGGGGTACGACTTCGTCCTCACCTCGCCGCCGCAGGAGCACGTCCTCGGCGAGGAGTGGTGGACGGCGTACCAGCCCGTGTCCTACCTGCTCGAGTCGCGGCTCGGCACGCGCGAGGAGCTCGCGGCGATGGTCCGGCGGTGCGACGCGGCCGGGGTCGCCGTGCTGACCGACGCGGTCATCAACCACATGACCGGCAAGGACGAGCCGGGGACGGGCTGGGCAGGGTCGCCGTACGAGCACTACGAGTACCCGGGGCTGTACTCCGACGCCGAGGGCGACTTCCACCACTGCGACCTCACGCCCGAGGACGACATCCAGAGCTACCAGGTCGCCGCGCAGGTGCAGCGCTGCGAGCTCGTCAACCTCGCGGACCTCGCGACCGAGGAGCCGCGTGTGCGCGAGCGCATCGTCGCGTACCTCGAGGACCTGCTGGGACTCGGCGTCGCGGGCTTCCGGATCGACGCCGCGAAGCACATGCCCGCCGAGGACGTCGGCGCGGTCGTCGGCGCGCTGCCGGAGGGGACCCTCGTGCTCCAGGAGGTGATCGGTGCGCGCGGCGAGCCCATCCGGCCCGAGGACTACCTGTCCAACGGCCACGTCTTCGACTTCTTCCACGGTCAGGAGCTCGCGGCCGTCGTCGGCGGGGGGTCCGTGCACCGCGCGCTCGAGCTCGGCGACCTCGACACGGCTCTGCCCTCGGACCGGTCCGTCGTCTTCGTCGAGAACCACGACACCGAGCGCAACGGGTCGACGCTGAGCTACAAGGACGGTGCGACGTACGTGCAGTCGCTCGTCCTCCTGCTGGCGCTGGACCACGGCACGCCCGTCGTGCACTCGGGGTACGCGTTCGTCGACCGCGACGCCGGCCCGCCGCAGACCCCGGGCGGCGAGGTGGTCGACGCGACGTGCGCCGACGACGTCGGACCGGACGCGCGTCCCGCCGTGGGGACCTTCGTGTGCCAGCACCGGTGGGCCCCCGTCGCGGGCATGGTCGGCTGGCGGGACGCGGTGGCCGGCGGGGCCGTCGAGGACGTGTGGGTCGGGCGCCGCGCCGTCGCGTTCGGTCGCGGTGGCGCGGGGTTCGTCGTCGTCAACGGCAACGCGGCCCCGCTCGAGGAGACGTTCGCGACGCGCCTGCCCGCGGGCACCTACTGCGACGTCGTGACCGGGGCGCTCGTCGACGGCCGGTGCACGGGGCGCACGGTCGACGTCGACGGCGACGGCCGTCTCACGGCCGAGCTCGCGGGCGACACGGCACTCGCCGTGCACGTCGGCGCCCGCGAGGGCGACGGCTGACCCGTCCGGGGGCCTCCGGCCGGGCGCCGCGCCCCGAGCGTCGGCCGGGCCTCGTGCCCTGCCGGCGAGGGGCCGGAGGCACCTACGCTTCCCCCATGCGCCGCAGCGGTGGGTCGGGCGACGTCGTCGACGTCGAGCTCGTCGAGGCGGACGACGACGGCAGAGCCGAACCGGTGGCCGGTCCCGGTCCCGGTCCCGCACCCGGCCCGGCGACCGGCGCCGCGACGCCGCCGCACGGTCCACGCCGCAGGACGTGGCTGGCCGTCGGGGCGGCCGCCGCCGCGGTGGTGGTCGGGGTCAACGGCGTCCAGGTGGCGCTCGACGCGGCGCAGGTCCGGCGGTGGGCGCAGGTCCCCGGTGTCATGCGCCCCATGCCCGAGCCGCCCGTGGAGGTCTGGAGCGCCGAGGGGGCGTGGGTCTCCGACCAGACGGACGACGTCCTGCTCGTCGGTGGCCTCGGCGGCGGGCAGCGCGTCCTCGACGCCGCCACCGGGGAGGTGCTCCTCGAGCTCGCGGTGGACGACGGCGCGTGGTGCCACGTCGGCCGCGAGGGCGGACGGGGCCTCACCGACCCGCTCGGCACGCCCGGGACCGACCTGATCCTGTGCACGACGGTCCGGTGGTCCGACGAGGGGACGCCCGGCCCCGGTGTGCTCGAGGTCTACGACGTCGCGAGCCGCCGACGGACGGGCGATCTCGCCCTGTCCGGGCAGCCGATGTTCGACCACGTGGTCGACGGCGACGTCGTCGTGGTCTCGCAGGACGGTGAGGGCTTCGCGGAGGTCGTCCGGTACGACCCGGGAGCCGACGTCGTGCGCTGGTCGTACCGCTCGGACGAGGCCGTCGGTGCGCCGGACGGCAGCAGCAGCCTGGTCACGGAGGTCGTCGGCGAGGTCCTCGTGCTGCGGGCGGCTTCCGGCTCGACCGGTCTGCTCCTCGCCGACGGCACCGAGACGGACCCCGACGACGCGGCGGACGTCGTCGTCCGCGAGCTGTCGGGGGAGCGGAGCGTGCGCCTCGCTGACATCCACGCCGGGATGCCGCGGACCCAGGTGCTCGGACCGGACGGCGAGCTGCTGCTCGACGTCGAGGGCTACCCGGGGTTCGGCGGGGTCCTCGACCCGGAGGGGGACGTGCTCGTCGTCACGTCCCTCGACGGGGTCGCGCTCACGGCGTACTCCATCTCCCGCGGCGAGGAGCTGTGGCGCCACGACCGGGGCGCGAACCAGCTGCTGCTCCAGCTGGGCGACGTCGTGGTCGTCGCGTCGGGGGCGGAGGTCGCCGCTCTGCAGGCGAGCACGGGTGACGAGCTCTGGTCGCACGAGGCCGCACCCGACGTCTCGGGGGTCGGGCTCACCGACGGGTCCCGCGTCCTCGTGGCGACGAGGGGCGACCTCGGGCACGATCTCGTCGCGCTCGACCTGGACACGGGCCGCGAGGAGTGGCGGGTCCCGCTGCCGGCGGTGTTCGGCAGCCTCGTCCCGTCCCGGGGCGGCGTCGTCCTGCAGGGCGGGACCCGGCTGGTGATGCTGGCGTCGCCCTGAGGCCGACCCTGACGCCGACCCTGACGAACCGGGACGAAGCGGACGTACCCTCGTCTCATGCGGGGCAGCCGGCCGGGGCCGGAAGCCGCGGCTGTCGAGGTCGAGCTCGTCGAGGACGACGGGCCCGTCGCGGTGCCCGGACGGCACGCCGCCACCCCACACCCCGGACGACCCGTGGTCGTACGGGGGGCACGCGGCGGACGCCGGCACGGTGTGCGCGCGCTCGTGGCCGCGGTGGTCGCGACGACCGTCGCCGTCGTCGGCCTGAACCTCGGCCTCGCCCGGGGCGAGCGGGCCCGGCTCGCGGCGCTCGCGGAGCTGCCCGGCTTCCTCGAGACGGTCGACGGGGTCCTCGAGCGCCGCTGGTCCCTCGACGGCGCGCGGCTGGTCGGCGCCGCCGACGGCACGGTGCTCGTCTCGACCTCCGACCACATGCTCCACGGGGTGGACCCGGGCACGGGCGACATCCGGTGGACGGTCGGCGAGCGGCGGGAGCGCGGCTGGTGCGCCGTCCTCGGGCCGCGCACGTCGGGCCCGGTCATGGAGCACCGCACGGCGTGGCTGCCCTCCCTGCACCGGGCCGTCTGCCACTCGACGACCTGGGACACCGTCCCCGGGGACGACGTGCTGCGGCGTCGCACGACCGTCGTGTCGGTGGACCCGGTGTCGGGTCACCGCGCCGCCACGAGCGTGCTGACGGGTCGGCTCGTCATGGTGCACGCCGTCGGCGGCGACCTGGTGCACGTCCTCGCCGAGGACGACGGTCGCGTCCGGGTCGTCCGGTGGGACCCGACCGACGGGCGGACCCGCTGGGACGTGCGCAGCGACGGTGTGGTGGCCGCGACCGGGGGGATCGGGACCGCCTCGGTGATCGGCAGCACGACCCTCGTGGTCCGCGGTCGGGGTGTGATGGTCCTCGACCTCGAGAACGGCGACGTGCCCCCGGACCGCCGGGACGGTGTGGCGACGACCGCCGAGGCCGGCCTCCTCAGCGACGGGGCGCGCGTCCTCGTCACCGTGGGCAGCCGCACCCGGACCGCTGTGCTGGACGGTGACGGGACCCGGTGGTCGAGGCTCGGCGTCCCGCTGGTGCCGCTCCTGCACGGGCACGCCGACGACGTGCTTGTCCTGCGCCCCGACGTCGAGTCGCGCTCGGACCGGGTCCGGGTCGTCGACGTCGCGTCCGGTCGCGAGCTCTGGCGCACGACGGTGCACCGGTCGTCGTCGGTCCTCACGCAGCTGGGCAGCGTCGTCCTGCTCGCCGGTCCGGTGCGCGTCACGGCGCTCGACGCGCGCTCGGGTGCACATCGCTGGGACGTCGAGACCCTCGCGTCGGTGCCGGCGCTGCCGGTGACCGACGGGCGCGTGCTCCTGCTCGCGGTGCCCGGTGACGGCGGCCCCGACCTGGTGGCCGTGGACGTCGTCCACGGCCACCAGGTGTGGCGCACGCCCCTGCCCGACGACGCGCGCGCGGTCGAGCCGGCCGGCTCGGGCCTGGTGGTCGAGACCCGCGCGGGCGTCGAGGGCTGGGACTGATCAGGTCGCGGGGCGCACCCAGGCGGTCGTGTCGGCCGGCACGACGACGCGACCGTGCTCGTCGGTCTCCAGCGGCCCGGACGCGTGCAGGACCTCGCCCTCGGGCAGGGCCGCCGACCCGTCACCCACCACGGTCACGACGAGGACCTCGCGGTTGACGAGGGCCACGACCTCCGTGCCGGGGGTGCGGGCGAGACCGTCGACCCACGCGAGCGAGCCCGTGCCGAGCGCGAACTCGCGGCGCAGTCGCAGTGCGGTGCGGTACGTCTCGTAGGTCGAGCCGGGCACGTCGCGCTGCTGGTCCAGCGCGAGCGCGCGGAACGAGTCGGGCTGGCTGAGCCACGTGCGGCCCGTCGGCGAGAAGCCCAGGCCGGGCTCGTCCGCCGACCAGGGGAGGGGCACCCGGCAGCCGTCGCGTCCCGCCTCGGTGTGACCCGAGCGCCACCATGCGGGGTCCTGGCGCTCGTCGTCGTCGAGCGTGGTGTGCTCGGGCAGCCCGAGCTCCTCGCCCTGGTAGAGGTAGGACGAGCCGGGGAGCGCCAGCATGAGCAGCGTCGCGGCCCGGGCGCGGCGGAGGCCGGCCTCGGCGTCGGGCTGCGGGTCCTCGGCGCGGATCCCGTTCGGACGCGACCCGGGGACGGCGAGGCCCAGCCGGGACGCGTGGCGGACGACGTCGTGGTTGGACAGCACCCACGTCGTCGGGGCACCCACGGCGTCGGAGGCCTCGAGCGACTCGGTGACGACCGACCGCAGCGCGTCGGCGTCCCACAGCGTGGTGAGGAACGCGAAGTTGAACGCCTGCTGCATCTCGTCAGGGCGCACGTACCGAGCGAGGCGGGCGAGCGGCTCGACCCACGCCTCGGCGACGAGGGCACGGTCGCCCTCGTACTCCGCCAGGACGCGGTGCCACGCGCGGTAGATGTCGTGGACGCCCTCCTGGTCCCACATCGGCCCGGCGGTGCCCGCGCCCGTCGCGCCGTCCTCCGAGCCCAGCTCGCCCTGGTGCGCGCCCTCGATCATCGACGAGGTGCCGTCCCAGTCGGGCAGGCCGGGCGCCTTGACCATGCCGTGCGCGACGTCGACCCGGAACCCGTCGACCCCGCGGTCCAGCCAGAACCGGAGCACCCGCTCGAACTCCTCGCGGACCTCGGGGTTCGACCAGTCGAGGTCGGGCTGGCTCGGGTCGAACAGGTGCAGGTACCACTGGCCGGGCGTCCCGTCGGCGTCCGTCGTCCGCGTCCACGCCGACCCGCCGAAGACCGAGGTCCACCCGTTCGGCGGCAGGGAGCCGTCGGGGCCGCGCCCGTCGCGGAAGTGGTAGCGCGCGCGTTCGGGCGAGCCGGGTGCCGCTGCGAGCGCCGCGCGGAACCACACGTGCTCGGACGACGTGTGGTTGGGCACGAGGTCGACGATCACGCGCAGGCCGAGGCGGTGCGCACGCTCGAGCAGCGCGTCGAAGTCCTCGAGGGTCCCGAACAGCGGGTCGACGTCGCGGTAGTCGGCGACGTCGTAACCGGCGTCCTTCTGGGGCGAGCGGTAGAAGGGCGAGAGCCACACCGCGTCGACGCCGAGCCGCGCCAGGTGGTCCAGGCGCGCCGTGATGCCGGGGAGGTCGCCCACCCCGTCCCCGTCGGCGTCGGCGAACGAGCGCGGGTAGACCTGGTAGATCACCGCGTCGCGCCACCACTCGGCCTGCTCGGGACTCTGCTCGAGGGCGCGGTGGACGAGGGTCGTCGTGGTCGAGGCGGGGGCGAGCCCGGTGGGCTGGGTGGACGTCACGGCTCTCCTGGGTCTGGCGGGTCCGGCGGATCCGCACGGGTGGGACGGACTGGTGGTCACGTGATGGGCGGGTGATCGGCGGGTGATCGGCGGGTGATCGGCGCTGACGTGCGTGGTGCTCGGCGATCTGCGGGGGACGGGCTCGGGTCCGCGCCGGGCGGGCGGACGGCCGCCGACCGGGAGCCGCAAGCGCAGAGGCCCAGGTCGACGGACCTGGGCCTCTCCGCGCCGGGCTGGCCGGCGGGTCGTCAGGCGGAGGACACCGCTCCGCTGCGCCTCTCAGCGTAGGGCCTGGCGACGCCGGTCGACCCGCGCACGATCAGCTCGGGGTGGAACAGCAGCTCGGTGCGGGGCACGCGGGTGCCGGAGATCTCCGAGACGAGCGCGCTGACCGCCGCCTCGCCCATGCCCGTGACCGGCTGGCGCACGGTCGACAGGGGCGGGTCGGTGAACGCGATGAGCGGCGAGTCGTCGAAGCCGACGACCGAGACGTCCTCGGGCACGGCGAGCCCGCGCGACCGGGCGGCACGGATCGCGCCGAGCGCCATGAGGTCCGAGGCGCAGATGATCGCGGTGTGCCCCGAGTCGATGAGCTCACCGCCCGCCGCCTGGCCGCCCTCGACCGTGAACAGCGTGGTCACGACGTGCTCGGCGACGTCGGCGCCCGGGTCGCGCCGGCGCAGGGCCGCGGTGAACGCCGCGAGCTTGCGCCGTGCCGGGATGTACCGGTCCGGTCCGATCGCGAGCCCGATGCGCTCGTGCCCGAGCGACACCAGGTGCCGCCACGCGAGCTCGACCGCGACCGTGTCGTCGACCGACACGGCGGGGGCGTCGACGCCCTCGGCGAACCCGTTGACGAGCACGATCGGCAGGCCGCGGCTGCGCAGGCGCTGGTAGCGGTCGTCGCTCGCCGAGGTGTCGGCGTGGCGCCCCGAGACGAACACGATGCCGTCGACGCCGTGCTCGATGAGCATCTCGACGTACTCGTCCTCGGTGGTCCCTCCGGGTGACTGCGTGCAGAGCAGGGGGGTGAAACCTCGTTCGGCGAGCGAGTTCTCGATCGACTGGGCCAGCGCGGGGAAGACGGGGTTCGTGAGCTCGGGGACGATCAGCCCGACGAGCCCCTCGGAGCGCGTGCGCAGCTTCTCGGGGCGGTCGTAGCCGAGCACGTCGAGCGCGGCGAGGACCGACTTGCGTGTCTGCGAGGAGACGCCGGCCTTCCCGTTGAGCACGCGCGACACGGTCGCGGTGCTGACTCCAGCCTGCTCCGCGAGGTCCTTCAACCGTGTCCGCACGTGCGGAAGGTTAGAAGACACAGCACCTCCTTGTGATGGTCGCCGCTCCGGACGTCCGGTCCCGAAAGCGTTGCATGAAAGTTACCGCAACGGCTTGCACGACGGCGAACCCGGCGGTTAGCGTCGCGTCCATCAGGGCCCCGGACGGCAGGGATGCCGCCCGGAGCCGGTTGGAGACTCGTGTTTGGAGACACCCACGATGCGACGGAGCATCCCACTCGTCGCGGTCGCCCTGGGCGCCGCGCTCACCCTCACCGCCTGCGGCGGGGGTGACACCGAGGAGCCGGAGGCCAGCGAGCCGACGGCCGAGGAGACCACCGAGACCGACGGTGGCAGCCTGACGATCTGGGTCGACGAGACCCGCCAGGCGGCCGTCGAGGCCGCAGCGACGGCGTTCGAGGAGGAGACCGGCACGACCGTCGAGCTCGTCCAGAAGAACTTCGACGACATCCGTCCCGACTTCCTCGCCCAGGTCCCGACCGGCGAGGGTCCCGACATCACCGTCGGTGCGCACGACTGGCTGGGCGAGCTCACCGCGAACGGCGTCGTCGCGCCGATCGAGCTGGGCGAGGCGAGCAGCGCGTTCGAGGAGGTCGCGGTCGCGGCCTTCACGCAGGACGGCCAGGTCTACGGCCTGCCGTACTCCGTCGAGAACATCGCGCTCATCCGCAACACCGACCTCGCGGCCGAGGCGCCCGCGACGTGGGACGACGCGGTCGCGGCCGGCCAGGCGGCGGGCACCGAGTACCCGATCCTCATCCAGATGGGTGAGGAGGGCGACCCCTACACGATGTACCCGCTGCAGACGTCGTTCGGCGCCCCCGTCTTCACGCAGAACGAGGACGGCTCGTACAAGCCCGAGCTCGCGCTCGGCGGCGAGGCCGGCAACGCGTTCGCGACGTGGCTCCAGGCGCAGGGTGCGGCCGGCGTGCTCGACACCGCGGTGACGTACGACGTCGCGGTCGAGGCGTTCGCCAACGGCCAGTCGCCGTTCATCATCGGCGGCCCGTGGATGCTCGGCTCCTTCGAGGGCCTGAACCTCGAGATCGACCCGATCCCGAGCGCGGGTGGCCAGCCCGCCCAGCCCTTCGTGGGCGTCCAGGGCTTCTACATCTCCGCGCAGTCGGAGAACGACCTCCTCGCGAACGACTTCCTCGTCAACTTCATGGCGACGGAGGAGGCGCAGATGGCGCTCTACGAGGCCGGCGGCCGTCCGCCCGCCCTCGTCGCTGCCGCCGACGCCGCGTCGGCCGACCCGATCACCGCAGGCTTCCGCGAGGTCGGCTCCGAGGCCGTCCCGATGCCGTCGATCCCCGAGATGGGCTCGGTCTGGGCGTTCTGGGGCGTGACCGAGGCGCAGATCGTCTCCGGTGCCGCCGAGCCGGTGGCCGCCTGGGAGAAGATGGTCTCGGACATCCAGGGCGCGCTCGACGCCTCCTGATCTCCTCCGGGAGGACAGCACGACCGCGTGGCGCGCAGCCGGTACCACCACGGCTGCGCGCCACGCGCGCATGACCCCTTTTCCCCGGCGCCTGCTGGCATGATGCGGGACGACGGCACGACGACGTGCCGCCCTCGCGTGCGAGCCGCCGCCCTCCCCGGACCGGAGCACGGGTGACCGGCGTCCGCGTCGGCGAGCCCGCAGCACGGAGGTATCGATGAGCACCCCCCACCCACCCCAGGTCGAGGCAGCGCGGGCGATGGCGCCCGAGCAGCCGCCCGCCGCCGGGACCCCGCGACGGACGTCGCACGCGAGGGACTTCGGCCGCGGCTTCGTCGTCAAGCTGATCCTGATGGCGCTGGTCAACGCCCTCGGCGTCTACGTCGTCCTCGCCGCGTGGGGCGAGGAGTCCTACGGGATCATGTGGTCGATGGTCGCGATGCTCGTCGTCGCCGACTACGTGTACTTCTCGCGCAGGGCGCTGCCGCTGAAGTACATCGTCCCCGGGCTCGTGTTCCTCCTCGCGTACCAGATCTTCACCGTCGTCTACACGGGTGTCGTCGCCTTCACCAACTACGGCGACGGCCACAACTCGACCAAGCAGGACGCGATCGAGTTCCTCCTCATCTCCAACGAGCGCCGCGTCGAGGGGTCGCCCACCTACCCCGTGACCGTCGTGCGCGCGGGGGACCAGCTCGGGTTCGCGATCGTCAACGCCGACGGCGAGGTCCGTGTCGGCACCGCCGAGCAGCCCCTGCAGACCGTCGACGGGACCGCGACCGACGGGGTCGCGAGCGAGGTCCCGGGCTACGAGGTGCTCGGGCGGCAGGAGATCCTCGAGAACGCCGACGACGTGACGGCCCTGCGGGTCCCCGTCTCCGACGACGCCGAGGACGGCTCGCTGCGCACGCAGGACGCTCGGAACGCGTTCGTCGCGAAGTCCTTCCTCGAGTACGACGAGGAGGCCGACGTCATGCGCGACCTCTCGACCGGCGCGGTCTACACGCCCAGCGACGAGGGGTACTTCGTCGCCGAGGACGGCACGCGGCTGCAGACCGGGTGGCGCGTCAACGTCGGTCTCGACAACTTCGCGACCGCCTTCGGCGACGCGCGCTACGCGACGCCGTTCTTCAAGATCCTCGCCTGGACGTTCGCGTTCGCGATCCTCTCGGTCCTGACGACCTTCCTCCTCGGCCTCTTCCTCGCGATCGTCTTCAACGACCCGAGGCTCCGTGGCCGCAAGATCTACCGGACGCTGCTGATCCTCCCGTACGCCGTCCCCGGCTTCCTCGCGGCGCTGCTGTGGTCCGGCATGCTCAACCGGCGCTACGGCTTCGTCAACGAGATGCTCCTGGGCGGGGCGGAGGTCGGGTGGCTCACCGACCCGACGCTCGCCAAGCTCTCGGTGCTCGGGGTCAACCTGTGGCTGGGCTTCCCGTACATGTTCCTCATCGCGACCGGCGCGCTCCAGGCGATCCCGTCGGACGTGCTCGAGGCCGCGAAGATCGACGGCGCGGGCCGCATCCGGACGTGGTGGTCGGTCACGATGCCGCTGCTCCTCGTGTCGACCGCACCGCTGCTCATCTCGAGCTTCGCGTTCAACTTCAACAACTTCACGCTGATCTACATGCTCACGCGCGGCGGTCCGCGCTTCACCGACGCCTCGGTGCCGCTGGGCCACACCGACATCCTCATCTCGATGGTCTACTCCGTCTCCGGCCTCGACGGCACGGCGGCGAAGAACTACGGCCTGGCGAGCGCGCTCTCGATCGTCATCTTCGTGATCGTGGCGACCATCTCGGCCCTGGCGTTCCGTCGCACCCGCTCGCTCGAGGAGATCAACTGACATGGCCACGCAGATGCGGACCCAGGTGGCCGGCACGCGTGCCGGGCAGCGCGGCGACGTCGCGCCGCACAAGAGGATGTCCCCGGGCCGGTACATGACCGAGCTCGGCTGGCGGCACCTCGTCGGCGTCGTCGCCGTCGTCTACGCCGCGTTCCCGCTGCTGTACCTCATCTCGGCGTCCCTCGCCGAGCGGGGCACGCTCACGGGGTCGAACGACCTGTTCTCGACGGTGTCGTTCAACAACTACGCGGACCTCGGCGACACGCTCTTCTGGACGTGGTTCGGCAACACGCTGCTCATCGCGGGGATCACCGCGATCGGCACGGTGCTCATGGGCGCCGCCGCGGCGTACGCGTTCTCGCGCTTCCGCTTCACGGGTCGCCGTGCCGGCCTGACGGCGCTGCTGATCATCCAGATGTTCCCGCAGATGCTCGCGTTCGTCGCGATCTTCCTGCTGCTCATCGGCCTCGGGAACGTCGTCCCGACGCTCGGCCTGAACAGCAAGATCGGCCTCATCTGCGTGTACCTCGGCGGCGCGCTGGGCGTGAACACGTTCCTCATGTACGGGTTCTTCAACACGGTCCCGCGCGAGCTCGACGAGGCGGCGAAGATCGACGGCGCGTCCCACGCGCAGATCTACTGGACGATCATCCTGCGGCTCGTGTCCCCGATCCTCGCGGTGGTCGGGCTGCTGTCCTTCATCGCGACGTTCGGCGAGTTCATCATCGCGCGCGTGATCCTGCAGTCGGAGAGCAACTGGACCCTCGCGGTGGGGCTGTTCGGCTGGGTGTCCGACCTGCTCGAGGCGCAGTGGGGCCTCTTCGCGGCGGGTGCCGTGATCTCGGCCGTGCCGGTCCTCGCGCTCTTCCTCTTCCTGCAGAAGTACATCGTGGGCGGCCTGACGGCGGGGTCGGTCAAGGGATGACGGCACGCCTCCTCGAGGCGCACCACGACGGCAGCGAGCTGTACGTCCCGGCGGGCACGCCGGCGCTCGGGGACCGGGTCCCGGTCCGCGTGCGCGTGCCCGCCGGGTCGCCGGCGCGTGCCGTGCACGTGCGCACCGTCCGCGACGGCGAGCCCGAGATCAGGCCCGCGCGCCTGGACCGGACCGACGGCGACGAGCGCTGGTTCGTCGCCGAGGTCGAGGTGCACAACCCCGTCACGCGGTACCGGTTCCTGCTCGACGCGCCCGGCGGCTACCGCTGGCTCAACGCCCGCGGCGTGCACGACCGCGACGTGCCCGACGCGGGCGACTTCCGCCTCACGGTGCACGCGCCGGCGCCCGCCTGGGCGCGCGACGCCGTCGTCTACCAGGTGTTCCCGGACCGGTTCGCGCGGTCCGGCGCCGAGCGCCCGGTGCCGGGGTGGGCGGTCCCCGCCGCGTGGGACGACGAGCCGCTCATCGCGGGCCAGGACGTCGGCCGTCAGCTCTACGGCGGCGACCTCGCCGGGATCGAGGAGCACCTGGACCACCTCGAGCGGCTGGGCGTGGACGTCCTGTACCTCACGCCGTTCTTCCCCGGACGGTCGAACCACCGCTACGACGCGAGCACGTTCGACCACGTCGACCCGCTGCTCGGCGGGGACGAGGCGCTCGCGTCGCTGTCCGCCGCGGTGCACGCGCGCGGCATGCGCATCATGGGGGACATCACGACGAACCACACGGGCGTCGGCCACGAGTGGTTCGAGCGCGCGCGCGACGACCGGGGCAGCGAGGAGGCGTCCTTCTACCTGTGGACGCGCGACGGCTACGTCGGCTGGCTCGGCCACGCGAGCCTGCCCAAGCTCGACCACTCGGCCCCGGCCCTGGGCCCGCGCCTGATCGACGGCCCCGACTCGGTGATCGGGCGCTGGCTGCGCCCGCCGTACGCGCTCGACGGCTGGCGCGTCGACGTCGCCAACATGACGGGCCGCTACGCCGACCAGGACCTGACGCACGACGTCGCGCGCCGTATCCGTCGCACGCTCACGGACGTCTCGCCCGACGCGCTGCTGGTCAGCGAGCACTTCCACGACGCGAGCGACGACCTCACGGGCGACGGCTGGCACGCCAACATGAACTACAACGGGTTCAGCCGCCCCGTCTGGACGTGGCTCACCCCACCGGGCGAGCACCCGATGCTCGGCCTGCCGGTCGCGCGTCCGCGGCGTCCCGGAGGGTCGATGGTCGCGACGATGCGCGAGTTCGCGTCCGCCGTCCCGTGGACCGTGACGGCCGCGCAGTGGAACATGCTCGGCTCGCACGACACCGCCCGGATCCGGACGCTCGTGGGCTCGCCCGAGCTCGTCGAGGTCGCGGTCGCCCTGCTCATGACGTACCCCGGGACGCCCATGGTCTTCGCGGGCGACGAGGTGGGGGCCACGGGCACCACGGGCGAGCACGCGCGGACGACGATGCCGTGGGACCGGCCCGCGGACCGGGACGAGGCGACGTTCGCGACGTACCGGGCGCTCGTCGCGCTGCGCCGCTCGTCGCGCGCCCTCAGGCACGGCGGCCTGCGCTGGGTGCTCGCCGACGACGACGCGGTGGGCTACCTGCGCGAGACCGCGGATGAGCGCGTGCTCGTCGTGGCCGCCCGCGCACCGTGGTCGGGCGTGACGCTGCCCGCCTCGCTCGCGACGGGCGAGCCGGAGGCGCTGCACGGGTCGGTGCCGCTGTCCCTCGGGCCCGACGGGCTGCACGTCGGTGGCGTCGGTCCGGGGGTCGGGGTCTGGCGCCTCGCCTGACGGCGCCGTGCCGTGCCGTGGCGTGCCGTGGCGTGCCGTGCGGAAGCGGTCCGCGGAGCCAGGTGCCGCCGTCGGAGCCCCTGGCTAGGGTGATCACGTGAGCGACTCGACGGGTCCCGGCGCCCTCCGGGGCGCGGTCCGGGGCGTCGCGCTCGAGGGCCACGCGGCCGCCCGGGGCACCTACGACGACGCGGACCAGGAGCGCTGGTTCCCGGAGGAGCCGAAGAACCCGCAGCGCACGCCGTTCGAGCGCGACCGCGCGCGCATCCTGCACTCGTCGGCGCTGCGGCGCCTCGGCGCGAAGACCCAGGTGCTCGGGCCCGCGAGCGACGACTTCGTCCGCACCCGGCTGACGCACACGCTCGAGGTCGCGCAGGTCGGGCGCGAGCTGGGCAAGGCGCTCGGCTGCGACCCGGACGTCGTCGACGCGGCGTGCCTCGCGCACGACCTCGGCCACCCTCCGTTCGGGCACAACGGCGAGCGCGCGCTCGCCGAGGTCTCCGCCGGGATCGGCGGCTTCGAGGGCAACGCACAGACCCTGCGCCTGCTGACCAGGCTCGAGCCGAAGGTCGTCGACCGCGCGACGGGCCGCCCCGCGGGCCTCAACCTCACGCGGGCGAGCCTCGACGCGTCGGTCAAGTACCCGTGGTCGGCCGCCGACGCGCGGCGTTCGGGCGCGCGCGCGGGGTCCCTCAAGTTCGGCGTGTACGACGACGACGTCGAGGTCTTCGCGTGGCTGCGCACGGGGTCGTCCGGCCGGGTCCGCTGCCTCGAGGCGCAGGTCATGGACCTCGCCGACGACGTGTCGTACTCGGTGCACGACGTCGAGGACGCCGTCGTCGGCGGGCGGCTCGAGCTCGAGGTGCTCGACGACCACCAGGAGCGCGAGCGCGTGCTGGGCGAGATCGTCGCGTGGTACGGCGGCGCGGTCCCGGCCGACGAGCTGCGGCTCGCGATGGCGCGCCTGGCGGCCTGGCCGTCCTGGGTCCGCGGCTACGACGGGTCCCGTCGTGCGCTCGCCGCGCTCAAGGACATGACCAGCCAGCTCATCGGGCGGTTCTGCGGTGCGGCGATCGCGGCGACGCGCGAGCGCTTCGGTCCCGGCCCGCTCGTGCGGTACGGCGCCGAGCTCGTGGTCCCGGTCGCCACGACCGCCGAGATCCTCGTCCTCAAGGGCCTCGCCGTCACCTACGTCATGGCGCCGCGCGAGCAGGAGCCCCTGTACCGGCGCCAGCGCGAGGTCATCGCGGACCTCGTGGACGTCGTCGGGCGGCGCGCGCCCGTGTCGCTCGAGCCCACCTTCGCGGCGGACTGGGCGGCCGCGGCCGACGACGCGGCCCGCCTGCGCGTCGTCGTCGACCAGGTCGCGTCCCTGACCGACGTGAGCGCAGCGGAGTGGCACGCACGGCTCGTGCACCCGCCGCGCCACTGACCGCGTCCTGGCGAGCCGTGCACGCCTAGACTCACGCCCGTGGCAGGCCGGATCGTTCGTGACGACGTCGCGGCCGTCCGCGAGCGCGTGCGCATCGACGAGGTGGTCGGCGAGCACGTCACGCTCAAGCCGGCCGGCGTCGGCTCGCTCAAGGGCCTGTGCCCGTTCCACGACGAGCGCTCGCCGTCGTTCCACGTCCGGCCCCAGGTGGGGCTCTGGCACTGCTTCGGGTGCGGCGAGGGCGGCGACGTCATCTCGTTCCTGCAGAAGATCGACGGGATGGCCTTCGCGGAGGCCGTCGAGCACCTCGCGGGCCGCGTCGGGATGCAGCTGCGGTACGAGGAGGGCGGCGCGGCACGCCCCGGTGAGGAGCCGGGACGTCGGCAGCGGCTGCTCGAGGCGCACCGCCACGCGGCGGCGTACTACGCCGAGCAGCTGCTCACACCCGCCGCGGCGGTCGGGCGGGCGTTCCTCGCCGAGCGCGGGTTCGACCGGTCCGCCGCCGAGCAGTTCGGCGTCGGCTTCGCGCCCCAGGGCTGGGACCACCTGCTGCGGTACCTGCGCGGCAAGGGGTTCACGGAGGCCGAGCTGACCGCGTCGGGGCTCATGAGCCAGGGCAACCGCGGGCTCTACGACCGGTTCCGCGGGCGGCTCGTGTGGCCGATCCGCGACGTCACGGGGGACGTCGTCGGCTTCGGTGCGCGCCGCCTGCTCGAGGACGACCAGGGGCCCAAGTACCTCAACAGCCCCGAGACCGCGTTGTACAAGAAGGCGCAGGTCCTCTACGGGATCGACCTCGCCAAGCGCGAGATCGCGCGCCGCAGGCAGGTCGTGGTCGTCGAGGGCTACACCGACGTCATGGCCGCGCACCTGTCGGGCGTGCCGACCGCGGTCGCGACGTGCGGGACGGCGTTCGGCTCGGACCACGCACGGATCGTGCGCCGCCTGCTCGGCGACACGTCGACCGGCGGCGGCGTGCAGCTCGCGTCCGGGGCGTCCGTCGGCGGCGAGGTCGTGTTCACGTTCGACGGCGACGAGGCCGGGCAGAAGGCCGCGCTGCGGGCGTTCGGCGAGGACCAGCGGTTCTACGCGCAGACGTTCGTGGCCGTCGAGCCGAGCGGGATGGACCCGTGCGAGCTGCGTCAGGAGCGCGGCCCCGAGGCCGTGCAGGCGCTCGTGCGCGGCCGGCAGCCGCTCTTCGAGTTCGTCATCCGCTCGACGCTGCGGCGCTTCGACCTCGACACGGCCGAGGGACGGGTCAACGCGCTGCGGGCGTGCGCGCCCGTCGTCGCCGGGATCCGGGACACCGCGCTGCGCCCCGAGTACGCACGCATGCTCGCGGGCTGGCTCGGGATGGAGGCCGAGGTCGTCCAGCGCTCCGTCACGGCGGCCGCCCGCTCGGGCGGCGGTCCGGGTGGTGAGCGCGGAGCGCGCGACGGCGGGCGTCCGGGTGGCCCTGACGGTGGGCGTCCGGGTGGGCACGGCGGTGGGCACGCCGGCGGGCACGGCGGGGGCGGCGACCCGCGGCGGCACCCGACGATGCCGGGCCCGGGGGAGCGGCCCACGGGGGAGCCGGGCGGCGAACGCCGTCGTCTCCTCGCGCCGGACCGCGCCGACCCCGTCGCCAAGCTCGAGCGGACGGCGCTCGAGGTGCTCCTGCAGCACCCGGGCGCGCTCGACCCCGCGACGGTCGACGGCCTGCCGGGCGACACGTTCAGCGTCCCCGCGTTCCGCGCGGTGCACGAGGCGATCCGCGCGGCCGGCGGCCTCGCGTCCGCGGTGGGCGAGAGTCCCGCGACGTGGGTCGAGCGCGTGCACGAGGAGGCGGCGGGGCCCGTCCAGGAGCTCGTCACCGAGCTCGCGGTGACGCCGCTGCCCGAGGACCGGCCCGACGCCGTCGACGGGTACGTCCGGGGCGTCGTCGACGCGCTGCTGGACCTGGGCCTCACGCGACGCATCGCCGACAGCAGGAGCCGCCTGCAGCGCATGGACCCCGAGCGCGAGGCCGAGGCGTACGGCGCGGCGTTCGGCGAGCTCGTCGCCCTCGAGCAGCAGCGCAGGGCCCTCCGCACGACCGACTGAGGCCCGACACCGACCCTAGGAGCGCACGTGCCCACGACCTCGCGCATCGCCCTCGTCCGCCGCCCGTCGCCACGCGTCGCCGAGGGCCTCGTGGAGAACTCCGAGCGCGTCCCGGTCGACGCCGCGCTCGCGCTCGAGCAGTGGCACGCGTACGTGCGCACGCTCGTCGCCGAGGGGTGGGAGACGGTCGAGGTGCCGGCGTCGGACGCGCACCCCGACGGCGTCTTCGTCGAGGACACGGTCGTGATGTTCCGCGGCGTCGCCGTCGTCACGCGACCCGCGCGGCCGAGCCGCCGCGGCGAGGAGGAGGCGACGGCCCGCGTGCTCGCGGACCTCGGCTGCGCGACGGCGGCGGTCCGCGCGCCGGGGACGCTCGAGGGCGGCGACGTGCTCAAGGTCGGCGACACCGTCTACGTCGGTCGCAGCGCCCGCACCGACGCCTCGGGCGTCGCCCAGCTGCGGGCCGTGCTCGCCCCGCTCGGTGCGACGGTCGTCGCGGTGCCCGTGACGCGCGTGCTGCACCTCAAGACGGCGGTCACGGCGCTGCCCGACGGGACCGCGATCGGGTACGAGCCGTTCGTCGACGAGCCACGGCTGTTCGACCGGTTCCTACCCGTGCCCGAGCCGCACGGCGCCGCCGTCGTCGACCTGGGCGGCGGGCGGCTGCTCCTGTCCGCCGCGGCGCCGCGCACGGCCGACCTGCTCGCGGACCTCGGGTGGACGCCCGTCCCGGTCGACATCGGCGAGTTCGAGAAGCTCGAGGGCTGCGTCACGTGCCTGTCGGTGCGCGTGCGGGAGCTCGTGGCCCGCTGACGGCCCGACGGCGCTGACGGGGCCCGCCGTGCTGCCCGTGCCGGCTGTGCTGACGGTGCCGACGGTGCTGACAGGTGCCCCGCGGTCCGCGCACCGCGGGTGCGCGGACCGCGAGGAGCCGGCGTCAGCTCAGCGGTGCCTTGAGGTCGCCCACGAGCATGCTGATCATCGAGTCGACGGCGTCGGCGTCCGCAGGGCCTTCGCCCGGCTGCTCGGGACCCGTCTGGATGGCGATGTTCGTGAGCGGCTTCGTGGTCGTCGAGCTCGACCCGTGCGAGTAGTAGACGTGCACGGGCGCCTCGTTGCGCAGCACGTCGTACATGCGGTCGAAGTCGCCGAACGGGATGAGCCCGATGACGTGGATGCCGTCGAAGTTCAGGCCCCCGACGTTGAGCGCGTACCCGCCGAGCTGCGCGTACGTGGGGAAGAAGTAGAGGGTCGCGCGGTTCTGGATGCCGTGCGCGAGGACCGGCCCCGTGATCGTCACGTGGGCGTAGGGGTTGCTGCCGTTGCGTGCGACACCGAGCGTGTACGTCTCGACCGGGATGGTGGGCATCTCATCTCCATTGACGAAGGCCGACCGGCCGGCGGACGTCGACCGGGGTTCACGCGGCCGGAGCGGCGTGGCTCAGGAGGGGGATGCCGCTCATCGTGGCACCCGGCCGGTCCGGGCGGTAGGGGCGGGTCGCACGGCGCGGTCGCGCGGTCACGGGGCGTCCTCCCGGCGACTCCTGGGATGATCCTCGGGTGACGCCCACCCTCGCCCCGGTCCTGCCCGCCCCCGCCGTCGCGTCCGACGTCCGGCTCGTGACGGTCGACATGGACGGCACCCTGCTGGACGACGCGCACGAGCTGCCGCGCGCGCTGTGGCCCCTGCTCGCCGAGCTCGAGCGTCGCGGCGTGCTGTTCTGCCCCGCGAGCGGGCGGCAGTACGCGAACCTCGCCGCGCGGTTCGGGGACGCGGGTGCCCGGCTCCTCTACATCGCCGAGAACGGCTCGTACGTCGTCCGCGACGGCGTGGAGGTCAGCTCCGACACGCTCGACCGGGGCGTGGTCCACGAGATCGTCGCCGAGGTGCGCGCGCTCACCGCGTCGGGGGCGGACGTGGGCGTCGTCGTGTGCGGCAAGCGGTCGGCGTACGTCGAGCGGACAGACGACCGGTTCCGCGCGGAGGCCGACCGCTACTACGCGCTGCTCGCCGTCGTCGACGACCTGCTCGCGGTCGACGACGAGGTGCTCAAGGTCGCCGTCTTCGACTTCGGCTCGGCCGCGCGCACGACGGCGCCCGCGCTCGCGCGGTTCGCCGAGGCGCACCAGGTGGTCGTCTCGGGGGAGCACTGGGTCGACGTGATGAACCCCGGCACGCACAAGGGTGCGGCGGTGCGCCGCGTCCAGGAGGCGTTCGGCATCACGCCCGCGCAGACGATGGCGTTCGGCGACTACCTCAACGACCTCGAGATGCTCGACGCGGCCGAGCTGTCGTTCGCGATGGCCAACGCGCACCCGGACGTCGTCGCGCGGGCCCGCTACGTCGCGCCGGCCAACGCCGAGAACGGCGTGGTCCGCACGGTCGCGGCCCTGCTGGGCATCGAGCTCGACGGCGTCGACCCGGTCTGATCCGCCGGGCCGGGCGCCGCGGGCACGCGGTCAGCGGCCGAGCAGGACGACGAGCTCGGTGAGCAGCGGCGCGACGACGAGCGCGGGCAGGAGCGACGCGACGGGCAGGTCCTCGCGGACCCGCAGCAGACGCAGCGCGATCCCGACCAGGAGCAGGCCGCCCGTCGCGGTCAGCGCCGCGACGTGCGCGTCCGGCAGGAACGAGCCGAGCAGCACGCCGAGCGCGGTCATGACGCCCTGGTAGACGGCGACCGACAGCGCCGACATCAGCACGCCCACGCCGAACGTCGACGCGAAGGCGAGCGCCGCGAACCCGTCGAGCACCGACTTCACGAGCAGCTGGTCGATGCCGGTCCCCAGACCGTCGGAGATCGGGCCGAGCACCGCGAGCGGCCCCACGCAGAACAGCAGCGACGCCGCGAGCCAGCCCTCGACGAAGCGCTCGCGCCCCTCCGCGGCCGGACCGCTCCAGCGGCGCGTCGCCCACGTGTGGACGCGCCCGCCGAGTCCCGCGAGCCGCTCCTCGAGGCCGAGGGCCGAGCCGACGATGCCGCCGACGAGCAGCGCCCCGAGGACCACCAGCACGGGGACGCCCGAGGGCATCGCCCCGGTCAGCGCGCGGTCGGTCACGGCGACGGCCGACAGCGCCGCGACGAGCAGCGTGACGAGCCCGAGGACGTCGGTGACGACGTGGCGGGTCCGCTCGTGCAGGCGGTGCCCGACCGCCATCCCGGCGAGCGCCCCGACGACGACGGTGACGACGTTGATGACCGTGCCGATGCCGGGGAAGGTGCCGTCCACGGCCCGAACCCTAACGGCGCGGGTCGACCCGCTGCGTCCGCATCCGGACGGGAGGGCGCGGGCACGCCGTCGGTGGGGGAGCATGGGGGGATGGTGTCCGCGGGGGGACGGCACGAGGCCGGGGGACGACCGGACGCGACGTCCGACGAGCACGTCGCGCGCCGTCTGGCGGCCGCGCTCGCGGCGGGCCGCGTCGAGTTCCACCTCCAGCCGATCGTCGAGCTGCCGTCCGGGCGCACGGTCGCGCTCGAGGCGCTCGCGCGGTGGCACGACGACCAGCTCGGGCCCGTGCCGCCCGACCGGTTCGTCGCGGTCGCCGAGCGGACGGGGCTCGTCGGCGAGCTCGGGCGTCGTGCGCTGCACGCGGCGTGCCGGGACGCGGCGTCCTGGGCGGGGGCGGACGCGATCGTCGTCAACGTCAACGTGTCGCCGCTGCAGCTCACGGATCCCGACTTCGCGCACGTCGTCGCCGACGCGCTCGCGAGAACCGGTCTGGCGCCCGCACGGCTGTGCCTGGAGATCACCGAGGCGACCGCCGTCGAGGACCTGTGCCTGACCGACCGGCGGCTCGGCGTGCTGCGCGAGCTCGGCGTGCAGGTCGCGCTCGACGACTTCGGCACCGGCTACTCCTCGCTCACGGTCCTGCGCGACCTGCCGGTCGACGCCGTGAAGATGGACCGCGCGTTCGTCGCCCACATCACCTCCGACGCGCGCGACGCGGTGCTCGCGCGGCTCATCGTCGACGCGGCCCACGCCATGGGGATGCGGGTCTGCGCCGAGGGTGTCGAGACGACCGAGCAGGCGCGGCAGCTCGTCGCGCTCGGCTGCGACCGGGCGCAGGGGTGGCTCTTCTCCGCAGCCCTCCGCGCGGACGACCCCCGGCTCGCGGACGCCGTCCGCGGGACGCCGCTCGTGACCCGGCCGATCGCCGACCACGACGCGTCGCTGCCGCTCGCCGGGAGCGAGGAGCTGCTGCTCGTGACGCGCGCGGACGGCCGGATCGCGTTCGCGTCCGCCGCGGCCGTGCAGCTCCTGGGCACCGCGCCCGGCGACCTGCTCGGCACGCGCCTCGAGGACCACCTCGCCCCCGCGGACGGTCCCTCGGGCGCTGGGCCGGAGACCGGGGACGGCGGCTCGGTGCCGGCGGAGGGCACGCGCCGGCACGTCGCGCGGCGCGCGGTCCGGGGCGTGCGGCGGTGGCTCGACGTGACGACGCGCGTCCTCCGCGACGACGACGGACGCCCGCGCGAGGCGCTCGGCGTCGCACGTGACGTCACCGCCGTCGTGAGCGCCGAGCTCGAGCTCGCGGAGAGCGAGCAGCGGTTCCGTCGCGCGTTCGACGAGGCCCCGATCGGCATGGCGATGACGACCCTCGACGGCGCGTTCCTGCGCGTCAACACCGCGTTCGCGGCGATGCTCGGGCTCTCCCCGGACGACGTCATGCGACGGACGGTCGCGGAGCTCACCGTCGACGAGGACCTCGAGGCCGACCGGACGAACCTCGCGCAGGTCCGTCGCGGCGAGGTCGACGTGCACGACGTGCGCAAGCGCTACCGCCACGCGACGGGCCGGCCCGTGCCCGCGCGGGTCCGCGCGGCGCTCGTCGAGGGACGCGACGGCACGCCGCCGTACCTCCTCGCGCACGTCCTGCCCGACGTCGGCGAGGGCTAGGACGCCTCAGCCCGCTGCGCGCGCCGTCAGCCAGTCGACGAGGTGCTCGCCGTCGACGGGCGGGGCGTAGTGGAAGCCCTGGGCGTGGTGGACGCCGACCTCGGCGAGCCGGACCGCGACCGGCTGGGACTCGACGCCCTCGGCGATCACGTCCAGGCCGAGCGACCCCGCGAGGTCGACGACGGACCGGATGATCGCGAGGTCGACGTCGCCGTCCTCGACCTCGGCGACGAACGCGCGGTCGATCTTCAGCGTGCTCACGGGGAGCGAGCGCAGGTACGCGAGCGCCGAGTAGCCGGTGCCGAAGTCGTCGACGGCGCACGTGACCCCGGCCGACGCGAGCCGCTGGAGCACGGCCCGGGCGCGCCGCTCCACGAGGGCCGACTCGGTCACCTCGACGGACAGGACGCCCGCCGCGCGCGCGAGCTCGTCGACGAGGGTCTCCGCCGACTCGCGGTCGGTGAGGCTCGCGACGCTCACGTTGACGGCGATCGGGAGCGCGACGCCGAGGGCGCGCAGCCGCTCCGCGAGCGCGGTCGCGTGGCGGACGACGCACAGCGTCAGCTCGCCGATGAGCCCCGTCTGCTCGGCGAGCGGGACGAACTGGTCGGGCGGCACGAGGCCGCGCGCGGGGTGCCGCCACCGCACGAGGGCCTCGAGCGAGACGGGGGCGCCCGACGCCATGTCGACGACGGGCTGGTAGTGCACCTCGAGCTCGCCGTTGCGGATGCCGGCGCGCAGCTCGGTGATGAGCGTGAGCCGCTCGGCGGGCGCGGCGTCGACCGTCGGGTCGTACACGACCCAGTGGCCGCCGGACGTCCGCTTGGCCCGGTACATCGCGACGTCGGCGTGGCGCAGGAGCGTCGAGGCGTCCGTCCCGTGCGCGGGCGCCACCGCGGCGCCCATCGACGCGGACAGCGTGATGTCGAGGCCGTCGAGCCGCACCGGCTCCTCGACGGCCGCGAGGAGCGACTCGGCCACGATCGTGAGCGCGTCGTCGGCGAGCGGGCCCGGCAGGCACACCGCGAACTCGTCGCCGCCGAGCCGCCCGACCGTCCCGGCGTCGCCGACGACGACGTGCAGCCGGCCGCCGAGCACCTCGAGCAGCAGGTCGCCGGCGTGGTGACCGAGCGAGTCGTTGACGTCCTTGAACCCATCCAGGTCCAGCAGCAGGAGCGCCGTCGAGGAGCCGTCCTCGAGCGCCGTCGCGATGGCAGCGTCGACCTCGCGCCGGAGGACCACCCGGTTCGGCAGGCGCGTGAGCGCGTCGTGCTCGGCCAGCTCGCGCAGTCGCTCCTCGGCGTCGTGGCGCTCGACGGCGGCACCGAGCACGTGCGCGAGCTGCTGCAGGAACACGACGTCGTCGGTCGGGAACGCGTCGTCGTCGGTCGCCGCGACGAAGACCGCGCCGTGGACCAGGCCGCCGACGATCACGGGTACGGCGGCGTCGCTGCGCAGGCCCAGCGGCAGGACGGGGCCGCGCTGGACGTCGTCCGGGCCCGGGATGCGGGCGACGGCGGTCGCGACGCCGCTGGTCAGAGCCCCGAAGAGCGCCGTGCCCCGGACGCCGTCGAGGTCGAGGGCGGGCGGGAGCCCCTCGGCGAGCGGGCCGGCTGCCGCGTCGAGCAGGACCCGTGCGCCGTCGAGCCTCACCACGCCGGCCAGCGGCGGTCGGAGCACGCGGCGGACCTGCTCGACGGTCGCGGTCGTCAGTGTGCGCGGGTCGGTCGCCGTCACGGCCTCCCGGCCGAGCTCGGCCACGGCACGCTGCTGGTCCGCACGCCGCTCGAGCGCACGCGCAGCGGTGTGCGACGCCGTGACGTCGAGGAAGTAGACCGACAGGCCGTTCCCCGAGGGGCGCGCGCGCACGTCGAACCACCCCTCGAGCGGCGCGTAGTACTCGATGAACGCGACGGGGCGCCCCGTCGCGACCGCCTCGCGGTAGCCGCGCTCGAACGACGAGCCGACGGTCTCGGGGAACTCGTCCCAGATCGACGCGCCGAGGAGCTCGCCCGCCGGGCGGCGCAGGAGCCGCTCGGCCGCGGGGTTGACGAACGTGAAGCGCCAGTGGCGGTCGAGCGCGTAGAACGCGTCGGACGCGCTGTCGAGCAGCTCCCGGGTCCGTGCCGCCGCGAGCTCCGCCGACAGCTCGGCGCGCGACCGCTCGAGGATGAGGGCCGCCGCGCCCGCGACCTCGTGGAGCAGCACGACGCGCCGGGCGCGCTCGGCGTCGTCGAGCCCGGTCGGGAGCCACACCGCGACCCTCCCGAGCGGCTGCCGGTCGCGGCCCAGGAGCGGGAGGTCGACCGGCGGCACGGTCACGTCGGGTGCGCCGGCGGTCGCCCGGTACGGGCGGACGTCGGTCCCGGCCCACCCCACGACGGTGGGTGGCGCCGCGGAGGCCACGACCCCGAGCGCGCGGGTGACGCGGCGGACCTGCTCGGCGACGGCCGAGACGGTCGCCGCGTACGTGCCCGCCGAGGAGACCGCGAGGACGGCGTCGTGCACCTCGCGTCGCTCGCCCTCGCGGCGCCGTGCCTCGGTCACGTCGCGGGCGATCCCGTAGCACAGGCCCGTCGAGGGGTCGGCCCACGCGCTCCACACGAGGTCCCGCCAGCCTCCTCTCGCGTCCTGGTACCGGTTCTCGAAGCCGGCGAACCGCTCGCCCGCGGCCATCCCGGCGAGCACGTCGCGCGTCGCGTCGACGTCGTCGGGGTGCACCAGGTCCAGGACGCGTCGCCCCACGAGGGTCGGGACGGGACGGTCGAGGGTCGTGGCCCACGCCTCGTTGAGGTGCACGAAGCGGCCCGCGGCGTCGACGACGCAGAGCAGGTCGAGCGAGAGGGCGAAGAATCGCTCGAGATCGCCCCGCCCGGGGGAGGCCATGAGCCACTGTGACGTGTCGCGGGGGCCACCGCCAGCAGGGGAACCGCCCGGTCGGCCGGCGCGTTGGTCCGGAGACGACGACGTCGGCGCGAAGCCCGCCCCGCGCACCGCGGCGGCGCGGGATCCTGGCAGCGGGTCCCGGCGACGCCGACCGGCGCCGACCCGCACCCGAACGCACCCGTCCGCACCCGAGCGGGCCCGCCGGAGCCGAGGAGCACGCCGCATGACGACCGCCGGAGCCGACCAGCCGGACACCCGTCCCAGCACGCGGGGGGTCGGCCACGCGCTCGTCGCGCCCTGGTCGCTCCCGCCCGAGGACGTCGTGCGCGAGGTCGCCGGGAGCAGGGAGGGCCTCGGCGCACGCGAGGCGCAGGAGCGGCTCGTCCGCGACGGCCGCAACGCCCTGCCCGAGCCGCCACGGCCGTCGGCGGTCCGGCGCCTGCTGAGCCAGTACGCCGACGTCCTCATCTACATCCTGGTCGTCGCCGCGGCGCTCAAGGCGTTCACGCGCGACTGGGTCGACCTCGTCGTGATCGTCGTCGTCATCGTCGCGACGGGACTCATCGGCTTCGTGCAGGAGGGTCGCGCCGCGTCCGCCCTCGCGGGTCTGCGCAGGATGCAGTCGCTCGACGCGCAGGTGCGCCGCGACGGCGACTGGGGCGTCGTCGACTCGGCGACCCTCGTCGTCGGTGACGTCGTCCGTGTGCGCAGCGGGGACCGGGTGCCGGCCGACGTCCGGCTGCTCACCTCGGCCCAGCTCCAGGTCGACGAGTCGGCCCTGACCGGCGAGTCGGTGCCCGCGGAGAAGTCGGCCGACCCGGTCGACGCCGACGCCGGCGTGGGCGACCGCACGCCGATGCTGTTCTCGGGCACGATCGTGACCGCCGGGAACGGCGAGGGGGTCGTCGTCGCGACCGGCCGGGACACGGAGATCGGCCGCATCTCGACCCTCGTGAGCGAGCAGACCACCACGGACACGCCGCTGGCGCGCCAGCTCGACCACCTCGGCAAGCAGCTCTCGGTGCTCATCGCCGTCCTCGCCGTCGTCATGCTGCTGGTCGGTCGCCTCGTGCACGGGCTCGACGTCGACGCGCTCATCTCGGCGGCCATCGGGTTCGCGGTCGCCGCCGTCCCCGAGGGGCTCCCCGCGCTGGTGACGATCACGCTCGCGCTCGGCGTGCAGCAGATGGCCCGGCGTCGGGCGATCACGCGCAGGATGGAGGCCGTCGAGACCCTCGGCTCGACGACGACGATCTGCTCGGACAAGACCGGCACGCTCACGCAGAACGAGATGACGGCCCGTGCCGTGGTCACGCCCGCGGGCTCGTACACGGTCGAGGGCACGGGGTACGACCCGGCCGGACGCGTCGTCGCCGCGGACGGCACGGAGGCGGACCCCCGGGCGCACCCCGACCTGGCGGCGCTGGTGCTCGCCGTCGGCATGTGCAACGACGCGCGGGTCGAGCGGGCCGACGACGGGTGGCGCGTCGTGGGGCAGCCGACCGAGGGTGCGCTGGTCGTCCTCGCTGCCAAGGCGGGCGGCGTGCCCGACGCGGCGGAACGCGTGCACGTGGTGCCGTTCGAGTCGAGCCACAAGTTCGCCGCGACGCTGGACGACGTCCCCGCCGCTGCGCTCGGCGGGGCCGCCGGCGGAAGGCGGGACGGTGCGCCGGCAGGCACGTCGGGCGGGGCGCTGCGGCTCGTGCACGTCGTCGGGGCGCCGGACCGCCTGCTGGACCGCGCGCGCACCGAGTGGTCGGCCGACGGCGAGCCCACCCCCCTGGACCGGGCGGCGTGGGACGAGCGGGTCGACGCGCTCTCGGCACGTGGGCTGCGCGTGCTCGCCGCGGCCGTCCGGCCGGCCGACGGCGTCGTGACGATCACGCTGGACGACGTCGACGACGACCTCACGTTCCTCGGCGTCGTGGGCATCGTCGACCCGCCCCGGCCCGAGGCGACCGCGGCGATCGCCGAGGCCCACGGTGCGGGGATCCGCGTCAAGATGATCACCGGCGACCACCGCGGCACCGCGACGGCGATCGCGCGCGAGCTCGGCATCGCACCCGGGGAGGGCGACGTCCGCGCGCTCACCGGCGCCGAGCTCCAGGCGATGGACGACGACGAGCTGCGCGAGGTCGTGCGCGACGTCGACGTCTACGCGCGCACCTCGCCCGAGCACAAGCTGCGGATCGTCCGCGCGCTGCAGTCGCACGGTGAGGTGGTCGCGATGACCGGCGACGGCGTGAACGACGCGCCGTCGATCACGCGCGCGGACGTCGGCGTCGCGATGGGGATCAAGGGCACCGAGGCGACCAAGGAGGCGGCCGACATCGTCCTGGCGGACGACGACTTCGCGACCATCGAGCGGGCGGTCGAGGAGGGCAGGCGCATCTACGACAACATCCGCAAGGCCGTCGTCTTCCTCCTGCCGACCAACGGCGCGCAGTCGCTCGTCGTCCTCGTCGCGGTGCTCGCGGGGCTCACCCTGCCGCTGTCGCCCGTGCAGATCCTCTGGATCAACCTCGTCACGGCGCTCACGCTGTCCCTCACGCTCGCCGGCGAGCCCGCCGAGCCGGGGATCATGCGGCGGCCGCCGCGGTCCCCGGACGAGCAGGTGCTGTCGGGGCGCGCGACCGCGATCGTGCTCGTCGCCTCGGTCGTCATCGGTGGTGCGACGCTGCTGGTCTACCTCCTCGAGAGCGCGCGCACGGGCGACCACGCCGTCGCGCAGACGTCCGCGGTCATGATGCTCGCGCTCGGCCAGCTCGCGTTCCTGCTCAGCTGCCGCCTGCTGAACGGGTCGGCCTTCACGGTCCGCGTCCTCACCGGCAACCCGGGGCTGTGGGTCTCGGCGGGTGCCCTCGTCGCGCTGCAGCTGGTGTTCACGTACGCACCGTTCATGCACGGCTGGTTCGGGTCCGCGCCGATCGGCGTGCACGGCTGGGTCCTGACGGCCGGGGCCGCCGTCCTCGTCTTCCTCGTGATGGAGGCGGCGAAGGCCGTCGTGCGAAGGGCTCCCGCCGGTCGTCGTGGAGGAGTAGACCGGGAGGTGGACCCGCGAAGGAGCTGAGCCATGCCTGCCGTCGTCGCCCGCGGACTGCGCAAGACCTACGGCGACGTCGTCGCCGTCGAGGAGGTCGACCTCACGGTCGACGAGGGTGAGGTGGTCGCCCTCCTCGGGCCCAACGGAGCCGGGAAGACCACGACGGTGGAGCTGCTCGAGGGTCACCGCACCCCCGACGCGGGCGAGGTGCGGGTGCTCGGCCACGACCCGCGCACGGGCGGACGGGCCTTCCGTGAGCGCATCGGCGTCGTGCTGCAGGAGGCCGGGTTCGAGGAGCTGTTCACGCCCCGCGAGCTGGTCCGCCTGCACGCCGGCTACTACCCGGCGCCGCGCGCCGTCGACGACGTGCTCGCGCTCGTGGGTCTCGAGGACAAGGCCGACGCGCGTGTGCGCACGCTCTCGGGCGGCCAGCGTCGGCGCCTCGACCTCGGCCTGGGGATCGTGGGCAACCCCGAGATGCTCTTCCTGGACGAGCCCACGACGGGGTTCGACCCGTCGGCGCGCCGCCGTGCGTGGGACCTCGTCGACGCGCTGAGGGGGCTCGGTGCCACGATCCTGCTCACGACGCACTACCTCGACGAGGCCGAGCACCTCGCGGACCGGCTCGTCGTCGTCGACCGCGGGCGCGTCGTCGCGACGGGCACACCCGAGCAGCTCGCCGCCGCGGCGGGCCTCGCGACCGTCGTGTCGTTCCGCCTTCCCGGCGGCGCCTCGGCGGGCGACCTGCCCGCGCTCGGCGACGGCGTCCGCGTCTCGGGTGCGGTCGTCGAGGTACGGACCCGGACCGCCACGGCCGACGTCGCCGCGCTCGCGGCGTGGGCGGTCGCGCGCGGGAGCGAGCTCGAGGCCCTGACCGTCGCGCGTCCGACCCTCGAGGACGTCTACCTCGACCTCGTCGAGGAGGCGACGGGGCCGTGAGCGGCGGCGCACTGCTCGCGCGTCAGGTCCGTCACGAGCTCGTCGCCCTCGTGCGGTCGCCCGTCACGCTGATCCTGAGCGTCGGCTTCCCGCTGCTGTTCTTCGTCCTCATCGCGGCGCTCGTGGGGGACGTCGAGGTCGCCGGGAGCGGGGGCGTGCGCGTGGCGCAGCTCGTCGCCCCGGGCTTCGCCGCGTTCGGCGTCGTCATGGCGACGTTCTCGTTCCTCGCGTACGGGTTCTCCGAGGCGCGGGCGACCGGGGTCCTCAAGCGTCTCGGCGGCACGCCGCTGCCGCGGTGGGCGCTGCTCGGCGGACGCATCGGGGCGGCGCTGCTGCTCGGGCTGATCGCGACCGCGCTCGTCGTGGGCGTCGGCGTCGCGGCGTTCGGGATCGAGGTCCAGACCCGGTCGGTCGCGGCGGTCCTCGTGACGATCGTGCTCGGCTCGGTCACCTTCAGCGCGCTCGGGCTCGCGCTCGCGACCGTGCTGCCCACGCCGCAGACCACGCTCGCGGTCACCAACGGCCTGGTCGTCGTCCTGTCGTTCTTCTCAGGGGTCTTCACGTTCGGCGCGCAGACGCCCGCGTGGATGTCGACCGTCGGCTCGCTGTTCCCGCTCGAGCACCTCGTCGTCGTGCTCGGCGACGCGTTCGACCCGTTCCTGACCGGCTCGGGCTTCCAGCCCGACCGACTGGCGGCGCTCGCCACGTGGGGGGTGGCCGGTGCGCTCCTGGGGGCATGGGGCCTGCGCCGGACCGCCGACGGTGCCACGCGGACCACCCGGGCCACGCGGGCGACCCGGGGCGGGCGGGCCGCGGGCGTGCGCGGACGGGACCCGCGCGCCGCCGACGCGCGCCCGCGTCGTACGACCCGCCCGACCGTCGGCCGGCTCGTGCTCGACGAGGTCGGTCACACCCAGCGGGCCCTGTGGCGGGACCCGTCGTCGACGTTCTTCGCGGTCGCGTTCCCCGTGGTGCTCGCGGTGGTGATCCCGCTGGTCAACGGGGGCGGCGACGTCGAGCTCGAGGACGGCGCCCTGCTCGGCACCTGGTTCGCGGCCACGATGGCGGTCTACGGAGCGGCGGTGACGGCGTACGTCAACATGCCCGAGTCGCTCGCGGAGGCCCGGGCGCGCGGGGTCCTGAAGCGCCTGCGCGGGACCCCGCTGCCGCTCGGCGCGCTCCTCGCCGGACGGGTCGCGGGCGCGGTCGCGATCGCCCTGTGGACGACCGCCCTGGTGCTCGGCGTCAGCGCGGTCGTGTTCGGGACCGGCGTCCCGCCGGGGTGGTCGGCGGCGGCGGGCGTCGTGACGCTCTCGGCGGTGTGCTTCGCGACGCTCGGTCTCGCGGTCGTCGCGCTCGTGCGGTCGGGCGAGTCGGTCGTCGGGGTCACCCTCGGCTCGCTGCTGCCGCTGTGCTTCGTGTCGGACGTCTTCGTCCGGGGTGCGACCTTCCCGCCCTGGCTCGACGCGCTCTCGTGGGTCTTCCCGCTGCGGCACGCCGCGAACGCGACGACGACCGCGGTCGTCGGCGACGCCGTGCCGGCGGAGCACCTGCTCGTGATCGCCGCGTGGACCGTCGCGGGGGCCGCGGTGGTCGCGTGGCGGTTCGAGCGGGCGGAGGCCGCCCGGCGGCACGGTCCCGTCGGACCGCGTCGTCCCGCGCCGTCCCGGGCGAGGAGGCGGCACCGCGTCGTGGTGTGAGTCCGCGGGCCGGTCACGGTGCGGGCGTCACGGGGCCTGCTTCCCGGTCGGCCCGATCTGCGCGTGGTAGTGGTTGGCGTGCGCCTCGCGGCCGTGCTTGGTGCCTGGCGCGGACGTGGGGTGGTCCGGGTGCATGACGAACGACGAGGTGCCGATCACGGACGCCGGCTCGGTCTGGCCCGGACCCGCGGTGCGGTCCTGGTACTCGGCCGTGAAGAAGGCGTAGAGCTCGGCGAACACCCTCCGTGCGAAGCCGTCGGCGTCCGGGAGCGAGGTGAGCCGGTACTCGAGCGTGCGGCTGCCCGGCGGCCAGTCGGGCAGCCGCGGCCTGGTCGGGTGCGCGAGGTTCGGGACCGACCGGCGGCCCCAGTCGTTGAGGATCGTGAGCGTGTAGGGCGTGTCGGCGGCGACCCCGCGCAGGCCGACCAGGTCGATCGCCCGCCCCTGACGGTGGCAGTCGCCGCGCGGGTCGCGCGCACCGCTGATCCCGACGTGGTGGATCTCCGTGACGCCGCCGCTGCGGTGGAGGTGGTCGGCGAGCCGCAGGAGACCGACGAGGTGCCGGACGTCCAGCGCCAGCAGGCTCGTCGTGACGGGGTCGTACCCCATCGGCGTCCCGGGTGGCCTGCTCCGGTCCCCGAAGGCGACGGTCCGGAACGTCACGGGGCCGATCGTGCTCCCGATGCTCACGGGCTCGGTCGCGACGGGTGAGACCACGGCCCCCGCCGCGTCGAGCACCGGCGCCGGCGTCATGGTGATGACGCCGGCGGCGTGCGCGGCCGCGGCGATCGCGAGCGCCTGCGGCTTGGTGAGGTCGCGCGCGGGGACGTGCGGCGACGACACCTGCGCGAGGAGGTCGCCCAGCAGGCTCGCGCCGACAGGCATGACCGCGAGCAGGGGCAGCCGGGCCAGGACCGTCCCGACGACGTCGGGGAACGCCGCGACGCCGGACCCGGCGACCTGGGGGAGGATCCCGACGAGCGCCGAGCGGGACGGCTCCGGGTCGGCACCGAGCGCACCCGCGACCGCACGCGCGACGCCGACCAGCAGCTCGGTCGTCCCGGCGTCGGCCGCCGTGCCCAGCCGCGTCGACGTGACGCCCTCGGCGTCCACCTCGACGACGGTGCCCGCGGCGACGCGGCCGAGCAGCGCGTTGACCGCGGGCTCGGGGACACCGGCCAGGTCGACCTCCCCGTCGACCGGCGGCGACGTCGACCCGTCGTGCACGGGCAGCGTCGCGTCGTGCGCGGCGATCTCGTCGTCGAGCGCGGCGATGGTCAGCTTCCCGACCACCGCGTCGATCGCACCGGACGCGTTGAGGATCCCGCGTGCGGTCTTGTACGACGTGACGGCGCGGGACGTGTCGTCCCCGTAGACGCCGTCGGCGCCGCCCGCGCCGAGATCCTCCCCGAGGTCGACCAGGGCCTCCTGGACCAGGGCGACGTGGTGGCCGTTGTGACCGTGGAGGAGGTGGGCGGCGTGGTCGACCGCGCACGCCTCGAGCTCGGGCACCCCGGCGAACCGGACGGACTGCAGGGCCATGGCGTCTCCTCGGGCGGGGTGGGCGGGACTGCGGGTGCGCGGGCGGTCCCGGAGGCGGCCGGGCGCCGTCCCGTGGCCGGGTCAGCAGGTCGTCCGGGGGTTGAGGAAGTCCCGCACGAGCCGCTCGGGGTCCGGCACGAGCGCCGCGAGGCTCGACAGGTCGACCGGCAGGACGGGCGGTGCGAACGGGCCGAGCAGCGCGGTCGCGAGCACGTGCGACGCCTCGGTCATGCCGACCACCCGCAGGATCTCGCGCAGCGCCGCCCCGAAGTCGGCGGGTGGTGCCGACGCCGGGTCGGCCGGGCGGACGACGTGACCCCTCCGCTCGCCCGGTGCCTGCGGGAACGCGGCGAGCGCCTGGACCGGGTCGGCGAGGGAGTCCGGGTCGACGTTGAGGTGCTCGCCCCACAGCTGCATGCGCAGGTCCGCGACGCCGGCACCGACGTGCACGGGGGCGCCGGCCATCGTCCCAGGCCTCAGCTCGCGGTCGAAGACCCCCAGGTGGAGCTCCGAGTCCGTGGTCTGCGACCGGAAGTTGAGGTTGGCGGAGCCCACGGCCGCGTACAGGTCGTCGACCACCATGAGCTTGGAGTGGACGTAGATCTGCAGGGACGTCCCGGCGCGTTCCAGGTGGAAGACGTGCACGTTGCCCGGTGCGACCGAGGCGATGCGGCGCACCGTCTCGGCGCGCATGTGCTGGTGGACGGCCGACAGCCCCGGGATGTCGTAGTCCCGGCTCGTCAGGAGCACGACGTGCACGCCGCGCGCGGCGGCGTCGCGCAGGTCGTCGACGACCTCCGAGGGCCACAGGTACTGGTCCTCGACGTAGACGACGTGCCGGGCCGCGGCGATCGCCTTGCGGTAGGCCGCCAGGACGGTGTGCTCGCCGCCGGGCAGGAACGAGTAGATGCCGCGGCACGCGAGCGTCCGCAGCACCTGGACGGCGGCCGTGCCGCCCGTGACCGGCGGGCCGGGCGCCTCCGACGGGTCGACGGGGACCGGGACCGGGTCGTGCACGCTCGGCGTGGTCGGGTCGTTCCAGCGCTGGACCAGCGCATGCCACACCTGGCCCACGGCCGGCCCCTGGACCCGGGACTGGACGTCGTGCCAGCCGGGGAGCGTGATCGTGACGCCCGCGACCTCGGGTTCGCGCTGCCGGAACGGCGGGTCGACGTGCGCGGCGTTGTCCATGCGGTCCAGGCACAGGTCGATGCCGCCGACGAAGGCGAACGGACCCTCGGCGGCGCTCGTCACGACGACGGCCTTCTGGTGGTGCGACCCGAACAGCGGGACGCGGCCGTCGAGGACGGCGTGGCCGCCGCCGGTGCGCACGGCCGACCGGAACTCCGCGTTGTCGCGCGACGGGAGCGCAGGCACGGCGGGCCGCCGGAACGGCAGCGTCGAGAACGCCGAGCCGTAGGCGAGCACACGGACGACGACGCCGCGCGCGCTCAGGGCGGCGAGGCGCTCGGCGATCCCCGGGCCGGGCTCGGCGCGCAGCCGCTGCTCGGCGCTGAACCGCCAGCCGGCGAGGAGCACCTGGTCGCCGACGGTGAGCGCGTCGAGTCGGTCGGCGAGGATCCCCATGTACGTCTGGCCGTCGACCTCGAACGTGACCGCGTTGTCCGAGGTGAACGCCGGGCTCCGGAACGGGCTCATCACCGACTCGTCCAGGAGCCAGTCCTCGACGCGGGGCAGCTCCGGAGGTGGGGGCGGGGGTGGCGGCGGCGGTGCCTCCGCTGCGGCCTGGATCGCGTCGAGCGCGAGCACCGTGCGGGGCCCGACGTCGTCGATGACCTCGGCCTCCGGCACGCCCAGCACGTCGATCTTGAAGCGGCGGACCGCGCCCGCGGTCTCGTCCCCGTAGTCGCCGTCCGCGCCGAACCGGGGCAGGCAGGCCGGGTCGTGCAGGAGCAGCGCCTGCTGGAGCTTGCCGACCGCCGGGGCCTTCCGGTGGCGCGTGCGGGAGATCCGGTCGGTGTCGGCCGCGACGGCCTCGAGGACGGGGTCGCCGGCGAACAGCTGGGAGACGAGCACGAGGTCCTCCTGGGTCAGCCGGCGGGGCCGGGAACGGGATCGGGAACGGGGTCGGGAACGGGGTGCGCCGCACCGGGCGGTGCGGGCGTGCCGGGCACGAAGGCGGTGAGGCGTCCGGACGCGACCGAGCCGTCGTCGGCGCGCACGAGCAGGGTCGCCCCGGCGGGGTCGGGCACGACCGGGACGAACGTGTGCGTGAAGGCGCCGTCGGCGTCCGCGGTGGTCGTCGCCGTCGTCACGTCGGCCTCGGCGACCACCGTGAGCTCGACCGCGGCGGCGGACGGGAAGCCCCGGCCCTCGACGACGACGCCGTCGGCGCGTTCGGTGAGCCCGAGCCGCGGCCCCGTCGGGGTCTCCTCGACTGCCGGCCCGGGGAGCACCTCGACGGCGTACGCGGCGCTCGCCGTGAGGTCGTGCGCGCCGCCGTCGGGGCACAGGCCGGTCCCTCCCGGCTCTCCCTCGCCCGGGGGCCGGACGAGCGAGCGGCACCTGCGGCACATCGCCCAGCCCCGTTCGGCGCGCTCGGGCGGGGCGCTCTGGTGGACGCCGTACAGCTCGCTGTCGACGGTCAGGTGCGGCGCCGTCCCGACGCACAGCCCGGGCTCGTGGCCCTGGACGAGGGCCTGGCACCTGCGGCACCAGCGCCACCCGGTCTCGCCGCCCTCGGGCGCCCCGAACTGGGGCACCGCGTAGGCGGCGCTCGCCGTGAGGTCGTGCGTACCGGCCACCGCGCACGGTCCCTCGCCGAGCCACAGCGACGTCAGCACGTGGCACGCGCCGCAGCGTCGCCAGCCCGGCTCGCCCGCGAGGACCGAGCTGAGGTGCAGGTGACGCTCGAGCTCGTCCGGCTGGTGCGTCCCACCCGCGACGCACGGCCCCGGGTCGAACCCGGTGAAGACGAGCACCCGGCACGCGACGCACGCCTGCCAGCCGCCCTGCGCACCGGGCGGCGCCGGCCCGGTGCCGACGCGGTAGGCCAGGGCGCCCGTGAGCGCGTGCGGGCCGCCCGCCGCGCACGGCCCTGCAGCGGCGTCGGCCGCCTCGACCTGGGAGAGCAGGCCGCACCCCGTGCAGGCCTGCCAGCCACCCTCCGATCCGGGCGACCCCGCGCCGAACGGCACGGCGTAGAGCTCGACCCCGGTCAGGCGGTGCTGCTCGCCGTCGTGGCACACGCCCGCGCCGAACGTGATGACCACGCCCTGGCACTCCGAGCACCACGCCCACCACGTCTGGACGCCGGCCCGGACGACGGGCACGGAGTAGGCGTGGCCGGCGGACAGGTCGTGGTCGCCGCCCGCGAAGCACCGCCGGGACCCGACGGCCGTGTCGTTGAGGCACTGGCAGCGGCTGCACCAGCGCCAGCCCGCCTCCTCGTCGTCGGCGGCGGTGCCGAAGCGGACGCTGAGCGCGGTGAAGGGCGCGTGCTCGTGGGGGGCCCCGTCGTGGCACACGCCGGGGGCGCCCGTGAAGACGAGGCGCGCGCACCTCGTGCACGCGCTCCACCCGGGCTGGAGGTCCGGCGCCTGCGCACCCGTGACGTGGACGCGGTAGTCGGCGCCGAACGTGAAGTCGTGCATGTCCTGGTCGAGGCACCCGCCGGGCGGCACGCGCGTGCTGATGAGCCCTTGGCAGCGTCGGCACACGCGCCACCCGGCCTGCTGCTCCATCGTGACCTCCTCGCTCGCCGTCAGGTCCGTCGGTCCACGGGGACGAGCCGGTCGAACGCGAGCCCGCTCGCGCCCTCCCCGCGTCCCGTGACCTTCCGGCGCGACCGCCACACGTGCCGCGACCCGTCGTGCCACCGCGCGAGCTGCCACGTCCGGACCACCTGGACGCCCGCGCGGGGCACCTCCTCCTCGTGCAGCCACGAGCCGAGCGGTGGCACGAGCGGCCCGAGCGGCGCCGCCTCGACGGCGTGGTCCTCCACGAGCCGCGTCACCGGGACGACCCGCAGCCGCACGGACTCCTGGTCGGCGAGCTGCTCGGGCACCAGGGGGAACCAGTGGTCCGGCACCTCGCTCACGACGCGGTAGAGCGGGTGGTCGCCCGCACGCGTCCCGGGCTCCGCGGACGCCGGTCGGTCGAGGTCGCGCGGCCGGCCGTGGTCGTCGGCCACGACCGCCTCGACCGCCCACGCGACGTTCGCCATCTCGTCCCTCATGAGGAACGCCACGTCCGTCGGCGGGCTCTCGAGCCAGTCGGGCAGCGCGGGTGCGAGGAGGAACCACGGGCTCGTCGGCCGCTCCTGACCCGGTTCGAGGTCCGCACCGGCCGAGGTGAGCGCGAACAGGTTCCAGCCGTCGTGGTCCGCGCCGACGGCGGAGAGCTCGGTGACCTCGCCGAACACGTCGTGCACGGTGAACCGCGTGATGCGGCTCAGGCTCGCCACGGGCGTCCGGACCGGCAGGACGAACCAGTCGTTGCCGTACACGGTCGCGAACGAGACGAGCATGAGGCGGCCGAGGTCGATGGGTCCGGCGTCGACCGCGCCGGGGTCGAACCGGGCGTCCTCCATCTCCCAGAAGCGCGGTGCGGGCATCCCGCCGAAGCGGGCGGGAGCCGGCAGGGCGCGCTGCTCGACGACCTCGGGTGTCCCCGCCTCGGCCCCGCCGGCGTCCACCGCGTCCAGGGCGTCCAGGGCGGGCCAGTCCAGGCGACCGCCCGGGTACTCCTCGGACCGCAGCTCGACGGTCGGCAGGGTCGAGGATCGCAGCGCGAACGCGTGCTCGAGGCGGTGCTCGTCCCAGCAGTCCTCCTCACGCGGGACGTCGGCGGGGACGCTCGCGGCCCACCACCCGAGCCACTCGTCGGCCAGCGCCGCGAGCGCCTCGGCGTCGAGGGTGACGTCGCCCGCCGTACGGAGCGCCTCGACGGCGGCCGCGCGCGACGCCGGGACCGCGAGCCTGCCGAGCAGGTCCGCGAGCGCCGCCCCGTCGGGCACGGCCGAGCGGACGCGGGCGTCGGCCGGGTCGACCGACCCGGGCGGGAACGGGCAGGCGGCGACGAAGGCCGCGAGGTCGGCGGCGGCCCCGCGCGTCGTCAGCAGGCGGCGCAGGCGCACGCCGCCGGCCAGACGCAGGCGCGGCGGCGCCCCGTCGCCGTGCTCCTCGACGAGCCGCTCGAGCGGGACGTCGCGTGGTGCGGGCAGCCACGTCCCGGCACCACGCGGGCGCCACTGGTCCAGGAGGTGCGCCTCGACCGTCACGTCGACCCAGGCGGGCGACCCCGTGTTCTCGTGCCGCAGCTCGCCGAGCTGCCACTGGCGGGCGACGAACCAGAGCGGGTCGTGCACGCGGGCCGCGAGACCCTCGTCGATCCCGGGGCCGCGCGTCGGGGTCTCGTACCGGCTCATGAGTCCACCCGGGAGGGGACGGGCAGGACGGTCCGCAGCTCGGGGACGTCGGCGAGGTCGAGCGAGCGGACGCGCGCGAGGAGGAGCAGCTCGTCGACGCACGCGTGCAGGTCCTCGGCGCACCAGCCGCGCGCGGGGTCCGGCGGCACGGCGAGGAGCAGCGCGTGGGGTGCGCGCGCGCCCGGCCGGTCGAACTCGAACGCCACGCCGACCACCTCCTCGGGACCGTGGTCTCCCGGCGCCGCCGGGACCACCTCCGTCCACTCGTCGACCACGAGGCCGCGGACCGGTCCGGTGGCCGCCTGCCCCGGCTCGCGACCGAGGACCAGCGCGGTGCGGGGCCGCGGCTCGTCGGACGCAGGGGCCTGCGCGAGCCACGGCCCGGGAGACCCGGAGACGGGCTGGGCCACGACGTGCCCGACCGCGGCGGCACCCCGCAGGAGCTCGGCGGCGACGTCGGCGTCCTGCAGCGCCGCCGTCCGCGGCCGCACGAGCGACGCGTCGCGCAGCCACGCGTCGACCGCGTCCTGGTCGACGGGCGGGTCCGGTGGCGGCGGCAGGGGACGCGCGAGCGTCGGGACGACCCGGAGCGCGGGGTGCGCGGGCGCGGTGCGCGCGAGGACGTCCGCACGCCAGGCGTCCGCCTCGACCGGTCGGTCCGCGGGAGGCGGCGGCGGGATCTCGGTGAGGTCGGCCCGCGCGAGCAGCGCACGCGCCGACGCGACGTCGTCGACGGCGAGGCCGAGGGACCGCATCCGCGCGACGACCTCGGCGTGCGCGGCGTCGCCGGCCGTGCCGGCCGGGCCCACGGCGTCGAGCGCGGGCACTGCCTCGCGCACCTCGGCGAGCCACCCGCCGACGCGCCCCCGAAGGCCCTCCAGGTCGTCGGCCCCCGCGTCCGGCTCCGTGGGCGCGAGGTGCGCGGGGCCGAGCGGGGTCGACCCGGCGAGGACGGCCCGCAGGCGGTCGCAGACCACGACGACGTCGTCGACGGTCGCGGCGTCGACGTCGGCCCCGAGGACCTCCCGGACGGTCCGCTCGGACGCGAGCACGAGCTCGGTCGCGCACCAGCCCGTCCGCGCCAGCGCGGCCCCGCCGAGGCCGGCCGCCGGACCGAGGCGGCTGCGGAGCCACGCCTCGACGCCCGGTTCGAGCCGCACGAGCGGCCGGTCGTCCGGCCAGCCCGGGGGGAGCCGGTCCGGCAGCAGCACGCCGACGTGGTGGGTCACGGCCACGCCCGACCGAGGCGTGCGCAGGACGTCGTACTCGCCCGGGAGCTCCTGGCCCCGGCCGATGCCGTCGGCCGCGACGCCGGCCCGCACGGGGTTGCCGCCCACGAGCTGGTGCACGCTCTCCGCGAGCAGCAGGTCCGCGACCGCGTCGAACGTCTCGTCCAGCTCGCCGACGAGGCGGGCGACCACGGCCGCGTGCTCCCCGGTGTCGACCTTGCGGCCCGCGTCGCGCCGCAGGGCCTGCCCGTCGACGACGTCGCGTGCGCCGACCGCGACGAGCGCGGCGTGCGACTCCTCGAGGGCGTGCGGCAGGGGGTACGCCGCGCGGAAGGGCGCGACGAGGACGTCGAGCCGCGCGTCGTGCAGCGCGCGCTCGAACTGGTAGCCGAGCAGGGCCGCGACCGGCTGGCCCTGCCGCACGCCCTGGACCATCGCCTCGGCGTGCCGGACCCGCGCGGACTGCAGGTCCACCGCGAAGGCACCGCGGTCGCTGTGCGCGCTCCACCCCGAGCGCAGGACGGCGGCCGTCGTCGCGTGGTGCATCGACGGCGTCACGACGTAGCCCTCGCGCGCCGGCTCGGGGTCGACCGGCTCGACGTCGGTGAGCAGGCCGTAGGCGCCGGTCCGCAAGCCCGTCGGCGCCCCTGCGCGCAGCCCGGCGAGGCGTGCCGTGGCCAGCGAGGTGACCCACGCGTCGACGCGGTGCGACGCGAGGCTCATCGCGTCGCGCAGGAGCGCGTCCCCGTGCGCCAGGTCGCGCGCGACGTCACGTTCGACGGTCGCGTACTGCGCGAAGAGGTCCCGCCACGGACCGGCCCGGCGAGCCCGCTCGGCGACCTGCTCGGCCGGCGCCGGCCCCGAGGAGACGATGTTGCGCAGGGTGTTCGCCACGTCGAGCGCCTGCGTGTGGAACGCCGTCCGGGTCGGCACCGATCGCAGCTGCTCGAGCGCGGTGACGGCGGGCACGTAGACCTCGTCGAACCGGTCGGGGTCGGGCGGCAGCGACGTCTCGCGCATCCGGGCGATCCCCTCGTCGACGAGCGCGAGGAGACGCGTGAGGAGGCTCCGGGACGCGATCGCGGCGACCTCCGGCGGCAGCTGACCCACCGGTGCGACGTCGCCGGAGGTGTCACCCCGGTCGGCCAGCGGCGTGCCGACCGGCTGGAGCCACGCGAGGACCATCGAGGCGGGGACGGCGCCCACGGCGACGCGAGGCGGCCGGCTGAGCGCCTCGGTCCTCGTCGCCGCCCACAGGTGCTCGAGCCGGCCGGGAGCCGGTTCGCGGCTCAGGACGTCGAGCAGCACCGCGTCCTGGTCGGTGCCCTCGCCGATCTGGACAGCGCGGTGGGCGAGGTCGGCGAAGGCGGCCGCGAAGGACGCGACGACCCGCACGAGACCCGGGTCGACGTCGTCGCCGCGCCACAGGTCCAGCGAGCTGACGGGGAGCACGCCGTAGGGCTGGCGGCCCACGCGCAGCGTCGGCAGCGGGCCGCGCGGGCGCACGTGCCGCGCGACGTGGTCGCGCAGGACGGCGTACCAGGGTGCCGTCACGGGCACGAGCTCCAGGCCGAGCCGTGAGCGCGGGCCGAACGCGGGGGAGAACGCCATGTGGTCGGCCTGGAGGCGGTTGAGGCGGGCGATCAGCCGCTCGTCGCCCGCGGCGGGCTCGGTGACGGCGGCGAGCACGCGCCGGCCGTCGACCCCGAGGGCGCGGGCCAGGCGCGCGGCGTCGTCGTCCCCGGCCGGGTCGAACGCGGCGCGGCGCGCGTCCGCGGCCTCGGGGTCGGGTGGCACCTCGCGCGACCGCCACCCGCTGCGGCTCGCAGGGGTGTTGTTCGTGGGGGTGCCGATCGGCAGGGTCGACAGGCCCGCCGCGTACGCGTGCGCCTCGAGCAGGCGGTCGACGCGTGCCGCGGACGTGGTCGGGTCCTGCGTGCCGACGCCGACCGCGGTGAGGAGGTCGAATCTCTCGTCCGGCTCGTCGAGGTGCACGACGAGCCCCATGCCGCGCCGGACGGCGGCGTCGAAGTCCGCGAGCCAGCGGCTGCCGGGGTCCAGCACGGACTCCGGGTCGTCGTCCGGCTCGCCGTCGTCCCGCTCGGGATGGGGGTCGAGGCCCACGCCGAGCACGTCGGGCACGGGTTCCCCGGTGCGGCGCCAGACGAGCTGCCCGGCGCGGTAGGCGGAGAACACGAAGTGGTCAGGGAGCACGGCGGTCCGCGCCGCACGCGTCCACGCCTCCTCGCGCGTGCCGGGGTCCGGACGGGGTCCCTCGCCGGGCCCCGGCGGCGCGAGCGCGAGCCGCACCCAGGTCGCGCGCGCCCCGCCGCACGCCTCGACGAGGGCCCGCCACGCGTCGCGTCGCACGGCCGCCGCGTCCTCAGGCGCCGGCGCGGCGTCGTCGGCCGCGGTCACGTCACGCCAGTACCGGGTGCCGGCCGAGCGCTCGGCCGGTGTCAGGGCCTCCTCGTGGCTGTCGACGTGGACGTCGTCGGGGTAGACGCGGATCCGCAGGTCCGCGCCGGTGCCCTGCGGCACGTACACGGCCTCGAGGCGCACGGGCAGCAGCAGCACCGGCTCGGTCGACCCGGCCGCGAACAGCGGCGAGGTCCGCGCGGCCTCGTCGTACGCCGCCCGTGCCGTCGTCAGGGCGACCTCCGCGCCCGCGACGGCCGCCGACGCGGCGTCGAGCGCGGGCTGCAGGCCCTGGACCTCGGCGAAGACGTCGGGGTTGAGCGCCTGGTCGACGACGGGCAGGGTCCCGTCGGGCTCGCGCCAGAAGTCGGCGTGGACCTCGGCGCTGCGCAGGTCGCGCAGCGCGCGCTCGTGCACCTGGCGGGCGGCGGTCACCGTCAGGCGCAGGGCCGCGAGCTCGGCCGGGTCGACGGGGGGCATCAGCCGCCACCCCCGAGGCCCGCGCCGGGCGGGACGAGCAGGGTCGCGGCCTGCACCGCGACGCGGAACGGCCGCTGGAGCGCGATCCGGGCGGTGTCGGCGGCGTCGCGGCCCCAGACCGGCACGTCGGCGGGCACGCCGGCACCGTCACCCGTCGGCGGCCCGAACGGCGTGCCCACCGAGGCGTGCCCGCGCACCACGGGGACCGACGTGACCCGTGCCGCCTCGTCGGACGGCGGCCACTCCGCGTCGGCCCAGCCGGTGAGCGGACCCGGCGTCGGACCGGGCTCGTCGAACCCGAAGCGGATGCGGTAGGCGTTCTCGGCGAAGACGAAGAACCAGCCGGGGGCGTCGGCCGTCGGGGCGCGCAGCAGCTCCGCAGTGGGGATCTCGAACGCGAACGCCGTGGTGCTCTCGTCCACGGGCAGCGCGAAGAGCGGCACCTGCGGGACGCCGGCCGGGTCGGGCAGGAGCCGCCCCGCGGCGTCGGGCGGAGCCGAGCGGATCGCCGTGACGACGGTCCCCGGGTAGCGCCGCAGCACGTCACCACGCACGAGCAGCACCGCCAGGTCGCCCGACCCGGCCGCACGCGCGCCGAGCGGGACGTCGTCCGTCCACGTCGCGACGGGCGGGACGTCCGGCGTGCCCGACGGACGGGGCCAGAAGCGGCTGAACGCGGTACCCCGACGGTCGGTCGGGAACTCGCGCCACACGAGCTCACGCATGAGCTCGCCGTTCATCCCCACGAGGAACGACTCGACGAACGCGCCGTGCGGCCGCAGCAGCGCGACCGCGTTGGCGGGGAACGCCCCGACGCCCGGGACGAGCCACTCGGGGTCCGACTCGAGCAGCGTGAGTGCCGTCGGGAGGGGGAACTCGGGTGACGCCATGAGCGGCGCGTCCGCACCGGACGCCGCGAGGCCCGGCGGCACCGTGGTCTGCGACGCGAGGCGTGACCGGTGGCTCGAGCCGGGCAGCAGCGACTCGCTCACGCGCGCCGCGAGACGCGCACCCTCGACGGGGACGCCGAGCAGCCCGGCCGAGCCGAACTGCTCGGGGTGCTCGACCAGGTCGGCGACCGTGGCCTGCGCGGCCGCGCTCGCCGCGCCGACGTCGGCCGAGATCGCGCCGACGACATCGGCGACGGTTCCCGCGGCGAGCGCCGACGCCATCGCGGGACCGGCGACCTGCTCGACGCGCGCGACGAGCGCCGCCGAGCCGACCGCGTCGCCGTTGACGGCCGCGACGCTGCCGAGCGCGGTGAGCGCGACGAGCTGCCGCGCGGTGGCCTCCGCGACGACCCCCGGGACGACCGACGCACCCGACGACGGCGACGGCGGCACGACCGGGGCGGGCACGGGCACCGTGACCGCGCCCTCGAGCGCTCGCGGGACGACACCGCGGACGGAGGCGCCCGTGCGTCGTCCGAGGCCGCCGTGGGGCCGCACGCGGCGCGCGAAGGCCGTCGTCGCGGCCCCGTCGACGAGCCGGCTCATGCGCTCCTCGAGCGCGAGCGTGGTCGACGGCGACGTGGTGGTGCGTGCGTTCGCGGGTGCCGCGAGCGCGATGAGCTCGCCGGGCTCGAGCGGGGCGACGTGGCGCGCGTGGACGCGCTCGGCGACCACGGTCGTCAGCTCGACCACGCCCCGGCGTCGGTTGGCCTCGCGGATCGCGCCGACCTGCTCCCACGCCCGGGCCATGAGCTGCTCCTGGTGCGTCCGCACGTACTCGGCACCCAGCCCGGCGGCGATCCGGTACGGGATCGACGTGTTGAGCTGCGCGAGCCAGGCCGGGCCCTCCGCGAGGAGCTCCGCGCCGACGTGTGGGCCCCCGTACAGGGGCGGTGCGAGCGCACCGACGCGGTCCGCGTCGCCGTCGCCCTCGGGGCGTACGCGTGCGGCGGGCGCCTCGACGTGGGTGGTGATGCGCTCGCGGAACCGGGCCTCGTCGTCGGCCCCGAGCCGCGGCTCGGGCTCGTCCGGGGCGCCGACCGGGACGAGCGCGCCCCGCACGCCGACCAGGAGCGGCTCGGGGGACGCGGGCGTGCCCGGCCACGGGGCCCGTGCGTCGACCACGCGCGCCGACGACGCCGCGAACGCGACCGGGTCGGCGGGGTGCAGACGCCGCACGAGCTGCTCGAAGTCGCCGCTCGGCCCGGTGGTGAACGTCCACGTGTGCAGCACGGGAAGGGTCACGGAGCCGCCGACGCCGACGTCCCAGGCGGGGGCGTGCGGCGTCTCGGGCGGGGGTGGGTCGCCCAGACCGGCCGCGACGCCGGTCGAGAAGGCGGGGACGACGCACGCGCGGTAGCGGACCCCGGGCCGGAGGCGGCGCGCGCACACGAGGCGGCCGACGGAACCGACCGGCGCGGTGCCGCCGCCGGGCAGCACCGCGCCGGAGCTCCGCTGGACGTGCGCCCACGCCCACGACTCGCGCAGGTCGGGCAGCTCGGCGACGTCCGCACGCAGCACGGGTGGGGCGCCGGGCGTGAACCCGGCCGTCGCCGCCTCGACGACCACGAGCACGAGCCACGGCCGCAGCCTGCCGTCGGCCGGTCGCGCGGGCGTGAGCAGCCACGGGAGCTCGGGCGGCGCGAGCTCCACGACGGCGAGGTAGTTCGGCTCCACGTCGACGGCCCCGTCGAGCGGGTCGGTGCGCACGACCGCGCCCGGCGCGAGACCGACGACGTCGCCGGGGCCCAGCATGCGCAGGTGCGGTCCCTCGACGGTCGAGCCCCCGGCCGTCGAGCCCTCGAGCAGGAGGGCGGGGCGCAGGGTCGGCGTCCCGAGCGTCGCCGTGGCGTCCGTCGCGACGACGGCCTCGCCGAGCGGACCCTGGAGGTAGGAGGAGATCTGGACGGTCATCGGACGGCCACCTCCCACGCCTCGACGGCGACGAGGTCGCCGAACCCCCCGAGTGCCTGCTCCATCTCGAGGACCGTCTGCTCGGGACGGACGTCCGCGGTCGCCATCGACCACGTGGAGACGGCGACGGCCGGGGGTGCGGGGACGACCTCGACGACCACCTCGGGCTCGGGCCACCAGACGCCGTCGTCGACGGACGTCGCGACCAGGACCGCGCTCAGCGCGTCGAGCCCGGTGACGTCGCCCAGCCCGGCCCGGACGGGCACGGGGAGGTCCTGGACGATCACGCGCTCCTCCCAGGACAGGTCGACCGGACGCAGCGGCGCGCCGGTCGCCGGCTCGGGCGTGAGGGTCGCGCCGGACACGAGCGGCAGGAAGGCGGGCGTCGCGAGCGCCTCGTCGTCGGACGCGGGGGCGAGGAAGTGAGCGGGCGGGAAGTCGGCGCGCAGCGGGCTCGTCCGCGCGGGCTCGCCGTCGCGCAGCCGGGCACCCACGAGGTCCCACCGCTGGGTGGGGACCGGACGCCCGTCGAGCCGCCCGATCTCGACGCCGAGCGGCACGCGGGTCTGCTGCACCGTGACCGACCCGTACGGGTCGACCACGCTCGCGGCTCCGAGCGCCTCGCGGGCCGCGTCGGTCAGGACGACCCCACGGGGTGGGTCGCCGCGGGACCGCCACGCGGCGGGGTCGGCGAGTGCCGCACGCAGGGCGGCGCCCACGTCGGGTGCGGGCGTCAGCGGGGCGGCCGGCCGGCCCCAGCCCACCTCGAAGTCGAGCGACACCTCGAACAGGAAGATGTCGATCGAGCCGCGCCCCCGCGCCAGGTACGGCGCCGGGCCCTCGAGGTGCAGCGCGAGCTGCACGCCGAGCAGCTTGCGGCCGAACGCCCGCAGCGCGAGACCCCCGCTCACGTCCGCCACGAACCGGAACGGGTCGAGCTGGAGGAGCGCGTCGAACGCGAGCCACCCGCGCAGCCCGCAGCCGGCGACCTCGGCGACGAGCTCGAGCCGCGCGCCGAGCTGCAGGGTCGTGCTGGTCACCGCGACGTACGCCTCGCACCGCAGCTCGATCCACGGGACCGGGGAGAGGTCGAGGCTGAGCCGGCGCAGGACCGGCACGCCCGCGGGCACGCGGAACGCGGGGTGGAACCCGCCCGCGCTGAGCACGAGCTCGGGGTCCGGCCCGCCGCGCGTCAGGAGGAAGATGTCGCCGGTGAGGGGCGCACCCACGATGTGCGACCCCTCGAGGCTCGCGAGGAAGGTCACGCTCGGCACGGTGGGCTCGATCAGACCCGCGAAGGTCGCACGGATGAGCACGATCGGCGCGGCGGGGTCGGGCAGCGCGACGACGATCGTGCCGAGGATCGTGAGGCGGTCGTCCACGCCCGACTCGACGAGCACGGCGACGGACAGGGTGACGACCTGCCCGCCCCAGCCGAGGCGGAACATGGGCCCGGCGACCACGGAGCCGCGCGACGCCGGGAAGACGGCGGGGAGCACCTCGAGCGCACGCTCGCCCGCGCCGACCGGGTCGGCCGGGAAGAGCAGGCCCGCGGCCGAGCCGTCCGCGACCGCCCGCAGCAGCGCGTCGCGGTCGATGCGGCGGTTGATCCCGATGACCCCACCGAGCCCCATGACGGCGAAGCCGAAGCCGATCTGCACGCCGGGCGGGGGGAACGTCGCGCCCATGATCACGAGGAGCGAGAGCGGCCTCCCGTCGGCCGCGGGGGTGAGCGCGGCGAACGCGGAGGCCGACATGGGCGGGATCTCGACGGCGAGCGCACCGACGAGGTCCGCACCCCGACGACGCAGTACGCCCGCGCCGCTGACGACGGGTACGGACACCGCGACCTCGGCCCCGGTGGGCTCGGCACCCCGGACCGCGTCGGGCGCCGGGGTGAAGCCCGGACCGGGTCGCAGGGGGAGCGCGAGGGCCAGGCCGAGGCCCTCGGCCCGCAGGTGCACCGGCACCGCGGGGAGGTCGACGTCGACGGCCGTCGTCAGCGTGACCTGCGCTCGCGGGCCGTCCGCGGCGTCCACCACGTCGACGACGACGTCGAGCCACGGCGCGGCACCGGGGCCCGGGAGGCGTGCCGACAGGGACGGGCTCCCGCCGAGCGTCGCACCGGTCCCGGGTGCGGCCCGGAGGTCGAGGTCGAGCGGGAAGGTGAGGTCCATCGGCACGAGCGCCGCGAGGAAGCCCGGTGCCAGCAGCACCTCGCCGCCCTCGAGGGCGAGGTCCGCCGACCGTGCGACCCCGTCGGCGGTGACGGCGACCGTGACCTGCGCCGAGACGGCGCCCAGGCGTACCGAGGGACCACCGGGGAGGCCCCAGACCGGGCCTGGCCCGGCGCGCTCCAGGGTGATCTCGACCCGGTCTCCGACGGCCGCGGCGGGAGTCGGTGGCGCGCCGTCGCCCAGGACCGCGGCGGCGAGCTCGGCGGAGGTGGTCCCGGACACCTGGAGCGTCGCTCCGCTCGGCAGGCCCACCACGGCTGCCGTGCCGCCCGTCAGCCCACCGGCACGGAGCACCACGGCTCGCGGCTCGCCGGGCACGACCGTGACGGCGAGCACCGCGGGGCCGCCCGAGGCGACGACGAGCGCGAGGCCGCGCGGCGAGTCGGGAGCGGGGGCGTCGCGCCAGCCGTGGACCGCGACGTGGGGTCCGGACGGCGTGCCGCCCACCAGCGTGGCGACGAGGGCGAGCACCGGCACGCCGCCGAGGTCGTCGACGCGCGCCAGGACGCGCCCGGCGAAGGGGGTCCCGTCGAACGCGGGATCCGGTCCGAGGGTCGCGAGGCGGTCGGTCAGCCGGGCCGCTGCGTCATGCAGCGCGGAGAGCCACTCGCGAGCGAGCAGCTCCAGCAGCCGGTCCCCGGCGCTCTGCGCCACCGTCCCGCGCCCGTCACTCTCGGACGGACCGGTCAGCCGTACGGGAGGGCGCTGGAGAGCCCATGGCTATCACCCTTTCGGATGAAGGCCCACGCTAGACCCGCCGTGGAAAAGGACGCAAGGGGCGAATCGGACACTGGTCACGGTCGCGACACGGCCCAGGCGCGGCCTGCGGATGGGGTCGTCGGGCGGAACGGCGCCACGAGCGCACGCACCGCATCCGTCGAGCCCCAGTCGTCGTCGAACACCGCCATGAGCGCGAGCCGCAGCCGACGTGGTCCCGGGTGACGGCTGCCGCCGTCGGCGGCTCGGGGACCGTCGCCAGGGCTCCTGTCTCGGTCGTCTCACCGGTCGTCGTGCCGGGGTGGTGGTCGATGGCCGCCCGAGGGCTTCCTGCGGGTCGGTGACATGCCGCGGGGGTACGGGCGTTCCGGGTGGGGGAGGACAACGTCGACGAGGAGAGGCATCCGGGCGAGGCGCCCACGTGCTTGTGCGTCCTTCCACTCGCGGTGGAGCCGGGCCCGCTCCTCGAGGTCGAGCCGCGAGAGGACCTGCTCGACCGCGGCGAGGATCGAGCCGCGCAGGAGCCAGGAGGCGGTGTTCTCCCGGGCGTCGACCATGATGAGCTCGGTCAGGATGGCCTGGGTCTCCCGCAGGACGTCGACGCTCTGACCGAGTGCTCGCTCGGCGTCCTCCTGGCGGTCGTCGGCCTCGGCGACGACCAGCGCACCGAAGCCTCGGATGCACTCCGCCGTGTCCCTCAGGACGACCGCGAAGACGGTGCGCAGCTCGGCGCCGTACGGGTCGTCTCGTCCCGACGTCGCTCTCGGGAGCTCGATGAGCACGACGGCGAAGAGCGAACGGATGGCCAGCAGGGCGTGCTCGAGCGCGTCGAGCCCCGAGGAGAGCACCGGCTCGACGTCCGCGGTGCCCAGCGCGCGTGAGTTGAGCCGTCGGCTGTCCTTCAGTGCCGCGATGCGCTCGGTGGCGGACGCGACGAGGAGGTTCGCCGCCCGCGCGCGTGTCATCCAGTCCTCGACGTCGGCCTGGGTGACCGGCCGCTCGTCGAGGACGTCCGCAGCCGCGTCCAGCGGAGCGGCTGCCCCGTCGGCCACGCGAACGAGGGCTCGACCCGCCGAGGCGGTGGGCATCGCGGGCGGGTACAGGACGTTGAAGGCCACTCCGACGGCGGCGCCGATCAGGGTGTTGAGGATCCTGATCTCGGCGGCCACGTCCTGGTTGGCCACGCCCAGGATGAGCATGGCGCTGATCGGTGTCTCCAGCGCCTGCTCACCGAGTCGGAGCACCTTCGCCAGCAGGAGAGAGGCGGCGATGGCCGCTCCGAGGCTCCACCAGGTCAGACCGACGACGGTGGACAGGGCCGTGGCGACGAGGACGCCCGAGAGCACCGCCCCGACCCGGACGGCGCCCATCCTGATCGTGGAGAACGCGGATGCCTGGACCACGAGGAGCGCGGTGAGCGGTCCAGTGAGGTCGATCACCCCATCGGTGAGCGCCATCGAGATGAGGTACGACACGACAGCCGCAGCCGTGAGGCGGCCGATGGTGGCCATCGTCGGCAGCAGGCGAACGGGGACGTCCCGCCAGCGCGCGGGATGGTCCGGCCAGGCCGCGGCCGCGAGACGCCGGGCCGAGGAGCCGATGTGAGCTGTGAGCGCCATCGCCCCCAGTACACCCCCTCGGGCTCCCGGGCCGGGAGACCGCATCGCACCTGGTCGTGGCCGGGCGACGGTCCGTCGGAGGGGGCTACGCGTGGTGCTGCGTCAGGAGCGGCTCCTCGGACGCGCCGGCTGCCGTGGTCGCCGACGTCGCGGCGCGGCGGGGCCAGGTCCAGGCGGAACGCAGGATGAAGGCGAGGATCAGGACCTCGACCCCGATGTGCAGGCCGTAGTAGAAGGCCCAGTCCGATGACGCCCCTGCCGCGTTGAACACCATGACCGGGACGTACAGCGATGCCACGACCAGGTTCGTAGCGCGGTTCACCTTCGCGGGCAGCGCCATGGAGAGCATCACCATCACGGCCGGGATCCCGATGACCACCACGAAGATGGTCATCAGCGTCGGGGTGATGTCGAACTCGAAGATGCCCCCACCCCGGATCTGGTCGATGGCGCCGGGCTGGTAGAGGTGGAAGTAGTCGATGTAGATGACGAAGAACATCAGGCTGGTCCACGCGGCCGCGAGCCTGGCCTGCACGGGAACCGGCGTGGTGTCGAGCAGGCTCGGGGTGCTCGTTCGGATGGTCATCGGTTCTTCCTTCGAGAGGAGCGGTCCGTCCGCTGAGGTGGCGGCGGGTCTGGGCGTGCATGCCCACTGAGGGGACGTTCCCGTCGGTCGGGTCGTCAGACGGTGACGACTCCTCCTCGGGTGGGCCGGCCCCGACGGGGCGGAAGGTGTTTCGCCGAGCGACCGAAGCGAAGACCCCCAGCCGCTGGCGTGGACCCGTACGCCGTACTCGTACGGCGTACTCGTACGCTGTACTGTGGCCGTACGCTGTACGTTCGTCAAGAGGTTCGAGCGAGCGAGAGGCACCTATTCGTGAGGGAAGAGCGCCACGTCGCGTCAGCCGCGGGGCTGAGCAAGCGGCGACTGGTGGCCGAGGCCATCCGGATCGCCGACAGCGAGGGGGTCGAAGGGCTGAGCATGCGCCGGTTGGCCAGCGCGCTCGGCGCGGGGGCGATGTCGCTCTACCACTACGTGTCGAACAAGGAGGAGCTGCTCGACGCCATGATCGACGTCGTGTTCGACGAGATCGAGCTCCCGCCCGAGGACACGGACTGGCAATCGGCGATGCGACGACGGTCGGTCTCCGCCCGGGAGGTCCTCGCGCGCCATCGATGGGCGATCGGTCTCATGGAGTCGAGGACATCGCCAGGCCCCGCACACCTGCGCCACCGTGAAGCGGTGACCGCCTGCTTGCGGAAGGCCGGCTTCTCCGTCCTGATGGCCACACACGCCAACTGGTTGCTCGACGTCTACGTCTACGGTTTCGCACTGCAGGATGCGAGTCTGCCGTTCGACACCGCCGACGAGTTCTCGGACATGGCCGAGGGCGTCTACCTGCCCCAGCTCCCTGCTGACGAGTTCCCCTACCTCAACGAGTCCGCGGCGGGGCTCGTCGCTGCCGGCTACGACCCGGCGGGGGAGTTCCTCTTCGGCCTCGACCTCGTCCTGGCCGCTCTCGAGCCCCTGAGGTCCTCCACGTAGCCGGTTGCGACGTCGTTCGGGAGGCGTGCCGCGCTGGTGGGAGGGGGCGACGCGGTCGGGAAACCTTCACCACGTGGGTGGGCCCGGGCAGCCTGGGGCGTGGCGATCCCGTCACGGTCTGCCGGTGCGACGCGTGGCTCGTCGAAGGCCTTCATGATCGTTCTTGATCCGGCGGGCGCTCTGGGCCGGACATGCAGAAGGCCCCGCCGGAGCGGGGCCTGACCTGCGGTTCTGCTTCTGCTCCCGCGACTGGACTCGAACCAGTAACCGTCCGATTAACAGTCGGATGCTCTGCCAATTGAGCTACGCGGGATCGCGCGGGTCGAAATGCTACCTGATGCCGGGGGGTGCGCCAGAACGCGGCGTGTCACCGCGAACCGGACGAGGTGTCGACCCGGGTGCGCGAGCCGCGGGGGCTCAGGAGAGCCCGGCCGCCTCCCGCACGCGGGCCTCCGCCTCGTCCACGGCGCGTGCCGTGGAGGGATCCGTGAGGTCGACGTGACCCGTGCCGATGACCTGGGTGAAGAGCCGCCCGTCGGCGTCGCGCCGGAGGACGACGCGGACCGTGCGGCGGCCCGGCAGCGCGACCTGCTCGTGGTGGACGACGGACGACTGGACGCGCTCGTGCAGCACGCGCGGGAGCCCGCCGGGTGAGCGGTCGACGAGCGCGAGCTCGGTCGCGGGTGTCCCGTCCACCCAGGTCACCGTGAGGGCGCTCGTCTCGTCCGAGAGGCGCGCGGCGTCGACGTCGGTCCACGCACGGCGCAGCACGTCCTCACCGCGGACGACGGCGAGCCCGGCACGCGTCGCGACGGCCCAGCCGTCGGCGAGCTCGGCGACGGCGAGGACGTCGGAGCGCGCGGCGCCGAGGCGCTCGCGGACGTCGTCGGGCAGGGCGGGGCGTCGTCGGAACAGCGGCATGCGCCCAACCTACGACGCCCGCCGCCGCCTCAGGTGCGGGGCTGGGCGGGGTTGGTCGGGACGCCCTGCGACGGCGGGTTCTGCACCGGCCCCTGCGTGTCGGGCGAGACCTTGCTTCCGCCCGCGGGAGCGGACGTGTCGGCGGGCGGGGCGCTCGCGTCGCCGTCGGAGGTCTCGGCGCCCTCGGCGACCGCGCGCCGACGCATCTGGAGCACCTGCACCACGGGGAGGCGGTTGCCGTGGGCTCGCTCGAACTCGAGCAGCGAGTCGATCTGGCCGACGTCGAGCGACCGGATCCGGTGGCCGAGCGCCGTCACCGAGAGGTGGTCGAAGTCAGGGATGGGCAGGTCCGTGCGTGCGGGATCAGGCATGTCGTCCTCCGTCCTGGGCGCGGTGGCCGCGCCCGGTGTCCGTGGTCGTCAGCGGCCGAGCAGCGTGACGCTGCTGCCCGTGGCATCTCCCGATCGTGCGCGACGACGCCCCGGTCGGCCACCGGAGACCGTCGGTGCCGACCCGGCGGCGACGTCGGGCACCAGCCGGAACAGCTGTCAACCATCAGCCGAAGGGCTGGAGCGGGTCGTGGGCCAGGTGGGGCTTGAACCCACGACCGACGGATTATGAGTCCGCTGCTCTGACCGGCTGAGCTACTGGCCCGCGGGCGCGAAGATATCAGCGCTCACGACGGCTCGGGCCGGGGCAGGCCGGCCAGCGTGACGGGCGCGCTAGCATCGGCCCGTGACGATGACACAGCACGCGACCGATCCGACCCCAGCAGGTGACCGGGCCGCCGGTGCGCCCGTCGACGCGGACGCGCTCGCCGCCGCGGCGTCGCTGTTCCACGGCTTCAGCGACCCCTCGCGCCTCGCGATCCTCACGCACCTCGCGCTCGGCGAGCACCGCGTCGTCGACCTCGTGCGCCACCTGGGCCTCGCGCAGTCGACCGTGTCGCAGCACCTCGCGTGCCTGCGCGACTGCGGTCTCGTCGAGGTCCGCACGCAGGGCCGCGCGTCGATGCACAGGCTGAGCCACCCGGAGGCGCTCCTGGGAGTTCTGGAGTCGGCCGAGCGGCTCCTCGGACTCACCGGCTCGGCCGTCGCGCTGTGCCCGCGGTACGGCGTCGCGACGACGGCGCAGGTGCGCCCGTGAGCGCGGCCCTGACCGCGGTCGAGCGCGAGCGCCTCACGCGGCGAGCGCTGGGCCTCGCGCGCCTGACCGTCGCCTGGAACGTCGTCGAGGGGGCCGTCGCGATCGCGGCCGGCGTCGCGGCGGGGCTCGTGTCGGTCGTCGGGTTCGGCATCGACTCGGGCATCGAGTCGGTCGCGGCCGTCCTCGTCGCGCTGCGCCTGTCCGCGCGGCTGCGTCACGGCACCGCGGACGAGCGCGCCGAACGCCGCACCCTCAAGGCGGTCGCGGTGACGTTCTTCCTGCTCGCGGCGTGGGTCACGGTCGAGGGCGTCCGCAGCCTGACCTCTGCCGAGCCGCCGGACACCTCGGTGGTCGGCATCGTGCTGCTCGCCGTGTCGCTCGTCGTCATGCCGGTCCTCGCCGAGGTCAAGCGCCGCGTGGGCCGCCGGCTCGGGGACCCGCTCGTCCTCGCCGACGCCGCCGAGACGCGCATCTGCGCCCTGCTGAGCGCCTCGACGCTGGTCGCGCTCGTCGCGTTCGCACTCACGGGTGCGGCATGGCTCGATCCGGTCGCCGGGCTCGTCATCGCGGCGTTCGCGGTGCACGAGGGTCGCGAGGCATGGGAGGGCGAGCTCGTCTGCGACGACGACCACGACGACCACGACGACGACGAGCACGACGACGACCTGCACGAGGGCGAGCCGTCGACGGAGCGCCGATGAGCGCGCACGGCCATGGGCACGGGGTCGGGACGGCGACCGGTCGTCACGGGCGCCGGCTCGTCGTCGTCCTCGTCCTGACGCTCGTCGTCGCGGTCGCCCAGGTCGTGGGCGGGCTCGTGTCGGGCTCGCTCGCGCTGCTCGCCGACGCCGGTCACATGCTGGCCGACGCGTCCGGCGTGGCCGTCGCGCTCCTGGCCGCCGGCCTCGCCGCACGACCGCCGACGAACGCGCGCACGTTCGGCCTCCAGCGCGCCGAGGTGCTCGCCGCGCTCGGCAACGCGCTCGTGCTGGCCGGCATCGCGGTGTGGGTCGTGCTCGAGGCGGTCCGCCGCTGGGACGAGCCGCCCGACGTCGCGACCGGCGTGATGCTCGCGACGGCCCTGGTCGGCCTCGCCGCGAACGGCGTCGGGCTCGCGCTCCTGCACGCGGGGCAGAAGGAGAGCCTCAACGTCCGCGGGGCGTACCTGGAGGTCCTCGGGGACCTGCTCGGGTCCGTCGCGGTCGTCGTCGCGGCCGTCGTCATCGCGGTGACCGGCTGGGCCCGGGCCGACGTCGTCGCGTCGTTCGCGATCGGCCTCCTGGTGCTGCCGCGCGCGTGGCGCCTCCTGCGCGAGGTGCTCGACGTCCTGCTGGAGGCGACGCCTCGGGGGATCGACCTCGACGACGTCCGGGCCCACGTGCGCGACGTCCGAGGCGTCGTCGACGTGCACGACCTGCACGCCTGGACCATCACGAGCGGCGCACCCGCCCTGTCCGCGCACGTCGTCGTCGACGACGAGTGCCTCGCGCAGGGCAGGTCGGGCGAGGTGCTCGACGCCCTCACGACCTGCCTCGTGAGCCACTTCGACCTGGCGCACTGCACGTTCCAGCTCGAACCCGTCGGGCACCGCGCGCACGAGCCGCACGGGCACGACTGAGGCGGCTCAGGCGTCGTCCCGCGGTGCGTGACGCTCGAGGAAGTCGAACACCTCGGTCTGGTCCACGCCGGGGAACGCCCCGGCCGGCAGCGCCGCGAGCATGCTCGCGTGCGGGCGGGCGGCCGGCCACGCGTGCCCGTCCCAGCGGCGTGCGAGCTCCTCGGGCGGGTGCCGGCAGCAGCTCGGCTCGGGGCACCGCGACTGAGCCCGCTCGGTCGTCTCGCGCCCCCGGAACCATCGCACCTGCGCGAACGGCACGCCCACGCTCACGGAGAACTCGCCGTCGGCCGAGCCCTGGACGCTCGACGTGCACCAGAACGTGCCGGCCGGGGTGTCGGTGTACTGGTAGTAGGGGCTGAACCGGTCGGGGATGCCGAACACGGTCCGCGCGGTCCACCGCCGGCAGACCGGCTGCCCCTCGATCGCGCCGAGCGGGTCGTGCGGGAAGTCGACGCCGTCGTTCTCGTACGCCTTGTGCAGCGTGCCGCTCTCGTGGACCTTCATGAAGTGCACCGGGACGTCCAGGTGCCGGGTCGCCAGGTTCGTGAAGCGGTGCGCGGCGGTCTCGTACGGCACGCCGAACGCGTCCCGCAGGTCCTCGATCGACAGCTGACGCTGCGCCTTCGCGGCGACGAGCATCGCGACCGCGGCGTCCTCGGGCACCAGGAGCGCCGCCGCGAGGTAGTTGGTCTCGACGCGCTGACGCAGGAAGTCCCCGTAGCTCGTGGGCTCGCCGTGCGCGAGCACGTGCGCCGCGATCGCCTGGAGCACCACGGATCGAGGGTCGCCGGACGTGCCGAGCCCGTGCGGCAGGTAGATCCGCCCGTGCTCGGTGTCCGTCACGGACCGGGTCGAGTGCGGCAGGTCGTGCACGTGGTGCAGCGAGAAGCCGAGGTGGGCCGCGATCTCGGCCGTCACGCGCTGCGACAGCGGCCCGCCCGTGTGGCCCACGGCCGCGAGCAGCACCTTGGCGTGCTCCTCGAGCTCGGGGAAGTAGTTGTCGCGGTCGCGCATCTGGCGACGCAGCTCGGTGTTGGCGCGTCGCGCCTCCTCGGGCGTCGCCGCGCGCTCCGTCAGCAGCCGGCTGATCTCGCGCTGCAGGCCGACGATCGTCTCGAGCGCGTCGGTCGGCAACGACCGACCCACCTTGACCTGAGGCAGGCCCAGCCCGGTGAAGAACGGTCCGCGCTGCGCGCGCTCGAGCTCGATCTCGAGCGCGGCCCGGCGCGTCGGCGGCTCGGGGGAGAGGAGGTCCGCGAGCGTCACGCCGAGCGCCGCGGCGACCTGCTGCAGCAGCGAGAGCTTGGCCTCCCGTCGGCCGTTCTCCAGCACGGAGATCTGCGACGGCGCACGGCCGACGGCGTCGCCGAGCTCGTCGAGCGTCATGCCGCGCGTCGTGCGCAGGTGGCGGACGCGGCGGCCGATGACCAGCGGGTCGACGACCGGCGTCCCGGCGTCGGGCGTCGTCGCAGGCTGGAGCGTCAGGGCGGAGGCGGTCCGCCGGTCGAGCGGGGTGCGGACCTCGTCGGTGAGAGCCATGCGAGAACGCTGGCACGGGTCACCCGCCCGTGTCCGCTTCCCCGGCGTAGAAGAACGGCGATTCTTCTCGCTCGCCGAGCCGGGAAGAGGGCTTGACCTTGCGTCAGGTTGGTCGCACGCCGTCCCGACGACGCACAGGAGACACCCCATGGCGACCACCATCGACACGACCCCCACCACCCCGACCGGTGACCCGGTCGACCGCGCGGCCGGCACGTCCGACGTCGACGGCGCCGCGGCCCCGGGCGGCGACGTCCGCACCGGTCCGCTCCCGGGCGACACGACGCAGACGGCCGACGAGCTCGCGCACGAGTGGGCGACCGACCCCCGGTGGGCGGGGATCCGTCGCGACTGGACGGCCGCCGACGTCGTCGCGCTGCGCGGCTCGGTCCGCGAGGAGCACACGCTCGCTCGGCGTGGTGCGCAGCGGCTGTGGGAGCTGCTCCACACGCGCGAGTGGGTGCCGGCGCTCGGCGCCCTCACCGGCAACCAGGCGGTGCAGCAGGTCCGGGCCGGCCTCGAGGCCATCTACCTGTCCGGCTGGCAGGTCGCGGCCGACGCGAACCTGTCGGGCCAGACCTACCCCGACCAGAGCCTCTACCCGGCCAACTCCGTGCCGGCGGTGGTGCGCCGGATCAACAACGCGCTGCTGCGCGCGGACCAGATCGAGACCGCCGAGCACGGCCGTCCGTCGCGCGAGTGGCTCGCACCCGTCGTCGCGGACGCTGAGGCCGGCTTCGGCGGCCCTCTCAACGCCTACGAGCTCATGACGGGGATGATCGCGGCCGGCGCCGCGGGCGTGCACTGGGAGGACCAGCTCGCGGCCGAGAAGAAGTGCGGGCACCTGGGCGGCAAGGTCCTCGTCCCGACGTCGCAGCACGTGCGGACGCTCAGCGCCGCCCGGCTCGCGGCCGACGTCGCCGGCGTCCCGACGCTCGTCGTCGCGCGCACCGACGCGCTCGCCGCGGACCTGCTGACGTCCGACGTCGACGAGCGCGACGCGCCGTTCCTCACGGGCGAGCGGACCGTCGAGGGCTACCACCGCGTCCGGCCCGGGCTCGACGCCGTCGTCGCGCGCAGCCTCGCCTACGCCGAGTACGCGGACCTGCTGTGGGTCGAGACGGGCGAGCCGGACCTCGGGCTCGCACGCGAGTTCGCCGAGCGCGTCCACGAGCGCTTCCCCGGCAAGCTCCTCGCCTACAACTGCTCGCCGTCGTTCAACTGGAGGGCGCACCTCGACGACGCGACGATCGCGCGCTTCCAGCGCGAGCTCGCGTCCTACGGCTACGCGTTCCAGTTCATCACCCTCGCGGGCTTCCACGCGCTCAACCACTCGATGTTCACGCTCGCCCAGGGCTACGCACGCCGCGGGATGAGCGCCTACGTCGAGCTCCAGGAGGCCGAGTTCGCGTCCGAGGCCGACGGCTACACCGCGACCCGCCACCAGCGCGAGGTCGGCACCGGGTTCTTCGACCGCGTCGCGACCACGCTCAACCCCGCCAGCGCCACCACGGCCATGGCGGGCTCCACCGAGACCGCTCAGTTCGGAGGGCAGCACCGATGACGACCACGACCGAGCGCGCCGGCACGCCGCGCGCCACCACCACCCCGTCCGCGACCACGCCGCACGCGACCACGCCGCGCGACGCGGAGGCCCGCACCACCGCCCCCCGCCCGGCAGGGACGCTGCGCGTCCTCGGGTCGCGCGTCCCCGGCTCCGACGAGATCCTCACGCCCGAGGCGCTCGCGTTCGTCGCCGAGCTGCACACCCGGTTCCTCGGGCGACGCAACGAGCTGCTGCACGCGCGCCAGGAACGACGCGACCGCTTCGCCAACGGCGCCGACCCGCAGTTCCTGCCCGAGACCCGCCACATCCGCGAGGACCCGACCTGGCGCGTCGCCGGCCCGGGCCCGGGCCTCGAGGACCGCCGGGTCGAGATCACCGGGCCGACCGACCGGAAGATGACCGTCAACGCGCTCAACTCCGGCGCCCGCGTGTGGCTCGCCGACCTGGAGGACGCGACGTCGCCGACGTGGCGCAACGTCGTCGGCGGGCAGCACAGCCTCTACGACGCGCTGCGCGGTCAGGTCGACTTCGTGAGCGCCGAGGGCAAGGAGTACCGCGTCGGGCCGACGACGCCCACCGTCGTCATGCGCCCGCGCGGTCTGCACCTCGCCGAGAAGCACCTGGCCTTCACCGGTCGCACCGGCCAGGAGGTCGCGGCGTCGGCGAGCCTCGTCGACGCGGGCCTCTACCTGTTCCACAACGCGCAGGCGCTCGTGGACGCGGGGCGCGGTCCCTACCTGTACCTGCCGAAGCTCGAGAGCCACCTCGAGGCGCGGTGGTGGGACGACGTGTTCGTCGCCGTGCAGGAGATGCTCGGCATGCCGCGCGGGACGATCCGCGCCACGGTCCTCATCGAGACGATCACCGCGGCGTTCGAGATGGAGGAGATCCTCTGGGAGCTGCGCGAGCACTGCGCGGGCCTCAACGCGGGCCGGTGGGACTACCTGTTCAGCGTGATCAAGACGTTCCGGTCGCGCGGGCGGCGGTTCGTGCTGCCGGACCGGTCCCGGCTCACGATGACGGTGCCGTTCATGCGTGCCTACACCGAGCTGCTCGTGGCGACGTGCCACCGTCGCGGCGCGCACGCCATCGGCGGGATGTCGGCGTTCATCCCCAACCGCCGCGACCCCGAGGCGACCGAGCGCGCTCTCGCCCAGGTCCGCGCCGACAAGGAGCGCGAGGCCACGGCCGGCTACGACGGGTCGTGGGTCGCGCACCCGGACCTCGTGCCCGTGGCGCGCGAGGTGTTCGACGACGTGCTCGGGGCGCGGCCCGACCAGCGGCACCGGCTCCGCGACGACGTGCACGTCACCGCGGCCGACCTCCTCGACGTGGGGTCCGTCCCCGGCGCGGTCACCGACGCGGGCGTGCGGGCCAACGTGTCGGTCGCGCTGCGCTACCTCGAGTCGTGGCTGCGCGGGACGGGCGCCGCGGCGATCGACGGCCTCATGGAGGACGCCGCCACCGCGGAGATCTCGCGCTCGCAGCTGTGGCAGTGGATCCACCACGAGGTGCGGACCGAGGAGGGCACGCGCGTCACGCGCGCCGCTGTCGAGCAGGTGCTCGAGGAGGTGCTCGCCGCGCAGCCGCGCGGCGCGGGGGACCGGTTCGACGACGCCGCGACCGTGCTGCGCCAGGTCGCGCTCGGCGAGGACTACCCGACGTTCCTCACGCTGTGCCCGTACTCGCAGCTCCTCGTCGAGCCGCAGGCCGGAGCCGGGCGCTGATCAGACGGACGTCTGGAGGACCGTCCCGACGAGCAGGAGGAGCGAGCCGCCGGCGAGCAGCGCGACCGCGCGCCGGAAGGTCAGCCGCTCGTCGTCGGGACGGTCCGCCTGACCTTGGCGGAAGGCGAGGACGAGGGCGGCGGCACCCGCGAGCGTCACGAGAGCCCCGAGCACGGTGATGGTGAGCGGCACCCGGACAGTCTGCCGTGCCGTGCGAGGTCGTACGAGGCCGCGTCAGACGCTCGGTCGTCGATGCCGGGCGCGGCGGCCGGCCCGGACGACGGAGGGCCGGGGTGGACGTGCCACCCCGGCCCTCCGCGGACGCCAGCTCAGATCGAGCCGCCGGTCGGGTAGGACGTGCCGGTCGAGCCGGGGCGGCCGTTCTCGGTCTCGTCCGTGCCCGCCGTCGTGAACGTGCCGAGCTCGTCCGGCGTGTCCGGCGAGGGGGACGTCGCACCGGAGGACGAGCCGCCCGTCAGCTTGTCCTTGAGCTCGGGCGCCTTCTCCTTGACGAAGCCCGTCGCCTTCTCGCTGACGCCCGAGACGCTCTCCTGGACCTTGGGGTTCTCCCAGACCTTCTGCGCCTGCGTCTTGATCTTCTCGAACTGCTGACGGCCCGCGCGCGTCCCGAGCACGTAACCGACCGCGCTCCCGACCAGGAATGCTGCCTTCGTCCGCATGATGAGGTCCCTTCCGTCGACTGGGGTGCGCCGGCGAGCGCACACCGGCGCCGCGTCGCCGTGGTGACCGGGGTCACCGGGGCGTGCCGCTCGCTGCGAGCCTAGATCGGGGCGTCGGACGACGCGCGGCCAACGAGGGACCGACCTCGCGGAGTCGGCCGAGCGGCGTTCCGCCGACCTCGCGGAGTCGCCCGAGCGGCGTCCGGCCGGCCTCGCGCCGACATCCGGCCGACCTGTCGGCGGCTGCCCGGTGAACCGTCACGGCGTGCGCGCCGGGCAGCAGGTGGCACGTCCGCCCCGTGGGAAGATGGCCCCCATGGCGATGAGAGAGATCCGCACCGTCGGCGACCCCGTCCTCCGGACCCCGTGCGACCCCATCACCGAGGTCGACGACCGGGTGCGCTCGCTCGTGGACGACCTGCTCGAGACGGTGGACCACGAGGGGCGCGCGGGCCTCGCCGCCAACCAGATCGGCGTCAACCTGCGCGCGTTCTCGTGGAACATCGACGACGAGATCGGCTACGTGCTCAACCCTCGCATCGTCGAGCTGTCCGAGGACGAGTACCAGGACGGCGACGAGGGCTGCCTCTCCGTCCCGGGCCTGTGGTACCCGACCAAGCGCGCCTGGTACGCCCGGGTGGTGGGCGAGGACCTCGACGGCAAGGAGGTCGTCGTCGAGGGCGTCGAGCTCATGGCCCGGTGCCTCCAGCACGAGGTCGACCACCTCGACGGCAAGCTCTACATCGACCGGCTCGAGCGCTCCGTCCGCAAGAAGGCGATGCGCGCGCTCCGCGAGCAGCTCGCCTGACGCGTGGCGGTGGCGCCGCGGCGCCGTCGTCGGGCATGCTTGCCCCAGCACGCCGCGACACGCACGTGCCCTGTCCGTCCCACCTGAGCAGGTCCCGAGGTCGTTGGGGAAGGCGAACCTCGACCTGACAGGAGGAACGACATGGCTGGTGCCATCACCCGCGGTGTCCTTTTCGTGCACTCCGCGCCCCGCGCACTGTGCCCCCACATCGAGTGGGCGGCCGGCGGGGTCCTCGGCGCGCGCCTGTCGCTGGACTGGACCGAGCAGCCCGCGGCGCCCGGCATGTTCCGCGCCGAGCACTCGTGGCAGGGCGCGCAGGGCACGGGCGCCCGACTCACGTCCGCGCTGCGCGGCTGGGCCCACCTCAGGTACGAGGTGACCGAGGAGGCGAGCCACGGTGCCGACGGCGCGCGCTGGAGCCACACGCCCGAGCTCGGCATCTTCCACGCCGTGACCGACGTGCACGGGAACACGATGGTGCCCGAGGACCGGATCCGCGCGGCCCTCGAGCACGCGGGTGACCCGACGCGCCTGCGCCGGGAGCTGGACCTGGCGCTGGGTCAGGCGTGGGACGCCGAGCTCGAGCCCTTCCGCTACGCGGGTGCCGGCGCACCCGTGCGCTGGCTGCACCGCGTGGGGTGACGTCCCGCAGCCCGCGACCGGCTGCGCGGACGACCACGGAGGACGGGCGAACGACGACGGCGCCCCGGGAGAGCTCCCGGGGCGCCGTCGTCGTCGTGCTCAGGCGCTGGTGACGACCAGGGCCACGTTGTGACCGCCGAAGCCGAACGAGTTGTTGATCGCCGCGACCTGGCCGTCGCGCAGCGTGCGCGGCTCGCGGACGAGGTCGAGCACCAGCTCGGGGTCGGGGTCGTCGACGTTGATCGTCGGGGGAGCGGTGCGCGCGTGCACCGCGAGGACCGTGAAGATCGTCTCGAGCGCCCCGGCGCCGCCGAGCAGGTGGCCCGTCATCGACTTGGTCGCCGAGAGCGCGACGCCGTCCGCGTCGTCGCCCAGGACCGCCCGGACGCTGCGCGCCTCGATGAGGTCGCCCACCACGGTCGACGTGGCGTGCGCGTTGACGTGCACGACGTCGGTCGTCGACACCGCCGCGTCCTGCAGGGCCGCGCGCATCGCGGCGATCTGCCCGCGTCCGCTCGGCTCGGGCGACGTCATGTGGTAGCCGTCGGCGCTCAGGCCGACGCCCGCGAGCCGGGCGTAGACGCGCGCGCCGCGCGCCGCGGCGTGCTCGGCGCTCTCGAGCACCAGGACCCCCGCGCCCTCGCCGAGGACGAAGCCGTCGCGCGCGGTGTCGTAGGGCCGTGACGCGGCCGCAGGGTCGTCGTTGCGCGTCGAGAGCGTGCGCGACGCGGCGAACGCGGCGATCGGCATCGGGTGGATGGCCGCCTCGGTGCCTCCCGCGACGACGACGTCGGCGCGACCCGTGCGGATCATCTCCATGCCGTAGCCGATGGCCTCGGCGCCCGACGCGCACGCCGACACCAGCGCGTGCGCACCCGCACGTGCGCCGAGCTCGAGCTCGACGTAGGCGGTGGGCGAGTTCGGCATGAGCATCGGGACCGTCATCGGCAGCACGCGGCGCGCACCCTTGGCGCGGAGCGTGTCCCAGGCGTCGAGCGTGGTCCAGATGCCGCCGATCCCCGAGGAGACCACGACGCCGAGGCGGTCCTGGTCGACGTCGGTGATGCCGGCGTCCTGCCAGGCCTCGCGCGCCGCCACGACGGCGTACTGGGCCGACGGGTCCATGCGCTTGGTCTCGGGCCGGGGGAGCACGTCGGTGGCCGGGACCGCGAGCTGCGCCGCGAACGACACGGGGATCTCGTACTTCTCGGCCCAGTCGTTCTCGAGCGTGCGGGCGCCCGACGTGCCGGCGAGTGCGGCGCGCCAGGTGCTGGGCACGTCACCACCCAGCGGGGTCGTCGCCCCCATGCCGGTGATGACGACGTCACGTGCGGTGCTCACAGGTCCTCCAGGGTGTCCGCGGTCGCGGGCGGTGGGTGGGGCGCCGGGGCCGTCGCGGGCCCGCGGCGTCCGGGTCCCGGCCGGGCCGGCAGCAGCCGGACGCCGGCCGGGCGTCGGCCGGGCGTCGAGGTCGCTGCCGGCCGCGCCGGCCGGTGGGACGCGAGGGTCAGGCCTGCGCGCCGGCGATGTAGCTGACGGCGTCGCCGACGGTGGTGAGGTTCTTGACCTCGTCGTCGGGGATGCGGACCGAGAACTTCTCCTCCGCGAGCGTGACGATCGTCATCATCGAGAGCGAGTCGATGTCCAGGTCGTCGGTGAACGACTTCTCGGCCGTCACGGTGTCCGTGGGCAGCCCGGTCTCCTCGCTCACGATCTCGGCGAGACCGTCCAGGATCTCCTGCTCGCTGTAGGCCATTCGTGTCTCCTCGGTGGTGGTGGTGTGCCGGGCCCGCAGGGCCTGGTGCGTGCATCGGCGCGGGTGCGCCGAGGTCGGGAGGGTCGCGTCGCCCGTCAGGGCAGGACGACGACCTGCGCGGCGTAGACGAGCCCGGCGCCGAATCCGATCTGGAGCGCGAGATCCCCGCTCGACGCGGTCCCCTCGCGCTTGAGGCGCTCGATCGCGAGCGGGATGGAGGCCGCGGACGTGTTGCCGGTGTCGGCGATGTCGCGACCGACGACGACGTGCTCGGGCAGCTTGAGCTGCTTGATGAGCTGGTCGATGATCCGCATGTTCGCCTGGTGCGGGACGAAGACGTCCACGTCGTCCGGCGTCAGCCCGGCCGCCGCGATCGCCTTGGCCGCGACGGGGGCCATCTGCCACGCGGCCCACTTGAACACGGTCGGGCCCTCCTGGCGCAGGGTCGGCCAGGGCTCGCCGTTCTCGATCGCGTCCTTCCACGACGCCGTCTGGCGGATCGCCTGGGCCTGGGCGCCGTCGGAGCCCCACACCGTCGGGCCGATGCCCGGGGTGTCGGAGGGGCCGACGACGACCGCCCCGGCACCGTCGCCGAGCAGGAACGAGATCGAGCGGTCCGTGGGGTCGATGAAGTCGCTCATCTTCTCGGCGCCGATGACGAGCACGTTGCGCGCCGCACCCGAGCGCACGAGCGCGTCGGCCTGCCCGATCCCGTAGGTGTACCCGGCGCACGCGGCCGAGATGTCGTACGCCGCGGCGGGCGTCGCGCCGAGCCGGTCGGCCAGCACCGCGGCGCCGGCGGGCGTCTGGTGGAAGTAGGTGACCGTGGAGAGGATCACCGCGTCGATGTCCGCGCCGACGAGCCCGGCGTCCGCGATCGCGGCGCGACCCGCGGCCTCGGCGAGGTCGAGGACGTCCTGGTCGGCACGCGCGCGCCGACGCGTCACGATCCCGGTGCGCTGGCGGATCCACTCGTCCGAGGAGTCGATGGGTCCCGCGACGTCGTCGTTCGTGACGACGTTCTCACCGCGGACGGCACCCAGGCCGAGGATGCGCGAGTGGGCAGGCCCGGACGACTGGGTCAGGGTGGGACGGGTCACTCGGGCGCCTCCTGGGCGGTGCCGGCCGGCCGGCCGTCGGACGAGGTGCGCGCGGGCGTCGGCGCCGCGTGCGAGGTGTGGCGTGCGGCGAGCTCGCGTGCCGCGTCGAGGTCCGCCGGGGACTTGACGGCGACGGTCTCCACGCCGGGCAGGCTACGCCGCGCGAGGCCGGTGAGGACACCGGCGGGCGCGAGCTCGACCAGGCCGGTCACGCCGAGGCGCAGGAGCGTGGCCTGCACGAGGTCCCAGCGGACGGGTGCGACGACCTGCGCCGCGAGGCGTGCGAGGACGTCCGCCGCGCGACCGTGCGGCGCGTCGTCGGCGGGGGCGTAGGGCTCGCCGTCCGCGTCGGACAGGAACGCGACCCGCGGGTCCTGCGCCGGCCACGTCCGGGCGACGTCGGCGAACGCGTCCGCGGCGGTCTGCATGAACGGCGTGTGGAACGCACCCGCCACCTGCAGGGGGATCACCCGGGCCCGTGCGGGCGGCTCCGCGGCGAGCGCCGCCAGGGCGTCGAGGTCGCCCGCAGCGACGACCTGGCCGCCGCCGTTGACGTTCGCCGGGTGGAGGCCGGCCGCCGCGATCCGGGCGAGGACCTCGTCGGGGTCGCCCCCGACGACGGCGCTCATGCCGCTCGGGGTGAGCGCCGCCGCCCGTGCCATGGCCCGAGCGCGGTGAGCGACGAGGCCCACGGCGCCCGCGTCGTCGAGCACGCCCGCGACGGCTGCGGCGGCGAGCTCGCCGACCGAGTGCCCCGCGGTGACGTCCACGCCGCCCGCGACGTCGTCACCCAGCGCGCGGAACGCGACGAGCGACGCGGCGACGATGAGGGGCTGGGCGACGGCCGTGTCGCGGATCGTGTCGGCGTCGGACGTCGTGCCGTGCGCGACGAGGTCGGTCCCGGCGGCGTCGGACAGGACGCGGACGCGGTCCTCGACCCCGGGCAGCTCGAGCCACGGGGCGAGGAAGCCGGGGGTCTGGGAGCCCTGACCCGGGCAGACGATGGCAAGCACCCGCTCACTGTGCCGAACCGTCACGAGCCGCCCGGGCCACGACGGGCACCAACCTCGTCGGACGCTCTTGTGCGATCCCTACAACGCCTGGCGCGCCGCAGGTGTGCGGGCGTCAGTCCTCGTCGAGCCTGCCGAGGGCGAGCGCGGTCTGCAGGACGTAGGCCTCGCGCGCGTCGAGCGGGTCCCAGCCCGTGACCTCCGCGACCTTGCGCAGGCGGTACCGGACGGTGTTGGGGTGCACGTACAGGACGCGCGCCGCGGCCTCGAGGGACCGGCCGTGCTCGACGTGCGCGGCGAGGGTCTCCAGGAGCGAGCCGCCCGCCGCGACGAGCGGGCGGTACGCCTGGTCCACGAGCGCGCGCCGGGCCGCCGTGTCGCCCACGAGCACGCGCTCGGGGAGGAGGTCGTCGGCGAGCACGGGCCGCGGCGCGGTCGGCCACGCGCGGGCCGCCGAGAGCCCGGCGAGCGCCGCGGACGCCGAGCGTGCCGCCTCCGCGAGGCTCGGGACGGCCGGGCCGACGACGACGGGCCCGGGGCCGAAGCGTGCGACGAGCGACGTGGCCGCGGCGCGCAGGTCGCCCTCGCCGCCGAGCACCACGATGAGCCGGTCGCCCTGGATGCCCACGAGCGCGTCGTCCGCGGCTCGGCGGGTCGCGCGCCGCAGCTCGCCCGCGCGCACGTCGTCGAGCGGGTGCGACGTCGTGCCGACCATGACCAGCGCGCTGCCGTGCCCGCTCCAGCCCAGCGCCGCGACGCGCGAGCGCAGGGCGTCGTCGGCGTCGCCGCGGACGATCGCGTCGACGACGAGCGCCTCGAGGCGCGCGTCCCACGCGCCGCGCACCTCGGCGGCACGCGCGTAGACCTCGGCCGCCGAGAAGGCGACCTCGCGCGAGTAGCGCAGCACGGCCTCGCGCAGGTCGCGCTCGCCGCCCGGCGCCGCCAGCCGCTCGCTGTGGTCCTCGACGACCTCGACGATGAGTCGCACGAGCTGGAGCGTGTGCTGGAGCGAGATCGAGCGCGTCAGCTCGGGCGGCGCGGCGGCGAAGATCTCCCCGGCGCCGTGGGGCGGGGTGCTCGGGTCGGAGAACCAGGTGATGAAGTTCGAGATGCCCGCCTGGACGACGAGGCCGAGCCACGAGCGGTCCTCGGCCGGGAGCGCCCGGTACCAGGCGAGGTTCTCGTCGAGCTTGCGCAGCGCGGCGGCGGCCAGGAGACCGCTGCCGTCGTGGAGGCGGCGCAGCGTGTGCGCCTGGTCGCGTGCGGACGGGACGGCGGCCATGGGGGGAGCATAGGGCTGGGAGACGTCCCCGCGGGATCGACGTTTTGTAGGGAACCGCAACGGGGCCTCCGGCCGGATCGCCCGCGAGGCGTCCGGTGGTCCCCGGTTCCGGTGCTCGCCCGACGCCGCGGCACCGGTCCGCAGCGCGGGCGCGACGGGGTCCGGTGCGTCCGGTTCGTCCCGGTGACGGGCGGGCTCGCCGCACGCTGTGCGGCTATGGTCGGTGTCATGGCTCTGCTCCCACGGCTCCGACGACTCCTGCGCCGGCCGGTCTCCGCGTCGAAGGTCGGCGTCCGCCGACCGACGTCCGCACGCCGCCGCGACACCATCCACGAGGACTCGGTCCGGGCGCTCCTGCACGAGGACCCCAACGACGCCCGCGCGTTCCAGGCCCTCGCGGAGATCGTCCGCCGCCGCGCCGCCGAGATGGTCCCCGACGGGGACCCGCTGACCGCGCCGCAGGACGACGTCGAGAAGCAGCGTGCGGCCGACCTCGCGGTGTGGGCGCTCGGCGAGGAGATCGCCGGCAACCCGCGGGCCTGGTACCCGCTCATCGAGCTCGCGCGCCTGTCCGTGCACGACGACCACGACGCGGCGCTGCGTCGGCTCGCGACGGCGGCCGAGCGCGACCCGTCGGGGCAGGCGCTCGCCGAGGGGCTCGCCGTCCTGCGCGAGGCCGGGCTGCCCGTCGAGGCACTCGGGCTCGGCGTCGGCCACTGGCGCGTCAAGGAGCAGACGCCCGAGATCGCCCGCCACCTCGTGCACGCCGCGATCGAGGCCGATCGTCCGCTCGAGGCCAAGCACCACCTCGCGGCGCTCGAGATGCACCCGGACAAGCACGCCGTCGCGCGCCTGCGACCCGAGCTCGAGCAGGCCGTGGCTGCCGCGGAGCAGCACATCGCCGGTACCTGACGACCGTGCCGGCGCCACGGGCGCCGCTCGCCGGTACGACGAAGGCCCCCGCCGACGGCGGGGGCCTTCGTCGTGCTCGGCGTCGGGACGTCAGGCGTCGCCGCCCGCGGTGCCGGACGTGCCGGCCCGGACGTCGTGCAGCTGGTACTTCTCGATCGCCTGCGCGGGGGCGCCACGGTCGACCTCGCCGCGCCGTGCGAGCTGGTGCAGGACCTTCACCACGACCGACGGCCCGTCGATCTTGAAGTGGCGGCGGGCCGCTGCGCGGGTGTCGGAGAAGCCGAAGCCGTCCGCGCCGAGGGTCGCGTACTCGCCGGGGATCCACGCGCGCACCTGGTCCGGCACGAGGTGGTCGTAGTCGCTCGTCGCGACGAACGGGCCCTGGGCGCCCTGGAGCTTCTGCGTGAGGTACGCCGTCCGCGGCTCGGCGTCCGGGTTGAGGAAGTTGTGCTCGTCCGCGGCGAGGCCGTCGCGGCGCAGCTCGTTCCAGCTCGTCACCGACCAGACGTCGGCGCGCACGCCCCAGTCGTCGGCCAGCAGCTGCTGCGCCTCGAGGGCCCACGGCACGCCCACGCCCGACGCGAGGATCTGGGCCCGCGGCCCGTCACCCTCGGCGACCGACACGCGGTGGATGCCGCGCAGGATGCCCTCGACGTCCACGTCCTCCGGCTCGGCCGGCTGCGCCATCGGCTCGTTGTAGACGGTCAGGTAGTACATGACGTTCGGGTCGCGCCCGTCGTCGCCGTACATCCGCTGGATCCCGTCGCGCACGATGTGCCGGATCTCGTACCCGTACGCCGGGTCGTAGTGCACGACGGCGGGGTTGGTCTTCGCCAGCAGGGGCGAGTGCCCGTCGGCGTGCTGCAGGCCCTCGCCGGTCAGCGTCGTGCGGCCAGCGGTCGCGCCGATGATGAACCCGCGGGTCATCTGGTCGCCCGCCGCCCAGAACTGGTCGCCGGTCCGCTGGAAGCCGAACATCGAGTAGAAGATGTAGACCGGCACCATGACCTCGCCCTGCGTGGCGTAGGAGGTGCCGACGGCCTGGAACGCCGCGGCCGAGCCGGCTTCGTTGATGCCCGTGTGCAGGATCTGGCCCTGCTCGGACTCCTTGTACGAGAGCATCAGCTCGCGGTCGACCGCGAGATAGTTCTGCCCCTGCGTGTTGAAGATCTTCGCGCTCGGGAAGATCGAGTCCAGGCCGAACGTGCGCGCCTCGTCCGGGATGATCGGCACGATGCGGCGGCCGAACTCCTTGTCCTTGATGAGGTCCTTGAGCAGCCGGACGAACGCCATCGTCGACGCGACCTGCTGCTGGCCGGAGCCCTTGGCGAGCACGTCGTAGACCTTGGCCTCGGGAAGCGTGACCGGGGCCGGCGCGACGCGACGCTCGGGCACGAAGCCACCGAGGGCCTTGCGCCGGTCGATCATGTACCGGATCTCCGGGGCGTCCGGACCGGGGTGGTAGTACGGCGCGTCGTACGGGTTCTCGATCTGCTCGTCGCTCACGGGGATGCGCAGCGAGTCGCGCAGGTTCTTGAGGTCGTCGAGCTTGAGCTTCTTCATCTGGTGCGTCGCGTTGCGCCCCGCGAAGTTCGACCCGAGCCCGTAGCCCTTGATCGTGTGCGCGAGGATCACCGTCGGCTGCCCCGTGTGGGCGCTCGCGGCGGCGTACGCCGCGTAGAGCTTGCGGTAGTCGTGGCCGCCGCGCTTGAGCGCCCAGATCTCGTCGTCCGTCATGCGCTCCACGAGCTGCTTGGTGCGCGGGTCGCGGCCGAAGAAGTGCTCACGGATGAAGGCGCCGTTCTCGGCGCGGTACGTCTGGAAGTCGCCGTCGGGCGTGGTGTTCATCAGGTTGACGAGCGCGCGGTCCTTGTCCGCGTTGAGCAGCGCGTCCCACTCGCGGCCCCAGACGACCTTGATGACGTTCCAGCCGGCACCGCGGAAGAAGGCCTCGAGCTCCTGGATGATCTTGCCGTTGCCGCGCACCGGGCCGTCGAGGCGCTGCAGGTTGCAGTTGACGACGAAGTTCAGGTTGTCCAGGCCCTGCTGCGCCGCGAGCTGGAGCATGCCGCGGCTCTCGGGCTCGTCCATCTCGCCGTCGCCGAGGAACGCCCAGACGTTCTGCTGGCTCGTGTCCTTGATCCCGCGGTTGTGCAGGTAGCGGTTGACCCAGGCCTGGTAGATCGCCGACGCCGGGCCGAGACCCATCGAGACGGTCGGGAACTCCCAGAAGCCGGGCATGAGGCGCGGGTGCGGGTAGGAGGAGAGCCCGCCGCCGGGGACGGAGACCTCCTGCCGGAACGCGTCGAGCTGCTCGGCCGACAGCCGGCCCTCGAGGAACGCCCGCGCGTAGATGCCGGGTGCCGCGTGACCCTGGAAGAAGACCTGGTCACCGCCGCCGGGGTGGTCCTTGCCGCGGAAGAAGTGGTTGAAGCCGACCTCGTACAGCGTCGCGACCGACGCGTAGGAGGAGATGTGGCCGCCGACGCTGACCTCGGGCCGCTGGGCGCGCGTCACCATCACGGCGGCGTTCCAGCGCATCCAGCTGCGGAAGCGGCGCTCGACGGCCTCGTCGCCGGGGAAGTACGGCTCCTCGTGCACGCCGATCGTGTTGACGTACGGCGTCGTCAGCGACGTCGGCACGGCGACGTTGCGCTCGCGCGCCCGCTTGAGCAGGTTCAGCAGGACGTACCGCGCACGCGGACCGCCCCGCTCGTCGACGAGCCCGTCGAAGGACTCGACCCACTCGCCGGTCTCCTCCGGGTCGATGTCGGGGACCTGGCTCAGGAGCCCGTTGATCAGCGGGCCCGTCGTGTCACGTGCAGCCACAACCTCACCTCTCGTCTGCGCCGGTGCCTGTTCGTGGTGCGGCGCTCGGGTTCGGACCGGCACGCACGCAGCGGTGCGCACCCGGGTCGTCGGACCATTCTCCGCCTCCGGGCGGGGCAAAGTCACACCGGCCCGGCGTGCCGTGCACCACGGTCGTGCGGAACGCGGCCCGTCCCGGGCCCCTCACGCACCGCTGCGCGTGCGGCGGGCGACCCGGAGGGGGGCGGCGGTGTGGCTCTTGCCACACCGATGCGACGCCGGTGGGCTACCGTTGGCGCACCCGGACAGCGGGCGAGACGTGGCCCCGGCGCAGACGGCACGGGCCTCGTGACGGCAGGACGTGAGGAAGGAACGGCACGAGTGGCGACGACGGCGCAGCCCACGGGCGGCCAGGGCGGGGCAGGGGCGGCCAAGCTCGGGTTCACCGCGGGTCAGGTGGTCCAGGAGTTCGGCTACGGCGACGACGTCGACCAGGAGCTGCGTGCCGCGGTCGAGGCGGTGATCGGCTCCGAGCTCGTCGACGAGGACTACGACGACGTCACCGACGGCGTGATGCTCTGGTGGCGCGACGACGACGGCGACCTCACGGACGCGCTCGTCGACGTCCGCGCGGTGCTCGACGACGGCGGGCTGATCTGGCTCCTCACGCCCAAGCCGGGTCGGTCGGGCCACGTGGCGCACGGCGAGATCGAGGAGGCGGCGACGACGGCCGGCCTCCACGCGACGAGCACGCTGACGATCGCGCCCGACTGGTCCGCGACCCGCCTGGGGACACGCAGCCGGGGCAAGTGACCGCCGCGGCCGAGCGCCCGCCCGGGTGGCGCGCGCCCGACCTGACGCTGCCCGACACGCACGGGACCCCCGTCGAGCTCGCGTCGCTGCGCGGCGGGCCCTGCCTCGTCGTCTTCGTGCCCTTCGCGTTCTCGGGGACCTGCACCGCCGAGCTCGACGCGCTCGAGGCCGACCTGCCCGACCTGCGCGAGGCGGGCGTGCGGGTGCTCGGGGTCTCGTGCGACCCGGTCTTCGCACTGCGCGCGTGGCGGGAGCAGCGGGGCTACACGTTCGACCTGCTGTCCGACTTCTGGCCGCACGGCGCGGCGGCCCACGCGTTCGGCGTGCTGGACGAGCGGACCGGAGCCGCGCGGCGCGGCAGCTTCCTGCTCGACGCCGACGGGCTCGTGGTGTGGAGCGTCGTCAACCCGGCGGGTGTCGCCCGTGACCCGGGGGCGCACCGGGCCGCGCTGAGGGCGCTGCGCCCCTCGGGGAGCGGGTCGGCGCACGGGTAGGCTGAGCGGCCGTCAGGGCCTGTAGCTCAGTTGGTCAGAGCGCCGCGCTTACACCGCGGAGGTCGTCGGTTCGAGACCGGCCGGGCCCACCCCGACGCGCCACCCCGGGTACCGTCCCAGGGTGACCAGCGCTGACCCCACCCTCGCGGACGTCGTCGCCCTCCTCGACCGGCGCCACCCGCCCGGCACGGCCGAGGCCTGGGACGCCGTCGGGACGGTCTGCGGGGACCCGGACCAGCCGGTCCGCAAGGTGCTCCTGGCGGTCGACCCGACCCTCGCGGTGGTCGACGAGGCGGTCGCCTGGGGTGCCGACCTGCTCCTGACCCACCACCCGCTCCTGCTGCGCGCCGTCCACTCGGTCGCGGCGACGACCTTCAAGGGCGCGGTCGTGCACCGGCTGACCCGGGCGGGCTGCGCGCTGCACGTCGCGCACACGAACGCGGACGCGGCCGTCGGCGGCGTCGCCGACGCGCTCGCGGAGGCGATCGGGCTCGTCGACCTCGAGCCGCTCGTCCCGGTCCTCGCCGAGCCGCTCGACAAGCACGTGGTCCTCGTCCCCGCCGACCACGCCGAGGCGCTCGTCGACGCGCTCGCGCAGGCCGGAGCGGGTGAGCTCGGCGAGTACTCGCGGTGCGCGTGGACGACGACGGGCACGGGGACGTTCGTGCCGGGTCAGAGAGCACGGCCGGCGGTCGGGAGCCCGGGACACCGCGAGGTGGTGACCGAGGCGCGCGTCGAGATGGTCGCGCCGCGTCGCCTCCGTGCCCGCGTCGTCGACGCGGTCCGACGCGCGCACCCCTACGAGGAGCCCGCGTTCGACGTGCTCGAGCCGGCGGCGCTGCCGGGCGGCACGGGGATCGGCCGGGTCGGGACCCTGCCGGGCGGGCTGACGCTCGAGGAGCTCGGGCGCCGCGTCGCGGCGTCGACGCCGGCGACCGAGCAGGGTGTGCGGCTCGCCGGCCGGCTCGACGCCGTGGTGCGCCGTGTCGCCGTCGTCGGCGGCTCGGGGGACTCGCTGTTCGACGCGGTCCGCGCGAGCGGTGCGGACGCGTACGTGACCGCCGACCTGCGGCACCACCCCGCGTCCGAGCTGCGCGAGCGTGCCGGGTTCGAGGCGGTCAGGGCCGGACGTCCCGCCGACGACGGGCGGCCCTTCCTCGTCGACGTCGCCCACTCGGCGAGCGAGTGGGTGTGGCTCCCGCGCGCCGCCGAGCAGCTCGTGCGCGACGTGGAGGACACGTGGCCGGGCACTACGGTGGAGACCCGCGTGAGCACGCTGCGCACGGACCCCTGGACGGCGCGGATCGGCTCGCCGCAGGACACGATCACCACCGGAGGAACCCGCCCGTGACAACAGCCCCCGTCGCCGACCAGCTGAGGCTCCTGGAGGTCCAGGCGCTCGACACGCGGGCCGCGCAGCTCGCGCACGCGCGGTCGAGCCACCCGGTGCACGCCGCGCTCACCGAGCTCGAGGGGCGGCTGGCCGACGTCGACGGCGCGTACGTGACGTCGCGGACGGCCCTCGGCGACCTGCGCCGAGAGCTCGCCAAGGCCGAGCAGGACGTCGAGCAGGTGCGCACGCGCGCCGAGCGTGACCGGACCCGGATGGAGTCCGGTGCGGCGAGCGTGAAGGACGTGCAGGCGCTCAGCAGCGAGCTCGAGGCGCTCGGACGTCGTCAGGCGGCGCTCGAGGAGGTCGAGCTCGAGCTCATGGAGCGCGTCGAGGCCCACGAGTCGGCGCTCGCGGAGCTGGGCAGCGCGCGTGACGGACTGCTCGCCGAGCAGGCGCGCCTGCGGGACGAGCTCGACGCGGCCGTGGCCGAGATCGACCGTCAGGCCGAGGCTCTCGGGGCCGAGCGCGAGCAGCGTGCGGACGGGATCGACGCGGCGCTCGTCGCGCTCTACGACCGGCTCCGGGCCCAGCTCGGCGGCCTCGCCGTGGCGCCGCTGCGCGGTCGGCGGTGCGAGGGCTGCCGCCTCGAGCTCAACCCGTCGGACCTCGCGCGGATCTCCGCGGCACCGGCCGAGCAGGTGGTCCGGTGCGAGGAGTGCGGACGCATCCTCGTCCGGGGCGTGGACGCGGCGTGAGCCGACGGCTCGTCGTCGAGGCCGACGGGGGCTCGCGCGGGAACCCGGGCCCGGCCGGGTTCGGCGCACGCGTCGTGGACGCGGACACCGGTGAGCTCCTGGCCGAGCGGGGCGGGTTCCTCGGCGTCGCCACCAACAACGTCGCCGAGTACCGCGGGCTCGTCGCGGGGCTCGAGGCGGCGCGCGCGATCGACCCCGCGGCGGACGTCGAGGTCCGCATGGACTCGCGGCTCGTGGTCGAGCAGATGAGCGGGCGATGGCAGGTGAAGCACGAGGACATGCGGCGCCTCGCCGCCCGCGCACGGGAGGCGCTGCCCTCGGGGACCGTCACCTGGACGTGGGTCGCGCGCGCGGAGAACGCCGCAGCGGACCGCATCGCCAACGAGGCGATGGACACGCGGACCGAGGTCGTCCGGGACCACGCCGGCGGGGCAGGGTCGCCGCGACCGGAGGACGTCCCCGCGACCGCGGACGAGGCAGAGGCCGCCGAGCCGGACGACGCGCCGCGTCCGGAGGGCCTGCGCGCGCGCCGGCCCTCGGGCTCGGCCATGCGCTTCGACGACGTCGAGCCGGTCACCGTGGTCCTCGTGCGTCACGGCGAGACGGCGCTCACCCGCACGAGGGCGCTGTCCGGCTCCTCCGAGCCCGGTCCCTCGCTGACCTCGACGGGCCGGGTCGAGGCGGCGCGCGCCGCCGACGTCGTGCACCGCGTCGGGCGCGCCGTCTGGCCTGACCTGCCGTACCCGACCTCGGTCGTCGCGTCGCCGATGGTGCGCACGCAGGAGACCGCCGCGGCGATCGGTCGACGCGTCGGCGCACTGGTCGACGTCGACCCGCAGTTCGCCGAGGTCGACTTCGGCCGGTGGCAGGGCCTGACCCCCGACGAGGTCGAGGAAGGCTGGCCGGGAGAGCTGCGGCGGTGGTACGAGGACCCGACCGTGCGCGCACCCGACGGCGAGTCCATGGTCGACGTCGGTGCGCGCGTCGAGGCGGGCCTCGCGGCGCTGCTCGCGGGCGGGACGGGACGGACCGTCGTCGTCGTGAGCCACGTCATGGCGATCCGCGCCGCGGTGGGCGTGTCGCTCGCGATGCCGCCGCGCGCGTGGGGCTCGACCCGCGTCCCCGCGGCGTCCGTGACCGTGCTGCGGTGGTGGCCGGACGGTGCGCGCGAGGCCGTCGTCGTCGGCATGCCGACCGACGTGCGGACCGGGCCCTAGGCGACCACGAGCGACAGCACCGCGGAGCTGCCGGTGCCGCGACGCGGCGTCGACAGCTCGGCCGTCACGAGCTCGTTCGTCATGAGGCCCGGTGCGGTGCAGCCGATCGGGCCGGTCCCGACCAGCTCGAGCGTCGCGTCGAGCAGCTCCGCCGGCGAGCCGGGGACGCCGCCTGGCCGGGTCAGCAGGTGCCGCGTCAGGGCGCCGCGGCTCTGCTTGGCCCAGTGGGACACGACGACGCGTCTGCCCTCGACCTGCCGCAGCACCTTGACGACGACGTGCCCGGCGGCGCTCGGGGGCGGCGTCCAGGCGGCGGCGTACGCGGCCGAGCGGCAGTCGACGACGAGCCGCCCCTCCGCCTCGGGGTCGAGCACCGCGGCGAGGTGCGGGCGCCACGACGCGGCGAGCGGGCCCACGCCGGGCAGGTCCGTGCCCATCGAGAGGCGGTAGGCGGGGACCGGGTCACCCGGGTGGACCACGCCCAGCAGGGCCGAGACCGTCCGCACGGTGCGCTCGGCGAGCGCGGCGGCGGGCCCGTCCAGCGAGGAGAGGCCTGCGGCGGCGTAGAGGACGCCCGTATACACCTCGCGCGCCGGCGCCGTCGGCGCGTGCTCGAGGTCGACGTTGTGGCGCACCTCGGTCGCGAGGGACCGGCCCGCGCCCAGGACCTCGAGCGCGTCGTCGCGGGCGCTGACCTCGACGAGCGCTGCGAGGACGGCACGGCGGTGCCCGGTGAGAGCGGGGGAGGAGAGCCGGTCGAGGTCGAGCGGACGCCCCGCCTCGGGACGGGCCTTGCCCTCGGACGGCGGGAGGAGCACGAGCACCGGGACAGGGTAGTCGTGCGGCGGTGACCGCCCGTCCGGTCGCTACGGTTGCGGCGCGGACGTGCCCCGCGCACGCGGGGCGGCGGTGACGGGAGGAGCGCTCGTGGCGCAGGTCAAGGTGTACGGACGCCGGTCGGTGTGGGCCGGGCGGCTCACGGAGGTGTCCGACGCCGTGCACGCCGCGGTCGTCGGTGCCTGGGAGATCCCCGAGCCCAAGCGGTTCCACCGCTTCCTGCTCCTGGAGGACGACGAGCTCGTCGCGCCCGGACGTGGGCCGGCGTACCTCCTCGTCGAGGTCGTGTGCTTCACCGGGCGCAGCCCCGAGGCGGTCCGCAGGCTGCTGCGAGCACTCATGGACGGCGTCGCGCCGGCGCTCGGCCTCGGCGTCGACGACCTCGAGGTGGTCGTGGTCGAGGTGCCGCCGAGCCGCTGGGGGATCCGCGGGCGGACCGGGGACGAGCTCGAGCTCGACTACCGCGTCGACGTCTGAGCCGGGTCCGGGCCTGTCGCCCCGTCCGCGGGGCACCGGGCTAGGCTGTCCCCGCGGATGAGTCGGCCAGGCGGTCGCGTCGAGGGCAACCTCGCCGAGGAACGTCCGGGCTCCGCAGAGCAGGGTGGTGGGTAACGCCCACCCGGGGTGACCCGCGGGACAGTGCCACAGAGAGAAGACCGCCACGGTCGTCCTCGGACGGCCGCGGTAAGGGTGAAAGGGTGGTGTAAGAGACCACCAGCGCACCGGGTGACCGGTGCGGCTAGGTAAACCCCACCTGGAGCAAGGTCGGACAGGGAGCGTTCGAGGGCTGCTCGCCCGAGCTCCCGGGTAGACCGCTGGAGGCGTGCGGCAACGTACGTCGTAGAGGGATGGCCGCCACCCGTGCGCGGGTGACCGCGCACGGGGACAGAACCCGGCGTACCGGCCGACTCATCCGCCCTCCCGGACCGGCCGGTGCCGCGACGCGGCGCCACCGGCCGGCGCCTTCCGCGGGAGCGTGCGTCGCACCACGATGGGTCGATGCACCGCAGTCGCGTCTCCACGCTCCTCGTCGACGTCCCCCAGGACGACGTCGGCCCCGCCCTGGCCTTCTGGTCGGCCGCGCTCGGTGTCACGCCGCGGCCCGTCCCCGGGGAGCCGCAGTACACCGACCTCCCCGAGGTCGTGCCCGGTCTCGTGGTGGCGGTGCAGTCCGTCGACGACGCGCCGCGGTACCACCTCGACATCGAGACGGACGACGTCGACGCGGAGACCGCGCGGCTCGTGGGGCACGGCGCCACCGAGATCGCGCGCTGGCTCGACTGCCGCACGCTCCGCGTCCCCGGCGGGCACCTCGTGTGCGTGATCCCGCTCCACTCCGACCCCGAGGCGTTCGGACGGGCGGCCCGCACCTGGTCGTGAGCGCGCACCTGGCCGTCGGCAGGGTGACGCACGGCCTCCCGGTGCCTCAGCGGGCGAGCTCACGCGGCAGCGGCTCCGCGTGCGAGGCCGGCACCCACGCGTGCCACGCGTCGTGCCCGGCCACCTCCTGACGCACGCACACGAAGCCCCGGGCGCGCGCCACGACGTCGACCTCGACGACCACCGCCGCGCCGCCGTAGGTGCGGCCGCGGACCAGCGCGCGCCGCGGCCGGGGGAGCATCACGCTCGGACGCGGGTCGCCGTGCGTCACGAGCCAGGCGGTGAAGTCGGGGTGCGGGCCTCGGTCCATGAGGTCACTGTGCCGACGACCACCGACGTCGGTGCTCCGGGGCGGCGCGCTGACGCCGGTGCCACGGGTCTGCGCGCCGACGCCGGGCGCCCCACGCCCGCGTCAGGGCTCGAGCGCCGCCGGGCGACCCCACAGGTACCCCTGCGCGGTCGGGCACCCACAGGCGCTGAGGCGCCGCGCGATCTCGGTGGTCTCCACACCCTCGGCGACGACGGCGAGCGACATCGCGCGCGCCATCGCCACGACGCCCTCGACGACAGCACGGCTGCGGGCGTCGTCGGACATCGCCGAGACGAAGCTCCGGTCGATCTTCACCTCGTCGATCGGCAGCACGGTGAGCTGGGTGAGCGACGAGTACCCCGTCCCGAAGTCGTCGACCGCGAGACGGACACCCAGGCCGCGCACACGCTCCAGCTCCTCCACGAGCGAGTCCCGGATGGTCAGCAGGTGGCTCTCGGTCAGCTCGAGGACGGCCCGGTCAGGCGGCATCCCGGTGCGCTGCAGCGCGTGCTCGACGACCGCGGCGAACCCGCCGTCGCGCAGCTGGGACGCGCTGACGTTGACGTTGACGGACACGTGCTCGCCGTGCAGCTGCGCGATGCGCGGCCACTGCGCGAAGGCCTCCCCGAGGGCCCACTCGCCGAGCTCGGGCATCAGGCCGGCCGCCTCGGCCGCGTCGATCCACTCGCCGGGCAGCAGCAGCCCCCGTGCAGGGTGCGCCCAGCGCAGGAGCGCCTCGACGGCGCACACCCGGCCGGTCTCGATCTGGACGATGGGCTGGAAGTGGACGACGAACTGCTTCTCGTCGACGGCCCGCCGGAGCTCGGAGTCGAGCTGGAGGTCGAGGCGCACCCGGTCGAAGAGCGGGTCGCTGAAGAACGCCGTCCGACCGCGCCCGCCGAGCTTGGCCTCGTACATCGCCGTGTCGGCCTCGCGCAGGAGGTCCCCGGCGTCGGTCCCGGGTCGCGCGAGCGTCATCCCGATGCTCGCGCTGACCGGGATGGTCCGGCCCTCGAGCGTGATCGGGCGGCAGACCTGGCGCAGGATGCGCGTCGCGAGCTCGGCGCCGACGTGCCGGTCCTCGACCAGCGGGCAGCACACGACGAACTCGTCGCCACCGATGCGCGCGACCGTGTCCCCGGGCCGGACGGCCTCCACGAGGCGCGAGGCGACCTCGACGAGCACGGTGTCGCCCGCGGCGTGCCCGAGCGAGTCGTTGACCCGCTTGAAGTGGTCGAGGTCGAGGAAGAGGACGGCGACGGCGCGACCCGACCTCGGCGCAGCCGCGATCGCGTGGTCGATCCGCTCCTGCAGGAGCGTGCGGTTGGGCAGCCCCGTGAGCTGGTCGTGCAGCGCCTGGTGCGCAAGACGCTCCTCGAGGGCGGTCCGGTCGGTGACGTCGACCAGCTGGACCGTCGCGACGCGCTCGGCGGACCCGGCGACGTGCTCACGCCCGACCAGGCCGGCGACCGCGAGGCACATGCGGTCCTCACCCGACCGCGTCCGGTGCGCGACCTCGCCCTCCCACACCTCGATGCGTCCCGCGGCGAGGTCGTCGAGGGCGCCGAGGAACCCCGCGTGCTCGTCCGGCCCGAGCAGCTCGGCCCACGTCCGGCCGGCGAGCGCCTCCCCGTCGTCGCCCGACCACCAGCGCTCCAGCGCGGGGTTCGCGTAGCGGATCGTGCCGCGGGAACCCTCCTCGAGCGACAGGAGCGCGTTGGGCACGACGGCCCGCTGGAGGGTGCGCTCGAGGGCGTCGCCGCGGCGGTCCGACGCCTCGAGCGCGAGGCGTCGCTGCTCGACCTCGAGGCTCAGGGCGAGTCCGACCAGCCCGGTGACGGCGATGAACGCCTGCACGACGACGGTGCGGGTGGTGACCGGCGCGACCTCCGCGAACGGGCCGGCGCCGCCCAGCGTCGCGACGACGCCCACCGCGCCCGCCACGAGGCCGTACGTCGCCGTCCACGCCGGCCCCAGCCGCCAGCCCACGAGCACGGTCACCGGGAGCGTGAGGAACGCGAACGCGTCGTCGGGCCGCGTCGAGTCGACGATCACGTGGACGGCCAGCGCGAACGACAGGACGAGGGCGATCTCGCCGCGGCTCCTCGCGTGGCGCAGGACGCCCGCGCGGCGGTCCGCGCGGTGCGCGCGCCACGCGAGCACGAAGGCCATGACGACGGCGGTGCTCGCCGTGAACCGGGGGATCCACAGGCCGATGATCGAGAGGGCGCCGGGGAGGTCGTTCGGCCCGATGAGCGCGAGGATGAGCGGCGTCCCGGCGAGCGACCCCGCGAGGCTCCCCGCGCCCAGGGCCAGCAGCCCCCGTGCGTCGCGCAGCGAGTCGGGCGTGTGCGGTGCGAGCCGCAGGAAGAGGCCCCCGCCGACGACGGCGTGCGCGACGTTCGCGAGCGCGAACGCGAGCGACGTGATGGCCGACGCGCCCGTCGTGACGTTCGCGAGGAACGCCATGACGAGGAGGGTCGGCATCGCGACCCGGTAGCGCTGCTCACGGGGCGTGAGCACGAACCACAGGAGGGCGACGCCCGCCGCCGGCCACACGAACGCGACGGGGGGCGACGGCAGTCGTGTGATGCCGCCGAGCACACCCGCGAGCAGGTAGACGGCCGACCAGGCGGCCGTGGCAGCCCACGGGAACTCACCTGGCGGCCGTCCCGCGTCCCTCTGTGCCGTCTCCCGCAGTGCCGGCACCCCGGCGGCAGGGGTGTGCGGCTCGCGGTCGAGCGGGACGCGGGCGGGCGTGGCCCGACGGGCCCGGGCCGTGTCGGGATGCACCGGCTGTCCCGGTGGACGTCGGGCGCGTGCCGTTCCCTCGTCCACGGACGGCACCCCCTGTCCACCGGGTCCGGACGATGTCCCTCCCACGGATGCGTCCCTACGCGTCAGCTCGTCGTCGTCCCCGTGTCCTGGTCCGGGACCCGGTCGTCGTCCTGGGCCGCGGGGGAGTACTTCGCCGGCTGCTGGCCCTGGCCGCTGACCTCGGGGTCGGGGTCGACCGCGAGGGTCGGCAGGTCCGGCTGCTTGGGGTCGAAGCTGTCGGGCAGGCTCTCGCTCATCCGTTCACCGTGGCACCGTGGTCGCGCGGTCGCATCCCGAGAGGGCGCCCTCGCGCACGCTTCACCCGCCCTCGCCTCCCCGGGCCGACCGCGGTCCGGGGTCGGGCGACCGCCGGGCGGCCGGGCCGCCCCGTCGCTAGCGTGGCTCTGCGCGCCGTCACGCGACGCGGCCCGCACCGCGAGGGAGGCACCATGACGGACGCCCGGGACCCGTCGGTCGGCGGGATCAGCGTCAGCGAGTCGGCGGACCGGACGACCGCCCACCTGTGGGGCGAGATCGACGACTCGGTGCGCCAGCAGGCGGGGGCGACCCTCACCCGCGCCCTCGAGCGCGGGCTCCCGGTCGTGCTCGACGCGAGCAGGGTCGAGTTCATCGACTCCGCAGGCGTGGCGTTCCTCATCCAGCTCTGCACGGTCGCGCGCGAGGAGGGCGTCACGGTGAGCCTCCACGAGCCCCCGCGGGTCGTCAGCGAGGTGATCGACCTGCTCGGCCTGCACGACCTGTTCGACGACGTCCCGCCGGACGCGCCCGGCGCCCGCGACGCCGGCCCGCACGACCAGGCCGACCGCTCGGGGGCGTGAGGCGTCAGCGGGCCCGGACGGCGGCGACCTGCCGTTCGTGCTCCGACCGGAGCCAGGGGTCCGCGAGGCGCTCGTCGTCGACCTCGCCCCGGCCCGTGAGCGCGCCGAGGTAGGCGCGGTCCGCGGCGAGCCGACGCAGGGTCTCCGCCCGGTCGGCGCGGTGCCCGTGACCCGGGACGACGACGCGCACGTCGTGCTCGTGGACGAGCTCCTCGACCCGGTCGAGCGCGGTGAGGTAGGTCGTGACCGGGTCGGCGTCGGCCAGGTCCAGCAGCGGCACCTCGAGGTCGGACAGGAGGTCGCCCGCGAGGAGCGCGCGTGCCGCGGGTACGACGACGACGGCGGCACCCGGCGCGTGGGCACCGTGCTCGACGAGGAGCGCCTCCGTGCACCAGGGCAGCGGACCGGCTCGGTGCGGCGTCAGCCGCGCCAGCAGCGCCACGTCGTGACCGGGTGCCTCGGCGTCGGCGTCCCGCACGAGGTGGGCGCGCTCGCGCCGGGCCGCCTCGCACGCGGCGGGCGTCGCCCAGCGCGGGACGTCGCCGAGTGCGCGCGACCAGACGACGTGGTCCCAGTGGGGGTGCGTGCTGACCCCGCCGAGGACGGTCAGGTCCCGCTCCGCCACGGCCGCCGCGAGCCCGTCGAGGTCGGCCGGGGTGACGGCGGGGTCGACGAGCACGCAGGTCGCGTCGTCGGCGACGAGCACCGTCGACGTCGTCGTGTACGCGCGTGCGGTCGCGACGAGCACCCCGGGTGCGACCTCGACGAGGTCGCGCGCCGCGGTGCGGGCCACGGGCCGCCGTCCCGGCCGGTCAGTCCAGCGCGGTGCCGCGTGCCGCGAGGGCCGCGGCGCCGACGATCCCGGCGGCGTTGCGCAGCTGGGCGGGGACGACGGGTGTGCGCAGGTCGAGCAGCGGGAGGAACTTCTCGTGCTTCTTGCTCACGCCGCCACCCACCACGATGAGGTCCGGCCACAGGAGGTCCTCGACGACGCGGAAGTACCGCTGAAGACGCTCGGCCCACTGCTCCCACGAGAGGTCCTCGCGCTCGCGCGCGCTGTCGGCGGCGCGCGACTCGGCGTCGTGCCCGTCGATCTCGAGGTGGCCGAGCTCGGTGTTCGGCACGAGCGTCCCGTCGACGACGAGGCACGAGCCGATGCCGGTGCCCAGGGTCACGACGAGGACGACGCCCGGCTTGTCGCGCGCCGCGCCGTAGAGGGTCTCGGCGTACCCGGCGGCGTCGGCGTCGTTGACCGCGAGCACCCGGCGCCCCGTCGTCCCGCGGACGACCGCCGTGACGTCCGTGCCGATCCACGAGTCGTCCACGTTGGCGGCCGAGCGCGCGACGCCGTGCTGGATGACCGCCGGGAACGTCACGCCGATCGGGATCTCGGGCGGCAGGTGGAACGAGTCGACGAGCTCGGCGACCGTCGCGGCGACGGCGTCGGGCGTCGACGGCTGGGGCGTCGGGATCCGGACGCGGTCGGCGGCGAACTCGCCCTCGGCGAGGTCCACGGGCGCGCCCTTGATCCCGCTCCCGCCGATGTCGATGCCGAACGCGGTCGTGGGCGGGGGAGGGGTGGGGGTGCTCATGGCAGCGTCAGGATCTCCGCTCCGGTCTCGGTGACGACGAGGGTGTGCTCGAACTGCGCGCTGCGTCGGCGGTCCTTGGTGACGACGGTCCACCCGTCGTCCCACATGTCCCAGTCGTGCGTGCCGAGGTTGAGCATGGGCTCGATCGTGAAGACCATGCCGGGCTCCATGACGCGCGCGTGCAGCGGCGCGGCGTCGTAGTGCGGGACGACCATCCCCGAGTGGAACGCCTCGCCCACGCCGTGCCCCGTGAAGTCGCGGACGACCCCGTAGCCGAAGCGGCGCGCGTACGCCTCGATGACCCGTCCGATCACGTTGAGCTCGCGGCCCGGCCGCACCGCGCGGATGCCGCGCATCATCGCCTCGTGCGTGCGCTCGACGAGCAGCCGCGACTCCTCGTCGACGTCGCCCACGAGGAACGTGGCGCAGTTGTCGCCGTGCACGCCGTCGACGTACGCCGTGACGTCGATCTTCACGATGTCGCCGTCCTGCAGGACGGTCGAGTCCGGCACGCCGTGGCAGATGACTTCGTTGACCGACGTGCACAGCGACTTCAGGAACGGCACCTGCTGCGGGTGCGGCTGGTAGCGCAGCGTCGACGGGTAGGCGCCGTGGTCGCACAGGAACTCGTGGCCGATCCGGTCGAGCTCGTCGGTCGTGACGCCGGGGACGGCGTGCCGCCCGACCTCGTGCATCGCCTGGGCCGCGAGCCGGCCTGCGACGCGGATCCGCTCGATCGTCTCCGCGTCCTTGACCTCGGAGCCCGTGAACGGCAGCTCGCGGTTCTTCCCGACGTACTCGGGCCGCTCGATGTGGGCCGGGACCTCCCGGACGGGGCTGACGGTGCCGGGCACCAGCGTGCCCGCCGGCGCGTGCGCGATCGACATGGCTGGCAGTCTACGAAAGCGGGTGGCGCACGGCGCCCGCTGGCTCGACGACGAGGAGGCACCCGGTGAGCGGCATGTCGGATGGCAGGGCAGGCGGCACAGCAGACAGCACAGCAGACGGCGGCGCCCCGCAGTACTGGTTCAACCCCCGCACGCGGGAGGTCGAGGAGGGGATGGTGAGCCCGTGGTCGGACCGCATGGGGCCGTACCCGACCCGCGAGGCCGCCGAGCGCGCGCTCGAGACCGCCGAGGGGCGCACCGACGCGTGGGACGAGGAGGACCGCCGCTGGCGCGAGGGGTGACGCTCGCAGCGGCGGGGCCTCACTCCGCGAAGCTGTGGGTGTCGGTCGGGAAGGCTCCCGACCGTACCTCGTCGTTGTACGCGCGTGCCGCCGCGCCGAGCGTCGCGCCGATCTCGGCGTAGCGCTTGGCGAAGCGCGGCGACCAGTCGGTCAGGCCGGCCATGTCGCTCCACACGAGGACCTGGCCGTCGCACGCGGGCCCCGCGCCGATGCCGATGGTCGGCACGGAGAGCACCTCGGTGATGCGCTCGGCGAGCGGTGCGGGGACCATCTCCAGCACGACCGCGAACGCGCCGGCCTCCTGCAGCGCGAGCGCGTCCTCGGAGAGCCGCTCGGCGGCCTCGTCCCCGCGGCCCTGGACGCGCTTGCCCCCCAGCACGTTCTCGGACTGGGGCGTGAAGCCCAGGTGCCCCATCACGGGGATGCCGGACGACACGACGAGGTGGACGTGCTCGGCGACGCGGCGGCCGCCCTCGAACTTGACCGCGTGCGCGCCGCCCTCCTTCATCATCCGGACGGCGGTGGCGTGCGCGTGCGCGGGTGAGGCCTCGTACGAGCCGAACGGCAGGTCGGCCACGACGAGCGACCTCCGCACGGCGCTCGTGACGGCACGCGTGTGCCGGATCATGTCGTCCACGGTGACGGGCAGCGTCGTGGCGTGACCGAGGAAGTTGTCGGCGACGGAGTCGCCGACCAGGAGGACGTCCGTCCCGGCCTCGTCGAAGATCCGCGCGGTCGGGGCGTCGTAGGCCGTGAGCATCGTGATCCGCTCGCCGCGCTCCTTCGCCTGGCGCAGGTGGTGGACCCGGACACGCCGCAGCGGTGCGGCGGTGCTCTCGCTCATTCGGTGCTCCCCTTCGGCTCGCGCCACGCGGTCGTCACGGGGAGCCTACGGTCCCGGCCGAACGCCAGGGCGGTGACCTTGGGGCCGAGCGGGTACTGGCGGCGCTTCCACTCGGCGCGGTCGACGAGCGAGAGCACCTTGTCCACGACGGCCTCGTCGAAGCCGCGCGCGAGCAGCTCCTCACGGCCCTCGGCGTGCTCGACGTACGCGTCGAGCACCTCGTCGAGCAGGTCGTAGGGCGGGAGCGAGTCGGTGTCCTGCTGACCGGGCGACAGCTCGGCCGAGGGCGGCTTGGTGATCGAGCTCTCGGGGATCGGCGGGATCTCGCCCGCGTCCGTCGCGCTGTCGTTGCGCCACCGCGCGAGGGCCCAGACGCGTGACTTGTCGACGTCCTTGATCGGCGCGTAGCCCCCGACGGCGTCGCCGTAGATCGTCGAGTAGCCCACGGCGAGCTCGGACTTGTTGCCCGTCGCGAGGACGAGGTGGCCCTCGCGGTTGGAGACGCCCATGAGGATGACGCCGCGCACGCGGGCCTGGAGGTTCTCGCCCGCGACGCCGGGCAGGTCCATCTGGCCCTCGAACGCCTCGACCATGGGGGCGATGGGCTGGACGCGGTAGTCGGCGCCGATCCGCTCGGCGAGGTCGGCCGCGTCGTCGCGCGAGTGCTCGGACGAGTGGCGCGACGGCATGCTCACGCCGACCACGTTCTCCCCGCCGATCGCGTCGGCGGCCATCGCGGCGACGAGCGCGGAGTCGATGCCCCCGGACAGGCCGAGCACGACCGAGCGGAACCCGTTCTTGCGCACGTAGCCCCGCAGGCCCGTGACGACGGCGGTGTACACCTCGGCGTCCGGGTCCATCGGCTCGGCGAGCAGGCCCGGCTCGGGGTCGCCGTCCTCCGGGAGGTCGACCACGAGGAGGTGCTCGACGAACTGCGGCGAGCCTGCGACGGGCGTCCCGTCGGAGGCGACCACGAAGGACCCGCCGTCGAAGACGAGGTCGTCCTGACCGCCCACCATGTTGACGTAGGCGACGGGTGCGGCGACCTCGGGCGCCCGCCGGCACGCGAGCTCGGCGCGCAGGTGGCCCTTGCCCTCCTCGTACGGCGAGCCGTTGATGACCGCGAGCAGGTCGACGCCCTCGGCCGCGAGCTGCGCGACCGGACCCCCGTCCTGCCAGATGTCCTCGCAGATGACGACGCCGACGCGCCGCCCGTCGACGTCGACGACGCACGGCGCGGTGCCGGACGCGAAGATCCGGTACTCGTCGAACACGCCGTAGTTGGGCAGGTGGTGCTTGTCGTAGCGCGCGAGCACCTCGCCGCCGCGCACGACGACGGCCTGGTTGGTCGCGCGGCCCCCGGGCGTGCGACCCAGCGTGCCGAGCACGACGGTGAGCTCGCCGAGCCCCTCGGCGACGAGGCGGCGCCGGACGTCGTCGAGCGCGCGCTCGGCGGCCCGCGCGAACGAGTCGCGCAGCGCGAGGTCCTCGATCGGGTAGCCGGTCAGGGTCATCTCGGGGAAGAGCACGAGCCGGGCGCCGGCGTCGGCGGCGGAGCGTGACCACTCCAGGACGCGGTCGGCGTTGCCGGCGACGTCCCCCACCCACGTGTCGACCTGGGCCAGTGCGATGCGGAGCGAGGCCATGGCGGCAACCCTAGCGACGGTGATCGACCTCGCCAGGCGGCGTCGGACGTCGTCCCGGGCCGCTCGCGGCGTCGTCCCGCCCGGTGGCCGGCCGGTTCACGCCCCCGTCACGCGCGTACGGCAGGATGGCGCCATGGACAGGCAGCAGGAGTTCGTGCTCCGCACCGTCGAGGAGCGGGACATCCGCTTCATCCGTCTCTGGTTCACCGACGTGCTCGGCTCGTTGAAGTCGCTCGCGGTCGCGCCGGCCGAGCTCGAGGCCGCGTTCACCGAGGGCATCGGCTTCGACGGCAGCGCGATCGAGGGCCTCACGCGGGTCTACGAGGCGGACATGCTCGCCAAGCCCGACCCGTCGACGTTCCAGATCCTGCCGTGGCGCGGCGAGCGGCACGGGACCGCACGGATGTTCTGCGACATCCTCACGCCCGACGGCGAGCCGTCCCTCGCGGACTCGCGCCACGTCCTCAAGCGCGCCCTGCAGCGCGCCGCGGACAAGGGGTTCACCTTCTACACGCACCCCGAGGTCGAGTTCTACCTGTTCGAGAACCCGGCGGACCCCGAGAAGCCCCTCGTGCCGGTCGACCAGGGCGGCTACTTCGACCACGTGCCGCGCGGCACCGCCCACGACTTCCGGCGCGCCGCGATCACGATGCTCGAGTCGATGGGCATCTCGGTCGAGTTCTCCCACCACGAGGCGGGACCGGGTCAGAACGAGATCGACCTGCGCTACGCGGACGCACTCACCACCGCGGACAACATCATGACGTTCCGCACGGTCATCAAGGAGGTCGCGCTCGAGCAGGACGTCTACGCGACGTTCATGCCGAAGCCGCTCGCGGACCACCCGGGCTCGGGCATGCACACGCACCTGTCGCTCTTCGAGGGCGACCGGAACGCGTTCCACGAGCCGGGGGCGCCGCTGGGCCTGTCGACGACGGCCCGGCGCTTCATCGCGGGCCTGCTCCACCACGCCGCCGAGATCACCGCGGTGACCAACCAGTTCGTGAACTCCTACAAGCGCGTGTGGGGCGGCGCCGAGGCGCCGAGCTACATCTGCTGGGGGCACAACAACCGCTCGGCGCTCGTGCGCGTGCCGATGTACAAGCCCGGCAAGGGCAACTCGACGCGCGTCGAGTACCGCGGCGTGGACTCCGCGACCAACCCGTACCTCGCGTACGCGCTGCTGCTCGCGGCGGGCCTCAAGGGCATCGAGGAGGGCTACGAGCTCCCCGAGGGCGCCGAGGACGACGTCTGGGAGCTCACCGACTCCGAGCGCCGCGCGCTCGGGATCGAGCCGCTCCCCTCGTCCCTCAGCCGGGCCGTGTCGGTCATGGAGCGGTCCGAGCTGGTCGCCGAGACGCTCGGCGAGCACGTCTTCGACTTCGTGCTGCGCAACAAGCGGGCCGAGTGGGCGGACTACCGCGCCCAGGTCACGCCGTTCGAGCTGAAGCGGTACCTGCCGGTCCTGTGAGCAGCGGCCCGGGAGGTACCGGCGCACGGGGGGAGGCGAACCCCGACGCGCGGCGCGGCCCGAGCGTGCGAGCGCTGCTCGCGCGCGCCGGGTTCCTCGACCTCGGACGCGCTGCGGCCACGCTCGAGGACCGGGACCTCACCGAGCTGCTCGCGCCGCTGACGGACCTGCCCCTGCTCGACGCGCTCGGCGTCGTCGCCGCACCCGACGAGGCGCTGCTCGGGCTCAGCCGCCTGGCCACGGCCGTGCGGGGGACGCCACGGGCCGACGACGTCCGGGCAGCCCTCGCGGTCCCGGGCCCGGTGCGCGACCGGCTGCTCGCGGTCCTCGGCGGCTCGAGCGCCCTCGCCGACCACCTCGTGCGCCACCCCGAGGACGTCGCCGCGCTCGCCGACGACGGCGTGCTCGGCACCGAGGACGTCGTGGTGCGGGCCGAGCTCCTCGCGGCGGTCGGTGCGGACCCCGACGGGCCCGGGGAGCCGGTCGCGACCGTCGCCGGGCAGGCGGGGGTCGACGCGCTCCGGCGCGCCTACCGCCGTCGCCTGATGGCGGTCGCCGCCGCCGACCTGGTGAGCTCCGAACCCCTCTCGCTGATGCCCGGCGTCGCCGCGGCGCTCGCCGACCTCGCGGGGGCCGCGCTCGAGGGTGCGCTCGCCCTCGCGCGTGCCGAGCACCCGGACCACGCGTCCGTGCGGCTCGCCGTCATCGGCATGGGCAAGTGCGGGGGACGCGAGCTCAACTACGTCAGCGACGTCGACGTCGTCTACGTCGCCGAGCCGGCGGACGGGCACGACGAGAGCGCCGCGCTCGCGGTCGGCGCACGCCTCGCGACCGCGCTGGCCCGGGTGTGCTCGGGCCCGGGGGCGGAACCGGCCCTGTGGCCCGTCGACGCCGCGCTGCGGCCCGAGGGCAAGAACGGACCGCTCGTGCGGACGGTCGCGAGCCACGTCGCCTACTACGAGCGCTGGGCCAAGACGTGGGAGTTCCAGGCCCTGCTCAAGGCGCGCACCGTCGCGGGCGACCGCGACCTCGGCCGCGCGTACACCGACGCGATCCGGCCCATGGTCTGGGCCGCGGTCGAGCGCGAGAACTTCGTCGAGGACTCGCAGGCCATGCGTCGCCGCGTCGAGGACAACGTCCCCGCGGCCGAGGCGGACCGCCAGCTCAAGCTCGGCGTGGGCGGCCTGCGCGACGTCGAGTTCACCGTGCAGCTCCTCCAGCTCGTCCACGGGCGCTCCGACGAGTCGATCCGCAGCCCGAACACGCTGCGGGCGCTCGCGGCCCTGTCCGCGGGCGGGTACGTCGGCCGGGAGGACGCGGCGCGGCTCGCGGTCTGCTACCGGCTGCTCCGCGTGCTCGAGCACCGCATCCAGCTGCACCGGCTGCGCCGGACCCACCTCATGCCGACGTCCGAGGCGGAGCTGCGTCGGCTCGCCCGCTCGTCACGGCTCGAGCCGGCCGGTCCCGAGGCCGTCCTCGAGCGGTGGCGCGCCGTGCGCCGCGACGTCCGCAACCTGCACGAGGAGCTCTTCTACCGCCCGCTGCTGCCCGCGACCGCGACGCTGACGCGCGAGGAGGCGAGCCTCGCGCCCGAGGCGCAGCGCGCACGCCTCGCCGCGATCGGCTACCGCGACCCCGCCGGGGCGCTGCGCCACATCGCGGCCCTCACCGAGGGCGTGAGCCGCCGGGCCGCGATCCAGCGGCAGCTCCTGCCCGTGCTGCTCGGCTGGTTCGCGGAGGGCAGCGACCCCGACGCCGGGCTGCTCGCGTTCCGTCGCCTCTCCGACGAGCTCGGGACGACGCACTGGTACCTCAAGCTGCTGCGCGACTCGGGCGTCGCGGCGCACCGGCTCGCGTGCGTGCTGTCGACGTCGCGGTTCGCGGCCGAGGCGCTGTCCCGCTCGCCGGAGTCCGTCACGTGGCTCGACGCGGACGCCGAGCTCGCGCCGCGCTCGCGCGAGCGCCTCGGCACCGAGGCGGACGCCGTGCTCACGCGGGCCGAGGACGCCCAGGTGGCCGCGATGCTCCTGCGCGCGATCCGCCGCCGCGAGACGGCGCGGACCGCGGTCGCCCAGGTCCTCCAGGAGCGCACGCCGCAGGAGGCCGCGGCCGCGCTGACCGCCGCCGTCGACGTCGTGCTCGGCGGTGCGCTGCGGATCGCCGAGCACGAGCACCGCACGGGACCGGACGGTCTCCTCACGCGGTTCGGCGTCGTCGCGATGGGACGCCTCGGCGGCGCGGAGCTGGGCTACGGCTCGGACGCCGACGTGATGTTCGTGCACGACCCGCTGCCCGGCGCCGACGAGTCGCTCGCGCAGGCGCAGGCCGTGTCGATCGCCATGCGGCTGCGTGCGCTGCTGGCAGCCGTGGGTCCCGAGCCGGTGCTCGAGGTCGACGCCGACCTGCGCCCCGAGGGGCGCAACGGGCCGCTCGTCCGCACGCTCGCGTCGTACGGCGAGTACTACCAGCGGTGGTCGGCGCCGTGGGAGAGCCAGGCACTGCTGCGCGCCCGGCCCGTCGCGGGCGACGCCGACCTGGGGGAGCGGTTCGTCGCGCTGGTCGACCCGCTGAGGTACCCCGCGGGCGGTGCGGACGCCGCGGCCGTGCGCGAGGTGCGGCGCCTCAAGGCGCGCATGGAGGCCGAGCGCCTCCCGCGCGGCGTCGACCCGGCGCGACACCTCAAGCTCGGACGCGGCGGGCTCAGCGACGTCGAGTGGACCGTCCAGCTCCTCCAGATGCTGCACGGGCACGACGTCCCGGCGCTGCGCACGACGTCGACCCTCGACGCGCTCGCGGGGGCGCAGGACGCGGGTCTGGTCGCGGCCGACGACGCGGCGGTGCTGCGCGACTCGTGGGTCCTGTGCTCGCGGCTGCGCGACGCCCTCGTGCTCTGGACCGGACGCGTGGGCGGCAGCGGCGGCGACGTCCTGCCGCACGACCGTCGCGCGTTGGGTGCGCTCGCGCGCCTGCTCGGGATGCCCCCCGCCTCAGGGGCCGAGCTCGAGGAGACGTACCTGCGGACGAGCCGTCGCGCCCGCGCGGTCGTCGAGCGCGTGTTCTACGCCTGACGTGGCCCGGGCCCGGCCCGATCGCCGGCGCGATCCCGGCCCGGGACCATCGCCGCGCCACGGGCACCGTCCCTGTGCTTCGCTGGGGCGGTGAGCGAGGACGACGTCATCGACGCGCTGCTGACCACACCCGCGCGGTGGGCCGTCGTGGGGCTGTCGACCAACACCGCGCGGCCTGCCTACGGGGTCGCGGCGTACCTGCAGCGGCTCGGCCACGAGGTCGTGCCCGTGCACCCGCGCGCCGAGACCGTGCACGGCGCGCGGGGGTACGCGCGCCTCGCTGACGTGCCGGGCGAGGTCGACGTCGTCGACGTGTTCGTCAACTCGTCGCGCGCGGGCGCGGTCGTCGACGACGCCGTCGCGGTCGGCGCCCGGACCGTGTGGCTCCAGCTCGGCGTGCACGACGCGGAGGCGGAGGAGCGGGCTCGCGCCGCGGGGCTGACGGTCGTCACGGACCGCTGCCCCGCGATCGAGGGGCGCGCACGGCGCCTGGGCTGAGCGGCGCGGCGACACCCCTCAGCGCAGGTCCGCGATCAGGTCCCCGTCCTCGTCGAGCCGGCGCAGCACCTCGTCCGGCCCGAGCTGCTGCATGCCCTCGGTGACCTCGTCCCAGTGCCGCGGCGCGGCGACGGCGGGCCGTTCGCGACCGCGCAGGGAGTACGGCGTGACCGTCGTCTTGGCCGGGTGGTTCTGCGACCAGTCGACGAGGACCTTGCCGGGGCGCAGCTCCTTCTTCATGTTCGCCACGACCGTCCGGGGGCTCGCCGCGGCGAGCTCGTGCGCGACCGTGCGCGCGTACTCGCGCACCTCGACCGCCGTGCGCCGGCCGTCGAGCGGCGCGTAGAGCTGCATGCCCTTGCTGCCGCTCGTCACGGGGTAGGTCCGGTCCAGGCCGTCCTCGGTGAGCCGGTCCGCCACGAGGCGCGCGACGCGCACGCACGCGTCGAGGCCCGCAGGCGGCCCGGGGTCGAGGTCGACGACGAGGCGGTCGGGGTGGTGGACCTTGCCGCGCGGGCCGACGCGCCACTGGGGGGTGTGCAGCTCGACCGCTCCCTGGTTCGCCGCCCAGACGAGGCCCGCGAGGTCGTCGACGAACGGGAACTCGACCTCGGTGCCCTCGTCCTCGCCACCCGGGCTCGCGCGCAGCACCCGGCGTCGCAGCCAGTCCGGTGCCCCGCGCGGGACGTTCTTCTCGAAGAACCGTTCGCCCGCGACGGACTCCGTGAACCGGATGCGCGTGACGGGCCGGTCCCGCAGCTGGGGCAGGATCGCCTCGGCGACCTGGGTGTAGTACTGCACCATCTCGGCCTTGGTGAACCCCGTCGACGGGTAGAGCACGCGGTCGAGGTGCGTCAGGCGAACGCGGCGGTCGCCGATCGCGACCCACTGCGCGTCGTCGGCGGGCGTCACGCGTGCCCCCGCCCGGTCACGGCGCGTCCCACGGGTCGACCGGCGCGTCGGTGCGCAGCCCTCGCACGACGGGCTGGCGCAGGCGGCCCGTCCGGGTGCGCGCGAGGTAGGCGACGTCGACGACGGCCCCGGGCTCGCACCAGACCGCTCCCCGCGCGTCGACCGCGGGGACGTCGTCGACGGGGCTCGTCGCGCGCTCGAGCGGGCGCAGCGTCCGCACGAGGTCCTGGCCGCGTCGCCCCGCGAGCCCGCTGCCGACCTTGCCGAGGTACCGCCAGACGCCCTCGGCGTCGGGTGCGGCCAGCAGCACGGCGCCCAGGCGCGACGTCGTACCGCCGCCCGAGGCGGACGTCTCGGGGCGCCAGCCGACGACGGCCGCGGTCCGGGTCGACCGGTGCGCGGCCTTGACCCAGTCCCGGGAGCGGCGACCCGGCTGGTAGGTCGAGGAGCGCCGCTTCGCGAGGACGCCCTCGAGGCCGTGCTCGAGCGTGACCTGCCACAGGGCGTCGAGGTCCGGGTAGACGGGGGAGAGCTGGACGCGATCGGGGAGCGTGAGGCGCTCGAGGGTCGCGCGGCGCTCGTCGAGAGTCCGCCGCGTGAGGTCGACGCCGTAGAGCACGAGCACGTCGAACACGACGAACGTCGCCGGGCTGCGCTGCGCGAGGCGGGCGGCCCGCGCGCCGTCGCGCACGTGCATGCGCTCGGCGAGCGCCTCGAAGGACGGCACACCGCCCGACATGACGACGACCTCGCCGTCGAGCACCGCGCCCTGCACCGTCGCGAGCGGGGCGAGCTCGGGGTACGCGGCCGTCACCTCCCGGCCGGACCGGGCGCGCAGCCGGAGGCGGTCGCCGGTCGTGTCGGCCAGCACCCGCACGCCGTCCCACTTCACCTCGTACGTCCAGTCCTCGCCCCGGGGCAGGTCCTTCCCCTCGGGGGCTCGGGTGGCGAGCATGGGCTGCACGGGTCCATCCTGCACAGGTGGGTGATCATCGGCACCCGGACCGAGGAGGAGCTCGTGCGCGCGATCTGGAAGGGTGCCGTGGCCTTCGGGCTGGTCAACGTGCCGGTCAAGCTCTACGCCGCGACGGGTGAGCACAGCGTCCCGCTGCACCAGGTGCACCGCGAGGACGGCGGCCGCATCCGCTACAAGAAGGTCTGCAGCGTCGACGGCGAGGAGGTCCCGTACTCCGACATCGCCAAGGGCTACGAGACCGACGACGGCCGCATGGTCGTGCTCACCGACGAGGACCTCGACGAGCTCCCGCTCGCGACCGAGCGCGAGATCGCGGTCGAGGAGTTCGTGCCGGCCGACCAGGTCGACCCGATCATGCTCGGCAAGACGTACTACCTCGAGCCCGAGCGCACGGCGGCGAAGCCCTACGCGCTGCTCCGCGAGGCGCTCAAGACGACGGACCGGATGGCGGTCGTGAAGGTCGCGCTGCGGCAGCGCGAGTCGATGGCCGTGCTCCGCGTGCGCGACGACGTCATCTGCCTCCAGACGCTGCTGTGGCCCGACGAGGTGCGCGCGGCCGACTTCCCGATCCTCGACGCCGAGGTCCAGGTGCGCCCGCAGGAGCTCCAGATGGCGGCGTCGCTCGTCGAGTCCCTCGCGGCCGACTTCGACCCGTCGGAGTTCGCCGACTCCTACCAGCAGGCCCTCGAGGTGCTCATCGAGGCGAAGGTGACGACGGGGAGGACGGTCTCCGTCGCGCGCCCCGAGGAGGAGGACGACTCGGGCGGCGAGGTCGTCAACCTGCTGTCGGCGCTCCAGCGCAGCGTCGAGCGCGCCCGCGGCGCGCGCGGCGGCCAGGCGTCCGCGGCCGCCGAGGCCGAGGCGGAGACGCCCGACGAGAAGGCTCCCGCGAAGAAGGCCGCGAGCCGGCGACGGACGGCGTCCGACGGCGACGCGAAGCCCGCCGCCCGCTCGACGCGCCGCAAGGCCACCGACGACGACGCCCCGGCCAAGCCCGCACGCGGTCGCGGCAAGGCCGCCGCGGCGGACGCCGAGGCCGCGCCCGCGAAGAAGACGACGCGCCGCCGGGCGTCCTGAGGGCAGCCGGCGTGCCCCACGACGTCCCGGACCCCGGCGTGCCGACCGACGGTTCCCCGGGCCGCGACGACGTCGTGCGCGCGCTGCACCGGATCGCGTTCCTCCTCGAACGGCGCCAGGAGTCGCAGTACCGGTCGCGCGCCTACCGGGCGGCGGGGGACACGCTGCGCGCGCTCGACGACGACGCATGGGCGGCGCACGCGCGCGACGGCCGGTGGCAGGACCTGCCGGGTGTGGGTGAGCGCACGGCCGGCGTCATCGCCGCGGTGCTCGACGGTGAGCAGCCGCGCGTGCTCGCCGACCTCGAGGCGGACCTCACCGAGCGCAACCGTGCCGCGACCCCCGAGGGGCAGGCGCTGCGCGACCTCCTCCGGGGCGACCTCCACGCGCACACCGAGGCGAGCGACGGCAGCGCGTCCCTCACGGACATGGCGCTCGCGGCGATCGAGGTCGGTCATGAGTACCAGGCGATCACCGACCACTCGCCACGGCTCACCGTGGCCAACGGGCTCTCGGCCGAGCGGCTTCGCGGCCAGGTGCGGCGCGTCGCGGCACTCAACCGGTCCCTCGAGGACGCGGCCCGCGCCACGGGCCGGCCGTTCCGGGTCCTCACGGGGATCGAGGTCGACGTGCTCGACGACGGCACCCTCGACCAGGAGCCGGCCCTGCTCGCCGAGCTCGACGTCGTCGTCGCGTCGGTGCACTCGAAGCTGCGCATGGACCGCGCGGCGATGACGCGGCGGATGGTCGCCGCGGTGCGCGGCCCCGCGACGGACGTGCTCGGGCACTGCACCGGGCGGCGCGTGCTCGGGCGGGAGCGGCCGCAGAGCGAGTTCGACGCCGAGGCCGTCTTCGCGGCGTGCGCGGAGGCGGGGGTCGCCGTCGAGGTGAACAGCCGGCCCGACCGTCGGGACCCGCCGCACGCGCTGATCGACGTCGCCGTGGCGGCGGGCTGCCTCTTCTCGATCGACTCGGACGCGCACGCCCCGGGGCAGCTCGACTGGCTCGTGGACGGGTGCGACCGGCTCGCTGCGCACGGCGTCGACCCCGACCGCGTCGTGACGACGTGGCCGGTCGAGCGGCTCCTGGAGTGGACGCACCGCCACTGAGGGCCGCAGGTGAGCACAGGGCGGGCACCAGGGCGGGCACGAGGCGCGCACGGCCGGCCGGGTTACGCTCGCGAGGTGCCGAGGCGTGCACGAGCGAGGGTGCGACCCGCGTCGTCGTCGGATGCGGGCGGGACAGTCGTGCGGCTCGTCGACGTCGGCACGGACGACGCCGACCCGTCGGTCCCGACGCGTCCTGACGGAGGGGGTCGCCGGGACACCGACGGGTGGGGCGCGCCGTCGGACGGCCGGTCCGCGCGCGGCGGGCGCCGGACCGGGAGCGGGCCCCGGCCCCTGACCCGTGCCCCGACCGCGGCCCGGGCCGCGTCGGCGCTCGTGCTGGTGGCCGCCGTCCTGGCGGGCGCGCAGGCCGTCGAGGACCACCGCGCCGCCGAGCGCGCGGCCCGCTTCGCCGTCATGCCGGGGACGGTCGCGCCGCTCGACCGGCCGCTCGTCGAGTCGTGGTCCGTCACGGGCGTCGCCGGCGTCACACGGGTGGGACGCCTCGCCCTCGTGACCAGCGCGGACGACCGGACGGTCCGCGCCGTCGACGTCGTGGACGGGCGGACGGCGTGGCGGCTCGCGACCGGCGGCCCGGCGCCCGCGGAGCGCTGCCTCGGCGACCGGTCGACGGACGCGGTCGAGGTCCTCGTGTGCTTCCGTGGCCGGTCGGGCGGCGGTGCCCCGGGGACGGTCACGGCCGTCGTCGTGGACGCGTCGGACGGCAGCGTCCTCGCCCAGCGACCCACGCACCTGCCGTCGCACGGCGCCGCGATGGTCGGCGGCGACCTGGTGACCGTGCAGCAGCGCGACCGCGTGCTCGACGTGCGGCGGACCGACGCCGTCACGCGCGCCGAGGTGTGGGCCGCGCGGATCGACCTCGCCGGCGGGCGGCAGAGCGGCTCGGGCGCGGGACGCGTGCGGGTCGAGCACGGCGTGGTGGTCGTGGAGGGCGCCACGACGGGTGTGCTCGACGCGGCGACGGGCCGCGTGCTGGGCGTGTGGCACGCCGACGGCTGGACGGCCTCACCGCTGCAGCCCGCGCTCGACGGTGCGGACGTCCGGGTGGGGACGAACGGCTGGGCCGTCTCCGGCGAGGCGGCCGCGGGCCGGCGGTCGTCGGCGGCGACGTGGTTCGACCGCACCGGTCGCCCCGTGGCGACGCTCGACGGCGCGCTCGTCGAGCCCGAGGTCTCCGACGGGTCGCTGCCCGAGGTCGTCCTGACCGCGCGCCCCGACACGCGCGAGCTCGTCGCGACGGACGTCGCCGCGGGCCGGGAGCTGTGGCGTGCGAGGGCCGCCGGGACGGCGCTCCTGCGCCGCGACGGCGCCGCCGTCGTCGCCGGTGCCGGCCGCGTCGCGTCGGTGGACCTGCGGACGGGCGACGCGCGCTGGGACGCCGCGGTGCCCGGCGTGGTCCCCGCAGGCGGGAGCGTCACCGACGGGTCGACCGTCGTGGTCGTCGTCGAGCGGTCCGGGCGCGCCCGGCTCGTGGCGCTCGACCTCGACACGGGCTCGGTGCGGTGGGAGGCGCCCCTCCCGGGGGACGTCGCCCCGCTCTCGCAGCGCGTCCACGACCAGGTGCACGTGACCGTCGGCGAGGTCGCGGGCCGCGTCGTCGTGCTCGCGGACCGCCTGGTCGCCGGGATGGCGTGACCGGCCCGATCCGGGACCAGGTGCCCTTGCCCGGGCCAGGGCGGCTGCGCATAGTGGTGGCCCTGCAGGTCGCGACGGGGGCGGCGTCCGCTCGTCCCGCCGGGACGGCCCCGAGCCCGCGAGGACAGCCGTGAGCCGCACCGCCGAGGTCATCACGCCACCGCCCGCCGACGACGGCACGAGCGGCCCCCGCACGCGCGTGCTGGCTCTGTCGACGACGGGGTTCACGCTCATGTTCGCCGTCTGGCTCATGTTCGGGGTGCTGGGCATCCCGATCCGGGACGAGTTCGGGCTGAGCGACGTCGAGCTGTCGTGGCTCACCGCGACCGCGATCCTCAACGGTGCGCTGTGGCGGCTGCCCGCGGGCCTGCTCGCCGACCGGTACGGCGGCCGCCGGGTCTTCATCACGATGCTCGTCGCGACCGCGGTGCCCACGTTCCTCGTCTCGCAGGCGTCGTCGTTCGCGATGCTGCTGGTGTTCGCGTTCTTCGCGGGGTTCGCCGGCAACGCGTTCAGCGTGGGCATCGCGTGGAACTCGGCGTGGTTCCCGCGCGCCCGGCAGGGCTTCGCGCTCGGCGTGTTCGGCGCGGGCAACGTCGGCGCGTCGGTGACCAAGCTCATCGGTCCCGCCCTCATCGCCGCGGTGCCGTCGCTGACCGTGCTCGGGCTGACGTTCGACGGCTGGCGCTTCGTCCCGCTGCTGTACACGGGCCTGCTGCTCGCGATGGCGGTCGCGGTGTGGGTCGGCACGCCCCGCCAGGACCGGACGCCCGGACGCGGACGACCGCTGCGGTCGATGCTCGCGCCGCTGCGCGACGTGCGGGTGTGGCGCTTCAGCCTCTACTACGTGGTCGTGTTCGGCGCCTACGTCGCGCTGTCGGCGTGGCTGCCCAAGTACTACGTCGACGTCTTCGACGTGCCGCTGTCGACGGCGGCCCTGCTGACCGCGCTCTTCATCTTCCCGGCGAGCCTCCTGCGGCCGCTCGGCGGGCACCTGGCCGACCGGTTCGGTGCGCGCGTCGTCATGTACGGCACGTTCGCGACGATGCTCGTCGCCACCGGCGTGCTGATGATGCCGTACGGGTACATCGTGCTGCGGGTCTCTCCCGAGGTGGAGCCGAGCGGTGTGCGCGAGGTGCTCCCGTACGAGCTGACGGTGGTCACGTTCACGCTGCTCGTGCTCGTGGTCGGCGTCGCGATGGGCATCGGCAAGGCCGCGGTGTTCAAGCACATCCCCGAGTACTTCCCGGCCGACGTCGGTGCGGTCGGCGGGCTCGTCGGGACCCTGGGCGCGCTCGGTGGGTTCTTCCTCCCGCCGATGTTCGCCTACCTGCAGGCGTGGACCGGCATGGCGCAGTCGACGTTCTTCCTGCTGTTCGTGCTGACGGCTGTGAGCGCGGTCTGGATGCACGTGACGATCCACCGGATGCAGGGCAAGCGGTCGCCCGAGGTGCGCAAGGAGATCGACGAGCCGCAGCCGGCCGAGGCCGACGTCACGGCCGCACGGGCCTGACCGGCCCTGGCCGCTCGACGAGGTGCACCGCGGGTGCCTTGACGGCCGCGGCGACGGCGACGCCTGGGCGCAGGCCGAGCTCGTCGACCGCGGGGCGCGTCACGTAGGCCGCGAGGTCGAACGACTCGCCGCACCGCACGTCGACGCGCACGAGCGCTCCCTGCGGCGTCACGGTCCGCACCACCCCGAGGAGGTGGTTCCGCGCGCTCGACGGGCCGGGTGACCGCTCCAGGACGACGTCCTGCGCCCGGACGCACACGAGCACGTGCGTCCCGGCCACCGGAGCCGGCTCGGCGAGCGCGGTGAGCTCGGCGCCGCCGGCGCGCACCCGGACCAGGCCGTCCGCGCCACCGGTGACGACGCCGTCGGCGACGGTCTCGACGCCCACGACGCCGGCGACGTCGGCGTCCGCCGGCCGGTCGAAGACGGCGGTCGGCGGCCCCACCTGGCGCACCGTGCCCGCCACGACGACCGCGACCCTGTCGGCGAGCGCGAGCGCCTCCGTCCGGTCGTGCGTGACGAGGAGCGTCGGGACGCCCTCGCTGACGAGCAGCGAGCGCAGGTCGGTCCGCAGGGCCTCGCGTGCCGGGCCGTCGAGCCCGGACAGCGGCTCGTCGAGCAGGAGCAGTCGCGGGCGTGGTGCGAGCGCGCGGGCCAGCGCGACGCGTTGCGCCTCACCACCGGACAGCGTCGTGACGCGGCGGTCGGCCAGGTGCTCCGCGCCGACGAGGCCGAGGCACTCGAGCACGCGTCGGTGCGGGTCGGCGTGCGGGACGGCGCCGGCGCGGCCGGCGTCGTCGGGGCGCCGACCCCGGGGTCCTGCCCACCGCCGGCCGTGCAGCCCGAACGCCACGTTGTCGCGCACGTCGAGGTGCGGGAACAGGCCGGGGGACTGCGTGACGTAGCCGGTGCGGCGTGCGCGGGCGGGTGTGCGGCGGCGACCGCCGTCCCACTGCTCGTCGCCGAACCGGACCGCGACGCCGTCGCCCTCGCCGAGCCCGGCCACGGCCCGCAGGAGGGTCGTCTTGCCGGCCCCCGACGGTCCGAAGAGGACGGTCACGCCGTCGAGCGGGACGGTGAGCCGCGCGTCGACCGGGCCGCGCCGCACGTGGACGTCGAGCGACGGGGCTGCGCCGGGCTCACGCGGTCCACGGGGCTCCGGGTGCTCCCTCACGGCAGCACCCGGGGTCGTGCCCGCCGCTGCAGCGCGTACGTCGCGGTGAGGACGACGAGCGAGAAGCCGAGCAGGACGAGGCTCGTGCGGGCCGCCGCCGCGTCGTCGAGCGCCTGCACCGCGTCGTAGACCGCGACCGAGGCAGTGCGCGTCTCGCCCGGGATGTTGCCGCCGACCATCAGCACGACGCCGAACTCGCCGACCGTGTGCGCGAACGTCAGCACCGCGGCGGTCGCGGCCCCGGCGCGCGCGAGCGGCAGCGCGACGCGCAGGAGGGTCTGCCACCATCCGCGTCCCAGCACTGCCGCGGCGTCCAGGAGCGTCCTGTCCACGCCGGCGAACGCCGCGAGCAGCGGCTGGACCGCGAACGGCAGGCTGTACAGGACCGACGCGACGAGCAGCCCGGTGAACGAGAACGCGAGCGTCGAGCCCGTGGTCTCGTACCACCACCGCCCGACGGGCGAGCGTGTGCCCGTGGCGGCGAGCAGGTAGTAGCCCAGGACCGTCGGCGGCAGGACGAGCGGCAGCGCGACGACGGCCTCGACGACGACGGTCCACCGGCGGCGGGACCAGGCGAGCCAGGCCGCGAGCGGCACCGCGACGACGAGGAGGATCGCCGTCGTCGCGGTCGCCAGTCGCGCGCTCAGCACGAGCGCCTCCCAGTCGATCATCGTCCCGGGAGCCCGAGCCCGTGCCGTTCGAGGAGCGTCCGGCCCTCGTCGGAGAGCAGCGCATCCCGTACCGCCGCGGCCGCGTCGACGTCGCGGGCCGACGCGAGCACAACCCCGCCCTGCTCGAGCGCGGTCCCCGCGGCCGGCGGGACCTCGGCCCAGCTCCCGTCCTGGGCGCGCGCGTCGGCGAGCACGACCGACAGCGCGACGACCGCCGCGTCGGCGTGGCCCGCGGCGGCCATCTCGGCCGCCTGCGCGGTGCTCTCGCCGAGGACGAGCTTGGCCTCGACCGCCGACGTGAGCCCGGCGTCGTCGATCGCGGCGACCGCGGCCGCGCCGTAGGGGGCGTGCCGCGGGTTCGCCACCGCGACGGTGCGGACCTCGGGGTGCAGCAGGGCGTCGAGGCCGGCGACCCGGTCGGTGGCGGCCGGGACCCAGACCGCGAGCCGGGCGGTCGCGTACGTGAAGACGCCGTCGTCGGTCGCGAGGCCCTCGTCCGCGAGGAGACGCGCGTACGCGACGTCCGCCGCGAGGTACAGGTCGTACGGGGCGCCGTTGCGCACCTGCTGCAGCAGGGTGCCCGACGACGCGTAGGTCGCCTCGACCTCGATGCCCTCGCCCTCGAGCGTGCCCGCGAGGTCGTCGAGGACGTGCACGAGGTCGGAGGCGGCCGCGACGCGGACGGTGCGGGTCGTCGCGTCCGCGGTCGAGCCGCTCGGGACGCCGCCGGCCGCGGCGCACGCACCGAGCGCGACGACGACCAGCGGTGTCGCGACGCGCGCGACGAGCGAGGAGGCGGCCACGACCCGCGACGGCCCCGCGGCTGCCGGTCGCGAGCGCTGCACGGGCCGACCCTACCCGCGGGGACGTGCGCTGCCGTCGCGTCGGTGCGCCTAGCCCTGGCCTGCCCTCGAGGCGGGACCAAGGTCCCGCACGCCGGAGGTGCGGTTTTCTACATTTGCAGGTGTGCAAAAGGTCGCCCGTCCCGTGCTCCTCGCGGGCGGCGGGCTCGCACTGCTCGCCGGCCTCGACGGCGGCCTCCTGCTGATCGGCGTCCCGGCACCCGTCTCCGCGGACCGCCTCGCGCAGGTGCACGGCGTCCTCCTGGTCCTCGGCTTCGTCGGCACCCTCGTCGCGCTCGAGCGCGCGGTCGCGCTGCGGCGCACGCCGGGCTGGCTCGCGCCCGGGCTGCTGGCCGCGGCCGCCGTCGCACTCGTCGCGCCCGGCGTGCCCCTCGACGTCGCACGCGTCCTCCTGCCGTCGGGCGCCACCGCCCTCCTGGGCGTCGCGGTCGCCCTGCGACGGCGGGGGCCCGGTCTCGCGCTGTCGCTCGAGGTCCTCGGTGCGACCCTCGGCCTCGGCGCCGCACTGCTGTGGTCCGCGGGCGTGCCCGTCCCGACCACCGTGCCGTGGCTCGCAGGGTTCCTGGTCCTCGCCATCGCGGGGGAGCGCTTCGAGCTCGCCCGGCTGGGCGCCCCCGCCGGCGCCGACCGTGCCGGCGCCGTCGCCGGGACCGCCGTGACGGCTGGCGTGGTCGCGACGACGCTGTGGCCCGGCGCGGGTCACGTCCTGCTCGGGGCGGCGCTGCTCGGGCTCGTCGCGGTGCTCGTGCGGCACGACGTCGCGCGCCGCACGATCCGGTCGACCGGGCTGCCGCGCTACGTCGCCGGCTGCCTGCTCGCGGGATACGCGTGGCTCACGGTCGCCGGCGCCGCGTGGCTCGGCGGGGGAGCGCTCCTCGAGGGCCCCGCCTACGACGCCGTCGTCCACGCCGTGTTCCTCGGATTCACCCTCACCATGGTCATGGCGCACGCGCCCGTGATCCTGCCCGCCGTGCTGCGCACGCCGTTGCCCTACCACCCGGTGCTCGCCGCACCCGTCGTGGTCCTCCAGGCGTCGCTGGCGCTCCGCGTGCTGGGCGGTGACCTGCACGGGCTGACGTGGGCGCTGCGCGTCGGGGGCGCGGCGAACGTCGTCGCGGTCCTGCTCTTCGTGCTGCTCGCCGTCGGCTCGGTGGTTCGCGGCCGGCGCGATCGCCGCGGGCGCCCTCCCCGTCCCTCCGCTGCGTCGGGGACGCCGGCGCGGGGAGGACCCGCGCGCCCCGCAGCCGCAGGACGACCCGCCTCGACCCGCGCAGGAGCGAACGCATGAGAGCCCGCTGGCACGTCCGCGTCAACGCCCTCGTGGTCCTCTGGCTCGTCGCGGCGGCGGCCGTCGCCGTCGCGCACCGGTGGGTCCCGTCCGCGGGGTGGCTCATGGTCCACCTGCTGCTCCTGGGAGCCGTGAGCACCGCGATCCTCGTGTGGAGCGCGCACTTCGCGGAGGCCGTGCGTCGGCGGCCCCTGCGCGGCGGGCGCCCGCACCAGGCGGCGCGGCTGGCGCTCCACACCGCGGGAGCGGCCACCGTCGTGACCGGCCTGCTGACCGGCGTGGACACGGTGGTCGTGGGCGGGGCAGTCGCCGTCGCGGCAGCGGCGGTGTGGCACGCGGCCGCGCTCACCGAGCTCGGCCGGTCGAGCCTGGGCGTGCGGCTCGGCTGGACCACCTGGTTCTTCGTCGCGGCCGCCCTGGCGATGCCCGTGGGCGCGACGCTGGGCGTTCTCCTGGCCCGCGAGCCCGCAGGCGACCTGGCGTCGCGGGCGTACGTCGCCCACGTCTCGGTCATGCTGCTGGGCTGGGTCGGCCTGACGGTCCTGGGCACGGTCGTCACGCTCTGGCCGACGATGCTCCGGGTCCCCGTCGAGGCCGGTGCGCTCCCGGCGGCGCGCCGGGGGCTGCAGCTCCTCGTGCCCGGCCTCGCGGTCGCGGTCGTCGCGGCCCTCGCGGGCCCGCGAGCGCTGGTGGCGGCGGGCCTCGCGGTCTACCTCGCCGGGCTGGGCGTGACGGTCCGGCCGCTCCTGGCCGGGACCCGCAGGCGACCCCCGGAGGGCTTCGCCCCGTGGTCGGTCGGGCTCGGGCTCGCCTGGTTCGCGGGCGCGGTCGTGCTGTGGGCGGGTGCGGTCGGGACGGCCCCGACGTGGGCCGCGGCCCAGGCGCGGTTCGCGTCCGTGCTCCCCGCGCTCGCCGTCGGGTTCGCGGCGCAGGTCCTCGTCGGCGCGCTCGCGCACCTCGGCCCGATGGCGCTCGGTGGCGGCCCGGCCGCGGTGCGCGCGGCGCGCGCCGTCGTCGAGCGCGCCGCGGGCGCCCGGCTCGTGCTGGTCAACGGCGGGCTCGCGCTCTTCGTCCTGCCGACGCCGAGCCTCGTGCGCGTCGGGACCTCGATGGTCGTGCTCGGGGCGCTCGTCGCCGACGTCCTCCTGGTCGTGCGCGCCGCGGTCGTGTCGTACCGCGCACGCCGGTCGTCCGCCGACGCGGGCGGGCCCGTGCCAGGGGCGCAGGCCGTCACGGCCGCCGAGCTCCTCGTGCCCCGTGCGCGCCGCTCGCACGGGCCGGCGCTCGCGGGCGGCGTCGCGCTCGTGCTGGTCGTGGCAGCCGGCGTCGCGGGCGACCCCGCCGCGGTCGGCCTCGGCGTGTCGGCCGTCGGTGCGGCCCGACCGACCGGTCGCGTGGTCGAGGTCGACGTCGTCGCGGGGGACATGCGGTTCGAGCCCGCGTCGGTCACGGTCGACGCCGGTGACGCCGTCGTGCTCAACGTGACCAACGCCGACGCCGCGGTGCACGACCTCGTCCTGGACACCGGCGCGGCGTCGGGTCGGCTCGCGTCGGGTGGCACGGCGCGCATCGACCTCGGCGTCGTCGGACGGGACGTCGAGGGGTGGTGCTCGGTCGCGGGGCACCGCCAGATGGGCATGACGTTCACGGTCGACGTCCGCGGGCACGACGTGGTCGCCGGCACCACGGCGGACCCCACGGCGGACACAGCGGGCACGACGGACGCGAACCACGGGGGCGACGGCGCCCATGGAGCCGGCACGGGCGGGGCGGCACCGCCCGTCGTCGACGTCATGGCTCCACCCGGGGAGCAGGCCGTCGTGCGGGACCCGGTCCTCCCACCCGCGCCACCGACGACGGTGCACCGACGGCGGATCGTGGTGAGCGAGGTCGAGCAGGAGGTCGCGCCCGGCGTGACCCGGACCGTCTGGACGTTCGACGGGACCGCCCCCGGACCGGTCCTGCGCGGACGCGTCGGGGACACCTTCGAGATCACGCTCGTCAACGACGGCACGATCGGCCACTCGATCGACTTCCACGCCGGGTCCCTCGCACCCGACCGGCCCATGCGCACCATCGGCCCGGGCGAGGAGCTCACGTACACGTTCACGGCGACGCGCGCCGGGATCTGGATGTACCACTGCTCGACGATGCCCATGTCGCTGCACATCGCCAACGGCATGGCCGGTGCCGTGGTCGTCGACCCGCCCGACCTGCCGCCGGTCGACCGCGAGTTCGTCCTCGTGCAGCACGAGCTGTACCTCGGCGGGCCCGGCCTGGCGACGGACGAGGCCGCGCTGCGGCTCGAGCGGCCCGCCGCGGTCGTCTTCAACGGGCACGCGTCGCAGTACCGGCACGCGCCGCTCGAGGCGCGCGTGGGTGAGCGCGTGCGCTTCTGGGTGCTGGACGCCGGGCCGAACCGGCCCAGCGCGTTCCACGTCGTCGGGGGGCAGTTCGACACCGTGTGGTCCGAGGGCGCGTACCTCCTGGGTGGCCCCGGCGCGGCGCCGACGGCGGGCGGTGCGCAGGTCCTCGCGCTCCAGCCCGCCCAGGGCGGGTTCGTCGAGCTGGTCCTGCCGGAGGCGGGGAGCTACCCGTTCGTGTCGCACGTCATGGTCGACGCCGAGCGTGGCGCGGCGGGCGTGCTCCGGGTGGTGCCGTGACGCCGGTCCACCACCGTGCGCGGCCGGCCCGGGCCGTGGTCCGCGGTCTAGCCTGACGGCGTGGACGAGCGGACCCCCGCGGCGCCGGGCCGGACCGGCGGCGTCGTGCCGCCCCTGGTGAGCCCCGGTCCGCCGCTGACGAGCGCCCAGCGCGAGCGGTGGTCGCGGCACCTCCTCCTGCCGGCGATCGGCGAGGTGGGGCAGCGTCGCCTGCGCAACGCACGCGTGTGCGTCGTCGGCGCGGGCGGGCTGGGTGCACCCGTGCTCCAGTACCTCGCCGCGGCAGGCGTGGGACGGATCGGCGTCGTGGACGTCGACGACGTCGAGCTGTCGAACCTCCAGCGGCAGGTCGTCCACGGCGTCGCCGACGTCGGCCGCGCCAAGGTCGCGAGCGCCGCGGACGCGGTGCGGCGCATCGACCCCGACGTCGAACTCGTCGAGCACCACGTCCGCCTCGACGAGGGCACCGTGGACCTGCTCGCGGGCTACGACGTCGTCGTGGACGGCACCGACAACTTCCCGACGCGCTACCTCGTCAACGACGCGTGCGTGCGGCTCGGGCTGCCCGAGGTGTGGGGCTCGGTGTTCCGCTTCGATGCTCAGGTCAGCGTGTTCTGGGGTCGGCCGCCCGGCGGCGTCGCACCGGTGCAGCTGCGCGACCTCTTCCCCGAGCCGCCTGCGGCGGGCGCCGTGCCGTCGTGCGCCGAGGGCGGCGTGCTGGGCGCGATGTGCGGGCAGGTCGGCACGCTCATGGCGACCGAGGTGGTCAAGCTCGTCACCGGCGCCGGTCGGCCGCTCCTGGGCCGCGTCCTCGTGCTCGACGCCCTCGAGGCGCGGTGGGCGGAGATCCCGCTGGTCGGCGGCGGCGCACGGTCCGACAGTGGCGAGGGCACCGGGTCACGCGCCGCGGTCGCGAGCGGATCGGCCGATCAGGCGACCGCCGGCGAGGTCCCGGTGCGGACCGTCACGCCACGCGAGCTCGCGGCCCTCCTCGCCGCGCGCACGGACGCACCCGCCGGCCGCGACCGGATGGTGCTCGTCGACGTCCGCGAACCCGCCGAGCTCGACGTCGTCGCCGTCCCGGGCGCCGTCAACGTCCCACTCGCGCGCGTGCTCGACGGCTCGGGGCTGTCCGGGCTCGCGCCGGAGGCGCCGACCGTCGTGCTGTGCCGCAGCGGCGTCCGGTCCGAGCGCGCGGCCCGGGCACTGGTCGCGGCCGGGTGGAGCGACGTCGCGCACGTCGAGCGGGGTGTCCTCGGCTGGGTCGACGACGTCGACCCGTCCCTCGCGCGCTACTGACCCGCGGCCCGCTCGGGGACCGGGACGGACCGCGGGTCGGGGGCCGTGCGGGGCGTCACCCGGACGCGGCGGTCACCGCCGCCCCGGGGCCGACCTCGAGCTCGGCGACGCACAGACGTGGCTCGACGAAGGGCACGAGCCGCGTCGCGGTCACCGGCGCGCCGGCGCGGTCGAGGGTGCCCTGGATCAGCCCGAGGTGCGCGCTGCAGACGATCGCGGTGTGGGCCCGGGCGACGTCCCGGAACGGGCAGTCGTGCAGCAGGATGCGCCGCCCGTCGGCGGTGAGCTCGGGCGCGAACCCCGAGCGCGCGAGGACGCCGAGCACCTGACCGACCGCGCGGCCCGTCGCGTCGGCGTCGTCCCCGGACGGGGACCCGGCCGCGTCGGCTGCGGCGGCCTGGTCGGCGGCGGGGTCGGCGTCGACGGCGCGGCTGCGGGACCAGCGCCGGCCCGCCTCGACGCCCTGCGCCGCGGGGTCGCCCGCGACGGCCTCGAGCTGCGCCGCGAGGACGGCGGCGAGCAGCGCGTACCCCTCGTCGTCGGCGGTCGCCGGCAGCGCGCGGTACAGCTCGCGCGGACGTCCGCGCGTCGCGCGCACCTCGGTGCTGCGCTCGACGTGCCCGTCGCGCACGAGCAGGTCCAGGTGCGCGCGGACGGTGTTCGCGTGCAGGCCGACCGCCTGCGCGAGGTCGCCCACGGTGGTCGGCTGGCCCGTGGTGCGCAGGTGCTCCAGCAGCGCGGCGCGTCGCGCGCCGACGGGCAGGCGGGAGCGGGACGACGGCGCCGTCGCACCGGACGGCGTACGGGGGATCGGCACGGTTGGAGTTTTCACCGAAGAGGGAGTAGAAATCAAGCGGCGAGAGCCGGGTCGACGACCCGGACCACAGCGGGGCCGCTCCGGCCCGGAGGAGGAACCATGACTGACGTGCGTGCCGAGACGGTCCCGGCGCAGGCGGACGCGACGACCGACCCCACGACGGGCGGCGGCTGCGGCTGCGGCGGGTGCGGCTGCGGCGGCGGTGGCGGCGAGGCGTCGGGCGGCCTGCAGATCGTGCCGGGCGGCTCGAGCGTCGAGCCGGGCGACCTGGACCTGCGGGGGCTCCCGCCGCAGGAGCGCCACGCCCGGGTGTTCGCGGCCGTGTCCGGACTGCTCCCCGGGGAGGCGTTCGTCCTCGCGAACGACCACGACCCCGTCCGCCTGCGCGAGCAGCTCCAGGACGACGAGCTCGGCCGGGTCGCGTGGCAGTACCTGGCCGAGGGGCCCGCGGTCTGGCGGGTCCTGATCAGCCGCGACACCTGCTGCTGAGTGCGCAGCGTCACCGAGCACGCGGCGGCGGTGCTCGACCTCGTCGCACCGCTTCCCGCGGTGGACGTCCCGCCGCACGCGGCCCTCGGTCACGTGCTCGCCGAGGACCTGCGCGCCGCGGAGGCCCTGCCGCGCTGGGACAACTCCGCGATGGACGGGTACGCGGTGCGCGCGGCCGACGTCGCCACGGCCGAGCCCTCGGCCCCCGTCGTGCTGCGCGTGGTCGCCGACCTCGCCGCCGGGTCGGGCGCCGAGCCGCACGTGGAGCCCGGCACGGCCGCACGCATCATGACCGGTGCCCCCGTGCCGCCCGGGGCCGACGCGGTCGTCCCGGTCGAGCACACCGACGGCGGGACGACCACCGTCCGCGTCGACCGGGCACCGCGCCCCGGCGCCCACGTGCGGCGCGCCGGTGAGGACGTCGCCGTCGGGGACCTCGTCCTCGCGGCGGGCACGGAGCTCGGTCCGACCCACGTCGCCGCGGCGGCCTCGGTCAACGCGGGACTCCTCCGGGTCCACCGGCGTCCACGCGTCGTCGTCGTCTCGACGGGCTCCGAGCTCGTGCCCGCGGGCAGCCCCCTGCGGCGGGGCACCATCCCCGACTCCAACTCGGTGCTCCTCGCGGCCGCCGCCGAGTCCGCGGGTGCCGACGTGCTGCGGGTCGGAGCCGTGACCGACGACGTCGACGAGCTGGGCTCGACGCTGCGCCAGCACGCCGCGACGGCCGACCTGGTCCTCACGTCGGGTGGCGTCAGCGTCGGCGCGTACGACGTCGTCAAGGCGCTCCTGACGGCCTGGGGCGGCGTCGAGTTCGTCGCCGTCGCGATGCAGCCCGGCAAGCCCCAGGGAGCCGGTCGTCTGCCGGGCGGCACCCCGGTCCTGTGCCTGCCCGGCAACCCCGTGAGCGCGCACGTGTCCTTCGAGGTCTTCGTGCGGCCCGTGCTCGCGCGGCTGCGCGGGCTCGACGCCCGGGGCGGGGACGCGCTCGCCCGACGCACGACCCGCGCGGTCGTCGACGACGGGTGGCGCACGCCCCAGGGGCGCGAGCAGTACATGCCGGTCCGCCTCCGCGACGAGGACGGCGTGCTGCACGCCTCGCGCGCCGCGCGGGGGGGCTCGGGTTCCCACCTCGTCGCCGGTCTGGCAGGGTCGGACGCGCTCGCCGTCGTCCCGGCGGACGTCGACGTCGTCGAGCCCGGGACGACCCTGCGGATCCTGAGGACGGACCTGTGAACCAGCCCTTCGGGCACCTCGACGGCGCGGGCCACGCACGCATGGTCGACGTGACCGCCAAGCAGCCCACCGTGCGCTCCGCGACGGCCGAGGGGCGTGTCGTCTGCTCGCCGCACGTCGTCGACGCGCTGCGCTCGGGCACCGTCCCCAAGGGTGACGTCCTCGCGGTCGCGCGCGTCGCCGGCATCGCCGCGGCCAAGCGCACGCCCGAGCTGCTCCCGCTCGCGCACGTGATCGGCGTGCACGGCGTCGTCCTGGACCTCGAGGTGACCGACGAGGGCGTCGCGGTGCGCGCCACGGTGCGCACGGCCGACCGCACGGGCGTCGAGATGGAGGCGCTGACGGCCGTCGCGGTCGCCGCGCTCGCCGTCGTCGACATGGTCAAGGGCATCGACCGGTCCGCGTCGATCGAGGGCGTCCGGGTCGTCGCGAAGTCGGGCGGACGCTCGGGGGACTGGGTGCGGGAGGAGCCGTGAGCGCGTTCGACGCGATCGTGCTGGCCGGCGGCGAGGGCCGGCGGCTCGGCGGCGTCGTCAAGGCCGAGGTCGCGCTCGCGGGCCGGCCGATGCTCGACCGGGTGCTCGGGGCGACGACGGGCGCGCGACGCGTGGTCGTCGTCGGTCCTGAGCGGCTCGCCCGCCCGGGCGTGACGACGGTCCTCGAGGACCCGCCGCTCGGCGGGCCGGTCGCGGGGATCGACGCCGGTCTGCGCGCGCTCGGCGACGACGGCCCCGGGGCGGTGCTCGTGCTGGCGTGCGACGTCCCGCTCGCCGACCGCGTCGTCCCGGTGCTCCTCGCGGCGCTGGGCGAGGCGGCGGGGGACGACGCGGCGGACGGGACGGACGACGACGGGACGGACGACGACGGGACGGGCCACGGACCCGTCGACGGCGCGGTCCTCGTCGACGGCGACGGGCGTGACCAGCCGCTGCTCGCGGTCTACCGCCGTGCGTCGTTGGCGGATGCCCTCGCGCGACGTCGTGCCGACGGCGGCGTCCACGGGTGCTCGGTGCGGCGCCTCGTCGCGGACCTGCGGTGGGCCCGCGTCACGGACCCGGCAGGCGCCGCGCGCGACGCCGACACGTGGGAGGCTGTCGCGGAGCTCGAGCGCGAGATCTCCGGAGGGACGCCGTGACCGATCACCAGCCCGTCGACGGGACCGACCACCCGCTCGCGGACCACGAGCCGCCTGCGCCCGCGGGTGCAGCGGCGCACCAGCCGGTCGGCGACGACCTGCACCGGTGGGTCCTCGACCTCGTGGACACCCTGGGCGTCGACCCCGATGCGGTCGACATCGACGTGCTGCTGGACCTGGCACGGGACGTCGCGCACGCGGTCGGCCGCCCCGCGGTGCCCGTGACCGCCTTCCTCGTCGGCTGCGCGGTCGGCGCCGACGGAGGCGACCGGGTCGCGCTCGAGCGGGCCGTGGCCCGCGTCCAGGGCCGGACCGCCGTGTGGCCGGGGGCGACGACGTGATCACGGTCCGGTACTTCGCCGCCGCCGCCGAGGCCGCGGGGACCACGACCGAGTCGGTCGAGGCGCGCACGGTGGGGGAGCTCACCGCGGCCGTCGTCGGGCGCCACGGCGCGGAGCTCGAGCGCGTCCTGGCGCGCTGCTCGCTGCTGCACGACGGCGCACGCGTCGCGGACCCGGCAGCACCCCTGCGGGCCGGCGGCCTGGTCGACGTGCTGCCCCCGTTCGCGGGCGGCTGAGCCGACCGACCCGGCCGGAGCCGGCCCGAGACGACCGACGCCGGCGCTCACCAGCCGGGAGCGCTCACCCGCCGATCGCGCTCATCGGTCGGTCGGGCTGGAGGAACGTCGGGTCGTCGATGTCGTGCCCGGCACGCTTGCCCGCGAGGCACGTGCGGAACGCGGCCTCGAGCGCGTCGTCGTCGGCGCCCTCGCGGATCAGCGTGCGCAGATCCGTCTCGGTCCGCGCGAACAGGCACGCGCGGAGCTGGCCGTCGGCCGTCAGGCGGACGCGGTCGCAGGCCCCGCAGAACGGTGCCGTGACCGAGGCGATGACGCCCACGGTCGCGGGCCCGTCGTCGACCACCCACCGCTCGGCCGGCGCGGAGCCCCGTGTCGGGACCTCGGTGAGCCGGAACCGCGTCCGCAGCGCGGCGAGCACCTCCGCCTGCGTGACCATCTGCGCACGGTCCCACGTGTGCCCGGCGTCGAGCGGCATCTGCTCGATGAAGCGCATCTCGTAGCCGCGGTCGACGGCGAACTGCGTGAGGGCGACGACCTCGTCGTCGTTGACGCCGCGCATCGCGACCGCGTTGAGCTTGACCGGGTGCAGGCCGACGGCGTCCGCCGCCGCGATCCCTGCGAGCGTCTGGGGCAGGCGGTCGCGCCGCGTCAGGCGCGCGAAGCGCTCGCGGTCGAGCGTGTCGATGCTGATGTTGACCCGCGCGAGACCGGCGTCCTTGAGCGGCCCGGCGAGGGCGGGCAGGCGGAGCGCGTTCGTCGTGATGGAGACCTCGGGCGACCCGTGGAGGCCCTCGAGGGCCGCGATGCGGCGCACGACGTCGACGACGTCGGGACGCAGGAGCGGCTCGCCACCCGTGAGGCGGACCTCGCGGATGCCGAGCTCGACGGCGAGGCGGGTGATCCGGACGATCTCGTCGGTGCTGAGCACGGTCGAGCCCGGGAGCCAGGGCACGCCCTCGGCCGGCATGCAGTAGGTGCACCGCAACGAGCACCGGTCGGTGAGCGAGATCCGGAGGTCCTGGTGGACGCGGCCGAAGCGGTCGACGAGGGGGTCGCGGGCCCTGGTGCCCGTGCCGCCGGGGGCGCTCATGCGGACCCGACCCACACGTGCGACCCGTCGGCGAGCAGCTCGCGCTTCCACACGGGCAGCTCGGCCTTGACGTGCTCGACGAGCTCCCGGCAGACCGTGAACGCCTCGGCGCGGTGCGCGGTGCTCACCGCGGCGACGATCGCGACGTCGCCCACCGCGAGGGTGCCCACGCGGTGCGACACGACGAGCCCGAGCACGTCGTCGCGCGTCGCGTGCTGCTCCGCGATCGTGCGGAGCACGTCGGCGGCGTCGGGGTGCGCGGAGTAGTCGAGGCCGACGACCTCGCCCGTGACGCCGGGGTCGTGGTCGCGCACGCGGCCGACGAACGTCGCGACGGCACCCGAGCGCGGGTCGTCGAGCTCCGCGACGTGCGCGGCGACGTCCAGCGGCCGCTCCGTGAGCGCGGTCCTGATCACGCGTGGTCACCTCCGTGCACCTGGTCCAGCAGATGGGGCAGGAGCGGCAGGAGCACCGCGAGACCCTGCTCGACGCCGCGCGGGCTCCCTGGCAGGTTGACGACGAGGACGCCCTCGGCGGTCAGGCCCGCGACACCGCGCGACAGGACGGCGGTCGCGACGTGCGCCTCGCCGTGGCGGCGCAGGGCCTCGGCGAGCCCGGGGAGCTCGCGCGCGAGGAGCGGGCGCGTGCCCTCCGGGGTCTCGTCGCGCGGCCCGACCCCGGTCCCGCCGCTGGTCACGACGACGTCGACCCCCTGACCGGTCGCGGAGCGGATCGCGTCGCCGACGCTCGCGGCCCCGTCGGGCACGACCACGGGCTCACCGGTCTCGAGCCCCGCGTGACGCAGGAGGCCCACGGCGACCGGTCCGGAGCGGTCGACGGCCGCACCGGCGGCGCACCGGTCGGAGGCGACGACGACGGCGGCCCGACGCGTCGGGCGCTCGGCGCCCCGCTGGTCGGTGCCGCGTGGGGACACGTCCGTCGCGTGCGCGCCGCCGTGAGGACCGGTCATCGCACCGACGGTACGCCCCTGCCCGGCCGTGGCCGAGCCTGCGACCGGCCCGTGGCCGCCCGTGAGCACGTCGTCCTGCATCTCGCCTCCCTCGCGCGGTGCGGGCGACGCTAGTGGCCGAAGGTCCCGGTCGCGACGCCGCAGGGCCGTCACAATCCCGTGCATGAGCAGGTCGGCGACGCTCGGGGCCCTCGCGTCGGCGAGCCGCGTCGCGATCCTCCACCTGCTGCAGCAGGCGGACGGACCGGTCCCCGTCGACGACGTGGCAGCCGGCGTCGGGCTGCACGTCAACACGACGCGTGAGCACCTCGAGCGCCTGCGCGACGCCGGCTTCGTCGAGCGGGACGTCGAGCGGCTCGGCACGCGGGGCCGTCCGCGGATCCTCTACCGGTCGGTCGAGCGACCGGCGGGGGCGACGCTCGACGAGCGCTTCCGGGGCGAGCTGCTGCGGGCGCTCGTCGCGGCGTACGGGGAGCCTGGGTCGTCGTCGTCGTCGTCGCCGTCGTCGTCGCCGCCGTCGCGCCCGTCGGTCGACCGGACCTGGCCCGACCACGTCGGGCACGACCCGTCCCGGCCCGACCGCGCCCGGACCGGGACCCCGTCCGACCTCCCGACCGGGACCGCCCGCCCCGTGGCGGGGGCGACCGTCCCGACGGCGTGCCGCGAGCAGGTCGCCGCGCTCGAGGCCCACCTGGAGGACCTCGGGCTCGACCCCGTCGTCGAGCCGCGCCCGCTGCGGGTCCACCTGCACCGGTGCCCGTTCCAGGAGCTCGCGCGGCGCCGGACCCAGGAGGTCTGCAGCGTCCACCTGACGCTCGTGCGGGGTGTGCTCGCCGCGCACGGCGGACCCGTCGACGCGACGCGGCTCGAGCCGTTCGTCGGCCCCGACCACTGCGTGCTGCACCTCGCGGTCCGGGGCGGTGCCCACGCCGACGACCGCGCCGACGACCACGCCGACGACCGCGCCGTCACCGACGGCGATCCCGGCCCCGTGCCGGACCGGACACCGAGCCCGACGACGCCGCGGCGCGCCGGACCCGCGGGTGACGCCGGGGCGATCGTTCGCTAGCGTCGAGGCGCAGTGGCGCAGATCACACGGGGGGTGGGCGTTTGTCACGGCATCCGGTCGTCACCGTCGACGACGTGCAGGAGTTGGCTGGGTACCTGAAGCCCTGCCCCGGGGGAGCGCCCCGGTGGCCCGAGCCGACGGAGGGTGACCGATGAGCCGCCTCGACCCCGCAGTGCCGCTGGCCGACTGGGACCCCGAGGTCCCCGAGCGCTGGGACAGCCGGTTCGCGTGGCGCACGCTGTGGGTCACGACGTACAACCTCACGCTCGCGTTCTGCGTCTGGTACCTCGTCAGCGCGATCGCGCCGCGGCTCAACCAGATCGGCTTCGACCTGAGCAAGGAGGAGCTCTACTGGCTCGTCGCGGTCCCCGGCCTCGCCGGCGGCCTCATGCGCATGGTCTACATGTTCCTGCCGCCCATCGTCGGCACGCGCACGCTCGTGGGTGGCACCGCGACGCTCATGCTCATGCCGATGCTGGGCTGGACCATCGCGGTACGGGACGCGACCACCCCCTACTGGGTGCTCATCTTCCTCGCCGCCGCGGCGGGGATCGGCGGCGGTGCGTTCTCGGGGTTCATGCCCTCGACCAGCTACTTCTTCCCCAAGCGGCTCCAGGGCACGGCGCTCGGCCTGCAGGCCGGCCTGGGCAACTTCGGGGTCAGCCTCATCCAGTTCCTCACGCCGTGGGTCGTGGGCTTCGGCCTCCTCGGCACCGCCGCGCTGACGCCGCAGCAGACGGCGACCGGCGAGGACATGTGGCTGCACAACGCCGGCCTCGTGCTGGTCCCGTGGGTCGTGCTGGGTCTCGTGCTGGCCGCGCTCGTGCTCCGCCGGGTGCCCGTGGAGGCCAACTTCCGTCAGCAGCTCGACATCTTCGGCGAGAAGCACACGTGGGTCATGACGGCGATCTACCTCATGACGTTCGGCGCGTTCAGCGGCTTCGCGGCGCAGTTCGGGCTCATGATCGCCAACGAGTACGGCGGCTTCGAGAACCCGCCCGACCCGCTCGCGTTCGCGTTCCTCGGACCCCTCGTCGGCTCTCTCGTGCGCGCCGCGCTCGGGCCCCTGTGCGACCGCTTCGGCGGTGCCGTCTGGACCCTCGTCTCCGGGATCGGGATGACCGTCAGCACGGTCTTCACGATCTTCTTCCTCTCACCGACCGACCGCGGGCAGTTCACGGGTTTCCTCGTCGGGATGCTCGCGATCTTCCTGTTCGCGGGCGTCGGCAACGCGGGCACGTTCAAGCAGATGCCGATGATCTTCCCGAAGCGCCAGGCCGGCGGTGTCATCGGCTGGACCGCGTCGGTCGCCGCCTTCGGCCCGTTCCTGGTGGGCATCGCGCTGTCGGTGATGGCCCCCCGCACCTTCTTCATCGGGTGTGCGGTCTACTTCGCCGCCTGCACGGTCCTCACCTGGGTCTACTACGCCCGTCCGGGAGCGCCCAAGCCGAGCTGAGCAGAGCCCCGCCGGGACGCGCCCGCCCGTTCCGGCCCGGCCCGCCCGTCACCGACCAGCGAAGGAGCAGTCCGTGAACCCCACCACCGAACGCACCGAGGGGACCGGGCGCGCCGACCGGCCGGGGCGTCCCGGGCTCGACTCGCCCGCCTCCGACGTCCTTCTCCGGCTCGGCCGGCACCTGCGCAAGGGTGAGGTCTCCTACGACCTGCGCACGCTCCACCAGGCGGGCGGCCGCGAGGCCGACACGTTCTACCGGGACCGGTGGAGCCACGACAAGGTCGTCCGGTCCACGCACGGCGTGAACTGCACCGGGTCGTGCTCGTGGAAGGTCTACGTCAAGGACGGGATCATCACCTGGGAGGCCCAGCAGACCGACTACCCCTCGGTCGGCCCCGACCGCCCGGAGTACGAGCCGCGCGGCTGCCCGCGCGGCGCGGCATTCAGCTGGTACACGTACTCGCCGACGCGGGTGCGGTACCCGTACGTCCGCGGCGTGCTGCTGCAGATGTACCGCGAGGCGAAGGCGCGCACGGGTGACCCGGTCGAGGCGTGGGCGAGCATCGTCGACGACCCCGAGGCGTCGCGGCGCTACAAGCGCGCGCGGGGCAAGGGCGGCCTCGTCCGCGCGACGTGGGACGAGGCGGTCGAGATCGTCGCGGCGGCGCAGGTGCACACGATCCGTCGGTACGGTCCGGACCGCATCGCGGGCTTCTCGCCCATCCCGGCGATGTCGATGGTGTCGCACGGCGCGGGGGCGCGGTACCACTCGCTCATCGGCGCGCCGATGCTGTCGTTCTACGACTGGTACGCGGACCTCCCCGTCGCGTCGCCGCAGGTCTTCGGCGACCAGACCGACGTGCCCGAGTCGGGGGACTGGTGGGACGCCGGCTACCTCATCATGTGGGGCTCGAACATCCCGGTCACGCGCACGCCCGACGCGCACTGGATGGCCGAGGCGCGCTACCGCGGGCAGAAGGTCGTGGCCGTGGCGCCCGACTACGCGGACAACGTGAAGTTCGCGGACGAGTGGCTCGCCGCGGCGCCCGGCACCGACGGTGCGCTCGCGATGGCGATGGGCCACGTCGTCCTGCGCGAGTTCTTCGTCGACCGGCAGGTCCCGTACTTCACCGACTACGTCAAGCGGTACACCGACCTCCCGTTCCTCGTACGGCTCGACGAGACGCCCGACGGCGTCGTGCCCGGCAAGTTCCTCACCGCGTCCGACCTGCCGGGCGCCGAGGCGCGCACCGAGAACGCCGAGTTCAAGACCGTGCTGCTCGACGCCGGCACGGGTGCGCCCGTGGTGCCCGGCGGCTCGCTCGGCTTCCACTACGGCGACGACGGCGCGGGCCGCTGGAACCTGGACCTCGGCGACGTCGACCCGGTCCTGTCGATCGCCGAGGACCGGGCCGCCGAGGGCGCCGTGGAGGTCACGCTGCCGCGGTTCGACACGCTCGACGGCTCGGCCGCGACGGTGCGTCGTGGCGTCCCCGTGCGCCGGGTCGGCGAGCACCTGGTCACGACCGTCTTCGACCTCATGCTCGCGCAGTACGGCGTCGGGCGTCCGGGACTCCCGGGCCAGTGGCCCACCGGGTACGACGACCCGACCGGCGGCTGCACGCCCGCGTGGCAGGAGCAGTTCACGGGCGTGCCCGCCGCCAAGGCCGAGCGGATCGGGCGCGAGTTCGCGGCCAACGCCGAGGAGTCGCGCGGCCGGTCGATGATCATCATGGGTGCGGGCACCAACCACTGGTTCCACTCCGACACGATCTACCGGTCGTTCCTCGCGCTCACGACGCTCACGGGGTGCCAGGGCGTCAACGGCGGTGGCTGGGCGCACTACGTCGGTCAGGAGAAGTGCCGCCCCGTCACGGGTCACGGGCACTACGCGAACGCGCTCGACTGGTCGCGACCGCCACGCACGATGATCCAGACGGCGTACTGGTACCTCCACACCGACCAGTTCCGCTACGACCAGTTCGGCGCCGACACGCTCGCTTCGGCGACGCCGGGCGCGGCGCGCGGACAGCTCTCGGGCCGGACCACGGCCGACGTCGTCGCGCTGTCCGCCCGGCTGGGGTGGATGCCGTCGTACCCCACGTTCGACCGGAACCCGCTCGACCTCGCCGACGAGGTCGCCGCCTCCGGCCGGTCCGTGGCCGAGCACGTCCCCGCCGAGCTGCTCGCCGGGCGCCTGCGCTTCGCCGCCGAGGACCCGGACGCCCCGGAGAACTTCCCGCGCGTGCTGACGGTGTGGCGCGCGAACCTGCTCGGGAGCTCGGCCAAGGGCAACGAGTACTTCCTGCACCACCTCCTCGGCACCGACTCCAACCTCCGGGCCACCCCGACGCCGCCCGAGGCACGCCCGCGCGACGTCGTCTGGCGCGAGGAGGCCCCCACGGGGAAGCTCGACCTGCTCCTCGCGCTCGACTTCCGGATGACGAGCACGACCGTCTACTCCGACGTCGTCCTCCCGGCGGCCACCTGGTACGAGAAGCACGACCTCAACACGACGGACATGCACCCGTTCGTCAACTCGTTCAGCCCCGCCATCGCGCCGCCCTGGCAGACCAGGACCGACTTCGACATCTTCCACACGCTCGCGCGGCGGTTCAGCGAGCTCGGGGCGCAGCACCTGGGAGTGCGCAAGGACGTCGTCGCGGTGCCGCTCACCCACGACACGCCCGACGAGATGGCGACGCCGCACGGGCGCGTGCGGGACTGGAAGTCGGGGGAGTGCGACCCCGTGCCGGGGCGCACCATGCCCAAGCTCGTCGTCGTCGAGCGCGACTACGGGGCGATCGCCGCGAAGATGGCGTCGCTCGGCCCGCTGCTCGACACGCTCGGGACGACCACCAAGGGCATCACGTACGACGTGCGCGAGGAGGTCGAGCTCCTGGCGCGCAAGAACGGCGTCGTCCGCGGCGGCGGCGTCGCCGACGGCAGGCCGTCGCTCGCCCGCGACGTGCACGCGTGCGAGGCGATCCTCGCGCTGTCCGGCACGACCAACGGCCGGCTCGCGGTGCAGGGCTTCGAGACGCTCGAGAAGCGCACCGGCCAGCACATGGCCGACATGGCCGCCGAGCACGAGGGCAAGAAGGTCACGTTCTCGGACACGCAGGCCGCACCCGTCACCGTGATCACGTCGCCCGAGTGGTCCGGGTCCGAGCACGGCGGGCGTCGTTACTCGCCGTTCACCATCAACGTCGAGCGCCTGCGCCCGTGGCACACGCTCACCGGCCGTCAGCAGTTCTTCATCGACCACGACTGGATGACGGAGCTCGGCGAGAACCTGCCGGTGTTCCGCCCGCCGCTGGACATGGCCTCGCTCTTCGACGAGCCGGTGATCGGCGAGACCGGTGCGCTCGGCGTCACGGTCCGGTACCTGACGCCGCACAACAAGTGGTCGATCCACTCCGAGTACCAGGACAACCTGTTCATGCTGTCGCTGTCGCGCGGCGGCCCGACGATCTGGATGAGCGACGTCGACGCCGCGAAGGTCGGCGTCGGCGACAACGACTGGGTCGAGGCGGTCAACCGCAACGGCGTCGTCGTCGCGCGTGCTGTCGTGTCGCACCGCATGCCCGAGGGCACGGTCTACATGCACCACGCGCAGGACCGGCTCATCGACGTGCCGCTGTCGGAGACGACGGGGCGGCGCGGCGGGATCCACAACTCGCTCACGCGGCTGCTCATCAAGCCCAGCCACCTCATCGGCGGGTACGCGCAGCTGTCCTACGCGTTCAACTACCTCGGCCCGACGGGCAACCAGCGCGACGAGGTCACGGTCATCCGCCGACGCAGCCAGGAGGTCACGTACTGATGCACGAGCGGCGAGCAGCGGCGACGACGACGCGGGAGGCGACGCGATGAGGGTCATGGCGCAGATGGCGATGGTGATGAACCTCGACAAGTGCATCGGGTGCCACACGTGCTCCGTCACGTGCAAGCAGGCGTGGACGAACCGCACCGGCACCGAGTACGTGTGGTTCAACAACGTGGAGACGCGGCCCGGCCAGGGCTACCCGCGCACGTACGAGGACCAGGAGAAGTGGGAGGGCGGCTGGACGCTCAACAAGCGCGGACGCCTCCAGCTCAAGGCCGGCGGGCGGCTCAAGAACCTGCTGACGATCTTCGCGAGCCCCAAGCAGCCGTCGATCGACGAGTACTACGAGCCGTGGACGTACGACTACGAGAACCTCACGAACGCACCGCTGCAGGAGCACACGCCCGTCGCGCGCCCGAAGTCGCTGCTCTCGGGCGAGGACATGCAGGTGCGCTGGTCGGCCAACTGGGACGACAACCTCGGCGGCGGACCGAGCGTGACGCAGGCCGACCCGGTCCTGCAGAAGGTCTCGGACAAGGTCCGCCTCGAGTTCGAGCAGACCTTCATGTTCTACCTCCCGCGCATCTGCGAGCACTGCCTCAACCCGTCCTGCGCCGCCTCCTGCCCGTCGGGAGCGATCTACAAGCGCGCCGAGGACGGCATCGTCCTCGTCGACCAGGACCGGTGCCGCGGCTGGCGCAAGTGCGTCACGGGGTGCCCCTACAAGAAGGTCTACTTCAACCACCGGACCGGCAAGGCCGAGAAGTGCACGTTCTGCTTCCCGCGCATCGAGGTCGGCCTGCCGACCGTGTGCTCGGAGACCTGCGTGGGCCGGCTGCGCTACATCGGCCTCGTGCTGTACGACGCCGACCGGGTCCTGGAGGCGGCCAGCGAGCCCGACGAGCACAAGCTGCTCGCCGCGCAGCGCAGCGTGCTGCTCGACCCGCACGACCCCGAGGTCCAGCGCGAGGCCGAGCGCGCGGGCATCCCGCGCGACTGGGTCGACGCCGCCCAGCGGTCGCCGATCTGGCGCCTCATCAGCGAGTTCGAGGTCGCCCTGCCGCTGCACCCCGAGTACCGCACCATGCCGATGGTCTGGTACATCCCGCCGCTGTCGCCCGTGGTCGACGTCGTCGCGGAGACGGGTGAGGACGCCGAGGACTCGCGCAACCTGTTCGCAGCGATCGACACGCTGCGCATCCCGGTCGAGTACCTCGCGGAGCTCTTCACCGCCGGGGACACGGCCCCCGTGACCGCGGTGCTCAAGCGGCTCGCCGCCATGCGGTCCTACATGCGCGACATCAGCATGGGACGCGACGGCGACCCGTCGATCCCGGCGGGCGTGGGGATGGACGAGCACTCGATGCAGGCCATGTACCGGCTGCTCGCGATCGCCAAGTACGACGAGCGCTACGTCATCCCGAGCGCGCACGCCGAGCAGGCGCACGGTCTCGAGGAGCTCGCGACGGAGTGCGCGCTCGACTACGAGGGCGGTCCGGGGATGGGCGGGTCGGGACCCTTCGGCGAGGGCTCGGGCGGCGCCTACCTCAACGACCCGATCGCGGTCGAGAACTTCCACATGCTCAAGCAGCGGCAGACGACGGACACCGTCGCCGACCCCGCGACGAGGAAGGCCCGGGTCAACCTCCTCAACTGGGACGGCAAGGGCGCACCCGAGGGCATGTTCCCGCCGCGCCCCGACGGGCCGCACCTCGCCCAGCCCGACACGGACGGCGGCGTCGTCCAGCCGCTGCCCGCCGGGGGCAGCGAGTCGGGACCGGCCGGGTCGGGGACGGACGCGCGCGACGGCGACGCGCCGCGCCCGGGCGGTGGTGCGCCGTGAACCGGCTCGAGCGCCAGGCGGTCGCGCGCCGGTGCGCGACGCGCGAGAACGCGGTCGTGCACCGGGCGGCGGCCCTCCTGCTCGAGTACCCCGACGCCGAGCTCGTCGCGCTCGCCCCCGTCCTGCGCGACGCGCTCGCGGACGTGCGCCCCCAGCTCGCCGCACCGCTGCTGCGCGTCATCGACCACCTGACGTCACGACCGGTCACCGAGCTCGCGGCCGAGTACGTCGAGACGTTCGACCTGCGTCGACGCTGCAGCCCGTACCTGACCTACTTCGCCTACGGGGACACCCGCAAGCGCGGCGTCGCGCTCGTGGAGTTCAAGCAGGCGTACCGCGCCGCCGGGTTCGAGGTCGCCGACGCGGAGCTGCCCGACCACCTCGCCGTCGTGCTCGAGCTCGCCGCGACGGCCGACGACGACGGGCGGGCCGCCGGGATCGGTCTCCTCCTCGCGCACCGTGCGGGGCTCGAGCTGCTGCGCCTCGCGCTCCTCGACGCGGGGTCACCCTGGGCGGACGTGCTCGTCGCGGTGTGCGCGACGCTCCCGCCGCTCGCGGGCGACGACCGCGAGGCCGTCGCGCGCCTGGCCGCCGAGGGACCGCCCGAGGAGGAGGTCGGCCTCGACCCGTTCACGCCACCCCTGACCGCCCCGATCGGAGCCCGCCGATGACCACCACCGCCGACGTCGTCCTGTGGGTCGTCGTCCCGTACGTCTGCCTCGCGTTCTTCGTCCTCGGCCACGTGTGGCGGTACCGGTACGACAAGTTCGGCTGGACGACCAGGTCCTCGCAGCTGTACGAGCGCCGCCTGCTGCGGTGGGCGAGCCCGCTGTTCCACTTCGGGATCCTCGCGGTGTTCCTGGGCCACGTGATGGGTCTGGGGATCCCGAAGGCCTGGACGCGCGCCGTGGGCATGAGCGACGAGATCTACCACTTCCTCGCGATCACCATCGGCGCCGTCGCCGGCTTCTGCACCATCGTGGGCCTCGCGCTGCTCATCTACCGCCGGCGCACGGTCGGCCCGGTCTTCCGCGCGACGACGAAGATGGACAAGGTCATGTACCTCGTCCTCACCGTGGTGATCGTCCTGGGCATGTGGAACACGATCGCGGGGTCGATCCTCAACCTCGGCGGGCACTACGACTACCGCGACGGCGTGTCCGTGTGGTTCCGTGGCATCTTCCGCTTCGACCTGCACCCGGAGCTCATGGCCGAGGCGCCGCTCGGGTTCCAGCTGCACGGCATGTCGGCGATGCTGCTCTTCGCCCTGTGGCCGTTCACGCGTCTCGTCCACGTCTTCAGCGTCCCGCTCGGCTACCTCTGGCGGCCGTACGTCGTCTACCGCTCGCGGACCGACCGGCTCGGCTCGCGCGCGTCGCGACCCGGCTGGGAGCGGGTCGAGCGACGCCCGGAGCGCGCGGGTCGGCTGTGACCCTTCACGTGCGCGACGGCGCGCGAAGCCTGACGGCGGCCCCCGGACGGACCGAGGCCCGCGTGAGGAGGTGGCGATGAGCTGGATCGAGGACGCGGACGAGGCCGTGCCCGACGTGGCCGGCCTGTACGCGCGCGAGCGCGCGACGCGCGGGTACGTGCCCGACTACACGCGCGTCCTCGCGCACCGGTCGCGGGTGCTGCGGGCCTGGGAAGACCTCAACGGGGCCGTCAAGGCCACCACGGACGCCCGGCGGTACGAGCTCGCGACGCTCGGCGCGGCACTCCGGCTCCGCTCGAGCTACTGCTCGCTCGCGCACGGGCGGGTCCTCGCCGAGCACCACCTCGACGCCGGCACGGTCGCCGCGATCGCGCAGGGCCGTGCCGATGACGTGCTCGACCCGGTCGACGCCGCCGTGGTCCGGCTGGCGGACCGCGTCGCCGCGGGCGCCGCGGCCATGACGGAGGACGACCTCGCGGAGCTGCGCGACCTCGGACTGGGTGACGAGGAGATCCTCGACGTGGTGCTCGCGGCGGCGGCACGGTGCTTCTTCAGCACCGTGCTCGACGCCGTCGGCGCACGCCCCGACGCCGCGTACCGCGAGCTCGACGCGGACCTGCGCGACGCGCTCACCGTGGGTCGTCCGATCGCGGACTGACGACCCACGGCGTGCGCGGGCAGCGCCGCGCAGGCGGGTCAGGGCGTGGTCACCGGGAGGTGGCGCGCCCACCACGCGAGCACGTGCTCGAACCGCGCGACCCGGTGGGCCGGCCGGCCGGAGCGGGTCAGCTCGTGCCCCTCGCCCGGGAACAGCAGGAGCTCGGCCTCGACGCCTCGCCGCTTGAGCTCGACGAACCAGCGCTGGCCCTGCTCGACGGGGCACCGCCAGTCCTGCTCCGAGTGGATCACCAGCGTGGGCGTCCTGACCCGGTGCACCTGCGCCATGGGCGACTGCGCGGCGAGGGCTGCGGCGGCCTCCGGCGTGTCGACGTCGCCGAGGTACTCGAGCCCGAAGAACCACCCGATGTCGCTCGACCCGACGAAGCTCACCGGGTCGAGGAAGCCACGCTCGACGATCGCGGCCGTGAACCGGTCGGTGCGCGTCGTGAGCCACGCCGTCAGGTAGCCGCCGTACGACCCGCCCATGACGCCGACCCGCTCGGCGTCCAGTGCGAGCGTCGGGTCCGCGAGCACGTGGTCGAGCAGCGCGAGCACGTCGTCGGCGTCGACCGTGCCGAACGCCCGCTGGATCGCGCGGCCGTGCGACGCCCCGTAGCCGGCGGACCCGCGGGGGTTGCCCAGGACGACCGCGTACCCGGCCCCCACGAGCGTCTGCACCTCGTCGAAGAGCGCGTGCGTGTACTGCGCGTAGGGGCCGCCGTGGATCATGAGGACCGTCGGGTGCGGACCCGCTCCGAACCGGTCCGCGTCGGGCACGGCGACCCAGCCGTGGACGGGGTGGCCGTCGGGCGCGGTCGCGTGGGCCTCGCGCGGCAGGTGCGTCCGGCCCGTCTCGCGCAGCTCTGCCGAGAGGTCGGTCAGCCACGTCGTGGCGTGGTCCGCGAGCCGCAGGGCCACGAGGTCACCCGCGGAGTCCGGGGTCGCGACGACGGCGACCGCGGTGGCGCCGTCGGTGGTGGCCACGGCGTGCTGCACGACGACGTTTCCGTCGAGGACCGTGCGCAGGCTCCCGGACCCGTCGGCCGGGAGCGCCGCGAGCACGACGGACCCGCGGCGCTGGTCGGCGACGAGCACGCGGTCGGCGGTGACCGCGAGCACGCCGGCGACGAGGTCGACGTCCTCGGCGTCGGTGTGCCGCTGCGCCACCGGCAGCGGCTCGGGCGAGCCGGGCGCGGGGTCCAGGTCGAGCGAGAACAGGCCCGTCTGCGACGCCACGAACGCCCGGCGTGACGGTCCCATGTCGCTCGCGAGCAGCCACAGGGTCGAGCCGTCCGGGGAGGGCTCCACCGTCTGGACCGAGAGCGTCGACGTGCCCGCGTCGGTGAGCTGCCGTGGCGCGTCGGGCTCCAGCACGGTGTCGGCGTCCTCGGGGGTACGGCGCGCGACGACGAGCAGGGCGTTCTCGAGCAGGTCCTCCTCGCGCCCGTCGTGCACGGCACCGACGACGACGAGGTGCTCGCCGTCGGGCAGCCACCGGTGCCCCGAGACGTCGAGGTCGCCGCCCGTGAGCGCGACCGGCGTCGGGAGGCCACCCGGCGAGGGGTCGGCGGGGAGGTCGAGCACGAACAGGTGCTGTCGGCGGTCGCGGAGGAACCCGATGCCGTCCGCCCGGTACCGGAACGTCGTGATGTGCCGGGGCGGCTCCCCGGCGGCGTCGCCACCCTCGACGTAGCGACCCTCCTCGGGGACGCGCGCCAGGTAGGCGATGCGTGTCCCGTCGGGCGAGAAGCGCGGCTCGGAGACACCCAGCGGCGCGTCGGTCAGGCGCACGGGCTCGCCCCCGCCGGCCTCGACGACGTGCAGCTGGGGTCGGCCCTTCGGCTCGGCCCGGACGAAGGCGATCCACCGCCCGTCGGGCGACCATGCGGGAGACGTGTCGCGGTGGCCCCGGGTGAGGCGCCGGGCCGGCGCCGAGCCGTCCACCGGGACCACCCAGAGCGAGCCCGTGTACTCGTCCGCCTCGAGGTCGGGCCGGAGCACCGGGACGACGGCGGTCGAGCCGTCGGGCGAGAGCGCAGGGGAGCCGGGCGAGCGGAGGAGGGCGATGTCGCGGGGGATCACGCGAGCACGCTACGCCCCGTCCTCGACCTGCCCGGGCGCACCGGCACGACGCCACCGGGACGGCCGCCCGAACACGGGCCCGGTTCACCCGGACGAGTGAACGTGGGTCGCGGGAGCCTTCAGGCCGATCGCGCTGCGGCGGGACGTCCCCGCTGGTGGGCGCCGTGGTGCGGCCTCCGCGTGACGAGCCGCGCAGTGGCGGCGGACGCACGGGCCTCGCGATCACGGACGAGCCGGGACGAGGGTGGGCACGTCGGGCATCCGGGGCACGAGCCCCGGGGCGGGGGCGAGGGGGGACGGCGATGAGGACGACGAGGACCGGGACGAGGACGGCGCCGAGGTTCGGGTGGCTGCTCGCCGTGTGCGGGGCGTTGGCCACGCTCCTGGTGGCACCCACCGCCGCGACCGCCGCGGGGCACGGGTCGACGGGTTCCGCTGTGCCGGTCGGTGTACCGGTTGGGGTGCCGGTCGGTTGTGGCTCGGAGGTGAGCGGCGCCGCGTACCTGCCGGACGACCTGCTCTGCGCGGACGGGCAGGGGATCACCTTCACGGCGTCGGGCACGCTCGACCTGCGCGGCCACACGCTCGCCGGGCCGGGGCGCGACGTCGAGGCGCGGGCGGTCCAGTTCGACGCGTCGACGTCGAGCGTGACGGTCGTCGGCGGGACGGTCCGCGGCTGGTGGTCCGCGTTCACCGCGACCGGCGACCCCGGGACCGGGAGCGGCACGCTGCGCGACGTCGTGGTGGAGGACAACGGGACCGGCGTCGGTGCCTACTTCCACCCCTGGACCGTCGTCGGCTCGTCGTTCGTGGGCAACGAGACGGCCGTGCACGGGTTCTACGGGGCCCTGACGATCGACCGGACCCGGTTCTCCGGCAACGACACCGGGATCGCGATCGCGACGACCCGCACCGCCGTCACGCGCTCGCAGTTCGACGGGAACCGCATCGGGCTCTACTGCTCGGAGGCGATCCTCGAGGTCAGGCGCTCCACGTTCCGCGACAACGAGACGGGCATCGAGCACTGGTGGTGCGGTGGCGCGCAGGTGTCGGGCTCGACGTTCGACGGCAACGACGTCGCGTACCGGCCGACCTACCAGAGCGTCGCCGACGTGCTGATCGGCAACACCTTCGTCGGCAACGGGACGGGCGTCCACGCGACGACGAGCGTCGCGCTCATCCGCAACACGTTCACCCGCAACGGCACGGGCGTGCGGGCCCCGGACGTCCCGGCGGTCGAGATCCACCTCGAGCGGAACGTCTTCACGCGGAACGTCGACGCCGTGCACGTCGAGACACCCGCGACGGTCCAGGGCAACGTCGCGCTGCGCAACACCGGCCGCGGCCTCCACGTCCCGCTCGCGACGGACCTCGGTGGCAACGTGGCCCGCGGCAACCCCGAGCCCCAGTGCGTCGGGGTGGTCTGCACACCGCACCGCTGACCGCCGCAGCCCACCCGCGTCGACCCGAGGCGCCACCGCCTCCCGGGCAGGCGCGCCCACCGGTGCAGGTAGGACCGAGGTCACTGGCGCGCGCGCCTCCCCGGTCGACGCTGGAGGGGAGGGGAGGAGGTGTGAGATGAGGATGAAGACCAAGGACGTCGTGGCGCTCCTTCTCGTGGCGCTGATCGCCGTCCCGTACGTGGGCTACCTGGTGCGCGGCGAGATGCCGTTCGTGCAGGACCCGCGCGGCATGTCGGCGATCGGGCTCGTGCTCGGCGTCGCGGCGTTCCTGACGTTCCGCTGGGGCGACCAGCTCGACCGGCTCGGCTGGGTCGAGATCGCGCTCGGCGTCGCGTCGTTCGGCCTCGGCGTGGCTGCTCTGCTGTTGGCGGAGACGGCCGCAGCCGAGGTCTGGCTGGCCGTGTTCATGGCGTCGATCCTGCTGGTCGTATCGATCGAGCTGCTCGACCACCTGGGCGCGCTGCCCGGCGCCCATCGCGGCGCAACCGCGCACGCCTGACCGCGGCCCAGCCGCACAGATCTGGCACGAGGACGCCCCGGCCACCGTGAGGTGACCGGGGCGTCGGACGTCGATCGCGGCCGCGGGCCGGCGATCAGCAGTCGAAGTAGAGCTCGAACTCGTGCGGGTGCGGACGCAGGCGGATCGGGTCGATCTCGTGCGCGCGCTTGTAGTCGACCCACGTCTCGATGAGGTCGGGCGTGAACACGCCGCCCTCGGTGAGGAAGTCGTGGTCGGCCTCGAGCGCGGCGAGGGCCTCCTCGAGCGACGCGGGGAGCTGCTCGATCGCGGCGTGCTCCTCGGGCGGCAGCTCGTACAGGTCCTTGTCGACCGGCTCCGGCGGCTCGATCTTGTTCTTGATGCCGTCGAGGCCCGCCATGAGCATCGCCGCGAACGCGAGGTACGGGTTCGACGACGGGTCGGGCACGCGGAACTCGATCCGCTTGGCCTTCGGGTTGGAGCCCGTGACGGGGATGCGGACGCACGCGGAGCGGTTGCGCGCCGAGTAGACGAGGTTGACCGGCGCCTCGAAGCCAGGGACCAGGCGGTGGAAGCTGTTCACCGTCGGGTTGGTGAAGGCGAGCAGGGCGGGCGCGTGCTTGAGCAGGCCGCCGATGTACCAGCGGGCCATGTCGGACAGGCCGCCGTAGCCCTTCTCGTCGTAGAACAGCGGGGCGCCGTCCTTCCACAGCGACTGGTGGCAGTGCATGCCCGAGCCGTTGTCGCCGAAGAGGGGCTTCGGCATGAACGTCACCGTGCGGCCGTTGCGGTGCACCACGTTCTTGACGATGTACTTGAAGAGCATCACCTTGTCGGCGGACTTGGCGAGCGTGTCGAAGCGGTAGTTGATCTCCGCCTGACCGGCCGTGCCGACCTCGTGGTGCGAGCGCTCGACCTGCAGGCCCGCCTTGTCCAGCTCGAGGCAGATCTCGTCGCGGAGGTCCGCGAAGTGGTCCACCGGCGGGACGGGGAAGTAGCCGCCCTTGTACGGGGTCTTGTGGCCGAGGTTGCCGCCGTCCTCCTTGCGGCCCGTGTTCCACGCCGCCTCGATGGAGTCGATGTGGTAGTAGCTCTCCGACTGGCTCGTGTGGAAGCGGATGTCGTCGAAGATGTAGAACTCGGCCTCGGGGGCGAAGAACGCGGTGTCGGCGATGCCGGTCGAGCGCAGGTACGCCTCCGCCTTCGCGGCGATCTGACGTGGGTCGCGGCTGTACGGCTCGTCGGTGTACGGGTCGACGATCGACATGTTGATGTTCAGCGTCTTCTGTGCGCGGAACGGGTCGATGTAGGCCGTCGAGATGTCCGCGAGCAGCTTCATGTCGGACTCGTGGATCGCCTGGAAACCACGGATGGACGAGCCGTCGAACATCTGGCCCTCGGTGAAGAAGGCCTCGTCCACGGTGGCGGCGGGCACGTTGAAGTGCTGCATCACACCGGGCAGGTCGCAGAAGCGGACGTCGACGAACTGGACGCCCTCCTCGCGGATGAAGGTCATGAGCTCGTCTGCGGAACTGAACATCCAGCGATCTCCTCGTCTCGTGCCGCGCGCCGGCTCGGGCGGGCTGGGGCGTCGCGACAACGGTAGAGGGGCGGCCGTTTCCCTCGCATGTAGTCCGTGTTTCGGGCGCGTTACCGTGCGCGTCCTGGTCCACGACCGCCGCCCTGACCGGGGGCGCCCGCTCGCGCGCGACGCCGGACGGCCTCCGTACGAGCCCGGGTCGCTAGCCTGAGCCGGTGACGCGACGCGAGGACATGGGCTCGTGGCTCGAGGGGACGCCGCCGTCCCGTCGGCTGGACCTCCCGGCACAGGGCCGGGGCTCGATGGCCTCGGTGCCGCGCAGGCTCGTCGGCCTGGCGATCGACTGGGGGCTCGCGTCGCTGATCAGCTACGCGTTCCTCGACTACCACCCCCTGGCGAGCCTCGCCGTGTTCGGGGTGTCGACGTGGGTCCTCGTCGCGACGCTCGGGCACACCATCGGCCACCGCGTCGCCGGGATCCAGGTCGTGCGGGTCGTCGACCTCGCGGGCACGTCCGCGCGGGACGCCGGCACGACGTCGGCGGGTGCACCGGGGTGGCCGGCGCCCGGCCCGGTCCTGGCCTTCACGAGGACCGCGCTCCTGTGCCTCGGCATCCCGGCCGCCGTGTGGGACAGCAGCGGTCGTGGGCTGCACGACGTCGCCGCCGCGACGGTCCCCGTCCGAGCCTGAGGGGGCACCACCCCTCCCGGCCCCCGCGGCGCGGCCCTGTCCGCATGCCGTGCGGTCGGGACGGGCCGGTCAGCGACCGCGCATGCCCTTGCGGTCGGGGCGCGCGCGGAACGGGTCGATGCCCTTGGGGACAGGGAGGCGCACGCCACCGAGCGCGCGCAGGCGCTTCGTGACCTCGGCGACCTCGGTCTTGGTGAGCGTCGGCTTGAGCTTCTGGACGCGCCGCGCGAGCTGGGCGAGGGGCACCTGGCCCTCCGCGTCGCCCACCTGCAGGAGCGTCACGGGTACGTTGGGCAGGATGCGCGCGACCTTGCGCCGCTCGGCCTCGAGCAGCCGCTGCGAGCGCTGCGGGTTGCCCTCGCCGACGAGGACGATCCCTGCCCGTCCGACGCCCCGGAACACGAGCTCACGGCTGCGGGGGTCGGCGGCGACGGGCTCCTCGGGGAACTCCCAGCCGCGCCGGATCGTGCGCAGGGCCGACAGCGCCGCACCCGGCTGGCCCTCGATCTGCCGGTACGCCGCACGCTCGGCCCGGCGCCCGAGGACGAACATGCCCGCGAGGAACGCCATCGGCAGGCCGACGACGAGCGAGTAGACGAGGTAGATCGTCTGGCGGGAGAGCAGCCCGACCGTCAGGGCGACGACCATGACACCCAGGAACGCGCCGAGCGCCCACCACGTCACCGCGGGGTCGACCTTCCGCGTCATCTGGTAGGCGGACCACACCTGGTGGTACCAGCGGGTCTTCCTCACCTTCGCCGGCTTGGCCGTCGAGCCGGCACCGCCGGACGCGGATGACGGTGCGCTGGAGGAGCTGGATCGATCGCGGGCCATGGGCAGCGAGTCTAGTGGCCGGTCGTGGGACCCGACGTCAGCGCGCGAGCAGGCTCGACGCCTCCTGGCGTGCGCTGCCCGGGGTCGCGAGGTGGGCGAGCGCGGCCGGGATCTCCTGGCCGCGGCGCGTCATCGCCTGCGCCCACAGCCGCCCGGCGCGGTACGACGACCGGACGAGCGGCCCGGACATCACGCCGAGGAAGCCGATCCGCTCGGCCTCCTCCGAGAGCGCCACGAACTCCTCGGGCTTGACCCACCGGTCGACGGGGTGGTGACGCACGGACGGCCGGAGGTACTGGGTGATGGTCAGGACGTCGCAGCCGGCGTCGTGCAGGTCCTGGAGTGCGGCGACCACCTCGTCGTACGTCTCGCCCATGCCGAGGATGAGGTTCGACTTCGTGACGAGGCCGGCGTCCCGCGCGGCCGTGATCACGGACAGCGAGCGGTCGTAGCGGAAGCCGGGCCGGATCTGCTTGAAGATGCGCGGCACGGTCTCGACGTTGTGGGCGAGCACCTCGGGACGGGACGAGAAGACCTCGGCGAGGTCGTCCGGTCGCGCGTTGAAGTCCGGGATCAGGAGCTCGACGCCGGTCTCCGGGTTGAGCGCGTGGATCTGCCGGACGGTCTCGGCGTAGAGCCACGCGCCGCCGTCGGCGAGGTCGTCACGGGCGACGCCCGTGACGGTCGAGTAGCGCAGGCCCATCGTCCGGACGGACTCCGCGACACGGCGCGGCTCGTCCGCGTCGAAGTCGGCTGGCTTGCCGGTGTCGATCTGGCAGAAGTCGCACCGGCGCGTGCACTGGTCGCCGCCGATGAGGAACGTGGCCTCGCGGTCCTCCCAGCACTCGAAGATGTTGGGGCAGCCCGCCTCCTCGCACACCGTGTGCAGGCCGCCGCCGTGCACGAGCTGCTTGAGCTCGGTGTACTCGGGACCCATCGTCGCGCGGGTGCGGATCCACTCGGGCTTCTTCTCGATCGGGGTCGCGGCGTTGCGGGCCTCGACCCGCAGCATGCGCCTGCCCTCGGGAGCGATCGTCACGACACCCACCCTACGTCAGTCATCCGATGATTTCCTCGACCCGGGCGAGCGGCCCGACCGCGGCGACGAGCTCCTCGCCGAGCATCGGGAGCGCCTCCGTGACGGTCACGTCCCGGCCGAGCTCGGCCGCCAGCGACGTGACGTCCGCGTCGTCGATCCCGCACGGCACGATGCGACCGAACGCACCCAGGTCCGGGTCGCAGTTGAGCGCGACGCCGTGCATCGTCACGCCCCGGGCGACGCGCACACCGATCGCGGCGACCTTCCGGTCCCGGCGCGGGGGCGTCCCGTCGGCCCGTGACTCGTCCCCGAGCACCCACACGCCGCTGCGGCCCTCGACGCGCGCCGTCGCGAGGCCGAGCCGCGAGCACACCGTCATCACCGCGGACTCGAGCGCCCGGACGTACGCGACCACGTCGACCGGCTCGCGCAGGCGCACGAGCGGGTAGGCGACGAGCTGGCCCGGGCCGTGCCACGTGATGCGTCCGCCCCGGTCGACGTCGACCACGGGCGTGCCGTCGACCGGCCGGTCCCACGGCGCCGTGCGCTTGCCGGCGGTGTAGACGCTCTCGTGCTCGAGGAGCAGCACCGTGTCGGGCCTCGACCCGTCGGCCACCTCGCCGTGGATCTCGCGCTGGAGCGCCCACGCCTCCTCGTAGGGGACGAGGCGGCGTCCCGCGCCGAGGTCGACCAGCTCCACCCGGCCACGGTACGTCATGGCCCGACCTGCGAGCGGGCCGGGGGCGCCGGGGGCGGGCCGAGCTCGTCGTCGTCGGTGTCGCGCGGGTGGGCCGCGAGCATCGTCGCGAGGAGGTCGCGGAGCTGCTCGACCTGGTTGGGGCTCAGGCCGCGCACGCTGAGCGCCTCGGCGGCGGCCGGGTCGCCCGCCTCGGCGAGCACTGTGCGACCGGGCGGCGTGAGGACGACCTCATGACGGCGGCGGTCCCGCTCGTGGGGGCGCCGCTCGACGTAGCCGGACCGCTCGAGCCGCGCGACGATCCGGCTCATCGTCTGCTCGGTGACACCGCTCGCCCGGGCCAGCTCACGCTGCGAGAGCGGGGCGCGCGAGAGCAGGAACAGCACCGGGAGGCTCGCGTGGTTCAGCTGCCACGCGTCGAGGTGGGCGTTCCACTCGCGCTCGATGCGGCGCGCGACGGCGGAGAGCATGCGTCCGGTGGGCCAGTGACCCATCCGATCCGCCATGTGGCCTCCCTCGCCGAGTTGTGCGCAAGGCTAGTCCGGTTCATGATGCTCAGCATGCTGAGTGATGGGTCGAGCCGCCGCCGCGGCCTCCTCCGGGGACTGGCCGTCCTCGGTGTCCTCCTCGTGTGGCTCACCCTCGCGGGCCTCGGCGGGTCGTCGATCGGACGCCTCTCGGAGGTCCAGGAGAACGACGCCGCGGCCTTCCTGCCGCGCAGCGCCGAGTCGACGCGCGCGGCCGAGCTCGCGGCGGGCTTCTCCGACGACACCGCGCTGCCGGCGATCGTGGTCGCGACGGGCGACGGCGTGCTCGGCGGGGAGGACCTCGCGCTCCTGCAGCGTCTCGCCGAGACGGTTCCGGGGCTCGAGATCGGTGACGGCATGACGATCGAGGACGTCCTGCTGGCGCCCGTCGTCGCGGTGCCCTCCGAGGACGGTGAGGCGGTCATCCTGCCGATCTCGCTGGACGCCGAGGCCGTCCAGGAGACCGTCGGCGAGGAGCGCGTCCTCAACGAGGTCGTCTCGACGCTGCGGGCCACGGTCGACGAGGAGCTGGCCGGCTCGGGCCTCGAGGCCTGGGTGACCGGGCCCGCCGGGGCGGTGGCCGACCTCGTCGAGGCCTTCGGCGGGATCGACGGCATCCTCCTGCTCGTCGCCCTCGCGGTCGTGTTCGTCATCCTCGTGCTGGTCTACCGCTCGCCGAGCCTGCCGTTCACGGTGCTGCTGACCGCGCTGTTCGGGCTCGCGGCGGCGGGGTTCGCCGTCTACGGTCTCGCGGCGGCCGACGTGCTGGTCCTGAATGGCCAGAGCCAGGGCATCCTCTTCATCCTCGTGGTGGGGGCCGCGACCGACTACTCGCTCCTGCTCGTGGCGCGGTACCGCGAGGAGCTGGGCCGGGTCGAGTCGCCCTGGACCGCGATGAACCGGGCGTGGCGGGCGTCGCTCGAGCCGATCGCGGCGAGCGCGGGCACGGTGGTCGCGGGTCTGCTGTGCCTGCTGCTGTCGGACCTCGAGTCGAACTCGAGCCTCGGCCCCGTCGCCGCGATCGGCATCGCGGCCGCGTTCCTGGCGTCCCTCACGCTGCTGCCCGCCCTCCTGCTGGTCGCCGGGCGCCGAGCCCGCTTCATCTTCTGGCCGCGCGTGCCGCGGCCCGGGTCGGTGGCCGGGGGTGCCGGTCGTCCCGTCGAGACGCTCGAGGAGGTCGAGAGCCGCTCGGGCGTCTGGGGCCGTGTCTCGCGGCTCGTCGGCAGGCGCCCGCGCGCGGTCTGGGTCACGACGACGCTCGTGCTCGTCGCCGCGGCTGCGTGGGTGCCGACGTTCCAGGCGTCGGGCACGAGCGAGAGCGACGTGTTCCTCACCGAGGTCGAGTCCGTCGCGGGCGGCGAGGTGCTCGCCGAGCACTTCCCGGCCGGGCAGGTCGACCCCGTGCGGGTCTTCGTCCCCGAGGGCGAGCTCGACGCCGTGCTGCCCGTCATCACGGGCACGGACGGGATCGACTCGGCCGCACCCGTGACCGAGGACGCCGCTCCGGGCGCGGCCCCCGACCCCGACGCGGCCCCGCGCGTCGTCGACGGCGTCGTGCAGGTGCAGGCCGTGACGTCCGCCGCGTCGGACAGCCAGGAGGCCGTCGAGGTCGTCGACCGGCTCCGGGACCGCGTGCACGAGGTGTCGGAGGACGTCGTCGTCGGCGGAGCCGCGGCCGAGGCACTCGACACCCAGCGGACCAGCGCACGGGACCTCACCGTGATCGTGCCGACCGTCCTCGCCGTCATCCTCGTGGTCCTCGTGCTCCTGCTGCGCGCCCTCGTGGCGCCCGTGCTGCTCGTGCTCGCGAACGTGCTGAGCTTCGGTGCGACCCTCGGGATCGGCGCCCTCGTCTTCAACCACGTCCTCGACCTCCCGGGGGCCGACGCCGCCGTCCCCCTGTACGCGTTCGTGTTCCTCGTGGCGCTCGGGATCGACTACTCGATCTTCCTCATGACCCGGGTCCGGGAGGAGTCGCTCGTGCACGGGACGCGCGAGGGCGTGCGGCGCGGCCTCGCCGTCACGGGAGGGGTGATCACGAGCGCGGGCGTCGTCCTCGCGGCGACGTTCGGGGCCCTCGCGGTGCTGCCGCTGCTGTTCCTCGTGCAGCTCGCGTTCCTCGTCGCGCTCGGCGTCCTCGTCGACACGCTCGTCGTCCGGACGCTCCTCGTCCCCGGCCTGGTGCACGACATCGGTAGGGCATCCTGGTGGCCATGGCTCACGCGCATCCCGAGGGACCCGACGCCCGCCCCGCCGACGACCTCGGCACCCGCCCCGGCGACGACGGCGGCCGGGCCGCGAGCGTGACGGGACCGCGCGTCGCCCTCGTCGGCTACGGCAGCGCGGGCCGAGGGATCCACGCCCGGCTCCTGACCGCGACGGGCTTCCGCATCGCGCGCGTCCTCACCCGGTCCCCCGAGCGCGCGGCCGAGGCCCGCGCCGACCACCCCGGCGTCGAGGTGCACGCCGACCTCGACGGGCTCCTCGCGCCGGGGGTCGACGTCGTCGTCGTCGCCTCGCCGACGGGCAACCACGCCGAGCACGTCCGGGCGGCCGTCGACGCGGGCCTGCCCGTCGTCGTCGACAAGCCGCTCGCGCTCGACGCCGCGGAGGCGGAGGAGACCGTCCGCCACGCCGAGCGTGCGGGGGTGCCGCTCACGGTCTTCCAGAACCGGCGGTGGGACGACGAGCAGCGCACGCTGCGCCGCCTCCTCGCCGAGGACGCCCTCGGCACGGTCCACCGCTTCGAGCGACGGTGGGAGCGGTGGCGCCCGGTGCCCAAGGACCGGTGGCGCGAGAACGCCGTGGGCCAGGGCGGCGGTCTCCTCCTCGACCTCGGCGCGCACCTCGTCGACTCCGCGACCCAGCTCTTCGGGCCGGTCGCGAGCGTCCGGGCGGAGATCCGGAACCTCACGACGCCCGCCGACGACGACGTGTTCCTCGCGCTCGAGCACGCCGGAGGCACCGTGAGCCACCTGTGGGCCGGTGCTCTCGTGGGCGCGCCCGGTCCGCGCACGCGCGTCCTCGGGTCCCGAGGCGCCTACCTCGTCACGTCCTTCGAGGGGGAGCCGACCCCGTTCTCCGCCCTCGACCCGGGGCAGGGCAACGAGGGATGGCTCGTGCGCGGTGACGAGGCCGTCCCCGTGCCTCGCGAGCCCGGTGGGCACGAGGACTTCTACCGCGCGGTCGACGCGTGGGTCACCGGGGGCGGGGAGGTGCCCGTCGACCCGTGGGACGCCGTGCGCACCGCCCGCGTGCTCGACGCGGCGCGCCGCAGCGCCGCCGAGCGGAGCACCGTCCTGCTCGGCTGAGCACCGTCCTGCTCGAGTGAGCACCACGGGTCTCGGTACGTGCGCCGCGGGGTCCGGGTCCTGAGCGGGCCGGCAGGTGCGTCGGCGCCCGCCGGCCCCGCGCGGCGGGTCCACCTGCTGCCTGTGGACGACGCCCGAGGCGGGGCCCGCTCTGCTGGCATGTGTCCGTGCACATCCCACGCGGTCTTCTCCCTGCCCTCTCCGCGCACGGGCTCGGCGAGCCCAGGCCGATGGGCGCCGGGCCCGGGGGAGACCGGTGGGTGTGCCTCGACGGGCACGGGACCCGCTGGGTCGTGAGCGTCGTCCGGCTCCGGTCGGCGGTCCAGCGTGAGCGGCTGGTCGACCGCGCCGGACGGCTCGCGTCGGTGTCGGTCGCGGTCACCTCGCTGCCGACCGTGCTCGGCCTGCTCGAGCTGCCCGACGACCTCGTCGCGCTCGTTCGCCACGAGGTGCCCGGGACCGACCTGCTCACGGTCGACGAGGGGCGTGGGCGGTGGCGTGCCGCCGAGGTGGTGGGCGTAATGTCGGCCGTCGCCGAGGCGCTCGACGCGCTGCACGCCGTCGGACTCGTCCACGGCGACGTCTCGGCGGGCAACGTGGTCGTGACGCCGGACGGCGGGGCGGTCCTGGTGGACCTCGGCTGGGGCGACGACGCGCACGAGCTGGGCACGCCGGCAGCCGCCGCGCCCGAGCGTGTGCGCGGCGCGACCCGTGCGACGGACGTGCACGCGCTCGCCTCGGTGGGGCTCGACCTGCTTCGCCACGGGCGCGGCGTGCCCGACCCGTCGGACGCCGCCGTGGGGGACGGGTCGGACGACGCGGACGCGTCGCGCGTGCGGGAGGTGCTGCGAGAGGCCGCCGCCCCCGACCCCGGGCGACGTCCGTCCGCAGGTGCACTCGCTGCGGCGCTCGTCGCCGCGTGCCCGCCGGAGCCCGTCCGGCTGCCCGAGTCGGCCGTCCTCGCGCGGGCGGCGCTGCTCCGGCGGGCCGCGGACGACGACCAGCGCACGCGCCGCCGACCGCCGTCCGCGACGCGCGGGCGGCACCGGAGACCGCGCCCCGTCCGGCACGTCGTGGCCCTGGGCGTGGGCACGGTCGTCGTGGTGGCTGCCGGCGCCGCTGCGGTCCTCGGACAGCACGGCGCGGTGGTGGGCGACGGCGTCGAGAGCGAGGCGTCGGTCCGCGCCACCGGCCCCGCACCCCTGCTCCCGGGGGCCGACGACGCCGTCGTCGCTGCGGTGACCGCCACGCACGTGCGGGCGCACGCGCTGGCCGACGGCGACCTCCTCCGGCTCACGGCGCTCACGGTCCCCGGCTCGCCGGCCGCGGCGGCGGACCGGGCCGCGTGGTCGGCGCTCGACGGGCGCCGGGGTCGGGCAGTCGTGCTCGTGAGCGACGTGCGTGGCGGCGCCGTGGGCGGGGGGAGGGCCGAGGTCCGGGTCCTCAGTGCCGCCGCACTGGCGGGCGACGACGGCGGACCCGGCCCTGCCCTCGAACCGCGGTGGGCCGGGCTCGAGCTGGTGCGCGGCGGGGCCGGCTGGCTCGTCCGCGGTGTCGAGCCCACCGACGCGCCCGGGTGAGCGTCAGGTGCCCGTGACCCACCGGGCCGCGGAGCGCACGTCCGGGTGCGTGAAGGTGAAGCCGCTGGCGTGCAGCACGGACGGCACGACGCGCTGCGACGCGAGGATCTCGTCGGCGAACGGGCCCAGCGCGGCGCGCAGGGCGAGACGTGGCACGGCGAGCGCCGCGGGCCGGCCGAGCTCCGCGGCGATCGCCCGGACGAGCTCCCCCTGGGGGACGGGCGCGGGGCCGACCAGGTTGACCGGCCCGTCCACCTCGCGGTCGAGCAGGTGCTCGATCGCGCGGACCTCGTCGACGAGCGTGATCCACGGCCACACGTTGTCCCCGCTGCCGAGTGGTCCGCCGACGCCGAGACGCAGCAGCGGCAGCAGGCGCCCGAAGGACCCGCCCGTGCGGGACAGCACGATCCCGGTGCGCAGGCGCGCGACCCGCACCCCGGCCGACGCGGCCGGCTCCGTCGAGGCCTCCCAGGCACGGACGACGTCGGCGAGGAAGCCGGAGCCGCCGGGGGAGCCCTCGGTGAGCTCCTCGTCGCCGCGGTCACCGTAGAAACCGACGGCTGAACCCTGGAGCAGGATGCGGGGGCCGTCCCCGGTGGGAGCCATCGCGGCCAGCGTGCGTGCGAGCAAGGACGTGGGCCGGGTGCGCGACGTGACGATCGTCGAGCGGTAGGCCGTGGTCCAGCGGCGGTCCCCGACGCCCGCTCCACCGAGGTTGACGACCGCGTCGGCGCCCTCCAGGACCGACGTCGGCAGGACGTCCCGCGACGGGTCCCAGGAGATCTCGTCCGCTCCGCGCGCCGGACCCCGCACGAGGCGCTGCACGCGGTGCCCACCCCCGAGGAGGTGCTCGACGAGCGCGGTGCCGATCAGACCGTGCGAACCTGCGACGACGACGTGCATGGGTCGACCTCCTCGTGGTGGGACGGCGAAGGCCCGGCCACCGTCCGGTGCCGGGCCTGCGCCGAGGGGTGCGTCAGAGACCGAGGTCGGCCTCGAACGCACCCTCCTCGATGCGCTTCTTGACGGTCATGAGGTACCGCGACGCGTCGGCCCCGTCGACCAGACGGTGGTCGTAGGACAGCGCGAGGTAGCACATCGACCGGATGGCGACGAACTCGTTCCCGAACTCGTCCTTCGCGACCACGGGACGCTTGACGATCGACCCCGTGCCCAGGATCGCCGACGTGCCGCCCGGCACGATCGGGGTGTCGAACAGCGCCCCGCCCGAGCCGGTGTTGGTGACCGTGAACGTCGCGCCGCTGAGGTCGTCCGGCGTCGCCTTGTTGTCCCGCGTCCGGGTCGCGAGGTCGTTGATCTTCCGGGCGATCCCGGCCAGGTTGAGGTCGCCGGCGTCGCGGATGACCGGGACGACGAGGCCCCGCTCCGTGTCGACCGCGATGCCGACGTTCTCGTGGCCGTGGTACGTGATCTGGTTGCCCTCGAGCACGCCGTTGACCTTGGGGTGCGCCTTGAGCGCCTCGGTCGCGGCCAGCACGAAGAACGGCAGGTACGTGAGGTTGACGCCCTCCCGCGCCCGGAAGTCGTCCTTGGCGCGCGCCCGCAGCTGGGCGACGCGCGTGACGTCGACCTCCACGACCGTGGTGAGCTGCGCCATCGAGTGCAGCGCGTCGACCATGCGCTCGGCGATGATCTGCCGCAGTCGGCTCGCCTTCTCGGTCGTGCCCCGCAGCGGCGAGACCTCGGGCTTCGACGCCGCGCGGGCCGGTGCGGACGGGGCCGCCGCGGCAGCGGGGCGGCTCGCCGCCTGCTCGGCCGCGGCCTTCGCGGCCCGCTCCTGCTCGGCCCGCTCGGCGGCCTCGAGGACGTCCTCCTTGCGGATGCGCCCGCCGACGCCCGTCCCGGTGAGCGACGACAGGTCGACGCCCTTCTCCGCGGCGAGCTTGCGGACCAGGGGCGTGAGGTAGCCGCCCGACGTGGGGCTCGCGCCACCCGGCTCGGCGGCGGCCGGGGCCGTCGTCGTGGGTGTCTGCTCACGCTCGACGGCCTGCCCGGGCGCCTGCGCCTGCTCGGGCTTCTCCTGCAGCGCCGACGACGGCTCGGGCGCGGTCACGTCGGCCGACGCGCCGCCTTCCGACGCGGCCTGGGGCTGCGCGGTGCCCTCGGCAGCGCTCTCGGTCGCGGCACCCGGGCCGCCGTAGTCGCCGCCCTGCTGGGCCTCCTCGGACGCCTGCGCCGCGCCCGGGGCCTCCTGGCTCGGGGCCTCGGACTGAGCGGGTGCGCTCGACCCGCCCCGGGGTGCGGACCCGGAGCCGATCCGCGCGAGCACCGCGCCGACCTCGACCGTGTCGTCCTCCTGGACGAGGATCTCGGTCACGGTCCCGGCGAACGGGGACGGGATCTCGGTGTCGACCTTGTCGGTCGAGACCTCCAGGAGCGGCTCGTCGACCTCGACCGTGTCGCCGACCTGCTTCAGCCAGCGCGTGACGGTGCCCTCCGTGACGGACTCACCCAGAGCCGGGAGCTTCACGTCCTGCGCGTCGCCCCCGCCCTGCGCACCGCCCGAGGCCTGCGCACCGCCCGAGGCCTGCGCACCGCCCGAGGCCTGCGCACCGCCCGAGGCCTGTGCGTCACCCCCGTCGGTCACGCGGGCCGGCTCCTGCGGGGCGGCCGTCTGCTGGGTCGGCTCACCCTGGCCACCGGCTGCGTCGGGCTCCTCGACCGGTCCGCCCGCGGCGGGCTCGTCGGTGACCTCCTGGGGCACCTGCGCGGCCGCCTGCCCGGCGGCGTCGTCCGCGGAGTCGGCGGGCTCCTGGCTCGACCCCTCGGCGGGGGACGAGTCCTGGGCGCCGTCGGACGCCTCGTCGGCCGCGCCGATGCGCGCGAGCGGCGCACCGACCTCGACCGTGTCGTCCTCCTGCGCGAGGATCTCGAGCAGGGTGCCCGCGAAGGGCGAGGGGATCTCGGTGTCGACCTTGTCGGTCGAGACCTCGAGCAGGGGCTCGTCGACCTCGACGGTCTCCCCGACCTGCTTGAGCCAGCGGGTGACGGTGCCTTCGGTCACGCTCTCGCCGAGCGCCGGCATCAGCACGGAGTCAGACATGACCTCGCGTCTCCTTCGGTGGGGTCAGTTGTGGGCGTGGAGGGGCTTGCCGGCCAGGGCCAGGAAGGCCTCGCCCAGTGCCTCGTTCTGGGTGGGGTGCGCGTGCACGAGCGAGGCGACGTCCTCCGGGTACGCCTCCCAGTTCACGACGAGCTGACCCTCGGCGACGAGCTCGCCGACGCGGGCGCCGATCATGTGGACCCCGACGACGGGGCCGTCCTTGCGGCGCACGAGCTTCACGAAGCCCGTGGTGCCGAGGATCTGGCTCTTGCCGTTGCCGCCGAGGTTGTACTCGAGCGTCTGCACGGCGTCGTCGCCGTAGGCCTGCTTGGCGCCGGCCTCGGTGAGGCCGACCGACGCGATCTCGGGCTCGGAGTAGGTGACGCGGGGGATGCCCGACTCGACGATCGCGGCGGGCTTGAGCCCCGCGATCTCCTCGGCGACGAAGATGCCCTGCTGGAAGCCGCGGTGCGCGAGCTGCAGGCCCGGCACGATGTCGCCGACGGCGTAGATGCTGCCGACCCCGGTGTGCAGGCGCTCGTCGGTGATGACGAACCCGCGGTCCAGGGTGACGCCCTGCTCGCCGTAGCCGAGCCCCTCGGTGCGCGGGCCACGGCCGACGGCCACGAGCATGATCTCCGCGTCGAAGGTCTTGCCGTCCTCGAGCGTGACGTGCACGCCCGCGTCGTCCTGCGTGACGCCCTGGAAGCGGACGCCCGTGCTGAACTTGATGCCGCGCTTGCGGAACGCGCGCTCGAACGCCTTGCTGATCGCCGGGTCCTCGTTCGGGACCAGGTTGGGCAGCGCCTCGATGATCTGGACGTCGGCCCCGAACGACTTCCACACGCTCGCGAACTCCGAGCCGATGACGCCGCCGCCGAGGATGATCACCGACTCGGGGACCCGGTCGAGCGACAGGGCCTGCTCGGACGTCATGACGCGCCCGCCGATCTCCAGGCCGGGCAGCGACCGCGAGTACGAGCCCGTCGCCAGGACGATGTTGCGTCCCTGGTAGGGCTGGCCGTCGACCTCGACGACGTCCTTGCTGACGAGCTTGCCGTAGCCCTCGACGTACGTGATCCCGTGGGCCTTCACCAGGCCCTGGAGACCCTTGTAGAGGCGGCCGATGACACCGTCCTTGTACGAGTGCACCTTCTCGATGTCGATGCCCTCGAACGAGGTGCGGACGCCGAAGCGCTCGCTCTCGCGTGCGCCGTCGGCGAGCTCCGCCGCGTGCAGGAGCGCCTTGGTCGGGATGCAGCCCCAGTGGAGGCAGGTGCCGCCGAGCTTCTCCGCCTCGATGAGGGCGACGGTCATGCCGAGCTCGGACGCGCGCAGAGCAGTGGCGTAGCCGCCGCTCCCTCCGCCCAGGACCACGATGTCGAAGACGGGGTGTTCAGCCACGATGCGATGCTCCTCCGAGGTGCGGCGGGTGGGACGCTCCGGCCATCTTGTCATCACCAGCGGACGAGCGTGAACCGGAGCGCGGGGTGGTGGCCGGGTGGTGGCCACGGAAACATCCTATGACTTGCGGGACCGTACTCTTGCCGCATGAGGTGGCCCTGGAGCCGGCGGCGCCCGGACGAGCCCTCGGCGCGCGACGCGCAGCGCCTGACGTCGGACCACCTCGCGGAGTTCGTGCGCACGCGCGTGGGCGTCGAGGCGTACATCGAGCCCGCCACGCGGGTGACGCCGACCACCGTCGTGCTCGTCGCGACCACGGGGGAGTGGACGCGACGCAAGGTGCCCGACCCGCGCGCGGCGCGCGAGCTCGCGCGCGCGCTCGGGATCCCCGTGTACGACGTGCACCTGACCGGCTACCCGCGCCGGATGCGTGAGTGGAACTCGCGGCAGCGGGCGCGGCGGGCCTGACGCGCCGTCCCGCGCTGCGCCCGGTGCTGCGCCGTGCCCCGTCCCGAGCGCCGCGTCCCCGCCCGGGTCAGCGCGTCGGCTCGGGCTGCTCGAGCATCGACAGCAGCGTGCGCACGGCCACGCCGGTGCCGCCGACCGGCGTGTAGCCGTGCGCGGTGCCCTCGTTGAACGCCGGACCGGCGATGTCGAGGTGCGCCCACGGCGTGCTGCCGACGAACTCGCGCAGGAACAGCCCCGCGACGAGCATCCCGCCGAACCGGTCACCGATGTTGGCGAGGTCGGCGACCGACGACTTGAGGCTCGCACGCAGCTCCTCGGGCAGCGGCATCGGCCAGAACTGCTCGCCGGCGTCGCGAGCCGCGGCGACGACGGCGTCCCGGGCGTCGTCCGTGCCCATGACCGCCGACACGCGCGTCCCGAGCGCCACGACCTGCGCGCCGGTGAGCGTCGCGACGTCGACGACGACGTCCGGCTTCTCCTCGCACGCGGCGACGAGCCCGTCCGCGAGGACGAGGCGACCCTCGGCGTCGGTGTTGAGCACCTCGACGGTCGTGCCGTTCTTCTGCGTGATGACGTCCGACGGGCGCTGCGCCGTGCCCGACGGCATGTTCTCGGCGAGGCACAGCCAGCCCGTCACGCGGACGGGCAGCTCGAGCGCTGCCGCCGCCAGGACGGTGTGGAGCACGGCGGCCGCACCGGCCATGTCCGACTTCATCGCCTCCATGCCCTTGGCGGGCTTGAGCGACAGGCCGCCGGAGTCGAACGTGATGCCCTTGCCGACGAGTGCGACGGACCGCTGGGCCCGCAGGGGCGAGTACGTGAGCTTGACCACGCGCGGCGGGCGGGAGGAGCCCTGGCCGACGGCGAGGATCCCGCCGTAGCCGCCGGCGGCGAGCGCCTTCTCGTCGAGCACCGAGACCTTGACCCGCGTGCCCTTGGCGGCGGTGCGCGCCGCGTCGGCGAACGCGGCCGGGAAGAGGTCGACGGGGGCCGCGTTCACGAGGTCACGCACGCCGTGGACCGCCTCCGCGACGACGGCGGCGCGGGCGGCGGCCTTCTTCGCCGCGCCGTCGCGCGCGAGGGGCGTCGCGACGACGAGCTCGGCCGCGGGGGTCTGCTCGACCTTGCGGTACCGCGTGAACGCGTAGGACCCGAGCAGCGCGCCCTCGCACACGGCGGCGAGCTCCGTCGCGTCGCCCGCCGGCAGTGCGAGGGCGACGGTCCGGACACCGGTGAGCTGCCGCACGGCGCTCCCCGCCGCACGCCGCAGGGCCTCGGCGCCGAGGGCGCCCGTGTGGTCGCCGACGCCGACGAGGGCGAGGACGGGCGCGGCGAGCCGCCCGCCGGTGGGGATGCGGTGCAGGGTGTCGGCCTCGCCGCTGACGCCGAGCCCGCGCGCCGAGGCGACGACCTCGTCGCGCAGCGCCTCCGGGAGCGCGTCGGCGTCGAGGACACGCACGCCGTCCGGGGCGGGTGCGACCCCGACGACCACGGCGTCGGCGGTCAGTCGGGTCAGGTCCTTGGGGGAGAGGGTGAGGGTGGCCACGCGGCGATGGTAGGCGATCGACCGCGGACGCCCGCCGTATCCTTGCCCCTCGTGTGGTCACCCCTCGCCTGGGCCGTCGCGGCCGGCTCGCTCGCGCTCGCCGGGTGGGCCGCCTGGAGGGCCCTGCGCGACCGGCCCGTCATCCTCCGCCAGCTCCTGGTCGGCGCCGGTGTCGAGGCGCTCCTCCTCGTCCACGTCGTCGTCGCGCTGGTCTTGTCCGCGACGGGCAGCCCGCCCGCGGACGCTCCGACGTTCTGGGGCTACCTCGTGACGACCCTGTTCGTGCTCCCCGTCGCGGCCGCCTGGGCCTTCGCCGAGCGGACGCGGTGGAGCTCGGTCGTCCTGCTCGTCGCCGCGGTCACGGTCGCATTCCTCCAGCTGCGCCTGGTGCAGGTGTGGAGCGGCTCGTGACGGCCCCGACCCCCGGGTCGAGCACCGGGTCGGGGCCCGGTCGGGTGCTCGTCGCGCTGTACGGGGTGCTGGCGGTCGCCGCGAGCTTCCGGTCCGCGGTCCAGGTCCTGCGCGACTTCGAGGACGCGCCGCTCGCGTACTCGCTGTCCGCGGTCGCGGCGGTCGTCTACGTCGTCGCCACGGTCGCGCTCGCGCGGGGCGGGTCCTTGCGGCGGCTCGCGTGGGTCGCAGTGGGGCTCGAGCTGGTCGGCGTCGTCGTGGTCGGCTCGCTCTCGCTCGCCTCGCCCGGCCTCTTCCCGGACGAGACGGTGTGGTCCGGATTCGGCTCCGGGTACGGCTACGTGCCGCTCGTCCTGCCGGTGCTGGGCCTGCTGTGGCTGCGGCGGACGCGTCCGCGCACGGCCGTCGACGCCCGGTAGGTTCGCGGCGTGTACCACCTCCTCTTCCGGCACGTGCTGCGACGCCTCGACCCGGAACGCGCGCACGAGCTCGCGTTCGCGGCGATCCGGGCTGCGGCGGCCGTGCCGGGCCTGCGGGACGTCCTCGCGCGGGTCCTCGTCGCCCCGTCCGGTCCGGTCCTGCCGGTGCTGGGTCGACGGCTGCCCGGACGGTTCGGCCTCGCGGCGGGTTTCGACAAGGACGCCCGCGGGGTACGGGGTCTGACGATGCTCGGCTTCGCGTTCGTCGAGGTGGGCACCATCACCCCGCGCGCCCAGCCCGGCAACGACCGCCCGCGGCTCTGGCGCGTCCTGGACGTGCGCGGTGTGCGCAACCGCATGGGGTTCAACAACCACGGTGCGCAGGAGGCCGCGGACCGGCTCCGCCGGCTCCGCGCGACCCGGTGGGGCCGCGACGTCGTCATCGGCGTCAACATCGGCAAGAACAAGGTGACCCCCGACGAGGACGCGCCCCAGGACTACGCCGCGTGCGCGCGGCTCCTGGCACCCTTCGCGGACTACCTCGTCGTCAACGTCTCGTCGCCCAACACCCCGGGCCTGCGGGCGCTGCAGTCCGTCGACGCGCTGCGGCCCGTGCTGCGGGCGACGCTCGACGCGGCGGCTGGGGCCGTCCCGCGCAGCCGCACCGTGCCCGTCCTGGTGAAGATCGCGCCCGACCTCGCGGACGACGACGTCGACGCGGTCGCCGACCTGGTCGCCGAGCTCGGTCTGGCGGGTGTCGTCGCGGTCAACACGACGGTCGACCACGACCTGGGGGAGGGCGGGCTGTCCGGGCCGCCGGTGCTGCCGAGAGGGCTCGAGGTCGTCCGGCGGCTGCGCGACCGCCTGGGCCCCGGCGCGCTCGTGGTCGGCGTGGGGGGCGTGACCGACGCGGAGGACGCGCGCGCGTACCGACGAGCGGGTGCCGACCTCGTCCAGGGCTACACGGGGTTCGTCTACGAGGGGCCCTTCTGGGCCTCGCGCATCAACCGCGCGCTGGCGGCGGAGGAGGACCGGGCATGAGCGGACCGCAGTGGACCTGGGAGCTGCTCGCCGCCGACGACCGCGTCCTCGACCGGCCGGTCAGCCCGGCGTTCTCCAGCAGGTTCGACGCCGAGGCGTGGATCGGGGAGCACTGGCGGACGATGGCGGCCGACGGCGTGGCGGCGGCCCGTCTGTTGCACCACGGAGCGCCGGTCGCGCCCGCGCTCCCGCTGCGCACGCCGTGACGAGCCGGCTGGCCCCCCGGAGGCGGCGTGGTCTGACCGACCCCGCTCGGGCGTGGCGCCTCGCTCTCGGCCTCGTGCTGTACGCGGCGTCGATCGCGCTGCTCGTCCACTCGGGTCTGGGCAACATGCCGTGGGACGTGCTCTCGCAGGGCGTCAGCCGTCGGCTCGGCTGGACCCTGGGCACGACCACGGTCGTGATCAGCGTCCTCGTCCTCGCGGCATGGATCCCGCTCCGCCAGCGGCCGGGTTCGGGGACGGTCGCCAACGTGGTCGTGATCGGCGTCCTGGTCGACCCGTTCCTCGCGGCGCTCGCGCTGCTGCCGGACCTGCCGCTCGGCGCGCGAGCGGCCATGGCCGCCGGCGCGATCGCGCTCAACGGGGTCGCGACCGCGTGCTACATCGGGGCGCGGCTCGGACCCGGTCCGCGTGACGGTCTGATGACGGGGGTGGTCGCCCGGACCGGGTGGCCCCTGCGCCTGGTGCGGACGGGGATCGAGGTGCTCGTCGTGGCCTCGGGGTGGCTCCTGGGTGGCACGGCGGGCGTCGCGACGGCGGTCTACGCGGTCGCGATCGGTCCGATCGTGCACGTGCTGCTGCCCCGCTTCAGCGTCCCGGGCGACCCCGGGGCCGCGACGGCCCCTGCTGCGGGAGCCGTCGCGTCCGTCGGACCGACGGGTGCCTCCGGGCAGGCGGTCACGCCGGGTAGCGACCCCGGTCGACCTTCGGACGAGGGAGCCGCCGACTGCGGATCTGGAACGCCCGGATCACGCCGTACATGACCACGCCGCGCGGGACCTCGCCGAACCGTGCGGCGACCCTCTTGCGCAGCTGACGGGACAGGATGAACCCGTCGACCACAGTGATGAGCATCATCGCGTAGAGCACGAAGATGACGACCAGGGTCGTCACCGCGGCGATCTCGGCGTCGAGGAACCCGACGAGGAGCACGGCGCCGACGGCCACGAGCGAGAACGGGATGAAGTACTCGCCGAGGTTGCGGCGCCCGTCGACGAAGTCGCGCACGTAGCGCCGGACGGGGCCCTTGTCCCGCAGGGGGAGGAAGCGCTCGTCGCCGCTGAGCATCGCCTCGTACTCGCGCTGACGCTGCTCGCGCTGCGCCGCACGAGCGGTCTTGGCCGCGGCCTTGCGGTCCGCCGGGACGAGGGGACGGCGACGCGCGGCCTCCGCCTCGCGCCGCGTGGGGGTCGGGCGGCCCTTGCCGGCGGGGGTCGCCGCGGACGCCTCGTCGTGCGTGGTGGCGTCGTCGTCGGCAGGGGACCTGCGGTCACGGGAGAGCACGTGCCCAGGGTAGTCGAGCCCGCCGGTACGGTGGTCGCGTGACCGATGCGCCGACCGACCTGCACACCACGACCGCCCGCCCGCAGGACGGTGCCCCGGGCGTCGCCGCGAGCACCGACGTCCTGCGCGGCCGCGTCGCCGAGCTGTTCCCCGCGCTCCGCGGCGACCTCGAGGACCTGGTCCGGATCCCCAGCGTCTCGAGCCCCGCGTTCGACCAGGCCCATGTGACGGCGAGCGCCGAGGCCGTGGCCGCGCTGCTGCGCGGCGCGGGGATGCCCGAGGTCGAGGTGCTCACGGCCGACCGTGCGGACGGCGTCACGAGCCGACCGGCCGTCGTCGCGCGGCGCCCGGCGCCCGAGGGCGCGCCGACGGTCCTGCTCTACGCCCACCACGACGTCCAGCCGCCCGGCAGTGACGTCGACTGGGTGTCCCCGCCGTTCGAGCCGACCGAGCGCGACGGGCGCCTCTACGGTCGCGGCGCGGCCGACGACAAGGCGGGCGTCATCGCGCACGTCGGCGCGCTCCGGGCCCTCGGCGACGAGCTCGGCGTCGGGGTCACGGTGTTCGTCGAGGGCGAGGAGGAGATCGGGTCGCCCACGTTCGTCGACTTCCTCGTGCGCCACCGCGACCTGCTCTCCGCGGACGTCATCGTCGTGGCGGACTCGAGCAACTGGAAGGTCGGCGTGCCGGCCCTCACGACGAGCCTGCGCGGCCTCGTCGACTGCGAGGTCGAGGTCGCCGTCCTCGAGCACGCCGTCCACTCGGGGATGTTCGGGGGGCCGGTGCTCGACGCACCCACCCTGCTGGCGCGCCTCATCGCGACCCTGCACGACGACGACGGCACCGTCGCCGTCGCGGGGCTCACGAGCGCCGCCGAGCCGACCGTGGACTACGACGAGGAGGACCTGCGGGCCGACGCCTCGGTGCTCCCCGGCGTGCGCCTCGCGGGAACCGGGACGCTCACAGGGCGCCTGTGGACCAAGCCCGCGCTCTCGGTGATCGGCATCGACACGACGTCCGTCGCGCACTCGTCCAACACCATCGCCCCGTCGGCCCGGGCCAAGCTCTCGCTGCGCATCGCGCCCGGGCAGGACCCCCGCGACGCCGCCGCTGCGCTCCGCCGGCACCTCGAGGGGAACGCCCCGCTCGGGGCACGGGTCACGGTCCACGACGGCGAGCTCGGGAAGGCGTTCCAGGCACCGGCGGACTCGCCCGCGATGCAGACCGCGCGCTCGGCGTTCCGTGACGCCTGGGGCACCGAGCCGGTCGACATCGGGGTCGGCGGGTCGATCCCGTTCATCGCCGACCTGCTCGAGGTGTTCCCCGACGCGGCGATCCTCGTGACGGGCGTCGAGGACCCGGACAGCCGTGCCCACGGCCCGAACGAGTCCGTCCACCTCGGCGAGCTCGAGAAGGTCGTCCTCGCCGAGGCGCTGCTGCTGGAGCGGCTCGCGCGCTGACCTGCGTCGCCCGCCCGGCACGGGACCCGGCGCGCCGTCAGCGGTGCGCGACGTCCAGGGCGCGCGCCCAGGTCGCGACGTCCTCGGGCAGTGCGGGGCTCGTGACGGGACCGCCCAGGAGCTCCACGACGTCCGGCGCGGGGACCCGCCCGCCGGAGCGGGACAGGAAGCGCCCGGCGACGAGGCCGCGCGCGGCCGGCTGGTCGCGGCACCGGAAGACCTGCTCGACGTAGACGACGCGGGGGTCCCAGCCGACGACCCGGGTGGTGATCTCCACCGGGTCACCCAGCCGCATCGACCGGCGGTACGTCATGGTCGACGCGGCGACGACCGGGTACCACCCCTGCCGCCTGAGGAGCGGGACCGCTCCGAGGTCGGCGATCAGGTTGCTCCGCGCGACGTCCATCATCTGCAGGTAGACGCCGTTGTTCACGTGCAGGTAGAGGTCGAGGTCCCCGGGACGGACGCGGGTGCGGGTCACGGACGCGTCCAGGAGCCCGAGCCCGGGGACGGGGCGACGCGGGAAGGTCGTGGCGATCGCCAGCTGGATCTGTCGGCTCACCGCGGCAGGCTACCGGCGCCCCGACGCCCGACCGGCGCCGTGACTGCGCACCTGCGGCGTCACACGGGCGGTGCGGGGTCGTACTGGAGGTCGTGCCGGACTGCGCGCGCGACCTCGACGGACTCGAGCCGGGCCACGAGGTGCAGCGCCATGTCGATGCCGGCGCTCACGCCCGCCGACGTGATGACGTCCCCGTCGTCGACGAACCGGGCCTCGGTGTCCAGGAGGATGCTCGGGTCGAGCTCGGCGAGCTCGTCCAGGTGGTCGTGGTGCGTCGTGGCGGGTCGGCCCGCCAGCAGCCCGGCGGCAGCGAGCGTCCGGGCGCCTGTGCACACGCTCGCGACCACGGGCGTCGTCGTGCGGACGCGACGCAGCCACGCGAGGTGGTCGGGGTCGGCCGCCAGGGCGCGGGTCCCCGAGCCGCCGGGGACGACCAGGACGTGCAGGTCGCCGACGTCGTCGATCCCGTGGTCGGGCACGAGGCGCAGGCCCTTGGCGCAGCGCACCCCGTTGCCGTCGGGCGAGAAGGTCACGACGGCGGGTCGCAGGCGCGACCGGGCGGTCCAGGCGGTCAGGACCTCGTACGGTCCGACGACGTCGAGCTCCTCCGCGTCGTCGAACACGAGGATCCCGACGCGGAGCGGGTCACGGGTGGCCACGAGCCCTCCTTGCCGCACGTCGTGACGTGCCCTGCTGTTCTCCGGTCGGTGGCTGCCCGGCCTATGCCCCGGGCAGCGCGAGCATGCGGTCGAGCGCGACCCGCGCCCAGTGCGCGTCGTCGGGGTCGACGACCACCCGGTTCGGGACGCGGCCCTCGACGAGCGACTCGAGCGTCCACACGAGGTGCGGCAGGTCGATCCGGTTCATGGTCGAGCAGAAGCACACCGTCGAGTCGAGGTAGTGGACCGACAGCTCCGGGTGCGCGCGCGCGAGCCGTCGGACGAGGTTGAGCTCGGTCCCGATCGCCCAGGAGCTGCCCGGCTCGGCCGCGTCGAGCGCGCGGATGATGTACTCGGTGGAGCCGACCATGTCGGCGGCCGTGACGACCTCGTGCTTGCACTCGGGGTGCACGAGGACGGTGACCCCCGGGACGCGGTCGCGGACGTCGGCGACGTTCTGCGCCGAGAACCGCCCGTGCACGGAGCAGTGCCCGCGCCACAGGATCATCCGCGCCGCATCGAGCTGTGCGGCGGTGAGCCCGCCGCCGGGTCGGCGCGGGTCGTAGACGACGCACGCCTCCGGGTCCAGGCCGAGCTGCAGGACCGCCGTGTTGCGGCCCAGGTGCTGGTCGGGCATGAAGAGGACCTTGCCGCTCCCGTCCACGCCGCCGACCTGGTCGAAGGCCCAGCGCAGCGCGACCTGCGCGTTGGACGAGGTGCACACGGCTCCACCGTGGCGCCCCGTGAAGGCCTTGATCGCCGCCGAGGAGTTCATGTAGGTCACGGGCACGGTCCGCTCGGCGACCCCGGCGTCGCCCAGCACCTCCCAGGCCTCCTCGACCTGGTCGATGGTCGCCATGTCGGCCATCGAGCACCCCGCGGCGAGGTCGGGGAGCAGCACCGCCTGCTCGTCGCCCGTCAGGATGTCCGCCGACTCGGCCATGAAGTGCACGCCGCAGAACACGACGTACTCGGCGTCGGGCCTCGCCGCGGCCTCACGCGCGAGCTTGAAGGAGTCCCCGGTCACGTCCGCGAACTGGATGACCTCGTCGCGCTGGTAGTGGTGACCCAGGACGAACACACGGTCACCGAGCGCCGCGCGCGCGGCGCGTGCCCGCTCGACGAGGTCGGGGTCCGCGGGATCGGGCAGCGCGCCCGTGCACTCGACACCTCGCTCCGACGCGAGGTCACGTCCCTGCCCCAGCAGGAGGAGGGCCGAGGGGGCGGGCTCGCTGAAGGTCGGGGGTGCAGTCGTGCTCACGCGCGCAGTGTCCCACAGGCCCGTCGCGCACGGACAGGAGCCGCCGCGTGGGGCCCGGGCGGGGGCCGGGGACCGGTCGGGCGGACCGATGGGGCACGATGGCGGCGTGCGGATCCTCGTCGCCCCCGACTGCTTCTCCGGAACCCTCTCGGCGCGCGAGGCGGCCGACGCGATGCGCGCCGGCTGGTCGCTCGGCGCGGCGCACGACGTCGTGACGGAGCTCCCGCTCGCCGACGGCGGGCCCGGCTTCGTCGACGTCCTGCACGGCGCACTGGGGGGCGAGCTCGTCCCCGTGACGGTCCACGGGCCGCTGGGGGACCCGACGCCCGCGGTGATGCTCCTCGCTGGGGCGGAGGGGGCACGGACCGCCTACCTCGAGTCGGCGCAGGCGATCGGCCTGCACCTCGTCGCGGCCGGCGACCGCGACCCGACGCGCACGACGTCGCGCGGCCTCGGCGAGCTGCTGTCGGCCGCCCTCGAGGCCGGGGCGCGGCGAGTCGTCGTCGGCCTCGGCGGGTCCGCGACGAACGACGGCGGTGCCGGCGTGCTCGCCGGTCTGGGCGCACCGTCGGCCCGGCTGGCCGGCGGTGGGGGAGCGCTCGACGGCCTCGTCCCCAACGACGTGGCGGTGGTCGCAGCCCTCCGCGACCGGTTCCGGGACGTCGACCTCGTGGCGGCCGTCGACGTCGACGTCCCGCTGCTGGGCCTGCACGGCGCGAGCGCGGGCTTCGCCGCGCAGAAGGGCGCGAGCCCCGAGGAGGCGCAGCACCTCGAGCGCTGCCTCGGTCACCTCGCGTCGCTCGTCGGGGAGGCCGTCGCGGGGGCCGACGAGGGACCGCGACGGGACCTGCTCGCCCCGGCACGGGACGCCCGGACCACGACACGGACGCTGACCCAGGCACCCGGAGCGGGTGCTGCGGGCGGCGTCGGCTTCGGCCTCGCGGCGCTCGGCGCACGGCTGCTGCCGGGAGCAGCCGTGGTGGCGGACGCCGTGGGGCTCGCCGCTTCCGTCGCCGGCGCCGACCTCGTCCTGACCGGCGAGGGGACCCTCGACTGGCAGTCGCTGCACGGCAAGGTCGTGCACGCGGTCGCCGCCGAGGGGCTCCGGCACGGCGTCCCGGTCGTGGCGGTCGCGGGCCAGGTCCTGCTCGGGCGGCGCGAGTGGTCGACCGCGGGCCTCGCCGGTGCGTATGCGGTCGCGGAGCGCCCGTCCGAGGTCGCCGCCTCGGTGGCGGACGCGCGCGGGACGCTCGCCGCGCGCGTCGAGCGGGTCGCCCGCACCTGGTCCCGACCGGTCTGAGCGCGCGCCCGCGCCCGGCGTGGCGCGCGCCCTCTCGCCGGTGCGCCACGCGGCGGCGCTGTGGCTGTGGGCTCCGGGGCGTCCGGGTCGTAGGCTGATGGGGAACACGTTCTCGCTCCGCGCTGTTGTCACGGACGAGAGCCCCCGAGATCCCGCGGAGACACCATGAGCGAGACCACCCAGACGTCCACCCACGGCGTCAACCTGACCGACGTCGCGGCCGACAAGGTGCGGACGCTCCTCGAGCAGGAGGGCCGTGACGACCTGCGCCTGCGCGTCGCCGTGCAGCCCGGAGGGTGCTCGGGCCTGATCTACCAGCTCTACTTCGACGAGCGCGTGCTCGACGGCGACGCGCTGCGCGACTTCGACGGCGTCGAGGTCGTCGTCGACCGGATGAGCGTGCCGTACCTCGAGGGCGCCACGATCGACTTCGCGGACACCATCGAGAAGCAGGGCTTCACGATCGACAACCCGAACGCCGGGTCGTCGTGCGCGTGCGGCGGCTCGTTCGCCTGATCGAGCGCGTCACCGACGGACCACCGAGGGCCGGGACCTGCGGGTCCCGGCCCTCGGTACGTCCTGGGCGGGCGACCCAGGCCCTGACCTCGACCCGTCAGACGCCCGACATCCGTCGGACCGTCGCGACGGCCTCGGGCAGGACGTCGCAGAAGCGCTCGACCTCGTCGCGCGTGGTGTCCCGCGGCAGCGCGACGCGGACGTTCCCGTGCGTGAGGACGCCCATCGCCGCGAGGACGTGGCTCGGTCGGTCCGTCCGTGACGTGCACGCCGAGCCGGACCCGACCGCGAACCCGCGCCGGTCGAGCTCGGTGAGCAGCGCCTCGCCGTCGACGTAGAGGCACGAGAAGGTGAGGACGTGGGGGAGCGTGCCGTCGGTGCCCCCGGCGACGTCGACGTCGGGCACCTCTGCCGCGACACGCGCCCTCAGCAGGTCGCGCAGCTCGCGGCGCCGGCGGTCCGCGTCGGCCATGTCGGCGAGGACGTGCTGCAGCGTGACGGCCGCGGCGAGCGCCGCGGGGACGCCGACGCCCCCAGGGAACCAGTCGTCCTCGTCCTCGGGCCACGCCCGGGCGGTCCGGACACCTCGCCGCACGCACAGGACGGCGGCCCCCGCGGGTGCGCCCCAGTCGGCGGGGTCGGCGGCGAGCAGGTCCCACGTGTCCGGCAGCGGCACGTGGCCTGCGCTCGCGCCCGCGTCGACGAGGAGCGGCACACCCGCGCGGCGGGCCGCCTCGTGCGCCTCGGCCGCGGGCTGCAGCGTGCCCACCTCGCCGTTGGCGTGCTGGAGGGCGGCCAGGGCGACGCCGTCCGCCGCGACGCCCGGCGACCAGGACTCGAGCCGGACGCGCCCGCTCCGGTCGACGGGGACCGTGACGAGCTCGCCGCCGTGCCGTGCGGCCGCCAGCAGAGCCGTCCGCTCGACCGCGGAGGCGACCACCGTGGGTCCGACGCGGCGGCGTCCGCGCAGGACGGCCGCCACGGCCGCGTGCAACGACGCGGTGTGCGAGCCGGAGAGGTGCACCTCCTCCGTGCGGCAGCCGAGCGAGGCCGCGATCGCCTCGCGCGCCTGCTCCAGGAGGAGGCGCGCGCGGCGCCCCTCCGCGTGCAGGCGCCGGGGGTCGGCCCAGCCGTCGGCCTCCGCGGCGCGCAGCGCGGCGACCCCGGCCGGGTGCAGCGGTGCCCGGCCCCCCGCGTCGAGGAACGTGCGTCCGTCCGGCGTGCTCACGCCGCGAACGCTAGCCGTCTCCGCGGGGCCGCCGCCCGTCGGCCGCTCCGGGCGGCGCGGCGCGCGGCACCCGCCGTCGACGGCGGCGCGCCACGTGCGGCGGACGGGCGGGCGGGGGGCCCGCGCCGCGATAGGCTGACCGCGACGAGGACCAAGGTCCCAGGTGGAACGCGCTCCGTGGCCGGGCAGGCCCGGTTCGGACCCCGCCCGCGACCCGTGACATGAGAGGCCCGTGTGGACGTGCAACACCCCCGGCGTCGCTCCGGCGCCCTGAGGACGGCGGCTGTGGCCGCCCTGGTGGCGACCGCCGCGACTGGATGCTCCGCCGAGGCCCAGCGAGGCTGGATGCCCGGCTACGACGACGGCCAGCAGGTCACCAACCAGACGGAGCGGATCACGACCCTCTGGGTCGGTTCCTGGATCGCGGCGCTCTTCGTGGGCGTCGTCGTCTGGGGCCTCATCGTCTGGTGCGTCACGGTGTACCGGAAGCGCAAGGACGACGACGTCCTGCCCATCCAGCTCCGGTACCACGTGCCGCTCGAGATCATGTACACGGTCGTGCCGATCCTCATGGTCGGCGTCCTCTTCTACTACACGGCGCGCGACATGTCGGCGATCGAGGACGTCACGACCGAGGAGCCCGACGTCGTCGTCGAGGTCTACGCGAAGCAGTGGAGCTGGGACTTCAACTACCTCGACGACGACGTCTGGGACTCCGGCGTGCACGTCGAGGACATCGGCGCCGAGGGCAACCCCGAGACGCTCCCGACCCTCTACCTGCCGGTCGACCAGCGCGTCGAGTTCCACCTGCGCTCGCGCGACGTCATCCACTCGTTCTGGGTGCCCGCGTTCCTCTACAAGAAGGACATGTTCCCGCAGAGCGAGCGGACCTTCCAGGTCGTGCCGACGCGTGAGGGCGTGTACGCGGGCAAGTGCGCCGAGTTCTGCGGCGAGCACCACTCGGGGATGCTCTTCAACGTGGCCGTCGTGTCGCAGGACGAGTACGACGAGCACATCGAGTCCCTCCGCGACGCCGGGCAGACCGGACGCCTCGGGCCCGAGCTCGACCGGCTGCAGAGCCGCGGGGACGACAACAGCGTGCCGACCGGTGAGTCCGGCACGCCGGCTGACGAGGAGAACTCATGACCGCCCACGCCGAGGTGATCCCCGGTCTCGCGCCGCGGCGCCAGACCCTGGGTCGGACGGTCGTCAAGTGGGTCACGTCGACCGACCACAAGACGATCGGGTACATGTACCTGATCTCGTCGTTCTTCTACTTCGCCATCGGCGGGATCATGGCCCTGGTGATCCGGGCCGAGCTGTTCGAGCCCGGCATCCAGATCGTGCAGAGCAAGGAGCAGTACAACCAGCTCTTCACGATGCACGGCACGATCATGCTGCTGCTGTTCGCCACGCCGCTGTTCGCGGGGTTCGCCAACGTGATCATGCCGCTGCAGATCGGTGCGCCCGACGTCGCGTTCCCGCGGCTGAACATGCTGGCGTACTGGTTCTACTTCTTCGGCGGTCTCATCGCCGTGGCCGGCTTCTTCACGCCGCAGGGCGCCGCGTCGTTCGGGTGGTTCGCGTACGCACCGCTCTCGAGCACGACGTTCTCACCGGGCCTCGGTGGTGACCTCTGGGTCTTCGGCCTCGCGCTCGGTGGTTTCGGGACGATCCTCGGCGCCGTCAACTTCATCACGACCATCGTGACGATGCGCGCGCCGGGCATGACGATGTTCCGGATGCCGATCTTCACCTGGAACACGCTCGTCACGAGCATCCTGGTGATCATGGCGTTCCCGCCCCTCGCCGCGGCGCTGTTCGCGCTCGGTGCGGACCGCCGGTTCGGTGCGCACGTCTTCGACCCCGCCAACGGCGGGGCGATGCTCTGGCAGCACCTGTTCTGGTTCTTCGGCCACCCGGAGGTCTACATCATCGCGCTGCCGTTCTTCGGCATCGTGTCCGAGATCTTCCCGGTGTTCAGCCGCAAGCCGCTGTTCGGCTACAAGGGTCTCGTCTACGCGACGGTCGCCATCGCGGCGCTCTCCGTCACCGTGTGGGCGCACCACATGTACGCGACGGGCGCCGTCCTGCTGCCGTTCTTCTCCCTCATGACGATGCTCATCGCGGTCCCGACCGGTGTGAAGTTCTTCAACTGGATCGGCACGATGTGGCGCGGCAAGCTGACGTTCGAGACGCCGATGCTGTGGTCGATCGGGTTCCTCGTCACGTTCCTCTTCGGCGGCCTGACGGGCATCATCCTCGCCTCGCCGGCGCTCGACTTCCACGTGACCGACACCTACTTCGTCGTGGCGCACTTCCACTACGTCGTCTTCGGCACGGTCGTGTTCGCGATGTTCGCCGGCTTCTACTTCTGGTGGCCGAAGTTCACCGGGCGGATGCTGGACGAGCGCCTGGGGAAGATCCACTTCTGGCTGCTCTTCTTCGGTTTCCACACGACGTTCCTCATCCAGCACTGGCTCGGCGTCGTCGGCATGCCCCGGCGGTACCCGGACTACATGCCCGAGGACGACTTCACGTGGATGAACCAGCTCTCCACCGTGGGGGCCTTCGTGCTCGCCGCGTCGACGCTCCCGTTCCTGTGGAACGTGTACGTGAGCTGGCGAAACGCCCCCCGCGTGGTCGTGGACGACCCGTGGGGCTACAGCAACTCGCTCGAGTGGGCGACGTCGTGCCCGCCCCCGCGCCACAACTTCACCTCGCTGCCGCGGATCCGGTCCGAGCGTCCCGCGTTCGACCTGCATCACCCCGAGGTCGCGGCCATGGACCACGTCGAGCCGGATGCCGACGGCATCTTCGACTGGGAGGCCGACCGACGCGGCCAGGCGGCGCTCGGGCGTGAGCGCCTCGCGTCGGGTGAGGGACAGCCGGAGCAGTCCTCCGCGACCATCGTCGACGACGGTGTCGCCCCCGAGGACAAGCCCGCGCGCGACGACGAGACGGACGGGGACGCCAAGTGAAGACCGAGACGCGACTGTTCCTGATCCTCGTACCGTTCTTCCTCTTCATCTGGCTCGTGTACGGGTTCTGGAGCGACTGGGAGCCCGTGGGGACCGCGGGGATCCTCCTGCTGCTCGGTCTCGTCGGGATGATCGGCTTCTACTTCGCGCTCGTCGCGCGGCGGATCGACCCGCGTCCGGAGGACGACGCGTACGGCGAGGTCGAGCAGGGCGCCGGCGAGCAGGGTGTGTTCGCCCCGTGGAGCTGGTGGCCCTTGGCCCTCGGCGTCGCCGCGGCGATCTGCTTCACGGCCCTGGCCGTGGGCTGGTGGCTGTTCTGGATCGGCGGCGCCTTCGGTGTCGTGGCACTCGTGGGCTGGGTGTTCGAGTACTCGCGGGGTCAGCACGCCCACTGAGGCGTGAAGATCCCCGGAGAGGGTGGGCCCGCATCGGCGGTCCCACCCTCTCGTCGTCCCCGGGATCTCCTCTGCGCCGCGGGCAGGCGTCGCGTGGGGACCGTCGCGTACGTCGGAGCTCATCGTGGGGACGTCGCGAGGCAGCGGTGCGCCGGCGGTGGTCGGACGCCTCGTCAGCAGGGACGACGAAGCCCGGTGCACCCCTCGAGGTGCACCGGGCTCGTGCGCTGGTCAGTTCCCCGGACGTCAGTCGCCCGGGGCAGGCATCACAGCCTGGCCGGGACGATGAGGCCGGCGGTCTGCGTGCGGGCACGCTCGAAGCGCTGCTGGGCGTCGGCCCAGTTCACGATGTTCCACCACGCCTTGACGTAGTCCGCCTTGACGTTGACGTAGTCGAGGTAGAACGCGTGCTCCCACATGTCGAGCAGCACGATCGGGACGATCCCGAGCGGGATGTTGCCCTGCTGGTCGTAGAGCTGGAAGACGGCGAGCTTCTGGCCGACCGAGTCCCACGCGAGGATGGCCCAGCCTGAGCCCTGGATCCCCGTGGCGGTGGCCGCGAAGTGCCTCTGGAAGCCGTCGAACGAGCCGAAGAACTCGTCGATCGCGGCAGCGAGCTCCCCGGTCGGACGGTCGCCGCCGTCGGGGGAGAGGTTCTCCCAGAAGGCGGTGTGGTTGACGTGACCGCCGAGGTTGAACGCGAGGTTCTTCTCGTACAGGTTGACTGCGTCGAACGACCCGGACTCGCGCGCCTCGGCCAGCTTCTCGAGGGCCGTGTTCGCACCCGTGACGTACGCCGCGTGGTGCTTGTCGTGGTGCAGCTCCATGATGCGCCCCGAGATGTGGGGCTCGAGAGCGGCGTAGTCGTAGGGCAGGTCGGGCAGGGTGTAGTCAGCCATGGAGCACCTCCGGTCGGGTCGCCTGTGCGGCGACGTCTTCGGTCCTGCGGCAGGTGCGCGGGACGATACCCGCGCCGGACAGCGGACGCCCGGCGCACGCAAGCGCACGCCGGGCGTCCACGGACTCAGTGACGGGGAGTCGCGGGTCCCCGGGTGACCTCGCCGGTGGGCATCCCACCGTGCTCGGGCTTGATGTTCGCGACCGCCTCGACGAGCGTCGAGTCGCCGTGCTCGGGCGCCGACAGCGCGTCGTGCGCGCCGTGGGACTGCGCGGCGGCCAGCTCGGTGGGCGTGACGGGCTCGACACGGTCCTCGAAGAAGAACCGCGACACGCGGGCACGGAAGGCGTCCCGCCGGTAGCCCTTGCGACGGACGCCGCGCTCGTCCTCGGCCGGCAGCAGCTCGAGCGGCCGGACGGGCTGGTGGTGCACCCGAAGCCAGCGCTCGTACTCGTCGAGCGGCCGGTGGACCTCGATGTACTCGCCGTCGGCGAACCGCACGATGCGTCCGGTCTCGTGACCGTGCAGCACGAGCTCGCGGTCCTTGCGCTGCAGCCCGAGGCACAGCCGCTTGGTCGTGATGAAGGCGACCACCGGGGCGACGAACAGGAGCACCCGCAGCACGCGCGTGATGTCGTTGATCGAGACCCCGAAGTGAGTCGCGATCAGGTCGTTCGTGCCCGCTGCGAGCAGGACGCCGAACGCCGTGAGGATCGCGACACCGGATGCCGTCCGGGTCGGCGCGTTGCGGGGACGGTCCAGCACGTGGTGCTCACGCTTGTCGCCGCTCGCCCATGCCTCGACGAAGGGGTACAGCGCGAGCACGGTGAAGAGCAGGCCCGGGACGATGACGGCCGGGACGAGCACGTTGAGGGACAGCGTGTAGCCGGCGACGACCCACTCGGTACCCGCTCCCGGCATGAGCCGCAGGGCACCCTCGAGGAACAGCATGTACCAGTCCGGCTGCGCACCGGCCGACACGGGGGACGGGTCGTATGGGCCGTAGTTCCAGACGGGGTTGATCGTCATCGTGCCGCCCATGAGCGCCAGCACGCTGAACACGACGAAGAAGAAGCCGCCGGCCTTCGCGACGTACACGGGGAAGAGCGGGAAGCCGACGACGTTGCGCTCGGTCCGGCCCGGCCCGGGGAAGTGCGTGTGCTTGTGCAGCACGACGAGGAACAGGTGCAGGCCGACGAGCGCGAGGATCAGGCCCGGGATCACCAGGATGTGGAGCGTGAAGAGCCTCGGGATGATGTGCTCGCCCGGGAACTCGCCCCCGAAGACGAAGTACGACATGTAGCTGCCCACGACGGGGATCGACTTCACGACCCCGTCGGTGATCCGCAGCCCGTTGCCGGACAGGACGTCGTCGGGCAGCGAGTAGCCCGTGAAGCCGGCCGCGAGGCCGAGGATCATGAGGACGAAGCCGACGAGCCAGTTGATCTCACGCGGCTTGCGGAACGCGCCGGTGAAGAACACGCGCATCATGTGCGTCACGATCGACGCCATGAACAGCAGGGCCGCCCAGTGGTGGATCTGCCGCATGAGCAGGCCACCGGTCACCTCGAACGAGAGCACGAGGGTCGAGGCGAAGGCCTCCGACATCTCGACGCCGTCCATCGACGCGAGCGGACCCTCGTACGTGATGAGGCCCATGCTCGGGACGAAGAACATCGTGAGGAAGAACCCCGTGATGATGAGGATCACGAAGGAGTAGAGGGCGATCTCGCCCAGCAGGAACGACCAGTGGTCGGGGAAGATCTTGCGGGCGAAGTTCTTGACGGCGAGACCGATCCCCGTGCGCTGGTCGAGGTAGTCCGCCGTTCCGCCGGCTGCGCGGTTCACTGTGCTCACTTCAGCCGCTCCCAGTAGCTCGGGCCGATCGGTTCCGTGAAGTCGCTCTGCGCGACCAGGTAGCCCTCGTCGTCGACCGTGATCGGCAGCTGGGGCAGTGGACGGCTCGCGGGTCCGAAGACGACGCGCGCACCGTCGGCCATGTCGAACGTCGACTGGTGGCACGGGCACAGCAGGTGGTGCGTCTGCTGCTCGTAGAGCGCCACGGGGCACCCGACGTGGGTGCAGATCTTCGAGTACGCGACGATCCCGTCGTACGACCAGCCCGCGCGCTCCTCCGACTCCTTCAGGTCACGCGGGTCGAGCCGGACCATGAGGACGACGGCCTTGGCCTTCTCCTCGATCCAGTGGTCCGCCTCCCGCAGCCCGTCGGGGATGACGTGGTAGACCGAGCCGATCGTGACCTCGGATGCCTTGATGGGCTCGCCGGAGGGGTCGCGCACGAGGCGACGGCCGCGCTCCCAGAGGGTGTGACGGAACTTGCTGACGTTCCAGTCGCCACCGACCTGACCGATGAGCGGGACGGCGAACGTCAGGGGGACGAGCGCGACGGCCGAGACGACGGCGCCCTTGAGCACGCCGCGGCGTCCGACACCCGACTCCTGCGCGCCGATCCGGAGGGTCTCGACCGCGCCCGCACGGACCTCGGCGTCGCTGCGCTGGGGGTGCCGGGCCTCCTGCTGCTCGTGGTCCGACATGATCGTCTTGGCCCAGTGCACGGCCGCGGCGCCGATCCCGAACATCGCGAGGAAGAGGCTGAGCCCGAGTGCGACGTTGGACAGGCGCATCGACTCGACCGACTCGCCCGGGCGGAGGGCGAAGTACGCGACGAGGAAGCCGATCGTCCCGATCACGGAGATCGCGAAGAGGGCGACGACCTGCCGCTCGGCGCGCTTGCTGGCCGCGGGGTCGACGTCCGCCATCCGCTGCTGGTGGGGCGGCAGGCCCGGGTTCTCGAACCGGTCGGGCAGCGAGGCCCCGTCTCGGACCGTGAGGTCCTGGGCGGAGTTGTCGGTGCTCATGAGGACTTGGCTCCGATCCAGACGGCGGATGCGATGAGGAGGCCCATCCCGACGACCCAGACCCACACGGCCTCGCCGACGGGGCCGATCGAGCCGAGGCTCGTGCCGCCGGGGGACCCGGCGCGCTGCTCGTCGAGGAACGCGATGATGTCGCGCTTCTCCTCGGGGGAGATGTTCGCGTCGTTGAACACGGGCATCGACTGCGGGCCGGTGAGCATCGCCTCGTAGATCTCGGTGGGCGTGCTGTCCGCGAGGTTGGGCGCGTACTTGCCCTCGGACAGGGCACCGCCCGCGCCGATCGCGCCGTGGCACATCGCGCAGTTGGTGCGGAACAGCGCCATGCCGTTGGCCGCGTCGCCCTGCGCGGGGTCGACCTGGTCCGCCGTCGGGATGGCAGGGCCGGAACCGAGCGACGCGACGTAGGCGGCGAGCTGGTCGGTCTGCTCGCGGTCGAACTGCGGGGGCTTCGCGGCCGCCTGCGGGCCGTTGACCTGCATGGGCATGCGGCCGGTGCTCACCTGGAAGTCCACCGACGCGGCGCCGACGCCGATGAGCGACGGAGCCCCCTCGCGACCCTCGGCGTCGGTGCCGTGGCACGTCGCGCAGTTCGCCTGGAACAGCGCCTTGCCGGCCTCGACGTCCTCGTCAGAGGCCGTCGTCGTGCCGGAGGCGCTCGGCGCCAGGACGGCGTACAGCGCACCGGTCAGGGCGAGCGCCAGGGCGAGGAGCAGCAGCGGCGCGAGCCGGTGGTGCCGCCGGGCGGCGATGGCCTTCACAGGGTGGTCCTCATCTCGTTGCGGCGGTGCAGGTGGGCGGCGTGGCCGGCCGGCACGGGTCGTGAGGTCATGCGATCACCGGATGACGTAGATCGCGAAGAACAGCGCGATCCACACGACGTCGACGAAGTGCCAGTAGTACGACGTCACGATCGCCGTCGTCGCCTCGTGGTGCCCGAAGCGCTTGGCGCTGAACGACCGGCCGAGCACGAACAGGAAGGCGATGAGCCCGCCGATGACGTGCAGGGCGTGGAAGCCGGTGGTCAGGTAGAAGACCGACCCGTACGCGCTCGACGACAGCGTCAGGCCGTGCTCGACGAGCTCGGCGTACTCGTACGCCTGGCCGGCGACGAAGACCGAGCCCATGACGTAGGTGAGGGTCATCCACTCGTGCATGCCCCACCGGTTGACCTGGAGCAGGCCCCCGGTGCGGCGTGGCTGGAAGCGCTCGGCCGCCCACACGCCCATCTGGCACGTGATGGAGCTCAGCACCAGGACGATCGTGTTGGCGGTCGCGAAGGTGATGTTGAGCTTCGCGGTCTCCTCGGGCCAGAGCTCGGGGACCGTCGACCGGATCGTGAAGTACATCGCGAACAGGCCGGCGAAGAACATCAGCTCGCTCGCGAGCCACACGATCGTGCCGACCGACACCGGGTTCGGTCGGTTGACGCTCAGGTGCGGTCGGGCAGCGGTCACAGCCGTCGTGGTTGACACCCTGTCATTATGGCGTAGGCGCGACGATCGTGGGACCAAAGGCCTGCCCGGGTGTCGTGACGCGGCCGACGGGGTCCCGTCCGGCGGTGCGGGGGGCCGTGCGGGCGGGCGTCGTGCCAAGATGCCCGGCGGAGGGCGAACGCCCTCGAGGTGCGAGACAGTGAGGCGAGCATGGCGACGACGGACGTGCACGACGAGTGGGACGACACCGAGGAGGCCGGCCCGGCTGCGCTGCGGGTCCTGCTCTACAGCACGGACGCGACCACGCGTGAGGCCGTGCGCCTCGCGGTCGGCCGCCGCGTCGCCCCCGACCTCCCGCCCGTCGAGTGGGTCGAGGTCGCGACCGGTCCCGTCGTCGTCCGGACCGTCGAAGAGGGCCGCTTCGACCTGCTCGTGCTCGACGGCGAGGCGGCCAAGACCGGTGGGATCGGCCTGTGCCGTCAGCTGAAGGACGAGATCTTCCGCTGCCCGCCCGTCCTCCTCGTGCTCGGGCGCGCCCAGGACGCGTGGCTCGCGTCGTCGGCCGACCCGGACGCCGTGGTCGCGAAGCCGCTCGACCCGATCGTCGTCCAGGACGCCGTGGCCGGCCTGCTGCGCGCCGCGCGCGCGGCATGACCACGGAGGACCCCGGCCGCCGCTGGTCGGCGCTCCTGGCCGGGCTCCTCGCGAGGCAGGACCTGACGGTCGACGACGCCGGGTGGGTCATGCGCCAGGTCATGCTGGGCGAGGCCAACCCCGTACGGCTCGCCGCGTTCCTGGTCGCGCTGCGCGCGAAGGGCGAGACGGTCGAGGAGCTCACCGGGCTCGTCGAGGAGATGCTCGCCCACGCCCGGCGCATCACGGTGCCGGGGCGCGCGGTCGACATCGTCGGGACCGGTGGCGACATGCACCACACCGTCAACATCTCGACGATGGCGTCGGTCGTCGTCGCGGGTGCGGGAGTCCGGGTCGTCAAGCACGGCGGGCGCGCCGCGTCGTCCTCGAGCGGCACGGCGGACGTCCTCGAGGCGCTCGGCCTGCGGCTCGACCACACCCCCGAGCGCGTCGCCGAGCTCGCGACGGAGGTCGGCATCACCTTCTGCTTCGCGCAGGTGTTCCACCCCGCCATGCGCCACGCCGCGCCGACCCGCCGCGAGCTCGGCGTGCCGACCGCCTTCAACCTGCTCGGACCCCTGACCAACCCCGCGCAGCCGTCCGCGGCGGCGCTCGGCGTGCCGGACGCGCGGCTCGCGGCACTCATGGCGGGCGTCCTCGCCGCACGCGGCACCTCGGCCCTGGTGTTCCGCGGCCACGGCGGGCTCGACGAGCTCGCGGCCACCGGTCCGGCCGAGATCTGGTGGGTGCGCGACGGTGCGGTCGAGCCGCACGTCGTCGACCCCGTCGCCGAGCTCGGTATGACGCCCGTCACCCTCGACGAGCTGCGCGGCGGTAGTCCGGAGCACAACGCCGACGTCGTCAGGCGGGTCGTCTCCGGCGAGCCCGGCGCCGTGCGCGACACGGTGCTCCTGAACGCAGCCGCCGGGCTGGTCGCGGACGGGACCCTTCCCGGCACGGGGTCGGGCACGCTCGTCGAGAGGCTCCAGGCAGGGCTCGTCGCCGCGGCCACGGCTGTCGACGACGGACGGGCCGCGGCGCTGCTGGACCGCTGGATCGAGGCGTCGGCCCGCTGAGCGCGGGTGACCGAGCGGTCAGTCGCCGAGACCCAGGTCGAACGCCTGGTCGAGGTCGAGCGAGGAGTAGGCGCGGAACGCGATGTAGGTCTGCGTCCGCAGGACGCCCTCGACCTTGCTGACCCGGTCCGCGATGACGTCGGCGAGCCGCTCGTGCTCGCGCACGCGGACCATCGCGACGAGGTCCACCTCACCCGTCACCGAGTAGACCTCGCTCACGCCCGGGATCTCCGCGACCTCCGCCGCGATCTCGGGGATCCGGGCAGGCTCGGTGTCGATGAGGACGATGGCGGTGATCATGTGGGGAGTCTCCTCGGTCGGACGTGGCCGTCCCATCATGCCGCGTCGTCGTGGTCGGATCAGGGTGAGACGGGCTCGCCGGCCGTCCCGCGCGCCCGCGTGAGGTCCGGTGCGTCACCGCCCACGAGCTCGGCCATGGGGGATGCGACCGCCGGCGGCCCGACGTCGGGCGTCGGGCGCCACCCCGTACGGCCGACCGCGACCGCTGCCGCCGTCGTCCCGCGGACGTGGAACGCCTCGGCGCCGCGGACGGGGCAGGCCCATCCGTCGCCGACCTCGACGAGTCGTGTACCGGGCTCGTCGAGCCAGGCGAGCACGAGCTCGACCTCCTCCGGGTGAGCCGCCGTGGCCGGGGCGACGGGCGGCTCGACGTGCTCGGCCGTCGCGACGAGGGAGGCGATCGTCGGTCGCGGGTCCGTCCGCGGCGGCGTGGTCGCCGTCGCGCAGAGGCGTCCGTGCCGGACGACGACGACCTCCCAGCCGTGGTCCGCGGACCTGCGCGCGGCGACGAGCTGAGGCGTGCGGGCCATGCGGTCGGAACGCTGCGCACGCGCTGCGCCGCGCAGGAAGGCGTCGAGCCGGTCCCGGACCCCGGCCGCCTCCTCGAAGCGCTCCTCGGCGACGAGCGCGGCGATGCGCTCGGCGTGCGTCTGCACCACCGCGGAAGGGTCGGTGCGCATCGCCGCCCGCGCGGCGTCCACGACCTCGCCGTAGGCCGAGGCGGTCTGGCCGCCCGTGCACGGGGCGCCGCACCTGCCCATGCCCGCGAGTGCGCACTCGGACGCGCCCTGTGCCGGGGTCGTGGGCAGGCGGCCTGCGCACTGGCGGAGCCGGAAGGTGGCGTGGAGCGCCTCGATCGCGAGCAGCGCGTCGGCCCGGCTCGCGTACGGGCCGATGTGGGCCTCGGCATGGGGGCCGGGCGCGTCGGCCCTCACCTCGCGCACGACGGACAGCCGCGGGAACGGCTCGACGGTCAGCCGGACCCACGGGCGCCGCTCGGGGAAGCGGGAGCGACGGTTGTACCGGGGGCTGTGCTCGGCGATCAGCCGGAGCTCCCGCACGCGGGCCTCGAGCACCGTCCCGCACACGACGGGCACGACCTCCTCGGCGAGCCCCACCATCTCGGTCATCCGACGGCGCTTCTCCGCCGCCGTGAAGTAGCTGCGCACGCGGGTCCGGATGGACGTCGACGTCCCGACGTACAGCACCTCGCCCCGGGCGTCGCGGAACTGGTAGACGCCGGGTGCGTCCGGGAGGCCGTCGGCGAGGTGGCGCTTGCGACGCCGCGCGGCGGGCACCGGGTCCGTCGCGGTCGCGAGGTCCTCGAGGTGCGTGATGCCGAGCGGCGCGAGGCGTCCGAGGAGCGCGTGCAGGACGTCGACGGTGGCGCGGGCGTCGGCGAGCGCACGGTGCTCGGGTGTGACGGACGCACGGAAGTAGGCCGCGAGCGTGGACAGCTTGTGGTTGGGGACCTCGTCGCGCAGGACGGCGCGGCGCGCGAGGGCCACGGTGTCGACGACCTGGTTGTCCGGCCACGCGTAGCCGTGCGCGGCCGCGGCCGCCTTGAGGAACCCGATGTCGAACGACGCGTTGTGGGCGACCAGGACGGCACCCCGGATCATCTCCAGGAAGGACGGCAGGACCTCCCGGATCGACGGCGCACCGCGCACCATCGACGTGGTGATGCCGGTCAGCGCCGCGATCGCCGCGGGGACGGGGCCGCCCGGGTCGACGAGCGTCTGGAGCTCGGCGAGCACCTCGCCGCCGCGGACCTTGACCGCGCCGATCTCGGTGATCCCGCACGTCGCCGGGCTCGCGCCGGTCGTCTCGAGGTCGACCACGACGAACGTCACGTCGCGCAGGGAGGTCCCGATCTGCTCGAACGTCGGCTGGACGCCGCGCTGCGGGGGGCATGCGCCCTGTGCCGCGTCCCCGGGCGCACGCCCCTGGCGGGGCGACGCGGCGACCTGGGGGCTCGACATGCCGCAGACCGTAGGCGTCGGCACCGACACGCGGCGCAGCGACCCGCCGGGCGCGGGACGAGGGGCCGGGACGCCCCGTGCGCGCACCCACGGCGCTGCGGCCCGGGAACGGACCCACGGCGCCGGGGTCGCGGGCCACGTGTCGGTGGTGGGTCGTAGCGTCCCGCGCATGATCATCGACTGCGGGACCTGCAGCGTGCGGGGCGACGCGTGCGCCGACTGCGTGGTGACCTTCCTGACCATTCCCGTCCGCGCCGGCGCCGACGCCTCCGGGGCACGGCCAGGCGCTCCGGGGCGGGCGGCGTCGACCGCACCGTGCGCGGGGGCGCACGTCGCTCAGCGGGTCCACCTCGACGAGGCGGAGCGCAGGGCCATCGAGGTGCTGGCGTCGTCCGGGCTCGTGCCGCCGCTGCGTGCGGTCCGGGCCGGGTGACGTGACGGGGTGTGGTCACGGGTCGGACCCGTCACCACACCCCGTCGGAGTCGGTGCACGTCACGCTCGCGCGGTCGGCGCGAGCGTCAGCAGGGGTCAGCTGTGCGCCTCCTGAGCCGCGCCGCTGTAGATCTTCTCGATCGCGTCCGTGAAGTCGGCGACGACCCGGTTCCGCTTCACCTTGAGCGACGGCGTGAGGTAGTCGTTCTCGACGGTGAAGTCGGTCGTGAGGACGGTGTACCTGCGGATCGACTCCGCGCGGGAGACCGCCTTGTTGGTCCGCTCGACGGCACGGTCGAGGGCTGCGAGCACCGTGGGGTGCTTCGCGGCGGTCGCGACGTCCATCTCGGGCAGGTCGTGCGTCGCGAGCCAGCCCGGGAGCGCCTCGGCGTCGAGCGTGATCAGCGCGCCGATGAAGGGCTTGGCGTCGCCGACGACGACGACCTGGCTGACGAGCGGGTGCCCACGGAGCCGGTCCTCCAGGACGGCCGGTGCGACGTTCTTGCCGCCGGCCGTGACGATGATCTCCTTCTTCCGCCCGGTGATCCGCAGGAAGCCGTCCGCGTCGAGCGACCCCAGGTCACCCGTGCGGAACCAGCCGTCGACGAAGGCGTCGGCCGTCGCCGCCGGGTTGTCGTGGTACCGCGCGAACACGTGGGGACCGCGCACCAGGACCTCGCCGTCGTCGTCGACGCGGATCGAGCAGCCCGGCAGGGGCGGCCCGACCGTCCCGATCTTCGTCGCGTCCGGCAGGTTCACCGACGTCGGAGCCGTCGTCTCCGTGAGCCCGTAGCCCTCGAGGACGTGGAGGCCGACGCCGCGGTAGAAGTGGCCGAGGCGCTCGCCGAGCGGCGCGCCGCCCGAGATCGCCCACGACGCCTGCCCGCCGAGCGCCTTGCGGATCTTCGACAGGACGAGCACGTCGGCGACCTTGTGCTGGAGGCGCAGCCAGGGGCTCGGGCCCCGAGGTGCGTCGAGCGCACGGCTGTAGACGATCGCGGTCTTCGCGGCGCGCTGGAAGATCGCTCCCTTGCCCCCGGCCGCGGCCTTCTGCTCGGAGGAGTTGTAGACCTTCTCGAAGACGCGCGGCACGGAGAGGATGAACGTCGGTCGGAACTCGCCCAGGTCCGCGACGAGCGTCTTCGTGTCGGGGGAGTGGCCGAGCGTCGCACCGGCGGCGACGACGAGGATCTCGATGAACCGCGCGAACACGTGCGCGAGCGGCATGAACAGGAGCGTGCGCGAGCCCGGGGGGCAGACGCGCTCGCCGAGCTTCGCCACGGCGTTGCGGGACAGGACGACGAAGTTGCCGTGCGTCAGCTCGGCGCCCTTCGGGCGGCCGGTCGTCCCGGACGTGTAGATGATCGTCGCGACGTCGGCGAGGCGGGCGGCCGCGCGCCGACGGGCGATCTCGGCGTCGTCGACCTCGGCGCCGTCCGCGACCAGTGTCTCGATCGCGCCCTCGTCGATCACGAGCACGTCCCGCAGGGCGGGGGCGTTCGCCCGGATCTCGTCGACCACCGCCGCGTGCGCGGCGGTCTCGACGACGAGCACGCGGACGTCGGCGTCCGTGAGGATCCACTCGACCTGCTCGGCCGAGGACGTCTCGTACAGGGGGACCGGGACGCCGCCCGCCGCCCAGATCGCGAAGTCGAGCAGCGTCCACTCGTACCGCGTGCGGCTCATGATGCCGACCGTCTGGCCCACCTCGACGCCCCGCGCGACGAGCCCCTTCGCGACGGCGACGACGCGCGAGTCGAACTCGCGTGCGCTGATCGGGACCCAGGCGGCGCCGGGTCCGGCCTTGTGCTCGATGAACGGTGCGTCGCCGTGCTCGGCGACGCGCGTGGCGAGAAGGTCGTTGATGTTCTCGGAGGGGGGGACCTCGACGAGGAGTGGGGTGCTGTGCTCGTCCATGCTGACTCCAGTGGCAGGTGGATGATGTCGAGAACAGTACCGATTCCGCACTGCACGGGCGGACGCGTCGGCGGAAGGGGCCGAAGGTCCCGGGCAGGGCCACCTCCACGTCACCCGACCGGCCCTCGACGCCACCACACGCCGCGGCGGGGCCGGTCGTCCCGCCCGCCCCACGCCCCGTGTCGGTAGCCTCCTGGGGCGGCGAGCCCTCGCCCGACCCGAGGCAGAAGGACGGACATGTACGCGATCGGTGTGGACATCGGCGGGACGAAGATCGCCGCGGGCGTGGTCGACGAGGAGGGGACCATCCTCGCGCGGGCCAAGCGGCGTACCGAGGCCCTCGACGCGTCGGAGATCGACCGTGCGGTCGCGGACCTGTACCTCGAGCTCTCCGCCGAGCACCCCGTCGGCGCGCTCGGCGTCGCCGCTGCGGGTTTCATCAGCTCCGACCGCAGGACCGCCCTCTTCGCGCCCAACGTCGCGTGGCGCGACTACCCGCTGCGGGACCGCGTCGCGGAGCTCATCGGCGACCCGACGCTCCCCGTCGTCGTCGAGAACGACGCGAACGCCGCCGGCTGGGCGGAGTTCCGGTTCGGCGCCGGCCGTGACGTCGAGGACATGCTCCTCCTCACGGTCGGCACGGGTCTCGGTGGCGCGCTCGTCGTCGACGGGCGCCTCGTGCGCGGTGCCTGGGGGGTCGCGGCCGAGGTCGGGCACATGCGGGTCGTCCCCGAGGGGCACCTGTGCGGCTGCGGCCTGCGGGGGTGCTGGGAGCAGTACGCGTCCGGCTCGGCGCTCGTCCGCGAGGCCCGTGCCGTCGCGTCGACGCAGCCAGACCGGGCGGCGCGCCTCCTCGAGCTCGCGGGCGGGAAGGCGGCCCGCGTCGACGGTCCCTCGGTCACGCAGGCGGCACGCGAGGGCGACGCGCTCGCCGGTGCGCTCCTGGCCGACCTCGGTCGCTGGGTCGGGGCCGGCTCCGCGAGCGTCGCGGCGCTCCTGGACCCGGCGCTCGTCGTCCTCGGCGGGGGCGTCGCCGACGCGGGCCCGCTCCTGCTCGAGCCAGCGCGCGAGGCGTTCCTCGCGAACCTCTCGGGCCGCGGCTACCGGCCGGAGGCGCGGCTCGAGCTCGCGTCGATGGGCAACGACGCCGGCATCGTGGGCGCGGCCGACCTGGCCCGCATCTGAGGTCCGCGGCGGTCCCGGCGTCAGACGACGGCGCCGGGGCCGTCGTCGTCCCGGCGGTCCGGCATCCGCCACAGCAGGAGCGCGACCGCCGCGACGAACCCTGCCGCCGCCACCTGCAGGACGACCCGCGGCAGGTCGTGCCACGCGACGAGGGCCAGCAGGAACAGCGCGGGCACCGCGACCACGACGGCCCACGCCATGGTGAGCAGCGGGTCGCCGCCGAGCACCGGACCGGGGTCGGGCGGCTCGAAGTGCTCCTCCTGCTCCTCGACCGCCGGGTCCGGCGTCCACGTGCGGGGGTCGCCGCCACCGCGCAGGTCGGCGACGATCTCCTCCCAGCGGCGGTCGACGTCGTCGGGGTCCGGGCCCGTACCCTGCTCGTCGTCCCGGGGCGCGACGGCGTCGGGCTCGTCGGCGTCGTCCGGGCGTGCGGCCATGCAGAGCACTCTAGAGTCGGGAACGCGCTGCGCGAGATCGCGCGGTCTGCGCAGCGGGAGGGTGGGGCGTTGTTCTACTGGTTGATGAAGCGGGTCGTGGCCGGACCGCTCCTGCGCGGCATGTTCCGGCCGTGGGTCCGCGGCGCCGAGAACGTCCCGGCGACCGGCGGTGCCATCCTCGCGAGCAACCACCTCGCGGTCATCGACTCGTTCGTGCTCCCGCTCGTCCTGTCGCGCAAGATCCGGTTCATCGGCAAGGCGGAGTACTTCACGGGCACCGGGGTCAAGGGGCGCCTCAAGGCAGGGTTCTTCCGCGGCGTCGGCACGATCCCCGTGGACCGCGGCGGCGGCAAGGCGAGCGAGGCGGCCCTGCGCACCGGCCTGGAGGTGCTGCGCTCGGGCAACCTGTTCGGCATCTACCCCGAGGGCACGCGCAGCCCCGACGGCCGCCTGTACCGCGGGAAGACCGGGGTGGCGCGTCTCGCGCTGGAGTCGGGCGTGCCCGTGGTCCCGGTCGCGATGATCGGCACGGACGTCGCGCAGCCGATCGGGACCGTCATCCCCAAGCCGGTGCGCATCGGCGTCGTGATCGGCGAGCCGCTCGACTTCAGCCGGTACAAGGGCATGGAGAACGACCGGTTCATCCTCCGGTCGGTCACGGACGAGATCATGTACGCGCTCATGAGCCTGTCCGGCCAGGAGTACGTCGACATCTACGCCGCGACCGCGAAGGCACGCATCGCCGCGGGCCACTCGCCCGACGAGGCCCCGGCGCCCTCGACGGCGGCCCCCGGCGGACGGCCCGCGCCCGACGTCCAGGTTCCGGTCCCGCCCGAGGGCGACGACCAGCCGTCAGTAGGATGACCGCGGGTCGCGCGAGCGGCCCCAGGGACCTACGACCCGGTGCCGGGTCGGCACCCGTGCCCCATGCTGCGGGGCGTTCGTCAGACCTCCAACGGAAGGTGTTCCCATGTCGGTTCGTCGCGTCGCCCTGCTGACCGCCGGAGGCTTCGCCCCCTGCCTCTCGTCCGCCGTGGGTGGCCTGATCGAGCGCTACACGGAGATCGCGCCCGACGTGGAGATCATCGCCTATCAGCACGGCTACCACGGCCTGCTCCGCGGCGACAAGATCGTGGTCGACGCCGAGGCGCGTGCGAAGGCCGGCGTGCTGCACCGCTTCGGCGGGAGCCCGATCGGCAACTCGCGCGTCAAGCTGACGAACGCGAAGGACTGCGTCAAGCGCGGGCTGGTCCAGGAGGGTCAGGACCCGCTGCACGTCGCGGCGGAGCAGCTCAAGGCCGACGGGGTCGACGTCCTGCACACCATCGGCGGCGACGACACGAACACGACGGCGGCAGACCTCGCGGCGTTCCTGCACGAGAACGACTACGAGCTGACCGTCGTGGGCCTGCCGAAGACGATCGACAACGACGTCGTGCCGATCAAGCAGTCGCTCGGTGCGTGGACCGCCGCCGAGGAGGCGGCCGGCTTCGCCGCCAACGTCATCGGCGAGCACCGTTCGGGCCCGCGCATGCTCATCGTCCACGAGGTCATGGGTCGGCACTGCGGCTGGCTGACCGCCGCCGCCGCGGCCGAGTACCGCCGGTGGCTCGACCGTCAGGAGTGGGTGCCGAGCCTCGGGCTGTCGCGCGAGCGCTGGGACGTGCACGCCGTCTTCCTGCCCGAGCTGGCGCTCGACATCGACGCCGAGGCCGCGCGTCTGCGCTCGATCATGGACTCCCAGGGCAACGTCAACATCTTCCTGTCCGAGGGTGCGGGGATGCACGAGATCGTCGCGCAGCTCGAGGCCGCGGGGGAGACCGTGGAGCGCGACCCGTTCGGTCACGTCAAGCTGGACACGATCAACCCCGGTCAGTGGTTCGCGAAGCAGTTCGCGGAGAAGCTCGGCGCCGAGAAGGTCATGGTCCAGAAGTCCGGGTACTACTCGCGCGCCGCGGCGGCGAACGCCGAGGACCTCCGCCTCATCAAGTCGATGACCGACCTCGCGGTCGAGTGCGCGCTGCGCGGCGAGTCGGGCGTGATCGGCCACGACGAGGAGGACGGCGACCGCCTCAAGGCGATCGCGTTCCCGCGCATCGCGGGCGGCAAGGCGTTCGACGTGTCGCAGCCGTGGTTCGGCGCGCTCCTGGAGTCGATCGGGCAGCCGCTCGTCCCGGCGGCGTCGTCGTGAGCGTCGAGGCCGACCCGAAGGTCCTCGCGGGGCTCGACGCCTGGCGGGACCTGCCGAGCCGGCAGCAGCCCACCTGGCCCGACCCCGTGGCTCTCGAGCGGGCCACGACGGACCTCGCGGCGCTGCCCCCGCTGGTCTTCGCCGGTGAGGCGGACGTCCTGACCGCACACCTCGCGGCGGCCGGGAGGGGCGAGGCGTTCCTCCTCCAGGGCGGCGACTGCGCGGAGACCTTCGCCGAGGCGACGGCTGACAACATCCGGAACAAGATCAAGACGATCCTCCAGATGGCCGTCGTCCTCACCTACGGCGGCAGTCTCCCGGTCGTGAAGATGGGGCGGATGGCGGGGCAGTACGCCAAGCCGCGGTCGAGCGACGACGAGACGCGCGACGGCGTCACGCTCCCCGCGTACCGCGGCGACGCGGTCAACGCGCACGACTTCACGCCCGAGGCGCGCGAGCCGGATCCCGGCCGCCTGGTCGAGGCCTACAACCGAGCGGCCGCGACGCTCAACCTGATCCGCGCGTTCACCACCGGGGGTTTCGCCGACCTCCGGCGCGTGCACGAGTGGAACCGCGGGTTCACCGCCAACCCGGCGTACGCCCGGTACGAGGAGGTCGCGGCGGAGATCGACCGCGCGATGCGGTTCATGGCCGCGTGCGGGGCCGACTTCGACGCGCTGCGCACGGTCGAGTTCTTCGCCAGCCACGAGGCGCTGCTGCTCGACTACGAGCGCAGCCTCACGCGGATCGACTCACGCACGGGGACGCCGTACGACTGCTCGGCGCACTTCCTGTGGATCGGCGAGCGGACGCGTCAGCTCGACGGCGCCCACGTCGACTTCCTGTCGCGCGTGCGGAACCCGATCGGCGTCAAGCTCGGTCCGACGACGAGCGCCGACGACGCCCTCGCGCTCATGGACCGGCTCAACCCGTCCGACGTCCCCGGCCGGCTCACCTTCATCACGCGCATGGGAGCGGGGCGAATCCGGGACGCCCTCCCTCCGCTGCTCGAGAAGGTCACCGCGTCGGGGCGGCCCGTGACCTGGGTCTGCGACCCCATGCACGGCAACACGATCACCGCGTCGAGCGGGTTCAAGACGCGCCGGTTCGACGACGTCCTGGACGAGGTGCGCGGGTTCTTCGAGTCGCACCGCGCGGTCGGTTCGGTGCCCGGTGGGCTCCACGTCGAGCTGACCGGTGACGACGTCACCGAGGTGCTGGGCGGGAGCGAGGCGATCGATGACGAGGGGCTCGCCCGCCGTTACGAGACGCTCGTCGACCCGCGCCTGAACCACCAGCAGTCGCTCGAGCTCGCGTTCCTCGTGGCGGAGATGATCCGCGGCAGCTGAACGGCAGCCCGCCTGACGGGGCGGCACCCTCTCGGGAGGGTGCCGCCCGAGTCGTGCCGGAACCCGTCTGACGTCTCCCCGCGCACCGGGTGGTGGGCCGCGGCGAGGACGACGGCCCGCGGCGAGGACGACTGACCGCGAGCGGACTCCCCCGAGCGGGTCGGACGGCCAGGTCAGACGACGGCGAGCGTGACCGTCGAACCCTTGGGGATCGCGGAGCCGGGCGTCACGTCCTGCGTGCGCACGGTCCCGAAGAACCCGCCGAGGACGTCTTCGCGGACCACCACCAGACCGAGCTGCTCGAGCTGCTGGCGAGCCTCGCCGAACTGCTTGCCGACGACGTCGGGGACCTCGACGAGTGGTGGGCCCTGCGACACGGTGACGGTCACCGTGTCGCCACGGAAGCCCTCCGTCCCGGGGGCGGGTGCCTGCGCCATGACGGTGCCCTTCGGGTACTGCTCGCTGAAGTCCTGCTGCTCCGCCACCACCAGCCCGTCCGCCTCGAGCTGCGCGCGCGCGTCGGCGAGGGGGACGCCGACCACGGAGATCACCGTGACGGGGGCCGGCCCGTCGGACACGGTCAGGGCCACCTCCGTGCCGACGGGCAGCGACGCGCCGGGTTCGGCGGACGCGCTCAGGACGGCACCCGCGGGCACCGTGTCGTCGTACGCGGACTCCGGTTCGGGGACGACGAACCCCGCCTCCTCGAGGGCGGCGGTCGCATCCGCGACGGGCGTGCCGACCAGGTCGGCCGGCACCACGCGGAGGTCGGGGCCCTTGCTGACGACCAGCTCCACCGTCCCGTCCCGGTGGACCCGCTCACCCGCAGCGGGGTCGGAGTCGACGACGAGCCCCTCGGCGACGACCGGGTCGAACGCCTCAACGGCCGTCGATCCGATGCCGAGCTCGTCGAGCGCCGCCTCCGCCTCGGCCTGCGTGGTGCCGGCGAGCCCGGAGGGGACGGTCGTCCACGCCCCGGGACCGCTCGTCCAGTACCAGACGAGCCCGATCCCGGTCAGGGCACCGATCGCGACGACCGCGAGGACCGCCGTGACCCGGCGCCGCCACCTGCGCACGTCGTCGGCCGGCTCGGCCCCCTCGGTGCGGTCGTCCCGACCGTCGTCGACGAGGTCGACGGCACCCACGGGCAGCGCGACGGTCCGACCGCGCTCCGAGCGCTCGCGTGCGACCCCGGTGAGCGCGGCGGTCGCGTCCGAGTCACCGGCGGCGTCGGGCGTCTCGGCCGCGTCCTCGGACGGCGTGACGTCGGCGCGCCGTGCCAGCGTGCCGTCGTCGAGCGCCGCGCGGGTGCGGCGGAGCATCGTGAGCGCCGCGCCGGCCTCGGCCGGACGCTCGTCCGGGTCGCGTGCCGCGAGAGCCTGGACCAGCTCGTCGAGCTCGACAGGGAGCCACGGCACGACGTCGGACGGGCCGGGGACGTCGTCGTTCACGTGCTGGTAGGCGACCTGGATCGGGGTGGCGCCGGTGAACGGCTGGCGCCCGGTCAGCATCTCGTACAGCAGGATGCCGACCGCGTAGACGTCGGTGCGCGCGTCGCTCGCACCCTGCGTGACGAGCTCGGGCGCGAGGTAGGCGACGGTGCCGAGCACGGTACCCGTAGCCGTCGCACTGGCCTCGGTCACCGCCCGGGCGAGGCCGAAGTCGGCGACCTTGACGCGCCCGTCGTCGGGCACGAGCACGTTCTCGGGCTTGATGTCACGGTGGACCAGGTGCGCGCGGTGCGCGACGGCCAGCGCGTCGAGCACCGACTCCGTCACGCGCAGGGCCTCGCCGACGGTGAGCGAGCCCTCGGTCGTCAGCCGGCGCCGCAAGGTCGGGCCGTCGACGTACTCCATCGTGAGGTAGCTGGTCTCGCCGTCGACGCCCTGGTCGTAGACGCCGACGAGCCCGGGGTGCGTCAGCCGGGCCGCGGCCCGGGCCTCGCGGCGGAACCGCGCGACGAAGTCCGACCCGCTGGCGCCGTCGGCCAGGTGCGGGTGCATGACCTTGAGCGCGACCTCGCGGTCCAGGCGGCGGTCGGTCGCGAGGTAGACCGTCGCCATGCCGCCGCGCGCGATCCGGGACAGCACCTCGTACCGGCCGTCGACGACGTGGCCGATGAGCGGGTCGGTGAGCGTGGCTGCCACGGCGGCAGTCTACGGTCGGGCTCCGCCCGGGCCCGTCAGGCGAACCGTGTCATGAGCGTCTGGACGCTCGCGACGTAGCGACGGGTGTCGGGGTACATGCCGTTGCGGCGGACGCCCGCGAGGCCCTGGTAGTAGCCCGCGATCGCGGTCTGCGTGTCGGGCGCGGAGGCGACGAGCTGGCGGAGGATCGCCACGCCGGCGGTCACGTTGTCGTGCGGGTCGAGCAGGTTGAGCTGCCGGCCGACGAGCTGTGAGGCCCACTCGCCCGAGGAGGGGATGACCTGCATCGTGCCGATGGCGTTGGCGGGGGAGACCGAGGCGTGGTTGAAGCCGGACTCCTGGTAGGCGATCGCCAGCGCGAGGGCGGGGTCGACGCCCATGGCGCGGGCGGTGTCGGCGACGAGGGCCCGCATCTCCGCCTTGCTCGGCACGCCGGTCGCGAGGAGCGTCGCCTTGTTGAGGTTCGCCGAGCTCACCGTGGCCTCGGGGTAGGTGCGGCCGGCGAACGTGTTGCCCACGAGCGTGGTCGGGGCGGCCGCCGTGCCGGTCGGGACGCTGAGCGTCTGGCCGATGCGGATCGTCGCGCGCGCGTCCAGGCCGTTCGAGCGCACGACGGCGTCCGTCGTCGTCCCGTAGCGCGCCGCGATTTCCGACACGGTCTCACCGGCCGTGACCCGGTGGCTGGTCGACGAGACGGCGCTGGGGGCTGCGGCGGGCGCGGCGGCTGGGGCGCTCGTCGGCGACGCGCCGGGCACCGTGAGCGTCTGGCCGACGCGGATCGTCGCGCGCTCGTCGAGCCCGTTGGCCCGGACGATCGCGGCGACCGACGTGCCGTGCCGCGCGGCGAGCGCGCCCACCGTGTCGCCTGCGACGACCCGGTGGGTCGCGGAGGTCGCCGTGACCGTCGTGACGGCGCTGGGCGCCGGCGCGGCGGCGCCCGGGATCGTCAGCTGCTGGCCGATCCGGATGAGTGCGCGCGCGTCGAGGCCGTTGGCCTGCACGATCGCGCTCGTCGTGGTCCCGTAGCGCGCGGCGAGCCCGGACACGGTGTCACCCGCGGCGACGCGGTGGCTGCCTGCCGTGGGCGCGCCCGGCTGGGTGGGGACCGCGGCGACGGTGGGGATGGTGAGGCGCTGACCGATCCGGATGGTCGCGCGCGAGTCGAGCCGGTTCGCGCGGACGATCGCGTCGACGGAGGTCGCGCTCCGCGCGGCGATGTGGCTCACCGTGTCGCCCGGTCGGACCGTGTACTCCTCGGCCGCGGCGGGAGTGGCGCCGGCAGCCACGGTGGCGACGGCGAGCGCGATGCCCATGCCCGTCCCGCCCGCGGCGCGCAGGCGGGTGGAGGAGGGCGACGGCGACGCGGCGCGCGAGTGGCTCTGGGTCATGAGAGGTGGTCCGTCCCTGGGGCTGGTGAGACTGCTGGTGCACGTGTGACTGAAGTGACAGAAGAGACGGTAGCCGAGGTCGGCGCGTGCTGGAAGGTCGGGATGCCCTTCGGACACCTCCGAGCCGGACTGCGTACGCTGACCGGGTGACCGACCTCGACACCCTCGTGCAGGAGTGGCTGCCCCTTCCCGACGTCGCCGAGCGCATCGGCACCGACGTCGGGTCCGTCCGTCGGATGGTCCAGGAGGGCCGCCTCCTCGCCCTGCGGCATGGTGAGCGGAACGTGCTCAGCGTCCCCGCGGACTTCCTCGTCCCCACGGGGGACGAAGGTCGGTGGCAGGTCGTCCCCGCGCTCGCCGGGACCCTCACTCTGCTGGCGGACGCGGGCTTCACGACCGAGGAGGCGGTGCGCTGGCTCTTCCGGCCGGATGCCACCCTCGAGGCGCTCGGGACCGGGGCCACGCGGCCGCGGACGCCGGTCGAGGCGCTGGCCGCGGGCCACAAGACGGAGATTCGGCGACGGGCTCAGGCCGAGGCCCTCTGAGGGCCGTCGGTCGTGCGGCCCCTCCGCGGGGAGGCCCTTGGGGCTGAGCCCGGGCGCGAGGTCCGTCGGCTCCCGGTCTCTCCGGGGGTCAGGCCTGGCGCGTGACGGCCGAGCGTCCCAGACGCACGAGCATGTCCTGCCCGGCCGGCTCCAGCTCGGCCGCCGCAAGCTCCGCGAGCGCGGGACCGGCCAGCTCGTCGATGAGCGCCTCCACGTCGGCGACCGCCCCGCTGCGGACCATCGCAGCGCGCACGCGGTCCACGTCCGCCGCGGCGAGGCCGCGGTCGCCGAGGTGCCTGAGCAGCGTCGCGCGGTCCTCCTCGTCGGCCCGCTTGAGGGTCCGAGCCACGAGCACCGTGCGCTTGCCCTCGCGGAGGTCGTCGCCGGCAGGCTTGCCCGTGGTGGCCGGGTCGCCGAACACGCCGAGCAGGTCGTCGCGCAGCTGGAACGCCTCTCCGAGCGCGAGCCCCGTCCGCCGGCACCGCGCGAGCTCCGCGGGGGAGGCGCCGGCCAGGGCGGCGCCGATCACCATCGGGTGCTCGACGCTGTAACGCGCGCTCTTCGCCCGGATCACCGCGCGCGCACGGTGCTCCTGGTCGTCGGGACCGATCGGCTCGACCTGGGCGAGGACGTCGAGGAACTGCCCGACGGTGACCTCCGTGCGCATCTCGTCGAACGTGGCCCGGGCGGGTGCCCCGACGCGGGCGTCCGTCGTGGCCAGGGCAGCGGCCAGCTCGCGCTCGCTCTCGACCAGCGCGAGATCGCCGAGGAGCACGGCCGCGGCGACCCCGAACTGCTCCGACGGGCCGCCCCACCCGCGACGCGCGTGCTCGGTGGCGAAGTGCCGGTGCGCCGCGGGGCGCCCGCGCCGCGTGTCCGACTGGTCCATCACGTCGTCGTGCACGAGGGCTGCCGCCTGGAACAGCTCGAGAGCCGCGCCGACGCGCAGGACGGTCGCCCGGGACGCGGCCGCGGCGTGCCGACCCGCGGCCCCGCCGTGCGCGTGCCACGACCAGAAGCAGAACGCCGCGCGCAGGCGCTTGCCGCCCTCGGTCGTCGCGGCCATCGCGTCGACCAGCTCCTCGACGCCGGGGCCGTGGTGGGCGAGCTCGGCGCGGAGGGCGTCGAGGTGGTCCCGCAGTGCCTGGTCCACCCCGGCACGGACCCCGTCGACGTCGACGAGGGTGGTCGCGGGGGTCGTCACGGCGACCACCCTAGGCGACGTCGACGGGGCGTCAGCGACCCGCCCGGACGCGACCGCCGATCGTCACGGTGCGTCCGCCGTCCACCTCGAGGACCCCGACGGACACGAGCTCGTCGCCCCCGGACCTCGTGAAGGTCGCCTCGGCCGCCAGCTCCGTCGGCAGCCCCGCGGGCTCTGCCTCGGTGAACCCGGCCGAGACGAGCGCGTCGCGGTAGAGCTGTACGACGTCGTCGACCGACAGCCCGGTCCGCAGGTTCAGGGAGACCTCCTGGACATCGGTCGCCTCGCCGACCGGGACGGCCGACGTCACGAGGATCACCGCGTCGTCGGGCAGGGGGAGCAGGTCGACGGGGAAGTCGGGCACGAGCTCGCCGACCTCCGACCCTCCCGCGTCCTCGGCGGCCGTCGCGCCCTCGTTGCCGGCCGCGGGGTCGTCGCCCGTGTCGTCGCCCGTGTCGTCTGCCGTGTCGTCCGTCTCCTGGGCCGCCCCGAGGCCGTCGGCCGGCGCCTCCTCGTCGGATGGCGCAGCGGTCGCCGCCACGCCGGGGGCGAGGTCGGCGGCCGCGCCGTCCGCCGGCGCGCCCGTGCACCCCATGAGCGACACCCCGAGCGCGGCGGCGGTGACCGCGGCAGCCAAAGGCGACCCGGGTGCGCGCCGGCGGTGCGCGCTGACCCCGCGGCGTCGACCCGGCATGGCTTCACGGTAGTCCTGGTGCCGGCCCGTCCGCCCCTGCGCCCGCGGGTGAGTCGACGGCGCACGTCGCGCCGATCGCTCTCCACAGGCGTCGGCCCTCGCGAGCGTGCACAGGCACCGCTGGCCGGCGGGCACGGCCACGGCCCCGGATGGTCGGGTCGCGCCATGACAACGACCATCCGCACGAGCGAGCCCCGTGAGCTCCTCGCCCTCGTCCCGTTCCAGCTCGGATTCCAGCCGCAGGAGAGCGCCGTCGTCATCAGCGTCAGGACGCACCGCTCACGGGTCGGCATGGTCGCCCGCGTCGACCTGGCCGACCTCGCGTGCCCGGTGCGCGGACCGGAGGTGGCACGTGCGCTCGTCGCGCACCTCGTCGCGGACGGCGCGCGGTCGGTGGTTCTCGTCGTCTACACCGCGGCCGACCTGCGTGGGGCGGACGCGCCGACGGCGGCGTCGCTCGTCGGGAACGTGACCCGAGCGACGGATGGCCTGCTCGACGGGCCCTCGACGTGGGTCGTCACCCCGGTGGGGTGGTACGGGCTGGACTGCTCCGACGACACGTGCTGCCCGCCCGGGGGCAGGCCCCACGCGGAGCTCGAGTCGACCGCGGTGGGCGCGGAGATGGTGCTGCGCGGAGCCGCGATCGCTCCGTCGCGGGCGGGCCTCGGTGCGGTCGGCGACGCGTCGGCGCCCGCCCGGCGGTCGGCGCGCCGGGCAGCGGCGCGGTGGGCCGACCGGGCGCGCGCCGCGACCTCGCCGTCGGAGCTGCACCGCTGGCGGCACGCGGGGCTCGTCGAGTGGCGGGCGACCCTGGAGGCGGCGTGCGCGGGGCGCGCCGAGGTCCGACCCACGGTGCTCGGCCGCCTCCGCGCGTCGCTCGACGACGTGCTGGTGCGCGACGCGGTGCTCCTCCTCGTCGTCCCGTGCGACGAGGACCTGCCCGACCGCGTCGTCGCAGGGGACGTGGGTGCGGACGTCGGCGACGCGTTGCGTGCCCTGGTCGACCCGTCCGGCGGCGTGCCGCCGGACGTCGAGACCTGCCGTGCCGTCGGCGGGGTCCTCGCGCGCGTCGCGGCGCACACCACGGGCGGACGGCACGCGCCGTCGCTCACGCTGCTCGCCGTCCTCGCGTGGTGGTCCGGGGACGGGGCGCGGGCCGCCGTGCTGCTCGAGCGGGCGCTCGAGGCCGAGCCCGCGTACCGGCTCGCCCGTCTGGTCGAGGAGGCGGTCGTCGCGGGGATGCCCCCAGGGTGGCTCGCCCGGGGGCGCGTGTGACGTCGAGCACGTCGTCCCGGCTCTCATCCGGTAGCGTCGGCGGGACGGAGGCGGTGACGTCCCGGTGCCGAAGGAGGACCGATGAGTGTCGTGGTCGGCTATGTGGCGACCCCCGAGGGGTCCGCTGCGCTCGACGTGGCCGTGGTCGAGGCCCGCAGGCGTGGCGTCCGCCTCGTCGTCGTCCTGAGCGAGCGGGGCCAGCGGTTCGGCTCGGACCCGGTCGACCTCGAGCGGCAGGCGGAGGACGTCCGCGCGCGCCTCGCCGACGCGGACGTCCCGTCCGAGGTGCGCCAGACCGTGCGCGGCCGGGACGTCGCGGACGACATCATCGGTGCGGCGGTGGGGGAGTCCGCCGAGCTGATCGTCATCGGGCTGCGTCGTCGCAGCCCGGTCGGCAAGCTGATCCTCGGGTCCAACGCCCAGCGGATCCTGCTCGACGCGCCGTGCCCCGTCCTGGCGGTCAAGCCCACGGCGAGCTGAACGCTCACCCGTCCGGGCGCCGCGCGGACCCGCGGGGCCGACCGGGGGAACCCTCGGACGTTACAATGGTGGTTCGTCTTCCCGGACCTTCCCTCCGAGCCTGGTGCGCCGAAAGGTTCTCTGTTGTCATCTCAGACCCCCCGTCATGCCCTCCCGCGCGAGTTCGACAGCCCTGCCCTGCAGGACCTCGTCCGTCGTGGCCGTACCCACGGCTCCGTCGACGCCGAGTCGCTCCGCTCCGCGTGCGAGGCCGCTGACGTCCCGCCGGCCCGCCTCCGGGCGGTGCTGCGCGGCCTGAAGGACGCCGGCATCGAGGTGCAGGAGCCGACCGCACGTCCCGCGGTCGCCGCGGCCACGACGCGCCGCTCGAGCGCGACCACCGTCAAGGCGCCGGAGGCCGACGCCGCGACCACGCGCTCACGGACCTCCACACGCGCCGCCAAGGCCGGGACCGCCGTCGCCGGGTCCGAGGCCGACGAGGCGCCGGCCGGCCGGCCCACGCCCGCTCGCAGGTCGGCCGCGGCCGCCAAGCCGGCGAAGGGCGCCGCGAAGGCCACCTCGAAGGGCAAGGCCGTCCCGGCGGGCGACGCCGACGCGGACGTCGACGACGACGCGGCGGACATCGACGACGTCGTGGTCGAGGTCGACGAGGACGTCGAGGTCGACGTCGAGGTCGAGACCGACGACGACGAGGCCGCGACCGAGACGGGCCCTGAGGACACCGAGGACGCGGAGGCGGCCGCGCCGGCCGCCGCGCCCGCCGCCGCGCCCGCGGCGGAGGAGGAGGCCGAGGACACCGGCTTCACCTACTCGGACGCCGACGACGACGACGCGCCGGCGCAGCAGGTCGTCACCGCAGGTGCGACGGCCGACCCTGTCAAGGACTACCTCAAGCAGATCGGCAAGGTCGCCCTCCTCAACGCCGAGCAGGAGGTCGAGCTCGCCAAGCGCATCGAGGCGGGCCTGTTCGCCGAGGAGAAGCTCGCCTCGACGAACAACGTCGAGCCCAAGCTCCGCCGCGAGCTCGAGTGGATCGCCCAGGACGGTCGTCGGGCCAAGAACCACCTCCTCGAGGCCAACCTGCGCCTCGTCGTCTCGCTCGCGAAGCGGTACACGGGGCGCGGGATGCTCTTCCTCGACCTGATCCAGGAGGGCAACCTCGGCCTCATCCGTGCGGTCGAGAAGTTCGACTACACCAAGGGCTACAAGTTCTCGACCTACGCCACGTGGTGGATCCGCCAGGCGATCACCCGGGCGATGGCCGACCAGGCGCGGACGATCCGCATCCCGGTCCACATGGTCGAGGTCATCAACAAGCTCGCGCGCGTCCAGCGGCAGATGCTCCAGGACCTCGGCCGTGAGCCGACGCCCGAGGAGCTCGCCAAGGAGCTCGACATGACGCCCGAGAAGGTCGTCGAGGTCCAGAAGTACGGGCGTGAGCCGATCTCGCTGCACACCCCGCTCGGCGAGGACGGCGACAGCGAGTTCGGAGACCTCATCGAGGACTCCGAGGCGATCGTCCCCGCGGACGCGGTGAGCTTCACGCTCCTGCAGGAGCAGCTGCACCAGGTCCTCGACACGCTGTCCGAGCGTGAGGCGGGCGTCGTGTCGATGCGCTTCGGCCTCACCGATGGTCAGCCGAAGACGCTCGACGAGATCGGCAAGGTCTACGGCGTCACGCGCGAGCGGATCCGGCAGATCGAGTCCAAGACGATGTCGAAGCTCCGTCACCCGAGCCGGTCGCAGGTCCTGCGCGACTACCTCGACTGACGTGTCGCGCACCGTCACGGGGATCCTGCTCCTCGTGCTGGCCGTCGTGGCAGCGGTCTCGGTCGCGCTCCTCGGACGGCGCGACGGGCACCTCGACGGTCTGCTGGGCGCGGTGGTCGTGGTCGCCGTCCTGGCGGCTGCGGCCGTCGTCGTCGCCGACGTGCGTCACGCGCGTCGGCGTCGGGCCGAGAGGCTGCGCGAGCCCGCCGGCGACCGCGCGAGCGGGCGGTCGAACGGGCGTGTCGGGCTGGGAGGTTCGGCGACGCGCTGACGCGACGGTCGAGGACGTGACGGTCCACGACGCGCTGACGCGACGGTCGATGACGCGCTGATGCGTCGGGGCGAGAGGGCGTCCGTCCCCGTCTCGTCGGCCGAACAGCCGCACAGTCGTCGACGACCGTTCAGCCGCCGCCTCCTCCTCCGTCGACGTTGGGCCACCCGCCTCGCCTGTCGACGGACGCTCAGCCGCCCACCCCGTTGGCGGCCGAGACGAACCACGTCGCGGCCGCGGCGAACGCGAGGGTCAGCTCGACGAGGAGTCCGAGCGCCGTGGCGCGCAGCGCCACCCAGGCGGAGCTCCGGGCCGCGGGGACGTCACGGAGGCGCCAGTACTCGGCGGCGAAGAGGCCGCCGGCGAAGAAGAGGAAGAGCCCGAGGACCGGGATCACGAAGAACCCGACGACGCCGGCCAGGCCCGCCAGCACCAGCGTCCTGCGCGGGGCCCCCGAGGCGGCGACGCGCGTCCCGGTGATCACGTAGGTGGCGGCGTTGCCCGCGACGAGCAGGGCGACCACCACCGCCGCCACGACCCAGCCGCCGACCGTGCCGGCGTCCAGCGCCCACAGCAGGACGGCGACCCCGATGAGCAGCGACCCCGGCAGGACAGGGACGACGATGCCGACGAGACCGACCAGCACGGCGAGGCCGACGATGCCGTCGACGAGGTCCATGGGCACTCCGGTGTGGCGGGACGCCGCAGGGCCCGACCGGGTGGAGCCGGCCGGGCCCTGCGAGACGTCGTGGTGGTGTCAGCGAGCCGGGGCGCCGTGCTCCTCGAGGATGCGGTCCGTCTCGTCCTGGATGTCGACGGCGACCCCGGCGAAGGCCGAGGCGTGCCGACGAGCGTGGTGGGCGCAGAACAGCAGGTCACCGCTGCCCAGCACCACACGGACATAGGCCTGCGCACCGCAGCGGTCGCAGCGGTCGGCCGCAGTCAGCGGGCTTCTCGTCGTGGTCGTCACGTCGTCCATGAAACCACCCGGTCAGGGGTGCGTCGTGCCGAGGGCCCCGGAATTCGCTCCCGGCGTACCGGCGGCGTCCGTCGGCACGTCCTCCCCGGGGTGGGCGCGGTGAGCGTCTAGGCTCGGAGCCCGTGACCACCACGCTGTCCGAGTCGAGCTACACCGCGCGCCACCTCTCCGTCCTGGAGGGGCTCGAGGCGGTCCGCAAGCGCCCGGGCATGTACATCGGCACGACCGACTCCCGCGGTCTGATGCACTGCCTGTGGGAGATCATCGACAACTCCGTCGACGAGGCGCTCGGGGGTCACTGCGACCGCATCGACGTCGTCCTGCACGCCGACACGTCGGTCGAGGTCCGGGACAACGGTCGCGGCATCCCGGTCGACGTCGAGCCGAAGACCGGGCTGACCGGGGTCGAGGTGGTGTTCACCAAGCTGCACGCCGGCGGGAAGTTCGGCGGCGGCTCGTACGCCGCGTCCGGTGGACTGCACGGCGTGGGCGCGAGCGTCGTCAACGCGCTCTCGGCGCGGCTCGACGTCGAGGTCGACCGCGGCGGTCGCACGCACCGGATGACGTTCCACCGCGGCGAGCCCGGCCGCTACGCCGACGGAGCGGTCGCGGACCCCGAGTCGCCGTTCACGCCCTTCGTCGAGGCGTCCGAGCTCAGCGTGGTGGGGAAGGTGCCGCGCGGCCGGACCGGCACGCGCGTGCGCTACTGGGCCGACCGCCAGGTCTTCCCGAAGAGCGCGGTCTTCTCCTACGACGAGCTCGTGGAGCGCGTCCGGCAGACGACGTTCCTCGTACCCGGGCTGACCGTGACCGTGCGCGACGAGCGAGGCCTCGCGGGCACACCCGGCGCCGACGGGCCGCACGAGGAGACCTTCGTCCACCACGGCGGGACGATCGACTTCGTCGAGTTCCTCGCGCCCGACAGCGCCATCACGGACACGTGGCACCTCACCGGGTCCGGGACGTTCACCGAGACGGTGCCCGTGCTCGACGACCGGGGCCACCTCACCTCGCAGCCCGTCGAGCGCACGGCCGAGGTCGACGTCGCGCTGCGGTGGGGGACGGGCTACGAGACCGAGGTCAGGTCGTTCGTCAACATCATCGCGACGCCCAAGGGCGGCACGCACCTCGCGGGGCTCGAGCAGAGCCTGCTCAAGACCCTCCGGAAGGTCGTCGAGGCGAACGCCCGGCGGCTCAAGGTGTCGACCAAGGACTCCGCCGAGCGGATCGAGAAGGACGACGTGATGGCCGGGCTCACGGCGGTGCTCACCGTCCGGCTCGCCGAGCCGCAGTTCGAGGGTCAGACGAAGGAGGTGCTCGGCACCGGACCGGTGCGGGGGATCGTCGCTCGTGTGGTCGAGAAGGAGCTGACGGCGCTGCTGACGTCGACGAAGCGCGACCACAAGGCGCAGGCGAGCCTGCTCCTGGACAAGGTCGTCGCCGAGATGCGTGCCCGGCTGTCGGCGCGCAAGCAGAAGGAGATCTCGCGGCGCAAGAACGCGCTCGAGAGCTCGGCGCTGCCTGCCAAGCTCGCGGACTGCCGCTCCGACGACGTCGACCGCAGCGAGCTGTTCATCGTCGAGGGGGACAGCGCGCTCGGCACCGCGAAGCTCGCCCGGAACTCCGACTTCCAGGCGCTCCTGCCCATCCGCGGGAAGATCCTCAACGTCCAGAAGGCGTCGATCTCCGACATGCTCCGCAACGCGGAGTGCGCCGCGATCATCCAGGTGATCGGCGCGGGGTCGGGACGCAGCTTCGACCTCGAGGCGGCGCGCTACGGGAAGATCGTGCTGATGACCGACGCGGACGTCGACGGCGCGCACATCCGGACCCTCCTGCTCACGCTGTTCTTCCGCTACATGCGGCCCCTCGTCGACGCAGGGCGCGTGTACGCCGCGGTGCCGCCCCTGCACCGCGTCGAGGTCATCGGCGCCGGGTCACGCCGCAACGAGTACGTCTACACGTACTCGGAGGCCGAGCTGGCGTCCACGCTCGCGCGCCTCCAGCGCTCGGGTCGGCGCTACAAGGACGACATCCAGCGCTACAAGGGCCTGGGCGAGATGGACGCCGACCAGCTCGCCGAGACGACCATGGACCCTCGGCACCGGACGCTGCGCCGGGTGACGGCACAGGACGCCGCGGCGGCCGAGCGCGTCTTCGAGCTGCTCATGGGCTCCGACGTCGGCCCCCGGCGCGAGTTCATCGTCGCCGGCGCGGCACAGCTCGACCGGGCACGGATCGACGCATGACGACGGTGCCCGGAGGGACGACCGCGGCCGGCGGGGCCGCGGAGGAGCCCGAGGCCGTCGCCCCGCTGGCGGTCCGAGCCGACGCGCCCGAGGTCCTCGAGCTGCCCCCCGCGCACCTCGAGCTCGCCTGGCGGCCCCTGACGCCCGCCGACGCACCGGCGCTGCACACGCTGCTCCAGGCGATCGAGACGGTGGACCAGTCGCCTCAGCGGACCTCCGAGCCCGAGGTGGTCGACCTGCTCGAGGGCGACTGGAAGGACCTGTCGACCGACTCGATCGCCGGGTTCGACGACTCCGGCACCATGCGCGCCTACGCGCTCGTCGAGGTCCGTCCCGGGGACCGACGCACCGTCCGGGCCTTCCTGCGGGGCGGCGTCCACCCCGTGTGGCGGTCCCGAGGCGTCGGGCGGGCCGTCCTCGCGTGGATGGAGGGCCGCGGGCGCCAGATGCTCGCGGAGTCGGGCAAGGACCTGCCCGCACGCCTCGCGGTCTACGTCGACGAGCACATGCGCGACCAGCGACGCCTCTACGCGGCCGCGGGCTTCAGCCCGATCCGCTGGTACATCCACATGCGGCGCGACCTGCGGGCCCCGCTGCCCACCGTGCGCGAGCCCGAGGGCATCCACGTCGGCCCGTGGGCGCCGAGCCTCGACGAGGCGGTCCGCCTCGCCCACAACGAGGCGTTCCTCGACCACTGGGGTTCCGAGCCGCAGACCGCGCAGACCTGGCAGCAGCACCGCAACCACTTCGCGCCCGAGTGGAGCTTCGTCGCCGTCGACACCGCAGGCGGTCGCGAGCAGGTCGCGGGATACGCGCTCTCGGGGCGCTACGAGCACGACTGGCCGGTGCTGGGCTACACGTGCGGCTACACGGACCTGCTCGGCGTGCGCCCGGCCTGGCGTGGTCGACGGCTCTCCGTGTCGCTCCTCGCCCGCGTCATGGAGGCCTACCGGGACGCCGGCATGCAGTACGCGACGCTCCTGGTCGACACCGCGAACCCGTCGGGTGCCCACGGGCTCTACGAACGCCTCGGGTACGAGGCGACGCACGGCGAGGTGCTCTACAGCGTCGAGATCTGAGCGGCTTCCGCACGGGCCGCGGCGGCCGCAGCGCGGCGGGCGTCAGCCGATCGCGTGGACGGGGGCGGGCAGCGGCGTCCCCGACCCGTCCCGGCGGTCCACCGGGGTCGGGAGGTCGACCGCCTGCCCGGCGGAGCCCACGGCGCGCGCGGGCCACGGGCCGACCCACGCGGCGATGAGCGCGTCCTCGCCCCGCAGGAAGCGGTGCGCCCGGACGCCACCCGTCGCACGTCCCTTGGCCGGGTAGAGCTCGAACGGCGTGACCTTCGCGGTGCCGGCCTGCGTGCCCGGCAGTGCGTCGGAGGACCCGGCGACCGTCACGACGACCTCGCCCCTGTCGTCCCCGGGCGCGACCGCGCCGAAGAAGGCGACGCGGTCGCCGTCGGCGAGGCGGATCCCCGCCATGCCGCCCGCAGGACGGCCCTGCGGGCGCACGGCCGACGCCGGGAAGTGCAGCAGCTGGGCCTGCGCGGTGACCAGGACGAGCTCGTGGTCGTCGGTGACGACCGTCGCACCGACCACCTCGTCGCCCGCGCGCAGCCCGATGACGTCCCACGCGTCGCGGTTGGGAGCGGACTCGGGCGCCACGCGCTTGACGACGCCGCCCGCCGTCGCGAGCGCCAGCGTCGGTGCCGCGGCGTCGAGCGTGACGAGCGCGAGCACCCGCTCGCCCGGCGCGAGGTCGAGCACCTCGGTCACGGGCACGCCGCCCGACAGCGACGGCGGTCCGTCGGTCGGCGGGAGCCCCGGCAGGTCGACGACACCCAGCCGCAGCACGCGCCCGCGCGACGTCGCGGCGCCGATCTGGGCGCGCGTCGTCGTCGCGACCACCGACGCGATCGCGTCGTGCGACGAGCGGCGCCCGGAGCGCACCGGGACGGCGTCGTCGGCGGTCCGTGCGAGCAGGCCCGTGCCGGACAGCAGGACCTGGCACGGCGCGTCGACCACCTCGAGCGGGGTCGCGGTCGCAGCGGTCGCCGTCCCACCCGCGGACTCGAGGAGGATCGTGCGGCGCGGGGTCCCGAAGGTCCGCGCGACCTCGGCCATCTCGTCGCTCACGACGGTGCGCAGGCGGGCCTCGTCGCCGAGGATCGCCTCGAGCTCCGCGATCTCGGCGCGCAGCTGGTCGGCCTCCTTCTCCAGCTCGATCCGCGAGAACCGGGTCAGGCGGCGCAGGCGCAGCTCGAGGATGTACTCGGCCTGCGGCTGCGAGAGGTCGAAGACGCCCATGAGCCGGTCACGCGCGGCCTCGGCGGTGTCGGAGGTGCGGATCACCTGGATGACCTCGTCGATGTCGAGGATCGCGACGAGCAGGCCCTCGACGAGGTGCAGCCGCTCCTGGCGCTTGGCGAGACGGAACTGCGACCGGCGGCGGACGACCGTGAGCCGGTGGTCGACCCACACGACGAGCAGCTCGCGCAGGCCCAGGGTCTGCGGGCGGCCGTCGACCAGCGCGACGTTGTTCACGCCGAACGAGTCCTCCATGGGCGTGTAGCGGTACAGCTGGTCGAGCACCGCGTCGGGGTTGAACCCCGTCTTGACCTCGATGACGAGGCGCAGGCCGTTCTCGCGGTCCGTGAGGTCGACCACGTCCGAGATGCCCGAGAGCTTCTTGGACTGCACGCCCTCCTTGATCTTCTCGATGACCTTCTCGGGCCCGACCGTGTAGGGCAGCTCGGTCACGACGATGCCCTTGCGCCGCGGGGTCACGTTCTCGACCCGGGCCGTCGCGCGCGTGCGGAAGCTCCCGCGGCCCGTGCGGTACGCGTCCCGCACGCCGTCGAGGCCGACGATCTTGCCGCCCGTCGGCAGGTCGGGACCGGGCACGAACCGCATGAGGTCCTCGACCGTCGCGTCGGGGTGCGCGACGAGGTGCCGCGCCGCCGCGACGACCTCGACGAGGTTGTGCGGCGCCATGTTCGTCGCCATGCCGACGGCGATCCCCGACGCGCCGTTGACGAGCAGGTTCGGGATCGCCGAGGGCAGGACACCCGGCTGCTGGAGCTTGTTGTCGTAGTTGGGGACGAAGTCGACGACGTCCTCGTCCAGGTCCGTGACCATGGCCATGGCGGCCGGGGCGAGGCGCGCCTCGGTGTACCGCGCCGCGGCCGGGCCGTCGTCGAGCGACCCGAAGTTCCCGTGCCCGTCGACGAGCGGCAGGCGCAGCGAGAACGGCTGCGCCATGCGGACGAGCGCGTCGTAGATCGCCGAGTCGCCGTGGGGGTGCAGCTTGCCCATGACCTCGCCGACCACGCGGGCCGACTTCACGTGCGCTCGGTCGGGCCGCAGGCCCATGTCGGACATCTGGAAGAGGATGCGGCGCTGCACCGGCTTCAGACCGTCCCGCGCGTCGGGCAGGGCGCGCGAGTAGATGACCGAGTAGGCGTACTCGAGGAACGACCCCTCCATCTCGGCCGAGACGTCGATGTCGACGATGCGCTCCTCGACGGGTTCGGCGTCGGTCGGTCGGGAGGTGCGACGGGCCATCGGTGCTGGTGCTCCTGGGGTCGGGGGTCGAGCGCGCCCATTGTCGCCGCTCCGGCGCGTCGGCGGCGCCAGGCGCGCCCGGGAGCGCCGCCCCGACCACGTCGTGACTAGCCTGGAACGGTGACCGACGACGACGCAGCCGACGGCGCTGGCCCCGCGTACCCGCTGCACTGGGAGGCCGACGTCGTCCTGCGCGACGGCGGGACGGCGCACGTGCGCCCGATCCGGCCCGACGACGCGTCCGCCCTGCAGGCGTTCCACGTCGCGCAGTCCGAGCGGTCGACCTACTTCCGGTTCTTCGCGCCGCTCGAGCGGCTCCCCGAGTCGGACCTGCGGCGGTTCACGCACGTGGACCACCGGGACCGGGTCGCGCTCGTCGCGGTCGCCGACGAGGCCGAGGGCGAGCGGATCATCGCCGTCGGGCGCTACGACCGCGTCGAGGAGGGGACCGCCGAGGTCGCGTTCAACGTCGCGGACGACCACCACGGGCGCGGCCTGGGTTCGGTCCTCCTCGAGCACCTCGCGGCCGCGGCACGCGAACGCGGCGTGACCCGCTTCACGGCCGACGTCCTGCCCCACAACGCCGCGATGATCGCCGTGTTCCGCGAGGCGGGGTACGCCGTGAGCCAGCGCATGGACGACGGCATCCTCACGGTGCGGCTCGACCTCGACCCGACCGTCCGCTCGCTCGCCGTGATGGCGGACCGCGAGCACGCCGCCGAGGCACGGAGCGTGAGCGGGCTGCTCACCCCGCGGTCGGTGCTCGTCGTCGTCGCGGCCGAGGAGGACGCCGCGGGGGAGCGGCTCCTCGCCTCGGCGGTCCTGCGACACCTGGTCGCCGACCGTCCGGGAACGGAACCCGAGCTGCACGTCGTCGGGCCCGCGGACGACGTGCCCGGTGTCGCGCGCCACGCCGACCTCGCGGACGTCCCCGGACCGGTGGACCTCGTCGTCCTCGCGGTGCCCGCCGGGACGTCGGGTGCGGTCGTCCGGCGGTGCGCCCGTCTGCGCCCGCGCGCGGTGCTCGTGCTCTCCGAGGGCTTCGCCGAGGTCGGCCCCGAGGGCCTCGCGCGCCAGCGGGACCTCCTGCGCGGGGCGCACTCGGGCGGGATGCGCGTGCTCGGGCCCGCGTCCTACGGGTTCTTCCGGCAGGGCGGGCCGGACACCCCCACCGTCAACGCGTCGCTCGCAGCCGAGCTCCCGAGCCCGGGGCGGCTCGGGCTCTTCTGCCAGTCGGCGCCGCTCGCCGTCGGGCTCCTGGCGTCCGCGCGCCGACGACGCCTCGGGCTCTCGACGTTCGTCTCGTCGGGCAACCGCGCGGACGTCTCCGGCAACGACGCGATGCAGTTCTGGACCGAGGACCAGCAGACGGACGTCGTCGCGATGTACCTCGAGTCGATCGGCAACCCCCGGAAGTTCTCGCGCGTCGCGCGGCGGCTCGCCGCGGTCAAGCCGGTCGTGGTCCTGACGGCCGGTCGGTCGGGCCACGTCGACCCGGCGGGTCATGCGGTACGCAGCACGCGCGTCCCGCGGCAGGCCCTCGACCAGGTGCTCCGCCAAGCCGGCGTCGTGCGGGTCGACAGCCAGCACCAGCTCCTCGACGTCGCCATGCTCCTCGCCCATCAGCCGCTGCCCGCGGGCAGACGGGTCGCGGTGCTCGCCGGCTCCGAGCCGCTCGCGGCGCTCGCGGCGGAGGCCGCGTCGTCGGCGGGGCTGGTCGTCGTGAGCCGCTGGACGCTGAGCGGGGGAGCGGGCGCCACGGTCGGGCCGGACCAGGTCGAGGACGAGGTCGCCGCGGCGTACGCGGCGCCCGACGTGGACGCCGTCGTCGTCGCGCACGTGCCGACCGTCGGCTCGCCCGACCCGGCGGTCGCGCGCGCGGTCGCCGCCGCGGCGGCGGGCACGGGACGACCGACCGTCGCGTGCATCCTCGGTCTGACCGGCGTGACCGAGGAGCTCACCGCCCCGGCTCCCGTCCCCGGCGGGGAGGGCCGCACGACGGGCTCCCGCACGGTGCCCGCCTACGCGACCCCCGAGGACGCCGTGGTGGCCCTCGCGGCGGCCGCGCGGTACGGCGCGTGGCGGAACGCCGACCACGGTCGCCCCGTCGAGGTCCCCGACGCGGACCGGCCGCGTGCACGGCGCCTCGTCGAAGCGGCTCTGGCCGGCCGGGGTGACGAGCTGGTCGACCTGACGCAGGACGCGGCGGCCGACCTGCTCTCCTGCTACGGGCTGCGGCTGTGGCCCACCGTCGTGGCCCGCACGCCCGAGGAGGCGGTCGCCGCGGGCGACGCGCTGGGCTGGCCGGTCGCGCTCAAGAGCGCCGCGGGTCACCTGCGCCACCGCATCGACCTGGGTGGCGTGCGCCTGGACCTGGCCGGGCCGGCCGCCGTCGTCGAGGCGATGGAGCACATGCGGGCGCACCTCGAGCCGCTCGGTGCGGCGGACGTGCCGTTCGAGGTCCAGCGGATGGCGCCCGGGGGGGCCGCCTGCGTCGTCCGGTCGGCCGAGGACCCCCGCTTCGGGCCCGTGGTGTCGTTCGGCATGGCGGGCGACGCCGTCGACCTGCTCGGCGACACGAGCCACGGCATCCCGCCGCTGACCGACGTCGACGTGCGCGACATGGTGCGGTCCGTGCGCGCCGCGCCGCGGCTCTTCGGCTACCGGGGGCTGCCCGCGCTGGACGTCGCCGCGCTCGAGGACGTGCTGGCACGCGTCTCCGTGCTCGCCGACGACGTCCCCGAGCTGCACGCGCTCGAGCTGCACCCGGTCGTCGTGGCCGAGGAGGGTGCCGCGGTGCTGGGCGCGCGCGTGCGGCTCGGCGCGACGGGCCGTGCGGACAGCGGACGTCGGACCCTTCCCGGGTGACCGCACCGGCAGGTGCCCCGCCCGCCCGTCCACGGACCCGACGGGCCGCAGGCGCCGGGTCGCGCGGTGGTGGGAGGATGGCCGGGTGCCCATGACGACGGATCTCCGCAAGAACCTCGAGATGGCCGGCTACTACCCCGAGCTCGTCGCCGACGTGCTCGAGGTCGCCCTCGGCGGCGAGGACGTGGTCGCCCACCTCGTCCACCCCGAGACGACGTTCGACTCCGTCGAGGTGCGTCGTCACGTCACGGTGCTCGTCCTGACGCCCACCCGCCTGGTCCTCGCCCACGTCGACGACCACCCCGCGGACAGCGAGAACCCGTCCGCGAGCGCGTCGGCCACGACCGAGTCGGTCCCGCTCGACCAGCTCCGCACGGTCGCGCTCACGCACGTGGTCCCGGTCCCCGAGAAGCACCGGGCCGGCGCGCTGCCGACCGAGCTCACGCTCGCGGTCGGCTGGGGGTCCGTCCAGCGGATCGACCTCGAGCCAGCGGCGTGCGGCGACCCGGACTGCGACGCGGACCACGGGCTTACCGGCACCAGCTCGCCCGACGACGTCGTGGTGCGCGTGTCGACGCGCGCCGAAGGGGCGGACGCGGTCCGGTCGGCTGTCGGCTTCGCGCGCGAGCTGTCCGCGGCGACCGCGGGTGCCGTCCGCTCCCGCCGGTGACGGGGTCGTCCACGGCCCTGCCCACGGCGGGCCTCGTGCTGCCCGACTACGGCGGCCTCTGCCTCGACGCGGTCCTGCCGGCCGCGGTCGAGGCGGTCGGGGCGACGTCGGACGCGCTGCCCACCGGCGCGCGTGAGCGGCTCGGTGTCCCCACGGCCGAGCGCGTGTGCGTGGTGCTCGTCGACGGCCTGGGCCACCGCGCCCTCGTCGAGCGCGCTGGCCACGCACCGTTCCTGCGCCGACGGCTCGGCGAGACCCAGGTGCTCACGGCGGGCTTCCCGTCGACCACCGCCGCGTCGATGGGTCTGTTCGGAACCGGACGCGGACCGGGGCGCACGGGCCTCGCGGGGTACACCGTGCGCAACCCCTCGACCGGTGGGCTGGCCAACCTGGTCTCGTGGGAGGGAGCGGGTGACCCCCGTACGTGGCAGCGCGAGCCGTCCCTGCTGGGCCTCGCGGCGGCGTCGGGCACGGCCGTGCGGTCCGTCGGTCCCGCGCGCTTCGCAGGGTCGGGGCTCACGGAGGCGGCGCTCGGCGGGGCGCAGTACGTCGCGGCCGAGAGCCTCGCCGACCGCGTCGACACCACCGTCCGTGCGCTCGGCCGACCCGGCCTCGTCTACCTGTACTGGGGCGAGGTCGACAAGGTCGGCCACCACCACGGGTGGCGCTCCGCCGAGTGGGGCGACGCGCTCAGCGAGCTCGATGCCGAGCTCGCGCGGCTCGTGCGTTCGGTCCCACGCGGGACGCTCGTCCTCGTGACGGCGGACCACGGCGGCGTCGACCTCGACCACGACTCGCTCGTGGACGTCGCGCACACCCCGGTCCTGCGCGAGGACGTCGAGCTGGTCGCGGGTGAGCCGCGCGCCGCACACGTCCACGCGGCCGCGGGACGCGTGGACGCGGTGCTGGCCCGCTGGCGCGACCACCTGGCGGACCGCGCCGTCGTCGCGAGCCGGGACGAGGCCGTGGCCGCGGGCTGGTTCGGCGAGGTGGCGCCGCACGTCCTGCCCCTGATCGGCGACGTCGTGGTGGCGTCCACGGGTCGCGGCGGCGTCGCGGACTCGCGGACGCAGACGCCGCAGTCGCTCCTGCTCAAGGGCGTGCACGGGTCGCTCACGCCCGAGGAGATGCTCGTCCCGCTCGTCGTGGTCGCCTAGGAGGATCGGTTGGCAGAGCTCGTCTTCTTCAGCGGGACCATGGACTGCGGCAAGTCCACGCTCGCGCTCCAGCTCGACCACAACCACGCCGCGCGCGGGCGCGGCGGCGTCATCTTCACGCGGAACGACCGGGCGGGGACGGACGTCCTGTCGTCACGGCTCGGCCTGCGGCACCCCGCGGTGGAGGTGACGGACGCGACCGACTTCTGGGAGGAGGTCGTGCGCCGCCGCAGTCGGGGGGACCGCGTCGACTACCTCGTCTGCGACGAGGCGCAGTTCTACACGCAGCACCAGGTCGAGCAGCTCGCCGCGCTCGTGGACGAGCTCGGCGTCGACGTCTTCGCGTTCGGCATCACGGCCGACTTCAGGACCCGGCTCTTCCCCGGCTCGGCACGGCTCATCGAGCTCGCGGACCGCGTCGAGGTGCTCCAGGTCATGTCGCTGTGCTGGTGCGGGGCCCGCGCGACGCACAACGCGCGCACGGTGCGAGGCGTCATGGTGGTCGAGGGCGAGCAGGTCGTCGTCGGAGACACGGGGGCCGCGACGGACGTGGGGTACGAGGTGCTGTGCCGACGTCACCACATGCGTCGGATGACGGTCGCCGCCGCGCGCGCGACGACGCAGGCGCCGGACACGCTCCCGTTCACGATGACCGACGACCCGACCTGAGCCGTCGGCTCACTCCGGCCGCGCGCCGAAGACGATCTCGTCCCAGCTGGGCACGCTCGCACGGCCGCGACGTGCGCGGCTCCGGCCGCCGCCGGCGACCCGCTCCTCGGCCGGCTTCTCCGGCTCCGCGGGCGTGGCCGGCTCGTCACCGGCCTCGGGCGAGGGGCTCTGCGCGGACGCGTCGTCCTCGCTCGTCGACCGCCGCGGCTGCGCGGGCATCTCGAGCACCTGGGCGTCGGTCGCCAGGTCCGGGCGCGAGTGCGGCGGGTGCGCTGCCGGGATCGTCAGGTCGGGGTTGTCGAAGTCGAACGCGTGCTGCGGGCCGAAGCCCTCGAAGCCCTCGTCCTCGTCGTCGTCCTCGACGTCGAGGGGCTGCCGCACGCCGCGCCGCCCCGTGAGGTCGTCGAGCAGCGCCGCGGTCTCCGCCGCGGGGTCGGGCTCGGGCTCGGGCTCCGGTGCGGGGGACAGGTCCACCGATGCGAGCAGCGGTCGCAGAGCCGCGTCGACGTCCACCTCGGCGCCCGGCACCGCGGCCAGGTGCCGGCGCGGGATGGGTCCGTCGTGCAGCTCGGTCTCCGAGAGCCACCGCGCCTCGTCGTCCTGCGCGCGCACCGAGCGCGTCGCCGCGTCGTAGGTCCACCGGGCCGACCGCGCGGTGCCCGAGACCTCGAAGCGGACCTCGACCGTCCAGCTGCCGGTACCCGGACGGAAGGCGTCCCAGGCGATGCTCTCGCCGCCGACGCCCCGGGTCGCGAGGCGGTCCGTCACGAGGTCGCCGAGCACAGGGGCGCCCGGGTCGTGGCCGATGCGGGTCGCGCGTGCCTGGCCCGCGACGAACTCGCGCTCGGCGAGGACGGGCCCCTCGTAGCGCCGCACGAGCTCGACCGGCATGCCGGCGTCGGCGGCGACGTCCTCGGCCGGCGCGCCCGCGCGGATGCGCGCCTGGATCTCGCGCGGCGGCAGAGCCCCCGCGCGGTCGGCGCGGAGCTGCTCGAGCTGGGCGCGGTCGCGCCGCACCGCGGCCCGCAGCGCCTCGTCGATCCTGAGCCGGAACCGCTGTCCGTCCGATCCCTCGAGGACGACGTGCTCGCCGTCCTCGTGCAGGCCGACGAGAGTGAGCTCTCCCATGGCACCTCCTCCGGCGTCCAGGGTGCCACCTGCACGGGTCGGGTGCGGGGATGAGCCCCGGTGTGCCGCCTCCTGCCTCGCGCCCGTCGGGCAGGATGGGTCCCGTGCAGACGCGACCGCAGGACCTCGGACACCTGACCCCGGACGAGGTCGCGGCGCTCGCCGTGCTCGCCGAGCGTGCCGCGCGCGAGGCGGGTGCCCTCGTGCGGGGCGGGCGGCCTGACCGCGTCGACGTCTCGGCGACCAAGAGCAGCCCGGTCGACGTCGTCACGGAGATGGACCTCGCGTCCGAGCGGCTCCTCGTCCAGGTGCTGCTCGGCGAGCGTCCCGACGACGGCGTGCTGGGGGAGGAGGACGGCCTGCGCGCCGGGACCAGCGGCGTGACGTGGGTCGTCGACCCGATCGACGGGACGGTGAACTACCTGTACGGGGTCCCGGCGTACGCCGTGAGCGTCGCCGCCGTCGTCGGCGACCCGGACCCCGCGACGTGGACCGTCGTGGCGGGGGCAGTCCACGCGGTCCCGGACGGCCGGACCTGGACGGCCGCTCGCGGGCACGGCGCGCGGCTCGACGGCCGGGCGCTCACGATCGGCGAGCCGCGGCCCCTCGCCCAGAGCCTGTGCGGGACCGGCTTCGGGTACCGCGCCGAGCGACGACGCGCCCAGGCCCGCGTGCTCGGCCACGTGCTGCCGCTCGTGCGCGACATCCGCCGCATCGGTTCCGCGGCGATGGACCTGTGCTCGGTCGCGTCGGGCCAGCTCGACGTCTACTACGAGCGCGGCCTCAACCCGTGGGACCTCGCGGCGGCCTCGCTGGTCGCCGAGGAGGCGGGGGCGGCGGTGGTCGGGCTCCGCGGTACGCGTGCGGGGGCCGCGATGACCGTCGCGGGTCACCCGGACACGGTGCCAGCGCTCGTGGAGGTCCTCGAGGCTGCGGGCGCCGACTCCGACGAGCCCGCCTGACCCGCACCCTGCCGCGCGGCGGGGACCGGTCCGCGTGCCCGTCGACGTTCCCGGACGGGTTCGCGTCCGCCGGGGGGATGGTGCACAATCCCCTCGCCGTCGGACGCGGGAACAACGAGCGTGCGCCGAGCATTGAGTACGTACCGACGTCGACACCCAGGGTCGACGCATCCGACGCACGGAGTGTGAACACCTCGATGGCAACCGACTACGACGCCCCGCGCAAGACCGACGAGGACCTCAGCGAGGACTCGCTCCAGGAGCTGCAGGCGCGACGTTCCGACAAGAACTCGGGCGTGGTCGACGAGGACGAGACGGAGGCCGCGGAGGGCTTCGAGCTGCCCGGCGCCGACCTGTCCGGCGAGGAGCTCTCGGTCCGCGTCCTGCCTCGCCAGGCGGACGAGTTCACGTGCTCGAGCTGCTTCCTCGTCCACCACCGCAGCCAGCTGGCGAGCGAGAAAAACGGTCAGCCGATCTGCTCGGAGTGCGCCGCCTGACGACGCTGCTCGGCGAGCAGCGCCTCGCGCAGGTCCTCGGGCCGGCGTGAGGACACGAGCCACGTCGGCGTCGGGTCGGCCGGGTCCGTGACGGGCACCTCGACCGCGCCGGCCACCCACGACCTGAAGCACGCGTAGGCCCGGGCGTCCGAGCCCGGGCCGAGTGCTTCCCGGACACCGTCACGGTCGAGGACCGCGGGGACACCCAGCAGCCCGACCGGGATGTGCGCACGTCCCGCGCGCAGGACGCCCTCCGCGACGCGGACCCGCGGTGCGGTCACCGCGACCAGGACGACGCCGACGACGGCCGTCGCCCCGGCCACCGCCACCGCGAGCCGCGGCTCGACGGGCAGCAGCGCGACGAGCACGACGGCCGCGAAGCCGAGCACCGCCGCCCACCCGCCCGGGCCCGGCCAGAGCCGCTCGTCGTACGGGGCGGGGCCCACCGTGGTGGTCCCTGCTCGGGGCTCCTCCGGGTGGTGCGGGTCTGCGGACGTCATGCACCGATCATCCCACCGGGCGCGAGCGGCCCGCCGGTAGGGTCTGCGGGTGCCCCAGCCTGTGCCCCAGCCCGTGCCCCAGCCCGTCCCCTCGCCGCCCCCGCAGCCCTCGCCCGACGACGTCGACGTCCTCCTCGTGCTGCTCGAGGACGACCTGCCCGTCCCGACGTACGCCCACCCGGGTGACGCCGGGGCCGACCTCGTCACGCGGGTCGACGTCGAGCTCGCACCCGGTGAGCGCGCGACCGTGCCCACGGGCGTGTCGATCGCGCTGCCGGCGGGGTACGCCGCGTTCGTGCTGCCGCGCTCGGGCCTGGCCGCGCGCCACGGGCTCACGGTGGTCAACGCGCCCGGCACGGTGGACGCGGGCTACCGCGGCGAGATCGCGGTCACGCTCCTCAACACCGACCGTGATCGGCCCGTCGTGCTGCGCCGCGGCGACCGCATCGCCCAGCTGGTGGTGCAGCGCGTCGAGCACGTGCGCTTCGTCCGCGCCGAGCGTCTTCCGGGGTCGCACCGGGGCACGGGTGGGCACGGCTCGAGCGGCGGCTGGACCGCCTCGGGCGAGTAGGACCTTGCCGGGGACGGCGTCTACTGTCGTCCCAGGAGGACAACCGATCAGGAGGCAGGACGCGTGGGCTTGTTCGGGCGAGGCAGGCGGTCGGACGTCGACGTCGAGGCGAGAGCCGAGGACGTCGCCGACGACGCCCCCGGGGGCACCGCGCCGGTGCGCGACCGCGGGCCGTGGGACGTCAGCGAGGTGCCCGACCGCGGCCGCCGGGTGGACCTGGGCCCGTTGTGGCTCCCGGGCCGCGACGGCATGGAGCTGCGCATGGAGCTCGAGAAGACGTCGCAGATCGTGACGGCGGCGGCGGTCTCGCTCAACGGCTCGGCGCTGCAGCTCCAGGTGTTCGCCGCCCCGCGGACCGAGGGGATCTGGGACGAGATCCGCGCCGAGATCGCCGACTCCGTCGCGAAGCAGGGCGGCTCGGCGGACGACGTCCCCGGCCCGTTCGGCCGCGAGCTGCTCGCGCGCGTCCCGGTGCGGACGGCCGAGGGACGCACGGGTCACCGTCCGGCCCGCTTCATCGGCCACGACGGCCCGCGGTGGTTCCTCCGTGGCGTCCTCACCGGACGGGCCGTCGTCGAGCCGGGCGCCGCGCAGGAGCTCGAGGACGTCTACGCGGACGTGGTCGTGGTCCGGGGCGACGAGGCCCGTGCCCCGCGCGAGCTGCTCGCGCTCACCGTGCCCGGCGCGCGCCGCGTCGCCGCACCCACACCCGCCGTGCCCGACCCGCTCACCCGCGGGCCCGAGATCACGGAGATCCGCTGATGGCCGGGTCGCGCGGGGAGCGCCTGCGTGAGGTGCTGCGGTCCGCCACGGCCAACCGAGCCGAGTTCGAGGCGTCGCAGGAGCGCCGCAAGGCCGTGCGCGTCGGCTGCACGACCGTCGCCGCGGTGCAGGACCGTCGTCGCGCGTCGGTCGCCGGCGTCCTGCGCAGCGTCACGCTGCGGGCCCGTGAGAACGTGCCGGCGCTCGAGGCCGAGCTGTTCGACGGCACGGGCAGCCTGCGCGTCGTGTGGCTCGGGCAGCGTCGGATCGCGGGGATCGAGCCCGGCCGTCGGGCGCGCATGGAGGGTCTCGTCTGCCTGAGCGACGGCCGCCCGACGATGTACAACCCGCGCTACGAGCTCGAGGGGCGACATGCCGGCTGACGCGCGCGACGCGCGGTCGGACGAGGCCGACGCGGCCTCGGCCGCGGCGCCTGCCGGGGTCCCGGCCGAGGACGTGCGCCCCGACGCCGCGGCGACCGGCGGCGTGCGGAGCCTCCTCGGCGAGGAGTTCTCGCTCGCCGACGCGGTCGGTGGCGTGCGAGGTCTGGTCGAGTCGGTCCTCCCGGGCCTCGTCTTCGTCGTCGTGTTCGTCGCGACGCGGGACCTCGTGCCGTCGCTCGTCGCCGCGTCCGTGGCGGCCCTCGGTGCGGTCGTGCTGCGCCTCGCGCAGCGCACCCCGGTCACCCAGGCGCTCTCCGGGGTGCTCGGGATCGTCGTCGGCGTCGTGTGGGCGCTGACGACCGGTCGTGCCGAGGACTTCTTCGCCGGCGGGCTCCTGGTCAACGTGGCGTACCTGGTCGGCACGGGCGTGTCCGCCCTGGTCGGGTGGCCCGTCGTGGGCGTCCTCGTGACGCTCCTGCGCGGCGAGACGATGCGGTGGCGCACCGACCCCGCGCTCACCGGGCTCCGGCGCCGCTACGCGTGGGCGACGTGGCTGTGGGCCGCGATGTTCGCCCTCCGCCTCGTGGTCCAGGTGCCGTTCTACCTCGCGGGTGACGTCGCGTCGCTCGGGACCGCGAAGCTGGCGATGGGCCTCCCGCTCTTCGCCGTCGTCCTCTGGCTCACCTGGCTGCTGGTCGGGCCACGAGCAACCCGTGCAGAGCATCCAGATCGGCGTCCGACCCCGCCACGATGAGCAGCTCGTCGCCCACCTCGAGCGTGTCGTCGGGGCTGGGCGCGAGGGGGCGGCCGCTGCGCACGATCGCGGCCAGGACGGTGTCGGGCGGCCACGTGACGTCGCCGACCCGCGTGCCCTCGAGCTCGGACCCCTCGGGCAGCGTCAGCTCGAGGATGTCCGCACCGGACTGGTGGAACGAGAAGATCTTGACGAGGTCGCCGACGGCGACGGCCTCCTCGACCATCGCGGTCATGATGCGCGGCGTCGAGACGGCGACGTCGACGCCCCACCCCTCGTCGAACATCCACTCGTTCTTCGGGTTGTTGACGCGGGCCACCGTCCGGGGGACGCCGTACTCGGTCTTGGCGAGGAGCGAGACGACCAGGTTGACCTTGTCGTCGCCGGTCGCGGCGACGATGACGTCGCACTCGTCCACGCGGGCCTGCGACAGCGTGGAGAGCTCGCACGCGTCGGCGAGCAGCCACTCGGCGTCGGCCACCGACGCCACGCGCATGGCGCTCGGCTGCTTGTCGACGAGCATCACCTCGTGGTCCGACGCCAGCAGCTCGCGGGCGATCGACCGGCCGACCGAGCCGGCCCCCGCGATGACGACGCGCATCAGTCCTCCTTCGGCGGGACGTGGGTGAGCACCCGCTCGACACGCGGGACGTCGGTCGCCTCGACCATCACGTGGACGAGGTCGTGCTCCTGCAGCACGGTGTCCGCACCGGGGAGCATGCCGTCGCCGAAGCGTGTCAGGTACGCGACCCGCGCACCCGTCGCGGCCTCGAGCGCCGCGACCGGCAGGCCGATCCACCCGGGGTGGACGTCCATCTGGGCCATGACGACGCGCCCGGACGCGTCGCGGAACTCGTCCGTCGCCCCCATGGGCAGCATGCGCCGCAGCACCTGGTCGGCGGTCCAGCGCACCGTCGCGACCGTGGGGATCCCGAGCCGCTGGTAGATCTCGGCACGGTGCGGGTCGTAGATCCGCGCGACGACGTTGTCGACACCGAACGTCTCGCGCGCGACCCGCGCCGCGAGGATGTTGGAGTTGTCGCCGTCGGAGACTGCGGCGAACGCGTAGGCGTCCTCGACCCCCGCCTGCAGGAGCGTCTCGCGGTCGAACCCGAGGCCGGTCACGCGGCGGCCGCTGAACTCGCTCTCGAGCCGACGGAAGGCGTCCGGGTTCTGGTCGATGACCGCGACCGAGTGGCCGCGGTGCTCCAGGGACTGGGCGAGGGTCGCGCCGACCCGGCCGCACCCCATGATGACGAAGTGCACGAGGGGACACGCTACCCCTGCGGACCTGCTGGTGCGTGCGTCCCGGCGGGCGGGCCTAGCATGGACCTCCGTGTCAGACGTCGCCGACGCCGCCAAGCGTCTGCTGCTCGGTCGGCCTGTCCAGACCGAGCAGCTGCAGCACACCCTGCTCCCGAAGCGGATCGCCCTCCCGGTGTTCGCGTCGGACGCCCTCTCGTCGGTCGCGTACGCGCCGGACGAGATCCTCCTGACCCTGGCGATCGCGGGGCTCGCAGCCACCACGTTCTCGCCGCTGGTCGGGCTCGCCGTCGTGGTCGTGCTCGTCGTGGTGGTGCTGTCGTACCGCCAGAACGTGCACGCGTACCCGTCCGGCGGCGGTGACTACGAGGTCGCGACCGTCAACCTCGGTCCCCGGGCCGGCGTCGGCGTCGCGAGCGCGCTCCTGGTCGACTACGTGCTCACGGTGGCCGTCTCGATCTCCTCGGGTGCGCAGTACGCGGCGTCGGCCATCCCGGCGCTGCGCGGCCACGAGGTCGCGGTCGCCGTGTCGCTCGTGACCCTGCTCACGGTGCTCAACCTGCGCGGGGTGCGCGAGTCCGGGCGGCTCTTCGCGATCCCGACCTACCTGTTCATGGGCGCCGTCGGTCTGACCGCGGCCGTGGGGGCGCTGCGTCACCTCACGGGGACGCTGCCCCCCGCCGAGAGCGCGGCGCTCCAGGTGCTGCCGGAGTCGGGCTTCGACCAGGGGCTCGTGGGGATCGCCGGCGGGTTCCTCGTGCTGCGGGCGTTCGCCTCCGGGTGCGCGGCCCTGACCGGCGTCGAGGCGATCAGCAACGGCGTGCCGGCGTTCCGCAAGCCCAAGAGCCGCAACGCCGCGACGACCCTCGCGCTGCTCGGTGGCCTCTCGATCACCTTCATCATGTCGATCCTGCTGCTCGCGCAGGCGACGGGCGTCCACTACGTCGAGTTCCCGGCCGAGCAGCTCCTGCGCGACGGCGTCCCGGTCGGCGAGGAGTACGTCCAGGACCCGGTCCTCGGCCAGCTCGCGCAGGCGGTGTTCAGCGGCTTCCCGCCCGCGTTCTTCGTCGTGTCGGCCGTCACCGGCCTGATCCTCGTGCTGGCGGCGAACACGGCGTTCAACGGGTTCCCGGTGCTCGGGTCGATCCTCGCGCGCGACGGGTACCTGCCGCGGCAGCTGCACACGCGCGGCGACCGGCTCGCGTTCTCCAACGGGATCATCTTCCTGGCGGTCGGGGCCATCGTCCTCATCTACGCGTTCGACGCCCAGGTCACGCGGCTCATCCAGCTGTACATCGTGGGCGTGTTCGTCTCGTTCACCCTGTCGCAGCTGGGCATGGTCAAGCACTGGAACCGTGCGCTGCGGACCGAGCCCGACCCGCAGCGTCGCTCCCGGATGATGCGGTCGCGCGCGATCAACGCCGTCGGGCTCGCGCTCACGGGAACCGTGCTCGTCGTGGTCCTCGTGACGAAGTTCACGCGCGGCGCGTGGATCGCGATCCTCGCGATGGCGTTCGTGTTCGTCGTCATGCAGGGCATCCGCCGCCACTACGAGGCGGTCAGCAAGGAGCTCGCGCTCGGCGAGGACGTCGGCGCGGCCCGCGCGCTGCCCAGCCGGGTGCACGCGATCGTCCTCGTGTCGCGGCTGCACAAGCCGACGATGCGGGCCCTCGCCTACGCGCGGGCGACGCGGCCCTCGACGCTCGAGGCGCTCACCGTGTCCGTGGACGCCGTGGACTCCGTCCAGCTGCGCGAGCAGTGGGAGGAGCTCGACATCCCGGTCCCGCTCAAGGTGCTCGACTCGCCGTACCGCGACCTGACGCGCCCCGTCGTCGGCTACGTCAAGTCGGTCCGGCGGCAGAGCCCGCGCGACCTCGTGGTCGTCTACGTGCCCGAGTACGTCGTCGGCCGCTGGTGGGAGCAGCTGCTGCACAACCAGAGCGCGCTGCGGATCAAGAACCGTCTGCTGTTCACGCCGGGTGTCATCATCGCGTCGGTGCCGTGGCAGCTGCGGTCGTCGGAGGTCGTGACGGGCAAGCCGGTCGTCGACGGTGCGACCGCCGTGCCGCCCCCGCAGGAGCGTGCGGCGCCCGCCGCGCCGCACGACCGGACCCCGGAGGGCCCCAGGTGACCTCAGCACCCGACCGCACCGAGCAGCCCCTCGTCACGCTCGAGGTGGGTCCGCCCGCCCACGGCGGTCACTGCGTCGCGCGGCACGAGGGGCGCGTCGTGTTCGTGCGGCACGCCCTCCCGGGCGAGGTCGTCCGTGCCCGGCTCACCGATGCGGGGGAGCAGGCGCGGTTCTGGCGCGCCGACGCGGTGGAGGTCGTCGAGGCGTCGCCGGACCGCGTGCCGTCGGCATGGCCCGAGGCGGGCCCCGGTGGGGTCGGCGGCGGGGAGCTCGCGCACGTCTCGCTCGCCGGTCAGCGCCGGTGGAAGGCCTCGGTGGTGGGCGAGCAGCTCAAGCGGCTCGCCCGGCTCGACCTCGAGGTCGACGTCGAGGCGGCACCCGGTGACGAGGAGACGGGTGGGCTCGCGTGGCGCACGCGCATCGAGCTCGTCACCGACGCCGAGGGGCGGGCCGGGATGCACCGGCACCGCTCGCACGACGTCGTCCCCCTGGCGTCCATGCCGCTCGCCACGGACGCCCTCACCGACCTCGGGCTGCTCGCGCGGCGGTGGCCCGAGGGCGTGCGCGTGACCGCCGTGGCGCCGGTGGGCGGCGACCGGCCGCTCGTCCTCGTCGACGGCAGGCCGTGGGGCCGGCACGGCGAGGACACGCGCCCGACGGCCCGGACGTCGGTGCGCGAGGTCGCGACGGTCGCCGGGCGCGAGCACACGTGGCGCGTCGCGGGGGACGGGTTCTGGCAGGTCCACCGGGCGGCGCCGACGACGCTCGCCGGTGCGGTCGTCGACGCCGTGGCGGACCGTGAGGGCGCCACGGTCGTCGACCTGTACGCCGGTGCGGGGCTGTTCACGGTGCCGCTCGCGCACGCCGTCGGCCCGCAGGGTCGCGTCGTGGCCGTCGAGGGCGACGCGCGTGCGGTACGGGACGCGCGGCGCAACGTGCACGCGCTCGACGGCGTCGAGCTCCACCTGGGGCCGGTCGCCGACGTGCTCGCCGGGGGAGCGGTCGCGCGCGCGGACGTCGTGGTCCTCGACCCGCCACGGGTCGGGGCGGGCCGCGTCGTCGTCGACCGCGTCGCGGCGCTCGACCCCGACCGGGTCGTCTACGTCGCGTGCGACCCGGCGGCGTTCGCACGCGACGTCGCGTACCTGGGCGAGCGCGGCTGGTCGCTCACGTCGGTGCGCGCGTTCGACCTGTTCCCGATGACGCACCACGTGGAGTGCGTCGGCGTGCTCGACCGCGCCTGACGTCCCCGACCCACCGCCCGCGCGCGATCGGGCGCGCGAGGGGCGCGCCCGCGACCACGGCGTGGGCCCGTCCCGCACCGGCCGTGGCCGTGGTCTACGATGTATCTTGACGTCGAGATATCTGGCCCGGCACACCGCCGTCGGTAGCCTGGTCGCCAGAGGACGCGTCCCGCGCGGGCGCCGACGCCCTACCGCACCACCACTCGTGAGGAGCCACCGTGAGCAGCGTCGACACGTTCCGGTCCAAGGGCACGCTGGAGGTCGGTGACGCCTCCTACGAGGTGTACCGCCTCTCGGCCGTGCCGGGCCTGGAGCGCCTCCCCTTCAGCCTCAAGGTCCTGGCCGAGAACCTCCTGCGGACCGAGGACGGGGCCAACGTCACCGCCGACCACGTGCGCGCGATCGCGTCGTGGGACCCGGCCGCCGAGCCGAGCACGGAGATCCAGTTCACGCCCGGGCGCGTCGTCATGCAGGACTTCACGGGCGTCCCGTGCGTCGTGGACCTCGCGACCATGCGCGAGGCCGTCGCCGAGCTCGGCGGGGACCCCGCGCGGATCAACCCGCTCGCGCCCGCCGAGCTCGTGATCGACCACTCGGTCCAGATCGACGTCTTCGGCCGGCAGGACGCGTTCGAGCGCAACGTCGAGCTCGAGTACCAGCGCAACCGCGAGCGCTACCAGTTCCTTCGCTGGGGCCAGACCGCGTTCGACGACTTCAAGGTCGTCCCGCCCGGCACGGGCATCGTCCACCAGGTCAACCTCGAGTACCTGGCCCGCGGCGTCATGACGCGCGAGGTCGACGGCGTGCTCCGGGCGTACCCCGACACGTGCGTCGGCACCGACTCGCACACCACGATGGTCAACGGGCTCGGCGTGCTCGGCTGGGGCGTCGGTGGCATCGAGGCGGAGGCGGCGATGCTCGGCCAGCCCGTGTCGATGCTGATCCCGCGCGTCGTGGGCTTCAAGCTCAGCGGCAGCATCCCCGCGGGTGTGACCGCGACGGACGTCGTGCTGACGATCACGCAGCAGCTCCGCGAGCACGGCGTCGTCGGCAAGTTCGTCGAGTTCTACGGCGCGGGCGTCGCCGAGGTGCCGCTCGCGAACCGCGCGACGATCGGCAACATGAGCCCCGAGTTCGGCTCGACGTGCGCGATCTTCCCGGTCGACGACGTCACGCTCGACTACCTGCGGCTCACGGGGCGTCCCGACGCCCAGGTCGCGCTCGTCGAGGCGTACGCCAAGGAGCAGGGCCTCTGGCACGACCCGACGTCGGCCGACTACGTCGAGCCCGTGTTCTCCGAGTACCTCGAGCTCGACCTGTCGACGGTCGTCCCGTCGATCGCGGGCCCGAAGCGTCCCCAGGACCGGATCGAGCTGACGGCGGCCAAGGAGTCGTTCGCGACGTCGATCCTCGACTACGTGGGCGACGACGAGGCCGCGGCGTTCAGCGGGCTCGACGAGTCCGTCGCGGAGACCTTCCCCGCGTCGGACCCGATCGCGGCGGGCGAGCACGCCGACTCCTCGGACGCGCCCGCGCACGTCGCCGGCGGCGACGTCGCTCGCCGCCCGCACAAGCGCGTGCCGTTCACGACCGAGGACGGCACCGAGACCGAGCTCGACCACGGTCACGTCGTCATCGCGTCGATCACGTCGTGCACCAACACGTCCAACCCGTCCGTGATGCTCGCGGCGGCCCTGCTCGCGAAGAACGCCGTCGCCAAGGGCCTCACGGTCAAGCCGTGGGTCAAGACGTCGATGGCGCCCGGCTCGAAGGTCGTGAGCGACTACTACGAGAAGGCCGGCCTGTGGCCCTACCTCGAGAAGCTCGGGTTCCACCTCGTGGGCTACGGCTGCGCGACGTGCATCGGCAACTCGGGCCCGCTGCCCGAGGAGGTCTCGGCGGTCGTGAACGAGCACGACCTGTCGGTGGTCTCGGTGCTCTCGGGCAACCGGAACTTCGAGGGCCGGATCAACCCCGACGTGAAGATGAACTACCTCGCGTCACCGCCCCTGGTCATCGCGTACGCGCTCGCCGGGACGATGGACTTCGACTTCGAGTCCGAGCCGCTCGGCACCACCGAGGCGGGTGAGCCGGTCTTCCTGCGCGACATCTGGCCCGCGCCGCAGGAGGTCCAGGCGACCATCGACCGGTCGATCGACTCGGCGATGTTCACGAAGGACTACGCGGACGTGTTCGCGGGCGACGAGCGGTGGCAGACGCTGCCGACGCCCGAGGGCGACACGTTCGCCTGGGACGCGTCGTCGACCTACGTCCGCAAGCCCCCGTACTTCGAGGGCATGGGCACCACGCCCGAGCCCGTCGAGGACATCGCGGGTGCCCGCGTCCTCGCGAAGCTCGGCGACTCGGTCACGACCGACCACATCAGCCCGGCCGGTTCGATCAAGGCCGACAGCCCCGCGGGCCGCTACCTCGCCGAGCACGGCGTCGAGCGTCGCGACTTCAACTCGTACGGGTCGCGTCGCGGCAACCACGAGGTCATGATCCGCGGCACCTTCGCGAACATCCGGCTGCGCAACCAGCTCGTGCCGGGTGTCGAGGGCGGCGTCACGGTGAACCACCTGACGGGTGAGCAGACGACGATCTACGACGCGTCGGTCGCGTACGCCGAGGCGGGCGTGCCGCTCGTCGTGCTGGGCGGCAAGGAGTACGGCTCGGGCTCGTCGCGCGACTGGGCGGCCAAGGGCACGCGCCTCCTCGGCGTCCGCGCGGTCATCGCCGAGAGCTTCGAGCGGATCCACCGCTCGAACCTGATCGGGATGGGCGTCCTGCCGCTGCAGTTCCCGGCCGGGGAGTCGGCCGACTCGCTCGGCCTCGTCGGCACCGAGACGTTCGACGTCAGCGGCGTCACGGCGCTCAACGAGGGCACCACGCCGTCGACCGTCGCGGTGCGCGCGACCAGGGCCGACGGGTCCGTCGTCGAGTTCGACGCCGTCCTGCGGATCGACACCCCCGGCGAGGCGGACTACTACCGCAACGGCGGCATCCTGCAGTACGTGCTGCGGTCGCTCGTCGCCTCCTGACGACCCACCGGGGACGCCCCGTGCCGCTCGTGCGGCGCGGGGCGTTCCCGTGCGAGGGCCCGGTGTGGCACGGTCGGTGCATGGCACGCGACGAGCCCGTGACGCGCGAGAACGACGGCGACGTCGCCGCGTTCCTCTCCTCGGTCCCCGACGAGCGGCGGCGTGCCGACGCGCTCGCGCTCCTGCCGCTCATGGAGCGCGCGACGGGACAGCCGCCGCGCCTGTGGGGGACGTCGATCGTGGGCTTCGGCCGGTACCACTACACGTACGCGACGGGTCGTGAGGGAGACGCCGCGGCGGTGGGGTTCTCGCCGCGCAAGGCGAACCTGACGGTCTACTTCCCGATGGGCTTCGACGACCTGCAGGACGACCTGGCGCGCCTCGGCCCCCACACGACCAGCGTCTCGTGCCTGTACCTCAAGCGGCTCGACGACGTGGACCTCGAGGTGCTCGAGGGCATGGTGCGTCGCGGGTACCGGCAGGCCGTGGACCACGTCTGGGGCTGACGTGCCGCCCGGTGGCGGCCGGGCGGACGGGCCCCGGTCACACGGGTGCGAGGACCGTCCTGGTGCGGTCCCACGGCTCGGTCCAGCCGAGCGCGTCGAAGAGACCGTCGAGCACGTGCGCCGTGAAGCCCCAGACGACGTGGTCCGCGACCAGGAAGGCCGGGCCGCGGTAGGTGGACCCGGCGCGGGTCAGGGTCGCGGTGCGGCGGTTCGCGGGGTCGAGCAGGTCGGCGACCGGTGCGCGGAAGACCGTCGCCGACTCGCCGTGGTCCACGACCGCGACGGTCGACGGCGAGCGCCACCACGCCAGCACGGGCGTCACGACGTGGTTGCTCACGGGGACGGGGACGGCGGCCAGCGTGCCGAGCACGTCGACGCCCGTCGGGTCCAGACCCGTCTCCTCGGCGGCCTCGCGCAGCGCCGCGCCGACCGGGCCGTCGTCGTCGGGGTCGAGCCGCCCGCCCGGGAAGGCGACCTGGCCCGCGTGGTGCGAGAGGGTCGCGGCGCGCCCGACGAGCAGCACGTCGAGGTCGTCGGCGACGGCCGAGTCGTGGTGGTGCGCCGGGACCGCGTCGAGGACGCCGAACAGGACGAGCACGGCCGCGGGGCGTGCGTCGTCCCGGGTGGCCGGGCGGACCGGCCGCACGCGGGCGCCCGTCGCCACGAGCCGCTCGAGGGCGGCACGTGCCGCGGTGGCGCCGGCCACCGTCACCAGCCCGCGGGGAGGGGCCGGCCCTCCTCGTAGCCGGCGGCGGACTGGACGCCGACGACGGCGCGCTCGGCCAGCTCGGCGAGCGTGCGCGCACCCGCGTAGGTGCACGCGCTGCGCAGCCCCGAGGTGATCTGGTCGAGCAGGTCCTCGACGCCGGGACGCTGCGGGTCCAGGTACATCCGCGACGAGGAGATGCCCTCCTCGTACAGCGCCTTGCGGGCGCGCTCGAAGGGGGAGCCACCACGGGTGCGGGCCGCGACGGCGCGGGCGGACGCCATGCCGAAGCTCTCCTTGTACAGGCGTCCGTCGCCGTCGCCGTGCAGATCGCCGGGCGACTCGTGCGTGCCGGCGAACCAGGACCCGACCATGACCTGGCTCGCCCCTGCGGCGATCGCCAGCGCGACGTCGCGGGGGTGCCGGACGCCGCCGTCGGCCCACACGTGCGCCCCGAGGCGCCGCGCCTCGGCCGCGCAGTCGAGGACCGCCGAGAACTGCGGCCGTCCGACGGCGGTCATCATGCGCGTCGTGCACATCGCACCCGGGCCGACGCCCACCTTGACGACGTCGGCGCCTGCCTCGACGAGGTCGCGCGTGCCCTCGGCGGTCACGACGTTGCCCGCGACCACCGGCACGTCGGGCGAGAGGCTGCGCACCGCGGCGAGCGCGTCGAGCATGCGGCGCTGGTGGCCGTGCGCGGTGTCGACGACGAGCACGTCCACGCCCGCGTCGAGCAACGCCGCAGCCTTGGCGCGGACGTCGCCGTTGATGCCCACCGCGGCACCGACGCGCAGGCGCCCCTGGTCGTCGACCGCAGGGGCGTAGACCGACGACCTCAGCGCGCCTGTTCGGGTCAGCACGCCCACGAGCCGGCCGGCGTCGACGACGGGCGTGAAACGACGACGCGACTGGTGGAGCCGGTCGAAGGCCGCCTCCAGGCCGCCGTCCCCGCTCAGGACGTCGGCCTCGACGACCGTCGGGTCCGGGGTCATGACCTCCGACACCTGCGTGAAGCGGTCGACGCCCTGGCAGTCGGCCTCGGCCACGACGCCGACGGGACGGCCGTCGTCGACGACGACCGCCGCGCCGTGCGAGCGCTTGCCGATGAGCGTCAGCGCGGTGTGCACGGTGTCCGTCGGCGCGACGACGACCGCGGTCTCGACCACGGTGTGACGGCTCTTGACCGAGGCGACGACGTCGGCGACGACGCCCGAGGGGATGTCCTGCGGCAGGATCGCGATCCCGCCGCGCCGCGCGACCGTCTCGGCCATCCGGCGCCCGGAGACGGCGGTCATGTTCGCGACGACGACCGGGATGGTCGTGCCCGTGCCGTCGGTCGTCGTGAGGTCGACGTCGAACCGGCTCGCGACCTCCGAGCGCGACGGGACGAGGAAGACGTCGCCGTAGGTGAGGTCGGACGCGGGCTGGTGGCCGGGCAGGAAGCGCATGCGACCAGCGTAGGTCGCGTGCGCTCCGCGCCCGGGCACCGCCCGCCCGGTCGTGCACGGGCCGGGCGGGCGGCGGGCCAGGCGCTACTCCTTCACGGCCCCGGTGGTGACGTTCATGATCCGGCGCTGGAACACGAAGAACAGCACCGCGACCGGGATGGTCATCAGGGCGGCCGCCCCGAGCTTGAGCGGGAACTGGCTGCCCTGGCCGAGCCCGCCGGACGCGAGCTGCGCGACGCCCTTCGTGAGCGGGCTCAGGGCCGGGTCCTGCGCGGCCACGATGAAGTGCGACAGCTCGTTCCACGAGCCCTGGAAGGACAGGATCACCAGGGTGACGAGCGCGGGCGTGGCCATCGGCAGCACGATCCACCAGTAGGTGCGGAACGGCCCGGCCCCGTCGATGCGCGCCGCCTCCTCGACGCTCCGCGGGATCGACTCGAAGAAGTTCTTCATGATGAAGATGCCGGCCGCGTCGGCCATGAGCGGCACGATCAGCGCGAGGAACGTGTTGTAGATGCCGAGCTGGTTGAGCACGAGGAACTTCGGGATGAGCAGCACGACGCCGGGCACGGCCATCACCGCGACCAGCAGCGCGAACACGACGCCGCGGCCGCGGAAGCTCAGCCGTGCCAGCGCGTACCCGGCGAGGGAGTTGATGAAGACGCGCCCCACCGTGACCAGGATCGTGATGACGACCGAGTTGCGGAACCAGACCGGGAAGTCCGACCGCAGGAACAGCTCCTGGTAGGCAGCGGTCGTCCACGTGCCGGGGACGAGCGACAGCGGCGAGCCGACGGCCTCCGCCTCGCTCTTGAAGGACGTCGCGACCTGGACGAGGAACGGGTAGATGTAGACGACCGCGATGACGACGAGCGTCGTGTACACGAACGCGGTCCCGATGGTCCGACGTCGTGCGGAGCGGTCGGCGCGGCGTCCGGCCCGGTCCTCGCGCGTCGACCCCCGTGCTCCGGTGCGTGCGGGGCCGGTCGCGGCGCTCATCGCTGCGCCCCCGCCCCGGCGACGGCACCGCTCTCGCCGCTGCGCGTCGTCAGGACGAACCGCTTGCGGCGCGGGACCGTCGTCCGCTCGCGCAGGATGATGCGCTGGACGATCGTGAAGAACACGATGATCGCGAAGAGGACGAAGGCGATCGCGGCGCCGCGGCCCCAGTCCTGCTGCTCGAAGGACGACTGGTACGACAGGTACGCGGGCGTGAGGGTGGTCTTCGCCGGGCCGCCCTGCGTCCCGGTGTAGATCTGGTCGAAGACCTGCCAGCACCCGATCAGGCCGAGCGTGACGACCGTGAACAGCGTCGGGCGGAGCATCGGGAGCGTGACGAGCCGGAAGCGCTGCCACGGCGTCGCGCCGTCCATCATCGCGGCCTCGTCGATGTCGCCCGAGATCTGCTGGAGCGCGGCGATGAAGAGCAGCATGAACGTGCCCGACGTCGTGAAGACGGCCATCGTGATGAACACGCACATCGCGACGCTCGGCCCTGCGAGCCACTCCCACCACGTGATCCCGAGGAACCCGTTGCCCGTGAGCGCGGCAGGTCCCTGGTCGACGCCGAGCGCGCCGAGGACCAGGTGCAGGACCCCGCGCGCGTCGGCGAACCAGTTGGGGCCGTCGACGCTCAGCGCCTCCATGGCGCGGTTGACCGCGCCCGACGCCGAGAAGAGGAAGAGGAAGAGGACGGTGATCGCGACCGAGCTCGTGACCGACGGGAAGTAGAACGCGGTGCGGAACCCGCCGCGTCCGCGCAGCGCGGACCGGCTCACGAGCACCGCGAGGAACAGCGACAGCGCCGTCTGCAGCGGGACCACGAGCAGGACGTACCAGGCGTTGTTGCGCAGCGCGGTGCCGAAGTCCTGCGTGGCCAGACCGCCGCCGGCGACCAGGCGCTCGTAGTTCTCGAGCCCGACGAAGCCGACGGTCGAGGCGAAGGGGCTCCCGCGCCCCGTCCAGTCGGAGACGCTGACCCACGCCGCCATGAGCACGGGGACGGCGAGGAACAGGCCGAGGATGACGATCATCGGCGCGATGAACAGCCAGCCCGCGACCGCCTCACGACCCCGGATCCCCGACCGGCCGCGGCGCGCGGGCTCCGGTCGAGGGGCACGCCCCGGTGCGCTGTGCCGCACCGGGGCGTCGTCGACGGCGGCCACGTCAGCCCGCCGAGTCCAGCGCGGCCTGCATGTTCTGCTGGACCGACGCGAGCATCGCGGCGACGTCGGCGGTCTCGAGGCCCTCGATCTGGCCGTTGAGGTCGGCGATCACCTCGGACGCACCCTGCACGGTGGGCATGCCGGTCGCGAACTCGGCGCTCTCGACGAACGCCGCCTGCTCGGGGAACGACTCGCGGAACTGCTCGCCGGCGGACTCGACCGACGGCATGACGCCGAAGGCCTCGGCGAACGCGAGCTGCTGCTCGGGGGCCGTCAGGTGCTCGACGAGCTGGACCGCGGCCTCCTGGTTCGGGCTGTCGGCGGCGACGCCCCAGCAGTTGGTGAACTGGAGCGTGCCCTGACCCGCGGGCCCGGCGGGCAGCGGGACGACCGTGTACGGCGTGTCGGGGAAGTCGTTGCGCAGCGCACCGATGATCCAGTTGCCCTCGATCGTCATCGCCGCACGGCCGCTGCCGAAGGCCTCGCCGCCCCATCCGGAGTCGATCTCCGACGGGAAGGCGAGCGACCCGTCCACCAGCATCTGCTGGACGAGCTCGACGGCCTCGGCGTTCTCGGGGCTGTCGGCGATCGCCGTCGTGCCGTCCTCGTCGACCAGCCCGCCGCCGGCCTGGGCCATGAACACGCCGAGGCGCTGGTACTCGGGACCGAAGGACAGCCCGACCTGGTCACCTGTCGTGAGGGTCTGGGCGACCGTGCGCAGGCCCTCCCAGTCCGTCGGGACGTCGGCGTCGGTGAGGCCCGCGGCGGCCCACGCGTCGGTGTTGATGACGAGGGCGAGCGTCGAGAAGTCCTTCGGCGCGCAGTAGAACTGGTCGTCGACCGTGAAGTTCTCGACCAGCGAGGGGTAGAAGTCGTCGGCGTTGCCGAGCTGGTCGCCGTAGGGGTGCAGCGACCCGTTCGCGACCCAGCCGGCGAGCTGGTCGGTGCTCGCGTAGAAGACGTCGGGCGGGCTGCCCGCGGCGAAGCCCTGCGCGAGCTCCTGGTTCAGGTCGCTCGCGACGCGGACGGACGCGTCGGTCCCCGACTCCTCGGCCCAGGCGTCGACGGCGGCGGTCACGGCGTCCGTCTCGGCGTCGCCGGACGAGCCGATGAGGACGGTGAGCGACCCGCCCCCGGCCCCGCCCTCCCCGGTCTCCTCGGTGCCGCCGCCCTCGGTGTCGTCGAAGCCCGAGCCGCCGCCGCACGCGGCGAGGCCGAGCGCTGCGACGGCGACCAGGGCGGGCAGTGCTGTGGTGCGTGCGGTGCGACGCATCGTCGTCTCCTTCGTCTCGGCCCCTCGACGGCGAGGGACCTGTGTGGTCGTGCGGGGGAGCGGTACGGGTGATGGCCGTGCCGGCGGGTCAGGGTGCGGGGACGCTCGAGGCCCGGACGGCGAGCGACGGGCTCAGCAGGACGTGGTGGTCGTCGGTCGCGGGCCGCGGCGAGGGACCCAGCTGGTCGAGGAGGAGCTGCAGCGCGCGCACGGCCGCCTCGGTGAGCGGCTGCGCGACGCTCGTGAGCCCGACGGCCCGGGCCACGGGGGTGTCGTCGAAGCCGACGACGGCCACGGACGGGTCCGCGGCGTCGCGGCGCGTCGCGGCGAGCACGCCGAGGGCGAGCGAGTCGCTCGCGCAGACGAACGCCGTCGGTGCGGCGTCCTCGGGCCCGTCCAGCAGCGTCGCGGCCGCGTCCGCACCGTCCGCGACCGAGTCGGGGACGCCGACGTCCCACGCCGCCAGCTCGTGGGCCGCGACGCCCGAGGCGAGCACGGCACGTCGCCACCCGCGGCGGCGGTCGTCGCCGGTGTCGGACCCCTCGGGCCAGCCCACGAACGCGATGCGGCGGTGGCCGAGCTCCTGGAGGTGCTCGACCGCGGCGCGGGTCCCCGTCGCGCCGTCGACGTCGACCCAGGCGTGCGAGCGCCCGTCGGTCGCCGGCGGGTCCCACGGCCGCCCGAACGTCACGAAGGGGACCTCGTGGTCCGCGAGCCACCGCGTGCGCGGGTCGCCGTGGTGCGTCGAGGTGAGGACGAACGCGTCGAGCTCGAGGGTGTCGAGCAGCTCGCCGTACTGGGCGATCTCGCCCTCGTCGTCGGGCGCGGTGAACAGCATGACCCGGTACCCGCGCACCTGGGCGTGCTCGGTGAGGGCGTGCAGGAACTGGTCGAGCACCGCGCCGTTGATGCCGTCGACGGTGGGCTGGAGGCGCAGGCCGATGACGCGCGAGCGGCGGGTGCGCATCTGACGTGCCGCGGAGTGCGGCCGGTAGCCGACCTCCTCGATGACCTGGCGGACGCGCTCGAGGGTCTCGGGGCGGACGAGGTGCGGGGCGTTGAGGACGTTCGAGACGGTCTGGCGCGAGACGGCTGCGCGCTCGGCGACCGACTGCAGCGTCGGGCGTGCGTCCACGGGTGTCCTCCCGGAGTCCGGTCGGCGATGACCGGGGCTGTCGTTGGAACGTTCATATCGCGTAGTGTCAGTGTGCATTTGAACGTGCAAATCGGTAGGCCCACCTTGTCCGGCGCCCCGCGCGCTGTCAAGACGCACGGCGCCCCCGAGGGTCACGGGTCGATCACGGAACGAGGGAAGGGCCCCATCGATGGAGCTGCAGCCGCTTCTGCACGACCTGCTCGTCGCGACGAGCGCACCCACCCAGGCGTGGTCCGCACCGGACGGGCAGGTGCGCGCGTCCGGTGCGCAGGGGCTCTACGAGGGCGACGTGCGCGTGCTCTCGCGCGCCGAGCTGCTCGTCGACGGCGCGCCGCCCGAGGCGGTCGCGGCCGGGCCGGTCGGTGCGGGAGCCGACACGGTCGAGGTCCTCGCGCTCGTGCGCACGGTGGACGAACCGGGGGCCGACCCCACGGTGCGCCTGCGGCGCACGCGCACGGTCCGGCCCGGCGTCGTCGCGGAGCGGCTCACCCTGTCGGCCGCGACCGCCGGTGACGTCCGCGTGCCGCTGCGGCTCGAGCTCGCGTGCGACCTCGCGCCGATGCAGGCGGTCAAGGCGGGTCGGCGCACCGAGCCGTCGCCCGCGCGCGCCACGGCCGACGGCGTCGCGTGGGACGGGGGAGAGGTCGCGGTGGAGGTCGCACTCCCGGGGGCGACGGTCGACGTGACAGAGCCGACCGCGCCCGTCGCGCGCTGGGACGTCGTCGTGCCTGCGGGCGGCACGGTCATGGTCACGTGGGAGGTCCGCGCCCGCGCGCACGACGCGGTCGTCCTGCCGGCGCTCGGTCCGGCGCCGTGGTCGGTCCCTGACGTCACGGCCGACGACCGGCGCCTCGCGGCGCTCCTCGCGCGTGCCCTCGGCGACCTCGACGGGCTGCGCATGCGCGCGCGGTTCGCCCCCGACGACCAGTTCCTCGCGGCGGGCGCGCCGTGGTTCCTCACGCTGTTCGGCCGGGACTCCCTCTGGGCGGCCCGCATGCTGCTGCCCCTCGGGACCGAGCTCGCGGGCGGCACCCTGCGGACGCTCGCGGCGCGCCAGGGCGCCCGCGTCGACCCCGGCACGGCCGAGCAGCCCGGCAAGATCCTGCACGAGGTCCGTGCGCACGAGCTCCCGCTCGGGGAGGGCGACCGGGCGCTGCCGCCGACCTACTACGGGACCATCGACGCCACGCCGCTGTGGCTGTGCCTGCTGCACGACGCGTGGCGGTGGGGGATGGACCCGGCCGAGGTCGAGGCGCTGCTCCCTGCCGCGGAGGCCGCGCTCGGCTGGATGGCCGAGCACGGCGACGCCGACGGCGACGGGCTGCTGGAGTACCACGACGAGGGCGGGCGCGGGCTGGCCAACCAGGGCTGGAAGGACTCCGGCGACTCCGTCCAGTGGCGCGACGGCCGGCTCGCGCGCGGACCCATCGCCCTGTGCGAGGTGCAGGGGTACGCGCACGAGGCGGCCCTCGCGGGCGCGGCGCTGCTCGACGCGTTCGGGCGCCCGGGCGCCGAGCGGTGGCGCGCCTGGGCGGCCGATCTCGCCGACCGCTTCCGGGCCTCCTTCTGGGTGCGCGACGAGGCCGGCCCGTACCCGGCCATCGCGCTCGACGCCGACAAGCGCCCGGTCGACTCGCTGACGAGCAACATCGGGCACCTCCTCGGCACGGGCATCCTCGACGCGCACGAGGAGCGCCTCGTCGCGCGGCGCCTCGCGGGCCCCGACATGGACTCCGGCTACGGCCTGCGGACGATGTCGACGCACGAGGCCGGGTACTGGCCCCTGCGGTACCACGGCGGGTCCGTCTGGACCCACGACACCGCGATCACGGTCCTCGGCCTCGCGCGCTCGGGGCACCACGACGTCGTGGCCCCGCTCGTCGAGGGCCTCCTCGCGGCGGCCGCGGACCTCGGCTTCCGGCTCCCCGAGCTGCACGCGGGCGACGCGCGCGGGACCGTCCCTGCGGCCGTGCCGTACCCGGCCGCGTGCCGTCCGCAGGCGTGGTCGGCGGCCTCGGCGGTCGCGCTCCTGACCGCCGTCCTCGGCCTCGAGCCGGACGTCCCGGGCGGCACGCTCCGCGTGACGGGCTCGACGCCGCCCGTCGTCGGGGCGGTCCACGTGCGCGGGCTGCGCGTCGCCGGTGCGTCCCTCGAGGTCCGGACGGACCGCCACGGCGCGGTCGTCGCCATCACGCTCGACGGCGCGGACGGCGTGGCGATCGTGTGACGGTCCCGCGCGTGGCAGGGACCGGCCGCGGCCACGCCCCGTACGATGGCCGGATGCCCATCCTGTCGAGGATCACCGGTCCCGCGGACCTGCGCGCGCTCGACGCCGACGAGCTCGAGGAGCTCGCGCGGGAGATCCGGGCGTTCCTCGTCGCGAGCGTCTCCCGCACCGGCGGGCATCTGGGCCCCAACCTGGGGGTCGTCGAGCTCACGCTCGCGCTGCACCGCGTCTTCGAGTCGCCGCGCGACACGATCGTGTTCGACACGGGGCACCAGTCCTACGTGCACAAGCTGCTCACCGGGCGCTCCGACTTCACGTCGCTGCGCCGACGTGGCGGCCTGTCCGGGTACCCGAGCCGCGCGGAGTCCGTCCACGACGTCGTCGAGAACTCGCACGCGTCGACCGCCCTCTCGTGGGCCGACGGCATCGCGAAGGCGTACGCGCTCCAGGGCGCGACCGACCGCCACGTCGCCGCGGTCATCGGCGACGGCGCGCTCACCGGCGGCATGGCCTGGGAGGCGCTCAACAACATCGCGACCGCGCAGGATCGCCGCCTCGTGCTCGTGGTGAACGACAACGGCCGGTCCTACGACCCGACGATCGGCGGCCTCGCGCACCACCTCGACACGCTGCGCACGACGCGCGGGTACGAGAACTTCCTCGCCTGGGGCAAGCGCACGCTGCGCCGCTCGGGCCCGCCCGGACGCCTCGCGTACGACGCGCTGCACGGCCTCAAGAAGGGCATCAAGGACGTCGTCGCGCCGCAGGGCATGTTCGAGGACCTCGGGATCAAGTACGTGGGCCCGATCGACGGGCACGACGTCGTCGCGACCGAGCAGGCGCTGCGGCGCGCGAAGGCCTTCGGCGGGCCGGTGATCGTCCACGTCATCACGGAGAAGGGCCGCGGCTACGTCCCGGCCGAGCAGGACGTGGCCGACCGGTTCCACGCCGTCGGGCAGATCCACCCCGAGACCGGGCTGCCCGTCGCGCCGTCGCGCTTCGGGTGGACGTCGGTGTTCGCGGACGAGATGGTCGCGATCGGCAGGCGGCGGTCGGACGTCGTCGCGATCACGGCGGCGATGCTCCAGCCCGTGGGCCTCGCGCCGTTCGCCGCCGAGTTCCCCTCGCGCGTCTTCGACGTCGGGATCGCCGAGCAGCACGCGGTGACCTCCGCCGCGGGCATGGCGTTCGCCGGCCTGCACCCCGTGGTCGCGGTCTACGCGACGTTCCTCAACCGCGCGTTCGACCAGGTCCTCATGGACGTCGCGCTGCACCGGGCCGGCGTGACGTTCGTGCTGGACCGCGCGGGCATCACGGGCGACGACGGCGCGAGCCACAACGGGATGTGGGACATGGCGATGCTGCGCGTCGTCCCGGGGCTGCGCCTGGCTGCGCCGCGCGACGAGCCGACGCTGCGGGACGCGCTGCGTGCGGCCGTCGACGTCGACGACGCCCCGAGCGTGGTCCGGTACCCCAAGGGACCCCTTCCGGACGCCCTGCCCGCGCTCGACGTCGTGGACGGCGTGGACGTGCTCGCCCGCGAGGACGGCGAGCGGCGCGTGCTGGTCGTGGGCGTCGGACCCATGGCGCACACCGCGGTCGAGGTGTCCCGGCTGCTCACGGCCGAGGGCGTGGGCAGCACCGTCGTCGACCCGCGCTGGGTCCTCCCGCTGCCGAGCGCGCTCGTCAAGCTCGCCGACGAGCACGACCACCTGCTCGTCCTCGAGGACGGCCTGGTCGAGGGTGGCGTCGGCGCGATGCTCGGGCAGCGCTGCACCGAGGCCGGCGTCGCCACGCCGATCACGAGCGTGGGCATCCCGCTCGGCTTCCTCGACCACGCGACGCGCGGGCAGATCGTCGAGGCGCTGCGCCTGCGCGCGGAGGACGTCGCGCACGACCTCCTGGTCGCCCTCCGCGCACGCGGCTGACGCGAGCCGCGCGAGGCCGGGTGCCGCAGGGTGCGGTCGGTCGCTCCGCCGTGCCGCGTGGGCGACAGGCGTGTGACGCACCTCACCGGGCGTGCGGAGAGGCGGACCCGAAGGTCCCAGGTCATCCCATGACCTCGGGGCCTAGCGTCGGGAGCACCAGCCCGACGCATCGAGGAGAACCCGATGGCCATCACGACCGACTCCGGACCGGCGACCACCCCTCGCCACGAGCCCGGCGACGCGTGGCACGGATACGTGAGCGGTCCGTGGCAGGACCGGATCGACGTCCGTGACTTCATCCAGCGGAACTACACGCCCTACACGGGTGAGGCGGACTTCCTCGCCGGCCCGACCGAGCGCACCACCGGCATCTGGCGGACGCTCGCGGCGATGTTCCCCGAGGAGCGCGCCAAGGGCATCTACGACGTCGACGCCAGCACCCCGGCGTCCATCACGGCCCACGCGCCCGGCTACATCGACCAGGACAACGAGCTCGTCGTCGGCCTGCAGACCGACGCCCCGCTCAAGCGCGCGATCATGCCCTACGGCGGCTACCGCATGGTCGAGAACGCCCTCAAGACCTACGGCTACGAGCCCGACCCCGTGGTCCGCGACATCTTCACCAAGTACCGCAAGACGCACAACGACGGCGTCTTCGACGTGTACCCGCCCGACGTCCGCGCCGCGCGCTCGTCGCACCTCATCACGGGCCTGCCCGACGCCTACGGCCGCGGTCGGATCATCGGCGACTACCGCCGCGTCGCGCTCTACGGCGTCGACGCCCTGATCGAGGCCAAGAAGGTCGAGCGCGCCGAGCTCGACATGGAGCGCTCGACGGAGGACGTCATCCGGGAGCGCGAGGAGATCGCCGAGCAGATCAAGGCGCTGAACGAGCTCAAGCAGATGGCCGCCTCCTACGGGTTCGACGTCTCGCGCCCGGCCGCGACGGCTCACGAGGCCGTGCAGTGGCTCTACTTCGCGTACCTCGCCGCGGTCAAGGAGCAGAACGGCGCCGCGATGTCGCTCGGGCGCACGTCGACGTTCCTCGACATCTACCTCGAGCGCGACATCGCGGCCGGCGTGCTCACCGAGGAGCGTGCCCAGGAGCTCATCGACGACTTCGTGATCAAGCTCCGCATCGTGCGCTTCCTGCGGACCCCCGAGTACGACGCGCTGTTCTCGGGCGACCCGACGTGGGTCACCGAGTCGATCGGCGGCCTCGGTGAGGACGGCCGCTCGCTCGTGACGCGGACGTCGTTCCGCTACCTGCAGACCCTCTACAACCTGGGCCCGGCGCCCGAGCCCAACCTCACGGTGCTGTGGAGCCACAAGCTCCCCGAGGGTTTCAAGCGCTTCTGCGCGCAGGTCTCGATCGACACGTCCGCGATCCAGTACGAGTCCGACGAGCTCATCCGGCCGTGCTGGGGCGACGACGCCGCGATCGCGTGCTGCGTCTCGGCCATGCGCGTCGGCAAGCAGATGCAGTTCTTCGGCGCCCGCGTGAACCTCGCCAAGGCGCTGCTGTACGCGATCAACGGCGGGCGCGACGAGATCTCGGGCAAGCAGGTCGCCCCGGTCACCATGCCCGTCCAGGGCGAGGTCCTCCGCTACGACGACGTCTACGAGGCGTACGACCGCCTCACGGACTGGCTCGCGCAGACCTACGTCGACGCGCTCAACTGCATCCACTGGTCGCACGACAAGTACGCGTACGAGCGGATCGAGATGGCGCTGCACGACCGCGCGATCCTGCGCACGCTCGCGTGCGGCATCGCGGGCCTGTCGGTCGTGGCCGACTCGCTCTCGGCGATCAAGTACGCGACCGTCCGCCCCGTGCGGGACGAGACCGGCCTCGTCGTCGACTTCGAGGTCGAGGGCGAGTACCCGACGTACGGCAACGACGACGACCGGGTCGACGCCATCGCGGTCGAGCTCGTGCGCAGCTTCATGGAGAAGGTCCGCCGGCAGCCCACCTACCGCGGTGCGCTCCACACGCAGTCGGTGCTGACGATCACCTCGAACGTCGTCTACGGCAAGCACACGGGCAACACCCCGGACGGACGCCGCAAGGGCGAGCCGTTCGCCCCCGGCGCGAACCCGATGAACGGGCGCGACAGCCACGGCATGCTCGCGAGCGCGCTGTCGGTCGCGAAGCTCCCGTACGACGACGCGATGGACGGGATCTCGCTCACCGCGACGGTCGTCCCGTCGGGCCTCGGGCGGAACCGCGACGAGCAGATCACCAACCTCGTCGGTCTGCTCGACGGCTACAACGTGAGCTCGGGCTTCCACGTCAACATCAACGTCCTCAACCGCGAGACGCTCGAGGACGCGATGGAGCACCCGGAGAACTACCCGCAGCTGACCATCCGGGTCTCCGGCTACGCGGTGAACTTCGTCCGGCTGACGCGTGAGCAGCAGCTCGACGTCCTGTCCCGGACGTTCCACGGCAGCCTCTGACGGACGGTGACCCCGAGGGGCGCGGTGCCTGCGGGCACCGCGCCCCTCGGCGTCCGTGTGACGTCGGTCTCACGGACATTCGTCCCATGACTCCGCGGACGGTTCAGGGGAGGCTGGTCCCATGACCACGACGACGCAGGCCACGGACCGGTGCGGCGCACCGATCATCGAGCTGACCGCCCCGCTCGTCGGCGGGTCGAGGACGCGGTCGTCCGCAGGCACGGCGGGGCTCGAGCCCAGCGAGGCCGAGCGCTCCGAGCGGTTCTCGCAGATGCGGGCCGGCGAGCTGGGCTCGGTGCACTCGTGGGAGCTGGTCACGGCGGTCGACGGCCCCGGGACGCGGCTCACGGTCTTCCTCTCGGGCTGCCCGCTGCGGTGCCTGTACTGCCACAACCCCGACACGATGGAGATGCGGCGCGGCGAGCCCGTGACCGCGGACGAGCTCCTCGCACGCGTCGCGCGCTACCGCGGGATCTTCGACGTGACGGGCGGCGGCCTCACGATCTCCGGGGGCGAGCCCCTCATGCAGCCCGCGTTCCTCGCACGGATCCTGCGGGGTGCGAGGGAGATGGGGATCCGGACCGCGATCGACACCTCCGGCTACCTCGGCGCGCACTGCAGCGACCAGATGCTCGACGACGTCGACCTGGTCCTGCTCGACGTCAAGTCCGGCATCCCCGAGACGTACAAGCGGGTGACGGGTCGCGAGCTCGAGCCGACCCTGGCCTTCGGTCGGCGGCTCGCGGAGCGCGGGACGGAGATCTGGGTCCGGTTCGTGCTCGTCCCCGGCCTGACCGACGCGGTCGAGAACGTCGAGGCGGTCGCCGAGTACGTCGCGAGCCTCTCGACGGTCTCGCGCGTCGAGGTCCTGCCGTTCCACCAGATGGGTCGGGACAAGTGGGACAGCCTCGGCATGCGGTACGAGCTCGACGCCACCCCCGCACCGTCCGCCGACCTCGTGGAGCGGGTGCGCGACCAGTTCCGCGCGAAGGGGCTCACGGTCTTCTGACGGCCCCGGCGCGGACGCCGGCGTCGGCCGAGGGACCGACGGAGGGTCCGGGACCGGTCGGTCCCGGACCCTCCGTCGCCGTCGCGCTCAGGCGAGGCTCGCGACTCCCGGCTCGTGCAGGCGGCGGCCGATGACCCGCTCGGCGTGACCGCTGCGGTCCAGGTGCGGCGTGATCCCGCCGAGGTGCAGCGGCCAGCCCGCGCCGAGGACCATGCACAGGTCGATCTGCTCCGGCTCGGCCACCACGCGCTCGTCGAGCATGAGCCCGACCTCCTCGGCCAGACCCGCGAGCACCGCGTCGAGCACACCGGCCTCGTCGAGCGCCCCGGGTCCGCCGGGCTCGCCGAACACCTCCTGGATCGCCGGGTCGACGTCCTGCTCGCGTCCGCTCCCGTCGGGCTCCGGGACGACCCGCCGACCCTCGGCCGCGAGGCGCTCGAGACCGGGGGAGAGCGGGTAGCGGTCGCCGAGGTCCTCGTGCAGCGAGCGCAGCACGTGCAGCGCGACCGGCAGACCGACGAGCTGGATCAGCGCGAACGGTCCCATCGGGAGCCCGAGCGGTCGTAGCGCGCGGTCCGCGACCTCGACGGGGGTGCCCGCCTCCACGGCCGCGGCGACCTCGGCGAGCATCCGCAGCAGCAGGCGGTTGACGACGAACCCGGGCCGGTCGGCCACCCCGACGGCGGTCTTCCGGAGCTGCTCGGCGACGGCGAACGCGGTCGCGACTGCGGCGTCCGACGACCGCTCGGCACGGACGACCTCGACCAGCGGCATCTGCGCGACGGGGTTGAAGAAGTGCAGGCCGACCACCCGCTCGGGGTGGTCGAGGTGGGCCGACATCTCGGCGACCGAGAGCGCCGAGGTGTTGGTCGCGAGGACGGCCTCGGGGTCGAGGACCTTCTCGAGCGCCGAGAACACCTGCTGCTTGACGCCCATGACCTCGGTCACGGCCTCGATCGCGAGGTCGACGCCCGCGAGCGTCCCGATGTCGGTGCTCACCGTGATGGAGCCGACGACGCGGTTGGCCTCGGCCTCGCTCATGCGCCCCTTGGCCGCCATCTGCGCGACCATCGACCGGATGCCCTCCAGGCCGGCTGCGACCCGCTCGTCGTCGACCTCGGTCATGAGGACCGGCACGCGCAGACGTCGTGCGACGAGCACCGCGAGCTGCCGGGCCATGAGCCCCGCACCGACGATGCCGACGCTGCGGACCGGGCGCGCGAGCGACCGGTCGGGTGCACCGGTGGGCTTGCGCGACCGACGCGTGACCAGGTCGAACGCGTACAGGCCCGCGCGGAGCTCGTCGGTCATGAGCAGGTCGGTCAGCGCCTCGTCCTCGGCCGCGAACGCCGTGTCGACGTCGCTCTCCCGCGCCGCGGCGACGAGCTCGAGCGCCGCGTACGGGGCCCGGCGCGACCCGTGCAGGCGGCGGTCGAGCTGCGCCCGGGCCGCGCCGACGACGGCGTCCCAGGTCGCAGCGTCGTCGAGCGGACGACGCGCGACCTCGACCTCGCCCGTGAGCACGCGCGACGCCCAGGCGAGCGACTGCTCGAGGAAGTCCGCCGGGTGGAGCGCGACGTCCACGAGCCCGATCCGTGCCGCGGTCGCGGCGTCCGTCCGGCGGTTGTTCGCGAGCGGACGCGTGAGGATCAGGTCGACCGCCGCCTCGACCCCGACGAGGCGCGGCAGGTGGTAGCAGCCGCCCCAGCCGGGGACGAGGCCGAGGTAGGTCTCGGGCAGCGCGAGCGCGGACACGTCGGCCGAGACGGTGCGGTACGAGCACGCGAGGGCGATCTCCAGGCCGCCGCCGAGGGCCGCACCGTTGACGAACGCGAACGTCGGCACGCCCATGTCGCGCAGGAGCCGGTACGTGTCGTGGCCCATGCGCGCGATGGTCCGCGCGTCGTCCACCGAGGTGAGTCGACCCATGATCCTCAGGTCGGCCCCGGCCGCGAGGTAGTACGGCTTGCCGGTCACGGCGACGGCGACGATCTCCCCGGCTGCGGCACGTGCCTGCTGGGCACGGAGCGTTGCCGCGATCTCCGCGAGCCCGTTGGGCCCGAGCGTCGTCGGCTTGGTGTGGTCCAGACCGTTGTCGAGGGTCACGAGGGCGAGCGTCCCGGCGCCCCCCGGCAGCACGACGTCGCGCACGGGTGCGTGCGTGACGCGCTCGACGTCGGCCGTCGCGGCGGTGAGCCGCCCGACGTCCTCGGCTGCGGCCGTCCCGGACCAGGTGGTCGTCGTCGCGGTCATCGCTGCGCCTCCGTCGTCGTCGAGCCGGTGAAGCCGTCGTAGTCGGCGTGGTGGGGGTTCTCCCAGATCACGGTGCCGCCCTGCCCGAGCCCGACGCACATCGTCGTCAGCCCGTACCGGACCTCGGGGTGCTCCTCGAACTGGCGGGCGAGCTGCGTCATGAGGCGCACGCCCGAGCTCGCGAGCGGGTGGCCGACGGCGATCGCACCGCCGTACGGGTTGACGCGCGGGTCGTCGTCGGCGAGGCCGAACGCGTCGCAGAAGGCGAGCACCTGGACGGCGAAGGCCTCGTTGATCTCGAACAGCCCGATGTCCTCGATCCCGAGCCCGGCGCGGCGCAGCGCCTTCTCGGTCGCGGGAACGGGTCCGAGACCCATGACCGCGGGGTCGACGCCCGCGTACGCGAACGAGACCATGCGCAGCCTCGGCGCGAGGCCGAGCTCCTCGGCCGTGTCCTGCCCCGCGAGCAGGCACATCGCGGCACCGTCCGTGAGGGGCGCCGCGGTCCCGGCGGTCACGCGTCCGCCGGCACGGAAGGGCGTGGGGAGCGCGCGGATCTGCTCGACGGTCGTCCCCGGGCGGGGCGGCTCGTCAGCCGTGGCCAGACCCCAGCCGCGCTCGGGGTCGCGCGTCGCGACCGGGACGAGGTCCGGGGTGATGCGGCCCGCGGCGAGCGCCTCGGCGTACCGTCGCTGGCTGCGGACCCCGTACTCGTCGGCGCGCTCACGGGTCAGGCGGGGGTCGCGGTCGTGCAGGTTCTCCGCCGTGCACCCCATGTTGAGCGCCTGCGCGTCGACGAGCCGCTCCGCGACGAAGCGCGGGTTGGGGTCGGCGTCGAAGCCCATCGGGTGCCGACCCATGTGCTCGACCCCACCGGCGAGGACGACGTCCTGAGCGCCGAAGCCGATCGCCGCGGCGGTCGCGGTCACGGCGGTCATCGCGCCGGCGCACATCCTGTCGACCGCGAACCCGGGCACGGTCGGCGGGAGGCCCGCGAGCACGCCGACGGTCCGGCCGAGCGTCAGGCCCTGGTCACCGCGCTGCGTGGTCGCGGCGATCGCGACGTCGTCGATGCGCTCGGGCGGCAGGCCGGGGTGCCGGCGGAGGAGCTCGCGCACCGTCCGGACGGCGAGGTCGTCGGCGCGCGTGTGCGCGTAGATCCCGTCCGGGCGGGCACGGCCGAACGGTGTGCGCACGCCGTCGACGAAGACGACGGGGCGCGCGTGGGGCGTGGCGGCGGCGGTGGGCATCGAGCCTCCAGGTGGGACGACGGTGTCCGGGTGCCGCTGAGGTTACTCGAGAGTAACTAGTGCTCCAACCAGTGGTCCGGTGACCAGGCCGACCTGCCACGGTCGCGCGCCGCCGTCGCTCAGGAACGCCGCGACGGAGTCCTCGGTGAGCGGCGACGGCGGAGTCCAGCAGAGGCGGCGGAGGAGGTCCGGCTGGAGCAGGTTCTCGACCGGGAGCGTGTGCGACGACGCGAGCTCCTGGACGACGGCACGTGCGGCGGTGAGCCGCGCGGCCGCGGCCGGGTCGCGATCGGCCCAGGCGCGCGGCGGCGGCGGGCCGTCCGAGCGCGGACCACGGACGGAGGGCAACGACCGGTCGGGCGCCGCCAGGGCGCGCTCGACCGCGGCGAACCACTGGTCGACCTTGCGGCGCGTCGACTTCCCTGAGAACGCCCTCAGCGCGGCGAGCTCGCCGACGCTGCGCGGGAGGGCCGTCGCCGCGGCCACGATCGCGCTGTCCGGGAGCACACGTCCGGGGGACAGGTCGCGCCGACGCGCCTCGGCGTCGCGCGCGAGCCACAGCTCGCGCGCGACGGCGACGCGGCGCGCGTCCCGCAGCGTGTGCAGGCCCGACGTCCGACGCCACGGGTCGATGCGTGGCGCCGGGGGCGGTGCGAGGCGGACGGCCTCGAACTCCTGCCGCGCCCACTCGGACTTGCCGGCGGCCTCGAGACGTTCGCCCAGCGCGGCGCGCAGCTCGACGAGCACCTCGACGTCGAGCGCCGCGTACCGCAACCACTCGGCGGGCAGGGGCCGCGTCGACCAGTCGACCGCCGAGTGCTCCTTGGCGAGCCCGAGTCCCAGCACCTCGGCGACCACGGCAGCCAGACCGACGCGCTCCATGCCGAGCAGCCGCGCGGCGAGCTCGGTGTCGAACACCGCGTCGGGGCGCATCCGCTGCTCGACGAGCCCGGGCAGGTCCTGCGACGCGGCGTGGAGCACCCACTCGACGCCGGCGAGGGCGTCCGAGAGCGACGACAGGTCGGGCAGCGCCACCGGGTCGACGAGCGCGGTGCCCGCCCCGGCACGACGCAGCTGGACGAGGTAGGTGCGCTGCCCGTAGCGGTACCCGGACGCGCGCTCGGCGTCCACGGCGACCGGCCCGGTCCCGGCGGCGAAGCGCGCGACCACCCGCGCGAGCTCCTCGGGGGTCGCGACCACCTCCGGGACGCCGTCCGCGGGCTCGGTCAGCGGTGTCACGGCGGGCGGCTCGGGGAGCTCCACCTCGGTCGACGCGTCGGTCGCGGGGGCGTCCTCAGCCGCCGTCGCCTCGACGGCCGCCGTCGGGGGGACCGGACGGGATCGGGGCATGGGCTCCACGCTAGAGGGTCACCCGTGCCGATCCGGCCGCGACAGGCCGGGCACGTACCGGTGGGTCAGGTCAGGAGCTCGTTGCGGATCGCGAAGGCGACCATCTCGGCGCGGTCCCCGGTGCCGACCTTGCGCGAGATGCGCGCGAGGTGGCTCTTCACGGTCAGCGCGGACAGCTGGAGGTCCTCGCCGATCTCGCGGTTGCTCTTGCCGTCGGCGACCAGCCGGAGGACGCCGAGCTCGCGTGCCGTGAGCTCGGGCCCGCGGCGCACGGGCGGCGCCGGGCGACCCACGATCCGGACGGCCCCGGGGGTCTCGGCGGTCACGGCGCCACGGACGCCGCCGCCGAGCAGGACGACGAGCTCGCGACGGCCGGCCTTGCGCGTGAGGAGGACGGCCCGGGTCGACTCGCGGCGGCGCAGCGTGCGCAGCAGGGCGGTGCCGTCACCCTCGTTGAGCTCGGGGACGACCAGGCACAGCGGACCGCTGCCCGAGGCCGGTCGCGGCGAGGGGGGCGCGGTGGGGGCCGGCGCCCGCCCGGGGGCGACCGGACGCACGAGGGCCCGGGGCGCGGTGGTGGCGCGCGGGGCGGTGCGGACGTGCTCGACGGTCACGGGAACTCCCGGTGCGGCTGTGCGGTTTCGATGTCGTGACCGTCACATCGGCATGACACGGCGCCGGCTTGAGCGCGAATCGGGACATCGTTCCCAGGCTTCACCCGCGGTCCTCACCGCGAGAGGTCGGACGAGGGGTCAGATCCGGCGTCCCAGCGCGGCGACGCCGTCCGGCAGCGGGGGCAGTCCCGCCGCGGTGCACAGCACGGTCGCCCACGCCGCGAGGTGCGCACCGGCGTCCGACGGGTCGGGGGACCACGACGCACGGATCTCGACCTCGACCTCGTCGGGACGCTCCGCGATCGCGCCGAACGACTGCGACTGGACCTGGGTCACCGTCCCGCCGAGCGCGTGCCGCTGCGCACCGGTCGTGTCCAGCGCCTCCTCGACCCAGCTCCAGGCGGCGGCGCACAGCAGCGGGTCCTGGGCGGCCTCGGGGTCCAGCGTCGCGCGCACGAGCGTGACGACGCGGAAGGTGCCCTGCCACGCCTCCTGCCCGGCCGGGTCGTGGAGCAGCACGAAACGACCCGAGGCCGGCTCGTCCTCGAGGTCGTCGGACACCGCGGCCGTCACCTCACCGGTCAGCGCGACGGCGTACGGGGCGATGCGCGCGGGTGCGGGGATCTCCTGCAGCCGCACCTCGGGACGCAGGCGGCGGTCCCTGAGCGAGTGCAGCGCGCGCACGAACTCCGCCGGGACATCCGCATCCGCTGTGATCACAGTCGCAGGGTAGGGTCCGCGACCCGCCCGCCGTGGTAGCGGCGCGCGGGAGCCGTCCGTCGTGCGGCGGTGACGCCCGGCGCCCGGGGAGCCCGCCGGCGACGCCCGACGTCCGGACGCGCCGGACGTGCCGGGGACGTCGACAACTAGGCTGCGGTGAACCTGATTCCGGCCGACGGGAGTACTCGAGCATGTCCGCACGCGCGCAGATCGGTGTCACTGGCCTTGCTGTGATGGGTCGGAACCTGGCGAGGAACTTCGCCCGGAACGGGTTCGTGGTGGCGGTGCACAACCGGTCGGTGGGGCGGATGCGCAGCCTGGTGGCTGAGCACGGTGGTGAGGGTGAGTTCGTGGGTGCGGAGTCGATGGCGGACTTCGTGGCGGCGTTGGAGCGGCCGCGCAAGGTCGTGGTGATGGTCAAGGCGGGTGCGGCGACCGACGCGGTGATCGACGAGCTGGTCCCGTTGCTGGAGCCGGGGGACATCGTGATCGACGCGGGGAACGCGCACTTCCCGGACACGGTGCGTCGGGAGGCGGCGCTGGCCGGGCGTGGGCTGCACTTCGTGGGGTGCGGGGTCTCCGGCGGTGAGGAGGGGGCGCTGCTGGGTCCGTCGATCATGCCGGGCGGGTCGCGGGAGTCCTACGAGGTGCTGGGGCCGATCCTGGAGAAGGTCGCGGCGACGGTGGACGGGGTCCCGTGCTGCACGTACGTCGGGCCGCAGGGTGCCGGGCACTTCGTGAAGATGGTCCACAACGGCATCGAGTACGCGGACATGCAGCTGATCGCGGAGGCGTACGACCTGCTGCGCCAGGGCCTGGGGATGAGCGCCGCGGAGATCGGTGAGGTGTTCGCGCAGTGGAACACCGGGGACCTGGAGTCGTTCCTGATCGAGATCACCGCGGACGTGCTGGCGCACACGGACCCGCTGACCGGTGGCGCGTTCGTGGACGTGGTGGCGGACCGGGCCGAGCAGAAGGGCACCGGGCGGTGGACGGTGCAGAACGCGCTGGACCTGGGGGTCCCGATCACCGGGATCGCTGAGGCGACGTTCGCGCGCGCCCTGTCGGGGTCGGTGCCGCAGCGGGCAGCGGCGGTCGGGGTGCTGGCCGCGGACACCGTCGCGCTGCAGGTGGACGACCGGGACGCGTTCGTGGAGGACGTGCGTCGGGCGCTGTACGCGTCGAAGGTGGTGGCGTACTCGCAGGGCTTCGACCAGATCGCGGCCGCGTCGGCGCAGTACGGGTGGGGCATCGACCGGGGTGCGATGGCGCGGATCTGGCGGGGTGGGTGCATCATCCGGGCCCGGTTCCTGGACCGGATCACGCAGGCGTACGAGCGCGAGGCGGACCTGCCGCTGCTGCTGGCCGACCCGTACTTCGCCGACGCGGTCGCCCAGGGCGTGGGTGCGTGGCGGCGGGTCGTGTCCGCCGCCACGCTCGCCGGGATCCCGACCCCGGCGTTCTCCTCGTCCCTGGCGTACTACGACGGCGTGCGCGCCGAGCGGCTGCCGGCGAACCTGATCCAGGCCCAGCGGGACTTCTTCGGCGCCCACACCTACGCCCGCACCGACCGCCCCGGCACCTTCCACACCGACTGGTCCGGCGACCGCACCGAGACCGAGGCCTGACATGGCGCGGAGCCTCGGTGCGCAGGTTCCCCTCGCGGACCTGCAGCCGGTCATCCTCGGCGGGGACATCGGCGCGTACAGCCTCGCCCGCACCTTCCACGAGGCGTACGGCGTGCGTTCCGTCGTCGTCCCGTCCGTGTCCACGGGGCTCGTCCGGCACTCACGCATCCTGACGGCCGTCGTGGAGCCGCACATGGACGACGCCGACGCGGTCGTGCGGCGCCTGCGCTCGATCGCCGCCGAGCACAGCGGCAAGCGGCTCGTCCTGCTGGGCAGCGCCGACTGGCTCGTGCGGACCATCATCGAGAACCGGGACGCCCTCGAGGACCTCTACGCCATCCCGTACACGACCCTCGAGAACCTCGACCTCGTCACCGACAAGGAGAGCTTCGGTCGGCTGTGCGTCGAGCTCGGGCTCGCGCACCCGACCACCGTCGTGCACCACGTCGGCTCGGGCGAGCTGCCGGACACGTCGCACCTGCGGTTCCCCGTGATCGCCAAGACGGGCAACACCGCCGCGTACCACCTCGTCGAGTTCCCGGGGAAGAAGAAGGTCTTCACCGTCGACACGCCCGAGGAGCTCGCGGCGCTCATGGCGCGGGTCGAGGCGTCCGGGTACCGCGACTCGTTCATCATCCAGGACCTCATCCCGGGCGACGACTCCGGCATGCGCATCCTCACGTGCTACTGCGACCGCGACGGCGTGATGCGGTTCGCGTCCTTCGGGCACGTGCTCCTGGAGGAGCACACGCCCGGTGCGCTCGGGAACCCCGCGGGGATCATCACGCAGGGCGACGCCCGGATCGTCGAGCAGGCGCGCCGGCTCCTGGAGCACATCGGGTGGACCGGTTACGCGAACTTCGACCTCAAGCACGACCCCCGCGACGGACGCACCGTGTTCTTCGAGCTCAACCCGCGCCTCGGTCGCAGCAACTTCTACATCACTGCCGCGGGTCGCAACACCGCCGAGCTGTACGTGCGCGAGCACCTGCAGGGCCTGGACCCGTTGCCGGACGGTGCCGAGGCCGAGCTCACGACGGAGCACCTCTACACGGTGCTCCCGCGCCCGCTCCTCCTGCGCTACGTGACCGACCCGGCCCTGCGCCGCCGTACGCGGGCGCTCATGCGGGCGCGGCGGACGACGAACCCCCTGTGGTACCGGGCCGAGACGGACCCCCGACGCGTCGCGTACCTCCTGCTCGCGCAGCTCAACCAGTTCCGCAAGTACCGCACGCACTACCCGCTGGGCCGGGCCACCGGGGACGTCCGTGAGCCGGCGGGCGCCGGGAGCGGCTCGTGAAGGGTGACCCGCCCGTCGGCGTCATCGGCGGCGTGGGGCCGCAGGCGACGGCGTACTTCCTCGACATGGTGGTGCGCCTGACCGACGCCGCCCGGGACCAGGACCACCTCGACCTCGTCGTGCTCAACCACGCCACGATCCCGGACCGGACGGCCTTCATCGTCGGCGAGTCGGACGAGGACCCGGGCCCGGTCATGGCCGAGGACGCGCGGCGCCTCGAGCGGTTCGGGGTCCAGTTCCTCGTCCTGCCGTGCAACACGGCGCACCACTTCACCGACGAGGTCGCGGGCGCCGTGACGGTCCCGCTGCTCAACATCGTGGAGGAGACCGTCGCGGAGACGCGCCGCCGCGTCCCCGGGCTGGGCACGGTGGGCCTCCTCGCCACGACGGGTACGGCGCGGGCCGCCGTCTACCAGCGCGAGGCGGAGCGGCACGGCCTCACGTGCCTGCTGCCCGACGACGACGACCAGGCCCGCGTCATGCGGATCATCTACGAGCAGGTCAAGGCCGGGCGGCCGGTCGACGTCGACACCTTCCACGACGTCGTGGAGGGACTGCGCCGGCGAGGGGCCGAGGTCGTCGTGCTCGGCTGCACCGAGCTGTCCGTCGTCGCCGCCGACCACGACCTGCTCGCCGACCGGACGCTCGTCGACTCGCTCGACGTGCTCGCACGCCGCACGATCGAGCGGGCCGGGCACCGGGTCCGCGAGGCCTGACGGGACCCACCTGCGCGGCGCCGCGGCGACGCGTCAGCCGAGCCGGCTCGTCCCGCTGTACAGGTGCAGCACGGGGACCCTGAGCTCCTCGCGTGCCCGCGACGCCCAGTCCGTGTGGAACGTGTCCTCGAGGGCGTGCGGCTGGGTCACGACGACGACCTCGCGCACCGCGAGGCGCCCGACCGCCGAGCGGAGCGCGGGCAGCGGGTCGTCCTCGACGACCGTGCCGTCGACGTCGACCCCGGCGGCGCGGAACGCGGCGAGGCTCTCGGCGAGCTGGTCCGTCGCCGTCCTGCGCGCCTCGTCGGGCTCGGGCTCGCGGCCCAGCACGGCGTCGAGCGCCTCGCGGAGCTCACCCATGCTGAGGTGGTCGACGAGCGAGACGAGCATGTTCTGCTCGGTGTCGGCCGGGACGAGCACGTGGTAGCGGACGTCCGCGTGCAGCGACGTGATGTGCTCGACGTCGGCGCCGGTCAGGGAGTCCTCGGTCAGCACGAGGATGGTCTCGGTCACGCCGACGAGCCTAGCCGCGAGCGAGCACCCACCGCCCCACGAGGAAGCCGTCGGCGTGCAGCAGGTGGGCGGGCGCGGCGTGCGCGAGCCGCGGTGTGCCGCCCGCCGCGACGAGCGGGGGACCGCCACCGGTCACGACCGGGCTCTGCGTCAGGCAGAGCTCGTCGACGAGCCCCTCGGCGAGGAGCGCACCGAGGAGCTGCGGACCACCCTCGGTGAGGACGCGCCGTCGACCGGCGTCCACGAGCGTGCGCACGACGCGTCCGACGTCGAGCGGGCCGTCGGCCACGTGCAGCCGGTCGACGGGCAGGTGGGCGCGCAGGTGCCCGAGGAACGGCGCGTCCGAGGTCGTGAAGACCCACGGGGTCGGCCGGTCGTCCAGCAGCGCTGCGGGCAGGTCACCGCGTCCGGTGACGACCGCGAGCTCGGGGTCCGGTCCCTGCCCCGCCTCGTCCCGCGCGGCGCGCAGCGCGGGCGGTGTCCGCGGCGCGCGGTAGCCCTCCGCGCGGACCGTCCCCGCCCCGACGAGCACGACGTCGCTGAGCGCCCGCAGGACCTGGAACACGCGGTGGTCGGGGGGGCCGTTGATCGACCCGGTGCGCCCGTCGGGGCCGGCTGCTGCACCGTCGAGGGTCGTCACCATGTTCGCGCGGACCCACGGCTCGTCGGGGTACGCGTACAGGGCGCGCAGCGCCGCCTCCGCGTCGTCGGGCTCGATGCGGCCGGCACGGTCCGCGGGGAGCAGCACGTCGAGGGCAGGGGAGGCGTCCACGAGGCCGACGCTAGACCCGGCGCGGGCCGGCGCGCACGACGGCGGACGGCGACCCCACCTAGGCTGGCTCCTCGTGACCGCCGCACGCAGCCTCACCGGACGTCGACCCCAGGTCCCCGCCGAGCGGCTGCTCGCCGGTCTCGTCCCCCCGCGGCAGTTCGACGACGCGTCGTTCGCGTCCTACCGGCCCGACCCGGACCACCCGAGCCAGGCGGCCGCGCTCGACCGCATGACCGAGGTCGCGGCGTCGCTCGCGCGTCCCGCGCGGCGCCCGTGGTGGCGCGGGCGGAGCGCGCGGCAGGACGCGGCCGCGATCTACCTCGACGGCGGGTTCGGCGTGGGCAAGACGCACCTCCTCGCCGCGCTCGCGCACGACGTCGGCGCGGAGCACGCCGCGTACGGCACCTTCGTCGAGTACACGCACCTGGTGGGAGCACTCGGCTTCGCACCGACCGTCCGCGCCCTCGCCCACCGCCGACTCGTGTGCATCGACGAGTTCGAGCTCGACGACCCGGGCGACACCGTGCTGATGTCACGCCTGCTGCGCGAGCTCGGGGACCACGGCGTCGCCCTCGCCGCGACCTCCAACACGCTGCCCGAGCAGCTCGGGGAAGGCCGGTTCGCCGCCGACGACTTCCTCCGCGAGATCCAGGCGCTCGCCGAGCGGTTCGAGGTCCTGCGCATCGACGGGCCCGACTACCGGCACCGGGGCGCGACCACCGCGCACGACGGCGTGCCCGACGACGTGGTCCGCGCCGTCGTCGACGCGACGCCCGACGCGACGTGCGACACCTTCGACGAGCTCGTCGCGCACCTGCGCACGGTGCACCCCAGCCGCTTCGGCGCGCTCCTCGACGGCGTCGCGGCCGTCGGCCTCACGGCGGTCGCGCCCGTCGACGACCAGGCCGACGCGCTGCGTCTCGTCGTCCTCGTCGACCGGCTGTACGACCGCGACCTGCCCGTGCTCCTCGGCGGGTCGGGGACGCAGGGCCTCTTCGGCGACCAGATGCTGCGTGGCGGGTACCGCAAGAAGTACCTCCGCGCCCTCTCCCGGCTCTCGGCGCTCGCCGAGCGCGGCGCGGCCCTCGTCCGCTGACGCCGCGACGGGGCCGCCGCCAGAGCGTGACCGGTCGGCTCGGGCCGGCCCCGCGCGCCGCTCAGCCGACGACGTCGAGGGCGGGCGCGCGCACGACGAGGACCGACCGGCCGGGCACGACGAGCTCGTCGTCGTGCTCCTCGTGGCCGTCCCAGGCGGCGAGCACCTCGTGCGTGCCCCCGGTCGCCCGCACCCGCAGCGGTGACGTGGCGAGCACGACGACCACGTGCACGCCGCCACGGTGCAGCACGAGCCAGGAGCCGTCCTGGCCGCCGTGCTCGACGGACGTCGCGCCGAGGTCGCCCGAGGCGATGTCGGGCTCCGCGTGCCGCAGCGCGACGAGGTCGCGGTACCACCGCAGGAGGCGCGCGTGCCGGGGTGCCTCGGGCTCGGACCAGTCGAGCCGGCTGGCCTCGACGGTCTCGGGGGCCTGAGGGTCGGGGACCTGCACGGGCCCCCCGTAGACGTCGTCCCAGCCGTGCCCGCCGAACTCCTCGGTGCGCCCGCGGCGGATCGCCTCGACGAGCTCGGGCTCGGCGTGGTCGGTGAAGAACTGCCAGGGCGTCCGGGCTCCCCACTCCTCGCCCATGAAGAGCATCGGGGTGAACGGCGCGAGGAGGACGAGGGCGGCCGAGACGGCCAGCCCGCCGTCGTCGAGCCGGGCCGACGGGCGGTCGCCGATCGCCCGGTTGCCCACCTGGTCGTGGTCCTGCGCGAAGACCACGAACCGTCGCCCGTCGGTCCCCTCGGGGACGGGCCGGCCCCAGTCCCGGCCGCGGAACGTCGACCAGCCGCCCTCGTGCACGAAGACGCGCGTGAGGGCGTGCGCGAGCACGTCGAGGGGTCCGAAGTCGACGTAGTAGCCGTGGCGCTCACCCGTCACGGTGGCGTGGACGGCGTGGTGCACGTCGTCGGCCCACTGCGCCGTCATCCCGAGACCGCCCTCGGCGGTGGGGGTGACCATCCGCACGTCGTTCAGGTCGCTCTCGGCGATGAGCGACAGCGGCCTGCCGACCTGCGCGGACAGGTCCGCGACAGCGTCGGCCATCTCGGCGAGCACGTGCCGCGGCGAGTCGTCCACGAGGGCGTGCACCGCGTCGAGGCGCAGCGCGTCGAGGTGGAAGTCGCGCAGCCAGCGGACCGCGTTGTCGACGACGAACGCCCGGACCTCGTGCGAGTCGGGCCCGTCGAGGTCGACGGCCTGCCCCCACGGCGTGTGGTGGCGGTCGGTGAAGTAGGGGCCGAACACGCTCAGGTAGTTGCCCGAGGGGCCCAGGTGGTTGTGCACGACGTCGAGGCACACGGCGAGGCCTCGCGCGTGCGCCGCGTCGACGAAGCGCTGGAGCGCCGCCGGTCCGCCGTACGGCTCGTGGACCGCGTACAGGGCGACGCCGTCGTAGCCCCAGCCGTGCACGCCGGGGAACGCGGCGACGGGCATGAGCTCGACGACGTCGACGCCGAGGTCGACGAGGTGGTCGAGCCGCTCGACGGCCGCGTCGAGCGTCCCGGCCGCGGTGAAGGTCCCGATGTGGAGCTCGTAGACGACGGCACCCCGCACGTCCCGGCCGGCCCACGTGGCGTCCTGCCACTCGTGCGCGCCGACGTCGAACGTACGGCTCGGCCCGTGGACGCCGTGCGGCTGCCAGGGGCTGCGCGGGTCCGGCCGCGGGTCACCGCCGTCGACGGCGAACGCGTAGTCGGTCCCGTGCGGGACGTCGACCGGTGCCTCCCACCAGCCGCCCTCGCGGCGGACCATCGCGTGCACGGCCGTGGTCGAGCCGTCACGGTCGTGCGCCGCGCCGGGCAGGTGGAGGTCGACGCGTCCGGCGGCGGGCGCCCAGACGGTCGGGTGGGTGGTCCAGGTGGTGGGTGCCGTCGTCACGTGCTCAAGCGTGCCCGGGACGGACGAGGAGAGCCACCGGGAGGTCCTCGAGCAGCCGCGCCAGCGGGACGAGACCGCCGTCGTGCGTCCGGCCGCTGAGCGCGTCGCGCCACGGACCCTCGGGCAGCGCGACCGTGTGCTCACCCCAGCCGCCGAGGCGGTCCAGGGCGAGCGCGAGGCGAGTCGCCACCGTCACGACCTGCGGCTCGCCGTCGTCGGTGCGCGCGAACGCGAACGCGTGACCGGACGACGCGGGCAGCGCCTGGTACCCGGCGTGCTCGCCGACGAACGCGCCGGGCAGGTCGCGCCGGGTGCGCAGCGCGCGTGACGTCACGAGCAGCTTCTCGTCCGCGAGACCCCGCGGTCCGTGCTGCTCGAGGCGGTCGAGCTGCTCGGCGAGCGCAGCGTGGTCCACGGGACGCCGGTTGTCGGGGTCGACGAGCGCGACGGCCGGCACCTCGGTGCCCTGGTACACGTCGGCGACGCCCGGCATCGTGAGCTGCACGAGCTTGGTGCCGAGCGTCGTGGCGCGGACTCCCGGCGCCGCGCGGCGCAGCCAGCCCTCGTACGCCTCGACGACCGCGGGCAGCGAGCGGACGTGGCGCGCGTGGTCGAGCACGGCCTGCTCGTAGGCCTCGTCGGGTGCGGTCCAGGACGTGTGCGACTTCGCCTCGCGCACGGCCTTCGTCAGGTACTCGGCCAGGCGGTCCTCGGCGATCGGGCCGTCGTCGCCCCACGTGCCCGCGAGCGTCTGCCACAGGATGTTCTCGGTCCGCCCGTCCAGCAGCGACGGACGCACGTCCGCGGTCGCCGCGCGCAGCGCGTCGACCAGCTCCGACCACTCCACGGGCAGCTCGGAGAGCACGGCCAGACGTGCGCGGACGTCCTCGCTGCGCTTCGTGTCGTGCGTCGACAGGCCGGTCATCGCGACGGGGGCGTGCTGCTGAGCGCGCAGGGCGAAGGCGTGCAGCTCCTCCGGGCTGATCGCGAATCGCTCGGGTGCGCCGCCGACCTCGGCGAGGCCGAGCAGGTGCGTCCAGCGGTAGAAGGCCGTGTCCTCGACACCCTTGGCCATGACGGCGCCGCACACCTGCTGGAACCGCACGACGAGCTCGTCGCGACGCGCCTCACGGGTCCGGCCGGCCGAGCCGATCTCGTGGCCGAGGAGCATCTCGGCGAGCAGGTCGAGCGTCTCGAGGCGGTCACCCTCGAGGCGGCTGCGGGCGCGCGCGACGCAGTCGGCGAACGCGGACGCCGCGTCGGGGTGCACGGGCTCGCCGGGCACGACGTAGTACCGGTAGCGGTCGGCCGCGACGAGCAGCTCGACGAGGCAGTCGTGCAGCGAGCGACGCGTGTGGTCGCGCAGGCGGACGTCGTCGCGGCAGATGTCCGCCGCGAGGCCCGCGAGCCGGTCGACCTCGGCGTAGAGCGGGCCGTTGACGATCTCGCGCTTCGCCTCGTCGATGATCGCGGGCAGCGCGTCGGCCGTGTCGCCGGTCAGGCGGTGCATGACGGCGCCGAGCTCACCGCCGCCGCCGGCGTCGACGAACGCGGCTTCGATGCGCCACATCGCGTCGTAGCCCGTGGTGCCCGCGGTGGCCCAGTCCTCGGGCAGCTCCTCGTTCGGCGCGAGGATCTTCTCGACGACGACCCACGCGTCGTCCGTCGCCTCGGCGAGCCGCGCGAGGTACCCCTGGGGGTCCGCGAGGCCGTCCGGGTGGTCGATGCGCAGGCCGTCGACCGTGCCGTCGTGCACGAGGCCGGTCACGAGGCGGTGCGTCGCGTCGAAGACGTCGGGGTCCTCGACGCGGACGGCGGCGAGCGTCCCGACGTCGAAGAAGCGGCGGTAGTTGAGCTCCTCGTTCGCGACGCGCCAGTAGGCGAGCCGGTAGTGCTGCCGATCGACGAGCTCGGCGAGTGGGAGGCTCTCGGTGCCGGGGCGCACAGGGAACACGTGGTCGTAGTAGCGCAGGACGGTCTGCGGCTCGCCCGCGCGGTCGCCGGGGACGACGACCTCGTCGAGGCGCAGCTCGTCGGACGCGAGCACCGTGCCCAGCCGACTGCCCAGGACCGGCATGAGCAGCGCACCCTCGCCTGCGGTCCAGTCGACGTCGAACCACGCGGCGTACGGCGACTCGGGTCCGTGCGCGAGCACCGACCACAGCGCCCGGTTGTGCCACACCGGCGTCGGGACGGCCATGTGGTTGGGGACGACGTCGAGCACCAGGCCCAGGCTGTGCTCGCGCGCTGCGGCGGCGAGGCGGTCGAGCCCCTCCCGACCGCCCATGGCGGGGGACACCTCGTCGTGGTCGACGACGTCGTAGCCGTGCGTGGACCCGGGCGCGGCCGTCAGGACGGGGGACAGGTACAGGTGCGTCGCACCGAGGCTGGCGACGTACGGCGCGAGCGCCGCGGCGTCGTCGAACGTGAGGTCGGCGTTGAGCTGGAGGCGGTAGGTCGACACCGGCACGGGCCGGCCGGCCGGTGGGCGTCGGCGGCTCGGGCCCTGCCGGACCTCGGCGCGGTCGCCGCTCACTCGGCCGACCCGGCGACGGGCCGCGTGAGGACCAGGACCGACCGGCCGCTCACGACGAGCGACTCGCCCGCCTTGACCTTCGCCCCGTCGGCGAGGTTGTGGTCGGTGTCGAGCACGCAGCTCCAGACGGCTCCGAACTTCGCCGGGGGCAGCGTGAACTCCACGCCCTCGGGTGCGGCGTTGTAGAGCATGAGGAAGCTGTCGTCGACGACGGCCTCGCCGCGCACGTCCGGCTCCGCGATCGCCTCGCCGTTGAGGAACACCATGACGGCCTTGGCGAAGCCCTGGTGCCAGTCCGAGTCGGACATGGGCGATCCCGACGTGCTGATCCAGGCGATGTCCCGCAGGTCCGACTCGCCGCCGTGGTCGGCGCTGCCCGCGAAGAACCGGCGACGGCGCAGCACGGGGTGGTCGCGGCGCAGGTGGACGAGCTTGCGGGTGAACGCGAGGTGCTCGGTCTGGGCCTCGTCGAGGTCCCAGTCCATCCACGTGATCTCGTTGTCCTGGCAGTAGCCGTTGTTGTTGCCGCCCTGGGTGCGCCCGAGCTCGTCGCCGTGCGCGAGCATCGGCACACCCTGCGACGTGAGCAGCGTCGTGAGGAAGTTGCGCATCTGCCGCCACCGCAGCGCGGTCACGCCGGCGTCGTCCGTCGGGCCCTCGACGCCGCAGTTCCAGGACCGGTTGTGGCCCTCGCCGTCGGCGTTGCCCTCCTGGTTCGCCTCGTTGTGCTTCTCGTTGTAGGAGACGAGGTCGCGCAGCGTGAAGCCGTCGTGGGCCGTGACGAAGTTGATCGAGGCGATCGGCTTGCGGCCGGTGTGCTCGTAGAGGTCCGACGAGCCGGACAGGCGGCTCGCGAACTCGGCGAGCGTCGCGGGCTCGCCCCGCCAGTAGTCCCGGACGGTGTCGCGGTACTTGCCGTTCCACTCGCTCCACAGCGGGGGGAACCCGCCGACCTGGTAGCCGCCCTCACCGACGTCCCAGGGCTCGGCGATGAGCTTGACCTGGCTCACGACCGGGTCCTGCTGGACGAGGTCGAAGAACGCCGACAGGCGGTCGACCTCGTGGAACTGCCGGGCGAGCGTCGAGGCGAGGTCGAACCGGAAGCCGTCGACGTGCATCTCGTTGACCCAGTACCGCAGCGAGTCCATGAGCAGCTGCAGGACGTGCGGGTGGCGCATCAGCAGCGAGTTGCCCGTGCCCGTCGTGTCGTAGTAGTGCCGCGGGTCCTCGTCGACCAGCCGGTAGTACGCGGCGTTGTCGATGCCCCGGAACGACAGCGTCGGACCGAGGTGGTTGCCCTCGGCCGTGTGGTTGTAGACGACGTCGAGGATGACCTCGATGTCCGCCTCGTGCAGCGCCTTGACCATCTGCTTGAACTCCTGGACCTGCGCGCCGGCGGTCGGGGAGGACGCGTAGCCGTTGTGCGGGGCGAAGAAGCCGATCGTGTTGTAGCCCCAGTAGTTCGACAGGCCCTTCTCCTGGAGGGTCGTGTCGTTGACGAACTGGTGGACCGGCATGAGCTCCACGGCGGTGATGCCGAGCGACGACAGGTGCTCGACCATCGCGGGGTGCGCCATCCCGGCGTAGGTGCCGCGGAGCTCCTCCGGGACGCCGGGGTGCTGCATCGTCATGCCCTTGACGTGGGCCTCGTAGATGACGCTCTCGTGGTACTCGTGCATCGGCGGGCGGTCGTGGCCCCAGTCGAAGTAGGGGTTGATGACGACCGACGTCATGGTGTGCCCGAGCGAGTCCTCGTCGTTGAACGACTCCGGGTCCCCGAAGTCGTACGAGAAGAGCGACTGGTGGCCGTCCACCTGGCCGTCGATCGCCTTCGCGTACGGGTCCAGGAGCAGCTTGGCCGGGTTGCACCGGTGCCCGTTGGCGGGGTCGTAGGGGCCGTGGACCCGGAACCCGTAGCGCTGACCGGGCTGCACCGAGGGGAGGTAGCAGTGCCAGACGAACGCGTCGACCTCGGGCATCTCGACGCGCTCCTCGGAGCCGTCGGCCGCGATCAGGCAGAGCTCGACGCGCTCGGCCACCTCCGAGAACAGGGCGAAGTTGGTGCCGGCGCCGTCGAAGGTCGCGCCGAGGGGGTAGGGCCTACCGGGCCAGATCTGCATGGGCCAAGAGTGCCAGGGCGCAGGGCTTCCCGCTTGACCGTGTGTCCGGTTTGTGGGGATCCTCACGCGGCGAGGCGGCTCGCTCAGATGAAGAGCAGCTGGGCGCCCTCCGTCATCTCGATGAAGTCGCTCGCCGAGATGATGCCCTCGACGGACTCGTGCAGGTCCTCGGCGCCCAGACGGTTCATGTCCGCGCTGAGCCGGCAGGCCCACAGGTGCCCGCCCGCGGCGACGACCTGCTCGAGGAACTCCGGCACGGTCGGGATGTCCAGCTCCGCGAGCGTCCGCCGCATCTGCCGCGTGGCGAGCGCCGTCATCCCGGGCAGCGGCGTGAGGCCCATCGGCATGTGCGTCGCGGTGTTGCCGACGGGCGTGAACTTGAGGTCGCCCATGCGGCGCTTCGTGATCATGTCGAAGCCCCAGAACGTGAAGAAGAGGTGGGTCTCGACCCCCTCGCCGAGGGCCGCGTTCGCCAGGACGAGGCCCGGGTAGGCCATGTCCAGGTTGCCCTTGGAGCAGATGATCGCGAGCCGGCGGCCGGTCGCCGCGTCGTCGTCGAATCGGGGGACCAGGGGTGTGCTCATCGTGCGTCCTTCCTCGTCGCGGGGCGTCAGACGCAGCCGCGTGGCTTGGGGAGCCCGGCGACGTACGCCATCTTCTTCGCGGGCTTGGTGGGGAAGAGCTCGAACTGCAGACGCGTCGGGAAGCCCCCGACCGCCTGGACGCGGCGGGTCGTCGCGGTCTCGCCCTGCGTCGCGAAGTCCGCGCGCAGGAAGCGGAGCACCTCGCGGTGCCGCTCGGTGAGCTCGAGGCCGATCGCCGAGGCGAGCGCCGTCGCGAGGTCCTCGTCCCACTCGGCGGGGTCGGTCAGGAAGCCCTCGGCGTCGACGTGGACCTCGCGTCCACCGATCGTGGTCACGGGCATCGGTCACTCCTTCCAGGTGGCACCCGCGGGCGCGGGATCAGCGGCGGCGCGGACGTCCTTGCCCGCCATGGACAGGCGAGCGGGCACCGGCATGCGGCGGCCCGGCAGGAGGACGTTCCAGTACAGGTGGCGGAACGCGAGCTTGCCCAGGTGGTTGACCCGCGTCTCGCGCAGCAGGCTCAGGGGGCCGACGACGGGCAGGGGGTACGTCCCCGGGAGGGGCTCGACGTCGTAGCCGAAGTCGAGCAGGAGGGCGCGCCCGTCGCCGGACTCGACGAAGCAGTTGGCGTGCCCGTCGAACGCATGCGTCATGGGGCGCCCCTCGACGTGCTCGAGGAAGTTCTCGACGAAGGCGTCGACCTCGAAGTGCGCGACGGAACCGGCCTTGGACGTGGGCACGTCGGCCGCGTCGCCGATGGCGAAGACCCGGTCGGACGCGCGCGACAGCAGCGTGTGCCGGTCGACGGGCACGAAGTTGAGCTCGTCCCCGAGGCCGGACCGCGAGACCAGGTCGGCGCCCATGTTCACGGGCACCGTCACGAGGAGGTCGTAGGGGATCTCCCGGCCGTCGTAGGACCGCAGCACGTGCGCGTCGCCGTCGACGGACTCGACGACGAAGTCGGGCTCGACGGCGATCCCGCGCGTGACGAGCATGTCGCCGAGCCGGGCGGACGCGACGGGCTGCGTGAAGGCGCCGGACAGCGGCGTCACGTAGGTGAGGTCGACGCGGTCGCGGATGCCCTGGCGACGGAAGTACGCCTCGGCCAGGAACGTGAGCTCGAGCGGGGCGACGGGGCACTTGACGGGCATCTCCGCGACGTGGACGACGAACCTGCCCCCCGTCCAGTCGGCGAGCCGCGCGGCGAGCCGGAGCGCGCCGCCGTAGGTGTAGAACTCGTGCACGTCGCCGCCGAGCGCCTCGGGCAGGCCGGGCGTCTCCTCGGGGCGCGGTGACGTGCCGGTGGCGACGACGAGGTAGTCGTAGGGCAGGGACCGTCCGTCGGCGAGCAGCACCTCGCGCGCGTCCACGTCGACGCGGTCGACCTCGGCGGTCAGGAGCTCCACGCCGCGCCGCAGGGTGCGTGCCACGGGGCGGCTGACGTCCTCGGGGCGCATCGCACCGAACGGCAGGAAGAGGTACCCGGGCTGGTACCGGTGGACGGTCGACCGCTCGACGACCGTGATCGACCACTCGGTCTCCTCGAGCCGGGGACGGAGCCGGTTGACCACCATCGTGCCTGCCGTGCCGGCACCGAGGACCACGAGTCTGCGCATCGTGCGCTCCTGGGACGTGGGTCGCCGAGCGGGTCGGCGGGGGCGGGGAAGCCGTCCTGGTGTCGACGCTAGGACCGTGCCGGCGACCCCGACAGGGACCTAGGTCGGATACACCGGGGGGTATGGACGGCAGGCGGCTCCCCGGGTCGGCCGCGCGAGCGGATGCGGCCGGTGCGGCGCGGTGCCACGGTGGGCCCATGAGCGAGCAGACACCGTCCACCGAGCCCTACGACCCCGCCAAGGACCCCGACTCCGACCCGGAGAACCTCGAGCCGCGGACCGGCTCCCAGGCCTCGGGCGGCCCGTCCGCCGGTGACCCCGACGCGGACCCGGACATGCTCAACCCGCGCGAGGACGCCGGCGACTGAGACCCGCCGCCGTGCGCATCGCCGTCGTCGGCGCGAGCGGTAACGCGGGGACCGGCCTGCTGCGGCACCTCGAGCACGACCGGGAGGTCACGGTCGAGGTCGCCGTCGCGCGCCGGGTCCCCGCGGGCCGTCCGCCGGCGCCCTACGCGGGCGCGTCCGGTCTCCCGCGGTGGCTCGCGTGCGACATCGGGGCCGACGCGCCCGACGACGCGGTCGTGGCGCCGCTCGCCGAGGCCTTCCACGGCCTCGACGCCGTGGTCCACCTCGCGTGGCAGATGCAGCCCAGCCACGACCGGGCCCGGCTCCGCGCGACGAACGTCGACGGCAGCCGACGCGTCGCCGAGGCGGTGGTCGCGGCCGGCGTCCCGCACCTCGTGGTCGCGTCGTCGGTCGGCGCCTACAGCCCCGTCGCCGACGACGACGTGCGCGACGAGTCGTGGGCGACCGAGGGTGTCCGGTCGAGCTCCTACAGCGTCGACAAGGTCGCCCTCGAGCGGCTCCTCGACGAGGTCGAGGAGCGCGTCGCGGTGGCGCGGGTCCGACCCGCGCTCGTCTTCCAGCGCGACGCGGGGTCCTCGATCGAGCGGTACTTCCTGGGGCCGGGTGCCCCGGCGTGGCTCGTCGGCGTGCTGCCCGTCCTGCCGTGGCCTGCCGGGTTCCGGGTGCAGGCGGTGCACGCGGACGACCTCGCGGCGGTCTACCGCGCCGTCGTCGTCGCACGGGCCACGGGCGCCTTCAACGTGGCCGCGGACGACGTCCTGCGGCGCGACGACGTGGCCGAGGTGCTCACCGGTGGTCGGGCGGTCGACGTCCCGGTGCCGCTCGTCCGGTCGGCGGTCGGAGCGGCGTGGCGTGCGCGCGCGCTGCACCTGAGCCCCGGCTGGATCGACCTCGCGGCGGGCATCCCGCTCCTGGACACCACGCGCGTGCGCACCGAGCTCGGCTGGCGGCCGCGTGTGACCGCCCAGCAGGCGCTCGCCGAGGTCGTCGAGGGGATGGTCGCCGGGTCGGGGACGGCGAGCCCCCCGCTGCGCGCACGTGGGCGCGCGCGGCCGTCGCTCCTCGGGGGGCAGTCCGCCGAGTGGTGACGGCCCGCCCGTCACGTGGCCCGGCACGCGGTCAGCGTGCGAGGCGCTCGACCACGCCCGCGAAGACGCGGGGCGCACGCCGCGCGACGGGCACGACGAGCGGACGCGCCGGCGAGGTCGCCCAGCGCACCAGACCGGCGGTCAGGACCCGGTAGTCGCGCGTCGCCGCCCGCCACGCGCGCTCGTAGGCCTCGGGGTCGTCGAGGGTCGCGACCGCCGCGCGCGCCTGCGCCCAGCCGACTCGCAGACCCTCACCCGTCAGCGCGTCGACGTACCCCGAGGCGTCCCCGACGAGCCGCACGGGCCCGGCGGCGCGGCGGTGCGACCGCTGCCGCAACGGTCCTGCCCCTCGGGTCGTGCTGACCACCGGGGCGTCCGCGACCCGGCGTGCCAGGGCCGGCGACGCCGCGACGGCGGCGTCGAGGTCCGTGCCGCGCGGCCCGAGGACGGCGATGCCGACGACGTCGTCGGCGACCGGCGTCACGTAGACCTCGGCCGTCGGCGTCCAGTGGACCTCGACGAGGTCGGTCCACGGTGCGACGCCGACGTGGTGCCGCAGGCCGTACCGGCGCCGGTCGTCCGTGCCCCTGCGCGCGTCGGCCGCAGCCGGGCGGTCGGGGTCGACGTCGAGCCCGAGCCGACGGCGCACGGTCGAGTGCAGCCCGTCGCACGCGAGGAGCCAGCGCGCCTCGACCCCGGCTGCGCGGACCGTCCCGCGGGACGTGAGCACCTCGACGTCGTCGACGCGTCCGGTCACCGTCACGACCCCCAGCTCCGCCGCGCGCCGCCGCAGGGCCTCGTGCAGCGCGGTCCGGCGCACGCCCCGACCCGCCGGTCCGACGAACCGGTGGGAGACCGCCGTCTCGCCGGAGCAGTACCGGATCCCCGCGATCGGCCGGCCCGGCGGGTCGACGTCCCACCCCTGGAGGAGCCGCAGCGCGCCGGGCATGAGCCCCTCGCCGCACGCCTTGTCGATCGTGCCGGCGCGCGGCTCGACCACGACGACCTCCAGGCCGGCGCGACGCGCCTCGACCGCGGCGCCGAGCCCGACCGGCCCGCCGCCGACGACGAGGACGTCGGTGTCCGTCACCCGTCCCTCACCCGTCCCTCACCCGTCCGTCACGGCCGCGGCGCCGTCGGGTCGCACGCGCCCTCGCCGCGGCGCCCTCACGCGTCGGCGGCCGTGCGACGGGCGGCCTCGAGCGCTCGCTCCTCGGCCGGGATGCGGAAACGGAGCAGCAGCACCGCGTTGAGCACCGTGAACGCGACCGCGGTGACCCAGGCGCTGTGCACCAGCGGGAGAGCGACGCCCTCGAGCACGACGGCCACGTAGTTCGGGTGGCGCAGCAGCCGGTACGGGCCCCGGCTCACGAGCGGGAGACCGGGCACCACGATCACGCGGGTGTTCCACCGGGGCCCCAGCGTCGTGATGCACCACCACCGCAGCGCCTGGCTCACGACGACGAGCACGACGGCGGTCCAGCCGAGCCACGGCAGGAACGGGCGGTCGGCGGCGGTCACCTCGACGAGCGGCGCGACGAGCAGGGCGGTGTGCAGAGCGACCATGGCCGGGAAGTGGCCGCGACCGCTCTCGACCCCGCCGCGCGCGAACGACCAGCGGGCGTTGCGCGCGGAGACGACCAGCTCGAGCACGCGTTCGACGGCGGTCGCGACCAGGACGACGACGAGGAGCCACAGCACGGCGTCAGCCCTCGTCCGGCCAGCGCAGGAGGACGGCCTCGGAGCTGACGCCCGGACCGAACGCGAGGACGAGCCCGGGTGAGCCGGGGCCGGGCGGCTGCGCCAGGACGCGCGCGAGGACGTCGAGGACGGACGCCGACGACAGGTTGCCGACCTCCGCGAGGGACGTACGGCTGCGGTCGAGAGCGGTCGCGGGGAGCCGCAGCGCGCCCTGGACGGCGTCGAGGATGCGCGGCCCGCCGGCGTGCACGACCCACGCCTCGACGTCCTCGACCTTGAGGTCGTGCGCTGCGAGGAGGCCCTCGACGTCGGCGGCGACGTGGGTCTCGACCAGGTCGGGCAGCCCCGCGGAGAGCACGATCCGGAAGCCGCTCGCGCCCACCTCCCACCCGAGGACGTCCTCGGTCCCCGGGTAGAGACGGCTCGCGGCGCCGACGACGTGCGGGCCGGTCGCGGCCGGGTGGTCCACGCCGACCATGACGGCGGCCGCCGCCCCGTCGCCGAACAGGCCGCTCGCGACGAGGTTGGCGGCCGACGAGTCCCCGTGCTGGAGCGTGAGCGAGCACAGCTCGACGCACACGAGGAGCGCGACGTCGGCGGGGTGACCGACGAGGTAGTCGTGGACGCGCGCGAGGCCCGCCGCACCGCCGGCGCAGCCGAGCCCGAAGGACGGCGTGCGGCGGACGTCGGGGCGCAGGCCGACCCGCGCCGCGACGAGCGCGTCGACCGACGGCGCGGTGACCCCCGTGACCGACGTCAGGAGCAGGTGGTCGACGTCGGCCGGCGCGAGCCCGGCCAGGTCGAGCGCGTCGCGGACCGCACGCACCGCGAGGTCGGTCCCGATCTCGCGGAAGCGGTCGTTGGCCGCACCGAAGTCGGTCAGCGCGGGGTAGCGGTCGAGCGGGAGGGCGAGGTGCCGCGTCGTGACGCCGCTGCTCGCGTGCACCTTCTCCAGCAGAGCGCGGGAGCGCGGGTCGGGCGCGACGAGCGGCGCGATCGTCGCCGTGATCTCGGCCTGGGGGAGCGCGGGGCCCGGCAGGGCGCGCGCGACCGACACGACACGTGACATTGCCGCATCGTGCCACGGTGTCCGGTTCGCGGCGCGATCGGTAGGTTCGCCGCGTGGGAGCCGTCGGAGGTGCAGCGCCGGGCCGCGCGGGTCCCGCGCGCGGGACCCCGCCGTCGCGGTGGGCCGTCGCCGGTGCGCTCGCGGGTGCGTCGCACCCCGGACCGACCGTCGTGGTCACCGTGCTCTCCGCGGCCCTCGCGGTCGCCGTCGGTGGGGGGGCGCGCGCGTGGCTCGCCGCAGCCGCGGTCCTCGCCGGTCAGCTCTCGATCGGCTGGTCCAACGACTGGCTGGACGCCGCACGCGACGCGGCGGTCGGACGCCGGGACAAGCCCGTGGTGCGTGGTCTCGTGGGCGCACGCGACCTACGCCGGGCCGCGGTCGCCGCACTCGTGCTCTGCGGGGCGCTGTCGCTCCTGTGCGGGGTCGCGGCAGGCGCCGTCCACCTCGTCGCCGTCGCCTCGGCGTGGGCCTACAACGCGCGGCTCAAGAGCACGGCGTCCTCGTGGTTGCCGTACGCCGTCTCGTTCGGACTGCTCCCCGTCTTCCTGGTCCTCGCGGTCACCGGCGCCACGGCACGGGCGTGGCTCGTGGCCGTGGGTGCGCTCCTGGGCGTCGGGGCGCACCTGGCGAACGTGCTCCCCGACCTGGAGGACGACGCCGCGACAGGGGTCCGTGGGCTGCCCCACCGCCTGGGGCGACGGACGACGAGCGTGCTGGCACCGCTCGTGCTCGCGGTCGCCGTCGTCGTCGCGACGCTCGCCCCGCCCGGTCCGCCGACCCCCGCTGGCGCGGCGGCGGCGGTCGCGGCCACCCTGCTGGCTGCGGGAGCGGGCGTGGTCGCGGTCACCGTCCCGCGCAGCCGGGCGCCGTTCGCCGTCGCGATGGGCGTCGCGGTGCTGTGCGTCGTCGCGCTCGTGGTCGGGGGTGGGCTGGGCCCCGCGGGTCGTGTCGGTGGTCGGTCGGAGGATGGCGTCATGTCCGGCCCGTCCACGTTCAGCGCGTCCGGTGTCACGGCACCCGGGGCGCGTGACTCCACCCTCGCGCGCGTCGAGGGGTCCCGCGCCGCGGTGGCGTCGGAGGCGGTGGCGTCGGCGGCGGTGGCGCCGCCCCGGGGGCCGGTCCCGCGCACGGCGTTCGACCGCGAGGTCACGCGGGCCGGGTGGTCCGCGGGTTCGCGGTGGGGCTACGACGCCGAGCTCGAGTGCTACTGGGCCGAGCTCTGGCCCGAGGGCGCGGCCGAGCCCGTCGTCGTGGGCGCGGGGCACCTGATCACGACTCTCCCGGGCCTCGCGCGGGCGCTCGCGCACGCCGGGCACCTGGCGGAGGGCGACGCGCTGCTGGCGCTCACCGCATGAGCACCGAACGGTGCGACCGGCCGTGAGGCCCGTGGCACGACCTCCACGATCCGCCTCGACCTGCGCGTCGGCGCCGTCCGTCGTAGCGTCGAGGGAACCGACCACGAGGAGGCCGACATGGGTACGGACGACAAGGTGCGGAACACCGCCGAGGAGTGGGGCGGCAAGGCCAAGGAGGGCATCGGCGAGGCGACGGGCGACCGTGACCTGCAGGCCGAGGGCCACGCCGACCAGACGGAGGCGAGCCTCAAGCAGGCCGGCGAGAAGGTCAAGGACGCCTTCCGCCGCGACTGACGCACCCGCCGAGCAGCGGCGAGGGCCGGACCACGCGGTGGTCCGGCCCTCGCCGCGTCGGCCCCGGGGTGCTCGCCCGGTCCGGGACTCAGTGCGCGCCGACGGCGCGCGCCTCGGTGACCGCCTGGACGACACCACCCAGCCACGGCTCGCCGTGCCCGGGCAGGACAGTCGTCGCGCCGGTCGCCGCCAGGGCGTCGAGCGACGCGAGAGCCTGGGCGCTGTCGGCGGTCGCGGCACCCGCGATGATCTGCGGGCCCTCGACGCCCGTGTACGGGTCGAGCGTGACGAGCGCGTCCCCGCTGATCAGGACGTCGCGGTCGGGCAGGTGCAGAGCGCAGTGGCCCGCGGTGTGCCCGGGCGAGAACACGACCACGGGTGCTCCCGGCGCCGCGAGGACCTCACCCGGGACGAGCGCACGCAGGCCGTGCACCCCGCGCACGCGCAGCGCCCCCGCGCGGGCCATGGCCCCCAGGATGCGCAGGGCCGAGGGGTGCCGGAACGGGTACTGGCCGCGCATGTTCTCGTGCGCGTACCGGTACGGGTGCGCGGCGATGTAGTGGTCGTCCTCGTGGGCCCAGACCGGGACGTCGAGCCGCTCCTGAAGACGTGCCGCGAACCCGGTGTGGTCGAAGTGCGCGTGCGTGAGGACGAGGCCGACGACGTCCTCCGGCCGGCGGCCGAGCTCGCGCAGCGCCCAGCCCATGAGGGGCCAGGTCGCGGGCAGTCCCGCGTCGACGAGCAGGACGTCCTCGCCGTCGACCACGACGTAGCAGTTCACGTACGCGTGCTCGAGCCGGAACACCCGGTCGGCCACCTCGGTCGTGAGCATCGGCACTCCCATGGCTCGGTCGGACGGGGCGGGGGTCCCCTGGGCCCACGGTAGGGCCGGCGTGACCCGCGGGCGCGTCAGCCGTCGGCCGCGGCGAGCACGCCGCTGTCCACCACGAGGTCCGCGTCAAGCGTGACGTAGCCCCGGGACTCGAACAGCACCGTCACCCGCCCCTGCTCGACGACGGACACCGTCCCGGAGCCCCACTCGACGTGCTCGACGGCCTGCCCGGGGCGGAACGGTGCGTCCGTCACGTCGACGCTCGTCCCGGCGTCGCAGCTGTCGCAGCGGCCGCATGCCTGGGGGTGGTCCTCGCCCAGCAGCTCGAGCAGCACGCGACGCCGGCAGTCGGTCGTCTCCGCGTAGGTGCGGACCAGCTCGACGCGCGATCGGTCGAGCGCGGCTGCGTCGTCGGCGCGCTCCCGGACGGCACGGACCACCTCGGCCACCGAGCCGCCCCCGAGCCTCCGCCACGTCCCGGCGCGCTCCTCGACGCCGCCGACGGCCGCGAGCGCCGCGAGGGCTCGCGCGACCGTGCGTGCGCCGAGGCCCGAGCGCCCCGCCACGTCGGCACGCGTACCGGGCCCCTGCTCGACGGCTCCGAGGACCGCCTGGAGGGTCGCCCGCCTCGGTGCGCCACCGGCGCGGAGGTAGTGGTTGGGACCGACGTCGTCGGGGTGGTGGACGAGCACCGCGAGAGCGTCCTCGCCGTCACGTCCCGCGCGTCCGACCTCCTGGTAGTACGCGTCGAGGGACGGCGGCGGGCCGGCGTGCACGACGAACCGGACGTCGGCGCGGTCGACGCCCATCCCGAACGCGCTCGTGGCGACGACCAGCTCGGCCTCGCCCGTGAGGAAGGCCTCCTCGACGCGGCTCCGTTCACGGCCGCTCATCCCGCCGTGGTACCCGAGGGCGGGGCGGCCGGCGTCCGCGAGCAGCGCCGCCAGCTCCTCCACGTGCGCCCTCGTCCGTGCGTACACGATGCCCGCACCCGACGTCGCGACGGCGGACTCGACGACGGCCGCGTCACGTTCGGGTGCCCCGGCCGTCGTGCGTGCGCCGAGCCAGATGTTGGGCCGGTCGGTGTCGTGGACGAGGACACGCGGTGAGCGCATCCCCAGCCGCTCGACGACCTCCTGCCGCACGTGGGGGGATGCCGTCGCGGTCAGGGCGAGGACGCGGGGCGAGCCCATGCGCTCGGCCGCGCCCGCGAGGTGGAGGTAGTCCGGCCGGAAGTCGTGTCCCCACTCCGTGACGCAGTGCGCCTCGTCGACCACGAGGAGCCCGACGCCGGCACCCGCGAGCGCCTCGACGACGTCGTCGCGCGCGAGCTGCTCGGGAGCGAGCAGCAGGACCTCGACCTGGCCGCGGGCAGCGTCCTCGAGGGCGGCGCGCCGCGCGCGCGCCGGGACGGCCGAGCTCACCGCCTCCGCACGGAGGCCCGCCTCGGCGAGGGAGGTGACCTGGTCCCGCTGGAGCGCGAGCAGCGGCGAGACCACGACCGTCGGGCGTCCCGACATCATGGTCGCGATGGCGTACACGGCCGTCTTCCCCGCACCCGTCCGGGCGACGAGGAGCGTGTCGTGGGCACGCAGGCCGGACAGCGCGTCGCGCTGCGCCTCGCGGAGTCGGCCGCCTTCGCCGAGGACGCGCGCGACGGCCTCGTCGAGGGTGGGCGGCACGCCGACTGCGGCGGCGGGGGTGGGGCGGGTACCGGCTCGGGTCACCCGGAGGTTGTATCCCGGCGTGGGTACCGGCGCACGGCGAGGGCCCGGTCGCCCGGATGCCTCGGGTCGGTCGGCCCTGGGGTCAGGACCGGCGCGACATCGGGATGAGGAAGGCGAGACCCCACAGGACGATCCCGGCGGCGTACAGGAGCCCCGACTCGACGTCGAAGCCGACCATCAGCGCGACGAAGCCGCCGATCATGAGGGCGATGCACAGCACCGCGAGCAGGACCCCCGACGCCGCTGGTCGGTCGACGGCGGGCTCGTCCCACGCGGGCTCACGGGCGTCCACAGGTCCTCCTCGGTCGGCGGTTCGCGGCAACTGTCGCCCACCGGGGCCACGGCCGCAACACCGTGTCGTCGGGCGGACGTCGCGGGCGGTCGTCCGACGCGCAGCGCCGAGCGGTGCGAACCCTGCGAAGCCGGGGCAGGCGGGGTCGACAGGGACCGGGCCGACCGGGAGGGCCTCCCTGCCGCGTCGGGTACCGTCCTGCGGTGTCCACGACCGATCCGGTTCCCGCCGCGACCACGCCGGCGCTGACCGCGTGCAGCCTGTGCTCCGGGGAGACCCTCGGGGACGGCGACGCACCGGGCGGCCAGATGGCCCGGCTGCGCGCCATCGAGGAGGCCGGGCTCGCGCGGCTCGCGCTGGTCGAGTGCCTCGACGAGTGCGAGCGCGGGGACGTCGTCGTCGTGCGGCCGAGCCCGCACGGCCGTCGGTGCGGCGGCCGACCGGTCTGGTTCGAGCAGCTCGCCGGCCCGGAGCGCAGCGAGGCCCTCGCGCGCTGGCTCGGTTCAGGTGGGCCCGGGGTGGCGTCGCTGCCCGACGAGCTGGCTCCCGTGCGCATCGAGCGGTCGCGCGACGCCGACGACGACGCGGGCAGCGCCGCCGGTGAGCCGGGGACCGCTGCTCCCGGCACGGGTGCCGCAGGCCAGGCTGCCGGCGTCACCACGGACGCGTCGGCCTGCTGCATTCCGGCGCACCACTGAGGACGCCGCGGTCGGCCCCCGGGTGCACCGCATCGCTGTCGGCAGGGTTCAGGACCGCTGGGCGGACAGGCGCGCGCCCGGTGACGACGGGGCCGTCGGACCCGCGGGCGGTGTGGTGACCGACGACGACGGCACGTCGTGCGTCGTCCGTCCGCCACGGAGCGACCGGCACAGCGCGACCTCCTCCGTGAGGAGCCGCACGAGCCGCGCGGCGCCGTCGGGAGCGGCCGCGAGCGCCTCGACCGCGTGCTCGACGACGAGCTCGCCGGGGTGGTTGCGCGACCGCACGCTCACGAGGCCCGCGGTGAAGCGCCGTGCCCACCCGGCCTCGCCGGGGACCTCGTCGAGCGCCGCGCGGGCGCGGGGCCGCAGGTCGTCGGCGGGGCGGCCCTCGTGGACCGCGATGAGCCGCTCGCTCGTCATGAGGCCCACCGCGAGCACGCGCGCCTCCTCGCGGGACGCCACCGGGAGCGCCCGCGCCGCGGCGAGCGACGCGATCTCGTAGTCCCAGCGCGGGTCGTCGCCGACCAGGCCGACGACGTCCGGCACGAGGCGCACCAGGCCGGCCCGCGCGTCGTCGTCGACCGTGTCGTTGACGAGCCGGGCGAGGTGGGCGAGGAGGCGGTGGGTGCAGGCCGGTCGGTCGCTCCACCGCTCGCCCGCCAGGAGGCTCGCCCACTCCATGAAGCACGCACCGTCCTTCGGCCGGCGGTGCCGGCCGGGGGAGAGGACGGGGAGGACGTCGGGGACCTGGCGCACGGGGCTCACCTCGCCTGGGACGGCTGTGTCCTCCGAGTGTCCGTCAGCCACCCCGGTCTGGCAACGGCCGGACCGCGGCCCGCGGAGACCGGCGCGGCACGTCGCCGGGCGGCCTCGCCGTCCGTGCCCGACCGCCCCGCTCGCCCGGTCAGCGCACGCGCCGCAGCTGCCCACGCAGGTAGGGCCGCGCCCGACGTGCGCCGCCACGGCGCTCGACCGCCTCCTCGAGGCGCTCGAGCGCGGTCCGGACGAGCTCGAGGTCGACGGGCCAACCGCGGCGTGCGCACTCGTCCGCCCAGTCGGCCGGCGACGTGTGGCCGCGTTCGGCGTTGCACCGCCGGCAGGCGGCGACCTCGTTCTCGGGCCAGGACGGGCCGCCCTTCGTGCGCGGCACGAGGTGGTCGGTCGTGGCGGGGACGAGCGCGCCGAACGCGCGTCCGCACCACACGCACCGACCCTCCTGCGCGCGCACCGCCGCGGCGAGCCGCTCGACCCGTCCGACGTCGCCGCTCACACCGTGCCCATGCCGTGCTCGTGCCGTGCTCGTGCCGTGCTCACCACGTCCGTCACGTCCCACCACGTGCTCACCGCCCGCTCGTGCGACGCGCTCAGGCGACGAACACGCAGAACGGGTGCCCCGCGGGGTCGGCGTAGACGTGGAGCGGCTCGTCGGGGTCGTCCGTGCGGTCGAGCAGGAGGCGCGCGCCGAGCGCGAGGGCGCGCGTGTGCTGCCGCTCGAGCTCGTCGAGGTCGGGCACGGTCGTGTCGAGGTGGAGCTGCTGCGGCACGCCCGGGTCGGGCCACGTCGGCTCGGGCAGATCGTCGACGCGCTGGAAGGCGAGGGCGACGCCTGCGCCCCGCAGCACGAGCCAGTCCGCGTCGTCGGGCGCCCCGTCGGAGGGCGGCTCGTCGCCTGCCCGGTACCGCAGGCCGAACATCTCGCGGTAGAACTCCGCGAGACGACGCGGGTCGGTCGCGTCGAGGACGACGGAGCGGATCTCGGGGTACGGGCTCATGCTGGCTCCCGGCGGGGTGCGAGGTGGACGCCTCGACGGTAGGACGGCGTCCGTGCCGCCGCCCGTCCCGCGACCGCGGCTGACCGCGAGACGTGCGACGCGCGGCGTGGGACGGTGGTCACCGACAGGGGAGGACGACATGATCGAGAGCGACGAGAGCCGGGTCGACCCGGACGGCCCGACGGCCACCGGTGGGCACGACGTGCACGACGACGTCCCCGTGCTCGAGGCGGACGAGACCGTGCCGCCGAGGCCCGAGGAGGAGGTCGCCGACGTCGCACGGTCCCGGCCCGACCCGGCTGGGCACGGCGGTGGTGACGGCGACGGGTGACGCACCGGCCGGGGCGTGACCACGTGCCGAGGACGACGAAGGCCGCCCCGGTCGTCCGGGGCGGCCTCGTTCTGGTGGGCGATACTGGGATCGAACCAGTGACCTCTTCCGTGTCAGGGAAGCGCGCTACCGCTGCGCCAATCGCCCGTGGTGTGTGCGAGGTGGAGACGGGATTCGAACCCGTGTAGACGGCTTTGCAGGCCGCTGCCTAGCCACTCGGCCACTCCACCGCAGGCTCTCATGCCTCGCCCAGGTCACCCCGGCACGGGTATGTCGCCTCCGAGCGGACGACGGGATTCGAACCCGCGACCCTCACCTTGGCAAGGTGATGCTCTACCAACTGAGCCACGTCCGCGCTGCACCGTCCGGATCTTCCCCGGCTCTGTGCGGCGTCCCAGACTCTAACGCACCCCTGGCGCGATCGTCCAAATCGAGGGTGCCGACGGCCCTCGGGGCGCGGCCGGGCACGGCCCTCCCGCGCGTCGTCCGACTGTGCCGTGGCCCTGCGCCGGCGCAGTCCCCGTGCAGCCGGACGACGTTCGTCGAGCACGCGGCTGCGCCGTCGTCGGGCGCTAGCGTGACCGCGTGCCCCGGACCGCAGACCCACGCCCCGAGCGGGTGACGGGTGCGGGTCGGGCCCGGTTCGGCGACCTGGTCGCCCGCGACGTCGTCGACTGCGTCGACCTCGAGCGCGACGGCGACCGGGTGACCGAGGGCTTCTGGGCCGTGGTCGGGGAGTTCGACGGACCCGTCCGCGCCTGGCGCTTCGCCGACGTCCGGCGAGCGGGCGACGCGGGACCGGAGCGGGACGACGACGCCGACGACGCCGGCACCGGCGACGGCACCGGCGACGCGTGGCACGGGCCGGACGCGTCGGCGTGGCGCACGAGCCTGGACGCGGTCGCCTACCGCCGCGGGGTCGAGGCGGTCCGGCGCGCGGTCCACGAGGGCGACGTCTACCAGGTGAACCTCTGCCGGGTGCTCGAGGCGCCGCTCGCGCAGGCGGACCAGGCCCGGGGCGGCCCCGAGCCCGACGCCGCAGCGCTCGCCCGGCGTCTGCGGAGCGCGAACCCGGCGCCGTACGAGGGGTTCGTCCACGTCCCGGCGGGCTGCGGCTCGGAGCCGGTCTGGGTCGTGAGCGCCTCGCCCGAGCTCTTCCTCGACGTCCGGGACGGGTGGGTGTCCTCCGGGCCGATCAAGGGCACCGCGGCCACGCCGGAGGGGCTGCTCGACAAGGACCGGGCCGAGAACGTCATGATCGCCGACATGGTGCGCAACGACCTGCAGCAGGTCTGCCGGCCGGGGACGGTCGAGGTGACCGACCTGCTCGGTCTGGAGCGGCACCCGGGACTAGTGCACCTCGTGACCACGGTCCGCGGGCGCCTGCTCCCGGGCACGGGCTGGTCGGCGCTCCTGGGGGCGACGTATCCGCCCGCGTCGGTGTCGGGCGCGCCCAAGAGCTCGGCGCTGCGCCTGATCCGCGAGCTCGAGCCCGTTCCCCGCGGGCCCTACTGCGGCGCCGTCGGGTGGCTCGACGCCGATGCGGGCCGCGCGCGGCTCGCGGTCGGGATCCGCACGTTCTGGTGGACGCCCGAGCGGGGCGGGGTGCTCCACTTCGGGACCGGCGCGGGGATCACGTGGGGGAGCGACCCCGACGCCGAGTGGGCCGAGACCGAGCTCAAGGCGCGACGGCTCGTGGGGCTCGCGACCGCGGACGGGCGTCCTGCGGGCGACGCAGGCGACGGCGGTGACGGCAGTGGCACGGTGAGGACCAGGTCCGAGGAGAGGAGCACGACGTGAGCGGTGCGGAGGCCGACGGGGTCGTGGTCTGGGTCGACGGCCGGCTGGTGCCCGCGGGCGCCCCGGCCCTCGACGCGGTCGACCACGGCCTCACGGTGGGCGACGGGGTCTTCGAGACGTGCGGGTTCGAGGCGGGGCAGCCGTTCGCCCTGACGCGTCACCTCGCGCGGCTGCGCCGCTCGGCGCGGGGCCTCGGGCTCGGCGACCCGGACGAGGACCTCGTGCGCCGCGGGGTCGCGGAGGTGCTCGCCGCGACCCCGGACCCCGGACGGCTGCGCATCACTGTGACCGCCGGACCCGGTCCGCTCGGGTCCGCCCGCACGTCGTCACGGCAGACGGTGGTCGTCGCCGCGGGACCGGCCGGACCACCGCACCCGGCACGGGTGGTCCGCGTCCCGTGGACGCGCAACGAGCGGTCCGCCGTCGCGGGGCTCAAGACCACGTCGTACGCCGAGAACGTCGTCGCGCTCGCGCGCGCGACGGCGGCGGGAGCCGACGAGGCGCTCCTGGCGAACACCGTCGGCGAGCTGTGCGAGGGCACCGGCAGCAACGTGTTCGTCGAGCGCGGCGGCGAGCTCCTCACGCCGCCCCTGTCGAGCGGCTGCCTCGCGGGCATCACGCGCGAGCTCGTGCTCGAGTGGTCGGCCGCCGAGGGGCTCCCGGTGCGTGAGGCGGCGCCCGGCGAGCTCGCGTGGTCGGTGCTCGACGATGTCGTCCGTGGCGGGGCGACGCTGGCGCTGTCGGGCTCGGTCAGGACGTTCGTGCCGGTCGTCGCGCTCGACGGCGAGCCCGTCGAGGTGGGCCCGCTCACGGCGCGCGTCGCCGCGCTGTACGCGGTGCGGGCCGCGGCCGACGTCGACCCGTGAGCGACGCGCCGTCCGACGACGGCGAGCGCGAGGTCGGGTACGAGAACGCCCCTCCGCCCGTCGGGGCGGAGGGGCGTCGTCGTGCGTCTCAGGCGTCGAGGAGCGTGACGATCAGGCGGGAGATCTCGTCCTCCATCTGGTCGCTCTCCTGACCGAAGGGCACCAGCGCGACCGTCGCGTCGACGAACCGGACGAACGGCTCCGCCGGTCCGGCGAGCAGGTAGGACGGGTCCTCGTCGCGCCAGATGCGCACGTCGCCCGTGCCGGCAGGGGAGCCCGTGTCGGCGAGCAGCCCGTGCGCGAGGAGCTCGCGACCGATGAGCCAGGTCGACGTGGAGTGGGTCCCCGTGAAGACGATGCGGACCGTGTACGGGTCCGCCGCGTCGAAGGAAAGCTCGGCGCTGATGGGCAGGACGCTCGCGTCCGGCAGGACCAGGTGCATGGGCACGACCTCAGAGGCTGTGCTCGCTCGCTCGGACATCGTCACCCCTCTCCGCATCTCGGCTCCGTCCGGTGACCAGCCTCATCGTCCCCCCTCGACCGACTCCTGCGCCAGGTTCGGAAATCTGGCTCTCATTCGCTAGCATCGTCGTCGCGCCTCGGGCTGACCGCGGTGCGAGGGCGATTGGCTCAGTGGTAGAGCGCCTCGTTCACACCGAGGAGGTCACTGGTTCGAACCCAGTATCGCCCACCCGATCTTGACCAGGGGATCCCCCGTGCGGGGGTCACCCGCACGGGGCCCGTCCCGGCCCCTCAGCGCGAGGACGTCCGCGCTGCTCATCGACGTGCAGACGCTAGCCGTTCGCCCGCGGTCGCCACGATCCGTGGTGACGGGATCACCCGTCCGGCGCAACGCGCGGGGAGTCGATTCTTCACCCGCTCCGCCCGCCATCCGGGACGATCGTCCGTGGCGCCACCCCGTGGGGGTCGAGGGCGGCGGTCGGCGGCCGACGCGCCGGTAGCATCGTCGGGCCCGTCCAACCGAGGAGAGTCCGTGCCAGAGATCACCCTGTCAGCCGAGGGCGTCGAGCGGACCGTCCCGGAGGGGACGACCGGTGGCGACCTGTTCGCGGACCGCCGCGACGTCGTCGTCGTCCGGGTCGACGGAGAGCTGCGGGACCTGACCGCGACGCTGCCGGACGGCGCCGTCGTCGAACCCGTCACGATCGACTCGCCCGACGGCCTCGCGGTGCTGCGTCATTCCGCCGCGCACGTGCTCGCGCAGGCGGTCCAGGAGATCAACCCCTCGGCCCGGCTCGGGATCGGCCCGCCGATCACCGACGGCTTCTACTACGACTTCGACGTCGAGACGCCGTTCACGCCCGAGGACCTCAAGGCGGTCGAGAAGGTCATGCAGCGCATCGTGCGCGAGGGCCAGACCTTCCGTCGCTGGGAGGTCACCGAGGAGGAAGCGCGGCGCGAGCTCGCCGACGAGCCGTACAAGCTCGAGCTCATCGGGCTCAAGGGAACGGCCGACGAGGCCGCGGAGGGCGCCTCGGTCGAGGTGGGCCTCGGAGGGCTCTCGATCTACCAGAACGTGCGCGGCGCCGGCCGCGAGTCGGAGCAGGTCGTCTGGCAGGACCTGTGCCGCGGGCCGCACCTGCCCAGCACCAGGCTCATCGGCAACGGCTTCCAGCTCATGCGCTCGGCCGCCGCCTACTGGCGCGGCAGCGAGAAGAACCCGCAGCTGCAGCGTGTGTACGGCACCGCGTGGCCGAGCAAGGACGAGCTCAAGGCGCACCTCGAGCGGCTCGCGGAGGCGGAGCGGCGCGACCACCGTCGGCTCGGCAACGAGCTCGACCTGTTCTCGTTCCCCGAGGAGATCGGCTCCGGGCTCGCCGTCTTCCACCCCCGCGGCGGGATCGTGCGCATGGAGATGGAGGACTACTCGCGTCGGCGGCACGTCGAGGCCGGGTACTCGTTCGTCAACACCCCGCACATCACCAAGGCGCGCCTGTACGAGATCTCGCAGCACCTGTCGTGGTACGCGGAGGGCATGTACCCCCCGATGCACCTCGACGAGGAGCGTGACGCCGACGGGACGGTCCGCAGGGCGGGGCAGGACTACTACCTCAAGCCGATGAACTGCCCGATGCACAACCTCGTGTACCGGTCCCGCGGTCGCTCGTACCGTGAGCTGCCGCTGCGCCTGTTCGAGTTCGGGACCGTGTACCGGTACGAGAAGTCCGGCGTCGTGCACGGCATGACCCGGGCGCGCGGCTTCACGCAGGACGACGCGCACATCTACTGCACCCGCGAGCAGATGCGCGACGAGCTCGCGAGCCTGCTGACCTTCGTCCTCGAGCTGCTGAAGGACTACGGCCTGACCGACTTCTACCTCGAGCTGTCCACCCGGAACCCCGAGAAGTCGGTCGGTGCCGACGAGGTGTGGGAGGAGGCGACCCGCACGCTCGAGGAGGTCGCCACGGCGTCCGGGCTGGACCTCGTGCCCGACCCGGGGGGTGCCGCGTTCTACGGGCCCAAGATCTCGGTCCAGGCCAAGGACGCGATCGGGCGGACGTGGCAGATGTCGACGATCCAGCTCGACTTCAACCTGCCCGAGCTGTTCGACCTCGAGTACACCGCGCCCGACGGCTCGCGGCAGCGTCCCGTCATGATCCACCGCGCGCTGTTCGGCTCGATCGAGCGGTTCTTCGCCGTGCTGACCGAGCACTACGCGGGGGCCTTCCCCGCGTGGCTCGCACCGGTGCAGGTCCTCGCGGTGCCCGTCGCCGAACCGTTCAACGACCACCTGCTCGCGGTGGTCGACCGTCTGCGCGCCGAGGGCGTGCGGGCCGAGGTCGACCTGTCCGACGACCGGTTCGGCAAGAAGATCCGCACCGCGAGCACGCAGAAGGTCCCGTTCGTGCTCATCGCCGGGGGGGAGGACGTCGCGGCGGACGCCGTGTCGTTCCGGTATCGCGACGGGCGGCAGGACAACGGCGTGCCCGTGGACGAGGCCGTCCGCCGGATCGTGGAGGCGGTCCGGACGCGGGCCCAGGTGTGACCGTGCCCGAGGACCCGACCGCCGACGTCACCGGCGCGGCCGGCGTCCCGACGACCGTGCCGGCCGGCGACCTCGCGGGCGTCCCCGACGGGTTCGGGAGGCTCTGGACGCCGCACCGCATGGCGTACATCGGGGGCCAGGACAAGCCGGCCGACGACGGGTCGGGCGCGTGCCCGTTCTGCCGCGCCGGCGCATCGTCCGACGACGCCGAGGCGCTCGTCGTCGCGCGCGGGACGTACGCCTTCGTGGTGCTCAACCTCTACCCGTACAACTCCGGCCACGCGATGGTCGTGCCCTTCCGGCACGTCGCGGACTACACCGAGCTCACGCACGCCGAGACGGTCGAGGTCGCGGACCTCACCCGGACGACGATGCAGGTGCTCCGCGCCGTCATGGGGCCGCAGGGCTTCAACCTGGGCATGAACCAGGGTGCGGTCGCAGGGGCCGGCATCGCCGCGCACCTCCACCAGCACGTCGTGCCCCGGTGGGCGGGCGACAGCAACTTCCTGCCGATCGTCGGCCGCACCAAGGCCATGCCCGAGCTCCTGGCCGACACGCGCCGCCGCCTCGCCGACGCCTGGCCCATCGACGCCCACGGACCGGAAGGGCTGACCGGCAGGTGATGAGAAGGCTCCGCTCCGTCGTGGCTCGCGTCGTCGACCCCGTGGCCGACGCGCTCCTGCGCTCGGGGGTCCACCCGGACGCCGTCACGGTCGCCGGCACGGTCGGCGTCGTCGTCGCGGCGCTGGTGCTGCTCCCGCTCGGCCACCTCGTGGCCGGGCCCCTGGTCATCACGGTGTTCGCGCTCACCGACCTGCTCGACGGCACGATGGCCCGCCGGTCCGGGCGCGTGAGTCCCTGGGGTGCGTTCCTCGACTCGACCCTCGACCGGTTCGGCGACGGCGCGATCTTCGCGGGGCTCGTGGTCTACCTCGCGAGCCGCGGGGACGACCAGGTCGGTGCCGCGCTCGCCCTGGCCGCGCTGGTCCTGGGCTCGATCGTCCCGTACGCGCGGGCCCGCGCCGAGGGGCTCGGCATGCGCGCCGACGTCGGGATCGCCGAGCGCGCCGACCGCCTGCTCGCCGTGCTGCTCTCCACCTTCGTCGTCGGGCTCGGTGCGCCCGCGGTCCTGCTCACGGTGGTCCTGGGGCTCCTCGCCCTGGCGTCCCTCGTGACGGTCGTGCAGCGCATGGCGGTCGTGCGCCGGCAGGCGCTGGCGGCGACCCCGGACGGCGGTGCGGCATGACGGTCGACGGCTCGCGCCTCTTCGTGTCCGCGTGGCGCCTCGCGGGTCGCCTGCCGGAGCCGGTGGTCCGGGCGGCGCTCGCCGTCGGGGCCGAGGCCGCGACGCTGCTGCGAGGGAGCGGTGTGCGGCGCCTCGAGCAGAACCTGCACCGCGCCCGGCCCGAGGCGTCACCGCGCGAGCTGCGACGCCTCGCGCGGCAGGGCATGCGCACGTACATGCGGTACTACGCCGAGGCGTTCACGCTCCCCGGACTCGCGTGGGAGCGGGTCGAGGCCCGCGTGCGGGTCGAGGGCGACGACGCCGTCCGTGCCGTGCTCGCCGAGGGCGGGTCGGTCGTGCTCGCGCTCGCGCACCAGGGGAACTGGGACCTCGCGGGTGCGTGGGCGACGCGGGCGCTCGGGCCCGTGACCACCGTCGCGGAGCGCCTCGAGCCGGCCGAGGTCTTCGACGAGTTCCTGGCGCTGCGCGAGGGCATCGGCCTGCGCATCCTCCCGCTCGACCGCGGCGGCGAGGTGTTCCGGGAGCTGGTCCGGACCGTCCGGGCGGGCGGGGTCGTCGTCCCCCTCCTCGCCGACCGGGACCTCACGGCCTCCGGCGTCGAGGTCGACCTGCTCGGCGAGCGTGCGCGCGTCGCCGCGGGTCCTGCCGCGCTCGCCGTCACGACGGGCGCGCCGCTCATGGCGACGTCGATCCAGCACGAGCGGCTGCGGGGAGCGCGTCGGCGCGCGGCCCGGGCGCGCTGGGGGATCGTCATCCGGTTCCTGCCCGTCGAGGTGGACCCCGGGACGCCCCGCGCGGAGCGCGTCGCGGCGCTGACACAGGGCTGGGTGGACGTCCTCGGCGCCGAGATCTCCCGTGACCCGACCCACTGGCACATGCTGCAGCGCGTCTTCGTCGCCGACCTCGACCCCGAGCGGTACGCCGCGGTGGTGGCCGCCGACGACACCGCGGCCCGTGGTGGTCGCGAGCAGGGCACCGGCGCCTCGGGTGGCCACCCCGGCGGCGTCACGGACGAGGTGGCGCCATGAGCGACCGGCCGCTGCGCATCGGCCTCGTGTGCCCCTACTCCTTCGACGTGCCCGGCGGGGTGCAGTTCCACGTGCGGGACCTCGCGCGCGCGCTCGAGGGCCAGGGCCACACCGTCTCGGTCCTCGCGCCCGCGGACGACGACACGCCCGTGCCGGACAACATGACGCCCGCGGGCCGGGCCGTCCCCGTCCGCTACAACGGGGCGGTCGCGCGCATGACCTTCGGGCCGCTGAGCGCGGCGCGCGTGCGACGCTGGGTCACGAACGGGCAGTTCGACGTCCTGCACCTGCACGAGCCGGTGACGCCGAGCCTCGGGATGCTCGCGCTGTGGATCGCGCAGGGCCCCGTCGTCGCCACCTTCCACACCGCGCTGATCCGCTCGCGGGCGCTCCAGATGGCGTACCCCGTGGTGCGGTCGAGCCTCGAGAAGATCTCGGCGCGCATCGCCGTCTCCGAGGACGCTCGCCGCACGCTGGTCGAGCACATGGGCGGCGACGCCGTCGTCATCCCGAACGGGGTGTACGTCGACGAGTTCGTGCGTGCGCGGCCGGACGCCCGGTGGACGGGCACGCCCGACGCGCCCACGATCGCGTTCCTGGGCAGGCTCGACGAGCCGCGCAAGGGCCTGCCGGTCCTGACGGCGGCGATCCCGCAGGTGCTCGAGACGTTCCCGGGCGCGCGGTTCCTCGTCGCGGGCCGCGGCGAGGCGGGCGAGGCCGAGGCGCGCGAGACGCTCGGCGAGCACGCCCGCTCGGTCGAGTTCCTGGGCGGGATCTCAGACGAGGAGAAGGCGTCGCTGCTCGGCTCGGTCGACGCCTACGTCGCGCCGCAGACCGGCGGCGAGAGCTTCGGCATCGTGCTCGTCGAGGCGATGAGCGCCGGCGCGGCGGTCGTCGCGAGCGACCTCGGTGCGTTCCGCCGCGTGCTCGACGAGGGGCGAGCCGGTGTCCTCTTCCGCAGGGGTGACCCGGCCGACCTCGCCGCGACGCTCGTGCGCGTGCTCGGCGACGCCGCGCTGCGCCGCGAGGTCACCGAGAACGCGTCGCGCGTCGTGCGTCGGTACGACTGGTCGACCGTGACCCAGCAGGTGCTCACGGTGTACGAGATGGTGCTCGCCGCGGCCGACGGCGCCGTCGCCGAGGACCCGCGCTCCGTCCGCTCGCTGTGGACCGGCCTGCGGGGTGCGTCGTGACGTGGTCGGAGGTCGCGTTCGTCGCGCTCGTCGTCGTGCTCGTGCTCGTGTGGTCGGTCTGGGTCGCGGCGACGCGGCTGGACCGGCTGCACCGGAAGGTCGGGGCGTCGCGCTCGGCGCTCGAGAACCAGCTCGTGCGGCGGGCGTCCGTGGCGGCGGAGATCGCCGCGACCGGCGTGCTCGACCCGGTGAGCTCGGTGCTCGTCGCCGACGCCGCGTGGTCGGCCCTGGCCGTCGGCGGGCACGGGGCCTCGGACCTGATCGCCCTGGTGCCCGACCTCGCAGCGGAGGCCCGGCGCGTCGGTCCCGACGCGGACGCGCCGGCGCCCGGCGAGGCGTCCCGCGCACCCGCCGGCGCGGCGGAGCGCGAGTCCGCGGAGAGCGAGCTGTCCCGCACGCTCCGGACGGCCCTGGACGACCCCTCCGAGGTCGTGGCGATCTCGGAGGAGCCGCTGGGTGCGGAGCTGCTCGAGGCGCTCGCCGCGGCCTGGTACCGGGTCGAGCTCGCGCGCCGGTTCCACAACGAGGCGGTCGCCCAGACGCAGCGCATGCGGCGCACCGCGCTGGTGCGTCTCCTCCGCCTGCACGGGCACGCACCGATGCCGCGCACGGTCGAGATCGACGACGGCTGGCCCGACGGCCTCCCGCGTCCGGGGCACGCCGCATGAGCCTGCCCGGAGGACCGACGACACCCGTGCCGTCGTCGGTGCTTGCGCCGCTCGTCCCGCCCCGCGTGCGCCCGGGCGCGGGGGCGGTCGTCGTCGTCGTCCTGCTCGGTGTCTTCGGGCTCGGGGCCGTCGGGTTGGTCGGCATGCTCGTCGGACCGCCCGCGTTCCCGGCCGCGGTCGCGCTCGCGCTCGTCCCGCTCGTCGGTGTGCTCGCCGCGGTGCTGTGGGTCGACCGGTGGGAGCCGGAGCCCTGGCAGGCGCTCGGCGTGGCGTTCGGCTGGGGTGCTTCGGTGTCGGTCCTCGTCGCGCTCGTCGCGAACACGACCGCGCAGACGGTGCTGCTCGCTGCCGGGGTGGACGAGCTGCGGGCCGGGGCCTGGACCGCGACCTTCGTCGCGCCCGTCGTGGAGGAGGGCATCAAGGGGATCGGCGTCCTCGTCCTGTTCCTCGTGTGGCGGCGCTACGTCGACGGGCCGGTCGACGGCGTGGTCTACGCGGCGACGGTCGCGGCGGGCTTCGCGTTCGTCGAGAACGTCCTCTACTTCGGGCAGGCGGTCGGTGAGGCGGCCGTCCTCGGCGACGACGGCGGCGTGGCGGTCGTGTTCGTGCTGCGCGCCGTGATGTCGCCGTTCGCCCACGTGCTGTTCACCGCGGCCGTCGGCCTCGCCCTCGGCCTCTCGGTGCGCCGCGGGCGTGCGGCGTGGGTGGGCGCCTTCCCGCTCGGCCTCGTCGTCGCGATGCTGCTGCACGGGCTCTGGAACGGCAGCGCGAGCCTCGGCGACGGCATGGGCTTCCTCGTGCTCTACGTCGTCGTGCAGGTCCCGCTGTTCCTCGGCACGGTCGCGCTGGTCGTGTGGCTGCGGCACCGGGAGGCGGTCGTCGTCCGCACGCGCCTCGCCGAGTACGCCGCGGCGGGGTGGTTCGCGCCGCACGAGGTCCAGATGCTGGCGTCCCTGCGGCTGCGGCGCACCGCGCGGCGCTGGGCCGCGCGCAGCGGCGGGCCGTCGGGCCGGCGGGCGATGCGGGCCTTCCAGACGGCCGCGTCCCGCCTCGCGCACCAGCGGCAGCGTGCCGCGACCGGCCGTGACCGGCTGTGGGTGGCCCGGCAGGACGAGGCGGCGCTGCTGGTCGAGCTGTCACGGCTGCGCCGCGAGCTCGTCGGCCTGCGCTAGCCCGTCCGTCGCGCCACCGCCCGAGGACTACGATGGGGATGCCGCTGCGCGACGACTCCGCGCGGCCCCCTCGACGCGAACCGGGTGTCACCGCCCCACCGCGACCACCCGCCGAGACAAGGACTGACGTGAGCACCGAGAACACCCAGAACGTCATCGGGACCGCCAAGGTCAAGCGCGGCATGGCCGAGATGCTCAAGGGCGGCGTGATCATGGACGTCGTCACGCCCGAGCAGGCGCGCATCGCCGAGGACGCCGGCGCCGTCGCCGTGATGGCCCTCGAGCGCGTGCCGGCCGACATCCGCGCGCAGGGCGGCGTCGCGCGCATGAGCGACCCGGACCTGGTCGACGGCATCATCTCGGCGGTCTCGATCCCCGTCATGGCGAAGGCGCGCATCGGCCACTTCGTCGAGGCCCAGGTGCTCCAGTCGCTCGGGGTCGACTACGTCGACGAGTCCGAGGTGCTCACGCCGGCCGACTACGAGCACCACATCGACAAGTGGCGCTTCACCGTCCCCTTCGTGTGCGGCGCGACCAACCTCGGTGAGGCGCTGCGCCGGATCACCGAGGGCGCCGCGATGATCCGCTCCAAGGGTGAGGCGGGCACGGGCGACGTCTCGAACGCGACGACGCACATGCGGCGCATCCGTCAGGACCTCCGCCGGCTGACGTCGCTCCCCGAGGACGAGCTCTACGTCGCGGCGAAGGAGCTGCAGGCGCCGTACGAGCTCGTCAAGGAGGTCGCCGCGACCGGCAAGCTCCCCGTGGTCCTGTTCACCGCGGGCGGCATCGCGACGCCCGCCGACGCGGCGATGATGATGCAGCTCGGCGCCGAGGGCGTGTTCGTCGGCTCGGGCATCTTCAAGTCGGGGAACCCCGCCGAGCGCGCCGCGGCCATCGTCAAGGCGACGACGTTCTACGACGACCCCGACGTCATCGCCAAGGTCTCGCGCGGCCTCGGCGAGGCGATGGTCGGGATCAACGTCGAGGAGGTCCCCGAGCCGCACCGGCTCGCCGAGCGCGGCTGGTGACGTCGGCCGCCGACGGGGCGGCCGCGGGGGACCGGGCTCCGTGGGAGCTGGGTCCCGACTGGGTCGTCGGTGACGACGGCGTGCCGTTCCGGCGAGGAGCGCGGGTCATCCTGCTCGACGAGGCCGACCGGGTGCTGCTGGCCCGCGGGCACGACGTCGACCGCCCCGAGCGGACGTGGTGGTTCACCGTCGGGGGCGGGATCGACGCCGGCGAGTCCGCACGCGAGGCCGCGGCCCGTGAGCTGCTCGAGGAGACAGGCCTCGTGGTCGACCCCGCGTCGCTCGTCGGGCCGGTCCTGCGGCGTCGCGCCGTCTTCGACTTCTGGCGCCGGACCGTGCGCCAGGACGAGGAGTTCTTCCTCGCGCGGGTCGAGCGCCCGGCCGCCGTGCACCACGCGGGGTGGACCGACGTCGAGCGCGCGTTCATGGACGAGGTCCGCTGGTGGACCCTCGACGACCTCGCGGACGTGCGCGAGGAGGTGTTCCCGGCGGGTCTGGTCGGGGTCGTCCGCGACCTCCTCGACGGCTGGGACGGGGTCGTGCGAAGGCTTCCTGACGGGCACTGACCGGATCTGACGAGCACCGGCCCACGGCGGCTCGCCCCGTAGACTCGCCCGCCGTGACCACACCTGTGACCGTCGGCGTGCTCGCGCTCCAGGGTGACGTGCGCGAGCACGTCGCCGCGCTCGAGGAGTCAGGCGCGCGCGCCGTCCCCGTGCGCCGCGCGCGCGAGCTCGCGGCCGTCGACGGGATCGTCGTCCCGGGCGGCGAGTCGACGACGATGGACAAGCTGCTGCGCGCGTTCGAGCTCTTCGAGCCGCTCCAGGAGGCGGTGCGCTCGGGCCTGCCGGCCTACGGCTCGTGCGCGGGCATGATCCTCCTGGCCGACCGCATCGCGGGCGGGATCGAGGGCCAGCGGACCATCGGCGGGCTCGACATCACGGTGCGACGCAACGCCTTCGGGCGCCAGGTCGACTCGTTCGAGACCGACCTCGTCGTCGAGGGCGTCCCGGACAGCGTCGACCGGCCGGTGCACGCGGTGTTCATCCGGGCGCCGTGGGTCGAGGAGGTCGGTCCCGGCACGCAGGTGCTGGCGCGCGTCCCGTCGGGGGAGGCCGCCGGTAGGATCGTCGCGGTGCGCGAGCGCGACGTCGTCGCGACGTCCTTCCACCCCGAGATCACGGGGGACCTGCGACTGCACCGCCTGTTCGTCCAGATCGTCTCCGACCGCGGTTGAGGGGTTCGTTGAATGTCGGGTCACTCCAAGTGGGCCACCACCAAGCACAAGAAGGCCGTCATCGACGCGCGTCGGGGCAAGCTCTTCGCCAAGCTCATCAAGAACATCGAGGTGGCGGCCCGCGTCGGCGGCGGTGACCCGGCCGGCAACCCGACGCTGTTCGACGCGATCCAGAAGGCCAAGAAGTCGTCGGTCCCCAACGACAACATCGACCGCGCGGTCAAGCGGGGCTCCGGCCAGGAGGCCGGCGGCGCCGACTACCAGACGATCATGTACGAGGGCTACGGCCCGGGCGGTGTCGCGGTCCTCGTCGAGTGCCTCACCGACAACCGCAACCGAGCGGCGAGCGACGTGCGCGTGGCCTTCACGCGCAACGGCGGGACGATGGCCGACCCCGGCTCGGTGTCCTACCTGTTCTCGCGTCGCGGCGTCGTCGTCGTGCCGAAGACCGACGGGCTCACGGAGGACGACGTCCTGGGCGCCGTCCTGGACGCGGGCGCCGAGGAGGTCAACGACCTCGGCGAGGCGTTCGAGGTCATGAGCGAGGCGACCGACGTGGTGGCGGTGCGCACGGCACTGCAGGACGCGGGCATCGACTACGACTCGGCGGAGGCGCAGTTCGTGCCGGCGACCCAGGTCGAGGTCGACGTCGAGGGCGCACGCAAGATCCTCAAGCTCATCGACGCCCTCGAGGACAGCGACGACGTGCAGAACGTCTTCGCGAACTTCGACGCGTCGGACGAGGTCATGCGGGAGCTCGACGAGGAGGAGTGACCGTGCGGCGCGTCCTGCCCGGCGGCGCGTCCGCGTCCTGACAGACTCCTGCGGTGCGTGTTCTGGGCGTGGACCCCGGCCTGACCCGGTGCGGCCTCGGCGTCGTCGACTCCGCGCCCGGACGCCGCGTGTCGCTCGTCGCCGTCGGGGTCGCGCGCTCGGCGCCCGACGCGGACCCAGCCCACCGGCTGCTCACGATCGGCGCGGAGGTCGAGCGCTGGCTCGACGAGCACCGTCCCGACGGCGTCGCCGTCGAGCGCGTGTTTGCGCAGCACAACGTCCGGACGGTCATGGGGACCGCTCAGGTCTCGGGCGTCGTCATGGTCGCCGCCGCGCGCCGCGGCATCCCGGTCGCCCTGCACACACCCAGCGAGGTGAAGGCCGCCGTCACGGGCAACGGCCGCGCGGCCAAGCCGCAGGTCCAGCTCATGGTGGCGCGCATCCTCGGGCTCGACACCGTCCCGGGACCCGCGGACGCCGCCGACGCGCTCGCCCTCGGCATCTGCCACCTGTGGCGGCCGTCGGTCGGCATCGCGCCCGGTGCGGACGGGGGCGTGGTGACGCCCCACCGCGCGGCGCGGACCTCGGCGCAGCAGGCGTGGGCGATGGCCGAGGCGGCAGCGCGTCGTCCCGGCCGCTGACGGCGGTCGCTGCTAGCGTTCTGCGTCGTACAGGTGTTCGGACGCGGCCACGTCCGCACCGTCACGAGCCGCCGCCCAGCCCTGAGGAGTGCGTGTGATCGCGAGCCTGCGCGGACGCGTCGCGTCCGTCCGACTCGACGCCGTCGTCGTGGAGGTCGGGGGGGTCGGTCTGCTCGCGTACGCGACGCCGACGACGCTCGCGGGCCTCCGGGTCGGCGACGAGGCCCGCCTCGCGTCGACCCTCGTGGTGCGCGAGGACTCCCTCACGCTCTACGCGTTCACCGACGACGACGAGCGCGACGTGTTCGAGACGGTGCAGACCGTGAGCGGCGTCGGGCCGCGGCTCGCCCTCGCGATGCTCGCCGTGCACACGCCCGACGCTCTGCGGCGCGCGGTCGCCGACGAGGACCTCGCGGCCCTCCAGCGCGTCCCGGGCATCGGGCGCAAGGGTGCCCAGCGCATCGTGCTCGAGCTCGCCGACCGGCTCGGCGCCCCGGCGCCCGCCGCCGCGGGGGGTGCGCAGCCGTCGGCCGCGGCGGGCGACCAGCGCGGACAGGTCGTGGAGGCGCTCGTCGGCCTCGGGTGGAACGTGCGCGCGGCCGAGGACGCGGTCGCGCGGGTCGTGCCGACCGAGGTCGCGGTCGAGGCCGACGACGTGGCGGCGGTGCTGCGCGGTGCCCTGCGCGTGCTCGGCGGCGCGCGTGGCTGAGGACCTCGACCGGCTCGTGTCCGCGGGGGCCGAGGACGCGGAGCGCGCGGCCGAGGCGGCGCTGCGACCCAAGCGCCTCGAGGAGTTCGTCGGTCAGCGGGTCGTGCGCGAGCAGCTGGGCCTCGTGCTCGAGGCGGCGGTCGCGCGCGGCCGCGCACCCGACCACGTGCTGCTCTCGGGGCCGCCGGGCCTCGGCAAGACGACGCTCGCGATGATCATCGCGGCCGAGCTGGGCACGACCGTCCGGGTCACGTCCGGCCCGGCGATCCAGCACGCGGGCGACCTCGCGGCGGTGCTCTCGTCGCTCGAGGAGGGCGAGGTGCTGTTCCTCGACGAGATCCACCGCATCGCGCGGCCCGCCGAGGAGCTGCTCTACGTCGCGATGGAGGACTTCCGGGTCGACGTCGTCGTGGGCAAGGGGGCGGGGGCGAACGCGATCGGCCTCACGCTGCCGCCGTTCACGGTGGTCGGGGCGACGACGCGCGCAGGGCTCCTCCCGGCTCCGCTGCGGGACCGCTTCGGCTTCACGGGCCACCTCGAGTTCTACGACGACGACGAGCTCGAGCAGGTGCTCACGCGCTCGGCCCGGCTGCTCGGTCTCGACCTGCACCGGCCGGCCGCGGTCGAGATCGCGCGGCGGTCGCGCGGCACGCCGCGCATCGCCAACCGTCTGCTGCGACGGGTCCGGGACTGGGCCGAGGTCCGCGGCGACGGCACCCTCGACCGGGCGGCGGCGCGCTCCGCGCTCGAGGTGTACGAGGTGGACGAGCTGGGCCTCGACCGGCTCGACCGCGCCGTCCTGCAGGCGCTGTGCGTGCGGTTCGGCGGTGGGCCCGTCGGGCTGACGACGCTGGCCGTCGCGGTCGGCGAGGAGCCGGAGACGGTCGAGACGGTCGCCGAGCCGTTCCTGGTCCGCGAGGGGCTGATGGGCCGGACGCCGCGCGGGCGCGTGGCGACCACGCGCACGTGGCAGCACCTGCGAATGCGTCCCCCGGAGAACGCGCCGACGCTGTTCGGCTGACCACGGACCGCGCCTCACCGGGAGCGCCATCGGTCCCGCCCGGCGGGCGCGACGCAGGAGTAGGGTCCTCCGCTGGAACCCGTCACCGCGGCGGCACGTTGGGCAGCGGGGTGAGGTCACCTAGACTTCGCGCGGTCCCATCGACAAGGACGAGAGACACCATGGAATTCCTGCTCCCGCTCGCGGTCGCGCTGGCGCTGCTCTGGCTCATGACCGGCCGTACCCGGAAGATGCAGCGCGAGGCCGCCTCGTTCCGGTCCAACCTCGGCCCCGGTCAGCGCGTCATGACCGCGAGCGGCCTCCTGGGCACCGTGGTCGCGGTCCACGACGACGCGGTCGAGCTCGAGATCGCCCCCGGCGTGACGACGCGGTGGGTCCACGCGGCGATCGCCAAGGCCGTCCCGACCGACGAGCCCGAGGACGACGGGGCGGTCGAGGACGACGGCGACGACGAGCTGCAGGTCCCCGACGACGCGTCGTCGCTCGTCGCGCCCGACGACGTCGACGAGCGTCGACGTGACGACGAGGGCCCGCGCTGACGCTGCGGCTCGTCCGTGAGCCGGCCGACCCGAGGTCGGCCACCACAGAGAGAGACTGAACCTTGGCCACACCTCCCCGGCGTCGTCGCCCGGTCCGCTCGCTCGTGACCCTGCTCGTCGTCCTGGTCGGGCTCTTCGGGGCGCTGCTCGCCGGCAACCGGTGGTCCGACGCGTCGATGACGCCCGCCCTCGCGCTCGACCTCGAGGGCGGCACGCAGATCATCCTCACCCCGGTCGCCGACGGCGACGAGGAGGTCACGGACGACACGATCGAGCAGACGATCGAGATCATCCGCCAGCGTGTCGACGCGTCCGGCGTCGCCGAGGCCGAGATCACCAGCCAGGGCGGGCGCAACATCGTCGTCGCGCTGCCGGGTCGGCCGAGCCCCGAGACGCTCGAGCTCGTGCGCGAGTCGGCGCAGATGCTCTTCCGTCCGGTCCTCGCGGTGAGCGGTCCGACCGCGGTCCCCGAGGCCCAGGAGGGTGCTGACGACGCGGCCGGGGCCGAGGAGCCTGCCGCGGAGGAGCCGGCCGGGGAGGAGCCGACCGCCGAGGAGCCTGCCGCGGAGGAGCCTGCCGCCGAGGCGCCCCAGGTCGAGCCCACCGACCCGAGCGACCTCGCGTGGATCACGCCCGAGCTCCAGGCCGAGTTCGACGCGTACGACTGCACGCTCCCGGAGAACCTCACGGGCGGCTCGTCGCTCGTCGGCGACCCGGACGCGGCGGTCGTGGCGTGCGACGAGAACGGCTTCGCCAAGTACGTCCTCGGTCCGGTCGAGGTGCGCGGCGACGACGTCGAGCGCGCCGAGTCGGGGCTGCGGGTCAGCTCGACCGGTGCCGTCACGAACGACTGGGTCGTGAACATCGAGTTCGACGGCGAGGGCGGCCGCCTCTTCCGCGAGGTGACGACGCGGCTGTCGTCGCTCGAGTCGCCGCGCGACCAGTTCGCCATGGTGCTCGACGGACTCGTCATCTCCGCCCCGTCGGTGAACGAGCCGATCACGAACGGCCAGGCGGAGATCTCCGGCACGTTCGACCGCGAGTCGGCGGGCACGCTCGCCCGTCAGCTGAGCTTCGGTGCGCTCCCGCTGACCTTCGAGGTGCAGAGCGAGCAGCAGGTGTCCGCGACGCTCGGCACCGAGCAGCTCCAGCGGGGCATCCTCGCGGGCGCGATCGGCCTGCTCCTGGTCGGGCTCTACTCGCTGGTCCAGTACCGGGCGCTCGGGCTGCTGACGATCGCCTCGCTGGTCATCGCCGGGGCCGTCGCGTACGGCGTCATCGCCGTGCTCTCGTGGACCTACGGGTACCGGCTGAGCCTCGCGGGCGTCGCGGGCCTCATCGTCGCGATCGGCATCACCGCGGACTCGTTCATCGTCTACTTCGAGCGCATCAAGGACGAGCTGCGCGACGGCCGGCCGCTCGCGGCGGCGGTGGAGGTCGGCTGGGCGCGTGCCCGGCGCACGATCCTCGCGTCGGACGCGGTCAGCTTCCTCGCCGCGGTCGTGCTGTACGTGCTCGCCGTCGGTGGCGTGCGCGGCTTCGCGTTCACGCTGGGCCTCACGACGCTCGTCGACCTGCTCGTGGTGTTCCTGTTCACGCACCCGGTCATGGCACTCCTCGCTCGCACGCGCTTCTTCTCGTCCGGGCACGCGCTGTCCGGGCTCGACCCCCGCCTGCTGCAGGCGAAGACCCGCTACACGGGTCGAGGCGGCGTCGCCCGGGCCGGTGAGCGGGCTGGCGCCCGGTCCGGACCCCCGGAGGGTGAGGTCCCGCGGCGTACCGCGGTCCCGGTCGGGGCCGACGAGCGACGCACGACGATCGCCGAGCGTCGTGCGGCGGAGCGCCGCGCGTCCTCGAGCACGAGCGCGTCGTCCCACGACGAGCGGAAGGACGCCTGATGCCCAGCCGCATGGCCCAGTGGGGCAACGACCTGTACGCCGGCCGTCGGTCGTACGACATCGTCGGCCGCCGACGCCGGTGGTTCACCGTGAGTGCGGTGATCCTCCTCCTGACGATCGTCGCGCTGCTCGGCAGAGGGCTGAACGGCGGCATCGAGTTCCGGGGCGGGACCGAGCTCGTCGTCGAGGGTGTCGCCGAGGCGACGCAGCAGCCCGCCGTGGACGCGGTCGAGCGCGTCGTCACCGAGGAGGTGCCGCGCGTGTCGGTCCTCGGCGGCGACTCCGTGCGCGTGCAGACGCTCCCGCTCGACGACGACGAGATCGCCGAGGTGCGCACGGGCCTGGCCGCCGCGTACGACGTGGACGAGGCCGCCGTGAGCTACTCGACGGTCGGGCCCACGTGGGGTCAGGACGTCACGAGCAAGGCTCTGCGCGCGCTCGGGATCTTCCTCGGCCTCGTCGCCCTCACGATGACGGTGTACTTCCGCGACTGGCGCATGGCCGTCGCCTCGATCGTCGCGCTGCTGCACGACGTCGTCATCACGGTCGGGCTGTACGCGCTGGTCGGCTGGGAGGTCACGCCCGCCACGGTCATCGGGTTCCTCACCATCCTGGGGTACTCGCTGTACGACACCGTCGTCGTCTTCGACAAGGTGCGCGAGAACACCGAACGGGTGGGGGAGCAGCACCGATACACGTACGGCGAGCTCGCCAACCTGGCCGTCAACCAGACGCTGGTCCGCTCGATCAACACGTCCGTCGTGGCGGTCCTGCCCGTGGCGTCGATCCTCTTCATCGGTGCGTTCCTCCTCGGGGCGGGCACGTTGCGGGACATCGCCCTCGCGCTGTTCATCGGGATCGTCGTCGGCACGTTCTCCTCGATCTTCGTCGCGACGCCGCTCCTGGCCTGGCTCAAGCAGCGCGACGCGCGCAGCGCGGCGCACGAGGCCGAGGTGCGCCGTCGCCGCGAGGCCGCGGTCGCCGCGGCGGAGGCGGGCCCCTCGACCGGGTCGGTGCGCGTCGGCGCGCTGGTCCCCGGGCAGCACCTCGGGACGCGCGCCCAGCCGCGTCGTCGTCGTCCGCAGTCTCGTCCGTCCGGACCGGGAGGTCGTTCGTGAGCACCGTGACGCCTGAGCTCGAGGAGCTGCGCCGTCGCGCCGCCGCGCTCGTGCACGACGTGCCCGACTACCCCGAGCCGGGCGTCGTCTTCAAGGACATCACGCCGCTCCTCGCGGACGGGCCGACGTTCCGCGCCGTCGTCGACCACATCGCCGGTGGTGCGCACGGACCCGTCGACCTGGTGGTCGGGATGGAGGCCCGGGGCTTCATCCTCGGGGCCCCCGTCGCGACGACGCTGAGCGCGGGGTTCATCCCTGCGCGCAAGGCCGGCAAGCTCCCGCGCGAGACCGTCGCGGGCGCCTACGACCTCGAGTACGGCAGCGCGGTGCTCGAGGTCCACGCGGACACGGTCTGGCCGGGCGCGCGGATCCTCGTCGTCGACGACGTGCTCGCCACGGGCGGCACCGCGGCGGCGACGATCGAGCTGCTCGAGCAGGCCGGTGCCGAGGTCGTCGGGGTGAGCTTCCTGATGGAGCTCACCTACCTCGAGGGGCGGTCACGGCTCGCGGGCCGTCCGTTCGACGCCCTGCTCTCGTACTGACGGGGCGGTGCGCACCGTCCCAGATCCGGGTGGTGCGGGAGGCGGACCTAGACTGGTGTGCTCCGGACCCTGACGGGAGGTGACCATGGCCGACGCGGCACGCCCCGGTCCCGGCACGGCCACGCCCGGCGCCCCGGCTACCGGGACCCCGGCGCCCGACCCGTCCGGCGCGACGGTGGGTCCCCAGACGGCCGACGGCGCCCCTGCGTCCGCGGGCAGCTCCACGGCTGCACCGGCGCCGCGCCGGTCGAGCGACCTCGGCGCGGCCGGTCACAAGGTCCGCTCGCGCCTCGCCCGGCTCGGGACGCGTGGCTCCTCGGCCTCGCCCGCCGTCGAGCCGCTGCTGCTCGCGGTCCGCGCGAACCACCCCAAGGCCGACCTCTCGGTGCTCGAGCGGGCGTACGCGGTGGCGGAGAAGGCGCATCGTGGGCAGCTGCGCCGGTCCGGCGACCCGTACATCACGCACCCGGTCGCCGTCGCCACGATCCTCGCCGACCTCGGGATGACGCCGCCCACGCTCGCCGCGGCGCTGCTGCACGACACGGTCGAGGACACCGAGTACTCGCTCGACGACCTGCGCCGCGACTTCGGCGCCGAGGTCGCGATGCTGGTCGACGGCGTGACGAAGCTCGACAAGGTGACCTACGGCGCAGCGGCGCAGGCCGAGACGGTCCGCAAGATGGTCGTCGCGATGTCGCGTGACATCCGCGTGCTCGTCATCAAGCTCGCCGACCGGCTCCACAACGCGCGCACGTGGAAGTTCGTCCCCGCGGCGTCGGCCGAGAAGAAGGCGCGGGAGACTCTCGAGATCTACGCGCCCCTCGCGCACCGCCTCGGGATGAACACCATCAAGTGGGAGCTCGAGGACCTCTCGTTCGCGACGCTCTACCCCAAGGTCTACGAGGAGATCGTGCACCTCGTGGCCGAGCGCGCGCCGGCACGCGACGAGTACCTCTCGGTCGTCCGCGAGCAGGTCATGGCCGACCTCCGCGCGGCGAAGATCCGGGCGACCGTCACGGGGCGCCCCAAGCACTACTACTCGATCTACCAGAAGATGATCGTCCGCGGTCGGGACTTCGCGGAGATCTACGACCTGGTGGGCGTCCGCGTCCTCGTCGACTCGGTCCGCGACTGCTACGGCGCGCTGGGCTCGCTCCACGCACGGTGGAACCCCGTGCCGGGGCGGTTCAAGGACTACATCGCGATGCCGAAGTTCAACATGTACCAGTCGCTGCACACGACGGTGATCGGTCCGGGCGGCAAGCCCGTCGAGATCCAGATCCGAACCCACGACATGCACCGCCGCGCCGAGTACGGCGTCGCCGCGCACTGGAAGTACAAGGAGACCGCGAAGCAGGGGAGCGGTGCGGCGGTCGACGCGGGCAGCGACATGGCGTGGCTGCGCCAGCTCGTCGACTGGCAGCGCGAGACCGCGGACCCGACCGAGTTCCTCGAGTCGCTGCGGTTCGAGATCGGCGGCGCCGAGGTCTTCGTCTTCACGCCCAAGGGCGACGTCATGGCGCTGCCCGCCGGGTCGACGCCCGTCGACTTCGCGTACGCGGTCCACACCGAGGTCGGCCACCGCACGATGGGCGCGCGTGTCAACGGCCGGCTGGTGCCGCTCGACAGCACCCTCGACAACGGCGACGTCGTCGACGTGCTCACCTCCAAGTCGGAGACGGCCGGACCCAGCCGGGACTGGATGACGTTCGTCAAGAGCCCGCGCGCGCGCAACAAGATCCGCCAGTGGTTCTCCAAGGAGCGCCGCGAGGAGGCGATCGAGCACGGCAAGGACGCGATCGCCAAGGCGATGCGCAAGCAGAACCTGCCGATCCAACGGCTGCTCTCGCACGAGTCCCTCGTCGGGCTGGCGGACGAGATGCGCTACGGCGACGTGTCGGCGCTGTACGCCGCCGTCGGTGAGGGGCAGGTCTCGGCCGCGACGGTCGTGCAGCGGCTCGTGCACTCGATGGGCGGCGAGGAGGGCACGGAGGAGGACGTCGCGGAGGTCGCGCGGCCCGGTGCCCGCACGTCACGCCGCCTGCGCGCGGGTGATGCGGGCGTCGTCGTCAAGGGCGTCAGCGACGTCTGGGCGAAGCTCGCGAAGTGCTGCACGCCGGTCCCCGGCGACTCGATCATCGGGTTCGTGACCCGCGGCTTCGGGGTCAGCGTGCACCGCGCGGACTGCGACAACGTCGCGTCGCTGCGTGCCCAGCCGGAACGCATGGTCGAGGTCGAGTGGGACGTCGGCGCCAACACGCTGTTCCTCGTGCAGATCCAGGTCGAGGCGCTCGACCGGAGCCGGCTCCTGTCGGACGTGACCCGCGTCCTCTCGGACCACCACGTCAACATCCTCTCGGCGAGCGTCTCCACGTCGCGCGACCGCGTCGCGATCTCGCGGTTCGTCTTCGAGATGGCCGAGCCGACGCACCTCAGCTCCGTCCTCGCCGCGGTCCGCAAGGTCGACGGCGTGTACGACGTCTACCGGATCACGGGGACCCGGGCGGCCGAGCCCGCCGAGTTCCCGACCTGAGCGGCCGGAGCCGCAGGACGTCCCCGGCAGCACGAGAGGGGGCCACCCGTTCCGGGTGGCCCCCTCTCGTCGCGGTGACGGAGGTCAGCCGCGTGCCTCCTGAGCCGCACGCTCGACCTGCTCGAGCCACGACCTGCGCGCGTCGAGCGCGGCACGGGCCTCGGCGACGCGACGCGCGTCCCCGCTCGCCTCGGCGCGCGCCAGGTCCTCCTCGAGCGAGCGGATCGCCGCGACCAGCTGGGCGGCGGCACCCTCCGCGCGGGCACGCGTCTCGGGGTTGGTGCGCTGCCACTGGGCCTGGTCCGCGTCGCGCACGGCCTGCTCGACGGCGCGCAGGCGCCCCTCGACGCGCTGCACGTCACCGCGCGGCACCTTGCCGGCCTGCTCCCACCGCTCCTGGATGTCGCGGAGGGCGGACTTCGCGGCCGCGAGGTCGCGGACGGGGACGAGGCGCTCGGCCTCCTCGAGCAGCCCGAGCTTGACCTGGAGGTTCGCGCCGAACTCCTCGTCGGTCTGCCGCTGGCTCGCGTCGCGCGCGGCGAAGAAGACGTCCTGCGCGGAGCGGAAGCGCGCCCAGAGCGCGTCGTCGTCCTTGCGGCTCGCACGGCCGGCGCTCTTCCAGCGCGTCATGAGCTCGCGGTAGGCGGCCGACGTCGCACCCCACTCGGTGCTCGTCGACAGGCGCTCGGCCTCGGCCACGAGCTGCTCCTTCTCGGCCTTCGCCGAGCTGTTGCGCTTCTCGAGCTCGGAGAACCACCGGCGACGCTCGCGGTCGAACGAGGACCGGGCGTGGCTGAAGCGCTTCCAGAGGGAGTCCTCGGTCCCGCGGTCGAGGCGCGGTCCGTGGCGCTGCGCCTCCTTCCACTGGTCGAGCAGCGTGCGGAGCTGCTCGCCCGCCGGGCGCCACTGCATGCGTTCCGGGTCGGTCGCGGCGATCTTCTCCGCGGCCTCGACGATCGCGGTGCGCTGCTCCACGGCCGCCTGACGTGCCGCGGCGCGCTCGGCCTCGGCTGCGGCGCGACGCTCGGCGGCGACGGAGCGGAGCGCGTCGAGCCGGTCGCGCAGACCCTGGAGGTCGCCGACGGCGGCGGGCTCCGCGAGCTCCTCGGTGAGGTGTGCGAGGGTCGAGTCGATCTCCTTGACCGCGAGGTCGGTCGCCGACAGGCGAGCCTCGAACAGCACGACCTTGGCGTGGAGGTCGGCGTAGCGGCGGACGTAGAACGCGAGCGCGTCGCCCGGGTCGGCGTCGGGGTACTGGCCGACGACACGTTCCCCGGATGCCTCCCGGACCCACACGGTGCCGTCGTCGTCGACACGGCCCCAGCGCGCCGCCTCGGCGCTCTCGGCGGGCGACAGCGCGGGCGGTGCGGGCGCGACGGGCGCGGCGGCCGCGGGCGTCGCGGGGCGGTTCCCGGCCGGCGGGCGCGGGACCGCACGCGGACGCGGGACGCTGCCGGGGGTCGGTCCCGGCGTCGGTGCGGTGGCCGTCGTCGCGTCGGTCACGACCGGGGTGGTGTCGTCCTGCGTGGCGGGCTCATCCTCGGCGGCCGGCGGCGTTGGCTCCGGCGCACTGGCCTCGCCCGTGGGCGCGTCGTCGTCCGCGGGTGCGGCCTCCTCCGCGGGTGCGGTGTCCTCGCCAGGTGCGTCGTCGTCCGCGGGGGCGGGAGGCACGGCGTCGTCCGACGTGGCCGCTGCGGGCGCACCCTCCTCGGACGACGCCTCCTGGGCGGGGGAGTCGGTGCGCGCGACCGTCTCGGCGTCCGCAGGGGCGACGGCGTCGGTGTCGGGCTGGTCGACGGTCTGCTCCTCGACCTGGGGCTCGTCGTGGCTCACGGGGTCTGCGCTCCTTCGATGGCGACTCGCGGGGGAGTCTGACGGCTCGCGCCCGGTGCGCCCGGACCGCAGCGCGGCCCGGCCGGGACGAGGGTCACCAACGCGGGCGCACCGTGGGCGCCCGCGATGCGACGGTGGCGACGGGTCCGGGGGGCCCGCGAGGGCGACCGGCGCGGGGCGCCGCCGTGCGCGGGCGCCATGTGCGGCGTCTCGGACGGGAGCATGCGGGGTCACCTCCTGCGGGCCTCGGGCCGTGCCGGCACGGCGCACCACTGCGCCGGGCCTCGCACAGTCTAGGCGCGTGGGCAGCGGCGATGCCCGGGCGGGTCGGGCGTGCCGCCGGGCTATCGTCGCGGCGTGATGATCCGCACCGTCGTCGCCCCGCTGCTGGGCACCAACTGCTACCTCCTGCACGACGAGGACGGGTCGTGCGTCGTCGTCGACCCGGGCGCGGGCGCGCTCGACCAGCTGCTCGCCGCCGTGCACGACGACCGGCTCGTGCCCAGGGCCGTCCTCGTGACGCACGGCCACGTCGACCACACGTGGTCCGCCGGGGCGCTCTCACGTGCGTGGGCGGCGCCCGTCGTCGTGCACGAGGCGGACGCCTACCGGCTCGCCGACCCGTTCGGGTCGCTCGGCCCGCTGGGGGGTCAGCTCGAGCCCCTCGGGACGACCGTCGCCGGGCCGTACGAGGAGCCCACGGACGTCGTGCTGGTCCGGGCGGACGGGTCGCTCCCCGTCGAGGGGCTGGACCGGCTCCCGCTGCGCGCCGTGCACTGCCCGGGTCACACCGAGGGCTCGACCGTCTACCTCGTCGACGACGGCGGCACGCCCCGTGCGGCGCTCACGGGGGACGTGCTGTTCGCGGGGACCATCGGGCGGACGGACCTCCCCGGCGGCGACGCGTCGCTGATGGCGGCGTCCCTCGCACGCCTCGCCGACCTGCCCGGCGCCGTCGCCGTGCTGCCCGGCCACGGACCCGCGTCGACCGTGGCCGACGAGCTGCGGGTGAACCCGTACCTGCGACGCTGAGCGGCCCCTCCCCGGATCCGCGCGCACCCGCGCCGCCGCGCTCGGTCCCGGCGCTCGCCCGCGCACGGTACACGCGCTTGACGGCCGCTCGAACACGTGTTCGACTGGCGGCATGCGGTGGGACGGCCAGCGGATCGGTTCGTCGGAGGAGCGCGCGCTGCCGGGCCTGACCCTCCAGGGCCTCGTGCGCAGCGTGCGCACGCCGGACTTCGCCGGCGTCACGTTCCACGAGGTCGCCGCGAAGAGTGCCCTCAACCGGGTCCCCGAGGCGTCGCGGATGCCGTTCCGGTGGACCGTCAACCCGATGCGCGGATGCCTCCACGCGTGCACGTACTGCTTCGCGCGGCCCACGCACGAGTTCCTCGACCTGGACGCGGGACGGGACTTCGAGACGCAGATCGTCGTGAAGACGAACGTCGTCGAGGTGCTCTCCGCGGAGCTCGCCCGTCGGTCGTGGCGACGCGAGCACGTCGCGCTCGGCACGAACACCGATCCCTACCAGCGCGCCGAGGGACGCTACGAGCTCATGCCGGGGATCATCGGCGCGCTCGCCGCGTCCGGCACGCCGCTGTCGATCCTGACGAAGGGTCCGCTCCTGCGTCGGGACCTGCCGATCCTGAGCGAGGCCGCCCGGCGGGTACCCGTGTCGGTCGCGGTCTCGCTCGCGGTCCTCGACCCCGCGCTCCAGGCGTCGGTCGAGCCCGGCACGCCCGACCCGCGCGCGCGCCTCAACCTCATCAGGGCGGTCCGGGCCGCAGGGCTCGAGTGCAAGGTCCTGGTCGCCCCCGTGCTGCCGTGGCTCACGGACTCCGACGAGGCGCTCGACGCGCTCCTCGGGGAGCTCGCGGCCGCGGGAGCGAACGAGGTCACGGTGTTGCCGCTGCACCTGCGCGGCGCCGTGAAGCCGTGGTACCTGCAGTGGCTCGCCCGCGAGCACCCGGCCCTCGTCGGGCGGTACCGGCGGCTGTACGGCCGGGGGGCGTACGTCAGCACCGAGTACGCGTCCTGGTTGAGGAACCGCGTCGCCGACCTGAGACGACGCCACGGCTTCGTCCCGCCGCGGCCGTGGCGCACCCCGGGCGACGACGACGTCACGGTCGCGTCCGGGGTGGGGCCGCAGCCGACGCTGTTCTGACGGTGGTCCGACCGGTCAGGCGCCGGGGTCGACCGAACCCGGGTCCTCCTCCGGCTCGAAGGTGCTGGGCTCACCTGCGCCGACGCCCACCCCGGACTCGGGGTTGGGCGCGTCGGTCGTGTCGTCGTCGTGCTCGTGGGTTCCGGGTGTCTCGGTCATGACCCCATCCTGCGTCGGGCTCCCCGGGCTCGCACCAGGGCGGCGTGCACCCGACGCGCCGGGCCGAGCCATTTCAGCCGCGCCGAGCCTCCTCAGCGCGCCGAGCCTCCTCAGCGCGCCGAGCCTCCTCAGCGTGCCGGGCCTCCTCAGCCGTCCGCGAGCCGCGCGGGGAAGCCGCCCGTCGCGACCGGACCCCACGACTCGATCGTGACGCGGATGAGCGACTTGCCCTGGTCGACCATCGCGCGGCGGTACTCGTCCCAGTCGGGGTGCTCGCCCGCGATGCTGCGGTAGTAGTCGACCAGCGGCTCGACCGAGTCCGGCAGGTCGATGACCTCCGCGACGCCGTCGACCTGGACCCACGGGTCCCACTCGTCCGACACGACGCACAGGCTCACGCGCGGGTCGCGCCGGGCGTTGACCGCCTTCGCGCGGTCCGGGTACGTCGAGACGACGACGCGTCCCTGGTCGTCCACGCCGCACGTGACGGGGGACATCTGCGGTGAGCCGTCTCGCCGCCGGGTCGCGAGGACGGCGTGGTGGCGCGGACGCAGGAACGCGACGAGCTCGTCGCGCGTGACGCGGTCGGTGGTGGCGATCTTCCGGGGCATGGGGTCTCCTCGTCGTCGTGGACGGGCTCCAGTCTCGTCCAGGACGCGCGTCCCGGCGTCGTCGCCGCGACTACACTCGGCGGGGCGCCGACGCGACCGGTGCCCCTCTCCCCGACCCGCCCGGAAGGACCCTCCGTGCTCCGCACCCACACCGCCGGCTCGCTGCGAGCCGAGCACATCGGCCAGACCGTCACGCTCACGGGGTGGGTCGACCGGCGTCGGGACCACGGCGGTGTGGCGTTCATCGACCTGCGCGACGCGTCGGGCATCGCCCAGGTCGTCATCCGGGACGAGGCGGTCGCGCACGGCCTGCGCAACGAGTACGTGCTCCAGGTGACGGGGCCGGTCGGTCGCCGTCCCGAGGGCAACGAGAACAGCAACCTCGCCACGGGTGAGGTCGAGGTCACCGCCGAGTCCGTCACGGTGCTCAACGAGGCGGCGCCCCTGCCGTTCCAGGTCTCGTCCGCGCTCGACGAGCACGTCGGCGAGGAGGCCCGGCTCCAGCACCGCTACCTCGACCTGCGCCGTCCGCGCCCCGCCGCCGCGCTGCGCCTGCGGGCCCGCGCGAACGCCGCCGCGCGCCGCGTGCTCGACGCGCACGAGTTCGTCGAGGTCGAGACGCCCACGCTCACGCGGTCCACGCCCGAGGGGGCGCGGGACTTCGTCGTGCCGGCGCGGCTGTCGCCCGGCTCCTGGTATGCGCTCCCGCAGTCGCCCCAGCTCTTCAAGCAGCTGCTCATGGTCGCCGGCATGGAGCGCTACTACCAGATCGCGCGGTGCTACCGGGACGAGGACTTCCGCGCGGACCGGCAGCCCGAGTTCACCCAGCTCGACGTAGAGATGAGCTTCGTCGAGCAGGACGACGTCATCGCGGTGGGCGAGGAAGTGCTCGTCGCGCTCTGGGAGCTCATCGGCTACACCATCCCGACGCCGATCCCGCGCATGACGTACGCCGACGCCATGGCCCGCTACGGGACCGACAAGCCCGACCTGCGCTTCGGGCTCGAGCTAGTCGAGCTGACCGAGTTCTTCGCGAGCACGCCGTTCCGTGTCTTCCAGGCGCCCTACGTCGGCGCGGTCGTGCAGCCGGGCGGCGCCTCCACGCCGCGCCGCGGCTTCGACGCGTGGCAGGAGTGGGCCAAGCAGCGCGGCGCGAAGGGCCTCGCCTACGTGACGGTGGGCGCCGACGGCGAGCTGGGCGGTCCCGTCGCCAAGAACATCTCCGAGTCCGAGCGCGCCGGGCTGGTCGCCGCGGTCGGCGCGTCGCCCGGTGACGCGGTCTTCTTCGCGGCCGGCAAGCCGTCGGAGGCGCGTGCGCTCCTCGGCGCCGCGCGCCTGGAGATCGGTCGCCGCGGTGGGCTCGTCGACGAGGACCAGTGGTCGTTCGTGTGGGTCGTCGACGCACCGCTGTTCAAGCCCACGGGCGAGGACGACGACGTCGCGGTCGGGTCGGGGTCGTGGACCGCGGTCCACCACGCCTTCACGTCCCCGACGCCCGAGTGGGTCGACCGGTTCGAGGAGGACCCGGGCAACGCGCTCGCGTACGCCTACGACATCGTGTGCAACGGCAACGAGATCGGCGGCGGGTCGATCCGTATCCACCGCCGCGACGTGCAGCAGCGCGTGTTCGAGGTCATGGGCATCGGGCCCGAGGAGGCGCAGGAGAAGTTCGGCTTCCTGCTCGACGCGTTCCAGTTCGGCGCGCCGCCCCACGGTGGCATCGCCTTCGGCTGGGACCGGATCGTCGCGCTGCTCACACGGTCGGAGTCGATCCGTGAGGTCATCGCGTTCCCCAAGTCCGGTGGCGGCTTCGACCCGCTGACGGGCGCTCCCGCGCCGATCAGCGCGCAGCAGCGCAAGGAGGCGGGTGTCGACGCCGCACCCGAGCCGCGTGGCGCGGCGGCGCAGGCGGGGCCGGCCGGCACCGGCGCCGCGCAGGGAGAGGCCGCCGCCGCGAGGTGAGCGGGTCGCCGCTGGGCCCCGGGCCGGTCGTCGACCTCCCGGGGCCGTGGTGCACCGAGCCGTACCTGCTCGGCGAGCTCGGTGCCGGCGTGGTCCTGGGCGGCTTCGCGTCCGACGACGCCCTCGCGGTCGTCGTCGAGCAGCGGGGCCGCGACCGCGGCCTCGTCGGGCTCGGGGCGCCCGCAGCGCTCGCCCCGCTCGCGGCTGCGGTCGGGCACGAGCCCGGACTGATGGTGGGCGTGCGCTTCGCGACGCTGACCCGCGGCGCGTGGGACCTGCTGGGGTGCGACGACCGAGCGGCGCTCGGGCTCGCCGACGGCGCGTCGCACTGGGACTGGTTCTGGACCGACGCGCCGCTCGTCGGCACGGACCGCTCGCGGGCCGAGCGGCTCCCGCTCACGCCGGGCACGACCGCGGCGGTCGCCGAGTGCCTCGGGCGCGCGCACCCGACCGCGAGCACGCCGCCCGACGACGAGCGCCTGCTCGGCTGGTGGGGGGCACGGCACGACGGGCGGCTCGTCGCCGTCGCCGGGGCGGTGACGCTCGGCCCGGGGCTCTCGCCGCACGTCGTCTCGCTCGGCGTCGACCCGGACCACCGTGGCCGCGGGCTCGCGGGAGCGGTGCTCGCCGCGACGGTCTCCGACTGCCTCGCCGTCAGGCCCGAGGTCGGCGAGCCGATGGTGAGCCTCGGCATGTACGCCGACAACGAGCCCGCCCGCCGCGTGTACCTGCGGCACGGGTTCCGGCTGCGGCACGAGTTCGCCTCCCGGAGGCCCGTGGCCTGACGACGACGCGTGGGTCCGTCGCGTCGGCTCGCGCCGAGCCGACCTGTCCGGGCGGCGGTCGACGGCGGCCCGGCGGGCGCCGTCTCAGTGCGTGATGGCGAACCGCTCGTGGACGCGTCGGAGCGGGCCCGGGGCCCACCAGTTGTAGCGGCCCAGGAGCGTCATGGTGGCCGGCACGAGGAGCATCCGGACGAGGCTCGCGTCGATGACGACCGCGACGGCGAGCGCGAAGCCGACCTCCTTGATCACGAGCAGCTCACCGAAGATGAAGCCCGCGAAGACCACGACGATGATGACGGCGGCCGACGTGATGATCCGGCCCGAGCGCTGCAGACCCAGTCGCACCGAGTCGTCGTTGGACGCGCCGGCGTCGTACAGCTCCTTGATGCGGGACAGGAGGAACACCTCGTAGTCCATCGCGAGGCCGAAGCCGAACGCCACGATGAGCGCGACGACGTAGGTCTCGATCCCGCCCGTGGACGCGAAGCCGAGCAGCCCCTCGAGGTGGCCGTCCTGGAAGCCCCAGACCAGGACGCCGAGCGACGCGGCGAGCGACACCGCGTTGGTCAGCAGCGCCTTGAGCGGGATGACGACGGAGCCGGTCATGAGGAACAGGAGCACGAAGGTCGCGAGGACCACGATGGCGACCGCGAGCGGTGCGCGGTCGACCAGCGCGTCGACGAAGTCGATCTGGTTCGCGGCCTGCCCCGTGACCCACGTCGGGAACGGTGCCTCGAGGTCACGCACCGCCTGCACGACGTCCCTCGCCACGGCGCCGCCGGCGTCCTCGGTGTCGGGGCGCACGCCGAGCACCGCGTAGTCGCCGAGCGCTGCGGCCGGGTCGACCGCGACGACGTCGTCGAGCCCGGCGACCTCCTGCGACCAGGCGGTCAGCTCCTCGGCGGACGTCCGTGCGACGACCTGGATCGCGGGGGCCTCCGACGCGGGGTACTCGGCGGCGATGGTCGCGACGTAGGTCCGCTGGTCGCTGCCGGCGGGCAGGAGCTCGATCGCGGAGTTGCGCAGCTCCATGTGCGCCACCGGGACGGCCAGCAGCGCGAGCACGGCCAGGGAGCCCGCGAGAACCCACCAGGGGTGCCGCTGCACCCGCCCTGCCAGACGCGAGAAGAGGCCTTCCTCGGAGGCGACGTCCCCGGTGCGGGCGAGCACCGCACGCAGCCCGGGCACCCGCGCGAGGAGTCCCGGCGCGATCAGGCGACGCCCCGTGAGGCGCAGGAGCGCGGGCACGAGCGTCAGCGCGGTGGCGACGGCGACGAGCACGACGGAGACGCCCGCCGCCCCGAAGCCACGGAGGATGTCGGGCCGGAACACGATGAGGCCGCTGATCGAGATCGCGACCGTGACCGCGCTGAACGCGACGGTGCGGCCCGCCGTGCTGAGCGTGCGTCGCAGGGCGGTCTCGACCACGGGGTCGTGGCGGCGCCGGCGGTGGGGCGCCGTGTCGTCGTCGTCGACGAGGAGGTGCAGCTCCTCGCGGTACCGCGAGACGATGAGCAGGCCGTAGTCGATCGACAGCCCCAGCCCCAGCAGCGTGACGACGTTGACCACGGACGAGTCGAGGTCGAGCAGGTTCGTGAGGCCGTACACGGCACCCAGGCCCGCCGCGATCGAGGCGACCGCGCCGGCCATCGGCATCGACGCGGCGAGGAAGCCGCCGAACACCAGCACCATGACCAGGAGCGCGACGGGCAGCGCGACCGTCTCCCCGGTCCGCAGGTCCTCCTCGACCTGCTCGGTGATCTCCTCGACGATGAGCGACGTGCCGCCCACCTGGCCCGTCGCGTCGGGGGCGACGTCGCGCAGCGACGCGGGCACGTCGCGCAGGAGGGACTCGACCTCCTCGAGGGCGGCGTCCTCGGTCTCCTCCTCGAGGTCGGCGGCGAGCTCGACCACGACGAGGAATCCGTCGGCGCCCTGGGCGACCAGCGGCGCGGCGGCCGGGCTCGTCGGGCCCTCGGGCAGGGCGAACGGGTCGATCACGAGCTCGACGCCGTCGACCGCAGCGAGCTCGGCGCGCGCGTCGGCGAGCGGCTCCGCGAGCCCCTCGGTCCCCACGGGCACGCCCTCGACGACCAGGCTCAGCGACGGCCCACCGGTCGCGTTGTCGGCGACGATCTCGTCGGCGCGCGTGCTCTCCGAGCCCGGGACGGCCGGTGCGCCGGTCGAGAGCCGCTCGAAGAGCGTCTCGCCACCCACCCCGACGACGGCGAGCGCGAAGCACGCGACGGTGACGACGACCCAGACGGCGATCGCGGTCCGGGGCGCGCGAGCCGCGAGGCGACCCAGGGAGTCGAACACGACGTGCATCCTCGCAGGTGCCACGGCCGCGCCGCACGCTCGTCCGGACGCGCCGCGTGCCGTGCGGGGACACGCACGACAGGTGCCGGCACGACGCCGGTGCGCGCGGGCGCGCGTTCTGGGCGGCGACAGGCGGCCACGCGCTCGGGCCCGCCTGTCGGTGCACGTGCGTAGGCTCGCCGGTCATGGACCTGTTCGACGCGACGACCTCGACGGCCGAGGGGTTGCCCGCGGTCGAGGAGGGCGCGCCGCTCGCCGTCCGGATGCGGCCGCGGACCCTCGCCGAGGTCGCGGGGCAGTCGCACCTGCTCGCACCGGGCTCGCCCCTGCGGCGCCTGGTCGAGCCCGAGGGTGCGGCCGGACGCGCGGTGCCGTCGTCGGTGGTCCTCTGGGGCCCGCCCGGGACCGGGAAGACCACCCTCGCCTACCTCGTCGCCCTGACGTCGGGACGACGGTTCGTCGAGCTGTCGGGCGTGACCTCCGGCGTCAAGGACGTGCGTGCGGTCGTGACGGACGCGCGACGGCGGCTCGCGACGGGCGGCGGCGAGACCGTGCTCTTCATCGACGAGGTGCACCGCTTCTCCACGACGCAGCAGGACGCCCTGCTGCCGGGCGTCGAGAACCGGTGGGTCACCCTCGTCGCGGCGACGACCGAGAACCCGAGCTTCTCGGTGAACTCGCCGCTGCTGTCACGGTCCCTGCTCCTGACGCTCAGACCGCTCGACGACGACGACGTGCGCCTGCTCGTCCGCCGCGCGGTCGAGGACCCGCGGGGCCTCGACGGCAGCGTCGTCCTCGAGCCCGACGCCGAGGACCACCTGCTGCGGCTGTCCGGCGGGGACGCGCGCAAGGCGCTCACGATCCTCGAGGCCGCGGCGGGCGCCTCGCTCGAGGCGGCCGCGACCGACGAGGACGACGCGTCGCCGTCGGTCGACCTCGCGGCGGTCGAGCGTGCCGTCGACGTCGCGGCGGTCCGGTACGACCGGGCCGGCGACCAGCACTACGACGTGACGAGCGCGTTCATCAAGTCGATGCGCGGCTCGGACGTCGACGCCGCGCTGCACTACCTCGCGCGGATGGTGGTCGCGGGGGAGGACCCGCGGTTCATCGCTCGACGCGTCGTCATCGCGGCGGCCGAGGAGGTCGGGATGGCCGACCCGACGGCGCTGCAGACCGCGGTCGCGGCGGCCCAGGCGGTCGCGCTCATCGGGATGCCCGAGGCCCGGATCATCCTCGCGGAGGCGGTCGTGCACGTCGCGACCGCACCCAAGTCCAACGCGGCGTACCGGGCGGTCGACGCGGCGATCGCCGACGTGCGGGCCGGGCGGGCGGGCCCCGTGCCGGCGCACCTGCGCGACGCGCACTACTCCGGTGCGCAGCGGATCGGTCACGGCGCGGGCTACCGGTACGCCCACGACGCGCCGCACGCCGTCGCGACGCAGCAGTACGCACCCGACGAGCTCGCGGGCACCGTGTACTACGAGCCGTCCGACCGCGGCCAGGAGCGGGAGATCTCGACGAGGCTCGCCCGGATCCGCCAGATCCTCCGCGGCGGGTGAGCCGACCGGCGCCGGCGGGTGCGCGTGAGCAGGGCACGGGTGGCCGAGGGCGGCCGACGACGGTGGCTCGTGGACGGCGCGGCGCGGCCTGCGCACGGTGGTGGTCCACCCGCGCGGCCGGGGGACGGCCCGACCCGTGTAGGATCGTGGGGTTGTCCGCTCACGGACGACCACCCTGGGGACCTCAGCCGCAGCACGATGGTCGGTCCCACACCCGCCGGCAGTCAGCCGTCGCGGGCGTGCCACGACAGAACAGGAAGAAACCGCGTGTCCTCTGTGACCCGTTCGCGCCGCCAGGTGCGCCTCTCCCGCGCCCTGGGCCTGGCCCTGACGCCCAAGGCCGTCAAGCACTTCGAGAAGCGGCCCTACCCGCCCGGTGAGCACGGCCGTGCGCGCCGTCGCACCGAGTCCGACTACGCCGTGCGTCTGCGCGAGAAGCAGCGTCTGCGCGCCCAGTACGGGCTCCGCGAGAAGCAGCTCGCCCGCGCGTTCGAGGACGCCCGCAAGACCCCCGGCCTGACCGGTGAGGCGCTCGTCGAGAACCTCGAGACCCGTCTCGACGCCCTGGTGCTGCGTGCCGGCTTCGCCCGCACGATCCTCCAGGCGCGCCAGGTCGTCGTGCACCGCCACATCCTGGTCGACGGCAAGATCGTCGACCGCCCGTCGTTCCAGGTGAAGCCGGGCCAGACGCTCCAGATCAAGCCGCGCAGCCAGACGAGCGACCAGTTCCGCGTCGCCGCCGCCGGTGCGCACCGCGACGTCCTGCCGGCCGTCCCGGGCTACCTGGACGTCCAGCTCGAGAAGCTGAGCGCGGTCCTCACGCGTCGTCCGAAGCGTGCCGAGGTCCCCGTGACCTGCGAGGTCCAGCTCGTCGTCGAGTACTACTCGCGCTGACCCGCCCAGGACGCCCCGCAGCCGCGCACACGTCGGCTGCGGGGCGTTCCTGCACCCGGACACCTCCGCGGGCCCGCAGGGCGATCCCGTGGACCCGACGACGGGTCCGCGGACGGCGGCCGTGCTCCCGGTAGTGTTCGACCGTCCTCCGCCCCACGCCGAAAGGGTGCTCAGATGTCCCTCGGAGACGTCGCCGGCCTGATCGCCGCGATCGCGTTCGTCGCGCTCGTCGGGTTCCTCGCCCTGCCGCTCATCAAGCTCGGGCGCGTGCTCGACGCCGCGACGCAGTCCGTCAAGGACATCACCGCCCACACCGTGCCGGTGCTGGACGAGGCGACGACGACCGTCGCGACGACCAACGCGCAGCTCGTCAAGGTCGACACCGTCACGACGTCGGCCGCGGAGATCAGCCAGAACGTGTCGGCGCTCACGGCGCTCGTCTCCGCCACCGTCGGCGGCCCGCTCATCAAGGTCGCCGCGTTCACGTACGGCGTCCGGGAGGCGCTCGCCGGGCTCGCCGGGAAGGTCCGGGGCTGATGCGCCGCCTCTTCTGGGCGGGCGTCGGAGCCGCCGCCGCCGTCGTCGCCGTGCGACGCCTCGAGCGGACGGCGCGCCGCTACACGCCGGCCGGTGTCGCGGATCGCCTCGAGAACGCGGGGGAGCGCACCGGGGCCGCCGTGGACGGCGCGATGACCCGCTTCCAGGAGGCCCGCGCGCGCCGCGAGCGCGAGCTCGTCGCGTCGCTGCTCGTGACGCCCGAGGGCGGGGACCCGCACGCCTTCCGACGCCGGCGTCCGGCGGCCGAGGACGCACCCGTCGCCGCCACCGCCGCCACGCGACCGTCGGGTCGCGTCGACGAGGACGAACCCCTCTACGACTTCTGAGCGGCCACCGCCGCACCCACGCCGCCTCGAGCGGCACGACCGACCCGGGGCCGACCAGCCCCCGACCCGTGAGGACACCATGCGGACCGCCGAGATCCGACGTCGCTGGCTTGACTACTTCGAGCAGCGCGGGCACGCCGTCGTGCCGAGCGCGTCGCTCGTGTCGCCCGACCCGTCGACGCTCTTCACGATCGCGGGGATGGTGCCGTTCATCCCGTACATGCTCGGGCAGCAGACCCCGCCGTGGAACCGCGCGACGAGCGTGCAGAAGTGCGTGCGCACGCTCGACATCGAGGAGGTCGGCAAGACGACCCGGCACGGCACGTTCTTCCAGATGAACGGCAACTTCTCGTTCGGCGACTACTTCAAGGCCGGCGCGATCGAGTACGCGTGGGAGCTCGTCACGGGACCGGCGTCCGAGGGCTTCTACGGGTTCGACCCGGACAAGGTCTGGGTGACCGTCTACCACGACGACGACGAGGCGGCGACGCTCTGGAAGCGCATCGCGGGCCTGCCGGACGAGCGCATCCAGCGGCGCGGCAAGAAGGACAACTACTGGCACACGGGCCAGCCCGGCCCGGCGGGGCCCTGCTCGGAGATCTACATCGACCGCGGGCCGCAGTTCGGTGCCGACGGCGGGCCGGTCGTGGACGAGGACCGGTTCCTGGAGATCTGGAACCTCGTCTTCATGCAGTACGCGATCGAGGACGTGCGCTCCAAGGAGGAGTTCACGATCGTCGGCGACCTCGCGCAGAAGAACATCGACACGGGCATGGGGCTCGAGCGCGTCGCGTACCTGCTCCAGGGCGTCGACAACATGTACGAGATCGACGAGGTCTTCCCCGTCATCACCGCGGCGCAGGAGATGTCGGGGCGTCGTTACGGCGCGAACCACGACGACGACGTGCGGATGCGCGTCGTGGCCGACCACGTCCGCTCGTCGCTCATGCTCATCGGCGACGGCATCACGCCCTCGAACGAGGGTCGTGGGTACGTCCTGCGGCGCCTGCTGCGCCGGTCCGTGCGTGCGATGCGCCTGCTCGGGGTCGACGAGCCCGCGCTGCCGCACCTGCTCCCGGTGTCGCGCGACGCGATGGGCGCGTCGTACCCCGAGCTCGTGACGGACTTCGACCGGATCGCGCGCGCCGCGTACGCGGAGGAGGAGGCGTTCCGGCGCACGCTCGTGTCCGGGACGACGATCCTCGACACTGCCGTGGCGCAGGTGAAGGGTTCCGGCGGGACGGTGCTGCCCGGCGACAAGGCGTTCACGCTGCACGACACGTACGGCTTCCCGATCGACCTCACGCTGGAGATGGCGGCCGAGCAGGGGCTGGCGGTCGACGAGCAGGGCTTCCGCGACCTCATGCGCACCCAGCGTGAGCGTGCGCGGGCCGACGCGAAGGCGAAGAAGGGCGGCGCGGCCTCGACGACGGCGTACCGCGAGCTGCGCGACCGCGGGGCGACGGAGTTCACGGGCTACACCGAGCTGACGACGCCGTCGACCGTCCGCGGTCTGCTCCGCGACGGTGTCGCGGTGCCGGCCGCGGTCGAGGGCGAGACCGTCGAGGTCGTGCTCGAGCGCACGCCGTTCTACGCGGAGTCGGGCGGCCAGGAGTCCGACGCGGGTGTGATCACCGCGGACGGCGCCCGGCTCGAGGTCGTCGACGTGCAGCGTCCCGTCAAGGGGCTCGTGGTGCACACCGTCCGCGTCGTCGAGGGCGAGGTCGCCGCGGGCGCCGACGTGCTCGCGCAGGTCGACCCGGAGTGGCGCCTCGGCGCGCGCCAGGCGCACTCGGGCACCCACGTCGTCCACGCGGCGCTGCGCGAGGTGCTCGGCCCGGACGCGCTGCAGTCCGGCTCGTACAACAAGCCCGGGTACCTTCGCCTGGACTTCTCGTGGAACCAGGCGCTCTCGCCCGAGACCCGCAGCGAGATCGAGGACGTCTCGAACCGCGCGATCCGCCAGGACCTCGGCGTGCAGTGGCAGTACATGACGCTGCCCGAGGCGAAGGCCTGGGGTGCGATCGCGCTGTTCGGGGAGACGTACGACGAGCAGGTCCGCGTGGTCGAGATCGGCGGGCCGTGGTCGCGCGAGCTGTGCGGCGGGACGCACGTGGACCACTCGAGCCAGATCGGTCTCGTCGCGCTCACGGGCGAGTCGTCGGTCGGCTCCGGCTCACGCCGCGTCGAGGCGCTGGTCGGGCTCGAGGCGTTCCACCACCTCGCACGCGAGCGTGCCCTGGTCGCGACGCTGAGCGACGCGCTCAAGGCGCGCCCGGAAGAGCTGCCGGAGCGCGTCTCGTCCCTGGTCACGCGGCTGCGCGAGGCGGAGAAGGAGCTCGCGGGCCTGCGGCAGGCGCGCCTGCTCGCCGCGGCGGGTGACATCGCCGCCTCGGCGCTGGACGTGTCCGGCGTGCGCGTCGTCACGCACGACGCGGGCGAGGTCGCCGGCGCGGACGACCTGCGCACGCTGGGCCTCGAGGTCCGCGGGCGCTTCGGCGAGGGCCCCGCGGCGGTCGCCGTCGGCGGCGTCGCCAAGGGGCGTCCGGTCGTGCTCGTCGCGCTCACGCCCGCGGCCCGCGAGCTGGGGCTGCGGGCCGGGACGCTCGCGAAGGCCGCGGCGTCCGCGCTCGGCGGTGGCGGCGGCGGGAAGGACGACGTCGCGCAGGGCGGCGGGACCGACCCCGCCGCGATGCCCGACGCGCTCCGTGCGGTCGCCGCGGGCGTCGCCGACACCGTCGGCGCGCGGTGACGGCACCCGGCGGCACGGAGGGGACGGTGGGCACGGTCGGGCGTGGCGCGCGTCTCGGTGTCGACGTCGGGACGGTGCGCATCGGGCTGGCCGTGAGCGACCCCGACGGGCTCGTCGCGACCCCCGTCGAGACGGTCGCCCGGGCCACGTCGGCACCCCCTGAGCCGCAGGCCGCCGAGCGGCGCGGCGGGAAGGGCCCGGCGGCTGCCGAGCCGGTTCCGGTCGACGCCGGGACCGCCGACCTGCGGCGGATCGCCGACGTCGTGCGGGAGTTCGACGTCGCGTGCGTCTACGTCGGCCTGCCGCGGCACCTGTCCGGCAAGGAGAGTTGGTCCAGCCAGGCGGTCCGCACGTACGCTGGTGTGCTGGCGCAGGTCGTCGCACCGGTGCAGGTCCGGCTGGTCGACGAGCGGATGAGCACGGTGACGGCTCACCAGGCGCTGTACGCGTCCGGGAGGTCCGGACGCCGTCACCGGACGGTCGTCGACCAGGCGGCCGCGGTGGTGATCCTGCAGTCCGCGCTCGACGCGGAGCGGGCCTCGGGGGCGCGGTGCGGGGAACCGGTCGACGGTTCGCCGGCCGCGGGCGACGCACCGACGGGTGCTGATCGAGGAAGGGGCGGTCCGGTGAGCCACGGGGCCGACCACGACGTCACGACGGAGGCGACGCAGTGAGCGACCTGTTCCTCGACGAGGTGATCCGACCGGAGCCCCAGGGCGGCGGCGGACGGCGCGCGTCGCGGCGGGGTGGCCGCGAGGACCGTGAGCGTGAGCGCCGACGTCGGCGCCGGCGCGGCGTCATCGCGCTCGTCGTCTCGTTCGCGCTGCTCATCGGCGGTGGCTTCGCCGTCTGGAAGCTCGTCGGACCGATGATCGACGACTTCCGCGACAGCCGGAGCCAGCCCGAGGCGGAGGACTTCGCCGGTCCGGGCCACGGCAGCGTCGACGTGACGATCGAGTCGGGCGCCACCGGCGGGCAGATGGGTCAGGTGCTCGCCGAGGCGGGCGTCGTCGCGTCGCAGACCGCGTTCACGCGCGCGTTCGCCGCGAACCCCGACGCGGCCGGCATCCAGCCCGGCACGTACCGCCTCATGCTGGGGATGCCCGCGGCGGAGGCCGTGGGTGCGCTGCTCGACACGTCCAACCGTGTCCAGACGCGCGTCACGATCCCCGAGGGACTGCGGGTGACGCAGATCCTCGACCGGCTCTCGTCGGTGACGACCGTGCCCGTCGAGGAGTTCCAGACCGCGATGGCCGACACGGCCGCGACGGGACTGCCCGCCGAGGCCGGCGGCAACTACGAGGGCTGGCTCTTCGCGTCGACGTACAGCTTCGAGCCGGGCACCACCCCCACCGAGATGATCGCGGCGATGGTCGCCGAGACCGTGAAGGTGCTCGACGAGCGCGGCGTCGCGCCCCAGGACCGGCAGCGCGTGCTCACGATCGCGTCGCTCGTCGAGCGCGAGGCGCGGTCCGCGGAGGACAAGGCGAAGGTCGCCCGCGCGATCCAGAACCGCCTCGACATCGACATGAAGCTCGACATCGACGCCGCGGTGGCCTACGGCCTCAACAAGCCCGGCACGGAGCTCACGCGCGACGACACGGCCAACTCGGACACCCCGTACAACCTCTACCGCTACGCGGGTCTGCCGCCCACGCCCATCGCGTCCCCGAGCCTGATCGCGATCGACGCGGTGCTCGCGCCGGCCGACGGCCCGTGGCTGTTCTGGGTCACGGTCAACCTCGACACGGGGGAGACGCGGTTCGCCGAGACCTTCGCCGAGCACCAGCAGAACATCGCGCTCCTGCGCCAGTGGGAGGCCGAGCAGGGGTGAGCGGGCACGTCACCGGCCCGGCACCGCGACGAGCGGCGGTGCTGGGCCACCCGATCGCGCACTCGCTGTCCCCGGTCCTGCACCGGGCCGCGTACGAGGCACTCGGCCTGTCGGGCTGGGAGTACGACGCCCTCGACGTGACCGAGGAGGGCCTGCGCGGCGTCGTCGACGGCCTCGACGAGCGCTGGGCCGGCCTCAGCCTGACGATGCCGCTCAAGACGACGGTCATCCCGATGCTCGACCACGTCGAGCCGCTCGCCGAGGTCGTGGGCGCGGTCAACACCGTCCTCGTGCAGCCGACGCGGGGCCGTCGGCCCGTCCTCGTGGGCGCCAACACCGACGTCCACGGCGTCGTCGAGGCCCTGCGCGAGGGGCTGGGGGAGCGCCGCGTCTCCACCGCCGTCGTGCTCGGCGCGGGCGCGACGGCCGCGTCGACGCTCGCCGCGCTCGCGCAGCTCGGGTGCCCGACCGCCGACGTCGTCGTCCGGTCGGTCGGGCGCGCCGGGTCGACGATGCGCGCCGCGCACCGCATGGGCGTCGAGCCGCGATTCGTGACGTTCGAGCCGGCCGAGCGGCTCGTGTCCGCGCTGCGCTCGGCGGACGTCGTCGTCTCGACGCTGCCGCCGCACGCCGCCGACCCGTGGGCCGAGGTGCTCCGCGGCGCGGTGCCGGAGGGCTCGCTCGACGGTGTGCTGCTCGACTGCGCGTACGACCCGCGGCCGACGGCGCTCGGGTCGGCGTGGGCCGCGCTCGGCGGCGTCGTCGTCACGGGGGAGCGGATGCTGCTGCACCAGGCGACCGAGCAGGTCCGCCTCATGACGGGCCGTGCGGCCCCGCGCGAGCCGATGGAGAGGGCGCTCGCCGCGGCACTCGGGTGAATCGGCGACGGCGATCACCTACAGGGTGACCGCCGACGTGCCGATAGGGAGGGACGTCGGTCCTGGTCGCGCGTGCGCGCCGGGACGTACCGGAGCCCCCCACCCGGAAGGACCCTTGTGAAGCAGCTCGGAGACATCCTGCTCGAAGAGGGCCTGGTGACCGAGGGTCAGCTGATGGCCGCCCTCGACGAGCAGGCGATGCGGGGCGAGTCCCTCGGCCGTGTGCTCGTCGAGATCGGGATGCTGACCGAGGCGCAGCTCGTGCGCGCCCTCGCGAACCAGGTCGGCATGGAGTTCGTCGAGCTGACCGAGTACCCGGTCGACCGGACCGCGGTCGCGCTCCTGCCCGGCTCCCTGTGCCGGCGCTACACCGCGCTGCCCGTCGGCATCCAGGACGGGTACCTGCTGCTCGCGATGGCCGACCCGGGCAACGTCCTCGCGGTCGACGACGCCCGCACGATGTCCGGGATGCCCGTGCGGACGCTCGTCGCGACGCACGACGACCTGACCACGGCGATCGACCGGTACTGCCGCGCCGACGACGAGATGGACGACCTCGCGTCCGCCCTCGAGGAGACGCACACCGAGACGATCGACACCAACGTCGGTGACTTCGTCGACGACGACGCGCCGATCGTGCGGTTCGTGAACATCCTCGTCCAGCAGGCCATCCAGGACCGCGCCTCAGACATCCACATCGAGCCGTCCGAGGCCGACGTCCGCGTCCGGTACCGCATCGACGGCGTGCTGCACGAGATGCAGCGCGCGCCCAAGCAGATCCAGGGCGGCGTCATCTCGCGCCTGAAGATCATGAGCGACATCGACATCGCCGAGCGGCGCAAGCCGCAGGACGGCCGCATGTCGGTCACGCACAACGGCCGCAAGATCGACCTCCGTGTCGCGACCCTGCCGACGGTGTGGGGCGAGAAGGTCGTCATGCGAATCCTCGACAACTCGACCGCGAGCCTGGACCTGCGGGACCTGTCGTTCCTCGAGGAGAACCTCGAGACGTACAAGGAGTCGTACACCAAGCCCTACGGGATGATCCTCGTGACCGGCCCGACCGGCTCCGGCAAGTCGACGACGCTCTACGCGACGCTGAACGCCGTCTCGCGGCCCGAGATCAACGTCATCACCGTCGAGGACCCGGTCGAGTACCGACTTCCCGGCATCAACCAGGTCCAGGTCAACCCCAAGGCGGGCCTGACGTTCGCCGGTGCGCTGCGGTCGATCCTGCGGTCCGACCCCGACGTCGTGCTGCTCGGTGAGATCCGTGACCACGAGACCGCGCAGATCGCGATCGAGGCGGCCCTCACGGGTCACCTCGTCCTCTCGACGCTCCACACGAACGACGCCCCGTCGGCCGTGACGCGCCTGGTCGAGATGGGGATCGAGCCGTTCCTCGTCGGGTCGGCGCTCGACTGCGTCGTCGCCCAGCGGCTCGCGCGCCGCCTGTGCGCCAAGTGCAAGCAGGCGTACACGCCCGCGGAGGTCGAGCTCGTCGCGGCGCGGTTCCCGTGGGCGCCGGGGGAGCCGTTGCCGACGCTGTACCGGCCCGCCGGCTGCTCGACGTGCTCGGGCACGGGCTACAAGGGGCGGATGGCGATCCACGAGGTCATGCGCGTGACCGAGGAGATCGAGCGCCACGCGGTCGCCCACTCGTCGTCCGCGGACATCGGTCACACCGCTCGTGAGCAGGGGATGCTCTCGCTCCGCGAGGACGGCTGGACGAAGGTCCTCCTCGGCGACACGTCGATCGAGGAGATCCTCCGCGTCGTCGCCTGACGAGCCGGGCGACCCGTTCGACTCAAGATCGCGGCTCCCGCGGTCGATAGGAAGCCGGAGCACCGGCGCAGCAGCCCAGGAGAGAGGCCCTTGTGAACACCTTCCACCCCGAGCAGGACGGTGGACGTGCCGAGCACGGCCTGACACGTCGCGACGTGCGTGCGGTCGAGGCGCAGGGCGCCCCGACGCCCGGTGGGTTCCCCGGGTACGCGGGGGCGCCGGCGGGTGCCGGGGTCGCGCACGTGCCGCCTGCGGCGTCGCCCGTCGCCGGACCTCTCCCGCCGTCGCTGACCCCGCAGCCGCCCGGTGCGGTGACGTTCCCGCCGGCGCCGCTCGCGCAGCCGGCCTACCCGGCCGCTCCTCCCGCGCCGCGAGCGCCCGCTCAGCCCGGCCCCTCGGGCCCGGCGAGCTACGCCGCCGCCGCGCCTCCGCAGGGCGCCCCCGTGAGCGCCTCCGCTCCCGCCCCGGCACGGGCGCCTCAGACCGCACCGCCGGCACCCCCTGCGGGACAGGCGGCGGCGCCGGCGGCGCGAGCACCGCAGCCGCGCGAGCGCAACGCGCGCATCGGCATGACCCAGCTGCCGGGTGAGGGCGACCTCGACCTCGACACCGCGCTCAAGAAGATGATCGAGATGGGCGCCTCGGATTTGCACGTCACCGTGGGCGCGCCGCCGAACGTGCGCCTTGACGGGCGCCTCCAGCCCCTCGAGGGCTTCCCGGCTCTCGTGCCGGACAGCGTGCAGCGCACGCTCTACTCGATCCTCACGCAGAAGCAGCGGGAGGTCTTCGAGGCGAACCTCGAGCTCGACTTCGCGTACGCGGTGCGCGGCGTTGCGCGGTTCCGCGTGAACATGTACCAGCAGCGCGACTCGCTCGGCGCGGCCTTCCGCGTGATCCCCTACGAGATCAAGCCGCTCGAGGCGCTCGGCGTGCCGCCGGTCGTCGCCAACTTCGCGAACCTCCCGCGCGGTCTGGTGCTCGTCACGGGCCCGACGGGGTCCGGCAAGTCCACGACACTCGCGTCGATCATCGACCTGGCGAACCGGACGCGGTCCGACCACATCATGACCGTCGAGGACCCGATCGAGTTCCTCCACCGCCACAAGAAGTCGCTCATCAACCAGCGCGAGGTCGGTGCGGACACGCACTCGTTCGCCGCGGCCCTCAAGCACGTGCTGCGGCAGGACCCCGACATCATCCTCGTCGGCGAGATGCGCGACCTCGAGACCATCTCCGTCGCGCTCACGGCCGCCGAGACCGGTCACCTCGTCTTCGCGACGCTCCACACGCAGGACGCCGCGCAGACGATCGACCGGATCATCGACGTCTTCCCGTCGCACCAGCAGGCCCAGGTCCGGACGCAGCTCGCGACCGCGATCCAGGGCGTCGTGTGCCAGACCCTGACCAAGCGTGCTGACGGCCCGGGCCGAGCAGTGGCGACCGAGGTCATGATCGCGACACCCGCGATCCGCAACCTCATCCGCGAGGGCAAGACGCACCAGATCTACTCGGCGATGCAGGCCGGTGCCCAGATGGGCATGCACACCATGGACCAGCACCTCGCCGAGCTCGTGAAGATCGGCCGCATCACGTACGAGCAGGGCGCCGAGAAGTGCCACCACATCGCCGACTTCAACCGGCTCACGGGCCGGCTCGGTGACGGCGGGGGAGGCACATCCCTCGGCGCGATGAGCGGCGGCGACCCGCTCGGCGCGGTCACGCTCGGTGTCAACAAGTTCGGGAGTGCAGGCTGATGGCCACGGCTACCAAGACGTTCGAGTACGCGGTCCGCGACAAGTCCGGCAAGCTCGTCAAGGGCCGGGTCGAAGCGCCCAATCAGGCGGCGGTCGCGAGTCGGCTGCGCACCATGGGCATGGCGCCCGTGTCCATCGACGAGGTGTCGGCGGGCGGCCTGTCCAAGGAGATCTCCATCCCCGGTCTCTCGGACCGGATCTCGCTCAAGGACACCGCGGTCATGTCGCGCCAGCTCGCGACGATGATCAATTCCGGTCTGTCCCTGCTGCGGTCGCTGTCGATCCTCGCCGAGCAGACCGAGAACAAGGCACTGGCCAAGATCATCGCCCAGGTGCGGTCGGACGTCGAGACGGGCGCGTCGTTCTCGATGGCGCTCGGCAAGCACCCCGACGCGTTCCCGCCGCTCATGGTCAACATGGTCAAGGCGGGCGAGGTCGGCGGCTTCCTCGACACGGTGCTGCTCTCGGTCGCGAGCAACTTCGAGGCCGAGGTCAAGCTGCGCTCGAAGATCAAGAGTGCCATGACCTACCCCGTCATGGTGTTCGTCATGGCGATCCTCGCCACCACCGCGATGCTCCTGTTCATCGTGCCCGTCTTCAAGACGATGTTCGAGGGCCTGGGCGGCGAGCTACCGCTGCCGACGCAGATCCTCGTGTGGATGTCCGCGGCGATGAAGATCGTGGCGCCCGTCATGGTCGTCGTTCTCATCGTGTTCTTCTTCTGGTGGACGAAGCACAAGCACGACGACGCGGTTCGTGAGAAGGTCGACCCGGTCAAGCTCAAGATGCCCGTCTTCGGGCCGCTGTTCCAGAAGGTCGCGATGTCACGGTTCACGCGAAACTTCGGGACGATGATCCATGCCGGCGTTCCGATTCTCCAGGCGCTCGACATCGTCGGCGAGACGAGCGGAAACGTCGTCATTGAACGAGCCGCAAAGGACGTCAGGGAATCCGTCCGGACCGGGCAGTCGCTCTCGGGTCCGCTCGCAAACCACGCTGTGTTCCCGCCCATGGTGGTGCAGATGATGGCCGTCGGCGAGGACACGGGTGCCCTCGACACGATGCTGCACAAGATCTCGGAGTTCTACGACCAGGAGGTCGAGGCGACGACGGAGGCGCTCACGTCGCTCATCGAGCCGCTGATGATCGCCGTCGTCGGTGTGATTGTCGGCGGGATGATCATCGCGATGTACATGCCTATCTTCAAGGTGTTCGACCTGATCGGGTGACCTTCGTCCCGGTCCGCCAGTATCTCCCGCTCTCGAAGCCGGCACGGGTGACCGTGCCGGCTTCGACGCGTCCTGCGACGTTCACGAGCACGACGCTCCTCACCGTTCCGGTCAGTTGACACGGAGCTGCCTCACGGCGCGCGGGCTTCTTGCCGATGCCGTTCTGTCCGAGTTAGGGCATTTTGCGGATGCGGCCGTCGAGCGGGGACTGCGCTGAGCGGGTGAAAAGCAGCGTGGCCCGCGCCACTTCCCTCAAGCGAGCCCGCGGCCCGGTCGATGAACCGGCTGTAGCACCACTCACCGGCCCCCGGCCGCTCACACTGAGAACGAAGGAGAGCGCAATGATCGCTCGCGTCACCAAGGCCCTCAACGACAAGGACAAGGGCTTCACGCTCATCGAGCTCCTGGTCGTCATCATCATCATCGGCATCCTCGCGGCGATCGCGATCCCGGTCTTCCTCAACCAGCGGGAGAAGGGCTGGGACGCCGCCGTCCAGTCGGACCTCAAGAACGCTGCGACCGCGCAGGAGACGCTCCTGACCGAGACGGGTGCCTACTTCGACGGTGCCGTCGCGGCGGCCAACCTCGGCGCGCAGGGCTTCCGCTTCTCGGCCAACGCGAACTACTCGACCGGGACGCCGGCTATCGCTTCGATCGCCCGCGGCACCGCGGACTCGGACTCCTTCTGCCTCAGCGCGACGTCGGCGTCCGGTGAGATCTGGGTGTACGACAGCGCGGCCGGTGGCATCCAGCCGACGACGGTCAACGCTTGCACCCCGTGATCTGACCCGGGGGGCCCGTGAGACGGGTTGCCCGGGACTCCCGAGGGGAGGGAAGGACGCGTCCTTCCCTCCCCATCGGGCGTACACACGCATCATCGCCACCGGACGGAAGGGAAACAGATGTGCCGGCTGCTGGCTCGTGCGAGGCGTGAGGACTCTGGCTTCGGACTGGTCGAGGCTGTCGTCGCCATGCTGATCGCGGGAGTGGTCTTCGCCGCACTCGCCGCGTCCCTCGTGTCCGCGGTGAAGGCGTCTCTCTACAGCCGTCAGAACCAGCAGGCAACAGACTTCATGACCCGTGAGCTCGAGACGTTGCGAGCTGCCGGGTTCGGGGCGCTCGCCCACACCGTCGGCACGGTGGCGAGCGACCCGCGACTCGCCAGTTGCGGTGGGACGTACTGCCTGGACGTCAACGGCGTGCCGGAGCCGGTTGTGACTGTCGCGTCCGGTGGGCTCCCGAGCGTATCGACCACGGTGAGCGGGGCCGAGGCGAACTCAACGACTTACACCGTCTCTCGCTACGTCACGGCAGTGCCGGGGGAGTCGACCGACACAGTGCGTCGCGCGACCATCGTGATCAGCTGGGAGCACGGCGGTGTCGAGCGCATCCGCTCCACCTCCTCCCTCATCGCCTTCACGCAACGCGGACTGCCGCTGCCGAACTTCCGGCTCGAACTGCCTTCCCCGTCGATCGCCGTGAACCCGGGCGGAGTCCTGGACTTCACGATGACGGTCACCAACCAGGGCGCACCCGACCGGTGGAACCTCTCGCACAACGGCGCGCTCGGGTGGGCCTTCTACGCCGACACCGACGACGACGGCGACTTCGACCCCGCGGTCGACCAGCCGCTCGCCGACACGACGAGCGACGGCCAGCCCGACACGGGGCGCCTCGACCCCGCCACGACCTTCCGCTTCTTCCTCGCGCGTACGACGAGCTCGTCCGAGGGGTCGAGCACCGCGGCGGTCGTGGTGACCGCCCGCTCGGTGGGGCAGCCGACGGCGACCGGCGGCACCAAGAGCGTCACGGGCACCGCGACCGTCACGACCAGCGTGATCGTCCCGACGACGCCACCCGTCGGTCCCACGACGCCGCCCGGGCCGACTCCCGCTCCGGAGGTGACCTGCCCCGCAATCTCGACCGCGCCCGCGCCGTCAGGCACTGGTGGGTACACGGTCCGTCAGTACACGCTCCAGCACGAGGGCGTGGGCACCAGCGCCACGCAGACGCAGATGTACCTCGGCACATCCGCCGGAGACGAGCCTTACTTGACGCCGTACTCGACGGATCAGGACGCCGCGGCGACCGGGCGCGTGCTGCAGCCGGTCCCGAATCTCGCAGCCACGTCCTCCGCGCTGCTCGCGGCGACCGACAAGACGCGCTACTCCGACTGGGCCGTCCAACTCAACAAGAAGAGCACGATCGACGGCCAGGCGACGGCTCGCTTCTGGGTCGCTCGTCAGGGGGCCGGCTCGCCCGTCGACCTGAAGGTGATCCTCTACACCGCGGCGTCCAACGGCACGGGGCTCACCCGGACCGAGCGCGCCACGGCAAGCGTCTCGCTCGGGGCTCTGTCCTGTGCCGGCTTCCAGGAGGTGTCCGTGCAGCTTCCTGCGATCAGTGCGGTCAACGTGCCGAAGAACGGCTGGTTCGGCGTCCGGGTCGTCGCCGGCGGGGCGCCCGTCCGGCTTGCGTACGACGTCCCGTCCCAGTTCCCGTCGACGCTCGTGACGAGGATCAAGTGAACGCGCTGCGGGCACGGCTGCGGCGCGAGGGCGACCGTGGCCTCACCCTGATCGAGCTCCTCGTGACGATGATCCTCCTGGCGGTCGTGTCGACCCTGGTCGTGACCGCCGTTGCGCAGTCGGTCCGGATCCTCGGACAGACCGACGACGAGGCGCTCGGTCTCTCCGATGCGAAGATCATCCTCGACCGCCTCGGCCGCGATATCCGCGAGGCACGCGCGGTCACGTGCGACGGGGGTCTTGCCGACTTGAGTGACCCGACCAGTGCAGACCCGGACTGCGCCGCGCACCTCCAACTGTGGATCGACGCCAACTCGAACTACGTCGAGGACCCCACGGAGGTCATCACGTGGCGCCTCGAGACCAACGGTGCGCACTTCGACGTGTGGCGGACGGCAGGCACCGGAGCCGGCGGGACCCCAGTGATCCAACAGCGCCAGGCGTCCTCGCTCATCGTGCGGATGGCGTTCACGTATGGCCCGCCCGGTGCGCCCGTCCCGGTCGAGGACGCGGAGCAGGTGAATCTCCGCATGCGGTATGACGCCATCAGGGACCGTGGAACCGGTGACCGCGAGGTCGCCTTTTCCGCCCGCCTCCGGAACAAGGGATGAGCACAATGCAGCGACGCGTCCGTGCCGCGCTGGCCGACCGCGAGTCTGGCCTTGGGATGATCCTGGTCATCGGGATCTCGGTCCTCGTGTTCACGATCGCAGCGAGCGCTGCGGCCATTGCCGTCAACGGGATCTCGCAGAGCCGTCAGCGGACAGCCTTCGAGGTGACCCTTGCCGCGGCCGAGGCCGGCGTCGACCGCGCGCTCGCTGAGGTTCAGGTTGCCTACAGCACCCTCGGTGCGGACTACCCGATCCCGGGTCCGGTGTCCGTCGCCGAGCCGGCTCCCTGGTGTCAAGGCACACCTGTGAGCTTCCCGACGTCCGGTCAGGGCGCGGGCGGCGTGTGGACCGGGCCGGACGCCGAGGACCTCGAGCGTCAGTGGGCGCGGGCCCAGCTCGAGGCGCTCGTCGCCGGCGGCTCCTGCATCCAGAGCGACGGTGATCACGAGTACGTCGTGCTCAAGCCCGTCTCACCGAACGCGAAGTACGGCAAGGTGTACGCGCTGTCGGCCATGCCTTCGTTCGCCGACGCGGACGAGACTCGCCTCATCAAGTCCGAGTACGTCTTCATGCCCTTCCGGCCCGCACACGCGATCCTGTCGGCCGGGCCCCTATCGATCTCGTCCAGCACGACGGTGACGGCTGCATCTGGCGTCGATCCGTCGCTCGCCGCGGTGCACTCGAACGCGACGATCACCGGCACCGGCAACCCGACCGTCTACGGGCAGGTGACGAGCACCGGGAGCTCGACGTTCAGCTCGAACAAGTTCTACGCCAACCCCACGAACCAGGTGGAGACGTCCCCGGCCGTGGCGGTCCCGAGGATCAACGCGACGTCGTTCTACGCGCAGGCGGCGCTCAACGACCCCGGCGCCGTGCTCGACTGGTACGACCTCTGCACCGACGGCACGGTCCGGCCCTACTCGACGAGCGGCGTCCCCTGCTCGTCGTCGACGGTGATCGGCACCGCTACCTCGATGACCGTCCGCGGGTGGGAGTACACGCCGTCGCAGCGCCTGTGGACGTCGACCAAGAACGCGCTCCCGGGCACCTACTTCGCGCACGAGGCGAACGTGGACGTCGGGACGGGCAACGCCACGTTCTCGCGGTTCACCGTGGTCGCGTCGGCGGAGAACCCGACGACGTGCGGCACCAAGCGGTACGGCAACATCACGTGGGACCACTACGACCTCGCGAGCCCCGCGTACCACAACCTCTTCCTCATGGCGGACTCCGACGTCGTGACGACGTCGAACTTCTCGGCCGGCTCGGGCATCTCGAGCCCGCCGGTCGTGAGCGGGATGTTCGTGGCGGGTGACCAGATGCAGATGGAGACGTCGAGCCAGGGTGCGGTCGGGTCGGTCGTCATCGCGAACCAGTGCCCCACGCCGGCGGGCTCGGGCGGCCTCATCACGACGTCCGAGGTCAAGAACCCCGCGGTGTACTTCGACCCCAACGCGGACGCCCCGTTCGCAAGCGTCATCACGACCGCGCTCTGGCTGGACTACTCGGGCGGGTGAGCGCGGTCCTGCAGGAGACTGCGCCGGTGGTCATCACGTTCTGCGTCGTCCTCGGGCTGCTCGTCGGTTCGTTCCTCAACGTCGTCGTGTGGCGTGTGCCGCGCGGGGAGTCCGTCGTCTCCCCTCCGAGCGCCTGCCCGCGGTGCGGGACGCGGATCCGGCCGTGGGACAACGTGCCCGTCGTCTCGTGGCTCGTGCTGCGCGGACGGTGCCGGGACTGCGGTGCGCCGATCGCGGCGCGGTACCCGCTCGTCGAGGCGGGGACCGCAGTCGTCTTCGGGCTGGTCGCGTGGCACGTCGGGCCGTCATGGGCGCTCGCGGCGTACCTGTACCTCGGCGCGGTCGCCGTCGCCCTCGCGCTGATCGACCTTGACGTACACCGCCTGCCGGACGCGATCGTGCTCCCGTCGTACCCGGTGGTGCTCGCGCTGCTCGCGCTCGCGTCGTGGAACCCCGGGGGAGAGACGGACTGGCCCGCGCTCCTGCGTGCCGCGATCGGGGGCGTCGTGCTCTTCGTCGCGTACTTCGCGCTCGCGGTCGCCTACCCGGCCGGCATGGGGTTCGGCGATGTGAAGCTCGCCGGGGTCCTCGGCATGGGGCTCGCGTGGCTGGGCTGGGGGTCGCTCGCGATCGGGGGGTTCGCCGCATTCCTGCTCGGTGGTCTGTACTCGCTCGGGCTGCTCGCGACGCGGCGGGCGACCCGGAAGTCGGGGATCCCGTTCGGCCCGTGGATGCTGCTCGGCGCGGCGGTCGGGATGGGCGCCGGAGAGGCGCTGTTCCGCGCATATCTCGACCTCGTCCTGTGAAGAGCGGGACGCGCCTCCGCCTCGCGAAGGGGAACGTGGTCGCGGTCGCCGCAAATGCTCAAGAAGGTGCCGACCGCTGTCGATAGGTCAGACGCACTCTTCGAAGAGAGGACCCGTCTGTGGCCACATCGCGAGTCGTCGGGCTCGACATCGGAACGACCTTCATCCGCGCCGCCGAGCTCGAGTTCGGTCGCGGTCCGCGCACGACCCGCCAGACGCCGACGCTCGTGCGCTACGGCCAGGTCCCGCTGCCCCTCGGCGCGGTCCGGGGCGGCGAGGTCGCCGAGTCAGCGATCGTCTCCGCCGCGCTGCGAGACCTGTGGGCGCGAACCAAGTTCAGCACGCGCGACGTCGTCATCGGGGTGGGCAACCAGCGGGTGCTCGTGCGTGAGCTCGAGCTGCCCTGGATGCCCGCGGCGCAGATCCGCGGCTCACTGGCGTTCCAGGTCCAGGAGCTACTGCCCATGTCGGTCGACGAGGCACTGCTCGACTACTTCCCGACCGGCGAGAGCCAGGGCCCCGCCGGTCGCATGATCACGGGGATGCTCGTCGCCGCTCAGCGAGACACGGTCACGGCGAACGTCCTGGCCGTGGAGGGTGCTGGCTTGCGGCCCACCATGGTCGACCTCAACGCCTTCGCGCTGCTTCGGGCGATGGCTCGCGGCCCGCTCGCCGAGCAGGTCGTCGCCTTCGTCGACATCGGTGCGCGCGTCTCGAACGTCGTCGTCGCCGCGCACGGCGTCCCGCGGTTCATCCGGACGCTGCCGTCGGGCGGTCAGGATGCGACCGACGCCGTCGCCAGCGCGATGCAGATCTCGGCGATGGACGCCGAGCGCGTCAAGCGTGAGACGGGTGTCGGCCTCCAGGTGGCTCCCGAGCGCCAGGCCGCCGCGGACGCCGTGGCCACGCCGACCCGTGCGCTCGTCGAGGCGATCCGGAACACGTTCGTCTACTACCAGGGCAACCACCCGGGTGCCGGCATCGAGGTCGTCGTCCTGACGGGCGGCGGCTGCCACCTGGCGGGTCTGGGTCAGTACCTCGCGAGCGCGAGCCGGCTGCCCGTCACCCTCGGCGACCCGCTCGCGGGCGTCAAGCTCAACAAGTCGCTCGACCGGTCGCAGCTCGCGGGGGCCGAGTCCCTCGCGGCGATGCCGGTGGGCCTGGCGTACGGAGTGGCAGCATGACCGCGACCATCGACCGCGCCACCGGGGCTCAGGCCAAGAAGACGCCGCGTGCACCGAAGGGCGCCGCACTCGTCGGCGGCCTGCCGCAGGTCAACCTTCTCCCGCCCGAGGTCAAGGCCGCTCGGGGGCTCCGTGTCGTCAAGCGCATGCTCGCGCTCGCCGTCGGCGTCGTGGCCCTCGTGATCGTGCTCGTCTTCGTGTGGAGCGTGATGCAGCGCTCCTCGGCGCAGGACCAGCTCGCCCAGGCCCAGCAGGAGACGGCGCGCCTCCAGGCGGAGGAGGCAAAGTACGCCGAGGTGCCCCAGGTGCAGACCCAGCTCGAAGCGACGCGCACCGCAAGGGAGTTGGGCATGTCGACCGAGGTCCTGTGGAAGCCGTACCTCGATGCGATCACCGCGGTGCTACCCGCTGACGTGAGCTTCGAGAACGTGTCGCTCACGAGCGCGACGCCCACCGAGCCTGCGCCTCTTCCTGCCGGGCCGCTCGAGGAGCCGTCGATCGGTCGCCTGACGTTCACCGGGCGCACGGCGACCGTGCCGGACGTCGCGGCGTGGGTCGACGCGCTTGAGTCCGTCCCCGGGTTCGCCGACGCGTGGGTCACGACGGCCACGCTCGATGGGGCCGAGGCCGGCAGCCGGTACTACGCCGTGACGTCCTCGGTGCAGATCACCGACGCGGCCCTCGCGCAGCGGTTCGCCGCGGCCGACGCAGAGGAGGAGAGCTGACATGGCTGCACGCAACACCGGCCCCAAGGCGACCGGCTGGGTGCTTGGCACCGTGGCTCTCGTCGCCGCGATGGGCGCGGGGTCCTGGTTCCTCGGCATCGGACCGGTGCTCGACGAGGCGGCCCAGGCCCAGGCCCAGGCCGAGTCGGTCGAGCAGGCCAACGACCTCCAGCAGATCAAGATCGACCGGCTGGCCAAGCAGTTCGAGGAGCTGCCGGCGATGCGTGCCGAGCTCGCCTCGCTCCAGGTCCAGGTTCCGACCGACGCGCAGCTGTCGGCGTACCTACGTGATCTCGAGCGGATCGCGGCCGAGCGGTCGGTGACCATCACCGCCTTCCAGTCCGAGGTCGGTGCCGCGCTCCCGGCGGTGGTCCCTGTGACGCCGGTCGCGCCACCCGCCGAGGCCGCCACCACGGACGCGACCGCTGCCGCCGAGTCCGGCACGACGGGCGAGGCCGCCTCCGAACAGGCTCCTGCGACCACCGAGCCAGCACCAGCACCGACGACCGCGGAGCCCGTGCCCGTTCCGGCACCACCTGGCTTCGTCGCCATCCCGGTCGGATTCTCGGCGCTCGGCTCCTACGAGAACGTTGTGGCGTTCCTCGACGCCGCGCAGACCGGCACGTCGCGCCTCTTCCTCGTGGCCTCGTTCGTGGGTCAGGCCCAGACCGAGGTGGCCGAGAGCGGCGGCCGACCGGCCACAGTCCCCGGGGATCTCGAGATGGCGATCGCCGGCTACGTCTACGTCCTGCAGGACACCACGACACCGGCAGCAGCCCCTGGCGAGGGTGAGGCCGCACCGACGCCGCTGCCCGGCGCGGTGCCCGGCAAGAACCCGCTGATCCCGGTCGGCGGCACCGCCGGCTGACCACCAGCACCACCAGCACCACCACACCCGGCCCCCGTCCGCTGCCCGGACGGGGGCCGGGTCGTGTCGGTCGCTCATGGGAGGATCGCGACCATGGTGCGCTGGTTGACCGCAGGTGAGTCCCACGGCGAGGCGCTCGTCGGCATCCTCGAGGGGCTCCCGGCCGGCGTCGAGGTGACCACGGCGGACGTGCGCGACGCGCTCGCGCGACGCCGCCTGGGCCATGGCCGCGGCGCACGCATGAAGTTCGAGCAGGACGAGGTGCGCATCCTCGGCGGTCTGCGCCACGGCGTGACGCAGGGCGGCCCGGTCGCGATCGAGATCGCGAACTCCGAGTGGCCCAAGTGGGTCGACGTCATGAGCGCCGAACCCGTGGACCCCGAGCGGCTCGCGGTCGACGCCGGCACGGGCGACCAGCGCGAGATCGCGCGCAACCGTCCCCTGACGCGTCCCCGGCCCGGTCACGCCGACCTCGTCGGCATGCGCAAGTACGGCTTCGACGACGCGCGTCCCGTGCTCGAGCGGGCCTCGGCCCGGGAGACCGCGACGCGTGTCGCGCTCGGCACCGTGGCGGCGAAGTTCCTCGAGCAGGCGGTCGGGGTCCGGCTCGTGGCGCACGTCGTCGGCATCGGCCCGGTGACCGTCCCCGACGACGCCCCGCTGCCCACGCCCGACGACGTCCCGCGGCTCGACGCGGACCCGGTGCGCTGCGCCGACGTCGCCACGTCGGCCGCGATGGTCGCCGAGATCGACCAGTGCCACAAGGACGGCGACACGCTCGGGGGAGTGGTCGAGGTCCTCGCCTACGGCCTGCCCAGCGGCATCGGCAGCTACACCCACTGGGACCGTCGCCTCGACGCGCGCCTGTCCGCCGCGCTCATGGGGATCCAGGCCATCAAGGGCACCGAGGTCGGCGACGGCTTCCGCACCGCGACCCGACGTGGGTCGCAGGCCCACGACGAGATCGAGCGCGACCCCACGACCGGGCGCATCCGGCGCCTCAGCAACCGCGCGGGTGGCATCGAGGGCGGCATGACCAACGGCGAGGTGCTCCGCGTCCGCGCCGCCATGAAGCCCATCTCGACCGTGCCCCGCGCACTCAGCACGATCGACACCACCAGCGGCGAGCCCGCGCGCGCCCAGCACCAGCGCAGCGACGTGTGCGCCGTGCCGCCGGCCGCCGTCGTCGCCGAGGCGATGGTCGCGCTCGTCCTCGCGGACGCCGTCGTCGAGAAGTTCGGCGGCGACAGCGTCGGCGAGGTCGCCCGGAACGTCGCCGCCTACCTCGACGCCGTCCCGGAGCTCCTCCGGTGACGGACGCGCCCCACCCCGACCAGACCACCCCGTCCGGCCCCGCGGTCGTCCTGATGGGCCCGCCGGGAGCCGGCAAGTCGACCGTCGCCCGCGCGCTCGCCGGAATCACCGGGCTCGACGTCCGCGACACCGACCGCGACGTCGAGCGCGCGGCCGGCGCATCCGTGTCCGACATCTTCGTCGACCACGGCGAGCCCCACTTCCGGGCCCTCGAACGCGACGCCGTCGCGACCGCGCTGGCCGAGCACACCGGGATCCTCGCGCTGGGCGGGGGAGCCGTGCTCGACCCAGCGACGCAGGCCCTCCTCGAGGACTACCGCGCGGGTGGAGGTGCCGTCGTCTTCCTCGACGTCTCCCTCAGCCACGCGGCGCCCCGCGTCGGCTTCAACCAGTCGCGGCCGCTCCTGCTCGGCAACCCTCGCGCGCAGTGGCAGGCGCTCATGCAGGCCCGTCGACCCGTCTACGAGCGGCTGGCCTCGGTGCACGTCCTCACCGACGGCCTCACGCCCCGGGCAGCCGCGGAGAGCGTCGTGCAGCAGGTCTCGCGCCTGGTGCCGTCGAGCAGCACTCGACCCGGAGGGACCCCGTGACCGACGCCCCCACGACGATCACCGTCGCCGGCGACCGCCCGTACGACGTCGTCGTCGGCCGCCACCTGCTCGGCGAGCTCCCTCGCCTGCTCGGCGACGGCGTGCGCCGGGTCCTCGTGATCCACCCGGGCGCGCTCGCCACGTCCGCGGAAGCCGTCCGCGAGGACCTCGCCGCGCAGGGCTACCAGGTCTACCTGGCTGAGGTGCCCGAGGCCGAGGAGTCCAAGACCGCGCAGGTCGCCGCCTTCTGCTGGCAGGTGCTCGGCCAGGCGGACTTCACGCGCTCCGACGCCGTCGTCGGGCTGGGCGGCGGGGCCACCACCGACCTCGCCGGGTTCGTCGCCGCCACGTGGCTCCGCGGGGTCCGCGTCGTCCAGGTGCCCACGACCCTGCTCGCGATGGTCGACGCCGCCGTCGGCGGCAAGACCGGCATCAACACGGCCGAGGGCAAGAACCTCGTCGGAGCGTTCCACCCGCCCGCAGGCGTCCTGTGCGACCTCGAGACGCTGCGCTCGCTGCCCCGCCACGACCGCACCGCGGGGCTCGCGGAGGTCGTCAAGACCGGCTTCATCGCCGACCCGCGCATCCTCGAGCTCGTCGAGGCCGACCCCGCCGCCCTCACCGCCGAGCAGCCCGACGACGCCGCCTGGGCGACGCTGCGCGAGCTCGTCGAGCGGTCCGTCGCCGTCAAGGCACGCGTCGTGGGGGAGGACCTCCGCGAGGCCGACCTGCGCGAGATCCTCAACTACGGCCACACGTTCGGCCACGCGATCGAGCTCGTCGAGCGCTACCAGTGGCGCCACGGCGCCGCCGTCTCCGTCGGCATGGTGTTCGCCGCCGAGCTGGCCCGCCTCGCCGGCCGGCTCGCCGACGACGTCGCCGACCGTCACCGGTCCGTCCTCACGTCGCTCGGCCTGCCCGTGACGTACCGCGGCGACAAGTGGGAACAGCTGCTCGGCGCGATGCGCCGCGACAAGAAGACCCGCGGGGACCTGCTGCGGTTCGTCGTCCTCGAGGACGTCGCACGGCCCACGCGCCTCGAGGGCCCCGACCCGACGCTCCTCGCCGCCGCCTACGCCGAGGTCAGCCGCGACGTCGCCGGCGCTCCAGCACCCGTGCTCCTCTGACGAGCGCTCACGCGCACGCGTCGCGCGAGACCTCGCCCGCTTCGGTGACGTAGAGCGTCACCCGGCCGCGCGACGACGCCGACGCGCAGAAGCCGTCGTCGCCGGCCCGCAGCACCTCGACCACCACACCGTCCGGCGCGTACCACGTCGAGTCGCGCACGAGCTCGTCGACCGATGACGCGTACGCACCGGTCGTCGACCGGTGCGCGTCCTGCGCCGCGGCCAGCCCCGACAGCCCACCCCGCGCCGGGTCCGTGCGCCCGGCACCCGTCGCGACCGAGCGGACCGCCCCTGCCACCACGCCGACGACCACGACCACCGCCGCGACGACGAGGACCGTCCGCACCGACGGGCGCCGGCGACGACCCGACGCCGACGTCGGCCTCTCCGCGACCGCCACCTCCTGCCAGCGCGACCCGTCCCACCACCACCTGCCATCCGCGCTGAAGGACGGCGTCGCCGGCGCGGAGGGCGCACCCAGCGGGTGACCGAGCGGGTCGCCGAGCGGGGGCTCCATCGGCGCACGAGGTCCGGGGACGGGTGGCGCCGAGGCGTCGTCGGACGGCAGGAACACCGTGCCCGCGGGGACCGGTGCGGGTGCCGCACCGTCCGCACCGCCCGTCGCCGCACCGTCCGGACCGCCCGTCCCGGTCCCAGCCGCCCCGGGGGAGCCCGTCGCCGTGGGGGGCGCGAGCGCGCCCGCGCCCGTGCGGTGGGCCGTGCGCGGACGAGCCGCCGCGAGCTCGGCGAAGGTGCGTGCCGCGTCCGGGTTCGAGCCCACGGCGACGTGCTCCACCTCCGTCGGCGCCCAGCCACCCGCCCCCGCCGTCGCGGACGCCCTCCGGAGCGCCGACGCGGCACCGGCGGACTCGCGCAGGGCCGCGAAGGCCTCCGCGGCGGGGAGCATCCGGTCGTCGGGCAGGTGGTCGGCCGCCACGGCGTCGGGAGGCGGCGGCGCCACGGGGTCGGACGGGACACGGCCTCGGACGTCGTCGTCGTGCGGCTCCACAGGGCACCCTTCTCCGGGGCGGGCCGTCCCGCCTGGTCGCGACCACCAGGGCATCGGTCCCACGACTGACCGACATGAGGCGCGAGACGGGTGAAACCGGACGCCTCCGCCCACCGCGGACCCAGGGGACGCCGAGCGGCCGACTGTCCGTGGCACGGTCCGCCGACGACCGGAGGGGATCGCCTAGCCTTGCCGCCATGACGCGTGTCCTGGTGCTCAACGGACCCAACCTCGGCCGTCTCGGCGTCCGTGAGCCCGAGGTCTACGGGTCGGCGACGTTCGCGGACCTGTCCGCCCACGTCCGTGAGTGGGGCGAGGCGCTCGGCCTCGAGGTCGACGTGCGCCAGACGGACGACGAGTCGGAGATCGTCGGCTGGCTCCACGAGGCGGTCGACACTCGGTGCGCCGTCGTGATCAACCCCGCGGCTTTCACGCACTACTCGTACGCGCTCCGGGACGCCGCCGCGCAGCTCGGTACGGCGGGACTCCCGCTGGTCGAGGTCCACATCTCCAACCCCGCGGCGCGCGAGCAGTTCCGCCACACGAGCGTCGTGTCGGCCGTCGCGACCGGCACGATCGCCGGCTTCGGGCTGGACTCCTACCGTCTGGCCCTGGCAGCCCTTGTTCCGGCACCCACAAGCCTGCAACCTGGTTCTGAGTGAAACAAGCCGCTAGGCTTGTCCTATGTTCGTGATGACCGTGGACCAGCAGGGGAGCCGCACGCGCGGCGACGCGGTGCCTGCGCTGCTCGACCGGCTCGCGGTGTGGGCTGCGCCCGGAAGCCCCGGTGTGCGCATCGGCTTCGACCGCACCGTCGGCGACGAGGTCCAGGGCGTCCTCGACGACGCCGACGTGGTCGTGCGGCTGACGCTCGATCTGCTCCGCCTCGGCGGGTGGACCGTCGGCATCGGCGCAGGAGCGGTCGACGAGCCGCTGCCGGCCGCCGCCCGCGCAGGCTCCGGACCGGCCTTCGTGCACGCACGGCGCGCCGTCGAGCGCGCCAAGACGCGCACCCGCCCTGCCGCCGTGGCGGTCGAGGGCGAGACCGCCGACCGCGCGGAGCTGTGCGAGGGCGTGCTCACGCTCGTCGCCTCGGTGCGCGCCCGACGGACGGACGCGGGGTGGGCGGTCGTCGACGCGGTCGAGGACGGGGCGACGCAGGACGCCGTCGCCGAGCGGCTCGGCATCACCCAGCAGGCCGTGAGCCAACGGCTGCGCACGGCCCTGTGGGCCGAGGAGCGGGACGCGCGTCCCGCCGCCGCACGACTGCTCGAGGAGGCCGTATGACGTGGGTGGACGTGCTCGTCGGACTCGGCGCGCTGCTGCTGAGCGCGCTCGGCGGGTGGCCGCTCACCGCGGCGATCCTGCGCTGGGCGGCCCGGTCGAGCGACGCCGAGACCGGCCCCGTCGAGGAGCCCCTCACCCCTGAGACGCCCTCGCGCCCGGCGCCGTCGGGCCACGGGCACCGACGCGACGAGGCCCCCGTGCCGCCGCCGCCCGGCGCGGTCCAGGGGGCCCGCACGACGGACGACGAGCCCGTCCCCGACCGCGCGGTGCTGCGCGGCGGCGTCTGGATCGGCGTCCTCGAGCGGCTCGGCACCACGGGAGCGCTCGTGCTCGGCGACCCGTCCGCGATCGCCTACGTCATCGCGATCAAGGGGCTCGGCCGGTACCCCGAGCTCCGCGAGCATCCGGGCCTGAGCGAGCGGTTCGTCATCGGGACGCTCGCGTCGCTCGGCTGGGCGGTCGCGGTGGGGGTCGCGGGACGCGCGCTCGTCGTCTGAGGCGCCGTGCGCACCAGGTGCACCCGCACCCGCGGCGCGTGCGGCGGCCCGCCGTCGGGCCGCTAGACTGAGCGGCGCTCCGCGCGGGCCCGACCGGGCCGGCGCAGGACGACGGCCCCGCGAGCGGGAGCGTCGCGCGGCCGGGCCGCACGACGCCGGCACCGGGGTACCGCCCGACCGGCACCCGCGAACCCGACCGAAGGACAGCTGTGGCGACCACGAACGACCTCAAGAACGGCACGGTGCTCAACCTCGACGGCCAGCTCTGGGCCGTCGTCGAGTTCCAGCACGTCAAGCCGGGCAAGGGTGGCGCGTTCGTGCGCACCAAGCTCAAGAACGTCCTGTCCGGCAAGGTCGTCGACAAGACCTTCAACGCGGGCACCAAGGTCGAGACGGCCAACGTCGACAAGCGCGACATGCAGTACCTGTACAAGGACGGCGCCGACTTCGTCTTCATGGACACGTCGACGTACGACCAGCTGCACGTCTCCGAGGCCGTCGTCGGCGACGCCGTGAACTACCTCCTCGAGAACCAGAACGCGCTCGTCGCGACGCACGAGGGCAACCCCCTCTACGTCGAGCTCCCGCCGTCGGTCGTCCTCGAGATCACCTACACCGAGCCAGGCCTCCAGGGCGACCGCTCGACCGGTGGCACCAAGCCCGCGACCCTCGAGACCGGCGCCGAGATCCAGGTCCCGCTGTTCCTCGAGACCGGCACGAAGGTCAAGGTGGACACGCGCGACGGGTCCTACCTGGGCCGCGTGAACGACTGAGTTGGGCGCTCGCACCAAGGCGCGCAAGCGCGCCGTCGACGTCCTCTTCGAGGCGGACCAGCGCGGCCTGGACCCGATCGACCTGCTCCGGCAGCGCATCGAGGAGCCCGGCACCGAGGCTGCACTCCCGCAGTACTCGGTCGACCTGGTCGAGGGGGTCGTCGACCACGCCGGTCAGATCGAGGAGATCCTCACGACCTACTCGCACGGCTGGACCGTCGCGCGCATGCCCGCGGTGGACCGCGCGGTGCTGCGCGTCGGCGTGTGGGAGATCCTCTGGAACACCGAGGTGCCTGACGCGGTGGCCGTCGACGAGGCCGTCGAGCTCGCCCGTGCGCTCTCGACCGACGACTCGCCGACGTTCGTGAACGGCCTCCTCGGCCGCGTCGTCGAGCTGAAGCCGACGCTGCTCGCCTGACCGCCTTCGCTCAGGCGGACGCGACCGGCCGGACCACCCGGAGCGCCGGCTCGGCGTCCGGGCCCGCAGGCCGCTGCTGCGGGATCCGCGCCGCCGCTCGCCGAGGGCGGGCGCGCCCGTCGACGACGTCGCTGATGTCCCGGCGGGGCCGGCCGAACATGTAGCCCTGGACGGTCGGGACGCCCAGGGCGACGAGCGCCGCGAGCTGCGCGGGACGCTCGACGCCCTCGGCGACGACGTCGAGCCCGTGCGCCTCCGCGAGACCCACGATCGCGCGCACCACGGCTGCGCCCTCGACGGTCGTGACCTCGTCGACGAAGGACTTGTCGATCTTCAGCTCGTGCAGCGGCAGCTGGCCGAGCCGCGCGAGCGAGTTGTAGCCCGTCCCGAAGTCGTCGATCGAGATGCGCACGCCACGCGCGGCGAGCGTCTCGAGGGTGTCGCGCACGTGGGCCGCGTCGAACAGCAGCGCGCTCTCGGTCACCTCGATGGTCAGCATGTCCCAGCGGTCGTCGCCCCACGCCTCCTCGAGGCGCTCGGCGAAGTCGGGCAGGTCGAGCTGGCGCGCCGAGACGTTGACGGCGACGTCGACGCGCCACCGCTCGCTCGCGGCGCGCGCCTGACGCAGCACGTCGGCGCCGAGCGGGACGATCAACCCGGTGTCCTCGGCGACGTCGAGCCACTCGGCCGGCCCGACGAGGCGGTCGCCCGAGTGCCAGCGCGCGAGCACCTCGACGCCCACGACGCTCAGGGTCCGCGCGTCGACGAGCGGCTGGAGCACGGTGACGATGCGCCCGGCGTCGACGGCCTGGGCGAGCGCGTCACGGCGCTCGGTCTCCGCGAGCGTGCGCGAACGCAGCTCGGCGTCGAAGACGGCGAGCCCCGAGGCGTTGGAGCGGGCGACGGCGAGCGCGACGTGCGCGTCCCGCAGGACGTCCTCGACGACGGTGGGGTCGCCCGGCTCCCACACCGTGAGGCCGATCGCGAGCCGGCCGGACAGCCCGGCCTCACCGCGGACCCCCGCGCCGCGGCGCAGGCGGCGGGCGAGCTCGATGAGCGTCGTCTCGTCCGGCGGCGCCTCGACGACGACGACGAACTGGTCGCCGCCCGTGCGGGCGACGAAGCCGATGTCGCGCGTCGTCTCGCCGACGTGCTCGGCGAGGCGCAGGAGGAGGCGGTCCCCGGCCGAGCGGCCGTGCAGCTCGTTGACGCGTGCGAGCCCCGCGACGTCGCACGCCAGCAGAGCGACGGGGTGCGTGCCGGCGGCGGCCCGGGCGAGGGCGCGGGCGAGGTGGTGCTCGAGGGCCTGGCCGTTCGGCAGGCCGGTCAGGGCGTCGGTCGAGGAGACCGCACGCAGGCGCGCGCTGAGGGTGTGCCGCTCGGCGGCGTCGGCGACGACGCGCTCGAGCTCACGCAGGAACTGGTGCGCGTCGGCGGTGAGGCGGCGGCTCGTCGTGATCCGCGCCCGGAACCGGCCGCCCGCGAGGCGCTCGAGCTCGCCGTCGACGTCGCCCGCGGTGACCGCGCGGCACTGCGCGAGCGCGTGCTCGAGGATCGCGTCGGCCGACGGTGCGGACCACGCGGCCTCGGCGACGGACTCGACCGCCGAGCGCATGCGGGCGGAGCGTGCGCTCTCGCGGCGGGAGCCCAGCGACCTCATGCCCGTGATGACCGGGATCCCCACGAGCAGGGATCCGAGACCCACGACGGCGAGGATCTGGGTGAGCAGGACGAAACCGGTCACAAGCGGGAGTATCGGGGTGCTCCCGGCGATTCTTGAGGACGTCCGTCCTGTTCACCCGTCACACGAGCCCCACGCGTGCCGTACGTGACCCGAACGGCCTAGTGCCGCGCAGCGGCGACGTGGCCGAACCGGTGGAGCGTGCGGCTGACCGCCTGCTCGCGCACGACCGTGAGCAGCTCGCGCCGCGCGCTGAGGAGCACGGGCCCGTCGAGCACGGTCACCTCGCCGGTACGCCGCCGGGCGGCCTCGCGGAGCCCCGGTGCCGTGCCGACGACGCGCACCCGGCCGGTGACCTCGCCCGCGGCGACCCGCTGGGCGAACGCCGCGTGGTCCTCCTGCGCCGCGGTGCTCACGGTCACCGGGACGCCCGCCGTCGCGGCGGCGTCCAGGACCCGCGTGACGTCCCGGCCGCGCGCGTCGTCGCCGACGCGGACAGTGAGCTGGGGGACCGGTCGGTACCGCAGGACGTCGGCCTCGGCGCGCAGCCCGCTGGGGTCGTGCTCGGCGGCGAAGACCGACGCCCAGACGCGCGCGTCGTCGGCGCGTGCGGCGGCGAGCCACGCCGCCTCGTCGCCCGGCGCGTCGGCCGCGTCCTCCCACCGTCCGAGCTGTGCGACGTAGTGCGGTCCGCCGGCCTTGGCGCCCGGGCCCACGACCGACGCCTTCCAGCCGCCGAACGGCTGGCGCTGCACGATCGCCCCCGTGATGTGCCGGTTGACGTAGGCGTTGCCGACCTCGACGCGGTCGAGCCAGTGCTCGATCTCGCGCTCGTCGAGCGAGTGCAGACCTCCAGTGAGGCCGAAGGGCACGGCGTTCTGCAGATCGATCGCCTCGTCGAGCGTCTCGGCGCGCAGGACGCCGAGCACCGGCCCGAAGTACTCGGTCAGGTGGAACGCGGACCCGGGACGGACGCCGTGCTTGACGCCCGGCGTCCAGAGCCGGCCCTCGGCGTCGAGCCGGCGCGGACGGACGAGCCACCGCTCACCCGGGCCGAGCGTCGTGAGCGCGTCGAGCAGCTTGCCGCTCGCCGGCTCGGTGAGCGGACCGACGGCCGTCGAGAGGTCGCTCGGCGGACCGACGTGCAGGGACGACACCGCGTCGGCGAGCTGGCGACGCAGGCGCGCCGACCGACCAGCCGAGCCGACGAGGATGAGCAGCGACCCGGCCGAGCACTTCTGGCCCGCGTGGCCGAACGCGGACCGCACGACGTCGGCGACCGCGAGGTCGACGTCGGCGGACGGCGTCACGACGATCGCGTTCTTGCCCGATGTCTCCGCCATCACGTCGAGGTCGGGCCGCCAGCCCTCGAACAGGCGCGCGGTCTCGATCGAGCCCGTCAGGAGGACCCGGGCGACCGACGGGTGGCTCACCAGGCGGCGTCCGACCTCACCCTCGGGGGCGTCGACCACCTGCAGCACGTCGCGGGGCACGCCGAGCTCGTCCATCGCGCGGTGCACGGCCGCCATCGCGACGCGCACGCACCGCGGCGTCTGCGGGGCGGGCTTGACGACGACGGGGGACCCCGCCGCGAGCGCGGCGAGCACCGAGCCGACGGGGATCGCCACCGGGAAGTTCCACGGCGGCGTGACGACCGTGACGCCGTCGGGCCGGAACACCGCGTGCGGGTCGTGACCGTCCTCGAGCTCCTCGGCGCGGACCGCGTAGTACCGCGCGAAGTCGACGGCCTCGCTCACCTCGGGGTCGGCCTCGGGGACGGTCTTGCCGGCCTCGTCGACCATGGTGGCGACGAGGTCGCCGCGTGCGGCCTCGAGCAGCACCGCGGCGCGGCGCAGCACGGCCCCGCGGCGTGCGGGCGGCGTGGACGCCCAGGCGGCCGCGACCGCCGCAGCCCGCCCCACGACCGCGTCCGCGGCGGCCTCGCTGTGCACGGGGACGGCCGCGGGTGCCTCGACGCGTCGCGTCAGGAGCTCGGCGGCCCAGCGGCGCGACTCCTCGACGGCCGGGTCGGTGTCGGGCGCGTTGGTGAAGCCGGGCTCTCCGGGGGACTCGAGGTCGACGGCGGGTCGCGGCCGACGTCGCGGCGTCGGGTCCACGACCGCCGAGCCCTCGACCGACGCGAGGAACGCCTTCTCCTGCGCGGCGATGCCGTCCCCGCCGCCGTGGCCGCCGGCGAACAGCGCGTGCAGGAAGTTCTGCTCGGCGGCGTTCTCCTCGAGCCGCCGCACGAGGTACGAGATCGCCACGTCGAAGTCGTCGCGTGCGACGACGGGTGTGTACAGGAGCACCTCGCGGCCGACCGTCTCCTGCACCGCGCGGGCCTGCGCCGGGGCCATGCCCTGGAGCATCTCGACGTCGACGTCGTCCTGGACGCCGCGCGCCTCGGCCAGCAGGTGCGCGAGCGCGAGGTGGAACACGTTGTGGCTCGCCACGCCGACGCGGACGTCCGCGGTGCGCGCGGGGTCCATGGCGCGGTCGAGCAGGCGGACGTACGCGGCGTCGACGGACGGCTTGTCGGGGTAGGGCGCCTGCGGCCAGCCGTGCAGCTCGGCCTCGACCTGCTCCATCGCGAGGTTGGCGCCCTTGACGAGGCGGATCTTGATGCGCGCCCCGCCCGCGGCGCGTCGCCGTCGCGCGAGGTCGGTGAGCTCGTCGAGCGCGGCCTGCGCGTCGGGCAGGTACGCCTGGAGCACGATGCCCATCTCGGCGCCGTGCAGCGCGTGGTCGGCGAGCAGCTCCGCGAACACCGCGGTCGTCAGCTGGAGGTCGCGGTACTCCTCCATGTCGAGGTTGAGGAACGTCCCGTGCTCGAGCGCGGTCAGGTAGAGCGGCCGGAGCCGGTCGACGACACGGTCGCGTGAGCCGGCCGTGTCCCACGTCGACAGCTGACTCGCGACCGACGAGACCTTGACCGACACGTAGTCGACGTCGTCGCGCTCGACGAGGGCGCGCACCCGGGCCAGCCGCGCGGTGGCCTCCTGCTCGCCGAGCACGGCTTCGCCCAGGAGGTTGAGGTTGAGGCGGAACCCCTGGGACCGCAGCGACGCGACGTGCCGTGCGAGCCCGGGCCCGGCGTCCGCGACGAGGTGCCCGACGAGCTGGCGCAGTCGTGCGCGGGCCGCGGGCACGACGACGTGCGGCAGGACGGGGGCGACCGCGGTGCCGGCCAGCAGCATCGCGCGGTCCACCGGACCGAGGAAGGAGCCCGCCGCGCGCGTCCACGGGCGCAGCGCGGCGAGCTCGGCCGCCGCGACGCGCACGTCCTCGGGCCGGGCGACGCGGTCGACGAAGCGCAGCGCGAGCTCGAGCCCGTCGGGGTCGCCGACCAGGGCCGCGAGGCGACCCGTGGTGCGGCGCTCGGCGTCGGTCTCGCCCGCGCTCGTCGCGGCGAGCCAGCGGTGCGCGAGCGCGACCGCGCCGTCGGTCAGGTCGGTGACGTCCATCCGGCGATCCTGTTCCCACGGCGAGCGCCGTGTCTTGTACGAACTCGACCCGCCGCACGCGAGGGGACGTGCCGGACGGTCCTAGGCTCGGCCCGATGTCCACCGTCGCGTCCTCCGTCCTGTGGCCCGAGGGCGCGCGCCTGCTCGGCGCACTCAGCCCCGAGCTGCTGCGGCTCATGGACGGCCTGACCGGCACGATGTTCTGCGCCAAGGACACGACCGGGCGGTACGTCGCGGTGAACCAGGTGTTCGTGGACCGGACCAACGAGCGCTCGCGCCGCGCGGTCGTCGGCCGCCGCGCCGAGGACCTGTTCGACCCCGTGCTCGCGCAGCACTACGACGCGCAGGACGAGCACGTGCTGACGACGGGGGAGCCGCTGCACCACGAGCTCGAGCTCATCCTGCGGCCCGGCGGGTCGCCCGGCTGGTACCTGACGTCCAAGGAGCCCGTCCGGGTCGACGACGTCGTCGTCGGGCTGGTGAGCACCTCCGAGGACCTGCGCACGTCCGACCCGGCGGACGTCGCGGTGAGCTCGCTCTCGCGCGTGGTCGCGCTGGTCCAGGAGCGGCTCGCGGACCCCCCGTCCGTCGCGGAGATGGCAGACGTCGCCGGGTGCTCGACCGCGGTGCTCGACCGGCGCATGCGGCGCGTCTTCTCGCTCTCGCCGCGGCGGTACGTCCTGCGTGCCCGGATCGACCGCGCCGCGGTGCTCCTCACGACGACGTCCGTCCCGATCGCCGAGGTCGCGACCGCGGTGGGCTTCTACGACCAGGCGGTGTTCACGCGGACGTTCGGACACCTCACGGGGCAGACGCCCGCCCAGTTCCGCCGCGCGGTCGAGCGGCCCGTGGACACGCGTCCCGCGGCGCCGGGCCGTGCAGTAGGGTCGGCGCCGTCGGACATCCTTTAAGACCCGTCCTGTGAGGCGGGGAAGGAGGTCGCCAGATGTCCTCTGGCCCTGCTGTGCCCACGCCCGGTCCCGCCGTCCCCGCAGGGGACGACCACGAGGGGACCGAGGTCCTCGGCCCCGCCGAGGTGAACCGGTCGCTGACCCGCATCGCCCACGAGATCCTCGAGCGCTCGAAGGGCGCGGACGACCTCCTCCTGCTGGGCATCCCGACCCGCGGGCTCCCGCTCGCCCGCCGCCTCGCGCAGCGCATCGCCGAGGTCGAGCCCGGCGCCGACGCCGAGCGCCTCGTCGGGTCGCTCGACGTGACGATGTACCGCGACGACCTCCACCGGCACCCGACGCGCAGCATCGGCGCGACCGAGCTGCCACCGGGTCGCTCGGTCGACGACCGGGTCGTCGTCCTGGTCGACGACGTGCTGTTCTCCGGACGGACCGTCCGGGCCGCGCTCGACGCCCTCAACGACCTCGGCCGGCCGCGTTCGGTCCAGCTCGCGGTCCTCGTCGACCGCGGCCACCGCGAGCTGCCGATCCGCGCCGACTACGTCGGCAAGAACCTGCCGACGTCGCTCGCCGAGCAGGTGCGGGTCCGCCTCGCCGAGACCGACGGCGTCGACTCGGTGCGCATCACGGGAGGTGCGCGATGAGGCACCTGCTCAGCGCGTCCGACCTGGACCGCGACGCCGCCGTCGCGATCCTCGACACCGCCGCGCAGATGGCCGCGACGCAGTCGCGCGAGATCAAGAAGCTGCCCACGCTGCGCGGGCGGACCGTCGTCAACCTGTTCTTCGAGGACTCGACCCGGACGCGCATCTCGTTCGAGGCCGCGGCCAAGCGGCTCTCGGCCGACGTCATCAACTTCGCCGCCAAGGGATCGAGCGTGTCCAAGGGCGAGTCGCTCAAGGACACCGCACTGACGCTGCAGGCCATGGGCGCCGACGCCGTCGTCGTGCGCCACCACGCCTCGGGTGCGCCGCACCGCCTCGCGCACGCGGGCTGGGTCGACGCCGCGGTCGTCAACGCGGGCGACGGGACGCACCAGCACCCCACGCAGGCGCTGCTCGACGCCTTCACGCTGCGTCGGCACCTCGTCCGGACGGCCGACGAGCCCGAGGGCGTCGGCCGCGACCTCACGGGCACGCACGTCGCGATCGTGGGCGACGTCCTGCACTCGCGCGTCGCCCGGTCCAACGTGGCGCTGCTGACCACGCTCGGTGCGCGGGTCACGCTCGTCGCGCCGCCGACGCTCGTGCCGGTCGGCGTCGAGGCGTGGCCGTGCGCGGTGTCGTACCACCTGGACGAGGTCATCGCCGACCAGCAGCCGGACGCGATCATGATGCTGCGCGTCCAGCGCGAGAGGATGGGCGGGTCGGGCGAGCAGGCCGCAGGGTCGGCGCGTCACGGCGCGACGGGGTTCTTCCCGAGCCCGCTGGAGTACACGCGCACGTTCGGTCTCGACGCCCGCCGGCTGCGGATGCTCCCGGAGCACGCGATCGTCCTGCACCCCGGGCCGATGAACCGCGGCCTGGAGATCTCGGCCGACGCCGCCGACTCGGACCGCGCCGTGATCGTCGAGCAGGTGGCCAACGGCGTCGCGGTCCGCATGGCCGTGCTGTACCTGCTGCTCGCGGGGGAGAGGGAGACCTGGGGATGACGACGTACCTGCTGCGCGGAGCGGCGCCCCTCGGCGGCGCTCCGACCGACCTGCTGCTCGCCGACGGCCGCATCGCCGCGACGGGCGCCGACGCCGCATCCGGCGCGGACGCCCGGACCGTCACGGTCGACGCCGAGGGCCTCGTCGCGCTCCCGGGTCTGGTCGACCTGCACACCCACCTGCGCGAGCCCGGCCGCGAGGACGCCGAGACCGTCGCGAGCGGCACGCGTGCCGCGGCGGCCGGGGGCTTCACCGCGGTCCACGCGATGGCGAACACGTCGCCCGTCGCCGACACCGCCGGCGTCGTCGAGCAGGTGTGGCGCCTCGGCCGCGACGCCGGCTGGGTCGACGTGCTGCCGGTCGGCGCGGTGAGCGTGGGTCTCGCGGGCACGCAGCTCGCGGAGCTCGGCGCGATGGCGCACTCGGCCGCCCGTGTGCGCGTGTTCTCGGACGACGGCCACTGCGTGCACGACCCGGTCCTCATGCGCCGGGCGCTCGAGTACGTCAAGGCGTTCGACGGCGTCATCGCACAGCACGCGCAGGAGCCGCGCCTCACGCAGGGCGCCCAGATGCACGAGGGCGTCGTGTCGGCCGAGGTCGGGCTCGCGGGCTGGCCCGCGGTGGCGGAGGAGGCGATCATCGCGCGCGACGTCCTGCTCGCCGAGCACGTCGGGTCGCGCCTGCACGTGTGCCACCTGTCGACCGCCGGGTCCGTCGAGATCGTGCGCTGGGCCAAGGCACGCGGGATCGACGTCACGGCCGAGGTCACGCCCCACCACCTGCTGCTCACCGACGGGCTCGCCCGCACCTACGACCCGCTGTACAAGGTCAACCCGCCGCTGCGCACCGCCGAGGACGTCGAGGCGCTGCGCGCCGCGCTCGCCGACGGCACGATCGACGTCGTCGCGACCGACCACGCGCCGCACACGCGTGAGGACAAGGACTGCGAGTGGGCCGCCGCGGCGTTCGGGATGACCGGGCTCGAGACCGCGCTGCCCGTCGTCGCGACGACCATGGTCGAGACCGGCCGCATGACGTGGGCCGAGGTCGCCCGCGTGCTGTCGGCGACGCCCGCGCGCATCGGGCGCATCGACTCCGGCCCGCTCGCACAGGGCCGCCCGCTCGCGGTCGGGGAGCCCGCCAACGTCACGCTCGTCGACCCCGCCGCGCGGTGGACCGTCGACCCCCGCGGCCTGCTCAGCGCGAGCACGAACACGCCTTTCGGGGGCCAGGAGCTCGCCTCACGCGTCGTCGCGACGTTCCTGCGCGGCCGCGCCACGGTGCTCGAGGGCGCCCCGGTCGAGCCCGAGGCGGTCACCCGGTGACGTCGGAGCAGGTGCTCGCCGTGGCGGTGCTCGTCCTGGTGTTCGTCGGCGTCGTCGCCGTGATGGCACGGTCGTGGCTGCGTCGCGAGTCCGCCTCGACCGCGGCCACGACCCTCACGCCCGCGCCCGCGGACCTCGGCACGCCGCGCTCCGAGGCGATGGAGGGCACCTACGTCTCGACCGTCGACGCCGACGACCCGCTCACGCGCGTCCCGGGGCACGGGCTCGGCCGGCGCTCCGCCGCCGTGGTGCGGGTGCACGACGCGGGCGTCGTCGTCGAGCGCGAGGGCGAGACCGACCTCTTCGTCCCCACCGCGGACCTCGTCGACGCGCACCGCGCGTCGGGGGTCGCCGGCAAGCACGTCGGCGGCGAGGGCCTCGTCCTGCTCCGCTGGCGCCTCGCGACGCCCGAGGGCCCGCAGCCGGTCGACACCGGTCTGCGCCTGCGCCACCCCGCCCACCGGTCCGTCCTGACCGACGCCGTCCGCGCGCTCGTCGCCGACGCGTCGGCGGGCGCGACCCCGTCCACCCCCACCGAGGAGTCCTGATGAGCGACGACACCGCAGTGCTGGTCCTGGAGGACGGGCGCACGTTCACGGGCCGCGCGTTCGGGGCGCGCGGCTCGACCGTCGGCGAGATCGTCTTCAACACCGGTATGACCGGCTACCAGGAGACGCTCACCGACCCCTCGTACCACCGGCAGATCGTCGTCATGACGGCGCCCCACATCGGCAACACGGGCGTCAACGACGAGGACCCCGAGTCGACGCGCATCTGGGTCGCGGGCTTCGTGGTGCGCGACCCCGCGATCCGGCCGTCGAGCTGGCGGTCGACACGCACCCTCGACGAAGCGCTCGCCGCCGACGACGTCGTGGGCATCAGCGACATCGACACGCGCGCGCTCACGCGGCACCTGCGGGAGCGCGGCGTGATGCGCGCGGGGATCTTCTCGGGCGACGCGCTGCGCGACGCGGGCGGGCGCCTGCTCGTCGAGCAGGACCTGCTCGACGTGGTGGCGTCGGCACCCGTGATGGCCGGTGCGGACCTCGCGCGCGAGGTGACGGTGTCCGAGCCGTACACCGTCGAGCCGCGGCGCGGCCCCGCGAGCGGGACCGACGCCGTCGCGACCGTCGTCGCGATCGACCTCGGCATCAAGTCGATGACGCCGCAGCGCCTCGCCGAGCGCGGAGTGCGGACGCACGTGCTGCCGGCGACCGCCACGACCGAGGACGTGCTCGCGCTCGCGCCCGACGGCGTGTTCTTCTCGAACGGACCGGGGGACCCGGCCGCCGCTGTGCACGAGGTCGAGCTGCTCCGCTCGGTGCTCGACCGCCGGATCCCGTTCTTCGGGATCTGCTACGGCAACCAGCTCCTGGGACGCGCGCTCGGCTACGGGACGTACAAGCTCACCTACGGCCACCGCGGCGTGAACCAGCCCGTGCTGGACCGCCGCACGCAGAAGGTCGAGATCACCGCCCACAACCACGGCTTCGCCGTCGACGCGCCCGTCGAGGGCGAGTCGACCGCGCCGTACGACGACGGGCGCTACGGGCGCGTCGTCGTCTCGCACATCGCCCTCAACGACGACGTCGTCGAGGGTCTCGAGTGCCTCGACCTGCCGGCGTTCTCGGTGCAGTACCACCCCGAGGCCGCGGCCGGTCCGCACGACGCCGACTACCTGTTCGACCGCTTCGTCGAGCTCATGACGACCGGGGGCGTCGAGGACCGGGCGACCGGCGACGCCCCCGCCACCGCCACCGAGGAGACCACCGATGCCCCGTCGCACTGACCTCACGAGCGTCCTGGTCGTCGGATCCGGACCGATCGTCATCGGTCAGGCCGCCGAGTTCGACTACTCCGGCACGCAGGCCTGCCGCGTGCTGCGCAGCGAGGGCCTGCGGGTCATCCTCGTGAACTCCAACCCGGCCACGATCATGACCGACCCCGAGTTCGCCGACGCGACGTACATCGAGCCGATCACGCCCGAGGTCGTCGAGGCGATCATCGCCAAGGAGCGTCCCGACGCGATCCTGCCGACGCTCGGCGGGCAGACCGCGCTCAACACCGCGATCGCGCTCGACGAGGCGGGCGTGCTGGAGCGCTACGGCGTCGAGATGATCGGCGTCAACACCGAGTCGATCCACCTGGCCGAGGACCGCCAGGCGTTCAAGCAGGTCGTCGAGCGCGCGGGCGCCGAGAGCGCGCGCAGCGTCATCGCGCACTCGATCGACGAGGTGCTCGCGGCCGCCGACGAGCTGGGGTACCCCGTCGTCGTGCGTCCCTCGTTCACGATGGGCGGCCTCGGCTCGGGCATCGCGCACGACGAGGAGGCCCTGCGGCGCATCGCGGGGGCGGGCCTGCACTACTCGCCCACCACCGAGGTGCTCCTCGAGGAGTCGATCCTCGGCTGGAAGGAGTACGAGCTCGAGCTCATGCGCGACCACGCGGACAACGTCGTCGTCGTCTGCTCGATCGAGAACGTGGACCCCGTCGGGGTGCACACGGGCGACTCGGTCACGGTCGCGCCGGCCCTCACGCTCACCGACCGCGAGTACCAGCGCCTGCGGGACATCGGCATCGCGGTGATCCGCGAGGTCGGCGTCGACACCGGCGGCTGCAACATCCAGTTCGCGGTGCACCCGGCCACGGGGCGCGTCGTCGTCATCGAGATGAACCCGCGCGTGTCGCGCTCGTCGGCGCTCGCGTCGAAGGCCACCGGCTTCCCGATCGCCAAGATCGCGGCCCGGCTCGCCGTCGGCTACACGCTCGACGAGATCCCCAACGACATCACCGGGTCGACCCCGGCGTCGTTCGAGCCGTCGCTCGACTACGTCGTCGTCAAGGTGCCGCGCTTCGCGTTCGAGAAGTTCCCCTCGGCCGACCCGCTGCTGACGACGACCATGAAGTCCGTCGGCGAGGCGATGGCGATGGGCCGGAACTTCGCCGAGGCGCTCGGCAAGGCGATGCGCTCGATCGACAAGGCCGGGTCGGTGTTCCACTGGGACGGCGACGTCCCGACGGGGGAGCGGCTCGCCGAGCTCATGGCCTCGATCCGGATCCCGACCGAGGGCCGCCTGATCGACGTGCAGCAGGCGCTGCGCTCGGTCGGCGTCGACGGCGGCACGTCGGTGCAGGAGGTGTACGAGGCGACCGGGATCGACCCGTGGTTCCTCGACCAGGTCGTGCTCGTCAACGGCATCGCCGACGAGGTCGCCACGTCGCCCGACCTCGCACCCGAGCTGCTGCGTCGCGCGAAGCGGCACGGCCTCTCCGACCAGCAGATCGGCCGGCTGCGCGGTATCGCCGAGAGCACCGTGCGTGAGGTCCGGCAGGCGCTCGGCGTCCGCCCGGTCTACAAGACGGTCGACACGTGCGCCGCCGAGTTTGCCGCGCGGACGCCGTACCACTACTCGTCGTACGACGACGAGACCGAGGTCGAGCCGCGCGAGCGCGAGGCCGTGATCATCCTCGGCTCGGGCCCGAACCGCATCGGCCAGGGCATCGAGTTCGACTACTCGTGCGTGCACGCGGCCCTCGCGCTGCGCGAGCACTACGAGACGATCATGGTCAACTGCAACCCCGAGACCGTCTCCACGGACTACGACACCTCGGACCGCCTCTACTTCGAGCCGCTGACGTTCGAGGACGTGCTCGAGGTCTACCAGGCAGAGCTCGCGGTCGGTCCCGTGGCGGGGGTCATCGTCCAGCTCGGCGGCCAGACGCCGCTCGCGCTGGCCGAGCGCCTCGAGGCCGCGGGCATCCCGATCCTCGGCACCCCGCCCGCCGCGATCGACGCCGCCGAGGACCGCGGGGTCTTCGGCACGGTCCTCACCGACGCGGGCCTGCCCGCGCCGGCGTTCGGCACCGCACGCTCGCTGGCCGAGGCCACCGAGGTGGCGCGCGGCATCGGGTACCCCGTGCTCGTCCGTCCGTCGTACGTGCTCGGCGGGCGCGGCATGGAGATCGTCTACTCCGACGGGCAGCTCGGGGAGTACGTCGAGCGGGCGCTCGGCGCCGCGGCGGCGGCGAACGGCGGCACGGGCGAGATCCCGCCCCTGCTCGTCGACCGGTTCCTCGACGACGCGATCGAGCTCGACGTCGACGCTCTGTTCGACGGCACCGAGCTGTACCTCGGCGGCGTCATGGAGCACATCGAGGAGGCCGGGATCCACTCGGGCGACTCCGCGTGCGTCCTGCCGCCCGTCACGGTCTCGGCGGCCGAGCTCGACCGCATCCGCGTCTCGACCGAGGCGATCGCGCGCGGCGTCGGGGTCCGTGGGCTGCTCAACGTGCAGTTCGCCCTCGTCTCCGACGTGCTCTACGTGCTCGAGGCCAACCCGCGCGCGAGCCGCACCGTCCCGTTCGTGTCCAAGGCCACCGGGGTGCCGCTGGCCAAGGCCGCTGCCCTCGTCATGGCCGGCTGGTCGATCGCGCAGCTGCGCGCCGACGGCGTCCTCCCGGCTGACGGCGACGGCGGCGACCTGGGCCTCGACGCGCCCATCGCCGTCAAGGAGGCCGTGCTGCCGTTCAAGCGGTTCCGGACCGCACGGGGCTCGATGGTCGACACGGTGCTCGGGCCGGAGATGCGCTCGACCGGCGAGGTCATGGGCTTCGACGTCGACTTCCCGACGGCGTTCGCCAAGTCGCAGGCCGCGGCCTTCGGCGGGCTGCCGACGTCGGGTCGCGTGTTCATCTCGGTGGCCGACCGGGACAAGCGCTCGATCACGTTCCCGGTCAAGCGGCTGTCGGAGCTCGGCTTCGAGATCCTGGCGACCCAGGGCACGGCCGCTGTGCTGCGTCGCAACGGCATCGCGTCGACGGTCGTGCGCAAGAACTCCGAGGGCCGCGGTCCCGCGGGCGAGCCGACCGTCGTCGACCTCATCGAGGCCGGCGAGGTCGACATGGTCGTCAACACGCCCTCGGGTCAGGGCGCGAAGGCCGACGGCTACGAGATCCGGACGGCCGCGGTGACGGTCGACAAGCCGATCGTCACGACCGTCCAGCAGCTGGCCGCCGCCGTCCAGGGCATCGAGTCCCTGCTCGCGGGGCCGTTCTCGGTCCGCAGCCTCCAGGACCACGTGCTCGAGCTGCGCGACCGCACGCGCCCGGCACCGCGCGACGGTGCGGCCGGCTCGGGCGGCGCGGGTGACGGGTCCGCGCAGGGCGCCGAGCGGCCCACCGGGGCGCGCGCGTGAGCGCGGCCCCGGTCACGCCGGCGTTCGGGAGCCGTATCGCGGCGGCCGCCGACCGCCTGGGCCCGCTGTGCGTCGGCATCGACCCCCACCCGGCGCTCCTCGCCGCGTGGGGCATGACCGACGACGTGGACGGCCTGCGTCGCTTCGCCGACACCGTGACCACGGCGCTGGCGGGCCGGGTCGCGGCCATCAAGCCCCAGGCGGCCTTCTTCGAGCGGCACGGGTCCGCGGGGGTCGCGGTGCTCGAGGAGGTCGTCGCGGCGGTGCGCGGCACGGGTACCGAGCTCGTCGTCGACGCCAAGCGGGGCGACATCGGCTCGACCATGCAGGCGTACGCGGACGCGTACCTGCGCGACGGCTCGCCCCTCGCGGGCGACGCCGTGACGGTCAGCCCCTACCTCGGCTTCGGCTCGCTCGAGCCCGCGGTGCGGACGGCCTCCGCGACCGGTAGGGGACTGTTCGTGCTCGCGCTCACGTCCAACCCCGAGGGCGCCGCCGTGCAGCACGCACGGACCGTGGGCGCCGACGGCCTCGCGGGCCCCAGCGTCGCCGGGGTCGTCGCCGCGGAGGCCGCCGCGCTCAACGCAGCCGAGTGCGCCGCCACCGGTGCGGCGCTCGGCTCGGTGGGCCTCGTCGTCGGCGCGACGGTCGGTGGCGCGGTCCGCGAGCTCGGCATCGACCTCGGGGCGGTCCGCGGGCCGCTGCTCGCCCCCGGCGTCGGCGCGCAGGGCGCGGGGCCGGCCGAGCTCGCCGACGTCTTCGGCGACGCGCGCCGTGCCGTGGTCGCGTCGGTGTCCCGCGGCGTGCTGTCCGCCGGCCCGGACCCCGCGGCCCTGCTGGGGGCCGCCCGGACAGCGGCGGACGAGGCCGGCGCGGCCCTGCGCTGACCTGCGACGGTGCGCGCGCACGCGTTGCCTCCGGAGGCCTCGCCTCGCTAGGTTCGACCCGTCCGCCCCCGTCTCTGCGAAGAAGGTGACCCGCGTGGCACTACCCCCGCTGACCCCGGAACAGCGTGCTGCCGCACTCGAGAAGGCCGCCGCTGCGCGGCAGGCCCGTGCGGAGGTCAAGAACCGCCTGAAGTACTCGCAGGGCTCGCTCGCCGAGGTGATCGAGCAGGGCCGGACCGACGACGTCATCGGGAAGCTCAAGGTCTCGGCGCTGCTCGAGTCCCTGCCCGGCGTCGGCAAGATCAAGGCCCGCGCGATCATGGCCGAGATCGGCATCTCCGAGACGCGCCGCCTCCGTGGCCTGGGGCCGCACCAGGCGCAGGCGCTCATCGAGCGCTTCGGCTGAGGTGACGTCCGCCGCCACGCCGCCCCGCCCCGACGCCACGGAGGGTGCCCGGCTGACCGTTCTCGCCGGGCCCACCGCCGTGGGCAAGGGCACCGTCTCCGCCGACGTGCGCGCGCGGTACCCCGAGGTCTGGCTGTCCGTCTCCGCGACGACGCGACCGCCCCGCCCGGGCGAGGTCGACGGCGTCCACTACCTGTTCGTCGACGACGCGACGTTCGACCGCATGGTCGCCGAGGGCGAGTTCCTCGAGTGGGCGGTCGTCCACGGCCGCAACCGCTACGGGACGCCGCGCGCCGCCGTGGTCGAGCGGCTCAGGGCGGGGGAGCCCGCGCTGCTCGAGATCGACCTCGCCGGGGCGCGCCAGGTCCGCGCCGCGATGCCCGAGGCCCGCTTCGTCTTCCTCGCGCCGCCGAGCTGGGACGAGCTCGTCCGACGCCTCGTCGGCCGGGGGACCGAGGACGAAGAGGAGCGCGAGCGTCGCCTCGCGACCGCGCGCGTCGAGCTCGCCGCCGAGCCGGAGTTCGACCACACGATCGTCAACGACGACGTCCGGCGTGCGACCGACGAGCTCGTCACCGTGATGGGTCTGGCCAGGCGGTAGGATGTGGCGGTTGCCGCCGTGCGGCCGGTCCGTCCGGCCGGGTGCGGTCGGCGACGAGGACGGCCGCCCGCGGGCGCTGTCGTCGGCCGCGGCCAGCCGGACGCGCCGACCCACCCGACCAACCCTGTCAGGGAGCACGCACATGTCCGGAACCGTCGCCAAGCCCGAGGGCATCACCGACCCGCCGATCGACGACCTCCTGTCCGCCGCGGACTCCAAGTACGCGCTCGTCATCTACTCGGCCAAGCGCGCGCGTCAGATCAACGCGTACTACTCGCAGCTCAACGAGGGCCTGCTCGAGTACGTCGGCCCGCTCGTCGAGGCCCGCCACCAGGAGAAGGCGCTGTCCATCGCGATGCGCGAGATCAACGCAGGCCTCCTGACCGTCAAGGCCGACGAGGACTGACGCACCGCCCGCCCGGGGAGCAGCCATGCGCATCGTTCTCGGCGTGTCCGCGGGCATCGCGGCCTACAAGGCGGCGCTCCTGCTCAGGCTGCTCACCGAGGCGGGGCACGAGGTCCGCGTCGTGCCGACCCCCGCGTCGCTCGAGTTCGTCGGCCGCGCGACGTGGGAGGCCCTGTCCGGGCGCCCCGTGACGACCGGCGTCTTCGACGACGTCGCCGCGGTCGAGCACGTGAGCCTCGGCCGCTGGGCCGACCTCGTCGTCGTCGCGCCCGCGACGGCCGACCTGCTGTCGCGTGCCGCGACGGGACGCAGCGACGACCTGCTGACCGCGACGCTGCTGACGGCGCGCTGCCCCGTGCTGCTCGCACCAGCGATGCACACCGAGATGTGGGAGCACCCCGCGACGCGCGCCAACGTCGCGACCCTGCGCGAACGGGGTGCGCACGTACTGGACCCGGCGGTCGGGCGGTTGACGGGCGCCGACAGCGGCGCGGGGCGCCTCCCCGAACCCGAGGTCATCGCCGAGGCGGCGCTCGCGCTGGTCGGGTCGGGCGCGTCGTCGGCCGACGCCGACGCGGGTGCGCGGCACCCCGCCGCACGTCCGCACGCGGACCTCGCCGACCGCCGCGTCGTCATCAGCGCCGGCGGGACGCGCGAGCCGCTCGACCCCGTCCGGTTCCTCGGGAACCGCTCCACGGGTCACCAGGGCTGGGCCCTCGCGCGCGCCGCGGTGGCCCGCGGCGCCGACGTCACGCTCGTCGCGGCGAACGTGGACCTGCCTGCGCCCGACGGCGTCCGCGTCGTGCCCGTCGAGACGACCGCGCAGCTGCGCGCCGCGGTCCGCGCGGAGGCGGCCGCCGCCGACGTCGTCGTGATGGCTGCGGCGGTCGCGGACTTCCGCCCGGTCACGCGGTCCGACGCCAAGATCAAGAAGTCGGCGGACGGGGGCCCTCCGACGATCGAGCTCGCCGAGAACCCTGACGTCCTCGCCGAGCTCGCGCACGACCGGCTGCGCACCGGGCAGGTCGTCGTCGGCTTCGCCGCGGAGACCGGTGACGCGGGCGGGTCGGTGCTCGACCACGGGCGGGCGAAGGCCAAGCGCAAGGGTGCCGACCTCCTGGTCGTCAACGCGGTCGGCGACGGTCGCGGCTTCGGTCCCGTCGGGACCGAGGTCGTCGTCCTCGACGCCGCGGGTGACGAGGTCGCCACCGCCGCGGGCACCAAGGACCAGGTCGCCGGAGCCGTCTGGGACGCGGTGGTCGACCGGCTGGCGGACGTGTCCGGCGGGGCTGCGACCCGCCAGTAGTCTTGCCGGATGACCTCTGCCTCGCAGCGCCTCTTCACGTCCGAGTCGGTGACGGAGGGGCACCCCGACAAGGTCTGCGACCAGATCTCCGACGGCATCCTGGACGCGATCCTCGCGCAGGACCCGGCGGCGCGCGTGGCCGTCGAGACCATGGTCACGACCGGTCTCGTCCACGTCGCCGGCGAGGTGTCGACCGAGGCGTACGTCGAGATCCCGCAGGTCGTGCGGGACACGCTCAACCGCATCGGGTACACGTCGTCGACGATCGGGTTCGACGCCCACTCGTGCGGCGTCTCGGTGTCGATCGGGCAGCAGTCGCCCGACATCGCCGCGGGCGTCGACAAGGCGTGGGAGGTCCGGCACGACGGTCACGCCGAGGACCCGCTCGAGGCCCAGGGCGCGGGTGACCAGGGGCTCATGTTCGGCTACGCGTGCGACGACACGCCCTCCCTCATGCCCCTGCCGATCTGGCTCGCGCACCGCCTGGCCGAGCGCCTCGCGTCGGTGCGGAAGGAGGGCACGCTCGACTACCTCCGCCCGGACGGCAAGACGCAGGTCACGATCGGCTACGACGGCGACCGCGCCGTGCGCCTGGACACCGTCGTGGTCTCGACGCAGCACGACCCGGGGGTGCACCTCGAGAGCCGCCTCGCGCCCGAGGTCGCCGAGCACGTCGTCGCGCCCGTCCTCGAGGACGTCGGCCTCGACACGACCGGCTACCGCCTGCTCATCAACCCGACCGGGCAGTTCGTCGTCGGCGGGCCCCAGGGGGATGCCGGCCTGACGGGCCGCAAGATCATCGTCGACACCTACGGCGGCATGGCGCGGCACGGCGGCGGCGCGTTCTCGGGCAAGGACCCGTCGAAGGTCGACCGGTCCGCCGCCTACGCCATGCGGTGGGTCGCGAAGAACGTCGTCGCGGCGGGGCTCGCGCGGCGCTGCGAGGTCCAGGTCGCCTACGCGATCGGCGCGTCGCACCCGGTGGGCCTGTACGTCGAGACGTTCGGCACCGAGACCGTCCCGGTCGACCGGCTGACCGCCGCGATCCGCGAGGTCTTCGACCTGCGCCCCGCGGCGATCGTCCGCGACCTGGACCTGCTGCGTCCGATCTACGCCCGCACCGCCGCCTACGGCCACTTCGGGCGTGAGCTGGCCGACTTCACGTGGGAGCGCACCGACCGGGTCATGGACCTGCGCAGCGCGTTGTCCTGACCCCGCCGGCGCGTCGGTGGCGCGTGGTGGGATGACCAGATGACGGAGCGCGGAGCGGTCAGTACGGACGCGCAGCCGGCGTTGGACGGTGTGCTCGACGGCCTCCCTCGGCCGCGCACGCGACGCGTGCGTGCTGCGGGGCCCGTCGCGGCGCACCTGCCGGTCGCCCGCTGCGTCGTCGACCGCCCGGTGCCGCACCTCGACCGCGTCTTCGAGTACGCCGTGCCGGCGTCGATGGACGAGCAGGCGCGCCCGGGTGTGCGCGTGCGGGTCCGCTTCGGCGGCCAGGACGTCGACGGCTACCTCGTCGAGCGCGCCGACGCGGCGGAGCACGACGGCGAGCTCGTCCCGTTGCGACGTGTCGTCTCCGGCGAGGTCGTCCTCACCGCGCCCGTGCTCGGTCTCGCGCGGCGCGTCGCGGCCCGGTGGGCGGGCACCCTGCCCGACGTCCTTCGGCTGGCGATCCCCCCGCGGCACGCCCGGACCGAGGCCGAGCCCTGGGAGAGGCAGGAGCGTCCCGGCGGGACTCCGGGACCGGCGGAGCCTGCAGGCGCCGGGGTGTCCGCGGACGACGCGGCGGGCGGGGTGGCCGGTGCGGGCCGCGCGACCGGCGCCGCCGGGGCCGGAGCAACCGTCTGGGACCCCTACGTCGGCGGCACGGCCTTCCTGCGGCACGTCGCGTCGGGTGGCGCGCCGCGCGCCGTCTGGTCGGCGCTGCCGGGCGGCCCGGGGCAGGACTGGACCGACGCGATCGCCGACGCGGTCGCGGCAGCCCGGGCCGGGTCCCGCGGCGCACTGGTCGTGGTCGCGACCGCGGCCGAGGTCGAGGCCGTGGGCGCGGCGCTCTCGCGGCGCGGCGTGGCGCCGTGGCGGCCGGGCGCCGACGAGGGGTGGGTCCGGCTGGTCGCCGACGACGGGCCGGCCGCCCGCTACCGGTCGTTCCTGGCGGCGGTGCGCGGCACGGCGGACGTCGTCGTCGGCACCCGGGCGGCGGCCTTCGCGCCCGTCCGGGACCTCGGGCTCGTCGTGTGCTGGGACGAGGGGGACCCGCTCCACGCGGAGCCGCGTGCGCCGTACCCCCACGTGCGCGAGGTGCTCGGGATGCGCTCGACGGACGAGGGTGCGGCGCTCCTCGTCGGGGGCCACGTGCGGTCGACCGCGGCGCAGCGGTGGGTCGAGGACGGGTTCGCCCGCCCCGTGCAGGCCGACCGCGCCACCGTCCGCGAGCGCGTGCCCCGCGTGCGGTGGCTGGACGCCGCCGAGCTCGCGCGCGAGGGGCCGGCCGCCGCGGCGCGGCTGCCCGGACCGGCGTGGCGGACCGTCCAGGACGGGCTGCAGCGCGGGCCGGTCCTCGTGCAGGTGCCCAGGGCCGGCTACCTCCCGGTCGTGGCGTGCGCGCGCTGCCGCGAGGTCGCACGGTGCGGGACCTGTCACGGACCGCTGCGGGTCGCCGACGCCGGGGGCGTCCCGTCGTGCCGCTGGTGCGGTCGGCTCGCGACGGCATGGCGCTGCGAGCACTGCGGCGGGCAGCACCTCAGGTCGGTCCGCGTCGGCTCGGACCGCACGGCCGAGGAGCTGGGCCGCGCGTTCCCCGGCGTGCCGGTCCGCGTCTCCGGGGCCAGCGCCGAGGGCGGCGTCGTGGCGCGCGTCCCGGCCAGGCGCGCGCTCGTCGTCGCGACGCCGGGAGCGGAGCCGACCGCGGAGGGTGGCTACGCCGCGGCGGTCCTGCTCGACGCAGCGGTGGTGACGGGCCGGGACAGCCTCGACGTCGGTGAGCAGGCGCTGCGCACGTGGGCCCGCGCGTGCGCGCTCGTGCGACCGGCACCCGAGGGCGGCACCGTGGTGGTCGTGGGGGAGGCCGCTCCTCGTCCCGTCCAGGCGCTCGTGCGCTGGGACCCCGCGGGGTTCGCGGAACGCGAGCTCGCCGAGCGCCGCGACCTCTCGCTCCCACCCGCGGTCCACGTCGCGGTGCTCGAGGGAGCGCGTCACGCCGTCGAGGCCCTGCTGAGCCGGGCCGATCTCCCGGACGCCGCCCAGGTCCTCGGGCCCCTGCCCGTCCCGGCGACCGCGGGCCCCGGGCCGGACCCCGCCCGTGGGCCCGACACGCTGCTCGACCTCGTCCACGAGGAGGCCGTGCGCGCCCTCGTCCGGACGCCGTGGGCGTCGGCCGACGCGGTCTCGGCACGTCTCGTCGCGGCGCAGGCCACGCGCAGCGCACGGCGCGAACCCGGGACCGTCCGTCTCCGGCTCGAGCCCCAGGGGCTGCTGTGAGCCGCGGACCGAGGCGCGCGGTGGACGCGGTCCTCTTCGACCTCGGTCGCGTCCTCGTCGAGTGGGACCCGTTCCTGCCGTTCGCCGGGCGGTACCCGCGCGCCGACGTGGAGCGGTTCTTCGCGGACGTCGACTTCGCGTCGTTCAACCACCGCCAGGACGCCGGGCGGTCGTGGGCCGACGCTCGCGCGGAGCTGCTGGCGTCGCACCCGCACCACGTCCCGCTGCTCGACGTGTACGTCCGCCGCTTCGCCGAGTCCGTCCCGCACGAGGTCCCGGGTGCGTCCGCCCTCGTCGCGGACGTCCTCGCCGCCGGCCTGCGCGCCCACGGACTGACGAACTGGTCGGCGGAGACCTACTCGGTCGCGCCCCGTCAGGCGCCGGTCATCGCGCGGCTGGAGGGCGTCCTCGTCTCGGGCGAGGTCGGTCTGGCCAAGCCGGACGCGCGCATCTTCGAGCTCGCGGCGGCACGGTTCGGCCTCGACCCGCGGCGCACCCTGTTCGTCGACGACGCGGCACGGAACGTGGAGGGCGCCCGCGCCACCGGCTACCGAGCCCACCTCTTCACCGGCCACGCGGACCTGCGCCGTCACCTCGTCGACCTGGGCGTCCCGGTGCCCGGCCAGGAAGCCGCGCCCCCGCCCTAGGATCGACGGATGCGTCTGCTCTTCGCGGGGACCCCCGAGGTCGCCCTCCCGTCGCTCGAGGCGCTGATCGCGTCGCCGCACGACGTCGTCGCCGTCCTCACCCGCCCCGACGCGCCCGCGGGCCGGGGCCGACGCCTGTCCGCGAGCCCCGTCCGGGAGCGGGCCGAGGCGGCCGGCATCGCCGTCCTCACGCCGACGAGCCTGCGCGACCCCGAGGTCGTCGAGCAGATCCGGGCGCTCGACGTCGACCTCGCGCCCGTCGTCGCCTACGGGGCGCTGCTGCCGCCCGCCGTGCTCGGCGTCCCGCGCCACGGGTGGGTCAACCTCCACTTCTCCCTGCTGCCCGCGTGGCGCGGTGCAGCGCCCGTCCAGCACGCGCTGCTGCACGGCGACGAGGTCACCGGGGCCTCGACCTTCCGTATCGAGGAGGGTCTCGACACCGGTCCCGTCTACGGGACGCTGACCGAGACCGTCCGGCCGACCGACACGTCGGGGGACCTGCTCGCGCGGCTCGCGACGGCCGGTGCAGGCCTCCTCGTCGCGACGGTCGACGGCATCGCGGACGGGTCGCTCGTCGCCGTCGCGCAGCCCGCCGAGGGCGTGAGCCACGCACCCCGCCTGAGCACCGACGACGCGCGCGTGCGCTGGGAGCACCCGGCAGCCGCTGTCGACCGTCGCGTGCGTGCGTGCACGCCCGCCCCGGGTGCGTGGACGACCGCCCCGGACGGGTCGCGCCTCAAGCTCGAGCGCGTCCGCCCGCGGCCGGACGTGACCGACCTCGCACCGGGCGAGGTGCGCGTCGGACGCGACGACGTGCTGGTCGGCACGGCGACGCACGCGGTCGCCCTCACGCGGCTGGCCCCTGCGGGCCGTCGCGCGATGGCGGCCGCGGACTGGGCACGGGGTGCGCGGCTGTCCGCGGACGCACGGCTCGGCGGGGGTGAGGACCGATGACCGGCGGCGCCGGCGGCACGGGACGCGGTCGAGGCCCCGGCGGCGCTGGCCGTCCGGGAGGCCCCGGCGGCGCGGGCGGGTCCGACCGCTCGGGAGGCTCCGGCGGACGACGCCCCCGGGGCGGGCCGGGTGGCGGGTCCGGCGAGGGACGCGTCGGCGGACGGCAGCGCAACCCCGCGCGCGCGGCGGGGGAGGCTCGTCCCCGCGGCGCGCTCGCGCCGTCCGAGCGGCGACGCGGCGGCGACCCGGCCCGGACCGCGGCGTTCGACGTCCTCCGTGAGGTCGCGACGTCCGACGCCTACGCGAACCTCGTCCTTCCACCGCTGCTGCGCCGTCGCGGTGTGCGCGGTCGGGACGCCGCGTTCGCGACCGAGCTCGCCTACGGCGCGCTGCGCCTGCGGGGGCGGTACGACGCCGTCGTCGAGATCGCCGCCGACCGTCCTGCGGAGCGCATCGACCCGCCGGTCCTCGACGTGCTGCGCCTCGGTGCGCACCAGCTGCTGGGCATGCGCGTCCCGGCCCACGCGGCGGTGTCCGAGACGGTCGCGCTCGCCCGGACGGTCGTCGGCGCGGGTGCGGCCCAGTTCGTCAACGCCGTGCTGCGCCGCGTGTCCACCGACCCGCTCGACGTGTGGCTCGACCGGGTCGGTGCGGCGGCGGGTGACGAGATCGAGGCCCTTGCCGTCCGGCACAGCCACCCGGCGTGGGTGGTCCGTGCGCTGCGCCAGGCGCTCGTCGCCGACGGACGCGACCCGGCCGAGCTCGCCGCGCTGCTCGAGGCCGACAACACCGCACCGGCCGTCACGCTCGTCGCCCGCCCCGGCCTCGCCGACCGCGACGAGGTGCTCGCCTCGGTCGAGGGCGCCTCACCCGGCAGGTGGTCACCGGCCGCGGTCGTGCTCGGCGGGGGAGACCCCCACGACGTCGTCGGCGTCGAGCGCGCCGCGGTGGGCGTGCAGGACGAGGGCAGCCAGCTCGTCGCGCTCGCCCTCGTCGCGGCCTCGCCCACTGTCGACGGCGAGCGCTGGCTCGACCTGTGCGCCGGCCCCGGTGGCAAGACGGCGCTCCTCGGCGCCGTCGCGGCCCGCACCTCGGGGACGGTCGTGGCGACCGAGGTCCAGCCGCACCGGGCACGTCTCGTGGAGGCGTCCGTCGCCGCGGTGCCCCAGGGCGTCGTGACCGTGCGGTGCGCCGACGGACGCACCGTGGGCTCGGACGAGCCGGCCACGTTCGACCGCGCGCTGGTCGACGCGCCCTGCACGGGGCTCGGTGCGCTGCGTCGCCGGCCCGAGTCCCGCTGGCGCAGGTCACCCGCCGACGTCCCCGAGCTCGGCGCCCTCCAGCGGGACCTCCTCGGGTCAGCGCTCGACGCGGTGCGCCCGGGCGGTCTGGTCGCGTACGTGACGTGCTCGCCGCACGTGGCGGAGACCCGGCTCGTGGTGCAGGACGTGCTGCGCCGTCGTCCCGACGTCGAGCAGCTCGACGCACGTCCGGCTGTGCGTGCCGTCGCGGGAGACGCGATCCCGCTCGGGGACGGGCCCGCCGTGCAGCTCTGGCCGCACGTGCACGGCACGGACGCGATGTTCCTCGCGCTCCTGCGTCGTACCGACGACGACGGCGCGTCGACGGGTCCGGACGCGGCCGGGTCCGCGCGCACGACAGACTGAGGCCATGGACGTCGTCATCTCCCCGAGCATCCTGTCGGCCGACTTCACGAATCTCGAGCGCGAGCTCGGGCGGATCTCGTCGGCGGACTTCGCCCACGTGGACGTCATGGACAACCACTTCGTGCCCAACCTCACGCTCGGCCTGCCGGTCGTGGAGCGGATCGTCCAGGTCTCGCCCGTCCCGGTCGACACGCATCTCATGATCGAGGACCCGGACCGGTGGGCCCCCGGCTTCGCCGAGGCGGGTGCCGCGTCCGTGACGTTCCACGCGGAGGCCGCCCAGGCGCCGGTGCGCCTCGCGCGCGAGCTGCGTCGGCTCGGCGCGCGCGCCGGGGTCGCGCTGCGACCCGCGACGCCCGTCGAGCCGTTCCTGGACCTGCTCGCCGAGGTCGACATGGTGCTCGTCATGACGGTCGAGCCCGGGTTCGGTGGGCAGTCGTTCATCGAGGGCACGCTGCCGAAGATCCGGCGGGCGCGCGCGGCGATCGAGGCCGCCGGACTCGACGTGTGGGTGCAGGTCGACGGCGGCGTCTCCGCCGCGACGATCGAGCGCGCGGCCCACGCCGGCGCGAACGTGTTCGTGGCGGGATCGGCCGTGTACGGCAGCGACGACGCGGCGGGGCGCATCGAGGAGCTCCGCACCCTGGCCGCGGGCCACACGCACGCCCCGCGCGCGTGACGGCGGCGTCCGGGCGGCCGTCCCTGCGGCCCGGCCGTCCCACCCGCCCGGCGCGTGCAGGGGCGTCCACGCACGCTGTGGCACACTGACGCCGAACACGTACGTGCTCCGGGGTCGGTGCAATTCCGAACCGGCGGTGACAGTCCGCGACCCGGCCCGGCCCTGACGGCGGGACGGTTGACCTGGTGGAACTCCGGGACCGACGGTGAAAGTCCGGATGGGAGGCAGCACGTGGCGTCCGCACGTCGCGACACGACCGTCGTGGCGTGGGCGTCCGACGCGTCCTCTCGCGTCCACCCCGGGGCCTGACCGCGGGGAGGGACGATGGCTGCGAGCGACGAGGTCCGTGCGACCACGCCCGCCGAGGACGCCGCGATGCTGCGCGCGCTCGAGCTCGCCGCCCGGGGCCCCGTCCGCGGCCCGAACCCGCGGGTCGGCTGCGTGCTCCTGACCAGGGACGGCCGCACGATCGGCGAGGGGTGGCACCGGGGGGCCGGGACCGCGCACGCCGAGGTCGCGGCCCTCGGGGACGCGCGCGCAGCGGGGCACGACGTCCGGGGCGCGACCGCCGTCGTCACGCTCGAGCCGTGCGACCACACGGGCCGGACGGGGCCGTGCACGCACGCCCTTCTTGCCGCGGGCGTCGCGCGCGTCGTGCACGCCGTCGACGACCCCGACCCGGCCGCGGGCGGCGGCGCGCGCAGGCTGCGCGCGGCGGGCGTCGACGTCGTCGGCGGGGTGCGCCGCGCCGAGGGTGAGGCGCTGCTCGAGACGTGGCTGCACGCGGTGCGCAGCGGTCGGCCGTGGGTCACGCTCAAGACGGCGACGTCGCTCGACGGTCGCGTCGCCGCGGCGGACGGCACGAGCCGCTGGATCACGTCGACCGAGGCGCGCGCGGACGCGCACCGCACGCGCGCCGTGGTCGACGCGGTCGTCGTCGGGACCGGCACCGTGCTCGCCGACGACCCGGCCCTCACCGTGCGGCACGGGGCCGACGCCGCCCGCCCGACCGAGGGCCGTGCCGACCAGGGCGGTGCCGACCAGGGCGGTGCCGAGGACGACGCCGGGCAGGGTGCCGTCGCGCCCGCGCCGCTGCGCGTCGTCGTCGGGCACCGTGCCGTGCCCGACGGGGCGCGCCTCCACGGCCCCGGGGGCGAGCTCGTCCACCTGCGCACGCACGACGTCGACGCGGTGCTCGCCGAGCTCGCGGCGCGCGGTGTGCGGCACGTCCTGGTCGAGGGCGGGCCGACGCTCGCGTCCGCGTTCCTCCGGGCCGGCGTCGTCGACGAGCTCCACGCCTACGTCGCACCCGTGCTCCTCGGCGCGGGTCCCATCGCCGTCGGCGACCTCGGCGTGACGACGCTCGCCGACGCGCCGCGGTGGTCGGTGCGCACGACGCGCCAGGTCGGCCCCGACGTCCTCGTCGTCGCCCGCCCCGCCCGGCCGGCCCCGTCGACCCGGCCGACGCGCGAGGTCCCACCGTCCCTCTCCCCGGGCGCGGTCACCCCGCCCGGGGACCCCGTCCCACCAGAACCCGCATCGGAGGCCTGATGTTCACCGGCATCGTGGAGGAGGTCGGCACGGTCGTCGCCGTCGACCGGTCGCAGGACGCGCGGCTCACGCTGCGCGGCCCCGTGGTCACCGACGGCGTGCGCGACGGCGACTCGATCGCGGTCGACGGCGTGTGCCTCACCGTGACGTCGTCCGGCGGGGACGGGGTGTTCACCGCCGACGTCATGCCCGAGACGCTGCGGCGCACCACGCTCGGCGGCCTCGAGCCGGGCGCCCCCGTGAACCTCGAGCGCGCCGTGCGGGCGGACGGTCGTCTCGACGGGCACCTCGTCCAGGGTCACGTCGACGGCGTCGGCGAGCTGGTCTCCCGCACGCCGGGCGCGCGCTGGGACGACCTCGAGATCCGGCTGCCGCGCGAGCTCGCGCGCTACGTCGCCGAGAAGGGGTCGGTCACGGTGTCCGGCGTCTCGCTGACCGTCACGCACGTGGGTGACGACACGTTCGGCGTGTCCCTGATCCCGACGACGCTCGACGCGACGACGCTCGGTCGCCTGCGGCCCGGTGACCCCGTCAACCTCGAGGTCGACGTCGTCGCGAAGTACGTCGAGCGCCTCCTCGGGTCGGAGGGACGGCGATGACGCGCGAGGGCGCCGGGGTGCACGAGGTCGGCCCGACGCGGCTGGGCACGGTCGAGGAGGCCCTCGAGGCGCTGCGCGCGGGGCGGCCCGTCCTGGTCGCCGACTCGCCCGACCGCGAGAACGAGGCCGACGTGGTGCTCGCGGCCGGCTCGGCGACGACGGAGTGGATCGCCTGGACGATCCGCCACTCGTCGGGCTACCTGTGCGCCCCGATGCCGGCAGCGCGGGCCGATGCCCTCGAGCTCCCGCTCATGGTCCCGCACAGCCAGGACCCGCGACGCACCGCGTACACGGTGACCGTGGACGCCGCCGACGGCGTGACGACCGGCATCTCGGCCGCGGACCGGGCGCACACGCTGCGCGTGCTGGCCGACCCGGCGAGCGGTCCGCGCAGCGTCATCCGACCTGGGCACGTGCTGCCGCTGCGGGCGGTCCCGGGCGGCGTCCTGCACCGGGCCGGGCACACCGAGGCCGCCGTGGACCTGTGCCGCCTCGCGGGCCTCGAGCCCGTCGCCGGGATCGCCGAGCTCGTGCGCGACGACGGCTCGATGATGCGCCTCGACGAGACCGCCGAGCTCGCGCGGTCGGAGGGCCTCGTGCTCCTGACGATCGAGGACCTCGTCGCGTGGCGGCGTGAGCACGACGACGTGACCACGGCCGTCGTGCCGCCGCTCGCGCCCGAGGCGCGGGTCCAGCACACCGGCAGCGCGCGGCTGCCGACCCGCCGCGGTGTCTTCACCGTCCACGGGTACCGGGACCTGCGCACGGGAGCGGGCCACGTCGCGCTCGTCGCCGACGCCCCGGCGCACCCGGCCGCGGTCCCGGTGGTCCGGGTCCACTCGGAGTGCCTGACCGGGGACGCGTTCGGCTCGCTGCGCTGCGACTGCGGTCCCCAGCTCGACGCGGCCCTCGAGCGCGCCGCGCACGAGGGGGGCGCGGTCGTGTACCTGCGCGGTCACGAGGGCCGGGGGATCGGGCTGCTCGCGAAGGTCTCCGCGTACGCGCTCCAGGACGCGGGCCTCGACACCGTCGAGGCGAACCTCGAGCTCGGCCTCCCCGCGGACCGGCGCGAGTACGGCGCCGCGGCGGCGATGCTGACCGACCTCGGGCTGGACCGCATCCGGCTCCTGACGAACAACCCGGCGAAGGTCACCGGCCTCACGGCCCACGGCGTCGACGTCGTCGACGTCGTGCCGCACGAGGTAGGACGGACGACCGAGAACGCCGCGTACCTGCACACCAAGGCGGTGGCGATGGGCCACCTGCTGCACCTGGAGGAGGACCCCCGATGAGCGGTGCCGGAGCACCCACCCTCGACCTCGACGGCCGCGGTCTCGCCGTGACCGTCGTCGCAGCGAGCTGGCACGACGTCGTCATGGACGGCCTCGTCGCCGGTGCGCACCGCGCGCTCGAGAAGGCCGGCGTCGAGCGTGTGACGCTCGTGCGCGTACCCGGCTCGTTCGAGCTGCCGGTCGTGGCCCTGCGCGCCGCCCAGGCGGGAGCCGACGCGGTGGTCGCGCTCGGCGTGGTCATCCGCGGCGGCACCCCGCACTTCGACTTCGTCTGCCAGGCGGCGACGCAGGGGCTCACCGAGGTCGCGCTGCGCACCGGGACGCCCGTCGGCTTCGGCGTGCTCACGTGCGACGACGAGGCCCAGGCGCTCGACCGGGCGGGGCTCGAGGGGTCTCGCGAGGACAAGGGCGCCGAGGCCGCGGAGGCCGCCGTCGCGACGGTCCTCGCCCTGCGGACCCTGTGAGCGTGGCGCCGGCACGGACACCCGGACCGGGTGCGGGCGCCACGCGTCTAGGCTCTGGTCACGTGAAGACGTTCGACACGCTGTTCGCCGAGCTCGCCGAGAAGGCGCGGACCCGACCCGAGGGCTCGGGCACGGTCGCCGAGCTGGACCGGGGCGTCCACTTCATCGGCAAGAAGGTCGTCGAGGAGGCGGCCGAGGTGTGGATGGCCGCCGAGCACGAGGGCGACGAGCGGACCGCCGAGGAGATCTCGCAGCTGCTCTACCACCTCCAGGTCCTCATGCTCGCGCGCGGCCTGTCCCTCGAGGACGTGTACGCGCACCTGTGACGCGGGCGCGACGTCGCACGCCCCACCCGCACGCGCCGACCGCCAGGCCCGTCCCGTTCCCTCGCCGGTGAACCCCGGCCACGACCCCAGACGACAGAGGACTCCCGTGCTGCGCATCGCCGTCCCGAACAAGGGCTCGCTGTCCGAGCCCGCGACCGACATGCTGCGCGAGGCCGGTTACCGGCAGCGCCGCGACCCCCGCGAGCTCGTCCTGGTCGACCCCGCGAACGACATCGAGTTCTTCTTCCTGCGCCCGCGCGACATCGCGGTCTACGTCGGGTCCGGGACCGTCGACGCCGGGATCACCGGTCGTGACCTGCTGCTGGACTCCGGCGCGTCGGCGGTCGAGCACATGGAGCTCGGCTTCGGCGGCTCGACGTTCCGCTTCGCCGCGCCCGCGGACCGCGTGACGTCGCTCGCCGAGGTCGCCGGGCGCCGCGTCGCGACGTCCTACCCGGTGCTCGTCGGTGACCACCTGCGCGACCGGGGGATCGAGGCGACCGTGATCCGGCTCGACGGCGCGGTCGAGTCCGCGGTCCAGCTCGGCGTCGCCGACGTCGTCGCCGACGTCGTCTCGACCGGGACCACGCTGCGCGGCGCGGGGCTCGAGGTCTTCGGCGACCCGATCCTGCGGTCCGAGGCGGTCCTGATCCGCCCGCAGTCGCAGACGGCGGTCCCCGCGGGTCTCGAGGTGCTCACGCGCCGCCTGCAGGGTGTGCTCGTCGCGCGGCAGTACGTCCTCATGGACTACGACGTCCCCGCGCACCTCGTCGAGCAGGCGGTCGCGATCACCCCGGGGCTCGAGTCCCCGACGGTGTCGCCGCTGCACAGCGGCGGGTGGTCCGCCGTCCGCGCGATGGTCCGCCGCGAGGACACGAACCGCGTCATGGACGACCTGTACGACGTCGGCGCGCGCGCGATCCTCGTCACGTCGATCCACGCGTGCCGCATCTGACGGGCAGCGCACCGAGGTGAACGAGCGCCCGCCGGCCTCGGCCGCGGACCACGACGGCGGCCCGCACCACGATCTGTACCGGCCCTTCCGCCCGCGGTCGGCCCGGGTGGTCTCGACGGTCGCCGCGTGGTCGTTCGCGGGCGCGATGGTCCTGCTCGGGCTGGTCGTCCCGCGCGAGGCCGCGGTCGCCTCACCCCTGCTCGACCGCCTGGCGTTCGTCGTCCTCGGCCTGGCCGGCGCGTGGTTCCTCCTGCGGCACGCGGGCGTGCGGGCGGATCCCGACCGCGACGGCCTCGTCGTGCGCAACCTGGTGGTGACGCGCCGGGTCACCTGGGCCGAGGTCGTCTCGGTGCGCTTCGGCCACGGCCGCCCCTGGGTCCAGCTCGACCTGGCGGACGGCACGACGCTCGCGGTCATGGGCATCCAGCGGTCGGACGGCGCGCGTGCCGTGCGCGAGGCGCGTCGGCTCGCGACGCTCGTCGCGCGGCACTCGGGCACCGCACGCGACGACTGAACCCCGTCAGGCGCCGGACGACGCCCGCAGCGACTCGGCGTGGACGCCGGCGACGGCAGCGGCCAGGAAGCCCTCGGGGTCGGCGTCGAGGCCCCGTCCCATGGTGGACAGGCGCACCGGCGTGCGACCGAGCGCCTCGAGGAGCGCACCGCCCGCCGGCACCTCGACGAGCCGGTGCCGGCCGTGCGGCGCGCACAGCGCCACCGCCTGCTCGCGCACGTGCGCCAGCAGCGCGGCCCGGTCGGGTGGGGGCGGGCCGTCGAGCGGGTCGGCGACCGGGAGGGGCACGTCCGCCGGGACCAGCGCGACGCGGCCGTACGCGGTCCGCGAGTGGTGCGACACGCCGCGGTGCCGGTCGCGCGGGTCAGCACCGGACACCCGCAGCGAGGCGACGGGGCGGCCGCCGAGCGTGCCGACCGCGTTCACGGCGTCGCCTGCGGCGACCCCGGAGAAGCCCCATCGGGTCCCGGTCCCGAGGTTCCCCGGTCCCTGCGCGACGACGACGAGGTCCGCCCCCACGACGAGTCGTGCCGCGAGCAGACCCGTGTGGACGGTCACCGCCTCGAGGTCCCCGCCGAACGCCTGCCCCACCGTGACGCACGACTCGAGCCACCCGGCCTCGCGCAGGCCCGCGACGGCGCGCGAGAACCACGCGGGCAGCGCGCCGCCGTCCGTCATGACGTACGCGACGCGGGGGAGCGGCCGGCCAGCGTGCTCCGCCGCCCAGCGTGCGCCGGCGACCACCGCGGGCAGCGCCGAGTGCAGGTCCGCGACGACGACGGGCAGGCCCGCGAGGTCGTCGGCGTCCTCGAGGAGCGCGTGGTGGGGCGACTCCTGCTCGTCGACCCCGAGCACCATCGACTGCACGGGGGTGTAGCGCGCCTTGACGAGGTGCCCCGGACCGGCCGGCGCGTCCGCCGGCGGGCGGTCGGGGAGACCGACGACGAACGCGTAGCCGCCCGTCCCGAGCCCGCGTGCCTGCGCGCCGACGTTGAGGAGCACGCGGTCGCCGACGGCGGGGCGTCCGACGAGGCGGTCGTACGCGAGGGCTCGCCTCGTGACGCCGTCGTCGGAGTCGACGACGAGCTCCGTCGCGCCCGGCCACCCGGACCCGTGCGACACCACCGTGCCCGTGCGCCAGCTGATCACGTCTGCACGCTACCGGGCCGCTAGCGTGGGCACTGATGCCTGCCCAGACACCCGCCGCCGAGCGGCTGCTGAACCTCGTGATCGCCCTGGTCAACACCACGGGCCGGATGACGAAGGAGCAGATCCGCGCGTCCGTCGCCGGGTACGACCCCGAGGCGGCCACCGACGCGTTCGAGCGCATGTTCGAGCGCGACAAGGAGACGCTGCGCCAGCTGGGCGTCCCCGTCGTCACGGTCACGAGCGCCGCGCACGGCGACGACCTCGGCTACCGGATCGACACCGACGCGTACGCGCTCCCGCCGATGGACCTCAGCGCCGCCCAGCTCGGCGTCCTGTCGCTCGCGGCGGCGTTCTGGACCGACCAGACGCTCCAGGCCGACGCGAGCCGCGCGCTCACCAAGCTGCGAGCCGTCGGAGCGACGCCCTCGGAGACCGACGCCATCGCCGGTCTCGCACCCCGCGTGCACCCGGCCGGACCGGCGCTCGCGCCGCTGCTCGACGCCGCGCACGACCGCCAGGTCGTCGCCTTCACCTACCGGACCGCGAGCACCGGGGAGGTGCGTCGACGTCACGTCGAGCCGTGGCGCCTCGTGGCGAGCCGGGGCGGCTGGTACCTCGTGGGCCGCGACCGCGACCGCGACGCGCCGCGGGTGTTCCGCCTCAACCGGATCGAGGGTCCCGTCGTCCCCGAGGGTCCCGCCGGGGTGTTCACGGTCCCACCCGACGCCGACCCGGCTGCGCTCATCTCGTCGGCGCAGCGCGCCGACGCCCGGACCGCGTGGCTCGCCGTCGCACCCGACCGGGCGGGGGCGCTGCGCGCGCGGGCCCTGCCCGACGCCGCGCCGCCGTCGCACCTGCGGGTCCCGCCGGGCACCGACGTCGTCGCGGTCCCGTACCAGCGCACGAGCGACCTCGCGGCCGAGATCACCGGCTACACGGACGCGGTCGTCGTGCTCGACCCGCCCGAGCTGCGGACGGCCGTCGTCGACCGCCTGCGCGCCGCGGTCGCGATGGGTGGACGCGTCGCACCGGAGGACGACCGTGGCTGACCGCACTCCGGAGCGGCTGCTCCGCCTCCTCGGCATGGTCGCGTACCTCGACCGTCACCCCGGGGTCGCCGTCGAGGACCTCGCGGCGCACTTCGGCGTGAGCCCGGGCCAGGTCCTCAAGGACGTCGACACGCTCTGGATGTCGGGGACGCCGGGGTACTGGCCCGACGACCTCATCGACTTCGACGCGGCGTCGCTCGAGTCGGGGGTCGTCCGGCTCACGCAGTCGCGCGGCATGGGACGGGCGCTGCGCCTCGGCACGCGCGAGGCCGTGGTGCTCGTGGCCGCGCTGCGGGCCCTGCGCGAGGCGGTCGGCGACGCGCTGGACCCCGTCGAGCGCGAGGTCCTGACGGGCACGCTCGACGTGCTTACCGCCGCGACGGGGGAGGCGGCCGCCACGGTCGACGTCCAGCTCGCGGTCGAGGCGGACCCGCAGGTGGTCGCCACCGCCCGGAGCGCGCTGCGCGACGGACGGCGGGTCCACCTGCGCTACGTCGACGCGTCCGACGCGCTGAGCGAGCGCGACGTCGACCCGTGGCAGATCGTCACGGGCGACGAGCGGTCCTACCTGCAGGCCTGGTGCCACAGCGCGGGCGGCGAGCGGCTCTTCCGCCTCGACCGGATCCTCGACCTGCGCGTGCTCGACGAGCCCGTGACGCGGCGGCCCGCGCGGGCGCCCGACCCGACCGTCTTCCGGCCGGCACCCGAGCACGCCGCGGTGACGATCGACCTGTCGGGCCGGGCCCGCTGGGTGGCCGAGCAGCTTCCGGTCGAGGAGACGCTCGACCTCGACGACGGCGGCTTCCGGGTCACGTTGCGCGTGGCGTCCCGTGCGTGGCTCGACCAGCTCCTGCTCCGGCTGGCGCCGGACGTCCGCGCGGTCCGGCCCGGGTCGGTGGCGGCCGAGGTCGCCGAGGCGGCCCGTCGTGCGCTGCTCGCGTACGACGACGGGCCGGACCGAGACAGGCCCGACCGTGACGAGCCCGACGCCGCCGGACCGCGCGCGGGCGGGCCCGAGGACGAGGCCGGTCGACGGCGCGCCGCACGCTAGCCTGACGCCGTGCTGTGGTTCACGGTCTGGGCGCTGCTCGTCGCCGGGACGCTCGTCGGGGCGTTCCTCCTGCTGCGCGACCTCTACCGCCGGGCGCGTCGCCTCCTCGCGGAGCTCGAGCGCAGCTCGGCAGCCCTCGCGGAGGCGTCGCAGCGCGCCGCCGCCGAGGAGCAGCTCGTGCTGACCGTGCCGGCCCCGGTCGACCTCACCGATCCCGAGCCCGCGCGCGCACGGAGGCTCCTCGCGCTGCAGGCGAGGGCCCGTCGGCGGGCGGCGCGCGCGGCGCGGCACGAGGCGGCGTACGCGCGGTGGCGCGCGTTCTCCCACTGATGCCCGGCTCGACCCACCCTCGCTCGGACGCCGGCGGCGTCCGGACTACGATCGGACCACGGGCCGCCCGACCGACGGCGGCGCACGGCAGGAGGCACTCGTGAGAATCCAGGGCTGGCACATCGTCGTCCTGCTGGTCGTGATCGTGCTCCTCTTCGGCGCCAACAGGCTGCCCGACCTCGCCCGGAGCGTCGGCCAGTCGCTGAAGATCTTCAAGAACGAGGTCAAGGACCTGCGTGACGACCCCGCGGACGGGTCCACGGGTGCGCGCGGCACGTCCGCCACCTCCACGGACCCGCACCGCACGGACGCGCGGGACGGGGTCGACCCCTCGGTGCGCAGGTCCGCCGACGGCGACCGCCCCGGCACCTGAGGCCGGCCGCCGAACGTCCGTGCCGTCCGTGCCGTCCGCGCTTCCCCGTCGTGCGCCGCGAGGGGTGAACCCCGAGGGGCGCATGCCGTTGCGCGAGCACCTGCGCGAGCTGCGCCGGCGCACCGTGCTCGCGGCGCTCGGGCTCGTCGCGGGCGGCGTCGTCGGCTGGGTCCTGTACGACCCGGTCCTGGCGGCCCTCCAGGAGCCGCTGCTCTCCGTCGAGCGCGAGGGGCTCGTCGCGCTGAACTTCGCGGGCGTCGCGACGTCGTTCGACATGAAGGTCAAGGTCTCGCTCTTCCTGGGCGTGCTCGTGTCGAGCCCGTGGTGGCTGCTCCAGCTGTGGCTGTTCATCACGCCCGGCCTGACGCGTCGTGAACGGCACTACGCCGTCGCCTTCCTGGCCGCCGCGACGCCGCTCTTCCTGGCCGGTGCGTGGCTCGCGTGGCGCGTGCTGCCGAACGCGGTCGCGCTGCTCACCGAGTTCACGCCGGAGGGGTCGGCGAACCTCATCGACGCGCAGCTCTACCTCAGCTTCGTCATGCGCGTGCTGCTGGCGTTCGGCGTCGCGTTCCTGCTGCCCGTCGTCATGGTGGGGCTGACGTTCGCGGGTCTCGTGCGGGCGACGACGTGGCTGCGCGGCTGGCGCTGGGCCGTGCTCCTCGTCTTCACCTTCGCGGCGTTCGCGACGCCGACCCCCGACGCGATCACGATGATCCTCCTGGCTCTGCCGATGGTCGGGCTGTACTTCCTCGCGGTCGGCGTCTGCGCGCTGCGTGACCGTCGCCGCGACGCGCGGCGCATCGCCGACGGTCTTCCGCCCCTCGCGGGAACCGGCCGCGGCGACGACGGGTGAGCGGCCTGCGCCTCGGCGTCGTCGTCAATCCCACCGCGGGGCAGGGACGCGGGGCGGCCCGCGGGCAGAGGCTCCTCGACGCCGCACGCGGCCGCGGGCACGAGGTCGTCGACCTGTCGGCCGACGACGCAGCGACGGCCGTGCTGCACGCACGGCAGGCCGTCGTCGACGGGCTCGACGCGCTCGTCGTCGTGGGCGGGGACGGCATGGTGCACCTCGGGGCGAACGTCGTCGCGGGGACCGACCTGCCGCTCGGCGTCGTGCCGGCCGGGAGCGGGAACGACATCGCGGGCGTGCACGGGCTGCCCGTGCACGACGCCGACGGCGGTCTGGCCGCCGTCGAGCGCGGACTCGAGTCGGGCGGACGCCTCGTCGACGCCGTCGCGGTCGGTCCACCCGACTACTCGGCCCGCGAGTGGTACCTCGGCGTGCTGTCGTGCGGCATCGACGCCGCCGTGAACGCGCACGCGAACGGCCTCGCGTGGCCGAGGGGACGCGCGAAGTACGTCCGCGCGCTCCTCGCCGTGCTCGGCGGGTTCCGGCCCTACGGCTACCGGCTCACGCTCGACGACACGACGTGGGAGTCGACCGGGTCGCTCGTCGCCGTCGCGAACGCCCCGAGCTTCGGCGGTGGGATGCGGATCGCGCCCGCGGCGCGCATGGACGACGGCCTCCTCGACGTCCTGGTCGCCGGGCCGCTCAGCCGCGCCGAGCTCCTGGCCGTCTTCCCCCGCGTCTACTCGGGGACCCACGTGGACCACCCGGCCTGCACGGTGCTGCGCACGCGCCGCGTGCTCGTCGAGCACAGCCCGGTCGGGCCCGTGCCGCCCGTCGCCTTCGCCGACGGCGAGCGCCTCGGGCCGCTGCCGATGCTCGCCGAGGTCCATCCCGGGGCCGTGCGGCTGCTCGCCTGACGGCTCGCACCCGCGACGGCCGCCCGGGCACGCACCTCCCGCCACGTGCCGCTCCACGGGCTCGCGGCGCCCCGGCTGCCTAGGCTGACCGCATGTCCTCGCCAGCCGAGCGGTACGCCGCGTCCCGACGTCGAGCGGCCGAGCAGCGGACCCGTCTCGCGACCTTCGCCCGCGAGCTGGAGTTCGAGCTCGACGACTTCCAGCGCGAGGCCTGCGCCGCGCTCGAGGGCGGTCGCGGCGTGCTCGTGGCGGCGCCGACCGGTGCGGGGAAGACCGTCGTCGGCGAGTTCGCGGTGCACCTCGCGCTCGAGCAGGGTCGCAAGGCGTTCTACACGACGCCCATCAAGGCGCTGAGCAACCAGAAGTACGGCGACCTCGTGCGCCGTCACGGGGTCGACGACGTCGGCCTGCTCACGGGTGACACGACGGTCAACGGGGACGCGCCCGTCGTCGTCATGACGACCGAGGTGCTCCGCAACATGCTGTACGCCGGGTCGCCCGCGCTCGAGGGCCTCGCGTACGTCGTCATGGACGAGGTGCACTACCTCGCCGACCGGTTCCGCGGGCCGGTGTGGGAGGAGGTCATCATCCACCTGCCCGACGACGTGCAGCTCGTGTCGCTGTCCGCGACGGTCTCGAACGCCGAGGAGTTCGGCGACTGGCTCACGATGGTGCGGGGCGACACCGCCGTCGTCGTGAGCGAGGTCCGGCCCGTCCCGCTGTGGCAGCACGTGATGACGCGTGACGGCCTGTTCGACCTCTACGCGGGCCACGTCGACCCGACGGCACCGGGCGTCGACCCGCCCATCAACCCCGACCTGGCGCAGACGCTGCGCCGGCTCGAGCGCGCCGAGGGCCCGCACCGCGGGGGAGCGGGGGACCGCGGCTTCCGCGGCCGCGGCGGGCGGCGGGTCGCGACGGGGCTCCGCCGACCGGCACCGCGCTTCGCCGTCGTGGACGTGCTGGACCGCGAGGCGCTCCTGCCCGCCATCTTCTTCGTCTTCTCGCGCGCCGGGTGCGACGCCGCCGTGCAGCAGTGCGTCCGCGCGGGTCTGCGGCTCACGACCGCGGAGCAGGAGGCGGAGATCCGCCGCGTGGTCGAGCAGCGGTGCGCCGCGGTGCCCGCGCAGGACCTCGCGGTCCTCGGCTTCTGGGAGTGGAGCCAGGCGCTCGAGCGCGGGATCGCGTCGCACCACGCGGGTCTCCTGCCGCTGTTCAAGGAGACCGTCGAGGAGCTCTTCTCGCGCGGTCTGGTCAAGGTCGTGTTCGCGACCGAGACGCTCGCGCTGGGGATCAACATGCCCGCACGGTCGGTCGTCCTCGACAAGCTCACCAAGTGGGACGGGTCGGCCCACGTCGACATCACGCCCGGCGAGTACACGCAGCTGACCGGCCGCGCCGGGCGGCGCGGGATCGACGTCGAGGGGCACGCCGTCGTCGTCGACCACGGCGCGCTCGACCCGACGGCCCTCGCGGGCCTCGCCTCACGCCGGACCTACCCGCTCCGGTCGAGCTTCCGGCCGACGTACAACATGGCGGTCAACCTCGTCGCGCAGGTCGGTCGCGAGCGCGCGCGCGAGGTGCTCGAGACGAGCTTCGCGCAGTTCCAGGCCGACCGTGCCGTCGTGGGGCTCGCGCGGCAGGCGCAGGCGCACGCGGAGGCGCTCGACGGCTACGCCGAGGCGATGCGCTGTCACCTCGGAGACTTCGCGGAGTACGCCCGCCTTCGCCGTCAGCTCACCGAGCGTGAGCAGGACCTCTCGCGCGAGGCGGCGCGGGCGCGGCGCGCGGAGGCCCTCGCGAGCCTCCAGCGGCTGCGCGTGGGCGACGTCGTCGAGATCCCGGCGGGGCGGCGCGCGGGCTACGCCGTCGTGCTCGACCCGGGACGCGACGCGGGGCTCGACGGCCCGCGTCCGACCGTCCTCACGTCGGAGCGCCAGGTGCGCACGCTCTCCGCGACCGACCTGGACCGCGGTGTGCGCACCGTGACGACCGTGCGGGTCCCGCGGCAGTTCTCACCGCGCAACGCCGCGCACAAGCGCGACCTCGCCTCGGCGATGCGCAGCGCGCTCGCCGACCCGGGACGCGGCGCGCACGGCGACCGGACCGGACGTGAGGTACGGCCCGCGGCCGACGACGCGACCCTCGCCGGGCTGCGACGCCGGCTGCGGAGCCATCCGTGCCACGGCTGCTCCGAGCGTGAGGACCATGCGCGCTGGGCCGAGCGGTACCACCGGCTCAAGCGCGAGCACGACGCGCTGGTCCGCCGGATCGAGGGTCGGACGAGCTCGATCGCACGGGTCTTCGACCGCATCTGCGACGTGCTCACCGTGTCCGGGTACCTCGAGGAGGTCGACGACGAGGCGGGCCCCCGGCTGCGGGTGACCGACTCCGGGCGGTGGCTGCGCCGCCTGTACGCCGAGAGCGACCTGCTCGTCGCGGAGTGCCTGCGGCGCGGCGTGTGGGACGGCCTGGACGCTCCCGGCCTCGCCGCCGTCGTCTCGACGGTGGTGTTCGAGGCACGCCGTGAGGAGCGCGAGACCGCGCCGCAGGTCCCGGGTGGCCCGCAGGGTCGGCTCGGCCGCGCGATCGACGAGACGGTGCGCATCTGGTCGCACGTCGAGGACCTCGAGCTCGCGCACCGGCTCCAGACCACGAGGCCCGTCGACACGGGCCTCGTCGAACCCGTGCACCGCTGGGCGTCGGGGCGGAGCCTCGGCGCGGTGCTCCAGGGCACCGACCTCGCCGCGGGCGACTTCGTGCGCTGGTGCAAGCAGGTGATCGACCTGCTCGACCAGATCGGTCAGGCGGCGCCGACCCCCGCGACACGTGCGGCCGCGCGCCGAGCGGTCGACCAGCTCCGCCGAGGGGTCGTCGCGTACAGCTCGGTGTGACGGCCGCCGTGCCCGCGTCGCGGGGGAGCGACAGCGCGGACGTGTCGGCGGGGTGGGCTACCGTCGCGGCGTGACCTCGACGCTCTACCGCAACGGTGTCGTCCACTCGCCCGCGGACCCGTTCGCGGAGGCGGTGCTCGTCGCGGACGGCCGCGTGGCCTGGCTCGGCGCCGAGGACAGCGTGCACACCGTCCTGGACGGTGCGGACGAGGTGGTCGACCTGGACGGCGCCCTCGTGACCCCCGCCTTCGTCGACGCGCACGTGCACCTGCTCGAGACGGGTCTCGCGCTCGGCACGGTGGACCTCGGCGTCGGCGCGGGTGTCCGGTCGCTCGCGGACGCGCTCGACCTCGTCGCCGCCGCAGCCCGGCGGACGGAGGGCGGCGTGCCGGTCCTCGGGCACGGCTGGGACGAGACGGCCTGGCCCGAGGGGCGCCCGCCCACGCGTGCGGAGCTCGACCGTGCCTCCGGCGGCGCCCCGGTCCACCTCATGCGGGTCGACGTCCACTCGGCCGTGGTCTCGACGGCGATGGCGCACGACGCGGGGTGCGTCGGGCTGCCCGGCTGGCGCGAGGACGGCCTGCTGACAGGGCAGGCGCACGAGCGCGCACGCGCGTCGACCCGGGACGTCGGCGACCTCGCGCGCGAGGGCCTCTACCGGCGAGCGCTCGGCGCCGCCGCGGCGGCGGGCGTCGTCGCGGTCCACGAGCACAGCAGCCCGTCGCTCGACACCCGCGTGGGCCTCGCCCTCGCGCTCGCGCTCACCGCCGACGCCGGTTCCGCGCTGCCGCTCGTCGTCGGGTACCGCGCCGAGGCGTGCCGCACGGTCGAGGACGCGCGCGAGCTGCTCGCGGCCGTGCCCGGTCTGACCGGGATCGGCGGCGACCTGACGGTGGACGGCTCGCTCGGGTCGCGCACCGCGGCGCTGCGCGAGCCCTACGCCGACGCACCCGGCTCGGGGGCGCTGTCGCTCGACGCCGACGCGGTCGAGGCGCATCTCCTCGCCGTCACGGCCGCAGGGGCGCACGCCGCGTTCCACGCGATCGGGGACCGGGCGCTCGACGCGGTCCTCGCGGGCACGGCGGCCGCCGCCGCGGGACCCCTGGGCGTGCGCGTACGCGGCGCGGGCCACCGGGTCGAGCACGCGGAGCTGCTGGACGACGACGGCGTCGCCCGCCTCGCGTCGCTCGGCCTGACGGCGAGCGTCCAGCCCGCGTTCGACCACCGCTGGGGTGGCCCGGACGGCATGTACGCGCAGCGCCTCGGCCGTGCACGGGCGGCACGCATGAACCCGTTCGCGGCGCTCGCTGCCGCCGGGGTGCCGATGGCCCTCGGGTCGGACTCGCCGGTGACACCCCTCGACCCGTGGGGGGCGGTGCTCGCCGCCGTGACGCACCGGACCCCGGAGCACCGGATCTCCGCCCGGGCCGCGTTCCGCGCGCACACGCGTGGCGGCTGGCGGGCCGCGGGCCTCGACGGCACGGGTGCGGGTGAGGTGCGCCTCGGCGCGCCCGCCCACCTCGCCGTCTGGGAGGCCGTGAGCCTCGCGGTCCAGGCGCCGGACGCGCGTCGCGCGTGGTGGAGCACCGACCAGCGCGCCGGCACGCCGTTGCTCCCCGAGCTGGGGGCGGACGTCCCCGCCCCGCGGTGCCTCCGGATGCTGCGCGACGGGGTCGTCGTGCACGACGCCCTGGGGTAGGTGGCCGGCCGACGGTGCGGTCCCGCTGCGCCGACCGGGTGAGCTGACGGTCGACGGTGCTGCGGTGCCTGGCTGCGCGGTGAGCGGTCGTCCGACGCCGTGTCGGTGCGCGGCCGCCGTCCGGCGAGCGGTCCGACGGCCGCAGGCGGACCCAGGGGACGACACGCCGGACGACACGCCGAGACCGCGATGGGACACGCCGTCCAGAGCAGGCGCCGTGACCAGCGAGAACGGCGCTGACCTGGACCAACGGCCCCTTGACTGGTTCCCGGGAGTCGCTATGTTCGCCGTGTTCCCCCCGCAGATCGCGGCGCCGCTCGCGCGGCGCGCTCATGACGGAGGGCGCCGGCTGGGCCCGCGTGTTCAGTAGACAACGGACGACGACCTCCGGGACGACGTCCGGTCCGAAGGACACGCGGGCCTACCGCCCGGTGGCCCCCGCCGGGACGTGCCGGTGTCTCGGCCGGCCTCGTCCGCAGGAGGGGCTCCCACCCCCGGGTGCTTCCTCCCCAGCGACGCACGGGACGGCCACCGGGGAGGACATCCACGATCGCGCGCGTGCCGGTGCCGTCCGGTGCGTGCGGATGCGCGCGTGGGCGTCGCGGGCGGCACGGGTAGCCTGAGCCGGTGCTCCAGCCCACGCCGCGCCGCCTCACGACCGTCGTCGCGGCGATCGTCGGCGGCCTCGCCACCGACGCCGCGTTCCCGGGTCTCGGGCTCTGGCCGCTCGCGTTCGTCGGGGTCGCGCTGCTCTTCCTCGCGCTCGGCCGGGACTCGGCGCGCTGGAACGCGCTCATCGGCTTCCTCTTCGGCCTGGCGTTCTTCCTGCCCCACATCGCCTGGGCCGAGTACGCGGTCGGGCCGGTGCCGTGGTTCGCGCTGTCGATCGCGGAGGCCGGCTTCGTCGGCCTGTTCGCGGCGGGGTGGTCGTGGGCGCGCCGCGGCGCCGCGATCCGCCACCGCGCCCACCTCCAGGTGCCGACGTTCGCGATCCTGTGGGTGGGCGTGGAGGAGCTGCGCTCCGTGTGGCCGTTCGGCGGGTTCCCGTGGGGTCGGCTCGCCTTCTCCCAGGCCGACGCGGTGACGGCGCGGTGGGCCTGGGCCGGGGGAGTGCCCCTGCTGTCCGCGGTCGTGGTGGTTGCCGGGGTGTGCCTCGCGCTGGCCGTCCTGGCCGTCCGGCGGCTGGACCTGGGGACCGCGAGTGGAGCCGTCCTGGTCGGCCTCGCCGTCGTCGGTTCGGGACTCCTGGTCCCTCTCGACACGCGGGCGGAGGAGGGGACCCTCGCGGTCGGCGCCGTCCAGGGCAACGTGCCGAACCGGGGCCTGGACTCCTTCGCGCAGGAGCGCGAGGTGCTCGAGAACCACGTCGCCGGCACCGAGCGCCTCGCCGACGAGGTCGGGTCGGGGACCCTGGACCTGGTCCTGTGGCCGGAGAACGGCTCGGACGTCGACCCGCGCGTGGACGAGGGGGCTCGACGCGCCGTGGACCGTGCGGCCCAGGCGGTCGACGCCCCGGTGCTCGTCGGGACGCTCGAGTACCCGTCGACCGGCGGGCGGTACAACGTCGCGCTGCTGTGGGACCCGCAGGAGGGGCCACTCGCCGCGTACGCGAAGCAGCGCCCGGCGGCGTTCGCCGAGTACGTCCCCATGCGCGAGATCGCCCGCCGGTTCTCCGACGCCGTCGACCGAGTGCGTCGCGACATGCTCCCCGGCGACGAGGTGGGCCTCGTCGAGGTGCCCTCGGAGCGCCTGGGCAGGATCGTGCCGATCGGGGTGGGGATCTGCTTCGAGGTCGCGTACGACGGCATCATGCGCGAGGGCGTTCGGGCCGGTGCCGAGATCGTCGTCGTGCCCACCAACAACGCGACCTTCGGCGTGACGGACGAGTCGACGCAGCAGCTCGCGATGTCGCGGATCCGAGCGATCGAGCACGGGCGCGCGACGGTCCAGGTGTCGACGGTCGGGGTGAGCGCCGTCATCACGCCCAACGGTCGGGTGACGCGCAGCACGGACCTGTTCACGGCCGACACGATGGTCGCCGACCTGGCGCTGCGCACCGGACTCACGCCGGCGACGCGCTACGGCGACGTCGTCGCCTGGACGTTCCGCGCTCTCGCGGTCGTCGTCGTGGTCGCCGGCGCGGCGGGCGCGGCGCGGCTGCGTCGTGAGGCGTCCGCGGGACGACAGCGTGCCGCCGGTCCGCGCGCGACGTCCCGGCAGCCCGCGGTCCGCTGAGGCACGGGGTCTGGCCAGTGCATCGGCCGTCGACCGGCTGACTCGCCCTCGTCGTCGGGCGGCCCGGAGATCGGCCGTCGACCCGGTCGGTCAGCCGGTCGCAGAGACGACGGGACGGCCGCCACGTGTCGTGGCGGCCGTCCCGTGTCGTGGCGGCTGCGCGTGCGCAGCGCACGCGTGCGCTGCTGGGTTCAGGCGGAGCGGCGGAGCTTGCCTGCGCGAAGAAGCTCGAGCCGCTCGGCGAGCAGGTCCTCGAGCTCGCTCACGGTGCGCCGCTCGAGGAGCATGTCCCAGTGCGTGCGCGGGGGCTTGCCGGACTTGGGCTCGGGCTTGCTGGCGTCCCGCAGGAGCGCCTCCTTGCCGCATCGGCACTCCCACACGACGGGGACGTCGGCCTCCGTCGAGAACGGGAGGATGATCGTGTGCCCGTCGGGGCAGTCGTAGTACGCCTGGAGCCGAGGAGCGAACTCGACGCCCTGCTCCGACTCCATGCTGTTCGCGCCGATGCGCATACCCCGCAGGGATCGGTCAGCCATGGTGAGGCCTCCGTTCTGGCGGCTGGCGAGCGCGGAGGTTGCCGCGCTCGGAGAGTGGTCCAACTGGCACAACGTCCCGGTCCGGTCCGGTGTTCCGCCCGTCCGTGAAGGTCCCGTGAACGTCTCGCCGTGACGGTGATCACGTCGTCGTCGTGGGTGCAGGTCCGCCGGTCCGGACCGCTCCTCACACTCTCGTGACCCCCTCGGAGCCGCAACTCGTGCGGTCCGGGTCAGGAACGCCTCTGGTGCTGCGCCAGCACGACGCCGTCGGTGAACATCACGCCGTCGGAGAACCGCGCCTCGACCCGCCCGCCGCCGAACTGCTCGGCGTGCAGCCGTGCGTACAGCCCACCACGGGCGAGCAGCTCCTCGTGGTCACCCTGCTCGACCACGCGACCGTCGTCGACGACGAGGATGACGTCGGCGTGCCGGATGGTCGACAGGCGGTGGGCGATCGCGATCGTGGTGCGACCCCGCATCACCTCGGTGAGCGCCTGCTGGACGAGACGCTCGGACGCGGTGTCGAGCGCCGACGTGGCCTCGTCCAGGACGAGGATGCGCGGGTCCTTCAGCAGCACGCGCGCGATCGCGAGCCGCTGCTTCTCGCCGCCGCTGAGCCGGTAGCCCCGCTCACCGACCGTGGTGGCGTAGCCGTCGGGCGACGACGCGATCCGGTCGTGGATGTTGGCGGCACGGGCCGCCTCGACGAGCTCGGCGTCGGTCGCGTCGGGACGTGCGTAGCGCAGGTTGTCCGCGATGCTCGCGTGGAACAGGTACGGGTCCTGCGTCACCATCCCGACGACGTCGGCGAGCGACCCGAGGGCGATGTCGCGGACGTCGGTCCCGTCGATGCGCACGGCGCCGCGGTCGACGTCGTACAGGCGGGGCACGAGGTTGCTCAGCGTGGTCTTGCCCGCGCCGGACGGCCCGACGAAGGCCGCCAGCGAGCCCGCGGGGATCCGGAACGAGACGTCACGGACGGCCCACGGGCGCCCGGGGGACCCGGGCGGGCCGACCGGGGTCTCGTCGGCACGGCCGGGGTCGGCGCCGTCGGACGACGTCGTCCGCGCCGTGACGTCGGCTCGAGCGCCGCCGCCGGGGTGCGACCCGGGCGCCACGCCGTACGCCATGAGGGCCCCGCGACCGCCGCCCATGCCGCCACCACCGGTCCCGCGAGGAGCGGGCGGGGGTGCGCTGAGACGTGGGGGAGGGGGATAGGCGAACCACACCCCGTCGAGCTCGACCTCGCCCCGCACGGTGCTCGGGTCGAGCGCGACGGCGTCGGGACGGTCGGCGATCGCGGGCACGAGGTCGAGGTACTCGTAGATCCGGCGGAACAGGGCGAGCGACGTCTGGACGTCGAGCGCGACGCGCATGAGCGACAGCATGGGCATGAGCAGCCGCGCCTGCAGGGTCGAGAACGCCACCAGGGTCCCGGCGGAGATCTCCGCCCCCGCGTCGATCATGAGGCCCGACGCGAGGTAGACCAGGGCCGGCGTGATGGCCATGAACGCGGTCACGACGCCGAAGAAGCCCTGACCCGCCATCGCCTGCTTGACCTGGAGCTCCGCCTGGCGCTCGTTCTCCTCGCGGTACCGCGCGACCTCGGCGTCGGCCCGGTTGAAGACCTTCGACAGGAGGACGCCCGAGACGCTGAGCGCCTCCTCCGTGATCGCGGTCATGTCGGCGAGCGACTCCTGCGTCCGGCGCGCGAGGACCTGGCGCCGGGCACCGACACGCCGCTGCAGCACGATGAAGAGCGGCATCAGGGCGAGCGAGATGACGGTCAGCTGCCAGGACAGGAGCACCATCGCGACGAGGGACGCGACGACCGTCACGGCGTTGGACAGGATGCTCGCCGCGGTCGTGGTGAGCACCGAGCGCACGCCGCCCACGTCGTTCGCGAGGCGCGACTGGATCGACCCCGTCCTCGTCGCCGTGAAGAACGCGAGCTCCATGCGCTCGAGGTGCTCGAAGAGCCGTGCACGCAGGTCCGCCATGGCCCGGTTGCCGACCGTCGTCGTCAGGTAGGTCTGGCCCACACCGATCCCGGCGCTGAGCAGCGGCACCGCGACCATCGCCGCGACGAGCAGCGTCAGCAGCCGGACGTCGACCCCCGAGCCGTCCGCCGGGAAGAGCGCGCGGTCGAAGACCGCCTGCGTGAGGAAGGGGAGAGTGATGCCGAGCCCGGCGCCGACCACGATGGTGACGGCGACGAGCGCGAGGCTGGCCCGGTGCGGGGCGAGGAGCCCGCCGATCCGCCGCAGGAGGGCGCGCGTGTCCGAGGGCACGGGCACGGTCGTGGCGGCGGGCGTGCCGCCCGGGCGGTCGCCGGCGGGGGAGCTCTCGGCGGGGGAGCGTCCGGCAGGCATCACGCCCGGCCGTCGAGGAAGGCCTCGAGCGCCTCGACGACGAGCGCGTGGTCCTCGGCCTGGGGGAGTCCCGACACGGTCACGGTCCCGACCGGGCCGACGTCGCGCACCGTGAGCGGGAAGGACCCGCCGTGCGCGGCGTACTCCTGCACCGCCAGCCCGCTGTCCTCCTCGAACGTGCGGCCCTTGAGCCTGCTCCGCAGACCGACGAGGAAGGACGGCGCGCCGAACCGGTCGACCACGCGGCTCTTGCGCTCGACCCACGTGTCGTTGTCCGGCGTCGTCCCGGGCAACGACACGTGGAACAGGACGTGCCCGTGCCGGCGGACGTCCACCGTGACGGGCAGCCGGCGCTCCCGCGCCATCTCGACCAGGAGGATGCCCAGGCGGAAGGCGTCGTCGTTGTCGAACCGGGTGAGCTGCAGGCGGGCCTGCTGCTGCTCGACCTCCGCCACGAGGTGGGCTGCCGACGCGCCGGGCGTCGCGCCCGAGGCGTCGTCGTGAGTGTGGTGCTTCTCGTGGTGCGTCATGGGACCTCCTGGGGACAGCCTGCCGTACCCCACCGACACGGGCTCGCGCTGCTCACGCACCACGCTCGACACCACGCTCGGCACCACGCTCGACACCGTGGCCGGCGGCCCCGGGCCGCGCGTCGTAGGCGCGGAACGCGGGCTGCGCGAGCGTGAAGAGCAGGACACCCACCACGCACGCGAGCCCGCCCGCCAGCGCTGCACCCGCCTCGCCCACCGCTGCGCCGAGGCCACCGAGCACCGCGTCGCCCAGGCGCGGCCCGCCCGCGACGACGACGATGAACACCCCCTGGAGGCGTCCACGCAGCGCGTCCGGTGTCGCGGCCTGCAGGATCGTGGTGCGGAAGACGGCGCTGACCGTGTCGAACGTGCCGGCCAGGACCATGCACGCCGTCGCGGGCCACAGGGTCCAGTGCGCGCCGCCACCGGGCACGGGCCCGGGTGCGAGCGCCACGACGACGCCGAACGCCGCGACCGACAGCCCCCAGCCGACGACCGACACCAGCACTGCCGTGCCCTGCCGGTGGACGCGGCCCAGCGGTCCCGAGAAGACGCCCGCGAGGATCGAGCCCGCCGCGATGCCCGCGGTCAGGACACCGACGGTCGTCGCACCGCCGCCGATGAGGACCGCCCCGATGGCCGGGAACAGCACGCGTGGCATCGCGAGGACCATCGCCGTGAGGTCGACGACGAACGTGCCTCGCACCACGGGCTCGCCGCGCAGGTGGCGCAGCCCCTCGAGGACCGACCGCAGCCCTGCGCGCCGCACGACGCCCTCGGGCGGCAGCGGCGGCAGCGCGACGAGCGTCGTCAGCGCGACCCCGAGCATCACGACCTCGACCGCGTACGCGGGCCCGTACCCCGCCCAGCCGACGAGCACGCCGCCGAGCAGGGGGCCGACGGTCATCGAGATGCCGCCCGAGAGGCTCGCGAGGGCGTTCGCGGCGGGCAGCAGGGGCAGGCCGACGAGCCTCGGCACGATGGCCGAGCGGGCGGGGGAGTTGATCGCGAACAGGCCGTTCTGGACCGCGACGAGGACGTAGAGGAGCCGGACGTCCTCGACGCCGGCGAACGCCTGGGCCGCGAGCCCGAGCGACACGACCAGGAGGCCCGCGGCCGTCGCGACGACGACGGTCCGGCGGTCGTGCGCGTCGACGACGGCGCCGCCGTACAGCCCGAGCAGCACGAGCGGCAGGAAGCCGACGAGGCCGACCAGGCCGACGCTCGCCGTCGAGCCGGTGATGTCGTACACCTGGAGCCCGACGACGACCGTGGTCAGCGCCGTCCCGATGCCCGAGAGCGACGTGCCGACCCACATCCGCCGGTACGGCGCGCTGATCCTCAGCGGTGTGAGGTCCATGAGGAGCTGGGGCACCCGGACATCATCGGGCCACCGACGACGTGACGCCGCCCCGCATCGGAACGATTCGACCGTGACGTCCGCCACGGAGCGCCCAGCGCTCGTGCCCGAACGCGACGACGGGGTCCCGACGACCTCGTCGGGACCCCGTCGTACGCAGTGCTCAGGAGATGGGCGGGTAGTCGGGCTCGCCGTCGCACGTGATCACGAAGCTGATGTCCTTGCCGGGCGTGATGTAGCCGTCGACCGCGTCGTCGAGCGTGGAGTAGCCCGTGCCGGCCTTGACGTAGACGAACAGCGCGTCGCCGACCCAGTGCGACATGTGGCCGTCCTCGAACTCCTCCTTGGAGCACGTGACGTCGAAGCCGTACTGCTCGGTGAGCATGGCGGCCCAGGTCGCCGCGGAGTGGGTCGCGGGCTGCACGGGCGGGGCTGCGGCGGCCGGGCCCGCGAGGGCGCCGACGGCGACGGCGGTCGTTGCGAGAGTCGTGACGACGGTCCTGGTGCGTGACATGTCTCTGTCCTTCCGGGGGGGCTTCGTCGGTCCTCGGGGCCGGTGGTCTACCGGTATGTCCGATTCGCCCACGTTAGACCTCGGCATGCGTGGGGCCGGAAGCGCCGGGGCCACTTTTCACCCGATCGACCACGGTGGACCCGGTACGCCGATAATGGACATTATGTCACTACGCCTCAGGCCCGGGCCTGCCCCACCGTCCCGACCGCCCCACTCGCGGGCCGCCATGTCTCGTTCATCAGGAGTTCACCGTACGCTCGGACGATGAACCGTCGGCCGCTCCCGTTCTCCGCCGCGGTGCTCGTCGGCGTCGTGGGTCCGTTCGCGTTCGCTGTCGTGCACCTGGTGAACGCCGTCACGCTCGAGAGCCGGCTCCTCGACATGGACCGTGAGAACAACCTGCCGACGTGGTTCTCGAGCAGCCTCTTCCTGCTCGCCGCGGTCGCCTGCCTCGGGGCCGCCGGTCAGGCGGAGCGCCGCACCGGACGTCTCGGCTGGCTGGTCGTCGCGCTGCTGTCCTTCGCGTTCAGCGTCGACGAGGTCGCCTCGGTGCACGAGGAGGCCGGGCGACGTCTGGGCGCCGAGACGACGCTCTCGGTCGCCCAGCCGCTCGCTGCGGTCACCGTGCTCGTCCTCCTGCTCGTCGTGGCCCACGCGGTCGGGGCGCCGGCCCGTCGACCGCTGAGACTCGCCGGAGGGGTCCTGCTGGCCTCGCAGGTCACCGCCACCGTGGCCGGTCTGCTCGTCGACGGGACCGGCCGCTTCCTGCTCGAGACCGCCGAGGACACGACCGAGATGCTCACCGCGACGGCGCTGCTCGCCGCCGCGCTCGTGGGTGCCGGCGTCCGGCTCGACCTGCGCCCCTCGTCGGTCGGGCACGAGCTGCGGAGCTGGGCGGCGGCCCGCGACGCCGAGCCCGCGGAACCCGTGCACGCCTGGCGTTCCTGACCCGCCGACCTCGTCGTCGCCGTGTCCCGGCGCACGGCCCGAGGGCTCACGACGGCGGTGGTACCACGACCGGCCGAACCCACCGGACCTCGGCCACACCCGGCCGCCGCGGAGCCGGGACCCGCTCCCCCGTCCGCACGAAGCCGACCGCGGCCGCGAGCCCCTCCGCGCCGTCCCCCTCGGGGACCCACGCGGTGACCCTGGCGGCTCCGTCAGCGCCGGCAGCGTCGACGGCCGCGCGCACGAGGGCCGCTCCGTGCCCCGACCGACGGTGGCTCGGGTCGACCCACAGAGCCAGCACGTGCCGCTCGTCGGCAGGCGCCCCGGGCTCGACGACGAGCTGGACGAGCCCGACGTCCTCCCCTGCCTCCTCGGCCACCCACCACGGTGCTCCCCGCAGGCGCATGCGCCAGTGCTGCTCACGGAAGGTCGTCTCGCGGGCGAGGGCCCAGCCGTAGATCTCGGGCTCACCCGTCACGGCGCGCAGCCGCGCGTCGCGCAGCCGCTCCCACTCGTCCTCGTCGATCCGTGCCACGCGCATCCGGTGAGCGTCCCAGCCCTCGTCCCCGCGTCCGCCGAGGCGCGCCGCGTGGGCACGGGACCCGAGAGGCTCGTCGAGTGACACGAGGGCTCCCCTCCGTGTCGGGCGGGCCTGTGGAAGGCTCTCCCCCATGTCCGACGCATCGACGCCCGAGCCCACGCCCCAGCCCGAACCCCGCCCCGACGTGCGCGAGCGGTGGTGGTGGACCGGTACGTTCCGGGCCGTCCTCGGCGGCGCCGTGGTGGGCTACCAGTGGCCGGTGATCTCCCGCGGTGAGGCGGTGCCGCTCACCTGGGTCGTCGCGGGTCTCGGTGCGGTGGTCGCGGTCTGGGGCCTCTGGCTGCTCGTCACGGCCTACCGCGCGCGCTCGGCACCGCCCACGCCCCGTCGCTGAGCGCCCGCCACCGAACGGCCGCCGCTCCACCCCGTCGCTGAGCGCGCGCGCTGAACGGCCTGGCGCGCCGGTCCTGCACGGGACCGGCGCGCCGGGGCGTCGTCAGGGGCGGCACCGCCCGGTCGTCGTCAGGCGACGACGAGCACCAGGTCGCCGCCCTCGAGCTGCTGGACCGGGCCGATCGCCAGGCGCTTGACCGTCCCGGCGACGGGCGTCGTGATGGACGCCTCCATCTTCATCGCCTCGATGGTCGCGACGACCTGGCCGGCCTCGACGTGCTGACCCTCCTGCACGACCGGGCTCACCGCGCCGGCGAACGGTGCGGCGATGTGGCCGGGCGTACCGGGGTCGGCCTTCTCGGTGGCGGCCTGGTCGACCTCGACGCCGCGGTCGCGCACCTGCAGGGGCCGGAGCTGCCCGTTGAGCGTGAACATCACGGTCCGGAGGCCCCGCTCGTCGGGCTCCCCGACCGCCTCCATGCCGACCAGGAGCCGGACACCCTTGTCAAGGTGCACCTCGACCTCGGTCGCCGGCTTCATGCCGTAGAGGTAGCGGACGGTGTCGAGCACGCTCACGTCGCCGTAGGTGGCCCGGACGTGCTCGAAGTCCTTGGTCGGCCCGGGGAACAGCAGGTGGTTGAGCCGGTCGCGCCGCTGCGCGGACGTCCCGGCCAGCTCGGCGCGGTCCTGCTCGCTCAGCCGCACCTGCTGGCGCTGCGTCGTGCGGCCCTGGAGCGCTCGCGTCCGGAAGGGCTCGGGCCAGCCACCGGGCGGGTCGCCCAGCTCACCGCCGAGGAAGCCCACGACCGAGTCGGGGATGTCGTACTCCCGCGGCTCGCGGGCGAAGTGCTCGGGGTCGGCACCGCGCGCGACGAGGTGCAGCGCCAGGTCGCCGACGACCTTGCTCGACGGGGTCACCTTGACCAGGCGCCCGAGCAGACGGTCGGCGGCGGCGTACATCGCCTCGATGTCCTCGAACCGGTCCCCCAGGCCGAGGGCGACGGCCTGCTGGCGCAGGTTGGACAGCTGCCCGCCGGGGATCTCGTGGTCGTAGACACGGCCGGTGGGCCCGGGCAGACCGGACTCGAACGGCGCGTAGACGCGGCGCACGGCCTCCCAGTAGGGCTCGAGGTCGCACACCGCACGCAGGCTGAGGCCCGTGTCGCGCTCGGTGTGCTCGAGGGCCGCCACGAGGGCCGAGAGCGACGGCTGACTGGTCGTGCCGGCCATCGCGGCGCTCGCGGCGTCCACCGCGTCGACGCCCGCGTCGACGGCGGCCAGGAGTGTCGCGAGCTGGCCGCCGGCCGTGTCATGGGTGTGCAGGTGCACGGGCAGGTCGAACCGCTCGCGCAGGGCCGCAACGAGCGTGCGCGCGGCCTGGGGCCGGAGCAGCCCGGCCATGTCCTTGATCGCGAGGACGTGCGCCCCGGCCTCGACGATGCGGTCGGCGAGCCGCAGGTAGTAGTCGAGGGTGTAGAGGTCCTCCCCCGGGTCGGTGAGGTTGCCCGTGTAGCACAGCGCGACCTCGGCGAGGGCCGTCCCGGTCTCCCGGACCGCCTCGATCGCCGGACGCATCTGCTCGACGTCGTTGAGGGCGTCGAACACCCGGAACACGTCGATCCCGGTCGCGGTGGCCTCCTCGACGAAGGCGTTCGTGACCTCGGTCGGGTACGGCGTGTACCCGACGGTGTTGCGTCCGCGGAGCAGCATCTGGAGTGCGACGTTCGGCAGGGCCTCGCGCAGCGCGGCGAGGCGGTCCCACGGGTCCTCGCCGAGGAAGCGCAGCGCGACGTCGTAGGTCGCGCCGCCCCAGGCCTCGACGCTCAGGAGGCCGCTCGTGGTCCGCGCGACGTACGGCGCGACGGCAGCGAGGTCGTACGTGCGCACACGCGTCGCGAGCAGCGACTGGTGCGCGTCGCGGAAGGTCGTGTCGGTGACGGCCACGGCCGTCCGCGCCCGCAGGTCGGCGGCGAAGGCCTCCGGCCCGAGCTCGAGGAGCCGCTGGCGGCTCCCGTCCGGGGCGGGCGTCGACAGGTCGACCGCGGGAAGCTTCGCCTGCGGCTCGAGCATGCTCACCGGCGACCCGTGCGGTCGGTTGACGGTGACGTCGCCCAGGTACGCGAGCAGGCGCGTACCGCGGTCAGCGCTCTCCTTGCCCGCGAGCAGCTCGGGTCGCTCGTCGATGAACGACGTCGCGATGTTGCCGGCCACGAACTGCTCGTCGTCGAGCACGGCCTGCAGGAACGGGATGTTGGTCCGGATCCCGCGGATGCGGAACTCGGCCAGCGCACGCCGGGCGCGACGCACCGCCGTCGGGAAGTCGCGGCCGCGGCACGTGAGCTTGACGAGCATCGAGTCGAAGTGGCCGGAGATCTCGGCACCCGCCGACGCCGTCGCACCGTCGAGCCGGACCCCCGCCCCACCGGGCGACCGGTACGCGATGATCCGGCCCGTGTCGGGACGGAAGCCGTTCGCGGGGTCCTCCGTCGTGATCCGCGTCTGGAGCGCCGCGCCGTTGACCCGCACGGTGTCCTGGCTGATCCCCAGGTCGGCGAGCGTCTCGCCCGACGCGATCCGCATCTGCGCCTGGACGAGGTCGACGTCGGTGACCTCCTCGGTCACGGTGTGCTCGACCTGGATGCGCGGGTTCATCTCGATGAAGACGTGCTTGCCCGCGCGCTCGCCCTCCGTGTCGAGCAGGAACTCGACGGTGCCGGCGTTCACGTAGCCGATGCTGCGCGCGAACGCGACCGCGTCGCGGCACAGCGCGTCCCGCACCGCCGGGTCGAGGTTCGGCGCCGGGGCGATCTCGATGACCTTCTGGTGCCGCCGCTGCAGCGAGCAGTCGCGCTCGAACAGGTGGACGACCTCGCCCGAGGCGTCGGCGAGGATCTGCACCTCGATGTGCCGAGGCCGCAGCACGGCCTGCTCGATGAACACGGTGGGGTCGCCGAAGGCGCTCTCCGCCTCGCGCATCGCCGCGCGGAGCGAGTCCGGCAGCTCCTCGCGGCGGTCGACGCGCCGCATACCGCGCCCGCCGCCACCTGCGACCGCCTTGACGAAGACGGGGAACCCGATCTCGTCGGCGGCCGCGACGAGCGTGTCGACGTCGGACGACGGGTCGGACGACGCGAGGACCGGGATCCCGGCCTCGCGCGCTGCGCGCAGCGCAGTCACCTTGTTGCCCGCGAGCTCGAGGACCTCCGCGGGCGGTCCGACGAAGGCGATGCCGGCCTCGGCGCACGCCCGTGCGAGGGCCGGGTTCTCCGACAGGAAGCCGTAGCCCGGGTAGACCGCGTCAGCACCGGCCTCGCGTGCGACGCGGATGATCTCCTCGATGTCGAGGTAGGCCCTGACCGGGTGCCCGGGCTCCCCGATCGGGTACGCCTCGTCCGCCTTCAGGCGGTGCTCGGAGTTGCGGTCCTCGTGCGGGAAGACGGCGACGGTCCGCGCGCCGAGCTCGTAGGCGGCGCGGAACCCGCGCACAGCGATCTCGGCTCGGTTGGCCACGAGCACCTTGGAGAACACAGGCTCACCTCACGGTAGGCAGGGGGTGGCAGCACCGTATCGACTGGTGACGCGGGCGCACCCGCCGTCCGCCTCGCGGACGGCGGGTCACGCGTCGAGGTCGGCTGCCGAGGGTCGTGTCAGGATCGCACGCGCGACGACGCGCGCGCCCGGGTCGTGCTGGGGTGGGCCGACGGCGTCAGCCGGCCGTGCGCGAACGGCGCCGCTCGGCGAGCTCGTCGACGCCGGCGTGCTGCGTCACACCGTCCTCGGCCCGCTCGGTCGGGAGCTCGGCGAGGGTGCCCTCGACCTCGCGCCACACCCGGCCGACGGCGATCCCGAACACGCCCTGGCCGCCCTGGACGAGGTCGATCACCTCGTCGGCGGAGGTGCACTCGTAGACGCTGGCGCCGTCGCTCATGAGCGTGATCTGCGCGAGGTCGTCGACGCCGCGCTCCCGCAGGTGTCCCACCGCGGTGCGGATCTGCTGGAGCGAGACGCCGGTGTCGAGGAGCCGCTTGACGACCTTGAGGACGAGGATGTCGCGGAAGCTGTACAGACGCTGGGTGCCCGAGCCGGTCGCCGGACGGATGCTCGGCTCGACGAGACCCGTCCGCGCCCAGTAGTCCAGCTGCCGGTAGGTGATCCCGGCGGCGCGGCACGCGGTCGGGCCGCGGTACCCCGTCGTGGTGTCGAGGTCCGGCAGCTCGTCGCCGAAGAGCAGACCCTGCGCGCGCTGCGGAACCCCCGCTGCGCTCTCGACCGACTCCCCGGTGCCGCTCACGGCAACTCCCCTCGTCCGTTCCCCACCGTCATCCGCTCACCGCGGTGGCGGGAGGTTCACCGGTCACGCTAGGGGTGCTGGTCAGGAGCGTCAACGACGCTCCCCGCGACACGCGGGACGGCGTGTCGCTCCCGCGTGTCTCAACCTCAGGTCGAAGGTGAATCATGACGGTCCGGCGCCCGGTGGGCCCGGGTCCTCCCCCGTCACGAAGTCGTCGGCGCTGACCTGGTCGAGGAACGCCCGGAACTCCTCGACCTCGTCCTCCTCGGCCCGCTCCTCGACCGCGAGGCCCGACTCCGCGAGCACCTGCGGGGCGCACAGCACGGGGCTGCCGGTCCGGACCGCGACCGCGATCGCGTCCGACGCGCGCGCGTCGACCCGCTCGCCGTTGTCGAGGACGAGGGCCGCGTGGAACACGCCGTCGACGAGCGCGACGACCTCGGACCGGACCACCTCGACGCCGGTCGCCGCAAGGGTGGACACGAGCAGGTCGTGCGTCATCGGACGCGGCGGGACGACGCCCGCCTGGCCGGCCGCGATCGCGGTGCCCTCGGTGAGCCCGACCACGATCGGCAGGAGCCGACGCCCCTCGAGGTCCAGGAGCAGCACGACGACCTGGTCCAGGGGCGCCTGCCTGCGCACGCCCAGGACCTCGAGCTCCACCAGGTCGTCGTCGCTCACGCCTCCACGCTACGTCCGATCGCGCCCGAGCGACACGCCGGGCACCCCGGCCTGTCCCCGCACCGGCACGGGCACGTCCACCCGGGGCCCGGCGGGCTGCGCCGCCCACCACCCGGTCCCGAGGAGGCCCCTCAGGGTGCGAGCCCGGCGACGCCCGCGCGCACCATCGCGGTGTGCAGCCGGCCGCACAGCTCGCCCACCTCCGCCGCGAGTGCCGACGCCTGCGCCTGCGCCGTGAGGGCCCGCTGCCCGCGCAGCGGCGCGACGATCTGGTCCACCACGGAGACCTGCCGGTCCGCCGCGGCGCGGAAGGACCGCAGGTGCCGCACGTCGACGCCGTGCTCGGCGAGTGCGGCCGCCGTCGTCACGACCTCGCGGGCCCAGGGGTCGAGGTGGCCCGAGGCGGACGTGCCCAGGACCCCCCCGTCGACCAGCGCCCGCACGAACGCCTCATCGACCCCCGTCTCCTCGGCGAGCTGCTCGGCCGTGTACCGCGCCCGGGCCCCGCTGCCGGTGCGCTCGCCGTCGCTCGCCGCGAGGCGCGGACCGACCTGCTCCGCGCTGCGACCGGAGTCGAGCTCGGCGAGCTGCTCGCCGATCACGCGCAGAGGGAGGTAGCGGTCACGCTGCTGCCGCAGGACGTAGCGGATCCGCTCGACGTCGGCGGGGCTGTACTGGCGGTACCCGCCGGGCGTCCGGCGGGGCTCCACGAGGCCCTGCTCCTCCAGGAACCGGAGCTTGGACGGCGTGACGGTCGGGAAGTCCGCGCTGAGGTCGGCGAGCACGTCGGAGATCCGCATGGTCGGCTCGCGCGACACGCCGTGCGGCCACGGCTCGACCAGCACCGGTCCACCGGGCGCGACGGCCCCGCGGTCGGACGACGCGACGGCCCGGTCAGCCGCTCCGGCCGCCGAGCCGCGGCTCACGACGCGGCGCCCGGGGCCGTCCCGTCCGCACCCGCCGACCGGGAAGGGCTCGGGTGGAAGGTCATCCGGAACTTGCCGATCTGGACCTCGTCACCCGGACGCAGCAGCGCCTGCTCGATCCGGGTCCGGTTGACGTACGTGCCGTTGAGCGAGCCGACGTCACGCACCACGAAACCCTCGGTCTCACGCACGAACTCGACGTGCTTGCGGGACACGGTGACGTCGTCGAGGAAGATGTCGGCGCTCGGGCTCCGGCCCGCGACGGTGCGGTCGGCGTCGAGCAGGAAGCGCGCACCGGCGCTCGGCCCGCGCTGCATGATGAGCAGCGCCGACGTGCTCGGCAGCGCCGCGACGGCGGCCTTCTCCTCGGCGCTCAGGCCGACGGGCGGTGCGTCGTGGTCGACCGGGACGACGACACCCTCGCCGAACGACATCGTCGTGTCGGCCGCCGCCCACTGCTGCTCCGACCCGTCGTGTGCGGTCATCGTTCCTCCTCGCGTCGCTGGGCCGGCCGGCTCGCCGCCGTGCAGGCACACAGCCTATGCACTCCCCGTGACCATCGGCAGCCCGTCACCCGTCCTCCGCATCCGGGGCCGGGGTCGCGAACCGGGGCTCGCTGACGTCGCGCGTCGCGTCGACCGCGACCGTCTCGGCGGCGCGCAGGTCCGCGGTCCCGCCCGCGTTGCGGACCTGGGCCATCGCGCCACCCGGCATGTCGAGCGCGGGGATGATCGTGTCCGGGTCGCCGATCGCCCGCCAGCGGTACGGCGCCCGGGCCTCCGTCCCGTCGACCACGACGCCGTCGGGCCCCTCGACGACGTAGCTCGACGCCGTCAGGCGCAGGTCGTTCAGCTGGACGGCCTCGGCGCCCGCGTTCCGGAGCTCCTCGAGCACGTTGTACAGCGTCGACGCGGGCACCGAGCCGTCCGGGTCGCCGATGTTGACGAGCACCCCGGGTCCGGTCGCCGGCAGCCGGCCGGCGAGGATGCCCTGGACCTCGGCGCGCGCCCGGGCGGCCTCGCGCGCGGCGCGCTCGGTGTCGGTGCCCGTGACGAGCTCGGCGCGCTGGGCCCGCAGGGACGCGGCCTCGTCCTCGAGCTCCTCCGACCGCTGCGTGACCTCGTCGAGGATCCGGACCAGCTCGTCCTGGCGCAGCGACGCGAGGCCCTCGGACCGGTTCTGCTGCACCTGCACGACGAGCGCGAAGCCGAGCAGACCGGACAGCAGCGCCACCGTGAGCTGGGCCCGGGTGGGACGGGGCGCGAGCGCACGCCCGATGCGTCGCCACGAGTGCGCGACGGCGGGCAGCGCCTGCGGCGGCGGCCCGGGCGACGACGCACGCACACCTCCCGTCGCGTCGACCTCAGGGGCGTCCGGGACGGGTGCGTGGCCCCCCTCGGGGGTGTCCGGGACGGGCGCGTCGGGCGTGGGGCGCGCACCGGCCCCGGCCCCGCCGTGCCCGGGAGGCCGCACGTCGCCGTCCCCGTCGTGACGTCCGTGGTGTGCAGCCGTCATGCGCGGAACAGGTGACGCCGGATCGCCGCCGCGTTGGAGAAGATCCGGATGCCCAGGACGACGACGACGGCGGTCGACAGCTGGGTGCCGACGCCCAGCTGGTCGCCGAGGAAGACGATGACCGCCGCGACGACGACGTTCGACAGGAACGACACGAGGAACACCCGGTCGTCGAACGTCCCGTCCAGCAGCGCCCGCAGACCGCCGAAGAGCGCGTCGAGGGCGGCCACCACCGCGATCGGGAGGTACGGCTGGAGGACCGTCGGCACCGTGGGCTCGAGGAGGAGCCCGACGAGTGCGCCGACGACGAGTCCCAGCAGCGCGATCATGAGGTCCCTTCCTCCGGGTCAGCACCCGACGATGTCACAGCGGGCGCCGCGGTCGCGTGCCGCAGCACCGTGGAGCCTGCTCCGGGCAGCTCGAGGTCCTCCGCGGCGCGGACCCTCGACGTGATGCCGTACTCGCTCGCGAGCACGCTGAGGTGCGCGGCCGCGCTCGAGCGCGCGAAGCCGGTCTGGAGGGCCCGCGGGTCGCCGACGGCCTCGACCCGGTACGGCGGCGAGAGGGGGGTCAGGTCGACGAGGATCGCCTCACCCGCCCCTCGGATCGCGCTCAGGGCGGTCAGCCGCTGGTCGTTCACGGCGACCGCCTCGGCGCCCGCAGCCCAGAGCCCGTTGACCACGAGCTGGACATCGAGGTCCTGCACGCGCTCCTCGGGGTCGAGCTGCCGGTCGTCGCGCACCTCGGGGTCGTCGAGCTCGACGACCACGCCGTCCCCCCGCACGGGCACCGCGCCCGACGCGAGCTCGAAGCGCTCGAGCTCGGCGACGAGCCCCGGGTCGGAGACGCGCAGCGCCTCCTCCTGCAGCGCCGCGATCTCGGCCCCCACGCGCTGGTTGGCGGCGGCGAGCTCCTCGGCCTCGCGCGTGCGCTGCGAGATCTCCTCCAGCAGCAGGGTGCGCCCCTCGAGGGCGGCGGGCTGGGGCGCCCGCAGCGTCGCGACGCCCGCGACCAGCAGCAGCCCGAGCGACCCGGCGACGAGGAGGTGGAGCGCGTCCCTGCGCACGCGCGCGCCCCGGGTCGGCGCACGCACGTCGTCGCGCTCGGCGGGCGCGAGCGCGACGGGCCGGTACATGACCTCGCCCAGCAGCTCCATCGACGCGTCACGCTCGGGCGGGCCCGGCTCGCGCGACGACGGACGGGGCTCGACGTGCTGCGGTGCGGCGTGGGACGCCCGGTGCGGGGCCGCGTGGGAGGACCCGCCCGGAGCCCGGTGCGAGCCCCGCGTGCCGTCGCGGTCGGGCGTCACGCGGTGGCCCTCCGGCGGCGCAGCTCCGTCCACGCCTGCCAGACGTAGACGCCCCCGGCGAGCCAGTACAGGCCCATCCCCCACCACGCGAACGCCCAGCCGACGACGCCCGCCACGAGGCCGACCGTCCCGGACCACTCGGCGAGCAGCAGGAGCGGGAAGGCGTAGAGCAGGGCGAACGTGCCGGACTTCCCGACGACGTGCACCGGGAGGGGGCCGACGTGCGACGCCATGAGCACCGCGAGCACGACGACGAGCAGCAGGTCGCGGCCGACCACGGCCACCAGCAGGCCGGTCGGGACCACGTCGCGCGCGGTCAGGACGACGAGCGTCACGAGGATGAACAGCCGGTCCGCGGCCGGGTCGAGGAGCTCGCCGAGCCGTGACTGCTGGCCGAGCCGCCGCGCGAGGGTCCCGTCGAGCCAGTCCGTGGCGCCGGAGAAGGCCAGCACGCCGAGCGCCCAGGCGTCCTCGCCGCGCAGCAGCAGGACCGCGAAGACCGGGACCAGGAGCAGCCGGACCGCGCTGATGACGTTCGGGAGCGTGAGGACCCGTGACGACACCTGCGCCGCAGCGCCGGGCCCGTCGGCCGGCGTGCCCACCTCGGTCACCGGTCCCCCGCTCGTCCGTCGTCCACGCCGCGGCGACGTGCCGGGCGCTGCGACGATCCTACGGGTGGCGTCGCGGCGCACCGGGCACCTCGGTCCCGTCCGCAGGGCGCGTCGGTGCCATGCTGGGGCCATGCTCGAGCTCCTCACCGCGACCGGACTCGCGACCGCCTCGGGCCTCAACGCCGGGCTCCCGCTGCTCCTCCTCGGCGCGCTGGCGCGATGGACTGACCTGGTCGCTCTCCCCGCGGGCTGGACGTGGCTCGAGCAGGACTGGGTCCTCGTCGTGCTCGCCGTTCTCGTCGTGCTCGACGTCGTCGCCGACAAGGTGCCGGGCCTCGACAGCGTCAACGACCTCGTGCAGACCGTCGTCCGGCCCACGGCGGGCGGTCTCGCGTTCGGCGCCGGAGCCGGCGCCGAGACGCCCGCGGTCACCGACCCGTCGACGTTCACGGACGTCGCGACCTGGGTGCCCGTGGTGGTGGGTGTCGTGCTCGCGCTCGTCGTGCACGGCGCGAAGGCCGTCGCGCGCCCGGTGGTCAACGCGAGCACGGGGGGCGTCGGCGGACCCGTCGTGAGCGTCGTCGAGGACGTCACGAGCGTCGTGCTCACCCTCGCCGCTGTCCTGGTCCCGGTCCTCGTGGTCGTCGTCGTCGGGCTCGCCGTCTGGGCGGCCGTCCGGCTCATGGGACGCCGACGACGGCGTCACCGGCCGGGGCAGCCCGGGCTCCCGTCCGGCGACCGCACCGCCTCCCCACCGGGCCACGGCCCCCGACCCCTCGAGGAGCGATGATGCGCTTCGGTCTCCACACCGGCTACTGGTCCGCCGGCCCACCGGCGGGTGCGCAGGAGCTGGTCCTCGAGGCCGAGCGCCTCGGCCTGGACTCGGTGTGGACCGCCGAGGCGTACGGCTCCGACGCCTTCACGCCGCTCGCGTGGTGGGGCGGCAGGACGTCGCGCATCGGGCTGGGAACCGCGGTCGCCCAGGTCTCGGCGCGCACCCCCACCGCGACCGCGATGGCGGCGCTCACGCTCGACCACCTGTCGGGTGGCCGGTTCACCCTGGGGCTCGGCGTCTCCGGCCCGCAGGTCGTCGAGGGCTGGTACGGCCAGCCCTACGCGCGGCCGCTGGCCAGGACGCGCGAGTTCGTCGACGTCGTACGGCAGGTGCTGCGCCGAGAGGGGCCGGTCCGCGCGGCGGGCGACTTCTACTCGCTGCCGCTCGAGGGCGGCACGGGTCTCGGCCGGGCCCTGCGATCGACCGTCCACCCGCTGCGGAGCGACCTGCCGATCCACCTCGCGGCCGAGGGGCCCAAGAACGTCGCCCTCGCGGCCGAGGTCGCGGACGGCTGGCTGCCCCTGTTCTACGCGCCGAGCGTCGACGGCTTCTACCGCGCGGCCCTGGCCGAGGGCTTCGCGCGCCGCGGGACGGACCTGCGCGCACCCGAGGAGTTCGAGGTCGCCGCGACCGTGCCCGTCGTCATCGACGACGACGTCGAGCGGGCGGCCGACGTCGTGCGGCCCTTCATCGCCCTCTACGTCGGCGGGATGGGTGCGAGCACCGCGAACTTCCACCGCGAGATGATCGAGCGCCTCGGGTACGTCGACGCGTGCTCGACGGTCGCGGACCTTTGGACCCAGGGGCGGCGGGACGAGGCGGCCGCGGCCGTGCCGACCGCGATGGTCCAGGACGTCGCGCTCGTCGGCCCGCCGTCGGCGATCGCGGACCGGCTCGACGCGTGGCGCGAGACGGTCGTCACGACGATCCTCGTGCAGGGCGACCTCGCGGCCGTCCGGACGGTGGCGGCGCTCCAGGACTGACGCCGTGGGTCCCGCGCGCCGTGCGCACGTCAGTGCAGCGCGCGCGACCCGGGCTCGGTGAGGCGCAGCCAGCGGTAGCCGTACCCGTCGAGCGGGACGTCGACCCGGCCGTCGCCGCCGATGCGCACCTCGCCGTCCTCGAGCAGGTCGACCAGGCGGTGGTCGCCGTCGACCTGATCGGGAAGGCGCAGCGGGACGACGACGGGCTCCGGCCCCAGGTTGTGCAGCGTGACGACCGTGTTCTCGTCGACCGAGCTGCGCAGCGCGACGACCGCGTCGTGCGGCTGCTCGAGGACGTCGAGCGGGGCCCAGCCCATCTCGGGGCACTCGCGGTACCGCTGCACGAGCGTCGAGACGAACGACAGGAGCGAGTCGGGGTCGCGGCGCTGGTGGCTCACGTTGACGAACTCCGGGCCGAAGCCGCCGCTCGGCACAGGCCGCACGAGGCGCGACGGGCGGGCGGTCGAGAAGCCGCCGTTCTCCTCGGCGGACCACTGCATCGGCGTCCGGACCGACCGGCGCCCCTCGACCTCGAGGTTCTCGGCCATGCCGATCTCCTCGCCGTAGAACAGCGTCGGGGTGCCCGGGAGCGCGAACATGAGTGAGTAGACCAGTCGGACACGGCGCGGGTCGCCGTCGAGCATCGACGGCACGCGACGGCGCAGGCCCCGCCCGTACAGCTGCATGTCCTCCTCGGGACCGAAGGCCGCGAACACCTCCGCGCGCTCGTCCTCGGACAGCTTGTCGAGCGTGAGCTCGTCGTGGTTGCGGACGAACGTCGCCCACTGGCAGTCGGTCGGCAGCTCGGGACGTGCGCTCAGGGCCTCCAGGAGCGGGCGGGCGTCCTGCCGCGCGAGCGCCAGGTACATCGCCTGGTTGCCGACGAAGTCGAACAGCATCGTCAGCTCGTCGCCGTGCCCGTCGCCGAAGTACGTCCGGGCGTCCGGGTAGGGGAGGTTGACCTCACCGAGCATGATCGCGCTGCCCGAGCGGCGGGTCACGAACTGCCGCAGCGACCTCAGGTAGGCGTGCGGGTCGGCATACCGCGTCTGGTCCTTCTCGTCCATGCCCACCGTCTCGATGAGGTACGGCACGGCGTCGACCCGGAACCCCGAGATGCCGAGCTCGAGCCAGAACCCCATCATCTTCGCGATCTCGTCGCGGACCTTCGGGTTGGCGACGTTGAGGTCCGGCTGGTGCTTGTAGAACCGGTGCAGGTAGTACTCCCCCGTCTTGTCGTCGAGCTCCCAGATGCTGTGCTCCTGGTCGGGGAAGACGACCTCGGACGACGTGTCCGGGGGCGCGTCCTGGCGCCACACGTAGAAGTCGCGGAAGGGGTTGTCCGTGCTCTTGCGGGCCTCGACGAACCACGGGTGCCGGTCGGACGTGTGGTTGACGACGAGGTCGACGATGACGCGCATGCCGCGGTCGCGCGCGGTCCGCACGAGCTCGACGACGTCCCCGAGCGTGCCGAGCCGGCCGTCGACGCCGTAGCCGTCGGTGATGTCGTACCCGTCGTCGAGGTTGGCCGTCGGGTAGAACGGCATGAGCCACAGGCACGTCACCCCCAGCTGCGCGAGGTGGTCGATGCGCTGCGCGAGGCCCGGGAAGTCGCCGACCCCGTCGCCGTCCCAGTCCATGTACGTCTCGACGTCGAGGCAGTAGATGACCGCGTTGCGCCACCAGAGGTCGCTCGTGTCGGTGATCTTCACGCCGCACCTCCCACCGAGGCCCGCAGCGCAGGCAGGACCTCGGCGCCGAACGCGTCGACGAACGCGTCCTGCTGCGGGCCGACGTGGTGCAGGTAGATCTCGTCGAAGCCGAGCCCGGCGTACTCCGCGAGCCACTCGGCGTGCCGGCCGAGGTCCGACGACACGCGCACCGCCGAGTGCACGTCGTCGGGCCGGACGAACGCGGCGGCCTTCTCGAAGGCCTCGGGCGTGTCGAGGTCCCACGGCAGGGGCGGCGAGAACACGTTGGTCCGCCACTGCTCGAACGCGAGCCGCTCGGCCTCGGCCTGGTCGGGTGCCCACGACAGGTGGACCTGGAGCGCGACCGGACCGCGTCCGCCCGCGTCCCGGTAGGCGGCGACCATCTCCCGCAGGACGTCGTGGGGCTGGTTGATCGTGATGAGCCCGTCCGCCCACGCCGCCGAGCGCCGCGCCGTCGCGACGGTCACCGCGGGCGCGACGAGGGCGGGCGCCACCTCGGGCAGCGTCCACAGCTGCGCGCGGTCCACCCGCACCAGGCCGTCGTGGGTGACCTCCTCCCCCGCGAGGAGCCGGCGGATCACGTCGACGCACTCGACGAGCCGCGCGTCGCGGAGCTCCTTGCGCGGCCACGGTTCACCCGTGACGTGCTCGTTCATGTTCTCGCCCGAGCCCAGGGCCGCCCAGAAGCGGCCCGGGAACATCGCGCCGAGCGTGCCGATCGCCTGGGCGACGATCGCCGGGTGGTAGCGCTGACCCGGTGCGTTCACGACGCCGAAGCGCAGGTGGGTCGTCGCGAGCGCGGCGCCCAGCCACGACCACGCGAAGGCCGACTCCCCCTGCATGGTGTTCCACGGGGCGATGTGGTCCGAGCACATGGCCGCCTCGAACCCGGCCTGCTCGGCGCGCTGGACCGCGCGCAGCAGCGCCGTGGGGTGGACCTGCTCGTGGGAGGCGTGGAAGCCGAAGATCGTCACGGCCTCCTTCCTACCCCGGGCCGTGCGGCGGCGCCTCCCGGGGGCGGGCGCTGCGGACGTCGTCGCGCGCGGCGCGCCGCACCCCGGCAGACTGCCGGACGTGGAGACGACACCCGCCCGCACGTCGAGCCGACCGCACTGGGCAGCACGCGCCGAGGACGCGCTGCACGCCCGCCTGAACGCCACGCTCCTGGCGCGCGGATGGGTCCCGCGCGTCGAGCCCTACACGGGCTACGGGGCGCCCGGCTGGGTCCGCGTCATGGCGCGATCGGTCCTCGCCGCTCCGGGGACGGCCGCGTCCGAGGCCGCCGAGCGCGACACCGCGTCGGCGGACCGGAGCGTGCGGGGCTGGCGGAGCTTCGTCACGGCCCAGCTGCCCGGCGCCGAGGTCACGGTCCGGGTCGGGGACCGGGTCCACGTCGTCGAGGCCGACCGCGGCGGGTACGTGGACGCGGCGGTCGACGCCGACCTCGAGCCCGGCTGGCACGAGATCACGCTCGAGCTCGGGGGCGCCTCGGTGGCCGCTCCCGTCCTCGTCGTGGCGCCCGACGCGGAGCTCGGCATGGTGAGCGACATCGACGACACCGTGATGGTCACGGCGCTCCCCCGCCCGCTGCTCGCGGCGTGGAACGCGTTCGTGCTGCACGAGAACGCCCGGCGCGTCGTCCCCGGCATGGCGGGCATGTACCGCCGCTGGACCGCGGCCCACCCCGACGCGCCGACCTTCTACCTGTCGACCGGGGCCTGGAACGCCGCTCCCGCGCTGCGCCGCTTCCTGCAGCGCCACGGGTACCCGCCCGGCCCGCTCCTGCTCACGGACTGGGGGCCGACGAACACCGGCTGGTTCCGCAGCGGGCAGGCGCACAAGCACGCGACCCTGCGTCGCCTGCTCGAGGAGTACCCGGGCATGCGCTGGTTCCTCGTCGGCGACGACGGCCAGCACGACCCCGAGATCTACGGCGAGCTCGCGCACGACCACGGCGACCGGGTCCACGCCGTCGCGATCCGACAGCTCTCCCCGACCGAGCAGGTCCTCGCGCACGGCACGACCGAGCCGCTCGAGCGGGTGCGGCGCGTCGCGACCGAGACGACCACGGTGACGGGGCCGGACGGCAACGCCCTCGCGCTGGCGATGATCGACACGGGGCTGCTCGAGGTCGAGCCGCCCCGCTGACGCGCGTCAGACCCGGTCGAGCTCCTCGCGCAGCGCGGCGACGAACGCCTCGACGTCGCGCTCCGTCGTGTCGAACGCGCACATCCATCGGACCTCGCCGGTCGCGACGTCCCAGTCGTAGAACCGGAAGCGCGCGCGAAGCCGGTCGGCGACCCCGGGCGGCAGCACCGCGAAGACCGCGTTGGCCTCGACGGGGCGCACGACCTGCACCCCGGGCAGACCCGACACGGCGTCCCTCAGCATGAGCGCCATCGCGTTCGCGTGGCGTGCCGACCTCAGCCAGAGATCGCCCTCGAGCAGCGCGACGAGCTGCGCGGAGATGAAGCGCATCTTGGAGGCGAGCTGCATGTTCATCTTGCGGAGGTACGGGAGCCCGGTCGCCGCCTCGGGATCGAGGACGACGACCGCCTCGGCCCCCATGAGCCCGTTCTTGGTGCCGCCGAACGAGAGCACGTCGACGCCGGCGTCGGTCGTGAACGCGCGCAGCGGGACGTCGAGCCCCGCCGCGGCGTTGGCGATGCGCGCACCGTCCATGTGCAGCCGCATCCCGTGCGCGTGCGCGTGCTCGGCCAGCGCGGCGACCTCGTCGGGCGTGTACCGCGTGCCGAGCTCGGTCGTCTGCGTGATCGAGACGGCGAGCGGCTGCGCGCGGTGCTCGTCGCCCCAGCCCCACGCCTGGCGGTCGACCAGGTCGGGCGTGAGCTTGCCGTCCGGGGTGGGGACCGTGAGCAGCTTGAGGCCGCCGACCCGCTCGGGAGCACCGTTCTCGTCGGTGTTGACGTGCGCGGTCTCGGCGCAGACGACCGCACCCCACCGGGGCAGCATCGCCTGGAGCGACAGCACGTTGGCGCCCGTCCCGTTGAAGACCGGGAACACCTCGACGGCACGCCCGAGGTGGCCGGCCATGACGTCGTGCAGGCGCGCGGTCCACCGGTCCTCGCCGTACGCGATCTCATGGCCGACGTTCGCCTCGGCGAGCGCCGCGAGGACCTCCGGGTGGACCCCGGCGTAGTTGTCGGACGCGAAGCTCACGCGGTTCTCGGTGGTCGGACGGGACGTGGTGTCGTGCAGCGCGGTCACGCGGGCGATCCTCTCATCCGGACCCGACGGGTCGCGGACGCGGTGCGGGTGTCAGGCGTCGTGACCGGTGATCCCGGCGGTCGAGGCGACCACGTCGCCGATCCGTCGCGCGAGCGCCTCGTAGAACATCGACAGGGGGAACTCGTCCGCCAGGACCGCGTCGGTCATCTCCTTGAGCGGCGCGGTGAGCGGCAGCGCGTCGGGACCCTTGGCCCACGTCGACGCGGGGTGCGGCGTCACCGTCCCCGACACCAGGGCGTACGCCGCGAGCCAGTGCGCGATCTTCGGCCGGTCGATGGAGCGCCAGTACAGGTCGTCGATCTCACGACCGAGCGCGAGCACGGCGTCGGCGACGTCCTCCCAGTCGACCGAGAGCCGGTTGTCCGTCCAGTGCACGACGTGGTGCTGGTGCAGCCACGCGAAGAGCAGCTGGCCGCCCAGGCCGTCGTAGTTGCGCACGCGCGACCCGGTGACCGGGAAGCGGAAGACGCGGTCGAACAGGACCGCGTACTGGACCAGGCGTGCGTGCGGCAGGCCCTCCGCCTCGAGTGCGACCGCCTCGCGGAACGCCGTGAGGTCGCACCGCAGCTCCTCGAGCGCGTAGAGGAAGTACGGCATCCGCTGCTTGATCATGAAGGGGTCGAACGGCAGGTCACCGCGCATGTGGGTCCGGTCGTGGATGAGGTCCCACATCACGAAGGTCTCCTCCGCGAGGTGCTGGTCCTCGAGCAGCCGGGCCGCGTCGGGCGGGAGCGCGAGGCCCGTGGTGTCGGCGGCCGCCCGCACGACGCGGCGGAAGCGGGCCGCCTCGCGGTCGCAGAAGATCGCGCCCCACGTGAACGTCGGGACCTCGCGCATCGCGACGGTCTCCGGGAACAGGACGGCCGAGTTGGTGTCGTACCCCGCGGTGAAGTCGACGAACCGGATCGGCACGAAGAGCCGGTTGGAGTACGCGCCGGCCTCGAGCTCCGCCACGAACGAGGGCCACACGACCTCGACGAGGACGGCCTCGAGGTGCCGGTCCGGGCTCCCGTTCTGGGTGTACATCGGGAAGACGACGAGGTGCTGGAGACCGTCGACGCGCTGGGTCTGCGGCTGGAACGCGACGAGCGAGTCGAGGAAGTCGGGCACGCCCAGCCCCGCGTCGGACCAGCGACGCAGGTCCTCGACGACCGCCTCGAGGTACGCGGCGTCGTGCGGCAGCCGGGGTGCGAGCGCGCGCACGCCGTCGACCACGCGCCCGACCAGGCCGCGTGCCCGGTCGTGGTCGGCGGGGTCGGGCACCGACCCGTCCTTGGCCTGGAGCGGCTGGAGCTCGTGCACCGCGTCCTTGAGCGCGTGCCAGGCGGGGTCCTCGGCGAGTGCCGCGCGGCGCGGCCCACCGGCCGGTCGCACGGCGGGAGCGGTCCATGCGACGAGGTTGCGCACGAGCTCGTCCGCCCACGGTGCGTCGGGCAGGTCGGCGGCGACGACGGCGACGCGGCTGCGGACCGCGTCGCGCGAGCGCTCGGCGGCCGCGGCGACGACGGCGCCGGAGGGGTCGCGCAGCAGCGCTCCCCCGTCCTCGACGCCCACGTGCGCGCCGACCGTGCCCTCGGGTGCGACGACGCGGGCGAGGAGGTCCTCGGCGGTCAGCCGGGCCGCGTGCTCGCGGTCCGCGCGCAGCGCGGTCGGCTCCTCGGCCCGCGCCTCGACGCGCAGGCCCGCGGCGGCGAGGCGCCCGAGGACGTCGTCGGACCACGGTCCCGCGCCCACGACGACGAGGCCGGCCCCGTCGTCGAGCGCCGCGCGGTCCGCTGCGGTCAGGTCGGCGTCGGGACGGCGCACGAGGACGTCGGTCCGGGTCAGGAGCATGGGAGGTCGTCCCTCTCGCCGGGCGGCGGGGCCGCGGGGTGGGCGGCGGTGCCGCGGGTTACCGCACGGTACGGGGATGTCCGAATACTGGTCAATGGTTCGTGACCATGGCCCCTGGCGCAGGGACGCGCACGACGCGGGTCGCCGCCCGCGCGTGCGTCGTACGTCACGTCCGCCCCGTCGGAGGGGCCCGACGCGTAGACTCGGGGCCATCGCGTCGTGCGTCCGGCGCACAGCCCCCCACGACCCGACGGGACACCCATGTCGTCTGCCCCCACGTCCGACCCCGCCCGAGAGCCCGACCTCGCCGACCTCGGCCTGCCGGGCGCGCTGCTGGACTCCGTGCTCGACATGGGGTTCGTGCGCCCGACGCCGATCCAGGCGGCCGCGATCCCGGTCCTCCTCGCCGGGCGCGACCTGACGGGCGTCGCGCAGACGGGCACGGGCAAGACGGCGGCCTTCGGCCTCCCGCTGCTGGCGGCCGTCGACCCCGACGTGCGCGCGGTCCAGGCCCTCGTTCTGACCCCGACGCGCGAGCTCGCGCAGCAGGTCGCCGAGGCGATCACCGGCTTCGCGCGCCGCATCCGGGGGATCGGCGTGGTCGCGGTGTACGGCGGGGCGCCGTTCCTGCCCCAGCAGCGCGCGCTCGCCGCGGGCGCCCAGGTCGTCGTCGGGACGCCCGGACGCGTCATCGACCACCTCGACCGGCGCACGCTCTCGCTCGACGCGATCCGGTTCCTCGCGCTCGACGAGGCCGACGAGATGCTCCGCATGGGCTTCGCCGAGGACGTCGAGCGGATCTTCGGCGCGGCCCCCGAGCGCCGCCAGGTCGCACTGTTCTCCGCGACGATGCCCGCGGGCATCGTGCGCGTCGCCGCGCAGCACCTCGTCGACCCGGTCCGGGTCGCCGTCGACCGCGAGTCGTCGACGGTCTCGGCCGTCCGGCAGACCTTCGCCGTGGTGCCGCACCGGCACAAGATCGGCGCACTCGCGCGCGTCCTCGCGACGCGGGACACCGAGGGCGCGATCGTCTTCACGCGGACGCGCAGCGCCGCCGAGGAGGTCGGGCTCGCTCTCGTCGCCCGCGGGCTCTCCGCGGCGACGATCTCGGGCGACGTCGCGCAGAAGGACCGCGAGAAGATCATCGACCGCCTCCGCAACGGCTCGCTCGACACCCTCGTCGCGACCGACGTCGCGGCGCGCGGGCTCGACGTCGACCGCGTCGGCCTCGTGGTCAACTTCGACGTGCCGACCGAGCCGGAGGCGTACGTCCACCGGATCGGGCGCACGGGCCGCGCGGGCCGGACGGGCACCGCGCTGACGTTCGTGACCCCCAAGGAGCGTCACCGCCTCCGCGCGATCGAGCGGACCACGCGTCAGCGCCTCGAGGAGGTCCCGCTCCCCACGCCCGCCGACGTGTCCAAGCACCGCGTCGAGCGGCTCCTCGCCCAGACGCCCGAGCGGCACGCCGCCGGTCGCCTCGAGCTGTACCGCGCGGCGCTCGAGGAGCACGTGGCGTCGTCGGGCCTCGAGCTCGTGGAGGTCGCTGCGGCCCTCGCAGCGCTCGCGGTCGGCGACGACCGGGCCGCACTCGAGGAGCCCGAGGTGCTCGAGGAGCCCGTCGCGCTCGACGGCGTCCGCTACCGCCTCGCGGTGGGCCACCGCCACGGCGTGCGTCCCGACGCCGTCGTCGGTGCCCTCACGGGCGAGGGCGGTCTGACGGGCAAGGACATCGGCAAGATCGACATCCACTCGGGCTTCACGCTCGTCGAGATCAACGCCGAGCTCGGCGACGACGCGATGCGCCGGATCGCCGCCGCCCGCGTCGCCGGTCAGCGGCTCGCCATCCGCCCGGACGAGGGGCCCCGGCCCCGCTCCGCGGCGAGCGCGACGTCGCACCCGGGGACGCACCGGCCGCACGACCGCCCGGGCCACGCCCGGCGTGGCCACGAGCGCCACGAGGACCGGTCGGACCGGCGTGCGCCCTCGCGGACGGACCGCCCCGACCGTGGCCGTCCGACCGAGCGCGCGGTCGGCGAGCGCTCCACGAGCCGTCCCCGGTCCGCCGCACCGCGCACGGGTGGACGACCGCAGCAGGGGCGTCCGGGCCGCGGCTGACGGGCGTCAGCGCGCGTCGCGGCGCTCCGCGAGCTGGCGGCGCTGCTCGTCGAGGACGAACCGGAAGAGCTCGTCGGTCACGCGCTCCGGCGCGCCCACGATCCGGCACCCGTACGCGTCGTCGGTCCTGATGGTCTGGTGCCGCACGACCTCGACCAGCAGGTCGACGGGCGTGCGCGTCGCCGTGAACGGCAGGACCAGGCGCGTGCCGAGCTCCATCTCCGCCGAGCACCGGAAGCGCAGGCCGTGCGCGCTCACGTCGATCACGACGACGTCGAGCGGGGGGTCGAGCGGCTCCGGGCCCTCGTCGCCGACGACCGCGGTGACGCGGTGCGGGAGCTCGACGGCGACGCGGACGGCCTGACGGTGCTGGACGCGCTCGCGCAGGCGCAGGTCGCGCAGGCCGACCCGGCCTGCCTCCGCGAACACGACGACCGCGTCGTAGGTGCACTGCCCGGACACCTCGCCGAGCACGTGCGCGACGACCGGGTCGCCCTCCTCGAGCCACCGGCCGCTGAAGCGCTCGGCGGCGACGACCAGCGTCCCGCCCTCGTGCTCGCGCACGAACCCGTCGGCGAGGAGCTCGCCGTCGGTGCCGTGGACACGGCACGCATCCAGCTCGTGACCCACCGCGGAACCCTCCTGTCCGACGACCGCACCGGCCCCTGCCGACCTGTGCCGACCTGTGCCGACGTCGCGCGCAGACTCTAGTGCTCAGTCGTGGCTCGCCGGCTCCTCGGCGTCCCCGGCGGCGTGGCGCGCGACCACGAAGAGCAGGTCCGAGAGGCGGTTGAGGTACCGCAGCACGAGGGCCGAGACGACGTGGCCCTCCTGCTCGGCCAGGACGACGTGCCGCTCGGCGCGCCGGACCACCGAGCGTGCGTGGTCGACGGTCGCCGAGGCGGCGGTCGCGCCCGGCACGATGAAGACCGGCCGGAGCGGACGCTCGGCGACGAGGGTGTCGACGAGCCGCTCGAGCCCCTCCACCATCTCCTCCGTGACGGTCGACACGCCCGGCCGGAGGCGGTCGCGGTGCGCGGGGTTCGTCGCCAGGTCGGCGGCGACGACGAAGAGCTCGCGCTGGAGGCCGAGCAGGAGCGTCGCCAGGCGCTCGTCGTCGCACGTCGCGCGCGCGACACCGAGCACCGAGACCGCCTCGTCCACGTCGCCGCACGCGTCGACCAGGACGTCCGCCTTCGACACCCGGCTGCCCAGGAACAGGCCCGTGCTGCCGTCGTCGCCCGCTCGCGTGTAGATCCGCACCTGGTCTCCTCGTGCTCGTGCGTGCCGTCCGCGCGGGTGCGCGTCGGACGGTGGTCGGGTCCTCGGGGGTGGTCCCGGGCGGCAGGCGGTACGGTGTCCCGCGTCGGCTCGTCGCCGACACCTCTTCACCACGTCCTGCGACCAGGGGAAGCCGGTCCGAGTCCGGCGCTGACCCGCAACCGTAGGCCGCGTGCCCCCCACGCGGCGAGCCGGAGCACCTGCGCGGGACGAGAGGCTCCTACCGTCGAGGCATACGGGACGGAGCCCGGGTCGTCGTCACGACCCCGGGGCCTGCTCCGCGGTCGACGCCGGTGCCGGGTCCGTCGCGGACCGCTCAGAAAGAGGCACCGTGTCCCTGCGTCACCGTGCGGCCGCGCTCAGCGCCGCCGCCCTGCTCACCCTCCTGCCCGCCCTCCCGGCGGCCGCTGCGACCGACGACGGCGCCTGCTCGGCGACGTCCGGCGTGGCGGTGGTGGTCGACTCGACCGCGCTCGGCGGCGACCTCGAGGTGCGGTGCGCGCCCGAGGCCGGCGGCACGGGCGCCGAGGCGCTCGAGCTCGCGGGGGTCGAGGTGACCCGCGACGACGCGTCCATGATCTGCGCCGTCGGCGGGCTGCCGGACCCGTGCGCCGAGGAGTTCACGGGCGAGTACTGGGCGTACTGGCAGGCACCCGCCGACGGCGAGTGGACCGCGTCGATGGTCGGCGCGGACGAGGCCACGACGTCGGACGGCGGCGCCGAGGGCTGGTTCTGGTCGGACGGCACGACGCCGCCGGAGATCACGCCGGCCGAGGCGGTCGAGCGCGCGTCGGCCGCGTCGGCCGAGCAGGCCGACGAGGCCGCGTCCGCGGAGGACGGCGCCGACGGCACGGCGGCCGCCGCCGACGACACGTCCGGTACGCCCACGGCGCTGCTCGCGGGCGGCGCGGCGGCCCTCCTGGTGGCGCTCGTCGCCGGCGTCGTGCTCGTGCGCCGGTCCGCGGGCCGGTCGACCGGCACCGCGCCCTCCGCGGCTCGCGAGCACGCGGACGACCGGGTCTGACGTGCACCCCCTGGCCTGGTGGGCGTGGGCGCTCGGCGTCGCGGTGGCCGTGACGAGGACGGCGGACCCCTGGGTCAGCGGTCTGCTCGTCGCGGCGACCGTGACGGTCGTGCTCGCGCGTCGTCAGGCCACCCCGTGGGGGCGCGCCTTCACGGGGTACCTCGGCCTCGCGGCCCTCGTCGTCGTCGTGCGCGTCGCGTTCCACGTGCTCGTCGGGATCAAGCCGCCCGGGCCCGTGCTCCTGGACCTCCCGCGCGTCGAGCTCCCCGCGTGGGCGGTGGGCGTGCACCTGCTCGGTCCCGTGACGCTCACGGGGCTCTTGCCCGCGCTGTGGGAGGGCCTGCGCCTCGCGGCGCTGGTGCTGTGCTTCGGCGCCGCGAACGCGCTCGCCAACCCGCGGCGCGCGCTGCGGTCGCTGCCGTCGGCGCTGCACCCGCTGTCCTCGGCCGTCGTCGTCGCCGTGAGCGTCACGCCGCAGCTGGTCCGCTCGGCCCAGGAGGTCCGGCGGGCGCAGCGGCTCCGGGGCGACGAGCCGCGCGGCGTGCGCGGTCTGCCCGCGCTCGTCGTCCCGGTCCTGACCGACGCCCTGGACCGGTCGCTCGCGCTCGCGGCGTCGATGGACTCGCGCGGCTACGCGCGCGCGGTCCCCGGCACCTCGGACGCGCGCGTCGGGGCGCTGCTGCTCGGCGCCCTCGTGGCAGCCGTCCTGGGCACGTACGGCCTGCTCGACGGCACGACGCCCACCTGGCTCGGTGCGCCCGTCCTCGCGGTCGGGCTCGCCGCTGCCGTCGCGGGCGGCGTGCTCGCGGGGCGGCGCGTCCGGCGCACGCGGTACCGGCCCGACCGGTGGGGTGCCGCCGAGACGGTCGTCGCGGCGTGCGGTGCGGCCGCAGCGCTCGTCGTGGTCGTGGCGACCACGGCCCTCGGCGTGCCCGCCGGCGCGAGCGGCGCGGGGTCGCCGACGGGCGGATGGGCGGCTGCGGGCGTCGCCCTCCTCGCGGCGGCGGTCGCCGTGCTGCCCGCTCTCCTCACCGTCGACGGGGGCCCGCAGGGACCCGCGGGCCGCGCCCTGCGGCCGTACGGCGGACCCGCGCTGCGCGAGGGGGCGTCGTGATCCGGTTCGACGGGGTCGGTGTGACCTACGCCGACGCGCCCGTGCCGGCGCTGCGCGACGTGGACCTGCACGTCGCCGAGGGCGAGCTGTGCCTGGTCGTCGGTCCCACGGGCGCCGGGAAGTCGACGCTGCTGCAGGCCGCCTCGGGACTCGTCCCGCACTTCACCGGCGGGACGCTGACGGGGCGCGTGACGGTCGACGGCCGCGACACGCGCACGCACGCGCCGCGTGACCTCGCCGACGTGGTGGGCGTGGTGCTCCAGCGCCCCGCCGCGGGCTTCGTGACCGACACGGTCGAGGAGGAGCTCGCCTACGGCATGGAGCAGCTCGGCGTCCCTGCGGCCACCATGCGCAAGCGCGTCGAGGAGGTCCTGGACCTCCTCGGGCTCGCGGCACTGCGTGCGCGGCCGCTCGCGGACCTGTCGGGCGGGGAGCAGCAGCGCGTCGCGATCGGCGCGGTGCTCGCGAGCCACCCCCGGGTCCTCGTCCTCGACGAGCCGACGTCGGCGCTCGACCCGTCCGCCGCCGACGACGTGCTGTCCGCGCTGACGCGCCTCGTGCACGACCTCGGGATGACCGTGCTGCTCGCCGAGCACCGGCTGGAGCGCGTCGTGCAGTACGCGGACCACGTCGTCCTCCTCGACGCGGACGGGAGCGCACGCGACGGGGAGCCGGCCCACGTGCTCGCCGCGAGCCCGGTCGCGCCGCCGATCGTCGAGCTCGGTCGGCTCGCCGGCTGGTCCCCCCTCCCCCTGAGCGTGCGCGACGCGCGCCGCCTCGCCCCCGCGCTGCGCACGCGGCTCGCGGACGCCGCCGACGCGCAGCAGCGCCACGACCAGGGAAGACGTGCGGTCCGGGCAGCCGGGACCGCGCGTCGCGCCGACCCGACGCGACACCTCCCGCTCCTGCAGGGCGCCGCGGTCGAGGTACGGCACGGCCGCACGGTCGCCGTACGGGACGTCGACGTCGCGGTCCGTCCTGGTGAGGTCGTCGCGCTCATGGGCCGCAACGGCGCGGGCAAGTCCTCGCTGCTGTGGGCGCTGCACGGCGCCGGCCAGCGGTCCGGTGGACGCGTCGCGCTCTCCGACGGGACCGACCCCGCCCGGCTCGCGCCGCACGAGCTGCGCCGCCACGTCGCACTCGTCCCGCAGGAGCCGCAGAGCCTGCTCTACCTGCCCACGGTCGCCGACGAGTGCGTGGCGGGCGACCGCCAGGCCGGTGCGCCGGCCGGGACGACGGCGGGACTCCTCGCCGACCTCGCCGGCGCGGTGGACCCCGGCTCGCACCCCCGTGACCTGTCCGAGGGTCAGCGTCTCGCGCTGGTGCTCGCCGTCCAGCTCGCGGCCGGGCCCGGGGTCCTGCTGCTCGACGAGCCGACGCGCGGCTTCGACTACGCCGCGAAGGCGCGCCTGGCCCGGGCCCTCTCGAGCCATGCGGACGCCGGGGGCGGGGTGCTCCTGTCGAGCCACGACGTCGAGTTCGTCGCCGAGTGCGCCCACCGGGTCGTCGTGCTCGCCGACGGCGACGTCGTCGCGGACGGCGACGCGCGCGAGGTGCTCGTCGCCTCCCCCACGTTCGCGCCGCAGGTCGCGCGGATCCTGCACCCCGTCGAGCTCCTGACCGTCGCCGAGGTCGCGCGCGCGCTGGGGCGGTCGACGTGAGCGCGCGGTCCGCGCACGACGCGATCCCGGTCGGCGGGCGGACCGCTGCGGTCCTGGTCCTGTCCGGGCTCGCAGGGCTGCTCGCGTTCACCTGGCCGCTCCTCGTGCAGCGCGGCAGCGCGCTCGAGCACTCCGTCGACGCCCCGCTCGTGCTGGCGGGCGTGCTGGTCGCGGTGCTCGCGTGCGTCGTCGTCTCGGTGGCCGACGGCGGCGTGGACGTCAAGGCGGTCGCGCTGCTGGGCCTCCTCTCGGCCGTCGGCGCGGTGCTGCGCCCGCTCTCGGCGGGCACGGGAGGCGTCGAGCTCGTGTTCGCGGTGCTCGTCCTCGGCGGGCGCGTCCTCGGACCGGGCTTCGGGTTCGCGCTCGGGTCGACGACGATCCTCACGTCGGCGCTCCTGACCGGGGGCGTCGGCCCCTGGATGCCGTTCCAGATGCTCGCGGCGTCCTGGGTCGGGCTGGGCGCGGGCCTCCTCCTGCCGCGCGTGCGCGGGCGTGCGGAGACGGCGGTCCTCGTGGGGTACGGCGCGGTCGCGTCGCTCGCCTACGGCCTGCTCATGAACCTGACCTTCTGGCCGTTCCAGGTCGGTGCCGGCACGGGGCTGTCGTTCGTGGCGGGCGACCCGGTGACCGAGAACCTCGGCAGGTTCCTCGTGTTCAGCGCCGTCACGTCCCTGGGCTGGGACGTCGGCCGCGCCGTGACGACGGTGCTCGTCCTCCTCGCGCTCGGACGGCCCCTCCTGCCGGTGCTCCGGCGCGCCGCGACGCGTGCCCGGTTCGTCCCGGATGCGTCGCGCGGCCGCGACACGCCCGTCGACGCGACACGCCGTGGGCCCGAGACGCTCGTCCACAGGGCCGGGACGGCGTCCACAGCGCCGACCTGCGCGGATACCGACGGCTGTGGATGAACGCCCTACCCCTGGGGTGATCGAAGGGAACAGGCCACTACATCTAGTGGTTGCACCGGTGTAAGTTGGTTCTCGTCGCGACGCGCGCAGCCCCACCACCGGGTCTCCCCGGGTGGCCGGAGCCGGCACGCGGGCACCGGCCGGCGCGACCCCGAGGGGCGACCTCGGGCGGCCGACGAGCACCGATCCACGAACCACCTGACCCCGTCCGCGACGAGGGCCGGCCCCCTGGAGGAACCACATGACAGAGACGTCGGAGAGCACGGGCAAGACCTCCGCGCGCGCCGCCAAGGGACGCCGACGCGGCCTGACCGTCGGGCGCGTGTTCACCACGCCGGGCGTGCACCCGTACGACGAGGTCGCGTGGGAGCGCCGTGACGTCGTGCAGACCAACTGGAAGTCCGGCGAGACGATCTTCGAGCAGAAGGGCGTCGAGTTCCCGCAGACGTGGTCGATGAACGCGACCACGATCGTGACGACCAAGTACTTCCGCGGCGCGGTCGGGTCGTCCGTGCGCGAGTGGAGCCTCAAGCAGCTCATCGACCGGGTCGTGCTCACCTACACCAAGGCGGGTCGGGACTTCGGCTACTTCGCGACCGACGAGGACGCGACGGTCTTCGAGCACGAGCTGACGTGGATGCTCCTCAACCAGGTGTTCTCGTTCAACTCGCCGGTCTGGTTCAACGTCGGCACGCCGTCGCCGCAGCAGGTCAGCGCGTGCTTCATCCTCGCCGTCGACGACACGATGGAGTCGATCCTCAACTGGTACCGCGAGGAGGGGATGATCTTCAAGGGCGGCTCGGGCGCCGGGCTCAACCTCTCCCGCATCCGCTCGTCGAAGGAGCTGCTGTCCTCGGGTGGCACCGCCTCCGGGCCCATCTCGTTCATGCGCGGCGCCGACGCCTCGGCGGGGACCATCAAGTCCGGCGGCGCCACGCGCCGTGCCGCGAAGATGGTCGTCCTCGACGTCGACCACCCCGACATCGAGGAGTTCGTCGAGACGAAGGCGCGCGAGGAGGACAAGATCCGCGCGCTGCGCGACGCCGGGTTCGACATGGACCTCGGCGGCCGGGACATCGTCTCCGTCCAGTACCAGAACGCGAACAACTCGGTGCGCGTCAACGACGAGTTCATGCGCGCCGTCGAGAGCGGCGGGTCGTTCGGCCTGCGCGCCCGCTCAGACGGCTCGGTCATCGAGCAGGTCGACGCGAAGGGCCTGTTCCGCAAGATCGCCCAGGCGGCGTGGGAGTGCGCCGACCCGGGCCTGCAGTACGACAGCACGATCAACGACTGGCACACGAGCCCCGAGTCGGGCCGGATCAACGCCTCGAACCCGTGCTCGGAGTACATGCACCTCGACAACTCGTCGTGCAACCTCGCGTCGCTCAACCTGCTCAAGTTCCTGCGCGAGGACGACACGTTCGACGTCGAGCGCTTCGAGAAGGCCGTCGAGCTCGTCATCACGGCGATGGACATCTCGATCTGCTTCGCCGACTTCCCCACCGAGGCGATCGGCGAGACGACGCGGGCGTTCCGCCAGCTCGGCATCGGCTACGCCAACCTCGGCGCGCTGCTCATGGCGACCGGCCACGGGTACGACTCCGAGGGCGGCCGCTCCCTCGCCGCCGCGATCACCTCGCTCATGACCGGCACCGCGTACAAGCGGTCGGCCGAGCTCGCGGGCGTCGTCGGGCCGTACGACGGCTACGCGCGCAACGCGGACGGGCACAAGCGCGTCATGCGCAAGCACGCCGCCGCGAACGACGACATCCGCACGCTCGACGCGATGGACGGCTCGATCCACACCGCGGCGACCCGGGTGTGGGCCGAGGGCAACCGGATCGGCGAGGCGAACGGCTGGCGCAACGCGCAGGCGTCCGTCCTGGCCCCCACGGGCACGATCGGCTTCATGATGGACTGCGACACGACGGGTGTTGAGCCCGACTTCTCGCTGGTCAAGTTCAAGAAGCTCGTCGGCGGCGGCTCGATGCAGATCGTCAACCAGACGATCCCGCGTGCGCTGCGCCGGATGGGCTACACCGAGGAGACCATCGAGGCGATCGTCGAGTTCATCGCCGAGAAGGGCCACGTCATCGGAGCGCCGGGCCTGCGGTCCGAGCACTACGAGGTCTTCGACTGCGCGATGGGCGAGCGGGCCATCTCCCCCATGGGTCACGTCCGGATGATGGCCGCGGTGCAGCCGTTCATCTCGGGCGCGATCTCCAAGACGGTCAACATGCCGGAGACGGCGACCGTCGAGGAGGTCGAGGAGATCTACTTCGAGTCCTGGAAGATGGGCATCAAGGCGCTCGCGATCTACCGCGACAACTGCAAGGTGGGGCAGCCGCTGTCCGACGCGAAGGCCAAGAAGGCCGACGAGCCCGCGCCGGCCCCGGTCGTCGAGTCGTCGGCGCCCGCCCGGGCGACGCGCAAGCGTCTCCCCCGCCAGCGCGAGTCGGTCACGACGTCGTTCACGGTCGGCGGTGCGGACGGCTACATCACGGCCGGCACGTACCCGGGCGACGGGCTCGGCGAGCTGTTCCTCAAGCTCGGCAAGCAGGGCTCGACGCTCGCGGGTGTCATGGACGCCTTCTCGATCGCGGTCTCGGTGGCGCTCCAGTACGGCGTCCCGCTCGAGACGTACGTGCAGAAGTTCACGAACATGCGGTTCGAGCCGGCCGGCATGACCGACGACCCGGACATCCGGATGTCGCAGTCGATCATCGACTACGTGTTCCGGCGTCTCGCGCTGGACCACCTGCCGTTCGAGACGCGTGCGTCGCTCGGGATCTTCACGACCGAGGAGCGGGCCCGCCAGCTCGAGACCGGCTCGTACGAGCCGCTCAGCGGGGCGGCGTCGCTCGGCGACGCCGACGAGCCCGAGGTGCCCGCCGTCGCGACGCAGCCGACCCCGCCGGCACCCGTCGAGGCCGAGCCCACGGCTGTCGTCACTCCGCTCGACGTCTCGTCCGTGCACTCGTCGGCCGAGCTGCTCGAGCTGCAGCTCGGACGGACCGCGGACGCTCCGCTGTGCATGAACTGCGGGATCAAGATGCGCCCGTCGGGCTCGTGCTACGTGTGCGAGGGCTGCGGGAGCACCAGCGGCTGCAGCTGACCCACCGGTACGCCACGGAGCGGGCGGTCCCCCTCGGGGGGCCGCCCGCTCCGTCGTCCGTCCGGCCGCAGCGCACGCGTTTCACCCGGGTGATCCCTGGCCCGCCCGGGGGCGCCGATGCCGGCCACCACGGACACCCCGGATCGCGTCGCGCTCGGCCCCGACGCCGGTGCCCGCGCACGGCGCGGGACGGTGTCGCAGGTCACGGCGCCGAGTGGCGCGCATCACCTGGCCCATGGGACGACTCGGTTACGACCGGATAACGGCGCGGTTGGTGTGTGGATCGTGTGCACACGGTTCACCGGTCCGTTCAAGTTCGGGTGAGGGTGGCCGACAGGTAGACGGAGGCCCTGGTGGACGCGGGCCCTCTCGGCAGCCGGCCGACGACCACACGACACCGAGGACGACGCACGTATGACGCAGCAGGTCGAGGCGCCGCTCACGCGACGCGCCCTGCGCGCGCCCGCGCCCCCCAGGGGTCAGGGTGACGCCGCACCGCACGCCACGAGCCCGACCCCGACCGCACCGCGGACGCGGCGCGAGATCCGCCTCGCCGAGCTCGCCGCCCTCGGCGGCGACGCGGTCCTGGTGGCTCCGCGCGAGTCCGCCGACGCACCCGTCGTCGAGCCGGCGTGGCCCGCGGTCGCCGCGGCCCCGCGGACGGAGACGGCCGACGCCGTACGCACCCCCGTCGAGCCTCCCGTCGCTGCCGACGACCAGCCCCGCACGCCCCAGGGCGACCGGCCCCTCACGCGGCGCGAGATCCGTCTCGCCGAGCAGGAGCGCGCGCGCCAGGAGCAGGAGCGCGAGGCCGAGCGCGCACGCCTCGCCCGTGCGGCTGCCTGCCGCCCGCCGTTCGTGCCCTCCCTCGTCGTCGCGTCGCGCGACGGCGTGCGCCAGCTCTCCGACCGCGCGTCGGGTCTGCTCGCGACCCTCGTCCGCGGGGGTGTGCGGCCCGTGGCCGTCGTCGCCGTCTCGGCGGGTCTCCTGGTCGCCGGCGTGAGCCAGGTGCAGGCGGAGCAGAGCGTGCTGCGGACCGCGATGGAGCAGGCGCAGGCGGCGCTGACCGAGCAGTCGCGCCTCGACCGCGCGTCGCAGGCCGCGACGGACCGCCTCAACGCCCAGGCCGCTGCCTACGCGTCCGCGCGACGCACGGAGGCCGTCGAGGCCGCGTCGGTCGCCGTCCAGACCGCCCAGGGCGTCAAGGAGGTCGCGGCACCCGTCGTCGACGAGGCGACCCTCGCGTCCCTCGAGGCGGCCGCAGCCGAGCTCGAGGCACTCCTCGCGCAGACCGCGGTGCCCGTCGACGAGCAGACGACCGTGCCGTCGACCGACGACGTGACCACGACGTCGAACGACGTCTCCGCGGCGGAGCAGCCCGGCGACTCCGGGGAGACCGGAGCGGCCGTGGAGTCGACCGAGCCGACCGAGCCCGAGGCCCCCGCTGACCCGACCGACGACGACGCCGACGCCACCGAGCAGCCCGCGGCGGAGGACTCCGCCGCCGAGGCCGCCGAGGCCGACGGTGACGAGACCACGTCGGTCCGGCGCAGCGCGAGCTCCTCGCGCAGCGCCGAGCGCTCCGAGCTGCCCGACGAGGAGGCCGGCGAGGTCGTCGCTCTCGACCTCGAGGTGAGCGAGCAGATCCTGGCCGCCGCCCAGCAGGTCACGCAGCTCTCCGCCGAGGTCAAGGCCACGGCCGACGCGAAGATCGCCGAGGCCCAGGCCGCCGCCGCCGCGGAGGCGGCCGCACGCGCCGCCGCCGAGGCCGCCGCGGTCGAGCTCCAGCGCAAGGTCGACCTCGCCCGGTCCGCCGACAACGGCGAGATCCCGGCGGAGGCGCTGTGCGGTGTGGGGTTCGCGTCGGGCGTGCAGCTGCGGTGCGACGCCGCCGCGGCGCTCGAGACCCTCAACGCCGCGTACCGCGCGGACTTCGGCCGTGACCTCGACGTCGTGAGCTCGTACCGCTCGTACGGTGCGCAGGTCACCACCAAGCAGGCACGCGGATACCTCGCGGCCCAGCCGGGGACGTCCAACCACGGCCTCGGCATCGCGGTCGACTTCGGCGACTTCGGCGGCGTCGGGAACTTCGGCACCGCGAACTACCGCTGGATGAAGGCCAACTCCGAGCGGTTCGGCTGGTATCACCCGCGGATCATGGAGCCCGGCGGCGGCGGTCCGCAGGAGCCGTGGCACTGGGAGTTCGGCACGACGGACTGATCCATGCGTGACGACCTGACCGACCGGCTGCCCGAGGACCAGCGGGCGCACGACGCGTGGGACTCCGTGCTCGTCCCCGGAGCCCTCCGCACGGTTCACCAACCACTCGTGGACCTCACCTCGGGCCGCGTCGTCGGCCTCGAGGCGCTCCTGCGCGGGCCCCGCGGGTCCGCCTGGGAGCTCCCGCTGCCCCTTCTCGCCGCCGCCCGCGCCGCCGGCCGGGCCGCCGATCTCGACCTGGCGGCCGCGCGCTCGTCGCTGGCCTCCGCAGCCGCCTCGGGCGCGCCGACGACCCTCTTCGTCAACGTCGAGCCCAGCACGCTGAGCGACCGGCCCGCCGAGCTCGCCGGCGTCCTCGCGGACCGCGCGCCGCAGGTCCAGGTGGTGGTCGAGCTCACCGAGCGAGCCCTCGCCGCGGACCCCGCGGCGGTGCTCGCCGGAGCCGAGCGCCTGCGGGAGGTGGGCTGCGCGATCGCGCTCGACGACGTCGGGGTCGAGCCCGAGTCGCTCGCGTTCATCCCGCTCCTGCGACCCGAGGTCGTCAAGCTCGACCTCGGCCTGCTCCGGACCGTCGAGGACCCGGCCACGATCACGGTCGCGGGTGCGGTGCGCGCCTACGCCGAGGCGACGGGTGCCGAGGTGGTGGCGGAGGGCGTCGAGACCGAGGACGACCTCGCACGCGCCCTCGTCGTGGGCGCGACGCTCGGCCAGGGCTGGCACTGGGGCAGGCCCACGGAGGAGCCGCGGCCCACGGGGCACGAGCCCGAGCGGTTCGGACCCCGCCCCGTGGGTGAGGCGCTGTGCGCGACGCCCTTCGACGTCGTCGCCAGCCGGCTGCGCGTCCACCGCGCACCGAAGCGGCTGCTCCTGCCGCTGTCCCGGACCGTCGAGCTCGCCGCGGAGCAGTCGCGCATCCCGCCGCTCCTGGCGAGCACGTTCCAGCACCACGCCCAACTCACCCCGCACACCGCCCGCCGCTACTCGGCCCTCGGCTCACGCCTGCCGTTCGTCGCGGCGCTCGGCGTGGCGATGCCCGCCGCACCGGCGGACGGGGTCCGTGGCTGGTCGCTCCGCGAGGACGACCCGCTCGCGTCGGAGTGGACCGTCGTGATGCTCGGTCCGCACGAGGGCGTCGCCCTGGTGGCCCGGGACTGCGGGGAGACGGGCTGCGCCGACGGCGACCGGCCCTTCGACTTCGTCGTCACGCACGACCGCGACCTCGTCACCGCGTCCGCGCACGCGCTCGTGGGCCAGCTCGGCGGGCGCTGAGCCGCCCGCCGGATCCGCAGGGACCACCGCCGAGGGACGGTGCGGGCCGGACGGTGCGGGCTGGACGGTCCGGCTCAGGAGGGTCAGGCCTCAGCGGTCCTGCTGCGCGTCCGTCTCCCCCGGCTCACCGTGCTCGGCGACGACCTGGTCGTAGACGGGCGTGTCCCAGTCCTGGGACCGGGCAGCCCGACGGGGGCCCTGGGACGACCGCTCCTGGGTGTCGGGCAGGCTCATGGCATCTCCGTTCTCGCACGACGCCGCATGACGCCGCATGTGCGTACGGCGGCATCATGACGCCTGACGGCGCCGGACGCACCTCAGGCCGATCTTCGTCGTCAGGGCGCGACGCGTCCCTGGGCGACGAACGCCTCGTGCGTCAGGGGCATGAGGCCGGCCCACAGCCGCTCCATCTGCCGCGCGACGGCCTCGATCTCGGCCTGGGGGAACGAGGGGAACGTGCTGCCCTCCTCGTGGACGCGCAGCGAGAGGAAGTTCATGAGCGACCGCGCGTTCATCGTCACGTACATCGACGAGTAGATCGTCAGCGGCAGCACGGCCCGCGCGACCTCCCGGGCGACGCCCGCGTCGAGCATGCGCCGGTAGCTCGCGTACGCGTCGCGGCACACCGTCTCGATCTCCCCCGTCACGAGCGCGTGCTGCTCGGCCGACCCGGGGACGAACGTGTAGGCGCCGGGCTTGCCGACCTGGACGAGCGGGCGCTCGTGGGAGGGGCGGTAGAACACCGGACGGAGCTCGCGGTAGCGCCCCGACTCCTCGTTGTACGACGCGATGCGGTGCCGCATGAACTCCCGGAAGACGAAGATCGGCGCGGACACGAAGAACGTCATCGAGTTGTGCTCGAACGGCGAGCCGTGGCGGTCCCGCATGAGGTAGTTGATCAGCCCGCGGGAGCGCCCGGCGTCCTCGCCGATGTGGTCGAGCGTCTTGTCACCCTGCGTCGACACGCGTGCGGCGAACAGCACGTCCGAGTCGGCGGCCGAGTGCCGGACCAGCTCGACGGTCATCTCGCTGCGGAACTCCACCTCGGCCGGCTCTGCGTCCACGCTGGTCCTCTCAGGCTGCGTCGGCCCCGGCGCCGTGAGCGGCCGGAGCGGATGTCCCGACGAGACTACCGAGGCCGTGGGCACGCACCGTCGCACGTCCGCGCGCACCGGCAGGGTGCCGTCGCGGCGGCCCCCGGCGGCGCGCCGGGGCGGGAGGGTCGGCAGGACCTAGGTCCTGGTCGTAGCCTGGCGGCACATCGGGCAACGGCGCCCACGCTCCACAAGAGCACGGGCTCCGCTGGACAACGGAGCGATACATGTTGCGTTCAGACGTCTCCCCGAACCCTCTCCGCGACCGCGACGAGCAGGGTTCGCACCACGACGAGCAGGGACCGGACGGCCTCGTCCAGCTGCTGACCCCGGACGGCGAGCGCCGACCGGACCCCGAGTACGAGTGCTGGGTCGGCGACGTCGACGACGAGCGCCTGACCGGCCTCTGGGCGGACATGACGATCGTCCGCCGCCTCGACGCCGAGGCGACCGCCCTGCAGCGCCAGGGCCAGCTGGGCCTCTGGCCGCCCCTGCTCGGGCAGGAGGCGGCGCAGGTCGGGTCCGCTCGCGCGCTGCGGCGCGACGACTTCGTGTTCTCGAGCTACCGCGAGCACGCCGTCGCGCACTGCCGGGGCGTCGGGCCCGCCGACCTGCTGCGCATGTGGCGTGGGACCGCTGCCTCGGGCTGGGACCCCTACGAGGTCGGGATGGCGACGCCGGCGATCATCATCGGCGCGCAGACCCTGCACGCGACGGGCTACGCGATGGGGTGCGCGAAGGACGGCGTCGACGCCGTCGCGGTCGCGTACTTCGGCGACGGCGCGACGAGCCAGGGTGACGTCAACGAGGCCATGGTCTTCGCGGCCAGCTTCCACGCCCCCGTCGTCTTCTTCTGCCAGAACAACCAGTGGGCGATCTCGGAGCCCGTCGGCCTGCAGGCCGTGCGTCCGGTGGCCGACCGCGCGCCGGGCTTCGGGATCCCGAGCGTGCGGGTCGACGGCAACGACGTCCTCGCGGTGCACGCCGTCACGCGGGTCGCGCTCGACCGCGCGCGCCGGGGTGAGGGGCCGACCTTCGTCGAGGCTGTCACCTACCGGATGGGTCCGCACACCACGGCGGACGACCCGACGCGGTACGTCGACCCGGCCGACCGGGCCCGGTGGGCCGAGAAGGACCCGCTGACCCGCGTCGAGCGGTACCTCGAGCGCCGCGGCGTCCTCACCGACGCCGTCCGCGGCGACGTCGACCACCGTGCCGACGCCGCCGCGACGGCGCTGCGCGACGCGTGCCACGCGCTCACCCCACCCGGTCCGCTCACCCTGTTCGACCACGTCTACGCGACGCCGACCCCGACGCTCGAGCGTCAGCGTCGCGAGCTCGCGGCGTACCTCGCGACGTTCGAGGAGACGTGATGGCGACGACGACGTTGGCGGGTGCGCTCAACAGCGGCCTGCGCCGGGCGCTCGAGGACGACCCACGGGTGCTCCTCATGGGTGAGGACATCGGCCGGCTCGGCGGCGTGTTCCGCGTGACGGACGGCCTGCAGCGCGACTTCGGCAAGGACCGTGTCATGGACACCCCGCTGGCCGAGGCCGGGATCATGGGGACGGCCGTGGGGCTCGCGTACCGCGGGTTCCGGCCCGTCGTCGAGATCCAGTTCGACGGGTTCGTGTACCCGGCGTTCGACCAGCTCGTCACGCAGGTCGCCAAGCTCCGCAGCCGCACGCGCGGCGCCGTCGCGATGCCGATCACGGTGCGGATCCCCTACGGCGGTGGCATCGGCGCGGTCGAGCACCACTCGGAGTCGCCCGAGGCGTACTTCGCCCACACCGCGGGCCTGCGGGTCGTGACGTGCGCGACGCCCCAGGACGCGCACACGATGGTGCGGCAGGCGGTCGCGTGCGACGACCCGGTCGTCCTCCTCGAGCCCAAGCGGCGCTACTGGGTCAAGGAGGAGGTCGTCGAGGACCCCGAGGACGTGCTGCCCCTGGACCGCGCTCGCGTCGTCGTCCCGGGCAGCGACGTCACGCTCGTCGCGTACGGCCCGCTCGTCGCGACCGCGATCGACGCGGCCGCGGCGGCCGCCGACGACGGCGTGAGCGTCGAGGTCGTCGACCTGCGCTCGCTCGCGCCGCTCGACCTCGACACGGTCGAGGCGTCGGTCCGCCGGACGGGTCGCCTCGTCGTCGCGCACGAGGCGCAGCGCACGGGTGGGCTCGGCGCCGAGCTCGCCGCGTGCGTCACGGAGGACTGCTTCGAGCACCTCGAGGCGCCGCCGGTCCGGGTCACCGGGTACGACGTGCCCTACCCCCCGTCGAAGCTCGAGGAGCACTTCCTGCCGGACCTCGACCGGATCCTCGACGCGGTCGACCGCGTCATGGGCCGTCCGCACTCGCGGCTCGGCCTCGCCGCCGGGGCGGGGGTGGCCTCGTGATCCGCGCGTTCACCATGCCGGACCTCGGCGAGGGGCTGACGGAGTCCGAGCTCGTCACGTGGCACGTCGCGGTGGGCGACCGCGTGGAGCTCAACCAGGTGGTCGCCGAGGTCGAGACGGCGAAGGCCCTCGTGTCCGTGCCCTCCCCGTTCGCCGGGGTCGTCGCGCGCCTCGAGGTCGAGGAGGGGGCCGTCGTCCCCGTGGGGGCCCCGATCCTCGCGGTCGACGTCGCGGAGCCGGCTCGCGTCGAGGACCCCGACGGCGCGGTGGCGGTCGGTGTCGACGGTGCGACGACGGCCGCGGACGGTGCGGCACGGGCGGAGAGCGCCGACGGGGCGGGACAGGTCGGGAGAGCCGAGCCCGCCGACGGCGCCGACCGGCCAGCACCGGCCGCCCGGACCTCGGTCCTCGTCGGCTACGGACCCGCGGTCGAGACCGCGGGCCGTCCGCGTCGCCGTCCGCGGAGCGCGCGGTGGGTCGCCGAGCACGCCACGGCGCCGGCCGTCCCGGCGCCCGCGCGACCAGGCGGCGGGGGCCGCCCGCGGTGCCACCCGCCCGTGCGTCGGCTCGCGCACGACCTGGGGGTCGACCTGGCGTCCGTCCCGGGCTCCGGTCCGGACGGCCTCGTCACGCGCGACGACGTCGTCGCGTGGGCGGGGCGCAGCACGCCCGGAGGGACCGACGCCGTCGGTGACACCGCGCCCGTGCAGCCAGCGGCGCGCGAACGGCGCATCCCGGTCACGGGTGTGCGGCGGCGGACGGCCGAGGCGATGGTCGCGAGCGCGTTCACTGCGCCGCACGCGACCGAGTTCCTCACGGTCGACGTCACGCCGAGCCTCGAGCTCCTCGAGCGCCTGCGGCAGGACCGTCGCTTCTCGGGCACCCGGGTGACCCTGCTGACGCTCGTCGCGAAGGCGGTCCTCGTCGCGCTGCGTCGCACCCCGTCGCTCAACGCGCGGTGGGACGAGGAGGCCGGCGAGGTCGTCGAGCGGGACTACGTGCACCTCGGCGTCGCGGCCGCCACGCCGCGTGGGCTGCTCGTGCCCGTCGTGCACGACGCCGACGCGATGGACCTGCTCGCGCTCGCCTCGGCGCTCGCCGACCTGACGTCCGCAGCGCGGGAGGGGACGACCGAGCCGAGGGCGCTCGTGGGCGGGACGACGACGGTCACCAACATCGGCGTCTTCGGCGTCGACGCCGGGACCCCGATCCTCGTGCCGGGTGAGGCCTCGATCCTCGCGACCGGTGCGGTGCGCCGCCGTCCGTGGGAGCACGAGGGCGGGATCGCGCTGCGCAGCGTCATGACGCTGAGCGTCTCCTTCGACCACCGGCTGGTCGACGGCGAGCAGGCATCCCGGTACCTCGCGGACGTGGGCGCGGTGCTCGCGTCACCGGGTGCGACGCTCGCGCTCGTCTGAGGACGGGGTGGGTCGGTCGGGTCGCACGGGCCCGACCGGCCCGCCGGCCTCCCTCCATCCGGCCCGCGGGCCCACCCGCGTGCCCACCGGCGGTCCCGTCCGGCGGGATCAGCCGCCGGACGGGCCGCCGTGGCCGAGCGCCGCGAGCGCCATGCTCTCCAGCAGGGGCCGGACGGCCGCGGCCGGGACGCCCGCCGCGCTGTGCGGCGTGGAGTTGAGCAGGCCGAAGGTCGCGTGCGCGCGGACCCGCAGGCGCGCCGGGTCGGCGTCGGGCGTCAGCCGCGCCAGGACACCCACCCACAGCTCGACGTACGCGCGTTGGAGCGCCCGGACGGTGCGCCGCTCGTCGTCGGCGAGCGACTCGAGGTCGCGGTCCTGCACGCGGATGACGTCGGGCCGGCCGAGCGCGAAGTCGACGTGGAAGCGCACGAGCGAGCGCAGCGCGTCCTGGTCGCCGTCAGCGTCCGCGACGACGGCGAGCCCTCCCTCGTGCAGCCGCGCGCTCGCCTCGACGAGCAGCGCCGCGAGAACGGCCTGCTTGCTCGCGAAGTGCCGGTACACCGCGGGCCCGCTGACGCCGGCGGCGGCGCCGAGGTCCTCGATCGAGACGCCGTCGAAGCCGCGTAGAGCGAACAGCCGGGCCGCCGCCGCGAGCAGCGCGGTGCGGCGGTCGTCCTTCGCGCGGCTGCGCGCGGTCGGGCGCTCGCGGACGGCGTCGGGCACGGGTGCGTCTCCTCCCCGGGCGACCTGTCGGTCGTCGTCGTGCGCGGGTGCGTCGCGTGGACACGGCGCTCGTCGCACACTAGCGTCCTTTCAGTTAGCAGTCGTTAACTCAGATCGTGCTCGCACGACCGACCCCGGAAGGCGTCAACGGTGACCCTCCTGGCCACGACGGCGGACCCTGCCGACCCGACCTACCGCAGCACCGCCGACGCCCAGCGCGCGCTCGTCGAGGACCTCCGCGCGCGCCTGCGCACCGCGGCGCTCGGCGGGCCCGAGGCGTCCCGTGCGCGGCACGTCGCGCGCGGCAAGCTCCTGCCGCGGGACCGCGTCGACGCGCTCCTGGACCCGGGCAGCCCGTTCCTCGAGCTCGCGCCGCTGGCCGCGACCGGCATGTACGACGACGAGGCGCCCGGGGCGGGCGTCGTCGCCGGCATCGGCCTCGTGCACGGCCGTCACGTCCTCGTCATCGCGAACGACGCGACCGTCAAGGGCGGCACGTACTACCCGATGACGGTGAAGAAGCACCTGCGGGCCCAGGAGGTCGCGCTCGAGAACCGGCTGCCGTGCGTCTACCTCGTCGACTCCGGCGGGGCCTACCTGCCGATGCAGGACGAGGTCTTCCCCGACCGGGAGCACTTCGGCCGCATCTTCTACAACCAGGCCCGCATGTCGGCCGCGGGCGTCCCGCAGGTCGCGTGCGTCATGGGCTCGTGCACCGCGGGTGGGGCGTACGTGCCGGCCATGAGCGACGAGACGGTGATCGTGCGCGACCAGGGGACGATCTTCCTCGGCGGTCCCCCGCTCGTGCGAGCCGCGACGGGTGAGGTCGTCACGGCCGAGGAGCTCGGCGGCGGCGAGCTGCACACGCGCACGTCGGGCGTCACCGACCACCTCGCCGACGACGACGTGGACGCGCTGCGCATCGTGCGCGACGTCGTCGCGACGCTCCCGCGTCCGTCCGCCCCGGTGTGGGACGTCGCCGAGCCGCGCGAGCCGGCCCTGCCCGCCGAGGACCTGTACGGCGTCGTCCCGGTCGACCTGCAGACCCCGTACGACGTGCGCGAGGTGATCCGGCGTGTCGTCGACGGCAGCGAGCTGCACGAGTTCAAGCGCGAGTACGGCCCGACGCTCGTCACGGCGTTCGCGCGCATCCACGGCCACCGCGTCGGCGTCGTCGCGAACAACGGCGTCCTCTTCTCCGAGTCCGCGCTCAAGGGAGCGCACTTCGTCGAGCTGTGCGACCAGCGCGGGATCCCGCTGGTGTTCCTGCAGAACATCTCGGGCTTCATGGTCGGCCGCGACTACGAGGCGGGCGGCATCGCCAAGCACGGCGCCAAGATGGTCACGGCCGTCGCGACGACGCGTGTGCCGAAGCTCACCGTGGTGATCGGGGGGTCGTTCGGTGCGGGCAACTACTCGATGTGCGGGCGTGCCTACTCCCCCCGCTTCCTGTGGATGTGGCCGCAGGCCCGGATCTCCGTGATGGGCGGCCCGCAGGCGGCGTCGGTCCTGGCCACGATCCGCCGCGAGCAGGCCGAGGGACGCGGTGAGGAGTGGACCGACGCCGACGAGGAGCGGTTCACCGCGCCGATCCGCGCGCAGTACGAGACGCAGGGCAGCCCCTACTGGTCCACCGCCCGGCTGTGGGACGACGGCGTGATCGACCCGCTCGACACGCGCCGGGTCCTGGGCATGGCGCTCGACGTCTGCTCGCGCGTGCCCCTGCCCGAGCCCCGCCTCGGCCTGTTCCGGATGTGAGCGCGATGACGACAGCACCCCTGTTCGGCACGGTCCTGGTCGCGAACCGCGGCGAGATCGCGTGCCGCGTCATCAGGACGCTGCGGCGCCTGGGCATCCGCTCGGTCGCCGTCCACAGCGACGCCGACGCCGACGCGCCGCACGTCCGGGCGGCCGACGTCGCGGTGCGCATCGGGCCGGCAGCGGCCGAGCACAGCTACCTGGACGTCGACGCCGTCGTCGACGCCGCGCTGCGGACGGGCGCCGACGCGGTGCACCCCGGCTACGGGTTCCTCGCCGAGAGCCCCGCGCTCGCGCTCGCGTGCGAGCGGGCCGGCGTGGTGCTCGTCGGCCCCGGGCTCCGCGCGCTCGAGGTCATGGGCGACAAGATCCGCGCCCGCACGCACGTCGCCACCGCCGGCGTCCCGGTGCTCCCGGGCACCCAGCGGCAAGGGATGACGGACGACGAGCTCGTCGAGGCGGCGACAGCGGTCGGCTTCCCGCTGCTCGTCAAGCCCTCGGCGGGTGGGGGCGGCAAGGGCATGGAGGTCGTGCGGGACCCCGCGGACCTGCCGGCCGCACTCGTCGCCGCGCGACGCGTCGCCCGCGCGGCGTTCGGCGACGACGACCTGCTGCTGGAACGGTTCGTCGAGCGTCCCCGCCACGTCGAGATCCAGGTCCTCGGCGACGTGCACGGCACCGTCGTGCACCTCGGCGAGCGCGAGTGCTCGCTCCAGCGGCGCCATCAGAAGGTCGTCGAGGAGGCCCCGTCGCCTCTCCTGGGGCCCGAGGACCGCGAGCGCCTCGGCGAGCTCGCGTGCACCGTCGCGCGCAGCGTCGGCTACGTGGGCGCGGGCACCGTCGAGCTGCTCGTCGCGGACGACGACCCGACGCAGGCGTGGTTCATGGAGATGAACACGCGGCTCCAGGTCGAGCACCCGGTCACCGAGCTCGTCACGGGCGTGGACCTCGTCGAGTGCCAGCTCGTGGTCGCGGCCGGCCGGCCCGTCCCGGTCGCACAGGGCGACGTGCGCCTGGTCGGCCACGCGGTCGAGGCCCGGCTGTACGCGGAGGACCCGGCACGCGGGTTCCTGCCGACGACCGGGACGGTGCTGGCGCTCGCCGAGGCGGCGGGCGACGGCGTCCGGGTCGACAGCGGGCTGCGCGCGGGCCTCGTCGTCGGCGCGCACTACGACCCGATGCTCGCCAAGGTCGTCGCGTGGGGCGCGGACCGCGCCCAGGCCCTGGACCGGCTCGACGCCGCGCTCGCCGCGACCACGGTCCTCGGTGTCCGCACCAACCTCGAGGTCCTGCGCGTGCTCGTGGGCGACGGCGACGTGCGCGCGGGACGCCTCGACACCGGGCTCGTCGAGCGGCGCCTCGACGGCCTCGAGCTCGCGCCGCCCACCGACGCGCACCTCGCGGCCGCGGCGCTGCTCACGTGCGCGGCGTCGGCGCCGCACGACCCGTGGCGGTGCGACGGCTGGCGCCCGGGCGGCCGGGCGGCGCGCACCCTCGCGGTCGCGTCCGGGCCCGACCACCGCACGTCCGTGCGCGTCTCCGGCACGGCCGGGGCGGCCGAGGTCGCGATCGGCGACGGCGACCCGGTGCCCGCGTCGCTGCACCTCGACGGCACGCGGGGCGGGCTCACCCTGGGGGGCGTGACCCGTCCGGTGCACGTCGCGCTCGACGGCTCGACCGCGTGGGTCGCGCTCGACGGCGCCACGCACGCGCTGACCGTGGCGGGCCCGCTCGACGAGCGCCGGGTGCGCGACCGTGCCGACGACGGGCCCGGCGTCCCCGAGGCCCGCTCCCCCATGCCCGGCACGGTCGTCGCGGTCGACGTCACCGACGGCGACGTCGTGCGCACCGGGCAGGCACTCCTGACGGTCGAGGCCATGAAGATGGAGCACCGGGTCCTCGCCCCGTCCGACGGCGTCGTCACTCTCACGGTCAGACCGGCCGACCGGGTGGCGCTCGACCAGGTGGTGGCCACCGTCACCGCCGAGGCCCACGAGAGGACACCCGCATGATCGACCAGCTCACCGACGAGCAGCGCCGACTCCGCGACCAGGTGAGGGAGTTCGCCGACGAGGTCGTCGCCCCCGCGGCCTACGAGTACGACACGCGACGCGAGCTGCCCTACGACATCATCGCGACGATGGGCGAGATGGGCCTCTTCGGCCTGCCCTTCCCCGAGGAGTACGGCGGTCAGGGCAAGGACTACGTGTCGCTGTGCCTCGCCGTCGAGCAGCTCGCGCGGGCGGACCAGTCCATCGCCGTGACGCTCGAGGCGGGCGTCGGGCTCGGCGCCATGCCGATCTTCCGACGCGGGACCGAGGCGCAGAAGAAGGAGTGGCTGCCCGCGCTCGCACGCGGCGAGGCGCTCGCCGGGTTCGCGCTCACCGAGGCCGGTGCCGGCTCGGACGCGGGCAGCACCCGGACGACCGCGCGCCTCGAGGACGGCGAGTGGGTCGTCGACGGGTCCAAGCAGTTCATCACCAACTCCGGGTCGGCGATCACGAGCCTCGTCACGGTCACCGCCGTCACGGGTGAGAGCCGCCGCCCCGACGGCACCGTGAAGAAGGAGCTCAGCGCGATCATCGTGCCGTCGGGCACCCCGGGCTTCACCGTCGGCCCCAGCTACGACAAGGTCGGCTGGCACACCTCGGACACGCACCCGCTCGAGTTCGACGGCGTGCGGGTGCCCGAGGAGAACCTGCTCGGCGAGCGCGGCCGCGGCTACGCGGACTTCCTCACCTACCTCGACGAGGGCCGCGTCGCGTTCGCGGCCCTGTGCACCGGCGCGGCGCAGGGCTGCCTCGAGGAGGCGATGCGGTGGGCGCACGGACGTCACGTCTTCGGCCGGCCGATCGGGACCAACCAGCACATCGGCTTCACCCTCGCCCGGATGCAGGCCCGGGTGCACGCCGCCCGGCTCGCGACCTACGAGGCCGCCCACAAGATCGTCGCGGGAGTGCCGTTCAAGATGGACGCGAGCATCGCGAAGCTCGTCTCGAGCGAGGCCGCGATGGCCAACGCGCGCGACGCGTCGCAGATCTTCGGCGGGTACGGCTTCCTCAACGAGAACCCCGTGGCCCGGCACTACCGCGACGCGAAGGTGCTCGAGGTCGGCGAGGGCACGACCGAGGTCCAGCTGATGATCATCGCCCGTGAGCTGGGCTTCGCGGAGGGGGTCGCGTGAAGGACGTCGAGCAGCGGGGGCTCTGGTACGAGGAGCTCGAGCCCGGGACGCGGTACCTCCACCGCCCCGGGCGCACCCTCACCGAGGCGGACAACGTCCTGTTCACGACGCTGACGATGAACACCCAGGCCCTGCACCTCGACGCGGCCTGGGCGGCGGACCAGTCGTGGGGCCAGCGCCTCGTCAACTCGATGCTCACGCTCGCGACGATGGTCGGGCAGTCCGTCGGCCAGCTCACGCAGGGCACGATCGTCGCGAACCTCGGCTTCGGCGAGGTGGCCTTCCCGCACCCGCTGTTCCACGGCGACACCCTGTACTCCGAGACCGTCGTGGCGGCGAAGCGTCTCTCCGCGTCGCGTCCCGGCGAGGGCGTCGTCTCGCTCGAGCACACCGGGCGCAACCAGGACGGCACGGTCGTGGCGACCGCGACCCGGACGGTCCTCGTGCGCTGCCGGGACGCGCCGTGACCGAGCCCGGGGCGCCGCCGGGCCCCGCCGTGCCCGGTCCGGCGCTGCCCGGTCCGGCGCTGCTCTTCTGCCCGGGCGACCGGCCGGACCGCTTCGCCAAGGCCGCGGACCGGTCCGACACCGTCGTCCTCGACCTCGAGGACGCGGTCGCACCCGACAGCAAGGCTGCGGCCCGCGAGGCCGTCGCCGCGAGCGGGCTCGACCCAGGCCGGACCGTGGTCCGGGTCAACGCGACCGAGCCGGACCGTGCGCTGGACCTCGCCGCGCTCGCCGCGACGTCGTACCGCACCGTCATGGTGCCCAAGTGCTCGGGACCGCGGGACGTCGCGGCGGTGCTCGAGGTGCTGCCCGACGCGCGGGTCTGCGCGCTGGTGGAGACCGCGGCAGGCGTGCTCGCCGCGTCGTCGGTCGCCGCCGCCGACGGCGTCGTGGCCCTCATGTGGGGCGCCGAGGACCTCGTGGCGTCCCTCGGCGGGACCTCGAGCAGGACGCCCGACGGGCGGTACCGCGACGTCGCGCGCCACGCGCGCTCGGTTGTCCTCCTCGCGGCCCGGGCGCACGGGCGCGCGGCGGTGGACGCGGTCCACCTCGACGTCGACGACGTCGACGGGCTCGAGGCCGAGGTGCGGGACGCCGTCGCGTCCGGGTTCACCGCGACCGCGTGCATCCACCCGTCCCAGGTCGCCGTCGTCCGGCGCGCCTACCGTCCCGACGACGCCGAGGTGGTGTGGGCCCGCGACGTGCTCGAGGCGGCGCGCTCGCACGGCGCGGAGCACGGCGGCGTGTTCCGCCACGACGGCCGGATGGTCGACGGGCCGGTGCTCCGCCACGCGGAGGAGGTCCTCCGGCGGGCTCGCTGACGGGCCGTCAGCGTGCGGCGGGGGCAGCGCGGCGGGAGCGGCGACGGCCCGACGGCGGGCCCGCGGGGTGCACGCATGGACGCGGTCAGCGCACGAGGCGCAGGACGAGCGCGGCCGACGCTGCGTCCGGGTCGTCGTCGTCGACCGTCGCGAGCAGCGTGAGGGACGCCCGCGTGACCGCGACCGGCGCGAGACCCTCGACCTTCGGCACGTGGCCGCGCACGTGCGGCAGCGGCGCGCTCGCCACGACCCGGTCATCCTCGAGCACCACGAGCGCGGCCCCCACGACTGGCCCGTCGTGCCGCGGGTCGTCGGTGTCCTCGGCCGCGACGCTCACCACGACCTGGTCGCCGACGCGGACGGCGTCCGTCACGGCGAGCCCCACCCCGTCGACCTCGCCGAGGTCGTAGCGCCGCGGCGAGCCGAGCCCGACCCCGGCCGGGTCCGTCCGCCCCAGCACGGCCGCGGCGAGGCCTCGCGCGTCGACGTCGACGCTGCGGGTCGGGTCGCCCGCCCCGGGCACCCCGCGGTGGAACCAGCGCACGACGTCGCCGACACGGCACGCGCCCTCGAGGTTGAGGAGCTCCCGGTCGAGCCGCAGCAGGTCGGCCACACGGTCGTAGAGCGTCGCGAGCTCGGCCACGACCGCACGCCCCGACGCGTCGACGACGGCGCCCCGCGTGCGCGCGTCCGACGAGCCGGACCCGAGGAGCAGCACGCCGTCACGCCCGTCGACCTCGCAGCCGAGTGCCGCCTCGAGGTCCGGCTTCAGCCGCTTGGTGCCGAGCGACTCCTCGAAGGTGTCGAGCCCGTGGACCGGGGGCAGGACGCGGACGCGTTCGACCGCGTGCGGCAGGACCCAGGCCGCGAACGTGGCGTCGTCCTGCGCGACGAGCCAGCCGTCCCCCAGGCGCGCGACCGCCGACGCCGCCCGGACCGGGACGCCGTCCGTGAAACGCAGGCCGCGCTCCTCGAGCACCTCGACGCGCACACGCACCTCCGTCCGCCGACGCCGTCACGGTAGACCGGACGCCGCGCGGGCACCCGCCCAGCGCTCAGGCGGTCACGGCCGGGGTGCGCCACAGCGCGGCGGCGGCCGCCAGCGCCAGCACGCCCCCGCCCGCCGTCATGACGAGCCCCGGCCCGGGCGCCCAGCCGGCGGTGCCGACGAGGCCGAGGACGTGGACGACCTGCCACAGCGGGAGGCCGACGCCCACGGCGCCCACGACCGCGCCGTGGACCGCGGCGACCCGGCGGTGCGGCACGAGTCCACCGGCGAGGGCGAGCACCCCGGCGTAGAGCGTCCACACCCCCGGCCCGCGCATCCCCGCCACGGGCCCGGCGGCGGTCATGAGCCACGGGAGAAGCGCACCCACCACGAGCATCGCCGCCGCGCCGAGGAGCCGCGCCTGCCCCGCGGGTCGGCGGCGACCGGCCGGCCTCGGCGTCCTCGGCGTCATGGGGGGTGACTCTAGGCACGTCGACCGCCACGCGACCAGGGCACGAGCGGGCCGGCTCAACGACCCGAGCCGATTTGTTCACCGCCTGGACTGTGATCTTGACCACATCCGGCCCGGCTGCTTGCATGTCCGCTTCGGCCCTCCGCGACGGGGCGGAGAGCCACCGACCCCCGGGGGAGGGGTGGATGGACGCTGTCCAGCGCCGCGCCTACTGGCGCCGCAACCTCAGGCTCATGGCCGTGCTCCTGACGATCTGGGCGCTCGTCTCGTTCGGGGCCGGGATCGTCCTCGTCGACGTGCTCAACACCGTCTCGTTCCTCGACGTGCCGCTCGGCTTCTGGTTCGCCCAGCAGGGCTCGATCATCACGTTCGTCGTGCTCATCGCCGTCTACGTGTGGCGCATGGACCGGCTCGACGCCGAGTTCGGGATCACCGAGTACGAGGAGGAGGTGCACCACTCGTGAGCCCGGTGCAGCTGTGGACCCTCGTCTTCGTCGGCGTGACGTTCTCGCTCTACATCTGGATCGCGTACCGGAGCCGCGTCAGCACGACGTCCGGCTTCTACGTGGCCGGCGGCGGCATCCCCGCGCCCGCGAACGGCGCCGCGATCGCCGCGGACTGGATGAGCGCGGCGTCGTTCATCTCGATGGCGGGCCTGATCGCGTTCGGGCAGAACGGGTACGCCGGGTCGGTCTACCTCATGGGCTGGACCGGCGGGTACGTGCTGCTCGCGCTCCTGCTCGCGCCCTACCTGCGCAAGTTCGGCAAGTACACCGTGCCGGACTTCGTGGGCGACCGGTACTCCGAGACGGCGCGGCTCGTCGCGGTCGTGTGCGCGATCACGGTGTCGTTCGTCTACGTCGCCGGCCAGATGTCCGGCGTCGGCGTCGTCTTCCAGCGCTTCCTCGGCGTCGGCACCACGACGGGCGTCCTGATCGGCATGGTCATCGTGTTCTTCTACGCGGTGCTCGGCGGGATGAAGGGCATCACCTGGACGCAGGTCGCGCAGTACAGCGTGCTGATCGTCGCGTACCTCATCCCGGCGGTCGCGATCTCGCTCCAGCTCACCGGGATCCCGGTGCCGCAGGTCAGCTTCGGCCAGATCCTCGCCGAGCTGAACGGGCTCCAGGAGGACCTCGGCATCGCGGCCTACACCGAGGCGTTCACGCAGACGAACATGCTCAACATGGTGCTCATCACGGGCGCGCTCATGTTCGGCACCGCGGGTCTCCCCCACGTCATCGTGCGGTTCTACACCGCACGCAACGTGCGCGCGGCGCGCTACTCGGCGCTCTGGGCGCTGTTCTTCATCTCCCTGCTGTACACGACGGCGCCCGCGATCGGCGCGTTCTCCAAGCTCAACGTGCTTCAGCAGCTCTCGGGCACTCCCGTCGCCGACGTCCCGTCCTGGTACACGTCGTGGAGCGAGGTCGGCCTCATCGCGCACGACGACGCGAACGGCGACGGCGTCATCGACATCGGCGCGGCGGGGAGCAGCGAGCTCGTCATCAACAACGACATCGTCGTCCTCGCGACGCCCGAGATCGCGGGCCTGCCCGCGCCGATCGTCGGCCTCGTCGCGGCGGGCGGACTCGCCGCCGCGCTGTCGACCGCGTCGGGCCTCCTGCTGGTCATCTCGTCATCGGTCGCGAACGACGTGTACTTCAAGCGCATCAACCCGCGTGCCACCGAGGCGCGGCAGCTCGGCGTCGGCCGGATCGCGATGGCCGGTGCGATCGTGCTGGCCGGCTACCTGGGCATCAACCCGCCGGGCTTCGTCGCGCAGGTCGTGGCGCTCGCCTTCGGGCTCGCCGCGGCGAGCTTCTTCCCCGTGCTCGTGCTCGGCATCTTCTGGAAGCGCTGCACCGCGGCGGGCGCGACGGCGGGCATGCTCGCGGGCCTCGTCACGACGCTCGCGTACCAGCTGTGGACCATCGACATCTACGGCAACAGCGCGGGCATCCTCGGGATCGCCGAGACGGGCTTCGGGACCGTCGGCATGATCATCAACTTCGTCGTGACGATCCTCGTCTCGCAGGTGACCGAGAAGCCGACGCCGCTTATGCAGCAGCTCGTCGAGGACGTCCGCTACCCCGGGCGCACGCAGCTGGTCGCGGCGCACGCGTCGGGCGAGATCGAGGACGACGCGCTGCACGGCGAGCACCACCCGCACCACCGGCACGCCGACCACCACGGCGGCGGCGAGCCGGACCGCGCGGCGCCCGGCGAGCCGCGCCGCGCCGCCCGGGAGGAGTGACGGGCGTCGCGGGGCGGGCACCTCGAGCAGGGCCCGCCCCGCGACGCAGTCGGCGTCGGGCCCCGCGGCCCGTCCGTGCCTGGAGGCGGTCGATCATCTCCGACGCCCAAGGGTCCGGGAGCGGCTGGAGCGGTGCGTCGTCCGTCATGGCCCCAGCGTGCGACACGGCTGTGCGCGCCCGGCGACCCGTGACGCCCGGCCCCTCCCCCGTTCAGCATGCTGAGGAACGGCACGGGACGTACCGTCATGACCATGAACCAGCCGGCCGAGCTCCAGTCGTCCTCGATCGAGGAGGATGCCGGCCTGCCGACGGCGCGCCCGCCCGAGCGCTACGCGCTCGTGCGACGCTGGGTCCTCGACTCGTCCGCCGAGCTGCGCGACTTCCGCGCGGGCCTCCGGCACGAGATCAACGAGCGTGCGCGCGAGGACGCCGAGCGCCCCCTGATGCCCGTCGCCGAACGCATGGTGCTCGTCGCGTCGGAGCTCGCGACGAACGCCATCGAGCACGGCCGGCCGCCCACCACGGTCGAGCTGCGCCAGGACGGCCACGACTTCCTGCTCGCCGTCACCGACAACGACACCTCGACCGAGCCACGGGTCGCGGGGACGCGCGCGCCCGGCGCCGGCGGGTTCGGGCTCCAGGTGGCGCGCCGGCTCGCCGTGGACGTGGGGTGGTACCGGACCGCGGCCGAGAAGGTGGTCTGGGCCGAGTTCGGCGGCTGAGCCCGGCGGCCCCTCGCCGTCAGGGGTCCAGGAGCGACGCGCGCCGCCGTCCGTGCACGGCGGCCGAGAGGATCGCCTCGATCGCGAACGCCGAAGCGTGGGGCAGGTCGACGCGCCCGGGCTCGAGGAGCCACTGCACCTGGAGGCCGTCCATCACGGCGAGGACCGCGGCCGCGGCGGCGTCGACGTCCCGGTCCGGCGGCGGGTCGTCGTCCGCGCACACCTCGCGCAGCGCGTCCGCGACCAGGCCACGCAGGGTCGTGTAGCGCTCGCGGAAGTAGTCCTTCCCGGGGTGGCCGTCGGTGACGGCCTCGGCCGACAGCACGGTGTAGGTCTGCACGAGGCCGGGTCGACCGGCGTTGCGTCGCGCGGTCGCGACGAGGTGCCGGAAGAGCTCGAGGCCACCCGGCACGTGCGCGTCCTCCAGCTGCTCGACGTCCGTGCGGTCGCGGAACGCGAGGACCTCCAGCAGGAGCTGGTCCTTCGACCCGAAGTGGTGGAGCACCCCGGTGTGGGTGATGCCCACCTGGTCCGCGATCTCGGCGAGGGACCCGTTCTTGTAACCACGGTTGCCGAACGTCGCCGTCGCCGCGCGCAGGATCTCCTCACGCTTGCGCACCGTCGTCTCGCGCGGTCGCTGCGGGCGCCGGACCGCACGTCGTTCCATGAGCACCAGACTAGTTGGGGGTTGCTGATCGGTCGGTGACCACGCCGCCCGCACGCGAGTGCCACCACTGGAGCGCCCCGAACGTCGCGACGACCGACGACGTCACGACGACGGCGGCCCACCCACCCGTCGAGAACCGCCGGCCCGCGGCGGCGAGCAGGGCGCCGCTCGCCACGACCCAGCCGGTGTCGAGAGCGGCGAGCGCGCGGGCCGTCCGCGCGGTGATCGGGCTGCGACCGAGGAGCACGAGCAGGGCGGCGTTGGCACGCACCACCCGGCCCAGCGGCCCCGTCCCGCGGCGCCGTCCCGCGCGCCGCTTGCGGGGCGAGGGCCGCCCCGTCGTGACGTGGTGGTCCAGGTCGGCGAGCGTCCGCCGGCCGAGGCGGTGGGTCAGGTACGCGAGGACCGGCCCGGCGAGGCGACCGGCCCCCGCGAGCTCGACCTGCGTGGTCATCGACGCCAGGCACCGGTCGGGCCCGAGGCGCGTCACGGACCAGGTGGAGCGGGCCTCGCGGACGACGCCGGGCGTCCCGCCACCGGCGCGGTACGTCAGGGACATCCGCTCGTCGTCGTAGTCGAGGAGCTCCTCACGGACCCCGTCGAACCCGGGCGTGGTCACCGAGCACGCCCGTCCGGCGCAGGGCGCGCCCCGAGGAACGGCGTCCGGACGCCCCACCGACTGCACGGCCGCCGAGCGGACCACCTCGCTCGCCCACGCGCCGACGTCGGCGAACCCCGGACCGACGACGCGCCACACCGCGTCGGCCGGTGCGTCGATCTGCCGGGTGCGTGTGATCCTCATGGCGCCGTCCTCCCTCTGGCATCTGCTGGCGAGGTCAGCGAAGCGGCGCGTCGCGCGGCGCGTCGATTCCCCGGCAGGGAATGGCGGAGGCTCCTCGCGGGCCGGGACACTGCACCCATGGCTCAGGTCGACGTCGCCCCGTTCTCGGTGAGCCTGCGCGAGTGGCGCGGTCACCGCCGCCTGAGCCAGCTCCAGCTCGCGACCGCAGCCGCGACGACGTCACGCCACCTGTCCTTCCTCGAGACGGGCCGCTCCCGACCGACCCGGACGATGGTCCTGCGCCTCGCAGCGGCGCTCGACCTGCCGCTGCGCGCGCGCAACGACCTGCTCATGACAGCCGGGTTCGCCCCCGCGTTCCCGCGCTCCGACCTCGGCACCGCCGAGCTGGCGCCGTTCCGCGACGCGATCGACCGGCTCCTGGCGCAGCACGAGCCCTTCCCCGCGTTCGTCGTCGACGGGCGCTGGGACGTCGTGGACGCCAACGCCGCGGCACGTCGCCTTCTCGTCGGCGGCGAGCGCAACCTCGTCCGCCTCGTGTACGGCGGCACGTGGCAGCCGCTGCTCGACAACTGGTCGGCACTCGCCCCCGCCGGCGTACGACGTCTCGAGGCGGAGCTCCAGCGGCACCCGGGAGACACCCGCCTGCGTGAGCTCCTCGCGCACGCCCGCGCCGCGTGCGACGGCGACGAGGCGCCCGACGAGGCATCCGACGAGCTCGTGCTGTGCCCGCACTTCCGGTTCGGCGACACCGTGGTGCGCACGCTGAGCGTGGTCGCGCGCTTCGGCTCGGCGCGCGACGTGACGCTCGACGAGCTGCGCGTGGAGCTCGTCTTCCCGGCCGACGACGACGCCGACGCGTTCTTCCGCTCGGCGGCGATGTCACAGTCGGCGGCCGGTGACGCACTCATCTCGGTGGACGGGTCATCCGGACCCGTCCCCCACCGAGAGGACACGACATGACCGCCATCGAGCTCGCCCGCTTCACCGTCCGACCCGACGACGCCGACGAGATGCTCGCGCGGCGCCCCGCCATGGCGGCGGCCCTGCGCGACGTGCCCGGCTTCGTCGGCCTGCGCCTGGTCCGGCTCGACGAGCGCACCTGGCTCGACGTCGTCGAGTGGACCGACCTCGCCTCGGCCCTCGCCGCCCAGCAGGACGTCATGGGCCTGCCGGCGTGCGCGGCCGTCTTCGAGCTCATCGAGGAGGTCGTGGGCATGGAGCACGGCGAGGTCGTGGCCGGCTCGCACGTGAGCACGACGGCGCAGGAGCCCGTCCGTGCCTGACCACTCGACGCCGTCGGACGACCGCCTGCGCGCCCTGCTCGCGCAGGCGGTCGACGGGGACGTGGACGCGATGACCGAGCTCTGCCGGCACCTGCAGCACGTCGTCTACCGGCTCGCGCTGCGGTTCTTCTCCTCGCGGGAGGACGCGGAGGACGTCACGCAGGAGATCCTGCTCAAGGTGGTCACGCACCTCAGCGCGTACGAGGGCCGCGCGAAGGTGACCACGTGGGTCTACACGATCGCGTCGCGTCACCTGCTCGCCACGCGCCGCCGAGCGGTCGAGGACAGCGTCCGCGGACCGCAGGCCTTCGCTGAGTGGATCGACCGCAACATGGCGTCCGAGGAGCCCGACGTGGCCGACCAGGCCGAGTACGAGGCGCTGTGCGGGGAGGTCCGGATCGCGTGCACCTACGGGATGCTCCTGTGCCTGAGCCGGGACCTGCGGATCACCTACCTCCTCGGGGACCTCGTCGGGCTGCCGGACACCGAGGGCGCGGAAGCGCTGGAGATCAGCCCGGCCGCCTACCGGCAGCGGCTCGCACGCGCACGCCGCACGATGCGCGGGATCATCGCCGGCCGGTGCGGGCTCGTCCGCGCCGAGAACCCGTGCCGGTGCAGCCGGCAGGTCGACTCCAGCATCCGCTACGGGATCCTCGACCCCGCTCGTCGGGACTGGGCCGGACACCCGGGCGTCGACGCCCCGATCCCCGCCACGACGGTCCGCCGTGCCGCCGACCAGCTGGACCTCGCCGAGGCGTTGGCCGAGGTCTACCGGACGGACCCCACCTTCCTCGCGCCCGACGGCGTGCTGCACCGTCTGCGGACGGCGTGCCCCGACCTGCTCGGCGCGTGAGGGCGGCCCACGTCCCGCACCGGCCGGAGGTCGGGCGGCATCCGACGGTCAGTCGGGGGTGGCGTGGTCGGGGCAGTCCACCCGGAGCTCCGCGTCGGCGAACGCCGCGTCCACGAATGCGCAGTGGTGCCGCAGCTCGCCGTCGTGCGCGTCGGGGCGGAAGAACCGGCAGGTGGGGCACATGCGCGACACGGGGATGGCCCTGCGCTCCTGCAGGACACCCATCATGGCGACCGCCGACCGGAGGACCGCGCCGCGGTCCTCGGCCCCCAGGACGCCGGTCGCCTCGGCCAGCTCGACCGGGACCTGCACGAGGCGCCGGTACTCGGTCCGCCCAGCATCGGTGAGGCGCAGCGACACCGCCCGGGCGTCGTCCGCGTCGCGGCCTCGGGTGAGCAGGTCCTTGGCGGCGAGGGCACGGACCGCGTCGCTCACCGTGGGCGCGGTCGAGGCCAGCGCCCGCACGACGTCGGTCTGACGTCGCGGCCGGTCGTCGCCGCCCAGGAACGTCACGATGTCGGCCTGCAGCGGGGTGAGACCGTGCGGGCCGGCGTTGCGCCAGGCCCCGAGCCGGATGGCCTGACCGAGCCGGGACAGGGCCAGCAGGAGCTGGTCGGTGGGTGGGAGCCCCGGCACCGGTGCGGCCCCCTGGGCGGCGCTCGGGCCGCGCGCCGTCGACCGATCCCCCGCCGGGGTCTCCGCCACCGGGACCCCCGGCGGGCCGTCCTGCGCACCGCCGTCGGGCTCGTGCCTGCCGTCGTCCATGGGCCTCTCCTTCGTCGGTTGACACCCTATGGCACTGCCAACTAGTTTCACCGTCGCCAGTCTAGTTAGGACTGCCAAATAACGGAGGAAACCATGACCAGTCGCCGATCCGTCCTCGCCACCCTGTCGATCGGCGCCGTCGCCGTCACCGCGGTCGGTGTCGCCGTCGGACCCGCCCTCGCGTCGAGTGGCCGAGACGCGCGCATCTCCGCCACCAAGGACCAGGGCGTGGCCGCCGACGCGGACCTCGTCGAGACGTCCGTCCGTCGGGAGGGAGACGGGCTCGTCTTCCGCCACCGCGTCACCGGCACGGCCGGTGCCACGACGCCGGAGCCCATCGGTTCCTTCGCCGGGAGCGCGGTCCAGTCCTACGTCTGGCCGACGTCGCTCGACCCGGCCACGGTCGGGTTCGCCGACGGGTCGGGAGTCCTCGCCCTCGCCGCCACGAGCCACCCCGACTTCGACGACACGCCCCGGCAGGACGAGGACGGCAACGGCGCGACGGACGACGACGGGGTCGTGTGGCACGCCCACTGGGTGGTCCTCGTGCCGGACGACAGCCGTGGCGACGGCGCCCTGATGGTCAGGGGCATCCCCGAGGGAGAGGAGCCCGACGTCCCCGCGACGTGGCCCGGTGTGCCGCTGCTCCTCGACAGCCCCGGGTACGACGTCGACCTGCACGGCCCCGTCGTGCGGATCGACGTCCCGCTCGACGCCGTCGCGTTCCCCGAGACGTTCTCGTTCGACGGCGTGACCGCCGCGCTGCGGGTGAACGCCGACCTGCACGACCCGCTCCTGCGCGTGGAGGACGTGCTCGACATCGCCTCCGGCGACCTGAGCATGCCGGGAGTGGCCCACACCCGCTGACCTCACGCGCGGCCGCCGACTGAGGCGGCTCACGGACCGGTGCCGCTCGCTCCCTCGCGGGCCGGCACCGGTCCGAGCTGCTGCCCCGGGGCGCCACGTCGTGGGTCGGTGGCTACGTTGAGGTGATGAGCGTCGCACCCTCCCCCGAGGAGATCTACGAGCGCGCCGAGAAGGAGGGCGAGCGCCGGCTGTCCATGTCGCTGCTGGAGACGGTGTCGACCGCCTTCATCGCGGGGGTGACGATCGTCTTCGGCATCGTCGGCCTCGGGGTCGCCGCGGCACTCGTGGAGCCGGCGCTGGGTCGAGAGCTCGGCTCGCTCGCCGGGGCGCTGGCGTTCGGCATCGGAATCGTCTTCCTCGTCGTCGGCAGGACGGAGCTGTTCAGCGAGAACCTGTTCGACCCGGTCGCTGCCGCGGTCCGCCGGCCAGGCAGGAAGGTGTGGGGCCGGCTCGTGTGGCTGTGGGTCCTGGTGCTCGTCCTCAACCTGGTCGGCGGTGCCGTCCTGCTCGCGGTCATGCTCGTCGAGGGAGCCCTGCCGGCGGGATCCGGCGCGGTGCTCGACCGTGTCGCGGAGGAGGTCGCGGCCAAGAGCCCCCTGGCGACCCTCGCCCGTGCGGTGCTGGCGGGGGCCCTCGTCGCACTGCTCTCCTACCTGCTCAACGCGGTCGACAGCGTCGCCGCGAGGGTCCTCGTCGCGTACATGGTCGGGGTGTTCCTCGCCCTCGGACCGTTCGACCACGTCGTCGTGTCGGCGCTGCACCTGCTGTTCGGCATCTGGAGCTCTGGTGTCGTCGGGTACGGGGACCTCTGGGCGAACCTCGGACTCTCCACGCTCGGCAACGTCGTCGGGGGCCTGCTGCTCATCACGTTCACGCACACGGCACAAGTCAAGGGCGCCTGAGCTGTGGGACCTCGGCGTCCATGGTCGCCGAGGACGTGTGCCGGGCCGTGCACGGGCTGGGGACGCGGGCATGGGGGCGTGTGTCATGCTCCCCTGAACGTCCACGACAACCAGAAGGGCCGTCCCGCCTCAGCGGAACGGCCCTCTGACCTGCTCTTTCACTGTCGGGATGACAGGATTTGAACCTGCGACCCCTTGACCCCCAGCGAGCGCTCCCCCGCTTCCAAGCGCCGCTCCGAGTCGCGTATTCGCAGGTCAGTGTCCATTTCCGCCCACAGGCGTCCATCTTTGCCCACCGCGAGAGTGCCTGGTTAGGCACCCCGCGAACGGCGGTGGGCCACATGGTCCGGATACAACGCGAGCGCGGCGACGGCGCGATCTACTACGAGGCCGCCCGCCGCCGCTGGGTTGGGCAAGTCGACCTCGGGGTCTCTGCCGATGGCCGACGCCGCCGGCCCAAGGTCGTCGGCAAGACCCGGCAGGAGGTCAAGGACAAGTTGGCCGCGCTGGTCGAGGCCAACCGGCAGGGCATCGACGTCCGCTCCCGTCACGTGACCTTCGACGAGGTCGCGAACCTGTGGCTCTCCCGCGATGTCGAGGGGCACGTGTCCTACGGGACGCTGGCCAACTACGCGACCCTGCTGCACGGCCGGATCTCATGTGCCATCGGACGCACCCCAGTCGGTCAAGTCCCCGGACGTGGTGTGTGACGGCTGCCGCGTGATCTTCGGGTTCAGGCGCTGAGCGTCGGGAGCTGGGTGGAGTTCACCTCCTGCGGTTGGGGGACGGCGGTGAGCCGGGATCGGCCCAGGACGTCCAGGGCGAGGTAGCGGCGTCCTTCGGCCCATTCGTCGTGCTGCTCGGCCAGGACGGCGCCGACGAGGCGGATGATCGAGGTGCGGTCCGGGAAGATCCCCACGACGTCGGTGCGCCGGCGGATCTCGCGGTTGAGGCGCTCGTTGGGGTTGTTGGACCAGATCTGCCGTCAGACCTCCTTGGGGAACCCGGTGAACGCCAGGACATCGGCCCGGGCGGCTTCGAGGTGGTCCGCGACGGCGGGGAGCTTGTCGGCGACGGCGTCCAGGAGCCGGTCGAACTGGGCGTGGACCGCGTCGACGTCGACCTGGTCGTAGACGCTGTGCAGCATCGTCTTGACCCACGGCCACGAGCTCTTCGGGCAGGTCGACATCAGGTTCGCCGCGTAGTGGGTGCGGCACCGTTGCCAGGTCGCGCCGGGCAGGGTCGCGCCGATCGCGGCGACCAACCCGGAGTGCGCGTCGGAGGTCACCAGCTTCACCCCGGTCAGGCCGCGGGCGGTCAGGTCACGAAAGAACGTCAACCACCCCGCGCCGTCCTCGGCCGTGGACACGTCGATCCCGAGGATCTCGCGGTGCCCGTCGGCGTTGACCCCGGTCGCGACCATCACCGCGATGTTGACCACCCGCCCGCCCTCGCGGACCTTGACCGTGAGGGCGTCGGCGGCGACGAACGTGTAGGGGCCGGCGTCGAGCGGTCGGGTCCGGAACGCCGCCACCTGCTCGTCCAGGTCGGCCGCCATCCGGGAGACCTGCGACTTCGACAGCCGGGTGATGCCCAAGGACTCGACGAGCTTGTCCATCCGCCGGGTCGAGACGCCAAGGAGGTAGCAGGTCGCGACGACGCTGGTCAGGGCTGCTTCGGCCCGTCGGCGCCGTTCCAGCAACCAGTCCGGGAAGTAGGTCCCGGCGCGCAGCTTGGGGATCGCCACGTCCATCGTGCCGACCCTCGTGTCGAAGTCGCGGTGCCGATAGCCGTTGCGGGTGTTGGTCCGCTCCGGGGTCCGGGCGCCGTACTCCGCGCCGCAGATCGCGTCGGCCTCGGCGCCCATCAGGGTGTCGATGAAGACGCCCAGCAGCTCACGAAGCAGATCCGGGGAAGCCGCACTCAGGTGCTCGTGCAAGAAGCGGGCAGGGTCCAGACTGGGTCCAGCGGTCATCGCGGGTCCTTCTCTCGAGTCGACTTGGTAGGTCTCTCGAAGAATCACGCGGTGACCGCCTACACGTCTACGACGACGCCCCGATCAAGGCCGGGCTCGCACACCACTCTGCGGGACGCCACTCCCCAGGTCTCGCAGCGGCGCGCGACCGACATCGAGAAGATGCTGCTGGACCTACAGGAGCTGGGGCGGTCGGCACGGTACATGCGCCTCGCCCACAACCTGACCGAGCGGGTGCTCGACTACGCGATGCGCCGCGACATCGTGGACCGCAACGTCGCCGCGAAGGTCCGGCCGCTCGCGGGGCCGACCGCGGAGCGGTTCGGGCTCACGGTCAAGCAAGCCCGCCGTCTGCTCGAGGTCGCAGGCGATGACCGGCTGGGCGACCTCGTGACGATCTCGCTGCTACTCGGACTTCGCCCAGGCGAGCCCGCGGGCCTGACGTGGGACCAGGTGAAGGTGAAGGGCAAGCACCCCACGATCAGCGTCGCCGCAAGCCTTCGGCGCACGCCGACGGGCGCCCTCGTTCTCGTCCCTGCCAAGACACGCACGAGCCGGCGGACGCTGGAGAGCCCGCCTCCCGTCGTCGCGGCACTCAGAGCGAGACGTGCCCAGCGGCTCTCGGCGTCGCCGCCTTCGGCGAGGGCGGTCTGGTCGGCGACCGTGCGGCGACCAGCCCGCGCGCAGGGTCTCTCCCCCAGGTGGGCGTGGATGTCGATGGGCTCGCTCTCACCGATGCGCCCCCTCGAGGGCCCCGGCGCGCGCCGCACACTCTATGCGACGGGCTCCAGGTCGCCGGCCGGCCGCACCGCCACATCGGCCGTCCGGTCCGGGAACCGCGCGATCGCCGACACGTCGGCCAGACGGCAGCCCTCGATGTCGTGCGCGGCGCGCATGAGGAAGTTCAGCTTCTCGATGCGCTCGCCCGAGCGCGGCGCCCCGTTCTTGAGGAACGGGACCTGCAGCCCGACCGCCAGGTCCATGACGACGTCGTCGATCACACCGCCGGAGCGTCCGGACGGCACCACGACGAGCCCTGCACGTCGGGCCTCCTCGAACGCCTCCAGCGCCTGCGTGATCGTGCCGACCTGGTTGGGCTTGAGGAGGAAGCCGTCGACGGCCCGCTCGTCGATCGCCCTGCGCAGCCGTGCGCTGTTCGTCACGACGAGGTCGTCGCCGAGCACGAGCGTGCGCGTCAGCTCCCGGGCCGCCAGCGCGAAGCCGTCCCAGTCGTCCTCGTCCAGGAGGTCCTCGACGAAGAGGAGGGCGAACTCCTCCGTCAGGGCGGCGGCGTACTCGACCATGCCGGCGGCGTCGGTGCGCCGACCGTCGAGCTCGTACGTGCGGGACGGCCTGTCGTACATCTCGCTCGAGGCGCAGTCCACCGCGAACGCGACCTTGTCCAGCACGCCGCACGCGTCCGCCGCATCCCGGAGGACGTCGAGGACCACCCGGGGGCTCGACGACGGGGCGACGAACCCGTAGGACTTCCCGACGCCGGGCCGCGTCCGGAACCTGCGCTCCAGCACGCCGCCGAGCACCTCGAACACGCGCACGCCGATCTCCACGGCCTCGAAGATGTCCTCGGCTCCGTGGGGCACGACGAGGAACTCGTTGTAGGCCTGGACCAGCGCTCCGTGCCGGCCGCCGTTGACGACGTTGAACGCGGGCACGGGCACGGTCGTCAGCGGACCGGCGGCGAGGTGCCGGTAGACGGGCTCCGCCGCGCACGCCGCCGCCGCCCGCAGGCAGGCGATCGAGACCGAGTAGATCGCGTTGCCGCCGAGCCGCGTCTTCCGCGGCGTCCCGTCCAGCTCGATCATCACCGTGTCGAGGGCGGCCTGGTCCGACACGTCCCTGCCGACCAGCGCCGGGGCGAGGACCTCCTCGACGTTTCGGACGGCGCGGTGCACGCTGCGACCGTCGTACCGCGAGGGGTCGTCGTCCCGGAGGACGAACGCCTCGTGCGCACCGACCGAGTGACCGGTCGGTGCCGCCCCACGGCCCACGTGGCCGCTGTCGGTGCGGACGTCCACCTCGACGAGCGGCCGACCACCGCAGTCGAGCATCTGGCGTGCCGTGATGCTGGCGATCCTGGTCACGGAAGGGTGAGCCTCTCTGGGGAGCCGGGTGGGACGGGACGGGCGCGGCGCTGTCTGAGGCGGTGCTGTCAGGAGCGGGTGCTCAGGAGCGGGTGGGGCGCAGGTCGGCCGCCGTCGGCGGGAGCTCGTCGCCCCACAGGTCGAGGGCGCGGCCGAGCCCGCGCTCGACAGCGGTCGTGTAGAGGTCGAGGCCGAGGGCGACGTCGAAGACGGCCATGCCGCAGGCCACGACGACGGTCCGGGCGTCGGGGTCGACGGGACGGGGCACGCGTCCCGAGAGCAGGGACCCGAGGTCGACCGAGCCCTCCAGCGGCGGCACGCGTCCGGCGTCGATGAGCCGGTAGAGCGGGCCGCCGATCAGCGCGTCGTACGCAGCACCGCGGTCGGGCGCCGCGGCCGCCTCCCGGACGTACTCCTGGTGGAGGGGCACGTGGTCGTAGACGACCCGGCTGTCGCACCAGAACGCGTCGTCGGATGCCATCGGGCCGGAGAGCAGCACCGTGGCGCCGTCGGCGAAGGACCCCGAGGCGATCTCCAGAGGCGTGCGGCGCGAGGCGGCCACGCTGACGAGATCAGCCCCGGCGACGCACGCGTCCGCGGTGGGGGCGGTGTCGGCTCGCACCCCGTACGTGTCGCGGACCCACGCGGCCATGAGCTCCGACGCGTCGGCGTCGACGTCATGGAGGACGACGTGCTCGAGAGCGGGCTGCTGGGTCATGACCGCGGCCACGACCGCCCGGTTCACCACACCGCACCCGATGACCGCGAGCACGCGGGACCCGGGAGCGAGGCAGCGGCTCGCGAGCGCGGGGATCGCTCCCGTCCGGGCCGCGCTGACGGCGTTGGCGGACATGAGGCACAGGGGCTCCCCCGTGTCCTTGTCGTTGAGCGTCAGGGTGAGCACGGATCGCGGCAGACCACGCCCCGGGTTGGCGGGGTTGGAGCCGTACCACTTGTTGCCGCACACGTCGAAGCGGCCGCCGACGTAGGCGGGCATCGCGACGAAGCGGCGGTCCGGGCCGGCGAGCGGCATGCCGGGGAACGGGGACGAGGCCGGGAACACGAGGCCGAGGCCGTGGCTGTTCTTGCCGGGCCCGCCCATGAGGTAGTCCCCCGACGCGAGCAGCCCGAACACCTCCTCGCACACGTCGACGCACCTGGCCGCGTCCAGCACCCCGGCCGCGACGACGTCCGCGTGGGAGAGGTAGAGGAACGGGCGTCCGGCGCTCACCGCGGCACGCTCGTCGACAGCTCGGCCAGCCGGAGCGCCTCGGCGTCGAGTTCCTCGAGCTCGAGGTCCACCGGGTCGTCGAAGCGGATCAACCGGCCGCGGCCACAGCCCGCGTCCCATGCGAACGAGTGCACGGAGCCGTTGGCGATGGGCACGTCGAGGGTGTCCGCCACGCCAGGGGCCACCTCGGTCACGACGGCGCGGATGAGCGCACCGTGGGTGACGACGACCGCCGTGCCGCCGTCGGACCGCGTCGCGATGCGGCCGAGCGCCGCGACGGCCCGCTCGAGGACCTGCTCACGCGTCTCCCGGCCCGGGACCTGCTGCGGTGGGGGGAACCGTGCCGCCACCTCGGCGTGGGTCAGTCCCTCTGTGACCCCGTAGGACCGCTCCTTGAGCCCGCTGTCGACCGTCGGGAGCGCCAGACCCAGACGGCTCGCGATGATCGCGCCGCTCTCGCGGGCGCGGCTCAGCGGGGAGACCACGACGGTGTCGACCGGTCGACGCGCGAAGCGGGACGCGGTCTCCTCCGCCTGGGCGCGTCCGACGTCGTTGAGCGGGACGTCGATCCATCCCTGGAGACGTCGTTCGCGGTTCCAGTCGGTCTCGCCGTGGCGGACGAGGTACAGCAGGGCGCTCATGCAGGTCCTTTCGGGGCGCGCAGCGACCGGGCCGCGCAGCAAGTGCGGAAGATGCAGGGCTCAGCGCAGGACGCGGGAGCGCACGACGAAGGCGGCCCAGCCCGTGACGAGGACGGCGGCGAGGCAGAGCAGGGCCGGACGCAGTCCCAGGGGCGTGGCGAGAGCCGGCGCCAGCAGACCGCCGAGCGCCAGTGCGCCGTAGGCGAAGAACCGGTAGACCGCGCCGACCCGCCCCTGCATCTCGGCCGACGCCAGCTCCTGGCGGTAGGACATCGCTTGGACGTTGTACGCGGTCACGCCGCAGCCATAGGCGAAGAAGACCGCGGCGAGCACGAGAAAGCCGGCGACCGAGCGGGGTGGCGCCACGGCCAGCCCCAGAGGGGCGAGGGACGCCAGACCCATGCAAACCACGAGCACGGTGCGCCGTGTGACGCGGGCGGCCAGCCTTGTGGAAACCACGGAGGCGGCCACCGCACCGAGGGCCCCGACGCCCATGACCGTCCCCACCTGGGCGGAGCTCATCCCCATCTCTCGGACGCTGTACACGAGGAACACCGTGATCATCGCCTGCTCGGCGAGGTTGAACCAGGTCCCGACGGTCAGCAGCAGCCGCAGGCGCGGGTCGGCCCAGCTGTACCGGAAGCCCTCCGCCGTGCGGGCGAGGAAGGAACCCGCCGTCACGCCCTGCACGGTCGCGACGTCGTACGCCTGCCGCATCAGCGCCGCGGAGAGCAGGTACGTGGCGGCGATGAGGAACAGCCCGAGAGCCGGCTGTCCCGCGCCCGCCACCACTCCGCCGACGGCGGGGCCGACGACCTGAGCGAGGGACAGGGTTCCCTGGAGCCGGGAGTTCGCGCGCACGAGCTCGGCGCGCGGCACGGCCGAGGCGACGTAGGCCTGGAGCGCGACGTCGAACGCCGCCCCCAGGACGCCGACGACCAGGACGACCGCGGCCAGGACCGCGAGGTTCAGGACGCCGGCGCCGGTCGCCAGGCCGAGCACCGTCAGCGCGATCCCCCGGCCGACGTGCCCGGCGACCATAAGGGGACGCTTGCGCGACCGGTCGACCACGGCGCCCAGGAACGGGGTGACCACGAGCACCGGGACGTACTGCGCGAAGGTGAGGAGGCCTGCCTCGCGCGTGCCCGCGTCGAACTGAGCCACGGCCAGCAGCGGGATCACGACCAGGACGGTCTGTCCGGCGACCTGCGCGAGCGCCTGGCTGGCCCAGAAGACGTGGAACCGGGGCGCCGGGGGCGCCGAGCGGGGACGTGCGCCCCGTGCGGTGGTCGTGCCGCTCATGACCGCACCTCCAGCGGTGTCGGGTGGTCCGGCGCAGGCGTCGTGCCCAGGCGCGTCACATGGTCGATCCCCAGCTCCAGCGCGCGGTCGCGGGTCCGGCCGTCCAGGTCGACCGTGAGCGCGACACCGTCCGGGGGGCGGACGAGGTGCCACAGCGGGACGGCGGCCGCACCGCGGAGGCGCTTGGCATGGGACACGCCCGCACCGAGGTCCACCGTCCGCAGCCCATTCCGGAGCGCGTGCCGCACCGGCTCGTAGACGAGCACCTGGCCGTACGCGCCGCCCGTGCCTCCCACCTCGTCGTAGGTCAGGCCGACGAGGCGCATCCAGAGCGTGCCGCCGTACTCGATCCCGAGCGCGAACGCCGTGACGGCGCCCGAGCCGTCGACCAGCTCGAAGGCCACGGTCGGCAGCCCCGCGGACGCGCATCGGCGCAGGTACGTCGTCATCCGGTCCCGCGACGCGGGCTGGCCGTGTCGCTCCTGGACATGGACGGCGAGCTCCGCATAGTGCTCGAGCTCCGGCGCGTCCGGACCGAGGTAGCGCGCCCGCAGGTTCCCGCTCAGATCACGAAGCTCCCGGCGCACCGTGCCCCGGCGTGACGACGACAGGCCGGCCACGTAGCCGTCGAAGTCCTCGCACGTCAGGTCGATGGCGCACCCGACCTCCGCGAGCACCGGGACGAAGCGCGGATCAGCGGCGACGACCCGTCTAGCCAGCCCCTCGCCGGCGTACAGGAGCGCCGACGGGCCGTCCGGGGCCGCCGCCTCGAGCAGGCGGGCGAGCACGGCCCCGTCCTCCCCCCCGGCGGCACCGCCGGCCGTCGGGACGTCGTTCCACTGGCCGATTCGGGCTCCCAGGAGCGTCTGCGGCCGCCAGTCGTCCGGCGAGCCGGAGAACCAGCCACGGGTCACCGCGAAGAGGTCGTAGACGCTGTTCGCCGAGCCGTCCGGCATGTGGTGCCGGGCCAGAGCACCGTCCAGCACGCCGTCGGTGCGGTGGACGACGACCGAGGTCCGCGCGGTGGAGGGGTCGTCGAAGACACGGAGCCACTCCGGGCTCGCGTACAGCGACGACGCCGCCAGACCGGCCTGCGCCAACTGGGAGCACGCCGACGCGACCGTCAGCTCTTCGACGCTCATCGGACCACCGCGAGGTCGTCGACGTGGGAGGTCACCCGCGAGGCGGCGGAGTAGGCCGCCGCGAGCGAGAGCGACGGCGACGGCGCGAGGGTCCGGACCTGCCCCAGGGAGCCCCGGTAGTCCTGGGCCGTGCCGACCTCGTCGCCCGGCGCGGCGGCCGGGACGGTCTCGCGCACCCACGGAAGGCGGGCCACGGCCTCCCAGTCCGGTGCCTGCTGCAGCCGGCCCGGGCGGTCCGCGTAGACGATGACGCCGGAGGAGTACGCGCCGTTGAGGACCGCGGCGCGTGGCTCGGCGCCCGTCGCGGAGTCCACGACCCGGCCGTAGAAGCCCCCGTCGAGGCAGTCGTCCAGCATGCGGGTGACGAGGGCGCCCGCCAGCCGGGCGTTCACCTCGACGAGGTGGACGCCGTCCGGGGTGAGCGCGAACTCGGTGTGCAGCGCGCCCTGCTCCATGTCCAGGCCCGAGACGATCCGGTCGACGCACGCCTCCATGTCCGCGCGGTGCGACGCCGCGCACGGGGCGGGGAACGTGTAGGCGAGCTCGGGGAAGTACGGGTGCTCCCCCAGGTGGCGGTCCGTCACGCCGAGGTGCACCGCCCGGCCCCGCGACACGAGCGTCTCGAGGCTGACGAGCGGTCCGTCGAGGTACTCCTCCGCCATGAGACCGCCGGACAGGTACCGTCCGCCGGCCATCAGCGCGGTCCACACCTCCCCTGCCTCGCTCGGTGAGCGCGCGAGGCGGACCTGCATGCTGCCGGTGCCGCGCACGTTCTTGAGGACCACGGGGCCCCCGACCTCCGCCGCGAACATCTCGGCCGCCTCCCGCGAGTCCAGCGAGCCCCACCGGACGGCGGGCAGACCGAGCCGCTCGTACCAGGCGCGCGCCTCGCGCTTGTCCCGCAGCACGGCGACCGCACCCTCCGAGAGGAACGGCGCACCGAGCTCGGCGGCGAGACCCGCCGAGTACGGGAGGTGCCGGTCCGTGGCGCAGACGACGCCGTGCGGTCCCGCACCGACCTCCCGCAGCCAGCCAGGGCTGCGGTACCGGTCGAGGTCCACCTCGATGCGCAGACGACCACAGTCCCGAAGGATCGGCAGCACCTCGTTGCCGGGCGCGTGCGCGTACTTGTCCGGGTCCGCCGTGACGAGCACGACGTCATGCCCCTGGCGCTCGGCGTGCCGAGCCAGGAGCAGCCCCGATCCCGTCGTCGCCGCCTCAACGAAGAACAGCATCGGCCACCCCTCTCCGGGCGTCGACGGAGGCGAGGCCCCCTACGGGGGCACCGCGACGCGCCCGCCGGGCCGCGACGGCGGCGACCACACGGTCGCTCATGAGCCCCAGCGAGCTGAGGTTGGCGAAGCCGGGGCCCTGCGCGAAGCCGGCGAGGGCCGGGACGAACAGGGGCGGCGTCACGCCCCGCAGCGCGAGGTCGTGCGCGAGGGCTCCGTGCTCCGCGACGTCCGCGAGGGGGACCTCCAGCATCGCCTCGAGCGCGACCTCCGTGGTCGGCCCGAGGAGCGCCCGTACGCCCTCGGCGGCGTCGAACCCGGTGCAGTTGACCACCGCGTCGAACGGGACGTCACTGATCTGCTCGCCCCGGCGTACCCGGACGACCGCCCTGCCGTCGCGCTCCCAGACGGACAGCACGCGGCCCTCCGTCAGCACGACGCGGTCGTCGTTCATGAGCCTCGCGACGGCGTCGCCGCTGATGACTCCGCGGTCCGTACGGCGGATGAAGTGACGGCGCTCGTGCTCGCTGCGGCGGGACCAGTCCACGCTCTCCGGGTCGGAGTACACCCGGTTCTCCACGGGCGACTCCGCCCGCGACGCCACGAGGCCCGATGTCATGAGCTCGATGTGGAGCCGCTGCGTGGTGGACGCGGCGATGGCGAGCGCGGCTGACGAGGCGCTCTCCCCCGCACCGACGACGCAGACGCGCGCGCCGGCGCGGCCCAGGGCCGCCAGGGCGTCCCGCGGTGAGCGCGCGTCCAGGACGAGGTGGGCCGCGGAGGGCTCGACGTCGAGGGCGCGGACGGCGCCGGGACCGGTGACCATCACGGCCCGAGCCGTGATGGTCCGCACCGCGCCACCCGGGGCGACCGTCGTCACCGTCCAGAGGGCGTCGTCCACCCGGTCCACACGCGTGACGCGCTCGGTCAGGTGCGAGATGCCGTTCGTGGCCCGCTCCACGACCCAGCTCAGGTACTCGGCGAAGCGCCGGTGCGTCACCCCCTGGACACCGGCGTCGACCCATCCGGAGTAGCCGGTCCGGTCGATGAGGTAGCGCGCCCAGCTGAGGCGGATCATCTCGTCGTTGAGCGCCTCGTGGACGCGCGGGAACGAGCGCTCGCTCCGGTACGGGAACCCGACGTCCTTCTCAGGGCGCGTGCCGAGCGTCTCGTGGCCGCTGGTGAACCCGGAGTCCCCGCGCCAGTGCGCTCCGGGCGCCACCGCGTCGACGACGGCCACACGCAGGCCCATGTCCGTGCACGAGTTGAGCGCGTGAACCTTGGCGGCGACGGCGACGCCCTTCGCGCCGGCACCGACGCAGACGAGGTCCAACGGCTCCGCGTCCTCATGGCACGCGCGCGGCGAGCCCGGGTTCAGGTGCTCCACAGGTACGGCTCCTCCGGTCAGGGTGGTCATCCGGCGCGCACGGCGTCCACGCGAGCCGTCGCGGCACCGGCCGCGGGCCACATCAGGTCCAGGAGCTCGTGCGCCAGGCCGACGCCGAGCCGCACGCCCGAGCCGTGCGTGCCCGTGACGCACCACACCCGCGAGGTGGCCTCGAGAGGGGCCACCCAGGGCTGGTCGTCGGCGGTGTAGGTGTCCACGAAGACCTTGCGCTCGACGAGCTCGGCGTCACCGAGGACGCGCTCCGCGGCGCGCCGGGCGACGGCGTCCGGTGTGGGGTGCGACGGGCCCTCAACGGGCTCGACGTCCCAGACGTCGTGCTTCACGGACATCGCGTAGACACCCGGCTCGGACACCCGCGGGAACAGGAACACGCCCTCCTGCAGGTCGACGAAGGTCAGGTCCGGCTGCCGGTCCCTGCTCCGCCACCGGTAGCCGAAGACCCGCTTGGTGCGCACGGGCGGCGGCTCGAGGCCCCACGAACGGCACGTTTCGAGGACCCACGGACCCACGCACACGACGACGCGGTCCGCCTCGATCTCACGCCGCGGGGTCGACACGACCACGCTCCCGTCGACCACGCGCACCGCCGTGACCCGCTCACCCTCGGCGACCTCGCTCGCCCCTGCCGCGAGCAGCTCCGCGCGGAGGTGCTTCACGAGCCCTCGAGGGTCGATGACGTGCCCGGGCGTCCGTGCCCCGGCAGGCAGGGAACCAACCGCGGGCGCGGGCTCCACGTCCTCGTCCACGAGCTCGGCCAGGCGCCCCGCGTCCTCCGGGTCCTCCAGAGCCCAGAGCGTGGGCGTCGACCGCCGGTACTCCACGGCCGGCGAGGCCGCCTCGTGCCAGGCGGCGCTGGACGCCACGAGCCGGCGGTGGCGGTCGCTCCATCCGAGAGCCAGGTCGCTCGCACCCGCGTAGCTGCTCGCGCCGGAACCGAGCGTCGCCTGCTCGAGGACGACCACCCCGTCGGCGAGACCACGGCTGCGTGCGCCCTCCGCGACGGCCATGCCGACGACACCACCGCCGATCACGACCAGCCTCATCCGACGCGCTTCCACCACAGCGAGAGGAAGACCAGCGGCTCGGCGTCGTCGGCGAACGCCGTGTGGACCGTCCGCGCCGGGATCTCCACGGGGGTTCCAGGACGCAGCGTCATGCGCCTGTTGGGGAGCTCGACGTAACCGGTGCCGCGGTCGACGACCCAAATCTCGGCGCTCTCGTGCGAGTGGCCGTCGGTGGCCCCGCCGGGCGGGACCGTCACCATCATGGCGCCGAAGTTGATGCCCTCGCTGACGCCCTCCATCTCGAGGTTCGTCGTGTACCTGCCGCTCATCGCTCGTCTCCAGTCGTGGTCGCGGGGCGGGCGAGCGAGACGCACCGCCCGAAGGTCTCGGCCGACAGGTCCGCGGTGCGTCGCCAGCGGACGGTGATCCGGTGCGGTGCCGTGCCTGACGCCACGAAGCGCCGCAGCCCGTCGAGCGTGGGCTCGGACTCGCCGGTCAGGGCCTCCCAGACCGCGGACGCGACCCGGGGCATGACTGGGTTGGCCAGGTGCGCGAGGCCTGCCAGGGCACCCAGGGCGGTCGCGGGGTCGTCGGCCAGCACGACCGCCTCGTCCAACCACCGGCGGAGCTCTCCGTACGCCGACGTCAGGCTGTGGGCGGCGGTCGTGAGGGAGCCGTCCAGCCGGGCCAAGGCCTCTCCCAGGCGCTCGACCGAGGAGCCGTCCAGCGCAGCGCCCTGCGCCGCGCTCGCCGTCGCCCGCCCGATCACCGCGTCCAGGTCGCGCACGAGAGCGTTGTGGAAAGCGAGGAACTCGTCGACGGAGAAGTTCGTCGAGGACGTCTCCGGGCTGCGCCAGGCGAGATAGGCGCGAAGGACATCGGGGTCCGCGCCGCCCACCGTCACGGAGTCGCCGGCCCAGATGACGTGACGCCGGCTCGTCGAGAACTTCTCGCCGTCGAGCCGGAAGAAGTAGTTCGTCAGCACGTTGTCGACGGGCTTGAACGTCGTCTGTGCGAGCGTCGTCCCGAATCCACCGACCATGTACGGCACGGTGTTGTCGATACCGAACGACATGTGGGAGATGACGGGTGATCCCGCCGCGAGCGGGTTCCCCCGACCGGTGATCTGCGCGCATCGTTCGCCGGCCAGGAAATGGCACCCGATCTGCAGCGCTGAACCCTGCCAGATCACCTGCTGGTCGTCGAGACCCGGTCCGCTCCGACGGACTCCCCAGCGCCCTGGCGCGGTCAGGCGGACGCGTGCCCCGTTGCGGTCGAGGTAGCGCTCGATCGGCCTGAGGAAGTCGGGCCGCACGCCGGCGGCATGCGCCGCGCCCAGCACCGCCTCCGGACCGCCGGGGATGTCGAGCTGGAGCGTCACGACGTCGTCCGTCTCGACCGTCATCCGCTCGTCGGCGGCGCCGACGTCGGGCATCTGCTCGGGCCACGTCAGGGAGCCGCAGCTCTCGCAGGAGAAGCCACCGAGGCCCGCACCACAGTCCGGGCAGCGGCCGGCGAGCCACGCGCCCGTCAGGATCTCGCCCGCCTGCGGGACCATGGCCGCGACGGACCGCTCGTCGGCCGGGGCGCTCGTCACCCGGGGCATGCGCTCGACGACCGTCGTGGCGTGCCCCGCTCGCTCGACCTCGTCGACCAGGCCCTGCTGGAGCTGCTCGTAGCGGTCCCGCCACTCCGGGTCGTCGAGCACGTCGAGGAAGTCGTCGTACACGATGTCGAGCGCCGCGAGGTCCGCCTGGATGGCCTGGTGGTAGCGACCTGCGACGTCATGGGGGGTCGAGCTCTCGCGGTGGGCCTGCAGCGTCACGTAGGACTCGTGGACGTCGCTCATCCCGATCATGGTGGTGATGGCCCCGGACCAACGGAGCATGCGCCGCAGGACGTCCATCCGCAGAAGGGGTCCGGCGACGTGCCCGAGGTGCGCCCGGCCGTTCGGGACGAGGCAGACCGGCGTGAGGAAGTGCTCCTCGCCCACCCGGTCAAGGTTGGAGAGGAGTGCGGTGCCGCCGCTCACGAGACCGGGGCGCTGAGGTCGGTCATGTCGTACGTGACCCACGGCGTCGCCGTGGCGACCCGGTCGTAGACCGCCCGGGCGCGGTCGTTCGACTCCGCGGTGATCCAGCGGACCCGCTCCCAACCGGCCTCGGCTGCGTGCCGCCGGACGGCGGAGAGCAGCTCCTGGACGGCACCGGTCCCCCGGTTGGCCGGGTCGACGAAGAGGTCGTCCATGAACCCGGCGACGACACCAGCGACAGGCCTGAGGAAGGGGCGGAGGTGCGCCAGGCCGACGAGCGCGTCAGGACGGTCCGGGTCGCTGACGACGAGCGCCACGATCTCGCCGGACTCGACCCACGACCACACCGTCTCGAGGTGCTCGGGCGACGCGACGCGCTCGTAGAACTCGAGATATCCCGCATACAGGCGCGCCCATTCCGGGCGGTCGCCCCTGATGGCACGACGAACTGTCCAATCCCCCACTGAAGCCCCTCTGCTCGTTCCCGCAGCACAGCCGCAGGCGCTCCACGAACGTCGCTCCGGGAATCAGCAGAGCGCGGATCGCCGCGCTCGCCGGACCCGCCGGGCCGTGTGCTCGCCGGACGGTAGCGGGGCCTCCGGGAGAGTTCGACCGCTTGTCCACGGAGTGATATTTGGGGCCATCTGTCCGGAATGCGGATGCGCATTCCCGAGCGGCACGTTCGGGACGGATACCGTTTTACATCGCCCCGTCGCGGTCAAGTCCCCGGACGTGGTGTGTGACGGCTGCCGCGTGATCTTCGGGTTCAGGCGCTGAGCGTCGGGAGCTGGGTGGAGTTCACCTCCTGCGGTTGGGGGACGGCGGTGAGCCGGGATCGGCCCAGGACGTCCAGGGCGAGGTAGCGGCGTCCTTCGGCCCATTCGTCGTGCTGCTCGGCCAGGACGGCGCCGACGAGGCGGATGATCGAGGTGCGGTCCGGGAAGATCCCCACGACGTCGGTGCGCCGGCGGATCTCGCGGTTGAGGCGCTCGTTGGGGTTGTTGGACCAGATCTGCCGTCAGACCTCCTTGGGGAACCCGGTGAACGCCAGGACATCGGCCCGGGCGGCTTCGAGGTGGTCCGCGACGGCGGGGAGCTTGTCGGCGACGGCGTCCAGGAGCCGGTCGAACTGGGCGTGGACCGCGTCGACGTCGACCTGGTCGTAGACGCTGTGCAGCATCGTCTTGACCCACGGCCACGAGCTCTTCGGGCAGGTCGACATCAGGTTCGCCGCGTAGTGGGTGCGGCACCGTTGCCAGGTCGCGCCGGGCAGGGTCGCGCCGATCGCGGCGACCAACCCGGAGTGCGCGTCGGAGGTCACCAGCTTCACCCCGGTCAGGCCGCGGGCGGTCAGGTCACGAAAGAACGTCAACCACCCCGCGCCGTCCTCGGCCGTGGACACGTCGATCCCGAGGATCTCGCGGTGCCCGTCGGCGTTGACCCCGGTCGCGACCATCACCGCGATGTTGACCACCCGCCCGCCCTCGCGGACCTTGACCGTGAGGGCGTCGGCGGCGACGAACGTGTAGGGGCCGGCGTCGAGCGGTCGGGTCCGGAACGCCGCCACCTGCTCGTCCAGGTCGGCCGCCATCCGGGAGACCTGCGACTTCGACAGCCGGGTGATGCCCAAGGACTCGACGAGCTTGTCCATCCGCCGGGTCGAGACGCCAAGGAGGTAGCAGGTCGCGACGACGCTGGTCAGGGCTGCTTCGGCCCGTCGGCGCCGTTCCAGCAACCAGTCCGGGAAGTAGGTCCCGGCGCGCAGCTTGGGGATCGCCACGTCCATCGTGCCGACCCTCGTGTCGAAGTCGCGGTGCCGATAGCCGTTGCGGGTGTTGGTCCGCTCCGGGGTCCGGGCGCCGTACTCCGCGCCGCAGATCGCGTCGGCCTCGGCGCCCATCAGGGTGTCGATGAAGACGCCCAGCAGCTCACGAAGCAGATCCGGGGAAGCCGCACTCAGGTGCTCGTGCAAGGAGCGGGCAGGGTCCAGACTGGGTCCAGCGGTCATCGCGGGTCCTTCTCTCGAGTCGACTTGGTAGGTCTCTCGAAGAATCACGCGGTGACCGCCTACACGTCTACGACGACGCCCCGATCAAGGCCGGGCTCGCACACCACTCTGCGGGACGCCACTCTGGCCGCCGGATCACATGGTCGAACTGGTCGCGAGGCACACGAGGACCTAGCGCGCTCATCGGCATGACCGTGACTCGAGCCGATGCCTGAGGAACCCACGGAACCGCCCAACTGCACAGGAGTCCCCGCCCGCGTACCCCAACCCGTACCCCAACGCGGGTGTGTACGGGCGCGTCCACCCCCGTCCGGCGACATCAGCGCGACACGCTGACCTGTACGGACGGACAAGCACGGACCCCACCGAACGCCGTTCCGGGCCCTGACACGGAAGAGGTCCCTCGTGCGGTCTGCCCGCCCTGCGCGCCGTCCACCGGCGGCCCGTCAGCGTCCATGTTCGTCCAGGGCGTAGTTAGGCCTACCGATAGGCCTACCGGGCGCCGAGAGGCCCGCACCGCCGAAGCGGTGCGGGCCTCTGACCTGCTGTTTCACTGTCGGGATGACAGGATTTGAACCTGCGACCCCTTGACCCCCAGTCAAGTGCGCTACCAAGCTGCGCCACATCCCGATCGGCCCTTGCGAGCCGCCGATACTCTACCGCACCGAGGCCGGGTCGCTGCACCTCGGACCGCGGCACGCCGTCCCGCAGGTCTCACGACCTCCGCTGGTCGCGCCGTCCCGCCGCCCGCTGCGCGTCGGACTCCATCTGGCTCAGCTCGGCGACGACGACGCCCAGCACGAGCAGGTCGGCGACGAGGCCGGCCGTCGCCGCCCACTCCTCGAGGCGGAACACGAAGACCTGGGTCACCAGGAGGCTCACGAGGACCGCCCGGCGGAAGAGCCGGTACGCGCGCGGGCGGTCACGCCTGACCACCGCGAGGCCCGTGAGCGCCGTCGTCGCCGACACGGCCGCGGACACCAGCAGCGCCGTCACCACCCAGCCGGGGACGTCCTCGCCCTGGAACCACGCCACGAGGCCGCGGCTCACGGTGAGGGCGGTCGTGACGACGAGGACGCCCACGGTCACCCACGGGACCCACCGCGCGCTCACGAGCCGTCGCAGACCGTGCACCACCCAGGCCGCGACCCGGTCGATCGGGTTGGGCAGCTCGGTCGCGTCCTCCTCGACGGCGTCGAGCAGCGCGCGCACCTCGCGCGCGCCGCGCACGCCATCGGTCCGTTCGAGCAGGCCGTGCGCCTCCGTCCTGGCGCGCTCCGTCATCCCGCCGACGATCCCCGCGACGGCGTGGTCCGCAGCTCCGGCGACCCGCTCCTCGGGCCGGTGCTCACGACGGCCGTGCAACGCCTCACCGACGAGCACGAGCCCGACCACGGTGGCGTAGATGAGCGCCGCGGTCGGCTCGTAGAAGTAGTCGTTGTCGGAGGTGACGAACTTGCCGACCTCGTCGACGAAGAGCCCGAAGCCGACACCACCCACGAGCGCCCCGGCCGGACGGACGACGGGCCCGGCGAACGACAGGAGCAGCACGAAGGCCACCGCCATGAGCAGACCGCCCCACAGCACGTGCGCGATGTGCAGACCGTCGCCGCCGAGCTGCGGGTAGCCCGACGCGGCGAGCAGCGCGCGCGTCAGCAGCACGGTCACGACCGCCGCGACGAGGAACCCCGCGAGGTGCCGCGAGGCGGACGGGTCGCGCGGCAGCCCCCAGCGCAGCAGCAGCGGCCTCTCGCGGACCACCGAGGCGCGCGACCCGGTCACCGCTTGCGCTTCTCCCGCACCCGGACCGAGATCGAGATCGGCGTGCCCTCGAACCCAAACGTCTCACGCAGCCGCCGCTCGATGAAGCGTCGGTAGCCCGCCTCGAGGAAGCCCGTCGCGAAGATCACGAACCGCGGTGGACGCGTGTCCGCCTGGGTCGCGAAGAGGATGCGCGGCTGCTTGCCCCCACGCAGCGGGTGCGGGTGCGCCGCGACGAGCTCGCCGAGGAAGGCGTTGAGCCGCCCGGTCGGGATGCGCATGTCCCACGACTCGAGCGACCGCTCGATCGCCGGGACCAGGCGGTCCTTGTGCCAGCCCGTGCGCGCCGACACGTTGACGCGCGGCGCCCACTGGATCTGCACGAGGTCCTGCTCGATCTCGCGCTCGAGGAACGGGCGGCGGTCCTCGTCCATGAGGTCCCACTTGTTGTAGGCGATCACCAGCGCGCGACCCGCGTCGATCACCTGCTGGATCACGCGCGTGTCCTGCTCGGTCATGGGCACGCTCGCGTCGACGAGCACGACGGCGACCTCGGCCTTCTCGATCGCGGCCTGCGTGCGCAGCGACGCGTAGAAGTCCGCGCCCTTGGTCTGGTGGACGCGCCGGCGGATGCCGGCGGTGTCGACGAACCACCACTGCCGGCCGCCGAGCTCGACGAGCTCGTCGACGGGGTCGCGCGTGGTCCCGGCGGTCTCGTCGACGACGACGCGCTCGGCGCCCGCGAGCTTGTTGAGCAGGCTCGACTTGCCGACGTTCGGCCGGCCGATGAGCGCGACGCGCCGCGGTCCGCCCTCGGGCAGCGCCTCGCCGTAGGCCGACTCCTCCGGCAGCTCCTCGACGACCGCGTCGAGCAGGTCACCGATCCCGCGCCCGTGCAGCGACGAGATGGGGTGCGGCTCGCCCAGGCCGAGCGACCAGAGCTCGGCGGCGTCCGCCTCCTGCCGGGGCCCGTCGACCTTGTTGGCCGCGAGGACGACCGGCTTGCGTGCCTTGCGCAGCAGCCGGACGACCTGCTCGTCCGTCGACGTCGCGCCCACGGTCGCGTCCACCACGAACAGCACAACGTCGGCGAGGTCGATCGCGACCTCGGCCTGCTCGGCGACACGGGCGTGGATCCCCGCGACGTCGACCTCCCAGCCGCCGGTGTCGACCAGGGTGAAGTCGACGCCCGCCCACTCTGCGGGGTAGCTCACGCGGTCACGCGTCACGCCCGGCTTGTCCTCCACGACGGCCTCGCGCCGTCCGAGGATCCGGTTGACCAGAGTCGACTTGCCGACGTTCGGCCGCCCGACGACCGCCAGGACCGGCCGGGGCCCGCGGGGGGCCTCGGGCTCGGCGAGATCGTCGCCCTCCTCGATGAGGGCGAGGTCCTCGCCGGACAGCTCGTACTCGGCGAGCCCCGCGCGCAGCGCCTCCGCGCGGGCGCCGTCGTCCGCGGGGAGCCCGTCGGGCCCGGGCGCAGGGGCGAGGTCGCCGTCGACGTCGGGGGCGGCGGCACGGTCGTGATCGGTCATGGTGCACATCCTCCCCCGTCGCGCCCCTCGCCGACGAACCGGTGCGGCATGACGTGCGCCTCGTCAGCGCTGCACGCCGCCCGCGGGTCCCGGCGGGTCCGCGCGCCTCAGCCCGGCGGACCCGCGAGGCCGTGGTCGTCCGGGAGCGGCACACCCGTCCGGGCGACGGTCCGCTCGACGTGCTCGGCGAGCCGCACCCGCAGGAGCTCGTGCGCGTCGGCGACGGCCTGGCGACCGGAGACACCGGGGCCACGCCCGAGCACGAGCGGTTCGTCGAACGCGACGACGAGCCGTCGCCGCACGCCGGGGACATGGCCCACCGACTCCCCCGTGCGACGGGTGCCGAGCACCGCGGTCAGCACGACGGGCGCGCCCGAGTTCACCGCGAGCCACGCGACGCCCGCCCGGGACGAGCTCACGTCGCCGCGCCCGCGCACGCCCTCGGGGAAGATCCCGACGGCGCCGCCGCGACGCAGCACGCCGAGCGCCGCCGCCAGCGCCGGCCGCCCGCCCGTGCGGTCGACCGGGATCTGCCCGGCCGCGCGCAGCACGGGACCGAGCGGCCCGGCGAACATCTCCTCCTTGACGAGGATGTGCGTGCCGCGCGGGACGGCACCGTGCACGACCGGGCCGTCCACCACGCCGATGTGGTTGGCGGCCACGACGACCGGTCCCGCGACGGGCACGTGCTCCGCGCCCAGCACCTGCGTGTCCCAGACGACGTGCGCGAGGAGCCGCCCCAGGTGCCGCGACCACCGGGGACCCCAGGTAGCCGGGACACGGGACCCGGCGGACGCGGTTACCCGGCTCACGCCGACGTCACCCGGGCGACGACCGTGAGCACCGCCTCGACCGTCTGCTCGAGGTCGAGGTCGGACGAGTCGACGGTGACGACGCCGTCGGCGGCCGTCATGAACTCCACGACGGTCGAGTCCTGCGCGTCGCGCCCGACGACGTGGCTGCGCGTCGCCTCGACGCTCGCGGCGTCCGCGTCGCCGTGCAGCTCCCGTGCGCGCCGAGCGAGGCGCGCCTCCTCGCTCGCGGTGAGCAGCAGCCGGACGTCCGCGTCCGGCGCGATCACGGTCGTGATGTCGCGTCCTTCGACGACGACGCCGCGCCCACCGCTCCAACCCTCGGCCGAGCACTCGACCGCGATGATCCGGCGCTGCCGCTCGCCGAGGTCGGCCCGCGCGTCGAGGTTCGTGGCGACGCGGCTTACCACCGACGAGATCGCGGCGGTCCGGATGGCCTCGCCCACGTCGCGGCCGCCCACCGTGAAGGTGGGCCCCTCGGGGTCGACGCCGACCTCGAGCGGCATCCGCTCGACGGCCGCCGTCACGGTGTCGGTCGCGTCGAGGTCGATGCCGTTCTCGAGGCACCACCACGTCGCGGCCCGGTACATCGCGCCGGTGTCGAGATACGCGAGGCCGAGACGCGCGGCAACCCGCCGGCAGACGCTCGACTTGCCCGAGCCGGACGGGCCGTCCACGGCGACGACGACGGGGTGGGGCACGTGATCCTCCTGGGTGGTCATCCGGCAAGCCGCCAGCCGCGGTCCAGCAGCTCCTGCTCGAGGCGCTCGCGCAGTCCCGGCAGCACCGAGATGGCCGCGAGCCCGACGGGTTGACGGGGCGCGTGCTCGAGCTCGAGCTCCTCGATGTTGATGCCGGCCCCGCCCACGTCGGCGAAGAGCCGCGCGAGCTCGCCGGGGCGGTCGGGCACGAGGACCGTGACGACGTCGTACGACCGACGCAGCCCGCCGTGCTTGCCGGGGATCCGGGCGACGCCCGCGTTGCCGGCCGCGATCGCGGCGGCGATGGTGCCGAGCGCTCCGTGCGCGGTCGTCGCCGGCTCGGGTGCGCCGTCCTCAGCGGTCGCGCGGTCGCCGTCGGCAGCGGCGGCCAGCGCGGTCACGACCCGGTCGAGGTCGTCCCGGATCGCGGTCAGGACGGGAAGGACCGCCGGGGCGTTGGCCGCCAGGATCGACGTCCACAGCGCGGGGTCGCTCGCGGCGATGCGGGTCACGTCGCGCAGGCCCTGCCCCGCGAGGTCCAGCGCGCCCGGCTCGGCGTGCCCGAGACGCGCCGCCACGAGCGACGCCGCGACCTGCGGGACGTGGGACACCATCGCGACCGCCGCGTCGTGCGCGCGCGCGTCGAGCATGACGGGCGTCGCGCCGACGTCGTTCGCGAGGTCCCGCACGGCGAGGACCGCCTGCGGGGTCGACTCCCCCGACCCGACGACGACCCAGGGCCGGCCCGTGAAGAGGTCGGGGCGGGCCGCCGTGGGCCCCGACCGCTCCGAGCCCGCCATCGGGTGCGACCCGACGTAGCGCGAGAGGTCGGCGCCGGAACGACGCAGGCCGTCGAGCACCGCGCCCTTGACGCTCGCGACGTCCGTCACGACCGCACGCGGATGGGCTGCGAGCTCGGCCGCGACGACGTCGGCGGTGACGTCCGGGGGCGCCGCGACGACGACGAGCACCGGCTCGTCGTCGCCTGCCGCGGGCCGCCCCGCACCCACGTCGCGCGCGAGGAGGAGCGTGGTGCGCGAGGGGTCGTGCAGGACGACGTCGACGCCGTGCGCGCGCAGCGCGAGGCCGATGCTCGTGCCGAGCAGCCCCGTGCCGACCACGCGCACCGGTCCGCGGGTCGCGGCGGGTGCGTGCTGCCCGCCTCCGGCGATCACGGCCGCCTCACTGCGCGAGGTCGCGCCGCAGCACCGTCGCACCGTGCAGGTAGACGTGCTGGATCTCGGCGCGGGGCCGGTCGGAGGCCACGTGCGCCATGAGCCGGACCACCCGCGGGAGCGCACCCGGGACGTCGATCTCGACCGCGCACATGAGCGGCACCGCCCCCATGCCCATCTCGCGCGCGGCCGCGGCGGGGAAGTCGCTGCGCAGGTCCGGCGTGCAGGTGAAGAGGATCGAGATGATGTCGTCGATCTCGAGGTCGTTCGCGCGCAGCACCTCGCGCACGAGCTCGGCCGTGCGCTCGAACAGGTGCGCGCGCTCGTCGACGTCGAGCTGTGTCGCACCCCGGATCGCACGGACCGTCATGCTGCACCCTCCCTCGTCGTAGACGGCCGCGACACTACCCGCGGCCGGGGTGCCGCGGGTGGTGCGTCCGCCGAGGCCGCGCGCACCATGACGCGGCTCACAGCCCGACCTCGGCCATGAGGCGCCCCAGCTCCTCGCGCCCGAGCACCCTGGTGCGGCCGGGTCGCAGGTCCCCGAGGCGGACCGGTCCGATGCGCGTGCGCACGAGGCGCGTGACCGGGTGGCCGACCGCGTCGAACATGCGGCGCACGACGCGGTTGCGGCCCTCGTGCAGGACGACCTCGACCATGGTCGTCCCGGGGGTCGAGTCGATCACGCGGAAGCCGTCGACGCGCACGGGTCCGTCGTCGAGCTCGACGCCGTCCCGCAGGCGGGCGCCGACCGCGGGGCGGACCGACCCCTCGACCGTCGCGAGGTACGTCTTGCGCACACCGTGCGTCGGGTGCGCGAGCCGGTTCGCGAGCTCACCGTCGTTCGTCATCAGCAGGAGACCCTCGGTCTCGGCGTCGAGCCGGCCCACGTGGAAGAGCCGCTCGGGGCGGTCCGCGACGAACGCCGCGAGCGACGGCCGGCCCTGCGGGTCGTGCATGGTCGAGACCACACCGGCCGGCTTGTTGAGCGCGATGGTGACGAGCGACGTGTCCAGCTGGAGCCGCATGCCGTCGACGTGCACCACGGCGCGCGCGGGGTCGACCCGCACGCCCAGCTCGCGCGCGACGACGCCGTCGACCGTGACGCGACCCGCCGCGATGATCTGCTCGCACGCACGGCGCGAGCCCAGGCCCGCACCGGCGAGCACCTTCTGCAGGCGCACGCCCTCGGGGTCGTGCACGTCCTGAGCGGTGTCGCGTGCCATCAGGCGGTCCTCTCCTCGTCGATCGTCTCGAGGTCCGGCAGGTACGGGGCCAGGGGCGGCAGCTCGTCGAGGCTCGTCATGCCGAGCCGCTCGAGGAAGTACGACGTCGTGCCGTACAGGACCGCGCCGCTCGGCTCGGTTCCCTGCTCGGCGACCAGACCCCGTGCGACGAGCGTACGCACGACCGAGTCCACGTTGACGCCGCGCACCGCGGACACCTGTCCGCGCGTGACCGGCTGCCGGTACGCGATGACGGCGAGCGTCTCGAGCGCCGCGTGCGTCAGCCGGGCGGTCTGGCCCTCGAGGACGAACCGCGCCACCACGTCGGCGTGAGCGGGGGCCGAGTAGAACCGCCAGCCGTCGGCGACGTGCCGAAGGACGAAGCCGCGGGGCCGCCCAGCCTCGCCCGCGTAGTCGGCGGCGAGCGCCTGCAGCAGCTCCTCGACGCGCTCGGTCGCCAGGCCGAGGACCGTCGCGAGACGCACGGCGGGGATCGGCTCGTCGGCGACCATGAGGACAGCCTCGATCGCCGCCGCGGCACCGCCGGGCAGCGACTCGACGTCGAAGTCGAGCTCCTCGGGAACGGGAGGGCGGACGTCGGGCGCCTGCTCGACGCCGGCCCGATCGTCAGGGGTCACGTCGTCGGCGGCCCGCTCGTCGGCAGCCGGCGACGACGCGTCCGGGATCACATCGGCCCCCTCGCGCTCGACCGGTACAGCGTCCGCCGTCACCGACGCGTCCTGCGCGGGCGTGCCGTCCTCGACCGTCATGCCTGTCCCTCCTCGGCGCCGACCGGTGCGGCCGCGTCCCCGTAGTCGTCGGTGACCTCGACCTCGCCCTCGTCGCCGCCGGTCCAGCGGACGGTGAGGTCACCCAGCGGCTGCACCTGGTCGAACGCGACTGCGCCCTCCCGGAACAGCTCGAGCAGCGCGAGGAACCGGACGACGACCACGAGCGTCCCGTCGGCGTCCTGCACGAGCGCGCGGAACGTCGTCGTGCCGACCCGCCGCAGCCGCTCGGTCACGACCGCGGCCTGCTCGCGCACGCTCACGGCGGGTGCGTGCAGGTGCGCGAGGTCGACCGTGGGCACCGCGCGGGGGCGCAGCGCGTGCGCCGCGAGGATCGCGAGCTCGGCCGGTCCGATCTCGAGGACGAGCTCGGGCAGGAGCGCCGCGTGGTGCGGCTCCAGGCCGACCGCGCGCGGGAGGCTCCGTGCCTGCGCCTCGAGCCGGGCGCCGAGCCGCGCCGCGACCTCCTTGTAGGCGCGGTACTGCAGCAGCCGGGCGAACAGCAGGTCCCTCGCCTCGAGCATCTCGAGGTCCTCGGCGTCCTCGACGTCGCCCGCCGGCAGCAGGCGCGCGGCCTTGAGGTCGAGCAGCGTCGCGGCGACGACGAGGAACTCGCTGATGCGGCCGAGCTCCCACGGCTGGTCGCCGGCCTCGGCGGCGCGGACCGCGGCGATGAACTCGTCCGTCACCTGCGCGAGGGCGACCTCCGTGATGTCGAGCTTGTGCTTGGCGATCAGGCCCAGCAGCAGGTCGAACGGACCCGTGAAGTTGTCGAGGTGGACCTCGAACGGGTCCTGGCCGGGACGCGGACGAGGAGCGGTCGAGCCGTCCTCAGGCTGCATCGCCACGCGCCACCAGCTCGCGCGCGAGCTGACGGTAGGCAGCGGCACCCGGGTGGGTCGGCGCGTACGTCGTGATGGGCTCGGCCGCGACCGAGGAGTCCGGGAACTTCACCGTCCGGCCGATGACCGTGTGCAGGAGCTGGTCGCCGAACGCCTCGTGCACGCGCGCGAGCACCTCGCGCGAGTGCAGCGTGCGCGGGTCGTGCATCGTCGCGAGGATCCCGTCGACCTGCAGGCGGGGGTTCAGCCGGTCGCGCACCTTCTCGACGGTCTCGATGAGCAGCGCGACGCCGCGGAGCGCGAAGAACTCGCACTCGAGCGGGATCAGCACGCCGTGCGCCGCGGTGAGCGCGTTGACCGTGAGCAGACCGAGCGACGGCTGGCAGTCCACCAGGATGACGTCGTACTGCTCCTCGGCGGGACGCAGCACGCGCGACAGGACCGACTCGCGGGCGACCTCGCCCACGAGCTGCACCTCGGCAGCCGACAGGTCGATGTTCGCGGGAAGCAGGTCCAGGCCCGGGACGGCCGTGGGACGCACCATCTCCTCGAGACGCGCACCGCGCTCCATGAGGAGGTTGTAGATGGTCCGGTCGAGCTCGTGCGGGCTCGTGCCCAGGCCGACCGACGCCGCGCCCTGCGGGTCGAAGTCGACGATCAGCACGCGCCGCCCGTAGTCGGCGAGCGCGGCCGCGAGGTTGATGGTCGTCGTCGTCTTGCCGACGCCGCCCTTCTGGTTGCACAGCGCGATGATGCGCGCGGGTCCGTGGGAGGCCAGGGGGGCGGGTTCCGGGAACTCGGGCAACGGCCGGCCGACGGGGTCGGTGGGCGTCACGTCGCGGTCCTCGGAGGCCTGGCTGGTCACGGCCCCGAGGCTACCGCAGCGACCCTCCCGTCCCGTGGTGCGCGCGCCCTCAGAGCGCCCGCGGGTGCGCCGCGGCGTAGACCTCGCGCAGCGTGTCCGCGGTGACCTGGGTGTAGATCTGCGTCGTGGTGACCGAGGCGTGCCCGAGGAGCTCCTGGACGACCCGCACGTCCGCCCCGCCCGCGAGCATGTGGGTCGCGAACGAGTGGCGGAGCGTGTGCGGCGACACGTCGTCGGCCCGTGCGATCCCCGCGCGCTGCGCCGCCGTCCGCAGCACCGCCCAGGCGGTCTGCCGGCTCAGGCGCCCGCCGCGCGTGTTGAGCAGCAGCGCCGGTCCGCCGCGCCCCGCCGCCGCGAGGGCCGGGCGCGCACGGACGAGGTAGGCCCCGACGGCGTCGCGCGCGTACGACCCCACGGGGACGACCCGCTCCTTGCCGCCCTTGCCGAGCAGCCGCACCGACGTGGCGGCCGCCTCGAGGTCGAGGTCGTCGACGTCGAGCCCGACGACCTCGCTGATCCGCGCGCCCGTCGAGTAGAGCAGCTCGAGCAGTGCGCGGTCGCGCAGGGGCACCGGCCCCTCGCCCTCGCCCGCGGCCCGGATCAGGCGGTCGACGTCGTCCGTCGAGATCGCCTTGGGCAGCCGCCGGGGCAGCGCGGGCGGTCGGACGTCGCGCGCCGGGTCGTCCGCGGCGACGCCCTCGAGCGCGCAGAAGCGGTGCCAGCCGTGCACCGCGGCCACGACGCGCGCGGTGGACGCCGCGGCGAGGGGTCGGCGCTCCGCGTCACCCGTGCGCAGCGCCGTCACGAAGTCCTGCACGTCGTCCTGGGTCACCTGGGCGGCGGAGGTCCGTCCGCGTCGCGCGAGGAACGCGACGTACCGCGTGAGGTCCCGCCGGTAGGCGGCGAGCGTGTTGCCCGCGAGCCCGCGCTCGACGGCGAGGTGGTCGAGGTACGCGCCCACCTCCGCGGTCAGCGCCGCGGGACCGTCGGGCGCACCGGGCCCGACCCCGCCGGGCGGGTCGCCGGGTCGCGTGCCGGCGCTCGCGCCGGACGTCGTGCGGGCCCCGGCGGTCACCTCAGGCGGGCAGGAGCGTCGCGACGCCCAGCCGCGCGACGAACGGGTCGGCACCGACGGCGACGAACAGGAGCGTCAGGTACGTGATCGACTGGTGGAACAGGCGCATCTCCCCCAGGCGGACGCCGGGACGCGGGCGGGCCGCCCGGCGCGCGAGGGCGATCGTGCTACCGAGGAACCACGCTCCGAGGACCGCCGCGAGGACGAGGTAGACCCACGTCATCGGCGTCAGCGCGACGAGCACGAGGGAGGCGGCGACCATCGCGACGGTGTGCGCGAGCATCTCGCGGGACACCCGGACGTCGTCGGCCACCACGGGGAGCATCGGGACGCCGGCCGCCGCGTAGTCGCGCCGGAACCGCATCGACAGGGGCCAGTAGTGCGGCGGCGTCCAGAAGAAGATGACCGCGAACAGCGCCACGGGGGCCCAGTCGACGCGGCCGGTCACGGCCGACCACCCGATGAGCACCGGCATGCAGCCCGCGACGCCGCCCCACACGATGTTCTGCGGCGTCCTGCGCTTGAGCAGCATCGTGTAGCCGACGACGTAGAGGAGGATCGCGCCCAGCGCGAGCACCGCCGAGAGGACGTTCACCGTGACCACGAACCACACGAGCGAGAACGCCCCGAGCAGGTAGCCGAAGACGAGGGCCTCGCGCGGCGTGACCTCCCCCGTCACGAGCGGACGCCGCTTGGTCCGGTGCATGACCTGGTCGATGTCGCGGTCGAGGAAGCAGTTGAGGACGTTGGCCGAGCCGGCCGCGGCCGCCCCGCCCACGAGCGTCGCGAGGACCAGCCACACCGAGGGCATGCCGCGCTCGGCGAGCAGCATGGTCGGCACCGTCGTGACCAGCAGCAGCTCGATGATCCGCGGCTTGGTCAGCGCGACGAACGCCGCGACCCGCCGCCGCAGGCCGGGCCGGGCCGCGACCGCAGCCGCACGCTCGACCTCAGCCGTGGGGTCCGCGTCTCCCGTGGGGTCCACCGTGCCCGTCGGGTCGGCTGCGGCGCGGCCCGTCGAGGGCCCCGGCCGCTCGACCGGGACCTGGCTCGCTGTGCGCACGGTGCGAGGGCTCCGTTCCGTCGGGAGGGGACGACCCATGGTACGTGGTGGCCGCCCGCGGCCGGGCCAGGCGGTCCGGCGCAGCGTCGGAGGGACCCCGCCGGCCGGGTCGTCCCACGACTCGGCCCGCTCGGCCCGGACCGCGTCGCGTGAGTACGCTCACACGGAGCGGTCGCTCTGGCGCGGCCCCGGGCACCGGCGACCTGGTCTCAGGTGCCCGGACCACGAGGTGACGCCCGGACGACCCCGGGCGGGAAAGAGGTCCTGTGAACGTGCCCCCCACCACCGAGCTGCAGTGGTCCGAGACGGACCGGCGTGCGGTCGACACCCTGAAGGTGCTCGCGGCCGACGCCGTGCAGAAGGTGGGCAACGGCCACCCGGGAACGGCGATGAGCCTCGCGCCCGCGGCCTACCTGCTCTTCCAGCACTTCCTCGAGCACGACCCGAGCGACTCGCACTGGGCCGGCCGTGACCGCTTCGTCCTGTCGGCCGGTCACTCGTCGCTCACGCTCTACCTCCAGCTGTTCCTCTCGGGCTACGACGTGTCGCTCGACGACATCGCGGCACTGCGCACGTGGGGCTCGAAGACCCCCGGCCACCCCGAGTACAAGCACACCGACGGCGTCGAGATCACGACCGGCCCGCTCGGACAGGGCCTCGCCTCGGCCGTCGGCATGGCGATGGCCGCGCGTCGTGAGCGCGGCCTGCTGGACCCCGACACGGCCGCCGGCGAGAGCCCGTTCGACCACACGGTCTGGGTCATCGCGTCCGACGGCGACCTCCAGGAGGGCGTCACGAGCGAGGCGTCGTCGCTCGCGGGCCACCAGGAGCTCGGCAACCTCGTCGTCATCTACGACGACAACAAGATCTCGATCGAGGACGACACCGACGTCTCGTTCAGCGAGGACGTCCTCGCGCGCTACGAGGCCTACGGCTGGCACACCCAGCGCGTCGACTGGACGCAGGGCGAGGGCGGCTACGACGAGGACGTGCACGCCCTCGCGGACGCGCTGCACGCGGCGCGCGCCGAGACCGGGCGCCCGTCGATCATCTCGCTGCGGACGATCATCGGCTGGCCGTCGCCGACCAAGCAGAACACCGGCAAGATCCACGGCTCGGCGCTCGGCGCCGAGGAGGTCGCCGCGCTCAAGGAGCTGCTCGGGTTCGACCCGGAGCGCAGCTTCGTCGTCGAGGACGAGGTGCTCGCGCACGCGCGCAAGGTCGTCGACCGGGGCCGCGCGAAGCACGCCGAGTGGGACCAGGCGTACCAGGCGTGGCGCACCGCGCAGCCCGAGCGCGCCGAGCTGTTCGACCGGCTGACCGAGCGTCGCCTGCCCGAGGGCTGGACCGAGGCGCTCCCGGTGTTCGAGGGCGGCAAGGCCGTCTCGACCCGCGCCGCGTCGGGCAAGGTCCTGACCGCGCTCGCGCCCGTGCTCCCCGAGCTGTGGGGCGGCTCCGCGGACCTGGCCGAGTCCAACAACACGACCATGGAGGGTGAGCCGTCCTTCCTCCCGGCGCACCGGTCGACCCGCGCCTGGAAGGGCGACCAGTACGGTCGCACGCTGCACTTCGGCATCCGCGAGCACGCCATGGGCTCGATCCTCAACGGGATCACGCTGCACGGCGGGACGCGCGCGTACGGCGGCACGTTCCTCGTCTTCAGCGACTACATGCGCCCGGCCGTGCGGCTCGCCGCCCTGATGCAGATCCCGTCGACGTTCGTGTGGACGCACGACTCGATCGGGCTCGGCGAGGACGGGCCCACGCACCAGCCGATCGAGCACCTCGCCGCGCTGCGCGCGATCCCGGGGCTCGACGTCGTCCGCCCGGCCGACGCGAACGAGGTGGCCTGGGCCTGGCGCACGGTGCTCGAGCGGACCCACAACCCGGCGGGCGTCGTCCTCACGCGGCAGAACGTCCCGACGTTCGAGCGCGGTGAGGGCGCCGCGTCGGGCGACACGTTCGCGGCCGCCGACGGCGTCGCGCGCGGCGCGTACGTCCTGGCGGACGCGCGGCACGGCTCGCCGCAGGTGATCCTGCTCGCGACCGGCTCCGAGGTGCAGGTCGCGGTCGCGGCCCGCGAGCTGCTCGAGGCCGAGGGCGTCGCGACGCGCGTCGTCTCGGTCCCGTGCCGCGAGTGGTTCGACGAGCAGCCCGCCGACTACCGCGAGCAGGTCCTGCCGTCGTCCGTCCGCGCCCGCGTGTCGGTCGAGGCGGCCGTGGCGCAGGGCTGGCGCGAGCTCGTCGGCGACGCCGGGCGCTCGGTCTCGATCGAGCACTTCGGCGCCTCGGCCGACCACGAGACGCTCTTCCGCGAGTTCGGCTTCACCCCCGAGGCCGTCGCTGCGGCCGCTCGCGAGTCGCTCGCGCACGTCGCCGACGCCTCACCCGGTGCGGGCCCCCGCCCGACCGAGGGCGGCACCGCCGACGTCTGACCCGTCAGGTCCGGCGGGGGCGGCGCGACCCGCCCCCGCCGGACGACCCATCAGGAGGAGCCACGCCATGACCCACGAGAACCCGGCCGCGGCGCACGACGCCCCCGCACCGTCGTCCACCCCGTCCGCCGCCCCCGAGCCGGTCCGGCGGCTGCAGGACGCCGGCGTCGCCATCTGGCTCGACGACCTCTCGCGCGAGCTGCTGCGCACGGGCGAGCTCGAGCGCCTCGTCGCCGAGCGCGGCGTCGTGGGCGTGACGACCAACCCCACCATCTTCGCCTCGGCGCTCGCCGAGGGGTCCGCCTACGACGAGCAGCTGCGGGACCTCGCGTCGCGCGGCGCCGACGTCGAGACCGCGGTCTTCGAGATCACGACCGACGACGTGCGCACCGCGTGCGACGTCCTCGCGCCCGTGCACCGGGCCACGGACGGTCGCGACGGTCGTGTCTCGATCGAGGTCGACCCGCGCCTCGCGCGAGACACCGAGGCGACCGTCGAGACCGCGCGCCGCCTGTGGTCGACGGTGGACCGGCCCAACCTCTTCATCAAGATCCCCGCGACCGTCGAGGGCCTCCCCGCCATCACCGCGGCCGTCGCCGACGGGATCAGCGTGAACGTCACGCTGATCTTCTCGCTCGAGCGCTACCGCGCGGTCATCGACGCGTACCTCGACGGTCTCGAGCAGGCGCGCGCCCACGGTCACGACCTGACGCAGATCCACTCGGTCGCGTCCTTCTTCGTCTCGCGCGTCGACGCCGCCGTGGACAAGCGCCTCGACGCGCTCGGCACGGACGAGGCGGCCGCCCTGCGGGGCACCGTGGCGCTCGCGAACGCCCGCCTCGCCTACCAGGTCTTCGAGGAGACCGTCGCGGGCGAGCGCTGGCGCGGCCTCGCGACCGCTGGCGCCAACGTCCAGCGACCGCTGTGGGCGTCGACGGGCGTCAAGGACCCGGCGTACCCCGACACCCTCTACGTCGACCAGCTCGTCGCCCGCGACGTCGTCAACACGATGCCCGGCGCGACGCTCGAGGCCGCCGCCGACCACGCCGAGGTCTCGGGCGACACCGTGCGCGGGACGTACGACGACGCCGCGGCGACGATCGACCGCCTGCGCGCGCTGGGCATCGAGCTCGACGAGGTCACGACGACGCTCGAGGAGGAGGGCGTCGCCAAGTTCGAGGCCTCCTGGTCGGAGCTGCTCACGACCGTCGAGGACGGGCTCGCGCGTGCCCGCGAGGGAGCGCGGTGAGCCCCGCTCGAGTCACCGCCGACCACAACCCGCTGCGCGACCCGCGCGACCGCCGTCTCCCTCGCATCGCCGGGCCGTGCGGCCTGGTGATCTTCGGCGTCACGGGTGACCTGGCGCGCCGCAAGCTCATGCCCGCGGTGTACGACCTCGCGAACCGCGGGCTCCTGCCACCCGGCTTCGCGCTCACCGGCTTCGCGCGGCGCGACTGGGAGGCGCAGGACTTCGCCCAGGTCGTCCACGACGCGGTCAAGGAGAACGCCCGCACGCCGTTCCGCGAGAGCACCTGGCGCCAGCTCGCCGAGGGCATCCGCTTCGTCCAGGGCGAGTTCGACGACGACGACGCGTTCGACCGGCTCAGCACGACGGTCGCGGAGCTCGACGCCGAGCGCGGCACCGGCGGCAACCACGCCTTCTACCTGTCGGTGCCGCCCGGCTCCTTCCCGCTGGTGTGCCGGCAGCTGGCCCGGTCGGGCCTGTCGCGGCAGACCGAGGGGGCGTGGCGGCGCGTCGTCGTCGAGAAGCCGTTCGGGCACGACCTGCAGAGCGCGCGCGAGCTCAACGACGTCGTCTCGGAGGTGTTCGAGCCCGAGTCGGTCTTCCGGATCGACCACTACCTGGGCAAGGAGACCGTGCAGAACATGCTGGCGCTCCGGTTCGCCAACCAGCTGTTCGAGCCCATCTGGAACGCCCACTACGTCGACCACGTCCAGATCACGATGGCCGAGGACATCGGCATCGGGGGGCGCGCCGGGTACTACGACGGCATCGGTGCGGCGCGCGACGTCATCCAGAACCACCTGCTGCAGCTCCTCGCGCTCACGGCGATGGAGGAGCCCGTGTCGTTCGACGCGGACGACCTGCGCGCCGAGAAGGAGAAGGTGCTCTCCGCGGTCCGCCTCCCGAAGGACCTGGGTCGCCACACCGCCCGGGGCCAGTACGCCGCCGGCTGGCAGGGCGGCGAGGAGGTCGTGGGCTACCTCGACGAGCAGGGCATCGCTCCCGACTCCGGCACCGAGACGTACGCCGCGATCCGGCTCGACATCGACACCCGGCGGTGGGCCGGTGTGCCGTTCTACCTGCGCACGGGCAAGCGGCTCGGCCGCCGCGTGACCGAGATCGCCGTCGTGTTCAAGAAGGCGCCGCACCTGCCGTTCGAGTCGACCGCGACCGAGGAGCTCGGCAACAACGCCCTCGTCATCCGGGTCCAGCCGGACGAGGGCGTGACCCTTCGCTTCGGCTCGAAGGTCCCCGGCACGTCGATGGAGGTCCGCGACGTGACGATGGACTTCGGCTACGGGCACGCGTTCACCGAGTCGTCGCCCGAGGCCTACGAGCGGCTCATCCTCGACGTCCTCCTCGGGGACCCGCCCCTGTTCCCGCGCCACGAGGAGGTCGAGCTGTCGTGGAAGATCCTCGACCCGATCACCGAGTACTGGGCGCAGCACGGGCAGCCCGAGCCGTACCGGTCGGGCACCTGGGGCCCGCCCTCGGCCGACGAGATGATGGCGCGCGACGGCCGCACGTGGCGGCGTCCGTGACGCCGCGGGCACGCGCGTGCGCCGGGGTGCACGGCAAGGACGGAAGGGGACGGTCATGATCCGCGAGCTGCCCGACACCACCACCTCGAGGGTCGCCAAGGAGCTGCTCCGTCTGCGGGACGAGGGCGGGGCGGTCGCGCTCGGCCGCGTGCTCACGCTCCTCGTCGAGACGCACGTCGACGGCGTCGAGCGCGCCGTGGAGATCGCGAACGACGCGAGCCGCGAGCACCCCTGCCGCGTCATCGTGCTCGCCGCCGACGACGCGTGCACCGCGGGCCGGGTCGACGGCCAGATCCGCGTCGGCGGTGACGCCGGCGCGAGCGAGGTCGTCGTCCTGCGGACGACGCGCGAGATGCTCGAGCACAGCGACACCCTCGTCATGCCGCTGCTGCTGCCGGACGCGCCGATCGTGGTGTGGTGGCCGGACGAGCTGCCCGCCGCGCCGGCCGACCACCCGCTCGGCCGGATGGCGCAGCGGCGGATCACGGACACGGTCCTGTGCACCGACCCGCGTGCGGCGCTCGACCAGCTCCAGCGGAGCTACCGCGACGGCGACACCGACCTGGCCTGGACCCGTCTGACGGTGTGGCGGGGGCTCCTCGCCGCAGCGCTCGACCAGCCCCCGCACGAGCCCGTGCGCCGCGCCGTCGTCTCGGGGCGTGGTGACCACCCGTCGGTGTGGCTGCTCGCGGCGTGGCTCGCGCAGGCGCTGCGCTGCCCGGTGTCCGTGGTGGAGCAGCCCGAGGCCGAGGCCGTCACGCGCGTCGAGCTCGACCGCGCCTCGGGACCCGTCGTCATCGACCGGCCCGACGGCCGCACGGCCACCCTCGAGCAGCCCGGCCAGCCGCAGCGTCGCGTCTCGATGCCCCTGCGTCAGCTCGACGAGTGCGTCGCGGAGGAGCTGCGGCGGCTCGACCCCGACGAGGTCTACGGCGAGGTCCTCGTGAAGGGCCTCGACCGGATCGGAGCGGCATGACCATCCCGCACCAGCCGGCACGCACCGTCGTCGTCCACCCGGACGCGGAGACGCTGGCGCGCGTCACGGCGGCCCGCCTCGTGGTCGCCCTCGTCGACGCGCAGTCCACCCACTCCCCCGTCCACGTCGGCCTGACCGGCGGCACCGTCGGCACGCGGGTCCTCGAGGAGGTCGCCACCTCGCCGCTGCGCGACGCGGTCGACTGGACCGGGGTCCACGTGTGGTGGGGCGACGAGCGGTTCCTCGCGTCGGGCGACCCCGAGCGGAACGAGACCCAGGCCCGAACGGCGCTCCTGGACGCCGTGCCGGTCCCGCCCGGGAACGTGCACCCCATGCCCGCGCTCGGGGGCGAGATCCGGACGCCCGAGGACTCCGCCGCCGCGTACGCCGCGGAGCTCGCCCGGCACGCTGCGGCAGGCGGACCACTCGCCGACGACGCCGGCCCGGCCGTCCCCGCCTTCGACGTCCTCCTCCTCGGAATGGGTCCCGACGGGCACGTCGCGTCCCTCTTCCCTGGCGACCCGGCCCTCGAGGTCGTCGACCGGACCGTCGTCGGGGTGCAGGCGTCCCCCAAACCGCCGCCCCAGCGCGTCAGCCTCACGTTCCCCGCGATCGAGGCGGCCGACGAGGTGTGGGTCGTCGTCGCCGGATCGGAGAAGGCGGGGCCGACCGCGCGGGCCCTCGCGGGCGACGACCCGCGCGAGACCCCCGCTTCCGGTGCGCTCGGCCGCAGCCGGACGCTCTGGCTGGTCGACGCAGCCGCCGCCGGCTGACCCCGTGCGCGAGGTCTGGTCCGCCGTCGACGACTACGTCGTCGCGCACCTCTGCGCGGACGACGAGGTCCTGACGCGAGCCCTTGCACGTGCGCATGCGGCGGGTCTGCCGCCCATCCAGGTGTCCGCCGCGCAGGGCAGGATGCTCGAGCTGCTCGTCCGCATGCAGGGCGCCCGCCGCGTGCTCGAGGTCGGCACCCTGGGTGCCTACAGCACGATCTGGCTCGCGCGGGGTCTCCGGGCGCCTGGCGCCCACCTCACGACGCTGGAGATCGACGCCACGCACGCGGAGGTGGCGAGGGCGAACCTGCACGACGCCGGCCTCGACGACGTGGTCGAGCTGCGCCTCGGTGCGGCCTCCGACTCCTTCGACGAGATGATCCGCGCGGGCGTCGAGCCGTTCGACCTCGTGTTCATCGACGCCGACAAGCCGTCCAACGCGCACTACCTCGCCCAAGCGGTCCGCCTCGCCCGTCCGGGCACCGTCGTCGTCGTCGACAACGTCGTGCGTCAGGGAGCACTCGCGGACGATCGCAGCGCCGACGAGCGCGTCGTCGGCAGTCGCGCGGTGGTCGAGGCCGTGGCCGCCGACCCGCGCCTCACCGCGACCGTGGTGCAGACCGTCGGCCACAAGGGCTACGACGGCTTCCTGCTCGTCCGCGTCGACGACTGAGCCCGCCACCGCGAACGGCCGAGCCCGCCACCGCGGTGCGGTGGCGGGCTCGGCCGCGATGTCTTCGGAGGAGGGCCGTCGGTCAGCCCCCGCGCCGCGCACGGAGCGCGGCGAGCGCCTCGTCGAGGATCGCAGCGCCGTCCTCGTCGGTCCGGCGCTCCTTCACGTACGCGAGGTGCGTCTTGTACGGCTCGTTCCGCACCGGGGAGGGCGGGTTCTCCTTGTCCTGACCGGCGGGGAAGCCGCAACGCGGGCAGTCCCAGCTCTCCGGTGCCTCGGCACCGGCCTCGACCGAGAAGCTCGGCCGGGTCTCGTGCCCGTTGGCGCACCAGTACGACACCCAGAACCGCGGGGCCGCCTCGCCGCGCTCGGCCTCACCCATCGGCCCCGCGCCGACGCGGGAACCCCTGATCGCACTACCGCTCGCCATGGCAGACCCCCTTCAGCTGACCCGCTGGATCAGGCCCAGCAGCACGATGATGACCGTCCACACGAGCGCGAGGCCGATCGTGATGCGGTTGAGGTTGCGCTCGGCGACCCCGGAGCTCCCCGCACCGCTCGAGATGCCTCCGCCGAACATGTCGGAGAGGCCGCCGCCCTTGCCCTTGTGCAGGAGCACGAGGAGGACGACGAGGACGCTGGAGATGACCAGCAGGACCTGAAGGATGATGCGCAGTACGTCCACGACGTCGTCTGTTCCTCACTCATTGCGGTACGGGCGCCGGTGGGCGCCCGCACAAGGATAGGTGACGGTCGGACCGGCGGACCAGCACGTCACCGGTTCGGGCGTGCCGAGGGTGCCGGGCCCGTGGACCCGGCACCCTCGCATCACGCCGTCGGTCAGAGACCGACGTCGTGCGACCGGAAGCGGACGATCTTGGCGAACTCCTCCGCGTCGAGGCTCGCGCCACCGACCAGGGCGCCGTCCACGTCGGGCTGCGCCATGATCGCCGCCACGTTGCCCGACTTCACCGAGCCCCCGTAGAGGACGCGGACGCCGTCGGCGAGGTCGCGCGAGTAGAGCTCCGCGAGCCGGTCGCGGATCGCCTTGCAGACCTCCTGCGCGTCGTCAGGCGTCGCGACCTCACCCGTGCCGATCGCCCACACGGGCTCGTAGGCGATGACGATCTGCGCCGCCTGCTCGGCCGGCAGCCCGCTGAGGGCCCCGTCGAGCTGGGCGAGCGTGTAGGACACCTGCTCGCCGGCCTTGCGGACGTCCAGTCCCTCGCCGACGCACAGGATCGGCACGATCCCCTGGCCGAACGCCGAGGCGACCTTGGCCGCGCACAGCGCGTCGTCCTCGCCGTGGTACTCGCGGCGCTCCGAGTGGCCCACCGCGACGTAGCTGACGCCGAGCTTGGCGAGCATGACCGGCGAGATCTCGCCGGTGTAGGCGCCCTCGGTGTGCGCCGAGACGTCCTGCGCGCCGTACTTGATCTCGTACTTGTCGGCGTCGACCAGCGTCTGCACGGACCGCAGGTCCGTGAACGGCACGAGCACCGCGACCTCGACCGACGAGTAGTCGTGCTTGGCGTCCTTGAGGGTCCACGCGAGCTTCTGCACGAGGTGCGTCGCCTGGTGGTGGTCGAGGTTCATCTTCCAGTTGCCCGCCATCAGCGGGGTGCGCTCTGCCATGTCAGGCCTCCGTCCGGTTCTGCTCGAGCACCGCGATGCCGGGGAGCTCCTTGCCCTCGAGGAACTCGAGGCTCGCGCCGCCGCCCGTCGAGATGTGGCCGAAACCGCCCTCGTCGAAGCCGAGACGACGGACCGCCGCGGCGGAGTCGCCACCGCCCACGATGCTGAACGCGCCCTGCTCGCCCGCGTCGACCATCGCCTGCGCGACGGCACGCGTGCCCGCGGCGAACGCGTCGAACTCGAACACGCCCATGGGGCCGTTCCAGACGATCGTGCGCGCGTCGAGCAGCTTGCTGCGGAACAGCTCGGCCGACTCGGGGCCGATGTCCAGACCCATGCGCCCCTCGGGCATCGCGTCGGCCGGGACGACGTCGTGCGGCGCGTCGGCCGCGAACGAGTCCGCGACGACGACGTCCGTCGGGAGGACGATCTCGACGCCCCGCTCCTCGGCGGTCGCGAGGTAGCCCTTCACGGTCTCGATCTGGTCCTCCTCGAGCAGCGAGGTGCCGACCGCGTGACCCTTCGCCGCGAGGAAGGTGAAGACCATCCCGCCGCCGATCAGGAGACGGTCGGCCTTGCCCAGCAGGTTCGCGATCACGCCGAGCTTGTCGGAGACCTTCGAGCCGCCGAGCACGACCGCGTAGGGGCGCTCGGGGTCGTCGGTCGCACGCCGCAGCGCCTCGACCTCGGTGAGGACGAGGCCGCCGACGGCCGCGGGCAGCTTGAGCGCGACGTCGTACACCGACGCCTGCTTGCGGTGCACGACGCCGAAGCCGTCCGACACGAACGCGTCGGCGAGAGCCGCGAGGTCGTCCGCGAGCGAGGCACGCTCGGCCTCGTCCTTGGAGGTCTCGCGGGCGTCGAACCGGATGTTCTCGAGCAGGGCCACCTCGCCGTCGCCGAGGGCGGCGACCGTCGCACGGGCCGACTCGCCCACCGTGTCCTCGGCGAGGGTGACGGTCGTCCCGAGCAGCTCGCCCAGGCGCGTCGCGACCGGCGCGAGCGAGTACTTGGCCTCGGGCGCGCCCTTGGGACGCCCGAGGTGCGCGGCGACGACGACCTTCGCGCCCGCGTCGACCAGCTTCTTGATCGTCGGCACGGCGGCGCGCACGCGCCCGTCGTCGGTGATGGTCGTGCCGTCGAGCGGCACGTTGAGGTCGGCACGGACCAGCACGCGCTTGCCGCGCAGGTCGCCGAGGTCCTCGATGGTCTTCATGTCTCTCCCTCGTCGGGGTGGTTCCGGGGCGTGACGCGACGACGTCCGCGTGCCCCGCGGTGGGCGCGGCACGCGGACGTCGTCATGGGTGCTCGGTGAGCGGTGCGGTCAGAGACGCTCGCCGATGTAGACCGTGAGGTCCACGAGGCGGCTCGAGTAGCCCCACTCGTTGTCGTACCAGGAGACGACCTTGACCTGGTCGCCGATGACCTTCGTGAGGCCGGCGTCGAAGATGCTCGAGGCGGGGTCCGTCACGATGTCGGTCGAGACGATCGGGTCCTCGGTGTAGACGAGGATGCCCTTGAGCGCGTCGCTCTCGGCGGCGGCCTTGACCGCGGCGTTGACCTCCTCGACCGTCGTCTCGCGCGACGCGGTGAACGTGAGGTCCGTCGCCGAGCCCGTGGGCGTGGGCACGCGCATGGCGTAGCCGTCGAGCTTGCCCTTGAGCTGCGGGAGGACGAGCGACACGGCCTTGGCCGCACCCGTCGAGGTCGGGACCATGTTGAGGGCCGCGGCGCGTGCACGGCGCAGGTCCTTGTGCGGGCCGTCCTGCAGGTTCTGGTCCTGCGTGTACGCGTGGATCGTCGTCATGAGGCCGCGCTCGATGCCGAAGGCCTCGTCGAGGACCTTGGCGAGCGGCGCGAGGCAGTTCGTGGTGCACGACGCGTTCGACACGATGTGGTGGTTCGCGGGGTCGTACTCGGTGTGGTTGACACCGACGACGAACGTCGCGTCCTCGTTCTTCGCGGGCGCCGAGATGATGACCTTCTTCGCACCGGCGTCGAGGTGGGCCTTGGCCTTCGTCGCGTCGGTGAAGATGCCGGTCGACTCGATCACGATGTCGGCACCCAGCTCGCCCCACGGGAGGGCCGACGGGTCGCGCTCGGCGAGCGCCTTGAACGTCTTGCCGCCGACGGTGATGCTCTCCTCGTCGAAGGTGACGTCCTGCGCGAGGCGGCCCAGGATCGAGTCGTACTTCAGAAGGTGCGCCAGGGACTTGTTGTCCGTGAGGTCGTTCACGCCGACGATCTCGATGTCGGCACCCGACTCCAGCACGGCGCGGAAGAAGTTACGTCCGATGCGGCCGAAGCCGTTGATTCCGACGCGGATGGTCACTATGCCCTCCTCAAGGCGCACCGCATACCCGGTACGCACGATGGTTGACGGATGCGTACGGCGCTGTACGCGCCTGGCCGGACCGCACACTTCGATCCTCGTCCAGAACGAGACCCAGGTTACACGGCGGACACAGGCCCGTCGCCGGGACGTTCGTCCGACGGGACCACCGCCACGGCGTGCTGGCACGAGGTCGCCGGCGCGCCGCCGGGTGACCGTGACAAACCGGCGACGTGCTCAGACGTCGAGCATGTCGGCCGTGAGGCCGGCCTCCGTGTCGGGGATCCCGAGGTCGGCGGCGCGCTTGTCGGCGGTCGCCAGGAGGCGCCGGATGCGGCCCGCCACCGCGTCCTTCGTCAGCGGCGGGTCGGCGAGCTGACCGAGCTCCTCGAGCGACGCCTGCTTGTGGTCGAGCCGCAGCCGTCCGGCCTCGCGCAGGTGGTCCGGGAGGTCGTCGCCGAGGATCTCGAACGCGCGCTCGACGCGGGCCCCCGCGGCGACCGCCGCGCGCGCCGAGCGGCGCAGGTTCGCGTCGTCGAAGTTCGCCAGGCGGTTCGCCGTGCCGCGCACCTCGCGGCGCATCCGGCGCTCCTCCCACACGAGGACGGCGTCGTGTGCGCCGAGCCGCGTGAGCATCGCGCCGATCGCGTCGCCGTCGCGGATGACGACCCGGTCCACGCCGCGGACCTCGCGCGCCTTCGCGCCGATCCCCATGCGCCGGGCCGCCCCGACCAGCGCGAGCGCGGCCTCCGGACCGGGGCACGTGACCTCGAGCGCGGCGGAGCGGCCGGGCTCCGTGAGCGAGCCGTGCGCGAGGAACGCGCCGCGCCACGCGGCCTCGGCCTCGCCGACGCCCGCCGACACGACCTGCGGCGGGAGCCCGCGCACCGGCCGTCCGCGGTTGTCCAGCAGACCCGTCTGCCGGGCGAGCGACTCGCCGTCCTTCACGACGCGCACGACGTAGCGCGTGCCGCGCCGGATCCCGCCGCCGCTCACGACGACGACGTCGCTCGTGTGGCCGTACACGTCGGCGACGAACTGGCGCAGCCGCCGTGCGGCGACCCCGGTGTCGAGCTCGGCCTCGATCACGATGCGGCCGGAGATGATGTGCAGCCCGCCGGCGAAGCGCAGCGTCGCCGACACCTCTGCCTTGCGGTGGGACGTCTTCTCGACGGAGAGCCGCGCGAGCTCGTCCTTCACCTGAGCGGTCAAAGCCATGGGCGTCATCCTGCCACCCCGCCCGCCGCCGTCCCGATGTCACCGAGGTACCCCTCGAACGCGTCCCGGTAGGCCGCCGCGAGGCGCAGCGGGTCGTGCCGCGGTGTCCCGTCGCCCACCCGCACCTGCCGCAGCAGCAGCTGCGCACCCGACGCCGCGCACTCGCGCTGCAGCGCGTCGACGTCGTCGATCGCGCTCGGGTCGGCGACCACGACGTCGAGCCGGAGGTCCGGCGCGTGCCGACGCAGCGCCACGAGGTGGTCGTGCGCGCGCATGCCGGTGGTCTCCGCGGACTCGGCGCTGAGGTTGAGGGTCACGCAGCGCCGGGCGGAGGTGCGGTGCAGCGCGGCGGACAGCTCGGGCACGAGGAGGTGCGGCATGACGGACGTGAACCACGACCCCGGGCCGAGGACCACCCAGTCGGCCGAGTCCACGGCCGCGACGGCCTCGGGGCACGCGGGCGGGTCGCCCGGGATCAGGCGCACCGACTGCACGCGGCCCGGGGCGACCGCGACCGCGCTCTGCCCGCGCACCACCGTGACGTCGCCGCCCTCGACGGCCGGGTCGACGAGCTCGGCCTCGATCGCGAGCGGGACGGCCGCCATCGGCAGCACCCGGCCGCGGGAGCCCAGCAGGCGCCCGACCCAGTCCAGGCCCGCGACCGTGTCGCCCAGCAGCTCCCACAGCGCGACGATGAGGAGGTTGCCGACCGCGTGCTTGTCGAGCGACCCCTCCGACGCGAAGCGGTGCTGCAGCACGTCGCGCCAGGTTCGTCCCCAGTCGGTGTCGTCGCACAGCGCCGACAAAGCCATCCGCAGGTCGCCCGGTGGCAGCACGCCCATCTCGTCGCGCAGCCGGCCTGACGACCCGCCGTCGTCGGCGACCGTGACGACCGCGGTCAGCCGGTCGGACATCAGCCGCAGCGCGGAGAGGCTCGCGTACAGCCCGTGCCCGCCGCCCAGCGCGACGACCGCCGGGCCGACGCCGTCGCGACGCCCCGGGGCCTCGCCTCTCACTCGCGCCCCAGGTCGCGGTGCGTCACGACGACGCGGTGCCCGAGCTCCCTCAGCTCGGTCGCGAGCGCCTCGGAGATGGCCACCGACCGGTGCTTGCCGCCCGTGCAGCCGACGGCGATGGTCGCGTAGCGCTTGTCCTCGGTCCCGTAGCCGGCGAGGACGGGCTCGAGCGCGTCGACGTACTTGTCGACGAAGACCGACGCGCCGGGCAGCCCGAGGACGTAGTCCCGCACGGGCACGTCCCGACCGGTCAGGTGGCGCAGCTCCCCGATCCAGTACGGGTTCGCCAGGAAGCGCACGTCGACGACGTGGTCGGCGTCGAGCGGGAGGCCGTACTTGAACCCGAACGAGAGGACGTTGATCCGCAGCGCGTCGTGGGCGCCGCCGGTCACCGCCGACCGGACCTCGCGCGCGAGGTCGTGGACGTTCAGGTCGCTCGTGTCGATGACGATGTCGGCGCGCTCGCGCAGCCGGCCGAGCAGCTCGCGCTCCTCGGCGATGCCGTCGAGGATCCGTCGGTCGCCCTGGAGCGGGTGGGGCCGGCGCACCGTCTCGAAGCGCTGCACGAGCACCGGGTCGGAGGCGTCGAGGAACAGCAGGCGGTAGGGGAACCCCGAGTCCCGCAGACCGTCGATGACCTCGACGAGGTCACGGAAGAACTCGCGTCCCCGGACGTCGACGACGGCCGCGAGCCGGTGCACGGCACCCTGCGCGACGCTCATCATGCGGACCATCTGCGGGAGCAGCTGGGGCGGCAGGTTGTCGACGACGTACCAGTCCATGTCCTCGAGCACCGCCGCGGCACGGCTGCGTCCGGCACCGCTCATGCCGGTGATGAGGAGCAGCTCCGGGAGCTCCCCCCGGGGTGCCGCCGTGGTGGCCTCGAGAGCCGGGATGCCCGTGGGCACCGTGGTCGGGGGTGGCTCCTGGGTCATGCGTCCAGCATGCCAGGGGTCCGGGCCGGACGGCCGCCCGAGCCGGCGTCACCCGTCGCGGACGCCCCGTCGACGGACGTGCCGTTCGGGAGCGTGGCGCCGGGAGGTGCGGTGCCGTTCGGGCGCGTCGTGCCAGGAGGTGCGGTGCCGTTCGCCGGTGGGGAGGCGTCGGCGGCGAGGGCACGAACCACCGCCTCGGCGGTGCGCCGCCCCATCCCCTTGACCTCCGCGACCTCCTCGACCGTCGCGCCGCGGAGCCGTCTGACCGACCCGAAGTGCTTGAGCAGCGCCGCGGACCGGGCCGGGCCGAGTCCCGGGACCGAGTCCAGCGCCGAGACCGTCATGCTGCGGCTGCGGCGGCTGCGGTGGTGACGCAGCGCGAAGCGGTGCGCCTCGTCCCGCACGCGCTGCAGGAGGTACAGCCCTTGCGAGCTGCGCTGGAGGATCACGGGGTACTCCTCTCCCGGCAGCCACACCTCCTCCAGACGCTTCGCGAGCCCGCACAGCGCGACGTCGTCGACGCCGAGGTCGGCGAGCGCGCGCGCGGCCGCGGCGACCTGCGGCGGTCCGCCGTCGACGACCACGAGGTTCGGGGGGTATGCGAACCTGCCCCGCCCCGGGTCGCGGGACGCCGTCGCGCCGGAGCGGCCCGTCACCCCGCCGTCCGGGTGCGGCGCCACGTCGTCGTCGGACTCGCCCAGCTCCGGTGCACCGGTCGCCTGCTCCTCGAGGTACCGACGGAACCGGCGGGTGAGGACCTCGTACATCGCCTCGGTGTCGTCGCGCGCGCCCTCCCCCTCGGCGCCACGGACGACGAAGTGCCGGTACTCCGACGACCTCGGCAGCCCGTCCTCGAACACGACCATCGAGCCGACCTGGTGCGTCCCCTGCGTGGTCGAGATGTCGTAGCACTCGATCCGCAGGGGCGCGGTGGGCAGGTCGAGCGCCTCCTGGAGCTCGCGCAGCGCCTGACTGCGCGTCGTGAGGTCGCCCGCACGGCGCGTGCGGTGGAGCGTCAGCGCCTGCTCGGCGTTGCGGCGCACGGTCTCCGCCAAGGCCTTCTTGTCACCGCGCTGCGGGATCCGCACCTGGACGCGCGAGCCGCGCAGCCCTGTGAGCCAGTCCGTCACCTGCTCCAGGTCCGGCGGGAGGACCGGGACGAGGACCTCGCGGGGCACCGGGCTCTCCGCGCGGTGCTCGCGCTCCGGGCGCCGCGCACCTCCGGAGGCGCGCTCGGGCGCGGCCCAGCCCGCCTGGTCGCCGTACACCTGCTGGAGCAGGTGCTCGACGAGCTCGCCGTCGGTCACGTCCTCGACCTTCTCGACCACCCAGCCGCGCTGGCCGCGGATGCGCCCGTCGCGCACGTGGAAGACCTGGACCGCCGCCTCGAGCTCGTCCCCGACGAGCGCGAACACGTCGGCGTCGGTGCCGTCCGCGAGGACCACGGCGTTCTTCTCCGTCGCGCGCTCGAGCGCCCCGACGTCGTCCCGCAGGCGTGCCGCGCGCTCGAAGTCGAGCTCGGCCGCGGCGGCCTTCATCTCGGCCGTCAGCCGACGCGTGAAGCGCGCCGTCTCCCCCGCCATGAAGTCGCAGAAGTCCTCGGCGAGCTCGCGGTGCTCCTCGGGCGTCACGCGCCCGACGCACGGCGCCGAGCACTTGTCGATGTACCCGAGCAGGCACGGCCGGCCGGTCTGCTTCGCGCGGCGGAAGACGCCGGCGGAGCACGTCCGCACGGGGAACACGCGCAGCAGCAGGTCGACGGTCTCGCGGATGGCCCACGCGTGCGCGTACGGCCCGAAGTACCGCGTCCCCTGCCGCTTCGCCCCGCGCATGACCTGCACGCGCGGGAACTCCTCGCCGAGGGTCACCGCGAGGTACGGGTACGACTTGTCGTCGCGGTACTTGACGTTGAAGCGCGGGTCGAACTCCTTGATCCAGGAGTACTCGAGCGCGAGCGCCTCGACCTCGGTGCCGACGACGGTCCACTCGACCGACGCGGCGGTCGTGACCATCTGCTGCGTCCGAGGGTGGAGCGCCGAGAGGTCCTGGAAGTAGCTGGCCAGGCGCGACCGGAGGCTCTTGGCCTTGCCGACGTACACGACCCGGCCGTGCTCGTCGCGGAACCGGTAGACGCCCGGCGAGTCCGGTACCTGCCCCGGTCGGGGCCGGTACGTCGCGGGGTCTGCCATGACGCGGAGCCTAGTTCGCGCACCTGACACGACCCGACGACTAGCGTGGGCGGATGGGACTCGTGCACACGTACTCCGCCGACGTCGTCTGGACCGGCGCCGGCGACGCCGGCACGGCGAGCTACACCTCCTACTCGCGCGACCACGAGGTGCGGATCGGTGACAAGCCGCCGCTGCTGGGCTCTGCGGACCCGGCCTTCCGCGGCGACGCGAACCGGTACTCCCCCGAGGAGCTCCTGGTCGCGGCCCTCGCGCAGTGCCACATGCTCTGGTTCCTGCACCTGGCGTCCGCGGACGACGTGGTCGTGATCGGCTACACCGACCGACCCATGGGTCGGATGCGCGTCGAGGGAGCCGGGCACGGCCAGTTCACCGACGTCGTCCTGCACCCGTCGGTGACGCTCGCGCACGCCGCACGCCCGGACGGGCGCCCCGTGACCGACGCCGAGCTCGCGACGCTGCACTCGCGCGCCCACGAGCACTGCTTCATCGCTCGATCGGTCAACTTCCCCGTCCGGGTGGCACCGGTACCGCTGCGCGTCGCGCAGGCCGCGACGTAGACCACCGGGAGCGCCGGTTGCCGGCGTGCTCAGCCGTCAGGCGCTCGCCGGCATCCGCTCGTCGACCCTGAGGACCTCCGCGAGGAACTGACCGGTGTGGCTCTCCGCGACGCCGGCGACCGACTCGGGTGTGCCCTCTGCCACGACCACGCCGCCGCCCGACCCGCCCTCGGGCCCCATGTCGATCACCCAGTCGGCGTTCTTGATGACGTCGAGGTTGTGCTCGATGACGATGACGCTGTTGCCCTTGTCGACGAGCGACTGGAGCACCCCGAGCAGCTTGCGGATGTCCTCGAAGTGCAGACCGGTCGTCGGCTCGTCCAGCACGTACGCGGTGCGTCCGTTCGACCGGCGCTGCAGCTCGGTCGCGAGCTTGACGCGCTGCGCCTCGCCACCGGACAGGGTCGGCGCGGGCTGCCCGAGCCGGACGTAGCCGAGGCCGACGTCGACGAGCGTCTTGAGGTGGCGCGAGATCGCGGGCACCGCCGCGAAGAACTCGGCCGCCTCCTCGATCGGCATGTCGAGCACCTCGGCCACGGTCCGGCCCTTGAAGTGCACCTCGAGCGTCTCGCGGTTGTAGCGCGCGCCGTGGCAGACCTCGCACGGGACGTAGACGTCCGGCAGGAAGTTCATCTCGATCTTGAGCGTGCCGTCGCCCGAGCACGCCTCGCAGCGTCCGCCCTTGACGTTGAACGAGAAGCGGCCGGGCGTGTAGCCCCGCACCTTCGCCTCGGTGGTCTCGGCGAAGAGACGGCGGATGTGGTCCCACACCCCGGTGTACGTCGCCGGGTTCGAGCGCGGGGTCCGGCCGATGGGCGCCTGGTCGACGTGGACCACCTTGTCGAGGTGCTCGAGCCCGGTGACCCGCGTGTGCCGCCCCGGGACCTGCCGGGCGCGGTTCAGCTCGTTCGCCATCACCGTGTAGAGGATGGAGTTGACGAGCGTGCTCTTGCCGGACCCAGACACCCCGGTGACCGCCACGAAGCACCCGAGCGGGAAGGACACGTCGATGGTGCGCAGGTTGTTCTCGCGCGCGCCGACGACCTTGACCTGCCGCTTGCGGTCGATGGGCCGTCGTGCGGTCGGCGTCGGGATCTCACGGCGGCCCGCGATGTAGGCGCCGGTGACCGACTCGGGCGAGTCCAGCAGGCCCTGGAGGTCCCCGGAGTGGACGACGCGGCCGCCGTGCTCACCGGCGCCCGGACCGATGTCGACGATCCAGTCGGCGGTCCTGATCGTGTCCTCGTCGTGCTCGACGACGATGAGCGTGTTCCCCAGGTCGCGCAGGCGCGTGAGGGTGTCGATGAGGCGCCGGTTGTCCCGCTGGTGCAGGCCGATGCTCGGCTCGTCGAGGACGTACAGGACGCCCACCAGGCCGGACCCGATCTGGGTCGCGAGCCGGATCCGCTGGGCCTCGCCGCCCGAGAGCGTCCCCGCGGGCCGGTCGAGCGCGAGGTAGTCGAGCCCGACGTCGAGGAGGAACCCGAGCCGCGCGTCGATCTCCTTGAGCACCTGCGCGGCGATCGCCCGCTCGCGCTCCCCGAGCTCGAGGGCGAGGAGGAACGCGCGCGCCTCGCGCAGCGGGAGGCCGCAGACCTCGGCGATCGACCGGCCGCCGACGCGGACCGCGAGCACCTCGGGCTTCAGACGCGTCCCGCGGCAGACCGGGCACGGCGTCTCGCGCATGTACGCCTCGTACTTCTCCTTCGACCAGTCGGACTCCGTCTCCTGGTGCCGTCGCTCGATGAAGGACACGACGCCCTCGAACCCGGTGCTGTACTGCCGCTCGCGGCCCCACCGGTTCCGGTAGCGGACCTGCACCTGGTGGTCCTTGCCGTGCAGGATCGCGTCCTTCGCGCGCTGCGGGAGCGCGCGCCACGGCACGTCCATCGAGAAGCCGAGGTCGTCGGCCAGGGCGCGCATGACGCGCTGGAAGTACTCCGACGACGTCTGCGCCCACGGCGCGACCGCGCCCTCGGCGAGGGTCGCGTCCTCGTCGGGGATGATCAGGTCGGGGTCGACCTCGAGACGCGTGCCGATGCCCGTGCACTCGGGGCACGCACCGTACGGCGCGTTGAACGAGAACGTCCTCGGCTCGATCTCCTCGAGTGTGAGCGGGTGGTCGTTCGGGCACGCGCGGTGCTCGGAGAAGCGGCGCTCGCGCTGCGGGTCGTCCTCGTCCGCGTCGACGAGCTCGACCACGACGAGGCCCGCGGCGAGCGAGAGCGCGGTCTCGACGGAGTCGGTGAGACGCCGCTGCACGCCGTCGCGCGCGACGAGCCGGTCGACCACCACGTCGACCGTGTGCTTGAGCTTCTTCTCGAGCTGCGGCACGTCGGTGAGCTGGCGCACCTCGCCGTCGACGCGCGCCCGGGCGAAGCCCTTGGACTGCAGCTCGCGGAAGAGGTCGGCGTACTCACCCTTGCGACCACGGACGACGGGCGCGAGGACCTGGTAGCGGGTGCCCTCGGGCAGCTCGAGGAGCCGGTCGACGATCTGCTGCGGCGTCTGCCGGCTCACGACCTCCCCGCACACGGGGCAGTACTGCGTGCCCGCACGCGCGAACAGCAGGCGCAGGTAGTCGTAGACCTCGGTGATCGTCCCGACCGTCGAGCGGGGGTTCCGGTTGGTCGACTTCTGGTCGATCGAGACGGCGGGCGACAGCCCCTCGATGAAGTCGACGTCGGGCTTGTCCATCTGCCCGAGGAACTGGCGGGCGTAGGACGAGAGCGACTCGACGTACCGCCGCTGGCCCTCCGCGAATATGGTGTCGAACGCGAGGGACGACTTCCCGGACCCCGAGAGACCGGTGAAGACGATGAGGCTGTCTCGCGGGAGGTCGAGGTCGACGTTGCGGAGGTTGTGCTCGCGGGCGCCTTGGACGCGGAGGCGGTCGTTCACCCGCCCATGCTAGGCGGCGACCCGCGGTCGTACAACTGTTCGACGCGTCACACTCCCTGGTCCGCGCACGCGTCGGTTCGCCCAGGGGGTGGCGCTGGCGGAGGGAGAGCCGCGCGCACGGCGCACGGAGGTCCCTTCCCTGACCCGGCGGACCCCGCGACGATGACGACATGGCGTACTCGGGCGACGTGGTGACCGGCGGCCCCTCGGACGTCCGCGTCCTGGACGGGGTGACGATCCGCAAGGCGTCCGTGGGACCGATGGACAACGACGTCTACCTCCTCACGTGCCGCACGAGCGGCGAGCAGCTCCTCGTCGACGCCGCGGCCGACCCCGACCGTCTCCTCGCGCTGGTGCGCGAGGGCTCCCCCGCGGGCCGCCTCGACACCGTCGTCACGACGCACCGCCACCCGGACCACACGGGCGCCCTCGAGTCGCTGCTGGCTGTGACGGGCGCCGTGCACGCGTGCGGCGCGGACGACGCGCTCGCGATGCCCGTGGCCGTGCAGCGGCGGCTGCACCACGGGGACGTGGTCTCGGTCGGGCACCTGGTGCTCGACGTCGTCGGTCTGCGTGGGCACACGCCGGGTTCGGTCGCGCTCGCGTACCGGGAGCCGCACCGGGTCCACGAGGACGGGGCCGTCGCGGGACGGGTCCACCTCTTCACGGGCGACAGCCTCTTCCCGGGCGGCCCGGGCAGGACCACGGACCCCGAGGCGTTCCGCTCGCTCATGACCGATCTCGAGGAGCGCGTGTTCGGCGTGCTCGACGACGAGACCTGGGTGTACCCCGGGCACGGCAGGGACACGGTGCTCGGCGACGAGCGGCCCCATCTCCAGGAGTGGTGGTCCCGGGGCTGGTGACGGAGGACGTCGCGTCCCGTCCCGGTCCCTGCTCCGCCCGGCGGAGGTCAGCCCCCGCCCTTGCCCCTGCCGTTCCCGTTCCCGTTGTCCCCGCCGTTGCCGTTGCCGTTGTTCCCGCCGCCCTCGCCGCGACCCGGGCCTGCCCGGTCCTCGTCGTCGGACCCGTCGGACGGCGCAGGTGCGACCGGTTCCTCGGCAGGGGCCGGCGCGGGTGCGGGGGCCGGCTCGTCGACGGGACCCTCCTCGCCCGGTTCCGGAGCGGGTGCGGGCTCGTCGAGCGCCTCGGCCTGACCCTCCCGGTCCGCGAGCAGGGCCGCGAGCTCCGCCTCCGTCCTGCCGAGGGCCTCGTCGACCACCCGGTAGCGGTACGCCGAGATCTCGCCGGCGTCGGCCGCCGCGTCGAGCGCGGCGCGCACCTCGCCGGCAGCCGCCGCGGCGGCGTCGTAGCGTCCCTGCGCTGCGGCGGAGGCGACGTCGTGGACGGCCTCCTGAAGAGCTTGCGCCGCGCCGGGCGAGAGCTCCGGCCCGGCGGGAGCGCACCCGCCGAGCAGAGCCGCCGTCACGAGCACGGCGGCGAGGTGGGGACGTCGCCTCATGGCTCGACCGCCTCCGCGAGCTCCTCGATCGCACCCCCGAGGGTGCCCTCGACCGTCGGGTAGTCGGGCGGGGGTGCCACGTCGCTGCCGGTCCCCGACCAGATCAGGGCGAGCACGACGGCGACGAGGACCGCACCGAGGCCCACGAGCGTCCGTGGCCGGCCGGACGGCCGCCGGAGCCCTCGCGTCGCGGTCCCGCCGTGGGCGGCCGCGGCCACGGGCAGGGGCTGCGTCCGGTCCGCGGGCGACTCGTGGGACGAGCCCGGGGCGTTCCTCCGGCGGGAGGGCCGGGAAGCCTCCTCCCGCAGCGAGGTCCTCCCGCGGGACGGCGCGGGTGCCGGCGGACGGAGCAGCACGGCGGTGTCGAGCGACGAGGCCGGGGTGTTGCCCGCGAGGACGCCGAGCTGTGCGGCGGCGGCGGGCATCGTGATCCGGTCCTCGGGGCGCCTCTCGGTCATCGCGCGAAGGAGCTGCCCCCACTCGGGGCCGAGCTCGGGCGGTATCTCCGGCGAGCGCACCAGACGGGCGGCCGCGACCTCGGCCACGGTGCCGGTGAACGCCTTGCGTCCCGTGAGGCACTCGAGGAGCACCAGGCCCAGGGCGTAGACGTCCGTGGGGGGGCCGACCTCCGCTCCCGAGGCCTGCTCGGGGCTCAGGTACGTCGCCGTGCCCAGCGTCGTACCCGTCATCGTCAGGCGTGCACCGTGCGCGAAGCGGGCGATGCCGAAGTCCGCGAGCTTCACGACCGGACCTGTCGTGAGCGCGGCTGAGGGGTCCTCCTGGACGGCGGCGGCACGCTCGACGAGGAGGATGTTCGCGGGCTTGATGTCCCGGTGGACGACCTCGGCCGCGTGCACCGCGGCGATGGCCTCCGCCAGCTGGCGACCGATCCGGGCGGTGTGGGTGCGCGAGAGCGGACCGGTCGCGAGCAGGTCGGCGAGCGTCGGGCCCGGGACGAGCTCCATGACGATGTACGTCTGCTGGACCGGTCCCCCGGCGTACGCGGAGCCCGCGTCGTGGAGGGCCACGAGCCCGGGGTGGTTCATGTGCGAGAGGACGCGGATCTCGGCCTGGTGGCGGAGGACCTCGTCGGTGTCGGGCGTCGGCGGGAACAGCTTCACGGCGACGTCGCGGTCGAGCAGCTCGTCGCGTGCGCGGTAGACGGTCGCCATGCCGCCCTGCCCGATCACGTCCTCGATCCGGTACCTGCCGTCGAGGACGACACCGCGGGCCACGTCCACAGGCCCTGGCGCCACGTCCCTCTCCTTCGTCCGTCCGACGGCCCGCCCCCGTTCCGGGCCACGTCGGTGCCCGACAAGCACGGTTTCGACGCTAGGGCCCCGGTTCGCCGCACGCATGTCGAGGCGCGCTTTTCACCCGTCCGTGCCGAGCACGCGAGGTCCGCTGACGACGCCCGGGTGGTCGACGGTGTCGCCGGCGTCACGGGGGCTCACCGGGTGCCGCGGACGTCGCCGGTGCCGCGGGACTCACCGGTCCCACGGCACAATGCCGGGATGACGTCCTTCGCGGTGCACTACACCTACGCCGACCGACCCGAGAGCCTCGACGCGGTCCGACCGGAGCACCGCGCGTTCCTCCGCGCACTCCTCGAGGCGGGGACCCTGCTCGCGAGCGGACCGCTGGTCGGGCCGTCGACGGAGCAGCCCGCCGGCGAGGACGGGCACGAGGGAGACGGCACGCCGGGCGCGCTCCTGCTCGTCCGCGGCCGCGACGTGGCTGACGTGCTGAGCGTCCTCGACGACGACCCGTTCGCACGCGCCGGCCTCGTCGCGCACCGATCGGTCCGTCGCTGGGACCCCGTGATCGGTCCGTTCGCCTCCTGATCCGACCGGCGTCCCGGGCAGATCAGACGACGTCGAAGACGTTGCCCTCCGGGTCCTCCATCGTGATCCAGAAACCCTGAGCCGGGTCGTCGTACTCGCGGACGACGCGTGCACCGACGTCGACGAGCCGAGCGGCGTGGGCCCGCATCCCGTCCTTGTCCTTCTCCGTCCCCGGGGCGTCGGGCCCGCCGGGCACCCCGACGTCGAGGTGCAGACGGTTCTTGCCGGCCCGCGGCTCGGGCACCTTCTGGAAGAAGACGCGGGGTCCGACCCCCTCCGGGTCGACGATCGCGTACGCGTCGTCCCACCGGTCTCGCGGGAGTCCCCACCCGATCAGCGCCTCCTCCCAGGTGTCGTACCCGGGAGGCGGCGGGTCCTCGACGTAACCGAGCACGCTCGCCCAGAAGGTGCCCAGGGCGCGCGGCGAGGCCGCGTCCATGACGATCTGCAACCGACGGTCCATCTCGCTCCCCTCACGCGCGCCCCTCGGCGCGCCGCCCGGCTCCGCCCGCGCGTCAGGCGGTCGCCCTCTGCATGTCACGAAGCTCCTTCTTGAGCCCTGCGATCTCGTCGCGAAGCCGTCCCGCGAGCTCGAACTGCAGCTCCGCGGCAGCGGCATGCATCTGGTCGCTCAGCTCCTGGATGAGCTCCGCGAGCTCGCCTGCGGGTACGGCGGCCATCCGGGCCCGCGCGGTCTCCTCCGTCCGGCCCGCAGCTCCCGGGACGGGCGCCTTGCCCTTGCCCTTGCCCTTTCCCGGGTTGCGGTAGCCGCCCTTGAGCAGCTCCTCGGTGTCGACGTCCTCCCGGGCGAGCATGTCCGTCACGTCGCTGATCCGCTTGCGCAGGGGGGTCGGGTCGATCCCGTGCTCGACGTTGTACGCGACCTGCCTCTCCCGCCGGCGGTTGGTCTCGTCGATCGCCTGCGCCATGGACGGCGTGATCGTGTCCGCGTACATGTGGACCTCGCCGGAGACGTTCCGAGCGGCACGTCCGATCGTCTGGATGAGGGAGGTCCCGGAGCGCAGGAAGCCCTCCTTGTCCGCGTCGAGGATGCTCACGAGCGACACCTCCGGCAGGTCGAGCCCCTCGCGCAGGAGGTTGATGCCGACGAGGACGTCGTAAACGCCCATCCGCAGCTCGCGGAGCAGCTCGACGCGTCGCAGCGTGTCCACCTCGCTGTGCAGGTAACGGACGCGGACGTCCTTCTCGAGGAGGTAGTCCGTGAGGTCCTCGGCCATCTTCTTGGTCAGCGTCGTGACCAGGACGCGCTCGTCGCGCTCGACGCGCACCCGGATCTCGTGCAGCAGGTCGTCGATCTGGCCCTTGGTCGGCTTGACCACGACCTCGGGGTCGACGAGACCGGTCGGCCGGATGATCTGCTCGACGACGCCGTCCGACTGCGAGAGCTCGTACGGTCCGGGCGTCGCGGAGAGGTACACGGTCTGACCGATGCGCTCGACGAACTCCTCCCACCGCAGCGGACGGTTGTCCATCGCGCTCGGCAGCCGGAAGCCGTGCTCGACCAGTGCCCGCTTGCGCGACATGTCGCCCTCGTACATCGCGCCGATCTGCGGCACGGTGACGTGCGACTCGTCGATCACCAGCAGGAAGTCCTCGGGGAAGTAGTCGAGCAGCGTGTTGGGCGGTGTGCCGGGCCCTCGACCGTCGATGTGGCGCGAGTAGTTCTCGATACCGGCGCAGGTACCGACCTGACGCATCATCTCGATGTCGTACGTGGTCCTCATGCGCAGCCGCTGCGCCTCGAGGAGCTTGTTCTGACGCTCCAGCTCGGCGAGCCGCGCCTCGAGCTCCGCCTCGATCGAGCCGATCGCGCGCTCCATCCGCTCAGGGCCGGCCACGTAGTGCGACGCGGGGAACACGAAGGTCTCCTGCTCGGAGCGCAGGACGTCGCCCGTCACCGGGTGCAGCGTGTGGATGGCCTCGACCTCGTCGCCGAACAGCTCGATCCGGATCGCGAGCTCCTCGTAGACCGGGATGATCTCGACCGTGTCGCCCCGCACCCGGAAGGTCCCCCGGGTGAAGGCCATGTCGTTGCGCGAGTACTGCATCTGGACGAACTGGCGCAGGAGCTGGTCGCGGTCCACCACGTCACCGACCGCGATGTGGACCATGCGGTCGACGTACTCCTGCGGCGTCCCGAGACCATAGATGCACGACACCGATGCGACGACCACGACGTCGCGCCGCGTGAGCAGCGAGTTGGTGGCCGAGTGCCGCAGCCGCTCGACCTCCTCGTTGATCGAGGAGTCCTTCTCGATGTAGGTGTCCGTCTGCGCGATGTACGCCTCGGGCTGGTAGTAGTCGTAGTACGACACGAAGTACTCGACGGCGTTGTTCGGCAGCAGCTCGCGGAACTCGGTCGCCAGCTGCGCGGCGAGCGTCTTGTTGTGGGCCATCACGAGCGTCGGCCGCTGCAGCTGCTCGACGAGCCATGCCGTCGTCGCCGACTTGCCGGTGCCCGTGGCGCCGAGCAGGACGACGTCCTTCTCCCCCGCCCGGACTCGCTGCGACAGCTCGGCGATCGCGCGCGGCTGGTCGCCCGAGGGCTGGTACTCGGACACCACCTCGAAGGGGGCGACACGGCGCTGGAGGTCGGTCACGGGGCGCATGGGTCACACGGTACGTCGAGCCACCGACACGGCGGGCCCGGGGCGCCCGGACCACCGCCGACGCGGGCGGCCGCCGGGTGCCGCGCGGGAGGGGCCGGCCTGCACGTCGGGGGCCGCGACCCCGCTCAGGCCTCCGCGCCGGCCGCCAGGACGACGTCCGCGGCAGCGCTGCACGCCGTGTCGACGACGTGCCGCAACGCACGTGCCGACGCTGCGGGGTCGAGCCCCGCCGAACCCGGCGGCACCTGGTCGGGACTCCCGGGCACGTGCACGAACCCCGCCCTGGTCCCCGTCGCCCGTGTGGCGTGCATGAGCGCGTAGAACGTCGCGTTGCAGACGTAGGTCCCTGCCGTCCGCGAGACCTCGACGGGCGTGCCGTCCCGCGCGATCTCCACGAGCGCGCGCTTGAGCGGCAGCGTGGAGAGGTACGCGACGGGGCCGTCCCCGACCACCGGGACGTCCACCGGTGCGGCGCCGTCCGCGTCGGGGATGCGCGCGTCGACGACGTTCACCGCGACTCGCTCGAGCCCGACCGCCGCCCGACCGACCGCCTCACCGACGCACACGACGACGTCGGGCCGGTGCTCGTCGAGGGCTGCGCCGAGCGCCCGCGGCGCACGGACGAACGAGACGGGCAGGCGCACGACGGCGAGCTCGGCCGCCCCGTCCCAGCCTTCGGCGAGGCACGTGACGGCCTCCCACGACGCGTTCGCCGCCCGACCGTCGAACGGCTCGAACCCGGTCACCAGGACCCGCGTCACGCGCCGGCCCCGTCGGTCGGGACGGCTCCCGCGTGCCACCGCGCCCACAGCGCGTCGACCTGCTCGCGCAGACCCTCGACCGAGCCGGACCCGTCGAGCACGACGTCGGCCGCCTCGATCCGCTGCTCGTCGTCGGCCTGCGCGGCGAGCCGGGCCCAGGCCTCCTCCTCGGTCATCCCGCGCGTCTCGACGAGCCTGCGGACGCGCTGCTCGGGCGGCGCGTCCACCACGACGACGACGTCGACGTGGCCCGCCTGCCCGGTCTCGACCAGCAGCGGGACGTCGTGCACGACGACGTCGGCGCCGGCCTCACGACGCGACCGCTCGGCGTCGGCCGCCGCTGCGCGAACGAGCGGGTGCACGACCCCGTTGAGCCGGGCGCGCGCCGTCGGGTCCGCGAAGACGACGCGCGCCAGCGCCGCGCGGTCGAGCGTGCCGTCGGGAGCCAGGACCTCGTCGCCGAACTCGGCCACGACCGCGTCCAGCCCGGCGGTGCCCGGTGCGACGACGTCCCGCGCGAGGACGTCGTGGTCCACCACGCCCGCGCCCAGCTCCGTCAGACGTCTCGCGACGACCGACTTGCCCGACGCGATGCCACCCGTCAGCCCGACCCTGAGCACCCCGGTGTCGTCCATCGGCCCAGAGTAGCCAGCGTGCACGACGACGGGCCGACCACCCGGAGGTGGTCGGCCCGTCGTGGTGGTGCGCCGCTCGGCGGCGCGCCGGGGTCAGACGCCGGTCAGTTGCCGGTGAGCTTCTCGCGCAGCGCGGCGAGCGCCTCGTCCGACGCGAGCGTGCCGCCGGTCGGCTCGGGAGCCGACGAGTAGCTCGACGACGCCGCCGGAGCGCTGGTCTCCGGACGCGACGAGGCCTCGGAGTCCGCCTGCTGAGCCTCGGCGACCTGCTTCTTGTGGGCCTCCCAGCGAGCGTGGGCGGCGGCGTACTGCGCCTCCCATGCCTCGCGCTGGGTCTCGTAGCCCTCGAGCCACTCGTTGGTCTCCGGGTCGAAGCCCTCGGGGTACTTGTAGTTCCCCTTCTCGTCGTACTCGGCGGCCATGCCGTACAGCGCGGGGTCGAAGTCCTCGCTGGTGGGGTCCAGGCCCTCGTTCGCCTGCTTGAGCGAGAGCGAGATCCGGCGACGCTCGAGGTCGATGTCGATGACCTTGACGAACGTCTCGTCACCGACGTTGACGACCTGCTCGGGCAGGTCGACGTGACGGACCGCGAGCTCGGAGATGTGCACGAGGCCCTCGATGCCGTCCTCGACGCGCACGAACGCACCGAACGGGACGAGCTTCGTGACCTTGCCGGGCACGACCTGGCCGATGGCGTGCGTCCGGGCGAACGCCTGCCACGGGTCCTCCTGCGTCGCCTTGAGCGACAGCGAGACGCGCTCGCGGTCGAAGTCGACGTCGAGCACCTCGACCGTGACCTCCTGGCCGACCTCGACGACCTCGGACGGGTGGTCGATGTGCTTCCAGGACAGCTCCGAGACGTGCACGAGGCCGTCGACCCCGCCGAGGTCGACGAACGCACCGAAGTTGACGATCGACGAGACGACACCGGGGCGGACCTGCCCCTTCTGGAGCGTCTGCAGGAAGGTCGAGCGGACCTCCGACTGCGTCTGCTCGAGCCACGCGCGACGCGACAGGACCACGTTGTTGCGGTTCTTGTCGAGCTCGATGATCTTCGCCTCGATCTCCTTGCCGACGTACGGCTGGAGGTCGCGGACGCGACGCATCTCGACGAGCGACGCGGGCAGGAAGCCACGCAGGCCGATGTCGAGGATCAGGCCGCCCTTGACGACCTCGATGACGGTGCCCGTGACGACGCCGTCCTCCTCCTTGATCTTCTCGATCGTGCCCCACGCGCGCTCGTACTGGGCGCGCTTCTTGGACAGGATGAGACGGCCTTCCTTGTCCTCCTTCTGGAGGACGAGGGCCTCGACGGCGTCCCCGACCTTGACGACCTCGTCGGGGTCGACGTCGTGCTTGATCGAGAGCTCGCGCGAGGGGATGACACCCTCGGTCTTGTAGCCGATGTCGAGGAGGACCTCGTCGCGGTCGACCTTGACGATGGTGCCCTCGACGATGTCGCCGTCGTTGAAGTACTTGATGGTCGCGTCGATCGCGGCGAGGAAGTCCTCGGCCGAGCCGATGTCGTTGATCGCGACCTGCGGCGTCGTCGGCTTGGCAGGGGTGGAGATGGTCATTGAGTTTCGAGCTCCGATGCGGACAGGGAGTAGGTCGGACAGGGACGGTGCTGGTGACGCGGCGTCGGCCGCCTCCTCCTCGACGCCTCCCCCGCGCGCGGTGCGCGGGGTCGTGGGTCGGGGTGGGACGGGCGCAGGACGCGATACGCCACCGGCCATCTTAGGCCGGTGGCGAAACCGCGGTCAAAGAGACGGCGGACAGGGGCCTCAGGCGAGCACCTGCGCGGCTCGGATCAGGTCGGCGGGCACGCGCTTGGGCTTGCCGGCGACCTCGCTCAGCGGGACGAGCTCGACGTGCTCGCCGCGCAGCGCCGTCATCACGCCGGTCCGGCCCTCGACGACCGCGTCGATCGCCGCCACGCCGAAGCGGCTGCCGAGGATGCGGTCGGTCGGCGTCGGCGACCCGCCGCGCTGGACGTGCCCGAGGATCGTGACGCGCGTGTCGAAGCCCGTCCGGTCGGCGATCTCGTGGGCGAGGCGCTCGCCCACGGCACCGGCGACGATCTCGCCGAACCGTCCGAGCTGGGTCGTGTAGTCCATCGAGCCGCCCTTGCGCGGCTCGGCACCCTCCGCGACGACGACGATCGAGAAGTTCGCGTGCGCACGGTGTCGGTGCTTGAGGAACTTGACGACCTGGTCGATGTCGAACGGGTCCTCCGGGGTGAGGATCAGCTCCGCGCCGCCCGCGATGCCGGCGTTCACGGCGATCCACCCGGCATGGCGCCCCATGACCTCGACCACCATGACCCGGTTGTGGCTCTCGGCCGTCGTGTGGATCCGGTCGATCGCCTCGGTCGCGATGTTGACGGCCGTGTGGAAACCGATCGACAGGTCCGTCCCCGAGACGTCGTTGTCGATCGTCTTGGGGATCGCGACGATCCGCACGCCGGCCTCGGCGACCTTGCTGGCCGCGTGGAGGGTGCCGTCACCGCCGATGCAGATGAGCGCCTCGATCCGCTCGGCCTCGAGCGTCGCCATCACGGCGTCGATCCCGCCGTCGTGGTCGTCCGGGTGGTACCGCGCCGTGCCGAGCAGCGTGCCGCCGCTCGGCAGCACGTTGCGGATGTGCGGCCGGCCCAGCGGCATGACGTCGCCGTCGACGACGCCGCGCCACCCGTTGCGGAACCCGATGATGGAGTGGCCGTACGTCCCCTCCCCGTGCTTGACCACGGCACGGATCGCCGCGTTGAGCCCCGGGCAGTCGCCGCCACCGGTCAGCAGTCCGACACGCACGCGAGGCACTCCTTCAGGAAGGGGGTGGGGGGACGGTCGCGTCCGCGCGGCCCGTCCCGGTCACCCTAGCGCGGGACGCACCCGCCGCCCGGGGCCGAGGTCCCGGACGGCGGGTGCGTCACCCGGCTCGCAGGCCGAGGTCCAGCGACCGACCGGGGATCGCGTCCAGGAGCGCCCGCGTGTACGCCTCCTGCGGGTGGTCGAACACGTCGTCCACCGTGCCCTCCTCGACGATGCGGCCCCTCTCCATGACGCACACGCGGTCGGCGATCTGCCGCACGACGGCCAGGTCGTGGCTGATGAAGAGGTAGGAGAGCCCCTTGCGGTGCTGGAGGTCCGCCAGGAGGTGCAGGATCTGCGACTGGACGATCACGTCGAGCGCGGAGACCGCCTCGTCGCAGACCACGAGCTCGGGGTCGAGCGCGAGCGCCCGCGCGATCGCGACGCGCTGACGCTGGCCACCCGAGAGCTCGGCCGGGTACCTGCGCAGCAGCGACGGGCTCAGTGCCACGTCGTCCATGAGCTCGAGCACCCGCTCACGACGACGGCTCGCGGAGCCGTACCCGTGCGCGCGCAGGGGTTCCTCGATGGTGCGGTAGATCGTGTAGAGCGGGTCGAGCGACGAGTACGGGTCCTGGAACACCGGCTGGACCCGCCGCCGGAACCGCACCTCCGCCGCGCGGTCCTTGCCCCCGACCGGCTCGCCGTCGAAGCGGATCGTCCCTGACGTGGGCTCCTCGAGCGCGAGGATCATGCGAGCCACGGTCGACTTGCCGGAGCCCGACTCGCCGACCACGGCCGTCGTCGTCCCGCGCGGGATCGTGAAGCTGACCCGGTCCACGGCCGTGAAGTCGGTGCCGCGCCCCAGCAGCCCCCGCCCCCGGATCCTGAACACCTTGGTCACGTCCTCCACCTCGACGACCGCGTCGGCGGCCGCCCGCGTCGCGTCCGCTGGTGCGTCGGCGGTCACCGCGAGGAGGTCGTCGGCGGCGACCCGCGCCCCGCCGCCGTGCTTCGCGATCTCGATCCGGCGCGAGGCCAGCGAGGGCGCCGCGGCGAGCAGCCGCTTGGTGTACTCGTGCTGGGGATCGCGCAGCAGGTGCGCCGCCGGTCCGGTCTCCACGACCTCGCCGCGGTACATGACGACGATCCGGTGGGCGCGCTCCGCCGCGAGCCCCAGGTCGTGGGTGATGAGCAGCACCGCGGTGCCGCGCTCGGCGGTCAGCGCCTCGAGCCGGTCGAGGATGGTCCGCTGGACGGTGACGTCCAGCGCGGAGGTCGGCTCGTCGGCGATGAGCAGCCTGGGCCGGCACGACAGGCCCATCGCGATGAGCGCCCGCTGGCGCATGCCCCCGGAGAACTCGTGGGGGTACTGGGCCGCACGCCGCTGCGCGTCGGGGAGCCCGGCCTCCTCGAGGAGCTCGACCGTCCGGCGCCGCGCCTCCTCGCCGCGGGCGACGCCGTTGTCCTCGAGCGCCTCGACGATCTGCGCACCCACGCGCATGACCGGGTTCAGGTTGGACATCGGGTCCTGCGGGACCATGCCGATGTCGCGTCCGCGCATGCGTGCGATGCCGGCGCCGCCGCGCTCGGTGAGGTCGGTGCCGTCGAAGAGGATCCGGCCGCCCGTCACCCGGCCGTTCTCGGCGAGCAGGCCGATCACGGCCGCGGCGGTCGTCGACTTGCCGGACCCGGACTCGCCCACGATCGCGACCGTCTCCCCCGGCATGACGTCGAAGCTCGCGCCCCGGACGGCCGTCGCGGAGCCCTGCTGCGTCGTGAACGTGACCTCGAGGTCGCGGATGCTCAGGAGCGGCGTCGCGCCGTCGCGGGGGTCGGGTCCGCCGGACCCGGTCGTGGTCGCGGCCACCTCGGGGCTCACCTCTTCCTCGTCTTGGGGTCGAGCGCCTCGCGCAGCGCCTCGCCGAACAGCGTGAACCCGAGCGCGGTGATCGCGATCAGCGCACCCGGCCACATCGCGAGCCGCGGCGCGACCTCGAGCTCGTTCTGGGCGGCGGTGAGCATGCGACCCCACTCGGCGGTGGTCGGGGAGCCGCCGCCGAGCCCGAGGAACGACAGCGCGGCGGCCTCGATCACCGCGGTCGCGAGCATGAGCGTCGCCTGCACGATGACCGGGCCCAGGCTGTTCGGCAGGACGTGGCTCATCGTGACGGTCCGGCGGGAGAGACCGAGCGACCGTGCCGCGAGGACGTAGTCCTGCCCGCGCTGGGCGAGCATCGTCCCGCGCAGGAGTCGCGCGAAGATCGGGACCTGGACCACGCCGATCGCGATCACCACGGCCGTCGGCGACTGGCCGATGACCGCCGCGATCGACACCGCGAGCAGGAGCGACGGGACCGACAGCATGAGGTCGACCAGGCGCATGGTCGCCGTGTCGACCCAGCCGCCGAAGGCACCCGCGAGCAGGCCGACGAGCGCCCCGCCGAGGAGCCCGAGCATCGTCGACAGGACGCCGATGACGAGGGACGCCCGTGCGCCCCAGACGAGCTTGGAGAACAGGTCGCCGCCGTAGCGGTCGAGGCCCAGGAGGTGCTCGGGCGACGGCCCGGGGATGAACGTCGGCCGGATCTCGGCACGACCGGGGAGCTCCTGCGGACCGTACGGCGCGATGACCGGTGCGAGCAGCGCGACGAGGACGAACGCGAGGACGATCACGGCGCCGAGGATCGCGCCCGGGTTGCGTCGCAGACGACGGGCGGCGACGCGCCAGATGCTCGCGCCCTCGTCGCCGGCGCGGCCGCCGGGGCCGGTGGGTGCGGTCGCCGCGACGACCGCCTGGGCGGCGGGTTCGGTGCTCATCGGACACGCATCCGTGGATCGATCAGGCCGTAGGACACGTCGACCGCCAGGTTGACGAGCGCGTACACGACGGCGATGAAGAGGATGAAGCCCTGCAGGACGGCGTAGTCGAGGTTGAAGACCGCCGCCGCGAGGAAGCTGCCGATCCCGTTGAACGCGAACACGGTCTCGGTGAGGACGGCGCCCGACAGGAGCAGGCCCACCTGGAGCCCGATCGTCGTCGCGACGGGCAGCATCGCGTTGCGGATGACGACGCGGCGCCGCAGCCGCGGCGGCCGCAGGCCCTTCGCACGCGCGGTGCGCACGTAGTCGGCGCTCTGCACCTCGATCACGGACGCCCGCGTGATCCGGGCGATGATCGCGAGCGGGATCGACCCGAGCGCGATCGCCGGCAGCACGAGGTGCAGGAGGGCGTCCCAGGCGGCGTCCCACTCCCCTGTCAGGAGCCCGTCCAGGACGTAGAACCCCGTCGGGTGGGTCGCGACCATGGACGGCGACTGCCGACCTGCGGACGGGAACCACCCGAGCTGCACCGCGAAGAGGAACTTGAGCAGGAACGCGAGGAAGAACACCGGCACCGTGACGCCCAGGAGCGACGCCACGACGGTCGTGTGGTCCAGCGCCTTGCCCTGGTGCCGCGCGGCGACGTACCCGAGCGGGATGCCGATGCCCACCGCGAAGACGAGCGCGAGCAGCGTGAGCTCGATCGTCGCGGGGAACCGGTCGAGGAACTCCTCGAGCACCGGCACCTGGGTCCGGGTCGACGTGCCGAAGTTCCCCTGCAGGAGCTGACCGATCCAGGTCAGGTACTGCTCGAGGAGCGGCTTGTCGAAGCCGTAGAGAGAGTTGATGCGCTCGACCGCCTCCGGGGTCGCGCGCTCCCCCAGGAGAGCCGTCGCCGGCCCTCCCGGGAGAGCGCGCACCCACAGGAACAGCAGGACGGACAGACCGAGCAGCGTCGGGACGAGCAGCGCGAGACGCTGCAGGATGAGCCTGACCATCGAGTCGTGCGCCGCCTCAGTCCTCGATGGTGATCACGTTGTACACCTCGTCCTGCACGGGCGACGCGGGGTAGCCCTTGATGGACGGCTTGAACGCGAGCGAGGGGACGGGGTGCGCGAGCGGGACGCCGGGGAGCCGCTCCATGATCGCCTCGTTGGCCGCCTCGTACGCCGCCGTCTGGTCCTCGACGCTCGTCTGGTAGCGGGCGTCGCCGATCATCGAGAACAGCTCCGGGTCGTCGAAGCCCCACTCGTTCGAGCTCTGACCGAAGAACACGCCGATGAAGTTGTACGTGTCGTTGTAGTCACCGGTCCACCCGAGCAGGTGCAGCCCGTGGTCCGCGGTGCCCTGGATGCGGTCGAGGTACTCGGGGCTCCACGGCTCCGGGACGGGGTTGACCGTGATGCCGACCTCCTGCAGGTCCGCCGCGACGGACTGGAACACCTGCTCGGGGGTGGGCATGTACGGACGCGACACGTTCGTCGGGTAGTTGAAGTCGATGGTCAGCGACGGCACACCCGCGTCGGACAGCAGCTGGCGCGCCCGGTCCGGGTCGTACTCGTACGTCGCCACGTCCTCGCTCCAGCCAGCGACCGACGGCGGGACGAAGTTGGTCGCGACCTCGGTGCCCTCGGGAAGGGTCTGCGCGACGAGCGCCTCCTTGTTGACCGCGTGCGCGATCGCCTGCCGGACGCGCACGTCGGCGAGCTCCGGCACGGCCTGGTTCATCGCCAGGTACAGGACGTTGAACGGCTCGCGGTTGACGATCTGGAAGCCGGCCTCCTCGAGCGCGACCACGTCGGCGGGTCCGACGAGGTCGTAGCCGTCGATGTCACCGGCCTGGAGCGCCTGCCGCCGTGCGGTCGGGTCGCCGATGACCGGGAAGACCACGCGGCGGATCTGCCCCTGCTCACCCCAGTAGTCGGGGTTCGCCGTGAGGACGACCTCCTGGCCGCGGGTCCACGACTCGAACATGTACGGGCCGGTGCCGGTCGGGTGCGCGGTCGCGTACTCGGGCAGCACGGGCGCGGCCTCGTCACCGCCGACGTCGTCGGCGCCGTACTCCTCGAGCGCCGTGGGCGACTGCATCGAGAACGCGGGCAGGGACAGCGCCGAGATGAACTCCGGCAGCGGGCTCGCGAGCGTGATGACGGCCGTGAGCTCGTCGGACGCCTCGCAGCTCTCGTACTTGCCGGTGCCGTTGAGCGACTCGACGTCGCTCGACGCGAAGCCGCCGTTCACCTTCTGCCAGTAGTAGGACAGGCTCTCGGACTGCAGGACGCCGGTGAAATTGTTCCAGCGCTCGAAGTTGAAGCAGACCGCCTCGGCGTCGAACGGCGTGCCGTCGTGGAACGTCACGCCCTCCTTGAGGGCGAACTCGTACGTGAGCCCGTCCTCGCTCACCTCCCACGACTCGGCCAGCAGCGGCGCGGGGTCGGCCGTGCCCGGCTCGGTCCCGACGAGCCCCTCGAAGATCTGCCGCGCTACGCGGAACGACTCGCCGTCGTTCGCGAAGGCGGGGTCGAGCGACGCGGGGTCGGAGGACGCGGCGAAGATGAACGTGTCCTGGCCGCCGCCCTCCCCTCCTCCCGCGGTCTCGCCGCCGTCGGCGTCGCGGTCGCTCGCCACGCAGGCCGTCAGGGCCAGCGCGGACACCGCGGCCAGGGCCGTGGTCCTCAGGACAGTGCGCACACCATCACCTCTCGTTCTCGTTCTCCGATGCACCCGGGCGCCGTTGCCCAGGACTCGGGTGACCGTAGAGCCCCCATGTCACCGGCTGGTTACCGGTGAGTACCCGTTGACCAGGAGACGATAGGGCCATGAGTCCCCCGAACCTAGGATTTGCCGGATATCGACCCACGTCCGACGACGGCGGGGCGGCCCGATCCTGGTGGGACGCCAACGCCGAGGACTACCTCGCCGAGCACGGCGACTTCCTCGGTGCGGCGGACTTCGTCTGGTGCCCGGAGGGCCTGAGGGAGGCTGACGCCGGCCTGCTGGGCGACGTGCGCGGCCGGCGTGTCGTCGAGGTCGGCGCCGGGGCGGCGCAGTGCAGCCGGTGGCTCGTGGGACAGGGCGCGCTCGCCGTCGCGACCGACGTGTCGTCGGGCATGCTGCGCAACGCCGTGGCGCTCTCCGGGCGCACCGGGGTGCGGGTCCCCGTCGTCCAGGCGGACGCACGCTCCCTCCCGTTCGCCGACGCGTCGGTCGACGTCGCGTTCACGGCGTACGGCGCCCTGCCGTTCGTCCCGGACGCGACGGCCGTGCACCGGGAGGCGGCGCGCGTCCTGAGGCCGGGCGGACGGTGGGTGTTCTCGGTGACCCACCCGGTGCGGTGGGCCTTCCCGGACGACCCCGGCGAGGGCGGGCTCACGGCGACCCGCTCGTACTTCGACCGGACGCCGTACGTCGAGGTGGACGACGAGGGGAACCCCGCCTACGCGGAGTTCCACCGGACCCTGGGCGACCACGTGCGCGACGTCGTCGCGGCGGGCCTGCGGATCGTCGATCTGGTCGAGCCCGAGTGGCCGGCCGGGCACGAGCGCACGTGGGGCGGCTGGAGCCGCCTGCGCGGCGAGCGCATCCCCGGCACGGTGATCGTCGTCACGATCCGCGACTGACCCTGGTCACGGCCCCGGGCCGTACCCGGCCAGCCCGGATCGGTGCCCGCCCGAGTGCCCCGTCAGTGTCCGGTCCGGTACCCCCCGAGTGCAAGGCCCAGGTCAGTGCCCGGCCTCGTGCCAGCTGCCGCCGACGCCGACGGACACGTCGAGCGGCACGGACAGCGGCGCGGCGGCACCCATCTCCTGCCGGACGAGCTGCTCGACGGCGTCGCGCTCACCGGGTGCGACCTCGAGGACGAGCTCGTCGTGCACCTGAAGGAGCAGCCGTGACCGCAGCCCCTCGTCCCGGAGCCGGCGGTCGACGCCCAGCATCGCGACCTTGATGAGGTCGGCCGCGCTCCCCTGGATCGGCGCGTTCAGGGCCATCCGCTCGGCCATCTCGCGTCGCTGGCGGTTGTCGCTCGTGAGGTCCGGCAGGTAGCGCCGCCGACCGAGGATCGTCGCGGTGTACCCCGTCCGCCGCGCCTCGTCGACGACGCCCGCCAGGTAGGTGCGCACTCCCCCGAAGCGGTCGAAGTAGTCCTCCATGAGCGCCGCCGCCTCGCCGACCGAGATGTTCAGCTGCTTGGAGAGCCCGAACGAGGACAGGCCGTAGGCGAGCCCGTACGACATCGCCTTGATCTTGGACCGCTGGGCCGCGGTCACCTCGTCGGTCGCGACACCGAACACGCGTGCGCCGACGTAGCTGTGCAGGTCCTCCCCCGACCGGAACGCGTCGATCAGTCCCGGGTCGCCGGACAGGTGCGCCATGATCCGCATCTCGATCTGGCTGTAGTCCGCCGTCAGGAGGACGTCGTAGCCCTCGCCGACCACGAAGGCTCGCCGGATCTGCCGCCCGGCCTCGGTCCGGATCGGGATGTTCTGCAGGTTCGGGTCGGTCGACGACAGGCGCCCCGTGGCGGCGATCGTCTGCTGGAACGTCGTCCGGATGCGCCCGTCGTCGTCGATCGACCGGATGAGTCCCTCGACCGTCTGCCGCAGCCGTGACGCGTCGCGGTGGGCGAGGACGTGCGCGAGGAACGGGTGCTGCGTGCGCTCGAAGAGGTCGGCGAGCGACGCCGCGTCGGTGGTCCAGCCCGTCTTGATCTTCTTGGTCTTCGGCATCTGGAGCTGGTCGAAGAGGACCTCCTGCAGCTGCTTGGGCGACCCCAGGTTCACCTCGCGCCCGATCACCGCGTAGGCCTCGGCCGCGGCGTCCGCGACCGCCGCGGCGAACTCGCGCTCCAGACCGTCCAGGTAGTCCCGGTCCGCGGCGATCCCCGTCCGCTCCATGCCCGCGAGCACGTCCACGAGCGGCAGCTCGAGGTCGCGCAGGAGCTGCGTCGCGCCCCGGTCGGCGAGCTCTTCCTCGAGCACGTCGCCCAGCTCGGCGACCGCAGCCGCGCGCAGCGCCGTGCCGTGGTGGGGGCTGGTCCCGTCGAGCGAGAGGTCCAGCGCGCCCTGGCCGTCGTCGGCGGTGGCCTCGCTGCGCAGCTCGCGCCGCAGGTGCCGGATGGAGAGGTCCGCCAGGTCGTACGAGCGCTGGTCGGGGTGGCACAGGTAGGAGGCGAGGAGCGTGTCGACCGCGACCCCGGCCAGCGGGAGCCCGCGCCCGGCGAGCGCGTGCATCGCGTCCTTCGCGCCGTGCACCGACTTGGGCTGCGCCGAGTCGCCCAGCCACCGCGCGAGCGCACCCTCGTCGTCGGGCGAGAGCTCCGCGAGCTCGAGGACCACCGCATGGTCCGCACCGTCGGCGACGGCGAGCGCCCAGGCGTCACCGCGCCCGGGGGCCGACGTGCCGGCCACCTCGACCGCGAGCCGGCGACCGTGCCGGGCCTCGAGCCACGACGCGAGGGCCCCCGCCGCAGGCGACACGACGTCGAGCTGGAACCCCTCGGCCTCCCCGACCTCCTCGGGGACCATCGCGAAGAGCCGCTCACGCAGCGTCCGGAACTCGAGGGCGTCGAAGACCTGGTGCATCGCCTCGCGGTCCCACGGACGGGCCGCGAGATCCCCGACGGCGACCGGGAGCTCGACGTCGCGCACCGCGGCGTTGAGCATCCGGTTGACCCGCACCTGGTCGGCACAGGCGCGCAGGCTCTCGCCCGCCTTGCCCGTGATCGTGGGCGCGGCGGCGAGCACCCCGTCGAGCCCGCCGTGCGCGAGGATCCACTTCGCCGCGGTCTTGGGCCCGACCCCGGGGACGCCCGGAAGGTTGTCGCTGCTCTCACCCACGAGCGCGGCGAGGTCCGGGTAGGACGCGGGCGGCACGCCGTACTTCTCCTGGACCGCCTCGGGCGTGAACCGCACGAGGTCCGAGACGCCCTTGCGCGGGTACAGGACCGTGACGTCGTCCCCGACGAGCTGCAGGGCATCGCGGTCACCGGTGCAGACCAGGACGTCCATCCCGTCCGCCTGCGCCTGCGTCGAGAGCGTCGCGATGATGTCGTCCGCCTCGAAGCCCTCGCGCTGGAGCGTCGTGATCCGCATCGTCTCGAGGATCTCGCGGATCAGGGGCACCTGGCCCTGGAACTCCTGCGGCGTCGCGTCCCGCGTCCCCTTGTAGGCGGGGTACTGCTCGGTCCGGAACGTCGTCCGGCCCGCGTCGAACGCCACGGCGACGTGGGTCGGCGCCTCGTCGCGCAGGAGGTTCGCGAGCATGGCCGTAAACCCGTAGACCGCGTTGGTGGGCTGGCCCGTCCGGGTCGAGAAGTTCTCGACGGGCAGGGCGAAGAACGCCCGGTACGCCATGGAGTGGCCGTCGATGAGCAGCAGGAGGGGTCGCGTTCGCGCCTGGTCGGTCACGGGTGCCAACCTAGCGGCCATGTCCGACACCCGATCCGACGCGCCGACCCCCGCCGCGCCCTCCGCCGTCGCCCCGTCCGCGGACCCGACCGCGGGAGCCGCACCCGACGCCGACCCGCTCGACGCGATCCGCGCGAGCCTCCCCGGCACGCTCATGGAGCGCCTCGGGATCGAGGTCGTCGAGGCGTCCGCGGAGCGCGTCGTCGGGACGATGCCGGTCACGGGGAACACCCAGCCCTACGGGCTGCTCCACGGCGGGGCCTCCGTCGCGCTGGCCGAGACGCTCGGCTCGTTCGCCGCCATGGTCCACGCAGGTCCGGGCCGGCGCGCGGTCGGCGTCGAGGTCAGCGCGACCCACCACCGGGCGGCCACCGACGGCGTCGTCACGGGGACCGCGACGGCGCTCCACCTCGGGCGGACGACGGCGTCCTACGAGATCGCGGTCGTCGACTCCAGGTCCAGGCGCGTCTGCACCGCGCGCCTCACGTGCCTCGTGATGGACGAGCGGGGCTGAGCCGACGCCTCGACCGCCGGTCGCAGCGCGGCGCGGTCGACCGCCGGGTCCGGCTCGAGACGTCGCGACTGCCGACGGCGCGCGATGAGGTCCTCGACCGAGCGAGCCGGACGACGGGCGCCCGCCGCCTCCTGCGCCAGCCGGCGCTGCAGCGACGCCGTCGTCGCGACGCGGTGCATCGCCGCCGGCGCGAAACCGAGCTGCACGAAGAAGCGCTGCATCCCCCGCGCACCCGGGAGCGGCATGACGTAGACGTGCTCGGCGCCGGCCTGCGACGCGTGCTCGGCGGCCCCCGTCATGAGCGCGTGCCCCGTGCCACGTCGCCGGTGCCGCGGGCTCACGTACAGCGCCTCGACGACGAGGTTGACCTCGTCCGTGAAGACGTTGGGCCCCACGACGCGCCCGAGCACGAGGCCCACCACCTCCTCTCCCGCGCACGCCACGAGGACCAGCCCCCCGGGCGCGGCGGTGAGCGCGCCGATCTGGTGCGCGACCGTGGCCGGGTCCGGGCTGCACAGCTGCGGCCCGAGCGCCGTCTCCGCCCGGGCGGCCAGGGCCAGGGCGACGACTCCGTCGACGTCGGCAGGCTCGGCTGGACGCACCTCGACACCAGGACGCACGCGACCGTCCTCCTTCAGCGCAGGGGGTCGGGCCCGCTGGGGGAAGGCCCGTGATGACGAAAAGATAACGGTGCGCCGCCCGCGGCGGTAGTCGCCCGGACGGGGGGATGATCACGGACCCCGCCCCACCGCCCGGCGAGGACCTGGCACAGTTGGGCGCGTCGTGAAACGTCCATGACACACGGATTGCCCTATCGTTCCGGGCACCCCCGGACGGCCGGGGCCGTGCCTTGCCGCGCAGAGTCGCGCGGTGACCGGCGAGACGCGAGAGCGCAGGACGGACGGAGGCCGCAGGTGCCACCAGCAGCAGCACGACCCGGAGCGCGGTACGCGCGAGGACGGGGCAGAGGGAGGCCGACCGTACCGGTGGGCCTCCTCCTCATGACCCTCCTGACGCTGGTCATCGGAGCGTCCCCCGCCTCGGCGGCGACGGAGGTCTGCCAGCCGGACCCGCAGACGGCGTGCCTCGGCGGCACCATCCGCACCTCGGCGGGCGAGCCCGCCGTGGGTGTCGAGCTCGACGTCGCGGGTCCCGAGCAGGTCGCCGCCGTGACCGGTGACGACGGCCGCTGGTCCGCACGCCTGACGGCCGCCGGTGACTACGTCGTGACGCTCGACGAGTCCACGCTGCCCGCCGGGGAGACGCTCCGCGACCCCGCGGCGAACCCGAGGACGGTGTCCGTCGTGCTGGGCTCGTCCGCGGGAGCGCTGTTCCCGCTGGGGCAGCCGACCGCCGGCGGCGGTGGGGGCGGCACCGACGGCGAGGGGGACGACGGGGCGACGGCCCCGCCCGCGACCGGCGGCGAGGGAGGCGGCGAGCCCGGGCTGGACACCGCGCCCGCCGGGTCGTCGGCCGGCGGCGGTTTCAGCTGGTCCCGGCTCGCGCAGCAGGCGAGCGCCGGAATCGTCTTCGGGACGCTCCTCGCGCTCGCGTCGGTCGGCCTGTCCCTGATCTTCGGGACGACCGGCCTGAGCAACTTCGCCCACGGCGAGATGGTCACGCTCGGCGGCATCGCGGCCTACGTCTTCGCCCGCACGGCGGACCTGCCCCTGCTCGTCGCGGGCGCGCTCGCGGTCGTCGTGGGCGCCGCCGCCGGCTGGGCCCAGGACGCCGGGATCTGGAAGCCGCTGCGCCGCAAGAGGGTCGGCCTGACCCAGCAGCTCATCGTGACCATCGGGCTCGCGATCACGCTGCAGTACGTGTTCCAGTTCTTCTTCGGCGGCAGCTCGCTGCGCATCGTCGTCGCGAACCCGCCCACCGTGCGGCTGGGTCCGGTCCTCATCACCCAGCAGTCGCTCATCTCCCTCGCGATCGCGCTCGTGGTGCTCGGCGCGGTCTCGTACTTCCTGCTCGGGACGCGCGTGGGTCGCGCGACACGCGCTGTCTCCGACAACCCAGCGCTCGCCGCGGCGTCCGGCATCGGCGTCGACCGGATCATCCGCCTCGTGTGGACGGTCGGCGGCGCGCTCGCCGCGCTCGGCGGCGTGCTCATGGGCCTGTACCTGAACGCCACGGCCTGGAACATGGGCGCGACCATCCTGCTGCTGATGTTCGCCGCCGTGACGCTCGGCGGGCTCGGCACCGCGTTCGGGGCCCTGGTCGGCTCGCTCGTCATCGGGCTCGTCGTCGAGCTCTCGAACCTCGTCATCCCGTCGGACATGCGTTACGCGGGAGCCCTCGTCATCCTCATCCTCGTGCTGCTGCTGAGGCCCCAGGGCATCCTCGGCCGCGCCGAGCGGATCGGATAGGTGGAAGCCATGGACTGGCCACGCATCCTCACCGTCGTCGCGGGAGAGCTCTTCGCCCCCACCACCGCCGCCTACGCGCTCGCCGCGATCGGCCTCAACGTCCACTTCGGCCTGACCGGCCTGCTCAACTTCGGCCAGGCGGGCTTCATGCTGCTCGGTGCGTACGGGTTCGCGATCTCGACCATCGCCGGGTTCCCGATCTGGGCGGCGCTGCTCGTCGCGGTCGCCTGCTCGACCGTCTTCGCGCTGGTCCTCGGCATCCCGACGCTCAAGCTGCGCGGGGACTACCTCGCGATCGTGACGATCGCCGCCGCCGAGATCGTGCGCATCGTCGGCCGGTCGACCGCGCTCACGGACCTCACGGGCGCCTCGTCGGGCCTGCGCGGCGACAGCTACAAGGAGACGTTCCAGGCGCTGTCGCCGTTCGACGACGGCACGACGACGCTCGGACCGTTCACGTACTCGAACAACGCGTCCAACAGCTGGTGGATCCGGATCGCCGCGTGGGTGGTCGTCGTGCTCGCGTGCCTGCTCGTCTGGCGCCTCATGCGCAGCCCGTGGGGCCGCGTGCTCAAGGGGATCCGCGAGGACGAGGACGCCGTCCGCTCGCTCGGCAAGAACGTCTACGCGTACAAGATGCAGGCACTCGTGCTCGGTGGCGTGATCGGCTCGGTCGCGGGTGTCTTCTACGTGCTGCCACGCGCGGTCCAACCGGACTCGATGGGTCGCCCGATGACGTTCTGGATCTGGACGATCCTGCTCCTCGGCGGCGCCGCGACGGTGTTCGGACCCGTGCTGGGTTCGATGCTCTTCTGGACCGTCCTCATGCTGATCAAGACGGTCGGCCGCGAGGTCATCCCGAACACCATCATGACCAACGCCCAGATCGAGCAGTTCGGCTGGATCGTGGTGGGCGTGACGCTGATGCTCCTGGTGATCTTCCGACCGCAAGGCATCCTCGGCGACAAGAAGGAGCTGGCGATCGATGTCCGCTGAGACCCTGAGCGCCGCGCTGGCGGACGTCCCCCGGAGCCCCGGGGCGCCCAAGCCGGACCCGATCCTCGTGGCGGACTCCGTGACCCGACGGTTCGGCGGGATGACCGCCGTGGACGTCGAGCACATCGAGATCCAGCGGGGTGCGATCACCGCGCTGATCGGGCCGAACGGGGCCGGCAAGACGACCCTGTTCAACCTGCTGACCGGCTTCGACCAGCCCAACACGGGCACGTGGACGTTCGAGGGCCGGTCGCTCGCGGGGGTCCCGGCGGCCAGGGTCGCCCGCTCCGGGATGGTGCGGACGTTCCAGCTGACCAAGGCCCTCAACCGGATGACGGTCATGGAGAACATGCGCCTGGGCGGCGCGCGGCAGCCCGGCGAGAACCTCGGGCGCGCCCTGCTGCCGCCGCTGTGGCGGTCGCGCGAGCGCGAGATCACCGAGAAGGCCGAGCACCTCCTCGAGCGCTTCAAGCTCCTCGAGAAGAAGGGCGACTTCGCGGGGAGCCTGTCGGGCGGTCAGCGCAAGCTCCTCGAGATGGCCCGGGCGCTCATGAGCGACCCCACCATGGTCATGCTCGACGAGCCCATGGCCGGCGTGAACCCCGCGCTCACGCAGTCCCTCCTCGGTCACATCCAGTCGCTGCGCGACGACGGCACGACGGTGCTCTTCGTCGAGCACGACATGCACATGGTCCGGCACATCTCCGACTGGGTCGCCGTGATGGCCGAGGGGCGCCTCGTCGCCGAGGGCCCGCCGTCGACCGTCATGGCCGACCAGGCCGTCGTCGACGCCTACCTGGGAGCGCACCACGACACGGACCTCGGTGACGACAGCCTCCTCGAGGACGAGGCCGTCACCCGACAGCTCGAGGCCGAGGCCCAGGCCGAGGACACCGAGCGCGCCCACGAGAAGGAGCAGCCATGACCGCCCCCGCCGGCGTCCCGGACGGCGCCCCCGACCGCGGTGAGCCGCTGCTGCGCGCCGCCGACCTCGTCGCCGGGTACCTGCCTGGCGTCAACATCCTCAACGGCTGCGACCTCGACCTGTACCCGGGCGAGCTCATCGGGATCATCGGACCCAACGGTGCGGGCAAGTCGACGCTGCTCAAGGCGCTGTTCGGGCTCGTCACGATCCGCAGCGGCTCGGTGACCCTGGGCGGCGAGACGATCACGAACCTGCGGGCGGACGCCCTGGTCCACCGCGGGGTGGGCTTCGTCCCCCAGAACAACAACGTCTTCCCGTCGCTGACGATCGAGGAGAACCTCCAGATGGGCGCGTTCCAGCGCCCGCGCGCGTTCGCGCAGCGGTTCGACGCGATCGTCGACCTGTTCCCGACCCTCGGGGACCGGCGCAAGCAGCGCGCCGGGTCGTTGTCGGGCGGCGAGCGGCAGATGGTCGCCATGGCGCGCGCGCTCATGATGGAACCGTCGGTGCTGCTGCTCGACGAGCCGTCCGCGGGCCTGTCCCCCGTGCGTCAGGACGAGACGTTCCTGCGTACGCGACGGATCAACAAGACGGGCGTGTCGATCATCATGGTCGAGCAGAACGCCCGTCGCTGCCTCCAGATCTGCGACCGCGGCTACGTCCTGGACCAGGGCCGCAACGCGTACACGGCCACGGGCCGGGAGCTGATGAACGACCCGAAGGTCATCGAGCTCTACCTCGGGACGCTCGCGACCGACGTCGAGGACGCCGAGCGGAGCGGCAAGCCCGCCTGAGCACGCGACGAGGGGCCCGGACCGCACGGTCCGGGCCCCTCGTCATGGGCGCCCGTCGGTCGGCAGCCGTCCCGTCCCGGGCGCCCACCGTCGTGGGCGAATCACGGACGAGGGCCCGGCCGGGTCGTCCCCGGCCGGGCCCTCGCCCGATCGATCAGCCGCGAGCCGTCGAGGTCACTCGACCTCGCCGAACTCCGCCTTGACCCAGGTGTACTTGTTCTCGGCGTCGTAGCGGTAGATCCCGACGAACGCCGACGACGGGTCGTTCTGCTCGTTGAACGGCCCGGCACCCGAGACGGCCTGGTACGCGATGTCCTCGCCGTCCTCGAGCAGCGCCGCGCACTCCTCGAAGCCCGTGCACTCGGTCCCGCCCTCGGCGCCCGAGACGGCCGCCATGTTCTCCTGGATGGTGGGGCCGTCCGTGGCACCGCCGCGCACGGCCGCGAGGGCCGCGAGCATCACGGCGTCGTACGACTCGGCCGCGTAGGAGAAGTCCTTGAGCGACCCGTCGACCTCGAGCAGCCGCGCCTGGAAGTCCTCGTCGGGGAACGCACCAGGGAGGGTGCCCTGCGCGCCCTCGAGCGTGCCCGGCTCGAAGACCTCGCTGTAGTCGGACAGGTTGCCGTCCGTGAAGTACAGCTTGGACGTGTCGAAGCCGGCCGACGCGAGCGCCGGGACGATGAGCTTCGACTGGTCGAACGCGATGACGACGATGGCGTCCGGGCTGGTCGCGAGCGCCTCCGTCACGACGGACGGGATGACGTCGTCGGACGCGGGGTCGAACTCCTCACCCGGGTTCCCGTAGACGACCGTCCCGCCTGCCGCCTCGATGGTCTCCTTGGCGACGTCGCGCAGCGTGATGCCGTAGTCGTCGTTGAAGACGATGAACGCGACGTTGGCGTGCCCGTCGTTGACGACGAGGTTGCCCAGGGCCGAGCCCTGCACGACGTCGGACGGGGCCGTGCGGAAGTAGAACGGCGAGTAGCCGCTGAGCTTGGTCGCGGTGTTGGCCGGCGAGATCTGCACGATCTCGGCGTTGGTGATGTCGTCGACGACGTTGAGCGTCACCGAGGACGACGCGGCACCGACGATCACCTGCGCGTTGCGGCTGATGAGGTCCGTCACCGACTGGGTCGCGACCTCGGCGTTGTCCGCGTCCGAGGAGTCCGTGTGGACGATCTCGACCTCGGAGCCGAGCACGCCGCCCGCAGCGTTGATCTCCTCGATCGCCAGGTCGACGCCCGCGATCTCGGGCGGGCCGAGGAAGGCGAGGGAGCCGGTCTGGGGCAGGAGCGAGCCGACGACGAGCGGGGTGGCCTCGCCGCCGCCGGAGGACGAGCCGCCGTCGGCCTCGTCGTCGTCGCCGCCCTCCTCGCCGCCGCCGCCGCAGGCGGCCAGGACCAGGGCGACGGCACCGGCGAGCGCTGCTGCCCGGGCCGTGTGGGTGGATCTCTTCATGTGTGACACCCCTCGTGTGCACGCGGTCTCCGACGACGGGGTGTGGCCCGTCCTCGGACTGTGTGCCGGAAAGGTACCCCCGATGTGTATCCGGTTGGTGAAATCCGCCGTAGCAGGGCCCGTCGTTGCCGAGTTGTGACGTAGGTCCCACATGCTGGGCAACGATTCGCGCGCTCGGAGCGCCCCGGGACGACGGTTCCCGTCGCGGGACGACGACGCCCCCGACGAGAACCGTCGGGGGCGTCCGGCCGAGCGTCGTCAGTCGGCGGAGCCGACCTGCTCGATCACGGCGTCGGCGACCTCGCGCATCGTCAGCCGGCGGTCCATCGACGTCTTCTGGATCCAGCGGAAGGCGTCGGGCTCGGTGAGGCCCATCTTCGTCATGAGCAGGCCCTTGGCGCGGTCCACGCGCTTGCGGGTCTCGAAGCGCTCGGCGAGGTCCGCGACCTCCGACTCGAGCGCGGTGATCTGCTTGTAGCGGGAGATCGCGATCTCGACCGCGGGCAGCAGGTCGGCGGGCGTGAACGGCTTGACGACGTAGGCCATCGCTCCCGCGTCGCGCGCGCGCTCGACGAGCTCGGTCTGCGAGAACGCGGTCAGCAGCACGACCGGCGCCGCGTGCTCCTTGCCGATCTTCTCGGCCGCCGTGATGCCGTCCATCACGGGCATCTTCACGTCCATCACGACGACGTCGGGCCGCAGCTCGACCGCCAGCCGGACGGCGGACTCGCCGTCCCCGGCCTCACCGACGATGTCGAAGCCGGCCTCGCGGAGCGACTCGACGACGTCCATGCGGATGAGTGCCTCGTCCTCGACGACGACCGCGCGACGCCCGGCCCGGACCGGCGCCTCCTCGGCGGCGTCGGACGGCGCGATGTCCTCGCCGGTGAGGTCGAGCGCGGGGTTCTGCGGGGCGTCGGCGTCTGTCACGCGCGCCAGCCTAGTGCGACGAGAGCCCCGATGGCTCACGCGACGCTCCGGTCCCGAGCTTCCTCGGTGGCGGCCGCGACGCACCCCGGTCCCGGTCGACCTGGTGCGACGCCTCCCCGCCCGCCGCCGACCGCGGCCCGACCGGGAGCGCCGGGGCGCCACGCCGCAGGACTGCGCCCCCGACGTGCGCCCCGACGTGCGCCTCGTGCCCCCGGAGGGACTCGAACCCTCACGCCTCGCGGCACCCGGGTTTGAGCCGAGCGCGTCTGCCAGTTCCGCCACAGGGGCAACTGCGGTAGCTAGACCCTAGGGCACCGCTCGAGGCCCGGGTGCGTCCGCCGTGTCGACTCCCCGGGCCCCGGCCCCACGGGGGGCGGTCGCTGCGCCCGTGGGTCCCGGAGGGTAGGCCGACCGGAGGCGCTCCCACTCGCCGCGGCGCAACGGCAGTACGCCGCCGTGCTTGGTGTCCGGCGGCATCCGGAACTCGTCCTCCGGGACGGGCTCCCAGCGACCGGCGAGCAGGTCGGTCGTCCGGAAGCCGACGTACCCCTGCGGCCGCCGGCTGTACTGGTCGAGGAACAGGTACCAGACGTCGGCGTGGTGGTCCTTGAAGAGGATGGGCGCCTCGAGCCTGTCGTAGCGGTCGGCTCCGATCCGGGTCGCGACCGTGCGGTAGTCCGGCGAGAGGAGCGCCGGGCCGACCTCGTGGTGCACGCGGTCCGAGCCGGGCTCGAGCGACTCCTGCTTGGAGACCCGGTGCACGAGCCCGTCCTGGACGAGGACCGTCGTGTCGATGACGTCGTCGCCGCGGTCCACGAGCACCTCCGGACGCCCGACGCGGCGGAAATCGGGCGTCCACGCCGCGAGGACCCGGCTGTAGGCGTCCCCACGGTGCTCGGGGTCGTCCGCCGCGTAGAGCTTGGACGACCAGAAGAGCAGGAACTCCCGACGGTCGGCGTCGTAGAGGGCCTCGGGAGCCCACGCCATGCCGGCCGTGGGCGGAGCCACCTCGAGCGTCCACGGCTGCGACCACTCGACGAGGTCCTCGGACCGCCACACGAGCACGTCGCGGCTCCCGTGCCGGGTCCAGGCGTCCCACCCGGCGTCGTCCCCGCCGTAGATGCGCAGGTCGGTCGCGACGAGGAAGAACTCGTCCCGGCCCCGCACGACGTACGGGTCACGGATCCCGGTGGTGCCCAGGACCGAGCGGAGCAGCGGCTCTCCCCCGTTGAGGCGGACCCACGAGCACGGGTCGTCCCCGTCGCTCAGCGAGAGGTACACCTGCTCCCCGTACCCCTCGGGGTCCTCGACGAAGTGCACGAGCAGGTACCCGAACGGCTCCTGCGACGCCGCGGACGACACCGTGGAGCGCTCCTGGCCCGTCACGGGGCCTGCAGCAGGAACATGCTCCACGACGCGGGAGGCAGGGTCGCACGCAGGATGGTCCCGTCCATCGCAGCCGCCGGGTGCGCCGTGGGCACCACCCGGTCCGGCTCGTCGACCGTGTTCACGGCGAACAGGTCGTCGTCGCCGACGAGCGTCGCCTCGACGAGGCCGACCTCGCCGAAGCCGCGCAGCTGCGCGGAGACGGCGACCTCCTCGGCCGGGTCGCGGTTGACGACGAACACCGCGAGACGGCCCGTCGCGGCGTCCCACGTCGCGACCGAGTCGAGCACCGGCACGTCGCCGTGCTTGCTGGTCGAGAGCGTCGGCACGTCGAGCCGGAGGTCGAGCACCTCTCCCTGGGCGTGGCGCGCCGTCAGCGCGAACGGGTGGAAGATCGACTGGCGCCAGGCGGGGCCGTCCGGCTCGCACCGGATGGCGCTGATCGTGTTGACGAGCTGCGCCTGGCACGCGACGGTGACCCGGTCGGCGTGCTTGAGCAGGGTGATGAGCAGCGACCCGACGACGACGGCGTCGAGGGCCGTGTAGGCGTCCTCGCTCAGCCGCGGCGCCTCGGTCCAGTCGTCCGGGAGTCCGCCGGCCTGCATCTCGCGCAGGTACCAGACGTTCCACTCGTCGAACGCGATGTTGATCCGCTTCGCCGAGGAGAGCTTCGCGCCCACGTGGTCCGCGGTCGCGATCACCTCGCGGATGAACAGGTCCATGTCCACCGACGACGCGAGGAAGCTCGCGACGTCCTCGCCGTCGAGCTGGTAGTAGGCGTGCGCGGAGACGAGGTCGACCACGTCGTAGGTGTGCTCGAGCACGGTCGCCTCCCACGACCCGAAGGTCGGCATGGAGCGGCCCGAGCTCCCGCACGCGACCAGCTCGAGGCCGGGGTCGAACTGGCGCATCGCCCGCGCCGTCTCCGCCGCGAGGCGTCCGTACTCCGTCGCCGTCTTGTGGCCGAGCTGCCACGGGCCGTCCATCTCGTTGCCCAGGCACCACATCCGGATCCCGTGCGGTTCCTTCACGCCGTGCTCGACGCGCGCGTCGGACAGCGCGGTGCCCTCGGGATGGTTGGCGTACTCGAGGAGGTCGACGGCCTCCTGGAGGCCGCGCGTGCCGAGGTTCATCGCCATGATCGGCTCGACCTCCGCCTTCCGGGACCACTCCATGAACTCGTTGAGCCCGAAGGCGTTGGTCTCCACCGTGCGCCAGGCAGGGTCGAGCCGGGTGGGACGGTCCCCGACCGGGCCCACCCCGTCCTCCCACCGGTAGCCCGAGACGAAGTTCCCGCCCGGGTACCGGACCGCGGTGACGCCCAGCTCGCGCACCAGCGCGAGGACGTCGCCCCGGAAGCCGCTGTCGTCCGCGGTCGGGTGGCCGGGCTCGTAGATCCCGCCGTAGACGCAGCGGCCCATGTGCTCCACGAACGAGCCGAACACGCGGCGGTTGACGGGTGCCACGGTGAACGCCGGGTCGATCGAGAGCGTGCCGTTGTGCATGAGTTCTCCTGTGCGGTGGTGACGTCCCCGGGCGGGGGCCTCAGAGCCGTGTGACGGGTGGTCGCGAGCCGTGGACGGGGATCGCGAGGCAGGGCGTGCGGACGGTGCGACGTCGCAGCGGTGGGTAGGGGTGGGCAGGGTCGGCAGGGAGCGCCCCCGGGTGCCGGCGCTCGGCCGGCACCCGGGCGGTGGTCAGCCGCCGATCTGGTTCTCCAGGTCGGCCTGCGCCTGGTCGAGCGCCTGCTGCGGCTCGACCCCGTTCTCGAAGATCTCCGTCCAGGTGACGGTCGTGAACATGTTGTCCAGGGCGGGCAGGTTCGGGTTGGTGAACGCCTCGAAGTGGCCGATGTCGCCCTTGACCTCGTTGAGCACGTCGAACAGGTTCGTCTGGAAGTACTGGTTGAACTTGTTGTCGGGGTTCTGGGTGACCTCCTCGTCCTCCCACACCGCCATGTTCACCGGGTCGAACCCGAGCACCTCCCAGACGGCGACGTTCGCCTCCGGCGAGAGCTTGGCGAAGGCGAGCCACTCGGCGGCGAACTCCTTGTCGGGCGACGCCTCCGTCACGGCGGTCCCGGTGCCGCCGCCGCCGATCGTCGCGACCTCACCGCCGTCGACCACGGGGGCCGGCGCGATGGCGACGTCACCGGCGAGGTCCGGCATGTAGTCGACGAACCGCGACGTGTACCAGGCGGGGTAGACGATGGCCGCGTAGTCGCCCCGGTTGATGGCGCCGAACGCCTCCTCGGAGTCCGGGCTCCCCCCGGGGATCGTCGAGATCGCACCGGCGTCGAGCATGCCCTTCTCGATCTCGAGCGCCTCGACCACCTCGGGGCTGTTCACCGCGACGGCCCCCTCGTCGTCGAAGAAGCTGCCGCCGAGCTGCGCGACGAGGAGCGGCTCGACCATGTCGACGCCCGTGCTCGCGACGCCGAACGCCTTGCCCGTCGCCTGGTTGTAGGCGACGCCCGCGGCCTCGAAGTCGTCCCAGGTCTCGATGGTCGTGTAGTCGATCCCGGCGGCCTCGAGCAGGGTCGCGTTGTAGAACGCCACGAACGCGCCCACGTGCATCGGGAAGCCGTAGATCCCACCGGCGCGGCTGTACAGGTCCAGGCGCGCCTGGACGATGTCGTCGACGTACGGCTCCGCCGCCTCCGTGAGGTCCATGAGCGGCGTCCGGCCGTCCTCCGTGACGAAGTTGGAGAACTTGCTCACCTCGATGTCGACGACGTCGGGCAGCCCGGAGCCCGAGTTCGCGGCGAGCTGCAGCTTGTTGTGCATGTCGTCGTACGGGTACACCGTGACCTCGAGGTCCACGGGCCGGTCCGGGTTGGCCTCGTTCCACTGCTCGGCCATCTGCTCGTAGTAGGCGGCGTGGAGCTCGGCGAACACCCACATGTCGAGGCTGACGGGCTCGCCGTCAGCGGTCGGGGACCCCTCCTGGCCGCCGCCGCTGCAGGCGGACAGGCCCAGGACGCCGGCCAGGCCGGCCGCGGTCAAGGAGAGGAGCGTGCGAGATCCAGCCATGTCGTGACTCCGATTCGTTGGGTTGTCGGTCAGCCCTTGAGCGCGCCGGCGGTCATCCCGGCGACGAAGAACCTCTGGAAGAGCAGGAACAGGACGAGGACGGGCAGGAGCGAGAAGAAGGACCCGATGATGAGCAGCTCGTAGTTGTTGCCGTACGGCGTGAGCAGCGTGTTGAGCCCGATGGGCAGCGTGAACTTCTCCGCCGAGCGGAGCACGAGGAGCGGCCACAGGAAGTTGTTCCAGATGACCATCCCGTTGAGGATCGCCATCGCGGCGAACGCCGGTCGCGCGATCGGGACGACGATCTTGAAGAAGATCCCGAACTCCGTCACGCCGTCGACGCGTCCGGCCTCGAGGAGCTCCTTCGGGATGCCCAGGAAGTACTGCCGGAAGAAGAAGATGGTCACCGAGGCGGCGAGGAACGGGAACACGATGACGGAGTAGGAGTCCGCCAGCCCGAGGTCGTTCACCAGGACGAACAGCGGCAGCATCATGATCTCGAAGGGGACGGTCATGAGCAGCAGCACCGCGATGAACCAGGCGTTCTTGCCCTTGAAGTCGTACATCGCGAACCCGTAGGCGACGAACGAGCTCACCAGGAGCGTCCCGGCGACCTGCACCGCGGTGAGGACGACGGAGTTGAGGAACCACCGGAAGTACAGGCCCGAGTCGGTGAACAGCATCCGGTAGTTGTCCAGCGACAGCGCCTGCAGGTCGATGTCGAGCGTGAGCCCGTTGCGGAGGATCTCGTTGCCGTCCTGGAAGGTGCCGACGAAGATCGCCACGAGCGGCACGAGCACGATGAGCGTGAGCAGGACGAGGAAGGCGGTCTGGACGGCGACGAACAGACCGCGCGGCAGCGGGTGCTTGGTCCGCACGGGACGCCCGGGTCCCGGCGGGCCCGCCGAGGTCGCCTCGGCGGCCGTGGCGACGGTCACGGGCAGCGGGGCGGGCCCGGTCATCGGACCGACTCCTTCCGGAACGTCCCGGTCAGCGTGAGGTAGGTCAGGTTGATGGCCATGATCACGACGAGCAGGACGACACCGACGGCCGAGGCGAACCCCAGGTCGTTCTCCTCGATCCCCCTGCGGTAGAGGTAGCCGACGACCGTGAGGCCCTGGTTGTTCGGGGAGTTGTTGCCGGCGTAGAGCATGAAGCTCTCGAGGAACATCGCCAGGCCGCCGTAGATGCTGATCGTGGTGACGTAGACGATCGTCGGCTTGAGGTTGGGGAGCGTGATCTGGAAGAACTGCCTCACGCGCCCGGCTCCGTCGATCGACGCCGCCTCGTAGTACTCGTCCGGGATGGACTGCATCCCGGCGAGGAAGTACAGGATGTTGACCCCCGTGTACCGCCACATCGCCAGCGCCAGCAGGGCGACCAGACCGCCCGTGTCGGTCCGCAGCCACCGCACCGGGTCGGCACCGAGGAGCGCGAGCACCTGGTTCATCAGGCCGGTCCCGGTCTCGGCGAACATGAGGCGGAAGATGATGCCGGCCACCACGATCGAGGTCAGCGCGGGGACGAACATCGACGCCTTGAAGAACCCCTTCACGCGCTCGCTGCCGATCCTGGAGCTGATGATCGCGGCGAGGACCAGGGGGATGGGGATCAGCAGCAGGAGCGTGAGCACCATGTACCGGGCGCTGTTGAACATCGCCTGCCAGAAGATGCGGTCCCCCCACAGCCGCTCGTAGTTCTCCGCGCCGACGAAGGATGCCTGCCCGAAGAGCACGTTCTGCGTGCTCATGACGAACGTCCGGCCGAGCGGGACCGCCCAGAAGACCAGCAGCGTGATCACGAACGGGGCGATGAAGAAGTACGGCGCGAGCCGCTGGGAGTAGAGCACTCCCCTGACCTGGGCCCGCCCGCTGCGCTGCGACGGCGCGGCGGGCCGTTGCAAGGTGTCCACGTGGTTCTCCCGCTCTCGGGGTTCCGTCGTCGGCCGACGTGGGGGACCTGTCCGGCCCTCCCCCTGTCGCCCGCAGAACCGGGGCCTCACGTCACGCCTCGTCGCGTGCCGTGCGCCGGGCACCTCGCCCGAGGTGACCGCCAGGACGTGCCCACGGCCACCGCCGTCGCATGCGGCGGCCCCGGATATGTGACGTTACACATCCGTCGCCACGGCGTTTACGACGTCGTAAACCGTGTACAGCCATGCTGACCCGACGCCCCGCGGCCTGTCAAGGACGCGCCGTGAGCCGCCACCGCCGCGGCTCCCGCCTGTAGGCTTCCCGCACCCGTCGACGCGGCGTGCGAGCGGTCCCGTCGCGCGTCCGACGTCGAGGGCCGACCCGTCCGCGTCCTGCGGATCTGCGCGGACACCGATCGACCACGGGAGTGCGGAGCCGGCGTGAGTGTGACCATGCGCGACGTCGCGCTGCGGGCCGGTGTCTCGAACAAGACCGTCTCCAACGTGGTCAACGACCACCCGCACGTCCACCCCGCGACGCGTGCGCGCGTCCAGCAGGCGATCGACGAGCTCGGCTACCGACCCAACATGTCGGCCCGTGGCCTGCGCTCGGGCCGGACGGGCGTCATCGGTCTGGCCGTCCCCGACCTCCGGCAGCCGTACTTCGCCGAGCTCGCGGACGCCGTCCTCGCGGCGGCCGAGCGGCGCGGGCTCGGCGTCATCGTCGGTCAGGTCGGCGCCGACCGGGACCACGAGATCGCCGTCCTCGCCAACGGCCTGCGGCAGACGGACGGGCTGCTGTTCAGCCCCCAGCAGCTCGGCACCGAGGACCGCGGCCTCCTCGACCACCTCCGGTACCCGCTGGTCCTGCTGGGCGAACGCATCTTCGGCGGGCCGACGGACCACGTCACGATGCACAACATCGAGGGCGCGCGTGCCGCCGTCGACCACCTGCTCGCCCAGGGACGACGCCGCATCGCCGTCGTCGGCGCCCATCCGGACGGACGCACCGGGCAGCTGCGCCCGTCGGACCTCCGCATCCGCGGGTACCGGGAGGCGCTCGAGGCGGCCGGCCTGCCCCTCGACCCGCGTCTCGAGCGGACCGCCGCTCCGTGGCACCCCGAGGACGGCGCCGACGCCACCCGCGAGCTCCTGGCGGCCGACGTGGACGTCGACGCTGTCTTCGCCTTCAACGACGCGCTCGCGATCGGTGTCCTGCGCGCCCTCGGCGAGGCCGGCCGCCGCGTCCCGGAGGACGTCGCAGTGATCGGCTTCGACGACATCAGCAACGGCCGCTTCACGCTCCCGTCCCTGTCCACCGTCGACCCGGGGCGCGACGAGATCGCGGAGGTCGCGGTGGACATGCTCGTCGAGCGCATCGGGTGGGGACCCGGCGCCGGACCCCCGCCACGGCTGCACAAGGCGTCCTTCCGCGTCGTGGCGCGCGAGTCGACCGGGGCGACCCTGGCGGAGGGCACCTCGGCGTGGTGAGGATGAGCGACGTCGCGCGCGAGGCGGGCGTCTCGCCGATGACCGTGTCGAACGTCGTGAACGGGCGGCCGGGGGTCAAGGCCGAGACGCGGCAGCGCGTGCTCGAGGCCGTCGAGCGGCTCGGCTACCGTCCGAACGCCACGGCCAGGCTGCTGCGCGGAGGTCGGTCCGGGGCGATCGGCCTCCTGGTGCCCGACGTCGACACGGGCTACTACGCCCACCTCGCCGCGCGGCTCGGGGCCGTCGCGGAGGCCCACGGCTACCACGTCGTCACCGAGCGGACGGGCGGGACGCGCGAGGGCGAGCTCGGCGCGCTCTACCCGGCCCGGGTCGCCGCGTACGACGCGATCGTGATGAGCCCCGTGGTGCTCGATGCCGGTGACCTGCGCGCGGCGCGCATCGAGCGGCCGTGCGTGCTCCTCGGTGAGCGACCGCTCCCCGGCCCGTTCCCCCACGTGATGATGGACAACATCGGCGGCAGCATGCTCGCCACCGAGCACCTCCTCCGGGCGGGTGCGCGCCGCATCGCGCTCGTCGGCGGACGGCGGGCCGTGGCGTTCGGCGACATGGCCTCGCTGCGCAGCGTCGGCTACCGGCGTGCCCACGGCGACGCGGGGATCGAGGTCGACGACGACCTGATCGTCGAGGTCGGCTCGTACAGCATGCGGGACGGCTACGACGCCGTCCTCGCCCTGCACGCGGAGCAGGTCGACTTCGACGCCGCGTTCGTCCTCACCGACGCGGCCGCGATGGGTGTCCTGCGCGCGCTGGCCGACATCGGCCGCCGGGTGCCGCAGGACGTGCAGGTGGTGGGCTTCGACAACGACGCCGAGGCGGACTTCACGATCCCCCGGCTCACCACCGTGGAGCCCGGCAACGACGCCATGGCGAGGGAGATCGTCCGTCTGCTCCTGGCGCAGACCGGCGACGGCGGCCGGCCCCCCGGTCCGGGTGACCGCGTGGCCGAGGCCCGCCTGGTCGTCCGGGAGTCCACCCTGAGTGCCCGGGACGTACGCTCAGGAAGGTGACCAGCGCGACGACGCCGTCCGGTGCGCGACGTCCGCCCACGCCCCGTCGTCGCGTCGCGGCCGTCGCGGGCGTCGCGGCCACCGCGGTCGCGCTCGGTCTCGCCGAGCTCGTCGCCGGCCTGCTCCCCCGTGGCCGGTCGCTGGTCCTCGCGGTCGGCGACGTCGTCGTCGACCGCGTCCCTGGCTGGCTCGAGCGCGCCGCGATCGCCGTCCTGGGGACGGCGGACAAACCCGTCCTCGTCGTCGGGGTCCTCGTCGTGTCCGCCGCCGTGGGCGCGGCCCTCGGTGTCCTGGCCCGCCGCCGGTTCGTCCTCGCCGCGCTGGGCCTCACGGGGTTCGCCGTCGTGGGCGTCGTCGCCGCGCTCGCCGACGAGCGGACCACGCCGTGGGTCGCCGTGGTCTGCGGCCTGCTCGGCGCGGTCGCGGGCGTGGCGGTCCTCCGGGTCCTGCTGGACGCGGCGGCAGGGCCGGTGCCGCGCGCGGGGTCTGCGCCGCCGCGGGGCGTCGACGCGGGGTCTGCGCCGCCGCGGGGCGTCGACGCGGGGTCTGCGCCGCCGCGGGGCGTCGACGTCGGTCGCCGACCGTTCCTCACGCTGGTCGCCGTCGCCGCCGTCGTCGCGGCGTCGACCGCGGTGGCCGGGCGGTGGCTCGCGGCGTCGGACCGCGTCGAGCGGATCCGCGCGGCGCTGCGGCTGCCACGGCCCGCCCGGCCGGCGCCGCCCGTCCCGGCAGGGGCGGCGCTCGCCGTCCCCGGCCTCACGCCGCTCTTCGTCCCCAACGACGACTTCTACCGCATCGACACCGCGCTGACGGTCCCGCAGGTCGACCCCGGCACGTGGATGCTCGAGGTGCGCGGCATGGTCGACCGCCCCTTCAGCCTGAGCTACGACGAGCTGCTCGCGATGCCGCACGTGGAGGCGGACGTCACGCTCGCGTGCGTCTCCAACGAGGTCGGCGGCGGTCTCGTCGGCAACGCCCGGTGGCAGGGCGTCCCGCTGGGCGCGCTGCTGGAACGGGCCGGTGTCCGCGACGGGGCGACGCAGCTGCTGGGCCGCTCCGTCGACGGCTTCACGGCGGGGTTCCCCGTCGCCCTGGCGCTCGGCACGCAGGACGCGCTCGTGGCCGTCGGCATGAACGGCGAGCCTCTCCCCGCCGCGCACGGCTTCCCGGCCCGGCTCGTCGTCCCGGGCCTGTACGGGTACGTGTCGGCGACCAAGTGGCTCTCCGCGATCGAGCTGACGACCTTCGAGGACGAGGTCGGGTACTGGATCCCTCGGGGCTGGGCCCGTGACGGACCCGTCAAGACGCAGTCGCGGATCGACGTCCCCGCGGCGGCATCGACCGTGCGGCCCGGTGTCCGGCCCGTCGCGGGCGTGGCGTGGGCCCCGACGCGCGGGATCGAGCGCGTCGAGGTGCGCGTCGACGACGGCCCCTGGGTCGAGGCGCGGCTCGCGGACAGCCTCGACGTCGACTGCTGGCGGCAGTGGGTGCTCGAGTGGGACGCCGCACCGGGCCGCCACGTCCTGACGGTCCGTGCGACCGACGGCACCGGCGAGCCCCAGACCGACGAGCGCACCCCGGTCGCGCCGGACGGCGCGTCCGGGCACCACAGCGTCGAGGTGCTCGTCGAGGGGTGAGGACGGGTCACCCGTGCGGCGCGACCGTGACCCTGTTGCGTCCGCGACGCTTCGACTCGAGCACGGCCGCGTCCGCGGACGCCAGGGCGTCGCGCTCGAGCCCGTCGGCCGCCCCGACCCCGACCGACACGGTGACGGTGAGCCCGCTCGCGACCTGCCCCCAGTCGTGGTCGAGCACGGCGCGACGCACCCGCCGTGCGACCTGGTGCGCGGCGTCCGCGTCGCCGACGGGCAGGACGAGGAACTCGTCGCCGCCGTACCGGACGAGGACGTCGTCCGCCCGGGCGACCGATCGCAGGAGCTCGCCGAGGCGGCGGAGCACCGCGTCGCCCACCGCGTGGGACCAGCGGTCGTTGACGGACTTGAAGTCGTCGACGTCGATGAAGACGACGCGCTGCGGTGCACCCTCGGCGAGGACGCGCTCGAGCGCACGACGGTTCCCGAGGCCTGTCAGCGAGTCCTGCAGCGCCTCGGCGCCCGCGCGCTCGCTGCGGTCGGTCAGCTCGCGCAGGTGGTGCCGGTCGTTCAGCGCCGCGAACCGCGCCTCGCGCTCGGACCACACCTTGTGCAGCCCGGCCACGGCCAGCCCACGCCACAGGTCGGCGCCACGGCTCGTGCCGTGCTCCGCGGCGTGGACCCGGGCGAGGGCGACGGTCGCGGTCTGGCTCCACAGCTCGTGCCCCGCGTCGTCGGCGTCGGCGAGCATGGTCTCGAGGGCGGTCGTGGCCGCCGCGTAGTCGCCGCGCCGCTCCGCGTCGGCCGCCATCACGAGGTGCACGAGGTGCGTCTCGACGAGCTCCGCGCGGGCCGAGAAGGAGCCCGCCGCGGCCCGGCACCGCGCGGCGGCGAGCTCGACCTCGCCGAGCCGCATCATGGCGTACGACTCGATCACGTGCGACCGGGCCGCCATGCGCTCGTCGCCGACCCTCGCCGCCGCACGACGCATGCGTCGGCTGCGCGAGGCGGTCAGCACGAAGTAGGACCCCGCCTCACGGTCCCGCTCGAGCAGCACGAGGCTCGTCCCCCAGTGCGCCGAGAGGAGGCCGAGCTCCTGCCAGACGAGCACGTCGACACCCGGACCGCCACCACCCCGGACCGCGGACAGCGCGGCGTCGGCCTCCTCGAGGAGGTTGACGGACCGCAGCGCGAGGGCGACGGCCATGCTCGCGGACAGGTGGCCGTACGTCCCCACGGGGATCCGGCGCCGCAGCCAGTCGGCCTCCGCGATCGCCGCCATGGCCGTGCCGTGGCCACCGATCCGCCCCGACGCCTCCGACACGATCGACAGGGCCTTCGCGCGCCACACCGGCTCCGGCTCGTCGCCGAGGGAGGCCAGGAGCTCCTGCGCGCGGACCACCGCGTCCGCGTGGCGGCCGAGCTCCTGGAGGGCGACCGCCTCGACGTACCGGAGGTAGCGCGCGGTCACGACGTCGTCCGCGGCCACGGCCAGCGCGAGCCCGTGACGGCACAGCAGGACGGCGTCCTCGGAGAACCCGTCGACGTACGCGGCGTGCGCGGCGTCCGCGAGCGCGTCCCACGGGCCGAACTCACCGCGCACGTCGAGCGCCGTGGATCGGACAGCACGGGTCACCATGGCCGCCCTCCCCGCTGCTCCGCCCGGCAGCCGCTCGTCGTCGTACCGCAGTGTGCCCGGTCCGCCGCGTGCCGCACAGGACGAAGTCCCGTGGCCACCCACCGCGAGACGTGACGACGATCAGCCCTGCCCGCCCACGTGCTCCTTGACCGGGGACGCCGCGCGGAGCACCGTGGCAGGAGCAGGGGCAGGCGCCGAGGAGGACCGATGCGCTCGCACGACCGCGGCGCGGCCGCGGGCGGGACGCGTGGACGGACGACGTCGCGCCTGCTCGGCGCGGCGCTCGTCGCCCTCGCGGTCGCCTGCGCGCCCACGGCTCCCGCCGACGGCGATCCCGAGCCGTCCCCTCCTGCCACGTCGAGCCCGACCGCGACGGTCCCGCCGTCGCGCACGCCGACCCCGTCTCCCGCCCCCGCACCGGAGCCGACGCCCGAGCCCGAACCCGAGCCGGCACCCCAGCCGCCCGCACCCCCGCCCGAGCCGGCGCCCGCACCCGAGCCGGCGCCCGCACCCGAGCCGTCCGTGCCACCGGTCACGGGCGACCTGCCGCCGGCGTGGCGCGGCGTCGACCTCGAACGTCTGCCCACGTCGGCCCGTCAGGTGGCCCTGACGTTCGACGGCGGCGCCTCGGACACCGCCGTCGCCTCGATCCTCGCGACGCTCGACCGGTACGACGCACCGGCGACGTTCTTCGTCACCGGGGCCTTCGCGCGCGCCTACCCCGACGCGGTCCGGGCGGTCGCCGCCGCGGGGCACCCCGTCGGCAACCACAGCGACACCCACCCGGACTTCACCGTCACGACGAGCGCGGCCATCCGCGCCGAGCTCGCGGCGGCCGACGCGAGCATCAGCGCACTCACGCGCACGCCGACCCGACCGCTCTTCCGCTTCCCGTTCGGCGCGCGCACGCCCGAGGACATCCGGGTCGTCAACGCCGTGGGGTACGTCCCGGTGCGCTGGAGCGTCGACACGCTCGGCTGGAAGGGCACGTCGGGCGGCCTCGACGCGGCCACGGTGCACCGCCGGGTCGTCGACGGCCTGCAGCCGGGTGCGATCGTCCTCATGCACGTCGGCAGCAACCCCGACGACGGGACGACGCTCGACCCGGACGCCCTCCCGGGGATGATCGAGGAGATCCGCGCACGCGGCTACACGCTGGTCGACCTGCGCGACGTCGGGCGCTGACGGGTCCGCGGCCCCGCTCCGCGTGGACACGGATTGACACGGACCGTCGGGTCACGGTCTCCTGACCGTGCTGCGCCGGCGCGCCGAGGCGTCGACAGCGCCCGACCGTGGTCGGGAGCGCCCGCGCAGCTCGGGACGGACGGCACGCGCCGACGACCCCGAGCCCTGGAGGCACCCGATGAGCACCGTCCCGGGTCCCTCGTGGGCCGACCACGTGGCCGCGCTGCACCGGCTGACGGCCCGCCTCGCCGAGGAGTCGCCCGACGAGTACGTCGCGTCGCGGCCACGCGACGGGGCCGACGACGCCGCCCTCCGGCGCGCCGAGGAGCGGCTCGGCCACCCCCTCGACCCGCAGCACGCCGGACTGCTGCGCGCCGCGGACGGGTGGACCCAGGTGGTGCTCGACGGGGACCTCCTGGCCACCGACGAGCTCGGCGAGGGAGCGCTCTGGGACCGCGGCTCGACCCTGCTCGACGACGTCTTCCTGTACGCGCCGTCGCCCGGGCTGCCCGCACGCGACGCCCTCTACCCGGTGTTCGTCGCCCCCTACGAGCGGGACGTCGTCGCCGTGCGCCGGGACGGGCCGCGGACGGCCGGTGGCCACGAGGTGCTGTGGTTCAGCGACGAGCTCGTCGCGGTGTGGCCCGACGCGACCCAGTGGTGGGCGGCGCTCGTGCACATCGCGCGCGAGACCCTGCACTACGTGAGCGTCCGTCCCGACCCGTGAGGCGCACCGCAGCGCGTCCGTGACGGGCGACCCGGCGACGACGTGTCAGCCGTCGCCGTCGTCCGACGCGTCGTCGTCGCGCAGGGCCGTCGCGTCCACCGGCTCCTCCAGCTCCGGCAGGAGCTCGTAACGGGTCCGGTACAGGTCGAGCAGCGACAGGAGCATCGCGACCACGGGGATCGCGAGCAGCGCGCCGGCGACGCCGAACATCGCCGTCCCGAGGATGACCGACGCGAAGCTGACCGCCGGGTGCACGTTCACGGCGCGGGCGCTGATCCGCGGCTCGATCGTGAGGTTCTCGACCTGCTGGTAGAGCACCGCCCACGCGAGGACGATCACGCCGAGCCACGGGTTGGGGCTGAGGAGCCCGACGAGGACCGGCAGGACGATCGCGATGTACGTCCCGATCGCGGGGACGAACTGCGCCACGAGGCCCGTCCACAGCGCCAGCGCCAACCACGACGGCAGCCCGATGACGACGAAGACGATGCCGCTCGCGGTCGCGTTGACCGCGGCGAGCACCACCCGCGCCGCGACGTAGCGGCCCGTCTTCTCGGCCGTGGTGTCCCACACGACGACCGTCGTCTCCTGGACCCGCGGCGGGAAGAGCGAGGCGATCCACCGCCGCAGCCGCGGGCCGTCGGCGGAGAGGTAGAAGAGGAACAGCGCGAACATGAAGAAGCTCGCGACGGCGCCGGCGATCGACCCCAGCACCGCGAGCACCCCCCCGGCGAGCTGGCTCGCGACGCCCGCGGCGCGCTCGGGCGACAGGTCGATGTGGGAGACGAGGTCCTCGATCCGGTAGTCCGTCCCGAAGCGCGCGTTGACCCACGCGAGGCCGTCCTCCGCGAGCGACGGCACGCTGCGCACGAGGTTCGCGACCTGCTCGACGACGAGCTGCCCGAAGAGGGCGACGAACACGACCAGGAAGAGGACGACGCCGAGCATGACGAGCCCGGTCGCCGCACCGCGCGGCATCCGGCGCGCCAGCCGGCCGACGGCGGGCTCGATGGCGAGCGACGCGAACCACGCCATGACGATCGTGAAGATCAGGGAGCTGCCCTGTCCGAGGACGAAGCGCAGCACCATCACGAGCGCGATGAGGGCGATGACGACCCAGCCGATGCGCCACACGTTGCCCGGGTCCAGCAGCATGCGGGTGCCCAGGTCCGCCCTGGTCACCCGTCGGTCGTTCGCGCGCACGGCGCCTCCTTCGGTCGTGCTGATCGTGCCGCAGACGACGCGCCCCGGTCGCGCAACGCGCCCGAGGACCGGTCGGGTCGCACCGCGCGCTCTGTCCGCACCCGCCCGACCCACCCGACCCGGCACCATGAGCGCATGACCGACCACGCGCACCCGGGCGAGCGCACCGTCGTGCCGACACCGCACGGTGAGGCGGTGGCCCACGTCCGGACGGCCCTGGACCCGACGGGGCTGGTCGTGCTCGGCCACGGCGCGGGCGGCGGCGTCGACGCGCCCGACCTGGCGGTGGTCGCGCGTGTCGCAGCCGACCTGCAGCTCACGGTCGCTCTCGTCGAGCAGCCGTACCGCGTCGCGGGACGGCGCCTCCCACCGCGCGGACCCGCGCTCGACGAGGCCTGGCGCGCCGTCGTGACGTCCCTGCGCCCGCGGTGGCCGGGCGGTCCGCTCGTCGTCGGCGGCCGCTCCGCCGGGGCCCGCACCGCCTGCCGCACCGCGGACGGCCTCGGGGCCGACGGCGTCCTGTGCCTCGCCTTCCCGGTCCGCCCGCCCGGCCGCCCCGACGCGCCCGACCGGCTCCCGGAGCTGGACGCCGTCGGGGCACCCGTGCTCGTCGTGCAGGGCGAGAAGGACCCGTTCGGCCTGCCGCCGGACCGCCCGGGCCGCGAGGTCGTGGTCGTCCCGGGCGACCACTCGCTCCGCAGCGGGCTCGCGGAGGTCGAGCACGAGGTGCACCGCTGGCTGCTCGACGTGACAGGGCCGGCGTCGCGCGGCTGAGGATCCGCCGGACGGTCAGGGTCGGGGGTCCACGCGCCGCCACGGCCGGTCGTCGCGGCGCGCGCCGGTCCCCGCCGCGCAGCGTCGGCACACGACCTCGACGCGGTCCGCGTCGCGGCCCGTCGCCGGCTGGACGTCCGCCCAGCCGACGTGCGGGAAGCGCTCGAGCGGCTCCCTGCTGAGTGCGAGGCCGCACACCGTCTGGTTGGTCCCGGGCACCCAGGCGTGCACGGTGCCGGCCGGCATGCGGATCCCGTCCGGGTCGGTCCACCGCCCGGTCGCGGCGACCGACGCCGTCCGGACGGTCCTGCGTGCCACGTCGACGCTCAGGCGTGCACGCGGAACCGGTCGACGAGCCGGTCCATCAGCGCGTCCATGGCGGCGTCTACGCGTCGCCTCGCGCGGTCGGCGTCGTGCCACGCGACGATCTCGCGCGCCCCCTGCTCGAACGGCACCGTGGAGACGAAGTCGGGCACGACCGAGCGCAGCTTGGTCGTGTCGAACACCATCGAGTGCGCCTTGTCGCCGAGGAGGCCCGCCCCCCAGGCGGGGTCCTCGGCGGCGATCACGTCCGACGGCACGTGCACGATGCGTGCGGTCGTCCCCGCGGCCCGGGCCAGGGTGTGCGCGATCTGGTCCCATGTGAGCACGTCGTCGCCCGTGATGTGGAACGCCTCCCCCACGGTCCGGGGACGCCCCAGGAGAGGAACGAGCCCGCGGGCGAAGTCCGTGTTGTGCGTGAGGGTCCACAGGGACGTCCCGTCGCCGTGCACGACGACCTCCTTGCCCTGTCGCATGCGCTCGACGACCGTCCACCCGCCGTCGAACGGCACGAGCGTGCGGTCGTACGTGTGCGACGGACGGACGACGGTCGCGGGGAACCCGGTGTCGCGGTACTCGCGGACCAGCAGGTCCTCGCACGCGATCTTGTTGCGCGAGTACTCCCAGTACGGGTTGCGCAGCGGGGCGGACTCGACGACGGGGACGCGCTGCGGCGGGGTCTGGTACGCCGACGCCGACGAGATGAAGACGTACTGCCCGGTCCGGTCGCGGAAGAGGTCGACGTCGGCCTGCACGTGCTCGGGCGTGAACGCGACCCAGTCGACGACGGCGTCGAACTCCCGGGACCCCAGCGCGTCGCGCACCGAGGCCGGGTCCCGCACGTCGCCACGCAGGACCGTCACCCCGTCGGGGACGGGGCGGTCCGACTCCCCGCGCGTGAGGAGGTGCACGTCCAGCCCACGCTCGACGGCGAGCCGCGTGCACGCTGAGCTGATGATGCCGGTTCCGCCGATGAACAGGACCGAGGGCGCAGTCATGGCCCGAACCTAGTCGCGACCGCCGCCGTGGGCACCGCGGTCGGCGCGTCGACGGCCGTCACGGCCCCGCGGGCGGACGGTCGCGCAGGTAGCGCGCGTCGTCGTTGACGTACGCGTAGTAGAAGCCGACGAGCAGCCCGCCACCGAGGTAGTTGCCGAGCAGCGCCAGCAGCACGTTCCCCGCCGCCAGCCCGAGGTCGATGCCCTCGCGCAGCCCGACGATCGTGAACAGCACGGTGTTGGCGACCGAGTGCTCGAGCCCGAGGAACGCGAACAGGAAGACCGCGGTGATCATCACGGCGCTGCGCATGACGTCCTCGCGGATCAGTCCGTTGTAGACGAGCAGCATCGCCATGTTGATGAGGAAGTTGCACAGCACCGCCCGGACGACGAGGTCGCCCCAGCCGGCCGGTCCGGCGGAGACGTACTCGAGCTTGTGCTCGACCGAGGCCACCATCTCGGCGAGGACCGGCCCGTCCGCGAGCGTGCTGAAGCGCACGAGGAGCGCGACGAGCAGCCCCCCGAGCGCGTTGCCGAGGTAGCACAGGCCGAGGATGCGCAGCGCCTTGCCCCACGTCGTCCGGCGGTAGTAGCCGCCGATGGAGACGACCATCATGTTCGAGGTCAGCAGCTCGGACTTCGAGTAGTAGATGAAGACGAGCGCCCAGCCGAACGTGAGCGCGCCGACGATGCGTCCCAGCGGGCGCAGGGTGGTCGAGCCGAGGTCGATCGCGTCGAACGCGGCCACGAGCGCGTAGTTGGCCGCGTACAGCAGGCCGATGATGATGCCCGCCATGGCGGCGCGCTGGAGGTACCGGCGCGCGAGGTCGCCGGACATCGCGGTCTTCGTCTCGAGCGCGTCGAGGATCGTGCTGATGAACTGCTTGCCCGGGAAGAGGTGCAGCGGGTCGGCGGCCATGGGCACACCGTGCCACGGCGCGTCCGGGACGGCGTGGGCCGTCCGACCTCGTCGCGCGGTTTGACGGCGCGCACGGGTGACCGTTCACTCGTACGCATGGACGACCCCGCGAGTACCCCGCCGCACCGGACGCACGACGCGACCCCCGGGATCACACCCGGGACGACCCTCCGGACGGTGCGGTGATGGACGAGGCGACCTGGGTCAACATCGGGCTGGTCCTGCTCTTCGTTCTCGTCGGCGGGGTGTTCGCGGGCACCGAGCTCGCGCTCGTGTCGCTGCGCGACAGCCAGCTCGGCCGGCTCGAGCGGCAGGGTCGCCGCGGCGCCCGTGTGGCGGCGGTCGCGCGCGACCCGAACACGTTCCTCGCCGCGGTCCAGATCGGGGTGACCGTCGCCGGGTTCTTCTCGGCGGCCTACGGGGCCTCGACCCTCGCGCCCGACTTCGCGCCCGCGCTCGAGGCGCTCGGCCTGTCCGAGGGCCTCGCGCGCACCGTGTCGCTCGTGGCGCTCACGCTCGTGATCGCCTACCTCTCGCTGGTGCTCGGCGAGCTCGTCCCGAAGCGGCTCGCACTCCAGCGGGCGGCCTCGGTGGCCCTGGTCGTCGGCCCGCCGCTCGACCGGTTCGCGCGGCTCATGCGACCCGTGATCTGGCTCCTGTCGGTCTCGACGAACGCCGTCGTGCGGGGGCTCGGCGGCGACCCCCGCGCGACGTCGGAGCAGATGACCGAGGAGGAGCTGCGCGACATCGTCGGCTCGCACGAGGGGCTCGCCCCCGACGAGCGCCGCATCATCGACGACGTCTTCGACGCGGCCGACCGCTCGCTCGGCGAGGTGATGCGGCCGCGGGGCGAGGTGGCCTTCCTGCCCGCGTCGCTCGACGTCGCCGAGGCCGTCGCGGCCGTGCGGGACCGGCCCTACTCGCGGTACCCCGTGACGGGCGAGGACTTCGACGACGTGGTCGGCTTCCTGCACGTGCGCGACCTGCTCGGCGCCGACCCGGCCGCCCCGCTGCGCAGCCTCACGCGCGAGCTGCTCCACCTGCCCTCGACCAACCGGCTGCTGCCGTCGCTGTCGCGCATGCGCCGCGAGGGCGTGCACATCGCCGTCGTCGTCGACGAGTACGGCGGCACCGACGGGATCGTGACGCTCGAGGACCTCGTCGAGGAGCTCGTCGGGGACATCCAGGACGAGCACGACGCCCCTGTGGCGAACCCGGCCCGGAACGACGACCGCGTCACGGTCGACGCGTCGCTCACGATCGAGGAGTTCGCCGAGGAGACCGGTGTCCCGCTCGAGGACGGGCCGTACGAGACCGCTGCGGGCTGGGTGCTGGCGCAGCTCGGCCGCCTCGCCGTCGTCGGCGACGTGGTCCCGGCGCCGGGGCATGAGATCGTCGTGGTCGGGACGCGCGACCGCCGGATCACCCGGCTCGAGGTGCGACCCTCCGTCGACGCCGACGCCCCGACGCAGGACGCGGCCGACGAGGCCGGTCACGACAGGAGCACCCGATGACCATGCTGCCCGCGGCGACGCCCGTCCTCGCCCTCGGTCCGCAGTGGCTCGACCCCGACGCGATCCTCCACTGGCTCGGGCCGCTGGCGGTGGTCGGCGTGCTCGCGATCGTGTTCGCCGAGACCGGCCTGCTCGTAGGCTTCTTCCTGCCCGGCGACTCGCTGCTGTTCACGGCGGGCATGCTCACCGCGACGGGCTTCATCGACGTCCCTGTCCTGCTCCTGTGCGCACTCGTCTTCGCCGCCGCGTTCGCCGGCGACCAGACCGGCTACCTCATCGGGCGGAGCGCGGGACCACGCGTGTTCCGGCGGCCGGACTCGCGCGTGTTCCGCCAGGAGTACGTCGACCGGACGTACGCCTGGTTCGAGCGCTACGGCGGCCGGACGGTGGTCCTCGCGCGGTTCGTGCCCGTCGTCCGGACGTTCGCGCCCGTCGCCGCGGGCGTCGGCGGGATGAGGTACCGCACCTTCGTGACGTACAACCTCGTCGGCGCGCTGCTGTGGGGTGTCGGCGTCACGCTCGTCGGTTTCTGGCTCGGCCAGGTCGCGTTCGTCCAGGAGAACATCGAGGCGATCCTCATCGGCATCGTGGCCGTGTCGGTCGTCCCCGTGGTCGTCGAGCTGCTCCGCGGCCGCGCAGGGGGCCGTCGCGACACGGGCATGAGCGCGCCGACCGAGCGCACCCCCCACGTGTGAACGCCGCCCGTGCCGCCCTGTCCGTTCCGCCTGGTTGCGCCCCGTGACGACCGCTTCCCTCTGCTAGCGTGCTGGGGCCCCCACACCCCTGCTCGCGGCTGAACGAAGGCCTGCCCCATGCTCCTCATGCTGAACGCCACCGGCGACGCCATCCGGCGGGGTCGCGCGTTCGCCGTCCAGACGGCTCAGGAGCTCGGTGCCCACCCGGACACGCTGCCGGTCGTGGAGCTGCTCGCGAGCGAGCTCGTGACGAACGCCGTGAAGTTCGGCGGCGACGGCGGGCAGGTCGCGCTGAGCGTCTCGGCCGCCGAGGGCCTGCTGCGCATCGAGGTGAGCGACGACAGCACGACGCCGCCCCGCGTGGACGACGACCGGCCGGCCCACCTCGGCGGACACGGGATGAAGCTCGTCGAGCTCCTGGCGACGGACTGGGGCGTCGTGCGGACGGGGCCCACCGACGGCAAGACGGTGTGGATGACCATGCCGCTGCACCGCTCGCTCTCCGCCGCGAGGGACGCGTCCGCCGCGTCCTGAGCGACCACGCCGCACGTCCCCTGTTGCGCCGGGTGGCGCGGGGGACGACGCTGGCCGGACACCGCCCGCACCGACGGCCGGCGGTCCCTCGGAAGGAGACGACGGTGTCCCACCACGACGCGCACCACGACGACACGACCGGCGCGACCCCCCAACCCGGTGGCGGGCGCGAGGACGCGACCGGTACCGGCTCCCTCGGCGACACCGTCGCCGACCCGTCGCACGCGGCGCACCCCACCGACGGCGCTCCGTCGCCCGGGCCGCAGCCGGGCAGCACGAGCCCCCTGCCGGGTCCCGACGCGGACGACCCGGACCGCGAGGGCGACGACCGCTTCGACGCGGGCTGAGCCCTCAGCCGCCGAACGGCAGCACGGGCAGCCCCGGGACGTCGACGCGGGCCCGGAAGAGGGCACCCGCGGCGGGCTCGGGGTCGTCCAGGTTCTCGCGCGACGTCGTCACGTACAGGTCGCGCAGGTCCGGCCCGCCGAACGCGCACGCCGTGACCTGCGCGACGGGGACCGGCACCCGCTCGAGGACCTCGCCCGAGGGTGACACGCACAGGACGACGCCCTGCCCGTGCACGGCCGTCCAGACGTTCCCGGCGGAGTCCACCGCGAGCCCGTCGGGTGAGCCCTCGGGCACGCGGTGGAACGGCCGACGCCCGCCGACCCCGTCGGGCGTCACGTCGAGGACGTCGGTCCGCCCGGTCGCGCTGTCGTTGTAGTACGCGCGACGACCGGTCGGGTCCACCGCGAAGCCGTTGGAGATCGTGACCCCCGCGAGCGCGACGGAGACCGACCGTCGCGGGTCGACGCGGTACAGGGTCGCGGCGCCCTCGGCGGCGTCGTACGCCATGCTGCCCGCGTACAGCGCGCCGAACGGGTCGCACCCGCCGTCGTTCATCCGCACGCCCGGATCCGACCAGATCTCCTGGACGTCGTCGGGCACCTCCTCGGGGTCTTCGCCGAACGCGAGGCCGCGCTCGACCGCGACCACCCACCCGCCCGAGGCCCTCGGCCGGAGGAACGCCGCGACCTCCCCGACGTGCACGCGGTCGACCGTGCCGTCGGCTCGCAGGGCGAGCACGTCGCCCGCGAGCATGTCGACCCAGCGCAGACCTCCCCACCCCGGCCACCAGCACGGGCCCTCCCCGTGGTAGGTCACGACGTCCGTCACCTGCTCAACCGTCCGTGTCACGGCACCTCCTCGCGCCCCACCCCACCAGATGGCGGCCGCAGGCGCACACCCGGGGCCTCGTCCGGCACCGGGACGAGCCGCAGGCGGTCACCCGGGCGCAGCTGCGCGAGACGGTCGACGTGGGAGGCGCGCACGACGGCGACCACGGGGTACCCACCGGTCACCGGATGGTCGGCGAGGAGCGCGATCGGCAGACCCGAGGGCGGCACCTGGATCGCGCCGGGCACCGCGCCCTCGCTCGGGAGCTCGCGCACGACCGCGCGGGGAAGCGGCGGCCCGTCCAGACGCACCCCGACGCGGTTGGAGCGATCGCTGACCGTCCACTCGACCTCGTGCAGCGCGCGCCGCGCCGCCGCGGTCAGCCAGTCGTGCCGCGGGCCCGGGAGGACCTCGACGGTGCGGCCGGGCGCAAGCCCGGCCGCACCGCCGGGGTCGGAGGGCTCGCGGGCGTGCGGCACGGCGTCACCGGGGTCGCGCCCCACGGGCAGCACGTCGCCCGCCGCGAGGGGTGCCGGCCCCAGGCCCGACAGGACGTCCGTCGACCGGCTGCCGAGGTCGAACGGGGTGTCGACGCCGCCGCGCACCGCCACGTAGGAGCGGAGGCCGCGTGCCGGCGCGCCGAGCTCGAGCGTCCAGCCGTCGGGCAGGCGCAGGGCTCGGCCGGACCCGACCGCGGCACCGGCGTGGCCGTCCGGGCGACGCACCACCACCGGGGCCGGGGCACCCGTGACCGAGACGACGAGGTCGCCGTGGGCACGCAGCGCGAGCCCACCGAGGACGGCCTCGAGGACGGCGGCGCCGCGCGGGTTGCCGACCAGACGGTTGGCCGCCACCGCCGCCGCGCGGTCGGCGGCTCCACCGCGGGGCACGCCGTCGGACTGCCGGCCGGGGCGGCCGAGATCCTGGACGAGGGTCGACGGGCCGGGCGCGAGCACCTCGAGCGCGGACCGCCGCGGCGCCGCGTCCGCGGTGGTGACGGCATGGTGCGACGGGGCGGCCGCCCGGGTCCCCTGGGACTGCACGGCGCGGCCCGCGCCGTGCGGGCTCTGCTCGGCCGGGCGGCGCGGGCCCCCGGCCGTGGTCGCCACGGCTCGCGCGACGCGGAACACGACGGGTGTGCCCGGTCCGAGGAGGGCCGGCCGTGGCGCGGTCACGTCCCAGACCGTGCCCGAGGTCGTGCCGACGAGCTGCCAGCCCCCCGGGGAGCTGCGGGGGTACACCGCCCCGTACGGTCCGGCGAGCGCGACGCTCCCCGGCGGGACGGCGGTGCGGGGCTCGGGGCGTCGGGGCACCTCGCCGAGGGACGCGTCCGGCCGGAGGTACGCGAAGCCGGGCGCGAACCCGACGAACGCCGAGCGCCAGGTGGTTCCCGAGTGCCAGGCCACGACCGCGTCGACGCTCGTCCCGAGGGCCGCGGCCACCTCGGCGAGGTCGGGACCGTCGTACACCACGTCGAGGCGCACGGGCCGGGCGCTCTGCGCGGCGTGGGGCGCACCCGCGTCCACGTGCGCCAGCCCGAGTGCGGCCGCGCCGAGACGGCCCTCGGCGACGTGCACCAGCACGGTCTCGGCGGCCGGCACGACCTCCTCCTGCCCCGGCACGGGGTTCGCCCGCAGGTGCGCCGCGAGGGCCGCAGGATCCGCCCCACCGGTCAGGACCAGGAGCGCACGGTCCCCCATGGGTCGCACCTCCAGGCGCGGCCGTCCCCCGCCGCCGGGTGACACCCCCGGCCGGGGCGCCCCGTCCGGCGGGACGTGTCCGGACGACGCACGGGCCGACCGCGCGCCCGGCGGCTCACCCATGCGGCCGCACGAAGCTCGCGACGTCGACCCCCGCCCCGTCGAGCGCGCGCCGCGTCGCGACCGCGGCCGCGACCGCGGACGGCGAGTCGCCGTGCAGGCAGAGCGTCTCGACGTCGACCCGGACCGACGTCCCGTCGGCAGCCTCGACCGAGCCGTCGGTCGCCATCCGCACCGCCCGCTCCGCGATGGCGCCGGCGTCGTGCAGGACCGCACCCTCGTGCGACCGCGGGACCAGCGTGCCGTCCGGCGCGTAGGCCCGGTCGGGGAAGGCCTCGGCGACCACGCGGACCCCCGCGTCGCGTGCGACGGTCGCGACCACGCTGCCCGGCAGCACGAGCACGGGCAGCGTCGGGTCCACGTCCAGCACGCCGCGCACGAGCGCACGCGCGTGGCTCTCGTGGTGCACGACGGCGTTGTAGAGGGCGCCGTGCGGCTTGACGTACGACACGCGCGTGCCCGACGCGCGGGCGATCGCCTGGAGCGCGCCGACCTGGTACACGACCTCGTCCGTCAGCTCGGCGGGCGCCACGTCGACGAACCGGCGGCCGAAGCCCGCGAGGTCCCGGTACGACACATGAGCACCGACGACGACGCCGTGCCGCACAGCCGCCTCGCACGTGACGCGCGCCGTGCGCGCATCGCCCCCGTGGAACCCGCACGCCACGTTGGCGCTCGTGACGTGCGGCAGGATCGCCGCGTCGTCACCCATCGTCCAGGCGCCGAACGACTCACCGAGGTCGCTGTTCAGGTCCACGGGTCAAGCGTCGCACCTGCCGACAGGTCGTCGCGCCGCTTCCGCCCGCGCCCGGGCACCGCTCGCGCGGTCACGCCCGGTGCGCCGCCGGCCGCTCGACGCGGTGCAGCTCCACGTCGGCGAAGCCCTCGACCTCGGAGCCGATCCGCGCGGTCATGAAGGTCGCCCAGGGCTGACGGCGGCGGTCCGTCGGCGAGCCGGGGTTGAGCAGCCGCACGCCGCGTCCGGTCGTGGTGTCCCACGGGATGTGGCTGTGCCCGAAGACGACGAGGTCGGTCGAGTCCGCGAAGGCGGCGTCGAGGCGACGCTCGCGACCGCTCGCGGCACCGGTCTCGTGCACGACGGCGACGCGCACGCCGTCGACGACCCCGCGCGCGACCTCGGGGAGGCGACGGCGCAGCCCGGGCGGGTCGTTGTTCCCCCAGCACGCGAGCAGTGCCGACGCGCGCGCCTCGAGCTCGTCGAGCAGGCCCTCCTCGACCCAGTCCCCCGCGTGCACGACGAGGTCCGCCGCCTCGACCGCGTCCCAGACCGCGGCCGGGAGGCTGCGCGCGCGCCGCGGCCAGTGCGTGTCGGCGAGGAGGAGCACGTCCACGCACCGACGCTAGCGCCGACGAGGACGTCGCGCCGTCGCGGCCGACCGGGTGGAGCGCCGACGCGCGGACGACGGGGGGCCGACCTACGGTCGAGGCACGAGCACCGACCCTGTGAGGAGCGCTCATGACGAGCACCGACCGCGCCGCGTCGCGGCACCACGTCGTCGTCGTCGGATCCGGGTTCGGGGGCCTGTTCACGACGCGAGCGCTCGCGCGGGACCCGGTCAAGGTGACGATGATCGCGTCCACCGGGCACCACCTCTTCCAGCCGCTGCTGTACCAGGTGGCGACCGGGATCCTCTCCGAGGGAGAGGTCGCGCCCGCGACGCGCGACGTGCTGCGCCGCCAGCGCAACGCGCGGGTGCTCCTGGGCACCGTCACGCACGTCGACCTCGAGCGCCGCGTCGTGACCTCCGTCTCCCCCGCAGGCGAGACGACGACGTCCTACGACACGCTGGTCGTCGCGGCGGGTGCCGGGCAGTCCTACTTCGGCAACGACCGGTTCGCGAAGTACGCGCCGGGCATGAAGAGCATCGACGACGCCCTCGAGCTGCGCGGCCGGATCTTCGGGGCGTTCGAGCTCGCGGAGCTCGAGCACGACCCCGACGTCCGCCGGCGGCTCCTCACGTTCGTCGTCGTCGGCGCCGGACCGACGGGCGTCGAGATGGCCGGTCAGATCGCCGAGCTCGCGCACCGCGCGCTGCGCGGCAACTTCCGCAGCATCGACCCGCGGGACAGCCGCATCGTGCTCGTCGACGCGGCACCGGCGATCCTCGGCACGTTCAGCGAGAAGCTGTCGCGGGCCGCTGCCCGGCAGCTCGAGGACCTCGGGGTGGAGATCCGGCTCGGCGCGATGGTGACGGACGTCGACTCCGACGGCCTCGAGCTCCGCGACGCGGACGGCGCGACATCCCGCATCGAGGCCCGCACCAAGGTGTGGGCCGCGGGCGTGGCCGCGTCACCGCTCGGTCGGCAGCTCGCGGAGGCCGCGGGCGCGACGACCGACCGCGCGGGTCGGGTCGAGGTCGAGCCGGACTGCTCGCTCCCGGGCCACCCCGAGGTGTTCGTGATCGGCGACATGATGGCGCTCGACCGCCTCCCCGGCGTCGCGCAGGTGGCGATGCAGTCGGGCAAGCACGTGGCCGGCGAGATCCGGCGTCGCCTCCGGGGTGAGACGAGCCCGCGCCCGTTCCGCTTCCACGACAAGGGCAGCATGGCCACGGTGTCGCGCTTCCATGCCGTCGCCGACGTCCGGGGCCTCGAGCTCGCCGGTCTGCCCGCGTGGGTCATGTGGCTCGCGGTGCACGTCTTCTACCTCATCGGCTTCAAGAACCGCGTCACGACCCTGCTCCACTGGACCGTGAGCTTCATCGGACGCGGGCGGTCCGAGCGGACCGCGACCCTGCAGCAGGTCAGGGCCCGCGAGGCGCTCGCCGCGCTCGAGGCCGAGGAGGCCGCACCCGAGGGCGCCGGGACGATGCGGACCTGACGCCCGTCGTGCGGGCACCGGCCGGTGCCCGCACCACGTCGGCCTCAGGGCAGGTCGGCCGGCGGCGCGTCGCCCTCGTGCACGCGGTCGGCGGCGGGGACACCGACGCCGTCCGCCTCCATCTCCTCCTCGTACCCCGAGTGCGGGGAGTCGGACAGCCCGTGCCCGTCCCCGGGCCCGCCGGTGGTCCCGTCCGCCGACCCGAGGTCGTCCGACGCGTCCGGGTCCTGGCCGGGCTCGTCCGGGATGGGGACCGTGACGTCCTCGCTCATGAGCGCCTCCTCTCGGGCCCCGGCGGGGCCGCGACGTCAGCCGACCACCGGGACGCACGGTGCGCAACCGCGGGAACGGGGCGTTCGGGATGCGCGCCCGCGGACGCTCGCCGAGCCTGGGAGGACGCCGGCGGGGCGACCGACCCGCACGCGATCCATCGACCTGAGGGGGACCCCATGACACACCCGACCGGGAGCACGACCGCACGCGCGCCCTACCAGTGGCTCGCGCTGGTCATCGGCGTCGTCTACCTCCTCGTGGGGCTGGCCGGCTTCCTCGTGACCGGCTTCGACGACTTCACCGAGCACGACCACAGCCAGACGCTGCTCGGCTTCGCGGTGAACCCGCTGCACAACGTCGTCCACCTCCTCATCGGTGCCGCCGGCGTGGCGCTGTGGTCGCGACGCGCGTCCGCACGCACCTACGGGTGGCTCCTCGCGATCGGCTACGGCGCGACGTTCGTCTACGGGCTGATCGTGGTCGACAACGAGGACGCGAACATCCTCAACATCAACGCCGCGGACAACGTGCTGCACGCCGTCAGCGCCCTCGCGGGTCTCGCGATCGCCCTGTGGCCCGACCGCGACCGTGCGCGCGGACGCACCTGACCCGTGTCGTCACAGGAGCGCTCCGTCACGGTCGTCGTCCGCGGCCACGTCCAGGGCGTCGGGTTCCGGTGGTGGACGCGTCAGGTCCTCGGGTCCCTGTCCTTGACCGGGGGGGCCGAGAACCTCCCCGACGGGACCGTCCGCGTCGTCGCGAGCGGCGCCGCGGAAGCCGTCGACGAGCTGGTCGCGACGCTGGGCAGCGGACGGGCACCCGGACACGTCGAGGGGGTCGACGTCGTGTCCGACAGACCGGTCCCGAGCGGGCCGCCCCCGCTCGGGACCACCGCCGTCACCCTGGGAGCGCCGCCTGCGGACGACCCCGTCCGCAGGACCCCTGACCACGAGGTCGTCGTCGTGGGCGGCGGACCCGCCGGCCTCAGCGCGGCCCTCGTGCTCGGCCGGTCCCGCCGGTCTGTCGTCGTGCTCGACGACGACACGCCGCGCAACCGCTTCGCAGCGCGGATGCACGGCTACCTCGGCCACGACGGCACGAGCCCGGCCGACCTCCGGGCCCGCGCCGAGGACGAGCTCGCACGCTACGGGGTCGAGGTCCGTCGGGCGCGAGCCGAGCGCCTCGTCCCCGCCCCGACGGAGTCGCTCGTGGAGGTCGTGCTGGACGACGGGCGCTCGCTGACCGCCCGACGCGTGCTCGTGGCGACCGGGCTCGTCGACGAGCTGCCGGACGTGCCGGGTGTCGCCGACCGCTGGGGTCGCGACGTCCTCCACTGTCCGTACTGCCACGGCTGGGAGGTCCGCGACGCACGGCTCGTGGTGCTCGCCAGGGCCGTCGACGAGGCCGAGAAGGCGCTCACGGTCCGGCAGTGGACGGGTGCCGTGACGCTCGTCCTCGACGGACCGTCGCCCGCGGACCTTCCGGAGGTGACCGCCCGCCGCCTCGACGCGACGGGGGTCGACGTGGTCGCGGGGCACGCCCAGGAGGTCGTGGTCGAGGCCGACCGGATCACGGGCCTGCGGCTCGACGACGGGCGCGTGCTCCCGTGCGACGCGCTCGTGGTCCAGCCACGCGTGCGGGCGCGCGACGAGCTCCTCGTCCAGGTGGGGGTCGAGCGCGTCGACGGACCCGCTGGGTCGTTCGTCGTCACCGACGGCACGGGGGCGACGGGTGTCCCGGGCGTGTGGGCGACCGGCAACGTGTGCGAACCGCAGGCGCAGGTCGTCGTCGCCGCGGCCGAGGGCTACCGGGCCGCCGTCGCGATCGACCACGACCTGGTGCTCGAGGACGCCGACGCCGCCGTCCTGGCGGCCGAGGGCAGCAGCGACGAGCGGGGGCCCGGGCGCCTCGCCGACGACGACGCTCCCTGAGGGCGGACGCGCGAGGGGCCCCGGGATGTCCCCGGGGCCCCTCGCGGTGCTCGGTGCCGTCACCGGCACCGCGGCGTCAGTGCTTGACGGCCTGCGCCTCGGCACCGATGCGGTGCACGAGGAGGGAGTTCGTCGTGCCCGGCACGCCGACGGGAGCGCCGAACACGATGACGACGAGGTCGCCGTCCTCGGCCAGGCCGTTCGCGCGCAGGGTCTGGTCGACCTGGCGCACCATGGCGTCGGTGTGCTCGACGGTCGGCACCTCGTACGTCTGGATGCCCCAGCTCAGCGCGAGCGTGTTGCGCACGTGCGCAACGGGCGTGAACGCGATCTGCGGGATCTGCCCGCGCAGGCGCGAGACCCGACGAGCCGAGTCACCCGTCTGCGTGAACGTGACCATGTACTTGACGCCGAGCGTGGCGCCGACCTCGGCCGCCGCGCGCGTGATGGCGCCGCTGCGGGTCTGCGGGCTCCAGCCGAGCGCCGCGATCCGGTCGAAGCCGTGCTCCTCGGTGTTCTCGATGATCCGTGCCATCGTCCGCACGGCCTCGATCGGGTAGTCGCCGACGCTCGTCTCGCCCGAGAGCATGACGGCGTCCGCACCGTCGAGGACCGCGTTGGCGCAGTCGCTCGCCTCGGCGCGGGTGGGACGCGGGGCCGAGATCATCGACTCGAGGACCTGCGTGGCGACGATGACCGGCTTCGCCGAACGACGTGCGAGCTCGATCGCGCGCTTCTGGACGAGCGGCACCTGCTCGAGCGGGAGCTCGACGCCCAGGTCACCACGGGCGACCATGATCCCGTCGAACGCGTCGACGATCTCCGCGAGGTTCTCGACGGCCTGCGGCTTCTCGACCTTGGCGATGACGGGGACCGTGCGGCCCTCCTCCGTCATGATCCGCGCGACGTCGTCGTAGTCGGCCGCGCTGCGCACGAACGACAGGGCGATGATGTCGGCACCCAGGCGCAGCGCCCACCGCAGGTCCTGCTCGTCCTTGTCGGACATCGCGGGAACGCTGACCGCGACGCCGGGGAGGTTGAGGCCCTTGTTGTTGGACACCGGGCCGGGGACCTCGACGCGCGTGACGACGCGCGGACCCTCGACCGCGGTGATCCGCACGGCGACGCGACCGTCGTCGATGAGGATGCGGTCGCCGACCTTGGCGTCGCCCGGGAGACCCTTGTAGGTCGTCGAGACGAGCTCCTTGGTGCCGGGGACGTCCTCGGTCGTGATCGTGAAGACGTCGCCCTCGGCGAGCTCGTGCTTGCCCTCGACGAACCGGCCGAGACGGATCTTCGGTCCCTGCAGGTCCACCAGGACGGCCACCGCGCGACCGGAGGCCTGCGCGGCTGCCCGGACGTTGTGGTAGACGACCTCGTGCTCCGACGCGTCGCCGTGGCTGCGGTTGATCCGCGCCACGTCCATGCCCGCGTCCACGAGCGCCTGGATCTGCTCGGGCGACTCGGTCGCCGGTCCGATGGTGCAAACGATCTTGGCTCTGCGCATGTCTCCAGCCTATGTCGATGGGCCGAGGCCCTTCCTGTGCCGTTCAGCCCCTGCAGGGGCCGGCGGCTGTGGTAGCGACGGCGCGGAGGTCCGCGCGGGCCGCGACCCTGGTCGCTACGGGCGCATGGCCCTCGTCGTGGGCGCCACCGGGACCGGCAGCTCGCTCCTCCCGCGAAGGTACGCGTCGACGGACGCGGCCGCAGCGCGACCCTCCGCGATGGCCCAGACGATGAGTGACTGCCCGCGGCCCGCGTCGCCGGCGACGAAGACGCCGTCGACCGAGGTCGCGTAGTCGTCCCCGCGCGCGACGAGCCCTCGGCCGGTGATGTCGGCCCCGGTCTGCTCGGCGAGGGTGTCCGTCTCGGGGCCTGTGAACCCCATCGCGATGAGCACGAGGTCCGCCGGGATGTCCCGCTCGGTGCCGGGCGTGGGGACGCGTCGGCCGTCCGGGAGGTACTCGGTGGTCGCGACCCGCAGCGCCCGCACGTGGCCGTCGTCGTCGCCCAGGAACGCGACGGTCGACGCGAGGTACTCGCGCTCCCCGCCCTCCTCGTGCGACGTCGAGACCTCGAACAGGATCGGGTCCGTCGGCCACGGCTGGTTCTCCGCGCGCTCGAGCGGCGGCTGGAGGCCGATCGCCAGCGTCGTGACGGACGCGGCGCCCTGCCGCAGGGACGTGCCCAGGCAGTCCGACCCGGTGTCGCCGCCACCGATGATCACGACGTGCTTGCCGGTCGCGGTGATCTGGTCCGCGACCTCGTCGCCCGCCACGACGGCGTTCGCCTGGTGCAGGAAGTCCATCGCCGGGTGGATGCCCGCGAGGTCGCTGCCGGGCACCGGGAGCCGGCGCGGGACGACGGCCCCGGTCGCCACGACGACCGCGTCGTACCGCGTCCGCAGCTCCTTCCAGGTGATGTCGGTGCCGATCTCGACGCCCGGCCGGAAACGGGTGCCCTCGGCCTCCATCTGCCGGATGCGCCGGTCGATGAGCTCCTTCTCGAGCTTGAAGTCCGGGACGCCGTAGCGCAGCAGGCCACCGATCCGGTCGTCCCGCTCGAACACCGCCACGGTGTGGCCCGCGCGGGTGAGCTGCTGGGCCGCGGCGAGACCCGCGGGCCCGGACCCGACGACGGCGACCGTCTGGCCCGTGAGGAAGTGCGGCAGCTGGGGCGTGACGAGCCCGCGCGCGAACGCCTCCTCGGCGATCGAGACCTCGACGTTCTTGATGGTCACGGGGGGCTGGCTGATGCCGAGGACGCACGAGGTCTCGCACGGCGCCGGGCAGATGCGCCCGGTGAACTCCGGGAAGTTGTTGGTCGCGTGCAGCCGGTCGCTCGCCTCGTGCCACAGGCCCTTGTAGACCAGGTCGTTCCACTCGGGGATGAGGTTCCCGAGCGGGCAGCCCGAGTGGCAGAACGGGATCCCGCAGTCCATGCACCGTCCGGCCTGGCGCTGCAGGACGACCGCCGTCTCGGGGTCCTCGAGCGTGGAGCGGTGCTCGTGCACCTCGCGCCAGTCCATGAGCCGGACCGGGACGGGGCGACCGGCCGGGACCTCGCGGTCGCGGACCTTCAGGAAGCCACGGGGGTCAGCCACGGGACACCTCCAGGATCTGGTCCCACACGCCCGGGGCGGTGAGGTCGAGGCCCTGCTCACGGGCGTTGGCGAGGGTCGCGCGCATCCGGTCGTACTCGGCGGGGACGATGCGCGTGAAGCGGGCGAGGGCGGACGGCAGGTCCGCCAGGAGCTCGGCGGCGCGGAGCGAGCCGGTCTCCTCGTGGTGCGCGCGCACGAGGCGCTCGACCACGGCGGCGTCCTCGTCGTCGAGCTCGGACAGGAGCAGCTCGCCGCCGGCCAGGGCAGGGCCGTTCACGGCGGAGCGGCGCAGGTCGAGCACGTACGCGTGCCCACCCGACATGCCCGCCCCGAAGTTCCGGCCCGTACGGCCGAGCACCACCACGGTGCCCCCCGTCATGTACTCGCAGCCGTGGTCGCCGACGCCCTCCACGACGAGCGTCGCACCGGAGTTCCGGACCGCGAACCGCTCGCCGACGACGCCGCGCAGGAAGATCTCGCCCGCGGTCGCGCCGTAGCCGATGACGTTGCCCGCGATGACGTCCCGGTCGCCCGAGAGGACCGCAGCGTGGTCGGGTCGCACGACGATCCGACCGCCCGACAGCCCCTTGCCGACGTAGTCGTTGGCGTCGCCGAGCAGCCGGAGCGTGATCCCGCGCGGCAGGAACGCACCGAGCGACTGGCCCGCCGAGCCCGTCAGCGTCACGTCGATGGTGTCGTCCGGGAGGCCGTCCCCGCCGAAGCGCTTGGTGACCTCGTGCCCGAGCATCGTGCCGACCGTGCGGTTGACGTTCCGGACGGGCAGCGCGATCCGGACGGGCTCACGGCGCTCGAGCGCGTCGGACGCCATCGCGATCAGCTGGTTGTCGAGCGCCTTGTGCAGGCCGTGGTCCTGGCTCGTGGTGCGGTGCAGCGACGAGCCGGGGTGCGGCTCGGGCTGCGCGAGCACGGGACCGAGGTCGAGCCCGGCGGCCTTCCAGTGGTCGATCGCCGCCCGCGTGTCGAGGGACTCGACGTGGCCGACGGCCTCCTCGATCGAGCGGTAGCCGAGCGAGGCGAGGTACTCACGGACCTCGACGGCGATGTACTCGAAGAAGGTCTCGACGAACTCGGGCTTGCCCGTGAAGCGCGCCCGCAGCTCCGGGTTCTGGGTCGCGACGCCGACCGGGCACGTGTCGAGGTGGCAGACGCGCATCATCACGCAGCCGCTCACGACGAGCGGCGCCGTCGCGAACCCGAACTCCTCGGCACCGAGCAGCGCCGCCACGACCACGTCACGACCGGTCTTCATCTGGCCGTCGACCTGGACGGTCACGCGGTCGCGCAGGTCGTTGAGCACGAGGGTCTGCTGCGCCTCGGCGAGCCCGATCTCCCACGGCGTACCCGCGTGCTTGAGCGACGTGAGCGGGCTCGCGCCCGTGCCGCCGTCGTGGCCGGAGATGAGGACGACGTCGGCGTGCGCCTTGGACACGCCCGCCGCGACCGTGCCGACGCCGAACTCGCTCACGAGCTTGACGTGGACGCGCGCCGCGGGGTTCGCGTTCTTCAGGTCGTGGATGAGCTGCGCGAGGTCCTCGATCGAGTAGATGTCGTGGTGCGGCGGCGGCGAGATGAGGCCGACCCCGGGCGTCGAGTGCCGCGTCGCGGCGATCCACGGGTAGACCTTGTTGCCGGGCAGCTGCCCGCCCTCGCCGGGCTTCGCCCCCTGCGCCATCTTGATCTGCAGGTCGTCGGCGTTGGTGAGGTACTCCGCCGTGACCCCGAAGCGGCCGGAGGCGATCTGCTTGATCGCGCTGCGACGCTCGGGGTCGCGCAGGCGCTCGGGGTCCTCGCCTCCCTCACCCGTGTTCGACCGGCCGCCGAGGCGGTTCATCGCGACGGCGAGCGTCTCGTGCGCCTCGGCCGAGATGGACCCGTACGACATCGCCCCGGTGTTGAACCGCTTGACGATCTCGCTCACGGGCTCGACCTCGTCGAGCGGGACGGGCGGCCGGACGCCCTCGGCGAACCGCAGCATGCCGCGCAGCGTCATGAGCCGGTCCGCCTGGTCGTCGACGCGGCGCGTGTACTGCCGGAAGACGTCGAGCTGCCGGGTGCGCGTCGAGTGCTGGAGGCGGAAGACCGTCTCCGGGTCGAAGAGGTGCTCCTCGCCGTCGCGACGCCACTGGTACTCGCCGCCGACCGTCAGCCGCTGGTGCGCCTGCGGGTTGCCGCTGGCGGGGTACGCGTCGGCGTGGCGGGACGCGACCTCGGCCGCGAGCACGTCGAGGCCCACGCCGTCGAGACGGCTCGTGGTGCCCGCGAAGTAGCGGTCCACGAGCTCGCGGGACAGGCCGAGCGCCTCGAAGACCTGCGCACCCCGGTACGACGCGATCGTCGAGATGCCCATCTTGCTCATGACCTTGAGGACGCCCTTGCCGAGCGCCTTGATGAGGTTCGCGACCGCCTTCTCGGGGCTCACGTCGCCGAGCGAGCCCTCGCGGGCGAGGCCCTCGACCGTCTCCATCGCGAGGTACGGGTTGACCGCGGCCGCGCCGAAGCCGATGAGCAGCGCGACGTGGTGGACCTCGCGCACGTCACCCGCCTCGACGACGAGGCTCACGCGGGTCCGCGTGTGGCGCCGCAGCAGGTGGTGGTGGACGGCGCTCGACAGCAGGAGCGACGGGATGGGCGCGAGGTCCGCGTCGGAGTCGCGGTCCGACAGCACGAGGAACGAGACGCCCTCGTCGACCGCGCGGTCGGCCTCGGCGAAGATCTCCTCGAGGCGGTCCCGCAGCGCGTCCGCGCCCCCGTCGACCCGGTACAGGCCCTTGATCGTCACGGTCCGGAAGACGCCGGCGAGCGCGGGGTCGCGGTCGATCCGCACGATCTTGGCGAGCTGGTCGTTGTCGAGCACGGGGAAAGGCAGCACGAGCTTGCGCGCGTGCTCGGGCGTGTCCTCGAGGAGGTTCGGCTCCGGACCGATCGCCCCGCCGATCGACGTCACGAGCTCCTCGCGGATCGCGTCCAGCGGTGGGTTGGTGACCTGCGCGAACATCTGCGTGAAGTAGTCGAAGAGCAGCCGCGGGCGCTGCGAGAGCACCGCGATCGGCGTGTCGGTGCCCATCGCGCCGAGGGGCTCGGCGCCCGCCGTCGCCATGGGCGCGAGGATGATGCGGAGCTCCTCCTCGGTGTACCCGAACGCGCGCTGGCGACGGCGGACCGACGCGGGGCTGTGCTGCACGTGCTCACGCTCGGGCAGCTGGTCGAGGAAGACCGAGTGGTCGGCGACCCACTGCGCGTAGGGACGCTGGGCCGCGAGCTGCGCCTTGATCTCCTTGTCCTCGATGATCCGGCCGGCACCGGTGTCGACGAGGAACATGCGCCCGGGCTCGAGGCGGCCCTTGCTGCGGATCGTCGAGGGGTCGAGGTCGAGCACCCCGGACTCGCTGGCGAGGACCACGAGGCCGTCGTCGGTCACCCAGTAGCGGCCCGGGCGCAGGCCGTTGCGGTCGAGGACCGCGCCGATGACCGTGCCGTCGGTGAACGTGAGCGCCGCCGGACCGTCCCACGGCTCCATCAGCGAGGCGTGGTACTCGTAGAACGCCCGCCGGTCGGGGTCCATCTCGGTGTGGTTCTCCCACGCCTCGGGGACCATCATCAGCACCGCGTGGGGCAGGCTCCGGCCGGCCAGGTGCAGGAGCTCGAGGACCTCGTCGAACGTGCCCGAGTCGCTCGCGCCCGGCGTGCACACCGGCATGAGCGGCGAGAGGTCGCCGAGGACCTCGCTCGAGAGCGTGCTCTGCCGCGCCGCCATCCAGTTCCGGTTGCCGCGGACGGTGTTGATCTCGCCGTTGTGGGCGAGCAGCCGGAAGGGCTGCGCGAGCGGCCACGACGGGAACGTGTTGGTCGAGAACCGCGAGTGCACGAGCGCGAGCTCGGACGCGTAGCGCGGGTCCGACAAGTCGGGGAAGAACGGCTCGAGCTGCGCCGTCGTCAGCATCCCCTTGTAGGTGAGCGTCCGTGCCGAGAGCGACGCGAAGTACACGCCCAGCTCGCGCTCGGCGCGCTTGCGCACGCGGTACGCGCGACGGTCGAGGTCGAGCCCCGCGAGGGCCCGTGCGCGATCGGCGACGACGAGCTGGCGGAACACCGGCATGCTCGCGCGAGCCGTAGGGCCCACGAGCTCGGCCGTGACCGGGACGTCCCGCCACGCCAGCAGGTCCAGGCCCTCCTCGGCGACGAGCCGCTCGATGCGGGCGACGGCCTCGGCGAGCGCGTCGGCGTCGGTCGGCAGGAACGCCATCCCGATGGCGTAGTGGCCGGGCGCGGGGAGCTCGGCGTCGACGACGTCGCGCAGGAACGCGTCCGGGATCTGGGTGAGGATGCCCGCACCGTCACCGCTGTCGGTCTCGGCACCGACCGCGCCGCGGTGGTCGAGGTTCAGCAGGGCGGTCAGGCCGGCGTCGACGATGTCACGGCCCGGGGTCCCGCGCAGGGTCGCCACGAAGGCCACACCGCAGGCGTCGTGCTCGGCGGCCGGGTCGTAGAGGCCTGCGGCACCGGGGGTCGTGTGCTCGGTCGGGCGGATCATGCGTACCGTCCTCGCTGAGACCCGGACGCGCCCGGGTCGTGGTCAGGGAACACCGGGACGACGTCGGCCCAAGCGTGATGCCCGGAGGGCGACCTCGTTCCCAGACAGGGGGATGTGTCCGGAGCCCGGCGAGCGGGCGGTTGCCTCTCGGACGTCAGTCGGGGTCCGGGACCGTGGCTTCCTCGTCGTCCACGGACCGCGCCTGCACGGTGGTCTCGCGCCCGGGGTGCCGACGTCCGACCAGCACATAGGCTACCAGCGCGCCCAAGCCCACCAGGATCGACGTCCAGACGTTCAGCCGCAGCCCGAGGACCGTCTCGGCCGGGTCGATGCGCAGCGCCTCGATCCACACGCGGCCCGCCGTGTAGAGCACGACGTAGAGCCAGAAGACGCGCCCGTGGCCGAGCCGTCGGCGCCGGTCCCACCAGATCAGGACGGCGGCCGCCGCGAGGTTCCAGAGCATCTCGTACAGGAACGTCGGGTGGAACAGCGTGCCCGGGTCCACACCGTCGGGGAACGTCGGACCCGCGGGATCGATCCGCAGGCCCCACGGCAGGGTCGTCGGGCCGCCGAACAGCTCCTGGTTGAACCAGTTGCCGAGGCGTCCGATCGCCTGCGCGACGAGCAGACCGGGGGCCACCGCGTCGGCGAAGACCGCGAAGCTGACCCCCTGCCGGCGCGCGCCGATCCAGGCGCCGACCGCGCCCAGGGCGATCGCGCCCCAGATGCCGAGGCCGCCCTCCCAGATGAACAGGGCCCTCACGGGGTCGCCGTCCGCGCCGAAGTAGCGGTCGGGGCTCGAGAACACGTGGTAGATCCGGCCCCCGACGATCCCGAACGGCACCGCCCAGTAGGTGATCTCCAGGACGGTGTCCGGGTCTCCCCCGCGCTCGGCCCAGCGACGGCGCGTGAGCCACACCGCCGCGACGATGCCCGCGAGGATCGCGAGCGCGTACGCCCGCAGGGGGAACGGCCCGAGGTACCACACCGACTCCGGCGGACTGGGGATCGCGGCGGGGACCGTCGCGGGCAGGCCCGCGGTCGCGCCGGCCCACACGTGCGCGAGGCTCATGCCGGGCGCTCCGCGCGGCGGACGCCCGACGCGAGATCCGCGACGACCGTCGCGAGCGCGTCGAGCCCTGCCGTCGTGTCGTCGTCGGCGAGCGCGCGCACGAACGCGCTGCCGACGATCACGCCGTCCGCGTACGACGCGACCTCGGCCGCCTGGTCGGCGGTGCTCACGCCGAGGCCGACGCAGACGCGCTCGGCCCCGGCGGCACGCGTGTCGCGCACGAGGCGTGCGGCGTCGGCACCGACGCTCGCGCGGGTCCCGGTGACCCCCATGGTCGAGGCCGCGTAGACGAACCCGCGCGACGAGCGTGCGGTGAGCTCGAGCCGCTCGGGCGTCGAGCTCGGTGCGACGAGGAACACCCGGTCGAGCCCGTGCTCGTCGGACGCGGCGACCCAGTCCCCACCCTCGTCGGGGATGAGGTCCGGCGTGATGAGGCCTGCCGCACCCGCACCCGCGAGGTCGCGGGCGAAGGCGTCGACGCCGTAGCGCACGACCGGGTTCCAGTACGTCATCACGAGCACGGGGGCGCCCGTCGCCGCGACGGCCTCGGCGGCGCGGAGCGTGTCCCGCACGCGCACACCGCCCGCGAGGGCCCGCTCGACGGCGTGCTGGATGACCGCACCGTCCATCACCGGGTCGGAGTACGGCAGGCCGAGCTCGACGACGTCGACACCCGCGTCGACCATGACGCGCGCCGCCTCGATCGAGCGGTCCACGTCCGGGAAGCCGACCGGCAGGTACCCGACGAGTGCGGCCCTGCCCTGGTCCCGGAGTCGTTCGATCGTGTCCGCGGTGCGGCTGCCGACCTGCTGGCTGGTCACTGGTCTCCCTCGTCGAGAAGGTGGAAGTAGCGGGCGGCCGTCTCGACGTCCTTGTCGCCCCGTCCGGACAGGTTGACGAGGAGGACCGCGTCCTGACGCCCCTCGGCCGCGAGCTCCTGACCGAGCCGCATCGCCCCGGCGAGCGCGTGCGCCGACTCGATCGCCGGGATGATGCCCTCGGTGCGGGACAGCAGGCGGAACGCCTCCATCGCCTCGGCGTCGGTCACGGGGCGGTACTCGGCCCGTCCGATCGAGGCGAGCCACGCGTGCTCGGGACCGACACCCGGGTAGTCCAGTCCCGCCGAGATCGAGTGGCTCTCGATCGTCTGACCGTCCTCGTCCTGGAGCAGGAAGGACCGCGCACCGTGCAGGACGCCCGGTGCGCCACCCGTGATGGTGGCCGCGTGCCGACCCGTCTCGACGCCGTCACCACCGGCCTCGAGGCCGACGAGCCGGACCTCCCGGTCGTCGAGGAACGCGTGGAAGATGCCGATCGCGTTCGACCCGCCGCCGACGCACGCCGCGACGACGTCGGGCAGTCGCCCGGTGAGCTCGAGCACCTGCTGGCGCGCCTCGACGCCGATGATCCGCTGGAGGTCGCGGACCATCGCGGGGAACGGGTGCGGCCCGCCGACGGTGCCGAAGACGTAGTTCGTGGTCTCCACGTTGGTCACCCAGTCGCGCAGGGCCTCGTTGATCGCGTCCTTGAGCGTCCGCGACCCGGTCGTGACGGGCACGACCTCGGCCCCGAGGAGCCGCATGCGCGCGACGTTGAGCGCCTGACGCCGCGTGTCCTCCTCGCCCATGTAGACGACGCACTCGAGGTCGAACAGCGCCGCGGCCGTCGCGGTCGCGACGCCGTGCTGGCCGGCCCCGGTCTCGGCGATGACGCGCTTCTTGCCGAGCCGCTTCGTGAGCAGTGCCTGGCCGAGCACGTTGTTGATCTTGTGCGACCCCGTGTGGTTGAGGTCCTCGCGCTTGAGGACGACCCGCACACCACCGCAGTGCCGCGCGAACCGCGGCACCTCGGTGATGATGCTCGGCCGGCCGGTGTACGTGCGGTGCAGCCGCGCGAGCTCCTCGCCGAACGTCGGGTCCGCCTTGGCCTTGCCGTACTCGGTGTCGAGCTCGTCGAGCGCCTCGATGAGCGCCTCGGGCACGAAGCGGCCGCCGAACGGACCGAAGTACGGACCGGAGCCCGCGGCGGTCGTCGTCGGGCCGTCGGGGGCGTCCGCTGCGCGCGGCGTCCCGGCCTCGGGGGCCTGGGGGGGCTGGGTCATGGCTGGTCGATCGCTCCGTGTGTCGTTGCTTCCCGGCACGACCGCCCGCGGCGGTGCCGCCGGGCCGTCGGACGGCGGGTGGTTGGCGTCAGGGCGCGCGTGTCGGCACGTCAGTGCCGCACCGCGCGCAGCGACGGGTGCGCGCCCGCGGCGACGAGGTCGGCGACGGCGTCGCGCGGGTTGCGCCCGGTCACCAGGCTCTCGCCGACGAGCACCGCGTCGGCGCCCGAGCGCGCGTAGTCCATGACGTCGTGCGGACCCCGGACGCCGGACTCCGCGATGCGCACGACGCCCGAGGGGATCAGCGGGGCGAGGCGGGCGAAGGTCGTGCGGTCGACGTCCAGCGTCTTGAGGTTGCGGGCGTTGACGCCGATGCACCGCGCGCCCGCGTCGAGGGCCCGCGCGACCTCGTCCGTGTCGTGGACCTCGACGAGCGCGGTCATCCCGAGGCTGTGCACGCGCTCGACGAGCGACGTGAGCACCGTCTGCTCGAGCGCCGCGACGATCAGCAGCACGATGTCGGCGCCGTGCGCGCGGGCCTCCCACACCTGGTACGGCGTCACCACGAAGTCCTTGCGCAGGACGGGCACGTCCACGGCGGCCCGGACGGCGTCGAGGTCGGCGAGGCTGCCGCCGAAGCGCCGCTGCTCGGTCAGCACCGAGATCGCGGCCGCGCCGCCCGCCTCGTACTGCCCGGCGAGGTGCGCCGGGTCCTCGATCGGCGCCAGCGCACCCTTGCTCGGGCTCGAGCGCTTGACCTCGGCGATGACCTGGACGGCCTCCTCGTCGTGCAGGCGTCCGAGGCACTCCTTGGCGCCCGGGACGCGTGCTGCGCGCTCCTTGACCGCGTCGAGCGGCGTCCGGGCCTCACGCTCGGCGAGGTCCGCCCGTACTCCCGCCACGATGTCCTCGAGGACCGTCATCGCGTCCACCTCTCTCCGCGGCCCGCTCCCCCGCCGGCCATGCGCCATCGTAGAGCCGCCCGGGGACCGCCCTCCGCACGCCCACCAGGTGGACGACGCGTCCCACGGGAGGGACGTCCCGCCACGGCGGGCGTCAGAGCCCCGGTGCGAGCCACGGGGCGAGCGCGGGCACGTTGCGCAGCACCCCGTGCAGGACGACGACGACGAGCAGCAGCCGCAGGGCCCACGGCGGGGCGAGCCGCTGCCGGCGGCGCCCGGTCCACGTCCGACGCGCCCACAGGAACCACGACACGACGAGCACGGGGACGGCGACGAGCAGCAGCGGGTTCATCGCGACGGCTCCGGCGGCGTCCAGGTTCGCGAGCTCGTGCAGCGCCCGGAGGGATCCGCACCCGGGGCAGTACAGACCCGTCAGCGCGAGCGTCGGGCAGGTGGGGTAGTTGCCGGTCTCGTAGGGCGAGACCACCCGCAGGTACCCGAGCGCAGCGACGGCCCCCGCGGCAACCGCCACGGGGGCCGTCCTGGAGGCGGCACGGCTCAGCGTGCGACCAGGTGCGGCGGCCACGACCTCGACCGCCACGGGTCAGTACCCGGTCGTGTCGAGGCCCGCGACCACACCGCTGGTCACGAGCGCGATGTAGCCGATCGCGAACACGAGGCCGACCACGGCGCTCGCGATCGCCCAGGTCCTGGCACGCTGCGAGGCGACCTGGGCGCCCGCCTGGTCGCCCTGCGCCCACTTCGTGTTGACCTGGGTCGAGAACACGATCGACACCACGCCGAGCGGGAGGCAGCACAGCACCGTCGTCAGGATCGCCCACACGAGGTGGTTGGGGGGCGGCGGCGTGGACCCGTAGCCGCCGTCACCGCCGTAGTACCCCGGCGGAGGCGGCGGGGCCGAGTAGCCGTCACCCATCGAGGGCCCACCCTGACCGGGCTGGGAGCCGTAGGACGGCGGGGTCGAGCCGTAGGGCGGCTGCGAGCCGGACGCCGGGCCGGCGTAGGGGTCGTTGGGGTCCTGCGGACCGGGCGGGATGCTCACATGGCTCCTTGGCTCGTGGTGTCAGTGCTGGGTACGGGAGGTCGTGCGTCCCGACGTCGGCTCGGGCTGCCCCATGCCGAGCATCTTCAGCACTCGTCCGGCGACGAGGCCCAGCACGACGACCCCGACGCCCGTCCAGAAGAGCCACGGCATCGCGAACATCACCGCGAGCGAGCAGACGACCGCACCCGCCATGACGACGATCACGGTCACCCACGCGGCGGTCGTGTGCCCGTGGTTGCGCGGCGGCGACGCCACCGGGAGGTGGACCTTCTCGGTGGACCCGTCGAGGGGCTTCTCGGCCATTGCGTGCATGCCTTTCGTGGACTGGGCGGAACCCTATCGAACTCGGGGGCGCCGGACCGTGTCAGGTGGGGTCCTCGCCGCGTGTCAGCGCGTCCCAGACGTCCTGGTCGTCGGGGGGCATTCGTCCCGGGGAACGGGCACCTCCCACGGGGTCCGCGGAACCGGCCGGACCGTCGGCCCTCGAGCGGCGGCCGTCGGCGTCGGCCGACGCGGGCGGGTCCTGCCGCGGGCCGCCCGCCGGAGCGCCCGGCTGAGCCGTCGGTGCGACCACCGCTGCGGGTGTCGCCGGGGCACGCTCGTGCCGCGCACCGGGCGGTGACCAGCGGGCCGCGGCGAGCGCTGCCACGACGCCGGCGACGACCGCCACCAGCCCGAGGGCTGCCGCGACCCACGGCAGCGGCGTCGTCCCGGCCGGGGCGGTCAGCGTCGCGACACCCACGGTGTCGAGCGCCGCGGCGCGGGCCGACGCCTCGGGAGCGCGTGCCACCGCCAGGGCCGCCGCCGTCACCAGCACGCCACCGAGCCCGACCCCGACCGCCGCGACGCGCACGCCCCACCGGCCGGCGAGCGCGAGCGCGAGCGCACCCGCCACGACGACCATCGCCCCGGCCGCGGTCGCCGGGGCCGCGTCGGCTCCCCGCACCGCGATCGGCACGGCGTCGTCGAGCGCGCTCCGCGTACCCGCGACGACCCACGTCGGCGCGGTCGACGCGAGCGCGGCGCTCCCGACCAGCAGCGTGCCGAGGACCGCGCGGCGGCGCGTCGCCCGGCCGCGCGGCACCGGAGCGGCGCGCGGCCCGACGACCGGCCTGGCGGCCGACCTGTCGTCCGGCCCGTCGTCCGGTACGGCGGAGGACGCCGTCGTCACGATCGGAGCCGGGCCGCGACCTGCACCGCGCGCACGGCCGCGGCGGCCTTGTTGCGCGACTCCTCGTACTCGAGCGCCTCGACGGAGTCCGCGACGATCCCGCCACCCGCCTGGACGCTCGCCCGACCGTCGCGGATCAACGCGGTCCGGATCGCGATCGCCATGTCCATGTTGCCGGCGAAGTCGAAGTACCCGACCGTGCCGCCGTAGATCCCCCGGCGGGCCGGCTCGAGCTCGTCGATGAGCGCGATCGCGCGCGGCTTGGGCGCCCCGGAGAGCGTCCCGGCGGGGAACGTCGCGGTCAGCGTCTCGAGCGCCGTCGCGCCCTCCCGGAGCCTGCCGACCACCGTCGAGCAGATGTGCATGATGTGGCTGAACCGCTTGATCGCCATGAGCTCGACGACCTCGACGCTGGTCGGCTCGCAGACCTTGACCAGGTCGTTGCGGGACAGGTCGACCAGCATGATGTGCTCCGCGCGCTCCTTCGGGTCCGCGAGGAGCTCGTCGGCGAGCGCCGCGTCCTCCTCGGGCCCCGCACCGCGGGGGCGCGACCCGGCGATCGGGTACGTGAGCACGCGCCCGTCGGTGACCTTCACGAGGGTCTCGGGGCTGGAGCCGACGACGGCGAAGTCCTTGCCCGCGGCGTCGCGGAGCTGGAAGTAGTACATGTACGGGCTCGGGTTGATCGTGCGGAGCACGCGGTACACGTCGAGCGGGTCCGCGGGGCACTCGAGGTCGAGCCGCTGCGACAGCACGACCTGGAAGACCTCGCCCTCCCGGATGGCCTCCTTGCCCGCCCGCACCGCGTCCTCGAACTCCGCACGCGTGCTGCGGAACTCGAGCTCGGGCTCGGGCGCGTCGGTGAGGACCGCGGGAGGCGTCGTGACGGGCCGGGCGAGCGCGCCCTGCATCCGGTCCAGCCGCGCGACGGCGTCGGCGTACGCGTCGTCGACCCGCTCGTCGGTGTCGTCGAAGTTGATCGCGTTGGCGACGAGCCAGACCGACCCGTCGACGTGGTCCACGACCGCGAGGTCGGTCGCGAGGCAGAGCGTGAGCTCGGGCACCCCGAGCTCCTCGGGAGCCTTCGCGGGGAGGGTCGGCTCCCAGTGGCGCACCACGTCCCAGCCCATCGCCCCGACCAGGCCCCCCGTGAGCGGCGGCAGCCCCGCGATCGCCGGCGTGCGCAGCACCTCCAGCGTGCGCCCGAGGACGTCGAGCACGTCTCCCCCGGTCGGCACGCCCACCGGGACGTCGCCCGTCCACACGGCCTCGCCACCGGACACGGTGAGCGTCGCGCGCGAGGAGACGCCCACGAACGAGTACCGCGACCACGTCCCGTCGACCTCGGCCGACTCGAGGACGAACGTGCCCGGCCGCCCCTGGCCGAGCGTGCGGTACAGGCCGACCGGCGTGACGTCGTCCGCGAGCAGGCGCCGCACGACCGGGATCACGCGGCGGTCCGCGGCGAGCGCCCGGAACCCGTCGAGCGTCGGCCACGTCGCACCCCAGCGCAGGTCGTCGGGTCCGGGCGCGCGCGCCGCGTCGGCCGCGTCGGCCGCGTCGGCCCGGCCCGTCCCCGCGGTCACGCGCGCACCTCCGGCGCGACGACGGCGCCCAGGTCGCCGCCGGCCTCGAAACACGTCCGCGCCCCGGTGTGGCACGCGGCGCCCACCTGGTCCACCTGCACGAGCACCGCGTCGCCGTCGCAGTCGAGCGCGACCGACCGCACGTGCTGCACGTGTCCCGACGTGTCGCCCTTGCGCCAGTACTCCTGTCGCGAGCGGCTCCAGAACGTCACACGGCCGCTCGTGAGGGTGCGGTGCAGCGCCTCGTCGTCCATCCAGCCGACCATGAGCACCTGGCCCGTGTCGTGCTGCTGGACGACGGCGCACACGAGGCCGGCGTCGTCGCGCTTGAGTCGCTCGGCGACCTGGGGGTCGAGGCCGACGGGGGTGTTCTCGGGCACCGGACGATCCTGCCACGGACCCGGGCGCGGTCGTGGTCCTGCCCGCGGGCACGACCACGAGCCCGCGCCTGGTCCGTGGCCCCTGACGATCAGCGGGTCTGCGCGAGCCAGGCGGCGTGCATCGCGGCGTACGGGCCGTCCTCGGCGAGGAGCCGTCGGTGCGGTCCGACCTGTACGACGTGACCGGCGTCGACGACGACGACGAGGTCGGCCGCCTCGGCGGTCGACAGGCGGTGCGCGATGGTCAGCGTCCCGCGTCCCGCCGTGAGCTCGTCGAGGGCGCGCGCGATGCGCACCTCCGTGGCCGGGTCCACGGCGCTCGTCGCCTCGTCCAGCACGAGGTAGTCGGCGTCGGCGAGGTGGGCGCGCGCGAGCGCGACGAGCTGCCGCTCGCCCGCGCTCAGCCGCTCACCCCGCTGGCCGACGTCGGCGCCGATGCCGCCCGGCAGCTCGGCGACCCAGTCGGCGAGCCCGAGCTCGGCGAACGCGCCGAGGACCGCGGCGTCCCGCGCGGCGTCGTCGTCGGCCGACCACGTCGCGCGCGCACCGTACGCGACGTTCTGCGCGACGGTCCCCTCGAACAGGAAGCCCTCCTGCGGGACGAGCACCACGCGGCGACGCAGGCTCGCGAGCGAGACGCGTCGCAGGTCCGTGCCGTCGAGCAGGACGGCACCCTCGCTGGGGTCGGCGAGGCGCGTGACGAGCTTGGCGAGCGTCGTCTTGCCCGAGCCGGTCGCCCCGACGACGGCGACCTTGGCCCGTGCCGGCAGGTCGAGGTCGACCCCGTGCAGCACGCGCGGGCCGCCGGGGTAGGCGAACGAGACGCCCCGCAGCTCGACGTGGGCGGGCCCGCGCGGGCTGTCCACCGCGTCCGGCAGGTCGGTCACCTCGGCACGCGTGTCGATGACCCCGATGACCCGGCGCCACCCGGCGATCGCGTTCTGGAGCTCGTTGAGGATCTCGGTCGCGAGCTGGACCGGTCCCGTGAAGAGCTGGACGAGGAACAGGAAGGCGAGGAGTCGCCCGGTCGTCATCGAGCCGTCGATGCCCAGGAGCGTCCCCGCCACGACGACGAGCGCGAGCACCGTGTTGGCGACGAGGACGCCGCTGGAGAACACGACGGCCACCCGGACCTGCGCGGCGACCATCGCGTCCCGCGTCGCGCGCACGGCGCGGTCGATCCGCCGCTGCGTCCGCTCGGACACCCCGTACGCGCGGATGGTCTCGGCGCCGACGACGGACTCGGAGATCGCCCCGAGCATCGCGCCGACCCGCTCGCGCACGGTCCCGTACGCGACGCTGACCCGACGCTGCGCGGGGCGCAGGACGATCATCAGCGGGAGGAACGCGGCCCACACGAGGACCGTCAGCTGCCACGAGTAGACCGCCATCAGCACGGTGGCGACGGTGATCTGCAGCACCGAGACCAGCAGCATGATCCCGCCCCACTGGACGAACAGCGAGATCGTGTCGACGTCGCTCGTGACCCGCGAGACGAGGCTGCCGCGGCGCTCGGTGTTCTGCGTGAGCGCCGACAGGTCGTGCACGTGCCGGAACGCTCGTGTCCGCAGCTCGGCGAGACCGGCCTCGCTCGAGCGGAACAGACGGATGTTGACCAGTGCGGAGGCGGCGCCCGCGAGCACGAGCCCCACCGCGGCGACCGCCGTGAGCTGCACGACGCGACCCGCGACCGGACCACCCGGCGCGAGGATCGCGGTGTCCACCGTGAGCTGGACGGCGATCGGCACGACGACGCGACCGACGGCGGCCAGCACCGCCAGGACGACCGTCAGCACGATGCCGTCGAGGAGCTGCGGCGAGATCTGCACGCCGCGCCGCAGCGTCGCGCGCGCGCCCAACGTGCTGGTCGTCCGGAGCCGGACGCCGTCCTCGTGGATCGCGCTCACCGGGCCTCCTCCTCGACGAGCGCCCCGCGCCGCTCGGACTCCTCCTGGTAGGCGGTGGCGAGGTCCCGGTAGCCCGGGTCGCGCGCGAGGAGCTCCGCGTGCGTCCCCTGGTCGACGACGGTGCCCGCGTGCAGGTGGACGACCTCGTCGGCGAGCAGCACCGACGACATCCGGTACGCGACCATGACGACGGTCGGGCCCGTGACCCCCTGCCGCCGCAGCCCGGCCAGGATCTCCTGCTCGACGCGCGGGTCGACCGCCGACGTCGCGTCGTCGAGCACGAGCAGGCGTGGGCGCCGGACGAGCGCCCGGGCGATCGCGATGCGCTGGCGCTGCCCGCCGGAGAGGTTCGCGCCCCGCTCGCCGAGCGGCGCGTCGAGGCCCTCTGGGAGAGCGCGCACCACGCCGTCGACGCGCGCCAGGCGCAGCGCGTCCCAGACCGCCTCGTCGTCCGGGGCGTGGGGGTCGTCCTCGTCGGCGAGCGTCACGTTCGCGCGCACGGTGTCCTCGAAGAGGAACGCGTTCTGCGCCACGAGCGCGACGTCCCGCGTGAGGTCCTGCGGATGGACGTCGCGCACGTCGACCCCGTCGAGGAGGACCGTGCCGGACGCGGGGTCCTGCAGCCGGCTGAGGAGCGACACGAGCGTCGTCTTGCCCGCGCCGGTCACGCCGACGACGGCGACCGTGCGCCCGGCGGGCACCGACAGCGAGACGTCGTGGAGGATCCGCTGCGGCCCGCCCGCCCCGGGGACCGCGACCTCGACGTCCCTCAGCTCGACCGCGAGCCCGCCCCGCGAGGCGGGCAGGCGGTGGGTGCCGGGCTCGAGCTCGCCCGTGGCGTCGAGGACGCGGGCGATGCGGTCGTGGCCCACGAGGCCGCGCGGCAGCTCGCCGAGCACCCAGCCGAACGCACGGACCGGCACGGCCATGAGCGTGAGCAGGTAGGCCGCCGAGACGATGCCGCCGGTGCCGACCTCGCCCGCGGCGGCCCGGTACGCGCCGACGACGAGCACCAGGAGCGTCCCGAGGCTGGGCAGGAGCTCGATGACGGGGTCGAACACCGCGCGCACCGTGCCGACGTGGACGTTCGCCGCGCGCAGCTGCTGCGTGCGGGCGGCGAACCGCTCCGCCTCGCGCTGCTCGGTGCCGAGCGACTTGACCAGGAGCGCGGCCTCGAAGCTCTCGTGCGCGACGTCGGCGACGTCGGCGCGCAGCTGCTGGGCCCGGGTCGCGGCGGGCGACATGTACCGCTGGAAGACGAGGTTGGCGAGGACGGCGAGCGGCAGGACGGACAGCGCGGTGACCGCGATCCACACGTCGACGCGCAGCAGGGCGACGGTGGCGACGCCCATCATCGCGACGACCCCGATGGCGAAGGGCAGCGGGTTGAACACCCCCGTGGCCGCCTCGACGTCGGCGCTCGCGTTGGAGAGGAGCTGGCCCGTGGGGTGGGAGCGGTGCCACGAGAGCGGCAGACGGAGGTACTGCCGCGTCACGGCGCGCCGGTGGTCGGCCTGGATGTCGGAGTACCCGATGCCCGCGAAGATCCGACGGCCCGCGACGGCGAGCGCGAGGGTCACCGCGACCCCGAGCAGCGCAGCGCCCGCGAGCCAGACCGACCTGCGGTCGTCGAGCTCGCCGGCCAGGGCGGGCACGACGACGTCGTCGGTCGCACGCCCGAGCACCTGGCTGACCGCGACCGTCATCGCACCGAACAGCGCGGACGTGACGACCGCGAGGACGTACGTCCGCGGCTGGGACGACATCCCGCGCCAGATCAGCTGCAGGGAGCGCCGGACGGCCCCGCCCGAGAGGGCGGCCCGGTCCGTCGTGTCGGGGCGCGCGCGCACACGTGTCCTTTCCGAACGGGGATGACTCATCCTCGCACGTCGACCTCGAGCGACCCGTCGGGCGGCGTCACGACGAGCCGCGGTCCGGACCCAGCAGTCGGCACGGACGGCGAGCGTCCCGCGTGCGTGCGACGATGCGGCGCATGGCATGGCACCTGCAGGAACGCTCCGCGACCGTCGCCGCGCTGCGGGAGGCGGGACCGGGTGCAGCGACGCTGTGCGAGGGCTGGCGGACCGAGCACCTCGCCGCGCACCTCGTGCTGCGCGAGAGCTCCCCCGCCGCCGTCGGCGTCGTCGTGCCCGGTCTCGCCGCACGGACCGAGCGGCTGACGCAGGCGCTCGGCGACCGGTCGACGCGGCCCGACGCGTGGGAGCGACTGCTGGCGCGACTCGCAGACGGTCCGCCCGTGTGGCACCCGCTGCGGTGGGCCGGCGACGCGGCGCAGCTCGTCGAGTTCCACGTCCACGCGGAGGACGTGCGCCGCGGCGGCCCGGGCGGCGCGCAGGTCGCGCCTCGTGACCTGCCCCCGGCGCACGAGGAGGCGCTGTGGGCCCACCTGCGCCGCATGTCGCGGCTCCTCCTGCACCGGTCGCCCGTGCGGCTGGTGCTGACCGACCCGAGCGGGCGCACGATCACCGCGGGCGCACGAGACGGCGACGTCGTCGAGGTCCGGGGCCGCCCGGGCGAGCTCGTGCTCTGGGCGTTCGACCGTCCCCGGGTCGCGCACGTCCGGCTCGTCGGGCCGCCCGCCGCGCTCGAGGCGCTCGCGCGCTTCCGGGCGCCGGCACCGACGAGCTGAGCCGACCCCGACCACCGCGGGCACGTGCGCGCCCCGCGACCCTGCGGACGTGTGCGTCCGGGGCCCGGCGCCCTCGGGCGCGTCAGCGCGCGGCGGGACGACGGCGCGTCAGCGCACGGGCACGCCCGCGTCCCGCAGGTGCTGCTTGACCTGGCCGACCGTCAGCGTGCCGAAGTGGAAGACGCTCGCGGCGAGCAGCGCGTCGGCCCCCGCCAGGGCCGCCTCGAGGAAGTGCTGCGGTGTGCCCGCGCCGCCGCTCGCGATGAGCGGCACCGCGACCTCGCGGCGGACGGCCGCGAGCATCTCGAGGTCGAAGCCGCCGGTCGTGCCGTCGGCGTCCATCGAGTTGAGCAGCACCTCGCCCGCTCCGAGGTCGACGGCGCGGCGCGCCCACTCGACCGCGTCGATCCCGGTCCCGCGACGACCGCCGTGCGTCGTGACCTCGAACCCCGACGGTGTGGGCGGGCCGTCCACGACGCGTCGGGCGTCGACCGACAGGACGAGCACCTGGCTGCCGAAGCGCGTGGCGATCTCCGACACCAGCTCGGGACGCGCGATGGCGGCGGTGTTGACGCCGACCTTGTCCGCGCCCGCGCGGAGCAGGCGGTCCACGTCCTCGGTGGATCGCACCCCGCCGCCGACCGTGAGGGGAACGAAGACCTCCTCGGCCGTCCGACGCACGACGTCGTACGTCGTGCTCCGGTCCGACGCCGACGCCGAGACGTCGAGGAACGTGATCTCGTCCGCACCCTCGAGGTCGTAGCGGCGCGCGAGCTCGACGGGGTCCCCCGCGTCGCGCAGCTGCATGAAGTTGACGCCCTTGACGACGCGCCCGGCGTCGACGTCGAGGCAGGGGATGACACGGACCGCGACCGTCATGCGCTCAGCCCTCCGTCGGGCCGCCGCGTGCGGCCAGGATGTCCACGACGAAGACCAGCGTCTCGTCGGCCAGCTCGGTGTCGCCCCCGCCGTAGCCGAGGTGCGGGGGGACGACGAGCAGGACCTGGCTGCCGACGGTCTGCTCGACGAGCCCCTGGTCCCAGCCGGGGACGAGCTGGTCGACCCCGATCGGGAACACGGTCGGCAGCTTGCCCTCCGACCAGCTCGAGTCGAACTCGGCCCCGTCGGACCAGGTGACGCCGGTGTACTGCACGACGATCACCTGCCCGGCCTGCACCTGCGGCCCCGCGCCGCGGATGAGCGGCTGGACCACGAGGTCGGCGGGCGGCTCGGTCGCGGGCACCGTGATCGTCGGCTCGCCGTCGGGCGCGAGCTCGACCGTCGGGACGCCCTCACGGGGATCGACGGGCTCACCCTCGGCACGCGTGGGGAGGAGGTCGAAGACCGCGACCGTCGGTCCCTGGTTCCCGGCGTCGGGCGGGACGAGGTGGACCACGCGCGAGCCGACCGTGCGTCCGCGCAGCGCCTCGTAGATGTCGACGCCGAGGGCCTCGGCGCTGAGGAGGTACGGCTTGGGCTCGGACGAGTACGTCTCGCCGATGAGCGTGCCGTCGGTGCCGTCCTCGGCGTAGTAGTCGACGAGCACGGGCTCGCCGTCGACGACCTCGGGTCCGGTGCCCTCCCAGACCAGCTCGGCGCGGGACTCCGCGACCTCGAGCGGGCGCTCGTAGACGAGCTCGGGGACGCTGCCCGCCTCACCCGTGACCTCGACCTCGGCCTGCTGCTCCTGCTCGGCCGAGCAGCCCACGAGCGCGGTGACGGCAGCGAGCGCGACGACGACCGCGGCGGCAGCGTGACGACGCACCCGGCTCCTTCCTCCGCGCCCCACGGCGCCCTCCGCACCCGACCGGGCGGCCGGGGCCCGATCACTGTACGGGCTCTCCCTCACATGGACTCGAGCAGGCGCTCCACCCGGTCGTCCACGCTGCGGAACGGGTCCTTGCACAGGACGGTGCGCTGCGCCTGGTCGTTGAGCTTGAGGTGGACCCAGTCGACGGTGTAGTCGCGGCGGGCCTCCTGGGCGCGCCGGACGAAGTCGCCGCGGAGCTTCGCGCGGGTCGTCTGCGGCGGCACGGCGGTCGCCTCGAACACGTCGAGGTCGTCCACGACGCGCTCGACCATCCCGCGCGCGGCGAGCAGGTTGTACAGACCCTCCGTGCGCGAGATGTCGTGATAGGCCAGGTCCAGGCGCGCGACGCGCGCGTCGTCCAGCGCCAGGTCGTGCTTGGCGCGGTACCGCTCGACGAGCCGCAGCTTGATCACCCAGTCGAGCTCGCGGTCGACGAGCGAGAGGTCACCCGTCCTGACCGCACGCAGGCCGCGCTCCCACAGGTCGAGCGTCTGCTTGATGACCGGCGTGAGCTCGACGGACTGCGCGACGAAGTCCTGCACGCGGCCCAGGTACTCCTCCTGGATCTCGACGGCCGTCGCGGTGCGGCCGTTCGCGAGCCGCACCGGTGCGGACCCGGTGATGTCGTGGCTGATCTCGCGGATCGCGCGCATGGGGTTCTCGAGCGAGACGTCACGCATCGGGATCCCCGCCTCGACGAGGCGCAGGACGAGGTCGGTCGCGCCCACCTTGAGCAGCGTCGTCGGCTCCGCCATCGAGGAGTCGCCGACGATGACGTGCAGGCGCCGGTAGGCCTCGGCGTCGGCGTGGGGCTCGTCGCGCGTGTTGATGATCGGCCGCGACCGCGTCGTCGCGCTCGAGACCGACTCCCAGATGTGGTCCGCGCGCTGCGAGAGGCAGTACACCGAGCCGCGAGGCGTGGGCAGGACCTTGCCGGCGCCGGTGAGCACCTGCCGCGTGATGAGGAACGGCACGAGGACGTCGGCGAGCCGGCCGAAGTCGCCCTGCCGCCGGACGAGGTAGTTCTCGTGGCAGCCGTAGGAGTTGCCCGCGGAGTCGGTGTTGTTCTTGAACAGGTGGATCCGCCCGGGCAGGCCCTCGTGCTCGAGCCGCTGCTGCGCGTCGGCGACCAGGCCCTCGAGGATCCGCTCGCCGCCCCGGTCGTGCGCGACGAGGTCGCGGATGTCGTCGCACTCGGCGGTCGCGTACTCCGGGTGCGACCCGACGTCGAGGTAGAGGCGTGAGCCGTTGCGGAGGAAGACGTTGGACGACCGCCCCCACGCCACGACCTTGCGGAAGAGGTAGCGCGCCACCTCGTCGGCGGAGAGCCCGCGCCCGCCGTCGACGGCGCACGTCACGCCGTACTCCGTCTCGAGCCCGAAGATGCGGCGGTCCACGTGTCAGCCCTCCGTCGTGGCGGGGTCGGACGGCCCCGGGCCTGCGGCCGCGGTGTCGTCCGGCGGCGCGCCGAGGAGGTCGGCGAGCTGCGGCGCGGCGAGACGTCGGAACGCGCGCCGCGGACGCGTCCGGTCCAGGACCGCGACCTCGAGCTGCGTCGGCTCGAGGGTCCGGTCCGGGCCGTCGACCTGCGCGCCCAGCGTGTCGACCGCGAGGCGGACGACCGCGGCGAGGTCCATGCCGGGCGACCACCGCTCGGCGAGCCGCTCGGACAGGTGCTCGGCCTGACCACCCATCGCGACGTGACCGTGCTCGTCGGCCACGGACCCGTCGTACGACAGGCGGTAGATCTGGTCCGTGGCGGGCGAGGCGCCCACCTCGGCGACGACGATCTCGACCTCGAGCGGCTTGGACTCGGTGGTGAACACCGTCCCGAGCGTCTGCGCGTACGCGTTCGCGAGACCCCGTGCGGTGACGTCGGACCGGTCGTAGGAGTAGCCGCGCAGGTCGGCGTACCGGACGCCCGCGACCCGCAGGTTCTCGAACTCGTTGTACTTGCCGACTGCGGCGAACGCGATGCGGTCGTAGATCTCGGAGATCTTGTGCAGCGCCCGCGAGGGGTTCTCGGTCGCGAACGCGATCCCGTCGTCGTACGCCAGGACGACGACCGAGCGACCGCGCGCGATGCCCTTGCGCGCGTAGTCCGCCCGGTCCTTCATCAGCTGCTCGGGCGAGACGTAGAACGGCATCGTCATCGGGGGTCCCCCTCCGCCCGGCGGATCGCGTCCACCTCGGCCACCGTGCGCGCGAGCGCCTCGTCCTCGACGCGCAGGTAGCCCGACGCGGTCACCGTCGCGACGACCGGCCAGATCCGCCGCAGCGTGTCCGGACCGCCCGTCGCGGAGTCGTCGTCGGCCGCGTCGACGAGCGCGTGGACCGCGGTGCGCACCGCGTCCGACGCGTTCATCCCCGGCCACCACAGCTTCTTGAGCGACCCGCGCGCGAAGACCGAGCCCGAGCCGACGGCGTGGAAGTCCGTCTCCTCGTAGCGTCCGCCCGTCACGTCGAACGAGAACATCCGGCCGACGCCGCGGTCGAGGTCGTAGCCGCCGAAGAGCGGCACGACGGCGAGCCCCTGCATCGCGAGGCCGAGGCTCCCCCGGATCATCGTGGCGAGGCGGTTCGCCTTGCCGTCGAGCGAGAGCAGCGAGCCCTCGATCTTCTCGTAGTGCTCGAGCTCGAGCTGGAACAGCCGCACGAGCTCGAGCGCGAGCCCCGCGGTCCCGGCGATGCCGACGGCCGAGTACTCGTCGGCCGGGAAGACCTTCTCGATGTGTCGGCTCGCGATCATCGGCCCGGCGGTCGCGCGCCGGTCCCCCGCCATCACGACGCCCCCGTCGAACGTCAGGGCGACGATCGTCGTGGCGTGCGGCGCGGCCGGGACCTCGCCCGCGGGCAGGTGGCGGCCCGTCGGCAGCAGCGAGGGGTCGTGCGCGGCGAGGAAGTCGAGGAACGACGACGTGCCGGTCATGTGGAACGAGCGCGGGAGGGCGCCGGGGGCGTCAGGCGTCACCCGTCACTGCCCGCCCTTCTGCACGAAGCCCCGCACGAACGACTCGGCGTTCTGCTCGAGGACCTCGTCGATCTCCTCGAGGAGCGAGTCGACCTCCGCGTCGCGCGCCTGGGCGGCCGGGGCGGCCACGGGCTCGGGGGCGTCGTCGGGCTCGTCGTCGCGTCGGTGCCTGATCTGGTCCTGACCGGCCATCATGACCTCCCGCTCGAGCGAGGTGCTGGCGTCCAGCACCGTGGTCGTCGGCGACCGCCGGACCCGAGCCGGGCCCCGCGGCCGCCCGGTCACCCGGCCGACCACGTCGGTCGTCTGCTTCCGCTCCGATCCTAGGCGTGCGCGCCGACACCAGGCGCGTGATCCACCCTGTGGGCGGCGTCAGCCGCGGCCGAGGCGCCGCACGAGCTCGCCCGCGTCCGCGCACGCGTCGAGCAGCTCGCCGACGTGCGACCGGGTGCCGCGCCACGGGTCCCGGAGCGGGATGCGCTGCAGGACGGGCAGCTCGGGCACGTCGAGGACGACCGAGTCCCAGCTCGCGGCGCGCACCTGGTGCGCGTACCGGCGCACGACCGTGCCGCGGAAGTAGGCACGCGTGTCGGACGGCGGCTCCGTCACGGCGCGGTCGACCTCGGCCGGGTCGACGAGCGTCTCCACCGCACCCGCGGCCACGAGGCGGTGGTAGAGGCCCCGCTCGGGACGGACGTCCGACCACTGGATGTCCATCGCGGCCAGGCGCGGGTGGTCCCACTCGAGGTGGTCACGGCGGCGCATCCCCTCCAGCAGGCGGAGCTTCGCGACCCACTCGACCTCGCGCGCGCACAGGCCGGGGTCGCGGGCGAGCCGGTCGAGCACCGACTCCCAGCGGTCGAGCACCTCGCGCGTCGCGTCGTCGACGTCCGCACCGAGTGCCGCGACGACGGCGGCGAGGTACTCGCGCTGCACCTCGATCGCGGTGAGCCGACGCCCGTCGGCGAGCTCGAGCCGCGCCGTCAGCATGAGGTCCCTGCTCACGACGCGCACCGCGTCGACGGGGTCGGCGAGCGCGAGGTCCTCGAGCGGCGCGAGCACCTCGGGGCGCGACTGCGACCGCTCGAGGAGCCAGAGCACGAGCGACGTCGTCCCGAGGCGCAGCCACGTGGCGACCTCGAGCATCGTCGCGTCGCCGACGATGAGGTGCAGGCGGCGCCACCGCGACCGGTCGGCGTGCGGCTCGTCGCGCGTGTTGACGATGGGGCGTCGCAGCGTCGTCTCGAGGCCGACCTCGGCCTCGACGTAGTCGGCCCGCTGGGAGATCTGGAAGCCGGCGTCCTGCCCGGCCTGGCCCAGCCCCACGCGTCCAGCACCCGTGAACACCTGACGGGTCACGAGGAACGGGATGAGGTGCTGCGCGAGCACCTCGAAGGGAACGGCGCGGTCGACGAGGTAGTTCTCGTGCGTCCCGTACGAGGCGCCCTTGCCGTCGACGTTGTTCTTGTACAGGACGACGTCGGGCATGCCGGGCGTCGAGCACACCGCCCGCACGGCCCGCAGCGCGACCGCCTCCCCCGCCTTGTCCCACAGGACGGCGTCCCGTGGGTTCGTGACCTCGGGGCTCGAGTACTCCGGGTGCGCGTGGTCGACGTAGAACCGTGCGCCGTTGGTGAGGATCGTCGTCGCGGCCGCGGGGTCGTCGTACTCCTCGACCACGGGCCGCTCGCGCTCGCCGGGGTCGAGCGCCGTCGCCGTCGCAGCACCTGCCGCGACGTCCGGCACGCCGCCGTCGGGACCGGTCGGTGCGGGTGCGGACGGGTCGTCGGTCAGCATCGACGGGTGCGCCGCGGCCCGCTGGAGCCGGAAACCGCGCGCGTCGGCGAGGGGGTCCTCGTCCTCGTAGTCCCACCGCGCCGGGCGTCCCGGGGGTGAGGCGACCGAGGCGTACGCCGCGACGACGGTGCTCGACAGGACCATCGGGTTGGCCTGCGGCCGCCCCGGCTCGACGATGCCGAACTCGGTCTCGATCCCCATCACCCGACGTACGGTCACCGCGCCAGCCTAGGTCGACGCGACGCCCGTACGGTCCGGCTCAGAGGTACTGCCCCGTCGGCGTCATCGTCTCGATCGTGCGGCTCGTGTCCTTGCCGCCCTTGCCCTGGACGATCGTCCGGATGAAGACGATGCGCTCGCCCTTCTTGCCGGAGATCCGCGCCCAGTCGTCGGGGTTGGTCGTGTTGGGCAGGTCCTCGTTCTCCTTGAACTCGTCCTCGCACGCGGCCATGAGGTGCTCGACGCGGATGCCGCGCGCGCCCGTGGCGAGGAAGTCCTTGATCGCGGACTTCTTGGCGCGGTCGACGACGTTCTGGATCATCGCGCCCGAGCTGAAGTCCTTGAAGTGCAGGACCTCCTTGTCGCCCGACGCGTACGTCACCTCGAGGAACTCGTTCTCGCGCGTCTCGGCGTACATCCGCTCGACGACGCGCTGGATCATCGCCGTCACGGCGGCGGCCGCGTCGCCCTGGTGCTCGGCGAGGTCGTCGGGGTGCAGGGGCAGGTCCGGGGTCAGGTACTTCGTGAAGATGTCGCGTGCCGCCTCGGCGTCCGGCCGCTCGATCTTGATCTTCACGTCGAGGCGGCCCGGGCGCAGGATCGCGGGGTCGATCATGTCCTCGCGGTTGGACGCGCCGATCACGATGACGTTGTCGAGCCGCTCGACGCCGTCGATCTCGCTGAGCAGCTGCGGCACGACCGTCGTCTCGACGTCGGACGACACGCCCGTGCCGCGCGTGCGGAACAGCGACTCCATCTCGTCGAAGAAGACGACGACGGGGGTGCCCTGGGACGCCTTCTCCCTGGCGCGGGCGAAGATCAGGCGGATGTGCCGCTCCGTCTCGCCCACGTACTTGTTGAGGAGCTCGGGTCCCTTGACGTTGAGGAAGTAGCTCGTCCCGGCGGGGACGGGGACGCCGTCGGGACCGGGCGTCGTCCGCGTCTGCGCGAGCGACCGCGCGACCGCCTTGGCGATGAGCGTCTTGCCGCACCCGGGCGGGCCGTAGAGGAGGACGCCCTTGGGCGGGCGCAGGCCGTGCTCGCGGTACAGGTCAGGGTGGTTGAACGGCAGCTCGACGGCGTCGCGGATCTGCTCGATCTGCGACCCCAGGCCTCCGATGTCGCCGTAGTCGATGTCCGGGACCTCCTCGAGGACGAGCTCCTCGACCTCGGCGCGCGGGATGCGCTCGAAGACGAAGCCCGAGCGCGAGTCGACCGTGAGCGCGTCGCCGATGCGGACCGGCGAGTCCAGCACCTGGCCCGCGAGCCGCACGACGCGCTCCTCGTCCGCACGCCCGACCACGAGCGCGCGGTCCGGCGCGAGGATCTCCTTGACGGTCACGAGCTCGCCCACGGTCTCGTAGGCACCGGCCTCGACGACGGTGAGGGCCTCGTTGAGCCGCAGCTCCTGACCCGGCCGCAGCGCGTGCACCTCGACGGACGGGGCGACCTGGAGCTGCATCTTCCGGCCGGCGGAGACGACCTCGACCGAGCCGTCCGGGCGTGCGGCGAGGAACGTCGCGAAGGTCGCGGGCGGGCGGCCCAGCTCGTCGATGCGCTCCTGCAGCTCCGCGAGCCGGTCCCGGGCCTGGCGCAGCGCCTCCGCGAGCCGTTCGTTCTTGGCGGCCAGCAGCGCGAGCTGGCGGGCGTCCTCGGCGGATCGGCGTGCGTCCTGCTCCGGCGTCTGGCTCATCGTGCCTCCCGTGTCCACCCGACCGTGGTCCACCGGACCGGGCGGGCGGCCCGGCGGAGCCTCCGGTGCAACCCTACGTCGCGCGACGTCCCCGGCCACGACCCGACCGACGGGCGGACGCGCGTGTCGGCCCGGCGGTCGGCCGTCGCCGGCGATCGGGCCGGCGAGCGCGGCGTCAGACCTCGTCGGCGCCGAGGTCGCGGCGCACGCGGCGCACCTTCTTGTCGGAGATCGAGCGCTCCCCGAGGTCCTCGGGCGTCCACTCCTCCTCGACCGGGTAGTTGCCCTTCGCGGGGCGGCGCCGACGCTCGGGCACCGCGACGCCCTCGGCCATCCGCCGTGTGGTCAGGAGGAAGCCGGTGTGGCCGATCATGCGGTGCTGGGGGCGCACGGCGAGGCCCTCGAGGTGCCACCCGCGCAGCATCGTCTCCCACGCGGTCGGCTCGGTGAACCTGCCGTCGTCGCGCAGGTCCTCGGCGAGCCGGGAGAGCTGCGTCGTCGTCGCGACGTACGCGACGAGCACACCGCCGGGCGCGAGGGCGGCGGCGACGGCCTCGAGGTTCTCCCAGGGCGCGAGCATGTCCAGGACGACCCGGTCCACGGAACCCGGCTCCTCGGCCACGGGCAGCACGTCGCTCAGGTCGCCGACGCTGAGCCGCCAGGCGGGGTGCGGGCCCGCGAAGAACCCCTCGACGTTGGCCCGCGCGATCGCCGCGAAGTCCTCGCGGCGCTCGATCGAGTGCAGGTACCCCTGGTCCCCGACGGCGCGCAGGAGCGACATCGTCAGCGCACCGGACCCGACACCGGCCTCGACGACGCGCGCGCCGGGGTAGATGTCCGCCATCGCCACCACCTGCCCGGCGTCCTTGGGGTAGACGACCGCCGCGCCGCGGGGCATCGACAGCACGTTGTCGGCCAGGAGCGGGCGCAGCGCGAGGTACGTCACTCCCCCGCTGCTCGTGACGACCGACCCCTCGGGCGCGCCGATGAGCTCGTCGTGGCGGAAGTAGCCCTTGTGCGTGTGGAACGTCGCGCCGGGCGCGAGCGTCACGGTGTGCAGCCGGCCGCGCGGGTCCGTCAGCTGCACGCGCTCACCCACCCGCAGCGGCCCCCGCCGAGCGGACGCACCCGTCGGCAGCCCCCCGGTCCCGCCCGTGGGGGCGTCGGCGTCGTCGGCGGGCGGCGGGGTCTGGGTCACGTGGCAGGAGTCTAGGTCGCGCGCAGCGCGCGGACGACGTCCTGCGAGCGCAGAACGCCGACGACGCGCACGCCGTCGACGACCGCCACCGTCGGCGTCACGCGGGCCAGCGCGGCCACGGCGCGCAGCGCGTCCGGCCCCGTGAGCCCGACGTCGACCGAGGCGCCCTCCGGCAGCGGCAGCGCGACCGCCGAGAGGGCGGTCCGGGCACGCCGCTCGTCCGGGACCGAGAGCGCGGCCGCGGCGTCGACGACCGCGACCGGACGACCGTCACCGGCGAGCAGCACCGCGTCCTGCACGGGTGCCGCGGCGTGCGCGACCGCCGTGTCGAGGTCCAGGAGCGTCCCGCGCGCAGGCACGGCCACCGCGGGGCGCATGAGGCCGCGGACCGTGACGCGCGCGGCGCGACCGTCGGCGCGGGCCGCGCGCACCGCCTGGCCTGCCCCGCTCCACAGGAACGCGCCGATCAGGACGGTCCAGAGCAGGCCGACGGCGTCCGGCCGACCACCCGCGAGCAGCGGGCGCCCGACGCCCCAGACGACGACGAGGACCGCGACCGCGCGGCCGACCCACCCCGCGACGGCGGTGCCCCGCGAGCGCGACCCCGTGACGCGCCACACGGCGGCCTCGAGGACGCGCCCGCCGTCGAGCGGCAGGCCCGGGACGAGGTTGAACAGACCGACGAACCCGTTCGCGAGCGCCGCGGCGACCAGGAGCAGCCACACGACGGACCCTCGCGACGTCGGTGCGAGCAGCTCGGCCGCGAGCCAGGCCGCACCGCCCAGGACGAGGTTGACGAGGGGTCCGCTCGCGGCGACGAGGGCGCTCGCGCGCGGTGTGGGCGCCGAGCCGCCCAGACGGGTGTGACCGCCCAGGAGCGTCACGGCGAGCTCCTCGACCCGCACGCCCTGACGCCGGGCGACCAGGGCGTGCGCGAGCTCGTGCAGGAACACCGAGCCGAGCAGGAGCAGCACGAAGACCGCCGACACGGCGTACGCCCCGACCTCGTCCACGAACGCGATCGACCGCACGGTCGGGGCGAACAGCACCGTGAGCACCACCGCCGCGAGCACCCAGCCCGGCGAGACGACGACGGGCGCGCCCGCGGCCCGACCGACGACCCAGCCCCGGGTGCGCGCGTCGCGTGGTGTCTGCACGCGCACACCCTAGGCATGCCCGGTCGTGTCGGACCCCCGACGTATCCTCGCCGCGTGCCACAGACCGAGCTCGCCGTGCAGCCCGTCAGCCCCGCACCGCCCGGTGCGGAGGGTCCGGCGCCCGCACCCCGGCGACCGCCCGGGCTGTCACCCTCGCGCGCGAACGACTACCTGCAGTGCCCCCTGCTGTTCCGGTTCCGGGTGGTCGACCGGCTGCCCGAGCCGCCGAGCGCGGCCGCGGTGCGCGGGACGCTCGTCCACGCGGTGCTCGAGCGGCTGTACGACGCCCCGGCGGGTGCGCGCACCCCGGCGGCGGCGCGTGCGCTGGTCGCACCCGAGTGGGACCGGATGCTGCAGGAGCGCCCCGAGTGCGCCGAGGTGCTCGCGGACGACGTCGACCTCGACGCGTGGTTCGCGCAGGCCGGCGCGCTGCTGGACACGTACTTCACGCTCGAGGACCCGAACCGCCTGCAGCCCGCCGAGCGCGAGCTCGACGTCGCGACGCAGCTCGAGGACGGCCCGCAGCTGCGCGGGATCGTCGACCGCGTCGACGTGGCGCCCGACGGCGCGATCCGGATCGTCGACTACAAGACCGGCCGGTCGCCGCGCGAGGGCTTCGAGAGCGGCGCGCTCTTCCAGATGCGGTTCTACGCCCTCGTCGTCTCGCGCCTGCGGCACCGCGTCCCGGCGATGCTCCAGCTCGTGTACCTCGGTGACGGCACCGTGCTCCGGCACGTCCCCGACGAGGCCGAGCTGCGCACCACCGAGCGACGCGTCCGCGCGATCTGGTCGGGCATCGTCGCCGCCGCCGAGCAGGGCTCCTGGACGCCCCGACCGGGACCGCTGTGCGGCTGGTGCGCGCACAAGGACCTGTGCCCCGCGTTCGGCGGGACACCCCCCGAGGTGCCGCCGGGCGCGGTCGAGCTGACGTTGGGCGTCACGCCTCGGTCGTGAGCCCCGCCTGCCCGGGCGCGTCGACGGGCATCCGGTCGAGGACCTCACCAGCGCCGATGCGGGCGAGGGCCGCGAGGTCGACGTCCTCGAGCGACGCGACCCGGCTCAGGCCGTCGCGCGGCTCGACCGGGACGAGGTGCTGCACGCCGAGCGTCCGGGCGCCCGACGCGAGCGCCGACGCGATCCCGGGACGCGAGTCCTCGATCGCGACGCACCGCGTGACGTCGACACCGAGCACCTCGGCGGCACGCAGGTACGGCTCCGGGTCCGGCTTGCCGCGGGACACCTCGTCCCCGGTCACCATGACCGTCAGGACGCCCTCGGGCGCGGTGCGCATCGCCTCCTCGGCGAACCGTCGGTACGACATCGTCACGAGCGCGCACGGCACGCCCGCGTCGCGCAGGTCCTCGAGCAGGCGACGGGCCCCCGGCTGCCACACGGTGTGCGAGCGGACCGAGGCGACGACGCCGTCGATGAGGCGCTCGACGATCTCGCCCGTCGGCAGCGTCACACCGGCCTCGGCGAGGAGCGCCGCCGAGTGCTCCAGCGGCAGACCGACGAGGCGCAGCGCGTCCTCCGTCGTCCACGTCCCGCCGAACTCCTGGACGAGCGCGGTCTCCGCCGCGATCCACGCCGGCTCCGTGTCGACGAGCGTCCCGTCCATGTCCCACAGGACGGCGGCGGGCAGGTCGGGGACCACGGGGGCGGGAGTCGCGGGCACCGGCGCAGTCTAGGTGGCCGCCTCGGCCCGCGCCGGGGCCGAGCGCCTAGGCTGACCGCATGACCGACGCACTGCCCGGTGGGCGCCTCCGCGGTCCGGTCCTGCTCGCCGCCTTCGAGGGCTGGAACGACGCGGGGTCGGCCGCGACGCAGACGCTCGCGCACCTGCACGAGGTGTGGGGCGCCGAGCAGGTCGACGAGCTCGATCCCGAGGAGTTCCACGACTTCCAGGTCAACCGCCCGACGGTCGGCCCGGGCCCCGACGGCGGTCGCGTGATCTCGTGGCCGTCGACGACGGTCGCGGTGGCCGAACCCGGTGCGGGCGACCCCGTCGTCCTCGTCCACGGCATCGAGCCGTCGATGCGCTGGCGCCGCTACTGCACCGAGCTTCTCGACATCGCCGAGCGGCTGGGCGTCCGGACCGTCGTCACGATCGGCGCGCTCCTCGCCGACGTGCCGCACACGCGGCCGATCCCGGTCACCACGACCACCGAGGACCACGGCCTCCAGCTCGCGCTCGGCGTCGAGCCGAGCACGTACGAGGGCCCCACGGGGATCGTCGGCGTGCTGCAGCACGCCGCGTCCCTGCGGGGTCTCGCCGGCGTGTCCCTGTGGAGCGCCGTCCCGCACTACGTCGCACACCCGCCGTCCCCCAAGGCGACGCTGGCGCTGCTGGCCCGGATCGAGGAGCTCGTCGGCGTCCCGGTGCCGCTCGGCGACCTCCCGGAGGACGCCGAGGCCTGGCAGCACGGCGTCGACGAGCTCGCGGCCGAGGACACCGAGATCGCCGAGTACGTGGCGCAGCTGGAGGAGGCCAAGGACACGGCCGACCTGCCCGAGGCGACGGGCGAGGCCATCGCGCGCGAGTTCGAGCGCTACCTGCGTCGCCGCGACCGGGGCCCGGGGCACGGCGGGCCCACCGCCTGAGGGCGGCTGTGAACCGCTCCCGACGACCGTCCTCGCGTCAGAGGCGCACGCCGAGGAGCGCGTCGACGGCACGGGCGAGCACGCCGGGTGCACCCTCGACGTCGCCGCCGACGCTCAGCGCCGCGTCGGCCCACGTGTCGACGGCGCGCAGGGCTGCCGGGGCGTCGAGGTCGGCGGCCAGGGCGGACCGGACGGCCTCGAGGGTCGACGTCGCGTCGGGTCCCCCGTTGCCCGAGACCGCGTCGCGCCACCGGGCGAGCCGCTGCTGCGCCTGGGCCAGGACGTCGTCGTCCCACTCCCAGTCCTCGCGGTAGTGGTGCGCGAGGACGGCGAGGCGGACCGCCATCGGGTCCACGCCCTGCTCTCGCAGCCGTGACACGAGCACCAGGTTGCCGAGCGACTTGCTCATCTTCTCGCCGTCGAACGCGACCATCCCGGTGTGCACGTGCACGCGCGCACCGGCCGCGCCGAGCGCCCGCGCGTGCGCCGTGCTCATCTCGTGGTGCGGGAAGCACAGGTCCTTGCCGCCGCCCTGGACGTCGAACTCGGGGCCCAGGGCGCTCTGCGCGATCACGGTGCACTCGATGTGCCACCCGGGACGCCCCGACCCGAGGACGCCGCCGTCCCAGCTCGGCTCGCCCGGACGCTCACGGCGCCACAGCGCGGGGTCGAGCGGGTCGCGCTTGCCGGGTCGCGCCGGGTCGCCGCCGCGCTCCGCGAACAGCTCGACGGTGCGGTCGTGGTCCAGACCTGCCACGGAGCCGAAGTGCGGGTCCACCGAGACGTCCGCGTACACGTCACCGAGCTCGGGCAGGTCGCCTCCGGCGCCCTGCTCGACGGCGACGCGGTACGCCAGGCCGCGGTCCAGCAGGCGGGCGACGGCGTCCGCCACGAGCGGGATCGTCTCGACAGCACCGAGGTAGGTGCTGGGCGGGATGACGGCGAGGGCGGTCATGTCCTCGGCGAAGAGGGCCGTCTGCTCGGCCGCCAGGTCCTCCCAGTCGACGCCCGTCTGCGCGGCGCGCTCGAGGAGCGGGTCGTCGACGTCCGTCACGTTCGACGCGTACCGCACCTCCAGGCCCGAGTCGAGCCACGCGCGGTGCAGGAGGTCGAACGCGATGTACGTCGAGGCGTGACCGAGGTGGGTCGCGTCGTACGGGGTGATGCCGCACACGTAGAGCGAGGCGACGGGACCCGTGGCCGCCGGCACGAGGGCGCCGGTGGCGCTGTCGACGACGCGCACCTCCTGACCTCGCCCGGGGACCTGGGGGACGGCAGGAGCAGGCCAGGTACGCACGCGCGCAGCCTAGGGCACCGAACCGGGAGGCCGGCCGCCGTTCTCCCCACCGACGGGCGGCTGCGGTCCACACTGCACTCATGGACAGCGCAGGAGCCGTCTCCGTGTGGGTCCGGACGGGTGGTGCGTGGGCGCCTGCTCCGGAGGGCTACCGCAGGGCGGGCCAGGAGCCCGTCTGGCTCCGGGTCGACGACCCCGCACGCGTCGTCGCAGGGGCCGTCGCGCTCGGGGCGGACCCGGACGTCGTCCGGGCGGCGGGCGCGCACGCGCTGCCCGCGCCCGCGGGGCGTCCGCACGTCGAGCACCTCGCGGGCGGCGGCGTCTACCTCGTCACGCCGACGGTCGCCTTCCGACCGACAGAGAGCGCGGTCGTCACGGGCACCGTGACGTGCCTCGTCGTGGAGGGACTGACGGTCACGGCCGAGACCCCGGACGGCGCCGTGCTCGACCGGCTCGCGGCGCGGCTCCCGACGTCACCGGGCGTGGCCGACCGCATCTCGTCCGGGGTGCTCGCGGGGCTCGTGGCGTCCCTGGTCGCGGGCGCGGCGGAGGTCGAGGTCGGGCTCGCCGAGGCCGTCGCGGACCTCGAGACCGAGGTGTTCGCGGACGCCTCGGCGACGCCCGTCGAGCGGTTGTACGCGCTCAAGCGGGAGGTCGCGGAGGCGCGTCGAGGGCTCGTGCTCCTCGCCGCCGAGCTCGCGGACCTCGTGACCGACGTCGACGAGCGCGCCGCGGAGGACGCCTGGGTCTGGCGACCGGCGGCCGTCGTCGAACGCCTCGACCACCGGCTCGAGGGACATGACCGCCTGCTCGGCGACATGCTCACGGCGCACCTCGCGCTCGTGTCCCTCCGCCAGAACGACGACGTCCGGCGCATCTCGGCGTGGGCCGCGATCGCGGCCGCACCGACCCTCCTCGCGAGCGTGTACGGCATGAACTTCCGTCACATGCCCGAGCTCGGCTGGCCGATCGGCTACCCGCTCGCCGTCGCCGTCATGGTCGCCGTCTGCGTCGTCCTGCACCGCGTCTTCACGCGCAGCGGGTGGCTCGGACGTCAGGCGTCGGCGCCCGCGAGCGGCTCGAGCACGCCCGTGAGCAGCAGGCCGACGACGACCGCGGCGAGCACGAGGCGGTACACGACGAACGGCAGGTAGCTGTAGGCCGACACGATCCTCAGGAACCAGATGATGACGACGTAGCCGACGGCGAACGCGATGACGGTCGCGAGGACCGTCACGCCCAGCCCGGGCGTCCCCGCGGAGCCGAAGTCGTCGAGGCTCGTGACGAGCTGCTGGACGCCCGAGCCGAGCACGGCGGGGATGGCGAGCAGGAACGAGTACCGGGCCGCGGCCTCGCGCGTGTAGCCCATGAGCAGTCCCGCGGTGATCGTGCCGCCCGAGCGCGACACGCCCGGCACGAGGGCCATCGCCTGCGCGAAGCCGAACAGGACGGCGTGCCGCCCAGTGAGCTTCTCGAGGGGCCGTCGCTTGGCGCCGACGCGGTCGGCGATCCCGAGGAAGACCGCGAACACCGCGAGCATCGCCGCGACGACGTACAGGTTGCGGAACGGCCCCTTGATCGAGTCCTCGAACAGCAGGCCCAGCACGACGATCGGGACCGAGCCGAGCGCGATCCACCACGCGAGGCGGGCGTCGGCGTCGTGCGCGCCGAGCCGGTCCCGCCAGGTCGTCCCGTCCCGACCACGCAGCGCACCCCACCACGCCCGGACGATCCGCACGATGTCCTTGCGGAAGTACAGGAGCACGGCCGTCTCGGTGCCGATCTGGGTGATCGCCGTGAACGCGGCACCGGGGTCCTCACCTCCGGGCAGCAGCTGCCCGACGATGCGCAGGTGCGCGCTCGACGAGATCGGGAGGAACTCGGTCAGGCCCTGCACGAGGCCGAGGACGGCCGCTTCCCACCACGTCACGTGCCGCAACGTTACAGGTCGCGGCAACGCCTGCCGACGTGCGCCGGTAGCCTTGCCGACCATGGAGGAACGCCGAGTCGGGGGCACCGGCATGCGCGTCTCGGCCCTCGGTCTCGGCACCCTGACCTGGAGCCGTGACACCGACGAGCACGACGCCGCCGAGCTGCTGCGCACCTTCGTGGACGCGGGGGGCACGCTGGTCGACACGGCGGCGAGCTACGCCGACGGCGCGGCCGAGGAGCTGGTCGGCTCGCTCCTGCGGACCACCGTGGCGCGGGACGAGGTCGTCCTGTGCACCAAGGGAGGTGTGCGCCGGACGGCGCACGGTGGCGTCGTGGACGCGTCGCGCGGGGCGCTGCTGGACTCGCTGGACGGGTCCCTCGACCGGCTCGGGACCGACCACGTCGACCTCTGGCTCGTGCAGGCCCCCGACCCGCGGACGCCGCTCGACGAGACGGTGCGCACGCTCGAGCACGTGCTCGCGTCCGGGCGCGCGCGCTACGTCGGGCTCTCGAACCACTCGGGCTGGCAGACCGCGCGCGCCGCGACGCTCCTCGGTCCGGGCGCCCTCGCGGCGGTCGAGGTCGAGTACTCGCTGCTGCAGCGCGGCGTCGAGCGAGAGGTCGTCCCGGCGGCCGCGGCGCTCGGCGTCGGCGTCCTCGCGTGGTCGCCCCTCGGCCGGGGCGTGCTCACGGGCAAGTACCGCCGGACCGTCCCCGCGGACTCGCGGGCCGCGTCGGCCCACCTCGCCGGGTTCGTCCAGCCGTACCTCGGCCGCGGGTCGACACCCGTCGTGGAGGCGCTCGTGACGGCTGCCGAGGGGCTCGGGCGCTCCCCGCTCGAGCTCGCCCTCGCCTGGGTGCTCGGCCGCCCGCAGGTCAGCTCCGCGATCGTCGGCGCCCGGACGCCCGCGCAGCTGCGCGCCGCGCTCTCGGTGGGCACCGCGCTGCCCGAGGCGATCGCGGCCGCCCTCGACGAGGTCAGCGCACCCGCGACGGGCTACCCCGAACGCCGCTGAGGTCAGGCGTCCTCGTCGGGCGTCAGGCGTCCTCGTCGAGCTCCGTGCCGTCGAGCATGTCGTCCGGGTCCAGGTCGTCCTCGTCGATCTCGTCGCGCTCCGAGCCCTCGTCCTCGTCGTCGTCGTCCTCGTCGTCGTCGGCGTCGTCGTCCGCGAGGTAGAAGGGCAGGGTCTCGCCGTGGACGCGCACCATGGCGTCGTCGTACACCTCGAAGGCGTCGGCCAGGACGTCGTAGGCGTCGTCGACCGCGGGGTCGTCCTCGCTGCGACGGGTGGCCACCGCGGCGAAGTGTGCCTCGAGCGCTGCCTGGAACCTGTCGAGCGCCGCGCGCGGGTCTACCGTCATGCCCCGACCGTAGCGCCGGGCCGTGCACAATGACACTCGATCCGTCGACACCCACGGAGGCACATGTGACGAGCAGCACCACGACGCGTCCGCGCCGTGAGGGGTGGCGTTCCCAGGGCGAGTACGAGTACCGCGTCGTGTCGGTGGGCCGCGACACGAGCCGGAACGACGCCCGGCGGCTGCTCACGGAGCACGCCGAGTACGGCCGGTGGGAGCTCGCCCGGACGCAGCTCTACGCGGGCGGCGAGCGGCGGTTCTGGCTCCGACGGAAGATCATCCGCGTGCGCAGCACGCTCTGACGCTCAGCAGTCCGCGAGCAGCCGGTCGAGGACGCGCGTGCCGAACCGCAGCGAGTCGACCGGGACGCGCTCGTCGACCCCGTGGAACATCGCGGAGAAGTCGAGGTCGCCGGGCAGCCGCAGCGGGGCGAAGCCGTAGCCCGTGATGCCGAGTCGCGCGAGCGACTTGTTGTCGGTCCCGCCCGAGAGCATGTAGGGCAGCACGACCGCGTCCGGGTCCTCGTGGTGCAGGGCCGCGACCATCGCGTCGACGAGGTCGCCCGCGAACGGCACCTCGAGCGCGACGTCGCGGTGGAGGTCCTCGACGCGCACGCCGGGCCCGGCCAGGCGCTCGAGCTCGGCGCGGGCCTCGTCCTCGTGCCCGGGCAGGAAGCGCGTGTCGAGGACGGCCTCGGCGCGGCCCGGGATGACGTTCGCCTTGTAGCCGGCGTCGAGCTGCGTCGGGTTGGCGGTGTTGCGCGTCGTGGCCCCGACGAACCGCGCGGCCGGGCCGAGGGCGGCCACGAGTCGCGCGACGCCCTCCTCGTCCTCGGGGTCGAACGGGATCCCGGTCAGGTCGGCGACGCCGTCGAGCAGCGCACGCACGGTCGGTGTGAGCTGCTGCGGCCACGCGTGCGCGCCGATGCGGGCGACTGCGCCCGCGAGCATCGTCACGGCGTTCTCGTCGTTGACCTGCGAGCCGTGGCCCGCGCGGCCCTCGGCGACCAGGCGGAGCCAGCCGATGCCCTTCTCGGCGGTCTGCAGCAGGTACGCGCGCCGACCGGCGACGTCGACGGAGAAGCCGCCGACCTCGCTGATCGCCTCGGTCGCGCCCTCGAACAGCTCGGGTCGGTTGTCGACGGCCCAGCGCGCGCCGAAGGCACCACCGGCCTCCTCGTCGGCGAACATCGCCACGACGACGTCGCGCGCGGGGCGCCGACCCTCGCGGGCCATCTGCCGCACGACCGCGAGGATCATCGCGTCCATGTCCTTCATGTCCACGGCACCGCGGCCCCACAGGAGGCCGTCGCGCTCCTCGCCGGCGAACGGGTCGACCGACCAGTCCGCCGCGGCGGCGGGCACGACGTCGAGGTGGCCGTGCAGCACGAGGGCGGACCTGGTCGGGTCGGTGCCCGGGAGCCGGACGACGACGTTCGCGCGGCCGGGTGCGGACTCGAACAGCTCGGGGTCGAGACCGACCTCGGTGAGCGAACCCATGACGTACTCGGCGGCGGCGCGCTCACCGGGCCCGCTGCCGTCGCCGAAGTTCGAGGTGTCGATGCGCAGGAGGTCCTGGCAGATGCCGACGACCTCGTCCTCGGCGGTCGGTGCGGACGTGCCGGTGGCTGCGCTGGTCGCGGGTGCGTCGTGCATGCGCGTCACGCTACCCGGCGGGGTACCGCGGGTCGCCGCCCGCGGTACCCCGCCCGGCCGTCGTGCGTCGACGGCGTCGGCTCAGCCCTCGAGGCCGCGCCGCGCGAGCAGCGGGGCGATCTCCGGATCGCGACCGCGCAGCTCGCGGAACGTGTCCATGACGTCGAGCGACCCGCCGCGCGACAGCAGCGCCCGCCGGAAGCGGTCGCCGTTCTCCCGGCGCAGGCCCCCGTTCTCCCGGAACCACTCGACCGTGTCGGCGTCGAGGACCTCCGACCAGATGTACGAGTAGTACGCCGCCGCGTAGCCGCCGCCGAAGACGTGGTTGAAGTACGTCGTGCGGTAGCGCGGCGGTACGGCGTGCACCGCGATGCCGGCCGCCTCGAGCGCGCGGGCCTCGAACGCCTCGACCTCGTCGACGTCGGTGGGCACCTCGTCGGCCCGCAGCCGGTGCCACGCCTGGTCCAGGAGCGCAGCCGCGAGGTACTCGGTCGTCGAGAAGCCCTCGTTGTACTGGCGCGACGCGATCATCGTGTCGACCCACTCGGTCGGCATCGGCTCGCCGGTCTCGTGGTGCACGGCGTAGCGACGCAGCACGGACGGCTCCCAGGCCCACATCTCGTTGACCTGCGACGGGTACTCGACGAAGTCGCGCGGCACCTCGGTGCCCGACTGCGACGGCAGGCGGACGTCCGAGAAGAGGCCGTGCAGCGCGTGCCCGAACTCGTGGAACAGGGTGATGACCTCGTCCCAGCTCAGCAGCGTCGGCTCGTCGGCGGGCGGCTTGGGGATGTTGAGGTTGTTGACGACGACCGGCTTGGCCTCGAGCAGATGGCTCTGGTCGACGAGGTTGTTCATCCACGCGCCGCCGCGCTTGGAGGGCCGGGTGTACCAGTCGGCCAGGAAGAGGCCGACGCCCTCGCCGTCGGCGTCGTGGACCTCGTAGACGCGCACGTCGGGGTGGTAGCCGACCAGGTCAGGCCGACGCGTGAACGTGATCCCGTAGAGCTCGGTCGCGGCGTGCAGGACGCCGTCGTGGACGACCCGCTCGAGCTCGAGGTACGGGCGCAGGAGGGTGTCGTCGAGCGCGTACCGCTCCTGCCGCACCTTCTCGGAGTAGTACGCCCAGTCCCACGGCTCGAGCGACGCTCCCGGCTCGTCGCGGCGCAGGGCCTCCTCGAGCGCCTCGGCCTCGCGTCGGGCGTTCGCGGCCGCCGCGGGCGCCAGGCGTCCGAGGATGGCCCCGACGGCCTCCGGGGTGCGCGCCGTGGAGTCGTCAGCGACGTACGCGGCGTGGTGCTCGAAGCCGAGCAGGTCGGCGCGGCGCGCGCGCAGCCGCGCGAGCTCGAGCAGGATCGCGCGCGTGTCGTGGTCCCCGCCGCGACCGCCGCGCCGGACGGACGCCTCGTGGACCCGCTTGCGCACGTCCCGGCGGCGGAGCGTCGCGAGGACGGGCTGCTGGCTGAAGAGCGACAGCTCGAGCAGGTAGCCCGTCGCGTGCCCGGCCTGGTCGGCCGCCTGGCGCGCCGCCGCGACGGCGTCCTCAGGCAGCCCCTCGAGGTCCTCGACGTCGGTGACGAGCACGGCCGACGCGTTGGTGTCGGCGAGCAGCTCGCGCCCGAACGCCGTCTCGAGCGTCGTGATGCGCGCGTTGAGCTCCCGGAGCTCCGCCTTGGCGTCGTCGTCGAGCGCGACGCCCGCGCGGACGAAGTCGCGGCGCAGCGTGTGCAGGAGCCACGCGGCGTCGTCGGCGAGGCGGACCTCGCCGGCCTCGACCCGGGCGTGCAGCGCCTCGACCCGGTCGTAGAGCCGGCGGTCGAGGTAGATCGCGTCGTGGTGCGCGGCGAGGAGCGGTGCGACCTGCTCCTCGACCTCGTCGAGGAACGTCGAGGTGTCCGAGCTCGTCCGGTTGAAGAAGACCGCGCTCACGCGGTCCAGGAGCGCACCGGACCGCTCGAGCTCGAGCAGGACGTTCTCCTCGGTGGGCGGCTCGGGGTTGGTCGCGATCGCCTCGACCTCGGCGCGCTCCTCGGCCATCCCGGCCTCGAAGGCGGGCAGGTAGTGCTCGTCGCGCACGAGCGTGAAGTCCGGGAGGCCGTACGGCAGGTCGGAGGGGTTCGCGAACGGGTTGGCGGCGTCGATGGGGACGGTCATGCCGTCATCCTCCCCGACGGGGCCGACGGACGCGGCGCGACGAGGTCCGTCGCGGGCCACGGCGCGAGCGGCTCCCGCGGGTCGTCGCGCAGCAGGGTCCCGACCCAGTCGTCGCGGCGGCGGTCGCGCTGGACGGCGCCGTCGCGCACGACGCCCTCGAACCGGAACCCGACACGCCACACGGCCCGCCACGAGGCCCAGTTGCCCCCGTACGCGTGCCAGACGACGCGGTCGACGTCCATCCCCGCGGGGTCGAACGCGTGCTCGAGGACGAGCAGGAGCGCGCGGTGGAGGATCCCCTGACCGCGCGCCGACGCCCCGAGCCAGTAGCCCACCTCGGCCGAGCGCACCGGCTGGCGGCTCAGGCCGACCATGCCCCGCAGCACGCCGTCGGTGCGGATGCCCCACGTGCGCTCGCGGTCCTCGGCCCACCCCGCGCGGACCCACCCGCGCACGAAGCCCTCGGCGTCCGAGCGCGCGTACGGGCTCGGCACCGTGGTCCACTCCTGGATGGCCGCGTCCTGGCACAGGGCGGTCACCGCCTCGACGTCGTCCTCGGTGGGCGCCGCGAGGGTCACGACCCCGTCGGTCAGCGTGATCGGCTGCATCCGCGCAGGCTAGACGCCTCCGGGCTGCGCCGTCCGGGTCTTTTCCGCCGGACCAGGACGTCCGGGCGTCGCGCCGCCCGCATCAGGCCAGGACGGCCTCGGGGGCCGCGCTCGTGAGGCCGTGCGCCTCCGCGACGCCCGCGTGCAGGAGCGCGCCCTCGTGCGTGGTCAGGCCCTTCGCCAGGGCGGGGTCGGCGGCGACGGCACCGCGCCACCCCCGCTCGGCGAGCAGCAGGAGGTACGGCAGCGTGACCGCGGTGAGCGCGTGCGTCGACGTCACGGGGACCACGCCGGGCATGTTCGCGACGCAGTAGAACGTCGAGTCGTGCACGCGGAACGTGGGGTCGTCGTGCGTCGTCGGGCGCGTGCTCTCGAAGCACCCGCCCTGGTCGACGGCGATGTCGACGAGCACCGACCCGGTGCGCATCCGGCTCACGAGGTCGTCGGTCACGAGCGTCGGCGTCCGGCGGCCGGGCACGAGGACCGCGCCGACGACGAGGTCGGCCTCGAGGACCGCGTGCTCGACCGCGTACGCGCTCGACGCGAGCGTCCGCACCCGTCCGCCGTAGGCGGCGTCGAGCTCGCGCAGCCGGGGCATGGAGACGTCGAGCACGGTCACGTCGGCGCGCATGCCGACGGCGATGTCGGCGGCGTGACGTCCGGCGACGCCACCGCCGATGACGACCACGGACGCCGGTGCGACGCCGGGCACGCCTCCCGGCAGGACGCCACGACCACCCTCGCTGCGCAGCAGGTGGTACGCGCCGACCTGCGTCGCGAGCCGGCCGGCCACCTCGCTCATGGGCGCGAGGAGCGGGAGCGAGCCGTCGGGCAGCTCGACGGTCTCGTAGGCGATCGACGTGGTGCCCGCCCGCAGGAGGGCCTCGGTGCACGGCCGGCTCGCGGCGAGGTGGAGGAACGTGAAGAGCACCTGGTCGCGGCGCAGGTGGCCGTACTCGCTCTCGACGGGTTCCTTGACCTTGCACACGAGGTCGGCCGCCCAGGCGTCCGCGGCGTCCGGGACGATGCGCGCGCCGGCTGCGGCGTACGCGTCGTCGACGACACCCGACCCGAGGCCAGCCCCCGACTGGACGAGCACCTCGTGCCCGGCCGCCGCGAGCGCGTGCGCACCCGCCGGCGTGAGGGCGACGCGGTACTCGTGGTTCTTGACCTCGGTGGGCACACCGATCCTCATCCGGACCTCCTCGTCTCGATGGTGCGAGGATGGCACGCGCCGAGGTCGCTGAACAGTACCTTTCAGCAGGTCGGCGGAGCCCTCACGACGGAATCGACAGTGAAGGCGCCGTATCGCCGCTCTTTTCGCGGTGGGCCGCCTGTGCGCGAGCGGCGGGCCCGTGGTGAACTCCCCCGATGACGACGTGGCTCAAGTCGCGGCGGGACGCGCCGCCCGGCTTCTTCGCGTGCGAGGCCGCGGGCCTGGGCTGGCTGCGCGTGCCCGGCGGCCCTCGGGTCGTCCGCGTGCTCGGGGTGCGGGACACGGCGCTCGAGCTCGAGCGCCTGGTGCCCAGCCGCCCGACGGCGCGAGCCGCCGACGACCTCGGCCGCTCGCTCGCCGTCCTGCACCGCGCGGGCGCGCCCGCCTTCGGCGCACCGCCCGACGGGTGGACCGGAGACGGCTTCTTCGGTCCGTTGTCCGAACCCCTCCCGCTGCGGGCCGGGCGCTACGAGCGCTGGGGCGAGTTCCACGCCGCGTGCCGGCTCGAGCCCCTCGCCGACGCGCTGCGGCGGCGGGGTCGGCTCGACGACGACGTGGCGGGTGCGCTCGAACGACTCTCCCGACGGCTGCGGGACGGCGCGCTCGACGACGGGTCGCCGCCGGCCCGGGTCCACGGCGACCTGTGGTCCGGCAACGTCGTGTGGACGCAGGACGGTGCCGTGCTCGTGGACCCGGCAGCCCACGGCGGGCACCCGCTCACCGACGTCGCGATGCTCGACCTCTTCGGGCTCCCCCACCTGGACCGCGTCACGGCGGCGTACCGCGAGGCCACGGGGCTCGTGGTCGACCGCGGCCTGCTCGCGCTGCACCAGGTCTACCCCGTGGGCATGCACGTCGTGCTGTTCGGCGAGGTCTGGGCCGGCAGGCTGGCGGCCACCCTGCGCGCCTCGGCCTGACGACGACGGAGCCGGCCCCCGTGGCGGGGGCCGGCTCCGTGTGGACGCGGTGTCAGCCGCGCGGGGCGACCGTGAGCGTGACGGTCTCGCCGGCCTCGAGCTCGCCGTCGGCCGGGTCCTGCGCGGTGACGAGGTACGTGGTCGGGTCCTCGACCGTGACCTCGGCACCCGCCTCGTCGACGGCGACGACCTCCAGACCGACGCGGCCCAGGTTGTCCTGCGCGGTCGCGAGGATCAGCAGCGTCACGTCAGGGACCTCGACGGGGCCCTCGGCCTCGGCGGGCTCCTCGGTCTCGGCGTCCGAGCCCGACTCCTCGGTCGCCTCGACCTCGGTGGTCTCCTCCGGCTCGTCGGACGAGCAGGCGGAGGTCAGCAGCACTGCGGTCGTCGCGACGGCTGCGAGCGCAGAACGCACGACGGTGCGGTTCATCAAGTCAGACTCCTCGTGGATCGTGAGGGTGCGCGGACGACTCGTCGGCGCGACCCGGGCCCGTCGTCAGGCACCGGAGTCGACGCTACGCCTGCCGCACGGGCGTCCCAAGCCATTTGTGCGGCGGTCGAGACCGACGTCACACCGGGTGATCCCGTCGCAGGTCACACCACGTCGCCGACGGGCCCCGGCTCGCCGGGGCCGGGTTGCACGGGCCCGCGGCGCGACGTGTGCGAGACTGACGGCACGAGGGCAGCGCCTGCTGCGCGCCCAGCGTCGTGGAGACCCCCCAGCACTCGCTCTGGTTGCTCTGGCGGCGGACCCACCTACAGCCCCGAGAGGCACTTTCTTGACCACCTTCGCCGACTTCGGCCTGCCCACCCCTGTCGTCCGCGTCCTCGCGGAGCAGGGCATCACGGCCCCCTTCCCCATCCAGACGGCCACGCTGCCGGACTCGCTGCGTGGACGCGACGTCCTCGGCCGCGGCCGCACGGGCTCGGGCAAGACGCTCGCGTTCTCCCTCCCGCTCGTCGCCCGCCTGGCGACCGACGGCGCCGCCCGCCGTCCGCGGCGTCCCCGTGCGCTCGTGCTGTGCCCCACGCGCGAGCTCGCCAACCAGATCGACGCGACGCTCGCACCGCTCGCGGCGTCGCTCGGGCTCACCACGACGACCGTCTTCGGCGGCGTCGCGCAGTCGCGCCAGGTCGCCGCGCTGGACCGGGGCGTCGACGTCCTCGTCGCGTGCCCCGGCCGGCTCGAGGACCTGCTCTCCCAGAAGCTGCTGACGCTCGACGCGGTCTCGGTGACGGTGCTCGACGAGGCCGACCACATGGCCGACCTGGGCTTCCTCCCCGGCGTCAAGCGGATCATGGACAAGACCCCGCGCAGCGGCCAGCGGCTGCTCTTCTCGGCGACGCTCGACAACGGCGTCGACCAGCTCGTCCAGCGGTACCTCGACAAGCCCGTCCAGCACTCGGTGGACAGCGCCGAGTCGCCCGTGACGGCGATGACGCACCACTTCCTCGAGGTCCGTGACGCCGACGCCAAGCGCGCGGTCGTCCACGAGCTGGCCTCGGGCACGGGGCGCCGCGTGCTGTTCATGCGCACGAAGCACCAGGCCAAGAAGCTCGCCAAGCAGCTCACCGCGGCCGGCATCCCCGCCGTGGACCTGCACGGCAACCTCAGCCAGAACGCCCGCGAGCGCAACCTCGAGGCGTTCAGCACGGGCGGCGTGCGGGTGCTCGTCGCGACGGACATCGCGGCCCGCGGCATCCACGTCGACGACGTCGAGCTCGTGGTGCACGTGGACCCGCCCGCCGAGCACAAGGCCTACCTGCACCGCTCGGGCCGCACGGCACGCGCGGGTGCGGGCGGCGACGTCGTGACCCTCGTCCTTCCCGAGCAGCGCCAGGACGTCCGCTCGCTCACGCGCGCGGCGAAGATCGACGCGCGTCCCCAGCAGGTCGACCACGGCAGCGCCGTGGTGCGGTCCCTCGTGGGTGCGGTCGCGCCCACGGTCCCCCACGTCGCGCACGTGGCGCCGACGCGGCCCTCCGGTGGCTCCACGACGGGTCCGCGACGCGGCGGCGGCTCCGCGCCGACCACCTCGGCGCGACGCGCCGGCAGCCCGGTCGCGACCGCCGCTCCCACGTCCGAGGGCGGGGACCCGGCACGCCGCCGTCGTCGCCGCGGCGGCGCGCGCCGCCGCCGTCCCGCGGGCGCGCAGGACTGACCACCACGCCGTCGCAGCACGACGCACCACGAAGGGGCCTGACCGGACGGTCGGGCCCCTTCGTGTCGATCGGTCGGCGTCGCGGGTCGGCGCTGGCCAGTGCTGGTCAGCGCAGGTCAGTGCTGGTCAGCGGACCACGGACGGCTGCGGACGGCTCAGGCCGGGCCGACGCAGCGAACGCAGCGCCCGCACGTCCGCGGCCCGCGGGAGCCACGGCACGGCGTCCGCGGTCGCGCGGTTCGAGCCGTAGACGAGCAGCGTGAGGAAGACGCCGTAGACGGGCAGGTGCCCGATGACCTCTGTCGTCCCGAAGAGCACGAGCGTCGCGTTGAACGGGACCATCGCGACGAGCACCGCGACCTGCGGGATCGCACCGGAGAGCACGAGCAGGCCGAAGAGCAGCTCGACCGCGCCGGCGACCGCGATGAACACGTCGGTCGGCACCGTGATCCCGACCAGGCCGAACACGTCGAGCTGGGGGTACGCCTCGAGCGTGTTGCGCGCGAGCTGGGGGTTCGTGAACTTCTCGCTGAACGCGAGCGCGACGAGCGCGACCGCGACGAGGGCCCGGAGCGACAGCAGCGCCGCGCGCAGCCGCTCGGGGCTGGGGTCGACGCGACCGAACGTGCCGTCCGACGGGGGCAGGATCGCGAGGAACAGCGCGATGCCGAGCAGGCCGGCCGTCTCCAGCAGCGCGACCGGTCCGGCGGCGAGGAGGGCCGGCGGGCCGAGCAGGACGACGCCCGCGGCGGCCGGGCGCAGGCGGACACCGGTGATCAGCCAGATGCCGACGGCGGCCTGGACGACCCCCGCGAGGTCCTGACCCGGCACGTCCTCGAGCGGCAGGGACGGCGTGAGGAACGCGCCGGTGACCGAGAAGGCCAGCAGCGAGACGCCCAGGTGGATCGCGAGGAGGCGCGGGACGTACGGCGCGAGGCGGCCGAGCGGCTCGAGGACGCGCAGCTCGGGCCGCGGCAGGCGGCGGCCGACGGCGCGCCACACGACCGCGGCCGCGACGACCGCGGCCGTGAGCAGCAGCGGGACCGGCGAGAGGAAGAACGACCACTCGCCGCCGTCGGCGTGCTCGGCGAACCAGCGCTCATGGGCCGAGGCGGGCGCTGCGGCCACGAGGAGGAGCGCGGCGCTCACGGCGGCGACGGCCGCGGGTCGGCGCACCGTCGTGCAGGCGCGGGGGGACGAGGGCAGGCGGAGGTTCATGTGGGTTCCCAGGATCGAGGTGTGCCGGGTCGCGTCCGGCGCAGACCGACAGTAGGGAGCGGACGGTCGCGGGCCGTGGGACCTTCGGTCCCGCACCGGGCGCCCCGACGCGGTCCGGCGTCAGCGGCCGGTCCAGCTCCACGACGACAGCACCGCGTCCACGACCCCCTGGTGCCGGTCGCCCTGGTCCGCCCGACGCAGGTAGCCGACGACGTGCACCCACCCGTCGCGCTCCACGAGGTGGTCGGAGAGCAGCTGGTCGCCGATCCGCGTGGTCCGACGGACCCCGTCGCCGTGCGGCGAGGTGACGTCGAGGGTCCCGACGAGCGTCGTCCCCTCCGACGCCGGCGCCGCGGCGATCTCGTCGACCGTGCCGACGTCGGCGACCCGCCCGAGGCACACCGCGAGGAGGTGCGCGCCGTCGCCCAGGGGGACGGTGGCCTCGCTCGCGCCCGCACCCGTCCCGACGGTCGCGACGCTCGAGGGCGCCGGGACGTCGAACGCGTGCGGCGGGCACCCGGCGTCGGCGACGTCCGGCACGTCGACCCGGTACGGCAGCGCGACGGACGACGGCGCGACGACGTGCTCACCGCGGGGCGTCCCGTCGGTGGTCCCGCAGCCGCCGAGGCCGAGCGCCACGACCACTGCGCCGACGACGGCGACTCCCCTGCTCCCGATGGCGCGCATGCCCGGTGATCGGCACGTCGAGCCCACACCTTCAGCGCGAACCGCACGCTGCCGCCCGGAGCGACCCGGCCGTGCGCGGGGCGGCAGCGGCGGGACGGCCGTCCCGGTGCTCCCTGGCAGGGCGGACGACGGCGCCTCGACGTCCCGCAGTCCCTACACTCTCGCCGTGCCCACCCCCTCGGACGAGACCGGACCCGCGGTCGTGGACGCCGCCGTCCGTCGTCGCGCGGACGCCCTCCGAGGCGGACGCGCCGAGGCGCGCGCAGGTCGGCGGAGGATCGCGGTCGCCCGCAGCGCGGTCGCGCGCCGGCTGCTCGACCGTCCCCTGCGGGACCTCGGCGCGGGCGCGACCGTCGTGCTGCTCGCCTCGACCGCCGCGTTCGGCGGGCTCCGCGACGCCGGCACGACCGTGGACGCCCTGGCGCCCGGCACGGCGCTCGTGGCGGCCCCGCTCGAGGTGACGGTCGACAAGGTCCTGTGGGTCGACGAGCTCCCGGGCGCGTACCCGTCGGAGGACGGCAACCGCTGGATCGCGGTGCTGACGACGTTCCGTTCGACGCACGACGCGACGCTCCTGGGACCCGAGCTGCGTCCGACGCTCTCCCTCGAGGGTGTCCCGGGCCTCGTCGGACGTCCCGACCCGGCGACCGGGCTGGTCGGCTCGACCGAGCGCCTCGTCCTCACCGACGGGTCGCGCCTCACACCCGTGCAGCCGGGTCTCGAGCACGACGCCGTGTTCCTCTTCGAGCAGGACGGCGACGTCGCCCCGCCCACCGAGGTCACGCTCGTCGCGGTCGGTCAGACCTTCCGCTCGAGCAGCCTCCAGGACCTCGACGAGTGGACCGACCCCGCCGTCGTCGCGCGGGGCACGCTCCCGGTCCGCGAGGCCGTCGACTCGACGGAGGGCCGGTGACGAGCCGCGCCGCGCACCGCGTCGGGTCGGCCGCGCTCGTGCTGGCTGCGCTCGTCGTCGGACAGGCGGTGCGCTCGGCGCTCCCGTCCGAGGACGCGGTGTCCGCGCCGTTCGAGCGGGTGGGCGACGTGGGCGAACCGGTCAGCCTGCGGTACGCGACCGTCACGGTCGGCGCCGCGGACGGCTCGACGGTCGTCGAGCAGCTCGGGACCGCCATGTCCACCACCGGCGTCTGGCTGAGCGTCCCGGTGACGATCACGGCGCACGGGGAGCCGCGGACCCTCACGCACGCCGAGGTGCGCGACGACCAGGGACGCACCTTCCTCGCGCGGGGGACGCGCAGCTCGTTCCTGCCCGGGACGGTGCAGGCGGGCATGACGCGGCGCGCGTGGGTCACGGTCGAGCTCCCCGTCGACGCCGCAGCCGGCGCGGAGCTCGTGCTGGGGCTGCGCGACGACCACCGGCTCGACGACGTCGCCGTCGTCGACCTCGGCGTGACCGATGCGGACGCGCGGCGCTGGGCCGCCACGACCGAGCCGCTCACGGTCCCCCAGCCGGAGGACGTCGGCGCCGGGGAGGCCCGGTGACGCGCCGGGCCCGCGGCACGTGGTGGGCGCGCAACCGGCTCGGCGTCGTCGGGCTGCCCGTCGCGCTCCTGGCCGCGCTCGCGGCGTCCTCCGAGCGGATCCCGACGTACCTCTGGCCGAGCGGCCTGCACGCCCCGCAGCGGGCCCCGGCCGGCGAGTGGCTGGACTTCGCCGACGACTACACCGCGGACGGCCTCGAGCACACACGCGCGGTCCGTGTCCGGGTCGACTCCGTCGAGCCCGCACCGGCGGGTTGGACGACGCAGGAGCTCCCCGACGGAACGGTCGGTGTCCAGGTCCGGTTGACGCTCTCGGCGGCGCCGGACGTCCCGCTGGTCGGCTGCACGCTCGCGCTGCGCGGTGCGGACGGGACCCGCTACGACCACCTCCCGGGTGCCGTCGCCGACCAGGGGTTCTCGCCCTGCGTGCCCAGCGACGCGCCCGGGCCGATGGTCGGGCTGGACGGGTCCGTGACACCGTCCGACGCACCGCGCCCCGCGACGTGGACGACGAGCCCGGTCGTGCTCGTCCCCGAGGGCACGGACCCCTCGGAGGTCGTGCTCTGGTGGGAGATGCCGGACTACGCGTCGTTCGCGCTCGACTGACCCACGGACGGCGCGAGCACGCGGTCGACCGCCGCCGCGAGCAGCGCGGCCGTCACGGTGAGGCCCACCGCGCGGGTCACGGTCTCGACGTGGGGTGCGAAGGACAGCCAGGTCCACAGGTCCTGCGGGCCCACCACCTGGCGGACCCCGACCGCGAGCGCATCCTCGAGCCCGCCGACGACGAGGAACACCAGCGCGAACACGAGCATCGGCCCCAGCCCGGCGACCGCGAGCTGACGCAGCCCGGACGCGAGGGCGGAGAAGCGGGACCGCAGGTCGCCGACCACCTGGTCCGCCACGTCCAGGCCCCACCGGCGCACGACCACGGGCACGCGTGCCGCCCCCGGGAGGGTCCGGACGCGCCGCGGCGGTGCGGCGAGCCGGTGGCCGTACACGACCGCGCCCACCGCGAGCCAGGCGACCGGGACGACGACGAGGCCGTCGACCGCCGCCACGACCCCGAGCAGCCCGTCGACCACCGTGTCCACCGGGCGACCGAGCGGGCCGAGGACGTCGAGCACCCGCAGCCACGCGTCGACGACCACGTCGACCGCGCGCCGGCTCTCGGCCCACGCCCACGCCCGGTCCTTGTAGTGCACGAGGACACCGGCGAGCGCCGTCATCCAGAAGACCTCGACGTACGCGCCGCCGAACGCGAGGGGACGCGGACGGGGGCGGCCGCGGGACGCGAGCCGTCCGTCGAGGCGCGCGAGACCCCACCGGAGCACGACCGCGACCGCGACGAGCACGACCTCCGCGACGCCGGTCGCCGCGAAGAACCGCTCACCGTCGAACGTGCCGCCACCCAGGACGCCGTCGGTGTAGAACTCGCGGCCCAGGATGCCGTTCTGGTAGCGGAACCTGTCCTCCGCGAGCAGCCCGTAGGACGCGTACACGGCGAGGAACGGGACGAGGACGCTCGCGAGCACGTCGACGACGTGCCGCTCGCGCCGGCTCGTGACGTCGTCCGGCGCGCGCACGGCCCCGGCGGCGGCGAGCGACGGCAGCGCGTCGCGCAGGAGGTGGAGCATGACGACGATCGCGGCGACCGAGGACAGGGGTGCGAGCGCCAGGACCGCGAACCCGAGCGTCGGGCTGACCTCGGACACCTCGATGGCTCCCCAGATCGCGCCCATCCGACCCGCGCCGCCCAGCAGCGCGACCGTGAGCAGGAGCGGCCAGTGACCCGCCCAGAGCCGCGCGCCGGCCACGACGACCGAGACCGAGTCGCCGACGAGATCGCGGGAGCGCGCGAGGAGCCCGGGCCGCTCGGCGGTCGTCTCCGACGCGGACTCGGCCGTGGGCTCGCTCATGGTCTCCTCGCGGCGGCAGGGGCGCTCGTGCGCGCGCCAGCCTAGGGCCGCGCGAGCCGGTCGGAGAACGCGGACCTGCGCGCCGTCGGCCCTGCCGGACGGCCCGCGCCGGTGGTCAGGCCGGCGTGCCGTCGCGCTCGTCGGGCTCGACGAGCGGCTCGTGCGTGAGCGGGTCCGTGCCCTCCGGGGCGGTGAACTCGGGCGTCTCGGGGGTTCCGGTGCCGTCGGCCAGGCCCGGCGCACCGGCGCCCGCATCGGCGGCGGCGACCGTCTCCTCGGTGGGCGGGTGCGGGACGAAGGGCTCCATCATGGCCATGGTCCGAGCGTGCCCCGGCCCGCCGCGGTGCGCGAGCCGTAGGGTCCGGCGGGACGTGGCGCACGGCCCGCCAGGCCGCGGACCGCCGGGAACGACCGGTGTCCGGGTTCAGCGGTTGGGCATGTCCTCGAAGATCAGCAGCGTGTGGGTGGACAGCACGCCCGGGATCTCCTGCAGCACGTCGAGGACGACGCGGCGCAGCGCCTCGTTGTCGCGCGTCCGGACGAGCAGGATCACGTCGACGTCGCCGCCGCCCACGAGCGCCATGTGCTTGACCTCGGGCACGTGACGCAGGCGGTCGCTCAGCTCGCGCCACGAGCTCTGCCGCACGGTGAGGGTCACGTACGCCGAGGTCCCGAGCCCGCTCCGCGCGGGGTTGACGACCGCGGTGAACCCCTCGAGCACCCCGAGCGCGCGCAGGCGCTCGACACGGCTGTAGGCGTGGGACCGCGACACGTTGACGGCGTCCGCGAGCGCGCGGACCGACATGCGCCCGTCCCGCGTGAGCTCGTGCAGGATCCGCCGGTCGGTGTCGTCGAGCTGTGCGTCCAAGTGTCGCCGTCGCCTCTCCGCCGCACCGTCGCGGCAGGACGTCCTGCTTCTTCCACGGCGCTGGCCGTGCCAAATGTCTGCTGCCTGGGCGCCGAACATACCCATCCGACTCCAGGGGGGCCATAGTCAGGACAGCTCTCGACGAGGAGGTGCTCATGTCGGTCGACGTCGCCGTGGAGGCCGTCCGGCTGCTCGACGCGGACGGTGTCGCCGTCCAGGACGACCGCTACCCCCCGCTCCCGCTGCCCGACCTCGTCGCGCGGTACCGCGCGATGGTCCTGGGCCGGCGCCTCGACGACCAGGCCGGCGCCCTCGTGCGTCAGGGCCGGCTCGCCGTGTACCCGTCGTCGCACGGCCAGGAGGCCTGCCAGGTGGCCGCGGCCCTCGCGCTGCGACCGGGCGACTGGCTGTTCCCGACCTACCGGGACAGCGTCGCGGTCGCCACGCGCGGCGTCGACCCCGTCGAGGTGCTCGCGTGGCTGCGCGGCGACTGGCACTCGTGCTACGACCCCGTGGTCCACCACGTCGCACCACAGGCCACGCCCCTCGCGACGCAGCTCCTGCACGCCGTCGGCGTCGCGCACGCCGCGCGCCTCAAGGGAGAGGACACCGTCGCCCTCGCGCTGTGCGGCGACGGCGCGACGAGCGAGGGCGACTTCCACGAGGCGCTCAACTTCGCCGCGGTCCTGCGCGCACCCGTCGTCGTCCTCGTGCAGAACAACAAGTACGCGATCTCCGTACCCCTGTCCCGGCAGTGCGTCGCGCCGTCGCTTGCGAGCAAGGGCGTCGGGTATGGCATGCCCGGCGTGCTCGTCGACGGCAACGACGTCGTCGCGCTGTCCGCCGTGCTCGGTCGGGCCGTGGCCGACGCCGCCGCGGGAGGTGGTCCCGTGCTCGTCGAGGCGGACACGTACCGCGTGCACGCCCACACGAACGCCGACGACCCGTCGCGGTACCGCTCGCAGGACGAGGTGCACGAGTGGGAGGCGCGCGACCCGATCAGCCGCGTCCGCACGTACCTGCGCGCCGAGGGAGCGCTCGACGACGACGCCGAGCGCGCGCTCGCCGCGGAGGCCGAGGCCCTCGCGGCCGCGGTGCGCGCGGGTCTCGCCGAGGCGCCCGCCGTCCCCCCGGACGAGCTCTTCGAGCACGTCTACGCCACGCCGACACCACAGCTGCTCGCGCAGCGGGACCTGCTGCGCGCCGAGCTCGCCGCCGAGGGGGCCGACCGGTGAAGACGACGATGGCGGGCGCGCTCAACGCGGCTCTGCGCGACGAGATGGAGGCCGACCCCACGGTCCTCGTCCTGGGCGAGGACGTCGGGCCCCTGGGTGGCGTCTTCCGCGTCACGGACGGCCTGACGGCCCGGTTCGGCGAGGACCGGTGCTTCGACACCCCCCTCGCCGAGTCCGGGATCATGGGCCTGGCGATCGGCATGGCGATGAACGGGATGCGCCCCGTGGTCGAGATGCAGTTCGACGCCTTCGCGTACGCGGCCTTCGAGCAGGTCGTCAGCCACCTCGCCAAGATGGGCAACCGCACGCGGGGGCGCGTACGCCTCCCCGTCGTCGTCCGGGTGCCGTACGGCGGTGGCATCGGCGGCGTGGAGCACCACTGCGACTCCTCCGAGGCGTACTACGCCCACACCCCCGGCCTCACCGTCGTCGCGCCCGCGACGAACGAGGACGCGTACGGCCTGCTCCGGCAGGCCATCCGGTACCCCGACCCCGTCGTCTTCCTCGAGCCGAAACGCCAGTACTTCACCAAGGAGGAGGTCGACGTCGCGGCCGAGGTGCCGCCGATCGGGCGTGCCGTCGTCCGCCGCGAGGGCACCGACGTGACGCTGATCGCCTACGGCCCCGCGGTGCAGGTCGCGCTCGCTGCGGCCGAGCAGGGGGCCGCCGAGGGCCGCAGCATCGGCGTGGTCGACCTCCGATCGATCGTCCCGTTCGACGACGCGACGGTCTGCGCGGCGGTGCGGGCCACGGGTCGCGCGGTCGTCGTCGCAGAGGCGTCGGGCTTCGCGTCGGTCGCCTCGGAGGTCGCCGCGCGCGTGACCGAGCAGTGCTTCCACCACCTCGCCGCACCCGTGCGCCGCGTCACGGGCTTCGACATCCCCTACCCGCCCCCGCGCCTCGAGCGCCACCACCTGCCGTCGGTGGACCGGGTCCTGGACACGGTCGACGAGCTGCAGTGGGGGCTGTCGTGACGCGCGAGGTGTTCACGCTCCCCGACCTCGGCGAGGGTCTCGAGGAGGCGCAGCTCGTCCGCTGGCTCGTCGAGGTGGGCGACCCCGTCGAGGTCGACGCACCCGTCGCGGAGGTCGAGACCGCCAAGGCCATGGTCGAGGTGCCGTCGCCGTACGCGGGCCTCGTCGCGTGCCTGCACGGCGAGGAGGGCGACGTCATCGCCGTCGGCGCTCCCCTGCTGTCCGTCGACGCGGGGGGCGACGGTGCGGTCACGACGCCCGCAGGGCCGGGCGCGACCCGACCGGACGACCCGGCCGCGCACCCGTCGGCGACGACCTACCTGGAGGAGGAGCGCGCGGGCTCGGGCAACGTGCTGATCGGGTACGGCACCTCGGCCGCGTCGGCGCCGAGCGGCGGGCGCCGTGCGCGTCGGGCCGCCGCGACCGGGGGGGCGGCCCCCGCTCCCGCGACGACGCCGACCGTGGTGGCACCGCCTCGCGCGCCGGCCGCGGGCGGGGCCGGGCCCCGTCCGGCGCCGGTTCCCGCGACGGCTCCCACGACGCGGGCGGTCGCGGTGAGCTCGCCGCTGGTCCGCACCATGGCCCGGGACGCCGGCGTCGACCTGCGCTCGGTGAGCGGCACCGGCCCGGGCGGCGTCGTCGTGCGTGGCGACGTCGAGCGCGCGATCGCCGAGCGCGACCGTCTTGACCGTCCCGAGCGGGCCGAGCGGGCCGAGCGGGCCGACGTCCGGTCCGGCACGGTGGACGCCGGCGCCGGCTCCGACGCGACCGACGCCCGGACGGGCCTGGCTGTCCGCGAGCGCGTCCCGCTGACCGGCGTACGGCGCGCCATCGCGGCCACGCTGAGCCGCAGCCGCCAGGAGATCCCCGAGGCCACGACGTGGGTCGACGTCGACGCGACGGCGCTGCTGGAGCTGCGCGACCGGCTCGCGGCGCCCGACCGTCGCGCGCCGAGCCTCCTCGCGCTCGTCGCACGTTTCGTCGTCGCGGGGCTCGAGCGCTTCCCCGAGCTCAACGCGCGGGTCGACACCGAGCGGCAGGAGGTCGTGCACCTGGCGGGCGTCAACCTCGGCATCGCGGCGCAGACGGACCGCGGGCTGGTGGTGCCGGTCGTCCGCGGCGCGCACCGGCTGCGCACGCGCGCGCTGCACGAGGAGATCCGGCGGCTCACGGGCGCCGCGCGGGCCGGCACCGCGACCGCGGCCGACCTCACGGGTGGGTCCTTCACGCTCAACAACTACGGCGTGCTCGGGGTCGACGGCAGCGCGGCGATCATCAACCACCCCGAGGTCGCGATCCTCGGGATGGGGCGGGTCATGGCCCGCCCGTGGGTGGTCGACGGTCAGGTCGCCGTGCGGAGCATCACCCAGCTGTCGCTCGTCTTCGACCACCGCGTGTGCGACGGCGGGACCGCGGGCGGCTTCCTGCGGTTCGTCGCCGACGCGGTCGAGCAGCCGTGGGCCGCGCTGCTGGACCTGGCGGACCTGTGAGCCGGCTCGCGGCTCCCGCCGCCGTGGCGGTCGTGGGGGCCGGGACCATGGGAGCCGGGATCGCCCAGGTCGCCGCGCTCGCGGGACATCCCGTGCTCCTGCACGACACCGCGGCGGGTCGCGCGGACGAGGCGGTCACCGCGATCGGCGCCGCGCTCGACCGGCTCGCGGACCGCGGCCGACTCGACCCGGCCGCGGCGCGCGCCGCGCGGGCGCGGGTGACGACGGCGCCGTCGCTCGCGGACCTGCACGCGGCGGCCCTCGTGGTCGAGGCCGTCGCCGAGCAGCTCGACGTCAAGCGGCACCTGCTGGGCGGGCTCGAGGACGTCGTCGCGGAGGACGCGGTCCTCGGGACCAACACGTCGTCCCTGTCGGTCACGGACGTCGCCGCGGGGCTGCGGTACCCGGGGCGGTGCGTGGGGACGCACTTCTTCAACCCCGCCCCCGTGATGCGGCTCGTGGAGGTGGTCCGCGGGGCACGGACCGATCCCGCGGTGGTCGCCGAGGTGTCCGAGCTCATGGCCGCCTGGGGGAAGACCCCCGTGCCGGTCCGCTCGGCACCGGGCTTCGTGGTCAACCGCGTCGCACGACCGTTCTACGGCGAGGGGATGCGCCTGCTCGCCTCGGGCGTGGCGCCGTCGACGGTCGACGCCGTGCTGCGCGAGGCGGGCGGGTTCCCGATGGGTCCCCTCGAGCTCGCCGACCTCATCGGGCACGACGTCAACCTCGCGACGACGCGGTCGGTCTGGGAGCAGACCGGACGCGACCCGAGGTTCACGCCGTCGACCGCGCAGGTGTCGCTCGTGGCGTGCGGCCGGCTGGGTCGCAAGAGCGGACGGGGCTTCTACCGGTACCCCGAGGGTCCGCCCCCGCCCGACCCGACGCCCGCGGCGAGCGCGCCGGCACGCGTCCGGGTGCGCGGCGACTGGGGGCCGTGGGCACCCCTGTGGGAGCGGGTGCGCCGGGCGGGCGTCGAGGTCGTGGTCGACGACCCGACGGGCGAACCCGTGGCGCGCGTGGGCGACGGCGACCTGGTGCCGACCGACGGTCGCACCGCGGCGGAGCACGAGGCCCGCTCCGGCCGGCCGACGGCCGTGCTCGACCTCGTGGCCGACGCGGCGACGGCGCGGCGCTGGGCCGTCGGGGTGCCCGAGGCCGGCCGGACGGCGCTGCGCGACAGCGTCGTCGGGCTCCTCGCGGCCACGGGCGCCGAGGTCAGCGTCCTGCCGGACGTCCCCGGGCTGCTCGTCGCGCGCACCGTCGCGCTCCTCGTGGACGAGGCGTGCGACGTCGTCGCGCACGACGTCGCGACGCCCGAGGACGTCGACACGGCGATGCGGCTCGGCGCGGGGTACCCCTTCGGCCCCCTCGAGTGGGGCGATCGGATCGGACCGGGGCGCGTCGCGGCGCTCCTCGACGCGCTGTCCCCCGGCAGCCCGCGCCACCGCGTGTGCCGCGCGCTCCGGGACGCCGTCGCGGCGGGGGCGTCCCTGCACGGACGACGGGAGGCGGTCGCGTGAGCGGGGCGACGAGCACAGGCACGAGCACGAGCACGAGCACAGGCACGAGCACGGGCACGGGGACCGGCACCGGGATGGGCACGGACGCAGGCGCGGGCACGGACGCGGGTCCCCCGGACGCGCACGCGCTCGCCCGCCGCTGCGCGGAGGCGATGTGGGCGGCGGACCCCGCGAGCAGGCGGCTCGGCATGCGCCTCGCCGACGTCGGCCCCGGGACGGCCCGCGTGACGATGCGCGTCACGGGCGACATGCTCAACGGGCACGGCACGTGCCACGGCGGCTACCTCGCGGCCCTCGCGGACAGCGCGTTCGCCTTCGCGTGCAACACCGAGGACGAGGTCACGGTCGCGGCGGGCTTCGACATCGTGTTCGTCGAGCCCGCCGTGCTGGACGACGACCTGACGGCCGACGCCGCGAGGCGCGTGCGCCGCGGTCGCAGCGGCGTGTACGACGTCACCGTGACGCGTGCCGACGGGACCGTGATCGCCGAGTACCGCGGTCGGAGCCGCTCGTTGGGTCGCCCGCTCCTGACGGCGGGCTCGACGAGCCCGCCGGCGGCGACGTCGCCCACCACCCCGGCGACGGACGGGGGGCGGGCGTGACCGAGGCCTTCCTCGTCGACGGCGTGCGCACGCCGATCGGCCGGTACGGGGGCGCACTGGCGCCGGTCCGTCCCGACGACCTCGCCGCCCACGTCGTCCGCACGCTCGTGGATCGTCACGCGTCGGTCGACTGGGACGCGGTCGACGACGTCGTGCTGGGCTGCGCGAACCAGGCCGGCGAGGACAACCGGAACGTCGCGCGCATGGCCGCGCTCCTCGCGGGCCTGCCCGTCGGCGTCCCGGGTGCGACCGTGAACCGGCTGTGCGCGTCGGGCCTGGACGCGGTCGGCACCGCGGCGCGCGCGATCCGCGCCGGCGACGCCGACCTCGTGGTCGCCGGGGGCGTCGAGAGCATGAGCCGCGCCCCGTTCGTCGTGCCCAAGGCCGCCACCGCGTGGTCGCGCGAGGCGGAGATGACCGACACGACGATCGGGTGGCGCCTGGTCAACCCGCGCATGCGCGAGCTGTACGGGACCGACTCGATGCCCGAGACGGCCGAGCACGTGGCGCGCGAGCGCGGGATCACACGAGCGGACCAGGACGCGTTCGCGCTGCGCTCGCAGCAGCGCGTCGCGGCCGCGCGCGACAGCGGCCGGCTCGCGCGCGAGGTCGTCGCCGTCCGGGCGCCGGGTCGTCACGGCGACGCTGTCGTCGACGTCGACGAGCACCCGAGACGGACCTCGCTCGAGGCCCTCGCGGCACTCCGGCCGCTGCTGCCGGGCGGGACCGTCACCGCCGGCAACGCGTCGGGCGTCAACGACGGCGCGTGCGCGGTGCTCGTCGCCTCCGGCCGCGCGGTCGAGCGCTTCGGGCTGACGCCGCTCGCGCGCGTGACGGCCATGACGAGCGTCGGCGTGCCGCCCAGGACGATGGGCATCGGGCCCGTCCCCGCGACGCGGCGGCTCCTGGAGCGCGCGGCGATCACCCTGGCCGACGTCGACCTGGTCGAGCTCAACGAGGCGTTCGCGGCGCAGGCGCTCGCGGTGCTGCGCGAGCTCGGGCTGCCCGACGACGCCGAGCACGTCAACCCGAACGGCGGCGCGATCGCGCTGGGGCACCCGCTCGGGATGAGCGGGGCGCGGCTCGCCCTCACGGCCGCCGTCGAGCTCGCGGACCGGCGCTCCTCGGGGGCGCGGCGCGCGGTCGCGACGATGTGCGTGGGGGTGGGCCAGGGCGTCGCGCTCCTGCTCGAGGCCGTGTGACGGCACGGCCGGGGCCGTGACGGCGCGCGTGGCCCGGGCAGGACCACGCGCGCCGTCGGCTACGCGCCTCGTGTCGTCAGCGGCACCAGGCGAACAGCTCGGGCGAGCTCGTGTGCAGCTTCACGACCTGGCCCAGCGAGAGGAAGCTGCCCTCGGGCAGGTCGGCGAAGATCGGGCCCGCCACGGGGTCGGCGAGCGTCGAGTAGTCGATCTGCTGCTGCGCCGCGGCCTGCAGGAGGCCGAGGTCCTTGAGCGTCCCGATCCCGGCCTGGACGCACGCGCCCTTGGCGCCGGCGTCGGCGGGCGGAGCGGCGGCGGCGGGGGCCGCGAGCAGCCCGGCACCGAGGGCGGCGGCAGCGGTCGCGATGGCGATCTTCCTGAGCATGGGGGCCTCCAGGTGTGGTCCGGAGGACCGGGTCGTCCCGGCCCTCACCTCCACTACGGCCCGGAGCGGCTCGGCGGATGCACGTTCTCGTGACGGACGTCACTCTCGCCGCGGTCGGCGCGCAGGCCGTCGAGCGCGAGCTCGACGACCGCGTGGACCACCTGGGCGCCGGACGCCGCGTCGCGCGTCGCACCCGGCCGGTACCACTCGGCCACGGAGTTGACCATGCCGAACAGGAGCCGGGTGACCAGGCGCGGGTCGAGGTCGGCACGGATCCGGCCGTCGTCCATGGCCTCGCGGACCACCAGCGCGAGGCGCGTGTCGAAGGAGCGGCGGCGCACCACGGCCTCGCGCTCGACCTCGGTGTTGCCGCGCAGGCGCAGCAGGAGCGTCACGTAGGGCAGCTCGGCCAGCAGCACCTCGGTCGTGCGCCGCAGCACGCGCTCGAGGCGCACGACCGCGTCGTCGTCGGACGCCTCCTCGTCGAAGACGCCCTCGAGCGCGTCGAGCGCACGGTTCACCGCGAGGCGCAGCAGCTGCTCCTTGCCGCTCACGTGGTGGTAGAACGCCGACTTCGTCAGGCCGCTGGCCCGCGCGAGGTCGGCCATGCTCGCGGCGTCGTACCCGCGCTCGAGGAAGACCTGCGCGACGACGGCGAGCAGGTCGTCCGGCGTGTACCGGGCCGGACGGCCGCGCCGCGCCGCGGGCGGGCCGGACCCGCGCTCCGTCATTGACACGTCATCAGTCTGCCCTAACATCGTTAACGAACGTTCGTTCGGCAATTCCGGTCGGCAGTGCCGCCGCCGGGGACGGAGGTCCCGTGCACGACGACGCCCTGAGCGAGACCCGGAGCGAGAGCCGGAGCGCACCCACCGCCGAGGCGGAGCTCGAGCGACGCTTCGAGGCGATGATCGCCGACGAGGTCCGCATCGAGCCGCGCGACTGGATGCCCGAGGGCTACCGACGGACCCTCGTCCGGCAGATCGCGCAGCACGCACACTCCGAGATCATCGGCATGCAGCCCGAGGGCAACTGGATCACGCGCGCGCCGAGCCTGCGCCGCAAGGCCATCCTCATCGCGAAGGTCCAGGACGAGGCGGGCCACGGGCTCTACCTCTACTCGGCGGCGGAGACGCTGGGCATCGACCGCGAGGACCTGCTCGACCTGCTCCACACGGGACGGCAGAAGTACTCGTCGATCTTCAACTACCCCACGCTCACGTGGGCGGACATGGGTGCGATCGGCTGGCTCGTCGACGGCGCCGCGATCATGAACCAGGTCCCGCTCTGCCGGTGCTCGTACGGGCCCTACGGGCGCGCGATGGTGCGGATCTGCAAGGAGGAGTCCTTCCACCAGCGGCAGGGCTTCGAGATCCTCCACACGCTCTCGCACGGCACACCCGCCCAGAAGGCGATGGCCCAGGACGCCGTGAACCGGTTCTGGTGGCCCTCGCTCATGATGTTCGGCCCCCCGGACGCGGCCTCGACCCACTCGGCGCAGTCCGCCGCGTGGGGCATCAAGCGGTTCGGCAACGACGAGCTGCGGCAGCGCTTCGTCGACATGACCGTGCCGCAGGCCCAGGCGCTCGGCCTCACGCTGCCCGACCCGGACCTGCGCTGGGACGAGAGGTCCGGGCACTGGCGCTTCGGGGCGGTCGACTGGGACGAGCTGGACCGGGTCATCCGGGGCGACGGGCCGTGCAACGCGCAGCGCGTCGAGCGGCGCCGCACGGCGCACGAGGACGGCGCCTGGGTGCGCGACTCCGCCGAGGCGTACGCCGCCAAGCACGCCGACACGACGCGCGCGACGGCCGCCGCATGAGCGCGACGACGCCCCGCGCGCCCGGGGTGCCCGAGGTGTCGCGCGCGACCGGGACGCCCCGCACCCCGCACGGCTGGCCGCTGTGGGAGGTCTTCGTCCGGTCACGCAGGGGGCTGTCGCACCAGCACGTGGGCAGCCTGCACGCGCCCGATGGCGCGATGGCCCTGCGGAACGCACGCGACGTCTACACGCGCCGCGGCGAGGGCGTGTCGCTGTGGGTCGTGCCGTCGTCCCAGGTCCTCGCGACGACGCCCGACGAGCAGGACCCGTTCTTCGACCCCGCGATGGACAAGGCCTACCGCCACCCGACGTTCTACGAGGTCCCCGAGGGGGTCGAGCACCTGTGAGCACACCCGCGGCGGCTGCCGGGCCCGCTCCCGGCGGGACCTCGACGACGGAACCCCTCGTCGCCTACCTCCTCGGCCTGGGCGACGACGCGCTCGTGCTCGCGCAGCGGCTGGGCGAGTGGATCACCCGTGCCCCGCAGATCGAGGAGGACGTCGCGCTCGCGAACATCGCGCTCGACCTGCTCGGGCAGGCGCGGGTTCTCCTGACACGTGCGGGCGAGCTCGAGGGCGCCGGGCGCGACGAGGACGCGCTCGCATTCGGCCGCGACGAGCGCGACTTCCGCAACGTGTGCCTCGTCGAGATCCCGAACGGCGACTTCGCCGTGACGACGGCACGCCAGCTCGTCTTCTCCGCGTACCAGTGCGAGCTGTGGTCGGCCCTGCGCGACAGCGCGGACCCGGTGCTGTCGGGCCTCGCCGGGAAGGCCGTCAAGGAGGCCGCGTACCACCGCGACCACGCGACGCACTGGGTGCTGCGCCTCGGCGACGGCACGGACGAGGGGCACCGCCGGATGCAGGCGGGCCTGGACCGCGTGTGGCCGTACGTCGACGAGCTGTTCGCGGCCGACGACGTCGCGGCGCACCTCGCCGGCGTGGCGGTGGACCCGCCGTCGTTGCGCGCCCCGTGGTCGGCGTACGTGGAGGACGTCGTGGCGCGCGCGACGCTGACGGTGCCGAGCCCGACGTGGCACGCGCGCGGCGGACGTCGCGGCCTGCACACCGAGCACCTCGGTCACCTGCTGCCCGAGATGCAGCACCTGCACCGCGCGCACCCCGGGGCGCGCTGGTGACCGCGACGCGTGCCGTGCCTGACGTCGCGCGCCTGCGCGCCGTGGCCGGCTCGGTCCCCGACCCGGAGATCCCGGTCGTGACGCTCGACGACCTCGGGATCGTGCGGGGCGTCACGGTGTCCGACGACGGCGCCGTCGAGGTGGTGCTGACGCCGACGTACACGGGGTGCCCCGCGACCGAGGTCATCGCGGCCGACGTCGAGCGCGCCCTCGCCGGCGCCGGCGCCGGACGCGTCGTCGTCCGCACGGTGCTCGCGCCCGCGTGGACGACCGACTGGATCACCGAGTCGGGGCGCGCGAAGCTCCGCGCGTTCGGGATCGCCCCGCCCGACGGGACCCGGGCCGTCGGCGGGCCCGTCACCGCCGTGCCGCTCGCCCTGACCGCGCGCTGCCCGCGGTGCGGGTCGCTGCGCACGCGCGAGATCAGCCGCTTCGGGTCCACACCGTGCAAGGCGCTGTGGTCGTGCCGCGACTGCGGCGAGCCGTTCGACTCCTTCAAGGTGCTCCGATGACGACCGCCCCCGAGACCACGGCCCGGCGGCACGCCGTCTTCCACCGCCTGCGGGTCGCCGCCGTCGACCGCCTGACCGACGACGCCGTCGCCGTCACGCTCGACGTCCCGGCGCACCTGCGCGACGAGTTCCGGTTCCGCGCCGGCCAGCACCTCACGGTGCGCGCGCCGGGCCTCGCGGGGGACGTGCGGCGCACGTACTCGGTGTGCGCACCGGCCACGGGCGACGTCCTGCGGATCGGCGTGCGACGCGTCCCCGACGGCGTGTTCTCCGGGTACGCGACCGATCACCTCGCCGCCGGCGACGAGCTCGACGTCATGACGCCGTCGGGCACGTTCTCCCCCGACCTCGACCCCACGCACGCGCGGCGGTACGTCGCGGTCGCCGCGGGCTCGGGCGTCACACCGGTGCTGTCGATCCTGGCCACCGCGCTCGCGGTCGAGCCCCTGAGCACCGCGGCGCTCGTGCTCGCCAACCGCCGACCCGGCACGATCATGTTCCTCGAGGACCTCGAGGCGCTGAAGAACACCTACCCCGACCGGTTCCAGCTGCTCCACGTGCTGCGCGAGGAGGGCCCCGACCTCGAGCTGCTGTCGGGCCGCCTCGACACCGACCGGATGCACCGGATCCTCGACACCGTCCTGCCGGTCGACGACGTCGACGAGTGGTTCCTGTGCGGCCCGCTGGGCCTCACCGACGCGGTCCGGTCGACGCTGCTGGACCGGGGCGTCGACCCCGCGCACGTCCACCGCGAGCTGTTCCACGTCGGCGCGGCCCCCGTCCGGCGCCGGCCCGCGGCACCCGACCGCGCGGCCCCGGGGTCCACGGTGACCGCGGTCCTCGACGGCCGGTCCACGACCGTCACCGTGCCGCGCGACGGCGAGTCGGTGCTCGACGCCGTCCTGCGGGTCCGTGCCGACGCGCCGTTCGCGTGCACCAACGGCGTCTGCGGGACGTGCCGCGCGCGCGTCCTGGAGGGGGCGGTCGAGATGGACGGCAACTGGGCGCTCGAACCCGACGAGGTCGCGCGCGGCATGGTCCTGACGTGCCAGTCGCACCCGGTGACGGACCACGTGACCGTGGACTACGACCGGTGACCGCGAGGGACCGGCCCGCGCACGGCGTCGTCGTCGCGCGTCGCGGGCCCGCCCTGCTCGTCGGGCTCGACCGGCCGGTCAAGCGCAACGCGCTCGACGAGGCGACGGTCACCGCGCTGCACGCGGCGCTCGACGACGCGCGTCGCGAGCCGTGCGTGCTCGTCGTGCACTCGACGACGCCCGGGGTGTTCGCTGCGGGCGCCGACATCGCCGAGCTCCTCGAGCGTGACGCCGCGGCGGCGCTGCGCGGGATCAACTCCGGGCTCATGGACCGGGTCGAGGCGCATCCGTGGCCCTCGGTCGCCGTCGTCGACGGTCCGGCGCTCGGCGGCGGGTGCGAGCTCGCGCTCGCGTGCGACCTGCGGATCGGCTCCCCACGGGCCCGGTTCGCGCAGCCCGAGCCGAGCCTCGGCATCATCGCCGGGGCGGGCGCGCACTGGCGGCTCCCCCAGGTCGTCGGCCTGCAGACCGCGCGCCGGATGCTCTACACGGGCGAGGTGCTCGACGCCGACGCCGCGCTCCGCGCGGGGCTCCTCGACGCGGTCCACCCCGCGGGGGCGCTGCTCGACGAGGCGGTCGCGCTCGCCGAGCGGATCGCGTCACGGTCGTGGCGGGCGCTCGAGCTCACCAAGGCCGCACTGCGCGCGCACCGGCCCGCGACGACTGCCTTCGACCAGGTCGCGCAGGCACTCCTCTTCGAGGACCCCGAGAAGCGAGAGCGCATGGGCGCGTTCCTGCGTGACCGCGAGCGTCGCCGCGCGGACGGGGTCAGCCCTCGGGACCGGGCACCTCAGGAGGGGCACCCGACGGACGCGGGTCGAGGATGAGCGACGTCATGCGCGCCGTGCACAGACGCCGGCCCTGCTCGTCGCGCACGACGACCTCGTACGTCGCGACGCGCGACCCGCGGTGCAGCGCGTCCGCGGTCGCCGTCACGACGCCCTCACGCGCGCTGCGGTGGTGCGTCGCGCTGAGGTCCACGCCGACGACCGTCCGCCCCGGCCCGGCGTGGATGACCGCGGCCCAGGACCCCACGGCCTCGGCGAGCGCGGCGGTCGCCCCGCCGTGCAGCAGCCCGAAGGACTGCGTGTTCGTGGCGACCGGCATGGTCGCGACGACGCGCTCGGGCGAGGCCTCGAGCACCCGCACGCCCATCTTCCGGTCGAGGTCGCCGAGGCCGAGGCCCGGGTGAGCGCTGCGCAGCACGTCGTCGTCCATCCGCCGAGCATACGAACGCGTGCCACCCGTCCCGCGGGCGGCACGAGCCGAGGAGCACCGTCGTGAGCACCGCCGTCAGCAGCATGACCGTCCGCAGCTACGTCGCCGGGCGCTGGCAGGCGCCGTCCGGACCGACGGCGCCGCTCCTGCACGCCGCGACGTCGGAGCAGGTGGCCGTCGTCGGGACCGACCCGATCGACCTCGTGCCCGTGCTCGACCACGCGCGCTCGGTCGGCGGTCCGGCGCTGCGCGCGCTCACGTTCCACGAGCGGGCGCTCGCGCTGAAGAACCTCGCGCTCCACCTCAACGCGCGCCGCGACCACCTCTACGAGCTCTCGGCGTGGACGGGTGCGACACGGCGCGACTCGCTGGTCGACGTCGACGGCGGCATCGGCGTGCTCTTCAGCTACGCGGGCAAGGGCCGGCGCGAGCTGCCGAACGCGCACGTGCTGGTCGACGGCCCGGTCGAGCGCCTCGGGCGCTCCGGCGCGTTCGTCGGGCAGCACCTGCACACCTCGCGCCGGGGCGTCGCGCTGCAGGTCAACGCGTTCAACTTCCCGGTGTGGGGCATGCTCGAGAAGCTCGCGCCCGCATTCCTCGCGGGTGTGCCCACCGTCGTGAAGCCGGCCGCCCAGACCGCCTACCTCTCGGCCGCGGTGGTCGAGGAGGTCGTCGCGTCCGGGCTGCTGCCCGAGGGCAGCCTCCAGCTCGTCGTCGGAGGTACGCGCGGCCTGCTCGACCTGCTCGCGGAGCAGGACACCGTGGCGTTCACGGGCTCCGCGGCGACCGCGGCGCTGCTGCGCGGCCATCCCGCTGTCCAGCACCGCGGCGTGCGGTTCACGTCCGAGGCGGACTCGCTCAACTTCTCGTTGCTCGGCGTCGACGTCGAGCCGGGCAGCCCCGAGATGGACCTCTTCGTGCGCCAGCTCGTCGCCGAGATGACCGCCAAGGCGGGCCAGAAGTGCACCGCGATCCGCCGCGCCCTCGTGCCCGAGCGCCTCGTGCCCGACGTCGTCGCAGCCGTCGACGAGCGCGTCCGCGCGAGGGTTCGCGTGGGCAACCCGACGTCCGACGAGGTCACCATGGGGGCGCTCGTCGGCCTCGACCACCGCGCCGTGGTGCGGGAGGACCTGGACCGCCTGCGCCGCGGCGCGCGGCTCGTGGTCGGCGACCCCGACCGGTTCGACGTCGTCGACGCCGACCCGACGCGCGGCGCGTTCCTCCCGCCGCTCCTGCTGCTCGCCGACGACCCGTCGCGCAGCGAGTCCCACGAGATCGAGGTGTTCGGGCCCGTGTCGACGGTCGTCGGCTACCGCGACACCGAGCACGCTGTCGACCTCGCAGCGCGGGGCCGCGGCAGCCTCGTGGGCTCCGTCGTGTCCGCCGACCCCGACGTGGTCCGCGACGTCGTGCTCGGCGTCGCGCCGTGGCACGGACGCGTCCTCGTCCTCGACCAGGAGTCCGCCGCCGAGTCCACGGGCCACGGCTCGCCGCTCCCGCAGCTCGTGCACGGCGGTCCCGGTCGCGCGGGCGGCGGCGAGGAGCTCGGCGGGATCCGCTCGGTGCTGCACTTCATGCAGCGGACGGCGGTGCAGGGCTCACCGCGTGCGCTCTCGGCCGTCACGGGAACCTGGGTCACGGGCGCACCCCGCCGGGAGGGCGGCACGCACCCGTTCCGCAAGAGCCTCGCGGAGCTCGAGGTGGGCGACACCGTGACGGGCGGCCCGCGGACGGTGACCCTCGAGGACGTCGACCGGTTCGCGGACCTGTCGGGCGACCGCTTCTATGCGCACACCGACGAGGTCGCCGCGGCCGCGAACCCGTTCTTCGAGGGTCGCGTCGCCCACGGGTACTTCGTGGTGTCGCTCGCCGCGGGGCTCTTCGTCTCCCCCGAGCCCGGGCCGGTCCTCGCGAACTACGGCCTCGAGCACCTGCGCTTCCTCACGCCGGTCTACCCGGGCGACGCGCTCACCGTGCGCCTGACCGTCAAGCGCATCTCGCCGCGCGTCGACGCCGACTACGGCGAGGTCGTGTGGGACGCGGAGGTGGTCAACCAGGACGGCGAGGCCGTCGCGACGTACGACGTGCTCACGCTCGTGGCGAAGGAGTGGGACCGGTGAGCGGGCCCGTGGGCGCCCGGGACGGCGTGGGCGCCGGCGCGTCGGCGCCCGAGGAGCAGGACGACCACGCGCAGGCAGGCATCCGGGTGACCGGCTCGGACACGCTCGCGGAGGTCGTGCTCGACCGCCCCGCACGCCTGAACACGCTGGACGCCGCGGCGCTGCGGGCGCTCCGGACCGTCTTCGAGGAGCTCGCGGGCCGGCGCGGCCTGCGCGCCGTCCTCCTGCGCGGTGAGGGCCGTGCCTTCTGCGCGGGCCGCGACATCGCGGGGGTGGACCCGACGACCGACGAGGCCGAGTCGTTCCTGGCGGACCTGGTCCACCCTGCGCTCGCCGCGGTGCGCGCGGTGCCGGTCCCCGTCGTCGCCGCGGTCCAGGGCGCGGCGCTGGGCATCGGGCTCGGGCTCATGGCCGCGGCCGACGTCGTCTACGCGGGCCGCAGCGCGCGCGTCGGCTCACCGTTCGCGCGCATCGGCGCGGTGCTCGACTCCGGCGGGCACGCTCTCCTGGTCGACCGCCTCGGCGCGCACCGGGCGATGGACCTCATCCTGACCGGAGAGCTGCTCGACGGCGAGGAGGCCGCCCGGGTGGGGCTCGTGAGCCGCGCGGTCGACGACGACGAGCTCCTGGACCGGGCCCGTGCACTCGTCGCGAGCGTCGCCGACGGGCCCACGGCGGCGTTCGTCGAGTCGAAGCGCATCGTGGGCACCCTCCGCGAGCTGCGCGGCTCGTCGCCCGCCCTGCTCGACGCCGAGGCGCGCGCCCAGGGCGCGGCGTCGCGCACGCACGACTACGCCGAGGGGTTCGTCGCGTTCCAGCAGAAGCGGACGCCGAGGTTCACCGGAGGCTGAGCCAGGGCGGCGAGGTGCGTCGCAGCCGGCCCTCGCGGCGTTCTCGTGCGGGTGAAACCGCGCCCGGTCCCTTGAGACACGATGTCCGTTTTGTTACACCTTGTTCGTGTCTCGTCATACCGTGGTGCTCAGCCCTCACCCCGACGACGAGACGCTGCGGCTGGCCGCGTACGTCCTGCACTGCCGCCAGCGCGGGGACCGGCTGACGCTGCTCTGCGCGAGCGACGGCGGGGCGTCCAAGGCTGCGCGGAAGCTCGGGTGGAGCCCCGAGTTCGAGCAGGAGTACCGGCGCGCCGAGCAGGCCGGCGCATGGTCCGCGCTCACGGGAGGCCAGGGCCGCATCGTCCGCCTCGGCCTGCCCGACGGCGGTGTGACACCGGAACCCGTCCGCGACGCGATCGTGCAGCTCGGGGTGAGCGCGGTCGTCGTCGCCGCCCACCCGACCGACGAGCACCGCGACCACCTCGCCTGCGTCGAGGGCGCGGCGGCGGCGCGCGTGTCGGTCGTCTACGCGCTCGAGCCGACGGGCCGCGTGGGGCGCCTCTACCTGCCACCTCCCGAGCTGCGTGCCGCGGCCGAGCTCGCGCACCGGTGGTACTCCGGCTTCGGGCACCGGTCCGTCAAGACCCTCTTCCGGGCCCACCAGGCCAACCGGTACGCGTCGCGCGTCGTCGTGCCGTGACGACGACGGCGCAGACCCGGACGTCCGGGCTGCGCCGTCACGAGCCGACCGGCCTCGACCCGGTCAGCGGAGCCAGCTGTTCCCGACCACGCGCCCCCACTGCCGGCCGAGCCCCGCGGTGTCCCCGGCGAGCGTCGCCGCCGCGATGATGAGGAGCGCCGCCTCGACCCAGTGCGACGTGGTGATCGGGTTGGTGCCGCCGAGGACCCACGGGATCTGGGTCATCCACATGAAGACCATGAGCAGGGTGCCCGTGACCGCGGCCACCTTGAGCCCGATGCCGAGCATCATGGCCAGCCCGATGCCCAGGAGCCCGGCCATGAACAGGACGTCACCGAAGGCGTTCTGGAACGTCGACTGGAAGAAGCCTGCGAACGGCCCCTCCGCGCCGCCGATGTACCCCTGGGCGGGGGTGCCGCCGTTGAGCCACGCGCGCTCGGCGGGCGTCGCGTACCCGAGACCGAAGAGCTTGTCGACGAAGGCCCAGAGGAAGACCCAGCCGATGACGATGCGGCCGAACGCGAGCGCGTAGCGCGCGCCGGCTCGGGTCACGACTTGCTCCTGGAAGACGGTGGTGCTGCTCGTGCTCGTGCCCTTGCGGGCGGTCGTGGTGGACATGGCTGCCTCCTGCTCGACGTCCGTCGGGCACCGTTGCCCGATCGTGCGGTCCACCGGGGCGCTCGTCGTGCGAGGCGCTCCGTGTGCTCCACGCTAGGAACGACGGGGCGCTGGCGCCTGAGACCTTTGTCACGGGCTCACCCGGCGGAATGGCGTGTCCGGCCGGGCGCACCGACGGCACGCGGGATGACGACGAAGGCCCCCGACCATGGGTCGGGGGCCTTCGTCGTCGCTGTCTCAACGAGTGTCCGGAGGGGGACTTGAACCCCCACGCCCTATACGGGCACTAGCACCTCAAGCTAGCGCGTCTGCCATTCCGCCACCCGGACAGGTGGTACTGCTCGGCCCCTGGATCCGACCGGTGTGAACCGTCCGAACCCCTGAGCGCGGCGCCAAACATAGCACGGAGTTTCGACCACTCCTGCATCGTCCGTCTGCGGCAGACTGCGAGGTGGGGCGCTCGGACGCCCGACCTGGAGGGGTGCGCGATGACGGAGCGGGACGTGACGACGTCCACCGAGCCGAGCGAGCGCAGCCGGTTCTCCGTCAAGCACCTGACGGCCGCCGGGCCTGCGGCCAAGAAGGTCGCCGGCGCGCGGCGCAACCCGTCCGTCGTGGGCTACGAGGAGAACGCGCCGCACTGGCTGCGGGTCGTGGCGGCCTGGTCGTGGCGGACGCTCGTCGTCGTCGCCGCGGTCGCGCTGGTGTTCTGGGCGACGTCGCGGATCCTGCTCGTCTTCATCTCCGTGTTTCTCGCGTTCGTCTTCACTGCGGTGCTGCGTCCCCTGGTGAACCTCCTCGCGCGGATCATGCCGCGCGGCCTGGCGACGACGATCTCGCTGGTCGTCGCGCTGCTCGCGGTCGCGGGCGTCTTCACGTACGTGGGCGTGTCCGTCGCCGGGCAGTGGTCGACGCTCGGGGACCGGTTCAACGACGGCATCGCGACGATCCTCACGTTCCTCGAGGACAGCCCTCTGCACCTCACGGTGACGAACGACGACGTGCAGCAGTGGCTCGAGACGGGGCAGCAGTGGCTCGAGGACAACAGCGCCGCCGTCGCGAGCCAGGCGCTGTCGAGCGCGGGCTCGGTGGCCCTCGTCTTCACCGCGCTCGCGCTCGCCACGTTCTGCACGGTGTTCTTCCTGACCCGCGGCACCGACATGTGGCACTGGTTCCTCAACCAGCTCCCGCTGCGCGTGCGCGAGTCCTGGCACGAGGGCGGCGAGATCGCCTGGTACACGTTCTCGGGCTACACGCGCGGCACGTTCATCGTCGCGGCCGCCGACGGCGTGCTCGCCGCGATCATCCTCGTGCTCGTCGGGGTCCCGCTCGCGGCGCCGCTCGCCGTGCTCGTCTTCATCGGCGCCTTCATCCCCCTCATCGGCGCGCCGGTCGCGATGGCGATCGCGATGGTCGTCGCCCTCGCGGCGAACGGCGTCGTCGACGCGCTGGTCGTGGGCCTGGGCATCGCGCTCATCGGGCAGTTCGAGGGGCACGTGCTCACGCCGCTCGTGATGGGCAAGCAGGTGTCGCTGCACCCGGTCGCCGTCGCACTGTCGGTCACGGCGGGCACGCTCGTGGCGGGGATCCTCGGGGCGGTGATCGCGGTCCCGCTCGTCGCGGTCGCGTGGGCGGTGTTCTCGCGGCTGCGGCACACCGACCCCCCGACGGACTTCGACGGCGAGCCCGAACCGGAGGTCGAGCCGACGTCCGAGGTCACGGAGGAGCCCCGGACGGTCTGACCGGCGGGTCTCCGGGCCGCGGGTCGGGCTCACCGGAAGTCGCGCGACGCCGTCGGGACCCGCAGGGACAGCGGTGCGAGGTGCTCGGCGAGCAGGTTCGTCGCGCCGTCGGCGCGTTCGAGCCGCCCGCGGACGACGAGCGCCGGCGAGGACCGGGCGACGGTGCGGAACCGCCGCCACAGCCCGGCCGTGCACACGACGTTGATCAGACCCGTCTCGTCCTCGAGCGACAGGAACGTCACCCCCTGCGCGGTGCCCGGACGCTGACGGTGGGTGACGACGCCGGCGACCGCGACCCGCCGTTCTGCCTCGTGCGCCATCGCGTGGGCGACCCGGAGCACGCCCGCGGCGTCGAGGCCGTCCCGGACGTACTGCGTCGGGTAGGAGTCGGGTGACACCCCGGTCGCCCACACGTCGGCGATCGCGAGCTCGACCTGGCTCATGCCGGGCAGCGTCGGGGCCTCGACCCCGACGGACACCCCGGGCAGCGTGTCGGGGCCCTCCTGCGCGAGCGCACCGGCCGCCCACAGGCCCTCGCGCCGGTCGACGTCGAGCGACCCGAGCGCACCCGCGGTCGCGAGGGACTCGAGCTGAGGCGTCGTCAGGCGGACCCGACGGACGAGGTCCCGCAGCCCGGTGAACGGACCGTTCGCGTCACGCTCGGCGACGACCGCCCCCGCGAGGTCCTCGCCGATCCCCCGCACCGACGCGAGCCCGAGGCGGACCGCGAGCCCGAGGTCGGCCGGTGGCCCCCACCGCCCCGAGGGCTCGACGGGCGCCGGCCGGCCGGGAGGTGCGGCGTGCCCGTCGGGCAGGCGCTCGAGCCCCGCCTGGACGCCCGACGCGTTGACGTCGGGGTGCAGCGCGGTCACGCCGTGGTGGCGCGCGTCGGCGACGAGCGACTGCGGTGAGTAGAAGCCCATGGGCTGCGCCGCGAGCAGCCCCGCGTAGAACGCCGCCGGGTGGTGCACCTTGAGCCAGGAGCTCGCGTACACGAGGTAGGCGAAGGAGAAGGCGTGCGACTCGGGGAAGCCGAAGTCCGCGAACGCCTTGAGCTTGTCGTAGACCTGCTCGCGCACCTCGGGCGTGATGCCGCGCTCGGCCATGCCGGACATGAGGCGGCCGCGCAGCGCCTCCATCCGCTCGGTCGACCGCTTGGAACCCATCGCGCGGCGCAGCTGGTCGGCCTCGGCGCCGCTGAACCCGGCGACGTCGATCGCCATCTGCATGAGCTGCTCCTGGAACAGGGGCACGCCCTTCGTCTTGCCGAGGGACTTCTCCAGCAGCGGGTGCAGGTACGTGACGGGCTCACGACCGCGCACGCGGTTGATGTACGGGTGGACCGAGCCGCCCTGGATGGGACCGGGACGGATGAGCGCGACCTCGACGACGATGTCGTAGAAGCACCGCGGCTGCAGGCGCGGGAGGGTCGCCATCTGCGCGCGCGACTCGACCTGGAACACGCCGACCGTGTCCGCGGCGCACAGCAGGTCGTAGACCGCGGGGTCCTCCTGCGGCAGCGAGTGCAGCCCGAGGTCCACGCCCTCGTGCTGCGCGACGAGCTCGAACCCGATCCGCAGGGCCGAGAGCATGCCGAGGCCCAGCAGGTCGAACTTGACCAGGCCCGCGTCGGCGCAGTCGTCCTTGTCCCACTGCAGGACCGTGCGGCCGGGCATGCGCGCCCACTCGACGGGGCACACCTCGATGACCGGGCGGTCGCACAGGACCATGCCGCCCGAGTGGATCCCGAGGTGCCTCGGCAGGCGCAGCATGCGGTCCGCGAGGTCGATGACCTCCTCGGGGATCTCGGCGAGGTCGGTCGCCGACGGTGGCAGGTGCCGCGGGACGACGTCGTGCGTGTCCGAGCTCTCCCACACGGTGGTGGGCGCAGCGGCGTCGGCCTGCACCGTCGCCGTGGGCGCCTTGGTCAGGTGGTGCCAGCCGCTGCTCGGCTCGGGACCGCGCAGGCTCCCCCACCGCTCGATGCTCTTGCTCCAGGCGTCCTGCTGGCCGACGTCGTAGCCGAGCGCGCGTGCGGCGTCCCGCACCGCCGACCGCGGCCGGTAGGAGATGACGTTCGCGACCTGCGCGGCGTGCGTGCGGCCGAACCGCTCGTAGACGTACTGGATGACCTCCTCGCGGCGCATCGACTCGATGTCGACGTCGATGTCGGGCGGGCCGTCCCGCTCGGGGGCGAGGAACCGCTCGAACAGCAGCCCGTGCCGCACGGCGTCGACCGCGGTCACGCCGAGCGCGTAGCAGACCGCCGAGTTGGCGGCCGAGCCGCGTCCCTGGCACAGGATCCCGCGCTGCCGGCAGAAGTCCACGAGGTCGTGGACGATGAGGAAGTACCCGGGGAAGCCGAGCGTCTCGATGACGTCGAGCTCGTGCGCGACCTGCGCCCAGGCGCCCGGGACGCGCTCGGCCTCGGGCGGTCCGTAGCGGTCCAGCGCACCGCGGCGGACGAGCTCGCGCAGCCAGCTCGCCTCGTCGTGGCCGGGCGGCACGGGGTACGGCGGGAGCTGTGGCGCGACGAGCGCGAGGTCGAACGCGCACTCGTCGGCGAGCTCGGCCGCGGTCGTCACGGCGTGCGGGTACCGCCGGTGACGGCGCAGCATCTCGGCCGCGGACCGCAGGTGACGCCCGCCCGCCGGGAGCCAGCCGTCGACGTCGTCGAGGCTCGACCTGGCCCGCACGGCCGCGAGCGCCGCGGCGAGGTCGGCGTCGGCGGGCCGCGCGTGGTGGACGCCGCCCGTCGCGACGAGCGGGAGCCCCGCCCGCCGGGCCAGCTCGGCGAGCGCGTCGGCCCGTTCGGAGTCCCACGGGTCGCCGGTGTCGGTCACCTCCACCGCGACGTTGTCGCGTCCGAACAGCGCGGTCAGCGTGTCGAGCTCGGCACGGGCGGCGTCGAGCCGCCAGGTTCCGGGGGTGCGCGGTGCGGTCGCGCGACCGCGGTGTCCGGTGCCCGCCGGACGTGCAGGTACACCGTCGAGCGCCTGCCGGACGGCGCCCTTGCGGCAGCCGGTGAGCACGAGCCACCGGCCGTCGGCGGCCTCGGCGAGGGCCTCGAGGCGGTGGTCCGCCGCACCCTTGCGACCCGTGGCCAGGTGCGCCTCGGCGATCGAGCGGGACAGCGCGCGGTAGCCCTCGGGCCCGCGGGCGAGGACGAGGAGGTGCGTCGCGCGCGGGTCGGGCGTCCCGGTGGGAGGGTCGAGCACGCCCCCTGCGGCGGGCAGGTGCAGCTCGGCGCCGAACACGGTCGGCAGCCCGGCGTCGCGCGCCGCCTGCGCGAAGCGGACGACGCCGTACAGCCCGTCGTGGTCGGTGAGCGCGAGACCGGACAGGCCGAGCCGGACCGCCTCGCGCACGAGCTCCTCGGGCTGGCTCGCGCCGTCGAGGAAGCTGAACGCGGAGTGCGCGTGCAGCTCGGCGTAGCGGGGTGCGGTACCCGGGTCAGTCATAGCGGGCCTCGACCGCCCAGGCGCCGGCGCGGAGCGCGAGCAGCACCGCGGGACCGTCGTCGTCGGTGACCGCCTGGAGGTAGACGGCGCGCTGCGGGTCCGGCCCCCACCAGCGCTGGACGACCGGCCACGGCCCTGCCCACGCGCGGACGGTGTGCGTCGTCGACGCACGGCGCAGCGCCACGGGCTCGGCGCTGAGCTCGAGCCGGGCGCTGACCTGCACCGGCCGACCGTCGGCACCGAGGAGCGCGGCGGGCTCGGGCTCCTGCAGGACCGTCGCGGGGGCGGGCGGTGGCAGGCGACCCGGCCAGGGCGCATCGGCCGGGCGCGCCGGCGCGACGTCCTCGCCCCACGGGACGACGTGGACCTGGTCGCGCAGGTCACGGCCACCCTGGACGGCCACGCCGAGCACCGAGTCCGCCCCGAGCAGCCCCTGGACGCGGTGCAGCGCACGGTGCGCGCGCCGGTCGCCGCCGCTCGGGTCCCCCCACAGCCGGCCCTGCTCGGCACCGACGGCCACGACCTCCTCGGCGCGCAGCGCGAGGTGGACGAGCGCGGAGGGGCCCGGGTCCTCCCCCAGGTGCGTCGCGAGGCGGCGACCGCCGGCCGTCGAGCGCGTGAGCCACCCCTCGAGCTGCCACCGGACGCGGTCGGTGATGCGCGCGACGGCGAGCCCCCCGAGCGCGGCGTCGGTACGCCACGTGCGGACCAGCTCGTCGCCGCCCTCGGTGCGCGCGACGATCTGGAGCCTGCCGCAGCCCGCGCCGCGCTCGACGAGGCGTGCGTGCAGCGCCTCGGCGAGGCCGCGCGCAGCGAAGGCGGTCCCCTCGATCCGGTCGACGGGCGGGTCGAGCACCTGCTCGACGGCGACGTCCTCCTCGGGCCGGCGCAGCGCGGTGGGCCGGTCGTCCTGACCCGAGGCCACCTGGTGCGCCCACGTCCCGACGGGGCCGAAGCGCGCCGTCACGTCCGTGCGGGGCAGCTGCGCGAGGTCCCCGAGCGTCCGCACCCCGAGCCGCGTCAGCAGGTCCACGAGCCGGGTCACGTCGGCGCCGTCGTGCGCGGCGACGTGCCGGAGCTCGCCGACGCCGAGCGGTGCGAGGAACGCCGGCCCCGAGCGCGGCGGCAGGATGCGCTCGGCGCGCGCCGCGAGGACGGCCGCGCCCACGCCGTCGGCGACCCCGACCTGCGCCTCGTAGCCCACCGCACCGACGGCGTCGACGAGCCGCTCCGCGAGCGCGTCCTCCGAGCCGTGGTACCGCCCGGCACCCTCCGACGGGAGCAGGAGCAGGCCGGGGCGGACGACCTCGACGCCGGGCACGACCGTCTCGACCGCGACGACCACGGGCTCGAACAGCCGGACGTCGCGCGCGTCGTCCGCGGGCAGCAGCGCGAGGCCGGGGCACGTCTCGCGCGCGTGCCGACGCCGCATGCCGCGGCGGACGCCCTGCGCCCGCGCGACGGCGGAGACCGCGGTGACGTGCCGACCGTCGTGGACCGCGGCGGGCACGTGCGGTGCGACGTCCTCGGCCGTCGTCGCGGCCAGGACCGGCCAGTCGGGCACCCAGACCGCGGCGACCCGTCCGGGCGTGCTCATCCCGCCCTCCGGTCCTCGAGCAGGACGAGGTCCCCACCGCTCACGGAGGTCGCGACCGACGCGTCGTCCTGCCACGGGTGCGGGCAGGACGGGACGACGACCTCGTGCACCGAGCCGTGCGCCGCACCGCCGCGTCCCGTGCGGCGCACGGTGAGCCGTCGGCTGCGCAGCCTGCCGTGACCGCGCCCGAGCCCCTCCCAGTGTGCGCCGGCGGCGTCGAGCACCACGTGGGCGCCGGGCCACGGCGTCGTCGGCACGAGCACCGCGGACCGCTCGCGGGCCCGCGCGGCGAGACGACGACGGTCCGCGTCGGCGAGCACGGCGGCGGGCCCCACGACGACCGCGTCGAAGCCGTCGAGCAGGGCCGCGACCACCGTGGGGGCGTCGGCCCCCGGGGCCGGGACGAGCGCGACCCGGTCGAGCGCGAGACCGAGCTGGTGCGCGGCGAGCACACCGGCGTCGGGCAGTCCGACGAGCGCGACCCAGGCCCCCTCGGCGGACGCCTGGGCCAGCAGGGCGAGCACGAGCGAGGTCGACCCGTCGACCACGACGGTCGAGCCCCGTGCGAGGCCACCGGCCGGCAGCAGCGCGTCGAGCCCGGGGGCCACGGGCAGGAGCCGGGCGACGGCCTCCGGGTCCTCCGGGACGCGCGGCACCGCTCGTGCGGCGTCCTCGGGCACCGCACGGGCGCGCGGCTCCGCGGTCCGCGTGACCGGGCGGACCCACCGGGCCGCGCCGGTACGCTCCTCCGCGAGCCGCAGCACCGAGCGCGCGAGCTCCGCTCGTCCCGCCCCACCTGCGAGCCCGCCCCCGAGCCCACCTCCGGGCCCGGGACGCCCGACGGCCCGACCCTCGCGGTCCTCGTGGACCGCACCGCTGGCGGGCGCCGACACGCTCACAGCTCCCACCTCCGACCACCGCTCACAGGACCACCACGACAGCGCTCGACCCTCTGCCAGGTCGATCTCCCGTACCGCTGACCTTCGAACACCTGTTCGAGAGTATGCCAGTGAACGCCGACACGACGGGCCTGTCAAACGTCCTCCGCAGCACCACCGGGTGACCCGCCCGGCGCCGTTCACCCGCCCGGACCAGGGCCTGTCGGGGGCGCACCTCCACGCGGACCGACGGGTCCCACGGCACGACGTGCGCTCCCGCGTCCACTTGTGAAGATGGGCAGCACACTGACGCCGCACGGACCACCGCAACCCCACCCACGGAGGACACATGGACCTGGACCGCCCCGAGGCCCCCGACCCGTACTCGCTGCTCCCGCGGGTCCCGACCTTCACCCTCACCAGCGAGGACGTCACCGAGGGCGCCGAGGTCCCCGCCGCGTGCACCGCCGACGGGGGCAGCACCTCGCCGCACCTGACCTGGAGCGGCTTCCCCGAGAGCACGCAGGGCTTCGTCGTCTCGTGCTTCGACCCCGACGCGCCGACGCCCGCGGGCTACTGGCACTGGACGGTCGCCAACCTGCCTGCGTCGACCACGTCGCTGCCCGCCGGGGCCGGCTCACCCGACGGCGCCCTGCTGCCCGACGGCGCGGTCCAGACCCGGAACGACGCCGGGACGCCGGGCTACACCGGGGCCGCTCCCCCGCCCGGCGACCGCGCGCACCGGTACGTCTTCGCCGTGCACGCGCTCGACGTGCCGACGCTCGACGTCGACGCGGGCACCACACCGACGACCGTCGCGTTCCAGGCGCTGTTCCACACGGTCGCGCGCGCGACCCTCACGGGGACGTTCGCCCTCTGAGCGACGCGCGCGGACCGGCGACGACCGGGTGACCATGGGGCCATGCCCTTCCCCGGCCTCGACTGGACGCCCGCCCTGGACCGCCCCGACCTGCTCGCGGCGTCGACCGCGCGCGCCCTGGCACGCTGGGCCGACGACGACGACGCGGTGCGCGCCTCCGTGCTGGTCGCCGAGATCGACCCGTCGCTCGCCGACACCGCCGCGCTGACCGCGGCCTACGACCTCCCGCTCGCGGCGTCCGCGAACTGCGTGGTCGTCGCGGGCCGACGCGCGGGCGACGAGCGCACCGCCGCGGCCGTGGTCCTCGCGACGACGCGCGCGGACGTCAACTCCGCGGTCAAGCGCCTGCTCGACGTCCGCAAGGCGTCGTTCCTGCCGATGGACCGTGCCGTCGAGGGCTCGGGCATGGAGTACGGCGGCATCACGCCGCTCGGGCTGCCCGAGGGCTGGCGGGTCCTCGTCGACGCCCGCGTCGCGGCGACCGACCACGTCGTCGTCGGCAGCGGCGTACGACGGTCCAAGGTCGCGCTGCCCGGGCCGCTGCTCGCGCGCATGCCGGGCGCCGAGGTCGTCGAGGACCTCGCGATCGCCTGACCACCGGCCCCGTGCGGCCGGCCCGGACCCGCCCGACCGGCGGCCCGGCCGGTCAGCGCACGCGCGTCGCCCAGAACGCGACGGCGGCCGCCGCCCCGACGTTGAGCGAGTCCACCTCGCCGGCCATCGGGATCCGCACGACGACGTCCGCCGCCGCCACCGTCGACGCGTGCAGGCCGTGACCCTCGGTGCCGAGCACGAGCGCGAGCCGCTCCGGTGGGTCGGCCTCGAGCGCGTCGAGCGTCACGGCGTCGTCGGACAGCGCGAGCGCCGCCGTGACGAAGCCGAGCCGACGCAGCTCCGCGACGCCGTCGGGCCATGGGTCCACGCGCGTCCACGGCACCTGGAACACCGTGCCCATCGAGACCCGGACGCTGCGCCGGTACAGCGGGTCGGCGCAGCGCGGCGTCACCAGGACGGCGTCGACGCCGAGCGCCGCGGCGCTGCGGAACATCGCGCCCACGTTCGTGTGGTCGACGACGTCCTCGAGCACCGCCACGCGCCGTGCTCCCGCGAGCACCTCCTCGACGGTCCGCGGGGCCGGGCGGTGCATGGCCGCGAGCGCGCCGCGGTGCAGGTGGAACCCGGTGAGACCCTCGACGACGTCGCGCTCGCCGACGTACACGGGCAGGTCCCCGTGGCGCGCGACGACGTCCGCGAGGAGCGGCTCGAGGTCGGGCAGCCAGCGCTCGGTCATGAGGAACGACCGCGGCCGGTGCCCCGCCCCCAGCGCACGCTCGATGACCTTCGAGCTCTCGGCCATGTACAGGCCCTCGGCCGGCTCGCGGCGCGAGCGCAGCGCGACGTCGGTCAGGCCGGTGTAGTCGACGAGACGCGGGTCGGCGGGGTCGGTGATGCGGACGACGGGCACGGCGGAAGTCTGCCCGACGCCCGCACCTGGCGCGGCACGCCCTCGCGCGTCGCGCGGTGCTCCCGGTGGGCACGACGCGGAGCCGGACGCGGCGCGACGACGGCGCGGCGGATAGCGTCTGGCTCCAGGCGCACGTGCGCCGCCCCCGTCCGGCGAGGAGCACCATGGGCCAGAAGGCGCTGTACGCGATCGCGTGGCTCGGGCTCACGGCCGTCGTCGGCTACACGCTGGTCCTCGCGCTGTCGGCGCTCGGCCGGCTCTCGGGGCTGCAGACGACCGCGGTCCTCGTGGCCTCGGGCGTCGTCGTGCTGCTCTGGCTGCGCCGCGTGACGCGAGCGCGACCGGGCGGCCGGTCCCGGCTCGACTGACGGTCACCCGCGCGAGGCAGGCGTCTCACGGCTCGCCGACCCGCCTGCGTGGCCTGCGCGCCCACCCTGAGCCGTCAGTCGACCGGCGCCGCGGCCGCCGCGAACTGGCTCGCGTAGAGCCGCGCGTACGCGCCGCCGGCCGCGACGAGGGCGTCGTGCGTGCCCTGCTCGACGATCGACCCGCGCTCCATGACGAGGATGAGGTCGGCGTCGCGGATCGTCGACAGGCGGTGCGCGATGACGAACGACGTGCGCCCCTGGCGCAGGGCGGCCATGGCGTGCTGGACGAGCACCTCGGTGCGCGTGTCGACCGACGACGTCGCCTCGTCGAGGACGAGGATCGCGGGGTCGGCGATGAACGCGCGTGCGATGGTGAGCAGCTGCTTCTCGCCCGCGGACACGTTGCCCGCCTCCTCGTCGACCACGGTGTCGTACCCGTCCGGGAGCGTCCGCACGAACCGGTCGACGTGCGTGACGCGGGCCGCGTCCAGCACCTCCTCGCGCGTCGCGCCCGGGCGGCCGTAGGCGATGTTGTCCGCGATCGTCCCGCCGAACAGCCACGTGTCCTGCAGGACCATGCCGAGCGAGCGGCGGAGCGTCTCGCGGTCCATCGTCGCGGTGTCGACCCCGTCGAGCAGGATGCGACCGGAGTCGACGTCGTAGAACCGCATGAGGAGGTTCACGAGCGTCGTCTTGCCCGCACCGGTCGGTCCGACGATCGCGACGGTCCGACCCGGCTCGACGGACAGGGACAGGTCCTCGATGAGCGGCTTGTCGGCGTCGTAGCGGAACGACACGTGCTCGAGCTCGACCCGACCCCGCACGGGGTCCGGCCGCGGCGCGTCGATGGGCTCGGGCGACTGCTCGGGCGCGTCGAGCAGCTCGAAGACGCGCTCGGCCGACGCGACGCCCGACTGCAGCAGGTTCATCATCGACGCGACCTGGGTGAGCGGCTGCGTGAACTGGCGCGAGTACTGGATGAAGGCCTGCACGTCACCGAGGCTGATGGCGCCCGCGGCGACCCGGAGGCCACCGACGACGGCGATCACGACGTAGCCGAGGTTGCCGATGAACATCATCGCGGGGTGGATGATCCCCGAGATGGCGTTCGCGCGGAACGACGCCTCGTACAGCGCCTCGTTCTCGGCGTGGAAGGTGCGGGACGCGTCCTGCTGCCGGCCGAACACCTTGACCAGCGCGTGCCCCGAGTACATCTCCTCGACGTGGCTGTTGAGGCGCCCGGTGCTGGCCCACTGCGCGACGAACTGCGGCTGCGCACGCTTGGCGATCACCGCTGTCACGACCCCTGCGAGCGGGACCGTGAGGACCGCGACGAGCGCGAGGACCGGCGAGATCCACAGCATCATGCCGAGCACGCCGACGACCATGAGCACGGCCTGGATGAGCTGGCTGAGCGTCTGCTGGAGCGTCTGGGCGATGTTGTCGATGTCGTTCGTGACGCGCGAGAGCAGCTCGCCGCGCGGCTGGCGGTCGACGTGCCGCAGGGGCAGGCGCGAGAGCTTCGCCTCGACCTCCTCGCGCATCCGGAACACCGCGCGCTGGACCACGTGCGTCGTCAGCAGGCCCTGGACCCAGCCGAGCACCCACGCCCCGGCGTACAGCGCGAGGACGGTCAGCAGCACGCCACGGAGTGCGCCCGTGTCGACGCCCTGGCCGGGCGTCACGTGGTCCATGGCCGCGAGCATGTCGGCGAGCTCGACCTCGCCGTCGCGCCGCAGCCCCTCGACCGCCTGCGCCTGCGTGACGTCCGCGGGCAGGCGGCGGCCGATGACGCCGCCGAAGACGACGTCCGTCGCGGTGCCGAGCACCTTGGGCCCCAGCACCGACAGCGTCACGGTGCCTGCCGTCAGCACCACGGCGACGACGAGCAGTGCCCGCTCGGGTCGGAGCATGCCGAGCAGCCTGCGCAGCGACCCGCGGAAGTCCATGGGCTTGGCGACGGGCATGCCCATGCCGTGACCCATGGGTCCGTGCGGTCGGGGGCCGGCGGGGACGGGCGTCCGGGTCTGCTGCGCGCTCACGCCGCCTCCTCCACGCTCACCTGCGACAGGACGATCTCTCGGTACGTGTCGTTCGTCGCCATGAGCTCGGCGTGGGTTCCCGTGCCGACGACGCGACCCTCGTCGAGCACGACGATCCGGTCGGCGTGCCGGATCGTGCTCACACGCTGCGCGACGACGACGACGGTCGCGTCGCGCGTCTCCGGCACGAGCGCGGCGCGCAGCGCGGCGTCGGTCGCGTAGTCGAGCGCGGAGAACGAGTCGTCGAGCAGGTAGATCTCGGGCCGGCGGACGACGGCCCGCGCGATCGCCAGGCGCTGCCGCTGGCCGCCCGACACGTTGGTCCCGCCCTGCTCGACGCGCGCGTCGAGCCCGCCCATCTCCCGCACGAACTCTGCCGCCTGCGCGACCTCGAGCGCGTGCCACATCTCGTCCTCGGCGGCGTCCTCCTTGCCGTAGGTGAGGTTGCTCGCGACCGTGCCGCTGAACAGGTAGGGCCGCTGGGGCACGTACCCGATGCGCGACCACAGCGTCTCGGGCTCGAGGTCGCGCACGTCGACCCCGTCGACGAGGACCGCTCCGCCCGTCACGTCGTACAGGCGCGGGACGGTCTGCAGCAGGGTCGTCTTCCCCGAGCCGGTCGACCCGATGATCGCCGTCGTGCGACCGGGCTCGGCGAGCAGGCTGACGCCGCGCAGCACGGGCTCCTCGGCACCGGGGTACGCGAAGTCGACGCCGCGCAGCTCGACGGTCGCGCGCCGCTCGAGCCGCGTGACCGGCCGTTCCGCGACGACGACCGAGGTGCTCGTGCCGAGGACCTCGGTGATGCGGCCCGCGGACACCTCGGCGCGCGGGACCAGCATGAACATCATCACGGCCATCATGACGGCCACGAGGATCTGCATGATGTAGGAGAGGAACGCGACGAGCGAGCCGACCTGCATCGACCCGGCGTCGACGCGCATCCCGCCGAACCACAGCACCGCGACGCTCGAGACGTTCATGATCAGCATGACGGTCGGGAAGACCACCGCCATGACGCGCCCCACGCCGAGCCCGACCTCCATGACGTCCGCGTTGGCCCGCGCGAACCGCTCGCGCTCGTGCGCGTCCCGCACGAAGGCGCGGATGACGCGGATGCCGGCGACCTGCTCGCGCAGGACGCGGTTGAGGGCGTCGATCCGCTGCTGCATGCGCTGGAACAGCGGCCGCATCCGCACGATCGCGAACCCCATGACGGCCGCGAGGACGGGCACGACGACGAGGAGCAGGCCCGAGAGCGGCACGTCCTCGCGCAGGGCCATCACGACACCGCCGACCATGATCACCGGAGCGGCGACGACGATCGTGAGGATCATGAACAGCACCGTCTGGACCTGGGTGACGTCGTTGGTCGTGCGCGTGATGAGCGACGGCGCGCCGAACCGCCCGAGCTCCTGCGCCGAGAAGGTCTGCACGTGGTCGAACACCGCGGCGCGCAGGTCGCGCCCGACCCCCATCGCGATGCGCGCCCCGGCGTAGACGGCTCCCGCGGCGCACAGCACCTGGGCGGTCGTCACCGCGAGCATCACACCGCCGAGCCGCAGCACGACCCCGGTGTCGCCCTGCGTGACGCCGTCGTCGATGATGTCCGCGTTGAGGCTCGGCAGGTAGAGGTTCGCGACCGCCTGGACGAGCTGGAGGACGAGCACGGCCGTGATGAGCCCCCGGTAGTCGCCGAGGTACCGGCGCAGCAGCGTGATCAGCACGACTCCCCCTCACGGACGGCCCCGGCGCAGAACAGCTCGGTGAGGTCGTCGGCGTCGAGGTCCGAGCCGCGGCCGAGCGGACCGACCACCGCGAGCACGAGACCGACGAGCAGCCGCGCGCAGACGGCCGGCTCGCGTCGGAGCCGCCCACCGACGGGCTCGAGCAGCTCCGCGACCGCGGTCACGACCGCCTCCACGTGGTCCCGCCCGGCCGGCCGGGGGTGCGGGTGCGGCGCCCCCGGGTCCATCGCGTGCACGAGCGACACGAGGCCGGACACCTCACGGGCCCGGTCCAGCAGGATGCCGACGACGACACGCACGAGGGTCGACGGGTCGGACGCTCCCTGCGCACGCGGCACGCCCCCGAGCGCCGCGACGAGCGGCGCCGGGTCCAGTGCGCGCTCGATCGCCGCCCGGACGAGCGACGCCTTGTCGGGGAAGACGCGGAAGAGCGTCCCTTCCGCGACGCACGCGGCCTCGGCGAGCTCGCGCGTCGTGACGGCGAGCCCCCGGTCGAGCAGGAGGGGCACGGTCGCGGCGAGGACGGCGTCGCGGCGGTCGTCGGGCGACATGGGTGCGGCCCGTGAGGCGGTGCGGCGTGACGTCGAGGGAGGCACGGCGGGTGCGGGGGGCACGGCAGGTGCGGGCGGTGCGGCGGGGCTCACCCGAGCACCCTACGTCATGAGTGAGTGCTCACTCATTCGCTGTCGGCGAACGCACGGCGCCCGTCGCCCGGTGGGCGGGGAGCGGACGCAGGACGGGCCCCCGACCACTGAGGTCGGGGGCCCGTCGCTCGCCTAGCCTGCCGGCGGTGGCGGCGGCACGTCCCGGGGCGGGGCGGGCGGCCCGTCCTGGCCGCCCGGGTGCTCCGGTCGCTGGGGCGGCTCCTGTCGCAGCTCGGCACGGGGCCGACGCTGCTGCTCCGATGCGCCGACGGAGCCGACGCCGCGGCTGCCGATCGTCCCCGCCGACGTCGCGTCGTTCGTGGCGGCCTCCGACTCGGCGCGTGCCTCCGCGAGCGCCTTGGCCGGGTCACCGAGCGCCGACGGCCCGAGGTCCTCCCGCCGGACGGGCGACGTCCCCGCGGGGCGGGTCGACGCGGCGACGCCTTCTCCGGCGTCGCCCCCTCCCCCGAACCCCTTGCTGATCGAGTTGAGGGCCGCGGTGAACTCGGTCGGGATGAACCAGACCTTGTTCGACTGCGTGCGCGAGATCTCGGGCAGCATCTGCAGGTACTGGTACGCGAGGAGCTTCGGGTCCGCGTCGCCGCGGTGGATGGCGTCGAAGACCTGCAGGATCGCGCGCGCCTCACCCTCGGCCTGGAGGACCGCCGCCTGCGCGGAGCCCTCGGCGCGGAGGATCGCCGCCTGCTTCTCGCCCTCGGCCGTGAGGATCTGCGACTGCTTGACGCCCTCCGCGGTGAGGATCGCCGCACGCCGGTCGCGCTCGGCACGCATCTGCTGCTCCATCGCGCCCTGGACGCTCTGGGGCGGGTCGATCGCCTTGAGCTCCACCCGGTTGACGCGCACGCCCCACTTGCCCGTCGCCTCGTCGAGGACCCCGCGCAGCTGGCCGTTGATCTGGTCGCGGCTCGTGAGGGTCTGCTCGAGGTCCATCGACCCCACGACGTTGCGGAGCGTGGTCACGGTGAGCTGCTCGATGCCCACGATGTAGTTGGCGATCTCGTAGGTCGCCGACTTGGGATCGGTCGGCTGGAGGTACACGACCGTGTCGATGCTCACCACGAGGTTGTCCGAGGTGATGACCGGCTGCGGCGCGAACGGGATGACCTGCTCGCGCAGGTCGACCTTCGCGCGCACGTGGTCGATGAACGGCACGAGGAGGTGGAGGCCGGCGTCGAGCGTGCGCGAGTAGCGACCGAGGCGCTCGATCACCTGCGCCTCCGCCTGCGGGACGATCCGCACGGCCCGCACGAGGGTCACGATGACGAACAGGGCGACGAGGCCCAGCACGAGGTAGAGGATCAGCTGGTTCGCGCTGACCGTGGGGTTCTCGATCAAGGGGTCCTCCCGGACTCGGTCCTACGGTGAGGTGCCCGGCGCGTGCGGCGGGTCCTCGTCGGGGTCCTGCACCGGGCCGACGACGGCGGTCGCGCCGTCGATCCGGACGACGCGCACGGTCACGTCGACCGGGTGCACGACACCGGTCTGCGACGACCGCGCCGACCACTGCTCACCCGCGAGCTTGACCAGGCCAGACCTGTCCGTGACCTCGGTGAGCGTGAGCGCCGTCCGACCCACGTGGGCCGCCGTGTTCGTCTCGACGAGCGGCGTGCTACGACGCAGGTTGCGCAGGAGGAACGGGCGCAGGACCACGAGCATGAACGTCGAGACACCGGCGAAGACCAGCACCTGCACCGTGATGTTGGCACCGACGAGGCTCGCGACGAGGGCTGCGACAGCACCCGCCGCGAACATCAGCAGGACGAGGTCGAGCGTCAGGACCTCGAGCACCCCGAGGGCGACGGCCGCGACGACCCACCAGACCCAGTGGATCTCGATCTGGTCCATCGGCCCCCCATCGCGCGCTGGTCGTCCCGATCATCGTACCGGCGCACCGCGCGACGCGGGGCGCCCGAGCTCACCGCCTCGAGCGCGCCGCCCACCGGTCGCCGCGACGCTCGACCTCCAGGTCGAGCCCGAACGTGCGGCTCAGCGGCTCCTCGGCGAGCACGTCGGCGAGCGTCCCCGCGGCCTCGACCCGGCCGTCCCGCAGCAGGAGCCCGTGCGTGAAGCCCGCCGGGACCTCCTCGACGTGGTGCGTGACGAGCACGAGGACGGGCGACCGCCGGTCGAGCGCGAGCTCGGTGAGCGCCGCGACGAGCTCCTCGCGACCGCCGAGGTCGAGCCCCGCGGCGGGCTCGTCGAGGAGCAGCAGCTCGGGGTCGGTCATGAGTGCGCGCGCGATCTGGACGCGCTTGCGCTCGCCCTCGCTCAGCGTGCCGAAGGCCCGGTCGGCGAACCGGCCGACGCCGAACACGTCGAGGAGCGTGCGGGCGCGCTCGTGGTCGAGGGCCTCGTAGCGCTCGCGCCACCGGCCCGTCATCCCGTACGCCGCGGTCAGCACGACGTCGACGACCTTCTCCGACGGCGAGATCCGGTCGGCGAGCGCTGCCGACGCGACGCCGATGCGCGGCCGCAGCTCGAAGACGTCGACCGCGCCCAGGCGCTCGCCCAGCACCTCGGCCGTGCCCGACGTCGGGTGCATCCGCCCGGCGGCGATCTGCAGCAGCGTCGTCTTGCCCGCCCCGTTCGGGCCCAGGACGACCCACCGCTCGGAGTCGGCGACGTCCCACGTCACCCCGTCGAGGATCGTCGTCGTCCCCCGACGGACCGTCACGTCACGCAGACCCAGCACGCCAGCCATGGCCGGAACCCTAGCCTGCGCGGCACCGACCGACCTGCGACCGACCCGACGTAGGTTGGGCGCGTGCACGACGACCTCCTCGCGCTCCCCCGCTCCGTGGTGCTCGCGCTGTGGGCCCGCCACGTCGGCGCCGGGGCCGCACCGCTCCAGCACGCCGTCCGCTGCGTCGAGGGCGACGACGAGCCGCACGCCGTCGTCGGCGGGACGCCCGGTGCGGCCACAGGTGCGGCGGACGACAGCCTCGCCGCGCTGCTCGCGGCGTGGGCGGCGGGGCCGCGCACGGTCGCGGCCGTCCTGCCGGTGCCCGGTGACCCTGCGGGGGCACCCGCGTCGGTCTCGGCGGCCGCGCTCGACGCCGGCGAGTGCGTGCTCGTCGAGACGCCGGACGGCGCCGTGGCGGCCGTGCCCGAGGTCACCGTCTTCGGCAGCGCGCTCGAGCCGGGTCACCTCGTGACGTGGCACGTCCGACCGGTCGAGCCGTGGTCGACCGCGCTCGTCGGTCGCGTGGGCTCGCCCGCCGAGGCGGAGCTCGAGCTGCGCCACGCCCTGGGGTCGGCGACCGAGGCGCTGACCTCGCTCGACGTCGCCCGCTGGCGGCCCGACGCGGCCGCGGCGATCGCGCGCCTGCGGGGTGACGAGGCGCCCCGGTGGGACCTGCCGGCCGACCTCGAGCCGCGGCGCGTCCGGGTCCTCACGCTCGCGGCGCGCCTGCGCGGCATCGTCGCGCTCGCGACGTCCGACGACGGCGGTGCGGTGAACCTGTGGCAGGCCGACCAGCGCTCGACCGCGCTGCGCGAGGTGGACCGCGCCGCCCGGCGGGCCATGTCCGCGGTCACCGTGGGCTGAACGCCCGGCGACGACCCCGGCCGTCAGCCGCCGTCCAGGACCGACCGGTAGACCTCGAGCGTGCGGTCGCCGATCGCGTCCCACGCGAAGTGGTCCTCGACGCGGCGCCGGGCAGCACGACCCATCTCGGCGGCGCGCTCCGGATCCGTCGCGAGCTCGGTGAGCGTCGCGGCCAGGTCGCGCACGAACCGGTCCGGGTCGACCGGCGTCCCCGTGCCGTCCTGGACCTGCTCGATCGGCACGAGCAGGCCCGTCACGCCGTCGTCGACGACCTCCGGGATGCCGCCCGTCGCGGTGCCGACCACGGGCAGGCCGCACGCCATCGCCTCGAGGTTGACGATGCCGAGCGGCTCGTACACCGAGGGGCACACGAAGACCGTCGCGGCCGACAGCACGGCCACGAGCTCGTCGCGCGGCAGCATCTGCTCGATCCAGACGACGCCGCCGCGCTCGGTCTGGAGCTCCGCGACGCGCGTCGACACCTCGGTCGCGATCTCGGGCGTGTCGGGCGCCCCGGCGCACAGCACGAGCTGGACGTCGGGCGGGAGCTCGGCGGCCGCCCGCAGCAGGTAGGGCAGTCCCTTCTGGCGCGTGATCCGACCGACGAAGACGACGGTCGGCCGGTCCGGGTCGATGCCGAGCCGGCGCACGACCTCGTCCGCGCGCGCGACGGCGTCGCCCTCGGGCCGGCGCCACCCCGCGAGGTCGATCCCGTTGTGGACGACGTGCACCTTGTCGGGGTCGATCTCGGGGTAGCAGCGCAGGATGTCGGCCCGCATGCCCGCACTCACCGCGATCACCGCGGCCGCGCCCAGGTACGCCGTCCGCTCGGCCCAGCCGGACAGCGCGTAGCCGCCACCGAGCTGCTCGGCCTTCCACGGGCGCAGCGGCTCGAGGCTGTGCGCGCTGACGACGTGCGGCACGCCGTGCAGCAGGCCGCCCAGGTGCCCCGCGAGGTTCGCGTACCAGGTGTGCGAGTGGACGATGTCCGCCCCCGCGACGTCGCCGGCCATGAGGAGGTCGACGCCGAACGTCCGCAGGGCGGCGTTGTGGTCCGCGAGCTCCGCCGGCGCGTCGTAGCCGTGGACACCGGCCTCGGCGCGCGCACCCTCGAAGCACCGGACGCGCACCTCGACCCTGCTGCGCAGCACCGCGCTCAGCTCCGCGACGTGGACTCCGGCACCGCCGTAGACGTGAGGCGGGTACTCCCTGGTCAGCAGATCGACGCGCACGTGGCCACGCTAGCGCGCCGCGGCGTGGACGGCTGGTCGTGACGGGGGTCACGCTCTAGGGTTCGAGCATGGCAGCCCCTCGAGTTCTGGCGATCGTCCTGGCGGGTGGCGAGGGAAAGCGGCTCATGCCGCTCACGGCGGACCGTGCGAAGCCCGCCGTGCCGTTCGGGGGCCTGTACCGCCTCGTCGACTTCGCCCTGTCCAACCTGGTCAACAGCAGGTACCTGCAGATCGTGGTCCTGACGCAGTACAAGTCCCACAGCCTCGACCGGCACGTGGCACGGACCTGGCGCATGTCCCCGCTGCTGGGCAACTACGTCGCGCCCGTCCCCGCGCAGCAGCGGGTCGGCAAGCACTGGTACCTCGGCAGCGCCGACGCGATCTTCCAGTGCCTGAACATCATCGAGGACGAGCGGCCCGACATCGTCGTCGTCGTCGGCGCGGACAACATCTACCGGATGGACTTCTCCCAGATGGTGGAGGCGCACGTGAGCTCGGGCGCCGAGTTCACCGTCGCGGCGATCCGCCAGCCCATCGGGCTCGCCGACCAGTTCGGGGTCATCCGCACACGGGCCGAGCAGCCCGACCGGATCGACGCGTTCCTCGAGAAGCCGACCGACGTCGAGGGTCTGCCGGACGCGCCCCACGAGATCCTCGCGTCGATGGGCAACTACGTCGCCGACGCCGACGCGCTCGTCGAGGCCGTCACGCGCGACGCCGAGAACCCGCAGTCCAAGCACGACATGGGCGGCGACATCGTGCCGTTCTTCGTCGACCGCGGGACCGCGGGCGTCTACGACTTCATCCGCAACGACGTCGCCGGCTCGACCGACCGGGACCGCGACTACTGGCGCGACGTCGGCACCCTCGACGCGTACTACGACGCCCACCTGGACCTGATCTCGGTCAACCCGGTCTTCAACCTCTACAACAACGAGTGGCCGCTCTTCACTGGCTACACGGGGCTCCCGCCGGCCAAGTTCGTCCACGCGGGCCCGGGCCGCCTGGGACACGCCGCGGACTCGCTCGTCTCCCCTGGCGTGATCGTCTCCGGCGCCACGGTCACGGGGTCGGTGCTGTCGCCGGGCGTCTACCTGCACTCGTGGTCGTCGGTGAGCGACTCCGTGGTCATGGACAACAGCGTCGTCGGGCGGCACGCCCAGGTGCACCGCGCGATCCTCGACAAGAACGTCGTGGTCCGCGAGCGCGCCCGCGTCGGGATCGACCCGGAGCACGACCGCTCTCGCGGCTTCACCGTCACGGAGTCCGGGATCACCGTCGTGCCCAAGGGCACGGTCATCGAGCCCTGAGCCGCCCGGCCCGGCCCGGGCCCAGCGACGCGGGCCGGGCCGAGCGACCCGTCGCTCGGCCCGGCGCCCCGCGCGCCACGGACCTGGACGCTGCCCAGGGCCCATGACGAGGCGGCGCTACCCTGCCCGCGTGACCCCCCGCCGACGCCTCGTCGTGACCGACGTCGACTCGACCCTGATCACCGGTGAGGTGATCGAGATGCTCGCCGACCGCGCGGGGTCGCGCGCCGAGGTGGCCGCGGTCACCGAGCGGGCGATGCGCGGGGAGATCGACTTCCGGCGATCGCTCCACGAGCGCGTCGCCACGCTCGCCGGCCTGCCGGTCTCGGTCCTCGACGACGTCCGGCACGAGGTCGAGCTGACCCCGGGTGCCGAGCGCCTCGTCGCCGAGCTGCATGCCGCGGGCTGGCCGGTGGGGCTGGTCTCGGGCGGGTTCGCGGAGGTCGTCGAGCCCCTGGCCGCCGGCCTCCGGATCCGCTTCGTCCGTGCGAACCGGCTCGAGGTGGTCGACGGCCACCTCACCGGCCGCGTGACGGGCCCCGTCGTGGACGCCGAGGCCAAGGCGGCCGCACTGCGGGAGTTCGCGGCCGCCGAGGGCGTCGCCCTCGAGGACACGGTCGCGATCGGTGACGGCGCGAACGACCTCGCGATGCTGGCGGCGGCCGGGCTCGGCATCGCCTTCAACGCCAAGCCGGTCGTCTGCGCGCAGGCCGACGTGGCGGTGCTCGACGCGCCCCTCGACGCGGTCCTCGAGCTGCTGGACCTGCCCCACCGCGCGCCCGGGCGCGCCTGACCGACCGCCTGACCGACCGCGCAGCCAGCCGAGGGTCGACCTACCGGGGCGTCGGACGCAGGACGTCGACGAGGCGCGCCGCGCCGGGCCCGAGCGCCGCCCAGTCGCCGGCCACGTCGAGCACGGCCAGCCCGGCGGTCGGCAGACCCGCGCGGACGGTCCCGAGGTGGGCTGCCTCGCCCTCGGCGCCCGCGAGGTAGGAGGCCACGGCGGAGACGGCCGGCTCGTGCCCGACGACGAGGAGCGTCCGGATGCGCTCGTCGACCGTGGCCACGACGTCGAGGACCTCACCCGGGCCCGCGTCGTAGAGCCGGTCGGTCACCTCGACCTCGGGTACCGGCTCGCCCGCGAGCGCCCCCCGCACGAGCTCCCACGTCTGTCGCGTCCGGACCGCCGACGAGACGAGCACGCGCTCCGGGAGCCCAGCGCCGGAGCGCAGGTGCGCTGCGACCTCGGCGCACTGGCGACGACCTTCGAGGCTCAGCGGCCGCAGCTCGTCGGCGAGCGCACCCCCGTGCTCGGCCTTGGCGTGCCGGAGCAGCACGAGACGCCGCGGCGGGGGCGTCACGGTCACAGGCCCATCGCGTGGAAGCCGCCGTCGACGTGGACGATCTCCCCGGTCGTGGCGGGGAACCAGTCGGACAGGAGCGCCGTCACGGCGCGCGCCGTCGGCTCGGGGTCCGACGCGTCCCAGCCGAGGGGCGCACGCTCGGGCCAGCCGCCCTCCATGGCCTCGAAGCCGGGGATCGACTTGGCCGCCGTGGTCCGCACGGGCCCGGCGGAGACGAGGTTGACGCGGATGCCGTCCGGGCCGAGGTCCCGCGCGAGGTAGCGCGACGTCGCCTCGAAGGCTGCCTTGGCGACGCCCATCCAGTCGTACACGGGCCACGCGTAGCGCGCGTCGAAGGTCAGCCCGACGAGCGACGAGCCGCGCGTCATGAGCGGCTTCGCGGCGACGGCCAGCGACTTCAGCGAGTAGGCGGAGACGTGGACCGCGGTCGCGACGTCGTCCCACTCCCCGGCGAGGAAGTTCCCGCCCATGACGGACTGCGGCGCGAAGCCGATCGAGTGCACGACGCCGTCGAGGCGGTCGACGTGCTCACCGACGCGCTCGGCGAGGGCGGCGAGGTCGTCGCCGTCGGTCACGTCGAGCTGGACGACGGGAGCCGGCGAGGGCAGGCGCTTGGCGATCGCCTGCGTGAGCCGGAGCTGCCGCCCGAACGACGTGAGGACCACCTCGGCGCCCTCGGTCTGCGCGAGCCGCGCGACGTGGAACGCGATCGACGAGTCCACGAGGACTCCCGTGACGAGGAGCTTCTTGCCCTCCAGCAGGCCCATGTGCGTCTCCGAAGCGTCGTGGCAGGCGCGGCTGCCGTTGTGTGGTGTTCTCGGGTGCGTCGGTGCGGCGCGGGCCCTCAGTGGCCCATGCCGAGGCCGCCGTCGACGGGGATCACGGCCCCGCTGACGTACGCGGCGTCGTCGGAGGCCAGGAAGTGCACGACGCCCGCGACCTCCTCGGGCCGGGCGAACCGGCCGGCGGGGATCGCTGCACGGTAGGCGTCCTGGCGGTCCTGGGGCAACGCCGCCGTCATGGCCGTGTCGATGAACCCGGGCGCGACGACGTTCGCGGTGATGCCGCGCCCGCCCAGCTCACGCGTGATCGAGCGCGCCATGCCGACGAGTCCGGCCTTCGAGGCCGCGTAGTTGACCTGCCCCTGCCCGCCGTACAGGCCGACGACCGACGAGATGAGGACGATCCGCCCGCGGCGGAGCCGGATCATGCCCTTGCTCGCGCGGCGGACGCACCGGAACGCGCCCGTGAGGTTCACATCGAGCACCTGCTCGAAGTCCTCGTCGGTCATGCGCATGAGCAGCTGGTCGCGCGTGATGCCGGCGTTGGCGACCAGGACCTCGACGGGTCCGTGCTGGGCCTCGACCTCGGTGAACGCGGCGTCGACGCTCGCGGTGTCCGTCATGTCGCCCGTCACGCCCAGCACGCCGTCGGGCAGGTCGCCGCTGCGGTAGATCGTGGCGACGCGGTCGCCCGCGGCGACGAACCGCTCGGCGATCGCGCGGCCGATCCCGCGGTTGGCCCCCGTCACGAGGACGCTGCGGGGTCCCGGCGTCGGCGTCTCAGCCACGTGCGCCTCCAGTCGTTCGGCGGGTGCGGGCCGGGTCCGGCCCGGGGGTGACGGTAGCCGACGCCCGCAGGGACGCGCCGCGCCGGCGCCCACCACGGACGCGAGACGGTCGCGGGCACGAGGACGGCCCGGGCACGGCCACGGGCCGGTCACGGCGGGCCCGCGCGGGAGCGGCCGACGCTCAGCAACCCCTCAGGGTCGCGAACGTACGATCAGGAGGTGAGCCTGCCCTCGTCCGCCTCCCGCACGCCTCGGCGCGTCCGTGCGCGCACCGAGGACGACGCGGTCCAGCGGATCACGAGCGCCCCGCCGTCGCGCGTCGACGACATCGCGCAGCGCAACAAGCGCTACCTGTGGCAGATGAGCACGCGCGTCGTCTGCTTCGTCGGGGCTGTGGCCATCGACCACTGGTCGCGGTGGGTGCTCGCCGCCGGCGCCGTGCTGCTGCCCTACCTCGCCGTCGTCCTGGCCAACGCCGGCCGCGAGCGCGGGGTCGGCGGGGCGCGCGAGTCGGACCCGGGCACGTTCCTGGACCCGCACGGCCTGCCCGGCGGGCCCGGCCCGGTAGCCTCACCCGCGACCGCAGGACCAGCCGCAGCACCGACCGCACCGCCGTCCCCGAGGGAGACACCGTGACCGACCGCCCCGAGGCGCCTGCCGACGACGACGTCGTGTGCAGCGCCCGCGGGTGCCGCGCGGACGCGACCTGGGGGCTGCGGTGGAACAACCCGCGCCTGCACACGGCCGAGCGACGCAAGGTCTGGCTCGCGTGCGGTGACCACCGCCAGGGCCTCGAGGACTTCCTGGGTGCGCGCGGCTTCCACCGTGAGACGGTCCCGGTCGGCGAGCTGGACGACTCGGACGGCTGATGACCGACCCGTCGGCCCGTCGCCGTCGGTGGGCGCTGACCGTGCTCGTCGGCGTCCTCGTCGCCGTCGGCTGCGTCGCCGCGGGCGTGTGGCAGTGGCACCGCCACGAGCAGCGCGCCGCGGCCGTCGATCTCGTCGAGAGCAACCACGACGCCGAGCCGGTACCGGTCGACGCGCTGCTCGCCGTCGGTCAGCCGCTCGACCCGCGGCACGCGTGGCGGCCCGTCGAGGTCGTCGGCCACTACGTCGACCCGCAGGTCCTCGTCCGGAACCGACCCGTGTCCGGGAGTCCTGCGCTCCACGTCGTGGCACCGCTCGTCGTCGACGAGGGTCCGCTCACCGGGGCGGTCCTGCTCGTCGACCGGGGCTGGGTGCCGCCCGGGGACGACGGGAGCGGCCCCACCGTGGCCGACGCCCCGCCGGGACGCACGACGCTCGTCGCCCGGTTGCGACCGCTCGAGGCGCCGTCGTCGCGCGACGCACCCGCGGGCCAGGTCCAGGCGATCAGCGTGCCGGACGTCGAGCGCGCGCTCGGCGGCGGGCCGTTGCCGGGTCCGGCGCTGGGGGCCTACGGCACCGCCGTGACGGAGGACGGCGCGCGCCCGGTCGGCGTCGCCCCGCTGCCCCGCCCCGCGACGACGCTCGGGACGAACATGTCGTACGCGTTCCAGTGGTGGGTGTTCGCGGTCGGTGCCCTCGCGGCCCCCGTCCTGCTGATCCGTCGCGAGCAGCGGGACGGGGAGCAGGCCGCGGCCGACAACGTGGTCGAGCCGGGGGCGGCGGTGCCACCGGCGGGCGACGTCGCCCGCCGGGCGCCGACACGGCGACAGCGACGCAGACCGACCGCCGAGGAGGAGGAGGACGCCCTCCTGGACGCCCAGGCCTCCGGCGACGTCCGAGTCGACGGCAGCTGAGCCGGCGGCCGACCGACGGCCCTCAGCGGGCGGGGTGCGACGTCAGGACGCGCGCGCCTCCTTGAGGGCCTTGCGTCGGGCCTCGGCCGCGGCACCGCGGGTGGCACCGCCGCGTGACCGCATGGTCACGCCGGCCTCCGCGAGGACGCCGTGGACGAACCCGTAGGACCTGCCGATGTCGTCGGCGATCGACCGGATGCTCTCGCCCCGGTCGTACCGCTCGACGAGGGACGACGCGAGGTCCTGCCTGCTGTCGCCGGTGATCCGAGATCCCTTCGGGAGCTTCGCACTCATGGACATCCCCTTCTGGCCATGGACCGGTCACACGCCGCCGACCGGGGGCCGACGACGCCGTGCTGGGCCACGTGGGTCCGGCACGAGCTCACGCGAGCGAGACGAGGTCCGCGTAGCTGTCGTTCCATAGATCTTCATCCCCATCGGGCAGGAGCACCACTCGATCGGGCGCGAGGGCGTGGACGGCACCCTCGTCGTGGCTGACCATGACGACCGCGCCCGCGTACCCGCGCAGCGCCGACAGGATCTCCTCGCGGCTCGCGGGGTCCAGGTTGTTCGTCGGCTCGTCCAGGAGCAGGACGTTCGCGGACGACACCACGAGCGTCGCGAGCGCGAGCCGGGTCTTCTCGCCACCGGACAGGACACGCACGGGCTTGTCGGCGTCGTCGCCCGAGAACAGGAACGAGCCCAGCACCGAGCGGACCTGGGTGTCGGACAGGTCGGGCGCCGCGTGCCGCAGGTTCTCGACGACCGTGAGGGTGTCGTCGAGGGTCTCGTGCTCCTGCGCGTAGTAGCCGAGCTTGAGACCGTGGCCCGGGACCACCTCGCCCGTGTCCGCCTCCTCGACGCCCGCGAGCAGGCGCAGGAGCGTGGTCTTGCCGGCGCCGTTGAGGCCCAGGACGACGACGCGGGTCCCCCGGTCGACCGCGAGGTCGACGTCGGTGAACACCTCGAGCGAGCCGTACGACTTGGACAGCCCCGTCGCGGTGAGCGGCGTCCGGCCGCACGGCGCAGGGTCCGGGAACCGCAGCTTCGCGACCTTGTCGTGGATGCGCTCGCCCTCGACCCCTGCGAGCAGCCTCTCGGCTCGCCGCGCCATGTTCTGCGCGGCGACCGCCTTGGTCGCCTTGGCGCGCATCTTGTCCGCCTGGGACTTCAGCGCCGCGGCCTTCTTCTCGGCGTTGGCCCGCTCGCGCTTGCGGCGCCGCTCGTCGGTCTCGCGCTGCTCGAGGTAGGCGTCCCAGCCGAGGTTGTACTGGTCGAGCTCACCGCGGTTGGCGTCCAGGTGGAAGACCTTGTTGACGGTCTGCCGCACCAGGCCGACGTCGTGGCTGATCACGAGGAACCCGCCCGAGTACGAGCTGAGGTAGTCGCGCAGCCAGACGATCGAGTCGGCGTCGAGGTGGTTGGTCGGCTCGTCCAGCAGCAGCGTGTCGGCGCCCGAGAAGAGGATGCGCGCGAGCTCGACGCGGCGGCGTTGGCCACCCGAGAGCGTGTGCAGCGGCTGGCCGAGCACGCGCTCGTCGAGGCCGAGGTTCGACGCGATGCGCCCCGCCTCGCTCTCGGCCGCGTACCCGCCCGCCGCGGTGAACCGCGCCTCGAGCCGCGGGTAGCGCTCCATCGCGGCGTCGCGCGTCGCGTCGTCGGCGCTCGCCATCGCACCCTCGGTCGACCGCATCGCGCGGACGATCTCGTCGAGGCCGCGCGCGGCGAGGATGCGGTCCGTCGCGACGACGTCGAGGTCGCCCGTGCGTGGGTCCTGCGGGAGGTAGCCGACGTCGCCGCTGCGGGTCACGCGCCCCGCGGTCGGCTGCCCCTCGCCCGCGAGGACGCGCGTCAGCGTGGTCTTGCCCGCGCCGTTGCGGCCGACGAGGCCGATCCGGTCGCCCGGGCCGATCCGGAAGGACGCGGACGTGAGCAGCACGCGCACGCCGACGCGCAGCTCCACGTCGTGAGCAGTGATCATCCGAGGTCTCCTCTCACCTGCTGAGGTTTCCTCCCAGCGGCCCCGGACCGTCTTTGTGGCCGGGCACAAACGACGCTCATCCTACGACCGGCTAGGTTGGCCGCCGACCTGATTCCCGCCGTCCGCGACGACGGTGCCACACCGACGACACCCTGGGGAGCCCATGTCGGCCGAGAACCAGACCACGCGACCCGACGCCCTCCCCGTCCCCGCGGCGGGCGCGCACCGGGCGGCGACCGACGTCGCGCTCGTCGCGACGTTCGCGGCGTTCGTGGCGGTGTGCGCGATCCTGCCGTCGATCCCGATGCCGGCCGGTGTGCCCATCACGCTCCAGACCTTCGGGGTCGTGCTCGCCGGTCTCGTGCTGGGCCCGGTGCGCGGCGGCCTCGCGGTCCTCCTCTACCTCGCCGTCGGCTTCGCGGGGCTGCCGGTCTTCGCCGAGGGCAAGTCGGGTCTGTCGGTGCTCGCCGGCCCGTCGGTCGGCTACCTGGTCTCGTTCCCGTTCGCCGCCGCCCTGGCGGGGTGGTTCGGCACGCTCGCCCTGCGGCTCCGGCCCCGCCTGCGCTGGGCGGGCCTCTTCGCCGCGGGTTTCGGCGCGTCCCTGCTCGTCGTGCACCCACTCGGCATCGCCGGTCTGGTCGCGCGCCTGGACATGACCGTCCTCGAGGCGTTCGTGGGCGTGGACCTGCGCTACTGGCCGGGCGACGTCCTCAAGAACGTCGCCGCCGCGGTCGTGGCCCTGGCGGTCCTGCGGTCGTTCCCCGACCTCGGGCGCACACGGCGCTGAGCCGCGGATGATCGAGCTGCGGGACGTCCAGGTCACCGCCTGGACACCCGACCCGGACGGCCGCGAGCGCGTCGTCCGGCTGCTCGGTCCCGTGTCGCTGACCCTGGGCGAGCACCGCGTCGCCGTCGTCGGCGCCAACGGGTCGGGCAAGTCGACGCTCGCGCGCCTGCTCAACGGGCTCGTGCTTCCCTCGGCCGGGACGGTGACCGTCGACGGCCTGGACACCGCGACGCGGGGCGCCGACGTCCGCCGACGCGTGGGGTTCGTGTTCACCGACCCGGACGCCCAGGTCGTCATGCCGACGCCGCTCGAGGACGTCGCGCTCTCGCTGCGTCGGCTCGGGCTCGACGACGCCGAGCGCGAGGCCCGTGCCCGCGACGCGCTGGGTCGGTTCGGGCTCGGCGCGCTCGCCGACGTCCCCGTCGCGGCGCTCTCGGCGGGTCAGCGCCAGCTCCTCGCGATCGCCGCCGTGCTCGCGACCGAGCCGGACGTGCTGGTCGCCGACGAGCCGACGACGCTGCTCGACCTCGGCTGGCGCGCGCACGTCGACCGCCTCCTCGCCTCGCTCCCCCAGCAGGTGGTGCTCGTCACGCACGACCTCGACGCGGCCGTGCGCGCCGAGCGCCTGCTGGTCGTCGACGACGGCCTCGTGGCCTACGACGGCGAGCCGGCGCCCGGCATCGCGCGCTACCGCGATCTCGTCGCGCGACGGCACGAGGAGCTCCTGCCGTGAGGCGCCGCCGCCCGGGACCGGCACGACCCCTCTGGAACCCTCTGGGGCTGCACCGCCCGGGGACCGGGCCGCTGCACCGTGCCCCCGCGGGCGCCAAGCTAGCGGCGCTCCTCGTCCTCGGCCTCGTGCTCGTGCTCCACTCCGGGCTCGTCCTGCCGGTCGTGGCGCTCGGCGTCGTCGTCGCGGCGGCCGCCAGCGCCCGGATGCCGCCGCGGCGCACCGCCCACGGGCTGCTCCCCGTGCTGGTGACCGCAGCGCTCGTCGGCGGCTACCAGTGGTGGGCACGCGGGTGGCAGGTCGGTGCCGAGGTCGCGACCGAGCTCGTGACGCTCGTGCTGGCCGCGTCCGTCGTCACGGCCACGACGCGGGCCGACGCGCTCCTGGACCTCGTCGCGCGCCTCGCACGGCCCCTGCGTCACGTCGGCCTGCGACCCGAGGTCGTCGCGCTCTCGCTCGGCCTCATGCTGCGGGCCGTCCCGGTCCTGCTCGCCTCGTCCGCCGAGGCGAGGGACGCCGCGCGGGCACGAGGACTCGAGCGCAGCCCGCGCGCGGTCCTCGTCCCTGCCGCGGTGCGCATGGTCGGGCACGGCTACCGGACCGGCGAGGCCCTCGCGGCGCGCGGCATCGTCGACTGAGCGTCGACGTGCCGCTCCGTCGCCCGATCGGGTGGCCGCCTCGCCGCGCACCTCGATCGACACGGATCTAGCGTGTCGCCATGACGTTCAGCCAGGGCGGTCGGTTCGAAGGTGGTCGCGTCGGTACCCGCAAGGGCGGCGCGATCGCGGGCGGCGGCGCCGGCATCGCGATCGTCGCCTTCCTCATCTACCAGTTCACCGGCGTCGACGTGAGCGGTCAGCTCCAGGGACTGGGAGGGACGGGCGCCGGCCAGGAGGAGAGCGCCGTCGCCGAGTGCACGGCCGAGCAGGCGAACACCGACCGGGAGTGCCGCCTGTCGGCGGCGGTCGAGTCGCTCGACGAGTACTGGGCCGAGGTGCTCCCTGCCTCCGGGACGGAGTTCGTCCGGCCCGAGGTCTGGGCGTTCGAGGCCGCGACCTCCACCGGGTGCGGCAACGCGACGGCGGCGACGGGCCCCTTCTACTGCCCGCCCGACAGCTCGATCTACCTCGACCTCGGCTTCTACGACACTCTCGAGAGCCAGTTCGGCGCCCAGGGCGGTCCGCTGGCGGAGCTGTACGTCACGGCGCACGAGTACGGGCACCACATCCAGGCGATCACCGGGGTCATGGACCGCGCGGACCGGCAGGCGACCGGTGCGACGTCGGACTCGGTGCGCGTCGAGCTGCAGGCCGACTGCTACGCGGGCGTGTGGGCCGGTCAGGCGTCCCAGCAGGTCGACGACGACACCGGTGTGACGTTCCTCGAGGAGATCACGCCCGACCAGCTCGCCGAGGCCCTCTCGGCCGCCGAGGCCGTCGGCGACGACCACATCCAGCAGCAGTCCGGCGGGGAGGTCAACCCGCACACGTGGACGCACGGCTCGAGCGAGCAGCGCCAGCGGTGGTTCATGACCGGCTACGAGGCGGTCGACCCGGCCGTGTGCGACACCTTCTCCGCGACCGACCTCTGACGGGCACGGGGCGGGCGCGGGGCGGGCGCGGGGCGGACGACGACGAGGGGCGGGGACCGTCGCGGTCCCCGCCCCTCGTCGTGTCTGCTCAGATGTTGAAGCCGAGCGCCCTGAGCTGCTCACGCCCGTCGGGCGTGATCTTGTCCGGACCCCACGGCGGCATCCACACCCAGTTGATGCGGAACCCGTCGACGACGCCGTCGAGCGCCTGGGCCGACTGGTCCTCGATGACGTCCGTCAGCGGGCAGGCCGCCGACGTGAGCGTCATGTCGATGACGGCGTGGTTGTTCGGGTCGACGACGACGCCGTACACGAGACCGAGGTCGACGACGTTGATGCCGAGCTCGGGGTCGATGACGTCGCGCATCGCCTCCTCGACGTCCGCCGCCGTCGTCGGCGAGATCTCCGTGGTCATGCCTGTCCCTCCTGCGTCGTGGCCGCGCCGGACTGCGCCAGCGCGTCGCGCAGCGCGGCCCAGCCGAGCAGCGCGCACTTGATCCGTGCGGGGTACTTCGCGACCCCGGTGAACGCGGTCGCGTCCCCGAGCGTGTCCTCGAGCTGCTCGTCCAGCCCCTCGCCGCGCGCCTGCATGAGCGCCCGGAAGGTCTCGCCCAGCTGCTCCGCCTCCGTGACCGGGACGCCCTCGACGAGCTCGGCCATGACCGAGATCGACGCCTGCGAGATCGAGCAGCCCTGACCCTCCCAGCTCACGCGGTCGATGCCCGCGTCGCCGAGGTGGACGCGCAGTCGGACCTCGTCGCCGCAGGTCGGGTTGACCTGGAACGACTCGGCCGCGTGGCCCTCGACCAGCCCGCGCCCGTGCGGGCTCTTGGCGTGGTCGAGGATCAGCTGCTGGTACATCTGCTCCATCGAGCTCATGCGCTCACCTCCAGTCCGAAGAACGGCCGCACGCGCCGCAGCGCCTCGGCGAACGTCGCGACCTCCTCGGCCGTCGTGTACACCGCCGCCGACGCCCGCGCCGAGGCCGCCACCCCGAGCGTGCGGTGCAGCGGCTGCGCGCAGTGGTGACCCACGCGCACCGCGACGCCCGCGTCGTCGAGCACCTGGCCGACGTCGTGCGCGTGCACGCCGTCGACCACGAACGAGACGAGCGCGAGGCGGTCCGCCTCGTCGGTCGGCCCGAGCACGCGCACGCCGGGCACGGACGCGACGGCGTCGAGCAGGAGGCGCGTCATCTCCGCCTCGTGCGCGGCGACGGCGTCCATGCCGAGCTCGCGGAGGTAGCGGGCCGCCGCGCCCATGCCGACCGCCTGGGCGACCATCTGCGACCCCGCCTCGAACCGCTGGGGCGGCGGCGCGTACGTCGTCGTCTCCATCGTGACGACCTCGACCATGGACCCGCCGGTGACGACGGGCGGCATGGCCTCGAGGAGCTCGCGCCGCCCGTACAGCGCGCCGACGCCGGTCGGGCCGAGCATCTTGTGGCCGGAGAAGGCCGCGAAGTCGACATCGAGCGCGTGGAGGTCGACCGGCATGTGCGGGACGCTCTGGCACGCGTCGAGCACGGTGAGCGCCCCGACCTCGCGCGCCCGGCTCACGAATGCGCCGACGTCGGTCACCGCCCCCGTCACGTTGGACGCGTGCGTGAACGCGACCACGCGCGTGCGGTCCGTCACGACGGTCGCGAGCTCGTCGGTCCGCAGACGTCCGGCGTCGTCGAGACCGACCCACCGGAGCACGGCACCGGTCCGCGCGCACAGCTCCTGCCACGGGACGAGGTTCGCGTGGTGCTCGGCCTCGGTGACGACGACCTCGTCACCCGGTGCGAGCGCGAACCGCCGCGACTGCGCCCCACCACGTCCGAGGGACGCGTTCGAGAGCGCGTACGCGACCACGTTGATCGCGGCCGTCGCGTTGGGCTGCCACACGATCTCGTCGTCGGCCGCGCCGACGAGCGTCGCGACCTCGTGGCGTGCCTGCTCGTACGCCTCGGTGGCCTCCTCGGCGAGCTGGTGCGCGCCGCGATGCACCGCAGCGTTGCGCTGGAGGTAGAAGTCCTGCTCGGCGTCGAGGACGACGTCGGGCTTCTGGGACGTCGCCGCCGAGTCGAGGTAGACCAGCGGGCGCCCGTCGCGCACCGTCCGCGCGAGCAGCGGGAAGTCCGCGCGCACGGCCGCGAGCTCGCCCGCGCTGAGGCGGGGCGTCGGGTCGGTCGTGGCTGTCATGGTCCCTCCACGGTCGGGGTCGGTCGCGGGGACGGTGGTCCACCCGCGGTGCGGTGGGGCGGGGCCGGATGGACCGGCCCCGCCCGCGGGGTCAGGCGGAGGCGCCGACGTAGCGGTCGTAGCCCTCGGCCTCGAGGCGCTCGGCGAGCTCGGGGCCGCCCTCCTCGGCGATCCGGCCGTCGACGAAGACGTGCACGAAGTCGGGCTTGATGTAGCGGAGGATGCGCGTGTAGTGCGTGATCAGCAGCACGCCGACCTCGCCGGTCGACCGCACGCGGTTCACGCCCTCGGACACGACGCGCAGCGCGTCGACGTCCAGGCCCGAGTCGGTCTCGTCGAGGATCGCGATACGCGGCTTGAGCAGCTCCATCTGGAGGATCTCGTGGCGCTTCTTCTCGCCGCCCGAGAAGCCCTCGTTGACGTTGCGCTCGGCGAACGACGGGTCCATGCGCAGCTGCTCCATGGCGCCTCGCACGTCCTTGACCCAGTGGCGCAGCGCGGGCGCCTGGCCGTCGATCGCGGTCTTCGCGGTACGCAGGAAGTTCGAGACGCTCACGCCGGGCACCTCGACGGGGTACTGCATCGCGAGGAACATGCCGGCCCGCGCGCGCTCGTCGACGGACATCTCGAGGACGTCCTCGCCGTCGAGCAGCACCGAGCCGCTGGTGATCGTGTACTTGGGGTGGCCCGCGAGCGAGTATGCGAGCGTCGACTTGCCCGAGCCGTTGGGGCCCATGATGGCGTGCGTCTCGCCGCTGCGGACCGTGAGGTCGACGCCACGCAGGATCTGCTTGGCACCCTCCTTGGTCTCGACGCTGACGTGCAGGTCACGGATCTCGAGAGTGGTCATCAGGTCTCCTCAGGCGTTCACGGTGGTGTCGACGTCGACGAGCACGCGGTCGCCGTCGACGGTCAGGGGGTACACGGGCACGGGCCGGGTCGCGGGCAGCGCGAGCGGCTTGCCGCTGCGCAGGTCGAACGTCGAGCCGTGGAGCCAGCACTCGATGGTGCAGTCCTCGACCTCGCCGTCCGACAGCGACACCTGGCCGTGCGAGCAGATGTCGGAGATCGCGTGCCAGTCGCCGCTGCTGTCGCGGACGACCGCGACCTCGACGGGGCCGGACTCGCCCTCGAGCTCGACCCTCAGGGCCGAGCCGGGCGCGACGTCGTCGACCATGCAGGCGAGCTGCGCGGTCATGCGGTCACCTCGGCGGCACCGCCCAGCACGCTCATGCTGCGCTCGAGCTCGCGCTCGATCGCCGCGAGCAGGCGCTCCTCGACCTCGGGCACGCCGATCTGCTGGACGAGCTCGGCGAAGAAGCCGCGGACCACGAGGCGCCGCGCGTCCCCCTCGGGGATGCCGCGTGCGCGCAGGTAGAAGAGCTGCTCGTCGTCGAACCGGCCGGTCGCGGACGCGTGACCCGCGCCCTCGATCTCGCCCGTCTCGATCTCGAGGTTGGGCACCGAGTCGGCCCGCGCGCCGTCCGAGAGGACCAGGTTGCGGTTGAGCTCGTAGGTGTCCGTGCCCTCGGCGTTGGCGCGGATGAGCACGTCGCCCACCCAGACGGTGTGCGCGCCCGCACCCTGGAGCGCGCCCTTGTACGTCACGCGCGACTTGCAGCGCGGCACCGCGTGGTCGACGAAGAGCCGGTGCTCCTGGTGCTGGCCGTCGTCCGCGAAGTACAGGCCGAGCATCTCCAGGTCCCCGCCCTCGGCGGTGAACTGCGCGTCGGGCGTGATCCGCACGACGTCGCCGCCGAGCGTGACGACGATGTGCTTGACGACCGCGTCGCGGCCGATGCGCAGGCGGTGCGCCGACGCGTGCACCGAGCCGGCGTCCCAGTCCTGGATCGAGACGACCGTGAGGTGCGCGCCGTCCTCTGCGACGATCTCGACGGTCTCGGCGAGCGTCGCCGGGCCGACGTGGTCGATGACGACGAGGGCCTGGCTCAGCGGCTGCGCGTGGACGAGCAGGTGCGTCGCGGCGGGCGTGTGCCCGCCGTTCGCGGCGTCGTGGCCGGGGCCCTCGACGCGGATGCTCGTGACCGACGACGCGACCGCCTGGGCCGGGACCGTCACGACCGTCGCCTCGCCGAACGAGCTCCAGGCGGTGACGGCCGTCCGGTCGCCCGGCTCACCCGCACGGCCGAGCCGCTCGTCGTCACGACCGACGATCTCGACGGTCACCTCGGGCGGGTTGACCACCGTGACCTGCGGACCGGCACCCGGAAGGCCCTCGCCCGCGGCGTCGAACAGCGGCGCGAGCCGGTCGACGGGCGAGAACCGCCACTCCTCCTCGCGACCCGAGGGCACCTCGAAGTCGGCGAGCGAGAAGGACGTCGGGCGTGCTGCGCGCGACGCCTCGGGGATGCCGCCGACGCCGTGCACGTGCGCCCCGTCGGCGACGGCGCGGCTGTGGTCGGTGGACAGGTCCGTGGTCATGGATGGCTGCTCCGTGGTGGTGGTGGTGGGCGCGAGGACGGCGTCGTCGACGCCGGAGGGGGTGGGGGCGGTCATCAGCCGACCGAGCCCTCCATCTGCAGCTCGATGAGGCGGTTCAGCTCGAGCGCGTACTCCATCGGCAGCTCTCGCGCGATCGGCTCGACGAAGCCGCGCACGATCATCGCCATCGCCTCGGTCTCCTCCATGCCGCGCGACATGAGGTAGAAGAGCTGGTCCTCGCTGACGCGCGACACCGTCGCCTCGTGACCCATCGACACGTCGTCCTCGCGGACGTCGACGTACGGGTACGTGTCCGAGCGGCTGATCTGGTCGACCAGGAGGGCGTCGCACAGGACGTTCGAGGCCGAGTGCTCGGCACCCTCGAGGACCTGCACGAGTCCGCGGTACGAGGTGCGACCGCCACCGCGCGCGACGGACTTGGAGATGATCGACGACGACGTGTTCGGCGCCGCGTGGACCATCTTCGCGCCGGCGTCCTGGTGCTGACCGGTGCCCGCGAACGCGATGGACAGCGTCTCGCCCTTGGCGTGCTCGCCCATGAGGTAGATCGCCGGGTACTTCATCGTGACCTTCGAGCCGATGTTGCCGTCGACCCACTCCATGGTCGCGCCCTCGGCGGCCGTCGCCCGCTTGGTGACGAGGTTGTACACGTTGTTCGACCAGTTCTGGATCGTCGTGTACCGGACGCGCGCGTTCTTCTTGACGATGATCTCGACGACGGCCGAGTGCAGCGAGTCGCTCGAGTAGATCGGCGCCGTGCAGCCCTCGACGTAGTGCACGTACGAGCCCTCGTCGGCGATGATCAGCGTCCGCTCGAACTGGCCCATGTTCTCGGTGTTGATCCGGAAGTAGGCCTGCAGCGGGATCTCGACGTGCACACCCGGCGGGACGTACACGAACGAGCCGCCGGACCACACGGCCGTGTTGAGCGCAGCGAACTTGTTGTCGCCGGACGGGATGACCGAGCCGAAGTACTGCTCGAAGATCTCCGGGTGCTCGCGCAGGCCGGTGTCCGTGTCCAGGAAGATGACGCCCTGCTCCTCGAGGTCCTCGCGGATCTGGTGGTAGACGACCTCGGACTCGTACTGCGCCGCGACGCCCGCGACGAGGCGCTGCTTCTCGGCCTCGGGGATGCCCAGGCGGTCGTACGTGTTCTTGATCTCCTCGGGCAGCTCGTCCCAGCTGGTCGCCTGCTTCTCGGTCGACCGGACGAAGTACTTGATGTTGTCGAAGTCGATGCCCGACAGGTCCGAGCCCCAGCTGGGCATGGGCTTCTTCTCGAACAGCCGCAGCGCCTTGAGGCGCGTCTTGAGCATCCACTCCGGCTCGTTCTTCAGCGCGGAGATGTTCCGCACGACGTCCTCGTCCAGACCGCGGCGGGCCGTGGCGCCGGCGACGTCGGAGTCGTGCCAGCCGTAGCCGTAGCTGCCGATCGAGTCGATGATCTCCTGGTCGGTGGTCATCGGTTCGGTGGGTGCGCTCATCGTGTTCCCTCCACGGTCCCCGCGGGACGGTCGGATGCTGCTCGTACGAGTGGTGTCGTCGGGATGTGGGTCGTGCAGACGTGGCCGCCGGACGCGAGCGTCGACAGCCGCTGGACGTGCACGCCCAGCAGCTCGGAGAAGGCGCGCGTCTCGGCCTCGCACAGCTGCGGGAAGCGCGACGCGACGTCCTGGACGGGGCAGTGCCCCTGGCACAGCTGGACGGCGGCACCGCGCAGCGCGGGCCGCGCGGACGCGGCGTACCCGTCCTGCGAGAGCGCCTCCGCGAGGGCACCGACGCGCTCGGCGACGTCGTGGCCGGCGGCGTCGACCGCGGCGGCGTGACGGTCCGTGAGCTCGGCGGCGCGACGCGCGGCGAAGGCGGACACGGCCTCCGGACCGACCGTCGCGGCGAGGTACTCCAGCGCCTGGGCCGCGAGGTCCGAGTACGCGCTGCTGAGCGAGGCCTGACCGCGGTCGGTCGCGACGAAGCGCCGCGCGGGGCGCCCACGGCCCGCGGTCGGCAGCACGGAGCGGTGCGCGGCGATCTTGCCGTCGACCTCGAGGGCCGCGACGTGCCGACGGACGCCGGCAGCGGTGAGCCCGAGGGCGGCCGCGAGCTCCACCACGGAGACGGGCCCGTCCTCGACCACGAGGCGCAGGACGCGCTCGCGCGTGGAGTCCACGTCCTCGCGGACGGCCTGGGCGGGCGGGACGACGCTCGACGCAGCAGCGCTCACGGGTCCACCTCCGTCCACGTCCGTGGGGCCGGTCGGCCCCGGGCGGGCCGGGAGCGGCCGCGCCGAGAGCGACGGGTCGGGCCCGCCGTCGATATAGGCAACATGGTTGTTGTCGAATTGCTTCCCCGCAACGAAGGCGAGCCTCACCCGGGCGCGTGTCCTGCCTCACACGGCGACGGCGGCGCGGTGCGGGCCGCGCCCCGCCGCCCGGTCCCGCCCGACCTAGACTGCGTGCTCGTGCCCACCTCCCCCGACGCCGTGCGCGTCGACGGACTCGTCAAGCGCTACGGGCGCGTCGAGGCCGTGCGCGGGCTCGACCTCGTCGCCCGCCCGGGCGCGGTGACGGCCGTCCTGGGGCCGAACGGTGCCGGGAAGACCACGACCGTCGAGTGCTGCGAGGGGCTCCGGTCCCCCGACGGCGGGACCGTCCGCGTCCTGGGCCTCGACCCCGTGGCGGACGCCCGGGCGCTGCGTCCCCGGGTCGGCGTCATGCTGCAGGACGGCGGCCTGCCGTCCACCGTGCCCGCGGGCGAGGTGCTGCGGCACGTCGCGTCGATGTACGCCCGGCCACGCCCCCTCGACGAGCTCGGCGACCGGCTCGGGCTCGGATCGTTCGCCCGGACGCAGGTCCGGCGCCTGTCGGGCGGGCAGCGTCAGCGCCTCGCCCTCGCGGCAGCGGTGGTCGGCCGCCCCGAGGTCGCGTTCCTCGACGAGCCGAGTGCGGGCCTGGACCCGCAGTCGCGGATCGCGGTCTGGGACCTGGTGCGCGAGCTGCGCGACGACGGCACCGCGATCGTCCTCACGACGCACCAGATGGCCGAGGCGGAGCAGCTCGCCGACCACGTGGTCGTGGTCGACGGGGGGCGCGCCGTCGCGGCCGGGACCCCTGGCGGGCTGGTCGGGGGCGCGGGGCAGACCACCGCCGGGACGCTCCGCCTCACCGTCGTCCCGGTCCGGGCACCGGCGGACACCCGTCCTGCGGCCGCCACGTGGGCCGGCGCGCTGGGGGCGTCGCTCGAGCGGGCCGGCGTCGTCGCGCGGGTGGACGCGGACCCCCGTCGCGCGGACGCGCTCGAGGTGCACGCGCAGGTCGATCCCGGGCTCGTGCGGCTCGTGACCGCGTGGGCCGACGACACCGGGCTCCTGGTGACGAGCCTCGCCGCGGGACCGCGCACCCTCGAGGACGTGTTCCTCGAGCTCACCGGACGGAGCCTGCGATGACCGGTCCGACCACGGGACCGACGGCCGCGGCGTGGCCGCCCGCGAGCGGCCACGCCGGCGCCGCCCCCTGGTACCGGCGCGTGACCGCGCAGGCGGGGCTGGAGATGCGGACGGTGCTCCGCAACGGCGAGCAGCTCGTCATCACGCTCGTGCTCCCCGTGCTCCTCCTCGTCGTCCTGACCCGCACCACGGCGGTCGACCTCGGCACCGGCGACCGCATCGCCCTCGTCGCCCCCGGGGTGCTCGCGCTGGCCGTGATGTCGGCGGCGTTCACGTCGCAGGCGATCGCGACGGGCTTCGACCGCCGGAACGGCGTGCTCAGGCTGCTCGCGACGACCCCGCTCGGGCGGACGGGGCTGCTCGCGGGCAAGGCTCTCGGCATCGCCGCGGTCCAGGCCGTGCAGATGGCCGTCCTCGTCGTCGTCGCGGTCGTGCTCGGCTGGCGACCGGTCGCGTCGGGCGTCCCCGCGGCCGTCGTCCTCGTGGTGCTCGGCACCACGGCCTTCACGGCCCTCGCCCTCCTCGTCGCCGGGACGATGCGCGCCGAGGCCGTGCTCGCCGTCGCGAACCTCGTGTGGGTGCTCCTGCTGGCGGGCGGTGCCGTGCTGCTGCCCGCCGACCTGCTCCCGGCGCCGCTCGGCGCGGTCGCGCAACTGCTGCCCTCGGGTGCGCTCGGCGGAGGCCTGCGCGCGGCGCTGACGGGCGGCGAGCTACCCGCAGGACCCGTCGTCGTGCTCACGGCGTGGACGGTCGGCGCGGGCGCGCTCACCGCCCGTCTGTTCCGCTGGAGCTGACGAGGCCGTCCCGGGCGGGTGGAGCCGACGAGGTCGTCCCGGACGGGCCCGCTGCGCGGTTACCGTTGTCGCGTGAGCAGCACCGTGCCCGTCGCCTCCTCCCCCGGCACACCCCCCGCCGCGTCGGTCGACCTGTCGACGTCGGTGCCGCGGACGGGTTCGCCGTGGCCGCACCGGCTCCTGTGGGCGAACCTCGTGGCACAGGTCGGCATCGTCGTGACGGGTGGCGCCGTCCGGCTGACCGGGTCCGGGCTCGGCTGCTCGACGTGGCCCCAGTGCGAGCCGGGGCAGTTCGCACCCGTCCTCCACGAGGCGACCTCGCTGCACCCCTACATCGAGTTCGGCAACCGGACCCTCACGGGCGTGCTGGGCGTCCTCGCGCTCCTCACCGCGGTCGTCGTCTGGCGGCGCCCCGGTCGGTCGCGCGGCTTCCGCGTACTCGGGCTGGTGCCCCTGGTGGGGGTCGCCGTGCAGGCCGTGGTGGGGGGTCTCACGGTGCTCGTCGACCTCCACCCGGCCTGGGTCGGGTCGCACTTCGCGATCTCGATGCTCCTCGTCGCGGCGTCCATGGCGCTCGTCGTGCGACACCGTGAGGGTGACGGCGTGCCGGAGCCTCTCGTCGACGCGCGCACGACCCTGCTCAGCCGCGCCCTCGTCCCGCTCGGCGCGGCCGTCGTGCTCCTCGGTGTCGTCACGACGGGCGCGGGCCCGCACTCGGGCGACGCCGAGGTCGGCTACCGGTTCGCGCTCGACCCCGCGCTCGTCGCCCGCGGGCACGCCGCGAGCGTCTGGCTCTTCGTGGCCGGCGTCGTCGCGCTCGTCGTGCTGACGCGACCGGCGGCCACGCACGAGCGACCGCGCCGGGCCGCCCGGGTACTCCTCGCCGTGACCCTCGCGCAGGGAGCCGTGGGCTACGTGCAGTACTTCACCGGTCTGCCGGAGCTCCTCGTGGGCGTCCACATGCTCGGTGCCGCCGTCCTCGTGGCGGCGCAGACCGCACAGGTGCTGTCCCTGCGTCGCCGCGGCCCGCTCGCGGTCGCCCAGGTCGTCACGACCTGATCCCGGCCACCCGGATCGGCGCGGGCGACCTGCTAGGGCGTGACCGGGGCGTCGGCCGGGCGCAGGTCGGACCACCCGCGTGCGCGCGCGGCCGCGGCCGCGAGGACGCCGGCGACGGTCGACGGGTTGTGCAGCGACCCGGCGAGCACCGCACCGACCGCCTCGTCGAGCGGCACCCAGCGCACCTCCATGTCGCGCTCCTCGTCCTCGCGCTCGTGCCGGTCCGCGTCGGCGACGGGCGTCAGGTCGCGGGCGAGGAAGACGCGCACGTGCTCGTCGCTCCCGCCCGGGGTCGTGCGGTAGTCGACGAGCGTCCACCACCGTGCGGCGACGAGGTCGGCCTCCTCCGCGAGCTCGCGCGCGGCCGCGGCGTGCATCGGCTCGCCGTCGACGTCGAGCAGCCCCGCGGGCGGCTCCCACAGCTCCTGCCCGACGGCGTGCCGGTACTGGCGCAGGAGGAGGACGCGGTCGTCGTCGTCGAGCGCGAGCACCGCGACCGCTCCGGGGTGCCTGACGTACTCGCGGCGGACCGTCCCGGCGTCCCCGCCCAGGTCCACCGTGTCGCGCACGACGTCCCAGATGATCCCGTCGTGGACGACCTCGGTCGCGACCACGGGGCGCGGCGCCCGACGGTCGGCGACCGTCACCGCGCCTCGACGCGGCGCTGCTCGAGTGCGGCCGAGACGAGGCCCGCGAACAGCGGGTGCGCGCGCGTCGGGCGCGACCTGAACTCCGGGTGGGCCTGGGTCGCGACGTAGTACGGGTGCACGTCCGCGGGCAGCTCGACGAACTCGACGAGGCCGAGCTCGGGGTTGACGCCCGAGACGACGAGGCCCGCGGCCTCGAGGTCGCCCCGGTACGCGTTGTTGACCTCGTACCGGTGCCGGTGCCGCTCCGTGACGTGCTCGGTGCCGTAGGCCTTCGCCACGACCGAGCCGGGCACGAGGGTCGCGTCGTAGGCACCCAGGCGCATCGTCCCGCCCAGGTCGCCCTCGCCCTCGACGATGGCCTTCTGCTCGGCCATCGTCGCGACGACGGGGTGCTCGGTCGCGGGGTCGAACTCCGACGACGACGCCCCGGCCAGCCCGAGCACGCTGCGCGCGAACTCCATGACCATGACCTGGAGGCCCAGGCAGATCCCGAGCGTCGGGACGCCGCGCGTGCGTGCCCAGGTGAGCGCGCCGATCTTGCCCTCCACGCCGCGCACGCCGAACCCGCCCGGCACGAGCACCGCGTCGACGCCGCCGAGCGCACGCTCAGCACCCTCGGCGGTCGAGCAGTCGTCGGAGGCGACCCAGCGGATGCGGACCTTGGCGTCGTTCGCGAAGCCGCCCGCGCGCAGCGCCTCGGTGACCGACAGGTACGCGTCGGGCAGGTCGATGTACTTGCCGACCAGCGCGACCTCGACCTCGTGCGACGGGTGGTGCACCGCGTGCGTCACCTTGTCCCAGCCGCCCCAGTCGACGTCGCGGAACGGCAGGTCGAGGCGGCGCACGACGTACGCGTCGAGGCCCTCGGAGTGCAGCACGCGCGGGATGTCGTAGATGCTCGGCGCGTCGGCAGCCGTGACGACGGCCTCGTTGTCGACGTCGCACATGAGCGCGATCTTGCGCTTGGTCGAGTCGGGCAGCTCGCGGTCGGCGCGCAGCACGAGCGCGTCGGGCTGGATGCCGATCGAGCGGAGCGCCGCCACCGAGTGCTGCGTCGGCTTGGTCTTGAGCTCACCCGAGGGCCCGATGTACGGCACGAGCGAGACGTGCAGGAAGAAGCAGTTGTCGCGCCCCAGGTCGTGGCGCACCTGGCGCGCTGCCTCGAGGAACGGCAGCGACTCGATGTCGCCGACCGTGCCGCCGATCTCCGTGATGATCACGTCGACCCCGGGGCCGGCCTGCGCGCGCATGCGCGCCTTGATCTCGTCGGTGATGTGCGGGATCACCTGCACCGTGTCCCCGAGGTACTCGCCGCGTCGCTCCTTCGCGATGACGGACGAGTAGATCTGCCCCGTCGTGACGTTCGCCTCGCCGCCCAGGTCCACGTCGAGGAACCGCTCGTAGTGACCGATGTCCAGGTCGGTCTCGGCCCCGTCGTGCGTGACGAACACCTCGCCGTGCTGGAACGGGTTCATCGTCCCCGGGTCGACGTTGAGGTACGGGTCGAGCTTCTGCATGGTCACGCGCAGACCACGCGAACGGAGAAGACGACCGAGGCTCGAGGCCGTCAGGCCCTTGCCGAGAGAGGAGGCGACGCCCCCCGTGACGAAGATGTGCCGGGTCGTGTTGTCCGACCGCCCGGAGAGTCGATTCGCGGCTGCCACGGGCTTCCACTCTACCGGACGGTCGGCGCGGCCGGGCCCGCCGCCGCCGATGTCGCGACCGCGAACCCGACCACCGCCGCCCGACGTCACGACCGCACCGACGTCCACGCGGGCCCCGCCTCACCCGTGCGGTACACGCGGTCGAGCTGGTCGAGGACCGCGGCGAGGTCCGGCAGCGTCGTCGCCCGCTGCGCCGCCGCACGCCCGAGCCCCGCCCGGGCGTCGTCGTCGGCGAGGAGCGAGCGGACCGCCGCGGCGACGGCGCCGCCGTCGGGCGGGACCAGCACCGCGGCGTTCCCGGTCACCTCGGCGGTGCCGCCGACGTCGGTGGCGACCAGCGGCGCCCCGAGCGCGAGCGCCTCCTGGACGTTGAGCGGCTGGCCCTCCCAGCGCGCGGTGCTCACCACCACGTCGGCCGCAGCGACGAGGTCCGCGACGTCGCTGCGCCGTCCCAGGAGCCGCACGGGCAGGCGCTCCGCCGCGACCCGGCTCGCGACCTCGGCCTCGAGTGGCCCGTCACCGGCGACCAGCCACAGGACGTCCGGCAGGTCCAGGGCTCCGGCCGCGTCGCAGAGCACGTCGAGGCCCTTCTGCGGGGCGAGGCGCGCGACGGTGACGAGCAGGTTCGTGTCCTCGCCCACGCCGAGAGCGGCGCGCGTGCTCGCGCGAGGAGCCGCGGGACGCAGCGGAGGGGCGGGGACCAGGGCGCGCTCCGCACGGCGGGCGCCGTGCGCCCTCGCGAGCGCCACGAGGTCGCCCGACACCCCCAGCACGACGTCCGCGCCCCGACCCACGACCGTCCACAGGACCTGTGCCGTCGCCCGGACGAGACGCGAGCCCACGGGCAGGTTGTGCAGCGTGACGACGACCCGTGGTCGCCTCCGCAGCCCCTGGACCGCGAGCACGACGAGCGCACCGGCGCGCAGGCCGTGGGCGTGGACCACGTCCGCCCCCACGGCCAGCCGGCGCAGCCTCCGGACGGAGCCGACGTCGCCGCGGCCGGGTCGGTCGGTGATCTCGACGGGGGCGAACGGCGGCCCGCCGCGCGGTGCGACGGCGTCGCGCACCCCCGTCGGGCCGGCGACGACGACGCGCCAGCCTCTGGTCGAGCCCGCGTCGGCGAGCTGCGCGACGTGGCGGGCGACGCCGCCGGCACTCGACCCGAGCACCTGGAGCACACGGAACGCGTCGGTCGTGGTCATCGGGCCTCCGGGACCGGTCGGGCCCGCCCCTCGGCGGGCCGGGTGCGGCGCAGCACCGCGAGGACGGAGTGGCGGTCGACGAGCAGGGCCAGCGCGACGACGACGACGCCGGCGGCGACCGCTGCGAGGGTCCCTGCGGCGACGGCCTCGCCGATCCCCTCGCCCTCACGGCGCAGCACCTGGTCCCCGACGACGCGCCCCGCGAGGCCGCCGCCCACGCCCCCGACGAGGAGGACCGCAGCCGTCCGCACGACACCGTGCACGGCGGACCGCCCGGCCGAGCGCGAGACCGCGACGAGCAGGCCGATCCCGGCGACCGCCATCCCAGCGGTGTTGGCGACGCCGAGCCCGACCAGCGTGGCCGGCTGGTCGGCGGACGCCCCTGCCAGAGCGGGGACGACGAGGACCGCGACGCCGACGACCACGAGCCACCCGGAGACGGTCGCGACCATCGCGGCACGCCCTCGCTCGAGCGCGTAGAGCGTGCGCGACAGGTGGAGCACGAGCGCGAAGCCCACGAGCCCGGGCGCGGTCCACGCGAGGCCGGCCCCCATGCCGGTGAAGTCGCCCTCGCCGTAGAGACGGAAGAACTGCTCGACCGCGGGGGCGGCGGCCACGAGCACGGTCGCGCCGAGCGCCGCCACGACCAGTACCCCGCGCGTCGTCGTCGACGCGAGACGCGCGAAGCCGGTTCGGTCGTCCTGGCTCGCGCGCTCGGCGAGCCGCGGGAAGGCAGCCGTCGCGAGAGGGACCGCGAGCACCGCGTACGGGAGCACGTACACGGCCTGCAGGAGCGGCACGACCGCGTAGGCGTCACCCCCGTACCGGTTCGCGAGGAGCAGGGCGGCGAGGACGCTGGCCTGCTGCGCCAGCAGCGCACCGACCCCCGCGCCGGCGAGGGCCCTCGCTCGACGCGCGACCCCCGGCGGGAACGTCAGGGTCGGACGGAGGCGCACGCCGCACCGGTGCACGGGCCACAGCAGCGGCAGGCTCAGGGCCGCGACGCCGGCGGTCGTCCCCCACGCGAGCAGCGCCGCCTCGGACGCCGACACGGAGTCGAGGTCGCCGGGGTCCAGCACCATGCGGTCGAACACGGCGAAGACGCCGATGACGACGGCGCTGGACAGCAGGGGCGCGGCCGCCGGCGCGACGAAGCGCCGGTGGGCCTGCAGCACACCCGTGAGGACGACACCGATCCCGTACAGGGGCACCTGGGGTGCGAACGCGACGAGGAAGTCAGCCGCGAGCGCGACGCGCGCGGTGTCGGAGCTCTGCAGGACGAGTGACGCGATCGGGCGCGCGAGGAGTGCGAGCACCGCCGCGAGCGGCACGAGGACGACGAGCGCCCAGCCCAGCAGCGCGGACGCGATGCGGTCGACGTCCGCACCGACCCGGCGTGCGAGCGGCGCGGCGAGCAGCGGGACGACGGCGCCGGCCAACGCTCCCCCGGCGACGACCTCGAACAGCACGTTCGGGAGCATGTTGGCCGAGTTGTAGACGGCGCCCAGGCCGGTCGCGCCGACGGCGTCGCTCTGGACGACGCTGCGGGCGAAGCCCGCGACGCGGCTGGCGACGGTGACGAGCGCGATGACGGCGGCGGCCCCGACCAGCCCCCGCGCCCACGAGCGGGACGCCGGGGTCAGCGTCGGCCCCACGCGTCGAGCTCGCGCAGCACCGGCGTCCTCGCGATGACCTCGGTGAAGCTGACGCGCTCGCTCGCGAGCGTCAGGCCCACGACGCCGGCGAGGAGCGCGAGCCGTCCCGCGCGCGGGAGAGCCGCGGCGGCGCCGACGCCGAGGGCGGCGCCGAGCGCGTTCGCTCCGCCGTCCCCGAGCATGTCGCGCTCGGCGAGGTCCGCGGGGAGCGCCGCCAGGGCGCCGCCGACGACGGCACCACCGATCGGCGCCGCGGGTCCGAGGAGCAGCGGGGCGGCCGCGATGGTCGCCGCCTTGAGGGCCCGGCCGGGTCGCAGGTCGAGGAGGTTCACGAGGTTGGCGGACGCGGCGACGAGGGCACCTGAGCTGAGCGCGTCGCCGACGGCGCCGGCGAGCCCGGTGGCGCGGCGTGGCAGGAGCGCCGCGGCGACGACGGAGGTCGCGCCGATCCCGAGGACCTTGAGCGCGCCGGTCGTCACCTCGCCGTGCGCGAGCGCCCCGAGGTGGCCGCGGAGACCCTTGCGCGTGCGGCTCACGTCCTCCGACAGGTCGTCGAGGAGACCGAACGCCGCCGCGCCGGCCGCGGCGACCCCGCACGCGGCACCGGTCCGGCCGCCCACGACGGCGGCTGACGCGAGGAGGCCCGCTGCGACGGCGGGCCCCTCGAGGAGCGAGATCGGGGCACCCCGGTGGTTGACCCGTGTCCACCGCGCGCTCCGCGCCACGGGCGCGCGCTCCGCACCCCTCCGCGCGGCCCACGTCACCGCGGCCGCGGCGGTGCCCGCGCGCAGGACGTCGCGGACCACGGCTCAGCCCTCGCTCGTCGTCGCGTCGCCGTCCGTCCCGGCGGCGGGCGCACCGTCCGCCGGCGCTCCGTCCGCCGGCGCACCGTCGGCGGGCGCACCGTCCGCCGGGGTCCCGGGGACCTCCACGGTCCGCTGGACCGGCTCGAGGACGACCCGGTCGGGCATGACGGCGTCCGCGCCCTCGCTCGACCCGTAGTGCCCCACCGTGCCGCTGATCCGCGCGGCCAGGGCGAGCGGGACGGCGACCTGACCCGACACCCGCTGGACGGACTCGACCGTGCTCACGGTCCGGGCGCTCGCGTCGGTCTCCCGGATCCGCTGCACGAGGCTCGGCTCGACCAGGTCACCGCCAGCGACGACGGCCCCCGCGGAGCGCTGCTGGACGGCGACGCCGATCTGGCTCGCGGCGCCCAGAAGGGCGTCGATGCGCTCCGCCTCCTCCTCCGCGACCTCGGGGGCGGCGGACTCGAGGCGCTGCTCCTCGTCCTGCGCGTCGACGGCGTCGACGGCGGGCCCGGCGAGCACGACGACGGCGTCGGCGGGTGCGTCGACCTCACCCTCGACGGTCACGAGCTCGCCCTCACGCAGCAGCTCGAGCGCGATGCTCGCCGACTCCGAGAGGGCGTCGGGGTCCTCGGTTCGAGCGGTCGTGAGGCCCTGCGCGAGGGCCTCGGCGAGCTCGGTCCCCGTCCCGGCGTCGTCCGCGGGCCTCGGCTCGAGGTACTCCACGAGCTGACCCGCCAGCGACTGCCGGAACGCGAGCCGCTCGGGGTCGGTCCACGCGTCGGTGACCTGCACGACGGCGGAGACCGAGCCGTCGGCCTGCTCCAGCCGGGCCACGACGGCGTCCCGGACCTCGGGCTCGACCTCGCCGATCTGGACGATCGCGACGCGCCGGTCGCCGAGGACGTCGGCGAGCAGGTCGTCGGCGACGGCGTCGAGCGCGTCACCGGCGCGCGCGAGGTCGGCCTGCGTCGTCTCGAGGTCCGCCCGCAGCTCCGCGCGCTCGGTGCGCAGCTGGTCGACCTGACCGGTCAAGGTGTCGCCGATGGACTCCTTGAGCGGTCCGGCCCCCAGCGCGATGCCGACGGCGAGCGCGAGGAAGACGGAGATGAGCGAGACGAGGTGGTAACGGAAGTCGATCACGATGCGGTCTCTCGGTCGTCGGCGCAGCGCGTCATCCGACGCCTCCGCCCAGCAGGGTGTGCAGCCACGACCAGAGGTCGTCCAGGCGTGCCATGAACAGTCCGAACAGCGTCTGCCCGGCGGCCGTCGAGGCCAGGGCGACGCCGAGGGCGAAGAGTCCGGCCAGGACGAGCAGCACGAGCTGCCACGTGCTGATCCGGTGGCGGTACAGGCGCGAGACGCCCTTGGCGTCGATGAGCTTGCCGCCGACGCGCAGGCGCGTGAGGAACGTGCTCGCCATGCCCGACCGTCCCTTGTCGAGGAACTCGACGAGCGTGGCGTGCGTCCCGACGGCCACGATGAGCTCGGCGCCCTTGTCGTCCGCGAGCAGCATGGCGACGTCCTCGCTCGTGCCGGTGGCGGGGAACACGACCGGGTCGATGCCCAGCTTGCGGACGCGGTCGACGCCGGGCGCACGGCCGTCCCGGTAGGCGTGGACGACGATCTCGGCACCGCACCGCAGGGCTCGGTCGGACACCGAGTCCATGTCGCCCACGATCATGTCCGGCGTCCAGCCCGCCTCGAGGATCGCGTCGGCACCGCCGTCGACGCCGACGAGCACCGGGCGGTACTCCTTGATGTAGGGCCGGAGGACCACGAGGTCCTCCTTGTAGTGGTACCCGCGGACGACGATGAGCACCTGACGGCCGTCGATCACGGTGCGCACGTCCGGGACACCGACGCCGTCCAGGAGGAGCTCACGCTCCCTGCGGAGGTAGTCCATGGTGTTCGCGGCGAACGCCTCGAGCTGGACGGCGAGGCCGGCACGCGCCTCCTCCATGGCCGCCGCGACGGTCGACGCGTCCTGGACCGTCCCCTCGGCGACGAGGGTGGCGCCGTCGTACACCGCGCCGTCGACGACCCGGACCTGGTGCCCCTCGACGAGGCTCAGCACGTCGGGCCCGAGGTCGTCCACGAGGGTGACCCCGGCCTCGACGAGGATCTCGGGACCGAGGTTGGGGTACCGCCCGGACGTGCTGCGCGCGGCGTTGAGCACCGCGACCGGCCGGCACGCCACGAGCGCCTCGGCCGACACGCGGTCGATGTCGAGGTGGTCGATCACGGCGATCTCGCCTGGCCGCAGCCGCTTGGTCAGGTTCTTGGTGCGCGGGTCGACACGGACGGCCCCGTGCAGGCCTGGTTCTGTGACCGACGTGTCACGTCGGAGTCGTCTGATCGGGCTCATCGCCGGTCATCGTCCCACGGACGAGCGCTCGAGGAGCTCAGCCGCGTGCTCGAGCGCGGCGGTCGAGTCCTCCTGCCCCGAGAGCATCCGCGCCAGCTCCGCGACCCGCTCGTCGCCGGCGACCTCGCGGACGTCCGAGACCGTCACGACGTCGACCTCACCTGCGCGCGACTTGGAGACGACGAGGTGGCTGTCCGCGAAGGCCGCGACCTGCGCGAGGTGCGTCACGACGACCACCTGGCACTGCCGTGCGAGCTCGGCGAGGCGGCGCCCGACCTCGACGGCGGCACGCCCGCCGACGCCCGCGTCGACCTCGTCGAACACGAACGTGGGCGGGGTCGCCGCCCCCGAGGCGGGCGAGGTCGCGAGCGCCACCTCGATCGCGAGCATCACCCGCGAGAGCTCGCCCCCGGAGGCGCCCTGGCCGAGCGGCCGGGCGGGGGCGCCCGCGTGCGGCACGAGCAGCATCTCGACCTCCTCGGCACCCCACGGCCCGAGGGCGTCGCCCGGCGTGAGGGCGACCTCGAGCCGGGCACCCGCCATCGCGAGACCGCCCAGCTCCTCCGTGACCGCCTCCGCGAGCCGCGCGGCGGCGTCGGTGCGTGCGGCGCTGACCTGCGACGCGAGGGAGCTCAGGCGGTCCTCGGCGGCATCGAGCGCGGCCCGCACGGCATCCGTCCGGTCGCCCGTGCCGTCGAGGTCGAGCAGGCGCAGGCCGGAGCTGCGTGCCCACTCGAGCACCGCGTCGACGGTCCCGCCGTGCGCGCGGGCGAGGGCGGTGAGCTCGGCCCGGCGGGCCTGGACGGCGTCGAGCCGCACGGGGTCGGAGGCGAGGTCCTGGGCGTAGCCACCGAGGTCAGCGAGCAGCTCGTCGAGCAGGTAGCCGACCTCCGCGACGCGCGTGACGAGTGCCGCGAGTGCGGGGTCGTGCTCGGCGACCTGCTCGAGCGCGCGACGCGCGTGGTCGACGTCCCTCACGGCACCGGCCGTCGAGCCGTCGTCGTCACCGGCGAGGGCGAGCCTGGCGGTGACGATCGCCGTCCGCAGGTCCTCGACGTGACCGAGCCGGTCGGCCTCGACCGCCAGCTCCAGGTCCTCGCCGGGCTGGGGGTCGACGCGCTCGACCTCGGCCAGGCCGATCCGGAGCAGGTCGGCCTCGTGCGCCCGCTCCTGGGCGTGCAGGACCAGGTCGTCGAGCTCGGCCCGGAGCTCCTGCCGCTCGGCCCAGGCGGAGCGGTACGCCTCGAGGACGGCGAGGTGCTCCGGCCCGGCGAACGCGTCGAGCGCCTGTCGCTGGTGGCGCGGGGACCGCAGGCGGGCCTGGTCCGACTGGCCGTGGACGGTGACGAGCTCCTCCGCGATCTCGGCGAGCACGGCCTGCGGCACCGACCGGCCGCCGAGGAACGCCCGCGAGCGGCCGGCCGCGGCGACGGTGCGCACGGCGACCAGCGTGCCGTCGTCGTCGAGCCGCGCTCCCGCCTCGCGCGCCCGCTCGGCGACGGCGGACGCGGGGTCCACCACGAAGCACCCCTCGGCTGTCGCCTGCGTCGAGCCGGTCCGGACCGCGGCCGCATCTGCCCGGCGACCGAGCAGGAGCCCGAGCCCCGTGAGCACCATGGTCTTGCCCGCGCCGGTCTCGCCGGTGATGGCGGTGAGCCCCGGCGAGAGCGGGACGTGCGCCGTGCCGATGACGCCCAGGTCCTCGATCCGGATCTCCTCGATCACCCGCGCCCCAACTCCCTCGCGGGCGCGCCGTGGCCGTCGGCCGCGCGCCCTCGCCACCCGGCGACGGGCAGCGCGAAACGCGACACGAGCCGGTCGGTGAAGGGCGCGTGGCTCAGCCGGGCGAGGCGGACGGGCTCCTCGGCGCGTCGCACCTCGACCCGGGTCCCCACGGGCAGGTCGATGGTCCGCCGGCCGTCGCACACCAGCACACCGGCCGTCCCGGACCGCGTGAGGATCTCGACGGCGAGCACGGAGGACGGCCCGACGACGAGCGGTCGGGCGAAGAGCGCGTGCGCGGAGAGAGGGACGAGCAGCATCGCGTCGACGTCGGGCCAGACCACCGGTCCGCCCGCCGAGAACGCGTGCGCGGTCGACCCTGTCGCGGTGGCGAGGACCACGCCGTCGCAGCCGAACGACGACAGCGGCCGCCCGTCGACCTCGACGACGACCTCGACCATCCGCGCCCGGTCGGCCTTCTCGAGGGTCGCCTCGTTGAGTGCCCACCCGGTCTCGACCTCGTCGTGCGGCCGCATCACACGGACCTCGATGGTCCGGCGCTCCTCGACGTCGTACAGGCCGTCCGCGATACGCCGCACCGCCTCGTCGATCCCCTCGCGCTCGCTCTCCGCGAGGAACCCGACGTGGCCGAGGTTGACGCCGAGCAGGGGCACGCGCGTGCCCCTCGTCATCTCGGCCGCACGGAGGATCGTGCCGTCACCGCCGAGGACGAGGGCCATGAGCAGGTCGTCCGGCGAGCACCCGTCGTCCTCGGTGACCGCCTTGAGCCCGACCCGGCCGAGCGCTCGGACGGCCTCGGCTGCGGCCGCGACCGCCTCGGGTCGGCCGCTGTGCGTCACGACGAGGACCGCCGACGCCGTCACGGGGCCCCTCCGACGAGGACGGGGCGGGCACCGCGGACGGCCGTGGCCACGGAGCGCTCGACCGCGTCGGCTGATGTGGACCGTCCGCCGACGCGTGCCCAGAGGAAGTACTCGAGGTTGCCGTGCTCCCCGGGCAGCCGGCTGGGCAGCACCGCCAGGACGGCGGCGCCCTCCGCCTCGAGCGCACGCGCGACGTCGGTGACGGCGCCGACCCGCAGACGGGGGTCGGCCACCACGCCGCCTCGCCCGAGCCGCTCGCGCCCCACCTCGAACTGGGGCTTGACCATGAGCAGGAGATCGGCCCCGGGAGCGGCGGCGCGCACGACGGGTGCGACGACGAGCGTCAGCGAGATGAACGACAGGTCGGCGACGACGAGCGTCGGCGCGTCGACGCGCTCGGCAGGCTCCGCGCCGTCCTCGGCCGCCTGGGATCCTCGCGTCGCTGCCGGGGCGATCGGACCAGCCGGAGATCCGTGCCCCGCCTCGGTGGCGCCCGACGGCGCGAGGTCACGCGCGTTGACGCCCTCGACGCACGTCACGCGGGGGTCGCGCAGCAGCGACGGGTCGAGCTGTCCGTGGCCGACGTCCACCGCGCGGACGTGCGCTGCCCCCCGCTCGAGCAGCACCTGGGTGAACCCCCCGGTCGACGCGCCGACGTCCAGGCACGACCTCTCGAGGACCACGAGCGCGCCGGGCGCGAGGGCGTCGACGTCGTCGAGCGCGCCGACGAGCTTGTGCGCCCCGCGGGAGACGTAGCGGTCCTCGGCGAGGACCTCGAGGCTCTGCTCGCCGGACACCGGCTGGGACGGCTTGCGCGCCGGGCGTCCGTCGACGCGCACGACGCCGTCGTGGACGAGCTCGGCAGCCCGCGTGCGCGAGCGCGCGAGCCCGCGGCGGACGAGCGCGCCGTCGAGCCGTTCGTGCATGGTGACCGTCGTCATCCGCGGCCGTCGGCGAGCCGGTCGGACAGCGCGCCGTGCAGGGCGTCGAAGACCGCGACGTGCTCACGGACCGGCCGGTCCTCGAGCCCGTCCAGGACCGTCATGGCCTCGTCGACGGCGTCGTCGCCTGACGTCCATCCCGGCTCGGTTCCCGTCACGACATCTCCTCTCGTCCATGTCGGCACCGCTGCCGGTCCGCAGGCCACGCTACCCCGACCGCCGCGGCGCGACGCGGCCGCGCACAGGCGCGTCGGCCCATGGCGGGGTCTGCCCTCAGTCGTCCACGACCGAGAGGTCGGGGACCGTGTCGGCGTCGAGCCGGTCACCCGAGTCGACGGCGTCCCACGCGGCCGCGCACGCGGCACGCACGACGTCGACCAGCCCCTCACCAGTGACCTCGAGCCGACCGCGGGCGACCCGGGCCGACGCCGCACGGCACGTCCACCACTCGTCGTGCCGCTGCACCGCAGGGTGCGTCTCGAGCAGCGACCGGAGGTCCGCGCCGACATAGCTCGGGCGCTCGTGGCGCGCAGCCAGGACGGCGTCCCTCGGCGTGCTCACCCCCGTGAAGACGTGCAGGCCCGGGAAGTCGGCGGCGCGCGCGCCCGCCAGGTCCGTGTCCAGGCGGTCCCCGATGACGAGCGGGCGGCTGGCGCCGCGACGGCGCGCAGCGAGATGGAACATCTCCGGCTCGGGCTTGCCCGCGCTCGCGGGCACGACCCCGGTCGCGGCCCTGACCGCACCGACGAGCGAGCCGTTGCCCGGGGCGAACCCCCGCTCGGTCGGGAGCGAGAGGTCGAGATTGCTCGCGACGTACCAGGCCCCCCGCTGGACGGCGTACGCCGCCTCGGCGAGGTCCTTCCAGCCGAGGTCGGGCGCGAAGCCCTGCGCGACGGCGTCGGGCGCGTCGTCCGCGGACGTCACGACCCGGAAGCCGGCCGCCTCGACGGCGGTGACCAGCCCTGCCCCCCCGACGACGAGCACGCTCGCACCCGGCTCGAGCCGGGTGCGGAGCAACGCCGCCGCCGCCTGCGCCGCGGTCATGACCTCGTCAGCCGATGTCGGGATCCCGAGGCCCGTGAGCTGGTCGGCGACCGACTCGGGCTCACGGGACGCGTTGTTGGTGACGAAGAGGAGCCCGAGACCGGCGTCACGTGCCGCGACCAGGCTCTCCGCCGCGTGCTCGATCGGGTCGTGCCCGCGGTAGGCCACCCCGTCGAGGTCGACGAGAGCGAGGTCGTGCTCGAGGGCGAGGGCCTTCGTGGTCGAGTGCAGCATCACCGCTCCTCGGTCGTGGCGTCGTCGCCGTCGGTCGCCTGGTCGGGCAGGTCAGCGGCGGGGAGGTCGGCCTCATCGGTGGACCCGGGCTCCTCGCCGACGGGTGCGGACACACCCTCGTCGCCGCCCGCACCCGGCCCCACCTCGTCCGCCTCGGCGGCGTCGGGCTCGACGTCGCCGCTCGCCCCCCGCTCACCGAGCTCCTTCACGGGGGCGGGTTCCCAGCCTTCGCGACCAGCGCCGTCGTCCGAGGAGGGTTCGCGCACGGCGTCGTCCGCTTCCTCGCCGCTCGTCGCGTCGTCGGCCTCCTCGAGATCGAACACGACCACGTCCTCGTCGGGCTCGGGCGCGGCCGGCAGCGTCTGGCGAAGCGTCGCTGCCTCCTCTGCGCGGCCGGAGGCCTCCAGCGCGTCGGCGAGCGCCTCGTCCACACGCAGCCGGAGGGCCCCCTCAGCAGCCCGGGCGATGGGCGTCCGCAACACGGCAACAGCCGCCTCAGGGTCCGCGAGGTCGAGCCGCGCACCGCTGACGACGATCGCGAGCTCCACCTGGAGGTCGACCGGCAGCGCGCGAACGGCGTCCTCCGACGCCATCGCGATCGCGCGCTCCGGCCGTCCCAGACCCCGCTCGCAGTCGGCCATGAGGGGCAGGTGCTCGTCGCTCCCGTTGAGGCGCCGCACCGTGCGCAGCTCGCGGAGCGCCTCCGCGTACCGCCCCGAGTGGTACGCGGTGAGCGCTGCGGCCTCGCGCACGACGTCCACGCGGCCTGCACGGCGCACCGCCGCCTGGGCATGCGCGTAGGCGGCCTCCGGGTCCGTCTCCAGCAGCCGACCGGCCATCACGAGGTGACGCGCGACACCGTCGGCGTTGTCCTTGCTCAGGGTGCGCAGGCGAGAGCGCGCGGCGCGGTCGAGGTCCGCGGCGACCACGTCGTCCGGGAGCGCCGGCGCCGCGGGAGCGGCCTCGTTGTCGACGGCACGCTGCGGTCGGACCGGCCGGTCACCGACGCCGGGGCGGCCCCACTCGGAGCGCGCAGGTCCGGCGGGCGCACCGCGGCCCGCGCCTCCAGCGTCGCGCGTGGGCCTCGTCCCTGGAGCAGCCGGACCGGATCCGTAGCGGCGACCGCCAGGACCTGCCGCTCCACCGGCCCGCCGGTCGTCCACGCCGCTCGGGCGCCGCACGGCACCGTCTCCTCCTCGAGCCGTCGACGACGCACCGCTCCCCCGACCTTCCCGCTCCGGGCCACGGCCGCTGACGCCGCGCGACGAGCCGCCCCCGGGAGCACCGGCTCCGCGCGACGAGGCCGGTCCCCAGGCTGCCCGACCGCCACGAGACGCATCCTCCTGTCGGCGCACGCCCGACCCGTCCGACCGGCCCGAGCCCGCCGACTCCCGACCGCGCTCCGCGCCGCCGCGCCGGTTGGCGTTCGGTGGTGCGCTCCGAGCCGGGCGCTCCTGCCACTCGCCGCGCGCCGTCGCCGGTCCGCCGCTGGACCTGCCCCGCGCGGCACCGCCCTGTCCCGAAGCCCCGCCACCGGTCCCCCGGCGCGACGCGTCGTCCCGTCCGGTGCCGCCCTCCCGCGCTACACGCCCTGAGCCCGACGCACCGCGTGCACCGTCCCAGCCACTGTCCGCACCACCGCGTGAGGCCGAGTACCGACTCCCGCCACCGGACCGCTCACCGCCTCCGCCGCGCGGCCGGTCACCCTGACCACGTCCCACGTCCGACCGTCCGCGGTCCGATCCGAAAGATGCTCTCCTCATGCCGCCACGCGAGGTGGACGGCGGCTGCTGACGTGACCCGGCCCCACGTCCGGCCTCGCTGCCCGGACGTCCCGAGGGCTCGGCGCCACGGTCGCGCGACGTGGATCGACGCGGTCCGCCCCGGCTCTGTCGGTCGGGGCGGTTCTGCTCTTCTGCGTCCACGGGGGGGTCCTCTCTTCAGCTGTCACGTCATCGTCGCACAACGCGTCGACAAGGCTCGTCGCGACCCTCGAGTGAGCGCGCTGATGTGCGCACCCTCGCCGTGAGCCGGACAAAAAAGAAGAGGGCCTCCTTGCGGAGGCCCTCTTCTTTGAAGGGTGTTCGGCGGCGACCTACTCTCCCACACAGTCTCCCGTGCAGTACCATCGGCGCTGAAGGGCTTAGCTTCCGGGTTCGGAATGGGACCGGGCGTTTCCCCTTCGCTATGACCGCCGTAACTCTATCGAGTTGTCAGTCGGGTTCCCGACCGTCTCTCGGGAACCGCACAGTGGACGCGTAACAGCACAGCTCAGTATGTGTGTGTCAAGTTATCGGCTTATTAGTACCGGTCAGCTACGAGAGTCTTTGGTCCTCTCTTCCACATCCGGCCTATTCACCCAGTGGTCTAGCTGGGAGCCTCTCGGGGCGAACCCCGTGGAAACCTCATCTTGAAGCAGGCTTCCCGCTTAGATGCTTTCAGCGGTTATCCCTTCCGAACGTAGCCAACCAGCCGTGCTCCTGGCGGAACAACTGGCACACCAGAGGTTCGTCCGTCCCGGTCCTCTCGTACTAGGGACAGCCCTTCTCAAGTTTCCTGCGCGCGCAGCGGATAGGGACCGAACTGTCTCACGACGTTCTAAACCCAGCTCGCGTACCGCTTTAATGGGCGAACAGCCCAACCCTTGGGACCTACTCCAGCCCCAGGATGCGACGAGCCGACATCGAGGTGCCAAACCATGCCGTCGATATGGACTCTTGGGCAAGATCAGCCTGTTATCCCCGGGGTACCTTTTATCCGTTGAGCGACGGCGCTTCCACAAGCCACCGCCGGATCACTAGTTCCGACTTTCGTCCCTGCTTGACCTGTCAGTCTCACAGTCAAGCTCCCTTGTGCACTTGCACTCGCCACCTGATTGCCAACCAGGCTGAGGGAACCTTTGAGCGCCTCCGTTACATTTTAGGAGGCAACCGCCCCAGTTAAACTACCCACCAGGCACTGTCCCTGATCCGGATCACGGACCGAGGTTAGACATCCAGAACGACCAGAGTGGTATTTCAACGTTGACTCCACCGACACTGGCGTGCCGGCTTCACAGTCTCCCACCTATCCTACACAAGCCGTACCGAACACCAATACCAAGCTATAGTAAAGGTCCCGGGGTCTTTCCGTCCTGCTGCGCGTAACGAGCATCTTTACTCGTAGTGCAATTTCGCCGAGTTCGCGGTTGAGACAGCGGAGAAGTCGTTACGCCATTCGTGCAGGTCGGAACTTACCCGACAAGGAATTTCGCTACCTTAGGATGGTTATAGTTACCACCGCCGTTTACTGGGGCTTAAATTCTGAGCTTCGCCCCGAAGGGCTGACCCGTCCTCTTAACCTTCCAGCACCGGGCAGGCGTCAGTCCGTATACATCGTCTTGCGACTTCGCACGGACCTGTGTTTTTAGTAAACAGTCGCTTCTCCCTGGTCTCTGCGGCCCTCAAACGCTTCCCCAGCAAGTGGGTTCACGCCTCAGGCCCCCCTTCTCCCGAAGTTACGGGGGCATTTTGCCGAGTTCCTTAACCACGATTCTCTCGATCGCCTTGGTATTCTCTACCTGACCACCTGAGTCGGTTTAGGGTACGGGCGGCTAGAACCTCGCGTCGAGGCTTTTCTTGGCAGCATAGGATCACCCAATCATCCCGCTTGTGCGGTCACCATCAGTTCTCAGGCTGTGTGAGATGCGGATTTGCCTACATCTCGCCCTACAACCTTGGACGTGGTCTACCATCGCCACGCTGGGCTACCTTCCTGCGTCACCCCTGTTAATACGCTTACCTACTACCGGATCGGGTCGTGCGCGCCACCGGCACGTCCCCGAAGGGATCACGCCGGCTTTGGGCACTTAGCATCACCGGGCTCGGTATGGGCGGTTCTTCGCCGGTACGGGAATATCAACCCGTTGTCCATCGACTACGCCTGTCGGCCTCGCCTTAGGTCCCGACTTACCCAGGGCGGATTAGCCTGGCCCTGGAACCCTTGGTCATTCGGCGGACGGGTTTCTCACCCGTCTTTCGCTACTCATGCCTGCATTCTCACTCGTGTGGCGTCCACCGCTGGGTTCCCCCGCGACTTCACTCGCCACACGACGCTCCCCTACCCATCCACACGCCTGGATCCGAAGACCTAGCTCTTGTGTGAATGCCACAGCTTCGGCGGTGTACTTGAGCCCCGCTACATTGTCGGCGCGGAATCACTTGACCAGTGAGCTATTACGCACTCTTTCAAGGGTGGCTGCTTCTAAGCCAACCTCCTGGTTGTCTGTGCAACTCCACATCCTTTCCCACTTAGCACACGCTTAGGGGCCTTAGCTGGTGGTCTGGGCTGTTTCCCTCTCGACTACGGAGCTTATCCCCCGCAGTCTCACTGCCACGCTCTCACTTACCGGCATTCGGAGTTTGGCTGACGTCAGTAACCTGGTGGGGCCCATCGGCCATCCAGTAGCTCTACCTCCGGTAAGAAACACGTGACGCTGCACCTAAATGCATTTCGGGGAGAACCAGCTATCACGAAGTTTGATTGGCCTTTCACCCCTAACCACAGGTCATCCCCCCGGTTTTCAACCCAGGTGGGTTCGGTCCTCCACGCGGTCTTACCCGCGCTTCAACCTGCCCATGGCTAGATCACTTCGCTTCGGGTCTAGAGCACGCGACTGTATCGCCCTGTTCGGACTCGCTTTCGCTACGGCTTCCCCTCACGGGTTAACCTCGCCACGTACCACTAACTCGCAGGCTCATTCTTCAAAAGGCACGCCGTCACCCCTGCTAGGGAGGCTCCGACGGATTGTATGCACACGGTTTCAGGTACTATTTCACTCCCCTCCCGGGGTACTTTTCACCTTTCCCTCACGGTACTTGTCCGCTATCGGTCACTAGGGAGTATTTAGGCTTAGAGAGTGGTCTCTCCAGATTCACACGGGATTTCACGGGCCCCGTGCTACTTGGGATACCTCTCGGGAGGCCACGCCATTTCGTCTACGGGGGTAGCACCCTCTGTGCCGGGCCTTTCAATGCCCTTCGACTATGACGCGACTTTCTGACTCCCTGGAAGCTCGGCAGAACTTCCTGAAAGGTCCCACAACCCCGACTACGCAACGCCTGCCGGCTATCACACGCAGTCGGTTTGGCCTTCTCCGCTTTCGCTCGCCACTACTCACGGAATATCTCTTCCTGTGGGTACTGAGATGTTTCACTTCCCCACGTTCCCTCCGCACGCCCTATATATTCAGGCGCGGGTGACTGGACATGACTCCAGCCGGGTTTCCCCATTCGGACATCCTCGGATCACGGTTCGTTTGCCAACTCCCCGAGGCTTATCGCAGGCTACAACGTCCTTCTTCGGCTCCTAGTGCCAAGGCATCCACCGTATGCACTTAAAAACTTGACCACAAAGACATACTAAAAAGATGCTCGCGTCCACTGTGCAGTTCTCAAGCTACGGGCGGTCCCGTCCCCGCACCGGCGCCTACCCCCACACGGGAGCGGTTCATCCGGTCAGAACGGTCCGACGCAGCCGACCCGAAGGCCGGCCCGAGGTCCAGGCATGACGCCCGTTCCCTCAGGACCCAACAGCGTGCCTAACGCCCGAGCGGGACGATCCGGTTCCACTCCCCGAGGGGAGGTACTGGGATGCCCGTACCCGAACGCAACTGGTCGATGTTCCACCCTTGAGCAACCTCCCTCGAGGCGAACGCTCGAGGCAAGGCCCTGGACGCCATAGCGCCAGAAGCTCCTTAGAAAGGAGGTGATCCAGCCGCACCTTCCGGTACGGCTACCTTGTTACGACTTAGTCCCAATCGCTGGTCCCACCTTCGACGGCTCCCTCCACAAGGGTTGGGCCACCGGCTTCGGGTGTTACCGACTTTCGTGACTTGACGGGCGGTGTGTACAAGGCCCGGGAACGTATTCACCGCAGCGTTGCTGATCTGCGATTACTAGCGACTCCGACTTCATGGGGTCGAGTTGCAGACCCCAATCCGAACTGAGACCGGCTTTTTGGGATTCGCTCCACCTCGCGGTATCGCAGCCCTTTGTACCGGCCATTGTAGCATGCGTGAAGCCCAAGACATAAGGGGCATGATGATTTGACGTCATCCCCACCTTCCTCCGAGTTGACCCCGGCAGTCTCCTATGAGTCCCCACCATGACGTGCTGGCAACATAGGACGAGGGTTGCGCTCGTTGCGGGACTTAACCCAACATCTCACGACACGAGCTGACGACAACCATGCACCACCTGTACACCGACCTTGCGGGGCACCCATCTCTGGATGTTTCCGGTGTATGTCAAGCCTTGGTAAGGTTCTTCGCGTTGCATCGAATTAATCCGCATGCTCCGCCGCTTGTGCGGGCCCCCGTCAATTCCTTTGAGTTTTAGCCTTGCGGCCGTACTCCCCAGGCGGGGCACTTAATGCGTTTGCTGCGGCACGGAACTCGTGGAATGAGCCCCACACCTAGTGCCCAACGTTTACGGCATGGACTACCAGGGTATCTAATCCTGTTCGCTCCCCATGCTTTCGCTCCTCAGCGTCAGTTGCGGCCCAGAGACCTGCCTTCGCCATCGGTGTTCCTCCTGATATCTGCGCATTCCACCGCTACACCAGGAATTCCAGTCTCCCCTACCGCACTCTAGTCTGCCCGTACCCACTGCAGGCCCGAGGTTGAGCCTCGGGTTTTCACAGCAGACGCGACAAACCGCCTACGAGCTCTTTACGCCCAATAATTCCGGACAACGCTTGCGCCCTACGTATTACCGCGGCTGCTGGCACGTAGTTAGCCGGCGCTTCTTCTGCAGGTACCGTCACTTTCGCTTCTTCCCTGCTGAAAGGGGTTTACAACCCGAAGGCCTTCATCCCCCACGCGGCGTCGCTGCATCAGGCTTTCGCCCATTGTGCAATATTCCCCACTGCTGCCTCCCGTAGGAGTCTGGGCCGTGTCTCAGTCCCAGTGTGGCCGGTCGCCCTCTCAGGCCGGCTACCCGTCGTCGCCTTGGTGGGCCGTTACCCCACCAACAAGCTGATAGGCCGCGAGCCCATCCCTGACCAAAATTCTTTCCAGACGCTACGGATGCCCGTGCGTCTCGTATCCGGTATTAGCTCCGATTTCTCGGGGTTATCCCAGAGTCAGGGGCAGGTTGCTCACGTGTTACTCACCCGTTCGCCACTGATCACCCGGTGCAAGCACCGAGATCACCGTTCGACTTGCATGTGTTAAGCACGCCGCCAGCGTTCGTCCTGAGCCAGGATCAAACTCTCCGTACATGTCTATAAGCCACCCGCACGCGAACGCACGGGCAAGCTGACACACGAAGCGGTCCCGAAGGACCCGTTATCATCTGGCCTCGATCAAATGCATGACATCAACTGACATTTGCATTCGTCTCAACCACGTCACCGCGACCCGCAGCACCTACCGACGGCAGGTACCACCGACCACGACGACAAATGGCATCGACTTTCGGCACGCTGTTGAGTTCTCAAGGAGCGGACGCGCATCCATCCAGGTCTTCCGACCCATCCGGAGGCAACTTCTCCACTTTATCCGAACCAGACCCCGCAGTCAAACCACCAGGCCGGCCCACCCACGTCCACGCACAGCTGACCGAAGCCAGCCGGCTTGTGTGGGGTTCGCACCCAATCCGGGGACCGTCCCGCTGTCTGCGGTCCGTTCCTCCCCGTGGGGCGCTGCACTACGTTACGTGACCCATCCCGCTCGAGGCAAACCGCCTCGAGGTGTCCTGCGTCACGCCACGCGGGCCCTGCACCGACGTGAGCGCCGGCTCGTGCACAAGGGCCCTTGGCACTCTCGAGGGGGCCACCCATGGGCGGCCCCCTCGAGAGGAAAGGGTGTTCGGCGGCGACCTACTCTCCCACACAGTCTCCCGTGCAGTACCATCGGCGCTGAAGGGCTTAGCTTCCGGGTTCGGAATGGGACCGGGCG
>NZ_BMEB01000001.1:735467-1161159 GCF_014636275.1 Cellulomonas carbonis
GACGCGCATCCATCCAGGTCTTCCGACCCATCCGGAGGCAACTTCTCCACTTTATCCGAACCAGACCCCGCAGTCAAACCACCAGGCCGGCCCACCCACACCGAGCAGCCCTTGCGGGCTGATCATGTGGAGTTCCCCTCGGGACCGTCCTCCGAGCTGAGCTCGTCGTTCGTTCCTCCCTGCGGGGCGTGGATGACTCTACGCCACCCGCGCGGTCGGATCCAAGTCGCTGCGGGGTGTCCAGCATCACGCAGGTCGGACGGCGTGTCGCGACCCACGTCGGGCCGCACATGCAGGTCGGGCGGCGGTCGGGACGTGCCTGTGCACCCGTGCGTGCCTCTGCGGATGGCGCCGGCGTCCGCGCGCCGCCCGGGCCGACGTCAGCCCTGGCGCTCCGCGACGGCGAGCGTGCGCTTGCCGCGCCGCAGCACGGCCCAGCGCCCGTGCAGGAGCTGGTCGTCGGCGAGGACGGCGTCCTCGCTCGTGACCCGGACGTTGTTGATCGAGACGCCGCCCTCCGCGATCGCCCGTCGTGCGGCGCCGCGTCCGCCCACGAGCCCAGCAGCGACAAGGAGGTCCACCACTCCCGGGGCGTCCTCTCCCACGTCGGCACGCGGCAGCTCCGCGACGGCCGCGGCCAGGGTGGCCTCGTCGAGGTCGACCAGCCGGCCCCGCCCGAAGAGCGCCTGGCTCGCCTCGACGACCTTGTCCGTCGCGTCCGGGCCGTGCACCAGGGAGGTCACCTCGTGTGCGAGCCGACGCTGGGCGGTCCTGAGCGCGGGACGCTCGGCGACCTCGCGCTCGAGCTCGCCGATCTCGTCGGCGGACAGGAACGTGAAGACCTTGAGGTAGCGCACGACGTCGGCGTCGTCGGTGTTGAGCCAGAACTGGTAGAAGGCGTACGGCGTCATGAGGTCGGGCGCGAGCCACACCGCGCCGCCCTCGGTCTTGCCGAACTTGGTGCCGTCCGCCTTGGTGATCAGGGGGGTGGTGAGCGCGTGCACCGCGACCTGCTCCGCCTTGCGGACCAGCTCGACCCCCGAGAGCAGGTTGCCCCACTGGTCGTTGCCGCCGGTCTGGAGAGTGCAGCCGTGCCGCCGGTACAGCTCAAGGAAGTCCATCCCCTGGAGGATCTGGTAGCTGAACTCGGTGAAGCTGATGCCCTCCTCGCTCGCGAGACGCCGGGCCACCGTGTCCTTGGCGAGCATCGTCCCGAGGCGGTAGTGCTTGCCGATGTCGCGCAGGAAGTCGATCGCGCTGAGGTCGCCGGTCCAGTCCAGGTTGTTCACCATGACGGCCGGGTTCGACCCCTCGAAGTCGAGGAACCTCGAGATCTGGGCCCGGAGCCGCTCGACCCACTCGGCGACCGTCTCCTTGGTGTTGAGCACGCGCTCGCCCGACATCCGCGGGTCACCGATCATCCCGGTCGCCCCGCCGACGAGCGCGAGGACCCGGTGACCCGCGCGCTGGAGGTGCCGCAGCGTCACCAGCTGGACGAGGTGGCCGTGGTGGAGGCTCGGGGCCGTCGGGTCGAAGCCGCAGTAGACCGTGACGGGACCGGCCGCGAGCGCGTCCCGCAGCGCCTTCTCGTCCGTGGTCTGGGCGAGCAGCCCCCGCCACGCCAGCTCGTCGAGGATGTCCACGTCGTGCTCCTTCTCGTCTCGGTCGCGCCTAGTGTGCCGTGCCTCGCGGGCCGGGGACGTCGGCGTCCGGGGCCGCTGCGGTGCCGCGTCGGCGCCGCGCACCCGCGCGGAAGTCCGAGACCGTGGGGTCGCCGGTCGCCCAGAAGCGCCACGGGTACCGCAGCGGGTCGCCGCCCTCCCCCGCGACGCCGACCCGCGGTCCGGTCGAGACCCCCGCGGGCGGCGTGCCCGGCTCGAGGCGCACACGCCCCGCGCCGTCGACGACGTCGTCGCCGTCGAACGACAGGTCGAGCCCGAGCGCCACCGTCAGCCGCGCAGGGCCTCGCGCGACGTCGACGTCCGCGCGCACGACGCCCGAGCGGAGACGTCGCGCGCGGGCCAGCTCGACGCCCTCCACGACCTGACCGGCGCGCAGCAGGACCGCCGACGCGCGCCCGGGCGTCCCCGTCACCACGTTGACGCAGTGGTGCAGGCCCATGTGGCGGTACACGTACAGGTGCCCGGCCGGGCCGAACATGACGGCGTTGCGCCGGGTCGGCCCGCGGAAAGCGTGCGACCCGGGGTCCCGCTCGCCGTCGTACGCCTCGACCTCCGTCAGGCGCACGGTGACGACGCCGTCCGGGAGCTCCGTCGTGACGTGTGCCCCCAGGAGGCGCGGCGCGACCTCGAGGACCGGGCCCGTGAGCCACTCGCGCGGGTCGTGCAGCGCGTCCACGTCAGTCCGTCCACGGGGCAGTGCCGTCGACGACGACGTCGGCACGGGCACGTGTCGACTCGCGCGCGAAGTGCTCGTCCTCGAGGCGCATCCACCGCAGCCACTCGTCGCGCATGGACTCGCCGTCACGCTCGAGCCCGCGGCGCAGGCGGACGTCGCGAGGCGCCTCGACGAAGGCGACCAGCACGGCACGCGCCGCGACGGCCCGACGTGCGCTTCCGCAGCCCTCGAGGACCAGGACGTCCGGCACGGGCACCTCGACCCAGTCGTCGAAGCGGCCCCGGGACCAGTCGTACCGCTGGAAGCGAGCCGGTCGCCCGGCTTCGAGCGGCGCGAGGACCTGCGCCTCGAGCCGCGGGCCGACGGCCTCGAGACCGGCCCATCCCTCGTAGAGGTCGTCGAGGTGGACCACGGTCGCGGTGCGGCTCCCTCCGAGCCGGTCCGCCAGCCGGGCGGCGAGCGTCGTCTTGCCGGACCCGGCCGGCCCGTCGACGCAGACGAGCCGGACAGCACCGAGCGTGGGCGCGGCGCGCTCGACCCGCGCCACCAGCTCCGCGACGACCGACGTCACGCCGTCGCCCACCCCCGCAGCTCGGCCGAACGCCGACGGGCGGCCTCGACCTGCTCGGCGACCCGGACCGGGGCGGTCCCGCCCACGGCGGAGCGCGACGCGAGCGAGCCCTCGACCGTCAGCACCGAGCGGACGCCGGGCGTCAGGTGCCCGGAGATCGTCGCCAGGTCGTCGTCCGAGAGATCCCACAGCTCGATCCCGCGCTCCTCGCAGGCCCGGACGCACGCGCCGGCGACCTCGTGGGCGACACGGAACGGCACGCCCTCGCGGACGAGCCACTCCGCGACGTCCGTCGCGAGCGAGAAGCCCTGGGGCGCGAGCGCCGCCATGCGCTCCGTGTCGAAGGTCAGGGTCGCGACCATGCCGCTCACCGCCGGCAGCAGCACCAGCAGCGTGTCCACCTGGTCGAAGACCGGCTCCTTGTCCTCCTGGAGGTCGCGGTTGTACGCCAGCGGCAGACCCTTGAGGGTCGTCAGGAGGCCTGTCAGGTCGCCCACCAGCCGACCCGCCTTGCCACGCGCCAGCTCGGCGACGTCCGGGTTCTTCTTCTGCGGCATGATGCTCGACCCCGTCGAGTAGGCGTCGTCCAGGCGGACGAAGCCGAACTCCTTGGTGGCCCAGAGGATGACGTCCTCCGCCAGACGCGAGAGGTCGACCCCCGCCATCGCCGCGACGAACGCGAACTCGGCCACGACGTCGCGCGACGCCGTCCCGTCGATCGAGTTCTCGACCGGTCCGTCGAAGCCCAGGTCCGCCGCGACGGCCGCGGGGTCGAGCCCGAGCGACGAGCCGGCGAGGGCACCCGAGCCGTACGGCGACCGCGCTGCGCGCCGGTCCCAGTCGACCCACCGCTCGACGTCGCGCAGGAGCGGCCACGCGTGCGCGAGCAGGTGGTGGGCGAGGAGCACGGGCTGCGCGTGCTGCAGGTGCGTCCGGCCGGGCATGGGTGCCGTCGGGTGGGCCGACGCCTGGTCGACCAGCGCGTCGACGACGTCGAGCGCGAGCGCCGCGAGCGCGCGGGCCTGGTCCCGCAGGTACATGCGGATGAGCGTCGCGATCTGGTCGTTCCGGGAGCGCCCCGCCCGCAGCCGTCCGCCCACGTCGGCGCCCGCCCGCTCGATGAGACCGCGCTCGAGTGCGCTGTGGACGTCCTCGTCGTCGGGCACCGGTGCGAACGCACCCGAGGCGACGTCGGACCGCAGCTCCTCGAGCGCCGCGACCATGGTCGCGAGCGCGTCGTCGTCGAGGAGGCCCGCGCGGTGCAGGACGCGGGCGTGCGCGACCGACCCGCGCAGGTCGACGTCCGCGAGGCGCCAGTCGAAGTGCGTGCTGCGCGACAGGGCCGTCAGCGCGTCGGCCGGTCCGCCGCTGAACCGGCCGCCCCACAGCGCGCCCGAGGATGTGCCTGCCACGTCAGTCCGTCCCCACTTCCATCGCCACGTTCTCGAGCAGGAGCTCCTCGTCCCCCGCGACGGACGGGTTGTCGGTGATGACGTCCGCGCCGCCCGCGGGCAGGGCCCCGAAGAGGGTTCCGTTCTCGACGAGGACCTGGCCCTGGTCGACGGGCTGCTGCGCGTACAGCTCGAGCTTGGCCCGCGAGTCCGCGATGTCGAGGTTGCGCATCGTCAGCTGGCCGATCCGGTCCGTCGGGCCGAACGCCGCGGACTCGGTGCGCTCCATCGAGAGCTTGTCCGGGTGGTACGACAGCGCCGGACCGTCGGTGCGCAGGACCGTGTAGTCCTCGCCGCGCCGCAGGCGCAGCGTCACCTCGCCCGTGACCACGGACGCGATCCACCGCTGGATCGACTCGCGCAGCATGAGCGCCTGGGGGTCGAGCCAGCGACCCTCGTACAGCAGTCGCCCGAGCCGACGACCCTCGGCGTGGTAGCTCGCGATGGTGTCCTCGTTGTGGATGGCGTTGACGAGACGCTCGTACGCGACGAACAGCAGCGCCATGCCGGGGGCCTCGTAGATGCCGCGCGACTTGGCCTCGATGATCCGGTTCTCGATCTGGTCGGACATGCCGAGGCCGTGCCGTCCCCCGATCGCGTTGGCCTCGCGCACCAGGGCGACCGGGTCGTCGTATCGCACGCCGTCGATCGCGACCGGCCGGCCGCGCTCGAAGCGGACGGTCACGTCCTCGGTCTCGATCGGGACCGCGGGGTCCCAGAACCGCACGCCCATGATCGGCTGGACCATCTCGAGCGAGACGTCGAGGTGCTCGAGGGTCTTGGCCTCGTGGGTCGCACCCCAGATGTTGGCGTCGGTCGAGTACGCCTTCTCGGCGCTGTCGCGGTAGGGCAGCCCGTGCTCCACGAGGAACTGGCTCATCTCCGCGCGCCCGCCGAGCTCGGTCACGAAGTCCTTGTCGAGCCACGGCTTGTAGATCCGCAGCGACGGGTTCGCCAGCAGCCCGTAGCGGTAGAAGCGCTCGATGTCGTTGCCCTTGAACGTCGACCCGTCGCCCCAGATGTCGACGCCGTCCGACTGCATCGCGCGCACGAGCAGCGTCCCGGTCACGGCACGACCGAGCGGGGTCGTGTTGAAGTACGACCGCCCGCCGCTGCGGATGTGGAACGCCCCGCACGCGAGCGCCGCGAGGCCCTCCTCCACGAGCGCCGCCTTGCAGTCCACCGCGCGCGAGAGCTCCGCGCCGTACGTCATCGCACGGCCGGGCACCTGGTCGATCTCGGGCTCGTCGTACTGGCCGAGGTCGGCCGTGTAGGTGCACGGGATCGCGCCGCGGTGCCGCATCCACGCCACCGCGACCGACGTGTCGAGGCCGCCCGAGAAGGCGATCCCCACCCGCTCGCCGACCGGCAGCTCCGTCAGAACCTTGCTCACGACTACTCCTTGGTCTCTCGTGCGTCGTCGCGGCCGGCCGCGAGGTCGAGGAAGCGGCGGGCGACGGCGTCGCCGCCGTCGACCTCCCGGGTGATGACGAGGACCGTGTCGTCGCCCGCGATGGTGCCCAGCACCATCGGGAGCACCGAGTGGTCGATCGCCGAGGCGAGGAACTGCGCGGCCCCCGGAGGCGTGCGCAGCACGACGAGGTTGCCCGACGCCTCCGCGGTGACGAGCAGCTCGGCGCACAGCCGCGCGAGCCGGGCCGCGAGCTGCTCGACGTCGGCACCGACGTGCGGCGTGCGGTCGCCCCCCTCCCCCGGCAGCGCGTACGCGAGCGTGCCGTCCACGGCGCGGATGCGCACGGCGCGGAGCTCGACCAGGTCGCGGGACAGCGTCGCCTGCGTCACGTGGACGCCCTCCGCCGCGAGCGCCGCGGCGAGCTCACCCTGCGACCGGACCGGGGTGCGCGCGAGCAGCCGGGTGATGAGCGCGTGCCGGGCAGCCTTGGTCGTCGGGACGCCCGTCTCCGTCGCGCTCATGACCGCTCCAGGAGCCACGTGAGCACCGCCTTCTGGGCGTGCAGGCGGTTCTCGGCCTCATCGAACACGACCGACCGGGGGCCGTCGAGCACCTCGGCCGTGACCTCCTTGCCGCGGTAGGCGGGCAGGCAGTGCAGCACGACCGCGCCGGGGTCGGCGTGCGCCAGGAGCGCGATGTCGAGCCGGTACGGCGCGTAGAGCGCCTCGGCCTCGTCCAACGACGTGCTGTCACCCATCGAGATCCAGGTGTCGGTGGCCACCGCGTGGGCGCCCCGCACCGCCTCGGCCGGGTCGTCGGTCACGTGCACCGAGCCGCCGGTGAGGTGGGCGAGCTCACCCGCGCGGGCGACGACGTCGGCGTCGGGGGTCCGACCAGCAGGGGTCCCGATCCGGACGTGCATCCCCGCGGTCGCGCCGGCGAGGAGGTACGAGTGCGCCATGTTGTTCGCGCCGTCGCCGACGTACGCGAGCGCCGTGCCGCGCAGGCCGCCGACACCGCCCGACCGCTCGGCGAGGGTGAGGAGGTCCGCGAGCGCCTGGCACGGGTGGAACTGGTCCGTGAGGGCGTTGACGACGGGCACACCGGCGAAGGCCGCCATCTCGTCGATGCGGCTCTGGTCGAACGTCCGCCACACGACCGCCGCGACCTGACGTCCCAGCACCCGGGCGGTGTCCGCGACGGACTCCCGGACGCCGATCTGCGCGAGGTTGCCGTCGACGACCATCGCGACGCCGCCGAGCTCGGCGACGCCCACGGAGAAGGAGAGCTGCGTGCGCAGCGTCGGCTTGTCGAAGAGCACCGCGACGGCCCTCGGCCCCTCGAGCGGGCGCGCCGCGTACCTGTCCGCCTTGAGCCGCAGGGCGAGCTCGAGGACCTCCGACTGCTCGGCAGGCGTCAGGTCGTCGTCACGCAGGAGGTGTCGCGTCACGACGCCACCTCCCCGGCCACCAGGTCCGCCGGCAGCCCGGCCAGGACGTCGACGAGCCCGCTGACCTGCTCCCACGTGAGGATCAGCGGGGGCGCGAGCCGGAGCGCGGTGGGTGTCACGGGGTTCACGACGTAGCCCGCCTCGAGGGCGACCTCGGCGACCGCGGTCGACACCGGGCCGTTGAGCTCGATCGCGACCAGCAGCCCGGCGGCCCGGACCTCGCGGACCGCGGGCAGGCGGCGCAGGGCGCCCGCGAGCCGCTCGGAGACGTCCCGCACACGCTCGAGCAGGCCGTCGCGCTCGATGACGCCGATCGTCGCCAGACCAGCGGCTGCAGCGACCGGGTTGCCGCCGAAGGTCGTCCCGTGCTGACCCGTGCCCAGCAGCCCCGCGGCCCGCTCGCCGAAGGCGACGACGGCACCGACCGGGAACCCGCCCGCGAGCCCCTTGGCGAGGGTCATGACGTCGGGGCGGACACCACCGCCGAGCTCGGGGTGCTGGTGCGCGAACCACGCACCCGTCCGACCGACGCCCGTCTGCACCTCGTCCAGGACGAGCAGCGCACCGTGCTCCTGCGTCAGGCGACGCGCGTGCGCGAGGTACCCGGGAGGGAGCGGACGGACGCCCGCCTCGCCCTGGACCACCTCGAGGACCAGCCCGGCGACGTCGTCGCCCATCGCGGCCTCGAGCGCCGCGGCGTCGCCGAAGGGCACGAACTCGACGCCGCCCGGCAGCGGCTCGAACGGCTCGCGGTACGCGGCCTTGTGCGTGAGGGCGAGCGCGCCCATGGTCCGGCCGTGGAACGCACCCTCGAGCGCGAGGACGCGCGGGCGGCCGGTGCGGCGCGCCATCTTCAGCGCGGCCTCGTTGGCCTCCGTCCCCGAGTTCGCGAAGAACACCCGCGACCCGGGCACCGCGGACGCACCCGAGATCTCCAGGAGCCGCTCGGCGAAGGACACCTGCACGGGCGTCGCGAAGAAGTTCGACACGTGGCCGAGCGTCCCGAGCTGCGCGCAGATCGCGGCCGTCAGCGTGGGGTGCGCATGCCCGAGCGTGTTGACCGCGATCCCGCCGAGGAGGTCGAGGTACCGCACGCCGTCGGCGTCCCACACGTACGGCCCCTCACCCCGCACGAGCACGCGACGCGGCCTGCCGAACGTGTTCATGAGGGCGTTGCCGTACCGCTCGGTCCAGGCCGCGACGGTCCCGCCCGTGGGCAGGTCGAGCGGCGCGGGCGCCTCCAGGTCGGCGCCCGCTGCGGTGGGCTCGTTCACGGGTGACCTCCGACGACGGGAAGGGCTCCGGTGCGCACGTCGTCCGGGAGGACCATCGTGCCGACGCCGCGCTCGGTGAAGACCTCGACGAGGACCGAGTGCGCCTGACGTCCGTCGACGACGTGCGCCTGCCCGACGCCGCCCCGCACGGCACGCAGGCACGCCTCCATCTTCGGGACCATGCCCGACTCGAGGCGCGGCAGCAGCGCCGCGAGCGTCGACGCGTCGATCCGCCGGACGAGCGAGGACCGGTCCGGCCAGTCCGTGTAGAGGCCCTCGACGTCCGTGAGCACGATGAGCTTGCTCGCGCCGAGCGCGACCGCGAGCGCGGCCGCCGCGGTGTCGGCGTTGACGTTGAGCACCTGCGTCGGGTCGTCCACGTCCGGTGCGACGGTGCTGACGACCGGGATCCGGCCCGCGTCGAGCAGGTCGCGCACCGCGCGGGGGTCCACGTCGACGACGTCGCCGACCTGGCCGACGTCGACCTGCTCGCCGTCGACGGTCGCGGTCCTGCGCCGCGCGCGCAGGAGCCCGGCGTCCTCGCCCGACATGCCGACGGCGTGGGGACCGTGGGCGTTGATGAGACCCACGAGCTCGCGCGAGACCTGGCCCGTGAGCACCATGCGCACGACGTCCATGCTCTCGGGCGTCGTGACGCGCAGCCCGCCGCGGAACTCGCTCGCGATCCCGAGCCGGTCGAGCATCGACGAGATCTGGGGCCCGCCACCGTGGACGACGACGGGACGCAGGCCGCACAGCCGCAGGAAGACCATGTCCTCGGCGAAGGCGCGCTTGAGGTCGTCGTCGATCATCGCGTTGCCGCCGTACTTGACGACGAAGAGCGCGCCCGCGAACCGCTCGAGCCACGGCAGGGCCTCGACGAGGACCTCCGCCTTCTGCTCGGGGCGCAGGTCGGTGCGCGTGTCGAACGCGTCGTCGGCGGGTGAGGGCGGGTGGGGGCTCATGTGGAGTACGCGCTGTTCTCGTGGACGTAGTCGTGCGTGAGGTCGTTGGTCCAGACGGTCGCCGACGCGTCACCGGCGTGGAGGTCGACCTCGACGTGGACCTCCCGGGCCGCGGCGAGGTCGACGAGCTCGCGCGGCTCGCCCACGCCGCCCGCGCGGCACACCTGGACGCCGTTGATCGAGACGTCGACCCGGTCGGCGTCGAACGCCGCGACCTCGACGGGCACCGTCCCGACCGCGGCGAGGACGCGGCCCCAGTTCGGGTCGTTGCCGAACACCGCAGCCTTGAAGAGGTTGGAGCGTGTCACGGCCCGGGCCACGGCGACCGCGGCCTCCTCGGTCCCGGCGCCGCGGACGGTCACGGCGACGTCGTGGCTCGCGCCCTCGGCGTCGGCGACGAGCTGCCGGGCGAGGTCGGCGCACGCGCGGGTCACGGCGTCCGCGAGCGCTGCCGGCTCGACCTCGACCCCGCTCGCGCCGGACGAGAGCAGGACGACGGTGTCGTTGGTCGACATGCAGCCGTCGGAGTCGACCCGGTCGAAGGTCACGCGGGTCGCGTCACGGAGCACGGCGTCCGCGGCGTCGGCCGCCACGACGGCGTCCGTCGTCACGACGCACAGCATCGTCGCGAGCCCGGGCGCAAGCATCCCGGCCCCCTTGGCCATCCCGCCGACGGACCACCCGTCGCCCTCGACGTACGTCGTCTTCGGGACGGAGTCGGTCGTCATGATCGCGCGCGCGGCCGCGGGGCCACCGTCCGCCGCGAGCGCCCCGGCCGCCGCGTCCACACCCGTCCTCAGGAGGTCCATCGGCAGCCGCTCGCCGATCAGGCCCGTCGAGCACACGAGCACGTCGCCCGCCGAGCACCCGAGGACCTCCGCGACGTGCTCCGCGGTGCGGTGGGTGTCGAGGAACCCCTCGGGGCCGGTGCACGCGTTGGCACCGCCGGAGTTGAGCACGACGGCGTGCACCACCCCGTCGGCGACCGCCTGCCGCGACCACAGGACCGGGGCGGCCTGGACGCGGTTGGACGTGAAGACCGCGGCCGCCACCTGGAGGGGGCCGTCGTTCACGACGAGCGCGACGTCGGGGGCGCCCGACGACTTGAGGCCGGCCGCGACCCCCGCCGCGCGGAAGCCCCGGGGTGCGGTGACGGTCATGGTGCGACTCCTTCGAGGGGCAGGCCCGTCGTCTCGGGCAGGCCGAGCGCGATGTTCATGGACTGCACGGCCGCCCCCGCGGTGCCCTTGACGAGGTTGTCGAGCGCCGTGACGGCCACGACGCGACCGGCCCGCTCGTCGACCGCGACCTGGACGAGGGCCGTGTTGGCGCCGGTCGTCGCCGCGGTGGTGGGCCACTGCCCCTCGGGCAGGACGTGGACGAACGGCTCGTCGGCGTAGGCGTCGACCCATGCCGCCCGGACGTCCGACGCGGCGACGCCGGGGACGAGGCGCGCGGTCGTGGTCGCGAGGATCCCGCGCGCCATGGGCACGAGCGCGGGCGTGAAGGACAGCGAGACCGCGTCGGCCCCGACCCAGCGGAGGTTCTGCTCGATCTCGGGGATGTGGCGGTGCGTCCCGCCAACGGCGTAGGGCACCGCCGAGCCGAGACCCTCCGAGGCGAGCAGGTGGGTCTTGGCGGCCTTGCCTGCACCCGAGTAGCCGACGGCGAGGACCGCCACGAGGTCGGTCGTCTCGACGAGGCCCGCTGCGACGCCGGGCTGGATCCCGAGCGTCACCGCCGTCACGTTGCAGCCGGGCACCGCGACCCGGCGGACACCGGCGAGCAGGTCGCGCTGGCGGCGTGACCCACGGTCCAGCAGGAGCTCGGGCAGCCCGTAGGGCCAGGTCCCGGCGTGGTCCGAGCCGTAGAACGCCGTCCACTGCGCGGCGTCGACCAACCGGTGGTCGGCGCCGCAGTCGAGCACGAGCACGTCGTCGCCGAGCTGCGCCGCCACCTCGGCCGACGCACCGTGCGGGAGCGCGAGGACCACGACGTCGTGGCCGCGCAGCGTGTCGGCACCGGTCGCCTCGAGCCGGCGGCCCGCGAGCGAGCGCAGGTGCGGCTGGTGCGTACCGAGGAGCTCACCGGCCGACGAGTGCGCGGTGACCGCGCCGATCTCGACCTCGGGGTGGGAGCTGAGGAGCCGGAGCACCTCACCCCCGGCGTACCCGCTCGCGCCCGACACGGCGACCCGCACTGTCATGTGCATGACTATACACACCGCTGCATCGATTCGCCTCCGACGTCCGGCGCGTGTCGGCACCTGCGACGTAGGCTCCAGCATGCGCGTCATCCGTGCCACCGCACCGGGCGGTCCCGAGGTCCTGAGCCCCGCCGAGGTCGACGAGCCGATGCCCGGCCCGGGCGAGGCCCTCGTCGCCGTCGAGGCCGCAGGGGTCAACTTCATCGACACCTACCGCCGCTCCGGCGTCTACCCCGCCACCTTCCCGCACGTCGTCGGCACGGAGGGCGCCGGCACGGTCCTCGCCGTCGGCGAGGGCACGCAGGACGTCGCGCCCGGGGACCGCGTCGGCTGGCTCGCGGTGCCCGGGTCGTACGCCGAGCGTGTCGCCGCACCCGTGAGCGAGCTCGTCCCGCTGCCGGACGACGTGCCCACCGCGACCGCCGCCGCCGTGCTGCTGCAGGGCATCACCGCGGAGTACCTGGTCGACGCGACGTTCCCCGTGCGGCCCGGTCAGCACGTGCTCGTCCACGCCGGGGCGGGCGGGGTCGGTCTCCTCCTCACCCAGCTGGCACGCTCGCGCGGGGCGCACGTCGTCTCGACGGTGTCCACCGACGAGAAGGAGGCGCTGTCCCGCGCGGCGGGCGCGGAGGCCGTCCGCTACGACCGGCTCAGCGACCTCACCGCCGAGCTCCCGCGCATCGTCCGCGACCTCACGGACGGGGGTGTGCACACCGTCTTCGACGGCGTCGGCCGGGCCACCTTCGACGCCTCGCTCGCGTGCCTGCGACCCCGCGGCGGTCTCGCGCTGTTCGGCGGGTCGTCCGGGCAGGTCCCGCCCGTCGACCCGCAGCGCCTCAACGCGGCCGGCTCGGTGTACCTCACGCGCCCCACGCTCGCCCACTACACCGCCGACCGCGCGGAGCTGCTCGAACGCGCCGCGACCGTGCTGGACGCGGTCTCCGCGGGGACGCTGCACGTGCGGATCGGCGCGACGCACGCGCTCGAGGACGCCGCCCGGGCGCACGCGGACCTCGAGGCGCGTCGCACCACGGGCAAGGTGCTGCTCGTCCCGTAGGTGCCCACGACCGGCCGTCCGCGTACGGTCGACCGCGTGCCCGACCGCGCCTCCGACCGAGTCCACGGACGTGCCCACGGTCGTGTCCACGGACGTGCCGACTCCGGCGTGCCGCCGCCCGTGGTCCGCCCCCTGTGGGACGACGACGTGCCCACCCTCGCGCGCCTCAACGACGCCGCCGTGCCCGCGGTCAACGCCCTCGGCACGGCAGGCCTTCGCGACCACCTGCCACGGTGCCGCCTCGCGCTCGTGGTCGACGCCGGACGCGGCCCCGAGGCGCTCCTGCTCGCCCTGGGCCCCGGCGCGGACTACGCGAGCGAGAACTACTCCTGGTTCTCGCGCGAGCGGCCCGGCTCCCTGTACGTCGACCGCGTCGTCGTCGCGCAGCGCCTGCGCCGCCTCGGCGTCGGCCGGTCGCTCTACGCGCAGGTCGCCGCGCACGCCGCCGAGCACGGGTTCGAGGAGGTCACGTGCGAGGTCAACCTCGAGCCGCCGAACCCCGACTCGCTCGCGTTCCACCGCTCGCTCGGCTTCCGGACGGTGGGCCGCCAGGAGACGAAGGGCGGCACCGTGCGGGTCGCGCTCATGGCGGTCCCCACGGAGCACCTGGCTCGGCTCGGACGGCCGGATAGGCGACGCCAGGGCTGACGGGCGGGCTGACGGGCGGGCCGACGGCCGGTCCCGCCGCACACGCAGCGCGTGCGGCGGGACCGGGCCGACGTCAGGACCGCAGGACGGCTCCGTGCCGGCGGTGGGCCTCCTCGACGGCGGCCTCACGCACCGCGACGGCCTCCTGCGCGGTGAGCGTGCGGTCCGCGGCTCGCAGCCGGAGCGAGAACGCGACGGACTTCCGCCCCTCGCCCACCTGGCTCCCGGTGTAGACGTCGAACACGCGCAGCTCCTCGAGGATCTGCCCCGCCGACGACGCCTCGGCGCCGGCACGGACCGCGGCGAGGAGCTCGCCCACCGGCACTTGCTCGTCGACGACGAGCGCGATGTCCTCCTTCGCGGGCGGGTAGGAGGACACGGGGACCGCCTGCACGGGCTCGCCGGGGCGTGCCCCGAGCACCGCGTCGAGGTCCAGCTCGAACGCCGCGGCGCGCGCGGGCAGCTCGAGCGCCGCGACGACCCGCGGGTGGAGCTCACCCGCGTGGCCCACCACGGTGCCGTCGGGGAGCCGCAGCTCAGCCGCACGACCCGGGTGCCACGGCGCGACCGCACCGGCCGCGACCACGAGGTCGACGCCCACCGTCCGCGCGACGAGGAGAGCCCCCGCGACGGCGTCGGTGTGGTCGGCGCGTCGTCCTGCCCCCCACCACCCGGCACGCTCGCGCATGCCGGTCAGGACCCCGGCGACGTGCCGCGGCTGGGGGGGTACGGCGGCCGCGAGCCTCTCGAGGGCCTCGTCCGACGGACGTGCGCCGCCCGGCAGCCGCGGCGCCGGGGTCTCGTGGCCCGACGGCGTCGTGACGAGCCCCGTCTCGACGAGGGCGAGGTCCGTGAGCCCGCGGCCCACGTTGCGCCGCACCGTCTCCAGGAGGGTCGGGAGCAGGAACGTCCGCATCGTCGGCTGCTCGTCGGAGAGCGGGTTGACGAGCCGGAGGGCGCGCCGCCGGTCGTCGTCGGCCGCGAGGCCCAGTGCGTCGAGCTGGTGCGGACCGACGAACGGGTAGCTCAGCACCTCGACCCATCCCGCGTCCGCGAGCGCCTGCGCGACCGCGCGCCGTGCGACCTGGTCGGGCGTGAGCCCGCGGCCCGCGGGTGCGGACGGCAGGGTCGAGGGGATCTCGTCGTAGCCGCGCAGGCGCGCGACCTCCTCGACGAGGTCGACCGGCACCACGAGGTCGGGACGCCACGAGGGCGCGACGACGCGTGCCCGGTCACCGGCCGGCTCGACGTCGCACCCGATCGCCCGGAGCGTCGACACGACGTCGTCGGGTGCGTAGGGCACACCCACGAGACGTGCCGGGAGGTCCAGGTCGAGGTCGATCGTCCGACGCGGCGCCGTCTGGTCCACGTCGGTCAGGGCCGGCTCCACCGTCCCCCCGCCGTGCTCGACCAGGAGCTGCGCCGCACGCCGCACCGCGACGCGCGCGAGCCGTGGGTCGACCCCCCGCTCGAAGCGACGGGCCGCCTCGCTCGCGATCCGGTGCCGGCGTGCGGTGCGGGCGACCGACACCGGGTCGAAGTGGGCGCCCTCGAGCAGCAGGTCCGTCGTGGCCTCGGAGACCTCGGACCCGGCACCCCCCATGACGCCGGCCAGGCCCAGCACACGACCCGCGCGTCCGGCACCCGCAGGGCTGTCGGTGATGAGCAGGTCCTCGGGGTCCAGCTCGCGCGTCACGTCGTCGAGCGTCGTGAGGCGTTCACCGGCACGCGCGCGCCGCACGACGACCGGACCCGCGACCTGGGTGAGGTCGTAGGCGTGCAGGGGCTGCCCGAGGTCGAGCATGACGTAGTTGGTCACGTCGACGGCCAGCGAGATGGGCCGCATGCCGGCCTGCGTCAGCCGCCGCTGCATCCACGCCGGGGACGGCGCGGACGCACGCACGCCACGGACCACCTGCGCGACGAAGCGGTCGCAGCCCGGGACGCCGTGGACGGGTGCGTCGTCGTCGAGCTCGACCGGGAACCCGCCCGCGGCCGGCGTGGCGTCCTCGTCGGTCTCCAGACCGGGGTCGCGGAACGACGCGCCCGTCGCGTGGCCGTACTCGCGCGCCACGCCCCTCATCGAGAAGCAGTAGCCCCGGTCCGGCGTCACGTTGATCTCGAGGACCTCCTCGCCGAGGCCCAGCAGCTCGCGCGCGTCGTCGCCGGGCTCCGCGACGACGTCGGCGGGTGACAGGACCAGGATCCCGTCGTGGTCGTCGCCGAGGCCGAGCTCGCGCGTCGAGCAGATCATCCCGTCCGACACGTGGCCGTACGTCTTGCGCGAGGCGATGGGGAACGGGCCGGGCAGGACGGCACCGGGCAGCGCGACGACGACGAGGTCGCCCGCGTCGAAGTTGTGGGCGCCGCACACGATGCCGCGAGGACGCAGCGAACCGTCCTCCGCGACCTCGTTGTGCGCGCCGACGTCCACGCGGCACCAGTTGATCGTCTTGCCGTTCTTCTGCGGCTCGGGAGTGCGCTCGACGACGCGCCCGACGACGAGGGGCCCGGTCACCGCGGCCGGGTGGAGCGCCTCCTCCTCGAGCCCGACGCGGACGAGGTCGGCCGCGAGCTGCTCGGCGGTCGTCCCCGCCGGCAGGTCGACGTGCTCGGCGAGCCAGCCGAGAGGGATGCGAGGCATCAGATCACCGCCTGGAACTGGAGGGAGAAGCGTGCGTCGCCCTCGACCATGTCGTGCATGTCCGCGATCCCGTGGCGCAGCATGAGCGTCCGCTCGATCCCCATGCCGAACGCGAACCCGGAGTAGACCTCGGGGTCGACGCCGCACGCGCGCAGGACGTTGGGGTTGACCATCCCGCAGCCGCCCCACTCGATCCAGCCGGCACCGCCCTTCTTCTGCGGGAACCACAGGTCCATCTCGGCGCTCGGCTCGGTGAACGGGAAGAAGGACGGGCGCAGGCGCGTGCGGGCCTCGGGACCGAACACCGCGCGGGCGAAGTGGTCGAGCGTGCCCTTCAGGTGGGCCATCGTCAGCCCCTTGTCGACCGCGAGGCCCTCGACCTGGTGGAACACCGGGGTGTGCGTCGCGTCGAGCTCGTCGGTACGGAAGGTCTTGCCCGGGCAGGCGACGTAGACGGGCAGGTCGCGCTCGAGGAGCGTCCGCGCCTGCACGGGCGACGTGTGCGTGCGCAGGACGAGGCCCGACTCGGCACCGCCCTCCTGGTCGGCGACGAAGAAGGTGTCCTGCATCTGCCGTGCGGGGTGGTCGACGCCGAAGTTCAGGGCGTCGAAGTTGAACCACTCGGCCTCGACCTCGGGCCCCTCGGCGATCTCCCACCCCATCGCGACGAACACGTCCGCGATCCGCTCCTGGAGGAGCTCGAGCGGGTGCCGTGCGCCGGGTGCCACGCGGTCCACCGGGAGGGTCACGTCGACCGACTCCTCGACGAGGACCCGCTCGTCGCGCTCGATCTCGAGCGCCTCCTGGCGCGCGGCCAGCGCGGCGGCGACGCGGCCGCGCGCGGCACCGACGGTGCGACCGGCGACGGCCTTGTCCGTGGGGGCGAGGCCACCGATCGCCCGGTTGGCCAGCGCGAGCGGGCTCCGGTCGCCCGCGTGCGCGAGACGAGCGGTCTTCAGCTCGTCGAGGTCGCCCGCGGTGGCGAAGGCCTCGAGCGCGCGCGCGACAGCGGCGTCGACGCCAGGGGCGTCGAGGGGTGACAGGGGTGTGGGGTCGGACATGCGGACCTTCCGGGAGGGTGCAGGGGCCTTGCGGCCGTCGGGAGTCTAGTTGCGCCCGTCCCCCGGACCCGTCCGTCGCCCGCAGGGCGAGGAGGGTGTGCGCTACACGTCGCGCGGCCCGAGGACGGGCCGCGGAAATCGGCGGGTGGCCGCCGTGCCGGTGCGCTGCATGGGCGTCATGGTGCCACAGCGCCGAGCGGGTGCCGAGCGAGATCCGTGTACAGCGGGCCGCCACCGCGGCCGCGACCGGGCTCGGAGCGGACGAGCCGGATCTCGTCGACGACCCACGTCGGACCCTCGTAGAGGGAGAGCGCGTGGACCGGTGCTGCGAGGGGGTCCTCGACCGCTCGCCGCCCGCGCGGGTCGCGCCGTCGAGCCGACGGCGTCGTCCGCGCGACGGTCAGGTGCGGGCGCGACCGGACGCGGTCGTCCTCCCACCGCACGACACCCTCACCCGCGTCCCGCGCGGCGGCGCCGAGGGCCACCATGCGGTCGACCGCCCCGCCGAGACCCACCCACAGCGTCCGGTGCGCGAACACCCCGGCACCCCGCAGCCGGACCTCGAACGGCGGGGCAGAACGCGCGGCGTCGGCCAGCCCGGCGTCCACGTCGGCGAGCGCGCCGTCGGGCACGTCGCCGTAGAACGCCAGCGTCAGGTGCCAGCTCTCGGGGTCGGTCCAGCGCACGGCGTCGGTCCGGTCGGACCCGCCGACACCGACGGCGACCAGCGCACCCGCGAGGTGCTCGAGCACCGGCTCGGGGGGCCGCACGGCGGCGAAGACCCGCACGGTCAGCCCACCTGCGAGCCGTCGCCCGACGCGCGACCACCGCGACGGCGCTGTGCGCGAGCGGACGCGTACAGCAGGACGGTCGCCGCCGTGGCGAGGTTGAGCGACTCGGCGCGGCCGTGGATCGGGACCCGCACGACGGCGTCCGCCCGTGCGCGGTCCTCCTGCGGCAGGCCCCACGCCTCGTTGCCGAGGAGCCACGCGGTCGGAGCGGCGAGGTCGGGTGCCTCCTGCGGCCCTGTCCCGGCGACGTCGAGGAGGTCGTCGAGGTCGTGCTCGCCCGTCCCGTCGGCGGCCAGCACGAGCAGCCCGGCGGACCGGAGCGCGTCGACCGCCTCCGCGAGGCCCACACCCGTGACGACCGGGAGGTGGAACAGCGAGCCCGCGGTCGAGCGGACGACCTTCGGGCTGTGCGGGTCGACGCTCTCGGTCGTCAGGACAACGGCCTGGGCGCCGGCGGCGTCGGCCGCGCGGATCACGGCTCCCGCGTTCCCCGGGTCGCGCACGCGCGCGAGCAGCGCGACGAGCGTCGGTCGGCGCGCGAGGACGTCGTCGAGGGACAGCGGCCGGGGACGCGCGACGGCGACGACGCCCTGCGCGTCGGGGCTCATGGCCGCGAGCACCTCGGGGGTCCCCGTGCGGTGCGGCACACCGGCGGCGGCCGCGGCCCCGACGATGTCCGCGTGGCGCTCGGCCGCCTCGTGCGTGAGGTACAGCTCCGCCACGGCCGCCGGCTGCTCGCGGACGAGCTCGCGCACCGACTGCGGCCCCTCGACGAGGAACCGACCGGCCCGCAGACGCGCGGAACGCCCGGCCAGCGCCCGCACCGACCTCACCCGCTCGGCACGGGGATTGGTCAGCTCGGGCATCGGCCGGGCGTCCGGGTGGTGCTGCGTCAGGCTGCCGACGGCGCGTTGACGTCCTCGGGGAGGGCGTCCTTCGCGACCTGGACGAGCGCCGAGAAGGCTGCCGCGTCGTTGACCGCGAGGTCGGCGAGGACGCGACGGTCGACCTCGACACCAGCAGCCTTGAGACCCTGGATGAAGCGGTTGTAGGTCATGCCCTCGGCGCGGACCGCGGCGTTGATGCGCTGGATCCACAGCTTGCGGAACTCGCCCTTGCGCGCCTTGCGGTCGCGGTAGGCGTAGACGAGGGAGTGGGTGACCTGCTCCTTCGCCTTGCGGTACAGGCGCGACCGCTGACCGCGGTAGCCGGACGCCCGCTCGAGGGTCGACCGGCGCTTCTTCTGGGCGTTGACCGCCCGCTTCACGCGTGCCACGTGATGCTCCTTGCGTTTCGGGGCTCAGGGTGAGCGGGGTGCCGGGGCACCCGCGGGCTCACTTGCCGAGCAGCTTCTTGATCTTGGGGGTGTCGGCGGGCGACATGACCTGGTCGACCGCGAGGCGGCGCGTGCGCCGGCTCGACTTGTGCTCGAACAGGTGACGCGCGTTCGCCTGCTCGCGCATGACCTTGCCGGTCCCCGTGATCCGGAACCGCTTCTTCGCACCACTGTGCGTCTTGTTCTTCGGCACTGGCGTGCTCTCTTCCTTCAGGTCGCCGGGCGGCGACTTCGTCGACGTGCGGGCCGGTGGGCCCGCACACGTCAGGTGGTCGGGGTCTGCGTGGCGTCGGCACCCTCGACGGGTGCGTCGTCCTTGGCCGCCTCGGCCTCGGCCTGACGGCGCCGCTGCTCGTTGCGCGCCTCGGCCTTCTTCTTCGTCGGCCCGAGAACCATGATCATGTTACGGCCGTCCTGCTTCGGCGCGCTCTCGACGTAGCCGAGCTCGGCGACGTCGTCGGCGAGGCGCTGGAGCAGACGCAGGCCCATCTCCGGGCGCGACTGCTCGCGACCACGGAACATGATCATGACCTTGACCTTGTCACCGGCCTTGAGGAACCGCTCGACGTGGCCCTTCTTGGTGCCGTAGTCGTGCGGGTCGATCTTCAGCCGGAAGCGGATCTCCTTGAGGATCGTGTTGGCCTGGTTGCGCCGGGCCTCACGGGCCTTCATGTCGGCCTCGTACTTGAACTTGCCGAAGTCCATGAGCTTGCAGACCGGCGGCCGGGCGTCCGGGGCGACCTCGACCAGGTCGAGATCGGCCTCCTGCGCCAGCCGGAGGGCGTCCTCAACCCGGACGATGCCGACCTGCTCGCCGTTGGGTCCGACCAGGCGGACCTCGGACACGCGGATCCGATCGTTGATGCGCGGCTCGCTGATGTGCTGCTCCTCGAACTCGACGGGACGACCGCCGGGCACGAGGAAGGCCCCCGCACCGAGCACGTTGCGAGGGCCTGGAGTCCGAGCGCCATGACGACGCCGAGGGCGCCGCAGCACACCTGTGCCACCACGTCCTCCGGACCGGACCCGGCCCCTGTCGTCCCGGAGGACGGTCGGTGCTCGGGTGGGATCAGCTCCGCTTGTGCACCGAGGCCCACGTCCTGACGGGCCGCGCCCCGTGGGAACCACGGGTCGTGACCCGACCGGGTCGGAGCATCGGTCGGTCAACGGGCAACTGTACCACCCGTCGTCGGACCTGGGGATCTGCGTCGAGCCGTGCGGCGACGGGCACGGCACTCAGCCGGCGGGGAGGCCGGAGTGGGGCTCGCGCGCCCCGCGTCACCCGGCCGTCCGGTGGGATGATCCTCGCGTGACCGCATCCTCCCCCGCCCCCGGCCCGGACCACGAGACCGCCACCGGAGCAGCCGAGCCGCAGGACGACGACCGCGCGACCTCCCGCGGCGTCGTCGAGGCGGTGCGCGACATCGCCGACGTCCCCGCGGTCGCGGTCATCCAGACCGCGGCCGTGCACCTCATGAGCGCGGCCGCGGTGAAGTGCGGCCTCGCCGAGGACACCGAGGAGGGCCGCGGCGCCGACCTCGCGGACCTGGACGAGGCACGCAAGCTCATCACGGCGCTCGCAGGTCTCGTCACGGCGGCGGCCCCGGAGATCGGCAGCCAGCACGCCCGGTCCCTGCGGGACGGCCTCCGGTCGCTCCAGCTCGCGTTCCGGGAGGCCTCGGCGTACCCGGACGCCCCCGGCGAGGGGCCAGGCGAGCAGCTCACGGGTCCGGTGTCCTGACGCTCGCGCACCCGCCCTCCGCCGCGCCGTCGCCCGGGCCGCGGCCTCGACCGTCACCGCAGCGGCGGCCACGGGCCGGACCGGAGGCACCCCGCCCGGGGGCCGTGCCTATCCTGAACCGATGACCGAGACGCCGGGGGGCGCGCCGACGCGCGAGCACACGCGCCGGGGCGCGCAGCCGGCGGTGTCCGCCGACGCGCGCCCGTCCGACGGTCGCGAGCCCGCCGAGGCTCCCACGGCCGACGCCACCTCGACGGACGAGGTGACGCGCGCGCTCCCGGCCGGCGCCCGGCCCGCGGCACCGGGCGGACGCACCGGCGAGCCGTCGGACGGCGCCCCGGTGCGGGAACCGGTCCGGGAGACCGGGACGTCGGTCCGGCCCGCCGAGCCCCGACCCGAGCGCGATGCCCCGTCGGACGACGACACGCCGCCGGACCTCCCCACGCCGCCGGTCCCGGGGACCTCGTCCGGCGGCGACGCGCCGTCGGTCCCCGGGACGCCGTCGGGCCCGGGCGCGTCGACGGGCGCAGGCCTCGCGACCGCCGCGGCCGCCTCAGCCCCGGACACGGACACGGCCACCGCCGACGCCGGGCGGCACCGTCGTCGTCGGCGGCGGTGGCTGCGCGGCGTGGGCATCGCGACCGTGACCCTCCTCGTGCTGGGCCTCGGCGCCTCGACGGTGTACCTGTACCGCACGACGACGGCGTGGCAGGACCGTGCGGACACCTACCTCGCGGACGCGCGCGGCATCGGCGGCGAGCTCGCCACGACCCGCGCCGAGCTCGCCGGGACGGAGGCCGAGCTCGAGGGCGTCCGCAGCCAGCTCGCCACGGCGCAGGCCCGCATCGTCGAGCTCGCGGACGAGAAGGCGCAGCTCGGCGACGACCGCGAGGTCCAGCGTCAGCTCGCCGACTACCAGGAGCGCGTCAGCGACGCCGCCGGTCAGGTGGCGCTCGCGCTCGACCAGTGCGTCCAGGGGCAGCAGCAGCTCATCGGCTACCTCGAGAGCACCGTGACCGACGCCGCGCAGTACGACCCGGCGGAGCTCGAGCGCTTCCGGACCGACGTCGAGGCGCTCTGCCAGGCGGCCACCGAGGCGAACATCGCGCTGCAGCGGGAGCTGAGCCGATGAGCCGCCGCCGGACGGCCGCCGTCGTCGTCGCGGCCGCCGTCGCGCTCGGGGGGTGCGCGGCGCTCGAGGAGGTCCCGATGCCGGGACCCCGCGCGACCGACCTCGTGCCGTCCGAGGCGCCCCTCGCGGCACCGGCGGGCTCCGACCAGCTCTCCCCCGACGGCTTCGACGCGGTGCAGCGCATGGCGGTCCGGGTGCGCAACGTGGGGTGCGGGACCCTGACGACGGGCTCCGGCTTCGCGATCGACAGCCAGACCCTCATCACCAACCGGCACGTCGTGGCGGACTCGGCCGAGCTGCAGGTCGCGACCTACGACGGGCGCGACATCGACGTCACGGCGTCGAGCACGGCCGACCTCGCCGACCTCGCGATCGTGCGGACAGCGAAGCCGCTCCCCTCGTCACCGGTCCTGGCGGACCAGGACCCCGTCCGGGGCGACCCCGTGACCGTCGTCGGCTACCCGCAGGGCGGGGCCCTCACCGTGACCAGCGGCACGGTCATCGGCGCGACGACCGACCCGATCAACGAGAACCTCGGCGAGGTGCTCGTCACGGACGCGCCGGTCGAGCCGGGGAGCTCGGGCTCGGCGGCCCTCGACGGCGAGGGGCGCGTGATCGGCGTCGTGTACGCGAAGAACGCGGCCGGGCAGAGCTTCCTGGTCCCCGTGAGCACGCTGCGCCGTCTGCTGGAGGACACCGAGGCGTTCGTCGCGACGAGCCCCTGCGCGTCCTGACCCGACCGGTCGGGCGTCAGCCGACGACGCGCAGCTCGACCGAGTCCACACGGGACGCGAACGTCGTGTCCGCGGCGATCACGCCGCCCACGCGGCGCAGCACGTCGTCGAGCGCGGCCCGGTCCAGGCCTGGGCGCAGCCGCACGACGACGGCCACCTCGGCGCGACGGCCCGGGACCGCCTCGGCGGCCACGACGCCGTCCACCTCCCCCACCGCGAGCGTCACCGCGTCCCGCACGTCGCCGGACACCTCGCCGTCGACGACGGCCGGTCGCCAGGGCGTCCCGGTCGCGAGCGCGACCACGGCGGGACGGGGCACCACGAGGGTGTTCGGACCCGCCGGGTCGAGCACGAGGAGCTCCCACCCCTCCTGGAGCGCCGACGCCGCCGCGCGGGGGCCCTCGGCCGGGACCGGCCGGGCGTCGCCGCTCCAGGCCGTGAGCGCGCCCGCACCGGAGAACACCGGGAGCGCGGTCCGGCCGTCCGGCGCGCGCAGCGCCACGACGCCCGCGGACGCCTCCTTGTCGACGTGCAGCCCGCCCGCGCCCGTCCCGGACTGCTCGAGCCGTGCGACGACGGGCACCAGGACGCGCACCGTGCGCAGCGCCTCGACGACGTCCGCGACCGTCCCACGCCCCGTGCGGACCGCCTCGACGGCCGCGACCAGCGCGGGGTCGGGCGACCCGTCGTCGTCCGCGAAGGCCGACGTCGGCGGCAGCGCGCGACCGGTCACGGGCGACCCGCGACGTCCAGCGCCTCGGGGAGCGTGAAGGCGCCGGCGTACAGCGCCTTGCCGACGATGGCGCCCTCGACCCCCACGGGCACGAGCCCGCGCAGGACCGCGAGGTCGTCGAGGCTCGAGATTCCGCCGGAGGCGACCACGGGCGCCCCGGTCCGCGCGCACACGTCGCGCAGGAGGTCGACGTTCGGACCGCGGAGGGTGCCGTCCTTGGTCACGTCGGTGACGACGTACCGCGAGCACCCCGCCCGGTCGAGCCGCTCGAGGACCTCCCAGAGGTCCCCTCCCTCCTGCGTCCAGCCGCGCGCGGCGAGCGTCGTGCCCCGCACGTCCAGACCCACCGCGACCGCGTCACCGTGCTCCGCGATCACGCGCGCGGTCCACTCCGGGTCCTCGAGGGCGGCCGTCCCCAGGTTGACCCGTGCGCAGCCCGTCGCGAGAGCGCGCGCGAGCGACTCGTCGTCGCGGATCCCGCCCGAGAGCTCGACCTTGACGTCGAGCGCCGCCACGACGCCCGCGAGCAGCTCGGCGTTCGAGCCGCGCCCGAACGCCGCGTCGAGGTCGACGAGATGGATCCACTCCGCGCCGCCCGTCTGCCAGTCGAGGGCGGCCTGCATGGGGCTGCCGTAGGACGTCTCCGAGCCGGCCTCGCCCTGGACGAGGCGGACCGCCTGCCCGTCCGCGACGTCGACGGCAGGCAGGAGCTCGAGCCGGGGCGTCCCGGCCGGGGTGGTGGTCATGCGGGAGGTCAACGTCCTTCCAGGCTGGAGACCCAGTTCTCGAGCAGGTGGGCACCTGCGTCCCCGGACTTCTCGGGGTGGAACTGGGTCGCGGAGAGCGGGCCGTTCTCCACGGCGGCGACGAACCGGCCGCCGTGGTCGGCCCAGGTGACGCGCGGCGGCGTGAACCGGCCACCGCCGAGCGGCGCGAACGACCGCGCGGCGTAGGAGTGCACGAAGTAGAAGTACTCGTCCTCGATGCCGGCGAACAGCGTCGACCCCTCGGGCACGTCGACCGTCGACCAGCCCATGTGCGGGACCACGGGGGCCTCGAGCCGGTCGACGACGCCGGGCCACTCACCGAGGCCCTCGGTCCCGACGCCGTGCTCCTCGCCGCGCTCGAACATCACCTGCATGCCGACGCAGATGCCCAGGACCGGCCGCCCGCCGGCGAGCCGCCGGTCGACGATCTGGTCACCGCGCACCGCCCGCAGGCCGTCCATGACGGCCGCGAACGCACCGACGCCCGGGACCACGAGGCCGTCCGCCTCGGCGGCGGCGACCGGGTCCGAGGTGAGCTCGACGTCGGCCCCCACGCGCTCGAGCGCGCGCACCGCCGAGCGGACGTTGCCGAAGCCGTAGTCGAGCACCACGACGCGAGGGGATGTCACCCGGGGAGTCTACAAAGCGGTGCCCGGGGGTCCCGGCGTCGTCCACGGCCGACCGACCCGGCGTGCGTCAGCGGTCGCGACGCTCGTCAGCCCGTGGCGCCCGTCAGCCCTTGCGGCGCGCGCGGGCCGCCGACGCGAGGAGCCGGACCGCCTTCCATCGCGAGACGCCGACCGACGTCGTCGCCTCGCCGAGGCCGTCGGCGGCCGACCGCCCGAGCAGGAAGGCCTCGACCTGGGGCGGCGCGCCGTCGAGCACGAGGGCGGGCGACAGCACGTCGCCCGCCTCGCCACGGCTCCAGCGCGACGCGGCGATGCGCCCGTCGCGCTGGACGAGGAGCAGCACCATGGCGTCCGCGAGCACCTGCGAGACCGCCGCCGCCGCGGTGTCGGGGGCGTCACCCGCCGTCTCGTGCAGCACCGCGAGCGCCCCGACGGGCGACGCGAACGCGTCAGCGGCGACCTTGCCGACGGCGCAGGCTGCCGCCAGCGCCTCGGGGTGGGCGACCTGGGTGAGGAGCACCGCGCGGGGGGCGAGGCCGCCGGGCGCGTCGCTCACAGCGCGCCCTTGGTCGACGGCACTCCCTCGACGCGCGGGTCGGGTGCGACGGCCGCACGCAGGGCCCTCGCCAGAGCCTTGAACTGCGCCTCCACGACGTGGTGCGGGTCGCGTCCCGCGAGGACCCGCATGTGGATGCAGATCCCCGCGTGGTGCGCGATGGACTCCAGGACGTGGCGCGTGAGGGACCCCGTGAAGTGGCCGCCGATGAGGTGGTACTCCTGCCCCGCGGGCTCACCCGAGTGCACCAGGTACGGCCGGCCGGACACGTCGACGACCGCCTGGGCGAGCGCCTCGTCGAGCGGCACGAGCGCGTCGCCGAAGCGCGCGATGCCGACCTTGTCGCCGAGCGCCTGGCGCAGCGCCTCCCCCAGCACGATCGCGACGTCCTCGACGGTGTGGTGCGCGTCGATGTGCGTGTCACCGGTCGCGCGCACGGTCAGGTCGACGAGCGAGTGCTTGCCGAGCGCCGTGAGCATGTGGTCGTAGAACGGCACCGACGTCGAGATGTCGGTGCGTCCGGTCCCGTCGAGGTCGAGCTCGACGAGGACGGTCGACTCGGACGTGCTCCGCTCGATGCGGGCCGTCCGGGCGGGCGTCGGGTTCACAGCTGGGCCACCTCCACCAGGGCGGCGCGGAACGCCGCCATCTCCTCCGGTGTGCCGATCGACACCCGGAGCCACCCCCGCGGTCCGGTCTCCCGGATCAGGACGCCGCGGTCGAGCAGACCCTGCCAGACGGCGTGCCGGTCGTCGAACGTCCCGAACAGCACGAAGTTCGCGTCGCTGTCGGCCACCGTCAGGCCACGCGACCGCAGCCAGGCGACGGTCGCGTCCCGTTCGTCGCGCAGCGAGCCCACCTGGGCCATGAGGGCCGCGGAGTGCGCGAGGGCCGCGCGCGCGACCGCCTGCGTGACCGCCGAGAGGTGGTAGGGCAGGCGCACGACGCGCAGCGCGTCGACGAGCGACCGGTCGGCGACCAGGTAGCCGACCCGTGCGCCGGCCAGCCCGAACGCCTTGGACATCGTCCGGCTCACGGCGAGCGACGGGTGCCGCTCGAGGAGCTCCAGCGCGGACGGGGTGCCCGCGCGGCGGAACTCGCCGTAGGCCTCGTCGACGACGACGACGCAGCCTCCCGCGACGCCGTCGGCGGCATCGAGGACCTCCTCGACCTCGTCCAGGGGCAGGGCCGTCCCCGTCGGGTTGTTGGGGCTCGCCAGCAGGATCACCGAGGGCTGGTGCTCGGCGACCTGCGCGCGGACGTGCTCGAGGTCCAGCGTGAAGTCGTCCGCACGCCGTCCCGCGACCCACCGCGTCGAGGTGTCGCGCGCGTACTCGGGGTACATCGAGTAGGTCGGCGCGAACGACAGGGCCGTGCGCCCGGGTCCGCCGAAGGCCTGGAGCAGGTGCAGCATGACCTCGTTCGAGCCGTTCGCGGCCCAGACCTGGTCGGGCCGGGGACGCACGCCCGACTCGACCCCGAGGTAGGTGGCGAGATCCGCGCGCAGCGCGGCGAAGTCCCGGTCGGGGTACCGGTTGAGCCCTCGCGCGGCGTCGGCCACCGCCGCCGCGATCTCCGCGACGACCGCGTCCGACGGGGGGTACGGGTTCTCGTTGACGTTGAGCAGCACCGGCACGTCGAGCTGCGGCGCGCCGTACGGCTCGAGGCCGCGCAGCTCGTCGCGCAGCGGCAGTCGGGAGGCGGCCGGGAGCGGGGCTGTCACGGCCCCGATGGTAGCGACGGCGTGCTGCCGCGGTCGGCGACGTCCGAGGGGCGTCAGGCGGCCAGGTGCAGGACCCGGCGCCCGTCCTCGCGCACGAAGCCGACGGTCTCCAGGTACCGCTCGGAGCTCGTCATGCCCGGGGACGCGACGACCGTGCGCGTCCCGAGGTCCGCGAACGGACCGTCGGGTCGGAACACGAACTCGCCCGGCGTGAAGTCGCGGTAGGGCGGCAGGACGTAGTCGAGGACGACCTGCTGCTCGTCGGGCCGGTCACCGGTGCGCGTGAGGACGACGCCGACGACCTGGTCGCCGGTCGTGACGACGAACGCGTGCTCGGCGTCGCGGACGGGGTCGTCCGCGGGCAGCTCGGGGTTGAACGTCGCGATGTCCCGGCGGTGGCGGTCCAGGAGGCGGCGCAGGAACGGCTCGGCGACGCCCATGACGACGGCCTCGTACGCGCGCGCGTCGTGACGCTCGCGCAGCAGGCGCGCCATGACCCAGAGGTTGATGCCGACCAGGACGACGTTCATCGCGACCATGGGCCACACGCCGACCACGGCGTTGTACCCGATCAGCACCGCGCACGAGATCGTGTTGAGGACGCGGAACCGCATGACGCGGGTCTGCAGCAGCGAGATGACGAGCACGGCCGAGCCGAGCCAGCCGACGGCGTCGACGACGTCCACCAGGGTCTCCTTCCGGGTGTGCGCCCTCGCGCACCGACGCGTGATCCTACGGCCGCCTCGCCCCCACCGGCGGGACCACGGTCAGGGTGCGCCGACCGCCTCGCGCAGCCACGCGAGCACCACGTCGCCCACGACCGACGGGTCGAGCACCTCGAGGTGGTCGACGCCGGGCAGCACCTCGACGGCGGTGTCGTGCCCGCCCGCACGGAGCGCGTCCGCGAGCCCGAGCGTGGACGACGGAGGGACGACGCGGTCGTCGGCGCCGTGCACGAGCAGGACCGGCAGCTCCGGCCGCAGGGCCGCGTGCCGCAGCGGGTCGGCCGCGGCCCACGCGGCGGGGTCCTCGTCCGGTGGGAGCGGGAGCAGGTCGTACGCGAAGCGCTCCGCGCGGACGAGGTCGTACGGCCCTGCCAGCCCGACCACAGCGTCGGCGTCGCGCGCCTCGTGCGGGCACGGCTCCGCCTCGGGCGTGCCGGGGCGGGGTGTCGGGCTGGGTGTCGAGCGGGGTGTCGCCGTCGGTTCGAGCGGTCCCGGCGCGCCGTCGAGGCCGACCAGGACGGCGAGGTGCGCGCCCGCGGAGTGGCCGAGGACCGTGACCGGGACGTCGGGCACGGCCGTCGCGGCGAAACCGACCGCGCACGCCACGTCGTTCGCCGGGACCGGGAAGTGGTCGCCCGTCGAGGACGTCCCGTACGTGATGGTCACCGTCGCGACCGCCGCCGCGGCGAGGTGCTCGGCGAGCGGCCGCAGGCCGGTCGGGTCCGCGGTGCGCCAGCCCCCGCCGGGGACGAGGACGACGACGGCGCGCGCGCCGGCGGGCACCTCGACGCGTGCGCCTCGGCCGGGACGGTACTCGGTCCAGCCGCCCGGCGAGGTGGCGCCCGTGCCCGCGGGCGCCGGCTCCGTCGGCCCGGCCGGGTCGTCGGCGGTCGCGGCCGCACCGGGCGGCGGCTCGGCACGGGGGTCGGAGGTGCACGCGCCGGCGCTCAGCACCACGGCGACCGCGACGGCGCGCAGGGTCGCTGCTCGTCCGCTCCTGCGTCGAGGTCGCACACGGCCACTGTGCCAGCCCGGACGGGAGCGCAGGGGCAGACGGCCGGGGCGGGACGTGTCAGGCCCGGCTGGCACACTCGCCCGGGTGACGTCACCCACCGTCCTCGACCGCTCGGCGCTGCGTGACCGCGCCGAGGAGATCTTGCGCGCGCTCGTCGGACGGGAGGACGCGGCCCTGCGCGAGGACCAGTGGGTCGCGGTCGAGGCCCTCGTCGCCGACCGCCGACGTGCGCTCGTCGTGCAGCGGACCGGCTGGGGGAAGTCGGCCGTGTACTTCGTCGCCACCGGGCTGCTGCGGGCCACCGGCGCCGGACCGACGGTGATCGTCTCGCCGCTGCTGGCGCTCATGCGCAACCAGGTCGCCGCGGCGCGCCGGGCCGGGATCCGCGCCGAGACCATCAACTCGGCGAACACCGCGGAGTGGGACCAGGTCCTGGAGCGGGTCGGCTCGGGGGCGACCGACGTGCTGCTCGTCTCGCCGGAGCGGCTGACCAACCCCGGCTTCCGCGACGAGGTGCTCCCCCACCTCGCCCGCACGACGGGTCTCCTCGTCGTCGACGAGGCGCACTGCGTGTCTGACTGGGGTCACGACTTCCGGCCCGACTACCGACGGATCCGCGACCTGCTCGTACGGCTCCCGGCCGGCACGCCCGTGCTGGCGACGACCGCGACCGCGAACGCACGCGTGAGCCTCGACGTCGCGGAGCAGCTCGGCGTCGAGGAGATGTCCCCGCGGCCCGGTGGTGCGGGGTCGGGAGGCGGGAGCTCGCGCGCCGACGTGCTGGTCCAGCGGGGTCCGCTGGACCGGCCCAGCCTCCACCTGTCCGTCGTCGAGCTCGGCGACCAGGCGGCCCGGGTCGCCTGGCTCGCCCGGACCCTGCCCCAGCTCGAGGGCTCCGGCATCGTCTACTGCCTCACCGTCGCGGCGGCCGAGCAGGTCGCCGCCCACCTCCGCTCGACCGGGCTCGCGGTCCGCAGCTACACCGGCAGGACCGAGCCGGCCGAGCGCGAGCAGTGCGAGGAGGACCTCCAGGCCAACCGTGTCAAGGCGCTCGTCGCCACGTCGGCGCTCGGGATGGGGTTCGACAAGCCCGACCTCGGCTTCGTGGTCCACCTCGGCGCGCCGTCGTCGCCGATCGCCTACTACCAGCAGGTCGGGCGCGCGGGGCGAGCGACCCGGCGCGCCGACGTCGTCCTGCTCCCCGGACCCGAGGACCAGGCGATCTGGGACTGGTTCGCGTCGACCGCCTTCCCACCCGAGCACCAGGTGCGTGCCACGCTCGACGCGCTCGCGACGGCGGGGCGCCCGCTCTCGACGGCCGCGCTCGAACCGCGTGTCGACCTGCGTCGATCGCGCCTCGAGCTCCTGCTCAAGGTGCTCGACGTCGACGGAGCGGTGCGGCGCGTGCCCGGCGGGTGGACCACGACGGGCGAGCCGTGGCACCACGACGCGGCGCGGTATGCCCGGGTCGACGCCGCGCGGCGGGCCGAGGAGGAGCTCATGCGGCAGTACGTCGCCGGGCCCCGCTGCCGGATGGCGTTCCTCCGGGCTGCGCTCGACGACCCGGAGCTCGCGGAGGACCCCGACTGGACGTGCGGGCGGTGCGACCGCTGCGCGGGACCCCCTCCGTGGTCGGCCCCCTCCGACGACGAGGTCGCTGGCGCCCGGGCGCGCCTGGCTGCTCCCGGGGAGGACCTCCTGCCACGGCGTCAGTGGCCCACCGGGATGGACACGCTCGGGGTGTCGCTGAGCGGTCGGATCCCGGCCGACGAGCAGGCCGCTCCGGGCCGAGCCGTCGCACGGCTCGACGCGCTCGGGCACGGGACGGCACTGCGTGAGCTGTTCGACCCCCGTACGCCGGACGGACCGGTCCCCGTGGCGTTGCGGCAGGCCGTGCGCCAGGTCCTGCAGGCGTGGGCACCCGAGGTCGACGGGGTCGTCGTCGTGGCGTCGCAGGCGCGCCCGACGCTCGTCGAGCACCTGGCGGCCGGAGCCGCCGGAGTGCTCGGCGTCCCCCTCGTCGGGACCCTGCGACCCGTTGACGGGATGCCTGCCGCACGGCACGACGTCAACTCGGCACAACGACTCGCCGGCGTCGCCCGCCGGCTCGAGCTGGACCTCGGAGCCGCTGCCGCCGGCCTCCCCGGCCGGTCGGTGCTCCTCGTGGACGACCGCGTCGACAGCGGGTGGACGCTGACCGTGGCGACCCGCCTGCTCCGTCGTGCAGGGGCAGCCGCGGTCCACCCGTTCGTGCTCGGCGTCGGCTGACCCGACGGGCCCGCCGACGCGCCGCCGACGTCAGCTGAGTCGGACGCGCACGGCCTCGGCGTGCGCGGGGAGGTCCTCGTCCTCGGCGAGCGCGCCGATGCGGTCGGCGACCTCCGCGAGGGCGTCCCGGTCGTACTCGACCACCTGGACGGGACGCAGGAAGCTGTGGACCCCGAGCCCGCTCGCGTAGTGCGCGCAACCGCCGGTGGGCAGCACGTGGTTCGAGCCGGCCATGTAGTCCCCGAGCGACACCGGCGACCACGCGCCGACGAACACGGCGCCCGCGCTCGTCACGCGGTCCGCGACGGCCGCCGCGTCGGCGGTCTGGATCTCGAGGTGCTCGGCACCGTAGGCGTTGACGACACGCAGCCCCTGCTCGACGTCGTCCACCAGCACGGTGGCCGACTGCGGTCCGGCCAGCGCGGTGGCGACGCGCTCGCTGTGCCGCGTCGCAGCGACGGCCCCCGGCAGCAGAGCGTCGACGGCGTCCGCGAGCCCGGTCGAGTCCGTTACGAGGACCGACGCCGAGGTCGGTCCGTGCTCGGCCTGCGAGACGAGGTCCGCGACGACGTGCGTCGGGTCGGCGGTCGCGTCGGCGAGGATCGCGATCTCGGTGGGACCCGCCTCCGAGTCGATGCCGACGACCCCTCGGACGATGCGCTTCGCGGCCGTGACGTACTGGTTGCCAGGTCCCGTGATCACGTCGACGGGCTCGCACAGAACGTCACCGTCGGCGTCCGTCTCGCCCGACGCGCCGTACGCGAGCATCGCCACCGCCTGGGCACCACCGACCGCGTACACCTCCTCGACGCCGAGGAGGTGGCACGCGGCGAGGATCGTGGGGTGCGGGAGCCCGCCGTTGTCGCGCTGCGGCGGGCTCACGACGACGAGCGACGCGACCCCCGCCTCCTGCGCCGGGACCACGTTCATGACGACCGACGACGGGTACACCGCGAGACCGCCGGGCACGTAGAGACCGACCCGCCGCACGGGGAGCCACCGCTGGCGCACCTGGGCGCCCGGCGCCACGTCGACCACCAGGTCGGAGGGGACCTGGGCGGCGTGGACCAGCCGGACGCGCCGGATGGTCTCGTCGAGGGCGGCCCGCACCGCCGGGTCCAGACCGCGCACCGCGTCCGCGAGCACCTCGGCGGGGACCCTCAGGTGGTCCGGACGCACGCCGTCGAACCGCTCGGCGAGGTCCCGCAGCGCCGCGGCACCGCGATGCCGCACGTCCTCGACGAGGGGCGCGACCTGGGCCACGGCCCCCTCGACGTCGAGCTCGGGGCGAGGCAGGGTCTCGGTCAGCTCACGCGGGGTCAGGAAGCGTCCGCGCAGGTCGATGCGGGAGATGGTCACCCCGGCATGGTACGTGGGCCGACCCGCCCGACCGTTGGTCGCCCGGGGACCGGGACGCCCGGCGCATCCTCCGCCCGAGGTCGCCACCGGACGCCCAGGGCTGGGAGACTCACGGCGTGGACGCACGCATCGTGGACGTGGACGGCGAGATCCGACTCGGTCAGCTGCTCAAGCTGGCCGGCGTCGCCGAGAGCGGGTCGCACGCGCGGTCCCTCCTGGGCGAGGGCGAGGTCACGGTCAACGGCGAGCCCGAGACGCGCCGCGGCCGTCAGCTGGCGCCCGGCGACGTCGTCGTCGTCAGCCTGCCTGGCGGTGACGAGGAGATCCGGGTCCGTTGAGGGGCCGCCGCTGACCCGCCGGGTCAGCGGGTCATGTACGTCGAGCCCATCACGCGGTCGACCGTGAGCCGCAGGACGACCCGACGCGGGTCCTCCTTGAGCTCGCGATAGCGCCGTGCGTACCGACGCATCGCCTCGAGCACCTCGTCCCGCTCGCGGGACACGGTGATGCTGCCCTCGAAGGTGAGCCACCGCCCGCCCTCGACCTGGCAGACCGCGGCGCGGGCCGTCCCACCGACGGCCTCGTGGTGCTCGATGTTGCGCACCTTCGCCGACGTGACGCGGGTGGTGATCCGCAGGACCCCCTGGTCGGGGTCCCACGTGAAGCCCACCGGGACCACGTGGGGGGTCCCGTCGGGTCGCAGGGTCGTCAGCGTCGCCAGGTGACGCTCGGTCACGAAGACGTGCTGCTCGGGCGTGAGGCTCACCATGACGCGCTCAGGTCCCTGCCGCGGCGAGGCACGCGGGGCCGAGCAGCGCCTTGAGGTCCCCGAACAGCGCGGGCGACCGCTCGATCCGGAGTCCCTCGTCGAGGCGCATCACGGTCGACCGGCCGGGCTGGGTGAGCTTGAGGTGGACCTCGGTGACCCCCGGGTGCGTCGCGAGGATCTCGCGCAGGCGCTCGACGACCGGCGGCGTGCAGCGCGACACGGGCAGCGTGATCGTCACCGGCGTCGTCTCGACGGCGGACACGTCGGGTAGAGAGACCTCGACCGCCTGGAGCTGCATCGTCTCGTCGCGTCGTCGCACACGGCCGCGGATCGTCACGACCGCGTCGGCCGCGAGCACCGTGGAGTAGGCCAGGTAGGTCTCGCCGAAGAACATGACCTCGACCGAGCCGTCCATGTCCTCGAGCGTCACGGCCGCCCACGGGTTGCCGTTCTTCGACATCTTGCGCTGGAGCGACGTGATGAGCCCGCACACCGTGACCATCGAGCCCTCGGCACGGGCCTCGTCCGCCGTGAGCGCGGCGATCGAGCAGTCGGCCGCGGACGCGAGCACGTGCTCGAGCCCCGAGAGCGGGTGGTCGGAGACGTAGAGGCCGAGCATCTCGCGCTCGAAGGCGAGGCGTTGCTTCTTGTCCCAGTCCGGTACGTCGGGCACCTCGACGCTGAACGACAGCCCGTCCTCGTCACCGCCGCCGAAGCCCGCGAAGAGGTCGAACTGGCCCTCGGCCTCGCGCCGCTTGACCCCGACGACGGCGTCGACGGCCTGCTCGTGGACGAGCAGGAGCGCGCGCCGGCTCGGCGAGAGCGAGTCGAAGGCACCCGCCTTGACGAGCGACTCGATCGTGCGCTTGTTGCAGACCACCGCGGGGACCTTGTCCAGGAAGTCCTGGAACGACGTGAAGTCGCCCTTCTCCTCCCGGGCCGCGACGATCGCGTCGACGACGTTCGCACCGACGTTCCGGACCGCCGTCAGGCCGAACCGGATGTCCGCACCCACGGCGGTGAAGTTCGCCGCGGAGGAGTTGACGTCGGGCGGGAGGACCGTGATGCCCATCCGGCGGCACTCGCCGAGGTACAGGGCCGACTTGTCCTTGTCGTCACGGACGCTCGTGAGCAGACCCGCCATGTACTCGGTCGGGTAGTTCGCCTTGAGGTACGCGGTCCAGTACGAGACGACGCCGTACGCGGCCGAGTGCGCCTTGTTGAACGCGTAGCCCGCGAACGGGACCAGGGTGTCCCACACGGCCTGGATCGCTGCGTCGGAGTACCCACGCTCGCGCATGCCCGCCTGGAACGGCACGAACTCCTTGTCGAGGATCTCCTTCTTCTTCTTGCCCATCGCGCGGCGCAGCAGGTCGGCCTGGCCGAGGCTGTAGCCCGCGAGGATCTGGGCCGCGCGCTGGACCTGCTCCTGGTAGACGATCAGGCCGTACGTCTCGTCGAGCACCTCCGCGAGCGGGGCCTCGAGCTCCGGGTGGATCGGCGTGATCTTCTGCAGGCCGTTCTTGCGGAGCGCGTAGTTCGTGTGCGAGTTCATGCCCATCGGGCCCGGGCGGTACAGGGCGATGACGGCCGAGATGTCCTCGAAGTTGTCGGGGCGCATCTGGCGCAGGAGCGAGCGCATCGGCCCGCCGTCGAGCTGGAACACGCCGAGCGTGTCACCGCGTCCGAGCAGCTCGTACGTCGCGCGGTCGTCGAGCGGCAGCGACTCGACCTCGATCGGGTCCTTGCCGTTCGCGACGATGTTCGCGAGCGCGTCGTCGAGGATCGTGAGGTTCCGCAGCCCGAGGAAGTCCATCTTGATCAGGCCGAGGCCCTCACAGGTGGGGTAGTCGAACTGCGTGATGATCGCCCCGTCCTGCGGGCGGCGCATGATCGGGATGATGTCGATGAGCGGGTCGCTCGACATGATGACGCCGGCGGCGTGCACACCCCACTGCCGCTTGAGGCCCTCGATGCCCTGGGCGAGCTCCACGACGCGCTGCGCGTCCGGGTCGGCGGCGTGGAGCTGGCGGAACTCCTCCGCCTCCGGGAACCGGGGGTCCTTCGGGTCGAAGATGCCCGAGAGGGAGATGTCCTTGCCCATGACGGCCGGCGGCATCGCCTTGGTGAGCTTCTCCCCCATCGCGAACGGGAAGCCGAGGAGGCGCGAGGAGTCCTTGAGGGCCTGCTTGGCCTTGATGGTCCCGTAGGTGACGATCTGGGCGACGCGCTCGTCGCCGTACTTCTCGGTGACGTAGCGGATCACCTCGCCGCGCCGACGCTCGTCGAAGTCGATGTCGACGTCGGGCATCGAGACGCGCTCCGGGTTGAGGAAGCGCTCGAAGATCAGGCCGTGCTCGAGGGGGTCGAGCTCGGTGATGCCCATCGCGTACGAGGCCATCGAGCCCGCGGCGGAGCCACGGCCGGGACCCACGCGGATGCCGTTGTCCTTGGCCCAGTTGATGAAGTCGGCGACCACGAGGAAGTACCCGGGGAAGCCCATCTGGGTGATGACGCCCGTCTCGTAGTCCGCCTGCGTGCGGACCTTGTCCGGGACACCGCCGGGGTAGCGCTTGGCGAGGCCACGCTCGACCTCCTTGACGAACCAGCTCGTCTCGTCCTCGCCCGGCGGCAGCGGGAACCGCGGCATGTAGTTGGCCGACGTGTTGAAGCTGACGTCGCACTGCTCGGCGATGAGGAGCGTGCTGTCGCACGCCTCGGGCAGCTCCCGCCAGATGCGTCGCATCTCCTCGGCCGACTTGACGTAGTAGCCGTCGCCGTCGAACTTGAAGCGGTCGGGGTCCGCGAGCGTCGAACCCGAGTTGATGCACAGGAGCGCCTCCTGGAAGTGCGCGTCCTCCTGCTTCGTGTAGTGCAGGTCGTTCGTCGCCACGAGCGGCGCGCCGATCTCCTGCGCGATCCGCAGGAGGTCCTTCTGCACGCGCGTCTCGATGTCGAGCCCGTGGTCCATGAGCTCGACGTAGAAGTACTCCTTGCCGAAGATGTCCTGCAGCTCGCCCGCCGCGCGGAGCGCCTCGTCGTACTGACCCAGGCGCAGCCGCGTCTGGATCTCCCCCGACGGGCAGCCCGACGACGCGATCAGGCCCGACGCGTACGTCGAGAGCAGGTCGCGGTCCATACGGGGCCACTTGCCCATCTGGCCCTCGAGCGACGCGAGCGAGCTCGCGCGGAAGAGGTTGTGCAGGCCCTCGTTGTTCCGTGCCCACATCGTCAGGTGGGTGTAGGCGCCGCTCGCCGAGACGTCGTCGTCCTTCTGGTGGGCCTCACCCCACCGCACGCGCGTGCGGTCGAAGCGGCTCGTGCCCGGCGTGACGTACGCCTCGACGCCGAGGATCGGCTTGATGCCGGCCGAGCGGGCCTTGCTCCAGAAGTCGAACGCGCCGAACAGGAAGCCGTGGTCCGTGGTCGCCATCGCGGTCTGGCCGAGCCGGTTGGCCTCCGCGAAGAGCGCGTCGAGCTTCGCGGCACCGTCGAGCATCGAGTACTCGGTGTGCACGTGGAGGTGGACGAAGTCCGATCCAGGTGCGGGCATGCGGACGATTCTAGGTGGCGTCCCCGACACGGCCCGGACCGCGAGCGGCGCGGCGGCGCGAGGCCTCCGTGACAGCCGTCACGCGCGTCGGGCCGGCGGGCGCCGGTGGTCCGGCCGCCCGACCCACGTCCGTGCGAGGGGTCAGCGGTAGCCCTCGGAGAGCACGGACCACGCGTGCGCCAGGTCGTCCGGGTACCGGCTGGTCACCTCGACGCGCGCACCCGTCACGGGGTGGTCGAAGGCGAGACGCATCGCGTGGAGCCACTGGCGCGTCAGGCCGAGCCGGGCGGCCAGCGTGGGGTCCGCGCCGTACGTGACGTCGCCCACGCAGGGGTGCCTCAGGGCCGCCATGTGCACCCGGATCTGGTGCGTCCGCCCGGTCTCCAGGTGCACCTCGACGAGAGAGGCGTTGGGCACCATCTCGAGCACCTCGTAGTGCGTCACGGACGGCTTGCCGTCCGCGGTGACCGCGAACTTGTAGTCCGCGGACGGGTGGCGGCCGATGGGCGCGTCGACGGTGCCGACGGTCGGCTCGGGATGGCCCTGCACGACCGCGTGGTAGACCTTGTCGACCGTCCGCTCCTTGAAGGCGCGCTTGAGGCCCGAGTACGCCAGCTCGCTCTTCGCGACGACCATCAGCCCCGACGTCCCGACGTCGAGTCGGTGCACGACCCCCTGCCGCTCGGCCGCACCCGACGTCGCGACGCGGAAGCCTGCGGCCGCGAGGGCGCCCACGACGGTCGGCCCGGTCCACCCGGGTGACGGGTGCGCGGCCACACCCACGGGCTTGTCGACCACGACGAGGTGCTCGTCCTCGAGCACGACGCGCATCCCGGGGACCGGCTCGGGCGCGGCGGCGGGCGCCTCGACGCGGTCGAGGGCCGAGACGTCGACCTCGAGCCACGAGCCGGTGGTGAGCCGGTCGGACTTGCCGACGGCGCGGCCGTCGAGCGTCACGGCACCGGCCTCGGCGAGCTCGGCGGCGCGGGTGCGCGAGACGCCGAGGAGGCGCGACAGCCCGGCGTCGACACGGTCGCCCGCGAGCCCGTCGGGCACGGGCATGGCACGTGCGCTCACGACGTCGGGCCCGCGTCCTCGGCGACGACGCGCTCGGGCTCGTGCCCGCCCTCGCGCGACCCGTCGACCCCGACACCGCGCATCGACAGGAGCACGATCAGGCCCGCGGCGACGACGATCGCGATGTCGGCAACGTTGCCGACGAACAGCTCGCCGTACGCGATGAAGTCCACGACGTGCCCCACCGCGAAGCCCGGCTCGCGCAGCAGCCGGTCGAGGAGGTTGCCGACGGCACCGCCGAGCAGCAGCCCGAGCGCGACCGCCCACGCACGCGACCCGAGCCGGGTCGCGATCCGCAGGACGACGACGGTCACGGCGACCGCGGCGACCGTGAAGACCCACGTCATGCCCGTCGCGATGCTCAGCGCCGCGCCCGGGTTGTACAGGAGGGTGAGCCCGAGCAGGTCACCGACGACCGGGATGCGCTCCCCCTCGGACAGCGACGCGACGGCCCACACCTTGGTGAGCTGGTCGACGACCAGGACGACGAGCGCCAGTCCGAGCAGGAGCCCGAGGAGGCGGCGACTGCGGTGCACGCTCAGCGACGCTCCTGACGGGCCTTGCAGGTGACGCACAGGGTGGCCCGGGGGAAGGCCTGCAGGCGTGCCTTGCCGATGGGACCCCCGCACGACTCGCACGTGCCGAAGCCGGCCGAGCCGAGGCGCTCGAGCGCGTGCAGGTTCTGCTCGAGGAGGTCACGCGTGTTGTTGACGAGCGTGAGCTCCTGCTCGCGCTCGAGCGCGCTCGATCCCGAGTCGGCCTGGTCGTCGCCGGACCCCTCACCGGAGTTGCGCAGCAGCGCCGAGAGCTCGGCGTCGGCCGCCGCGAGCTCGGCCCGCAGGCGGTCGACCTCGACCGCGATCTCGGTCGCGATCGCCTCGACCTCCTCGACCGTCCAGGGCTCCTCACCGTCCCGGACGGGGAAGGAGTCCACGAGCTCGGCGATGCGGGACGTGTCGGGTACGGCGGGGCCCTGAGCAGGGCCCACCGTGTCGTCGATGGCCATGGTGCTCCTCGGTGTGAAGGGTCACGCGAGACTAGACCGCAGGGGCACCACGCACAACGCACCACCCCGCGAGGCGGGATGGTGCGTCGTACGGTCGGCGCGTGAGGCCGGGCGGCTCACGCCACGGGGACGGCTGGTCGGCGGTCAGCCGTTGAACTGCAGACCCTGCTCGCCGGCTCCCTGACGGGGCGCGACGCTGGCACCGCGGGCGTCGAGGTCGCCCAGCAGGTTCTCGAGGTAGCTCTTGAGGCGCGTCCGGTAGTCGCGCTCGAACACGCGGAGCTCGTCGATCTTGCGCTCGAGGAGGCTGCGCTCCTGCTCGAGGGCCGAGAGCGTGCGGGTCGAGGTCTCCTCGGCCTCGCGCACGATGCGCGTCGCCTGGGACTTGGCCTCGGTGATGATCCGCTCGCCCTCCTCCTGGCCGCTGCGCACGTAGTCGTCGTGCAGCTTCTGGGCCAGCTGGAGCATCCCCGTCGCCGACTCGGGCTCGCTGACCCGCTGCGGCGCGGGTGCAGCGGCGGCCGCCACGGGTGCGGGCGCGGGCGCCGGGGTGGGCTCGGGTTGACGGACGGGCTCGGGCTCCGGCTGCGGCGCGGGGGCCGGGGCGGCCGCCGGTGCGGGCTGCGCGGCACCCGCGCGGCTCAGCTCGGCGACGCGGCGCTCCGCCGCCGCGAGCTTGCTCTTGAGCTCGTCGTTCTCGGCCGTGACCGCACGCAGCGTGTTGACGACCTCGTCGAGGAAGTCGTCGACCTCGTCCTGGTCGTAGCCCTCGCGGAACTTCGTGGCCTGGAACTTCTTGTTCAGGACGTCGTCTGCGGTCAGCAGAGCCATGCTGTCACCTCGGGTTGATCGTGCTGGTCGGGCCCGGCAGTCCGCCGACCGCCTCGCCTCACGGTAGCGGATCCCCTCGTCGCCGCACGCGGCGGTCGTCCGCTCGGCGGACGGCGTGTCGGCGCGGGCCCGTGATCAGCGCCGTTACGTCCGTGTTCGTCCCCGCCCCGAGGGGGCGGCCCCGGTCAGGAGCGGTTGGCGAGCGCCTGGAGCACCCCGAGGAGGATCGAGCACGCGAACGCCACGATGATGAACGCGAGGTCGAGCCGGATGCTGCCGAGCGTCAGGGGCGGCACGACGCGGCGCACCGCACGCAGCGGCGGGTCGGTCACGGTGTAGGTCGCCTCCGCGACGACCAGGACGACACCCCGGGGCCGCCAGTCGCGAGCGAAGACCTGGATCCAGTCGAGCACGAGGCGGACGAAGAGCAGCAGGAAGAAGACCAGGACGACCAGGTACAGGACGCCGAAGACGAGATCCACGTCAGCTCTGGTTGTAGAAGCCCGAGCGCGGCTCGCCGCCGGCGACGTGGTCCTCGCCCGCGACCTCGACGTGCTCCGGCGAGAGCAGGAAGACCTTCGAGGTCACGCGCTCGATGGCGCCGTGCAGGCCGAAGATCAGGCCCGCCGAGAAGTCGACGAGCCGCTTGGCGTCCGCGTCGGTCATCTCCGACAGGTTCATGATCACCGGCGTGCCCGACCGGAAGGCCTCGCCGATCGTCCGTGCGTCGTTGTACGAGCGCGGGTGGATCGTCGTGATCCGGCGCAGCTCGGCCGGGGGTGCGACGTGCTCGACCGCACGAGGCGTGCGGTGCAGCGGCGTGACCTCGGCCTCGTACTCCTGCGCCACGTCGTACTCCTCGCCGTCGTACGCGTCGTCGTACTCGTCGACGTGCGTGCCCTGCCGGTCGTCCTCGGCGAGCCCGAGGTACAGCATCGTCTTGCGCAGCGCTCCGGCCATGAGGCCTCCATCCCACCAACGACGGTCCAGGTGGACCGCTGCCCGCGGGCTGCGATCCGGTCGAGGGCCACGCTAGCCGCGCGCCCTCACCCACCCTGCGACGACACGCCGCGCGCGGCTCACGTCACGAGCGGGCCGTCGACGGGAGTACGCGCACGACGCCCGCCACGCGCCCGACCGGACGGACGAGCCCGCGCACGGCCGCAGGCACCGCACCGCCGGTCGCCGCGCGGTGCGAGAACCAGCGGACGTCCTCGATCGTGCACGCGCCCGACATCGCGACCCGCGCCACGCCCGCACGGTCGAGCTGGGCCCGCACCGCGGCGGGCAGGTCCAGGGCCGGCGTCCCCCAGGACGTCGTCGACCACGCCTCGGGCACGACCGCCGCGACCTCGTCGCGCAGGGCGGCCGGGACCTCGTAGCAGCCGCCGCAGGCGGCCGGCCCCACGACGGCGCGCACCGCGGCCGGCTCGGCCCCGAGCGACGCCATGACCTCGACCGCGCGGGTCACCACGTCGGCCACGACCCCGCGCCGACCGGCGTGGACGGCCGCGACGACGCCCGCGGCCCGCTCGGCGAGCAGGACCGGGACGCAGTCGGCCACGACGACGCCGAGCGCGACACCCGGGTGCGCCGTGACGAGCGCGTCGGCCTCGGCGACGACCTCGTCGGCCGCGCCGGGCACCCCGTCGACGACGTGCACCGCGGCCCCGTGCACCTGACGCGCGAAGGCCACACGGGTGCCCGCCCACGCGTCGACCGACCCCCGGACGGCCCGGACCCGGACCGGGTCGTCACCGACCGCCGAGCCGATGTTCCCCGTCGCGACGGTCGTGAACGCGCAGCGGACGCCCGGTCCCAGGTCGACGAGGACCAGGGACCGGGCGTCCGCGTCCGTCACGGGGTGTTCTTGAGGAAGTCGGGCAGGTCGAGGTCGTCCGTCCGACGGGCCGTGCGCTCCTCGAACACGCGCGGGACCTCGACCGGGGCGGCCGGCGACGCGTGCGCCGGGCCCTCCTCGCGCTCGTCCCCGAGGAAGGACGGTGCGGCGCCGGGCACCGGGCGGGCGTCCTCACCGACCGGCGTGGGTCGGACCTCCGGGACGTACGACGGCACGCCCTCGGCGGCACGCCACCCCTCGGCACCCCCGGGCGGCGACGCCGGCAGGTCGGCGGGCGCCGGGCGCGCTGCGTGCCGCTCGGGCGAGGCCGCACGCGCGCCGCTGACCTGACCCAGCGCGCGGTCGTCCTTACGCGTGACGGGCGACCCGCTGTCGAAGCCGGCGGCGATCACCGTGACGCGGACCTCGTCGCCGAGCGCGTCGTCGATGACGGCACCGAAGATGATGTTCGCCTCGGGGTGCGCCGCCTCCTGGACGAGGCGGGCCGCCTCGTTGATCTCGAACAGGCCGAGGTCGGAGCCGCCCTGGATCGACAGCAGCACGCCGTGCGCGCCGTCGATGCTCGCCTCGAGCAGGGGCGACGAGATCGCGAGCTCCGCGGCCTGGACCGCCCGGTCGTCGCCGCGTGCCGAGCCGATACCCATGAGCGCGCTGCCCGCGCCCTGCATGACGCTCTTGACGTCCGCGAAGTCGAGGTTGATGAGGCCGGGCGTCGTGATCAGGTCGGTGATCCCCTGGACGCCCGAGAGCAGGACCTGGTCCGCCGAGTGGAAGGCGTCGAGGACCGACACCGACCGGTCGGAGATCGACAGGAGGCGGTCGTTCGGGATGACGATGAGCGTGTCGACCTCGGACCGGAGCGCGTCGATGCCCTTCTCGGCCTGCACCGACCGCCGACGACCCTCGAACGTGAACGGCCGGGTCACGACGCCGATGGTCAGCGCGCCCAGCGACCGCGCGATGCGCGCGACGACGGGCGCTCCCCCGGTCCCGGTGCCACCGCCCTCGCCGGCCGTCACGAAGACCATGTCCGCACCGCGCAGGACGTCCTCGATCTCCTCGGCGTGGTCCTCGGCGGCGTTGCGGCCGACCTCCGGGTCGGCACCCGCCCCGAGCCCCCGCGTGAGCTCCCGGCCGACGTCGAGCTTGACGTCGGCGTCGGACATCAGCAGGGCCTGGGCGTCGGTGTTGATCGCGATGAACTCGACGCCCTTGAGGCCGACCTCGATCATGCGGTTCACGGCGTTGACGCCGCCACCACCGATGCCGACCACCTTGATGACCGCCAGGTAGTTCTGGGGTGCTGCCACGTCGGTGCCTTCCGTCGGGGGTCCAACCCTCAAGTTCAGGTAGAGGGTTAGAGTTATGTCAGATGTGCTGTCGAACGACGACGCTAGGTGCCCTCCGGCGACCCGGCAACGACCGCGCGCGCGTGTCGCGCGATCAGGAGCGGGTGATCGGCAGGGTCGGTGCCGAGACGTCGATCACCGACGCCGACCGGCCCGCCTCGGTCGCCCGGAGCGTGAGCAAGACGCGTCCCTTCAGCGCCGAGCGGTCCGCGCTCCCCCACTCGACCACGGTGCCGTCGGCGAGGTCGAGGCGCACCGTGTCACGGCTGCGGGCCGAGACCCCGACGAGCTCGGCACGGAGCTCGTCCGGCAGCTGCTCGAGCACGCCCAGGACCGCGGTGATCGTCCGCGCGTCGCCGTCGAGCGGCACGTCGACCACCGGCAGACCCGCGGGCGGCTCCTGCGCGCTGCCGACCCGCACGCCCTCGCGGTCCAGGAGCGCGAAGCCCGTCGAGGCGTCGGGGACGGCTGCGACCGGCTCGCGCGAGACCAGCACGACGCGCAGGCCGTGCGGCCAGCGTCGCGTCACCTCGGCGGCCCGGACACCCGGAACACCCAGGACCTGCCGGCGCAGCCCGACCGTGTCCAGGCGCGGCAGCGGCACGCCGTCGTAGGCCGCGACGACGTCGGTCACGTGGGTCGGCTCGACGACCGTGCCCTGCCCCTCGACGACCACCTCGTCCACGTCGAGTGCGAGCAGCGGCGAACCGAGCAGGACCCAGCCGACGACGGCCACGGCCGCCGCGACCGACCCGGCGACGACCGCGCGCCGTCGGGTGAGCCGCCGTCGCACACGCACCCGCTCCGCGAACCGCTCGGCCGACCGGGTCGAGACCACGGCCGGCCGCACGGGCCGCCACGCGCGGTCGGGGACCGGAGCGCCCGCCGCCTGCGCCGGCACCGCCTCGCGCGAGGCCGCGCCTCGGCCCTCGCCCGGTCCCGACGCCGTCGGGTCGCCCCCCGTGGAGGTCCGTGCACCGGTCGGCACCTCCGCCGTCGGCGCCGGAGCCGACGCGGACCGGGGTGACGCGGGGCGGGGTGAGCCGGGGCGCGACGAGCCCGCGGCCGCGGGACCGGCGGGCGGACCGCCCAGCGCGACGCGGCGCGGCCTGGGCGGCGGTCTCACCGCGCCTCCCCGCCCCGGTCCTCCCGCACCTGCTCGAGCACGACGGGTGCCAGCTCGGTGACGTCGCCGGCGCCGACCGTCAGCACGAGGTCGCCCGGACGCGCCCGTGAGCCGATCCACCGGGCGGCGTCCCAGCGGTCCGGCACCGACACGGCGGCCGGGTGGCCCGTGGCCGTCATGCGGTCCGTGAGCAGCGACCCGGTCACGTCCGGGTCGAGGTCCTCGCGCGCCGCGTACACGTCGGTCACGACGACGACGTCGGCCGCGGCGAGCGCCGTGGCGAACTCGTCGGCGAAGGTGCGCGTCCGCGAGTACAGGTGGGGCTGGAACAGCACCAGCACGCGCCCGGCGGTGACGGACCGTGCCGCGGCGAGCAGCGCCGCCACCTCGGTCGGGTGGTGCGCGTAGTCGTCGACGACCCGGACGCCGCCGACCTCACCGCGCTCCTCGAACCGGCGCCCCGTCCCGCCGAACCGGCCGAGTCCCTCGGCCGCCGCCACGGGGTCGACGCCGAGCAGCCGGGCGACCGCCCAGGCACCCGCCGCGTTGAGCCCGTTGTGCGCTCCGGGGACCTGGAGCACGAGCTCGGCCTCGGCGCCGTCCGTGCCGTGCACGACGACCCGCCCGCCGGCGCCCTCGGCCGCCCACGTGCCGACCCGGACGTCGGCGTCCGCCGACGTCCCGTACGTCACGACGGCCGTGCCCGCGGCACGCGCACGGACGGCCAGGCGGCGCGCGCCGTCGTCGTCGGCGCACACCACGAGGTGCCCGCGGACGCGGTCGGCGAACTGCACGAAGGCGTCCTCGAAGGCCTCGCGGCTCCCGTAGTGGTCGAGGTGGTCGGGCTCGATGTTGGTGACCAGCGCGACCTCGGGCCGGTAGGCGAGGAACGAGCCGTCCGACTCGTCGGCCTCGGCGACGAAGACGTCGCCGGACCCGTGGTGCGCCCCGCCGACCGCGTCCGCCGAGGTCCCGTCCGCCGACCGGACGGTCCCGCCGATCGCGTACGACGGGTCGAGGCCGGCGTGGCCGAGCGCGACCGCGACCATGGCCGAGGTCGTCGTCTTGCCGTGCGCCCCCGCGACGGCGACCGCACGCCGACCGGCCATGAGAGCGGCGAGCGCCTCCGAGCGGTGCAGCACGGGGATGCCGCGCTCGCGCGCCCGGACGAGCTCGGGGTTGGTCGGCCGGATCGCGCTCGAGACGACGAGCGTGTCCACCCCCTCGACGTGCGCGGCGTCGTGGCCGACGTGCACCGTCACGCCCACGGAGCGCAGGGCGAGGACGGCGGCGCCGTCCCGCGCGTCGGAGCCCGACACGTCGACACCCCGCGCACGCAGCAGCGCCGCGACGGTGGACATGCCCGCTCCGCCGACGCCCACCAGGTGGACCCGGCCGAGCGTCGTGACGTCGGTCGGCTCGCTCACCGCGCGGCCTCCTCGACCAGGTCGGCGACCCGTGCGGCGGCGTCGGTGACGCCGACCGACGCGGCCGCGCGGCCCGCGGCGGCGAGTCGCTCCGCGTCGGCGAGGAACGGCAGCACCTCGTCGACGACGCGCTGCGGCGTGAGGGCCTGGTCGGGGACGACGAGGCCGCCGCCCGCGTCGACGACGGGCTGGGCGTTGAGACGCTGCTCGCCGTTGCCCACGGGGAGCGGGACGTACACGGCCGGGATGCCGAGCGCCGCGAGCTCGCCCACGGTCCCCGCACCCGCACGGGCCACGACCAGGTCGGCGACCGCGAGCGCGAGCTGCATCCGCGGGAGGTACTCGCGCACCTGGTAGCGGCCGGCGTGCTGGGTCAGGCCGTCGCGGGCGGCGGCCGCGACCGCGGCGCGCACGTCCTCGGCCTTCCCGGCACCCGTGAGGTGGAGCACCTGGACGCCCGCGGCGAGCAGCTCGCGTGCGGCGCCGGACACGGCCTCGTTGACGCGCACCGCGCCGAGCGAGCCCCCGGTGACCAGGAGCGTCGGCAGCGTCGGGTCCAGGCCGAGCTCGGCCGCGGCGGAGCGGCGCGCACCCGCGGCGTCGTGCTCGCGGTCCGCGACCAGCGCGGCGACCTCGGGACGCAGCGGCAGACCGGTGACCTGCGCACCGGGCAGCCTGGTCCCCGGGAACGTCACCGCGACGGCGTGGGCCCAGCGGGCGCCGAGGCGGTTCGCGAGACCGGGACGCGCGTTCTGCTCGTGGATCACCACGGGTACCCCGCGGCGGCGTGCCGCGAGGTACGCCGGGGTCGACACGTAGCCGCCGAACCCGACGACGACCTGCGCGCCGGACGCCTCGATCGCGGCGTCGGCCGCGTCCACCGCGTCGCGCAGGCGCCCGGGCAGGCGCAGCCACGCGGTCGTGGGGGTCCGGGGCAGCGGGACGCGCGGCACCGGGACCAGGTCGTAGCCGCGCGCGGGGACGAGCTCGGCCTCCAGACCCTCGACCGTCCCGAGCACGACCACGGCCGTACCGGGGTCGCGCCGACGCAGCTCGTCGGCGACGGCGAGCAGCGGGTTGACGTGCCCGGCGGTGCCACCGCCGGCCAGCAGGACGGACTCAACCACGACGGCTCCTGGTTCGGCCGAGGACCGCGAGGGACCGGCGTACGACGGTGGGTCGGGCGGACAGCGCCTCGGCTGCGCCGGGCTCCTGCCGCGCGAATGACATCACGACGCCGAGCGCGAGCATGGTCGTCACGAGCGCGGTGCCGCCGGCGGACACGAGCGGGAGCGGGACGCCGACGACGGGCAGCAGCCCGATCACGACCGCGATGTTGATGACGGCCTGACCGAGCACCCACGCGCCGATCGCTGCCGTCGCGACCTGCACGAAGGGGTCGGTGTGGCGACGGACGACGCGCGTGATCGCGACCGCCAGGACGCCGAAGAGCCCCACGACCAGCAGCGTGCCGAGCAGCCCGAGCTCCTCGCCCAGGACCGCGAAGATGAAGTCGTTGTGCGCCTCGGGCAGGTAGGACCACTTCTCGCGGCTCTCGCCCAGGCCGACCCCGGTGAGGCCACCCGAGCCGAGCGCGAGCATGCCGCGGTAGGTCTGGTAGCACGCACCCGCCTTGTCGCAGTCCGGGCTGAAGAACGCGGTGATGCGCCCGACACGGTTCGCGGACCCGGCAGCCAGCGCGATCGCGCCCGCCACGCCCGCGGCGCCCGCGACGGCGAACCACCGCAGCGGGATGCCACCGACGAAGAACGCCCCGGCGACGAGCACCATGATGATCAGCGCGGTGCCCAGGTCGTGCCCCAGCAGGACGAAGCCGACGGCGGCCACCGCTCCGACGACGCCGGGGACCACGACGTGCTGCCACCGCTCCAGCAGGTGCCGCTTGCGCGCCAGGACCGCCGCGAGCCACAGCGCGAGGGCGAGCTTGAGGAGCTCCGACGGCTGGAACGACTGCCCGCCGACGACGATCCAGTTGCGGTTGCCGTTGACCTCCTTGCCGATGAACGGCACGAGCGCCTGCACGCCCAGGAGCGCGAGGAACGCCGGCCACGCGGCGCGCTTGTAGAGCCGCACGGGGAGCCTGCTCGCGACCCAGGCGATCGGGACCCCGAGCACCGCGTACTGGGCCTGCTTGAGGAACACCGAGTACGCGGACGCGCCGTCGGTGGCGCTCAGCGAGTAGACGGTCGAGCTCGACAGCACCATGACCAGGCCGATGGTCACGAGCAGCGTCATCGCGCCGGCGATCAGGTAGTAGCTCGTGACGGCGCTGTCCCACGCTCCGAGCGCGGCTCCGCGCCGCGGGGCGGCGTCGAGCTCGCCGACCCTGGTACCGACCGTCACCGTGGCCTCAGCCACGCGGCCGCAGCGCGCGGACGGCCTCGACGAAGGCCGTGCCGCGGTGGGCGTAGGAGTCGAACTGGTCCATCGAGGCGCACGCGGGCGCGAGCAGCACCGTGTCGCCCGGCTGGGCGAGGCGGCGGGCCTTCGTCACGGCGCTGGTCATGACGGCAGTGTCCGTCGGATCGACGGCGACCACGGGGATTGCCGGCGCGTGTCGGGCGAGCGCGTCGGCCAGCGGCGCCTGGTCGACACCGATGAGGACGACCGCGCGGAGCCGGTCGGACCGGCGCGCGACGAGCTCGTCGAAGGCGGCCCCCTTGGCCAGCCCGCCGGCGACCCACACGACGGTGCCGGGCGCGAACCCCGCGAGTGCGGCGCTCGCGGCGTGCGCGTTGGTCGCCTTGGAGTCGTCGACGTAGGCCACGTCGTCGACCGTCGCGACGTGCTGGGTGCGGTGGTCGCCGGGCCGGTACGCGCGCAGGCCGTCGCGCACGGCGGCGGCGGGCACGCCGTGCGCGCGCGCGAGGGCCGCGGCGGCGAGCGCGTTCGCGACGACGTGCGGCGCGAGCCGGCCCTCGGCGCCCGCGAGGTGCGCGAGGTCCTCGACCGTCGCGAGCTCGGCGGCGGACCGCTGGCGCGCGGGGTCGTCGGCCGGGAGGTGGAACGCCCTGTCCACGAGGATGCCGTCGATCACGCCGAGCTGACCCGGCGACGGGGCGCCGAGCGTGAACCCCACCGCCCGCGCCCCCTCGGCCACGTCGGCCTCGCGCACGAGCTCCTCGAGCACCGCGTCCTGCGTCCCGTACACGCACGCGACCTCGGTGCGCTCGAAGATGCGGGCCTTGTCGGCGACGTACGCCTCGAACGAGCCGTGCCAGTCGAGGTGGTCCTCGGCGACGTTGAGCACCGCCGCGGCCTGCGGCGCCGTCGTGTGGGTGTGGTGCAGCTGGAAGCTCGACAGCTCGACCGCGAGCACGTCGTTCGCGGGGTCCGTCGCGGCCTCGACGACCGGCGTCCCGACGTTGCCCACGGCGGGTGCGCGCAGCCCCGCGGCGGCGAGGATCGCGGCGAGCATCCCGACGGTCGTCGTCTTGCCGTTGGTGCCCGTGAGCACGAGCCACGGGGCGGGCCCGCGGCCGCCGACCCGGTCCACCCGGACGGCCCACGCGAGCTCGACCTCGCTCCACACGGGGACACCGGCCTCGCGCGCCGCGACGAGCAGCGGGTGCGACGGCGCCCACCCCGGCGAGGCCACGACGAGGTCGGTCCCCGCGACGTCGACGTCCGCCGCGTCGGCGACGTCGGCGTCCTGCGCGTGCGCGTCGACCGTGGTCACGACCGCACCGCGCTCGCGCAGCACCCTCGCGGCCGCGCGTCCGGAGACGCCGAGCCCGGCGACGACGACGCGACGGCCACGCAGGTCCGTGGCGCTCATCGCGCCACCGCGACCCACTCGGCGTAGAAGATGCCCACGCCGGCCGCGACGAAGAGTCCCGCGATGATCCAGAACCGGATGACGATCGTGACCTCGCCCCAGCCCGACAGCTCGAAGTGGTGGTGCAGGGGCGCCATCTTGAACACGCGCCGGCCGGTCATCTTGAAGAAGCCGATCTGGATGACGTCGGACAGCACGACGAGCACGAACAGTCCGCCGATGACGGCGGCGAGCACCTCGGTGCGCGAGAGGATCGACAGCCCGGCGAGCGCACCGCCGAGCGCGAGCGAGCCCGTGTCGCCCATGAAGATCTTGGCGGGCGACGCGTTCCACCACAGGAACCCGAAGCACGCCCCGGTGATCGCCGCCGCGACGACGGCGAGCTCGAGCGGGTCGCGCACCTCGTAGCAGCGCGGACCGGCCGACGCGAGCGACTCGCAGTGCTGGTTGAACTGCCACACGCACACGAGCACGTACGCGCCGAAGACGATGAGCGACGTGCCGGTGGCCAGGCCGTCGAGGCCGTCGGTGAGGTTCACGGCGTTCGACCACGCGGTGATGAGGAAGTTCGCCCAGATGACGAAGAGCACGAGGCCGATCGTCACGCCGGCGAAGGCGAGGTCGATCTCGGTGTCGCGGATGAAGGAGATGCGCGTCGAGGCGGGCGTCCGGAAGTTCTCGCTCGGGAACTGCAGCGCGGCCACCGCGAACGTCACGCCGACGAGGCCCTGGCCGACGACCTTCCAGCGTGCGCTGAGGCCCAGGCTCCGCTGACGCGAGATCTTGATGAAGTCGTCGAGGAAGCCGACGAGGCCGAGCCCCGCCATGAGGAACAGCAGGAGCAGCGCCGACGCGCTCGGCACGTTCCCGGTGATGAGGCTCGACCCGCCCCAGCCCAGGAGCGTGGCGCCGATGATGACGACGCCGCCCATCGTGGGCGTGCCGCGCTTGGTGTAGTGCGCCGTCGGGCCGTCCTGACGGATGAACTGGCCGTACTGGCGGCGCACGAGGAAGCGGATGAACAGGGGCGTGCCGAGCAGCGCGATGAGCATCGCGAGCCCGCCCGAGAGCAGGACCGCGATCATCCGGCGGACCCCCCGTGGGGGACGTCGGCGTCGGCGCGCTCCCCGGCGCGACGCTCGGCAGCGGGCTCGTCGTCACCCGTGAGCAGCTCGCCGAGCCGCCACAGGCCCGCACCGTGCGAGGACTTCACCAGGACGACGTCCCCGGGCCGCAGCTCCTCGGCGAGCCAGCGCTCGGCCGTCTCCACGTCGGGCAGCAGGCACGTCTCCTCGCCCCACGAGCCCTCCTGGAGCGCGCCGAGATGCAGCGGGCGCGCACCCTCGCCGACGACGACGAGCCGCGACACGTCGAGACGGACGGCGAGGCGGCCGATCTCGTCGTGCGCGCGGATCGAGTCCTCGCCGAGCTCGAGCATCTCCCCGAGCACCGCGATGCTGCGGCGTCCCCGTGCGCGCACGGCGAGCGCCTTGAGCGCGGCGCGCATCGAGTCGGGGTTGGCGTTGTACGAGTCGTCGATCACCGTCACGCCGTCGGGCCGCTCGGTGACCTGCATGCGGTGCGGGCTGAGGGCCGTCGCGGCGCTCAGGCGCTCCGCGACGTCGCCGAGCGGGAGCCCGACGGCGAGGCTCGCCGCCGCCGCCGCGAGCGCGTTCGTGACGTGGTGCTCGCCCACGAGCTCGAGCCGCACGTCGGCCTCGCCGTCCGCCGTCACGAGGCGGAACCGCGCACGGCCCAGCTCGTCGACGGACACGTCGGCGGCGCGGACGGCCGCGCGCGGGTCCTCCCCGAAGAGGACGACCGGTCCCGGGGCGTCCGCCGCCATCGCGGACACGCGCGCGTCGTCGGCGTTGAGGACCGCGGTCCCACCGGGCACGAGCCCGGCGACGATCTCCGCCTTCGCGCGGGCGATCGCCTCGACGCCGCCGAACTCGCCGAGGTGCGCCGACCCGATGACGAGGACCGCCGCGACGTCGGGCGCCGCGATCCCGGTGAGGTACGTGATGTGGCCCATGCCGCTCGCGCCCATCTCGAGCACGAGGAAGCGCGTCCGCTCGTCGGCGCGCAGCACGGTCAGCGGCAGCCCGATCTCGTTGTTGAAGGACTTCTCGGGCCACACCGTCGGCCCGGTGCCCGAGAGGACCTGCGCGAGGAGGTCCTTCGTCGTGGTCTTCCCGACCGACCCGGTCACCGCGACCACCTTGAGCTCGGCCGCACGCCGCAGGCGTCCCAGCACCGCCCGTGCGAGGTCCCCGAGGGCCGTCGTGACGTCGTCGACGACGACGCACGGCAGCGCCGCACCGTCGTCGTCGAGCACCTCGCGCGCCGCGAGCACCACGGCCGCACCGGCGGCGACGGCGGCTGCGGCGTAGGCGTGCCCGTCGACGTGCTCGCCCGGGAGCGCGACGAAGAGCGACCCCGGCGTCACGTGCCGCGAGTCGACGACCGCGGGTGCCGTCACGGTGGCCGTCGGGTCCCCCGCGGTGCGCCCACCGACGAGGACGGCGATCTCCTCGGCGCTCAGCGCGATCACGCGCCGGCTCCGCTCGTCGGCCCCGCGGCCGCCGCGCGCACGGCGGCGAGGAGGGCATCACGGTCGTTGTAGCGGTGGAACACCCCGTCGATCTCCTGGGTCGGTTCGTGGCCCTTGCCGGTCACGATGACCGTGTCCTCCGGCCGGGCGAGGTCGAGGGCGAGCCGGACGGCCCGCTCGCGTGAGTCGGACTCGTGCACGTCGCGGCCGTCCGGCCGCTCGGCGCGGACGCCCTCCAGGATCGCGGCCCTGATGCTCTCGGGCGGCTCCGAGCGCGGGTTCTCGTCCGTGACGACCAGCACGTCGGCGAGACGCGCGGCGATCTGCCCCATGATCGGGCGCTTGCCGCGGTCGCGGTCGCCGTCCGAGCCGAACACGATGACGAGCCGCCCGGGCGTGATCGGCCGCACGGCCTCGAGCGCGAGGACGAGCGCGTCCGGCGTGTGCGCGTAGTCGACGAGGCACAGCGGGAGGCGCTCGTCCCGCTCGACCACGCGCTCCATGCGGCCCGGGACCCCGGGCGCGTGCGCGACGGCGTCGGCGGCGAGCTCGAGCGGCACGCCGGCCCGGTGCGCGAGGACCACCGCGACCGCGGCGTTCGAGACGTTGACGAGGCCGGGCAACGGGCTCGCCGCGCGCACGCTCTCGCCGTCCGGACCGGTGAGCGTGAACGTCGAGCCGACGCCGTCGAGCCCGATCGTCGCGTCCGTGACGCGCCAGCGCGCGGTCCGGGCGCCCGCGGAGTCCTCGCGCGTCGCCACCGTGTCGACCGGGATCTCCGACTGCGCGGCCAGCCGCAGGCCCCACTCGTCATCGACGCAGACGACCGCGCGCTTGGCGTGCTCGGGGACGAACAGCCGCGACTTGGCGGCGAAGTAGCCGTCCATGTCGCCGTGGAAGTCGAGGTGGTCGCGCTGGAGGTTCGTGAACCCGGCGACGTCGACCGTGAGCCCGCCGATGCGCCCCAGGGCGATCGCGTGCGACGACACCTCCATCGAGCACGCCGTCACGCCGCGCTCGCGCATGAGCGCGAGCAGGCCGTGCAGGACGGGCGCCTCGACGGTCGTCCGCGGGCTCTCGACCGCCTCGTCGCCGACGCGGAGCTCGACCGTGCCGATGACGGCGGTCCGCTCGTGGACCGCACGCAGCGCCGCGTCGACGAAGTACGTCGTCGTCGTCTTGCCGTTCGTCCCCGTCACGCCCACGAGGGTGACGTCGCGCGCGGGCTCGCCGTAGAGCCAGGCCGAGACCGCACCCAGCAGCCGCCGGGGGTCCGGGGCGACGACGACGGGCACGTCGACCACGCCGACCAGCGCCTCGGCCCCCGAGGGGTCCGTCAGGACCGCGACCGCGCCCCGGCGCACCGCGTGGTCGGCGAAGTCGGCGCCGTGGCGGCGCAGCCCTGGCAGCGCCGCGAAGAGGTCGCCCGGCTCGACCTCGGCCGACCCGACCGCGACCCCCGTGAGGACGACGTCGAGGCCGGCGGGTGCGTCGAGGGAGAACTCGTGCACGAGGTCGGTGAGGTGACGGGCAGGTCGGTGGGCAGGCCGCAGCCGGCCGACGGGGGGCGTCACGGGCTCGAATCTACCGTCCGGTGGTGGGGCCGCCACGCGGTCACTCCCACGTCGAGGGGAAGAGCTCCGCGGGCGCGCCGCTCGGCGGGATGCCGAGGTGCTGGAGCGAGAACGCCGCGACCTGCGAGAACACGGGGGCCGCGACCGCACCGCCGTAGATCGACGTCTTCGGGTCGTACAGCACGACGTTGATGGCCAGCTGCGGGTCGTCGGCGGGGACCAGCCCGATGAACGACGACACGTGCTTGATGACGCCGCCGCCCTCGAACGCCTGCGCGGTACCCGTCTTGCCCGCCACGCGGTAGCCCGGGACGGCGCCGTTCGAGCCCGTGCCCTCGACGACGGCGCTCTCGAGCATGCGCACGACCGTCCTGGCCGTCTCCTCCGAGACGACGCGCTCGGGCTCGGCGAGCTCGCTCGGCGTGAACGTCCCGTCGGGCGCCGTCGTGCCGCGCACGAGGTGCGGCTGCATCTGCACACCGCCGTTGCCCAGCGTCGCGAACACCTGGGTGTTCTGCAGCACTGTCGAGCTCACGGCCTGGCCGAAGAGCACCGCGTACTGCGACCGGCCGTCCCAGTCGTCCGCCGCCCACAGCAGCCCGCCGGACTCACCGGGCAGCTCGACGCCCGTCGTGGAGCCGAAGCCGAACTTCGACAGGTAGTCGTGGCGGACCTGGCGCGGCAGCTCCTTGCCGACCATGACCGTGCCGGTGTTGGACGACTCGGCGAGGATGCCGGTGAGCGTCAGGCGCAGGTCGCCGTGCTCGTGCGAGTCCTTGAAGGGCTTGCCGCCGATGTTCGGCAGGTCGAGCAGGTACGGGACCACGTACTGGCTGGTAGGTGTCGCGACGCCCTGCTCGAGGGCCGCCGCCATCGTGATGACCTTGGCCGTCGAGCCCGGCTCGTACACGGCCCCGACCGACCTGCTCCCCCGGTCGTCGGTCGGCGTCGCGCCGGGGTCGTTGGGGTCGACCGCCCCCGAGTCGACGAGCGCGAGGATCTCCCCGGTCCGGACGTCGACGATCTCGAGCGCGCCCCACTCGGCGCCCGACTCCGTGACCTTCGCGTCGAGCGTGGACTGCGCGACGTACTGGATGTCGCGGTCGATGGTGAGCTGCACGTCGTGCCCGTCGACCGCGGGCTCGACGGCCTGCTCACCCGTCGGGATCCGCTGGCCGCGCGCGCCCTGCTCGTACGTCTGCGAGCCCGCGCGCCCGGACAGCAGGTCGTCGTACACGAGCTCGATGCCGGCCTGGCCCCTGTTGTCCGCACCGACGAAGCCGAGGACGTTGCCGCCGGTGCTCTCGGCCGGGTAGGACCTGTCGGACGTGCGCTCGCCCGAGACGCCCGCGACGCGTCGGGCCGCGACCTCCTCGTAGACCTCCGGCAGCACGTTCTTGGCGAGGTAGACGAAGCCCCGCTTCTCCTCGCCGCCCCACAGCACGGCACCGACCTCGCCCGCGGGCATGTCGAGCAGCTCGGCGAGCTCGGCGGCCTTCTCGGCCGCCTTCTCGGGTGTCTTGAGCGCCGCCACGACCTGCTGCTGGTTGACCACGACGTTCCAGCGCTCGACCGACGAGGCGAGCACCTCACCGTTGCGGTCGACGACCTGACCCCGCGTGCCGGGGATCTCGACCGTCGTGAGCCGACCCGAGTACGCGAGGTCGGCGTAGCTGCCGCCGGCGATCCCCTGGACCTGGACGAGACGTCCGGCGAGCACGACCAGCAGGACCAGGACGAGGCCCAGCGCGACGCGCTGGCGCCGGGGCGGCGACCCGACGCGGGGGCCGCGCGGCGTCGTCCGGGGTCCGCTCCCGTCGCCCTCGGCCGGCGCGGGGCGGACGGGACGAGCGGCGTCACGCGCCGGACCGGTGCGGACGGGACCTCGCGCCGACCCCGGGGCCGCGGTGCCGTCGGGACGCCTCGGCGCACCGGCGCGGTCGGCCGGACGCACCCGCGAGGACCGCTCGGTCCCGGTCGTCGCACGCCCGGACGCGACGCGGGCCGACGGCACGACACCTCCGTGCTCGCCGGGTCGCGGGGCCGGGACCCGGGCGGTCCGTGCGCCGGAGGCCGTCCGGTCCACGCGCGTCGCCTGCTCGGCACGGCCCGTGCCCTCGGTCCGGGCCGCGGCGCGCGAGGGTCCGGCCGCACGGGGCGCGGGTCCGGGACGAGGTGGCACGCGACCGATGGTCCCCCGGGGACGGGCCGCCTGGGTGGTGCGACGCGCCGGGGCCGTCTCACTCGTCCGACCCCGCGCGTCGACCCCACGGCGCGGGTCGTGGCTCATCCGCCCGCGGGGGTCGGGTTGCCGAGGACCGCGCCGTCCGACAGGCGGAGGTAGCCGCCGCCCGTCGAGGGCACCATGCCGAGGCGCTGCGCGGCGTCGGCGATCTGCGCGGGCGAGCTGACGTGCTCGAGCTCCGTGAGCAGTCGCTGCTGCTCCTGGGCGGACTGCGCGAGGTCGCGCTGGAGGGCGAACCGGTCGTACTCGCCCTGCGCCATCGACGTGTTGAGCAGGAGCGTGCCGAGGAGCGCCGCCCCGAGCAGGCCCATGCACAGCACGACGAACGGCGTCCGCGTCCGCGCGTGCGCGGGCGGTGCGACGACGCGCAGGCGCGGCCGGGGTGCCGGCTGGGGCGCGGGTGCCGCCGGGCTGCGCAGCGGTGCCGCCTGAGCGGTCCCGACGGGTCGGGTCCGCGCCGCGGCGACGGCGCTCATGCGGCCCACCCGCGCAGGTGGGCGGGCGTGGGCCGGAGGCGCTCGGCGGCGCGCAGCCGTACGGGCGTCGAGCGTGGGTTCACGGCTTGCTCCTCCTGCGACGCCCGCTCGGCGCCACGCGTCAGGAGCCGCAGGAACGGCTCGTGGGTCTCGGGGACCACCGGGAGGCCCGCAGGGGCGCTCGTGGTGGCGCCGACGGCGAGCGTGCGCTTGACCAGGCGGTCCTCGAGCGACTGGTACGCCATGACGACGATGCGGCCGCCGACCGCGAGGCTCTCGACCGCGGCCGGCAGCGCGCGCTCGAGCGCGGCGAGCTCGCCGTTCACCTCGATGCGCAGCGCCTGGAACGTGCGCTTGGCGGGGTTCCCCCCCGTGGCACGGGCGGCCGCGGGGATCGCCGCGCGCACGACGTCGACCAGCTCGGAGGTCCGGGTGAGCGGGTGGTCGGCGCGCAGGCGGACGACCCGCTGCGCGATCCGGTGCGCGAAGCGCTCCTCGCCGTACTCGCGCAGGACGCGCGCGATCTGCGCCTCGTCGTAGGTCGCGAGCACGTCGGCCGCCGTCTGGCCGCCCGACGGGTCCATCCGCATGTCGAGCGGCGCGTCGTGCGCGTACGAGAAACCGCGCTCCACCTCGTCGAGCTGGAGGGAGGAGACGCCGAGGTCCATGAGCACGCCCTGCACCGCACCGTCCGCGAGCCGGTCGACGACCTCGCCCACGGCGTCGTACACGCAGCGCACGGGCGTGAAGCGGTCACCGAAGCGCTCGAGCCGGGCACCCGCGAGGCGCAGCGCGTCCGGGTCCCGGTCCAGGCCGACGACGCGCAGCGAGGGGAACCGCTCGAGGAGCGCCTCGCTGTGCCCACCCATCCCCAGGGTCGCGTCGACGAGCACGGCGCCGGGCTGCGCCACGGCGGGCTCGAGGAGCTCGACGCACCGGTCGAGGAGCACGGGGACGTGCCGCTCGGCCGCTGGACGGACGTCCTCTGCCATGTCACCTCCCTGGTGCGGTGTCGTCGTGCCGGTCCGCTCGTCCCGGTCACGCTCGTGCTGGTCTGGTCGTGCTCACCCGTACCCGCGGACGGGTGCGGTCGGGTGCGGTCGTCCTCGTCGTCGGCCGGGCGGCCCTCCACCGCCCGGCCAGGTCTCCCTCCGCGGCCCCTCGGACGCCGGGGAAGTGCGTCGGAGCGGGCGGGGAGAGACCTCGCCGTGCGGGGGCGTGCGCCGCCGCGTCAGAAGGCGCCGGGAAACACCTCCTCGGCGGTGTCGGAGTACGCGGTGATCTGCTCCTCCAGGTACGTCTCCCAGGCGGCCGCGTCCCAGATCTCGACGCGCGTCCCCGCCCCGATGACGGCGACGTCGCGGTCGAGGCCGGCGTACGCACGCAGCGGTGCGGGGATCGAGAGCCGGCCCTGCTTGTCGGGCACCTCGTCGTGCGCGCCCGAGAGGAAGACGCGCAGGTAGTCCCGCGCCTGCTTGCTCGTCACCGGCGCCTGCCGGATCTGCTCGTGCATGCGCTGGAACTCCGTGACCGGGAAGACGAAGAGGCAGCGCTCCTGCCCCCGCGTCATGACGAGGCCCGTCGACAGCTGCGGCCGGAACTTCGCGGGGAGGATCAGCCGCCCCTTGTCGTCCAGCCGCGGCGTGTACGTGCCCAGGAACGGGCTGTACGCGCCCGAGCCGGTCACGTCGACGGACATCGAGCACCCCCGTCCCCTTCCGACCGCGGCGAGCCCACGACTCACCAGTGCCCCCCACTTTACTCCACACTCCTCCACCTGGCGAGGGAGGCAGCCCCTGTTTTCACCCGTTCGCCTGCGACGCCGCAGGTCAGAGCGGGTGGGGCGGAGTGGAGGGCATGGCGCGCCGGGTCCGTGACGACGCAGCCCGTCCCGAGGCGTCCGAGAGGCGGTGGCTGCGCCGTCCAGGCGACGACGTGTGCGGGGCGACGAGCGAAGGGCCTGGTCGGAGTGAGGTCGGGGCCTGTCGGGGCCTGGTCGGAGTGAGGTCGGGGCCTGGTCGGGGCCTGGTCGCGGCGTCGCCCGACGCGACCCGCCGGGGCCACCGGACGCGCCCGTGCGCGCACGGTGGAGGGATGTGGAGGACGGCGCGGGTGCACTCCGAAGGGCCCTCCGCGCGCCGAGCGGCGGGTCGCTCCGCGGTCGGAGGACGCGCACGGGTGCGCCGCCCGGGTGCACGCCGACGGGGTACCTCGAGGTCACCGACGCGGGGACCGCTGCGTCGTCGCACGCGAGGTGCTCGGTCACCTAGGCTCGTGCCACCGGCGACGAAGAGGTGACCATGGTCCACGCCCTGCCCACGCGCGAGGAGATCGACGACGTGGCGGAGACGGCCGCCGCGATCCGCGCGGCCATGGAGACGGTCATCTCCGGCCGGCCGGACCTCGTGCGCCTGACCGTCACCGTCCTCATGGCGGAGGGGCACCTGCTCGTCGAGGACGTGCCCGGCGTCGGGAAGACCACCCTCGCCAAGGCCCTCGCCCGGTCGGTCGACTGCACGGTGGGCCGGATCCAGTTCACGCCCGACCTGCTGCCGACGGACCTGACCGGCGTCACGATCTACCGCGCCGAGCTGCACGAGTTCGAGTTCCGCCCCGGACCCGTGTTCGCGAACGTCGTCATCGGCGACGAGATCAACCGCGCGTCGCCCAAGACCCAGTCCGCGCTGCTCGAGTGCATGCAGGAGGCGCAGACCACGGTCGACGGCACCACCTACGCGCTCCCCCGGCCGTTCCTCGTCGTCGCGACGCAGAACCCGGTGGAGATGGAGGGCACCTACGCGCTCCCCGAGGCCCAGCGCGACCGGTTCATGGCCCGGCTCAGCGTCGGGTACCCCTCACGCGAGGCGGAGGTCGAGATGCTCGAGCGCCAGGAGGCGGCGGACCCCCTCGGCCACCTCGAGCCGGTCGCGGGCATCGCGCACGTGCAGCGGATGATCGACGTGTCGCGCCGGCTCTACGCCGCTCCCAGCGTCAAGCAGTACGTCGTCGACCTCGCCGACGGCACCCGCAACGACCCGATGCTGCGCCTCGGTGCGTCGCCGCGTGCCGCGATCCAGCTGCTGCGCGCGGCCAAGGCCTTCGCCGCCGCGGCAGGCCGCGACCACGTCCTGCCCGACGACGTCCAGGAGCTCGCCGAGCCGGTCCTGGCCCACCGGCTCCTGCCCAGCACCGAGGCCCGCCTGTCGGGGCACAGCGTCGCGGACACCCTGCGAGCCGTCGTCGGGCGCACGCGGGTCACCGGGACCGCACGCGACGCCCTCCCGGGTCGCCGCGCGACGGGCTGATGGCCGCGCGTGCCACGCGGCTCACGCCGCGCGGGCTCGGGCTCCTCGGCGGTGGCGTGGGGCTCCTCGTCCTCGGCGTCCTCGCCGGCGTGACGGCGCTGGTCCAGGTCGGGGCGCTCCTGCTGCTCACGGTCGGGGTCAGCACGGCACTGCTCGTCCTCACCGCGCGGCACCACGCCCGCGGCGGGCTGACGCTCACGCGTCGGATCCTCCCCCACCCGGTCGAGGAGGGCTCGGCCGCCACGGTCGAGGTCGAGCTGCTCGCGACGCGCTCGGGGCGCACCGCACCCCGCGTGGACCGCCTCACCATCGCGGAGCGGGCCTCGCGCGAGCTGTCCGACGGCGGCCCGCTGCGCGCGAGGGTCCGCCGCTCACGGGAGCGGCTGCGCCTGGACTACCCGATCACGCCGGTCCGGCGCGGCCGCTGGCCGGTCGGACCGGTCCAGCTCAGCCGCGAGGACCTCTTCGGCGTCGCCCACTGGTCGGGCCCGGTCGGGGAGCCCGCGCTCGTCGCCGTCCGGCCCGCGATCAGCCGGCTCGCGCTGTCGTCCTCCGCGCTCGCGAGCGACGTGGACCGGGCGGCGCTGGGCGCTCGGAGCCCCGCGGCCGACGACACGTCGCTGCGCGACTACCGCTCGGGCGACGACCTGCGGCGCGTGCACTGGCGCAGCAGCGCACGCCGCGGCCAGCTCGTCGTCCGCCAGGACGAGCGCTCGGGGCGCCGGCCGGCGACCGTCGTGCTCGACCTGCCGCAGCACGGCCCGACCGGCGAGTGGTCGATCCGCGTCGCGGCGTCCGTCGCGGTCGGCCTCGCGGAGGCGGGCCACCACGTCCGGCTGCTCGGGGGCGACGTCCTCGGCGTCGTGCCCGACCACCATCGTGCCGGGACGGGCACCGCGGCCGCCGAGAGCCTCCTCGACCAGACCGTCGACCTGTCGATGCCGCACTCCCCCGGCCAACGGCTCAGCTGGCTCGCGACCGCGGTCGACACTCTCCACGCCGACGGGGGCGGCGCCGAGCTGGTGTTCGCGGTCGTGGGCGAGCTCGAGCCGGGCGTCCTGGCCTCGCTCGCGCGGACCGGTGAGGTGACCCACGGCTGGGCCATGGTGCGCACCTCCGAGACCGGTGAGGCCGTCGCGTCGCCCGACGCGCAGCGCACGGCCGAGCGCCTGCGCCGCGCCGGGTGGACCGTGTGCCTCGTCCGGCCGGGCGAGGACGTCGCCACGTGCTGGCAACGTCTCCTCACCGCCGACGACCGCGTGGTGGTGGCGAGGTGAGCCCGCGGACCGCACCCTCGGGGGCACGCGCGTGGGTCGCGTGCGGGGTCGTCGCCGTCGGAGTGCTGAGCGGCGCCTCGACGATCCGACCGCTCGTCCAGCCGGGCGACTGGTTCCGGACGACCGTCGTCACGGTGCTCGCCGTGGCCCTGACGACCGCCGTCGCGCGCGCGCTCACCCGGTCCCGGCTCGCACCGACGGCCTGGGGCACCGGGGCGGCGCTCGTCGCGGTGCCCGCGCTCTTCGCCGGACCCGGCCGACTGACGCTCCCGCTGCCCACGCTCGAGACGGTCCGCACCCTCCAGCGGGTCGTCGCCTCGGGCGCCCAGGAGATCGGCGCGGGCTACATCCCCGTCCCGCCGACGCGCGGGGTCGAGCTGCTCGTCGTGGCCGGTGCGCTCGCGGCGTTCCTGGTCGCCGACGCGCTCGCCGTCGGGCTCGGCCGTGCCGGCCTCGCAGGCCTCCCGCTCGCCGGCATCTGGTCGGTCGTCCTCGTGTTCGAGGAGCGGCCGTCCTTCGTCGCGCTCCTCCTCGGCGGCACGTCGTACCTCGTGCTGCTCGCCCTGACCCGTCCCGTCCGGCACCGCGCCCGCGGCGACGCCGCGGGCGACGGCGTGCTGGTCGCCGGCACGGCGGCCGTGGTCACCGTCGCAGCCCTCGTCGTCGCGCCGACGGCCGCGGCGCTGCCCTTCTGGGGGACGCTCGACCTGCCCACGACGTGGGGCGAGGGGACGTCGGGCACCGGACCCGTCGAGCTGTCGGTGGACCTCGACATGCGCGAGAGCCTCGGGGACCGCTCCGACCGGCCCGTGCTGGCCTACACCGTGGACGGGCCGGCGCCGGGACCGCTGCGCCTCTACACCCTGACGACGTTCGACGGCGTGCGCTGGCTCGGCGAACGCGGCGCGGGTGACGCGCGTGACGCCGAGGGGCCGCTGTGGCCCGACGGCCGTGGACGCGACGTCCTCGAGCAGGCCCAGGAGGACGACCGGCTCTCGGTCGTCCGCGTCGAGGTGGGCGCCCTCGACCAGGACCGCCTCCCGCTGCCCATCGAACCGAGGTCGGTCGAGCTGGACGGCGACGACTGGTCGTACGACCCCGTGCGTGACGAGGTGTCGGCCGAGGGCACGACGACGCGCGGCCTCACGTACGAGGTCGTGACCGCGCAGCGCGACCTCAGCGAGGAGGCGCTCCAGACCGACGGCGCCGCACCCGTCGGCGGTGCGTCCGAGTACCTCCTCCTCCCGTCGACGTCCTTCGCCGACGACGTCGCGGCCGTCGCGCGCGAGGTCACCGCGCAGGCGCAGACCGACTACGACCGCGCGGTGGCGCTGCAGACCTACCTCCGCGACGGCTCGCTCTTCCGCTACGACACCGACGTCCCGGAGCCCGTGACCGACGACGCCGTGTGGGACTTCCTCACCGCGCGGACCGGCTACTGCGTGCAGTACGCGACCGCGTTCACCGTGATGGCACGCCACCTCGGTCTGCCCACGCGCATGGGTGTCGGCTTCCTGCCCGGGCGCGCCTCGACGGGCGAGCGCGGCCGTTACGTGGTCACCGGACGGCTCGCGCACACCTGGCCCGAGGTGTGGTTCGAGGGCGCCGGCTGGGTGCGGTTCGAGCCGACCCCCGCGGTCCAGACCGGGGCCCCGCCGGCGTACGCCGACCCTCTCGCCGGGGAGTTCCAGACCGCGGAGCCGCAGCTCCCGACGGCCGGCGCGACGCCGGGCGCGCCCGTGACGCCGTCGGTCGCCCCGAGCCGAGCCCCGGTGCAGCAGGGTGAGGTGGCCCTCGGCGGCGCACGGGTCCCGCTCGTCCTGGTGCTCGTCGTCGCGGGGCTGCTCGCCGTCGGCACCGTCGCAGGTGCGTTGACGGTCGGCCGCCGGTCCGCGGGGCCCGAGCCCGTCGGGCCGGAACCCGCGTGGGAGCGTCTGCGTGCGCGGTGCGCCGCGGCGGGGGTCACATGGAGCGACGCGACGACACCCCGCCAGGCGGCCGCCGTCGTGCGGACCGCCTGGGCCGACCGCGCGGGCCCCGAGGCCGAGGAGGCGCTGCGCGGGCTCGTCGCCGCGGTGGAGAGCGCGCGGTGGGCCCCCGAGCCGCCGTCGTGGGACGCCCGGACGCTCGACGAATGGGTCACGGACGTGATCTCACCGCTCGTGGCCGGCGAGGACCGTGCCGAGACCGTCGGCGCGGGAGCCCCGCGAGGGCCTGCCTGACCCGTCCGGACCTGCGTCACGCGGGGCGGACCGTCCGCACCTCAGGTGCGTCACGCGGAGCACACACGTCCGGACGTGCGCTCACAGGGCAATGGTCCGCAGCTCGTGCGACACGCGCGCCCCAGCCACGAGGCCGTCCACTCACGCGGTGGCGGGGCCGCGGGCGAGTCCGCACGTCCTCGGGGACGTCAGCGCCGGCGCTCGTCCCGCTCGCCCGTCCTCGGCGGCGTCAGCGTCCGCGCTCGTCCCGACGGCGTTCCCACCGCGCCTCCATGCGCTGCACGAAGGACTGGTTGCGCGAGGGCTTCGGCGCCGTCCCCGGTCGGCGCACGGTGCCATCGGGCCCGACGACACCCGTCGGCCCCGAGCGACGCGGCGGGCTGAACGCGAGCACCGCGGACACGAACATGACGATGAAGCCGAGGACGCCCACGATCGGGTTGCTCGTGGCGGCGCCGACGACCAGGACGGTCAGGCCGACGACGGCGCCGAGCCCGACCAGCACCCACCGACGAAGCCCGCTCGAGGCGCGCCCCTGGAACGTGTTGACCAGCTTCGGGTCGTCAGACGAGAGCTGCCGCTCCATCTGTTCCAGTACGCGCTGCTCGTACTCGGACAGAGGCATCACTACCTCCGTGCTGCCGGTGGGGACGGGGACCACCTCAGGATAGGTCCCGTTCCTGCGATGTGGTAGTTGAGCGGGGTCCGGCCACCCGGTCGTGTGCCCCACGCGGCCGCGCCGCGGTGCGGGCGGCCGGGAGATCCGCGTCGTCGGTGGGGCCGGCGCCCTCACCGAGGCGGCCTGTCCGGTGGCCGGTGGCCGGGTCGGCGACGGCGGGTCGCGACGGTCCGACCAGCGCCGCAGGCCCGAGGGCGGCGGCGCCGAACCGCTCGCGGACCGCGTCCATGGCGACCTCGGCCCGCCGACGTGCCGCGGGTGCGTCGTCGACCGCCTCCTCGAGGGTGACCTGTCGCGCCGACCGCACCGCCAGCCCCTCGGCCCGGACGCCGACGAGCCGGACCCGTTGCCCGCGCAGGTCGGCCGACGCGAGGAGCTCGCGGCCCACGAGGTGGAGCTCGCGCGCGACGTCCGTGGGGACGGGCAGCGTCCGGGACCGGGTCGAGGTCGTGAAGTCCTCGGTGCGGACCTTGAGCGACACGGTCCGCGCGACGAGGCCGCGCGATCGGAGCTGCGCCGCGCACCGGTCGGCGAGCGACAGCAGGTGCGCGTCGAGCCGTGCGAGGTCGTCCGTGTCGTGCGGGAGCGTGACCTCCGCGCCGATGCTCTTCTCGACGCGCTCGGGGACCACCGGCCGAGGGTCGCGACCCCAGGCCAGGTCGTGCAGGTGGGCGCCGGACACCCGTCCGGCGGCCCGCGCCAGGGTCGCGACGTCCGCCTCGGCCAGCTGCCGCACGGAGGTGATGCCCCACCGGGCGAGGGCCTCCCGAGTCCTGTCCCCCACGCCCCACAGCGACTCCACGGGCAGCGAGTGGAGCAGCTCGACCGCGGCCGCCCGCGGGACGAGCAGCACGCCGTCGGGTTTCGCCAGGCCCGACGCGAGCTTCGCGACGAACTTCGTGGACGCGATCCCCACCGAGCACGTGAGGTCGAGCTCCTCGAGCACGCGGCGACGCACGAGGTCGGCGATCGCCGCCGGGCGGCCGAGGCGCCGTCGGGCACCCGACACGTCGAGGAAGGCCTCGTCCACGCTCACCTGCTCCACGACGGCCGTCACGTCCCGCAGCACGCCCATGACGACGCGCGAGGCGGCGCGATAGGCGTCGTGGTCGGGCGGGACGACCACCGCCTGCGGGCAGAGCCGCCGGGCCTGCGCCATGGGCATCGCGGAGTGGACGCCGAACGCGCGCGCCTCGTACGTCGCCGCGAGGACCACGGACCTCCCCTCGCCGCCGACCACGACCGGGCGCCCCCGCAGGTGCGGCCGTCGCGCGAGCTCGACGGACGCGAAGAACGCGTCCATGTCGACGTGGAGGATCGTGCAGCCGTCGTCGTCGTCGCCCCAGTCCCGTCGGACGCGGACGGGGGGTCGGCGGCTCATGCGCCCATCCTGCCGTCAGGACGCGCGGGGGACGCGGTCCGCACCCGACCATGCCGCGACGACTCCCCGCACGGCGTCCTGGAACGCCTCGGCGGCGGCGACCGCGGTGTCGGCACGCTCGTCAGGAACGTCGTCCGCACGTCCCGCCTCGACCGCCGCGCGCAGCGCCGCGCCGCCCGCGAACCAGGCGGCCTGCGCCGCGAGCTCGGGGGCCGCGTCGGCGACGAGCTCCCACACGGGTCGCGGCCTCGTGCGGCGCGCAGGACGGGGGGCGAGCTCGAGCACCGCGGCACCGGCGCGGAGCGCGGCCAGGTGCGCGTGGACGAACCGCGCGGCCGGCTCGGGCGACAGCTGGGCGGCGACGAGCTCCTCGTCACTGCGTCGCAGGAGCGCCTCGACCGAGGCCGGCACCTGCGTGCGCCCGGCACCGTGCCGCGAGGGCGCACCGCCCACCGAGCGCAGTCCGCTGCGCGTCGTCGTCCGGCCCGCCGGCGTCCCGGCCGTCCCCGTCGTCGCTGCGAGCACCGCCACCACCTCCTCGCCTCATCATCGAACACCTGTTCGAACGTCGTCAAGTCCCCGCTACCGTACGACCGTGCACCGACACCACCGCGCCGACCGACGTCCCGGCCGCACCGCGCGCGCGCCCCTGCCCGTCGGCCCGGTCGCGACCGACACCGGGACCGTCGAGCTCTCGACCGACCGCTCGCACCCGTCGTCGGTGACGGTCCTCGTCAACGGCGTCCCGAGCTCCCACCTGGACCTGGACGACCCCACCTACCTCGAGTTCGAGTACATGCAGCACATGGCGGTCCTCGTCGACGCGCTGGCGCCCGGTCCGCTCGACGCGGTCCACCTCGGCGCCGCGGCCTGCACCTTCCCCCGGTGGGTCGAGGCGACGCGGCCGGGGTCGCGCCAGCTCGCGGTCGACGTCGACGCACGCCTGCTCGCGCTCGTCCGCGAGTGGTTCGCGCTCCCCCGCTCACCAGCGCTGCGGCTGCGCGCGGGCGAGGCGAGGGAGGTGCTCTCCCGCCTGCCGGCCGCGTCGGCCGACCTCGTCGTCCGCGACGTGTTCGCGCACGACTCCACACCCGAGCACCTCACGACGCGCGAGTTCGTCGAGGAGGTGGCGCGCGTGCTGCGGCCGGGAGGCCTCTACCTCGCCAACTGCGCCGACCGGCCACCCCTCGCCCTGGTGCGGGAGGAGCTCGCGACAGCCGGCTCCGTCATGGACGTCGTCCTGGTCGCCGAGCCGGGTCAGCTCAAGGGACGTCGGTACGGGAACCTCGTCGTCGGGGCGACCGTCCGCCCCCAGGTGCCGCACGGCGCAGGGCACGGCCGTCCCACGGACGGCTCCGACGCCCTCGCCACGCAGCCGCCACGCGACGGAGCACGGCCGGCGCTCGACGGCGCGGCGACCGCACGCGCGCTCCGGACGCTCGCGGTCCCCGCGACGCTGCTCGCGGGCGACGCGCTGCGGGCGTTCGTCGGCCGTGCGCGCGTCCGCCTCGACCCGCCCGCGCCCGAGCCGACCGCACGCGGACCGCAGCACCCGGACGGCGTGACCTGCTGACCGCACGACGACGGAGACCGCAGACGACGGAGGCCGCACCCCGATGGGGTGCGGCCTCCGTCGTGGTCAGGTGCGTCCGGTCAGAGCGGGCGGACCTTCTCGGCCTGCGGGCCCTTGGGGCCCTGGGTGATCTCGAACTCGACCCGCTGGGCCTCCTCGAGCGTCTTGTAGCCCTGCGTCTCGATCGCCGAGTAGTGCACGAAGACATCGGCACCGCCGCCGTCCTGGGCGATGAAGCCGTAGCCCTTCTCAGCGTTGAACCACTTCACAGCACCCTGCGCCATGCTCGTCCTGTCCTTCTGTCCGTCCGGGGACGTCGTGACCGTGCCCTGTGCCCGGTCGTCCTGTCGCACTCCGCGTCCGACGTCCTGCCCCGGCGGGCCAGGTACTGACGAGGGCAGAGCCCTGGGTCATGCGTTCGTCCGTCATGCAACGGCCGTAGTGTGGCACGCAACACTCCCGCGGCGCCATAGTCCTCGACGGGCCGATCACCCGGTCGCCACGCCTGCGAGCAGGGCGTTCACCCGGACGAGCGCCGCAGCCCGGACCGTGCGCCGGTGCCGCGCCGCCGGGCGAGCGCCTCCCGCAGCGGGGGCACCACCACACCGGCCGCAGCCATCGCCCGCCGCGTCCGGCGACGCGACACGAGCACGCCGACGACGCCCACGAGCCACGGCAGCGCGAGCGCCCCGAACGCGGGCCGGAACGCGTCGAGGGACAGCGCGACGGCGCCGCCGGCCTCGGCCAGGTCGAGGACGACACCGACGACGAGGATCGAGACGACCGCCGTGGAGAAGCCGCCCACGTTCACCACGCCGGTCGCCGTGCCGAGCCGGTGCGACGCGTTGGACGTCCGGGCGTAGTCGAACCCGATCGCCGACCCGGGACCACCGACGCCGAGCACGACGACGAACAGCGCGAGGAGCCACAGCGGGCTCGGGCCCGGGTGCACGAGGACCGCCGCCCACGCCATCGCCACGGCGACGGCGATCGCGAGGACCATCCACGAGCGGCGCAGCGGGTGGCGCCCGGTGAGGACGCCGATGACGGGACCCGCGAGCATCGCCGCGACCACGTTGAGCGTCAGCAGGGTTCCCGCCTCGGCGGGGGTCCTGCCCTGCGCGACCGTGAGGAAGGGGAAGCCCCACAGGAGCACGAACACCGTCGTGGAGAACTGCGTCACGGCGTGCGACCAGAAGCCGAGCCACGTCCCGGGTGTGCCCAGCACCTCGCGCAGGGGCGCCGCGAGGCCGCGCGGCACGGGCGGCGCCTCGGCACCGGGAGGGCGGTCCCGGACCGCCACGGCCACCCCGACCGCGGCGAGGACGCCGACCGCACCCATCCCGACGAACGCCGAGGTCCACCCCGCCAGGTGCAGCACACCCGCGAGGGGGATCGCCGCGGCGACCTGCCCGAGCTGCCCGACGAGCCCGGTGAGCTGGGTGTAGAGCGGGACGCGTCGCGCGGGGAACCACACCGCGACGAGCCGCAGCACCGAGATGAACGTCGCGGCGTCCCCCGCGCCGATGAGGACCCGCGCGACGTAGGCGGGCCCGAGGTCGGTCGCGAAGGCGAGCAGCAGCTGACCGGACGCCATGAGCAGGGCTCCCCCGGCGACGAGCCTGCGGGAGCCGAGACGGTCGAGCAGGAGGCCCATCGGCACCTGGAGCGCCGCGTAGACCGCGACCTGCACGACGACGAATGTCGACAGCACGGTCGCGGTGACGTCGAAGCGCTCGACGGCGTCGACCCCGGCCACGCCGAGCGAGGTGCGGTGCAGGACGGCGACGACGTACGCGACGAGCGAGACGCCCCAGACGACCGGGGCCCGCGCCGCCGCGCGTCCCCACGATGCGGGTGGGCGGCCGCGGGGGCGACCCGCTCGCGTCACCGCTCGGGTCCGTCGCCGCCCTGCTGCTGCGCCAGGAAGCGCTCGAACTCGGCGCCGATCTCGTCGGCCGTGGGCAGGTCGCGCTGGTCGGCCAGAAGGTTCGGCCGCTCGATCGCACGCGCGAACGAGTCGTACTGCTCCTCGAGCGCCCGTACGACGGCCTCGACCTCGGTCGATCCCGCCACCTGGCGCTCGACCTCGGCGAGCGCCTCACGCGCCGGTGCCTCGAGCGCCGCGGAGCCGAGCTCGAGACCCGTTGCCCGCTCGACGTGCTCGAGCGCCACCTGCGAAGCGCGCGGGAACGGCGACTGCGCGAGGTAGTGCGGCACGTGGACCGCGAAGCCCATCGCGTCGTGGCCGGACTGGCCGAGCCGGTACTCCAGCAGCGCGCTGACGCTCGCGGGGACCTGGACCGTGCCGAACCACGACGTGTGGTCGGCGACGAGGTCCGACCGCGTCGCGTGCGCCGTCACCCCGAGCGGCCGGGTGTGCGGCACGCCCATGGGGATGCCGTGCACGCCCACGGTGAGCGGAACGGCGAAGCGCTCGACGAGCGACCGCACCGCGGCCACGTACCGCTCCCACTGCACGTCGGGCTCGGTCCCGTGGAGCAGCAGGAACGGCACGTCCTCACCGTCGCGGACCACGTCGACACGCAGCTCGGGCTCCTCGTACCCCGCCCAGTGGTCGCCGTCGAAGGTCATCGCCGGTCGCCGCGACCGGTAGTCGAGCAGCAGGTCCACGTCGAACGTCGCGAGGCGCTGGGTCTGCAGGTGCTCGACGAGGTGCTCGGCGATGCCCTGGCCGGCGTTGCCCGCGTCCACGAACCCGCGGACGACGTGCACCAGGACGGGACCGGGCCCGTCTCCCGTGCGCGTCGCGAGCTCGCGCGCGACGTCCTCGTCGACCGTGACGATCGTGCTCAGGTCGTCCATCGCTCCTCCGATGTCGGGGGACTGTCCTGCGAAGGGAACGTCACCGCCAGACCCCGCATTCCCGCCCCTCCGGCTCCGCGACGGCGCGACGCCCCGTCGCGGCCGGGGCGCCCCCGTCGTCCGGGTGGATCAGTGACGCGGCAGGCGCACCACGGAGACGAAGAAGTCGTCGATCTGCCGCACGACCTCGATGAAGCGCGAGAAGTCGACCGGCTTGGTCACGTAGGCGTTGGCGTGCAGCGAGTAGCTGCGCAGCACGTCCTCCTCCGCCTCGGAGGTCGTGAGGACGACGACGGGGATGCTCCGCAGCTTCTCGTCCGTCTTCATGGCCGCGAGCACCTCGCGTCCGTCCATCCTCGGCAGGTTGAGGTCGAGCAGCACGAGGTCCGGGGTGGGCGCGTCGGCGTAGCGGCCCTCCTGGCGCAGGTACTCCATGGCCTCGGCGCCGTCGCTGACCACCGCGAGCCGGTTCGCGACCTTGTTCTCCTCGAACGCCTCGCGCGTCATGAGGACGTCGCCCGGGTCGTCCTCCACGAGCAGAACGTCGATGGGTGCCTGGTCGGCCATGTCAGTCGTCCTTCCTGTCACCCGCGGCGACGGGCTCGGTCGTGGCGTGCGCGGGGCGCGCCGACGCCTCGGTCGGCGCGGTGCGCGCCTCGGTGTACGCCCCCGCGGGAGCGTCGGTACGTTCCTGCGTCGGCGGGGTCGCGGAGCTGCCGGCGTCGTCGGCGTCCGACTCGGAGCCCGCGGACGAGCCCCGCACGGTCGGGTCGGCCGGGAGCTCCCAGCGGATGGTCGTCCCCTCGGTGACGTCGGTGTCGATCCAGATGTGCCCGCCGTGGTACTCGACGATCTTCTTGCAGAGGGCGAGCCCGATGCCCGTCCCCTCGTAGACGTCCTTGGGGTGCAGCCGCTGGAAGATCACGAACACCCGCTCGGCGTACTGCGGGTCGATGCCGATGCCGTTGTCGGAGCATGCGAACCGCCAGCGGTCCGCGACGCGCTCCGCGGTGATGCGCACGTGCGGGGCGCGGTCGGGGTGGCGGAACTTCAGCGCGTTGACGACGAGGTTCTGCACGAGCTGGACGAGCAGCGGCTCCTCGCCGCGGACGGTCGGCAGGTCGACACCCTCGACGGTCGCACCGGTGCTCTCGACGACCTCGTCGAGCACCTCCGTCACGCGGTCCAGCACCGCGCCCATGTCGACGTCCGACAGCTCGCCGCCGATGCGCCCGACCCGCGAGAAGCTCAGCAGGTCGTTGATGAGCCGCTGCATGCGCTTGGCGCCGTCGACGGCGAAGGCGATGTACTGGTCGGCCCGCTCGTCCAGCTGGCCCTCGTAGCGCTTCGCGAGCAGCTGGGTGAAGCTCGCGACCTTGCGCAGCGGCTCCTGCAGGTCGTGCGAGGCGACGTAGGCGAACTGCTCGAGGTCGCGGTTGGACCGGCGCAGGTCCTCGGCCTGCCCCTGGAGCTGCTCGTGCGAGCGCTCGATCTCGGCGCGGGCCGCGGTCGCCTCGGCGACCAGGAGCGCAAGCCGCGAGCGCATCGCCTCGACGTCTGCGGCGACCTGCTCGACCTCGGCCGAGCCGACGGGCACGACGACGTGGTCGAGGTCGCCGTCCGCCACGCGGCGCGCGTCGGCGGCGAGCCGGTCGAGCGGGTCGGTGATCCAGCGGCGCAGCAGGACCCACAGCAGCGAGCCGACGACGACGGCGGCGACCGCGAGGACCGCCATCGCAGCGGCGACCGCGTCACGCCACCCGTGGAACTCGGCGACGGCGTCCTGCCGGTCGGCACGGATCTGCTCGAGGTACTCCTCGGCCGACACGCGCACGTCGTCGAACATGAGTCGGCCGGTCTCGATCTCCTGGGTGGAGACGCTCCCTGGCCCCTCGGCGCGCACCTGCTCGATCACCGGCCCGGCGAAGTCCTCGTACCAGCGCCGCGCGGCCTCCCCGGCGCGCTCCCGGGTCCCGAGCGGGGGGTAGTCCTCGCCGAAGCGGTCGGCGAGGAGCTCCTCGACGTCGATGCCGGCGACGTCGGGGGGCTGGTGCCCGTCGCCCTCGAGGAGACGCACGAACGGCTCGAGGGTGACCTCGTCGCCCGTGAGCGCGTAGCCGCGCACCGCGGTCTCCGCGTCGACGAGCGCGAGGTACGACGCGCTCCCCTGGGTCACGGCGGTGTAGAAGACGGTCGTGATGTCGCGCTGGGCCCGGGACATCTGCCCGAACGCGACCGTCATCACCGTGACGACCACGGCGAGCACGGCGCCCCCCACGAGCAGGGCGACGCGCAGTCGCCCGCGCAGCGACGCGGCCGATCCCGGTTCGGTGCGGGCAGGGCGGTGCGGGGTGCGGGCGGCGTGCGTCGGCGTCGTGCTCATGCCGCCCCACCACCCCAGCCCAGCACGACCAGCGCGGTGTCGTCGACGAGGTCGCCCCCGTGCCGCGCGCGGACCGCCTCGAGCACGAGCTCGACGAACGTCCGCCGGCGTGCGTCGGGCGACTGGTCCGCCTCGACCCGTAGCTGGTCGTCCATGAGGACCTGGAGGCCCTCCTCGCCGAGGCGCGCACCGCGCGTGTCGATCGTCGTCTCGAGGACACCGTCCGTGAAGAGGATGATCCGCCACCGCTCCGGCAGCTCGACGCGCTGCGACGTCCAGCCGCCGAGCACCGGGATGCCGAGCGCGCGCCCGCGACGGTCCGACGGCAGCGACGTGGTGGGCGGCCCGAGCAGGAAGGGCGTCGGGTGGCCGCACAGGAACAGGTCGAGCGCGGTGCGCTCGGGGTTCACGACGACCATCACCGCGGTCGCGAAGATCTCGGGGCGACCGCGCTCGGCCGCGAGGATCTGCTCGGTGACGTCGAGGACCTGCTCCGCGGGCAGGCCCGCCAGCACCGAGGTCCGCCACGCCGTGCGCAGCGTCGCGCCGAGGGCCGCCTCGTCCGGCCCGTGCCCGGCCACGTCGCCCACGACCGCGGCGACCGAGCCGTCGGGCCGCTCGACCACGTCGTAGAAGTCCCCGCCCAGGAGCCCGTCGCGCCCCGCGCGGTACCCGACGAGCACCTCGAGCGCGCCGTCGGCGACCAGCGGCGTCGGCAGGAGCCCACGCTCGAGCCGGCTCGTCTCCGACGCCCGCACCTGCGCGCGGTAGAGGTCGCGCTCCTGGATCTCGGCGTGCCGGCGCTGGATCGCGTACCGGACGGCGCGCGCGAGCAGCTCGGGGCTGACGTCGCCCTTGACGAGGTAGTCCTGCGCGCCTGCGGCGACGGCGCGCAGACCCGCGCCGGACTCGCTCATGCCGGTCAGGACGACGACGGCGGGCGTGCGCGGTGACGCGAGGATCTTCTCGAGCGCCGGGATCCCCGCGGCGTCGGGAAGCCCCAGGTCCAGCAGGACGCAGTCGACGTCGAGCATGTCGGCCGCGGCCTCCAGGCTCCGGGCACGCCGCAGGTCCACGTCGAGGTTGGCGTCGGCGAAGAGCTCCTCCACGAGGACGGCGTCACCGTCGTCGTCCTCCACCAGGAGGACCCGCAGTGCACGCGGGTCAAGCTCGTCAGTCAGCACACTCAGCCCCTTCGGCTGCCTCGTGCACGGCGCACGGCAGCGACGACGATCCTAGTGGGGTCCGCGCGGTCGGCCTCCCGAGCGTCACCGGAGGCGCCCGCCAGGGCTGATAATGGACGGCCGTCGTTCGCGCTCGTGCGTCGCCACCACGTCCCAGGGGGCCCAGTGTCAGACAGGCAGGACCAGGTCCGCGAGGAGCAGGCCGCCGTGGACCTCCGGTACGCCCGGCTCGACCTCCTGCGCGAGCAGACCCGCGCCCGGCTGGCGCGCACGCGGCGCGTGGGGCCGTCCGGCTCGCCGCAGAACCGGTCGGAGCGGGACGCCTTCGCGACGCTCTACGAAAACCGCCTCGCGCAGCTCGAGGGCGTCGAGCAGCGGCTGTGCTTCGGCCGCCTTGACCTCGTCGAGGGCACGACCCGGTACATCGGTCGCATCGGCCTGACGGACGAGGACCACACGTCGCTGCTCACCGACTGGCGTGCGCCCGCCGCCCAGGCGTTCTACCGCGCGACCTCCGCCCACCCGGACGGGGTCGTGCGACGCCGTCAGCTCGTGACGCGCGGCCGGACCGTGACCGCGCTCGAGGACGAGGTGCTCGACCTCGACGCGTGGTCGCAGGAGGACGGGCGGACGAGCGAGGTCGCCGGGACGGGTGCGCTGCTCGCGTCGCTCGCGGGCGCCCGGACCGGTCGCATGGGCGACATCGTCGCGACGATCCAGGCCGAGCAGGACGCCGTCATCCGCGGAGACCTCGCCGGGGCGCTCGTCGTCCAGGGCGGCCCCGGCACGGGCAAGACGGCGGTCGCGCTGCACCGCGCCGCGTACCTGCTCTACGCGCACCGCAGCACGCTCGAGCGCTCGGGCGTGCTCGTGGTCGGGCCGAGCCGGACCTTCCTGCGCTACATCGACCAGGTGCTCCCCTCCCTCGGCGAGACCGGTGTGGTGACCTCGACCGTCGCCGGGCTCCACCCGGGAGTGGTCGCCGACGGCACCGAGGACGACGCGACGGCCGAGGTCAAGGGGCGCGCGGTGATGGCGCGCGTCGTCGCGCGGGCCGTCCGGCTCCGCCAGCGCGTCCCGGACCACGAGACGAGCGTGCGGGTCGACGGCAAGGTCGTCGTCGTCCGGCCCAGGGACGTCGTCGACGCACGCGCCAAGGCGCGTCGCACGGGACGGCCGCACAACCTGGCGCGCGTCGTCTTCGTGCGCGAGATGCTCCAGCGGCTCGCCGAGCAGTACGTGCAGCAGCTGGGCTTCGCGGTCCCGCCCGAGGACCGGGCCGAGGTGCTCGAGGAGCTGCGGACGACGCGCGAGATCCGGATCGCCCTCAACCTCGCCTGGATGCCGCTCACGCCCCAGCGGCTCGTCGAGGACCTCCTGACCAGGCCGGCCCGGCTCGAGGCCGCCGCCCCCGAGCTCTCCGCGCGCGATCGGAGGCTGCTGCTGCGCGAGCCGGGCGCCCCCTGGACGCCCGCCGACGTCCCGCTGCTGGACGAGGCCGCCGAGCTCCTGGGCGAGGACGACCAGGCCGAGCGCGCGCAGGCGGCCGCGGACGCCCGGCGCCGCCAGGAGGAGCTCGACTACGCGCGTCAGGTGCTGCGGTCGAGCGGGGCCGGCGGCGGCCTGGTCTCCGCGGAGGCGCTCGCCGAGCGCTTCGCGTCGGGCGGCCCGGTGCTCACGACCGCGGAGCGTGCGGCGTCGGACCGGACGTGGACGTACGGCCACGTGGTGGTCGACGAGGCCCAGGAGCTCTCGGCGATGGCATGGCGCATGCTGCTGCGCCGCTGCCCGACCCGGTCGATGACGATCGTCGGCGACGTCGCGCAGACCACGAGCGGTGCGGGCACCCGGAGCTGGGCCGCGACCCTGGACCCCGTGCTGCGCGGGTCGTGGCGGCTCGCCGAGCTCACCGTCAACTACCGCACGCCCGCGTCCGTCGCCGAGGCGGCCCAGCGCGTCGCCCGCGCTCACCAGCTGCCCGCGTCGCCCCTGACGTCGGCGCGCGACGTGCCGGACGCCCTGCGCGTCCACCACGTCGCCGAGGACGCCGTCGAGGAGGCGGTCGTCGCGGCGACGCACTCGTCGCTCGCCGACCTCGGGCTGCTCGACGGGGGCGACGCCGAGGCGGGCCGGGTCGCCGTCGTCGCCGCCGACGACGACGTGCCACGTCTGGCCCGGGCGCTCGCCGCGTCGTCGGTCGCCGACCACCTCGTGCCCGCCGGCCCGAGCGTCCTCGACGCGCACGTCGCCGTGCTCACCCCGCGCGAGACGAAGGGGCTCGAGTTCGACGCCGTCGTGCTCGTCGAGCCCGCGCTCGTGGGCAAGGCGTCGGCGGCCGACCTCTACGTCGCGATGACGCGGCCGACGCGCACGCTGCACGTCGTGACGAGCAGCGCGCTCCCGGCCGGCATGGAGGACGACGGCTCCTGACCGGTGTCCGCGGGCGGCACCGGTCCCGGCCGGACGTCACTCGCACGCCGCGCGGCCGACGAGCGCGAGCCCCTGCAGGTCCCCCGGACCGAGGTCGACGCGCGCGGACGTCGTCGGGTGCATGAGCTCACCCTGGTCGTCCACGTGGTCGAGGCCCACGACGTGCGCGAGCTCGTGCACGAGGATCGCGCGGACGCGGGCCCGCCCGTCCGGCTGACCGAGCATCGCGGTGACGTCCGGGGCGTCGAGCACGACCCGGCCTGCGGCGAGCCACGTCCCCGAGCCGTCGGACCCCGGCACCGCCGCGGATCCGCCCACACCCGCGACCTGACCCGCGAGCTCGACCACCGACTCCTCGTCCGCCCAGCCGACGAGCACCGGTGCCCAGCCGTCGCCGTACCGGTCCGGCTGGATCAGGGCGCGGTCGACGGCGGGCACCTCGTCCGTCTCGCCGGCGAACACGAGGTCCAGGCCGGTCGCACCCGCCACGACCGCCGCGGCCTCGTGGACGAGGTCGCGGACCCCGACCGGCTCCCCCGCCGACTGCACCACGTAGCGGACCGGTCGGCAGGGGTCGTACCCGACGGGTGTGCCGTCCGCGGCCACGTGCAGGAACGCGTGCTGCCCGGACGTGGTCACGGCGACCTCCGGACGCAGGCGACCGCCTGCCGGCTCCGGCCTCGGCACCGCGATCGTCCGACCCTCGACCTCGACGTACGCGCGCGGGGCCCACAGCGAGCCGACGCCCGGGACGTCGACCCCCGCGGCGTGCGCGCCGCCCGCGACGACGCCGAGCAGCGCGAGCGCACCGACGGCGCGCGACGTCAGGCGAGGACCGCGGGCGGCACGTCGGGTGGAGCGGCGGGCTGCGCGGTCCATCTGGCGCAGGACACGGCGCGACCGTCGGTCGTCGCGCGCGTCCGTGCCCACGACGGCAGTCTCGCAGGCGGGGGCCACGTCCCGCCTGTCGGTACCGCTTTGGTCGAGGGGCCCCGCGCGGTCCACCATGGCCCCGTGCTGCGCGCCCTGCTCCTGGAGAGCCTCCACCCCGTCGCGACGTCCATCCTGCGCTCCGACGGCGTCGAGGTCACGGCACGCACGGGGGCGCTCGACGAGGACGAGCTGGTCGACGCGCTGCAGGGCGTCCACCTGCTCGGCATCCGCTCGAAGACCCAGGTCACCGAGCGCGTGATCGCCGCGGCGCCCGACCTTCTCGCGGTGGGCGCGTACTGCATCGGGACCAACCAGATCGACCTCGGCGCTGCAGCACGGCACGGCGTCGCGGCCTTCAACGCACCGTTCTCGAACACGCGGTCGGTGGTCGAGCTGACGCTCGCCGAGATCATCGCGCTGACGCGTCGGCTCACCGAGCGCGACCGGGCGCTCCACGAGGGCGTGTGGGACAAGTCGGCCGAGGGTGCCCACGAGGTCAGGGGCCGCACGCTCGGCATCGTCGGCTACGGCAACATCGGGACGCAGCTGTCCGTGCTCGCCGAGGCGCTCGGCATGTCGGTCGTGTTCTACGACTCGGCCGAGCGGCTCGCCCTCGGCAACGCGCGCCGCCTGCACTCCCTCGACGAGCTCCTCTCCACCGCGGACGTCGTGACGCTGCACGTCGACGGCCGCGGCGGCAACGCCGGCATGTTCGGGGCCGAGCAGTTCGCGCGGATGAAGCAGGGCGCGATCTTCCTCAACCTCTCGCGCGGGTTCGTCGTCGACTACGCGGCGCTGCGCGACCACGTCCTGTCGGGTCACGTCGCCGGTGCCGCCGTGGACGTGTTCCCCGAGGAGCCCAAGCGCCGCGGCGACGCCTTCGAGTCGGACCTGCGCGGCCTGCCCAACGTCATCCTCACCCCGCACATCGGGGGTTCCACCGAGGAGGCGCAGGAGGCGATCGGGCACTTCGTCTCCAACAAGCTCCGCGACTACGTGTCGCACGGCTCGACCACCCTGAGCGTCAACCTGCCGAACCTCGCGCTCGACGCGCGCACCGGATCCCACCGACTGGTGCACCTGCACCGCAACACCCCAGGTGTGCTCGCGGGGATCAACCGGCTGCTCGCGGAGCACGACGTCAACATCGAGGCGCAGCTGCTCTCGACGCGCGGCGAGCTCGGCTACGTCGTGACCGACGTCGGCTCCGGCCTGCCCGAGGACGTGTGCGCGTCGCTCGCGACCATGCCGCAGACGATCCGGCTGCGCGTCCTGTCCTGACGCCGTGGCTCGGTGCCGACGGCGGTGACGAGGGTCCGTCGGCGCGGAGCCGTCGGCGGCGCTAGCGTCGGGGTGTGCACGTGCCCGCCGCAGACCGCCACGCCCGGATGACGTACCGCCGGGCCGGACGCTCGGGTCTCGACCTCCCCGTCGTCTCGCTCGGCCTGTGGCAGAACTTCGGCGACCCGCAGGCGTTCGAGACGCAGCGAGCGGTCGTCCTCGAGGCCTTCGACGCCGGGGTGACGCACCTCGACCTCGCCAACAACTACGGCCCGCCGCCGGGTGCCGCCGAGGAGGTCCTGGGTCGCATCCTGGCGCGCGACCTGACCCACCACCGCGACGAGCTCGTGATCACGACGAAGGCTGGTTACCGCGCGTGGGAAGGGCCGTACGGCGAGTTCGGCTCGCGGGCGTCGGTCCTCGCGTCGCTCGACCGGTCGCTGCGTCGGATCGGCGTCGACCACGTCGACGTCATGTACAGCCACCGCTTCGACCCGCGGACGCCGCTCGAGGAGACCCTGGGCGCGCTGCGGACGGCCGTCGACTCCGGCAAGGCGCTCTACGCGGGCATCTCGTCGTACTCCGCGCGCCGCACGCGCGAGGCGGTCGCGGTCGCGGGTGACCTGGGCCTCCGCCTCGTGGTCCACCAGCCCTCCTACTCGATGCTCAACCGCTGGGTCGAGCAGCCGCAGCAGGACGCGGGCGGTGCGAGCCTGCTCGACGTGGTCGAGGAGGCCGGGCTGGGCGTCGTGGCCTTCTCGCCGCTGGCCCAGGGGATGCTGACCGGCAAGTACCTCGACGGGGTGCCCGAGACGTCGCGGGCCGCGCGCGGGTCGTCGCTCCCGCGGTCCTACCTCACCCCCGAGGCGCTCGACCACGTGCGAGCGCTCGACGCCGTCGCCCGCGAGCGGGGTCAGACGCTCGCGCAGCTCGCGCTGACGTGGGTCCTGCGCGACCACCGGGTCACCTCGGTCCTCATCGGCGCGAGCTCCACCCGGCAGCTGCGCGACAACCTCGGCGCCGTCGCCGCCGCCCCGCTCTCGGACGACGAGCTGGCACGGATCGAGGCGCACGCGGTGGACTCGGGCGTGAACCTGTGGGGTCCGCGCTCGAGCGACCTGTGACCGCCTCTCGGATCACCCGCCCCGAGGCGCCTACGCACCCGTAACCTACGACTGCGTAGGTTAGGCTCGACGACGTGAGCACGACGCCCGGAGAGCACGACGACCGCGACCTCGAACGCCCCTGGACGAGCGCGTACGCGCCCGGGGTCCCGCACGACATCGCCGAGCCCGACGAGCCGGTCACCCGCTGGCTCGAGCGCGCCGCGGCCGAGCACCCGTCGCGGGTCGCGACCGACTTCATGGGCGCGGTGACGACCTACGCCGCTCTCGGGCGGTCGGTCGCGCGCGCCGCGGGAGCCTTGCGCGGACTCGGCGTCCGGCCCGGTGACCGTGTCGCCCTCGTGCTGCCCAACTGCACGACGCACGTCGTCGCGTTCTACGCGGCGCTCCGGATCGGGGCGGTCGTGGTCGAGCACAACCCCACCTACACCGCCGGCGAGCTCGAGCACCAGCTGCGCGACAGCGGCGCGACCGTCGTGATCAGCTGGGAGAAGTCCGTCGAGGCGGTGCTCGCGGCACGCGCGTCGACCGACGTCCGTCACGTCGTCGTCGTCGACCTGAGCTCGGACCTCCCGCTCGTCAAGCGCGCGGCGCTGGCCCTGCCGGTCGCCGCGGCTCGGCGGACGCGCGCGACGATGCGGGCAGACGTCCCCGACGCACCCGGCGTCGTCCGGTGGTCCCGGCTCGTGCGGCACGCGCGCCCGCTCGCCGACGACGTCGCCCACCCCGACGTCTCGGACGTCGCGCTCCTGCAGTACACGGGCGGGACGACCGGGACGCCGAAGGGCGCGGTCCTGCTCCACCGCAACGTCGCGGCGAACGCCGCCCAGGGCCAGGCGTGGACCCAGCACGCCGACGCGGCGCAGACCGTCTACGCCGCCCTGCCGTTCTTCCACGCCTTCGGGCTCACGCTGTGCCTGACGTACGCCGTCCGCATCGCGGCCACCGTCGTGATCTTCCCGAAGTTCGACGTCGATGCGGTGCTCGACGCCCAGCGTCGCCGCCCGGCCACGTTCGTGCCCGGCGTGCCGCCGATGTTCGAGCGCCTCGCGGCCGGGGCCCGTGCGAGCGGGACGGACCTGCGCTCGGTCAGCCACGCGATCTCGGGCGCGATGTCGCTCCCCGCCGAGACCGCTCGTGCGTGGGAGGAGGTCACGGGCGGCCTCCTCGTGGAGGGCTACGGCATGACCGAGTCCTCGCCGGTCGCCCTCGGCAACCCCCTGTCCCCTGCACGCCGGCCCGGCACGCTCGGGCTGCCGTTCCCGTCGACCTTCATGCGTGTCGTCGACCCGGAGGACCCGTCCCGCGACGTCGAGCACGGCGAGCAGGGCGAGCTGCTCGTCAGCGGCCCCCAGGTCTTCGCGGGCTACTGGCAGCGACCCGAGGACACCTCCGCGGTCCTCGTGGAGCACGGCGGCCGGACCTGGCTGCGTACCGGCGACGTCGTCGTCGTCGACGACGACGGCTTCGTGCGCCTCGTGGACCGCATCAAGGAGGTCATCATCACCGGTGGCTTCAACGTCTACCCGTCCCAGGTCGAGGACCACCTACGGGCGATGCCCGAGATCGAGGACGTCGCGGTCGTCGGAGTGCCCGGGGGCGACCTCGGCGAGAAGGTCGTCGCGGCCGTCGTCCTCGCTGAGGGCGTCACACGGGTCGAGCTCTCGGCGGTCCGGGCGTGGAGCGAGCACCGGCTCGCGCGCTACGCCCACCCGCGCGAGCTCGTGGTCGTCCCCGAGCTGCCGCGGTCGCAGATCGGCAAGGTGCTGCGCCGTGTCGTCCGCGAGCAGGTCATCGCCCGGGTGCCGTCGCGGGGCGAGCGCCCGTAGGGCTCATGCCCCGCGGAGGGCGCGGCCGCGCACGTACGCGTGCACGTCGTCCATCGTCCGGACCTGCTCCTGCGTCCGGCGCCGGAGCTCGGCCATCCGGTCGCGGTCGAGACCGAGGTCCCCGGCGAGGTCCTCGAGCGTCTGCCAGACACCCAGCTTCCCGACCAGAGCGCTGCGCAGGAGCTCGACCTCCAGGAGCGTCCGCGTCGTCGACGACGCGACCTCCCGGCGGCTCGCCTTGAGGCGCGCGAGCCGTTCCCCGACCCACGCGGCCGCCTGCTTGAGGAGGTCCTGCGGCCGCACGTCCAGACCCTCGATGACCGCCCGCAGCTCCTCGCGCTCCTCGGTCACCTCCTCCGCGATGTTGGCCAGGTCGGCCCCGACGGGCGTCCTGTGCAGGGTCCGCGCGAGGCGCTGGAACCGCTGCGACCCGGCGACCGACCCTGCGAGGTGGTCGTTGAGGTACACGCCGAGCAGCCCGCGGTCCGTCGAGCGGGCGTCCTCCACCGCGCCGTGGTCGACGACGTCGTCGTCAGCCTCTCGAGCCGTCATCGAGGCACCTCCTGTCTCTTGCGCCCAGGGTCACATCGGACCGGTGTGCGCGCGAGCCCAGGCCGTGTCGGACCCGGGCCCGGGCGCGTCCGCGGCGGGAGCCACCCCTGACGGACGCGGGCGCCCTCAGGAGGGACGCACGACGAGCAGGTCGGCCTCGCCGTCCTCGCCGTCCTCCACCGCTCGTCGGGCGCGGAGCGAGGTGATCGCGGCCTCGAAGTCCTCGAGCGAGTCGAAGGCCTGGTAGACGCTCGCGAACCGCAGGTAGGCCACCTCGTCGAGCTCGCGCAGCGGGCCGAGGATCGTGAGCCCGATCTCGTGCGCGTCGAGCTCTGCGCTGCCCGTCCCGCGGAGCGTCTCCTCGACGCGCTGGGCGAGGAGCGCGATGTCGTCCTCGCTCACCGGCCGGCCCTGGCACGCCTTCCGCACGCCGTTCACGATCTTCTCGCGACTGAACGGCTCGGTCACCCCGGACCGCTTGACCACGGAGAGGCTCGCGGTCTCGATCGTGGTGAACCGGCGCTGGCACTCGGGGCACTGACGCCGCCGCCGGATGGTCGACCCGTCGTCCGAGGTCCGTGAGTCGACCACGCGTGAGTCGCTGTGCCGGCAGAACGGGCAGTGCACGGGGAGCCTCCACGGGTCGCACGAACCGACCGCAGGGTCTCGACGGGGCCGGTCGCGCGCCACGGTACGGGTGGACCCGTGCGCGGGCAAGGAACCCGAACGCCTCGGCGTCACGCGCCCCGCGGACGTCAGCGGACCGGGACGAGCAGCTGCTGCCCCGCCTCGAGGGCGACGTCCGGCAGGCCGTTGAGCTCCGTCAGGTCAGCGACGACGTCCCGGACGTCCTGCCCGGGCTCGGCGGTCCGGGCCGCGATCTCCCAGAGCGTCTCCCCCGGCTCCACCACGTGGGCGACGACGGGCACCGGAGCGGCCGGACCACGCGCAGCCGCGCTCTGCGCCGTCATGCCGACCGCCCCGGCGAGCCCCACGGCCAGAAGCATCACCGCCGCGCGTCCCCGCCCGGTCAGCCGGAGCCCCGCCGCACCGTGCGCGGCCGCACCGTGCGCGGCCGCACCGCGCCGGGACCGGCCGCCCGCGGTGCGCGCCGACCGTGCGACGACCGGCGTGCCTGCTGCGTTGTCACGAATCGTGCTCATGGTTTCCTCCTGGTCCTCGTGGCGATCGAACGTGTGTACGTCGAACGCCTGTTCGACAGGTTAGCGGGGCGAGGTGCGGATGTCGACACGCGGTCGAACACATGTTTGATCACGCGCCCCGGGCCCGATAGCGTCGTGGTCCAGGAGGAGGACACCACCGACCACCGACACGGCCCGTGCGACGACGCCACCGGGACGTCCGGATCGGGGGTGACCACCTCCGTCGCCCACGTCCCCGGTGCCCGCGCACCGGACGCCGAGCCGGACGGTCCCCCGTCCACCGAACCGGGAGGTCCCCCGTGGCACCGAACAGCACCCCGTCCGCCGGGCCGTCGTCCGACGCGTCGTCGGACCAGGCCGGCGGCGTCGCCGCGGTGCACGTGCTGCCGGACGGACCCGCCGGGGGCGACGGACTCACGCCGCGTCAGAGGCTCGTCCTCGAGACGATCCGCTCGAGCGTCGAGCGCCGCGGCTACCCGCCGAGCATGCGTGAGATCGGCGAGGCAGTCGGGCTCACGAGCCCGTCGTCGGTCAAGCACCAGCTCATGGCGCTCGAGCGCAAGGGCTACCTGCGACGCGACCCCAACCGGCCGCGGGCGATCGAGGTCGTCCACCCGGACGACGCACGGGTCGCCGAGCCGCTCGGCTCAGGAGGCTTCGCCGGCGCGCCGGCGGGCGCGTCCGATGCGCACGACCCCACGCTCGAAGGCGATGCCGCACCGCGCCCTTCGTACGTGCCGGTCGTCGGCCGCATCGCCGCCGGCGGGCCGATCCTCGCGGAGCAGGTCGTCGAGGACGTCTTCCCGCTCCCCCGCCAGCTCGTCGGCGAGGGCGACCTCTTCCTGCTGCGGGTCGCGGGCGACTCGATGCTCGACGCCGCGATCTGCGACGGTGACTGGGTCGTCGTCCGCCGTCAGCCGGTCGCCGAGAACGGCGAGATCGTCGCGGCGATGATCGACGGTGAGGCGACCGTCAAGACGCTGAGCCGCAGGGACGGACACGTCTGGCTGCTGCCGCAGAACGCCGCGTACGAGCCCATCCCGGGTGACGAGGCGGTCGTGCTCGGCCGCGTGGTGAGCGTGCTGCGGAGCCTGTGAGCCGGGGCGCCCACGCACCTCACGGCGGCGCGCCGACCGGTCCAGGCGCGCCCGAGCGGCGCGCGACCGACCGGCGTGCGCTCGGGCGGCGCGCCCCGGCCGGCCCGCGTCGTCAGAGGCCGAACTGCCGCGCGACGTCGCGCAGGGCGTCGGCGGACCTGCGCAGACCGTCGAGCTCGGAGTCCGACAGGGCGATCTCGAGCCGTGCGCCCACGCCGGTGCGGCCCACGACGGACGGCACGGACAGGCAGACGTCGGAGATGCCGCGGTAGCCCTCGAGCAGCGAGGAGACCGGCAGGACCCGGTTCTCGTCGTTGAGCACCGCCTCGATGATGCGCGAGCCCGCGAGCGCGACGGCGTAGTTCGTCGCCCCCTTGCCGGCGATGATCCGGTAGGCGGAGTTGACGACCTCCTCGGCGATGCGCTCGCGGTCCTCCGGCCCGAGCCGCCCGACGACCGACCCCCCGGGTCCCGGCATGCCGCGCCACTCGACCAGCGGGACGCTCCCGATCGACGCCGAGCTCCACAGCGGGATCTCGCTGTCGCCGTGCTCACCCGCGATGTACGCGTGGATGTTCTGCACCGCGACGCCGGTGTGGCGCGCGAGCAGGTACCGCAGCCGCGAGGAGTCGAGCACGGTGCCGGACCCGAAGAGCTGGTTGGCCGGCAGGCCGGACACCTTGAGGGCGGCGTACGTGACGATGTCCACCGGGTTCGTGACCATGACGTAGACCGCGTCCGGAGCCACCTCGACGAGCTGCGGCATCATCGAGCGCACCAGGGAGATGGTGGCCTGGGCCAGGTCGAGGCGTGTCTGCCCGGGCTTCTGCTTCGCGCCCGCCGTCACGACGACGACGTCCGCGTCGCGGCAGACCTCGATGTCGTCCGAGCCCGTGATCTCGGCCATCGGCATGAACTGGATCCCGTGGCCGATGTCGAGCGCCTCGGCCTCGACCTTCGCGGCGTTGATGTCGTAGAGCGCCACGCTGCGAGCGGCACCGCGCATCAGCGCGGCGTACGCCATGGTCGCGCCGACGCTGCCTGCGCCGACGACGGCGAGCTTCGTCGTCCGCCGTGACCTCGCGTCACCCGCCCCGAGGTCGTCGCCGTCGGAGAACTGCTGCTGCACCCGGTCCATCCCGCACCCACTCCTCGATCGGTCGTGATCACCCTACGGCCGGAGCGCCCGCCGCGTCGGCCCGCCCGCGCGAGGCCGCCGCGAGACGTGCGAGCGCGGCGCGCGCGACCGCCGGGTCGGTCGTCCGCCAGAACGGCGGCATGCTGCGCAGCAGGAACGACCCGTACCGGGCCGTCACGAGCCGCGGGTCGAGGACGGCCACGACGCCCCGGTCCTCGTCGGTCCGCACGAGGCGTCCAGCACCCTGGGCGAGCAGCAGCGCCGCGTGCGTCGCGGACACCGCCATGAACCCGTTGCCGCCGGCACGCTCGACGGACTCCGTGCGCGCCGCGCGGACCGGGTCGTCGGGACGCGGGAACGGGATCCGGTCGACCAGCACGAGCCGGCACGACGGCCCGGGGACGTCCACGCCCTGCCAGAGCGAGAGCGTGCCGAACAGGCAGGTCGCGTCGTCCTCGGCGAAGCGTCGGACGAGCGTCGGCAGCTGGTCGTCGCCCTGGCACAGCACCGGCACGTCGAGCCGGTCGCGCATCGCCTCGGCGGCGGCGACGGCGGCCCGCCTGGAGGAGAACAGGCCGAGGGTCGCGCCGCCGGCCGCCTCGACGAGAGCGGCGATCTCGTCGAGCTGGGCGGGCGACGAGCCGTCCCGCCCCGGCGGCGGGAGGTGGCGCGCGACGTAGAGGATGCCGCTGCGCGGGTACTCGAAGGGGCTGCCGACGTCGAGACCGCGCCACGGGAGGTCGTCCGCCCCGGCCCGGTCACCGCCGTCGTCACCCTCTTCGCGGCGGTGCGCGGGGTCGAGGCCCACCGCACGCGCGAGCGGGTCGAAGCTCCCGCCGAGCTCGAGCGTCGCCGACGTCAGCACCGCTCTCCGCCCCGCCAGGAGGTTGGTCCGCACGAGTCCGGAGACCGCCAGGGGGGCCGCATGCAGCCGCGGCGCGGCGCCGCGTCCGAACGCCTCGCCGCGCGCGCACCACACGACGTCACGCCCGTCCGACGCCGCGTCGCCCGTCATCCGGTCCGCGATCTCGAGCACGGTCAGGACGGCCGAGGACGCCATCTTCAGGCCCCCCTCGGCGGTCGGCGTCGACGTCCCGGGCTCCGGGCGCAGCGTCGTCAGCAGGGCGCGCGCGGCATCCCTGACGGCGGCCACCGCGATCGCGACCCCTTCGGGCAGGCCCGTCGGGAAGCGTCCCTCCGGCAGCTCGACGAGCACCGCAGCCAGGTCGCGCGCGGCGGTCTCGAGGTCGTCGGTCGGGACCCGTCCGTGCCGGCGGGCGGTCCGGGCGGCCTGCTCGACGGACGGCCCCGACAGCTCGACGGTCGCCTGCGCGGTGACGCGGTCGGACAGCTCGTGCGCCTCGTCGACGACGAGGACGTCGTGCTCGGGCAGGACCCCCGGCGAGCCACCCGCCGCGATGCCCAGCATCGCGTGGTTGGTCACGACGACGTCCGCCTCGCGCGCGAGCGCTCGCGCGCGCTCCGGGAAGCAGTCCTCGACGAGAGGGCACGACGAGCCGAGGCACTCCATCGCGGTCACCGAGACCTGGCGCCACGCCCGGTCCGTCACACCCGGCTCCAGGTCGTCGCGGTCCCCGCTCGTCGTCTCCTCGGCCCACTCCCGCAGGCGCAGGACCTGCGCGCCGAGGTCACCCGGTCGGTCCGCCCCGGTGCCCCCCGGCGCCGGGTGGTCGCCCGCCCGGTCCGTGGGCAGGAGGTCGAAGAGCGCGGGTTCCTCGTCGGGGTAGCCACCCGCGACCTTGTGCAGGCAGAGGTAGTTGTGCCAGCCCTTGAGCAGCGCGACCTGCGGCGTGCGCGGCAGAGCGGGAGCCACGGCCGTGGCGACGAGCGGGAGGTCACGCGTCATGACCTGGCGCTGCAGCGCGAGCGTCGCCGTGGAGACGATCACGCGCTCGCCGGCGAGCACCGCGTGGCGCACGGCCGGGACCAGGTACCCGAGCGACTTGCCCGTCCCCGTGCCCGCCTGGACCAGCAGGTGCTCGCCCGAGTCGATCGCGGCGGCGACCGCCTCGGCCATCGCGAGCTGCCCGTCACGCCGACGGCCACCGAGGGCCGCGACGGCACGCTCGAGGAGGTCGGCGACCGGCGGGCCGTCGACCCGGTCCTCCGCTGCGCTCACCGCAGAAGGGTAGTCGGGCTCGAGCGGGTGGCGGCGCGGCGTCCGCACCGGACGCCGCGCGCCACCGGGTCAGGCCACCGACACCGCGCGGAGCTCGGCCGCGAGGTCCGCGCCGACCCGTGCGCGCAGCACGGTCCCGTCGGCGGTGTGCTGCTCGTCGTCGACCTCGCCCTCGGAGTGCACGCGGTGGACCAGGTCGCCTCGGTCGTACGGGACGACGACGTCCACGACCTCGTGCGGTCGGGGCAGGTGCTCGGCGACGACGCGCTGGAGCTCCTCGAGCCCCTCCCCGGTGTGGGCCGACACGACGACCGACCGCGGCTCGCGCCGGCGGAGCCGGGCGACCGTCTCCGGGTCCGCGACGTCCGCCTTGTTGAGCACGACGACCTCGACGATGTCGTCGACGCCCTCGATCTCGCCGAGGACCGTCCGCACCGCGGCGATCTGCCCCTCGGGGTCCGGGTGCGACACGTCGACGACGTGCAGCAGCACGTCGGCCTCGGCGACCTCCTCGAGGGTCGAACGGAACGCCTCGACGAGCTGCGTCGGCAGCGACCGCACGAACCCCACGGTGTCCGCGAGCGTGTACGTGCGGCCGTCGGGCGTCCGTGCGCGTCGCACCGTCGGGTCGAGGGTCGCGAAGAGCGCGTTCTCGACGAGGACCCCGGCGCCCGTCAGGCGGTTGAGGAGGCTCGACTTCCCCGCGTTGGTGTAGCCCACGATGGCGACCGCGGGGACCTGGTGACGCCGCCGCGACGCGCGACGCGTCTCGCGAGCGGGTCGCATGTGCGCGATCTCGCGGCGCAGCTTGGCCATCCGGGTCCGGATGCGGCGGCGGTCGAGCTCGATCTTCGTCTCACCCGGGCCGCGCGATCCGATGCCCTCACCGCCCGCGACGCGTCCACCGGCCTGACGCGACATCGACTCGCCCCAGCCGCGCAGGCGCGGGAGCAGGTACTCGAGCTGCGCGAGCTCGACCTGCGCCTTGCCCTCCTTGGACTTGGCGTGCTGCGCGAAGATGTCGAGGATCAGCGCGGTCCGGTCGATGACCTTGACCTTGACGATGTCCTCGAGACCGCGCCGCTGCGACGGCGACAGGTCCGCGTCGACGACCACCGTGTCGGCACCGGTGGCGCGCACGACGTCGGCGAGCTCGGCGGCCTTGCCGGATCCGAAGTACGTGCCCGGGTCGGGGTTCTGACGTCGCTGGAGCAGCCCGTCGAGCACCTCCGAGCCCGCGGTCTCGGCGAGCGCCGCGAGCTCACGCAGCGAGAGCTCGGCGTCCTCGACCGTGCCGCTGCTCCACACGCCCGCGAGCACGACGCGCTCGAGGCGCAGCGAGCGGTACTCGACCTCGGTGACGTCCTCGAGCTCGGTCGACAGACCGCCCACGCGACGCAGGGCCGCGCGTTCCTCCCGGTCGAGCTGGTCGCCGTCGTCGTCGGTCCAGCGCGTGTCGCCCTCGTCCAGAGCGGTGCCGGCCCGCGCGAGGACCCGGGCGACCACGTCGTCGGGGCGCAGCGTGGGAGCGGCGGTCTCGGCAGGAGCCGTCGCGGTGGGCTCCGGGTTGCGCTCCGGGATGGTCGCGTCGGCGCCGTCGCCGGCGGGGGTCGTGGGGTGGGTCATCGTGTCCTCTCGTCGCCTCCAGGGTGGCACGGGCCCGCCGGGGGTCGCGAGCGATTACACCGAGGGCGAAGCGCCTCGACCGGCGCCGCCGGGCCGCGGGGCGCGGGACTCGGACCTCGGGAGCGGACCTCGGCCGACCGCGCGTCTACAGTGCGCACCGTGCCCGAGGACCACTACTTCAGCGCCGAGCCGGCGTCCGCCGACGAGCGCAGGCGCGTCCCGGTGACGCTGGCCGGTCGCGACGTCGTCGTCGAGACCGCGCCGGGGGTCTTCTCGCCCGACCACGTCGACGCGGGGACGGCCGTGCTCCTGCGGACGGCACCGCCTCCCCCGGCGGCGGGTGACCTCGTCGACCTCGGCTGCGGCTGGGGCCCCGTCGCGCTGACGCTCGCTCTGCTCTCCCCCGGTGCGACCGTCTGGGCCGTCGACGTCAACGCGCGCGCTCTCGATCTCGTGCGCCGCAACGCGGACCTCCTGGGGCTCGACAACGTCCGCGCCGTGGCACCGGCCGGGGTGCCCGCGGACCTCCGTGCGGCGGCGCTGTGGTCGAACCCTCCGATCCGGGTCGGCAAGCCCGCGCTCCACGCGATGCTCGACCACTGGCTCGACCGGCTGGACGACGACGGCGAGGCGCACCTGGTGGTCCAGCGCAACCTCGGGGCCGACTCGCTCCAGCGCTGGCTCACCGACAACGGCCACGCGGCGGAACGCGTCGCGAGCTCGAAGGGCTTCCGGGTGCTGCGGGTGCGGCGCGGGAAGGGGACTTCGACGCGCTAGGTGTACTCGGCCGTCACGTTGGTGACACTCGCCTGATCGGTGGGAGTCCTCCGAGAGCGCTGTGGCGTCGTCGAGTGTTGTAGTGCTCGAGCCATGGGGCAAGGGCGGCGGCGCGCTCGGCGTTGGAGGTGAAGACCTGCCGGTAGGCCCACTCGGTCTGCAGTGTCCGGTTCAGGCGCTCCACCTTGCCGTTCTGCCAGGGGCAGTGCGGCTTGATGAAGATCTGCTTGGCGCCCAGGTCCGCGGCGACGGCGCGCAGCGACCACCGGTAGGCCCAGGCGTTGTCGGTCATGATGCGCTCGATCCTGGGGATGCCGTGGGCGGCGAAGTAGGCGGCGGCGCGGGCGACGAACCCGGCGCAGGTGGTGCCTTTCTCGTCGGGCAGGATCTCGGAGTACGCCAGGCGGGAGTGGTCGTCGACCATCGAGTGCACGTAGTCGAACCCGATCCCGCGGCCGCGGACCTGTTCGCTGCGTCCGTGCGCGCGCCACCCCCCGCCATCGGGGATGCGTCCGAGCTTCTTGACGTCGACGTGGACCAGTTCACCGGGCCGGTCACGTTCGTAGCGGACCGCAGTGATCTTGGAGGCGCGGATCTGCTCGCCGGTCAGCGGGTCCAGGTCACGCAGCAACGGCATGCCCCGCCGGCGCAGCACCCGGGTCACCGTGCGCGCGGGAACACCCAGGTCCGCTCCCAGAACGTCCGGGCCCGAGCGATCACGCGCCCGAGCGGCGCAGATCGCGTCCTCGACCGCGCCTGGGGTCCGGGTCGGGCTCGAACGCGGCCGCGAGGACCGGTCCAGCAGGCCGGCCGAGCCCTCGGCGCGCCACCGGTGCACCCACCGGTAGCCGGTCTGCGGGAGATCCCCAGCTCGTGGGCGACGTGAGCGACCGGGCGCCCCTGGTGCACGACGCGCTCGATCAACAGCCGACGACCGAACGGATTGAGCCTGGCGTTAGCGTGAGGCACGAGAACCTCCGGGTGGGTGTGGGCCTTCGACAAGCCACAGCCCAACCGGAGGTTCTCCTGTCGTCAACGACCACCGACGTCACCAACGTCATGGCCGAGTACAGCTAGGCGGTCGTCGGCACGCCCAGCGCGTCGGTGTCCACGACCGCGTCGGCCACGAGGACCGCGGGCCCCGCCAGCTCGACGTGCCCGTCCGCGAGCGCGCGCACCCGCACCCGGCCGCCGGGCACCTCGACGAGCCACGCGGCGGGCGCGTCCTGCCCCGCCCAGGTCCGCACGGCCATCGCCGCGGCGCACGCACCGGTGCCGCACGACCGCGTCTCCCCCACACCGCGCTCGTGGACCCGCATGCGCAGCCGGCCGACGACCTCGCCGGTCGCGTCGACCTGCTCGCCGAGCGGGACCACCAGCTCGACGTTGGTCCCGTGCGGCGGGGTCGGCGTCACCGCGGGCGCCGTCGTCAGGTCGACCGCCGCGAGCTCGTCCGTGTCGGCGACCGCGAGGACCGTGTGCGGGTTGCCGACGTCGACGCTCAGCGCCGGCCGCGCGACCGCGAGACCCGTGACGAGCACCTCGGCGTCGCCTCCGGCGGCGACGGCGGCGGGACCGCCCGGGAGGTCCCACGGCCCCATGTCCACCGCGTACCAGGGCTGCGCGGCGTCGTCGGGGTCGGCCGTCCGTCGCACGCGGCGGACGCCCGCCCGGGTGCCGAGCACGAGCTCGCCGTCGCTCCACAGGCCGAGCTCCTCGGCGAACCGCGCGACGACGCGGACGCCGTTGCCGCACATCTCCGCGACGCTGCCGTCCGCGTTGCGGTAGTCCATGAACCAGGTCGCACCGGGGTCGGTGTCGAGGCAGTCGCGCCCCTCGGGGAGGGTCGCGGACGGGGCGAGCCGGATGACGCCGTCGCCCCCGAGACCCGCACGCCGGTCGGCGAGGGCGCGGACGAGCCGCGGCGACAGGTCGAGCCCGCCCGTGCGGTCGTCGATCAGGACGAAGTCGTTCTGCGTCCCGTGCCCCTTGGTGACCTGCAGCCTCATGAGCCGAGCGTACGGCGGACGTACGTCGGCTCGGCGAGCCGTCCGGCGTCGGCGGCCGCGACGAGCTCGAGCGCGCGGGCGACCAGGTCCGGGTCGGCGGCGTCGAGCCAGTGCACGCGCGGGTCGCGGCCGAACCAGCCCATCTGGCGCCGCGCGAGGCGCCGGGTTCCCGTGGTCACGGCCGCGCGCGCGGCGGTCTCGTCGAGCTCGCCGTCGAGCATCCGCAGGACCTCGGCGTAGCCGACCGCGCGGCGGGCGGTCCGCCCCATCCGCCCGGCGAGCCCCGTCACCTCGGCGACGAGGCCGTCGTCCCACATGCGCGCGACGCGCCGCTCGATGCGCTCGTCGAGGACGGGCCGCGCGGAGTCCAGCCCGATCTGGACAGCGGGCACCTCGTAGACGTGCTCGGGCAGGCTCGCCGAGTACGGCCGGCCCGTGATGCGGACGACCTCGAGCGCCCGGACGACGCGTCGGGTGTTGGCGCGGTCGATCCGCGCGGCCGCCACCGGGTCCAGGCGCGCGAGCTCGTCGTGCAGCAGACCCGGGCCACGCTCCGCGGCCTCGCGCTCGAGCTCGGCGCGCACCTGCTCGTCGACGGGCTGGAACTCCATGTGGTCCAGCAGCGCCCGCAGGTACAGCCCCGAGCCCCCCACGACGACGGCCCGCGCACCGCGCGCCGCGAGGTCCGCGAGGTCGGCGCGCGCGTGACGCTGGTACGCGGCCACGCTCGCGTCCTCGGCCACGTCGAGCACGTCGAGCTGGTGGTGCGGCACGCCTCGCCTCTCGTGCGGACGCAGCTTGGCGGTGCCCACGTCCATGCCCCGGTACAGCTGCATCGCGTCGGCGTTGACGACCTCGCCACCCAGCCGCAGCGCGAGCTCGAGCCCGAGGTCGGACTTCCCCGTGGCCGTGGGACCGACGACCGCGACGACCGCGCGCGCGCCGCGTGCCGCCACGGCCGCGTCGTGCGCGCCGCTCACGGCACGTCCCAGACGACGACGGCGTAGGCCGCACCCGACGGCGCCGCCTCGTGCAGCAGCCGGCCGCGGGTCCCGGGTGGCGCGGCGTGCACCAGCAGCTGCCACGACGCCCACGCCGAGATCGCGAGGGCGTCGGCGAGCCCCGCGTCGAGGCTCGCGAGGCGGCCGCGCGCGCCCGCGTCGAACGCGACGAGGTCCCGGACGAGGTCCGCGTCGAGCGCGGCGGCCCGCGGGTCGTCGGCGAGCGGGGCGTCGGGGCCGTGGCGTGCGCTGAGCGAGCCGCCGAGCAGCACGGCGACGCGCTCCTCGGGGCCGGTCGTCGCGTCCCACCCGTCCCAGGCCCGCACGACCGCGCGGGCGGCGCCGGCACCGTCGGCACCGCCGGCACCGTCAGCACCGTCGTCACGGGCGGCCGACCCGGCGGTCGGGACGACGAGCACGTCGACCCGCCCCGTCCACCCGGCCTCGTGGAGCAGGTGGACGAGGACCGACGCGCCGACGTCGGCGACCCGACCGGCGCCCTGCGACGAGGCGACGTGCGGGGCGGCCGGGAGCGGCGACCGCGCGCCGGGTGCGCCCGCGTCCCCTGCACTCGGGATCCCCACCGCGGCGAACGAGGTGCGCGTCGCTGCGCGGAGCACCCCCGGCTCCCGGCCGGGGACGACGACCACGACGACGTCGGGCCCGGCCGCCAGGAGCGCCTCGACGGCGGCCCGCGCCGCGGCGCGCTCGTCCTCGAGCACCGTCGCGCGTCCGGCGGCACCCGGGACCAGGAGCACGGTCTCGGGGACGAGGGCGGCGCGGACGATCACCCGACGACGGTAGCGGCCCGACACGGCCGGCCGGTCCGGGCAACGCTCCTCGGCACGGGCGTGGGCACGGCTCCCGGCCGGGCTCGGTAAGGTGCACCGATGGGCTTCATGGCGTGGGTCCGCCGCGCACGTACCACCGTGGCGGGAGGCGGCGCCGGGGGACGTCCCCTCCCCGGGCTCCTCGGCGGCCCGGCGCGGACCCCGCCCGACCAGGGCCTCCCGCCGGACGTGCCGACGCCGCTGTCGCGCGCACGGCTCACCGCGTGGTTCGAGGAGCACGGCTACACGTACTTCGTCGACAGCGACGGCGACGTCGGCGGCCTCTGGCGCGGACGCCTGTTCTACTTCTTCTGCTTCGGCCAGCGCGGGGAGATCCTCCAGGTGCGCGGCCAGTGGCACCGCGAGTTCGCGATCGAGCGCCTCACCGAGGTCCTCGAGGTGTGCAACACGTGGAACGCCGACCGCCTCTGGCCCAAGACGTACGCACGCGTGCGCGACGACGGCATGGTCCACGTCACCTGCGAGGTCGCGACCGACCTCGAGCACGGCGTGACCGACGAGCAGCTCGGCCAGCTGCTGCACTGCGGACTGAGCACCGCGACCGTCTTCTTCGACCAGCTCGACGAGCTGTACCCCGACCCGGCGAGCGAGGCACCGTGAGGGCGGCGTCGTGAGCGAGCAGCACACCCGACCCCTCGACCGGGCGCGCGTCGAGGCGTACCTCACCGGCCGGGGCTACCGCATCGCCGTCGACGAGGACGGCGACCTCACGGGGACCTGGGACGGCAACCGCTTCTGGTTCATCCTGTCGGGCGAGCGCGACGAGATCCTCCAGGTCCGCGGCCGCTGGCAGCGCACGCTCCCGGCGACCCGACGGACGTCCGCGCTCCTCGCCGTCAACGACTGGAACCGCGAGCGGATCTGGCCCAAGGTCTACCTGCGCGACGAGGAGGACGGGACGGCCCTGTACACAGAGGTCTCGGTGGACCTGGAGCACGGCGTCACGGACGACCAGCTCGGTCAGCTGGTCGCGTGCGGGCTCGGGACGGGGGCGCAGTTCTTCGCGGCGCTCGCGGGACTGGTGCCCGACGCGTCACCGGGGGACGGCGGGCATCCCGAGCAGGACGGGGCCTGAGGCGGTCGCTGCGGCCGCGCCGTGCCCGTGACCGTCGTCCTCGCCACCACGCGCCCGCTCGCGTGCGGCCCACGCGTCACCAGCCCGCGTCCGCCGGACCGCGTACGGCCCGCCGGTGAGCGCGGAGTCCGCGACGAGGTGGTGAGGTGCCGCGTGCGTGACCCGCACCGTGACCAGGTCGCCCGGACGGGCGACGTCGTGCGGCACGTCGCGCGCACTGCGCGGGTCGGGAGCGCCGTCGACGGCGGGGCTGGGCGCGGCGGCGCGACCGACGACGTGCGGCGGCTCGGCGAGGTGGACGAGCCGGTTGTCGGCCGCCCGCCCCGTGATGCGCCGTGTGGCGCCGTCCTTGCGGCCCTCCCCCTCCGAGACGAGCACCTCGACGGTGCGGCCCACCTGCGCGGCGTTCTCCTCGGCGGAGATGCGCTCCTGGAGCGCGACCAGCCGCTCGTAGCGCTCCTGGACGACCGCCTTGGGCAGCTGGTCCGGGAGGGTCGCGGCGGGTGTGCCGGGCCGCGGCGAGTACTGGAAGGTGAACGCCGAGGAGAACCGCGACGCCTCGACGACCCGCAGGGTCTCGACGAAGTCCTCCTCGGTCTCGCCCGGGAAGCCGACGATCACGTCGGTCGTGATGGCGGCGTCGGGCATCGCCGCGCGCACGCGGTCGAGGATCCCGAGGAACTTCTCCGACCGGTACGAGCGCCGCATGGCGCGCAGGACCCGGTCCGACCCGGACTGGAGGGGCATGTGCAGGCTCGGCATGACCGCGGGCGTCTCGGCCATCGCGGCGATGACGTCGTCCGTGAACGACGCCGGGTGCGGCGACGTGAAGCGGACGCGCTCGAGCCCGGGGACGGCGCCCACGGCGCGGAGCAGCTTGGCGAAGGCCTCGCGGTCGCCGAACTCGACGCCGTAGCTGTTGACGTTCTGGCCGAGCAGCGTCACCTCGATCGCACCCTCGGCGACGAGGGCCTCGACCTCGGCGAGGACCTCCCCGGGGCGGCGGTCGCGCTCCTTGCCCCGCAGGTGCGGGACGATGCAGAACGTGCACGTGTTGTTGCACCCGACGCTGATCGAGACCCAGCCCGCGTACACGGACTCCCGGCGCGTCGGCAGCGTCGACGGGAAGACCTGGAGCGACTCGGCGATCTCGACCTGCGCCTCGGCGTTGTGGCGGGCGCGCTCGAGGAGGACGGGAAGGGCGTCGAGGTTGTGCGTGCCGAAGACGACGTCGACCCACGGGGCGCGGTCGACGATCCCCGACCGGTCCTTCTGCGCGAGGCAGCCGCCGACGGCGATCTGCATCCCGGGGCGCTCGTTCTTGACCGCCGAGAGCTGGCCGAGGTTGCCGTACAGGCGCGAGGCCGCGTTCTCGCGCACCGCGCACGTGTTGATGACCACCACGTCGGCGCGGGAGGCGGCCGCGTCCTCGGCCGGTGCCGGGACGTACCCGGCAGCCTCGAGCATCCCGGCCATGTGCTCGGAGTCGTGCACGTTCATCTGGCAGCCGAGCGTCCGCACGACGTAGGTGCGTGCGGTGGAGCGGGGCACCTCTGCGGCGGGCTGGGGCACCCCGGCGGTGGACTGGGGTGCGGCGGCGGGTCGGGGCCCGGGGAGCGTCGTGGACATCGCCACCAAGGGTACGGCGCGCTCCGGTGAGGGCCGGCAGCCGCCGGGACAGCCGCGCCCCGCCCGGTGATCTCTTGACCCTTCGTTGCCGTTCCGTGACGCTCGCAGGTAGCCGGATCGACCTCTTCCGCCCTAGGTTCGACGGATGAGCCAAGATCGCGCGAGCGGCACGCAGGACGCGCTCGTCGTCCTCGAGCGCGTCAACAAGCACTTCGGACCCCTGCACGTTCTCCGCGACGTCGACCTCACGGTCCGTCGGGGCGAGGTCGTCGTCGTGATCGGGCCGTCCGGGTCCGGCAAGTCGACGCTGTGCCGGACCATCAACCGCCTCGAGCCCATCGACAGCGGCCGGATCACGATCGACGGCGTCCCGCTGCCCGCCGAGGGCAAGGCGCTCGCACGCCTGCGCGCCGACGTCGGGATGGTGTTCCAGTCGTTCAACCTCTTCGCGCACAAGACGGTGCTCGAGAACGTGACGCTCGGGCCGGTCAAGGCCAAGCGGGCGTCGCGCAAGGAGGCGCAGGAGCAGGCGATGGCGCTCCTCGAGCGGGTCGGCGTCGCGAACCAGGCGGGCAAGATGCCCGCGCAGCTGTCGGGCGGGCAGCAGCAGCGCGTCGCGATCGCGCGTGCCCTGGCCATGCGGCCCAAGGTCATGCTCTTCGACGAGCCGACCTCCGCGCTGGACCCGGAGATGATCAACGAGGTGCTCGACGTCATGACGGCGCTCGCGCACGAGGGCATGACGATGGTGGTCGTGACCCACGAGATGGGGTTCGCCCGCCGCGCCGCGGACCGGGTCGTCTTCATGGACGGAGGCCTCATCGTCGAGGAGGCCGACCCCGAGACGTTCTTCACCGCACCGCGCTCGGAGCGCGCACAGGACTTCCTGTCGAAGATCCTCACCCACTGACCCACCCCGGGTCCTGACCCGACCGACGAACCACGACACGGCCGCCGCGCGGCGGCCGGGAACGAGAGGGACGAGATGCGGACGATGCGCAGACGAGGCGCCGTGGCGGTCCTGGCCGCGAGCGTGCTGGCCCTGACCGCGTGCGGCGGGGACGCCGAGGAGCCGACCGAGGAGCCCGGCGCCGGCGAGGAGACGACCGACGCAGGCGGCGAGGAGGGCGCGGCGGAGTTCGCCGAGGGCTCCACGATGGCCGAGCTGTCCGAGGCGGGCAGCATCACGATCGGCACGAAGTTCGACCAGCCGCTGTTCGGCCTCGTCGGGCCGAACGGCGAGCCCGAGGGGTTCGACGTGGAGATCGGCAAGATCATCGCGGGCGAGCTCGGCATCGAGGAGGACGGGATCACCTGGGTCGAGACGATCTCCCAGAACCGTGAGTCCTTCATCGAGACGGACCAGGTCGACCTGGTCATCGCGACCTACACGATCAACGACGACCGCAAGGAGCGGATCGACTTCGCGGGCCCGTACTACGAGGCCGGGCAGTCGATCCTGACGCTCGCGGACAACGAGGACATCCAGGGCCCGGACGACCTCGCGGGCAAGAAGGTCTGCACCGTCTCGGGCTCGACGCCCGAGGCGAACCTCCTCGAGAACTTCCCCGAGGCCGAGGTCGTGCCGTTCCAGGCGTACTCCGACTGCCTCACGCCGCTGCGCAACGGCCAGGTCGACGCGGTCAGCACCGACAACGTCATCCTCGCGGGCTTCGCGGCCGAGAGCGACGACCTCGAGGTCCGGGGCGAGCCGTTCACGGAGGAGCCCTACGGGATCGGCCTGGCCAAGGGCGACGACGAGTTCCGCGACTGGGTCAACGACGTGCTCGAGGAGATCTTCGAGGACGGCCGCTGGACCGACGCGTGGGAGTCGACGGCCGGCACGGTGCTGCCGACGCCCGAGCCGCCCGCCGTCGACCGCTACTGACGGACCGAGCACACCTGACCTGACGCGGGTGGGGGCGCCGAGCGCGGCGCCCCCACCCGTCGGGGCCTGCGGGCCCCCGTCCTTCGATCCCCCAGGAGCGCACCGGTGGACGCCGTCTTCGCCGCCTTCCCGACCTACCTCTCGGGATTCGCCGTCACGCTTCAGCTCACCGCGTGGTCCGCGGCGATCGCGATGGCCCTCGGTCTCGTCGTCGCCGCGCTGCGCGTCTCGCCGTTGCGCCCGTTCCGCTTCTTCGCGGCCGCGTACGTCGAGGTCCTGCGGAACATGCCGCTCACGCTGATCTTCTTCTTCGCTGTCTTCGTCCTGCCCCAGTTCGGCGTGATCCCGCCGCTCGGCTTCTGGACCGCGGTGCTGTGCCTGTCGACCTACACGTCCGCGTTCGTCGCGGAGGCCGTGCGGTCCGGGATCAACAGCGTCGGCGTCGGTCAGGCCGAGGCCGCACGAGCGATCGGGCTGACCTTCGGCCAGACGCTCGGTGAGGTCGTCCTCCCCCAGGCCGTCCGGACCGTCGTGCCTCCGCTGATCAACGTGTTCATCGCGCTCGCGAAGAACACGTCGGTCGCCGCAGGCTTCGCGGTCGTCGAGCTCACCGCCGCAGGGCGGCGCCTGTCGCAGGGCAACCCGTCCGACACGATCCTCCTGCTGGTCGGGGTCGTCGTGTTCTACCTGCTCATCACGATCCCGATGGGCGTCATCGCAGGCGCCGTCGAGCGGAAGGTGGCGTTCAGCCGATGACCTCGGTCCTCTACGACGCACCCGGTCCCGTCGCGCGGCGGCGCGAGCGGTGGGGCTCCGTCATCGGCTCGGTCGTGGTGCTCGTGCTCCTCGCCGTCGGCGCCGTGGCTGCCGCGCGCAACGGGGTGTTCGACGCCGACCGGTGGGACGTGCTCTACGACCCGCCCAAGCAGACCGCGGCGGACGTCTGGCGCAGCCTCCTGGTCACCGGCCTCGGCGCGACGCTGCGCGCCGCTGCACTCGCCGCACCCCTCGCCCTCGCGCTCGGCGTGGCGCTCGCGGTCTGGCGCTCGACGCGGCTGCGGGCGCTGCGCATCCCTGCGGTCGGCGTGATCGAGCTGTTCCGCGGCGTGCCCGTCCTCCTGATGATGTTCTTCGCCCTGCTGGCGCTCAAGCTGAGCTCGTTCGAGGCCGTGGTGTTCGGGCTCGTGGTCTACAACATGGCGATCGTCGCGGAGATCCTGCGAGCGGGCCTCGCGGCCCTGCCGAAGGGTCAGGCCGAGGCCGCCTACGCGCTGGGGCTCTCGCGCCCGCAGACGCTCTTCACGATCCTGCTCCCCCAGGCGGTCCGGCTGATGATGCCGTCGCTCGTGGCGCAGATGGTCGTGCTCCTCAAGGACTCCTCGCTGGGGTTCATCGTGGGGTACCAGGAGCTGCTCAAGGTCATCCAGAACAACAGCTACTTCTACGGCAACAACTACGCGTTCGCGCTCTTCACCGTCGGGACCGTCGTGTACCTCACGGTGAACCTGTCGCTGTCGTGGTTCGCGCGGTGGCTCGCCCGACGGACCTCCGCGCAGGGGAACCCGGAGGCGGTCGCCGAGGCCGCGCAGCGGCCGGGCACCGGCCCGGGAGCGGACGCGGGCGCACGTCCCGTCTGACGCACCGGACCCTGTCCGTCGGGGCGCACGCGGTCAGCCCGCGGTCGCACTCACGCGCAGCTCGCGGATCACCGTGACGGTGATCTCGCCCGGGAAGGACAGGTCCTTCTCGATGTGCCGGGCGATGGCCTGCGCCATCTCGGGCAGCGACCGGTCGTCGACGACGGACGGCTCGACGACCACGCGCACCTCGCGGCCCGCAGCCATGGCGACCGCGCGCCGCACGCCCTCGTGCGCGGAGACGAGCGACTCGAGCGTGTCCATCCGCTCGATGTACTGGTCGAGCTCCTCGCGGCGCGCACCGGGACGGGCCGCGGAGCACGTGTCGGCGGCCTGGACGAGCACCGCCTCGACGGACTCCATCGGCACCTCGTCGTGGTGCGCCGCGATCGCGTTGACCACGACGGGCGACTCGCCGAGCCGACGCGCGAGCTCGGCCCCGAGGGCCGCATGGGTTCCGGGGTTGTCGGCGGTCAGCGCCTTGCCGATGTCGTGGAGGAACGCCGCACGCCGTGCGACGTCGACGTCGGCGCCGATCTCTGCGGCCATCGCGGCCGCGACGTGCGCGCTCTCGACGAGGTGCGCGAGGACGTTCTGGCCGTAGCTGGTCCGCAGCCTCAACCGGCCGAGCACCTCGACGAGCTCCGGGTGCAGCTCACCCACGCCAGCCTGCTCCGCAGCGTCGTGGCCGGCGGCGACCGCCCGCTCGTGCGCGCCCTTGAGCGCGTCCGAGTACGCGATCTCGATCCGCTGCGGGTGGATGCGTCCGTCCTCGATGAGCGACGCGAGCGCCACAGCGGCGACCTCGCGCCGCTCGGCGTCGAAGCTCGAGAGCGTGACGGAGTCCGCGGTGTCGTCGACGATGACGTTGACGCCCGTGAGGGCCTCGAAGGTGCGGATGTTGCGGCCCTCCTTGCCGATGATGCGGCCCTTCATCTCCTCCGCGGGGAGCGGCAGCACCGTGACGACGCTCTGGGCGCTCGTCGGACCGGCGACGCGCTGCACGGCTGTGGCCACGACGGCGCGCGCCCGCTCGTCCGCGGTCCGGCGTGCGCGCGCCTCGATGCGGCGCACCGCGGCGGCCGCCTCGTGCTCGGCCCGCTCGGTCGCGAGGCGCACCTGCTCTGCCCGCGCCTCGTCGGCCGAGAGCCCCGACACCGACTCGAGCCGGGCGTGGAGCTCGCGCTCGGCCCCCTCGCGGACGGCGTCTGCGTGGTGACGCGCCGTCGCGGCGGCGTCACGCTCGGCGTCGGCCTCGGCGAGACGCCGCTCGGCGAGCTCGGTGAGCCGCCGCAGCTCACGACGCTCCTCGGCGGCGTCCTGCTCGCGGGACGTCAGCCGCTCCTCGCGTCGCTGCGCCTCGGCCATGAGGGCGCGGGCCTCGTCCTTGATCGTGGCGACGTCGGCGGCCGCCTGCGCCCGGGTCGCGGCCGCCTCGCGACGAGCGAGCAGGACGAGCGTGAGCGCGACGAGGCACGCGAACAGGAGGACCAGGACGGTCGCGGCTTCCACGGATCTCCTTCGGGACACGTCCCTCAGTCGGGAATCGGCTCCTCAGGATCCCACGCCGCACCGCCGTCCTCGGACACGCCTCGCCCTGCGTCGGCTCCCGCGCGCTCGTCCGCGAGCATCTCGCGGACCAGACGCCCCGCGAGCGAGCCCGGGTACCCCTTGCGGGCCAGCATGGCGAGCGCGCGACGGGCCTTCACCTCGGGCGCGAGATCCCGACCGGCGCGCCACCGCCGCTCGAGGAGCTGTCGGGCGGTGGCCTCCTCGTCGTCGGCCTCCACGCCCGCCAGCGCGGCGTGGGCGTCGTCGTCGCCGACGCCGCGCCGGCGGAGCTCGAGCGCGAGAGCACGTCGTGCGAGACCACGGCTCTCCCGTTGCGAGCGCACGAGGATGTGCGCGTACTCGGCGTCGTCGATCAGCCCGACCTCGGTGAAGCGGTCCAGCACGGCGGCCGCGACGTCCTCGGGGACGTCACGGCGCGCCAGCGCCTGCTCGAGCTGGTGCCGACTCCTCGGCGCGCCCGTCAGGAGCCGGAGCACGATCGCCCGGGCGACCGACTCGTGATCGGGCTCGCGGTCCTCCGCCGCAGATCCGGACGGCGGAGGCTCCGGTGCGCGCGTCAGAAGTCGACCCCTGCGGCGGGATCGGCAGGAGCGTCGACGCGGGCACCGATCCCCAGCTTCTCCTTGATCTTCTTCTCGATCTCGTTGGCCAGGTCCGGGTTGTCGCGCAGGAATCCGCGCGCGTTCTCCTTGCCCTGACCGAGCTGGTCGCCCTCGTACGTGTACCAGGCGCCCGACTTCCGGATGAACCCGTGCTCGACGCCGAGGTCGATCAGGCCACCCTCACGCGAGATGCCGACGCCGTACAGGATGTCGAACTCCGCCTGCTTGAAGGGCGGTGCGAGCTTGTTCTTGACGACCTTGACGCGGGTGCGGTTGCCGACGGCGTCGGTGCCCTCCTTGAGCGTCTCGATGCGTCGGATGTCCATGCGGACCGAGGCGTAGAACTTCAGCGCCTTGCCACCCGTGGTGGTCTCCGGCGAGCCGAAGAACACGCCGATCTTCTCCCGGAGCTGGTTGATGAAGATCGCCGTCGTCCCCGAGGCGCTGAGCGCACCGGTGATCTTGCGGAGCGCCTGCGACATGAGCCGCGCCTGGAGGCCGACGTGGCTGTCGCCCATCTCGCCCTCGATCTCGGCCTTCGGCACGAGCGCCGCGACCGAGTCGATGACGACGATGTCGATCGCGCCCGACCGGATCAGCATGTCCATGATCTCGAGCACGAGGAGCGCGTCGGTGTCGACGCCGAGCTTCTTGGCGTACTCCGGGTCGAGTGCGTGCTCGGCGTCGATGAACGCCGCGATGCCGCCCGCCCGCTGCGCGTTCGCGACGGCGTGCAGCGCGACCGTCGTCTTGCCGCTCGACTCCGGGCCGTAGATCTCGATGACCCGGCCGCGCGGCAGGCCGCCGATCCCGAGCGCGATGTCGAGCGAGATCGACCCGGTGGGGATGACCTCGACGGGGGCGCGGCCCTCGTCGCCGAGGCGCATGATCGACCCCTTGCCGAACTGGCGGTCGATCTGGGAGAGGGCGGCCTCGAGGGCCTTCGAGCGGTCAGCAGGAGCGGGCATGTCTCCACCTCGGTTCAGGGGGCGTCCGCCCCGGTCGTGCACGGTCTCGTTGTCTCGGTGCCCGACGCTACGACCCACCACCGACACGAGCCGGAGGCGCCCGGGGCCCCTGTGGAGCCCCGGCGACGCGCCGTCCTGGGGACCAGCGTAACGAACACCTGTTCGATCCGCCGCACCCGGTCACCGACACGCCGGACCGACGTCCGGCGACGCCGTGGGGGTCCAGGGCGTCGGGTCAGCGCAGCAGCAGGCGCTCGATGCGCCGCCCGGTCCAGACCGTTCCGACCGCACCCATGACCGCGAGGTACCCGACGTGCACCGCCATCCCACCGGTGACCTGGCCCAGCATGAGGTCCCGGATCATGGCCACCCCGTGGTACAGCGGCGTCGCCTGGACCACTCCCTGCACCGCGGCGGGGTAGGCCGAGAGCGGGAAGAACGTCGCCGAGAACAGGAACATCGGCAGGATCGCGAGCTGGAGCCAGTCGAAGTCGGCCCACGTGCGCATGTACGTCGCGACGGCCATGCCGACCGAGGCGAACGCCCAGCCGACGAGCGTCGCGGCGGGGAGCGTCAGCACGGCCCACCACGAGGTCACCGCGCCCGCGAGGGTCGCCACCAGCAGGAACGCCGCCGCGTAGACCAGCCCGCGCAGGAGCGCCCACGTGATCTCGCCGACGGCGACGTCCCGCGGCCCGAGCGGCGTCGCGAGCACCGAGTCGTAGAGCTTGGCGTACTTGAGCTTGAAGAAGACGTTGGTCGTCGAGTCGAAGACCGCCCCGTTCATCGCCGACGCCGCGAGGAGAGCCGGGGCCACGAAGACCGCGTACGGCACGAGGCGCCCGTCCCCCGCGTCGACGTCCCCGACCAGCGCCCCCACGCCGACACCCATGGCGAACAGGTAGAAGACCGGCTCGAAGAAGCCCGACACGATGATCGTCCACGTCCGACGGAACGACCGGTAGTTGCGCTCCACGAGCGTGCGCGCCATGCCGGCGCCCGCAGGCACCGGCAGCACGTCGGCGAGGCGGGCCACGTCACACCACCATCCGACGCGTCAGGACCCGGACCGCGACGACGACGCCGGCGACGAGCCACAGCGTGACGAACGCGAGGTGGCCGACGACCGCCCACGGCTCGACGACGCCGAGCGTGAGCGCGCGGCAGACCTCGACCGTGTGCCACAGCGGGGTCGCCCAGGCGACGGGCTGCAGCCACACCGGGAGCTGGTCGACCGGGAAGAACGTGCCCGAGAACAGCGACAGCGGCATGACGACGAAGCGCAGGAGCACCGTGATGCCCCGATCCGTCTCGAGCCGCGCGGTGTAGGCGTAGCACCAGGCCGCGAACGCCATCCCGCCCAGGACGGCGACGGGTGCCGCGAGGACGCCCCACCACGACCGGACGGTGCCGAGCGCGGCCGCGACCGCGAGGAAGACCGACGACGCGAGCGCGACGCGCACGAGCACGAAGACGAGATGGCCCACGACGACGTCGACGGGCGCGAGCGGCGTCGAGAGCATCCCGTGGTACGTGCGGTCCCACTTGATGCTGCCCATGACGGAGAACGTCGTCTCGCCCGCGGCGACCTGCAGCGCGGTCGCGGCGAGCACGCCCGGGGCGACGAAGAGCAGGTACGGCACGCCGCCCGCCCCGCCCGCGCCGTCGTCGACGAGGCGGCCCAGTCCCCACCCCATGCCGACCAGGTACAGCAGCGGCGCGAGGAAGCTGCTCACCGCGGTCCCGAACCACATCCGGCGGTACCGCACGAACCAGTGCGCCGTGACCGCGGGCCAGCCACCGCCGCGGGCCACGGGGCCCACGGGGACGTCGACGTCGGCGCCGACCCGGTCCTCGACCGCCATCAGTCCACCAGGGTCCGGCCGGTCAGGTGCAGGAACACGTCCTCGAGCGTCGAGCGACGCACGAGCGCAGAGACCGGCTCGACCCCCCGGCGCACGACCTCCGACTGCGCTCGCTCGCCGTCGTCGACGTACAGCAGGAGCCGGTCGGGCAGCACCTCGACGCGCTCGGCGACGCCCTCGACCGCCCCGACGTGCTCGGCGTGGTCGAGCGTGTCGAGCCGCAGCTCGAGGACCTCGCGGGTGGAGTGCTCGGCGATGAGCGAGCGCGGCGAGCCCTCGGCGACGATCCGGCCGTGGTCCATGACGACGAGCCGGTCGCACAGCTGCTCGGCCTCGTCCATGTAGTGCGTCGTGAGCACGAGCGTCACGCCCTCGCGCTTGAGCCGGAAGAGCCGGTCCCACAGCACGTGCCGCGCCTGCGGGTCCAGGCCGGTCGTCGGCTCGTCGAGCAGCAGGATGCTCGGCGAGTTGACCAGCCCGCGCGCGATGGTGAGCCGGCGCTTCATGCCGCCCGAGAGCGGCTCGACCACGGAGCCGGCCCGGTCGGCGAGCTGGGCGAAGTCGAGGAGCTCCGCCGCGCGACGGCGCACCTCGGCGCGCGGGATGCCGAAGTAGCGCCCGTAGACCCAGATGTTCTCCTCGACGGTCAGCTCCTCGTCGAGCGTGTCGCGCTGGGGCACGACGCCGAGCCGGGCCCGGATCGCGGCGCCGTGCGTGCGCGGGTCCATGCCCAGGACCGTCAGCTCACCGGCCGTCGGCGGCGACACGCACCCGATCATCCGCATCGTCGAGGACTTGCCGGCGCCGTTGGGGCCCAGGAAGCCGAACGCCTCGCCCGGCATGACGTCGACGTCGATCCCGTCGACCGCCGTGAACGAGCCGAACTCCTTGACGAGCCCCCGGGCGCGGATCATCGGCGCGGCCGCCCCCGCCGTCACCGGCGCTCCCGAACCGCGTGGTCCCGGCCCAGCCGCTCGTGCTCCGGGACGCCCATCGCGTCGCACAGCGCACGCCAGACGACGCGCGGGTCGACCCCCTCGTCGAGCGCCTCCTGGGCCGTCCTGTCACCCAGCGCACCGAGGACCTGGTCGCGCACGAGCGCCGGCCCCACCTGCGGCCCGAGCACCTCCCGGACGAGCTCCCGGAACTCGCTGTATCGCACCGGGACAGCCTGCCACGCCGTTCCCCGGGGTGCGGTGTCGGACCCCCGCACCACAATGAGCACGTGATCACGCGCGCCGACGAGCCGGCCGCCGCCGACCCCCTCGCGGGCTTCTCCGAGCCGACGCGCAGCTGGTTCGCCGGCGCCTTCGAGGCGCCGACGGCGGCCCAGGCGGGGGCGTGGTCCGCGGTCGCGCAGGGCGACCACGCGCTGGTCGTCGCACCGACCGGGTCCGGCAAGACGCTCGCGGCGTTCCTGTGGTCTCTCGACCGGCTCATGGTCGAGCCGGCCACCGACGCCGCGACGCGCTGCCGGGTGCTCTACGTCTCGCCGCTCAAGGCGCTCGCCGCCGACGTCGAGCGCAACCTCCGGTCCCCGCTCGTGGGCATCAGGCAGGCGGCCGCACGGCTGGGCGTCGCCGTGCCCGACGTCGAGGTGGGCGTGCGGACCGGGGACACGCCGCCGCAGGAGCGGCGCGCGTTCGCGACACGACCGCCGGACATCCTCATCACGACCCCGGAGTCCCTCTTCCTCGTGCTCACGTCGGCCGCACGGGCGGGTCTCGCCGGGGTGCGGACCGTGGTTCTCGACGAGATCCACGCCGTCGCCGGGACCAAGCGCGGCGCGCACCTCGCGGTGTCGCTCGAGCGCCTCGACGCGCTCCTCGAGCAGCACGGGGGTCCGGCGCAGCGGATCGGGCTGTCGGCGACGGTGCGCCCGGTCGACGCCGTCGCACGCTTCCTGGGCGGCGCGCGGGCGCCCGCGGACGGCGGACGGCGCGTCGCCGTCGTGCAGCCCCCGGCGACCAAGCGGGTCGAGGTCGAGGTCGTCGTGCCCGTGCCCGACCTCGCCGACCTCCAGGCCGCCGGCCCGGCCCACGACCGCGCGACCGGCGACGGCCTACCGGCGTCCGCGCCCCGGGGCGCACCCGGCGGATCCGGGGGCCCCGGCGCGTCCGGCGGTCAGCCGGACCTCAGCGGGTCGGCGGCCGGCGCTCCCCCACGGCCCTCGATCTGGCCGCACGTCGAGGAGCGGGTCGTCGACCTCGTCGCCGGGCACCGCTCGACGCTCGTCTTCACGAACTCACGACGAGGGGCCGAACGGCTCACGGCGCGCATGAACGAGGTGTGGGCCGAGCGTCAGGGCGTCGACGTGCCCGACCCGGGGACGCTGCAACCCGCGCAGGTCCAGGCGCAGTCCGGGGCCTCGGCCGGGGTCGACGGCTCGGACGGTGCACCCGTGCTCGCCCGCGCGCACCACGGGTCGATGAGCCGCACCGAGCGGACGCGGACGGAGTCCGAGCTCAAGGCCGGTCGCCTCCCCGCGGTCGTCGCCACGTCGTCGCTCGAGCTCGGCATCGACATGGGTGCGGTCGACCTCGTCGTGCAGGTCGGGTCGCCGCCGTCCGTGGCGTCCGGGCTGCAGCGCGTCGGACGTGCGGGCCACCAGGTCGGCGCGACGTCGCGGGGCGTCGTGTTCCCGACCTTCCGCGGGGACCTCGTTCCCGCGGCGGTCATCGCGGCCCGGATGCGCGCGGGCGCGATCGAGTCGCTGTCCGTGCCGCAGAACCCGCTCGACGTGCTCGCGCAGCAGGTCGTCGCCATGGTCGCGGTCGACGACTGGACCGTCGAGGACCTTGCGACCGTCGTCCGGCGCGCCGCGCCGTTCACCGACCTCGGCGAAGGCACGCTGCGCGCCGTCCTGGACATGCTCGCTGGCCGCTACCCGTCGGAGGAGTTCGGCGAGCTCCGGCCGCGCCTGGTGTGGGACCGGTCGACCGGTGTCCTGACGGGGCGGCCCGGCGCGCTGCGGCTCGCCGTGACGAGCGGCGGGACCATCCCCGACCGCGGTCTGTACGGCGTGTTCCTCGCGGGGTCGACCACCGAGGGCGACGCGCAGCGCGGGGGCCGCCGCGTCGGCGAGCTCGACGAGGAGATGGTCTACGAGTCGCGCGTCGGCGACACCTTCACGCTCGGGTCGAGCACGTGGCGGATCGAGGACATCACGCCCGACCGCGTCCTCGTCTCCCCCGCCCCCGGCCTGCCGGGCCGGCTGCCGTTCTGGAAGGGCGACTCCCCAGGCCGACCGGCCGAGCTCGGCAAGGCCCTCGGCGGATGGGTCCGCGAGCTCGTGGCCGCCGACGACGCCACGGCCCGGGCCATGCTCACCGCGGGCGGCCTCGACGCGTGGGCGGCCGACAACCTGCTGGGCTACGTCCACGAGCAGGCCGACGCGACCGGGCAGGTCCCGGACGACCGCACGATCGTCGTCGAACGGTTCCGCGACGAGATCGGCGACTGGCGCGTCGTCGTGCACTCGCCGTACGGCGCACGCGTGCACGCGCCCTGGGCGCTCGTCCTCGCTGCGAGGCTCCGCGACCGCTACGGGCTCGACGCGGCGGCGCTGCACGCCGACGACGGGATCGTGCTGCGCCTGCCCGACGTGACGACGAGCGGCACGTGGGACGTCGAGGCCGGTCGCTGGGTCGAGGACGGGGACGCACCCGGTGTGGACCTGGAGGACCTCCTCGTCGACGCCGACGAGGTCGCCGCAGCGGTCCGCGCCGAGCTCGGCTCGTCCGCGCTCTTCGCCGCGCGGTTCCGCGAGGCCGCCGCCCGCTCGCTGCTTCTCCCTCGCCGCCGCCCCGACCGCCGTCAGCCGCTCTGGCAGCAGCGCCAGCGCGCCGCGCAGCTGCTGTCGGTCGCATCGCGCTTCCCCGACTTCCCCGTCCTGCTCGAGGCGGCCCGCGAGTGCCTCCAGGACGACTTCGACGTCGCCGCGCTCAGCAGCCTCATGGCGGACGTCGCGGCGCACCGTGTGCGTGTCGTCGAGGTCACGACGCCGTCGCCGTCGCCCTTCGCGCAGTCGCTGCTGTTCGGGTACACGGCCCAGTTCCTCTACGACGGCGACGCCCCGCTCGCGGAGCGACGTGCCGCCGCGCTCACGCTGGACCCGACCCTCCTCGCCGAGCTGCTGGGGCAGGGTGGGTCGGCGCAGCTGGCGGACCTGCTCGACCCCGCAGCCGTGGAGCGGACCGAGGCCGAGCTCAGCGGCACCGCACCCGACCGGCGCGCGCGTCACGCCGAGGACGTCGCGGACGCCGTCCGGCGCCATGGTCCGCTCACGCTCGACGAGGTGCGGGCGCGCACACGCGAGGAGCACCACGACGACGTCGCCGCGTGGCTCGACGACCTCACGCGCGCACGTCGGCTCATCGCCGTGCGGCACGGGACCACGTCGTGGTGGGCCGCGATCGAGGACGCGGGCCGGCTGCGCGACGCCCTGGGGGTCGCGCTGCCCGTCGGGGTGCCCGAGGACTTCACCGAACCCGTCCCCGACCCGCTCGGCGACCTCGTGCGCCGGCACGCCCGGACGCACGGGCCGTTCACCGCGGCCCAGGTCGCGAGCCGGTTCGGGATCGGCATCGGGGTCGCGACCGAGGTGCTGCGCCGGCTCGAGGGCTCGCGGGTGCTCGCCTTCGGCCACCTCCGGCCGGCCTCGCTCGGCGGCACGGGTGAGGACTACTGCGACCTGGAGGTCCTGCGCATCCTGCGCAGGCGGTCGCTCGCCGCGCTGCGGGCGGAGGTCGAACCGGTGCCCGCACGGGCGCTCGGCGTGTTCCTGCCCCGCTGGCAGGGTGTCGCCTCGCGCACCGAGCCCCGGGGCGGCAGGTCGGGCGGACGGCTCCGCGGTGTCGACGGGCTCCTGCGCGCCGTCGAGCAGCTCTCCGGCGCGGCGCTCCCGGCGTCGGCGCTCGAGACCCTCGTGCTGCCCGCACGTGTACCGGACTACGACCCGGCGATGCTCGACGAGCTGACGTCCGCCGGCGAGGTGCTGTGGGCCGGGAGCGGACCCCTTGCCGCGCGCGACGGGCTCGTGAGCCTGCACCTCGCGGCGACGGCCGACCTCACCCTGGCCGCCCCGGCGGACCGCGGCGGCGGCGGTCCGGTGGACGGGCCCGTGCACGACGCGGTCCTCGACGTGCTCGCCTCGGGTGGCGCGTTCTTCCTCCCCGCCATCGTCGACCGGGTCCGCGCACGCCTGGCCGAGGACGCCTCGCCGCCGGAGCTCGGTCGTGGCGCAGGCGCGGTCCCCGACCTCCGCTCCGGCGCGGGCGCCGTCCCCGACCTCGCGCCCGGCACGACGACCGGCATGACGACCCTGAGCGCCGACCGCGTCACCGAGGCGCTGTGGGACCTCGTGTGGGGAGGATGGGTTACGAACGACGGGTTCGCCGCGCTCCGCGCGCGCCTGGGCTCGAGCCGATCCGGCACGACGCACCGCGTGCCGCGCCACGCACCCCGTGGGCGTGCGCTGACCCGTCGGGCGCTCGGCGGGATCGCCCTGCGCCCGACCCGCGCCGCGCCGCTCTCGGCCGACACGCCCGGCCGGTGGTCGTTGCTGCCGGAGCGTGAGCAGGACCCGACGGTCCGGGCGCACGCGCTCGCGGCGCAGCTCCTCGACCGGCACGGGGTCCTCACGCGTGCCGTGGCGGCGTCGGAGGGCATCGGCGGCGGCTTCACGGCGGTGTACCGGGTCCTGAGCGCGCTCGAGGAGGCCGGTCAGGTCCGGCGCGGCTACTTCGTCGAGCACCTCGGCGGTTCCCAGTTCGCGCTCCCCGGCGCCGTCGACCAGCTGCGTGACGACGCGCGCGACGCGGTGTCGGCGGGCACGGGAACCGAGGACGAGGTCGCGCGCGCGGACGCCGCCGACCCACCCGTCGTGCTCCTGGCCGCGACCGACCCGGCCAACCCGTACGGGGCCGCGCTCGCCTGGCCCGATGCGCCGACGACCTCCGACGGCGACGCGGGGCGGCACCGACCCGGACGCAAGGCGGGCTCGCTCGTCGTCCTCGTCGCCGGACGCCTCGTGCTCTACGTCGAACGGGGTGGCCGGACCCTGCTGTCGTTCAGCACCGACCCGGGCGAGCTCGCGCACGCCGCTGCGGAGCTCGCCGCGACCGCCCGGACCGGTCGGCTGGGGCGCCTGACCGTGCAACGCGTCGACGGCTCCGACGTGCTCGACCGGGCGACGCTCGACGCGCCGGTCGCCTCAGCCCTCGCAGCCGCCGGCTTCGCGGCGACGCCTCGCGGGCTCCGGCTGCGGGACGGCTGATGCCCGAGGGAGACATCCTGCGGCGCGCCGCGCGCAGTCTCGACCAGGCGCTCGTCGGCTCCCCGCTCGTGCGCGCCGAGCTGCGGTGGCCGTCGGCGGCCGGGGTCGACCTGGTGGGTCGGACGGTCCTGAGGACCGTGCCGTACGGCAAGCACCTGTTCACCCGGTTCGACGACGGGCGGACGCTGCACACGCACCTACGCATGGAGGGCTCGTGGCGCATCAGCCGGACGGGCGCACCGACGGCCCGGGCGGCCGGGCCGTACGTGCGTGCCGTGCTGGCGACCGCGTCATGGACCGCTGTGGGGCACCGGCTCGGCATGCTCGACATCGTGCCGACCGGGGACGAGCGCACGCTCATCGCGCACCTGGGTCCCGACGTCCTCGCGGACGACTTCCCGACCGTGGGGCTGCGCGAGGCGTTACGGCGGTGGGCCGAGCGGGGCACGACGCCCGTCGCGGAGGTGCTGCTCGACCAGACCGTCAGCGCCGGTATCGGCACCCTCTACGCGGCGGAGTCCCTGTGGGCGCGACGCCTGTGGCCGTGGACGCCCGCCGCGGAGGTGGACGCCGCGACCGTGCTCATGACGGCCAGGCACCTCATGGCCCGGAGCGTCGCCTCGCGCACGCCGACGGCGACCGGGGACAGCGGCCTCTCGGCGTTCGTCCACGACCGCAAGGGCAAGCCGTGCCTGCGCTGCGGCACGCCGATCGTCCGGGGCACCGCACGCCGACCGCCCATGGAGCGGCCGATCTTCTACTGCCCGCGCTGCCAGCCCGAGCGCGCACGATGACGCCCAGCCGGGTCAGCCGACCGGGGCGAGCTCTCCGTCGGTGCGGCTCCAGCCGCCGTCCTGCGGACGGCGCCACGCCGCCGCGAGCTCGGCGGGCGAGTCGGGCACCGTGAGTCCCTCGGCGACGGCGACCCGGTCGCTCACCTCGCGGAGCACCACGGACATCGAGACGTCGAGCGCGTCGCAGATCGACGCGAGCAGCTCCGAGGACGCCTCCTTCTGCCCGCGCTCCACCTCGCTCAGGTAGCCGAGCGACACCCTGGCCGCGGACGACACCTCACGGAGCGTCCGACCCTGGCGCTGGCGGGCGTCGCGGAGGACGTCGCCGATCTCCCGTCGTAGGACGACCATCGGGCGACCTCCTTCCGTCGGCGCGGGCGCGCGGTGCGCCGCTGGGCTGCTGTACCTGACGGCTCCGGCGGGCCGGACCCGAGAGGGGGTAACACCGTACCCCGCAGGTCGGACAGGTTCGCGTCCGGGACGCTGCGGCGATCGAGTGGCGTTCACGTCCTGTCCAACGCGACGGGGCCCGCGACTGTTCCCGAGCGGCCGACCGGCGTCCGGACGGGTGCCGCCGCGGCGTCACGGGTCCTCAGCGGTCGGGGTCCCGGTCATCCCCCGCGTCACCGTCGGGGGGCCCCTCGACCACGGCTCCGCACGCCGCGAGGAGCAGCCGGAGCGCGGCAGCACGCGCGTCGGCCCGGACCGCCGCGCGACCCGCCGGTGGTCCGGGCGGCCGCGTCGCCACCACGGTGCCGGCGGGCCCGGACACCGCGACGTGCACGGTCCCCGGCGGGTGCCCGTCCTGGGGGTCGGGACCGGCGACGCCCGTGGTCGCGAGCCCCACCTCGGCCGCGAGCAGCCGACGCACCCCCTGCGCCATCTGCACCGCGACGGCGGGGTGCACGGCCCCGAGCCGGGCGAGGAGTACCGGGTCGACACCCAGCACGGACTCCTTGACGTCGGTCGCGTACGCGACCACCCCGCCCCGCAGGCAGGCCGACGCCCCCGCCACGCCCACGAGCGCGTCGCACACGGCACCTCCCGTGAGCGACTCCGCGACGGCGACGGTGAGCCCCGCGGCGACGAGGCCCTCGACCACGAGGCGCGGGTCGAGCGGCCGCCCGTCCCACGGGACCGCCGCCGTCCTCGACGTCATCGGGGTCCGGCCGCGCCGCCTGTGCTCGCCTCGCCGCCGACGTCGCCGTCCGCACTCGGCGGGGTCGCGTCGTGCCCGGCGTCCCGAGCCGCCGCGCTGCGCACCTGCCAGCCGCGGCGCACGTAGTCGGCGCCCGTCACGACCGTCACGGCGACCGCCGCGAGGAGGACGACCCAGCCGACGACGCCCAGCGCGGCCGGCAACCGGTCCAGGGGCAGCAGGAAGATGCCGATCCCCACGGACTGCAGGACGGTCTTGAGCTTGCCGCCTGGCGAGGCGGGGATGACGACGTACCGCAGGACGGCGAAGCGCATCGCCGTGATCCCGAGCTCGCGCACGAGCACGACGACGGTGATCCACCACGGGAGGTCGCCGAGCCACGACAGCAGCACGAGCGAGGTCCCGATCAGGAGCTTGTCGGCGATGGGGTCGACGAGCTTGCCCCAGTCGGTGACCTGGTCGAGCCTGCGCGCGAGCCACCCGTCGAGGCGGTCGGTCGCCGCCGCGAGCGCGAAGCACCCGGCCGCGACCCAGCGCCAGGCACCGCTCCCGTCGTCGAGCAGGAGGGCCACCGCGACCACCGGCACGAGCGCGATGCGCGCGACGGTGACGCCGTTCGCCAGGTTCCACACCGGTGCCGCGCTCGCCACGGGCCCACCCTACGGCGCGTCACCGGACCGCACCGCAGCGGTCCGCGGGACGTGCGGAGGTAGTGTCGCGGCGTGACGCGCCACGCCCGGGCCCCGCGTCGCCGCGCTGCGACGCTGCCGGTGACCCTCGCCCTCGTGGTGTGCCTCGCGACGGCGACCGCCGGCGCACTGGCCGCCACGGACGTGCTCGGCACACACGCGCCGACGTCGCCGTCGGCGGTCGGGGCACCGACCGAGGAGGCGCCGGCACCGGAGACGACCACCCCCACGCCCACGCCGACGCCGACGCCCGAGCCGTTCGACCTGACTCTCGTCGCGGCGGGCGACGTCCTGCCGCATCAGCCCGTCCTCCGCTCGGCGTCCGCGTCCGGGGCCGGCTACGACTTCTCGCCGCTGCTCGACCCGATGAACCCGTGGGTCGGCGGCGCCGACCTCGCGCTGTGCCACCTGGAGGTCCCGATCGCCCCGGACGGCACCGCGCCGTCCGGGTACCCGGTGTTCGGCGCACCCGTCGAGCTCGCGCGCGACCTGCAGGAGGCGGGCTGGGACGGCTGCTCGACCGCGTCGAACCACAGCCTGGACCGAGGACGGGCGGGGGTCGTCGCGACCCTCGACGCGCTCGACGCCGCGGGCCTGGGCCACGTCGGGACCGCGCGCACGGCCCAGGAGGCCGACTCACCCCAGGTGTACGAGCTGGTCCGCGGGGACCGCACCGTGCGCGTCGCGCACCTCGCGGCGACCTACGGCACGAACGGCCTGCCGATCCCCGCCGATGCGCCGTTCAGCGTGCGCCTCATCGACACCGCCCAGCTCGTCGACGCCGCGACGCGCGCCCGCGCCGCGGGCGCGGACGTCGTCGTCGCGAGCGTGCACTGCTGCGTCGAGTACGTCTCCGAGCCGACCGACGAGCAGACGCGCATCGCCACCGGCCTGGCCGCCTCGGGCGTCGTCGACCTGCTCATCGGGCACCACGCGCACGTCCCCCAGCCCGTCGAGCTGCTCGCCGGTGGTCCGCACGGCGAGGGGATGTGGGTCGCCCACGGCCTGGGCAACATGCTGTCCAACCAGGACGCCGCGTGCTGCTCGGCGCGGACGGACTCGGGTCTCCTGCTCAGCGCGACGTTCACCGTGCCGCCCGACGGCCCGCCCACCGTGAGCGCCGTCGGCTGGACCGCGCTCACGGTCGACCGTGCCGGAGGCCACCGCGTGCACCCGCTCCCGAGCACCGCGACGGGCACGGCGCTCGGCTCGCTCGACCCGCAAGCGCTCGCCGCGCGTCACGGGAGGGTCGCCGAGGTCGTCGGCCAGGCGGCACCCGAGCGGCTCTCCCCGCCGACGCCCACCGGGGACGCCCCGGTCGTGGTCGCGCGCCCCGTCGGCTGACGCGGCCCTCAGCCGTCGAGCGGCTCCAGGACCGGGATCCGCATCCCGGCCGGTGCGCGCTGCTGCGGGACCGCGTCGGACGTCCCCGTCACAGGACCGCCGCGGCCCGGCACGACGGCCGGGGGCGTCGACGCCGCGGGCGGACCGGCGGGCCGGGGCGACGGACCGGACGGACCGGCGGGCCGGGGCGACGGACCGGACGGACCGGCGGGCCGGGGCGACGGACCGGACGGACCGGCAACGGTTGCCGCGGGCGGGTCGACGGCGGGCCGCCCGGCCTGTCCCGGGTCCTGCGGGCCCGCATCGGGGCCCGGCTCGTCCGTCGCAGGCAGGTGCGTCAGCTGCTGCACGGGCTCCGACTGCCCCGCGCCGAAGAACCAGCCCTGGCCGTACCGCCAGCCGCTGCGCTGGAGCAGCTGGGCCTGCGCGGCCGTCTCGATCCCGGCCGCGATCGTGACCATGTCCATGTGCTGCGCCATCGCGCCGAGACCGAGGATCACGCGGGTCGCCGCGGGGTCGTCCGGGATGCCCGCGGCGTACGACATGTCGAGCTTGACGCCGTCGACCGGCAGGTCCCGCAGGTACGCGAGCGGGGCCGCTCCGGTGCCGAAGTCGTCCAGGAGCACCGGCACGCCGGCGGCCCGCAGCTCGTCGATGTCGTGGCGCGTGCGCGAGCCCGGCTCGCCGAGCTCGGACTCCACGAGCTCGACGACGAGTCGGCCCTGCGCGATCCCGTGGGCGCGCACCTCCTCGACGACCATGCGCACGAACTCGCCGTCGCCCAGGTGACGCGCCGAGACGTTGACCGAGACCCAGCGACCCAGGTCGGCCGTGCGGGCGAGGTACTGCACCGCCTGCCGGATCACCGTCGCGCCGAGCGCGGCGCCGAGACCCGTCTCGTCGACCGTGGCGAGGAACGCCCCGGGCAGCAGGAGGCCGCGCTCGGGGTGCTGCCAGCGCACGAGCGCCTCGTGGCCGACGACGTCGCCCGTGGAGAGGTCGACCGTCGGCTGGTAGTGCAGCAGGAGCTGACCGGCGTCGATCGCGGCCTGCAGCTCGGCCGCGGCGCCGTGGCGCGTGCCCGCCGACGAGCCCATCGAGGGCTCCCAGACCTCGGTCCGGTGCTTGCCCGCGGCCTTCGCGCGGTACAGCGCGGTGTCGGCGGCGGCGAGCACCGCGGGCGCGCCGCCCGCGGTGAGCCCGGCGTCCGCGACGGCGACGCCGACGCTCGCGCCGACGGGGAGGCGACGCCGCTGCGTGCGGATCGGGTTGCGCAGCGCCGTGTGGATGCTGCCCGCGATCTCGAACGCGACGCGTGCCGCGTCCGGGTCCTCGACGACGACGACGAACTCGTCACCGCCGAGCCGTGCGACGGTCCCGCGGCCCGCGGTCGCGGCCCGGAGCACGCCGCCGACGTGCACGAGGACCTCGTCGCCCGTCGGGTGACCGAACCGGTCGTTGATCTGCTTGAACTCGTCGAGGTCGACGAGCAGCAGCGCGACGCGTCCCGACGCGTCGGGGTGGTCGAGCGCGCGGGTCAGGACCTCGTGCATGTGGGCACGGTTGGCGAGGCCCGTGAGCGGGTCGTGCATCGCGCGGTGCGCGAGCATCTCCGCCTGGAGGCGCGCCTCCGTCACGTCCCGGACCTGGGCGACGAACGTCTCGGGGGCGCCGTGCTCGGTGCGCACGAGCACGACGTCGAGCACCGCCCAGACGGTCTGGCCGTCGGTCCGCAGGTAGCGCTTCTCGGTGCTGAACCGCTGGGCCTCGCCCGACAAGAGCCGGTGCACCGCCGACCGTTCGGTCGCGCGGTCCTCGGGGTGCGAGAGCGCCGACAGGTCGCGTCCGCGCAAGGCCTCGGGGGTCGTGCCGAGGAGCTGGGCGAGCGCGGCGTTGACCTGCTCGAGGCGCCAGCGCGGGTCGAGCAGGGCCATGCCGATCGGGGCGTTCTCCATCGCGGCCTGGAACTGCTTCTCCGAGCGGGCGAGCGCGGCACGGATCTCGCGCGGACCGGTCTGGTCGCTGAAGGAGGTGACGAGCTCGCGTCGGCCGTCGGGCGTGCTGACGGCCTCGGTGCTCACCTGGACCCAGCGCACCGGGGCCCCGGTCGCGGGGACGGCGCCGACGACGGTCGGCGGGCGCGAGGCCGGTCCGACGTGCACGTCCCGCGCGAACACGGTCGCCGGGTCGACGCGCGAGCCGTCGTCGGTCACCCACGCCACGGGCAGCTCGGCGACGGGCACCCCGAGCACCTGCTCGACGGGGACGTCGAGGAGAGCGGCCGCCGCGGCACCTGCGGCGATGACGCCGCCGTCGTCGGCGTGGACGAGCACCGCGTCGCGGGTGCCGTCGAGGACGGCCCGGAGGTGGCGCTCGAGGTCGGCGATGCGGGCGTCACGCCGTCGCGCGGCGTGCGCGGCGCGGCGGGACGCCCAGGTGAGGACGAGCCCCAGGACGATCAGCAGGATGAGTGCGGTCACCGTCGGGACGACGGCGCCGGCACTCAGCCTCCCGTCGGGTCCCATCGCTGACCGTCGTCGGTGTCGGCGTCGCTGTGCACGCCGTCACCATCGGTCAGCGGGGGCTCCTCATGAGCGGTCGTGGCCGGCTCACCGCGCAGCATCGCGAGCGTCGCCGGCAGGTCGTCGGGCTGGACGAGGACGTCACGGGCCTTGGAGCCCTCCGACGGGCCCACGATCTCGCGCGACTCGAGCAGGTCCATGAGCCGTCCGGCCTTGGCGAACCCGACCCGCAGCTTGCGCTGGAGCATCGACGTCGACCCGAACTGGGTGGTGACGACGAGCTCGGCGGCCTGCAGGAGCAGGTCGAGGTCGTCGCCGATGTCCTCGTCGACCTGCTTCTTGGCGACGGGTGCCGCGACGTCCTCGCGGTAGGTCGGCTTGAGCTGCGCCTTGACGTGGTCGACGACGGCGTGGATCTCGCTCTCGGCGACCCAGGCGCCCTGGACGCGCATGGGCTTCGCGGCGCCCATCGGCAGGAAGAGGGCGTCGCCCTGGCCGATGAGCTTCTCCGCGCCGGGCTGGTCGAGCACGACGCGCGAGTCCGTCAGCGACGACGTCGCGAACGCGAGCCGCGAGGGGACGTTCGCCTTGATCAGGCCGGTCACGACGTCGACGCTCGGCCGCTGCGTCGCGAGGACGAGGTGGATCCCGGCCGCGCGCGCGAGCTGCGTGATGCGCTGGATCGACGCCTCGACGTCGCGCGGGGCGACCATCATGAGGTCCGCGAGCTCGTCGACGATGACGAGCAGGTAGGGGTACGGCGCGATCTTGCGCTCGCTCCCGGGCAGCGGCTTGACCTTGCCCGAGCGGACACCGGCGTTGAAGTCGTCGATGTGCTTGTAGCCGAACAGCGCGAGGTCGTCGTACCGCGACTCCATCTCGCGCACGACCCACTCGAGCGCCTCCGCCGCCTTCTTGGGATTCGTGATGATCGGCGTGATGAGGTGGGGGATGCCCTCGTAGAGCGTGAGCTCGACGCGCTTGGGGTCGACGAGGATCATCCGCACCTCGTCGGGCGTCGACCGCATGAGGATCGACGTGATCATCGAGTTCACGAAGCTCGACTTGCCCGCGCCGGTCGCGCCCGCGACGAGCAGGTGCGGCATCTTCGCGAGGTTCGCGACGACGTAGCCGCCCTCGACGTCCTTCCCGACGCCGATCACCATCGGGTGCTCGCTGCGTCGCGCCACGGACGACCGCAGCACGTCGCCGAGCGAGACCGTCTCGCGGTCGGTGTTGGGGATCTCGATGCCGATGGCTGACTTGCCCGGGATGGGCGAGAGGATGCGGACGTCGGCGCTCGCGACGGCGTACGAGATGTTCCGGCCCAGGGCGGTCACGCGCTCGACCTTGACGCCCTGGCCGAGCTCGACCTCGTAGCGCGTGACGGTCGGCCCGCGCGTGAATCCCGTGACCTGCGCGTCGATCTCGAACTGCTCGAAGACGCCGGTCAGCGCCTCGACGACGCGGTCGTTGGCCGCCGAGCGCACCTTGTGCGGCATGCCCTTGGCGAGGAGCGCCTCGGCCGGGAGGGTGTAGACGACGTCCCCGGAGAGCATGGGCTGCTCGCCGCGCGGGACCGGGGTCGGCTCGGGCGCGACGAGCTCGCGCACCGCCCGCTCGGGTGCCGCGGCCACGACCGTGGTGACGACGTCGTCCTGGTCGTCGACCGGGGCGGCGTCGTCGGGCGGCGCGGCCACGGTCTCGGTGAGCGCGGCGGCCTCGAAGGCCTCGTCGCCGGAGTAGGCGCCGACCTCGGGTGCCGCGCCGTCCTCGGCGCGCGGGGCCCGCAGGCGGCGTCGGCGCGGCTTGCCGGTCTCCTGCTGCTGCGCGAGCGTCGGCAGGTCCGCGAGCGACTCGCCCTCGCCGTCGTCCTGCGCCTCCCGGGTGCCGCGTCCACCGGTGAGCCGGTGGTACGCCGACCGCAGGCGCGGCACGACCTGGTGGACCGGCGTCGCCGTCACCACGAGCAGGCCGAACAGGCCCAGGAGCACCAGGAGGGGGACGGTCACCCACGCCGTGACGAGCGCCTCGAGCGGGGCCGCGACCACGTAGCCGATCACCCCGCCGGCGGCCCGGACGGGCCCGAACCCGTCCCGCGGGGACGGCAGGTCCGCCGCGAGGTGCACCAGGCCTGCGACCGACATGACGACGGCGGTCAGGCCGATGACCATGCGCCCGTTCGCGTCGACGCGGTCGGGGTGCCGCATGAGGCGCACCGCACCCCACAGGAGGAAGAGCGGGACCGCGACGCCGACCACCCCGAGCGTGCCGGCGACCACCGCGTGGATCACGTCCCCGGCCGACCCGGACAGGCCCCACCACTCGCGTGCGGCGACGACGACCGCGAAGCCGAGCAGCGCGAACGCGACGCCGTCACGGCGGTGCGCCGGGTCCAGGTCGCGCGCGCCGCGCCCGATCCGCCGTGCCGACCCGCCGACGACGTGGGCCGATCCCATCCACACGCCGCGCACGATCCGCGCGGGGAGCGAGCGCTGCGGCGGCGCGGCCGGCGCTCCCCGGCCCGCGGGGCGGCTCGACCCGGCCGGACGCGGCGCACCGGCACGGGACCCCGAGGTCCTGGCCTGCGTCGTGCGTCCGGTGGGGGTGCGTGTCGCCATGCGGGTCACGGTACCGGCGGCGTCCCGAAGGGCACGGCAGGCGCAGCGCCCGCCGTGTCGGTGGTGCGTGTCACGTGGTGTCGAGCCCGCCGCCGCCGCGCTCCGTCGAGGAGGGCGTCGACCAGCAGGCCGAGCTGCTCGGGGCCCTCCGCGCCGTGGTGGCGTCCCGCGCCTGACGTGGGACGCCGTCGCGCAGAAGGTCCTCAGGCCTCGACGACCACCGGGATGATCATCGGCCGGCGGCGCAGGCGGTTGGACACCCAGCGCCCGACCACGCGCCGCATGACCTGCTGGAGCTGGTGCACGTCCGCACTCCCGCCCATCGCCGCCTCCTCGAGCGCACGGGTCACGTCGGGCTGGATCGACTCGAAGACCGCGTCGTCCTCCGCGAAGCCGCGCGCCTGGATCTGCGGGCCGGCGAGCACCTTGCCGGTCGCGGAGTCCACGACCGCGAAGATCGAGATGAAGCCCTCCTCGCCGAGGATCCGGCGGTCCTTGAGCTCGGCGTCGGTGATCGTGCCGACGCTCGAGCCGTCGACGTACACGTAGCCGCACGGGACGGCGCCGACGACGCTCGCGCGGCCGTCCACGAGGTCGACCACGACGCCGTCCTCGGCGAGCACCACGCGGTCGGCGGGCACGCCCGACCGGACCGCGATCGCGCCGTTCGCCACGAGGTGACGGACCTCGCCGTGCACGGGCATGACGTTGCGCGGGCGCAGGATGTTGTAGCAGTAGAGGAGCTCGCCCGCGCTCGCGTGACCCGAGACGTGGACCCGGGCGTTCCCCTGGTGCACGACCGTCGCACCGAGCCGCATGAGGCCGTTGATGACCCGGAACACCGCGTTCTCGTTCCCGGGGATCATGGACGACGCGAGGATCACGGTGTCGCCGTGACCGACCTCGACGCGGTGGTCGCGGTTGGCCATCCGCGAGAGGGCCGCCATGGGCTCGCCCTGCGACCCCGTGCACATGAGCACGACCTGGTCGGCAGGCAGGTCGTCGACCTGCTTGACGTCGACGAGGACGCCGTCGGGCACCGTGAGGTAGCCCAGCTCGGCGGCGATGCCCATGTTGCGCACCATCGACCGGCCGACCAGCGCCACCTTGCGCCCGTGCGCGTGAGCCGCGTCCATGACCTGCTGCACGCGGTGCACGTGCGAGGCGAACGACGCGACGATGATCCGCTTGTCCGCGGCGGCGAAGACGTTGTCGAGGACCGGGCCGATCTCGCGCTCGTGCGTCGTGAACCCCGGCACCTCGGCGTTGGTCGAGTCGACCATGAAGAGGTCGACGCCCTCCTCGCCGAGGCGTGCGAACGCGCGCAGGTCCGTGATGCGGCCGTCGAGCGGCAGCTGGTCCATCTTGAAGTCGCCCGTGTGCAGGACCGTCCCGGCGGCGGTGCGGACCGCGACGGCGAGCGCGTCGGGGATCGAGTGGTTCACGGCGACGAACTCGCAGTCGAAGGGCCCGAAGCTCTCCCGCTGCCCCTCCTTCACGGCGAGGGTGAACGGCGTGATCCGGTGCTCCTTGAGCTTCGCCTCGACGAACGCGAGCGTGAGCTGGGAGCCCACGACCGGGATGTCCTTGCGGAGCCGCAGGAGGTACGGGACGGCCCCGATGTGGTCCTCGTGGCCGTGCGTGAGCACGACCGCCTCGACGTCGTCCATGCGGTCCGCGATGTAGTCGAAGTCGGGGAGGATCAGGTCGACGCCCGGCTGGTGGTCCTCGGGGAAGAGGACGCCGCAGTCGATGATGAGCAGGCGGCCCTCGTGCTCGAGCACCGCCATGTTCCGGCCGATCTCGCCGAGCCCGCCGAGCGCGACGACGCGCAGACCGCCCTTCGGCAGGACGGGGGGCAGACCGAGCTCGGGGTGCGGGTGGGACATCAGGCCTCCTGGGTCGCGAGCAGGCCGGCGGCGGCGAGCGCCGCGCGGACCTCCTCGACCTCGTTCGGGTCGGCGGGTGCGTGGGGCAGCCGCATGGTGGGCTCCGGGATGAGTCCCAGGAGCCACAGGGTGAGCTTGGAGCGCAGGGCGCCGTTGCCGCTCGCGCAGACGAGGTCGATCGCGGGCATCGCGCGGGCGAACACCTCACGCGCGGCGACGAGGTCGCCCGCGTCGGCGCACCGGACGAGCTCGGCGAGCAGGTCGCCCACGAGGTGGCCGGCCATGCTGACGACGCCCGCGGCGCCGTGCGCGAGGAACGCCAGGTTGAGCGGGTCGTCGCCCGAGTACCACGCGAGGCCCGTGCGGCGCATGCGCGCGAGCGAGCCGTACACGTCGCCCGTCGCGTCCTTGACGGCGACGACCCGGTCGTCCGACGCGAGCCGGTCGAGCGTCTCGTCGGAGTAGCGCACGACGGTCCGGCCGGGCACGTCGTACAGCATCACGGGCAGGTCCGTCGCCTCGACCACCGTGCGGGTGTGGAGGTAGACGCCCTCCTGCGACGGGCGCGAGTAGTAGGGCGTGACGACGAGCAGGCCGTGCGCGCCCGCCTCGGCGGCCTGCTCGGCCATGCGGACCGCGTGCGCGGTGTCGTTCGACCCTGCGCCCGCGACGACGACGGCGCGGTCACCGACGGCCGCGACCACGGCGCGGACCAGGTCGGCCTTCTCGGGGGCGTGCGTCGTGGGCGCCTCCCCCGTGGTGCCGTTGAGCACGAGCCCGTCGTGGCCGTGGTCGACGAGGTGCGTCGCGAGGCGGGCCGCAGCGTCCAGGTCGACGGCGCCGTCGGCGGTCATCGGGGTCACCATCGCGGTCAGCACCGCGCCGAACGGTCGTGCGGGGGTGGTCGGCACCATGGGCGACAAACTACCGTCGCGACACGCCCGGTGCGCCCGGCGCCCACGAGGTCACCCGGCGTGGCGCAGCGTGCGGATCCGGTACCGGACGCCCCCGACGGACCGGGCCCAGCCGGAGGCGGGCTCGCACCGGACGGTGCACCACGTGGCGTCGAGCGCGGGTGCGGGCGTGTCGCCGGCGACGTCGAGGTCGAGGTCGGTGACGACGAGGACGTCGGCCGCGGGCAGGAGCGCCTCGAGCACCTGGGCGCCGCCGATGCCCCACGCGTCCCGGTCGCCGACCGCCTCCAGGGCGGCCTCGACCGACCCGACGACGCGCGCCCCGTCGAGCTCGAGGTCGGGTCGGCGGCTGAGCACGAGGTTCTCCCGGCCCGGCAGCGGTCGTGACCGGTCGGGCAGCGCGTCCCAGGTCGCCCGGCCCATGATCACGGGGCTGCCCAGCGTGAGGCGTCGGAAGTGCGCGAGGTCCTCGGGCACGTGCCAGGGCATCCCGCCGTCGGCACCGATCCAGCCGTCGCGCGACTGCGCCCAGACGAGCCCGAGACGTCCCACGCGCCCGATGCTAGGCGCCGCTGCCCGGGTCCATACTGGCGCCCATGGCGACGACGCACCCCGCACCGGCCCTGCCCTTCTCGCCCGAGCGGCTCCCGACCGGTGTCCTGGTCGACGGCCGGTGGCGGCCCGCGAGCGGCGGGGCGACCTTCGCGGTCCACGACCCCGCGACCGGTGAGGTGCTGACCGAGGTCGCCGACGGCACGCCCGAGGACGGGCTCGCCGCCCTGGCCGCCGCGGACGCCGCGATGCCCGCGTGGCGCGCGGTCGCGCCGCGCGAGCGCGCCGAGCTCCTGCGCTCCGTGTTCGAGACCGTGACCGCGCGCATCGACGAGTTCGCCGCGGTGATCACCGCCGAGGGTGGCAAGCCGCTCGCCGAGTCCCGTGCGGAGGTGACCTACGGGGCCGAGTTCGTCCGGTGGTACTCCGAGCAGGCGGTGCGGGTCGGCGGCCTCGCGCGGACGGCCCCCGGCGGGGCGAACCACCAGCTCGTGCTGCGCCGGGGTGTCGGACCGGCGCTCCTGATCACCCCGTGGAACTTCCCGCTCGCGATGGCGACGCGGAAGATCGCGCCGGCCCTCGCCGCGGGCTGCACGGTCGTCGTCAAGCCTGCGGGCCTGACGCCGCTGACCACCGCGCTCTTCGCGGAGGTCGTGCGCGCCGAGCTCGTGGAGCGCGGCCTGCCGGCCGGCGTCGTGAACGTCGTCCCCACGAGCTCCTCCGGGGCGCTCGTCGACCCGCTGCTCGCCGACCCGCGCCTGCGCAAGCTCTCCTTCACGGGCTCGACCGAGGTCGGGCGTGTCCTCCTGCGCGGTGCCGCGCACGGCGTCCTGCGGACCTCGATGGAGCTCGGCGGCAACGCGCCGTTCCTCGTCTTCGAGGACGCGGACGTGCCGGCGGCGGTGCAGGGCGCGGTCCAGGCGAAGATGCGCAACGCGGGGCAGACGTGCGTCGCGGCCAACCGCTTCCTCGTTCACGAGTCCGTCGCCGACGAGTTCGCCCGCGGCCTCGCCGCGGCGTTCGACGACCTCGTCGTCGGCCCCGGGTACGCCCCGGGCACGACGGTCGGGCCGCTCATCGAGCGCAAGGCGGTGGACCGCGTGGAGGAGGTCGTCGCCCAGGCGGTCGACGGCGGCGCACGCGTGCTCGTCGGCGGCGACCGGCCCCCGGCGGCCGACCTGCCCGGGCACTTCTTCCGCCCGACGGTGCTCGCCGGCGTCGACCCGGGCGCGCGCGCCGTCCAGGAGGAGGTCTTCGGACCCGTCGCGCCCGTCGTCACGTTCACCTCCGAGGACGAGGCGCTCGCGCTCGCGAACGGGACCGAGTACGGGCTCGTGGCGTACGCCTACACGCGCGACGTCGACCGGGTCTTCCGGGTCGCCGAGCGGATCGAGGCGGGCATGCTCGGCATCAACCGCGGCATGGTCTCCGACGCGAGCGCGCCGTTCGGCGGGGTGAAGTCCTCGGGCCTCGGCCGCGAGGGTGGCGAGGCCGGGATCGAGGAGTACCTCGAGTCCCTCTACGTCGCCCTGTGACGGCGCCGCACGGAGAGGGGTCGGTCGAGGAGCCCGTCGAGCAGCCGGTCGAGGAGCTGGGCTCCCGACGGCGGGCGGCCGCGCGGCAGGCCGCATCGGTGTCGCTCGCCACGGGCGTGTACGGCGTGTCCTTCGGCGCGCTGTCGGTCGCGGCGGGCCTCGACCTCGCGCAGACCGTCGCGCTCAGCCTCCTCATGTTCACGGGCGGGTCGCAGTTCGCGTTCATCGGCGTCCTCGGCGCAGGTGGCTCGGGGGTGGCGGCCGTCGCGACCGCCGCCCTGCTCGGTGCGCGCAACGCGCTCTACGGCGCGGTGCTCGCCCCGCTGCTGCGGGCACGCGGGCTGCGTGGGCTCGCAGCCGCGCACGTGACGATCGACGAGTCCACGGCGGTCGCCCAGGCGCAGCCCGACGCGGCGACGGCCCGGGCGGGCTTCTGGTGGACCGGGCTCGGCGTGCTCGCGCTGTGGAACGTGTTCACCGTCGTGGGTGCGGTCGTGGGCGACGCCCTCGGCGACCCGCGCCGCTGGGGGCTGGACGCGGCCGCGGCGGCGGCGTTCCTCGGGCTGGTGTGGCCTCGGCTCGCGAGCCGCTCGGCGCGCCTGGTCGCCGCGGCGGCGGCCGTCGTCGCGCTCGTCCTGACGCCCGTGGCACCCGCGGGCGTGCCCGTGCTCGCGGCGGCGGCGGTCGCGGTCCTCGCGGGCTGGCGCACCCCGGCGGCGTCCCCTCGGCTGGGGAGGACGGCGTGAGCCCCGGAGGTACCTGGGTCGCGGTCCTCGCCGCGGCCGCCGCGTGCTTCGCAGTCAAGCTCGTGGGTCACCGCGTGCCCGAGCACTGGCTCGCCCACCCGCGGGTCGCCCGGATCGCCTCGCTCGTCACCGTCGCGCTGCTCGGGGCGCTCGTCGCGGTCCAGTCGGCGACCACCGACGGCGCGGTCGTCGCCGACGCACGCCTCGTCGCGGTCCTCGTGGCCGCGGTGGCGCTCGCGCTGCGGGCGCCGTTCGTCGTCGTCGTCGTCCTGGCCGCGGTGGTCGCCGCGGTGCTCCGCGCGCTGACCTGAGGCCCGGCGTCCGACGTCCCCGGCGGCAGGGTCCTCCCGGACCGCGCTGTAGCCTGCGCGCCATGGCCCTCTTCCGCGAGACCGCCGACGTCTCCGTCCGTCCCGCGACCCCCGGGGACGAGACGGACGTCGCGCGCATCCAGCTCGTCGCGTGGCGCACCGACCACGGCGAGCTCCTCGGCTCCGAGACGCTCGACGCGGTCGACGAGGAGGCGGTGCGGCGGCAGTGGGAGCAGGCGATCGTCGCCCCGCCGTCCCCCGCGCACCGCGTCCTCGTGGCGTGCGCCGGGCCGCGCGTCGTCGGCTTCGTGGCGTCGGCCCCGGACGGCGACGCCGTCCAGCTGCTGGCCCTCGAGGTCGACCCCGACCACCGCCGGGGCGGTCACGGGTCGCGTCTGCTCGCCGCGTGCGTGGACCTCGCCCGCGAGAGGGGTGCCACCCGGCTCGTGACGTGGGTGCTCGAGGGGGACGAGCCTCGCGGGCGCTTCCTCGCCGGGGCGGGGCTCGGCCCCGACGGCGCGCGGCGCGAACTCGCGTCCGGTCCCGACGGCGGCACGCGGACCGTCGCGGAGGCCCGCTGGGAGGCCGAGATCTGACCCGGACGGTCGGGACCGGTCCTCAGGCCGCGGGGCCCGCCGGTCCCCGCGACTCGCCACGACGCAGCCGGGCCGCCGTGCGCAGCGCCTCGCGCGCGCGACGGCGGTCGCCCGCGGCGTCGTACGCGAAGCCGAGGCGGAACCACGTCGCCCACTCCCCCGGCGCCCGGTCCACGTCGTCCCGCGCGACGGCGAACGCCGCGTCGGCCGCGGCGCGGTCGACCCGGCCGCCCGGCGAGCGCGGAAGGTCGTCGACGGGCAGCGCACCCGCCCGCGCGAGCTCGTCCGCCATGCGCTGGACGTCCGCGGCGAGCCGCCACTCGCGCCACAGCAGCCACAGACCCAGGACGGGCAGGACCAGGACGCCGGCACCCATCGCCACGCCGACGGGCTCGCCGGTCCGGACCAGCGCGACGCCGCGCCCGGCGACGGCGACGACGTACACGAGGAGCAGGGCGCTCAGCGCGAGGGCCGCGAGGAGGCCACGTCGCATCAGCCGAGGTCCAACAGGTTCTCGAGCCCGACGGTGAGGCCCGGCCGGCCCGGGAGCGTGCGGACGGCGTGCAGCACGCCGGGCATGAACGAGACGCGGTCGAACGAGTCGTGCCGGATGGTCAGCTGCTCGCCGGGGTTGCCGAGCAGGATCTCCTCGTGCGCGACGAGCCCCCGCAGGCGCACGGCGTGGACGTGCACACCGTCGACGACCGCACCGCGCGCGCCGTCGAGGGACTGCGCCGTCGCGTCGGGACCGGGGCCGAGGCCCGCGTCGCGGCGCGCACGTGCGACCGCCGCGGCGGTGTGGCGCGCGGTCCCGCTCGGGGCGTCGACCTTGTCCGGGTGGTGCAGCTCGACGACCTCGACCGACTCGAACCAGCGCGCCGCCTTCGCGGCGAACACCATCGCGAGCACCGCGCCGAGGGCGAAGTTCGGGGCGACGAGCACGCCGACCGTGGGCTGCGTGGCGAGCCGACGCTCGACCCGGGCGAGGGAGTCCGCGTCCCAGCCGGTCGTCCCGACGACGGCGTGCACGCCGAGGTCCACGAGCGCGTGGACGTTGGCCTCGGTCGCCGAGGGGACCGTGAAGTCGACCGCGACGTCCGCAACGGCGGCGCCGGCGACGTCGTCGTCGTGATCCAGCCGGGCCACGAGCTCGAGCCCCGGGGCGGCCTCCACGGCGTCGCACACCGTGCGACCCATGCGGCCGCCGGCACCGAGGACGGCGACCTTGATGGACGGGAGCGCGTTCACGGGCACCGACCCTAGTCCGTGCCCGGTCAGCCGCCGAACGGGCCGACGCGCACGACCGAACGGGGTCGCGCGGCGAGCTCGGCGGCGAGCTCCTGGACCTGCGCAGCCGTCACCGACCGGATGCGGTCGAGCGTCTCGTCCTGCGACAGCAGCTCGCCGTGGACCAGCTCGGCCTTCCCGAGTCGCGTCATGCGCGATCCGCTGTCCTCGAGGCCCAGGACGAGCCCGCCGGACAGCTGCCCGATGCTGCGCTCGAGCTCCGCCGCGGTGATCCCGCTGTCGGCGAGACGGTCCCACTCGGCGTGCAGGAGCGCGAGCACCTCGTCGACCTTCGCGGGCGTGCAGCCGGCGTAGAGGCCGAACACCCCCGTGTCGGCGTGGCTCGACGCGAAGCAGTAGACGGAGTACGCGAGGCCCCGCCGCTCGCGGATCTCCTGGAAGAGCCGCGACGACATGCCGCCGCCCAGCGCGGCGCTGAGCACCGACAGCACGAAGCGGCGGTCGTCGGTGGCCGTGAGTCCCACGCCCCCCAGGACGACGTTCGCCTGCTCGGTGGTGCGGTGGATGGTCAGCTCGGTCCCGGCCGTCGGCAGCGTCTCGTGGTCACCGGTCGTCGGGGTGACGGTGGGGCGGCGACCCACCGGCGTCGCGTCGGACGCGAGGTCCCAGCCGCCTGCGGCCAGCGCACCCTCGACCTGCGCGCAGAGCGCGTCGTGGTCGACCCCACCCGCCGCCGTGACGACGAGTGTTCTCGGCCGGTAGTGCTCGGCGTAGTGCGCGGCGACGGCGTCGCGCGGCACGGCCTGGATCGACCCGGGTGTCCCGCCGATGGGGCGCCCGAGCGGGTGCGACCCGAGCACCGCGGCGGCGAACTGCTCGTGCGCGACGTCCGACGGGTCGTCGTCGTTCATCGCGAGCTCCTCGAGGATGACCCCGCGCTCGATCTCGAGCTCGTCGGGGTCGAGGGTCGCGGACGTCACCATGTCGGTGATCACGTCGACGGCCATCGGCACGTCGGCGTCGAGCACCCGCGCGTAGTAGCACGTGTGCTCCTTGCCCGTGGCCGCGTTCGCCTCGCCGCCGACGGCGTCGAACGCCTCGGCGATGTCCATCGCGGAGCGTCGGGCGGTGCCCTTGAAGAGCAGGTGCTCGAGGAAGTGCGTCGAGCCGTGGTGCCCGTCGCGCTCGTCGCGCGACCCGACCCCGACCCACGCCCCGACGGTCGCGGAGCGCAGGCCGGGCATCGACTCCGTGAGCACACGGACACCGCCGGACAGGACGGAGCGGCGCACGATGGCGCCGCCGTCCTGCCCGGCGGTCAGCTCGCTGCCCGGGTCACCCGGGCGCTCGAGCGGGAGATCCAGCGGCACCTCAGGCCTGGTCCCCGGCCTCGCCGTCGGCGGCGGGGGCGGCCTCGGCGGCCTCCTCGACGACGGCGTGCAGCGAGAGCTTGCCCCGGGGGTCGATCTCACCGATCTCGACCTGGACCTTCTGGCCGATCGACAGCACGTCCTCGACGTTCTCGACGCGCTTGCCGCCGACGAGCCGACGGATCTGCGAGATGTGCAGCAGGCCGTCCTTGCCGGGGGTCAGCGAGACGAAGGCGCCGAACGTGGTCGTCTTGACGACCGTGCCGACGAAGCGCTCCCCGACCTCGGGCATGTGCGGGTTCGCGATCGCGTTGACCGCGGCCCGCGCGGCCTCGGCCGACGGCCCGTCGGTCGCGCCGATGTAGACCGTGCCGTCGTCCTCGATCGAGATGTCGGCGCCGGTCTCCTCCTGGATCTGGTTGATCATCTTGCCCTTCGGGCCGATGACCTCACCGATCTTGTCGACCGGGACCTTGACCGTGATGACGCGCGGCGCGTTCGGCGACATCTCGTCCGGGGCGTCGATCGCCTCGTTCATGACGTCGAGGATGTGCAGGCGCGCCTCGCGGGCCTGCGTCAGCGCACCCGCGAGCACGTCCGCGGGGATGCCGTCGAGCTTGGTGTCGAGCTGGATGGCCGTGACGAACTCCCGCGTGCCGGCCACCTTGAAGTCCATGTCGCCGAACGCGTCCTCGGCGCCCAGGATGTCCGTCAGCGCCGCGTAGCGGGTCTGACCGTCCACCGTGTCGGACACGAGGCCCATCGCGATGCCCGCGACGGGTGCACGCAGCGGCACGCCAGCGTTGAGCAGCGAGAGGGTCGACGCGCAGACCGAGCCCATCGAGGTCGAGCCGTTCGAGCTCAGGGCCTCGGAGACCTGACGGATCGCGTAGGGGAACTCCTCGCGGCTCGGCAGGACCGGCATGAGCGCGCGCTCGGCGAGCGCCCCGTGGCCGATCTCGCGCCGCTTCGGCGAGCCGACGCGACCCGTCTCACCCGTCGAGTAGGGCGGGAAGTTGTAGTTGTGCATGTAGCGCTTGCGCGTCTCGGGCGAGAGCGTGTCGAGCTGCTGCTCCATACGGAGCATGTTGAGCGTCGTGACGCCGAGGATCTGCGTCTCGCCGCGCTCGAACAGCGCCGAGCCGTGCACGCGGGGCAGCACCTCGACCTCGGCCGAGAGCGTGCGGATGTCCCGCAGGCCGCGGCCGTCGATGCGGAACCCGTCGGTGAGGATGCGCTGGCGGATGAGCTTCTTCTGCACCGACCGGTAGGCGGCGGACAGCTCCTTCTCGCGACCCTCGAAGGACTCGGCGAGCTCGGCGAGGACCTCGGCCTTGATCGCGTCGAGGCGGTCGTTGCGCGTCGTCTTGTCCGCGATGCTCAGCGCCTCGCCGAGGCGCTGCGTCGAGGCGGACTCGACGGCCTCGTAGGCGTCCGGCTGGTAGTCCGGGAAGGTCGGGAACTCCTGGGTCTCCTTGGCGCTGCTCGCCGCGAGCTGGGCCTGCGCCTCGCACAGCGCCCGGATGAACGGCTTGGCGGCGTCGAGGCCCTGGGCGACGACGTCCTCGGACGGCGCCTGGCCGCCCTCGTCCTTGATGAGGTTCCAGGCACCCTCGGGCGCCTCGGCCTCGATCATCGCGATCGCGACGTCGTCACCGACGACGCGGCCCGCGACGACCATGTCGAACGTCGCACGCTGGCGCTCGGAGTAGCGCGGGAACGCGACCCACTGGCCGTCGACGAGCGCGATGCGCACACCGCCGACGGGGCCGGAGAAGGGCAGGCCCGACAGCTGGGTGGACATCGACGCGGCGTTGATCGCGAGCACGTCGTACGGGTCGTCCGGGTGCAGCGCCATGACGGTGACGACGACCTGGACCTCGTTGCGCAGGCCCTTGACGAAGAGCGGGCGCAGCGGGCGGTCGATCAGGCGGCACGCGAGGATCGCGTCCGTCGACGGGCGGCCCTCGCGGCGGAAGAACGAGCCGGGGATCTTGCCCGCGGCGTACTGGCGCTCCTCGACGTCGACCGTCAGGGGGAAGAAGTCGAACTGCTCGCGCGGGTGCTTGCCGGCCGTCGTGGCCGACAGGAGCATCGTCTCGCCGTCCAGGTAGGCGACGGCGGCACCAGCGGCCTGCTTGGCCAGGCGGCCGGTCTCGAACCGGACGGTGCGGGTGCCGAAGCGGCCGTTGTCGATCACTGCCTCGGCGAACTGGATCTCGGGTCCCTCCATGGGATCCCTCCTCGTCTCGAAGGGCGTCCGCGGGGTGACGGTCTTCGATCGAGGTCCGCGGAGGCCGGCGAACCGGGCTCCGCGAGCCACTACCGAGGACCGGGCACCGGGTCGGACGCGGGTTGTCACTTCTCGGCCGACGGACGTCGGCCGGTCGCGGACCCTGTGCGCCGTCCCCCGGGGACCGGACGGACGTGCGCACGAGGCCTGCACACCGGACCAGCCCGGACCCTCAGGGGGTCCGGGCTGGTCCGGGACGTTCAGCGGCGCAGACCGAGGCGCTCGATGAGGCTCCGGTAGCGGTTGATGTCGACCTTCTGCAGGTAGCCGAGGAGGCGACGACGCTGGCCGACGAGAAGGAGCAGGCCACGACGCGAGTGGTGGTCGTGCTTGTGCTCCTTGAGGTGCTCCGTGAGGTCCTTGATGCGCTGCGTCAGCAGCGCGATCTGGACCTCGGGCGAGCCCGTGTCGTTCGGCGTCGTGGCGTACTCGGTCATGATGCGCTGCTTGGTCGCGGCGTCGAGGGGCACAGGCTCTCCTGGTGGTCGTTGCGCGGTGCTCCGGGGCATGTCCACCCGGGCGCTCTGGGTCCGCGGCCGATCTGACGGCGCAGCGATCGTATCAGTCGCCCGCCAGGGGCCCCAACACGAGCGGTCCGCCCGCGAGCAGCTCGCGCGTCCGGGCGACGTCGACGGCCATCTGCGCGACGAGCGCCTCGACGCTGTCGAACCGCTCGGTCGGGCGGAGCCGGTCGACCAGCTCGACGACGACCTCCTCGTCGTACAGGTCCAGGTCCGTGCGGTCCGGCACGTGCGCCTCGACGCGCCGCTCGACCCCGTCGAAGGTCGGGTTCGTGCCGATCGACACGGCGACCGGCAAGTAGCCGTCCGCGAGCCCCTCGTCCCTGCCCACGCGCCGCATCCAACCCGCGTACACGCCGTCCGCGGGGACCATGCCCTCGGTGCGCCCCAGGTTGGCGGTCGGGAAGCCGAGCTCGCGGCCCCGCGCGTCACCGTGGACGACGACGCCGCGCACGCGGTGCGGGCGGCCGAGGATCTCCGCGGCCCCCGCGACGTCGCCCTCGGCGAGCAGCTCCCGGACCCAGGTCGAGGACCACCTGCGGGGGCCGGGCCGGTCGCCGTGCACGTCGTCGAGCGCGTCGACGTCGAAGCCGTACCGGCGCCCGAGGTCCACCATCGTGCCGAGGTCCCCGGCGTTGTCCCGACCGAACCGGACGTCGTGCCCGACGACGACGCGCCGGGCGCCCAGCCCCTCGACGAGCACCTCCCGGACGAAGTCCTCGGGTGTCGTGCGGGCGAGCTCGAGCGTGTAGCGCAGCACGAGGACGCCGTCCAGACCGGTCTCGGCGAGGAGCTCGAGCCGGTCGGCCGTCCCGGTGAGGAGCTCAGGGGCCGACTCGGGCCGGTGGACGCGCGAGGGGTGGGGGTCGAAGGTCACCGCGACCGCGCGCCAGCCGTGCGACCGCGCCGTCGCGACCATCCGCCCGAGGACGGTCCGGTGCCCGCGGTGGACGCCGTCGAAGTTGCCGATCGTGACGACCGAGGGGCCGAGGTCCCGGGGCACCTGCCCCAGGTCGGTCCAGCACTGCACAGGCGCTCCCGTGTTCGTTCGGCGGTCCACTCGGCGGTCGGGTCGGCGGTCGGCTCAGCGGTCGGCTCGGCGCGTGCTCGTCCCCCGGCCGCTGCGCGGACCGCGGGACAAGCCTGCCACCTCGCGCCTCACGCGGGCGCCAGCACGAGCGTCGGGCGGCTCGTCCCAGCCTCGTCGACGAGGAGCGCGACGAGCGTGCCGTCCGGGCCGAGTGCCGCGACGGGCGCCTCGGGGGTGCCCAGCACGTCCGACGACGCGATGCGCCGTCCGTGCGAGAGCGCGGACGCCTCGCGCTCGTCGACCTCGCGCACCGGGAACGCCCTGCGCGCGGCGTCGGCGAGCGGGAGCACCGTCAGGCCCTCCTCGAGCTGCTCGAGCGTCCGCGCGACGTCCAGCCCGTAGGGGCCGACGCGGGTGCGCCGCAACGCCGTCAGGTGCCCGCCCACGCCGAGCGCCGCGCCGACGTCTCGCGCGAGCGCACGGACGTACGTGCCCGAGCTGCACACGACGCGCACGTCGACGTCGACGACGGGCTGGTCGCCGCCCGGGCGCACGTCGAGCACCTCGAAGATGCGGACCGTCACGGGTCGCGCGGCGAGCTCGACGTCCTCGCCCGCGCGCACGCGGGCGTACGCGCGGCGGCCGTCGACCTTGATCGCGCTGACGGACGACGGCACCTGAAGGATCTCGCCCGTGAGGGGCTCGACCGCGGCGAGCACGTCGGCGTCCGTGACGTGGCGTGCGTCGGCCGTCGCGACGGTCTCGCCCTCGGCGTCGTCGGTCGTCGTCGTGACCCCGAGACGCACCGTCGCGAGGTACTCCTTGTCCGCCCCGACGACGTAGGTGAGCAGGCGCGTCGCACGCTCGACGCCGAGCACGAGGACCCCGGTCGCCATCGGGTCGAGCGTCCCCGCGTGGCCGACCCGACGCGTCCCCGCGAGGCGGCGGACGCGCGCGACGACGTCGTGGCTCGTCCAGCCGCCGGGCTTGTCGACGACGACGAGGCCCGACGGCGCGGTCGGCCGTCGGTCGCTCACCGCTCCTCGGTGCCCTCGTCCGCGAGCTCGTCCTCGGTGGGCCGGCGGTACGGGTCGGCGTCGCCCGCGTACTGCGCCGACGACGCGAGTGCGGCCACCTCGGCGTCCCGCTCGGCAGCACGACGCAGCGCCTCCTCGAGGTCGCTCGCGGTCTGCGGCAGCGCGTCGGCGATGAACTCGATCGTCGGCGTGAGGCGGATACCGGTCTGCTTGCCGACCTCGGACCGGATGAGCCCCTTGGCGCTCTCGAGCGCCGCGGCGGTACCGGCGCGTGCCTCGTCGTCGCCCAGCACGGTGTAGAACACCGACGCGTGCTGCAGGTCGCCGGTCACGCGCACGTCGGTGACGGTCACGAACCCGAGCCGCGGGTCCTTGACCCGGGTGTCGAGCATCTGCGCGACGATCTGCTGGATCCGCTCCCCCAGCTTCCGCGCCCGAGGATGATCAACCACGACGACCTACCTTCCGCCCCACGCGTGGTGGGGCCGTGCACTGACGTGAGGGACCTACGAAACACGACGCGCGGGTCTGTCGCAGCCCCCGTGCGGGTATCCACGGTGAGACGACAGCGGCGCGACGCAGGGTGAGGGGCGCGCGGACCGTGGTGGGCCTGGCAGGACGCCCGACGAAGGAGGGCGTCGGGGGGCCGCGCGCCCTCACCGTGCGGCGCGCGACCCCCCTGACGGACTCACCTCAGGAGCGCGGCTTCTCCCGCATCTCGAACGTCTCGATGACGTCGTCGACGCGCAGGTCGTTGTACGACCCGAGGCCGATACCGCACTCGTAGCCCTCGCGGACCTCGGTCGCGTCGTCCTTGAACCGCTTGAGCGACTCGATGGACAGGTTCTCCGCGACGACGGTGCCGCCGCGCAGGACGCGAGCCTTCGTGTTGCGCCGGATCGTGCCCGAGCGGACGAGCGAACCGGCGATGTTCCCGAACTTGCTGGAGCGGAAGATCTCGCGCACCTCGGCCGTGCCGAGCTGCACCTCCTCGTACTCCGGCTTGAGCATGCCCTTGAGGGCCGCCTCGACGTCCTCGATCGCCTGGTAGATGACCGAGTAGAACCGGACGTCGACACCCTCGCGCTCGGCGAGGTCCTCGACGCGCTCGGCGTACTTGACGTTGAAGCCCAGGATGATGGCGTTGTCGACCGTCGCGAGGTTGACGTCGTTCTGCGTGATCGCACCGACGCCGCGGTGGATGACCCGCAGCGCGACCTCGTCGCCCACGTCGATCTTGAGGAGCGCGTCCTCGAGGGCCTCGACCGCACCCGACACGTCGCCCTTGAGGACGAGGTTGAGGGTCTCGACCTTGCCCTGCTGGAGCGCCTGGGTGAAGTCCTCGAGGCTGATGCGCTTGCGGCGCCGCGCCAGGAGGGCCGCACGCTCGGCGGCCTCGCGCTTCTCGGCGATCTGACGGGCCGTGCGGTCGTCCGGCGCCACGAGGAACGTGTCACCGGCGCGCGGCACCGAGGTCAGGCCGAGGACCTGGACCGGCCGGGCCGGCGTGGCCTCGGCGACGGTGTCGCCGTGCTCGTCGAACATCGCCCGGACGCGACCGTGGGCCGTGCCGGCCACGATCGCGTCGCCGACGCGCAGCGTGCCCGACTGGACGAGGACGGTCGCGACCGCACCGCGTCCCTTGTCGAGGTTGGCCTCGACGGCGACGCCACGGGCGTCCTTGTCGGCGTTCGCACGCAGGTCGAGCGACGCGTCCGCGGTGAGCAGGACGGCCTCGAGGAGGTCGTCGATGCCCATGCGCTTGAGCGCCGAGATGTCGACGAACATCGTGTCGCCGCCGTACTCCTCGGCCACGAGGTTGTACTCGGTGAGCTGCTGCCGGATCTTCGCCGGGTTCGCGCCCTCCTTGTCGACCTTGTTGACCGCGACGACGATCGGCACACCGGCCGACTGCGCGTGGTTGAGCGCCTCGACCGTCTGCGGCATCACGCCGTCGTCGGCCGCGACGACGAGGATCGCGATGTCGGTCACCTGGGCACCACGCGCACGCATGGCGGTGAACGCCTCGTGACCCGGGGTGTCGATGAAGGTGATCGCGCGGTCCGCGCCCTCGTGCTGCGCGTGGACCTGGTAGGCACCGATGTGCTGCGTGATGCCACCGGCCTCGCCGGCGACGACGTCGGCCGAGCGGATCGCGTCGAGGAGCTTCGTCTTGCCGTGGTCGACGTGACCCATGACGGTGACGACCGGCGGACGCGGCGTGAGGTCCTCGTCGCCCTCGGCCGCCAGCTCGGCGTCGAGGTCGATGTCGAAGGACCCGAGCAGCTCGCGGTCCTCCTCCTCGGCCGAGACCATCTCGATGACGTAGCCGAGCTCGGCCGCGAGCGTGCCGAACGTGTCCTCGTCGAGCGACTGCGTCGCGGTCGCCATCTCACCGAGGTGGAACAGCACCGTCACGAGGCTGGCCGGGTTGGCGTCGATCTTGTCGGCGAAGTCGTTGAGCGACGAGCCGTGACGCAGACGGATGACCGTCGAGCCGTCCCCACGGGGGACCTGCACGCCGCCCAGCGAGGGCGCCTGCATCTGCTCGAACTCCTGCCGCTTCGCGCGCTTCGACTTCCGCCCGCGCACGGGGCGTCCGCCGGCGCGCCCGAAGGCGCCCTGCGTGCTGCCGCGACCGGCACCGCCGGGACGACCGCCGCCACCGCCGGGACGACCGGCGAAGCCGCCGCCGCCACCGCCGGGACGACCTGCGCCGCCACCTGCGCCCGGACGGCCGCCTCCGGCGCCGCCGGGACGACCCGGGGCACCTGCGCCCGGACGGCCGACCGACGTGCGGCCGGGCATCATGCCGGGGTTGGGACGCGGACCGCCGGGTCCGGCCTGCGGCGGGCGGGGCCCACCGGGACGGTCGCCCGTGCCCGCGCCGGCGCCGTCACGGCCGCCGCCGGGCCGGGGCATGCCCTGGCTCGGCGCGAACGGGTTGTTGCCGGGACGCGGACCACCGGGACGGGGGCCGCCCTGCCGGGGCATGCCCTGGCTCGGCGCGAACGGGTTGTTGCCGGGACGCGGACCACCCGGACGCGGGCCACCGGGACGCGAGCCGGCCGCCGGGGCCGACGGCGCGGCCGGGGCTGCGGGTGCGGGGCGGGGCCCCGGGGTGGGCGCGGACGGACGCGACGGCGCCGGGCTCGGTGCCGACGGTCCGGCGGCCGCCGGACGCTCTGCGGGTGCGGGCGCCTCGGGCGTGCGCGGCGCGGGGCGCGCCGGCGCGCTCGGTGCCGAGGGTGCGGCCGGTGCGCTCGCCGCGGGTGCGCTCGGTGCCGAGGGCGCTGCGGGGGCGGACGGTGCCGCGGGGGCCGCGGGGGCCGCGGGTGCGGCGGGGCGGGCGGGGGACGGCTTGGACGCAGCCGGCTTCGCGGCGGGCGCGGACGCGCCACCACCGGCCGGGTAGGCGTCGCGCAGCCTGCGGACGACCGGCGGCTCGATGGTCGACGAGGCCGACCGGACGAACTCGCCCATCTCGTTGAGCTTGGCCATGAGGGCCTTGCTCTCGACTCCGAGCTCCTTCGCGAGCTCGTAGACGCGGACCTTTGCCACAACTCTCCTGTCTCGGCCCGCCCGGACAGGAGCGGACCGTCGTTAGTGCTGGGTACTCATCGGTCGGTACTCATCGGGGGCCCATCGGCTTCCAACCCGCTTCCTTCTCGATGATCGGTGTTCCGGTCAGGCCGACGGTCGGCCGGGCCGGTCCTCGAGGTGACGTCGTACGGCGGTCGTGTCGATCGACCCGACGCGCAGGGCACGCGGGAGCGCTCGACGCCGTTCGGCGAGCTCGAGGCACTGCAGGTCGGGGTGCAACCAGGCACCCCGCCCGGGGAGGGAACGACCCGGGTCGACGACGGCGAGGTCTCCCCCGGCCGAGGCGTCCCGGACCACCCGCAGCAGGACGGTCCGCTGGTCACGACCCCGGCACCCGACGCACGTACGGACCGGACCCGTGAGAGGTCCCGGGACGCCGTGGGCGCCACCCTGGTCGTGGTCGGGGAGCCGGACGCGCGGTCCAGCGTCGTCCAGTCTACCCCGACGCGTCACGACGCGGGACCGGAGGCCTCGTCCGTCGGCGTGGCGACCTCCGTGTCGGGGCGGATGTCGATCTTCCAGCCGGTCAGCTTCGCGGCCAGGCGGGCGTTCTGGCCCTCCTTGCCGATCGCGAGCGAGAGCTGGTAGTCCGGCACGACGACGCGGGCCGACCGGGCCGCGGCGTCGACGACGGTCACGCTGCTGACCCGCGCGGGCGAGAGGGCGTGCGCGACCAGCTCGGCCGGGTCGTCGCTGTGGTCGACGATGTCGATCTTCTCGCCGTGCAGCTCGGCCATGACGGCGCGCACGCGGGCACCCATCGGGCCGATGCAGGCGCCCTTGGCGTTGAGGCCCGCGACCGTGCTGCGGACCGCGATCTTGGTCCGGTGACCGGCCTCGCGCGCGACGGCCGTGATCTCGACCGACCCGTCGGCCACCTCGGGCACCTCGAGGGCGAAGAGCTTCCGGACGAGGTTGGGGTGGGTGCGCGAGAGCGTGATCTGCGGGCCCTTGGGACCGCGGGAGACGTCGAGGACGTAGGCGCGCAGCCGCTCGCCGTGGACGTACCGCTCGGTCGGCACCTGCTCGTGCGCGGGGAGCACCGCCTCCGTGCCGCGCACGGCGACGAGGACCGTGCGCGGGTCACGACCCTGCTGGATGACGCCCGCGAGGAGCTCGCCCTCGGTCCCCCGGAAGCTGCCGAGGACCTGCTCGTCCTCCGCGTCACGGAGCCGCTGGACGATCACCTGCCGCGCCGTCGAGGTCGCGACCCGACCGAAGCCCTCGGGGGTGTCGTCGAACTCGGGGCCGAGCTCGACCGGTCCGGCCTCGCCGTCCTCGCCCGGCTCGGCCGCGACGCGCTCGCGCGCCCACACCGTCACGTGCCCCGTGCGCCGGTCGACCTCGACGCGGGCGTCGGGGTGGGCGCCGGTCGTGCGGTGGTACGCCGAGAGCAGTGCCTGCTCGATCGCCGAGACGAGCGTGTCGAGGCTGATCTCGCGCTCGTGCTCGACCAGTCGGAGCGCGGTCATGTCGATGTCCATCAGGCCTCCTCGTCCTCGGTGCTGCGGAAGTCGAGCTCCACGGTGCCGCGAGCGACGTCGTCGAGCGCGACGTCGACGGGGCCCGAGTCGCCCTCGAGGCGCAGCCCGTCCGGGCCCGCGTCGACGAGCCGGCCGCTCACGGTGCGGCCGTCGCGCAGCGCGAGGCGCACGAGACGCGTGCGGGCGCGCCGGAAGTGGCGCAGCTCGGTCAGGGGGCGGGACGTCCCGGGCGTCGAGACCTCGAGCACGTACTCGCCCTGCACGGGGTCGTGGCGGTCGAGCGCGGCGGAGACGTCGCGCGACACGTCCGCGAGCGCGTCCGACCCGAGGCTGCCGACGGCGTCCTCGTCGAGGTCGACCACCACGCGCACGACGTGCCGCCGTCCGCTCCGGGCCACCTCCACGTCCTCGAGGAAGAGCCCGGCGGCGCTCACCACCGGGGACACCACGTCGCGCACCTTCTGCGCCGGGCCGCTCTGGGACGTCACCATGCTCGCCTCCCGTTCGTCAGGGCGGGGCCTCCGACGGATACGACCCTCTGCACTTGTCGCCCACCAGCCTAACGACTCCCGGGGGTGCGGCTCGCCGTCGGCACGCTCGCACGGGATCCCGGAGCGGGAGGACGGCCCGGCGACGGGCCCGCGACGGACCAAGAGTGCGGGGACAGGCGTGCGACGGGCCGGTGCGGGGCGCGGCGGGCGTGGCAGGATCACCCGCGATGCCGCCGACCGCCTCCTCCCCCCGCGTCTGCCCGCGCGCGCCGCGACCGGGGCCTCCCGGTCCGACCACGCCGCGGGGGCCCGCGCGTCGCCGTCCGGCCGGGCGACGCGCCGTCGTGACGGCCCTCGGCCTCGCGCTCGCGCTGGCCGGGTGCTCGCTGCGCCTCGAGACGGAACCGCCCGCCGCACCCGTCCCCGACGCGAGCGAGTCGGCGCGTCAGCGCACGGCCGTCGACGCGGAGCGGATCGCGGCGACCGCGGCAGTCGTCGCGACGGACGACGGGACGTCCGAGGCCGTCGCCGTGCTCGTCGCGGGGGTCGCCGACGCAGCCGAGGCCCACGTCGAGGCGCTGGGCGGTGTCCACGAGCCGGCTCCCGTCCCTGGCTCGAGCCCCTCGCCGTCGCCCTCCGAGGAGGCCGCCGCGAGCGCCGCGGACGTCGAGGACCTGGTCGACGTGCTCGTCGAGGCCGGCTCCACCGCTCGTTCCGACGTCGCCGTGGTCGACGACGGCGGCCTGGCACGGCTCATCGGGTCCGTCGCCGCCCACCGGCTGCTCGCGGCGGACGCGATCGCGCGCGCGGCCGGGCTCGACGTCGACGCGCTCGAGGCGTCCCGGCCAGCGGTCGACACGCCGACGCGTCCTGCCCTCACGCCGTCGGAGCTGGCCGCGGTCGTGACCGCGGAGGACGCGGCCGGCTTCGTGTGGGAGGTCGTCGCGGCACGACGGGCCGACTCCGAGCGGGCGACAGCGGCGGCGCACGCCGCCCGCCACCGTGCCGCGGCGCAGGCCTGGGCGACGTCGGGCGACGTCGCCGGCACGGACCTGGACCCGCGTCGGGCGACCTACCCGCTGCCCGCCGCCGTCGCCGACGACACCGACGCCGCGGCGGTCGCCGACGCCCTGCACGCCGTCGAGTCCGCGATCGCGACCGACTACGCCTCGCTCGTCGCCGGTGCGCCCGGCGACGACCGCGTCCTCCTCGTCGACCTGCTGACCGTGACGTCCGCCGCGGCGGGGGACGCCTCCGCGAGCGGGTCGGTCCCGCGGTTCCCGGGCCTGCCCGAGCGGTCCTGAGACCGGGACCACCGTGGGGCCGACACGGAGCGCCCGAGCGGTGGTTCCCGGGCGGGCTCAGGCCTGCAGCAGGTCCGCGACGAGCCGGCCGACGTGCGTCGCGGCGTCGGCGACGGGCACCTGGTCGCCCGTGGGACGCCCCGACCCGCCGTCCGGTGCGCGGCGGAGGCGGACCTCGACGACACCCTCGGCGAGCCCGCGCCCGACGACGACGACCACGGGTGCACCGAGCAGCTCGGCGTCGGCGAACTTCACGCCGGGCGAGACCTTGGGCCGGTCGTCGTAGAGCACCTCGACGCCCTGGCCCACGAGCTCCGACGCGAGCTCCTCCGCCGCCGCGAACACCGCGGGGTCCTTGCCCGTCGCGACGAGGTGCACGTGGTACGGCGCGACCTGCGCGGGCCACGCGAGGCCGGCGTCGTCGTGGTTGGTCTCGGCGAGCGCCGCGACGGCGCGCGAGACGCCGATGCCGTACGAGCCCATGGTCACGGTCACGGCCTTGCCGTTCTCGTCGAGGACCTTCAGGCCCAGGGCCTCGGCGTACTTGCGGCCGAGCTGGAAGATGTGGCCGATCTCGATGCCGCGCGCGAGCTCGAGCGGTCCGGACCCGTCGGGGGCCGGGTCACCCGCGCGGACGTCCGCCGCCTCGATCGTGCCGTCACCCACGAAGTCGCGACCCGCGACGAGGTCGAAGACGTGCCGGCCGTGCTCGTCCGCCCCCGTGATCCAGCGGGTACCGGTGACGACGCGCGGGTCCAGGAGGTACCGCACGGCGTCCTCGCGTCCGGTGTTGGCGCGCCCGAGGACGCCCGGGCCGATGTACCCCTTGACGAGCTCGGGGTGCGCCGCGAAGTCCGCCTCGCCGGCGGTCTCCGCCGTCGCCGGCGCGACGGCGGCCTCGAGCCGGCGCAGGTCGACCTCCCGGTCGCCCGGCACGCCGACGACGACGACCTCACGCTCGCCGTCGGGGTGCTCGAGCGCGACGACGACGTTCTTCAGGGTGTCCGCCGCGGTCCACGCCCGGTCGGGGCGCGCGAACCGCTCGTTCGCGAGCGCCACGAGGGTGTCGATCGTGGGGGTGTCCGGGGTGTCCTCGACGTGCGCCGGCGGGACGTCGTCGTACGGCACGGGGTCCGGGACGGGCGTCGTGACGGCCTCGGCGTTCGCCGCGTACCCGCCGGCGGACCGGACGAAGGTGTCCTCGCCGATCGGCGTCGGCATGAGGAACTCCTCGCTCTTGGACCCGCCCATCGCCCCCGAGACGGCCGACACGACGACGAAGTCCAGCCCCAGCCGCGTGAAGATCCGCTGGTACGCCTCGCGCTGACGCTGGTAGGCGGCCTCGAGCCCGGCGTCGTCGACGTCGAACGAGTACGCGTCCTTCATGACGAACTCGCGGCCGCGCAGCAGCCCCGCGCGGGGACGAGCCTCGTCCCGGTACTTGGTCTGGATCTGGTAGAGCGCGAGCGGGAGGTCCTTGTACGACGAGTACAGGTCCTTCACCAGGAGCGTGAACATCTCCTCGTGCGTGGGCGCGAGCAGGTAGTCGGCCTCCTTGCGGTCCTGGAGGCGGAAGAGGTTGGGCCCGTACTCGGTCCACCGGCCCGTCGCCTCGTACGGCTCGCGCGGCAGGAGCGCCGGGAAGTGGACCTCCTGCGCGCCGATCGCGGCCATCTCCTCGCGCACGACCTGCTCGACCTTCGCGAGCACCCGCAGACCGAGCGGGAGCCACGTGTAGATACCCGGGGCGGCGCGACGGATGCAACCTGCCCGGACGAGGAGGCGGTGGCTCGGCACCTCGGCGTCGGCCGGGTCCTCCCGCAGGGTGCGCACGAACAGGGTCGACATCCGCAGCAGCATGGGCGTCAGCCTAGTGGCGGCGCGCGGCGCACCCGCCCGTCCGCACGGCACCCGGGCGCGCTCCCCGCGCCCGCCGCAGACCGCCCCCGTTCCCTCGCGTGGGCCCGCGCGGCAGGATGGGCCCGTGCCAGAGCTCCCGGAGGTCGAGGCCCTCGCGCGGTTCCTCGACGAGCGCACGACCGGTCGCGCCGTCGCGGGCGTCGCGGTCGGCGCGGTGAGCGCCCTCAAGACGTTCTCCCCCGCGCCGTCCGACCTCGTGGGGCGCCCCGTCGTCGGGGTGGCCCGGCACGGCAAGTGGCTCGACCTCGCGACCGACGGCCCGCACCTGCTCGCGCACCTGTCCCGGGCCGGCTGGGTCCGCTGGTACGACGCGGTCCCGTCGACCCCGGTCCGGCCCGGGCGCAGCCCCATCGCGCTGCGCGTCTCGTTCGACGACGGCAGCGGCTTCGACCTGACCGAGGCCGGCACGCGCAAGCGGCTCGCCGTGCACCTCGTGGAGGACCCTGACGACGTGCCGCTCGTCGCGGACCTCGGCGTCGACCCGTTGTCCGACGCGTTCACCGCCGACCACCTCGCCGGGCTGGCCGCCGCACGGTCGCAGCAGGTCAAGGGCCTCCTGCGGGACCAGCGCGCCATCGCGGGGATCGGCAACGCGTACTCCGACGAGATCCTGCACGCCGCGCGCATGAGCCCGTTCGCGCTGACGTCGAAGCTGAGCCGCGAGGACGTCGACCTGCTCCACCGCGTCACGCGTGAGGTGCTCACCGAGGCCCTCGCCGCCGCCGCGGGCCGGCCCGCCGCCGAGCTCAAGGACGCGAAGCGTCGGGGGATGCAGGTGCACGGCCGGACCGGCGAGGCGTGCCCGGTGTGCGGGGACACCGTCCGCGAGGTGTCGTTCGCGGACCGCTCGCTCCAGTACTGCGCGACGTGCCAGACGGGTGGCAAGCCGCTCGCGGACCGCAGGCTGTCACGCCTGCTGCGCTGACGTCCGGCGGCGTGGGAGGTCGCGGGCGTCGCCGGTCGGCTCAGGACAGGGCCGCTCAGGACAGGGCGGCTCAGAACAGGACCGTCGCGTACGTCCCCACCTGGCGGAAGCCCACACGCCGGTACGTCGCCAGTGCCCGCTCGTTGTAGCTGTTGACGTAGAGGGACACGCTCGGCGCGAACCGCAGGCGGGCGAGCTCGGTCACCGCCGCCATCCCCGGGGCCGCGAGCCCGCGACCGCGCAGCGACGGCGTGACCCACACGCCCTGGACCTGCGCGACGCGTCGCGTCACGGCCCCCAGCTCGGCCTTGAAGACGACGTGCGGACCGCGCTCGCCCGTCCCGACGCGCACGAACGAGCGCTGCTCGGCGATGAGTGCTCGCACGCGCGACTCGTACGCCGTGGACCCGCCCTCGACGGGTGAGTACCCGACCTCCTCGACGAACATGTGCACGCACGCCGGCAGCACGATCCCGATCTCGTCCGGGCGCGCGGCGCGGACGTCGGGGTCGGGCTCGACGAGCGGCGGTCCGTCGAGGACGAGCGACGGCTGGTCGGGGCGGACCTCGCGTGCCGTCCCCCAGGACGGCTCGAGGCGGTCCCACAGCGCGAGCACGGCCCAGGCCGGGCCGACGATCGAGGACGACCGGCGCCCCTGACGCAGCGCCGCGCGTGCGAACGCGTCGACCGCCTCGACGTCACCCTCGGCGCACACCGGGACGAGGTTGGCGCCCGCCCAGCACACCGCGTCGAGCCGCCCGTCCCGCCGGAACCCCCACAGCGACGACCCCGCGCGGTCGCCCCCGTCGGCGAGCGCGGACTCGATGCGCGACGCCGCCAGGACCGAGCCCACCGGGTCGCGGTCGCACACGCCGAGCGCCTCACGCAGGTCGACGCCGTTGACGGCGGCCCCGTTGCCGCGCACGTCGACGCCCCACGGTCCCATGCGGCGATTGTGCACCAGCGGCGCGGACAGGGCGCTGCCGTGCCGCGTCCGCGGACCGCCCGTGGTCAGGGGCGAGTCAGCGCGCGGTGACGACCGGCCCGGCGCCCTCGACGGGCTCCATGGTCTCGGCGAGCCGCATGGCCTCCTCGATGAGGGTCTCGACGATCTGCGACTCCGGGACGGTCTTGATGACCTCGCCCTTGACGAAGATCTGACCCTTGCCGTTGCCCGACGCGACGCCCAGGTCCGCCTCGCGCGCCTCGCCCGGGCCGTTGACGACGCAGCCCATCACGGCGACGCGCAGCGGCACCTCCATGCCCTCCAGGCCCGCGGTCACGCGCTCGGCGAGCGAGTACACGTCGACCTGGGCCCGACCGCACGACGGGCACGAGACGATCTCGAGCTTGCGCGGCCGCAGGTTGAGCGCCTGGAGGATCTGGATGCCGACCTTGACCTCCTCGACCGGCGGTGCCGAGAGCGAGACGCGGATCGTGTCGCCGATGCCCTTGCTGAGCAGGGCGCCGAACGCGGTCGCCGACTTGATCGTGCCCTGGAACGCGGGACCCGCCTCGGTGACCCCGAGGTGGAGCGGCCAGTCACCCCGCTCGGACAGCATCTCGTAGGCGCGCACCATCACGACCGGGTCGTTGTGCTTGACCGAGATCTTGAACTCGTGGAAGTCGTGCTCCTCGAAGAGCGACGCCTCCCAGACGGCGGACTCCACGAGCGCCTCGGGCGTGGCCTTGCCGTACTTCTCGAGGAGCCGCTTGTCGAGCGAGCCCGCGTTGACACCGATGCGGATCGACACGCCCGCGTCCTTCGCGGCCCGGGCGATCGCGCCGACCTGGTCGTCGAACTTGCGGATGTTCCCAGGGTTGACGCGGACCGCCGCGCACCCGGCGTCGATCGCCGCGAACACGTACTTCGGCTGGAAGTGGATGTCGGCGATCACCGGGATCTGCGACTTGCGCGCGATCACGGGCAGCGCGGCGGCGTCCTCCTCGGTGGGGCACGCGACACGCACGATGTCGCAGCCCGACGCCGTGAGCTCGGCGATCTGCTGGAGCGTCGCGTTGACGTCGCTCGTCCGGGTCGTCGTCATCGACTGGACCGAGACGGGGGCGTCACCGCCGACCCACAGCGAGCCCACCTTGATCTTGCGGGTCGGACGCCGGGGGGCGAGGACGGGCGCGGGGGCCTCGGGCATGCCGAGGTTGATGGGGGTGCTCACCGACCCAGTATCCCCCGTCCGCGGCGGTCCGACGCAGGCGACCCCGCGCGGGTGCGGCGGGACCGGGGCGTGTCCGCTCAGAGCGTGACGGGACGCACGATGTCGGCGTACACGAGCAGGAGCCCCATCCCCACGAGCGCGATGAAGACCCCGTAGGTGAGCGGCATGAGACGGGCGACGTCCGCCGGTGCCGGACGGGGACGTCCGCGCAGGCGCGCGACCTGCCGCCGCCCGCCCTCCCACAGGGCGCCCGCCACGTGACCGCCGTCCAGCGGCGGGAGCGGGATGAGGTTGAACGCGAACAGCGCGACGTTCAGCGACGCGAGCAGGAGGAGGAACCGCGCGACCTGGTAGGTGACGCCGAGGTCGGCGCTGCCCTCGGCCGCGATCTCGCCCGCGAAGCGGCCGACGCCCACGAGGCCCACGACGCCCGACGCGTCGCGCTCGGCGCCCCCGAACGTCGCCTGCACGAGCTCGACCATGCGGGCCGGCAGCGTCGCGACCACGCCGACGGTCTGGCGCACGACGTCCCACGTGAACGGCAGCACGTCGGCCGCGGGGAGCCGCACCATGCCGACGGTCGGCGCGAGGCCGACGTACGGCGTCGTCGCCAGGACCGGGTCGCCGTCGTCGTCGACGACGGGCCGACCGACCTCGTCGAACACCGGCCGCTCGGCGAGCACGGGGCTCACGTCGAGCGCGACCTCGCGCCCGTCACGCTCGACGACGAGCGTCAGGTCCTCGGCGCCCGCGGACCGCACCGCCGCCTGGAAGTCCGCCCACCGCTCGGTCGGCACGCCGGCGTACGACACGAGCCGGTCGCCCTCGCGCAGACCGGCGAGCGAGGCGGGCGCGGGTGCGTCCTCGGGTCCGCACGCCGTGTCGGGGCCCGCGTCCGGCGGGAGCACGCACTCGCCCACGGTCGCGACGGTCGTCGTCGCGCCGGGCAGTCCCGTGCCGAGGAACGTGAGCGCGACGAGCGCGACCGCCAGCAGGAGGTTCATGACGGGCCCGCCGAGCATGACGACGAGCTTCTTCGGGGTGCTCAGGCGGTAGAAGGCGCGGTGGTCCTCCCCCGGCCGGATCTCCTCGGCGCTCGCCTCGCGCGCGGCGTCGACGAGCTCGGCGAGACGCCCCGTCCGGCGAGGCGCGCCGACGACGTGCGCGGGTGGGAACATCCCGACGAGCCGCACGTAGCCGCCGAGCGGGATCGCCTTGACGCCGTACTCGGTCTCGCCCCGCGTGCGGGACCACAGGGTCGGCCCGAAGCCGACCATGTACTGGCTCACGCGCACGCCGAAGCGCTTCGCGGGGACCATGTGGCCGACCTCGTGCAGCGCGATCGAGACCAGCAGGCCGACCACGAGCACGAGCAGCCCGACCGCGTACGCCATGCACTCTCCCGGTTCCGGCGGCCCCCCGGTCGGGGCCGTGCTCCCATCATCCCCCGCTCGTGGCGTGGGCCGTGACCGCAGACCCCTGGCCGCCGGTCCGCCGGGCCGGGGCGTCGGGCCGCGTCGCGTGCGCGCTCGGCGTCGATGCGCCGACGGAAACCGTGGCCCGCGCCCCTGCCGCACGGGCGAACGCCGCACTAGCATCGCGCCATGACGCACGGATCCGTCGACATGATCGACGTCTCGTCCCGCCTCCCGCTGGTCCGGCCGGACCTCCCTCAGCGCAGGCTGCTGCGGACCGCCGTCCCCGGGCCGCGCTCGCAGGAGGTCGCGCGGAGGCGCGCGGCGGTCGTCGCCGCCGGCGTCGCGAGCACGCTGCCCGTGTACGTCGAGCGCGCGGGGGGCGGTGTGCTCGTGGACGTCGACGGCAACTCGTTCGTCGACCTCGGCTCGGGGATCGCGGTGACGAGCGTCGGCAACGCCGCACCGGCGGTCAGCGCCGCGGTCCAGGAGCAGGTCGAGCGCACGACCCACACGTGCTTCATGGTCGCCCCGTACGAGGAGTACGTGGCGGTGTGCGAGGCGCTCGCACGACTCACCCCGGGCGACCACGCCAAGCGCAGCGTGCTGCTCAACTCGGGCGCCGAGGCCGTGGAGAACGCGGTCAAGATCGCCCGTCGGGCCACCGGGCGCGACGCCGTCGTCGTGCTGGACCACGCGTACCACGGCCGGACGAACCTGACGATGGCGATGACCGCCAAGGCGATGCCCTACAAGACCGGCTTCGGGCCGTTCGCGGGCGAGGTCTACCGGGTCCCCGCGTCGTACCCCTTGCGCGAGCCCGTCCCGATCACGGGCGAGGAGGCCGCGCGGAGGGCGACGGCCGTCATCGAGAAGCAGGTGGGCGCGGACCAGGTCGCGTGCGTCGTCGTCGAGCCCGTCCAGGGCGAGGGCGGGTTCGTCGTCCCCGCGCCGGGCTTCCTGCCCGCCCTGGCCGCGTGGTGCCGCGAGCACGGTGTGCTGCTCGTGGCGGACGAGATCCAGACCGGCTTCGCCCGCACGGGCGCGATGTTCGCGTGCGACCACGAGGGCGTCGTCCCCGACCTCGTCACCACCGCCAAGGGCATCGCCGGCGGTCTCCCGCTCGCCGCCGTGACGGGCCGCGCCGAGATCATGGACGCGGTCCACCCGGGCGGCCTCGGCGGGACGTACGGCGGCAACCCCGCGGCGTGCGCCGCCGCGCTCGCCGCGATCGACCTCTACGAGCACGCCGACCTCGTCGGCGCCGCGCGCCGCATCGAGGCCCGCGTGGTGCCGCGTCTGCGGGCTGTCGCCGAGCGCGCCCCGCAGGTCGCCGAGGTGCGGGGCCGCGGCGCGATGCTCGCCCTCGAGCTCGTGCGCCCCGGCTCGCTCGAGCCGGACGCGGCCGAGGCCGCCCGCGTCGCACGCGAGTGCGCGCAGCACGGGGTCCTCGTGCTCACGTGCGGCACCTACGGCAACGTGCTGCGGCTCCTCCCGCCGCTGGTCATCGGCGACGAGCTGCTCGACGAGGCCCTCGACGTGCTCGAGGCGGTGCTCGAGGGACGCACGCCGCCCCCCGCCGCCCGCGCCGACGACGCTCCCGAGCGGGCGGTCGGTGCGTCCGGCCCACCGGCATGAGCACGGACCCCCCAGGGGTCGCCGGCGCAGGCGTGCGTCGCGCGGACCCGGGCGCAACCGGCGCCGGCACGGGCACGGCCACCGAGCCCGCTCGTACCGGCGTCCACGCCGCGCGCCTCGCGGCGGCGTACGCCGACGAGCTCGCACGCTTCGCCGCCGACCACCCGCGGTGCGCGGCACTCGCCGAGCGCGGTCGCGCGCACATGCCCTACGGCGTCCCCATGTCGTGGATGGCCAAGTGGCCGGGCGGGTTCCCGGTGCACGTCGCGGAGGCGTCCGGCGCCCACTTCGTGTGCGCGGACGGCCACGAGCACGTCGACCTCTGCCTCGGCGACACCGGTGCCATGTCGGGCCACTCCCCCGGGCCGACGGTGCGCGCCGTGGCCGCGCAGGCCGCACGCGGGATCACGACGATGCTGCCGACCGCGGACGCCGCGGTGGTCGCGGAGGAGCTCACGCGCCGCTTCGGCACCGCCGAGCGGCCCGTCGACCAGTGGCAGATGACGCTCACCGCGACCGACGCCAACCGGCACCTCGTCCGCTACGCGCGCCACGTGACGAGGCGGCAGCCCGTCGCGGTCATGGACTTCTGCTACCACGGCACGGTCGACGAGACGTTCGCGACGCTCGACCCCGACGGCCGCGTGGTGCCGCGCCGGGGCACCATCGGCGCGCCCGTCCCGCCGGCGACGACGACGGCCGTCGTCCCGTTCAACGACCTGGACGCGATCGAGCGGGAGCTCGCGACCGGCACGGTCGCCGCGGTGCTCCTCGAGCCCGCGATGACCAACATCGGCATCGTGCTGCCGGACCCGGGCTACCACGAGGCACTCCGCGACCTCACGCGCCGCCACGGGACGCTCCTCGTCGTGGACGAGACCCACACGCTGTGCGCCGGTCCCGGAGGGTGCACCGCGGCCTGGGGACTGGAACCGGACGCCGTCGTCGTCGGCAAGACGATCGGCGGGGGCGTCCCGTCCGCGGCGTTCGGCATGACGAGCCAGCTCACGGAGCGCGTCGTCGCGTCGGTCGGGCTCGAGGACGTCGACGTGGGCGGCGTCGGGGGGACGCTCGCGGGCAACGCGCTCTCGCTCGCGGCGACCCGCGCGACCCTCACCGAGGTCCTGACGGACGACGCGTTCGTCGCGATGGAGCGGCTCGCCGTCGCGTGGGCCGACGGCGTGCGCTCCGTCGTCGAGCGGCACGGCCTGCCGTGGCACGTGACCCGGCTCGGGTGCCGGGCCGAGTACGCCTTCGCTCCCCGGGCCCCGCGGCACGGTGCCGAGGCGGCGGCGTCCGACGACTTCGCGCTCCAGCAGTACCTGCACCTGCAGGCCCTCAACCGGCGCGTCCTGCTCACGCCGTTCCACAACATGGCGCTCATGAGCCCGGCGACGGTCGACGCCGACGTCGACGCGCACACCCGGGCGTTCGCCGAGGCGGCCGCCGCGCTCGTCGGCTGAGCGCCGGTCAGCCGGCGATCCGTTGGTCGAGCGCCGGTCAGCCGGCGACCTCGACGCGGTCCCGACCCCCGCTCTTCGCGCGGTACATGAGCACGTCGACGCGCGTCAGCACGCTCTCGGGCGACTCGCCGGGCTCGACCATGACGACGCCGAAGCTCGCGGTGGCGCGGACGCCCGTCGCGACGGACACCTCGTGCGGGAGCGTCTGGCGCAGGCGCTCGGCGAGCTGCACCGCGCGGTCGCGGTCCGTCCCGGGAGCCACGACGACGAACTCCTCGCCGCCCAGCCGCCCCACGACGTCCTCGCGCCGGACGACCGTGCCCGCCGCCGCGGCGACCGCGCGCAGGACCTCGTCCCCGACCGCGTGGCCGTGCTCGTCGTTGACGGCCTTGAACCGGTCGAGGTCGAAGTACAGGACCGCGACCGGCTCGTCCGCCGTGACCTGGCCCGCGCGGAACGCGAGCTCCTCGACGACGCGCCGCCGGTTGCCGACGCCCGTGAGCTCGTCGAGGTAGGCGAGGTCGTGCAGCTCCAGGGCGCGTGCGCTCGCCCGCGCCGCGGACGCCTCGGCGCGCGCGAGGCGCTCCTTGGCCCCCGAGAGCACGTAGAGCATGAAGACGACGACGGCGAGGTACATGCAGAACCGCGACGCGTCGACGACGTACGCCCGACCGCCCTCGACGCCGGCCAGCGCGACGAGGGTCGTGGCGAGCGTCGCGGCGACGAGGATCACGCCGTGCAGGAGCGCCGCCGTCGTCGACTGGAACAGGTAGCCGACGACGACGAACACGACGAGGCCCATGAAGGACAGCGGGAACAGCGCGGCCCAGCCCTGCACGACGTCGTCGGCCGTGCGGAGGCGGACGACCACGGACGCGAGCCACAGCACCTCGAACGTGCCGAGGACGACGCGCGAGACCAGCACCGCGCGCGCGGGACGGTGGACCAGCACCCACGCGTAGCCGAGCAGCATGACCACCACGGGCGGGTACCCGAGGCGCACGAGCGGGTCCGTGTCACCGCGCAGCGCGAGCACGACGAGCATGACGGGTGCGCCACCCGCGATCCCCAGGGCGACCACGCGGCGCGCGAGGTCGTCGAGCGGCTCGCCCGCGACGACGACCCGCAGCCGGCGCAGGAGGCCGTCGCGCCTGCCGTCGCCTCCGCGCGCGCTCATCGCGGTTCCCGTTCCTGCAGGCCCCACGGGCTGTCGTACCCCGCCGGGTCGGCGAGCAGCTCGAGGAAGGGCACCGCGTCGAACGTCTCCGGTCCGCGCACGCCCGCACCCGACCAGGTGCCACGGGCGAGCAGCTCCAGCGCCACGACCGGGTTGACCGCGGTCTGCCACACGACGCACTGCGCGCCGTACTCGCGCATGGACCACGCGTTGTCGACGACGTGGTGGAGGTACACCTCGCGCGGCCGGCCGTCGGTCCCGGTCCCGGTGACCAGGAGCCCGGCGCACGTCGCGCCGTGCATCCGCTCACCGAGCGTCGCCGGATCCGGCAGGCACCCCGCGACGACGTCGCGCGGGCTCACCCGGACCGCGCCGCCGCCGTCCGCCGACCGGACCGTCACCGGTTCCGTCCGGTCCAGCCCGAGGCGGTGCAGCGTCCGCAGCACGTCGATGAACTCGGCGCCGAGCCCGTACTTGAACGTCACGCGGCGCGCCTGCACGGCGCGCGGCATGAGCAGCACCTCCTCGTGCTCGACGTGGACGCACTCGACCGGCCCGATGCCCCCGGGGAAGTCGAAGACCTCGGGCTCGTGGAACGGCGGCACGGTGTACCAGCCGGCCTCGAGCGAGCCCCCCTCCTCGGCGCGCGCCGCGTCCCACACGACGGGCGGGTTGAGGCACTCCTCGATGGTCGTCCAGATCGAGAACGACGGCGCGAAGACGGGCTCGCCGTCCTCGCCGAGCACCACGAGGTTCGAGCCGTCGCGCGTGCCCAGCTCGTCGACGTCGCGGAAGAGGTGGTCGGCCGCGTACCGCGCGAAGACGTCGGACAGCCCGGGCTCGACACCCATGCCGACGAGCGCGAGACGCCCTGCGTCCGACCACCGCTGCGCCTCGGCGAACTGGTCGTCCCCGAGCTTGACGCCCGTGCGCTCGTACGGCGCCGTCGGGTGCGGACGAGACAGCGACATGGCCATGTCGAGGTAGTCGGCGCCAGAGTCGAACGCCCCGTGGAAGACGGGCATGACGAACCGCGGGTCGACCGCGTTGAGGACGTGCGTCGCCCCGTGCTCGCGCGCGAGCGCCGCGACGGCCGACGCGTCCGACGCGTCGACGTGCGCCGCCACGAAGCGCTCGGGCGAGCGCGTCGCGGGGTGCTCGCGCACGGCGGCGACGGTGCGCTCGGCCCGGGACCGGTCGTGGTCCGCGAGGACCATCCGGTCGAAGAAGTCGCGGCGGGCCGCGACCCGCGCGACGGCGTCACCGACGCCACCGCTTCCGACGACGAGGATGCGCACGTGAGCTCCTGGTTCCGATGGGGGCGCGCACACTGTGGCACGACGCGGCGCGCCCGGGGGTCAGCGTCTGCGGCGTCGGGCGACCGAGAGCACCTGGGCGCCCACGACGAGGAGGAGCGCGGCGAGGAACATCGCCGAGCCGATGACGTTCGCCTGCGCGGGGATGCCGCGCGTCGCGGAGACGTACACGAACTTGGGGAACGTCGTGAACGACCCCGAGTTGAAGTTGGTGATGATGAAGTCGTCGAAGCTGAGCGAGAACGCCAGCAGGGCGGCCGCCGCGATCCCGGGCAGCAGGAGCGGGAACGTCACGCGCCAGAACGCCTGCACCGGCGACGCGTACAGGTCCGCGGCAGCCTCCTCGAGGCGCGGGTCGAGGCTCGCGACGCGCGCCTTGACCGTCACCACCACGAAGCTGATGCAGAACATGACGTGCGCGAGGACGACCGTCGTGAACCCCGGGTTCACCCGGATGCTGAGGAACTGCGCGAGCAGCGCGGCGCCGAGGACGACCTCGGGGGTCGACATCGGCAGGAAGATGAGCAGGTTCGCCAGCGTCCGTCCCCGGAACCGGTACCGGACCAGCGCGAGCGCGACGAGCGTGCCGAGCGCCGTGGACGCGATCGTCGCGATCGCCCCGACCTGGAGCGAGTTGACGAGCGCCTCGCACACCTGGGGCGCACCGCACGGGTTCTGCCAGTTCTCGAGCGTGAAGCCGCGCCACACGAGGTTCGTGCGCCCGGGCTCGTTGAACGAGAAGGCGACCGTGTACGCGATCGGGACCATGAGGTACACGAACGCGAGCGCGGCGAAGACCGGGACGACCGCGTCGCCCAGGCGCCACGAGCGGCGCGCGGCGGCGGCGGGGGGCCGTGCGTCGTCGGGGTCGGGGCGGGCCGTGGCGCCCACCGTCACGGCGGCGCCCGTCGTGCCGCTCACAGCAGCTCCTCCGTGCCCGCGCGCCGGATGTACGCGGCGACGAGCGCGAGGATCGCGACCATGAGCACGAACGACAGCGCCGCTGCCGTCGGGTAGTCGCTCACCTTGAAGAAGCGGGAGTCGATGACCTGCCCGATCATCGTCGTCGTGCTGTTGCCGAGGAGCACCGCGTTGACGAAGTCGCCCGACGCGGGGATGAAGGTCAGGAGCGTCCCGGACACCACGCCCGGCATCGACAGCGGCAGCGTGACGCGGCGGAACGTCGTCGGGCCGCTCGCGTACAGGTCGGCGCCCGCCTCGACGAGCCGCGGGTCGAGCCGTTCGAGGTTGGCGTAGATGGGCAGCGTCATGAACGGCAGGAAGTTGTAGGTCAGGCCGCACACGACGGCGAACCCCGTCGCGGTGAGGCGGCCGTCCGGCGGGAGCACCGAGAGCGCCCGCAGGCCCGCGACGACGAACCCCTCGTCGGCGAGGATCTGCTTCCACGCCACGGTCCGCAGGATGAAGCTCGTGAAGAACGGCGCGACGACGAGGACGAGCAGCATCGCCTGGAGGAAGGGGCGCCCGCGCGCGCGGACCGCGATGACGTACGCGATCGGGTATCCGATCGCGAGCGCCGCGACCGTCGCGATCGCCGCGTACGCGAACGACCGGACGAGCTGGGGCCAGTACGTCTCGAGCGCCCGGACGTAGTTGGCCCACTCGAACGCCGGCTGGAAGGAGCCGACCTCGCCACCGGGCACCGGCACGTACAGGGACGTCACGAGCAGCGCGAACACCGGGACGACGAAGAACAGGCCGAGGTACGCGAGCCCGGGGGCGAGCAGGAGGTACGCGCCGCCGCGCGCGCGACGGCGCGGCGCCGCCGCGGGGGCGCCCTGGCCGGGGCCGTGCCCGATCGCGGTGACGATGCTCACGCGTCGTCCTCGACCTGCGCGCCCGACCTGGCGTCCTCGTGCCCGTCGAGCCCGAACGTGTGGCGGACGGCCCAGCCGAGCATGACCTCGTCGCCCTCGCGTATGGGCCGTCCGCCGAAGACGTTCTGCGCGAACACGCCCAGCGTGCCGAGGCCGGGGACCTCGACGTCGTACTGCGTGCTCACACCGGTGAACGCGACGTCGGTCACGCGGCCCGGCCCGACGACGTTGGAGTCGTCGGGGACGCCCTCGTCCGCGAAGAAGATGTGCACCTTCTCGGGCCGCACGCCGACGAGGACCGGCCCCGACGTCGTGACGGCACGGTCCCGCGGGAGCCACAGCCGGCGGCCCGCGACGTCGACGCCGAGCGCGTCGCCCGACTCCTCGGCGACCGAGCCCGCGAGCAGGTTGGACCGGCCCAGGAAGTTCGCGACGAAGGCCGTGCGCGGCAGCTCGTACAGCTCCTCGGGCGGGCCCTGCTGCTCGATCCGCCCCGCGTTCATGACGGCGACCGTGTCGGCCATCGTCATGGCCTCCTCCTGGTCGTGCGTCACGTGCACGAACGTCTGCCCGACCTCGTTCTGGATGCGCTTGAGCTCGGACTGCATCTGCCGCCGCAGCTTGAGGTCGAGCGCACCGAGCGGCTCGTCGAGCAGGAGCACCGCGGGGTTGTTCACGACCGCGCGCGCGAGCGCGACGCGCTGCTGCTGGCCGCCGGACAGCTGGGAGGGGCGCCGGTCGGCCATGTGCGCCATCTCGACGAGCTCGAGCGCGGCGCGCGCGCGGGGCACCGCGTCAGGCGCCTTGGTGCGCCGCAGGCCGAAGGCGACGTTCTCCAGGACGTCCAGGTGCGGGAACAGCGCGTAGGACTGGAAGACGGTGTTGACGGGTCGCTGGTGCGCCCGGGTCGCCGTGATGTCGGAGCCGCCGAGGAGGATGCGACCGGACGTGGCTCGCTCGAGGCCCGCGACCATGCGCAACGTCGTCGTCTTGCCGCAGCCCGACGGGCCCAGGAGCGCGAAGAACGAGCCGGCCGGGACCGACAGGGACAGGTCGTCGACCGCGACGAAGTCGCCGAAGGTCTTGGTCACGCGCTCGAGGACGAGGTCGCCGCCGCTCGCGGCGGCCCGGCCGGGCTGTCCCGACCGACGCGACCGGGAGTGCTCCGCGGGCGAGGCCGGGGCCACCCGGTCCTCGCGCGCGACGGCCTCCGGACCGGTACCCGTGCTCGCGCCGTGCGCGGCCATCAGTTGCCGATCACCGACTGGAACTCGGCGTTGTACCGGTTCTCCTCGTCGGGGGTCAGCGCACGGAAGACGTACGACCTCGCGAGCACCTCGTCGTCGGGGAAGATCAGCGGGTTCTCGGCGAGCTCCGGGTCGATCGCCTCCATCTCCTCGCGCGCGCCCTCGACGGGGCAGATGTAGTTGACGTACGCCGCGACCTCGGCCGCGACCGCCGGGTCGTAGTAGTAGTCCATGAGGGTCTCGGCGTTCTTCTTGCGCCGGCTCCCGATCGGCACCATGAGGTTGTCGCTCCACAGCGTGCCGCCGGCCTCGGGGAGGACGAACTCCCAGTTGTCGCCGTTCTCGAAGTTGAGGACCGTGATGTCCCCCGACCAGCCGATGACCGCGAGCGCGTCCCCCGACACGAGGTCCTCGGCGTAGGAGTTGCCGCGGACCTGGCGGATCTGGCCGGAGGTGATCTGCTGGTCGAGCACCTCCAGTGCCGCGAAGAACTCGTCGTCGCCCCACTCGTCCGACGCGATGTCGACTCCCTGGTCGAGCATGATCAGCCCGACGGTGTCCCGCATCTCCGAGAGCACCTCCACACGCCCGCGCAGGTCCGGGTTCCACAGGTCCGACACGGTGCGCAGGCCCGCGGCGACCGCGGTCTTGTTCCACGCGAGCCCGCCGAAGCCCGACTGCCACGTGAGCGAGTGCTCGCGGCCGGGGTCGAACGACACGTCGCGCAGGCCGGGCAGGAGGTTCTCCCAGTTGGGGATGTTCGCCTTGTCGAGCTCCTGCGTGTAGCCCTGCCGGATCATCCGACCGGCCATCCAGTCCGTGAGCGTCACGATGTCCTGGCCGATGTCCTGGCCGTTCGCGAGCTGGCCCTGGACGCGTCCGTAGTACGAGTCGTTGTCGTCGATGTCCTCGACGTAGGTGACCTCGATGCCCGTCTGCTCGGTGAACGCCTCGAGCGTCGGGTACGTCCCGGACTCGTCGTCGTAGTCGAGGTAGAGCGTCCAGTTCGCCCAGGTGACGCGCTTGTCCTCGTCGGAGACGTCCTCGGCCGGCCCCGCCGTGCCGGGCGACGACGGCGTCCCGCTCGTGCCGCACGCGGCGAGGAGCGCCGACACGCTCGCGGCCCCGGCACCGGCCGCGAGGACGGACCGGCGCGACAGGCTGGCGCGCTGGGCGCGGACGAGCGCCCGCAGGAACGGGTCGGTGGGCTCGGGTGGCTTCGGCACGGTGGGCTCCTGTCGGTGGGGGTCGGCCAGGGCGGGATCCGGGTGGTGTGGATCTTGGCAGGGGCCCACCGCTGACACAAGGGATTCCGTCGCCCCGGAGCGCATCTGCAACGAAAAAGTCACACGAATGACGCTCCGGGGCGCGGACGGGCGGGCGCGCGCCGGGCGACGCGCTAGAACGCGCTCATCACGTGCTTGATGCGCGTGTAGTCCTCGAACCCGTACATGGACAGGTCCTTGCCGTAGCCCGAGTGCTTGAACCCGCCGTGGGGCATCTCCGACACGAACGGGATGTGCGTGTTGATCCACACGACGCCGAAGTCCAGGGCGCGGGACATGCGCAGCGCGGTGCCGTGGTCCGTGGTCCACACCGAGCTCGACAGCCCGTAGCGGACGCCGTTGGCGAGCCGGACCGCCTCCTCCTCGTCGCGGAACGTCTGGACCGTGATGACCGGGCCGAAGATCTCGTCCTGCACGGCCTCGTCGTCCTGGCGCAGCCCGTCGACGACGGTCGCCTCGTGGAACCAGCCCACGTCGCCCTGGCGCCGCCCGCCCGCGACGACGTCGGCGTGGTCGGGCAGCCTGTCGAGGAAGCCCATCACCCGCCCCAGCTGGCCTTCGTTGTTCACCGGGCCGAAGGCGACGTCCTCGTCCGGGCGGCCCGTGCGCGTCGCCCTCGCCTGCTCCGCGAGCGCGGCGACGAAGTCCGCGTGCACCGACTCGTGCACGAGCACGCGCGTCGCGGCCGTGCAGTCCTGGCCCGCGTTGTAGTAGCCGGCCCCGGCGATGCCCTCCGCGGCGACCGCGAGGTCCGCGTCGCCGAACACCACGACGGGCGCCTTGCCGCCCAGCTCGAGGTGCACGCGCTTGACGTCCCGCGCCGCCGAGCCCGCGACCTCCATCCCGGCCCGGACGGAACCGGTGATCGACACCATCGCGGGGACGGGGTGCTCGACGATCGCGCGCCCCGTGCCGCGGTCGCCGCACACGACGTTGAGGACGCCCGGCGGCAGGAACTCGCCCGCGACCTCCGCGAGCAGCAGCGTCGACGCGGGGGTCGTGTCGGAGGGCTTGAGGACGACCGTGTTGCCCGCCGCGAGCGCGGGGGCGACCTTCCAGATCGCCATCATGAGCGGGTAGTTCCAGGGCGTCACCTGCCCGACGACGCCGATCGGCTCACGTCGCACCCACGACGTGTGCCCCCGCATGTACTCCCCGGCGCTGAGCCCCTCGAGCACGCGCGCGGCCCCGGCGAAGAAGCGCAGCTCGTCCGCGCTCGGCGGGACCTCGTCGCTGCGGACCAGGGCGAGCGGCTTGCCGGTGTTGCGCGACTCGACCTGGACGAACTCCTCGGCGCGCGCCTCGATCGCGTCGGCGACCCGCAGCAGCGCGAGCTGCCGCTCCCCCGGCGTCGCGTCGCGCCAGCCGGGGAACGCGTCGGCCGCGGCGCGGAAGGCGGCGTCGACGTCCTCGGCCGTCGACAGCGGCGCCGTCGCGTAGCGCTCGCCCGTCGAGGGGTCGATCACGTCGGTCGTGCGTCCGTCGGCCGCGTCGGTGCGACGGCCGCCGACGACGTTCTGCAGCGCGACGACGTCCGTGGTGGTGGCAGAGCTCGTGGACACAGCACCTCCTGCGGGGTCGGGGCGGCCCGGTCGGCCACGCCCTCGTGACCCCCGCACGGTAGCGCAGCGACGAGGCCAGGTCACGGCTCGCCGCCGTCGATTTCCTCGCCCGCGACCGTCTCGAACGACGAGATGCGCGGCGGAAGGCACGCCGTTCCACGGATTCGCTTGCCTTGCCGCGTCCGACGCGGGACCATCGCGGACATGGCCGACCAGCGCAAGCCGCCGCCCGTGACCCTCGACGCGACCTCCAAGGGCATCATCGAGCAGCTCCAGGAGGACGGCCGTCGTCCCTACGCGGCGATCGGCAAGGCGGTCGGCCTCTCGGAGGCGGCCGTGCGGCAGCGGGTCCAGCGGCTCGTCGAGTCGGGCGTGGTGCAGATCGTCGCCGTGACCGACCCGCTCCAGGTCGGCTTCTCCCGCCAGGCGATGATCGGGATCAAGGCCGAGGGCGACCTCCAGGGTCTCGCGGACGCGCTCGCCGACATCCCCGAGGTCGACTACGTCGTCGTGACCGCGGGCGCGTTCGACGTCCTCGTCGAGGTCGTGTGCGAGGACGACGAGCACCTGCTCCAGGTGCTGAACAACGACATCCGCACGTTGCCCGGCGTGCGCACCACCGAGACGTTCGTCTACCTCAAGCTGCGCAAGCAGCTCTACAACTGGGGGACCCGATGACCGAGCCCGTCGAGCACACCGGCGCCGCGGCGGCGACCACGTCCCGCACACCCGCGGGCACCGACCGCATGCAGGCGGCGCGCGACCACCTGTGGGGCCACATGACGCGCCACTCGACGTGGGAGCACGGCCCGGTGCCGGTCGTGGTGCGCGGCGAGGGCCACCACATCTGGGACGCCGACGGGCGCCGCTACATCGACGGCCTGTCGGGCCTCTTCGTCGTCCAGGCGGGTCACGGCCGCGTCGAGCTGGCCGAGCGAGCGCGCCGGCAGGCGTCCGAGCTCGCCTTCTTCCCGCTCTGGTCGTACGCGCACCCGCAGGCGATCGACCTCGCCGAGCGCCTCGCGCACCACGCACCCGGCGACCTGAACCGGGTGTTCTTCACGACGGGCGGCGGCGAGGCCGTGGAGACGGCGTGGAAGCTCGCGAAGCAGTTCTGGAAGCTCCAGGGCCGCCCGGGCAAGCACAAGGTCATCTCGCGCGCCGTGGCGTACCACGGCACGCCGCAGGGCGCGCTGTCCATCACCGGCATCCCCGGCATGAAGGCGCCGTTCGAGCCGCTCGTGCCCGGTGCCCACAAGGTGCCCAACACGAACCTGTACCGCGCGCCCGAGCACCTGCGCGAGGACCCGAAGGCGTTCGGCCGGTGGGCCGCCGACCGGATCGAGGAGGCCATCCTGTTCGAGGGCCCCGACACGGTCGCCGCGGTGTTCCTCGAGCCCGTGCAGAACTCGGGCGGGTGCTTCCCCCCGCCGCCCGGCTACTTCGAGCGCGTGCGCGAGATCTGCGACCGGCACGACGTCCTGCTCGTCTCCGACGAGGTCATCTGCGCGTTCGGACGCATCGGCAGCATGTTCGCGTGCGACGACTACGGGTACGTCCCGGACATGATCACGTGCGCCAAGGGCATGACGTCGGGCTACTCCCCCATCGGCGCGTGCCTCGTGTCGGACCGTATCTTCGAGCCGTTCCGGCACGGGACGACGACCTTCTACCACGGCTACACGTTCGGCGGGCACCCCGTGAGCGCGGCGGTCGCCATGGCGAACCTCGACCTCTTCGAGCGCGAGCGCCTCAACGACCGCGTCCACGAGAACGCGCCCGTGTTCCGCCGCACGCTCGAGAAGCTCCTCGACCTGCCGATCGTCGGCGACGTCCGCGGCGACGGGTACTTCTACGGCGTCGAGCTCGTCAAGGACGCGACGACACGCGAGACCTTCGACGACGACGAGAGCGAGCGGCTGCTGCGCGGGTTCCTCTCGCACGCGCTCATGGACGCGGGTCTGTACTGCCGTGCGGACGACCGCGGGGACCCCGTGATCCAGCTCGCTCCCCCGCTCACGTGCGGCCCGGCGGAGTTCGACGAGATCGAGCAGATCCTGCGCGACGTCCTCACGCGGGCCTGGGCGCAGCTCTGACGACGTGGTGACGGACCGTCGTCCGGGGCCGGGCGGGCCGGCCCCGGACGGGGCGGACGCGCGCGACGCACGTGACGCGCCGGCCGCCCGGCCCTACCGCGACGTGTCGCTGTGGCTCGACCAGGTGGCCGACGACGGCGACCGCCTCGAGCCGCGACCCGGGCTCGACCGCGCGACCGACGCCGACGTCGTCGTCGTGGGTGGCGGCCTCACGGGGCTGTGGACCGCGTACTACCTCACCGCCGCCGATCCGACGCTCGACGTGCTCGTCGTCGAGCAGGAGGTCGTCGGCTTCGGAGCGAGCGGCCGCAACGGCGGGTGGTGCTCGGCGCTGTTCCCGACGTCGGCCGCTGGGCTCGCTCGTCGGCACGGGACGCCCGCCGCCCTGGCGATGCGGGCCGCGATGCGCGCGACCCTCGACGAGGTCGAGCGCGTCGTCGCCGTCGAGGACCTGCGGTGCGACCTCGTCCGCGGCGGCACGGTGACGCTCGCGCGCACCACTCCGCAGCTCGCACGCGCGCGCGCCGAGGCCGCCGAGGCCGAGCGGTGGGGCGACCGGTTGGACCTGCTCGGGGCGGAGGACGCACGGCGCCGGCTGGCCGGGCGGGGCACCCTGGGCGGCACGTGGACGCCGGACTGCCTGCGCGTCCAGCCCGCGCGGCTCGTCCGCGGCCTCGCGCGCGTCGTCGAGCGACGCGGTGCACGCGTCGCCGAGCGGACGCGCGCGGTGGAGGTCGCCCCGGGCCGCGTCGTCGTCGAGCACGCGGGGCGTCGTGCCGACGTCCGGGCGCGCTGGGTCGTGCGAGCGACCGAGGCCTGGACCGCGCGGCTGCCGGGGACCCGCCGGGCCGTCGCGCCCGTGTACTCGCTCATGGTCGCGACCGAGCCGCTCCCCGAGGACGTCTGGGAGGGCATCGGCCTCGCGGAGGCCGAGACCTTCTCCGACCACCGCCACCTCGTCGTCTACGGGCAGCGCACCGCCGACGGCCGCCTGGCGTTCGGCGGCCGCGGTGCCCCGTACCACTGGGGCAGCGCGATCCGGCCCGGATCCGACCGCGAGCCGACGGTGTTCGCGGCGCTCGAGAGGACCCTGCGCGACCTCCTCCCCCAGCTCGGCGCCGCACGCGTCACGCACCGCTGGGGCGGCCCGCTCGGGATCGCCAGGGACTGGCACGCGTCCGTGGGCGCCGACCCGCGCGGCCTCGCCTGGGCGGGCGGCTACGTGGGCGACGGCGTCGCCACGACGAACCTCGCGGGTCGCACGCTCGCCGACCTCGTCACCGGCCGGGACACCGCGCTGACCCGGCTGCCCTGGGTCGGCCACCGGTCACGCCCGTGGGAGCCCGAGCCGTTGCGCTGGCTCGGGATCAACGCGGGGCTCCGCGCCGCGGCGCTCGCGGACGTCGAGGAGCGGCTGACGGACCGCCCGAGCGCCGTCGCGCGCGTCATGGCTCCGCTCACGGGGCACTGAGCCGCACGGCGCCGGTCAGCGCCGGTCGGCGCCGGTCAGCGCCGGTCAGCGCCGGTCGAGCAGCTCGTGCGTGCGGGCGCGCGCCCACGTCTCGGCCGCCAGGACGGTCTCGAGGTCGAGGTCGCCCTCGGCCCGGTGCTCGCAGAGCACGCGCTCGACCGTCGCGACGACGTCCAGGAACCCGATCCGGCCTGCGAGGAACGCGTCGACGCACTCCTCGTTGGCGGCGTTGAGCACCGCCGGGTGCGTCGGGGACGCCTGCACCGCGTCGCGCGCGAGGCGCAGGGCGGGGAACACGTCGTCGTCGAGCGGCTCGAACGTCCAGGCCGTCGCCGACGTCCAGTCGCACGGCGGCACCGCGGACGGCACCCGGTCGGGCCAGGCGAGGCCGAGCGCGATCGGCAGGCGCATGTCGGGCGGTGACGCCTGCGCGATGGTGGACCCGTCGACGAACTCGACCATCGAGTGCACGACGGACTGCGGGTGCACGACGACCTCGATGTCCTCGACCGGCACGTCGAAGAGCAGGTGCGCCTCGATGAGCTCGAGCCCCTTGTTGACGAGGGTCGCGGAGTTCACCGTCACGACCGGCCCCATCGACCAGGTCGGGTGCGCGAGCGCCTGCTCGGGCGTCACGGCCTTGACCTCGTCCCGGGTCCAGCCGCGGAAGGGACCGCCCGACGCGGTGAGCACGAGCCGTCGCACCTCGTCCCGCCGGCCGCCGCGCAGGCACTGGGCGATGGCGGAGTGCTCGGAGTCGACCGGCACCACCTGGTCCGCGTGCCGCTGGGCGGCTCGGACGAGCGCCCCGCCGACGACGAGCGACTCCTTGTTCGCGAGCGCCAGCGTGCTGCCGGCCTCGAGCGCCGCGAGCGTGGGCCGCAAGCCGATCGACCCCGTGATCCCGTTGAGCACGACGTCGGCCCCGCGCCCCGCGAGGACCGTCGCGGCGTCCGGTCCGGTGATCAGCTCGACGCCCATCGCGCCGACGCCGCGCTCGGCGGCCACGCGCGTGACCGCCTCCAGCACGGCGACGCCCGCGCCCGGGTCGGCGACCGCGACCGTCGTCGCACCGGTCTCGACGACCTGCTCGGCCACGAGCCGGGGGTCACGGCCGCCCGCCGCGAGACCCACCACCCGGAAGCGGTCGGGGTTGCGGCGGACGACGTCGACGGCCTGGGTGCCGATCGACCCCGTCGACCCGAGCAGGACCACGGTGCGCTGGTTCACCCCGGCATTGTGCAGCAGCGGCGCGGCGCGGCGTGGCGGGTGGCGCACGAGCGCGGCGCCGTCACTCGACGCCGAGCAGCACCTCGACCGCGCGGGCGCAGAACGCGTCGACCGCGGGCTCGCCGTACGCCTTGGCGCCGCGCGCCCGACGGAACGTGGCGCCCCGGACCTCCTCGGACGTCAGGCTCTGGCCGTGGTCGAAGTAGTCGACGAGGCGGTGGCACAACGCGTCGACGTCCTCCGGCAGGTAGCCCTGCTGACCCCGGCGCGCCGGCGCGAACCGCTCGCCGTCGGGCCGCGTGAGGCGGCCGTAGAGGGTGCGGGCCTGGCCGGCGAGGTGGTCCATCCACGCCTGCTGGCCGTTCGCCGCGATGAACTCGGTCCGCTGACGCGCGACGAAAGCGCGCTCCAGGCGGTCCATGGCCGCGTCGACGGGTCCGGTCGCGTACCCGCCGCGCACGAGGTCGAACGCGGTCTCGCGGACCTCCGCCGCGGTGAGCGGCTCGTGGCCGTCGCCCTCGTAGACGCGGCGGGCGCGCGAGAAGAACTCGTCGACCTGCGCGGGGTCGTACCCCGAGCGCAGGCGGCCGACGGTGCGGAACAGGGTCGTCATCGGTCCTCCGCTGCGAGCTGGCCACAGGCCCCGTCGATGTCGCTGCCGCGGGTGTCCCGGACGGTCGTCGGGATCCCGGCAGCGCGAAGTCGTGCGACGAACTCCGCCTCGACGGCGCGCTCGCTCGCGGTCCAGATCGACCCCGGCGTCGGGTTCAGCGGGATCGGGTTGACGTGCACCCAGCCCCGCCCCCGCGCCAGGAGCTTCTCCGCGAGGAGGTCGGCGCGCCAGGCGTGGTCGTTCATGTCCTTGATGAGGGCGTACTCGATGCTCACGCGTCGTCCGCTCGACTCGAAGAACCGCCGCGCCGCGTCGAGCGCCTCGTCGACGGTCCACCGGGTGTTGATCGGCACGAGCTCGCTGCGCAGCTCGTCGTCGGGAGCGTGCAGCGACAGGGCGAGCGTCACCGGGATGCCGGTCGCCGCGAGCTTGTCGATCGCCGGGACGAGCCCGACGGTCGACACCGTGACGTTCCGCGCCGAGAGACCGAGACCCTCGGGGGCCGGGGCGACGAAGCGACGGACGGCGTCGACCACGGTGCGGTAGTTGGCGAGGGGCTCGCCCATGCCCATGAAGACGACGTTGGTCAGCCGACCGGGCCCGCCCGCGACCTCGCCCCGCTGCAGGGCGCGCGCCGCGTGCCGGACCTGCTCGACGATCTCCGCCGTCGAGAGGTTGCGCGTGAGGCCCTGCTGCCCGGTCGCGCAGAACGGGCACGCCATGCCGCAGCCGGCCTGGCTCGAGACGCACAGCGTCGCCCGTCCGGGGTAGCGCATGAGGACCGACTCGACCTTGACGCCGTCGAACAGGCTCCACAGCGTCTTCACCGTCGTCCCCGCGTCCGCGGTGAACGTGCGCACGGGCCGCAGGAGCGGCGGGAAGAGCTCGCCCACGAGCGCGTCGCGGGTCGCCTTGGGCAGGTCCGTCATCTCGTCGGCGTCGGCCGACAGGTGGCCGAAGTAGTGCGTCGCGAGCTGCTTGGCGCGGAACGGCTTCTCGCCGAGCTCGGTGACCGCGGTCGCACGCTCCTCGGCGGTCAGGTCGGCGAAGTGCCGCGGCGGCTTGCCGCGACGCGGGGCGCTCATCGTGAGCGTCAGGGGGGCGCGACCCTCGGCGGAGGGCCGGACCTCGTCAGCACGGGCGTTCACAGCACAGGTCCCATCGTCAGTCGCCCACGACCGGGAGGGCCATGAGGAGCACCACGTACACCAGGGGTGCCGTGAGCAGGAGCGAGTCGAGGCGGTCGAGCACGCCGCCGTGGCCGGGCAGCAGCGTGCCCATGTCCTTGAGCTCGAGGTCGCGCTTGAGGAGCGACTCGGCGAGGTCCCCGATGGTCGAGGTGAGCACCGCGGCGACGCCGAGGAGGACGCCGAGCGCAGGCGACGCGCCGAAGCCCCAGACGAGCCCGACCGCCCCGACGACGGACGCGAGCACGACCGACCCGCCGAGACCCTCCCAGGTCTTCTTCGGGCTGACGGACGGCGCGAGCGGGTGGCGTCCGGCGAGCACCCCGGCGACGTAGCCGCCCGTGTCGCTCGCCACCGCGAGGAGCACGAACAGCAGCACGCGCCGCGGACCGTCGGCCTCGGCGAGCATGAGCATCACGAAGCCGCCCATGAACGGCACGTACGCCGTCGCGAACGTCCCCGCGGCCGCGTCGCGGACGGCGGCCGGACCGCTCCCGTCCAGGACGCGCCACACCACGACCCCGCCCGCGGTCAGCAGGAACGCGACGTAGAGCGCCTCGGCACCCGAGACGTACGACGACACGAGGATGCCGGTCGAGCCGACGAGCATCGGCAGCAGCGGCGGGTGGATCCCGCGCCGGCCGACGGCCTGCGTCAGCTCGTACAGCGCGGCGCCGCACGCGACGACCGCGAGGACGAGGAACAGCTCCTTGCGGACGAACAGCGAGAGCAGGACGAGCGTGAGCAGGCCGAGGCCGACCGCGACCGCCAGAGGGAGGTTGCGGCCGGCCCGTGGCGCAGTGCGCTGCACGGCATCGGCACCTGCGAGATCAGCCATCAGACCTCGAGCAGCTCGCTCTCCTTGTGGGCGAGCACCTGGTCGATCAGCTCGACGTGCTTCTTGGTGAGCGACTCGAGCTCCTTCTCCGCACGCGTGACCTCGTCCTCGCCGGCCTCGCCGTCCTTGACGATGCGGTCGAGCTCCTCCTTCGCACGACGTCGGACGTTGCGCACGGAGACGCGCGCCTCCTCCGCCTTGTGCTTGGCGAGCTTCACGTAGTCGCGGCGACGCTCCTCGGTCAGCTGCGGGAGGACGACGCGGATGATCCGACCGTCGTTGCTCGGGTTCACGCCGAGGTCCGAGTCGCGCAGCGCACGCTCGATGCTGCCGAGCGCGCTCTGGTCGAACGGGGTGATGAGGATCGTGCGCGCCTCGGGCGTCGTGAACGAGGCGAGCTGCTGCAGCGGCGTGGGGGCGCCGTAGTACTCCACCTGGATCTTGGTGAACATCGCGGGGTTGGCCCGGCCCGTCCGGATGGTCGCCATGTCCTCCTTGGCGACCTCGACCGCCTTGTCCATCTTCTCCTCGGCCTCGAGGAGGGTCTCGTCGATCACCGGTGCTCCTTCGTCTCGTCGTCGTGCCGCGTCCGGTCAGCCGGCCGTGAGCAGCGTGCCGATCTTCTCACCCCGGAGCGCACGCGTGACGTTGCCCGCGGCCTCCATGCCGAAGACGCGCATGCGCACGCCGTTGTCGCGGCACAGGCTCAGCGCGGTCGCGTCCATGACCTCCAGGCCCTCGACGAGCGCCTCGGTGTAGGTGAGCTGGTCGAGGCGCACCGCGTCGGGGTTCGAGCGCGGGTCCGCCGAGTAGACGCCGTCCACGCCGTTCTTGCCCATCAGGACCTCGTCGCAGTGCGTCTCGAGCGCACGCTGGACCGAGACCGTGTCGGTCGAGAAGAAGGGCATGCCGGCCCCGGCCCCGAAGATGACGACGCGGCCCTTCTCGAGGTGACGGATCGCCTTGAGCGGGATGTACGGCTCCGCGACCTGACCCATCGTGATCGCGGTCTGCACGCGGGTGCTGACCCCCGCCTGCTCGAGGAAGTCCTGCAGCGCGAGGCAGTTCATCACCGTGCCGAGCATGCCCATGTAGTCGGCGCGAGCCCGGTCCAGGCCGCGCTGGGACAGCTCGGCACCCCGGAAGAAGTTGCCGCCGCCGACGACGATCGCGACCTGGACGCCCTCGCGCGCCGCGTCGGCGATCTCCCCCGCGATGCGCTGCACCACGTCGGCCGCGAGGCCGATGCCGCCCCCGCCGAACGTCTCGCCGGAGAGCTTGAGGAGCACACGCCGGGCCTGGTGGGCGCGGGACGGGTGCACGGGTGCGATCTGGTCCTGCGTCACGCTTCCTCCACGGTGTTCGGGCCGGGACGCGAGTCCCCCTGGTGCACGACGGCGGCCCGGGCCACCAGGACCGCGGGCCGCCGTCGTGACGCTACAGGTCGGTCGGTCAGGCGCCGACCCGGAAGCGGGCGAACGCCGTGACGGTGCCGCCGGCCTCGGTGAGCACCTGGCCGACGGACTTCTTCGGGTCCTTCGCGAACGCCTGGTCCACGAGCACCGACTCCTTGAAGAAGCCGTTCAGGCGCCCCTCGACGATCTTGGGGAGCGCGGCCTCGGGCTTGCCCTCGTTGCGCGAGGTCTCCTCCGCGATGCGGCGCTCGGACTCGACCGTCTCGGCGGGGACCTCGTCGCGCGTCAGGTACGCGGGCGAGTACGCCGCGATGTGCATCGCGACGTCGCGCGCGACCTCAGCACCCTTGGCGTCGGAGCCGACGAGGACGCCGACCTGGGGCGGGAGGTCCTTGTTGACCTTGTGCAGGTAGACCGCGACCTTCTCGGCGGACACCCGGGCGACGCGGCGGAGGACGACCTTCTCGCCGAGCGTCGCGGCGGTCTCGTCGATCGTCTCCTGCACGGTGCGGCCGTCCAGGTCGGAGGCGAGCACGGCGGCGACGTCGTCGGTCCCGGCCGCGACCGTGGCGGCGAGCACCTTGTCGGCGAGCGCCACGAACGTCGCGTTCTTGGCGACGAAGTCCGTCTCGGAGTTCAGCTCGATGAGGACGCCGGTCTGGCCCTCGGCGCCGTCCTCGACGTGCGCGGCGACGAGGCCGTCCGACGCGGCGCGACCCTCACGCTTGCTGACGCCCTTGAGCCCCTTGACGCGGATGATCTCGAGCGCCTTCTCGGCGTCGCCGTTCGCCTCGTCCAGGGCCTTCTTGACGTCGAGCATGCCGGCGCCGGTGCGCTCGCGGAGCGCCTTGATGTCTGCGGCGGTGTAGTTCGCCATGGGTTCGTGTCCCTCTGTCTGTCGGCTCAGGGCGGCCCGACCGGCCGGGTTCCGGCCGGTCGGGCCCTGGTCAGGTGCGCAGCGCGCGGGTCAGGCGGAGGCGGTGTCCTCGGCGGCGGGCTCCGAGGCACCTGCGGCCTCGGCGGCCGGCGCCGCGTCCTGGCCCGACGGCGCCGCGGCGTCGTCCGTGGTCGTCCCGATCGCGTCGACCGGGCTCTCGACCTCGGCCGCGGCGGCCTCGGCGGTCGCGGGCAGGTCGTCGGCCTCGACCGGGGCGGCCGGCTCGGCGTGGTCGCCGCGCTCGGCCACCTTGGGCTCCGTGTGGACCTCGGCACCGGTGCCCGCGTCGCCGGCGCCGGCGAGGAGCTCGCGCTCCCACTCGGCGAGCGGCTCGGCGGTCGCGTCGGCCGCACCCTCGGCCTGCGCCTGACGACCCGAGTGGCGGGCCATGAGGCCCTCGGCAGCGGCGTCCGCGATCACGCGGGTGAGCAGCGTGACGGCGCGGATCGCGTCGTCGTTGCCGGGGATCTGGTAGTCGACCAGGTCGGGGTCGCAGTTCGTGTCGAGGATCGCGACGACCGGGATGCCCAGCTTGCGCGCCTCGTCGACGGCGAGGTGCTCCTTGTTGGTGTCGACGACCCAGATGGCCGAGGGCACCTTCGCCATGTCGCGGATGCCGCCCAGCGTCTTCGCGAGCTTGTCCTTCTCGCGACGCATGATCAGCAGCTCCTTCTTGGTGTAGCCGCTGCCCGCCACGTCGTCGAAGTCGATCTCCTCGAGCTCCTTGAGGCGCTGGAGCCGCTTGTTGACCGTGGTGAAGTTGGTCAGCATGCCGCCGAGCCAGCGCTGGTTGACGTAGGGCATGCCGACGCGCGCGGCCTGCTCGGCCACGGGCTCCTGGGCCTGCTTCTTGGTGCCGACGAAGAGGATCGTCCCGCCGTGCGCGACGGTCTCCTTGACGAACTCGTACGCGCGGTCGATGTACGACAGCGACTGCTGGAGGTCGACGATGTAGATGCCGTTGCGCTCCGTGAAGATGAAGCGCTTCATCTTCGGGTTCCACCGGCGGGTCTGGTGCCCGAAGTGGACACCGCTCTCGAGCAGCTGGCGCATGGTCACGACGGCCATGGCACGTCCTTCCGGCGCGGCTGGTCGCAGCCGCGCAAGTGCAGGCGGGTCCGGCCGAGGCCGTCCCGCGATCCGGTTGTCGACGCCGGCTCGGTGCCGGACGTCCCTGGCGCCTGCGGTGCCGACACCGGGCACGAGGCCCGGACCGTCGTCGGCACGCGCCCGACCTGCGACCCGGGGGCCGCTCGCGGTCGGTGGGAGGCGCGCGATGTCACCCGGCGGACCGGGTGCAACGGAAAGCGTACCCGACGCGGGGCGGGCGGTGGACCGCACGCCGGGGGCACGGGTCCCCCGCCGGCGTCCCCGGTGGCAGGGGCGGCCCCGCGTCCACAGGCACCCGGGTCCCGCCCGCCCGGCGTCCGACGACGGCTCCACCGTTGCGGCATGCGCGCACGCCCCCTCCCCGCCGTCCTGGTCACGGTGACGCTCACGACGCTCCTCGGCCTGCAGGCCGTCGTCGGCGGTGACCTCGCGTGGGCGTCGGCGGTCCCCGTCCCGTCGGTCGTGGTGCGCGTGCCCGTCGACGGGACCGCACGCGTGCTGCGGCTGTTCGACCCGCCCGCGCAGCGGTGGTCCCGGGGCCACAGGGGCGTGGACGTCGAGACGGGACCGGGCGGGCTCGTGCTGGCACCCGCGGACGGGACGGTCGCGTTCGTCGGCCGGGTCGTGGACCGTGGCGTGGTCTCGATCGACCACGCGGGAGCGCTCCGCTCGAGCCTCGAGCCGGTCACGGCGACGGTCGCGGCCGGCGACGTGGTCGCCGCGGGCGACGTCATCGGCGTCGTGGAGCAGGGATCCACGCACTGCCGGGGACCGTGCGTGCACTGGGGCGTGCGGCGGGGCGGCACCTACGTCGACCCGCTGGGGCTGCTGCCCGGTGCGCGGGAGGTTCGCCTCCTGCCGAGGCCGTGAGCGTGAGCTCACCGCAGACCCCCCGCGCCCGTGGCCTCCGACCACCCGCGCCGTCGGCGCCGGTGACCACCGACCACCCGCACCGTCGGCACTCGTCGCCGCAGGGCGACCCGCACCGTGGCGCGCGACCGGGTGAACCGCCGGGGCGAGCGCTCAGCCGCGCTCGCTCTCCTGGAGCGTGCTCCGCAGCCGCAGCATCGCGGCGGTGTGCATCTGCGAGATCCGCGACTCCGTCACACCGAGGATGCGGCCGATCTCGGCGAGGGTCATGCCCTCGTAGTAGTAGAGGACCAGCACGATCTTCTCGCGCTCGCCCAGCTTCTCGATGGCGCGCGCGAGCAGGATCTTGGTCTCCTGCGCCTCGACGCTGCCCGCCGGGTCGACAGCGCCCGGGTCCTCGAGCGTGTCGAGCAGGGACAGCGAGTCGCCGCGGTCGCTGCCCCCGCCGAGGAGCTCGTCCAGCGCCGCGACGTTGACCGTCGAGAGCTGCGTGAAGACGGCACGCAGCTCACCCACGCCGATCTTCAGGCGGTCCGCCACCTCCTGCTCGGTGGGCGCCCGCCGGAGCTCGCCCTCGAGCTCGGCGAACGCCCGGTCCACCGCTCGGGCCTTGGTCCGCACCGACCGCGGGATCCAGTCGATGGCCCGGAGCTCGTCGATGATCGCGCCCCGGATCCGCGAGCTCGCGTACGTCTCGAACTTCACCGCGCGGTCGGTCTGGTACTTCTCGATCGCGTCGATGAGGCCGAACATGCCGTAGGACACGAGGTCGGCCTGCTCGACGGTGCTCGGGAGCCCGGCGCCGACGCGGTTGGCGACCATCGTGACCAGCGGGGCGTAGTGCAGGATGAGCCGCTCGCGCGCGGCCCGGTCGCCCGTCTCCTTGAACACCGTCCACAGCGACTCGACGGCCACCGCGTCGTCGGCGGCACCGGCGACGTGGGGGTGCGGCACGACGCGGCCGACGGTGCGCCGTGTCACGGCGCCCGACGGGCGAGCCTGTGCTGGCATCTGGATGACCCTCTCAGGCTCGGGGGTGCGCCTGCTCGTACGAGCGTCGCAGACGGTCGGGGGTCACGTGCGTGTAGCGCTGGGTCGTCGCGAGCGACGCGTGGCCGAGCATCTCCTGGACGGACCTGAGGTCGGAGCCTCCGTGCAGGAGGTGCGTCGCGGCGGTGTGCCGCAGACCGTGCGGCGCGAGGTCCTCGACGCCCGCGGCGCGCGCGAGCCGGTGGACCGCGGCTCGGACCTGGCGCTGGTCGACGCGGCCGCCGCGCAGCCCGAGCAGGAGCGCGGGGCCGGACGTGGCGGTCGCGTGCCGGGGACGCCCGTCGCGCAGGTACGCCCGGACGGCGCGAGCGGCGGGCAGGCCGAACGGGACGACGCGCTCCTTGGCACCCTTGCCCATGACCCGGACGAGCCGGTCGTCGAGGTCGACGTCGTCCACGTCGACACCCACGAGCTCGCCCACGCGGGCGCCGGTGCCGTAGAGGAGCTCGACGGCGGCCCAGTCCCGCAGCGCCACCGGGTCGCCGTCGGCGGCGAGGTCGCGCGCCGTCTCGACGAGCCGACGCGCCGGCTCGACCGCGAGCGCGACGGGCAGCGGTGCACCGGGATGGGCGGTCACCAGACGCGCGGCAGGATCGGCCGGGAGCATCCCCGACCGCGCGGCCCACGAGTAGAACGCGCGGACCGCCGCCCCGCGCCGCGCCACCGTCGCACGTGACAGGCCGGCCGCGACCATGGCGCCGAGCCAGGCACGCAGGACGGCGAGGTCGACCTCGGACCACGCGACACCGCGTCGTCGCGCGAAGGACAACGCGTGACGCACGTCGCCGTCGTAAGCCCGGACGGTGTGCTGGGACAGCCCGCGCTGGAGCGCCAGGTGGTCGAGGAAGCCGCGCACCGCGACCTCCTCGGTCGCACTCGTGGCCGCTCCGGCTCCCCCGTCCATGTCACCTACCGTGGCGTGTTCCGGCCGGAGTCACAAGGCGGGACACGCTCACTTCACCCGCTGCCCGGCCCGTCCGGGTTCGTCCGTGCCCGGTCTGGGCCGGTTCGCACCCGTCCGTCCCGCACCGTCCGGCGCCGCCACCGACCCTCGCTGCGCTCGGCGAGACCCGCGAGCTCCAGGCGCCCGAGCGCGGCCCGCACCTCCGCCAGCGCGAGCCCCGCGACGCGGGAGACCGACTCCTCCACCGCCCACGCCCGCACGGGCAGCGCGTCGAGGGTCCGCGCGTGCACCTCGTCGAGCGCGTCGACGGGTCTGCGCGCCGCGACCTCGGGTGCTGCGGGACGCAGGTCCGAGCCGGCCGGTGCGACGAGCTCGAGCACGTCCTCCACGCCCGTGACGCACGCGGCGACCCCTTCACGCATCAACCGGTGGCAGCCCGCCGAGGCGGACGAGGTGACCGGACCCGGGACCGCCCCGACCGGACGCAGCAGCGTCGCGGCCGTCCCCGCGGTGTTGAGCGCGCCCGACCGCCACGCCGCCTCGACGACCACCGTCACCGACCCACCGGCGGCGATCAGCCGGTTGCGCTGCAGGAACCTCGACCGGCTCGGGACGCTCCCCGGCGGGACCTCGCTGACGAGCGTCCCCCCCGACGCCACGACCTCCGCGAGGAGCCGCGCGTTGCCGGCCGGGTAGGGCCGGTCGACGCCCCCGGCGAGGACGACGACGGTCCGCCCACCGCACCGCAGCGTGGTGCGGTGCGCCACGGCGTCGATCCCGTAGGCGCCACCGGAGACCACAGGGCGACGCACGTCGACGAGGCCCGCCGTGAGCTCGGCGGTGACGCGCTCGCCGTACGCCGTGCAGGCCCGCGCCCCGATGACCGCCACCGAGCCGTCGAGCGCGGCTGCGAGGTCGCCGCCGCCGAGCGTCCACAGCGCGTGCGGTGCAGCCGCGGCGAGGTCGTCGAGGGCGGCCGGCCACCGCGGGTCACCGGGCACGACGACGTCCCCGCCGCGGCGACGGTGCGCGTCGAGGTCCCGGTCCGGGGCGAGGGTCTCCAGGCGCGGGGCCCAGCGCGTGACCGCCGTCGCGAGCCGTCGTGCGGCCGGCCCGCCGCCGGCGACGTCGGATGCGGCGCGCGCACAGCCCTGGGCGGCGTCGCGGACCCACGCGAGCGCGTCCCGCGCACCGAGCGCCGCGACGAGCGCCCCGGCGACCTCGTCGCCCGGCTCGGCCAGGCGGCTCCACGCCGCGCGCGCCACGAGCTCCGCCTCGGCGACGGCCGTGGGCGACCCCACCGCGCTCACGCGGCGACCTGCCCTCGGGTCCGCAGGAGGAGCGCCTGACCGACGTCGTCGCTCCCGGGGACGTCGCGCCCGGCGAGGTCGGCGAGGGTCCAGGCCACGCGGAGGACCCGGTCGACGCCACGCAGGCTGAGCCTGCCCTCGTCGAGGGCACGGTCGAGCACGTGGGTGGGCGCGCCGGGTCGTCCACGCAGCCACGACCCGGGCACCTCCGCGTTGGTCGTCCACGGCGTGCCCGCGAGCCGACGGCGAGCGCGGTCACGCGCGTGGGCGACGCGGTCGGCGACCACCGCCGAGCCCTCGGGGCTGCCCTGCGCGAGGCGGTCCGCACGGCTCAGCGGGTGCACCTCCACCTGGACGTCGACGCGGTCCAGGAGCGGGCCGGACAGCCGTGAGAAGTACCGTCGACGCGCGAGCGACGTGCACGTGCAGTCCAGACCCCGGCCGACGGAGAGCCCGCACGGGCACGGGTTGGCGGCGAGCACGAGCTGGAAGCGCGCGGGGTACCGGGCGCTCCCCGCAGCCCGGTGCAGCACGATCTCGCCCTGCTCGAGCGGCTGGCGGAGGGTCTCGAGGACGCGTGGCGAGAACTCCGGCGCCTCGTCGAGGAAGAGCACGCCGCGATGCGCGCGCGAGGCGGCGCCGGGGCGCGGGAGCCCGCTGCCGCCGCCGACGACCGCGGCCGGCGTCGCCGTGTGGTGCGGGTCCTCGTACGGCGGCCGTCGCAGCAGCCCGTCCCCCGGCCGGAACGTCCCGGACACGGAGTGGACGCCCGTCACCTCGACGGCGTCGCGCTCGTCGAGGTCCGGCAGCAGACCCGGCAGCCGTGCCGCGAGCATCGTCTTGCCCGTCCCGGGTGGTCCGACCATGAGCAGGTGGTGACCGCCCGCCGCGGCCACCTCGAGCGCCCACCGCGCCGAGGACTGGCCCACGACGTCGGCGAGGTCGGCCGTCGACGCAGCCGGGGCTCCGCGGTGCTCGACGAGCACCGGCTCGTCGTCGACCTCCGGGACGTCCGCGCCGTACCGGCGCAGGACCTCGCGGAGGCTGGTCGCCGCGACGACCTCCGCGCCGGGGACCAGCCGGGCCTCGTCGGCGTTCCCGATGGGGACGACGACGCGCGGGTGCCCGGCGGCGACCGCGGCGGCCACGGCGGGCAGCACGCCCCGCACCGGGCGCAGGCGCCCGTCCAGACCGAGCTCCCCCAGGTGCACCGCACCGTCGACCGCGCGCGGGTCGCACGCACCCGCCCCGGCGAGGGTCGCGACCGCGACCGCGAGGTCGAACGCCGCCCCGGCCTTGGGCAGCGCGGCGGGCGACAGGTTGACCGTGATGCGCCGCTGCGGCCAGCTCACGCCCGAGGACGTCACTGCCGCGCGCACGCGGTCCCGGGACTCCGCCAGGGACGCGTCCGGCAGCCCGACCAGCGTGAAGCCGGGCACCGACGCCGCGAGGTGCGCCTCGACCTCGACGACGTGCCCGGTGAGCCCCACGAGGCACACCGCGCGCGTGCGCCCCAGACCGGTCACAGCACGCCTCGCAGGTGCTCGACGTGCGCCGCACCGCGCCGCGCGGTCCGGACCGCGACCACGTCGATCCGCACGCCCCGCGGTCGCACGTCGTGCGCGTCGAGCCACTCGGCGGCGAGACGGCGCAGGCGCGCGAGCTTGACCGGCGTCACCGCCTCGGCGGGATGACCGAACCCGTCGCCGCTCCGGGTCTTGACCTCCACCACGACGAGCTCCTCGCCGTCGAGGGCGACGATGTCGATCTCCCCGGCCCGGCCGCGCCAGTTCCGGTCGAGCACCTCCCAGCCGGCCCGTCCCAGGTGCGCCGCAGCGACGCCCTCCCCGTACCTGCCCACCGCGTCCTTCGCGCGCATGCGACCACCTCCGGTCACACCGTGGGGCGCGGGGACCGGGGCCGAGCGCACGGGCCACCTCGTCCCGTGGACGGCGCACGCGGCGCCGACCTGGGGACGACGCCCGTCGCGTCAGCGGCGGAAGCCGCCGCCGTCCGGCAGGTCGAGGTCCGCCTTGGCGAGCTCCTCGACGTTGACGTCCTTGAAGGTGACGACGCGGACGGACTTGACGAACCGCGCCGAGCGGTAGACGTCCCACACCCAGGCGTCGCCGAGCGTGAGCTCGAAGTACACCTCGCCGGCGGCGGAGCGGACCTGGAGGTCGACCTGGTTGGCGAGGTAGAAGCGGCGCTCCGTCTCGACGACGTAGGCGAACAGGTTCACGACGTCCCGGTACTCGCGGTAGAGCGCGAGCTCCATGTCCGTCTCGTAGTTCTCGAGGTCCTCGGCGCTCACGCGTCCATCATGACCCATCCGGGAGGCGCGTCCGACGCGCCGGACGGCTCGTCCCCCGGACGGACGCCCGCTCCGTCCGCGGTCCCGGGCTCGTGCTCCGCCTCGACAGCGACCACCGTCCCGGTCCGCGTGGCGCGGGCGCCGGTCGCGTCGGCGTCCTCGCGCGCCTCGGCGCACCCTGCGCCGACCTCGCCGGTGACCGGCAGCCGCCAGCTGCGTCGGTGCTCGGGGCACGGGCCGAGGCGCCGCAGCGCCTCGACGTGCTCCGGGGCGCCGTAGCCCTTGTTGCCGCCCCACCCGTACTCGGGGTGCGCCGCGTCGAGCGCAACCATGAGGTCGTCCCGCTCGCACTTGGCGAGCACGCTCGCGGCGGCGACCGACGCGCAGCGCTGGTCCGCCTTGACGCGCGTCCGCACGGCGAAGCCGACCTCGGGGACCTCGACGAACAGGTCGGGCTGCAGGGGCGGGCTCAGCCAGTCGTGCGAGCCGTCGAGCAGCACGACGTCGGGGGCGACGCCGAGCGCGGCGAGCGCGCGGCCGCCCGCGAGCCGGAGCGCCGCGACGATGCCCACCTCGTCGATCTCGGCCGGGCTCGCGTGGCCCACGGCCCGCGCGAGGCCCCACCGGCCGAGGGCGGGCAGGAGCCGACGTCGGGCGCCGGGCGTCAGCAGCTTGGAGTCGGCGACGCCGGACGGGCACGTCCGGGTCGTCAGGTCGACCGCGACCGCGCCGACGCTGACGGGGCCCGCTAGCGCACCCCGCCCGACCTCGTCCATGCCGACCACCACACGCGCCCCCGAGCGCAGCAACGCGCGCTCGTGCCGCAGGTCCGGTCGCGGACGCCGTGCGGGCGGCGTGGTCACGGGACGTCCTCGAAGGTCGACCCCGGGTTGCGGAGCACCTGCCACCGGTCCACCGGCCAGACCGTCACGAACGCGACCCCGACGAGGTTGTCCGCGGGGATGCTCCCGCCCCCGGGGTTCCCCTGCTTGTAGCGCGAGTCCTGCGAGTGCTGGCGGTTGTCCCCCATGACCCACAGGTGACCCTCGGGCACGGTCGTCGTGAACTCGAGCTCGCTCGGCTGCGCCCCGGGTGCGAGGTACGGCTCGTCGAGCGGGACGCCGTTGACGCTCACGCGCCCCTGCTCGTCGCAGCACTCCACGGTGTCGCCCTCGAGGCCGATCACGCGCTTGATGAGGTGCTCGCCGGAGTCCTGCGGAAGCAGCCCGACGTACGTCAGGACGTCCGTCGCGACCCTCCGCCACGGCGCGACGGGCGTCTCGGGCTCGTCGGGGAGCCACCCACCCGGGTCCTTGAAGACGACGACGTCGCCGCGGCTCACGTCCAGCGGTCCCGGGGCGAGCTTCGACACCAGCACGCGGTCGCCCACGAGGAGCGTCTCCTCCATCGAGCCGCTCGGGATGAAGAAGGCCTGCACCAGGAAGGTCTTGATGACGAGCGAGAGCACGAGGGCGCTCACCACGATGATCGCCGTCTCGCGCAGCCACGCAGCGAGCCCCCCGTGGTGGTGCGGCTCCTCGGGTCCGGCCACGCTCGTCATGCCGTCCTCCTGGGCTTCCGCGTGGGAGAGGGGTCGGTCGGCGGCACCACGGGACGTCACCGTCCCCACTGTGCCATGTCTCCCCCACCCCGTCGGCATCCGGCCGACGCCGCGCGTCCTCCTGCGTGCCTGCGCCCCCACGGACGCCGACGGGCGGCCACCCGAAGGGGTGACCGCCCGTCGCGAGTCGCAGCCGACGTCAGCGGGCCGCCGGCGTCTCGCGCTTCTCCTTGATCTTGGCCTTCTTGCCGCGGAGCGCGCGCAGGTAGTACAGCTTCGCGCGACGGACGTCACCGCGCGTGACGACCTCGATCGAGTCGAGCGTCGGCGAGTGCACGGGGAACGTGCGCTCGACACCCACACCGAAGCTGATCTTCCGGACCGTGAAGGTCTCGCGGATGCCGCCGCCGTGACGGCCGATGACGACGCCCTGGAACGCCTGGATGCGCGAGCGGTTGCCCTCGACGACCTTGACGTTGACCTTGACGGTGTCGCCCGGACGGAACGACGGGATGTCGGAGCGCAGCTGTGCCGCGTCCACCGAGTCCAGCGTGTGCATGTCAGTCACTTCCCCGCCCTGCCACAGGTCAGGCGCGTCATCATGGGCAGCCGTGCTGCCGTGAACGGATCGGAGTCGTGCGCGCCACCGGCCCTGAGGGCCGACCGGACCGCCTCCCCTGTGGCAGAGACGCGGGGGCGCACACCGACGGGCCATTCTGCCACAGCGCGATCGTGGCCGACGACAGCGCCTCACTCGGGCGTGAGTGCCCCCGACCCGCCCGCGTCGCGCTCGTCGCTGCCCGCGCCGGCCGGGTGCGGCCCGTCCGGGCCGACCTCCCACGCGCACCCCGCGAGGATCTCCCGGTCGTGCCGGTCCAGGGTTGCCGGGTCGAGCGCCGCCGCGAGGTCGGGCCGGCGCTGCACCGTGCGCTCGAGCGCCCGGTCGCGTCGCCACCGGGCGATCCGCGCGTGGTGCCCGGAGAGGAGGACCTCGGGCGCCTCGTGCCCCCGCCACACCGGGGGACGCGTGTAGACGGGGTACTCGAGCAGGCCCGCGACCCCGTGCGACTCCTCGACGAGGGACTCGGGGTTCCCCACGACCCCCGGGAGCAGCCGTGCGACCGCCTCGACGACGACGAGCGCGGCGACCTCTCCCCCGTTCAGCACGTAGTCGCCCAGCGACAGCTCCGTCACCCGCACCCCGCGTCCGCGGTAGTGCTCGGCGACGCGTGCGTCGATCCCCTCGTAGCGACCGCAAGCGAAGGCCAGCCGAGGGACGCCCGCGAGGCGCTCCGCCGTGCGCTGCGTGAACCGCTCGCCCGACGGCGTGGGGACCAGCAGCTCGACGCCACTGGGCTCGTGGTCGGGCTCGTGGTCGGGCCCGCGCCCGGGCTCGCCGCCGTCACCCAGCCCGAGCACCTCGTCCAGCGCCTCGCCCCACACGTCGGGGCGCATGACCATCCCCGCGCCGCCGCCGAGGGGCGTGTCGTCGACGGTGCGGTGCCGGTCGGTCGCCCAGCGCCGCAGGTCGTGGACGCGCAGGTCCAGGAGCCCGGCGGTCCTGGCCTTGCCGACGAGCGAGAGGTCGAGCGGGGCCAGGTACTCCGGGAAGATCGTCAGGACGTCGATGCGCACGTCAGCCCTCGCGCGGCTCGTCCGGTCCGCCGCGCGCGCGCCGCCCGCCCGCCCCGTCGTCCGGCGCGGCGTCGCCGTCCTCGTCCTCGACGGGGTCCGAGGCGAGCAGCCCGCGCGGCGCGTCGAGCACGACGCGTCCACCCGGGACGTCCACGACCGGGACGATCGCGCGGACGAACGGGACGAGCGTCCGCGTCCCGTCGGGCTCGCGCACGACGAGCGCGTCCTGCGCGGGCAGGTGCTCGAGCCCGACGACCTCGCCGACGACCTCGCCGTCGGTCCGCTCGGCGCGCAGGCCCACGAGCTCGTGCGGGTACCAGGCGTCCTCCTCGTCGGAGGCCTCGGCCTCGACGACGAGCTCGACGCCCCGCAGCGACTCGGCGGTCGTGCGGTCGGGGACCTCGGCGAACGTCACGAGGAGGCGGCCGTTCTGGTCCCGCGTCCGCGCGACGGTCAGCGGCCCCGCGGCGGACGGGACGGTCCGGAGCACGGCGCCCAGGGCGAAGCGCTCGTCGGGGACGTCGGTGCGCAGGTCAAGCGCCACCTCCCCGCGCAGGCCGTGCGCACGGCCGATGGTCGCGACGGTCAGCTGCATGCGGCTCCCTCTCTCACGGCCGAGGCCCGGTCCCCGTGCGGGGACCGGGCCTCGTCCGACCTCGTGCTCTCGGTCAGCGGCGGTCGACGTCGACGACGTCGACGCGCACGCCGCCCTGCGGCGCGAGCGCGTTCACGACGGTGCGCAGCGCTCGCGCGGTCCGGCCGTTGCGGCCGATCACCCGGCCGAGGTCCGTCGGGTGCACCCGGACCTCGAGGAGCTCCCCACGACGCAGCGACCGCGCGCTCACCCGGACGTCGTCCGGGTGGTCGACGATGCCGCGCACGAGGTGCTCCAGGGCGTCGGCGAGCATCAGGCCTGCTCCTCCGCGGCGGCGTCGGCGGGCGCCTCGGCCTCGGCAGCAGGCTCGGCGGCCTTCTTCTCGGCGGCCTTGGCCTTCGCCTTCTCGGCGGCGTCGGCGGCGGCGGCGACGGCGGCCGCTGCCGAGTCGTCACCGGGACGCTCCTTGACCTTCAGGGTGCCCTCGGCGCCCGGGAGACCCTTGAAGGTCTGCCAGTCGCCGGTGACCTTGAGGATCGCCGCGACCTGCTCGGTCGGCTGGGCGCCGACGCTGAGCCAGTACTGCGCGCGCTCGCGGTTCACCTCGATGAACGACGGCTCCTCGGTGGGGTGGTACTTGCCGATCTCCTCGATCACGCGACCGTCGCGCTTGGTGCGCGAGTCGGCGACGACGATGCGGTAGTACGGCGCCCGGATCTTGCCGAGACGCTTCAGACGGATCTTGACGGCCACAGTGGTGGTCTCTCCTGGTTTCTGCGTGGGAGGCCCGGCGCGCCGACCCGTGGGGTTAGGCGGTGCGCGGAGCCGGAGGACACGACGTCGGGCGGGTAGAGGGTCCGCCCGGGCCGGGTACAGCGGGCCATTCTGCCAGACCCCGACCCGTGCTCGCACCCGGCGGACGGGCGCGGGCACGCGTCGGGCGTGCGGGGTCGCCGACGGTGGCCCGCCCGGCCACGCGGCGCGACCCCGCCTCAGGCGTCGAGCACGCGACCGCGCAGCTCGGGCAGGGCGAGCGCGCAGCCGGCCGCGAGCACGAACGCCACCGCGAAGACGCCGAAGACCGTGGCCGTGCCGCCCAGCACGAGCAGCGGCGGGACGCTGAGGGGTGCGGCGATGGAGGCGACCCGGCCGAAGCCCGCGGCCCACCCCGCACCCGTCGCCCGCAGCGCCGTCGGGTAGATCTCGGGTGTGACGGCGTACAGCGCGCCCCACGCGCCGAGGTTGAAGAACGACAGCAGCATGCCTGCCGCGACGACGCCCGCCGGCGTGCCCGCGGTGCCCAAGAGGACCGCCGCGACCGCCGAGCCGACGAGGAAGGACGCGAGGGTCGGTCGACGCCCCCAGCGCTCGACGAGCACGGCGGCCGCGGCGTACCCCGGCAGCTGCGCGAGCGTGATGACGAGCGTGTACCCGAACGACTGCACGAGGGTGTAGCCGTCGGCCACGAGGAGCGACGGGAGCCACGTGAAGGCGCCGTAGTACGAGAAGTTGACGAAGAACCAGACCCCCCAGGCCCCCGCGGTCCGGCGCCGCAGCCCGGGGGTCCACAGCGCGGAGGGTCCGCCCGCGGTGCGGTGCGACGTCCCCTCCGGAGGGCCCGCGGCACGGGGCGACGCCGGCGTCACCGTCGCGCGCGGTGCGGGCACGCCGGCCGCCTCCTCGAACGAGCGGACCACCCGCTCGGCCTCGGCCGTGCGTCCGCGGGCGACGAGGAAGCGGACCGACTCCGGGAGCCCGCGGCGCACGACGATCGCGTACGCGGCGGGCGCCGCACCGATGACGAGGGCCCACCGCCACCCGTCGTCACCCGAGGGCACGACGAGGTACCCGATGAGGGCCGCGAGCATCCAGCCGATTGCCCAGAACGCCTCGAGCACGACGACGACGCGGCCGCGGATGCGTGCCGGCGCGAACTCGCTGACGAGCGTCGACGCGACCGGCAGCTCCGCCCCGAGGCCGAGGCCGACCACGAAGCGCAGCGCCATGAGTGCGGCGACCGACGTCGCGAGCGCGGCGGCACCCGTCGCGAGCCCGTAGACGAGCAGCGTGAGCGCGAAGACCTGGCGGCGTCCGACGCGGTCCGCGAGCAGCCCACCGACGCTCGCGCCGAGCGCCATGCCGAGGAAGCCCACCGACGCGATCCACGACATCTGGGTCGGGCTGAGCTCCCACTGCACCCGCAGCGCCGCGATCACGAACGCGATGAGCCCGACGTCCATCGCGTCGAGCGCCCAGCCGACACCCGACCCGACGACGAGCCGGCCGTGCCGACGCGTGAAGGGCAGCCGGTCGAGACGGTCTGTGAGCGACGCGCCCCCGCCCGGCGGAGGGGACCCGGTGGGCTGCACGCCGTCGGCGCGCTCGAGGTCGTCGTGCACGCGCCCAGTGTGTCGGAGCCCGGTCGCACGTGCCTCCGCGCAGCGGGCGCGACCCGGGCTGCGACCTGCGACGGACCGCACCGTCAGGCGGTCGCAGCCCCCGCGGGCGCGACGACGCGGCCGCGCAGGACGACGGCGCGCGGGGCACGCAGCACACCGATGTCCGACCGCGGGTCCGCCGGGTAGACCACGAGGTCGGCCGGCGCACCCTCGCCCAGGCACGCGGCGCCGAGGAACCGGCGCGCGCGCCACGAGGCCGACGCGACGACGTCGGCCGCGGGGACGCCCGCGAGCACCATCTCGTGGGCCTCGTCCGCGAGCCGCCCGTGCGCGATCGTGCCGCCCGCATCCGATCCGAGCAGCAGCAGGACGCCGGCGTCGTGCAGGTCCCGGACGTGCTCGTAGCGGCGTGCGTGCATGCGTCGCATCCGCTCGGCGAACCGCGGGAAGCGGTCGCCCGCCTGCTGCGCGAAGCCCTCGAAGTTCGCGACCTGGACCAGCGTCGGGACGACCGGCACGCCGCGGGCGGCGACCTCGTCGACGAGGTCGGGCGTGAGCCCGGTGCCGTGCTCGAGGCAGTCGACGCCCGCGGCGAGGAGCCCGGGGAGCGCCTCCGTCGAGAAGGTGTGCGCCGTGACGCGGGCGCCCGCGTCGTGGGCCGCCGCGACCGCGTCCGCGAGCACGTCGTCGGGCCACAGCGGCGTGAGGTCCGCGTCGGGGCCGAGGTCCCGGTCGATCCAGTCCGCGACGACCTTGACCCAGCCGTCCCCGCGTGCGGCCTCCTCGGCGACTGCGGACGGCAGCTGCGCGACGTCGTCGAGCTCGCGGCCGTAGTGGCGCAGGTAGCGCCGGGGCCGGGCCAGGTGCCGCCCCGCGCGGATCACGCGCGGGAGGTCCGGGCGCGCGTCCACCCAGCGCGTGTCGCTCGGCGAGCCGGCGTCGCGCACGAGCAGCGTCCCCGCGTCGCGGTCGGTGCGCGCCTGCTGCTCGGCGGTCGCCTCGTCGACCGGACCGTCCGGACCCAGCCCGATGTGGCAGTGCACGTCCACGAGCCCGGGCACGGCCCAGCCCTCGAGCACGCCGACGTCCGCCGACCGCCGTCCACGCGGCGGCGCGAGCGTCACGCGACCGTCGACGACCCAGAGCCGATCGGTCTCCTGGTCCTCGTCGAGGAGGACCCGGCCGCGCACCTCGAGGACCGGGGGGACCGGCGGACCGGCGGGAGCGGCGTCGCTCATCGGCCCAGGTACTTCTCCAGGCCGGGCGGGAGCTCGAGCGAGCCCGGGTCGGCGCCCGCGGGCGGCTGCTGCGGGATCCCGAAGGCCGAACCGGCCGGACCCGACCGCGGAGCGGCCGACCGGGACGCGGCAGCGCGCTCCTGCTCGGCACGCTTCGCGGGGTTGCCCGAGCGGCCCTTGGCCTTCTTGGGCTGGGGCGCCATCTTGCCGCGGGACTTCTTGCCGCCCATCCCCGGGAGCCGCCCCATGCCGCCGACGCCGGGCATCCCTCCGCCGCGCGCCATCTGCTTCATCATCTGCTGCGCGCCCGCGAACCGCTCGAGGAGCTGGTTGACGTCGGTGGTCGTCGTCCCCGACCCCTTGGCGATGCGCGCCCGGCGCGACCCGTTGATGATCTTCGGGTTGTTCCGCTCACCCGGCGTCATGGAGCGGATGATCGCCTCGATGCGGTCGACCTCGCGCTCGTCGAAGTTCTCGATGGCCTCGCGCATCTGGCCCATGCCGGGGAGCATCCCGAGCATCTTCTTCATCGAGCCCATCTGGCGCAGGCCCTGCATCTGGACGAGGAAGTCCTCGAGCGTGAAGTCCTCGCCGCTGACGAGCTTGCCGGCCATCGCCTCGGCCTGGTCGGCGTCGAACGCCTTCTCGGCCTGCTCGATGAGCGACAGCACGTCGCCCATGTCGAGGATGCGCCCCGCCATGCGGTCCGGGTGGAAGACCTCGAAGTCGGTGAGCTTCTCACCCGTCGACGCGAAGAGGATCGGCCGACCCGTCACGGACGCCACCGAGAGGGCCGCGCCGCCGCGTGCGTCGCCGTCGAGCTTGGACAGCACGACGCCCGTGAACCCGACGCCGTCGGCGAACGCCTGCGCGGTGGTTACCGCGTCCTGACCGATCATCGCGTCGATCACGAACAGGATCTCGTCCGGCTGGACGGCGTCCCGGATGTCCGCGGCCTGCTGCATCATCTCGGCGTCGACGCCGAGGCGACCCGCCGTGTCGACGATCACGACGTCGTGCTGGCGCGAGCGCGCGGTGGCGACGCCGTCGCGCGCGACCGCGACCGGGTCACCGGCCGACGCGCCGGGGAGGTGCTCGGCGCCCTCCTGCGCGCCCGGGTGCGGCGCGAACACGGGGACACCGGCGCGCTCGCCCACGACCTGGAGCTGGGTCACCGCGTTCGGCCGCTGGAGGTCGGCGGCGACGAGGAGCGGCGTGTGCCCCTTCTCGCGCAGGTGCTGCGCGAGCTTGCCCGCGAGCGTCGTCTTGCCGGCGCCCTGCAGGCCCGCGAGCAGGATCACCGTGGGCGGGGTCTTGGCGAACCGCAGCGGACGCTGGTCCCCGCCGAGCACCGAGACGAGCTCGTCGTTGACGATCTTGACGACCTGCTGGGCGGGGTTGAGCGCGCCCGAGACCTCAGCCGACAGCGCCCGCTCGCGCACCTTGCCCGTGAACTCACGGACGACGGTCACGGCGACGTCGGCGTCGAGCAGTGCCCGGCGGATCTCGCGCACCGTGGCGTCGATGTCCGCCTCGGACAGCCGGCCCTTGCTGCGCAGGTTCTTGAAGGTCGACGTCAGACGGTCGGACAGCGTGGCGAACACAGGACCTCACCGGTGGTAGGACGCGGGCCGTCCCAGGGTACCCGCCGCACGCACGTCAGCCCTCGGTGCGCAGCGCCGCGAGGGCCCGCCCGGTCAGGTCGTCGACGAGCCGGGCACGCCACGGCGACCACGTCGTCGGCCCCGCGGCCGACGCGTCGGCCTCGGTGAGGGCCCTGAGCAGGCGCAGGACCTCCACCCGCCCGTCCACCGCGTCGCACAGCCGCGCGACCGTCGCCGGGTCGTCGGGGTCCTCGGTCGTGGCGAGCGTCGCGAGCGTCAGGTGGTGCAGCACGAGCCGGGTGACGTCGGCGGTGTCCCGCGGGGCCAGCCCGATCCGCTCGCCGATCGCCGGCACGAGCCGCGCGCCCGCCACGCTGTGGTCCTCGGCACCGCGCCGCTTGCCGATGTCGTGCAGCAGCGCGGCGAGGAGCAGGACGTCCGGGCGCTCGACCGAGCGCCGCGACCGTGCCGCGCGCGCCGCCGTCTCGACGAGGTGACGGTCCACGGTGTGCCGGTGGACCGGGGACCGCTGGGGGCGGTTGCGCACGCCCGCCCACTCGGGGATCCACCGCGTCACGACTCCAGCCAGGTCGAGCGTCTCCCACACCGGTACCTGCGCGGGTCCGGTCGACAGCAGCTGGAGCAGGTACGCGCGGGCCGTGGCCGACCACGGCTCGCGCAGGTCGGGCGTGCGCGCGAGGCTCGCGACCGTCACCGGCGACAGAGGGACCGCGAGCCGGGCGGATGTCGCCGCCGCGCGCAGCGCGAGCTCGGCGTCGTCCTCGGGACGCGTCCCGGCGGCCAGCACGAGCTCGCCGTCGTGCTCGACGAGGCCCTGGCCGACCGACCGCAGGCGCGGCGCGACGCGACGGCCGCGCACGACGACGGGGCGCCGGGTCGACGGCCTGGCCAGTGCCTGGCGCGCGTGCCGGATCGTCGTGTCGAGCGCGTGCGACACCGTGCGGCCGGCCTCCGCGAGGCCCGCGAGGAGGTCGTCCGGGTCGTCCGCGCCGACGAGCTGGGCGACCTCGTCCTGGTCCGCGCGCAGCAGGCGGTTCGTCGATCGGCGCGTCACGACGTGGACGGCGTCCCGCACGTCGAGGAGGTGCTCGTAGGCGACGTCGAGCCCGCCGTGCGGCCGGTCGGTGAGCCAGGTCGCCGCGAGCGCGAAGACCACGACCGCGTCGCGGATGCCGCCACGGGCCTCCTTGAGGTCGGGCTCGACGAGGTAGGCCAGCTCCCCGGTCCGCTCGGCGCGCACGCGCGTGCCCGCGATGAGCTCGGGCAGTCGACGCCGCGCGGCGCTGCGCCAGTCCGTCAGCAGGGCCGAGCGCGCCTTGAGGACGACGGCGGGGTCCCCCGCGACGTGGCGCAGGTCGAGCAGGCCCACGGCCGCGGGGAGGTCGGCGGTCGCGACCTGGCGGCACTGGGCGAGCGTGCGCACCGAGTGGTCGAGGTCGAGACCCGCGTCCCACACCGGGTACCAGAGCCGCTCGGCGAGCGCCGCCACGACGTCCGGGGCGTGGGTGCGGCCGTCGTGGACGAGCAGCAGGTCCAGGTCGCTCGCAGGCGACGCGTCGCGCCTGCCGAGGCTGCCGACCGCGCCGAGCGCGATCCCGTCGGTCGTCGGCAGCAGGTCCGACACGTCGTCCCACAGCTCGGAGAGACGTCCCGTCGTCAGGTCGGCGACCGCGCGTCGCCGCGCGGCCCCGCTCGAGCCCGGTCCGGTGAGCCGGCGGGCCAGGTCGAGCCGGTCAGCGCGGAGGCCCCACACCCCCACCGGGGGGCGTGGGGCCTCCTGCGCAGGTCCTGCTGCCGGCCCGACCGCGTCGTCGTGCGGTCGCGTCATCTCGTCAGAGGGCCTCGTCGCCGTGCTCACCGGTGCGCACGCGGGCGACGTCCTCGACCGGGACCACCCACACCTTGCCGTCACCGATCTTGCCCGTCTGCGCCGCGTTGACGATCACCTTGGTGACGCTCACCGCGTCGTCGTCGGCCACCAGGACCTCGAGACGGACCTTGGGGACCAGGTCGACGGTGTACTCGGCGCCCCGGTAGACCTCGGTGTGGCCGCGCTGACGGCCGTAGCCGCTCGCCTCGCTCACGGTCATGCCCCGGATCCCGAACGCCTCGAGCGCGGACTTCACGTCGTCGAGCCGGTGGGGCTGGATCACTGCGGTGACGAGCTTGGTCATCACTTCACCTCCGTGGTGGGACGAGCGGCGGGAGCTGCTGCGGTGAGCGCCGTGCGGCCCTCTCCCGAGAAGCGTCCACCGCCCAGGGTCTCGTACGCGGCCTCGCCGTGGACGGCGAGGTCGAGCCCGCCGAGCTCGGCCTCGTCGCTCGCCCGCAGCCCGATCGTGGCCTTGATCGCGATCGCGATCACGGCGGTGACCGCCGCGCTGAAGACCATCGCGACGACGGCGACGACCACCTGCGTCGCGAGCTGCGTCACCCCGCCGCCGTAGAAGAGGCCGTTGAGCGCACCGTCCGGGTACCACGTGCCGTTGACGCCGTCACCGACGTTGGCGAAGAGACCGATGAGGACCGTGCCGACCAGACCGCCGACGAGGTGGACGCCGACCACGTCGAGCGAGTCGTCGTAGCCGAAGCGGTACTTCAGACCGACCGCGAGCGCGCAGAGCACACCGGCGACCGCGCCGATCCCGAGGGCGCCGAACGTGTCGACGGCCGCGGCGGCGGGGGTGATCGCGACGAGACCTGCCACGACGCCCGACGCGGCACCGAGGGACGTGGCGTGACCGTCACGGACCTTCTCGGTGAGGAGCCACGTGAGCATCGCGACGCCCGTCGCGACGAGCGTGTTGACCCAGGCCCGGCCGGCCGTGCCGTCGGCCGCGAACTCCGAGCCCGCGTTGAAGCCGAACCAGCCGAACCACAGCAGCGCCGCGCCGAGCATGACGAACGGCAGGTTGTGGGGCCGCATGGGCTCCTTGCCGAAGCCGCGGCGCTTGCCGATGACGAGCGCGAGGACGAGACCCGCGACACCCGCGTTGATGTGGACGACAGTGCCGCCCGCGAAGTCGATGGGGGTCGACAGTCCGGACGTGATGCCGTCGGCGCCGAGCAGGCCGCCGCCCCAGACCATGTGGGCCATCGGGACGTAGACCAGCGTGACCCAGACGGCCGTGAAGACCATCCACGAGCCGAACTTGGTGCGGTCGGCGACCGCACCGGAGATGAGGGCGACCGTGATGATCGCGAACGTGGCCTGGAAGGCCACGGCGACGAGGGCGGGGACGCCCGCCGCCGCCATGAGGCTCTGCTCGTCCGTGATCGTGCTGACCCCGAAGTACTCGAGGGGGTTGCCGATGATGCCGCCGATGTCCGAGCCGAAGGTGCCCGAGTAGCCCCAGAGGACCCAGATGACGCTGACGACGCCCATCGCGCCGAAGCTCATCATCATCATGTTGAGGACCGACTTGCCGCGCACCATGCCGCCGTAGAAGAACGCCAGTCCCGGCGTCATGAGCAGCACGAGCGCAGACGCCGTCAGGATCCACGCTGTGTTTCCGGTGTCCAGCGAGAACTCCATGTGACCGCCTCTCCGTCGCACCAGCCGGGGGTGGCTGGTCGCGGGTCAACTGTCGTGGCTCGCTGTTTCCCCCGACGCGCCGCGGTGTTACGCCGCGGTGACGGAGCGTCCCGCGAGGTGAACGTTGCGTTTCGCGGGTCGGACGGAGGGACCCTCAGCCCTGCAGGAGGCCGTCGACGAAGGCCTCGGGCTCGAACGGCGCGAGGTCGTCCGGACCCTCGCCCAGGCCCACCAGCTTCACGGGCACGCCGAGCTCGCGCTGCACCGCGACGACGATGCCGCCCTTGGCCGTCCCGTCGAGCTTGGTCAGGACGATGCCCGTGACGCCCGCGACCTCGCCGAACACGCGCGCCTGGTTGAGGCCGTTCTGCCCCGTCGTCGCGTCGAGCACGAGGAGCACCTCGGCCACCGGCGCACGGCGTGAGAGCACGCGCGTGATCTTGCCGAGCTCGTCCATGAGCCCGGCCTTGTTCTGCAGCCGGCCCGCGGTGTCGACGAGCACGACGTCGGCACCCTCGGCGGACCCCCTGCTCACGGCGTCGAACGCGACGGCGGCGGGGTCGGCGCCGTCGCGGTCCGAGCGCACGGTCGGGACGCCCACGCGGGCGCCCCAGGTCTGGAGCTGGTCGGCCGCCGCGGCGCGGAAGGTGTCCGCCGCACCGAGCACCACGGTGCGGCCCTCGGCCACGAGCACGCGCGCGAGCTTGCCCACGGTGGTGGTCTTGCCGGTCCCGTTGACGCCGACGACGAGGACGACGGCCGGGTGCGGCGACCCGTCGTCGGCCACCCCGGGGGTCGTCGCGAGCGAGCGGTCGAGCGACGGGTCGACGAGCTCGAGGAGCTGCTCGCGCAGGAGTGCGCGGACCGCCGCCGGCTCGCGCACGCCCAGCACGCGGACGCGCTCGCGCAGGCGGTCGACGAGCTCGGTGGTCGGCCCGGCGCCCACGTCGGCGAGGAGGAGCGTCTCCTCGATCTCGTCCCAGTCGTCCTCGGTCAGGTGGTCGCGCGACAGCACCGCGAGCAGGCGCGTGCCGAGCGGCGAACCCGAGCGGGCGAGCCGCTCGCGGAGGCGGACGAGGCGCCCGGCGACGGGCTCCGGCGCCTCGACCGCGGGCACCTCGAGGGCTGGCTCCTCGACGCGTTCGTCGACCGCGACGCCGGGCGGCGTGCCGTCGGTCGTCGGGACCGCGCTGCCGTCGACGGCGTCGGTCGTCGGGACGGCGGGCGGCCCGTCGCTGCGGCCCCGACGGCGCAGGCGCGCGCCGGCGTAGGCCGCTGCGCCGCCGACGAGCAGCGCGGGGATGCCGAAGACGAGGACGTCGAGGAAGTCGTTCACGCGTGCAGTCTCTCAGGAGGTGTGCGGAGGGTCAGCGGCGCGCACGGTGCGCGACGCCCGAGACGCGGCCGACGACGGCCGAGCCCGCGCGCTGCAGCGCGTCGGCGAGCTCGTCGGCGTCCACGTAGCCCTGGGGGTCGGGCCGACCCACGGCGAAGATCGCGTCGACGGACAGCTCGTCCTCGTCGTCGTCGTCGCGGGGGGTGGTCGCCGGGCCGACGTCGCGTCGCTCGCGGAGGGCGGCGCGCACCTCGGCGAGCTGACGTCGCACGCCGTCGGGGCCACCCGCGGACACGAGGGCGCTGAGCGCCACCACACCGACCGACACGGCGAGCGCGAGAGCGAGGGTCAGCAGCACAGGTCCCATGACTTCGGAGTATCGCCCGCCCGTGGCCCCGGCGTCCTTCCGTGCGGCCCCGGCTCGCGAGATCACCACAGGATCTCCACCTCAGGCGGGGGCGTCCTCACGCAGCCGCTGGCTGATCACGGTCGTGACGCCGTCGCCGCGCATCGTCACGCCGTAGAGCGCGTCGGCGATCTCCATGGTGCGCTTCTGGTGCGTCACGACGATGAGCTGGCTGTCCTCCTGCAGCTCGCGGAAGATCTCGAGCAGGCGGCCGAGGTTGACGTCGTCGAGCGCGGCCTCGACCTCGTCCATGACGTAGAACGGGCTCGGCCGCGCCTTGAAGATCGCGACGAGGAGCGCCACGGCCGTGAGCGACCGCTCACCGCCCGACAGCAGCGAGAGCCGCTTGACCTTCTTCCCCGCGGGGCGGGCCTCGACCTCGATCCCGGTCGTCAGCATGTCGCCCGGGTCGGTGAGCACGAGGCGGCCCTCGCCCCCGGGGAAGAGCCGCGCGAAGACCCGCTCGAACTGCACCGCGGTGTCGCGGTACGCCTCGGCGAACACCTGCTCGACGCGCTCGTCGATCTCGCGGACGATCTGCAGCAGGTCGCTCCGCGACTTCTTCAGGTCGGTGAGCTGTGTGGACAGGAACGTGTACCGCTCCTCCAGCGCCGCGAACTCCTCGAGGGCCAGCGGGTTCACCCTGCCCAGGAGCGACAGCGCGCGCTCGGCCGCGCGGAGCCGCTTCTCCTGCTCGGCCCGGACGTACGGCACGTGCAGCTCGTCGTCGTCGGGCTCGCGGTCCTGCTCGGCCGCGGCCGAGCGGACGGCCTCGGCACGGTCGCCCCACAGGGGCACCGGCCGGTCCGGCCCGTACTCGGCGACGAGCACCTCGGGGTCGGTGCCGAGGTCCTCCACGGCACGCGCCTGGAGCTGCTCGATGCGCAGCCGCTGCTGCGTGCGCGCGACCTCGTCGCGGTGGGCGACGTCCGTCAGCTCGGCGAGGTCGGCCGCGGCACGGTCGACCTCCGCACGGGTCGCACGGACCTGCTCGTCGCGCTCCGCCCGTGCGGCCTCGACCGCCTCGCGCTCCTCGCTCGCCCGCCGCAGCGACACCTCGAGCACCGCGAGCGCCCGGTCGGCGCCGGCGGCCACGGCCTGCGCGCGACGCGCCTGCTCGGCGCGCTGGCGCGCCCGCTCGGCGGCACGCTCGCGCGCCTGCCGCTCGGTCGCCGCCGCACGCTCGAGGGACTGCGCCCGGCCCGACAGCGCCCGCGCGCGCTCCTCGCTCGTCCGCAGCGTCAGCCGGGCCTCGGTCTCGCGCGACCGCGCCGACGACGCCTCGGCGGACGTCCGGTCGCGCTCCGCGAGCGCGGTCGCGATCTCGTCCTCGGACTCCGCAGGGTCCTGCTCGGCGCGCTCGAGCCGCTCCGCGAGCTCCGCCAGCTCGGTCTGGTCCGCCGCGAGGCGCTCCGTCGCGCCGGCGAGCGCGCGCTCGGCCCGCTCGACCTCGGCCCGCGCGGACCGAGCGACCGACCCGAGGTGCCCGAGCTGCTCGGCCACGGCCGCGAGCGCGGCGTCCGACTCGTGGAGCCGGTCGAGCGTCGCGTCGTGGCGTTCGCGCGCCGCCTGCTCGGCGTCCCGTGCGGCGACGAGCTCGAAGCGGGTGCGCTCGCCGCGGGCGACCGCCTCGTCGAGCTGCTCGCGCGCGTCGTCGAGCGCCGCCTGGAGCTCGAGCACCGACGGAGCCGAGGCCGAGCCGCCGGACGCCCGCACCGCGCCGAGCAGGTCGCCCTGGCGCGTCACGGCCGTGAGGGAGGGGTGCTCGTGCACGAGGGCACGGGCCCGGGCGAGGTCGTCGACCACCACGACGCCGGTGAGCAGCTCCTCGACCGCGGCGCGGACGACGGCGGCGGGCTGCACGAGCGACACCGCCGGCACCGCCCCCTCCGGCAGCGCGACGCCGTCGGGCACCCCGGTTCTCGACGCACCGGGGTCGGGTGCGCCGCCGGACCCGACGACCAGCACCGCGCGTCCCGAGTCCTCTGTCCGCAGGAGGCGCAGCGCGTCGACGGCGACCTCGAGCGACTCGACGGCGACCGCGTCCGCCGTCGCCCCGAAGGCGGCCGCGAGGGCGTCCTCGAACCCGGCCTCGACGCTCACGAGCGCCGCGAGGGACCCGAGCCGCCCCGGGAGGTCCGCCTCGAGCAGCGCCCCGGCGCCGTCCTTGCGGACGAGGCTCATCCCGAGGGCCTCGACGCGCGCGGCCCAGGTCGCGCGGTCGCGCTCGGCGACCTGCTCGGCCTCCTTGAGGGTGGCGAGGCGCGCGACGGCGTCGTCGAGGGCCTCGGTGGCCGCCTCGTGCTCGGCGTCGAGCCCCTCCTCACCCTGCTCGACCCCCGCGACCTGGGACTCCAGGGCCGTGAACTCGACCGTCGCCTGGTGACCGCGGCGCTCGGCCTCCGCGACGGCGTCGCGCAGTCGACCGATCTCGGACTCGGTCGCCTCGACGCGGCTGCGCTTGGCAGCGACCTGGCCGGCGAGACGCGCGAGGCCCTCGCGGCGATCGGCCACCGCGCGCTGCAGTGCGGCGACCTGCTTCTCCGCGGCGCGGGCCGCCTCCTCGAGCTCGGCCCGCTGGGTCGCGGCCGCCTCGACCGCCGCACGGGCCATCTCGACCTCGCCCGCGAGCTCGGCCTCGGCAGCGCGGGCCCGCGCGGCCTGCGCCTCGAGGTCGTCGGGGTCACGACCACCGGTCGGCTCGTCCGCGGCCGAGCCGAGCAGGCGCAGCCGCTCGCCCGCGAGCGTCGACGTCCCACGCAGCCGCTCGCGCAGGGACGACAGCCGGTACCAGACCTCGCTCGCCTCGGACAGCGCAGGAGCCGCGGCGGCCGCCTCGGCCTCCAGGCCCGCGAGACGGGCGCGGGCCGCGGCGAGCGTCTGCTCGACCTCGGCGCGCCTGGCCTGCAGCGCCGTCTCGTCGGCGATCTCCTGCTCGAGGGTCGCGGTGAGCTGCACGAGGTCGTCCGCGAGGAGGCGGGCGCGTGCGTCGCGCAGGTCCTGCTGGACCGTCTGCGCCTTGCGGGCCACCTCGGCCTGCTTGCCGAGCGGGCCGAGCTGGCGGCGGATCTCGCTCGTCAGGTCGGTCAGGCGCGTGAGGTTCGCCTGCATCGCGTCGAGCTTGCGGAGCGCCTTCTCCTTGCGCTTGCGGTGCTTGAGGACGCCGGCGGCCTCCTCGACGAAGCCGCGTCGCTCCTCGGGTGTGGCGCGCAGGACCGCGTCGAGCTGGCCCTGGCCGACGATGACGTGCATCTCGCGGCCGAGGCCCGAGTCGGACAGCAGGTCCTGGATGTCGAGCAACCGGCACGACGACCCGTTGATCGCGTACTCCGAGCCGCCGCTGCGGAACAGCGTCCGCGAGATCGTCACCTCGGTGTAGTCGATCGGCAGGGCGCCGTCGCTGTTGTCGATCGTGAGGCTGACCTCGGCACGACCGAGCGGCGGCCGCCCCGACGTGCCCGCGAAGATGACGTCCTCCATCTTGCCGCCGCGCAGCGACTTGGCACCCTGCTCGCCCATCACCCAGGCGAGCGCGTCCACGACGTTCGACTTGCCGGAGCCGTTCGGGCCCACGACGCAGGTGACGCCGGGCTCGAAGCCCAGCGTCGTCGCGGACGCGAACGACTTGAAGCCGCGGAGCGTCAGGGTCTTCAGGTGCACGGGGTGAGCCTAGGAGGTCGTCGGCCGGGCGGCGGTCAGGCGGGCGCCGCCGCCGCGGCGTCGGCCGGGCGGCCGGGTGGTGGCGGGACGGTCAGAGGTGCGGGAACCAGAGCGCGATCTCGCGCGCGGCGGACTCGGGCGAGTCCGACCCGTGCACGAGGTTCTGGGTCACGCGCAGGCCCCACTCGCGACCGAGGTCGCCCCGGATGGTGCCGGGCGCTGCGGTCGTCGGGTCCGTCGCGCCGGCGAGCACGCGGAAGCCCTCGATCACGCGGTGGCCCTCCGCGACGACGGCGAGGACCGGACCCGACGCCATGAACTCGACGAGCGCCGGGTAGAAGGGCTTGCCCTCGTGCTCGGCGTAGTGCGCACCGAGGAGCTCCGCGTCGGCCGTCCGCAGCTCGGCCGCGACGAGGGTGTACCCCTTGGCCTCGATGCGTCGCAGCACCTCCCCCACCAGTCCGCGGCGGACGCCGTCGGGCTTGACGAGGACGAGGGTGCGCTCGGGTGCTGACGTCATGGCGGTCACCCTAGCGGCGCGGCGGCGGCCCTCTCGGCGCGCTCGGCGTCGATGCGCCCGCCGAGCCGCAGCGCGACGACCCACAGCACGACGAAGATCCCACCCACGAGCAGCATCTCGCGCACCGCGAGCCCGAGCACGAGCAGCGGGAGCTGGAGCACCGAGCCGGCCCAGTAGCCGGCCGGCCACCGCAGCATGCCCGCGACCAGCAGCATCGACAGGGCGAGGCTCCCGCCGAGGAGCCACACGGTGCCGGCCGGTGCGAGCCGGAGCCCGTACGCCGCGAGCGTCGCGAAGAGCACGACGAACGCCTCGAGGGACAGGATCGTCGCGGCGAACTGGCGCCGCGCCGACCGGGGCGGCCGCGCCGACCCCGCCGCGCGCCCGGTGCCCCCCTCGCTGCCCGTGTCCCGACCGGTCGGGGGCTGGTCGCTCGTGCTCGCGCTCACCGGCTCAGGCTACCGGCGAGCGCTCGACGTCCCCGCGGGCCCTCGCGCCGCGTCCGGCAGCTGCTGGACGACGGCGGCGCGGCTGCGGCCGTGTCGCCCTGCTGCGTCACACCTCGCCGAAGCCCTCGTCGACGAGGCGGACCACCGCGTCCACCGCCTCGGCGGCTCCCGGGCCCGACGCCTCCACCACGAGCTCGTGGCCGCCGGCGGCACCGAGCGCCATGAGCGCGAGGACGCTCGCGCCGTCCACACCGTCCACCGTCAGCGGGACCCCGAGGTCCGCGACCGCACGGGCGAGCAGAGCTGCCGGCCGCGCGTGCAGGCCGAGGGGGTTCCGCAGGACGACGGTCCGACGGACGGCCTCGCCGGCGGCTGCGGCGCCGGCCGCGTCGGGAGCTCCCGCGGAAGCGGCACCGTCGCGCGGCCCCGACGTGCGCGACGTCGACCAGTCCCCCGCCGCCTCCCCGGCCGTGACGACCTCGTCGAGGTCCCCACCCTGCTGGGCGCGCACGGCGGCGGCCACGGCGCCCTCGAGGAACGGCCCGTCGACCAGGCGCACGCGCGCGGCGACGTCCTCGTCGACCGCCTCGAGCACCGACTCGGTCGTGAGCACCGCGGAGCCGAGGTCGGTGAGCACCGCGACGCCGCCGCCGTCGGCCCCCGACCCCTCCTGGGCCGCCGCGGCGCCCTCCTCGATCGCGTCGAGCACCCGCTCGAAGCTGGTGCCGATCCCCTCGGGCATGCCGCCCGCCGCGACGATCGCGACGTCGGGGGCCATCTGCGCCGCGATCTCCGCGACGCCCTCCGCCGCGGCGCGCGAGTGCGACACCAGGACGAGCGCGACGCGCGCCACGGTCACGCCGTCGCCGACGCCGTGCCGGCCGCCTCCGCGGCAGCCCGGATGACGAGGGCCGACGACGCAGCGCCCGGGTCGCGGTGGCCCGCGCTGCGCTCCCCGAGGTAGCTCGCGCGGCCCTTCGTCGCGACCAGCGGGTCCGTCGCGACGGCACCCGCCTCGGCAGCCTCGGCCGCGGCCACGAGGACCTGCTCCGCGGACGCGCCGTTCGCCGCCGCGTCCTGGGCCGCGGTCACGGCCGGCGTCCACGCATCGACCATCGTCTTCTCACCCGGTTGCGCCTTGCCGCGCGCGACGATGCCCTCCAGGCCCGCCTCGAGCAGCGCGACGACGCCGGCCGCGTCGAGCGACGCGACGCCCGTCACCTTCGCGGCGCGCAGGTATGCCGTGCCGTAGAGCGGTCCCGCCGCGCCGCCCACGGTCGACATCAGGGTCGTCGCGACGGTCTTCAGGACGTCGCCGACGAGCTCGGGCGGCTCGGCGCCGTCGAGCTTGCCGATCACCGCGGCGAACCCGCGGTTGAGGTTCTCGCCGTGGTCGCCGTCGCCGATCTGGCGGTCGAGCTCCACGAGCAGGTCACGGTTCTCGGCGACCACCTGAGCGGTACGCCGGACCCATGCGAGCGCCCACGTCACGTCGAGGCTCATGCTCCTCCTTCGTCCGAGAGGCCCGCGCCGCGGCGCGGGTGACCCCACCCTGCCACGCGGCCACCTCCCACGGCACCGAGGCGCCGTCGGCGACCGCGTCACGCCGGTACGCCACCGCGCGCCGGGCCGCGGTTCGCTCGTCCCCGGTCCGGCGCGCGGCGCTCACGTCACCAGCGCAGGGCGGCGGTGTGCACAGGGGCGTCCCACAGCGCCGTGAGCTCGTCGTCGAGCCGCAGCACGGTCACCGAGGCGCCCTGCATCTCCAGGGACGTCACGTAGTTGCCGACGAGCGACCGGCTCACCGTCGCGCCGCGCCCCTCGAGCAGCCGGCGCGCGTGCCGGTACACGACGTAGAGCTCGGACAGCGGCGTGCCCCCCATGCCGTTGACCAGCAGCAGCACCTGGTCGCCCGACGCCAGTCCGAGGTCGTCCATGACCGGGGTGGTGAGCAGGTCGGTGATCTCGTCCGCCGGTGCCATGGGGATGCGACGACGACCGGGCTCGCCGTGGATGCCGATGCCGATCTCGATCTCGGCGTCGGTCAGGTCGAAGCTGGGCGTGCCGGCGTGCGGCACCGTGCACGCCGACAGCGCGACGCCCATGCTGCGGACGTTGGCGACGACGCGCTCGGCGACGGACGCGACCGACGCGAGGTCGTCGCCGCGCTCGGCCGCCGCCCCGGCGATCTTCTCGACCGCGACGGTCCCCGCGACGCCGCGCCGCCCGGCGGTGTACAGCGAGTCCTCGACCGCGACGTCGTCGTTGACGACGACCGTCCGGACCTCGATCCCGTCGGCGTCGGCGAGCTCGGCGGCGGTCTCGAAGTTGAGGATGTCGCCCGTGTAGTTCTTGACGATGTGCAGCACGCCGGCGCCGCCGTCGACCGCTGCGGTCGCGGGGGCGATCGCGTCGGGCGTCGGCGAGGTGAACATCGCGCCCGGTACCGCCGCGTCGAGCATCCCGCGTCCGACGAAGCCGGCGTGCAGGGGCTCGTGCCCGCTGCCGCCGCCGCTGACCAGACCCACCTTGCCCCGGACGGGCGCGTCGGCCCGCACCACGAAGAGAGGGTCGGTCCGGACGGCCACCAGGTCGGCGTGGGCGAGCCCGAACCCCTCGACGGACTCGTCGACGACGCGGGACGGGTCGTTGATCAGCTTCTTCACGCTGCACTCCCTCTCAGGTCGCACCCGCGGCCTCGTCGCCGCGGCACGGGCGCCCCGCCGACCCGTGGCCGGGCCCGGCCGGGGCGTCCCTGCTGGTCAGCATCCTCACGCGTGCCGATCACGGTCAAGGGGATCCCGTGCACCGCTCCTGCACGTCCGTGCAGGAGCGGTGGTGGGCAGGTGGGCGGTGGCCGGGCTCAGCGCCCCATGAGGACGCGGACCTCGCCCGCGAGCACGACCGACCCGGTGACGAGCACACCCGCACCCGTCAGCGCACCGGAGTTCCCGCCCTCCGCGAGCTCGACCGCGCGGGCGACCGCCTCGTCGACGCGCTCGGCGCGGTGGACCCGGTCCTCGCCGAAGACCTCGACCGCGACCCGCTCGAGGTCCTCGACGTCGAGCGACCGGGCGGACGCCGACCGCGTCACGACCACCTCGTCGACGAGCGGCTCGAGCCCCGCGAGGATCTGCTCGGCGTCCTTGTCCTCCATGACGGCGACCACCCCGACGAGCCGCGTGAAGGCGAACGCCTCCTCCACCGCGACCACGAGTGCCTCGATACCCGCGGGGTTGTGCGCCGCGTCGACGAGGACCGTGGGCGAGGACCGGACGACCTCGAGCCGGCCCGGCGACGTGACTGAGCCGAAGGCGGCCTCGACGACGTCACCCGCGAGCGCACCGCCGTCGCGCAGGAGCGCCTCGACCGACGACAGCGCGAGCAGCGCGTTGTGCGCCTGGTGCGCGCCGTGCAGCGGAAGCAGCACGCCCGTGTACAGGCCGCCGCTGGTCCGCAGGTCGAGCACCTGGCCGCCGACCGCGACGTGACGCTGCACCACCTCGAGGTCGACGCCCTCGCGCAGCACGCGCGAGCCGTGCTCGGCCGCGGCGGCGAGGACCACGCCGTCGACCTCCTCGGTCTGCTCGGCGAGCACGACGACGCTGCCGTCCTTGATGATCCCGGCCTTCTCGCCCGCGATGTCCACCAGGTCGTGACCGAGCCACCGCTCGTGGTCGCGCGAGACCGGCGTGAGCACCGCGACGTCAGCGGTCACCACGTTGGTCGCGTCCCACAGGCCGCCCATGCCGACCTCGACGACGGCGACGTCCACGGGGGCGTCGGCGAACGCCGCGAGCGCCATGACCGTGAGCACCTCGAAGAAGCTCATCCGCGGGCCGCCGGCCGCGAGCGACCGCTGGTCGACCATGTGCACGTACGGCGCGACGTCCTGCCACAGCTCGACGAACCGCTCGGCGCTCACGGGCTCGCCGTCGACGACGACGCGCTCGGTCACGCTCGACAGGTGCGGGCTCGTGAAGCGACCCGTGCGCAGGCCGTGCTCGCGCAGCAGGGCGTCGACCATGCGCGCCGTCGACGTCTTGCCGTTGGTGCCCGTGACGTGCACGACGCGGTAGGCGTCCTGCGGCCGGCCCAGCAGGTCGCACACCTCGACCACGCGGTCGAGCGTCGGCTCGAAGGCGTGCTCGGGTGCCCGGTCGAGGATCCCCGCGTAGACCTCGCGCAGGGCCTCGTCGTCGGCGCTCACGCGTCGACCTCGACACGCGCCACGGCGGCGTGCGCGACGGCACCGTCGACGTCACCCGCGACGACGGCGAGCTCGGTGGCCAGCGTCTCGCGCGCGATCATGTCGCGGTGCGCCTCGACCGCGGCGACGTGCTCGGCCCCGACGGTGAGCGCGAGCCGGATGCGGTCGGAGACCTGCAGACCCGCGGCCTTGCGCTCGTCCTGGACGACGCGCACGACGTCGCGTGCGAAGCCCTCCGCGCGGAGCGCGTCGTCCAGACCGGTGTCGAGCAGGACGACGCCGCCGTCCCGCAGCACGGCGGCGACGGTGTTCTGCTCGTCGGCACCGTCCGCGACGACCGTCGTGAGCTCGTACTCGCCCGGCTCGAGCGGCACGGCCCCGTCGGCGACGCGCACGACGACCGTGTCGCCCGACTGCTCCCACTCCCCGGCCTTGGCGGCGCGGATGACCTCCTGGACCCGGCGGCCGAGCCGCGGGCCCGCGGCACGCGCGTTGACCGCGAGCCGCTGCGTCACGCCGAGGTCGGCGAGGCCCACCTCGGCGACCGGGACGAGCGTGACGTGCTTGACGTTGAGCTCGCGCGCGACGAGGTCGGCGTACGGCTGCACCGCGGCCGGGTCGGTGAGCGCGAGGCCGAGCTCGCGCAGCGGCTGACGGACGCGCAGCCCGTGGCCCTTGCGCAGGCCGAGGACGGTCGACACGACCTCGCGGACGGCCTCCATCGCGTGCACGAGCGCGGGGTCCGCGACGAGCACGGCGTCGGCCTCGCCCGACGCGACGGCCGGCCAGTCGGCGAGGTGCACGCTGCGCCCGCCGGTCAGGCCCCGCCAGACCTCCTCGGCGACCATCGGCGCGAGCGGCGCCATGACGCGCGTGAGCACCTCGAGCGCGGTCCACAGCGTGTCGAACGCGTCGTGGTCGTCCGCCCAGAACCGGTCGCGCTGCGTCCGCACGTACCAGTTGGTGAGCATGTCGAGGTGGTCGCGGACGGACTCGCACGCCCCCGCGATGTCGTACGTGTCGAGCTGCTCGGTGACCCGGACGACGAGGTCGTGCGTGCGGGCGAGCACGTAGCGGTCCATGTGCGGCAGGTGCTCGACCCGCTCCGTGGTGACGCGCTGCGCGGCGTACCCGGCCCCGCCGTGGGCCGCGCCCGCGTACAGCGAGAAGAAGTACCACGTGCTCCACAGGGGCAGGTGGACCGTGCGGACGGCGTCACGGATGCCGTCCTCGGTCACGACGAGGTTGCCGCCGCGCAGGATGGTCGAGGACATGAGGGACCAGCGGACCGCGTCCGACCCGTAGACGTCGAACATCTCGACGGGGTCGGGGAAGTTGCGCAGGCTCTTGCTCGCCTTGCGGCCGTCGTCACCCAGCACGATCCCGTGGCACATGCACGTGCGGAAGGCGGGCCGGTCGAACAGCGCCGTCGCGAGGACGTGCAGCGTGTAGAACCAGCCGCGCGTCTGCCCGATGTACTCGACGATGAAGTCGCCCGGGTAGTGGTGCTCGAACCAGTCCGCGTTCTCGAACGGGTAGTGCACCTGGGCGAAGGGCATCGAGCCCGAGTCGAACCAGACGTCGAGCACGTCCGGGATCCGGCGCATCGTCGACCGGCCGGTCGGGTCGTCGGGGTTCGGGCGCGTGAGCTCGTCGATGAACGGCCGGTGGAGGTCGGTCACCTGGACGCCGAAGTCGGCCTCGAGCTCGGCGACCGAGCCGTACACGTCGGTGCGTGGGTAGGCCGGGTCGTCGCTGACCCAGACGGGGATCGGCGTGCCCCAGTACCGGTTCCGCGAGATCGACCAGTCGCGCGCGTTCTCGAGCCACTTGCCGAACTGCCCGTGCTTGATGTGGTCGGGCACCCAGGTGATCTGCTCGTTGAGCTCGACCATCCGGTCGCGGAACGCGGTCACGCGCACGAACCAGCTCGAGACGGCCTTGTAGATCAGCGGGTTCCGGCAGCGCCAGCAGTGCGGGTACGGGTGCTGGTAGGTCTCGTGCCGGACGACGACCGCGCGCTGCGCGGGCGCGACCGCCCCGAGCGGCCCGGTCCCCGCCTTGAGGTCGGCGAGGATCCGCGCGTTCGCGTCGAAGACCTGCTCCCCCGCGTAGTCGGGGACCTCGGCGGTGAAGCGACCCTTGCTGTCGACGGGCACGACCGGGGTGATCCCGGCCGCGTCGCACACCGCCATGTCGTCCTCGCCGAACGCGGGCGCGAGGTGCACCAGGCCCGTGCCGTCCTCGGTCGAGACGAAGTCGCCCGCGAGCAGCCGGTGGGCGTTCTCGTGCCCCTCGAAGTAGCCGAACGGGGGCGTGTAGCGCCGCCCGACGAGGTCGCGACCCGCGACCCGCTCCAGCACGGCGGGCTCGTCCCCGAGCTCACGCGCGTACGAGGCCAGGCGCGACGCCGCGAGCAGCAGCCGCTCGCCCGCGAGGTGCTCGGCCGCACCCTCCCCCGGGACGACGACGACGTACTCGACGTCGGGACCGACCGCGACCGCGAGGTTGGACGGGAGCGTCCACGGCGTCGTCGTCCACACGAGCGCGAGCTCGCCGCTCTCGAGGCGGACGCCGAGCGTGACGGCCGGGTCCTGGCGCGACGCGTACACGTCGTCGTCCATGCGCAGCTCGTGGTTGGACAGCGGCGTCTCGTCGCGCCAGCAGTACGGCAGGACGCGGTAGCCCTCGTACGCCAGGCCCTTGTCGTAGAGCTGCTTGAAGGCCCAGACGACGGACTCCATGAACGGCAGGTCGAGCGTCTTGTAGTCGTTGTCGAAGTCGACCCAGCGCGCCTGCCGCGTGACGTACGCGCGCCACTCGTCGGTGTACCGGAGCACCGAGGTGCGGCACGCCTCGTTGAACGCGGCGATGCCCATCTCCTCGATCTGGGACTTGTCGGTGATCCCCAGCACGCGCTCGGCCTCGAGCTCGGCGGGCAGGCCGTGGGTGTCCCAGCCGAAGCGGCGCTCGACGCGCTGACCGCGCATCGTGCGGTAGCGCGGCACGACGTCCTTCGCGTACCCGGTCAGCAGGTGCCCGTAGTGGGGCAGGCCGTTGGCGAAGGGCGGGCCGTCGTAGAAGACGTACTCGTTCGCGCCGTCGTCGCCCGCGGGCCGCGCGTCGATCGACGCCTGGAAGGTGCCGTCCTCGGCCCAGTGGGCCAGCACGTCCTTCTCGAGCGCGGGCAGGTCCGGGGACGCGGGCACGCCCGAGCTGTCGGGGCGGTGCAGCGGGTAGGCCATCGAGGGGCTCCTGGTCGTCACGGTGTGCAGCACATCGTGCGAGGACGACGCCGGGGCGCCGCGGTACCACCTCGCTTGCCCCCGTCCGTGCGTCGGCGTGGCCGGGCACGGGACGAGGACCGCTCGTCGCAGGCTGTGACGGGCCCACCCGTCCGGTTCTACTGGGGCGCCCGCACGCGCGGGAGCCGGTTCTTCCGGAGGCTCGCCGGTGATGGCCGGGTCGACGCCTTTCCCCGATCGTACAAGGCGGTCCAGCGCGCGTCCGCGAACGCGGGTCGTCGGGGCTTGCGGTTGACGTGACGTCAACTCCTACCGTCGTGCGTGACAGGAGGAGGTGACCACGTGACGAGCGTCGACCAGGACGTCGAGGTCCCGATCCAGGAGGTGGCGAGGCTCACCGGCACGACGAGCCGCACGCTGCGCCACTACGACGCGATCGGGCTGCTGCGCCCGAGCCGGGTCGGGCACGGCGGGCTGCGGTTCTACGGCCGCGACGAGCTCGTGCGGCTCCAGCGGATCCTCGTGCTGCGCGCGCTCGGCGTCCCGCTCGCGGCGGTCGCCCGCGTCGTGGACGAGGGCGAGGACCAGGTCGTCGCGCTGCGTCACCACCTCGACCAGCTGCGGTCCGAGCAGGCTCGGGTCGCACGGCAGGTGCGCTCGGTCGAGCGCACGATCGCCGCACTCACGGGAGGAGGACCGGTCATGGCCGAGCAGATGTTCGACGGCTTCGACCACACGCAGCACAAGGACGAGGTCGAGCGCCGCTGGGGCGCCCGGGCCTACGCGGACTCGGACGCCTGGTGGCGCGGGATGTCGGACGACGAGCGGGCCGCGTGGCGGCGGCGCACCGCGGAGCTCGGACGCGACTGGGCTGCCCTGGCGGCCTCCGGCGCCGCGGCCGACTCGCCAGCGGCCGCCGAGCTCGCGCGGCGCCACGTCGCATGGCTCGCCGGCGTCCCCGGGACCCCGGGGCACGGCGGTCCGGCGCCGGACCGCGGGTACGTCCTCGGCCTCGCGGACACGTACGTCGCCGACGAGCGGTTCGCGGCGGCCTACGGGGGCGTCGAGGGTGCGACGTTCGTCCGCGACGCGCTCCGGGCGCACCTGGGTGCGTGAGGGGCCCCACGGCACCTCACGCACCCGGGTGCGTGCGTCCCGAGGCCGCTGGCACGCCGGGCACCCGGGCGGGGATACTGCTCGGTGCGTGATGGACGCCGTCCCTCGGGACGGTGCGCGTGCCCACCGGCGGCAACCGGTGGGACGAGGTGCCGGGCGGACGGACCATGTCCGCCCGGCACCGCCGTCGGGCTCGGGCCGCCGTCCCGGACGGACCAGGACGGTTCGGACCGGCGCCCCCCAGCGCCGTCGGTCCGGACCACGAGCCCGCGGACCACCACCACCGCGGCAACGACGGTGGTGGCCCCCGGGCGACGTCAGGCGGACGCCGCGAGGGACCGCACGGGGCCCGCGACCTCGCGCAGGGCGAGCCGGAACGCGTCGGCGGTCCGGGCGATGCACGCGCGCGTGGACTCGTCGGCGAGCACGGGGCCGCCGGACGTGTGGTCGATGTGCTGGTCGAGGACGAACCGTCCCGTCGTGATGTGCGACGCCCCGAGGGACACGAGCACGGGCCGGAGCGAGTAGTCGATCGCCAGGAGGTGCGCGACCGTCCCGCCCGTCGCGAGCGGCAGGACGACCTTCCCCTCGAGGGCCCGCTGCGGGAGCAGGTCGAGGAACACCTTGAGCAGCCCCGAGTAGGAGGCCTTGTAGATGGGGGTCGCGACGACGACGCCGTCCGCGGCCAGCACGGCCTGCACCGCCGCGGAGATCTCGGGGGCCGACGTGTCGGCCGCGAGCAGGGCCTGCGCGGGCAGCCTGCGCAGGTCGAGGAACCGGACGTCGTGCCCGGCGAGGACGAGCTCGTCACCGACGTGGTGGCCGAGCGCGGAGGTACGGGACGTGATGGACGGGCTTGCGGTCAGGACGAGGACGGTGGCCATCGTCTGCTCCTCGGGGTCGGGCGCGCGGCAACGCGCTCTGGGTGGACACCGGCGCGCACGGACGCGACGGCGGGCTGGCCGGGCGCGCCGGGGTGGTGACGGGTGCGTCACGGGGCGCGCGGGCAGGTCCGGACGGGTCGTGCCTCGTCCGGCGGGGCGGGAGCCGCGACCGCGGACGCGAGGCGTCCACGGGACCGTCAGGTCGGCGCGGCGGGTGGGCTGCTGGGTGGGCGCTGGGCGGGCTCGGGGCCCGGGGACCTCAGCGGCAGGACGGCAGCGCGGCTCCCGCAGACATGCACATTCGTGCGGCGGCGGCGTCGCGCGGCACGAAGAGCAGTCGGGCGGAAGTCATGTGACGACCTTGACAGCGTGGTCATCACCCGGGAAGCCCCGTCCCAGGATCCGGGACGAAGGTCCCGGCCGCGCGACGGGCGGGGACGTCAGACGCCCGTCCGCGCGATCTTGGTGTTGTGCGCCTGCGCCCGCGGGCGCACCACGAGGAGGTCGACGTTGACGTGCGCGGGCCTGCTCAGCGCCCACGCGATGGTGTCCGCGACGTCGTCGGCGGTGAGCGGCCGGTAGCCCTCGTAGACCTTGGCGGCGCGCTCGGCGTCGCCGCCGAACCGGACGAGCGAGAACTCGTCGGTCGCGACCGCACCGGGGGCGATCTCGACGACCCGCAGCGGCTCGCCCACGACCTCCCAGCGCAGCGTCGTCGCGAGCATCCGCTCGGCGTGCTTGGCCGCGGTGTACCCGCCACCGCCCTCGTAGGCGCCGTGCGCGGCGGTCGACGTGACGACGACGACGTCGCCCTCCCCCGACGCGCGCAGCAGCGGCAGCACGGCCTTCGTGACGCGCAGCGTGCCGAGGACGTTGAGCTCGTACATCGCGCGCCAGCCGTCGACGTCCGAGTCCTCGACCCGGTCCTGGCCGATCGCCGCGCCGGCGTTGTTGACGACCGCGTCGAGCCCCCCGGTCGCGGCGAGGTGAGCGGCCAGCCGTGCGACGTCGTCGTCGCAGGTCACGTCCGCGGGGAACGCCTCCGCCCCGGTCTCGGCCGCGAGCTCGGCCAGGCGGTCCGCGCGCCGCGCCGACGCGACCACCTCCCACCCCTCCCGGCGCAGGCGCCGGACCGTCGCGGCCCCGATGCCCGACGACGCGCCGGTGACGAGCGCGCGCCTCACGCGACCACCTCCGGACCGACCTCGGCCAGGACCTCGTCGAGGACCGCGAGGCCCTCGCGGACCTCGTCGGGCGTGATGACGCAGGGCGGGACGACGTGCACGCGGTTGTCCTGCACGAACGGCAGCACGCCCCGGCGCAGGAGGCCGGCCTTCACGCGCGCCATGGCGTCCGCGTCCACCGGCTCGCGCGTCGCGCGGTCGCGGACGAGCTCGACCGCCCAGAACACGCCGAGCCCGCGCACCTCGCCGACGACGGCGTGGCGGTCGGTCAGCTCGCGCAGGCCCGGCCCGAGCACGTCCTCGCCGATCCGCCGCGCGTTGTCCACGACGCCCTCGTCGGCCATCGCCTCGAGCGTCGCGACGACCGACGCCATGGCGAGCGGGTGCCCCGAGTAGGTCAGCCCGCCCGGGAAGACGCGGTCGTCGAAGGTCGCCGCGATCTCGTCGGAGAGGACGACACCCCCGGCGGGCACGTAGCCGGAGTTCACGCCCTTGGCGAAGGTGATGAGGTCCGGGCGCACGTCGAACCCGTCGAACGCGAACCACTCCCCCGTCCGGCCGAATCCCGCCATGACCTCGTCGAGGACCAGCACGGCGCCGTACCGGTCGCAGATCTCGCGCACGCCCGCGAGGTACCCGGGCGGCGGGACGAGCACGCCCGCGGTCCCGGGGACCGTCTCGAGCAGCACCGCCGCGACCGACGCCGGCCCCTCGGCCCGGATCACGTGGTCGAGGTGCTGCAGCGCACGCTCGGCCTCCTGCTCGGGCGTCGTCGCCCAGAACTCGCTGCGGTACAGGTAGGGGCCGAAGACGTGCACGTGGCCGCGCGCGTACTCGTTCGGGACGCGTCGCCAGTCACCGGTCGCGACCACCGCGGCGCCCGTGTTGCCGTGGTACGAGCGGTACGTCGAGACGACCTTGTCGCGTCCGGTGTGCAGGCGCGCCATCCGGATCGCGTTCTCGTTCGCGTCGGCGCCCGCGTTCGTGAAGAACACCTTCGACATGCCCTCCGGTGCGCGCTCGACGATCGCGCGGGCCGCGAGGCCCCGGGTCAGGTTGGCGTGCGCCGGGGCGACGGTCGGCAGCAGCTCGGCCTGCTCGCGGATCGCGGCGACGACGCGCGGGTGGCGGTGGCCGATGTTCGTGTTGACCAGCTGGCTGGACAGGTCGAGGTAGGTCCGCCCGGCGGTGTCCGTCACGCGGCACCCCTCGGCGGTCTGCACCGCGAGCGGGCTGAGCGTGCCCTGCGCGGACCACGAGTGGAAGACGTGCGCGCGGTCGAGCGCGAGGGCGAGGTCGGGCTCGGCGTGCGTCATGGGGCACCTCCCGTCGGTGGGCGGCTCGCGCCGCGGGCGCTGGGCGCCCGGACGCATCCTGGCACGCGCGCTCGACTAGGCTGGACGCGGATCCCGGACCTGGGCTGGTCCGGCGCTCGGCCTCCGCTCTGGGCCGTGGTCCTCGTCGGCGGGTGTGCCGGCTCCCCCTCCCCACGGAACCCTGGAGCGCCGTCGTGCCCACAACCCCCCGCCTCCTCGTCGCGCCCGTCGTCGGCCTCCTCGGGTGCGTCGGCCTCGTCGCGTGCTCGGCGCCGGCCACGCAGCCGACCGGCGAGCCGGCGGCCGTCACGGCGGGCAGGTCGGACGCGTCGGCGTTCCCCGTCACGGTCGACAACTGCGGCGTCGAGGTGACGCTCGAGGCGCCGCCCGAGCGCGTCGTCACCATCAAGTCGAGCATGACCGAGCTCGTGCTCGCGCTCGGGGCAGGCGACCGCGTCGTCGGGACCGGGTTCCCCGACGGGCCGGTGCCCGACGACCTCGCCGACGAGGCGGGCGACCTCCCCGTGCTCGCCGAGCGCGTCCCGTCGTCGGAGGTCGTGCTCGAGGCCCGGCCCGACCTGGTGATGGCCGGGTGGGAGTCGAACCTCACCGGTGAGGGCGCGGGTGAGCGGGACGTCCTCGCGGGGCTCGGCGTCGCGACGTACGTCTCGCCGTCCGCGTGCAAGGACCCGGCGTACCAGCCGGACCGCCTGACGTTCGACGACGTGTTCGCGGGCATCGAGGAGGCCGGGCGAGTGCTCGGCGCGAGCGACGCCGCGACGGACCTCGTCGAGGAGCAGCGCGCCGCACTCGCGGACGTCGAGGCCGACGACCGCGGGCTCACGGCCCTGTGGTACTCGTCGGGCACGGACATCCCGTACGTCGGGGCCGGGATCGGCGCGCCGCAGATGATCCTCGACGCCGTCGGTCTGCGGAACGTCGCCGCCGACGTGGCGGACACGTGGTCCTCGCTCGGCTGGGAGACGGTCGCCGCGGCCGACCCCGACGTGGTCGTGCTCGTCGACGCGGACTGGAACAGCGCCGAGTCGAAGAAGGAGTTCCTGGCCACGAGCCCCGCGACGCAGAACCTCACCGCGGTGCGCGAGGAGCGGTACCTCGTCGTGCCCTTCCCCGCGTCCGAGGCCGGGGTCCGCAACGTCGAGGCCGCGGCCGAGCTCGCCCGGCAGCTCGCAGCGCTCGACCTCGGATGACGGGCGGGTCCTCGGTCCCGGCAGCCCCGCGCGCGGTCCCCGCGGGGCTGCTCGCGGGCATCGGGGTCGTCGCGCTCGCGCTCTCGGTCACGGTCGCCGTCACGATCGGGCCCGCGGACATCGCCGTCACGGACGTCTGGCGGACGGCGTGGCACCACGTCACGGGCGCGCCGGGCGCGCCCGGGATGGACGCGCTGCGCGACGGGATCGTGTGGCAGCTGCGGTTCCCGCGCGTGCTCACCGCGGCCGCGGTGGGTGCCGGCCTCGCGCTCGCGGGCGCGGTCATGCAGGGCCTGACCCGCAACCCGCTCGCCGACCCCTACCTCCTCGGCCTCTCGGGGGGCGCGTCCCTGGGCGCCGTCGCGGTCCTCGTGCTCGGCGCGGCCGTCCTGCTCCCCGTGGCGGCGTTCGCGGGTGCGGTGCTCGCGCTCGCCGCCGCCCTCGGCCTGGCGGGCTCGCTGGGCCGCATCACGCCCGCGCGCACGATCCTCGCCGGCCTCGCCGTGGGACACCTCGCCGCCGCGGGCACGTCGTTCGTCATCTTCTGGTCCGCGACGGGCGACTCCTACCGCGAGATCCTCGCGTGGCTCATGGGCTCGCTCGCAGGGGCGACCTGGGGCTCGGTCGCGATCGCGGGCGGCGCGCTCGTCGCGCTCGGCACGCTGCTGACCCTGAGCGGGCGCACGCTCGACGCGTTCGCGTTCGGGGACACGGCGGCGTCGGCGCTCGGCGTCGAGGTCGACCGCACGCGCTGGGCGCTGCTGACCGTCGTCGCGCTCCTGACCGGCGCCCTGGTCGCCGTGAGCGGGTCGATCGGCTTCGTCGGGCTGATCCTCCCGCACGCGGTGCGCCTGGTCGCGGGCGCTGCGCACCGCCGGCTCCTGCCGCTCTCGGCGCTCGCGGGCGCCACGTTCCTCGTGTGGGCGGACACCGCGGCGCGCACGCTCTTCGAGCCCCGGGAGCTCCCCGTCGGGATCGTCACGGCGTTCCTCGGTGCGCCGGCGTTCGCACTCCTGCTGTGGCGTCACCGCTCGCGGGCGGGGGCGCTCGGATGAGCCTGCGCCTGGAGGACCTCTCGTGGTCGGTCGACGGGCGCCTCGTCGTCGACGGCGTCGACTGCACGCCCCCGACGGGTGCCCTCACGGGCCTGCTCGGCCCCAACGGGGCCGGGAAGTCGACGCTCCTGCGCCTCGTCGCGGGCGTCGTGCGGGCCGACCGCGGCGGGGCGGTGCTCGACGGCGAGGACCTGCTCGCGCTGCGGCGCCGCGAGCGCGCGAGGCGGCTCGCCCTGGTCGAGCAGGAGGCGGTCGCCGAGGTCCCGCTCACCGTGCGGGACGCGGTGCTGCTGGGGCGCACGCCCCACGGCGGGCCGTGGGCGGGGACGTCACGGCACGACCTCGAGGTGGTCGACGCGGCGCTCGCGGAGGCCGGGGCGGGTGAGCTCGCCGACCGCGTCCTCGGGACGCTGTCGGGCGGCGAGCGCCAGCGCGTGCACGTCGCCCGCGCGCTCGCGCAGGAGCCGCGGCTCCTGCTGCTGGACGAGCCGACCAACCACCTCGACGTCCACGCGCAGCTCGACCTGCTGCACCTGCTGCGGGGGCTCACTCAGCGCGGCGTGACGGTCGTCGCCGCGCTGCACGACCTCAACCTCGCGGCGTCGTCGTGCGACCACGTCGTGCTCCTCGCGCGCGGCCGCGTCGTGGCGGCGGGCGGCGTGCGGGACGTGCTGACGCCGGCCGTCCTCGAGCCCGTCTACGGCGTGCGGTGCCACGTGCTCGAGCACCCCGTCACCGGGCGGCCCGTCCTGACGTTCGACCCGCTCGGAGGGCCCGGCGCGCACGGCGCGGTGGCACGATGACGTCCATGGCTTCCCTGTGGCTCACCGGTGACCCGGAGGCGGACCGCCTGCTCGACGACGACCCGTTCGCGCTCCTGGTCGGCATGCTGCTGGACCAGCAGGTCGCGATGGAGACGGCCTTCGCGGGCCCGCACAAGATCGCCGAACGGATGGGCGGCCTCGACCCTCGGCGGATCGCGGACGCCGACCCCGAGGACTTCGCGGCGCTGTGCGCGACGCCGCCCGCGGTGCACCGCTACCCCGGCTCGATGGCCGGCCGCATCCAGGCGGTCGCGCGCGCGGTCGTCGACGAGCACGACGGCGACGTGACGCGCCTGTGGACCGACGGCGACCCCGACGCGCGCGAGGTGCTGCGCCGGCTCAAGGCCCTCCCCGGGTTCGGCGACCAGAAGGCACGGATCTTCCTCGCCCTGCTCGGCAAGCAGCGTGGCGTCACCCCTCTGGGGTGGCGCGAGGTCGCGGGTGCCTACGGCGAGGAGGGCGCGCACCGCTCGATCGCGGACGTCACGGACGCCGGGTCGCTCGGTCGGGTCCGCGAGACCAAGCGCGCGGCGAAGGCCGCGGCACGCGCCGCGAAGGGCTGACGGCGGGGCCGGCCGGTCGGTCGCCAGGTCGGTCGCCGCGTCGACGCGGCTCAGGCGCTCGGCGCCCGATCGGTGTCGGCCCGCGCGTCGGCGACCCCGCGGGCGTAGGCCTCGGCCGAGCCCTCGCGGAACATGTCCTGCTCGGCGGGCCGGACGAGGACGCGCGCACCCGGTCCGTCGTCGTCGGTCACGTGGGCGGCGAGGCCCCGGACGACGGCGACGGGCCGACCGCCCGCCTTGCCACGCACGAGCTCGCTCGCGGCGGCGACCTCGTCGGCGACCGCGGTGACGGTCACGACGAGCGGCCTGCCGTGCGAGTCCGTGCCGCCGCGCAGGTCGTCCAGCACGCGCAGCCCTGCCGCGCCGATCGCGATGTCGGTGAGGCCCTCGCGCCACGCGCGCCCCGCGGTGTCGGTCACCACGACCGCCAGGCGCACGCCGAACCGGTCCGCGAGCGCGGCCCGCAGGCGTCGCGCGGACGCGTCCGGGTCCTCGGGCAGCAGCAGGACGGTGCCCTCGGGCGTGTTGCTCGCGTCGACACCGGCGGCCGCCATGACCAGCCCGAGCCGGTTCTCGACGATCCGTAGGGTCCCGTGCGCGTGCACCCGCGTCGCGACGACGCGCACGGTCTCCGCCGTGATCGCGTCCTCGCGGTCCGCCGCGGCGACGACGCGGCCCTCGGCCTTCGACACGACCTTGCTCGTGACGACGACGACGTCGCCGTCCGCGAGGCCCTCGGCCTCGAGCAGGTCGCCGACGAGCCGCGCGAGGTCGTCACCGGGCCCGACCTCGCCCATCCCGTCGGGCGCCCACACCGCCAGGCGCGACGACGGCCGCGTCACCGCGACAGGTGCGGCAGCACGTCGCGGCCGAAGACCTCGATCCACTCGCGCTGGTTGCGTCCGACGTTGTGCAGGTAGATCCGGTCGAAGCCGAGGTCGACGTACTTCTGCAGCTCGGCGCGGTGCACGTCGGGGTCGGCGGAGACGACCATGCGCCCCGCGAAGTCCTCGGGCCGCACGAGCTTGGCCATGGCCTCGAAGTCGTGCGGCGAGCGGATGTCGCCCTTGGGGAACTTCATGCCGCCGTTGGGCCACTGCTCGAGCGCGTTCGCCATGGCCTGCTCGTCGGTCTCGGCCCACGACACGTGGACCTGGAGCACCTTGGGCATGGTCGAGGGGTCCTTGCCAGCCTCACGCGCACCCTCCTCGAACTTCGCGAAGAGCCCGCTGATCTTCTCCAGCGGCGCGCCCACGGTGATGAGGCCGTCGGCGTGACGGCCCGTGCGCTTGGCGGTCACGGGGCCGGCCGTCGCCACGAGGATCTCGGGCGGCGTCTCGGGCATCGTCCACAGCCGCGTGGACTCGAGCTTGTAGAAGGTGCCCGAGTGCTTGACGTCCTTGCCGGTGAGGCCCGACTGGAAGAGCTTCTTGATGATCTCGATGGCCTCGAACATGCGGTTGATCCGCTCGGGCGCCTCGGGCCAGTACGTGCCGAGGATGTGCTCGTTGAGCGCCTCGCCCGAGCCGAGACCGAGCCAGTGCCGTCCCGGGTACATCGCCGCCAGCGTCGCCGACGCCTGCGCGACGAGCGCGGGGTGCCAGCGGAAGGTGGGCGCGGTGACGCCCGGGCCGAGGTCGCCCGTCGTGCGCTCGCCGAGGGCCGACAGGACGTTCCACACGAAGGCGGCGTGCCCCTGCGCGGGGACCCACGGCTGGAAGTGGTCGGCCGCCATCACGCCCGAGAAGCCGTGCTGCTCGGCCAGGACGCTGTACTCGACGATCTCCGTCGGGTGGAACTGCTCGAGCGCCGCCGCGTACCCGACCGCCAGACCTGCCACACGACACCTCACGTCCTCGTCGGCCGGCGCGTCCGGCCCGTCCCTGGCGACACTACCCACGCGGCACCGCACGGGGCACACCCGGGCCGCGCCTGCGTACGGCGCGGCCGTGCGGCACGGACGACGCCGGCCCGGCCCGTGCGCGGGGCACGGACCGGGCCGGGAGGGTCACTCGTAGGAGACCGCGTCGAGCACGTCCATCCGGGCGGCCCGGATCGCGGGCCACAGGGCCGCGACCGCGCCGATGACGACGGCGAGCCCGAGCAGGACGCCGAGCTGGCCCCACGGGACGGCGAGCTCGGTGAGCCCCTCGTCGGCGAACACCTGCGGCAGCGTCGCGGCGAGCCCGGTGCCGACCACGAGCCCGAGGACCGTCCCGAAGACCGCGGTGAGGACCGACTCGATCGTCACGACGGTCGCGAGCTGGAGCCGCCCGAGGCCGACCGCGCGGAGCAGGCCGATCTCCCGGGTGCGCTCCGCGATCGACAGCGCGAGCGTGTTGACGATGCCGAGCACCGCGATCACGATCGACAGGCCCAGGAGCGCGTAGAGGATCACGAGCACCTGGTCGACCTGGTCGGCGAGCTCGTCCGCGAACTGCTCGTTGTCGAGCACCGAGACGACGACGTACGGGCGCACGACGTCGGTCACGTCGTCGCGCAGCGCGTCGAGGTCCGCTCCCTCCACGGCGACGACGAACACCGTGTCGATCACGGCCTCGGTCGTCGGGACCAGCTCGGTGAAGACGTCCTCGGGGAGGACCACGGGCGCACCGAGCGCCCGCGAGTCGATCACGGCACCGATCGTCAGCTCGCGCTCGCCTAGGCCCGCACCGACCGTCACGGTGTCGCCCACCGACCAGCCCTCGTCCTCCGCGCGGCTGCGCTGGACCGCGACCTCGCCGTCGGCCATGCGGTCGGTCGACCCCTCGACCACCTCCACGTCGAGCGCCGAGCCGAACGCGCCCGCGGGCAGGCCGAGGCCGAAGTCCGACGTCCCGTCGACGGTCAGCGCGGCGAACCGCACCGGGTCGGCACGGTCGACGCCGTCGAGCGCGGCGACCGCACCCACGACCTCCTCGGGGACGGCCTGCGTGGCCGACTGCACGAGCAGGTCGGACGTCGACTCGTTCTCGACGATGACGCGCGTCGAGGCCTGCGTCGACGCCGCGAGGACCGACGCCGCCCCGACGAGCGCCATGCCGATCATGAGCGCGCTCGCCGTGCTGGCGGTGCGGCGCGGGACCCGCGTCACGTTGCCGCGCGCGAGCGCGCCGAGCGGCCGGACGAGCGCGACGGCGGGTGCCGCGAGGACGCCGAGGGCGGCCGGGACGACCGTCGGCGCGAGCAGCAGGACCGACACGACGACCGACGCCGCGCCGAGGCCGAGGACCGTGCCGGCGTCCTCGGTGCCACGCACCGCGAGCGCGACGGCCGCGATCCCGCCGACGAGCAGCACCGCACCCGCGGCGGCCCGCACGACCGACCTGCGGTCGTGCGTGACGACCTCGTCGCGCATGGCCTCGACGGGCGGCGTGAGCGCCGCCCGTCGCGCCGGGACGGCCGCCGCGACGAGGCTCACGACCGTGCCCGTGACGACCGAGACGACCACCGTGAAGCCGTCGAGCGGGATCCGGCCGGACAGCTCCATGCCCATGGTCGCGAAGAACCCGCGCAGTGCCGCGACGAGGCCGACACCCGCGCCGACGCCGAGCGCCGACCCGAGCAGGCCGACGACCGCCGCCTGCACGAGGATCGTCGAGAAGACCTGGAGCGGCGAGGCCCCCACGGCGCGCAGCATCGCGTACTCGCGCTGACGCTGACGGACGACCATCTGGAACGTGTTGGCGATGATGAACGCGCCGACGAAGAGCGAGATCGCGGCGAACACGAGCAGGAACGTCGAGACGAAGCCGAGCGCCGACTGGACCTGCTCCTCGGACTCCTCGCGCAGCAGCTCGCCCGTGACGGCCGCGACGGTGTCGTCGCCCACGGCGGCGGACAGCGCGTCGACGAGCCCCTCCTGCGTCGTGCCCTCCTCGCCGTACACCGCCATGGTCGCGACGGTGCCGTCGGGCGCGTACGCCGCCGTGGCGGTGTCGACGTCGAGCATGACGATGACGGCACCCGCGAGCGGCGCCGCGAAGGCGGCCTCGCCGACGACCTCGACCTCGGCGAGCGCCCCGCCGACCACGACGGTCGTCCGGTCGCCGACTGCGAGGCCCGACGCCTCGAGCGTCGACGACTCGAGCGCGACCTCGTCGGGGCCCTGCGGCGCACGTCCGTCCACGAGCTCGACCGACGGGTCGTCGTCGTACATGGCCATCGCGAAGCTCGGGGCCCCGTTGCCGCTGATGACCGCGGTGCCCTCGCTGCCGACGACGACGATCGGGCCCGTGATGTCGGGCAGCACGCGGTCGACGCCCTCGACGCGCTCGGCGTCGTCCGCGACGGACAGCGGGATCCGGTTGCGCTCGGTGCCCAGGCCCGTCGGGCTCGTCGTCGAGGTCTCCTGCGCGCCGCGCAGGTAGGCGTCGCCGACGACGGAGCTCGCGATGATGTCCGAGAAGGTGGTCGACAGCATGGTCCGCAGCGCGAACGTGCCGGCCACGAAGGCGACGCCGAGCAGGACGGCGAGCACCGAGAGCAGGAAGCGGCCCAGGTGGCTGCGGATGCCCCGCAGCGCGACCCGGGTCACCGGGTCACCGGGCCGGCGGTCTGCGCGAGGGGCTGCTCGTGACGTCCGTGGCCGTCGCCGTCGCCGGGCGTGAAGCCGCGGAGCGCGTCGAGCACGGTCTCGCGCGTGGGGTCCTCGAGCTCGCCGACGAGGCGGCCGTCGGCGAGGAACAGCACGCGGTGGGCGTACGACGCGGCGGTCGCGTCGTGCGTGACCATGACGATCGCCTGACCGAGCTCGTCGACCGAGCGCCGCAGGAAGCCCAGCACCTCGCCCGACGACCGCGAGTCGAGGTTGCCGGTGGGCTCGTCGGCGAAGACGACCGCGGGCCGCGAGATCAGCGCGCGCGCGCACGCGACGCGCTGCTGCTGACCGCCGGAGAGCTCCCCCGGGCGGTGGTCGAGCCGGTCGCGCAGGCCGACCGCGTCCACCACGGTGTCGAACCACGCGCGGTCGACGGGCCGCCGCGCGATGTCGAGCGGCAGGCGGATGTTCTCCTCGGCGGTGAGCGTGGGGATGAGGTTGAAGGCCTGGAAGACGAAGCCGAGCCGGGTGCGGCGCAGGCGCGTGAGCCGGCGCTGGTTCATCCGGCCCACGTCCTCGCCGTCGACGACGACGGTGCCCGCCGTCGGGGTGTCGAGCCCCGCCATGCAGTGCATCAGCGTCGACTTCCCCGAGCCCGAGGGGCCCATGATCGCGGTGAGCTCACCGCGCGCGAAGTCGACGGAGACGCCGTCCAGCGCCCGGACGACCGCCTCTCCCCTGCCGTAGGTCTTGACCAGGTCCCGCGCGGAGGCGATGGGTCCCACCCCGGGGTCCGCGGCCAGTGCTCGCATGTTCGTGTCCTTCGTCGTCGCAGTGGTCGCGGGTCGCCGTCGTCCCGCGTGTCGGGTCGATCGTGCTGGACCGCAGCCCGGCACCGACATCGGGGACGGCCCTGAACCGGCCCCTGAACGGGCCCTGAGTCCCAGGGTCGCCCACCCCGAGGACGGACGACAGACCCTGCGGGTTCCCGTGCCGCTCGCGTGCACGGGCGGACCCCGCGGTCTGGGAGAATCGGCGCCCATGAGCGACCTCCCCACGACGTCCCCCAGCACCCCGGCGCCGACGACGGCGTCCCGGGTACCGGACAAGGTGAGCCTGGACGGCCTCGAGGGCCGGTGGGACGCCGCCTGGGCCGAGCAGGGCACGTACTCCTTCGACCGGACCGCGACGCGCGAGCAGGTGTTCTCGATCGACACCCCGCCGCCCACGGTCTCGGGCTCGCTGCACGTGGGCCACGTCTTCTCGTACACGCACACGGACGTCGTCGCGCGGTTCCAGCGGATGCGCGGCCGCGAGGTCTTCTACCCGATGGGCTGGGACGACAACGGGCTGCCCACCGAGCGCCGCGTGCAGAACTACTACGGCGTGCGCTGCGACCCGTCCCTGCCGTACGACGCCGGCTTCGTGCCGCCGCTGGAGGGCGCCGAGGGCAAGAGCGTCAAGGCGGCCGACCAGGTGCCGATCTCGCGGCGCAACTTCGTCGAGCTGTGCGAGCGGCTCACGGTCGAGGACGAGCGCCAGTTCGAGGCCCTGTGGCGCCGGCTCGGGCTCTCGGTCGACTGGTCGCACCACTACCAGACCATCGGCGAGAAGGCGCGCGCCGTGGCGCAGAAGGCGTTCCTGCGCAACCTCGCGCGCGGCGAGGCATACCAGGCCGAGGCCCCGGGCCTGTGGGACGTGACGTTCCAGACGGCCGTGGCGCAGGCCGAGCTCGAGGCCCGCGAGTACCCGGGCCACTTCCACCGCGTCGCGTTCCACCGCACCGACGGCTCGGGACCCGTGCACATCGAGACGACGCGCCCCGAGCTCATCCCCGCGTGCGTGGCGCTCGTCGCGCACCCCGACGACGAGCGCTACCAGGACCTGTTCGGCACCACCGTGCGCTCGCCGCTGTTCGACGTCGAGGTCCCCGTGCTCGCGCACCCGGCCGCCGAGCCCGACAAGGGTGCGGGCATCGCGATGTGCTGCACGTTCGGCGACCTGACGGACGTGCAGTGGTGGCGCGAGCTCCAGCTGCCGACGCGCTCGGTCGTCCAGCGCGACGGGCGCCTGCAGCGCGAGACGCCCGAGTGGGTCACGACCGAGACCGGGCGGGAGCACTACGAGCAGCTCGCGGGCAAGACGACCTTCTCGGCACGCACCGCGGTCGTCGAGGGGCTGCGCGCGTCCGGCGACCTGGACGGCGAGCCCACGCCGACGCAGCGCATGGCGAACTTCTTCGAGAAGGGCGACAAGCCCCTCGAGATCGTCACGTCGCGCCAGTGGTACATCCGCAACGGCGGACGCGACGAGGGCACGGGCGCGGGCCTGCGCGATGCGCTCCTCGCACGCGGTCGGGAGCTGCAGTTCCACCCCGACTTCATGCGCGTGCGCTACGAGAACTGGGTCGGCGGCCTCAACGGCGACTGGCTCATCTCACGGCAGCGGTTCTTCGGCGTCTCCATCCCGCTGTGGTACCCGGTCGACGCGGACGGCGAGGTCGACCACGACCACCCGATCGTGCCCGACGAGGCGTCGCTGCCCGTCGACCCCAGCAGCGACGTCCCGCCCGGGTACACCGAGGACCAGCGCGGCGTGCCCGGGGGGTTCGTCGGCGAGGCCGACGTCATGGACACCTGGGCGACGTCGTCGCTCACGCCGCAGATCGCGGGTGGCTGGGAGACCGACCCGGACCTGTTCGAGCGCGTCTTCCCGATGGACGTGCGCCCGCAGGGCCAGGACATCATCCGCACGTGGCTGTTCTCCACGGTCGTGCGGTCCCACCTCGAGCACGGCTCGCTGCCGTGGAAGCACGCCGCGATCTCCGGCTGGATCCTCGACCCCGACCGCAAGAAGATGTCGAAGTCCAAGGGCAACGTCGTGACGCCCATGGGGCTCCTCGAGGAGCACGGCTCGGACGCGGTCCGCTACTGGGCGGCGTCCGCGCGGCTCGGCACGGACGCGGCGTTCGAGGTCGGCCAGATGAAGATCGGGCGGCGGCTCGCGATCAAGGTCCTCAACGCGAGCAAGTTCGCCCTCGGGTTCGCCGGCGAGGCCGACCTGGACCGTCCGCTCGACCCGCAGGCGGTCACGGTCGCGCTCGACCGGGCGATGCTCGCGGGGCTCGCGGACGTCGTCGAGAAGGCCACCGCCGCGCTCGAGGCCTACGACCACACGCGCGCTCTCGAGCTCACCGAGACGTTCTTCTGGACCTTCTGCGACGACTACCTCGAGCTCGTCAAGGACCGTGCGTACGGCTCGGGCGACGAGACGCCGACCGCCGCGACGCTGTCGGCGCGTGCCGCCCTCGGCATCGCGCTCGACACGCTCCTGCGTCTCCTCGCGCCCGTGCTGCCGTTCGCGACCGAGGAGGTCTGGTCGTGGTGGCGCAGCGGCTCGGTGCACCGCGCCGCGTGGCCCGAGGCGGCACCGCTGCGCGAGGCGGCCGGCGACGCGGACCCCGCGACGCTCGACGCCGCGGGCCGGGCGCTCGCCGCGCTGCGCAAGGTCAAGTCCGAGGCGAAGGTCTCGATGCGCACGGTCATCACCGAGGCCGAGCTCGCGGTGCCGGCGGCGCAGCGCGCGCTCGTCGAGCTCGCCGTCGACGACGTGCGCGCCGCGGGCCGGACGGTCGCGCTGCGGCTCGTCGCGGACGACGTCGAGGTCGCCCAGGTCCGGCGCGCCGAGCTCGAGGCGCCGACCACCTGACGCGACGCGGCCGGGTGCGGCCCGGCGAGGCGCAGCGAGGGCCCTGCCACCCGACCCGGGCGGCAGGGCCCTCGCCCGTGGTGGGTTGCTGACGACGGGACGTTCGTCACACCGGGGCGCCTGTGTGCATACCTATCGTGCGGAGCGGATAAAGTTTCACGCGCCTGATCCGCTCCTCGAAGGGACCACCATGCCCAGGACCCACGCCGCCGCGACCGCCGTCGCGCTGTCCGCGCTCGCCCTCGCGGGCTGCAGCTCCACGGCGACCGACGACGACGCCGCCGCGTCGGGCGAGGTCCAGCTCGTCCGCGAGGGCGTCCTGACGATGTGCACGAACCCGCCCTACGAGCCGTTCGAGTACGAGCAGGACGGCGAGGTCGTGGGCCTCGACGTCGACGTCGTGCGCGAGGTCGCCGACGACCTCGGCGTCGAGCTCGAGGTCGTCGTGACGCCCTTCGAGGGCATCCAGTCCGGTGCCGACCTCAACGCGGGCAACTGCGACGTCGTCGCGTCCGGCATCACCATCACCGAGGAGCGCGAGGAGAACATGGACTTCTCCGCGCCGTACTTCGACGCCGACCAGGGTCTGCTCGTCGCCGCCGGCTCGGGGCTCGACTCGGTCGAGGCGCTCGAGGGTCTGCAGGTCGGCGTCCAGCAGGCCACCACCGGGCTGGACTGGGCCGCCGAGCAGGGCCTGAGCACGGTCGAGTTCGAGGATCTCGGCCTCCAGGTGCAGGCGCTGCGCAACGGCTCGGTCGACGCGGTCGTCAACGACATCGCGGTCCTCGGCCCCTTCGCCGACGACGAGCTCGAGATCGGCACGACGTTCACGACCGGTGAGCAGTACGGGCTCGGCGTCGAGACCGGCAACACGGCGCTGCTCGAGGCCGTCGACGCGACCCTCGAGCGGATCCGCGAGGACGGCACGTACGACGCGATCTACGAGACGCACATCGGCACCGCGCCGTCGGAGGGTTGATGAGCCCGGCCGTCGAGCCGGTCCGGATCGAGCCCCGGACCGGCCTGAGCCCCCGGCGCCGCGCGGAGATGTCGCGCCGCGTCCAGTACGTGCTGCTCGTCGTGCTCGTGGTGGTGCTCGTGCTCACGGTCAACTGGCGGCAGTTCGCGGACGCGTTCCTCGACCCCGAGGCCGTCCAGGCGCTCGCACCGCGCCTGCCGCGTGCGGCGCTCAACACGCTGGTCTACACCGTGTCCGCGTTCGCCGTCGGGCTCGCGCTCGGGCTCGTGCTCGCGCTCATGAAGCTCTCGAGCGTGCGCGTCTACCGCGCGATCGCCACGGGCTACATCGAGTTCTTCCGCGGCATCCCAGCGCTGCTCGTGGTGTTCGCGTTCGGCTACGGCGTCCCCGCCGCCTTCGACGTGCGCTTCGACTCCGTCGTCCTGCAGATCGCCATCGCGCTCGGGATGGTGTCCGCCGCGTACATCGCCGAGACCCTGCGCGCGGGGATCCAGGCCGTGCCCAAGGGTCAGGTCGAGGCGGCCCGGTCGCTCGGCATGTCGCCCGGACGCACGATGCTGCACGTGGTGGTGCCGCAGGCGTTCCGCATCGTGCTGCCCCCGCTGACCAACGAGGCCGTGCTCCTGGTCAAGGACACTTCGCTGATCTTCGGGCTCGGCCTGACGACGAGCCAGTTCGAGCTCACCCGGCTGGGCCGCGACGGGATCAACCAGGCCGGCGGCGGGCTCACCGCCGTCGTCCTCGTCGGGCTCGTCTACCTCCTCATCACGATCCCGCTCAGCAGCGTCACGCGCTGGCTCGAGCGGACGACCGGCCACAAGGGGCACGTATGAGCGCGAGCACGTCCGTCGTCCAGGTCGAGGGCCTGCACAAGTCCTTCGGCGAGCGCGAGGTGCTCCGCGGGATCGACCTCACGGTCGACCAGGGCGACGTCGTGTGCGTCATCGGGCCGTCCGGGTCGGGCAAGTCGACCCTCCTGCGGTGCGTCAACCTGCTCGAGCAGCCGACCGCGGGCACGGTGCGCGTCCTCGGCACCGAGGTCACCGACCCGGACGTCGACATCGACCGCGTCCGCACGCACGTCGGCATGGTGTTCCAGGGCTTCAACCTCTTCCCGCACCGCTCGGTGCTCGACAACTGCACCCTCGCGCAGCGCACCGTGCTCAAGCGGTCGCGCGAGGAGGCGGAGGCGGTCGCGCGGCGCAACCTCGAGCACGTCGGCCTCGCCGACCGCGCGGCCTCGATGCCGGGTCAGCTGTCCGGCGGCCAGCAGCAGCGCGTCGCGATCGCCCGCGCGCTGAGCATGGACCCGGCGCTCATGCTCTTCGACGAGCCGACGTCGGCGCTCGACCCCGAGCTCGTCGGCGACGTCCTCGCGGTCATGCGGGACCTCGCCGACGCGGGCATGACGATGCTCGTCGTCACGCACGAGATGGCCTTCGCGCGCGAGGTCGCCGACCGGGTCGTCTTCATGGACGACGGGCTCGTCGTCGAGCAGGGCACGGCCGACCGCGTCATCGGCGCGCCGACCGAGGACCGCACGCGGTCGTTCCTGTCGCGCGTGCTGGATCCCACGCACCGGCACGTCTGACCCAGGGCGGCGGCCTCCCCCGCCGGTAGGGTCGACGAGCCCACCCGGCAGCCGCCCCGCCCCGGAGAGACCGGAGAGACCTGTGCGCGAGACGACGAGTCCGAGCCTCATCACGCCCGACCCGACGCTGTCGATCCCCGGCCTGCTCGCGGGCCGGCTCGCGGCCGACCCGCACGGCCCCTTCGCCGAGCGGAAGGCCGCGCTCGGGAGCGCCTGGACACCCGTCACGGTGCAGGAGTTCGCCGACCAGGTCGCGGCGGCCGCGCGCGGCCTCGTGGCCCTCGGCGTCGCGCCGGGCGACCGGGTGTCGATCATGAGCCGGACGCGGTACGAGTGGACGCTCCTCGACTTCGCGGTGTGGGCCGCGGGCGGCGTGCCCGTGCCGGTGTACGAGACGTCGTCCGCCGAGCAGGTCGCCTGGATCCTCGCGGACGCCGGGGTGCGGCTCGCGGTGGTCGAGAGCCGCGCGCACGCGACGCTGACGGAGTCGGTCCGCGACCGCCTGCCGGACCTCGGCACCGTGCTCGTCATCGAGGAGGGCGCCGTCGACGAGCTCGCCGAGGCGGGCGCCTCCGTGGAGCCGGCCGAGGTCGAGCGGCGCAGCCGGCTCGCGACCGCGGACGACCTCGCGACCGTCATCTACACGTCCGGGACGACGGGGCGTCCCAAGGGCGTCGAGCTGACGCACGGCAACTTCGTCTCGCTGAGCCTCGAGGGCGTCGCGGGCCTGTACGACGTGTGCGCCGCCCCAGGTTCGCGGACCCTGCTCTTCATGCCGCTCGCGCACGTGTTCGCGCGGTTCATCGAGGTCCTGTGCGTCGCGTCGGGAGCCGTCATCGGCCACACGCCGGACACCAGGAACCTCGTCGCGGACCTCGGCACGTTCCACCCGACGTTCATCCTGTCCGTCCCGCGCGTCTTCGAGAAGGTCTACAACGCGGCCGAGCAGAAGGCCGCGGGGGGCGTGAAGCTCCGCCTGTTCCGCTGGGCCGCGAAGACGTCGATCGTCTACTCGCGCGCACTCGACACCGCGGACGGGCCGAGCCCCGCGCTGCGGGCCCAGCACGCGCTCGCCGACCGGCTCGTCCTGTCCCGGCTGCGTGCGACGCTCGGCGGCGCGGCCCGGTACGCGATCTCGGGCGGCGCACCCCTCGGCGAGCGCCTCGGCCACTTCTACCGCGGGCTCGGGCTGACCGTGCTCGAGGGGTACGGGCTGACCGAGACGACCGCACCGACCGCCGTCAACCGACCGGGCTCGGTCCGGATCGGCACGGTCGGGCCCCCCTTCCCAGGCGCGTCGGTCCGGATCGCCGACGACGGCGAGATCCAGGTCCGCGGGGCGCACGTGTTCCGCGGCTACCGCGGCAACCCCGAGGCCACCGCCGAGGCGTTCGACGACGACTGGTTCCGCACGGGCGACCTCGGGACGATCGACGACGACGGCTGCCTGCGGATCACCGGTCGGAAGAAGGAGATCATCGTCACCGCGGGCGGCAAGAACGTCGCCCCCGCCGTGCTCGAGGACCGGCTGCGCGGCCACCCGCTCGTGAGCCAGGTCGTCGTCGTCGGTGACGGCCGGCCGTTCATCGGGGCGCTCGTGACGCTCGACGCCGAGATGCTGCCCGGGTGGCTCGCGGGTCACGGGCTGCCGCCCATGGACGTCGCCGCCGCCGCGGTCCACCCGACGGTGGTCGCGGCGCTGGACCGAGCCGTGGAGCGCGCGAACGAGGCCGTCTCGCGCGCCGAGTCGATCCGGCGGATCTCCGTGCTCACGTCCGACTTCACCGAGACCAACGGCTACCTGACGCCGTCGCTCAAGGTGCGTCGCGCGCGGGTCCTCGAGGACTTCGCGAGCGAGGTGGACGCGCTCTACGGGACCGCACCGGCCGGCTGACCGGGTGGACGCCGGCCGGTGCGGTTCCCGGTCGGTCCGTCAGCCGACGTCGGGTCCCGCGGAACGTCGAGCGCCCTGGTTGTGACCGCCGCGGCGGTGGCTGTCGGCCGTGTAGCTCGGGGCCGTCTCGTGAGGCGTCGCCGCGTCGGTCCAGCGCAGCAGCGCGCCGAGCCCGTCGACGAGCGACACGCTGCCCTCGAGCGCGAAGGTGAAGCCCGCGTCCTGCGCGAGCGCGGCGCGCAGCACCGCGATGTCGGCACGCAGCTCGCGCTGGTCCGCCGACGGGACGCCGAGCGACTCGAGGTCGCCCCGCGACAGCCCGAGCTGGAGCGGCTCGGGTCCCACCCACAGCGTCCGCTCGTTGAGGTGCGCGACCGAGTCGCCCGCCGCGTTCCGGACGACGACGAGCTCGTCCACCTGGCCCTTGCGCAGCACGTCGACGACGTCACCCAGCTCCGTCACAGCGCCGTCGCCGCGGCCCAGGCCCTCACGCAGACGGTCGACGACGGCCTCGCGGCGGCGTGCACGGTAGGCCTCGAGGACCTGACCCACGTTGCGCGCGAACACGTCCTCCTTGACGCCGTCGGCGCGCGACCCGCCCGGGACGTCGACGAGGACCTCCTTCGTGGCGTGGCCGGCGGCGTCGCGGACGAGCGGCACGGCACGGACGTCGCCGGTCAGCAGCACGAGCTCGGGGCGGTACCGCGTGACGAGTCGCTCGACCTCGGCCGCGACCGCCTCGGCGTTGCGCTCCCACGAGTCCTCGACGCGCTCCTGGAACCGTCGGTGCGACCAGCCCCCGCCCCCGAACTTGTGGAGCACGTCGTGGCCCCCCTCGACGTGGCCGAGGTCGGTGTCCGCGTCGTGCGAGTCCACGCCCGACCAGCTGAGGTCCGCGCCCGCCCGGTCCACCTCGACGAGCAGGTACCGCACGGCCTCGTCGGCCGCGCGGACGGCGGGCATGAGGGACGGGGTGCCGTCGTGGAACGCCTCGTCCCGCACGGGCGGGTCCGCGAGGACGTGGTCGAACAGGATCTCGTCGCGCGACGCGACGACGTAGCGCCCGTGCGGTCCGGGGACGTGCGTCGGCCGGAGCACGACCTCCTGGATCGCGTCGAGGGTCTCGCCCGGCGCTCCACGATGCTCCAGCTCGCGCCGGAGGCCGTTCCACCGGCTGCGGATCTCGCGGTCCCCCGCCTCGTCGGCGCGGGTCACGTCGAGGCAGACCGTCGTCAACGGTCCGCCGTGGTGGAGCAGGGGCTTGAGCGAGTCGAGCTTCATCGAGCACCTCACGATCGGTCGCTGGGGGCGCCTCGGACGCCCCGTCGGTCCCCTCCCACCTTGGTGCACGGCTCCCGGCTGCGCCACCTCTTCACCGCACCGGATGGGCGCGTCCCGCAGGCTGGACGAGCCCGCGTCCGCACAGCGCCCGCCACGGGACTCCGGGTCCTCTCCGGGCGTCCCCGAGCAGGCCCGGACTGCCGCTGGACCCGCGCGTCGGGAACGCCCGACGACGGACGCGCAGGGCCGGCCGGATGGACCACGAGGGCCCGGTAGGAGTCCCACCGGGCCCTCGTCGGGCGACGTGCGTGCGGCGACGCAACGCCGCGCGTGTCAGGCCGACTTCTCGCGGGGGGTCCGCTTCGGTGCCTCGCGCGGGACGATCGTCGGGTTGACGTTCTCGAGAACCACCTCGCGGGTGATGACGACCCGGGCGACGTCGTCACGGCTGGGGACGTCGAACATCACCTGCTGGAGGACCTCCTCGAGGATGGCACGGAGACCGCGCGCACCCGTGCCGCGCAGCAGCGCCTGGTCCGCGACCGCCTCGACGGCGTCGGCCGTGAACTCGAGCTCGACGCCGTCGATCTCGAACATCCGCTGGTACTGCTTGATGAGGGCGTTGCGCGGCTCGGTGAGGATCCGCACGAGCGCAGCCTGATCGAGCGGCGACACGGTGGTGATGACCGGGACGCGCCCGATGAACTCGGGGATGAGACCGAACTTCAGCAGGTCCTCGGGCATGACGTCGCCGAACACGTCGGTGTCGTCGGCCGAGTGCAGCGGGGCCCCGAAGCCGATGCCACGGCGCCCTGCGCGCGACGTGATGATCTCGTCGAGGCCGGCGAACGCGCCCGCGACGATGAACAGCACGTTCGTCGTGTCGATCTGGATGAACTCCTGGTGCGGGTGCTTGCGACCACCCTGGGGCGGGACCGACGCGGTCGTCCCCTCCAGGATCTTCAGGAGCGCCTGCTGGACGCCCTCGCCCGAGACGTCGCGCGTGATCGACGGGTTCTCGCTCTTGCGGGCGATCTTGTCGACCTCGTCGATGTAGATGATGCCCGTCTCGGCCTTCTTGACGTCGTAGTCGGCGGCCTGGATGAGCTTGAGGAGGATGTTCTCGACGTCCTCGCCGACGTACCCGGCCTCCGTGAGCGCGGTCGCGTCCGCGATCGCGAACGGCACGTTGAGCATCTTCGCGAGCGTCTGCGCGAGGTACGTCTTGCCGCAGCCCGTGGGCCCGATGAGCAGGATGTTGGACTTCGCGAGCTCGACCTCGTCACCCTCGCCGCGGGCGGCCTCGCCCGCCTGGATGCGCTTGTAGTGGTTGTACACGGCGACCGCGAGCGACCGCTTGGCGGGCTCCTGGCCGACGATGTACTGCTCGAGGAAGTCGAAGATCTCCCGCGGCTTGGGGAGCTCGACCATGCCGACCTCGGTCGCCTCGGCGAGCTCCTCCTCGATGATCTCGTTGCACAGGTCGATGCACTCGTCGCAGATGTAGACGCCAGGTCCGGCGATGAGCTTCTTGACCTGCTTCTGGCTCTTTCCGCAGAAGGAGCACTTCAGCAGGTCAGCGCCTTCCCCGATGCGTGCCACTGCTGTCTCCCTCCCGGTGGGCGTCCGACGCCCGCTCGTACCCCCATTGCACACCACGCCCGCCCGGCTGTCAGCCGCGGCGCTGCGCGTGTCCACGGTCGTGACCGTGTCGTCATCCAATCGGCCGGGCGGGGTGCCGCCTGAGCGACACCCCGCCGTCGACGTCACGCCGGGAGGCTCGGCGCCTTCCTGCTCGCGAGCACCTGGTCGACCAGACCGTACTCGAGCGCCTGCTGCGCGGTGAGGATCTTGTCGCGCTCGATGTCGTTGCGGATCTTGTCGACGTCCTGGCCCGTGTGCCGGGCCAGCGTCTCCTCGAGCCACTCGCGCATGCGGATGAGCTCGTTCGCGTGGATCTCGATGTCCGAGGCCTGCGCGTAGCCGCCGCCCTCCATCGCGGGCTGGTGGATCAGCACCCGCGCGTTCGGCAGCGCCAGCCGCTTGCCGGGGGCGCCGGCCGAGAGGAGCACCGCGGCGGCCGACGCGGCCTGACCGAGGCACACCGTCGCGATCTGCGGCTTGATGTACTGCATCGTGTCGTAGATCGCCGTGAGCGCGGTGAACGAGCCGCCGGGCGAGTTGATGTAGATCGTGATGTCGCGGTCCGGGTCCTGGCTCTCCAGGACCAGGAGCTGGGCCATCACGTCGTCGGCCGAGGCGTCGTCGACCTGCACCCCGAGGAAGATGATCCGGTCCTCGAACAGCTTGGTGTAGGGGTCCTGGCGCTTGAACCCGTAGGCCGTGCGCTCCTCGAACTGGGGCAGGACGTAGCGCGACGACGGCGTGCCGTACGGCAGCGCGCCACGGCCGGCGGTCCCGCCGAAACCGCCCGCCAGGGCGGAGGCGCGGGCGATGAACTGGTGCTCGGTGCTCACTGGTGCTCCTCGGTGTGTGGTGGCCGTCGGGCGTCGGGCGGGGCCGCTCAGGCCCCGGTGGTCCCGCCGCCGCCGCTGACCGACCGGGCGTGCGTGACGACGTGGTCGATGAAGCCGTACTCGAGGGCCTCGGGAGCGGTGAACCAGCGGTCGCGGTCGGCGTCCGCGTTGATCTGCTCGACGCTCTTGCCCGTCTGCTCGGCCGTGAGCTCGGCGAGGACGCGCTTCATGTGGAGGATCAGCTCGGCGTTGATGCGCACGTCGGTCGCGGTCCCGCCGATGCCGCCCGACGGCTGATGCATCATCACGCGGGCGTGCGGCGTCGCGTAGCGCTTGCCCTTGGCGCCCGAGGAGAGCAGGAACTGCCCCATCGACGCCGCCATGCCCATCGCGACGGTGGCGACGTCCGGCTCGATGTACTGCATCGTGTCGTAGATCGCCATGCCCGCCGTGATCGAGCCACCGGGCGAGTTGATGTAGAGGTAGATGTCCTTCTCGGGGTCCTCGGCGGCGAGGAGCATCATCTGCGCGCAGATCGCGTTCGAGTTCTCGTCCCGGACCTCGGAGCCGAGCCAGATGATGCGCTCGCGCAGCAGACGGTTGTAGATGCTGTCGTTGAGGCCCATCGAGGGGCCCTCACCGCGCGCGTCGCGCGGCGTCAGGTCTGCGTGCGTCGTCCCGTTCACAGCTCTCCTCGTCGTGGACCACCCGGGGAGTCCCCCGGCCCTCTCGGTTCGCAGCGACCCTAACGCGGTGAGCCGACACGGCACGCGCGCCGCGGGGCCTTTTCGCTGTCGGCGCACCCACGCCGACCCGTCTCCCCCGCGGCTCTCCGCGTCCCCCGGGCCAGCGGCTGACGACACGTCTCGACCTCGCGGCCCGGCGCCGGCACGGCGCGTCGATCCGGGCACCCGCGCAGCGCCCGGACAGCCGAGAGCCCCGCCCCCGACGACGCGGGGACGGGGCTCTCGGAAGGCTCCCGACCGGGTCAGGCCTCGGCGCGCTCCTCGGCGGCGGCGTCGTTGTCCGACGCGGCGTCGGCGGCCTCCGTGGCGGCCTGCTCGGCAGCCTCGGCGGCGGCGTCCTCCTCGTCCGAGCCGATGTACTCGCTCAGGTCCACGGCGGAGCCGGTCGAGTCCACGACCGAGACCGAGCGCAGCGCGACCGCGACGGCCTTCGACCGCCCGACCTCGGCGATCATGACCGGGATCTGGCCCTGCTCGTCGACCGTGCGGATGAACGTGTTCGGGTCCATGCCGTACTGGCGCGACGCCGAGACCAGGTACTCGAGCAGCTCGCTCTGGCCGACCTTGACCTCGAGCCTCTCGGCGAGCGTGTCGAGCAGGATCTGCGTGCGCAGCGCGTCCTGCGCCTGCTCCGTGACCTCGGTGCGGTGCTCGTCGTCCTCGAGTCGTCCCTCGGACTCGAGGTGGCGGTGCACCTCGGCCTCGACGACGCCCGACGGGACCGGGATCTCCACCGCGGCCTGGAGCTGCTTGACGAGCTCGTCGCGCGCCTGGACGGCCTGGTTCTGGACCTTGGTGCGGCCGACCTGGGCGCGCAGGTCCTCACGCAGCTCGTCGAGCGTGTCGAACTCCGACGCGAGCTGGGCGAACTCGTCGTCGGCGTCGGGCAGCTCGCGCGTCTTCACGGTCGTCGCGGTCACCGTGACCAGAGCGGTCTCGCCCGCGTGCTCGCCACCGGCGAGCGCCGTCTCGAACGACGTCGTCTCGCCCGCCGACAGGCCGGTGAGCGCCTCGTCCAGCCCGTCGAGCATGTTGCCCGAGCCGATCTGGTAGGAGATGCCGCTCACCGAGTCGACCTCCTCCTCGCCGACGGTCGCCGTCAGGTCGAGCACGACGTAGTCGCCCTCGGCCGCGGGGCGGTCGACGCCCACGAGGGTCCCGAACCGCTCGCGCAGCGCGTCGAGCCGCGCGTCGACGTCCTCGTCGGACACCGCGACGTCGTCGACCGTGACGGTCAGGCCCGAGAGCTCGGGCAGCTCGAACGCCGGCCGCACCTCGACCTGGGCCGTGAAGGTGAGACCACCCTCGGTGCCGGTCAGCGCGGGGATCTCGGTGACCTCGATCTCGGGCTGGCCGAGGGGGCGCAGGTCCGCCTCGTTGACCGCCTGGCGGTAGAACGTCGGCATCCCGTCGTTGACGGCGTGCTCGATGATCGCGGGCCGGCCCACGCGCTGCTCGAGGAGCCGCGGCGGCACCTTGCCCTTGCGGAAGCCGGGGATCTGCACCTGCGAGCCGATGTGCTCGTACGCGTGGTCGATGCTCGGCTTCAGCTCGTCGTACGACACCTCGACGGTCAGCTTGACCGTGGTGGGGTCCAGGGTCTCGACGGCGCTCTTCACTGCAGTGGTCTCCAACGGCTCGGGTGTTCCGGGTGGGCCCCGGCGCAGGCGGCGGACCGCTCGCGTCGGCGTGCGGTCCCGGTGGGGTGTGCTGGCGGTGCTCCACGCACCCGTGCTCGCGCCCGACCCCGTCACACGCTCACCACGGGGGGCGAGCGGTCTGGGGCGGGGCGCGCGAACGCGGAGGGCGCGTGGCCACCCGATCGTACGGCACACGTGCGGGACCGGTCGGGATGGACGGATTCGAACCGACGACCTTCCGCTCCCAAAGCGGACGCGCTACCAACCTGCGCCACATCCCGTGGGGACGAGCCTACTGGCCGCGACCGGTCCCGTTTCCCGCCCTGGCGCGGCGACCGGCTACCCTGTCCACGCTGCCCCCCGGGGCACGTGCGGGCGTAGCTCAATGGTAGAGCCCCAGTCTTCCAAACTGGCTACGCGGGTTCGATTCCCGTCGCCCGCTCCCTCCACCTCGATCGCCGGCTCCGCGACAGCGGCGCCGGCTCTCCACCCGGTGCCGTGACCACCCGACACCCTGACCGCCCGGCGCGCGCGTCGGGCACGGCCCACCTACGCTCGGCCCGTGAGCCGCCGATCCCCCGGCAGCGGCCCCGCGACGGTGCTGCTGTCCTGCACCCTCGTCCTCGCCGCGTGCTCGGTCCCGCTCGGCTCCACCGCCGCACCGGCCGCCGTGGGCGCGGCGGGCGGCGCCGAGCACGTCGGCGACCGGGGTCCCGGCGCCGTCGCGGGGACGGGTTCCGCGCCCGCCGCCGACGACGACGCGTGCACCCCGGCGCCGCTCGCCGACCGCGCCGCGGCCGTGCTCGTCGTCGGCCTGCCGCACGTGACCAGCCCGGACGACCCGCTCGTGGCGGAGGTGACGCGGGTCGGCGTCGGCGGGGTCTTCCTGTCCGAGGCGAACGTCGTCGACGCCTCGCAGGTCACCGAGCTCGTCGCCGGGCTGCGCGAGCGGTCGCCGCGGCCCCTCGTGGTGTCGACCGACGAGGAGTCCGGGAGGGTCTCGGTCACCCGTGCGATCGTCGGGTCCGGTCCGTCGCCGCGTCGCCTCGCGGCCCAGCGCACGCCCGACGAGGTCCGCGAGGTCGCGGCGGGCATCGGGGAGCGGCTCGCGGCCGTCGGCGTCGACCTGGACCTCGCCCCCTCGCTCGACCTCGACGACGGGCCGTGGGACGGGACGATCGGCGACCGGTCGTTCGGCGGCGACCCCGAGGTGGCGTCCGAGTACGGCCTCGCGTTCGCGGCCGGGCTCGACGACGCGGGCGTCGTCCCGACCGTCAAGCACTTCCCCGGCCACGGGAGCTCGTCGGCCGACACCCACCGCACGTCCGACGTCGTCGCCGCCCCGCTCGCGGAGCTCCAGAGCCACGACCTGGAGCCGTTCCAGGACGCGGTCGACGCGGGGGCGCCCGTCGTCATGCTCAACCACCTCGCGTACGAGGCGCTCAACCCGGACCTGCCGGCGTCCCTCAGCCCGGGGGCCTACGCGCTGCTGCGGGACATGGGGTTCGAGGGCGTCGCGATCACCGACAGCATCGGCATGGGCGCCGTGAACACGCGCTGGGACTTCCCCACCGCGACCGTCCTCGCGGTCCAGGCCGGTGCCGACGCGGTCCTCGCCACCGACGGCACGCAGGCCGCCGTGATGCGCGACGCCCTCGTAGCGGCCGTCCGGTCGGGCGAACTCGCGGAGGAGCGTCTCGACGTCGCCGCCGCCCGCACGACCGCGCTCGCCGGGGGCGACCCGGTCGCCATGTCGTGCCTCGACGTCCGCCTCCCCCGGCTCGACGTCGACCGCGACGAGGCACCGCCCCCGGAGGCGTCCGGTCGCGCCGACGGCTGATTGCCGCCGCCGCCGCGACCGGATAGCGTCGCGCCAGACCCGCCGCCGCACCGCTCGGCGTGCGCCGACGCACCACCCCAGGAGGACGGCCCCATGGCAGGAGCCACCGCGACCGCGGACGGCAGCCTGACCTCGGCCCCGGCGGAGGCGGTCCGTCGCGTCGCGACCTGCCTCGCACCGACGCGCGCCGTCCGGACCGCCACCGACGGCTGTCGCTGTCGCTAGAGCGCTGGCCCCTACCGGACGCGGGCACGCCCCGTCCCGCCAGCGCTCCTCGTCGGCCCCCTCGCCGGCGCGCCGGCACGTCGGTCCTCCCGCACGGGCATCGCGACGAGCCCGCGCCGGACCCCACGCGGCCCCACCGGCCCCAGCACCCCGACCTCCACGCAGCCCCACGGGGCTCGCACGGAATGCACGTCACCACCCGGCGGTTCACGCCCGTGAGCCCATCGGACATCCACGCAGGCCACGACGGCCCTCGACCCGGAGGAACACGCATGCGCATCCACGACGACGTCACGACCCTGATCGGCAGCACGCCCCTCGTCCGTCTCAACCGGGTCACGGAGGGCGCCGGCGCCACGGTCGTCGCGAAGCTCGAGTTCTACAACCCGGCGAGCTCGGTCAAGGACCGGATCGGCGTCTCGATCGTCGACGCGGCCGAGAAGTCCGGTGAGCTGCGGCCCGGCGGCACGATCGTCGAGGCGACGAGCGGGAACACCGGCATCGCGCTCGCGATGGTCGGCGCGGCCCGCGGGTACGACGTCGTGCTCGCGATGCCCGAGACGATGTCGAAGGAGCGCCGCGCGCTGCTGCGGGCCTTCGGCGCCGAGCTGGTGCTGACCCCCGGTTCCGAGGGCATGAAGGGTGCGGTGTCGCGCGCCGAGCAGATCGTCGCCGAGCGCCCGGGTGCGATCCTCGCCCGCCAGTTCGCCAACGAGGCCAACCCCGCGATCCACCGCGCCACGACGGCCGAGGAGATCTGGGCGGACACCGACGGCCAGGTCGACGTCTTCGTCGCCGGCATCGGCACGGGCGGCACGATCACGGGCGTCGGCCAGGTGCTCAAGGAGCGCAAGCCGGGCGTCCAGGTCGTCGCGGTCGAGCCCGCGGAGTCCCCGATCCTCAACGGCGGCCAGCCCGGGCCGCACAAGATCCAGGGCATCGGGGCCAACTTCGTCCCCGAGATCCTCGACACGAGCGTCTACGACGAGGTGTTCGACGTCGACGCCGAGACGGCGGTGCGGGTCGCGCGCGAGACGGCGAAGCAGGAGGGGCTGCTGGTCGGGATCTCGTCCGGCGCCGCGATCCACGCCGCCGTCGAGATCGCCAAGCGCCCCGAGAACGAGGGCAAGCTCGTCGTCGTGATCATCCCGTCGTTCGGCGAGCGCTACCTGAGCTCGATCCTCTACTCGGACCTGATGGACTGATGGGTCGACGTCTGTGGCGCTTCCTCCAGGTCCTCGTCGAGGACCTGGACGCGGCGCGCCATCGCGACCCCGCGGCGCGGACCCGGCTCGAGGTCGCACTCGGCTACCCGGGCCTGCACGCGGTCTGGGTGTACCGCGTGACGCACCGCATGTGGCGCGAGCCCGGTCTGCGGCTCGCGGCGCGGCTCGCGTCGCAGGCGGCGCGCGCGGCGACGGGTGTGGAGATCCACCCGGGCGCGGTGCTGGGCCAACGGCTCTTCATCGACCACGGGATGGGTGTCGTGATCGGCGAGACGGCCGTGGTCGGCGACGACGTGGTCCTGTTCCACGGGTCCACGCTCGGGGGCAAGAGCATGACGCACGGCAAGCGGCACCCGACGCTCGGCGACCGGGTCGTCGTCGGCGCGGGCGCCAAGGTCCTCGGCCCGGTGTGGGTCGGTGACGGCGCGCAGATCGGCGCCAACGCCGTCGTCGTCAAGGACGTCCCCGCCGACGCGACAGCGGTCGGCGTGCCGGCCGTGGTGCGCACCCGCCCGGCGTCGGCCCCGGCCGCCGAGCTGGTCGAGGACCCCGCGATCTACATCTGACCGGCCCGACGGACGGCCCGCCGCTCAGCGCAGCGGCGGGCCGTCCTCGTGCTCGGCCACGGGCTGCGTACCGCGCGCACCGGGATCGTGGGGGGCGGCACGTCCGACGTCGTGCCCGGCGTCGTGCCCGGCGTCGTGCGCCGAGCCGTGCCCGGCGTCGTGCTTCGTCCCGCGCCGCGGGACGACGTGCATGACGGCGACGACGAGCGCCCCGACCACGAGCCCGAACAGCGCGGACGCGAGCGTGTTGACGCTCCAGGCGAGGAACCCGCCGATCCCCGCGACCCCGGCCACGCCCTCCTCCATGTGGTGGACCAGCTCGTACGGCGCGTGCCACCCGAGCTCGTCGACGCCGACCAGGAGGATGTGGCCGCCGACCCACAGCATCGCCGCGATGCCGACGGTCGAGAGGACCGCGAGCACCTTGGGCATGGCGGCGACCAGCAGCCGCCCGAGGCGCGCGACGGCGCCGGACCGCGTCGTCGCGAGGTGCAGGCCGATGTCGTCCATCTTCACGATGAGCGCGACGACGCCGTACACGAGCGCCGTGATCCCGAGCGCGACGACGACGAGGATGACCGCGCGCGACGCGAACGGCTCGTCGGCGACCTCGTTGAGCGAGATCACCATGATCTCGGCCGAGAGGATGAAGTCCGTCCGGATCGCGCCGGAGACCATCGCCTTCTCCTGGTCGGCGCCCCGCGCCGCCGCCGGGACCTCGCGGTGCTCCTTGCTGTGCCCCGTGACGAGCTCGTAGATCTTCTCGGCACCCTCGAAGGCGAGGTACGTGCCGCCGACCATGAGGATCGGCGTGAGCAGCCACGGGAGGAACTGGCTCAGCAGCAGCGCGGCCGGGAGGATGAAGAGCAGCTTGTTGCGCAGCGACCCGATCGCGATGCGCTTGATGATCGGCAGCTCGCGGTTGGCCGTGAAGCCGTGGACGTAGCGCGGGGTCACCGCCGTGTCGTCGATGACGACACCCGCAGCCTTCGCGCTGGCGCGACCCGCTGCCGCACCGATGTCGTCGACCGACGCCGCGGCGAGCTTGGCCAGCGCCGCGATGTCGTCGAGGAGAGCCGCCAGCCCGCCTGCCATCAGATCTCCCTCGTGCCCGCGCCGCGTGCGGCGGGCGTCGTCGTCGTCACACGCGCCAGGGTAGGGCCGAGGCGTCGCCGCCGCCGCGCGGCACCTGACGCGCCGGGCAGGCGCCGCCCGTGCCGTCTCGACATGTGAGGCGATCTGGCCCGGTCGTTGCCGTGTCAACCTCGCTGGCCTACTCTGGCGACGTCGGTCCAGGGACCGAACACGTCGTCTCGAACAGCGAGACGCCTGCGAGGGGAGGAGGTCAGCGCCATGCACTGTCGAGTCGACATGATGATGGCGCTGCCGATGATGGCCTCCCTCTGTGGCTGCATGCCACGCGCTGGCGCCTGACGAGCCGACCCGCTCCCCGAGGGAGCCCGCCGTCCGGGTCCACCGACGGACCTAGGTAGCCAGCGCAGACCCAGCCCCGTCCCGCACGCCCGTGCCGGACGTCCCGGCCCGCGTCGCGCGCCCGTGGACGACGGCCACGCCCCCCGAGGACTCCCTGATGGCCATCACCACGCCTGCCCCCGTGCGCTCGCACCCCGCCCATCCCGTGCGGATCGAGGGCGTCGGACGCACCTTCGCCCCACGCGACCGCCGCGACCACGCGACGACCGTGCTCGCCGACGTCGACCTCGAGGTCGCCGCGGGTGAGATCGTCGCGCTCATCGGCGCGTCCGGCTGCGGCAAGTCGACCCTCCTGCGCCAGGTCTGCGGGCTCGACGCGCCGACCGCCGGTCGGATCCTCATCGACGGCACGCCCGTCTCGGGCGTCGACGCACGGTGCGCGGTCGCCTTCCAGGAGCCCCGGCTCCTGCCGTGGCGCACGCTCGCGCAGAACGTCGCGATCGGTCTCCCCCGCGGGACCGATCGCGCGACCGGACGGCGCCGCGTCGACGAGCTGCTCCAGCTCGTGGGGCTCGGCGAGTGCACGCACTACCGCCCGCGGCAGATCAGCGGCGGCATGGCGCAGCGCGCGGCGCTCGCCCGGGCGCTCGCCCGCAACCCCGGCGTGCTGCTGCTCGACGAGCCGTTCGGGGCGCTCGACGCGCTCACGCGCCTGCGCATGCAGGACCTGCTGCTCGACGTCCACGCGGCCGAGCCGACGACGGTCCTGCTCGTCACGCACGACGTGGACGAGGCGCTCTACCTCGCCGACCGCGTGGTGCTGCTCGGCCGCCCGCGCGGCGCGGCGAAGGGCACGCCAAGCACCGTCCGGACCATCGTCGAGGTGCCCGGCGCACGGCCGCGCGACCGCGGGGACGCGGAGCTCGCGCACCTGCGGGCCGAGCTGCTCGAGGGGCTCGGCGTCCACGCCCACCACCAGACCCGCTGACGGGCACCTGACCAAAGCGCACGACGTCGCGCAGCCCGCCACCCGTCCCACCCACCTGTCCCGCCCCGCGCGGACTCCCCCACGACGGCCCCCACGGCCGCCGCCACCACCCGAGAGGTCACCATGAGGATCCGATCAGCACTGTCCGTCACCGCAGCGACCGCGGCCGCCGCCCTGATGCTCAGCGGCTGCGTCGCGGGCGAGGGGTCGGCCACGCAGGCAGAGGCCCCCGCCGCGGGCGCCACGGCGGCCGACGACGGGTGGAGCACCGACACCCTGAACATCGACTTCGCCACGTACAACCCGCTCAGCCTCATCATCAAGGAGCAGGGCTGGCTCGAGGAGACGCTCGGCGACGACGTCACCGTGACCTGGGTCCAGTCCGCGGGGTCGAACAAGGCGAACGAGGCGCTCCGCGCGGGCGCCGTCGACGTCGGCTCCACGGCCGGCTCGGCCGCGCTGCTCGCACGCGCCAACGGGTCCCCGATCCGGACGGTCTCCGTCTACACGCAGCCGGAGTGGTCCGCGATCGTCGTGCCGGCCGACTCCGAGATCGACTCGGTGGAGGACCTTGCCGGCCGTTCGGTCGCCGCGACCAAGGGCACCGACCCGTACTTCTTCCTCCTGCAGAGCCTCGAGGAGCACGGCGTCGCCCTCGGCGACGTCGAGGTGCAGAACCTCCAGCACGCGGACGGTCGGGTGGCGCTCGAGAACGGCTCGGTCGACGCGTGGGCCGGGCTCGACCCGATCATGGCCGACACCGAGGTCAACGCCGGGTCGAAGCTGATCTACCGCAACATCGACTTCAACTCGTACGGCTTCCTCAACGCGCGCGAGCAGTTCCTCGAGGAGTCGCCCGACGTCGCTCAGGTCGTCGTCGACGCGTACGAAAAGGCCCGCGCGTGGGCCCTGGAGAACCCGGAGGAGACCGCGCAGATCCTCGCCGACGTCGCGGGCATCGACCTCGCGATCGCCGAGAAGGTCATCCTCGAGCGCACGGTGATCGACCTCGACCCGGTCCCCGGTGACGCGCAGCGTGCCGTGCTCGAGGTCGTCGGCCCGATCTTCGTCGAGTCCGGGGACGTCTCCTCGCAGGACCAGATCGACGACGCGCTCGAGGTCCTGCTCGACGACACGTTCGCGTCGCAGGCAGACCCCTCCACCATCGCGGAGTGACGCGTGCGGTGGCCGTCCCGCTGGGACGGCCACCGCACCGCCCCCGCACGACCGCACCGACGCCCGGCCCCACCCGGCCGACGGAAGGACCAGTCATGACCACGCTGCGCAGCTCGACCTCCTCGACGGAGACGACCTTCGGCCAGACCAGGGTGGGCGAAGCCGACGGGTCCGCCGCCTCGACGTCGCACGTGGTCGTGTCCGACCGCGGGTCGTCCGCCGTGGAGCGTCCCCGTAGGGACCTGCTGGGTCACCGCGGCGTGCGCGTGGGTCTGGCCCTCGTCGTCCCGCTCACGCTGCTCGTCGCATGGCATCTCCTGACGACCGTCACGGGCACCTTCGCCCCGTACCAGCTCCCCTCGCCGACGGCCGTCGTCGACGCGGGCGTCGAGCTCGCCACCCGGGCGAACGGCCCCACGCTGTGGCTGCACGTCGCGATCTCGGTCCAGCGCGTCCTGATCGGCTTCGCCGCGGGCGCGCTCGCGGGGCTCGTCGTCGGGGCCGTCGTGGGCCTGTCGCGCGTGGGCGACGCCCTGCTGAGCGGGACGATCGGCGCGCTCCGGGCCGTCCCGTCGCTGGGCTGGGTGCCGCTCCTCATCCTCTGGATCGGCATCAACGAGGACTCCAAGGTCCTGCTCATCGCCATCGGCGCCTTCTTCCCCGTGTACACGACCGTCGCGAGCGCCCTGCGCCACGTCGACGCCCACCTCGTGGAGGCGGGCCGGGCGTACGGCTTCCGCGGGACGCGGCTGCTCACGCGGGTCCAGCTCCCCGCGGCCACGCCCGCCGTCGTCGCCGGTCTGCGCCTGGCGCTCGCGCAGTCCTGGCTGTTCCTGGTCGCGGCAGAGCTCATCGCCGCGTCGATGGGCCTCGGGTTCCTCCTGACCGACTCGGCGAACAACGGCCGCGTCGACCGGATCCTGCTCGCGCTCGTCGTCCTCGCGGTGCTCGGCAAGACGACCGACGCGCTCATCGGGGTCGCCGAGCGGCGCCTCCTGCGGCGCTTCTGAACCACCCCGGACCCACCGCACCGCCACCACGAACCGAGGGACGCATGACCTCCGCCACGATCAGCAACCTCCTCGTCGAGGACCGCACGTTCCCCGCGCCCCCGGGCGAGTGGAACGTCGGCCCCACCGAGCACGCCGCCCTCCTCGAGGCGGCCGAGCGCGACCACGTGGCGTTCTGGGAGGAGGCCGCGCGTCGGCTCGAGTGGGCCGAGCCGTGGCACACCGCGCACACGTGGTCCCCCGCGGTGCCCGACCCGGACGACCCCGAGCGGCTCACGGTGCCGCAGGCCCGGTGGTTCGAGGGCGGCCGGCTCAACGTCGCGGTGAACTGCGTCGACAGGCACGTCGCGGCAGGTCGCGGCGACAAGGTCGCGCTGTACGTCGAAGGTGAGCCCGGCGACCGCCGGGTCCTCACCTACGCCGACCTCCAGCGCGAGGTCTCGCGCGCCGCCAACGCGCTCCTGGCGCTCGGCGTCGGCAAGGGCGACCGCGTCGTCGTGTACCTGCCGGTGCTCGCGGAGACCGTGGTGGTCACGCTGGCGATCGCGCGCATCGGCGCGATCCACTCGCTCGTGTTCGGCGGCTTCTCAGCGGAGGCGCTGCGGTTCCGGCTCGAGGACCTGCGCGCCAAGGTCCTCGTCACGTCCGACGGCCAGTTCCGCCGCGGGAAGGCCGTGCCGACCAAGGCGACGGCCGACGAGGCCGCAGCCGGCCTCGACCACCTCGAGCACGTCCTGGTCGTCCGCCGCACCGGCGACGCCACCCCCGACGTGCCGTGGACGCCCGGCCGCGACGTGTGGTGGCACGACGTCGTCGACGCCGCCGACGACCACCACGAGGCCGAGGCGTTCGACGCCGAGACCCCGCTCTTCGTCATCTACACCTCGGGCACGACGGGCCGGCCCAAGGGCCTCGTCCACACGGCGGGCGGCTACCTCACGCACGCGTCGTGGACGCACTGGGCGCAGTTCGACGCGCGCGACGACGACGTGCACTGGTGCACCGCCGACCTGGCATGGGTCACCGCCCACACGTACGAGATCTACGGCCCGCTCAGCAACGGCCTGACCCAGGTGATCTACGAGGGCACACCGAACGCGCCGCACACCGCGCGCCACCTCGAGATCATCGAGCGCTACGGCGTGACGGTGTACTACACGGCGCCGACGCTCATCCGCACGCTCATGACCTGGTTCCCCGACGGGCTGCCCGACACGTACGACCTGTCGAGCATCCGGCTCCTCGGCACGGTCGGGGAGTCGATCAACCCCGAGGCCTGGGTCTGGTTCCACCAGCAGCTCGGCCGCGGCGAGACGCCGGTCGTCGACACGTGGTGGCAGTCCGAGACGGGCGCCGCGATGGTCGCGCCGCTGCCCGGCGTCACCACGCTCAAGCCCGGCTCGGCGACGCGCGCGCTGCCCGGGATCTCGGTCAGGGTCGTCGACGAGCGCGGTGACGAGGTGCCGCACGGCGCGGGCGGCTTCCTCGTGGTCGACCGGACGTGGCCGGGCATGGCGCGCACCGTGTGGGGCGACCCGGAGCGGTACCGCGACGCGTACTGGGCGCGGTTCGCGGATCGCGGCTACTACTTCGCGGGCGACGGCGCGCGCTACGACGCCGACGGCGACATCTGGCTGCTGGGCCGGGTCGACGACGTCATCAACGTCTCGGGCCACCGCCTCTCGACGATCGAGATCGAGTCGGCCCTCGTCGCGCACCCGGAGGTCGGCGAGGCGGGCGTCGCGGGCGTGACAGACGCGACGACGGGTCAGGCGATCGCGGCGTTCGTCATCCCCGCGCGCGCGGGGGCCGACCCCGACGACGTCGCCGCGTGGCTCGACCACGCGCTCGCGCTCACCGAGACGCTCCGCAACCACGTCGCGAAGGAGATCGGCCCGATCGCGAAGCCGCGCGACGTCGTCGTCGTCCCGGACCTGCCCAAGACGCGCTCGGGCAAGATCATGCGCCGCCTGCTCGCCGACCTCGTGGCAGGTGGCACCCTGGGGGACGTCACGTCACTGCAGGACGAGACCGCCGTGCACCGGATCCACGCGGTGCTCGAGGCCGGGCGGGCCGCGGCCCGCACCGCACCCGGCGCCCCCACCACCCCGCGCGGCTCGACCGCGGGCACGCCCTCCACCCCGCGCGGCACGACCGCCGGCACCCGCACGACCCACGAGGAGAACCCCACGTGACCGAACCGACCTCCGACCGCCGCTGGGGCTTCCGCACCCGGGCGCTGCACGCCGGCGGCGTGCCCGACCCGACGACGGGCGCACGCGCCGTGCCGATCTACCAGACGACGAGCTTCGTGTTCGACGACACCGCGGACGCGGCGAACCTCTTCGCGCTGCAGAAGTACGGCAACATCTACAGCCGCATCGGCAACCCCACGGTCGCCGCGCTCGAGGAGCGCATCGCGTCGCTCGAGGGCGGCATCGGTGCGGTCGCGACGTCGTCGGGCATGGCCGCGGAGTTCATCACGTTCGCCGCGCTCGTCGGCGCCGGCGACCACGTCGTCGCCGCCGCGTCGCTGTACGGCGGCACGGTCACGCAGCTCGACGTGACGCTGCGCCGGTTCGGGGTCGAGACGACGTTCGTGCCGGGCACCGACCCGGCCGACTACGCCGCGGCCATCCGACCCGAGACGAAGGTCGTCTACGCCGAGGTCATCGCGAACCCGTCCGGCGAGATCACGGACATCGCGGGGCTCGCCGAGGTCGCCCACGCGGCGGGTGTGCCGCTCGTCATCGACGCGACCCTCAGCACGCCGTACCTCTGCCGTCCGCTCGAGCACGGCGCGGACGTCGTCATCCACTCCGTGACGAAGTTCCTCGGCGGGCACGGGACCACGCTCGGCGGCGTCGTCGTCGAGAGCGGCCGGTTCGACTGGGGGAACGGGAAGTTCCCGCAGATGACCGAGCCCGTCCCGTCGTACGGCGGCGTGAGCTGGTGGGAGAACTTCGGCGAGTACGGCTTCCTGACGAAGCTGCGCTCGGAGCAGCTCCGCGACATCGGGCCGTCGCTCGCGCCGCAGTCCGCCTTCCAGCTGCTGCAGGGCGTCGAGACGCTCCCGCAGCGCATGGAGGCGCACCTGGCCAACGCCCGACGCGTCGCGCAGTGGCTCGAGGCGGACCCGCGCGTCGGCTACGTCAACTGGGCGGGTCTGCCGTCGCACCAGCACCACGAGCGTGCGCAGCGGTACCTGCCGCTCGGGCCGAGCGCGGTCTTCGCGTTCGGCGTGCGCGGCACCGACGAGGTGCCCGGCCGCGCCGCGGGCCGGCGCTTCATCGAGTCGCTCCAGCTCGCGAGCCACCTCGCGAACATCGGGGACGCGCGCACGCTCGTCATCCACCCCGCGTCGACGACGCACCAGCAGCTCTCCGTCGAGCAGCTCGCCGCCGCGGGCGTCCCCGAGGACCTCGTGCGCATCAGCGTCGGGCTCGAGGACGTCGAGGACATCCTGTGGGACCTCGACCAGGCGCTCACGCGCGCCGTCGGACCCGCCGACCAGCACGCGACGCAGACCGACCCGTCCCCCGCCGCCCCCTCCCCTGCCGAGGTGACCGCATGACCGCCGACGTCGGGGCCGCGTGCGCCCTGCCGACCCCAGCACCCGCCCCGGGCGCCGCACCGCGCACGTGGCAGGGACCGGGCGCCGCCGAGCGGCTCGCGATCCTGCGCCGTACGCGCTCCGTCGCGATCGTCGGGGCCTCCGCGAACGCGTCGCGCGCGAGCTACTTCGTGGCGACGTACCTGCTGTCGTCCTCCCCGTACGACGTCTACTTCGTCAACCCCCGCGCGACCGAGATCCTGGGGCGCCCGGTGTACCCGTCGCTCGCGGCGCTCCCGGTCGTGCCGGACCTCGTCGACGTGTTCCGGCGCCACGACGACCTGCCGTCGGTCCTCGACGAGACGATCGACGTCGGCGCGCGGACGCTCTGGCTCCAGCTCGGGTCGTGGCACGAGGACGTCGCGCGCCGCGCCGAGGCCGCGGGGCTCGAGGTCGTCATGGACCGGTGCGTGAAGATCGAGCACGCGCGGTTCCACGGCGGCCTGCACCTCGCCGGGTTCGACACGGGCGTCATCAGCTCCCGGCGCGGCCTGCGCTGACCTCGCGCGGGTCCCCGGGCAGCTCGTCCGGGAACCAGATCGCCTCGCGGAGGACGACCCTCGGGTCGTCCTCCGCGTCGCGCACGGGGCACCCCTCGGCGAGGAGCCGCGGCACGGCCTCGGGATGACCCCGCGGGGGACGACCGGCCGCGTTGACGACGCGCCACCAGGGCACCGACCCGCCCGCGGTGGCCATGACCCGGCCCACCTGCCGCGGGCCGCCGCGCCCGAGCCGCTGCGCGACCTCCTCCGCGACCGTGCCGTACGTCATGACGCGACCGGGCGGTATCGCCTCGACCAGGTCGAGGACGGCCTCGACGTACTCGTCGTCGCCGCCGGGGCGGTCCACCGCTCAGTCCCGGTGGACGAGCACGAGGCCGCGGTCGTCGTCCTCGCCCGCGCGTACGCCCGCGAGGACCGCGTCGGCGCCGCCGCTGCGCGTCGAGATGAACCGCTCCGCCGCGCCCATGAGCCGGTCGATGCCGAGCTCGACGTCGGCGCCCGGGACCTCCACGAGCCCGTCGGTGTAGAGCATGACCGTGTCCCCGTGCTCGAGGACCCCCTCGTGCACCGCGAACACCGGTGCGACGACGACACCCAGGGCGGGCCCGCCCGACGTGTCGAGCGTCTCGATCAGGCCCGAGCCGCGGTGCACGTGGACCGCGGGCGGGTGACCCGCGGTCGAGACGCGGAACGTGCCCGTGTCCAGGCGCACCGCGAGGTGCACCGCCGTCGCGAAGCCCTCGGGCCAGGCCTGCTCGAGCAGGTACTTGTTCGCGGCCGGGAGGAACGCCTCGGTCGGCATCGCGCCGAGCAGACCGCCGAACGCGCCGGACAGCAGCAGCGAGCGGACACCCGCCTCCTGACCCTTGCCGGAGACGTCGACGAGCACGATCTCCAGCAGCGACCCGTTGCGCCCGCGGGCCGCGACGACGAAGTCGCCCGAGAACGCCTCGGCGTTGGCCGACCGCACGACGCTGTCGACGCGCCACCCCGCAGGCAGCTCGGGGATCCGGCCGTGCGCGACGAGCCGGTCGCGCAGGTCGACGAGCATGATGTCGCTCATCGCGCCCTGGATGCCGAGGCGCGACCGGTTGCGGACGAACGCGAACGCCGACACCGCGCCGAGGGCGAGGGCGACGAAGACGCCCGGGTCGGAGGTGCGCTCGCGCGTGACGTGCAGCCCGACGACGAGGCCCAGCACGACCACCCCGAGCACGGCCATCCCGACGGGCCGCAGCGTGAAGACGCCGAGGAGGAGCACGAACACCATGACGGCGGGCACGACCCACGTCGGCGTCAGCACCATGCCGAGGGCCGCGAGGCCCGCGAGCGCCACGAGGCCCGCGGTCGCGACCAGCTGGCGGCGGCGCGTCGTCCTGCGGTGGACGGTGCGCGCCCAGCCGACGCGGCGCAGCGCAGCGCTGCGCAGCCGACGGGATCGACGCCGCCGCTGACGGACCTGACGACGGGTCCGCCCGGGGGCGGCGCGCGCGGCCGTCGTCGTAGTGCTCACCTGCCCGAGGGTAGCCAGGCGGGGCGACCGCGGCAGCACCGCCCACGCGCGGGTCCGGGGTCGGCAAATGCGGTGCGTCGCGACGGTCACGGCGGCACGATGACGGCCATGACCCCGCTGCCCGCCGGCTACCGGCTCGTCGACCTCTCCCCCGACCGCCTGCACGACGTGCTCACGCTCGACACCTGGGCATTCCCCCAGGGCACGAGCGTCGCGACGCTCGCCGACCTGCCGTCGCCGCTGACCTGGAGCCGGGCCCGTGGCGTCGAGGCGGACGACGGCGAGCTCGTCGCGATGCACGCGTCCTACCCGTTCGGCTCGTTCCCCGTCCCGGGTGCGCGCGTCCCGGTCGCGGGTCTCACCTGGGTCGGCGTCCACCCCGGTCACCGCCGCCGCGGCCTGCTGCGCGCGATGATCGACGACCACGTCGCACGCAGCCTCGGTCGCGGCGAGCCCGTCTCGGCGCTGTTCGCCGCCGAGCCCGCGATCTACGGCCGCTTCGGGTACGGACGCGCGGCGGACGACCTGCGCCTGACCGTCCCACGGGGTGCCGCCCTCCGCGACGTCCCCGGCGCGCAGGACGTCCGCGTACGCCTCGAGCAGCTGGACCGCGAGCGGCACGTCGACCAGGTCCTGGCGCTGCACGCCTCGGTCGACCGTCCGGGATGGGCCACGCGCGAGTCGGCGGAGCTGCGCGCCGCCTTCGGCACCGACCCCGAGGCGTTCCGCGACGGCGCGGAGCCGCTGCGCGTCGCGCTCGCCGAGCGCGACGGGGACCTCGTCGGCTACGCGCTGTTCCGGCGCAAGGAGGCGTGGAAGCCCGAGGGGCCGCGCGGCACGGTCCGGGTGCGCGAGGTCGTCACGACCGACCCCGCCGCGGCGCGTGCGCTGTGGGGCGTGCTCCTCGACCTGGACCTCATGGGCACCGTCGAGGCGTGGGTGCCCGTCGACGACGCGCTCGTGCACCTGCTGGTCGACGTGCGCGCGGCGGTCCCGCGCCTCGCCGACAACGTGTGGGTCCGGCTCCTCGACGTCCCGGCCGCTCTCGCGGCGCGGCGCTACGCGGCCCCGGTCGACGTCGTGCTCGAGGTGCAGGACGCGCTCGTGCCCGCCAACGCGGGCCGCTGGCGCGTGACCGTCGACGCCACGGGCACCGCGAGCGTCGAGCGCACCGACCGGGCCGCCGACCTGACCCTCGACGTCCGCGAGCTCGGCGCCGCGTACCTGGGCGGCACGTCGCTGGCCTCGCTCGCCGCCGCGGGACTCGTGCACGAGCACGTGCCCGGGGCGCTCGCCCCGGCGGCCGCCGCGTTCGGGTGGCACGTGCCGCCGGGGTGCGGCTGGGTGTTCTGAGCGCTCAGGCGCCGCCGGACTCCTCGCCGCGCTCGTACGCGGCGAGGAGGTCGATGCGTCGCTGGTGGCGCGGGTCGCCGCTGAACGGCTCGGCGAGGAACGCCTCGACCATCGCGACCGCGTCGTCGACCGGGTGCTGGCGCGCGCCGATCGCCATGACGTTCGCGTCGTTGTGCTGCCGGCCCAGGCGCGCGGTCTCGACGCTCCACGCGAGGACCGCGCGGACCCCGCGGACCTTGTTGGCCGCGATCTGCTCGCCGTTGCCCGAGCCGCCCAGCACGATGCCGAGGCTCCCCGGCTCGGCGACGACCGCCTCGCCCGCGGCGAGGCACATCGGCGGGTAGTCGTCCTGGGCGTCGTACTCGTGGGCCCCGTGGTCCACGACGTCGTGGTCGGCGGCGCGCAGGTGCTCGACCAGCGCCTCCTTGAGCTCGTACCCGGCGTGGTCGGCGGCGATGTGGATGCGCATGGCGCAATCCTGCCAGCGCCGGGACCGGCCGGACGAGCGGCATAGCCTGTCGCCATGACCACGACCGACAAGGCTGGACCGACCCGCGACGACGCGACGGGTCAGGCCCTCCGGAGCGGCATCGACCGCACCGCGCTCGACCCCGCGGTCAGGCCGCAGGACGACCTGTACCGCCACGTGAACGGCCGCTGGATCGCCCAGCACGAGATCCCGGCTGACCGCGCCACGGACGGCGCGCTGCGCGAGCTGTACGACCGTGCCGAGGAGCACGTGCGGGCGATCATCGAGGACCTCGGCGGCAAGGTCGCCGAGGGCGCGGGCGGCCTCGACGGCACCGCGGCGCAGGTGGGCGCCCTCTACGCGAGCTTCATGGACGTCGACGCCGTCGAGCGGCTCGGCGTCGAGCCCCTGCGCGAGGAGCTCGCGGCCGTCGACGCCGCGACGACGCGCGAGCAGCTCGTGCGCGTGCTCGGCACCCTCCAGCGCACGGGCGGGCCGACCGCCGTCGCGTTCTGGGTCGACAACGACGCGCACGACCCCGAGCGGTACGTCGTCTTCCTCCACCAGGCCGGCCTCGGGCTCCCCGACGAGTCGTACTACCGTGAGGACGCCCACGCCGCCGTCCGCGAGCAGTACGGCCCGCACGTCGCCCGCATGCTCCGCCTGGTCGGGCTGGACGCGGACGACGCGGACCGCCAGGCCGGCCTGGTCGTGGACCTCGAGACCCGCCTCGCGGCGTCCCACTGGGACGTCGTGCGCGACCGCGACGCCGACCTCACCGACAACCCCATGACCCTCGACGACCTCGTCGAGCGGGCACCCGGCTTCGACTGGGTCGCCTGGGTCGAGGCCCTCGGCGCTTCACGCGACGCGTTCACCGACCTCGTCGTGCGCGAGCCCGACTACGCCGTCGCCTTCGCGCAGGCGTGGGCCGACGCACCCGTCGAGCAGTGGCAGTCGTGGCTGCGGTACCACCTGGTCCGTTCCCGCGCGCCGTACCTGTCGGCGGAGGTCGTCGAGGCGAACTTCGACTTCTACGGACGCCTCCTCACGGGAGCGACGCAGCTGCGCGACCGGTGGAAGCGGGGCGTCGCCCTCGTCGAGGGGGCGCTCGGCGAGGCCGTCGGCCAGGAGTACGTCGCGCGGCACTTCCCGCCGACCCACAAGGACCGCATGATGCGGCTCGTCGAGAACCTCGTCGAGGCGTACCGCGAGTCGATCACCGCGCTCGACTGGATGGGCGAGGCGACCCGCGCCAAGGCGCTCGCCAAGCTCGACGCGTTCACGCCCAAGATCGGCTACCCCGATCGCTGGAAGTCCTACGACGGTCTCGAGGTGCGGCCCGACGACCTCGTCGGCAACGTCCGCCGCTCGCACGCCTACGAGCTCGACCGCGAGCTGGGCAAGATCGGTCGCCCCGTCGACCGCGACGAGTGGTTCATGACGCCGCAGACCGTCAACGCCTACTACAACCCGGGCATGAACGAGATCGTCTTCCCCGCCGCGATCCTCCAGCCGCCGTTCTTCGACCCCGACGCGGACGACGCGGTCAGCTACGGCGGGATCGGCGCCGTGATCGGCCACGAGATCGGCCACGGCTTCGACGACCAGGGCTCCAAGTACGACGGCGCGGGCCGGCTCGAGGACTGGTGGACCGACGAGGACCGCACCGAGTTCGAGGCGCGCACCGCGGCGCTCGTCGCGCAGTACGACGCCTTCTCGCCGCGTCAGCTCGACGGCAGCCACACCGTCAACGGCGCCTTCACGGTCGGCGAGAACATCGGCGACCTCGGCGGCCTGTCGATCGCGCTCGAGGCGTACCGGATCGCCCTCGGGCGCCCGCTCGCCGAGGCGCCCGTCGTCGACGGCATGACGGGTGTGCAGCGCGTCCTCGTCGGGTGGGCCCAGGTGTGGCGCTCGAAGGGGCGCGACGAGGAGGTCGTGCGTCGCCTCGCGACCGACCCGCACTCCCCCGACGAGTTCCGCTGCAACGGCGTGGTGCGCAACGTCGACGCGTTCTACGAGGCGTTCGACGTCCGGCCCGGCGACGGGCTGTACCTCCCGCCCGAGGAGCGCGTGCGCATCTGGTGACGTCGAGGACGACGCGAGCGGGACGGGATCGCACCCGCCCCGCTCGCCGCTGGGATCAGAACAGCAGGTAGCCGGCGCGCGCGACCGAGAAGCCCTCGCCGCTGGGGTTGTGCCGGCACAGGACCCCGTTGCGGGAGCTCGCGCACGTCATCTCCCCGACCGTCGACTGCTCGCCGTACTCGAGCACGACGGCGTCCTCGGGCACGGCGGGCGGGTCCCCCTCGACGCAGACGAAGCCGGCGGACTCGCCGGCCGCGACCGTGAGCGTGCTGCCGACCGCTCCCGCGCAGCCCTCGGGCGTCGCGGGCGGCTCGAAGCTCGACGCCAGGATCGTGCACGTCGCCGAGCCCTCGTCCATCGTGCAGTGGATGTTGCCGCTCGGGAGCACGAACGTCCGCACCTCGCCGACGTCCTCCGCGTCGGCGTCGCTGTCGCTCGGGGTCGACTCGGGCTCGGCGGACGCGCTCGGCGCGGGCTGCGCGGTGGGCTCGTCGTCGTCACCGAGCGCCGTCGCCAGCAGCACGAGGAAGCCGAGCACCAGCACCACGTCGACGACGAGGAAGGCCAGCAGGCCTGGACCGAGCCGTCGACGGGTCCGTGCGGTCGCGGACATGGGTGCTCCTCTCGGCCGTTCGGGTGAACGTCCTGCCGCAGCATGCCACGCGGGCGGACGGCCGTGCGAAGCGTCAGTCGCCGAGCAGCGCCATCGCCGCCGAGCGCCCCGGGATGCCGCTCACGCCCCCGCCGCGGACCGCGCCCGCGCCGCACAGCAGGACGCGCGGGTGCCCGGTCGCGACGCCCCAGCGGGTCGCGGGGTCCTGCGGGTCGGCGTCCGCGGCGAGCCAGGGCCACTGCAGGTCGCCGTGGAAGATGTGCCCGCCCGGGAGCCCGACGTCGCCCTCGAGGTCGACGGGTGTGCGCGCCTCGAGGCACGGTCGCCCGTCGGCGTCGGTCGCGAGGCACTCCTCGACCGGCTCGGCCAGCACCGCGTCGAGCGACCGGAGGGTCGCCGCCACCGCCTCGGCGCGCGCACCGTCGGGGTCCTGGCGGAACAGCCGCGCGGGAATGTGCAGGCCGAACAGCGTGAGCGTGTGGCGGCCCGCCGCCCGATCCGCCGGACCCAGGATCGAGCCGTCGGTGAGCGAGTGGCAGTAGATCTCCAGCGGCGGCACGGACGGGATGCACCCCGCGGCCGCCTCGCGGTGCGCCGTCCCGAGCTGGGCGTACCCCTCGTTGACGTGGAAGGTCCCGGCGAACGCGTGGGCCGGGTCGACGGCGTCGCGCAGCCGTGGCAAGCGGTCGAGCACCATGTTGACCTTGAGCTGCGAACCCTCCGGGAGCGGCCGCGGGGTCCGCCCCAGGAGGCGGTCCAGCTCGTGCGGCGCGCACCCGGCGAGGACGTGCTGCGCACGGACCGACCGCGTCCTCCCGCCGTCGTCCGCCCAGTGCACGTCGACCCCGTCCGCGCCGGGGTCGACCGCGGTCGCGCGGGCCCCGACGACGAGCTCGGCCCCGCCCTCCCGGCACACCCGCTCGAGCTCGCGCACGACGGCGCCCATGCCGCCGACCGGCACGTCCCAGTCGCCCGTCCCGCCGCCGACGACGTGGTAGAGGAAGCACCGGTTCTGCGCGAGCCCGGCGTCGTGTGCGGAGGCGAAGGTGCCGATGAGTGCGTCGGTGAGCACGACGCCCCGCACGACGTCCGACGTGAACGTGCGCTCGACGAGCTCGCCGAGGGGTCGCTCGACCAGGTCCTCCCACCACGCGCCGAGGCTCCGACGCATCTCGGCGGCGGTCGGCAGCGGCCCCGTCACGGTCGGGAAGACGGTGCCCGCGAGCGCACCCGTCCGTGACGAGAACGCCTCCCACGCCGCGGCGTCGGCCCCGGCGCCGACGCGCTCGAGGGACCGTGCCGTCGAGGCGGAGTCGGCGGCGTCGACGAGCAGCCCCCGGGACGGGTCGTCCGGCAGCGGGGTGTACGACGACCACCGGCGACGCCTCAGCTCGAGCCGCAGCCCGAGCTCGCGCCGCACGGCCTCGGGCATGAGCGAGACCAGGTACGAGTACCGCGACAGGTTCGCGTCGACGCCGGGGAACACGCGCGCGGACCCGGTCGCGCCGCCCAGGTGGTCGCGCGCCTCCAGGACGAGCACGCTCCGGCCCGCGCGTGCGAGGTACGCGGCGGCGGTCAGCCCGTTGTGCCCACCCCCGACGACGACGACGTCGTACCGGCTGCCGGTGGGCGCTTCCGGACGGGCCCGTGCGAGCCGGCGGCCCTGGTCGGGACCCTCGGTGGGGCGGGGGTCCGGTGCGGCGCTGCAGTCCGGTGCGGTCACCGCGTCAGGGTAGGGCGCGACGGCCGGGCGCTCACGCGCCCGGCCGTCGTCGGCAGGTCGGCCTGCCGCTGCGAGGGCGAGGGGTGGACGGTGCGCTCCAGGTCCTGCCCACCCCCCGCCGGTCCGTGGGGTCGCTAGCTCCGCCAGGCGTCGTTCAGGGTGAGCACGCCCGACGACGGGACGGTCGCGACCCGGTTGGCCCCGCTCTCCCACACGACGTCGCCGGCGCCGTCGACCTTGACGTACTTGAACTCGACCCGCGTGCCCGCCGGCAGTGCCACCTGCGCGCGCCACACGGGGTAGGTCGAGGACGAGAGCCGCGCACCGTTCGCGGGGCTCCACGAGCCGAGCGACGGGTGGTTCCCGACGACCCGCACGTCCTGGCCCCACACGGTCGTCGCACTGACGCCGAACGACACGGCCGCCGTGGCTCCGTCGTCGCCCCCGCCACCGGTCGTGCCGCCGCCGGCGCGCGCCCCCACGTGGATCGCGAGCGCGTCGCGTGCACCGACCGACGCGGTGAACGTGCCGCCCGAGCCGACGGTGACCGTCGTGCCGGAGCACCCCGTCGAGGTGGGTGCACCGCTGATCACGTCGCAGTACCTGCCGGCCGGCAGGGACGTCGTGAACGTGCGGCTGAGCGCGCTGCCCTCCTTGTTGATGACGGCGTAGCCCGCCGAGCCGCGACCGAACGCGATCGCGTCGTTCCCGTTGGACCACCACTGGTTCACGGGCGTGCCCTTCACGGCGTTGTGGAAGCCGACCATGTTCCGGATCTGCCGCCAGTCGTGCTGGCACGTCCAGCCGTTCTGGTAGCAGGTCACGGCGCCCCCGTTCGGTGCCCCGGCGTCGTGGTCGCTGCCGACCGTGTACCCGGAGTGGACGGCGGGCGAGCCGTACGGCCAGGCGAGCATGAAGACGTTCGCGAGCGTGTAGGTCGAGCCGTAGCCCGCGTTGAGGGTCTCGCCGTTGCGCTCGGTGTCGTGGTTGTCGACGAAGACGCCCGCGCTCCCGGACGGGAGCATGCCCCACGACTCGCCGAAGCTCGACAGGTAGGCGAGCTTCTCGTTCGTGAAGATGCGCTTGAGGTTGCGGCCGTAGTCGAACTCGTGGACGTCACCGATCGACGTGTACTCCGTGTCCTGGATCGGCTCGCCCGCGGCGCCGATGACCTCCTGGACGATGTACACGCTCTGGTCGCTCAGCCGGGACCGGATCGCGGCGACGTCGCCCGCGGGCATGTGCTTGGCGGCGTCGATCCGGAAGCCCCGGACGCCGAGGGAGATCAGGTCGTTCATGTACGCGGCGATGCGACCGCGGACGTAGTCCGATCCCGTGCGCAGGTCGGCGAGGGCCACGAGGTTGCAGTTCTGCACCTCCCACCGGTCGCCGTAGTTGGCGATGTTGCGGCGGCAGTCGTTGAAGTCCTGCGATCCGTAGATGCCCGGGTACGAGTAGTACTGGAACGACGAGCCCGCCACGCCCGTGCCGCCCTCGGGCTTGCCCGACATGTGGTTGATGACGGTGTCCGCGATGACGTTCACGCCGGCCGCGCGGCACGTCGAGACCATCGACGCGAACTCGGCGCGCGTGCCGAGCTTGGACTCGATGCGGTAGGAGACGGGCTGGTACGACGTCCACCACTGGCTGCCCTGCACGTGCTCCTGCGGGGGCGAGACCTGGACCCAGCCGTAGCCGGCCGGACCGAGGCTGTCACGGCACGCGGCCGCGACGCTGGTCCAGCGCCACTGGAACAGCACGGCCGTGACGTCCTTGGACCCCGACGGCTCCGCCGCGGCCGGGGCGGCCGTGACGGCCGTGGTGCCGACCAGGCCGGCGGTCGCGAGGGCACCGGCCACGAGGCCGGTGAGCGCTCGACGGACGAGCGAGCCGCGCCGTGCGCGTCGGGTGGGTCGTGCGGTCGGTGCAGCGGGCGCGCCTGAGCGCCCTGGGACGAGCTTCAACGGATGTTCCCCATTCGGTCGGACCGGCCCGACGACGGCGTCGTGCCGGTGACTTCGGACCGTCGCCTCGGTGCGGCGGCCCTGCGATGGAGCGCATGAAACGGGGCTGCAAAAAGCCCCGCAACAACCTGGAATGTTGCAAACGTAGGGCGGTCGCGGGCGTCGCGCAAGTGGTCGACACGCGACGACGCCCGCCCCCGGGCAGCGGGAGCGGGCGTCGCCGACCGACGGTCCTGCGACGGCCGGGGTCCGGCGTGCGGTGCGCCCCGGACGGGTCCGTCAGCCGAACGAAGGGCCCTGCGTTCGGGTCCGCTTGAGCTCGTAGAACCCCGGCACGCGGGTCATGAGGACGAGACCGTCCCAGAGCCGGCCGGCGTCCTCGCCGCGGGGGGCGGGCGTCACGACCGGCCCGAAGTAGCCCGTGCCGTCGATCGCGATGACCGGCGTCCCGACCTCGTCGCCCACGAGGTCGAGCGCGCGCTGGTGCGACGCGCGCAGCTCGGCGTCGACGCGGTCGTCGTCGGCCGCCTCGAGCAGCTCCGCCGGCAGGCCGACCTCCGCCAGCGCCTCGGCCAGCACCGTGGTGCGGTCGGTGCGGCCGCCCGGGTGCAGCCGCGTCCCGATCGCGTCGTACAGGGGCTTGACGACCTCGTCGCCGTGCGCGAGCCGCGCCGCGGTGACGACCCGGACGGGACCCCACGCCTCGTCCATGAGCGCGCGGTACCCGTCCGGCAGCTCCCTGCCCTCGTTGAGGACGGCGAGGCTCATCACGTGCCAGTGCACCTCGACGTCCCGCAGACCCTCGACCTCGGTCATCCACCGCGACGTCATCCACGCCCACGGGCACACCGGGTCGAACCAGAGGTCGGCGCGGACGCGCGTCCGCGTCGCGTCGTCCGCGGCCGTGCCGTCGGCGGTCTGGGTCGTCGTCGCGGTGGTCATCGCTCTCCTCGTCGGTCGGGGCTCGTGCGGGTGCGGCAGTCGGCGCCGTGCGGTCCGACCCTGCCACCGAGGGTGACAACGCCGCTCGGCGTGCGGCATTCCCGCCGTGGGAGGATCGGCCGCGTCACCACCCCCGACCGAGGAGCACCCCCGTGCCCGCTGAGAACCTCACGCGCGCCGAGGCGCGCGACCGCGCCGCCGTCGTCGACGTGCGCTCGTACGACGTCGCGCTCGACCTGACCACGGGCGACACGACGTTCGCGTCCACGACCACCCTGCGCTTCGCGGGCCGCGCCGGCGCCGCGACGTTCGTGGACCTCATCGCGCCCGTCGTGCACCGCGTGACGCTCAACGGCACCGACCTCGACCCCGCGCTCGTCGTCGCCGACTCGCGCATCCTGCTCGAGGACCTCGCGGACGAGAACGAGCTCGTCGTCGTCGCGGACTGCGCGTACATGAACACGGGTGAGGGCCTGCACCGCTTCGTCGACCCCGTCGACGGCGAGGTGTACCTCTACTCGCAGTTCGAGGTCGCCGACTCGCGCCGCGTCTTCGCGGTGTTCGAGCAGCCCGACCTCAAGGCGACCTTCCGGTTCACGGTCACCGCCCCCGAGCACTGGACCGTCATCTCCAACTCGAGCACCCCCGAGCCGGTCCCGGCGCACGACGGCGCCGCACGCTGGGAGTTCGCCCCGACGCCGCGCCTGTCGAGCTACGTCACGGCCGTCGTCGCCGGCCCGTACCACCGCGAGACGGGTGAGCTCACGAGCAGCGACGGGCGGACGATCCCGCTCGGTGTGCTGTGCCGTGCCTCGCTCGCCCAGCACCTCGACGCCCCGGACATCCTCGACGTGACGCGCGCGGGCTTCGCGTTCTACGAGGAGCTGTTCGCGATGCCCTACCCGTTCGAGAAGTACGACCAGATCTTCGTCCCGGAGTTCAACGCGGGGGCGATGGAGAACGCCGGCGCCGTCACCTTCCTCGAGGGCTACGTGTTCCGCTCCAAGGTCCCCGAGGCGACCGTCGAGCGCCGCGCCGTGACGATCCTGCACGAGCTCGCGCACATGTGGTTCGGCGACCTCGTGACGATGCGCTGGTGGGACGACCTGTGGCTCAACGAGTCGTTCGCCGAGTACGCGTCGACGCTCGCGACCGCCGAGGCGACGCCGTGGCGGCAGGCGTGGACGACGTTCGCCTCGATGGAGAAGTCCTGGGCGTACCGACAGGACCAGCTGCCCTCGACGCACCCGATCGTCGCCGACATCCGCGACCTCGAGGACGTCGAGGTCAACTTCGACGGGATCACGTACGCCAAGGGCGCGTCGGTGCTCAAGCAGCTCGTCTCGTGGGTGGGGTACGAGCAGTTCTTCGCCGGTGTGCGCGCGTACTTCGAGCGGCACGCGTGGGGCAACACCCAGCTGCGCGACCTGCTCGTCGAGCTCGAGAAGACGAGCGGCCGGGACCTCGGCGCGTGGTCCGGGCTGTGGCTCGAGCGCGCGGGCGTCACGCTCCTGCGCCCCGAGGTCGAGGTCGACGACCAGGGCGTCATCACGTCGTTCGCCGTCCTGCAGGAGGCACCCGCCGCGCACGCCCACCTGCGGCCGCACCGGCTCGCCGTCGGCGGCTACGACCTGGTCGAGCAGCCCGACGGCAGCACGCGGCTCGAGCGGACGCTGCGGGTCGAGCTCGACGTCGACGGCGAGCGCACCGAGGTCGCCGAGATGGTCGGCCAGGAGCGCCCGGCGCTGGTCCTCGTGAACGACGACGACCTGGCCTACGCGAAGATCCGCCTCGACGAGCAGTCGCTCGCGGTCGCGACGGACCACCTCCACGCGTTCAGCGACTCGCTCCCCCGCACCCTGGTGTGGGGCGCCGCGTGGGACATGACCCGGGACGGCGAGCTCGGCGCGCGCGACTTCGTCGGCCTCGTGCTGGCGAACATCGCGCACGAGACCGACTCGAGCGTCGTGCTCGTCCTGCTGCGTCAGCTCGCGACGACGCTCGAGCTGTACGTCGCGCCCGAGCACCGCGTCGCGGCCACGGCTGCGGCCGCGGAGCGGCTGTGGGAGCTCGCGAGCAGCGCGGGCGAGGGCAGCGACCTGCAGCTCCAGCTCGCCAAGGCGTTCGCGGCGCGCGCCACGACGCCCGAGCAGCTCGACCGCGTCGCGGGCCTCGTCGACGGGACGGTGGCCCTCGGCGGCCTGAGCGTCGACACCGACCTGCGCTGGGAGCTGCTGACGGCCCTCGTCGCGGGCGGCCGGGCCGACGCCGACGACGTCGAGCGCCAGCTCGCGGCCGACGCCACGGCCACGGGCGAGCGCGCGGCGGCCGCCGCGCGCGCCGCGCTCCCGACCGCGGAGGCCAAGGCCGCCGCGTGGGCGGCGGTCGTCGAGCGCGGCGACCTCGCGAACGCCCTCCAGACGTCGACCATCGCCGGCTTCGGCCGGGTGCACGACCGCGCTCTGCTCGTGCCCTACGTCGACGCGTACTTCGACGCGATCGAGCGCGTGTGGACGACGCGGACCAACGAGATCGCGCAGAACGTCGTCGTCGGCCTCTACCCGTCCCTCCTCGCGGGCGGCGAGGTCGACGTGCTGGCGCGCACCGACGCGTGGCTCGAGCAGCTGGGCGACCGGCACCCGGCGCTGCGACGCCTCGTCGTCGAGGCCCGTGACGGCGTGCGGCGCGCGCTCGCGGCGCAGGAGCGCGACCGGGGCTGACAGCCCGCGGCGTGGCACGACGAAGGCCCCCGGACGTTCCCGGGGGCCTTCGTCGTCGTGCGGCCGAGCGCGCCGAGCGCGGGCGACGTGCCCGCGTCCGTCAGCGGGCCTCGTCGAGCGCGGCGTTCACCGCGGCGACGAGCGACCGCAGCCGCGGGTTCTCGAAGAGGTCGTCGATCAGCACGAGCCGCTGCGCGGAGTCGGCGAGCGGGACCTTCCAGTTCGGGTACTCCTGGTCGGTGCCCGGCTGGTTCTGCGCGCGCCGCTCCCCGACCGCGTCGGCGAGGGACACCCCGACGAGGACCGACGGCGAGGCGAGCACGAGCCGGTGCATCGCCTCGACGAGCTCTCGCTCCGACGGGTCGCCCCCGACGAGCCCGCGCGACGCGAGGACGTCGACCATCTGCTGACGCTCGCGGCGCGCGGCCGCGCGCACGTTCTCGACGGGCTCGGTGAGGAGCCCGAGCCGGTCGCGCAGGTCCACGTGCTCGCCCGCGAGGTAGCCCGCGGTCGGCGGCAGGTCGTGCGTGGTGACGGTCGCGAGCGCGAGGCGGCGGTACTTCTCCGGCGCCATGAGGGTCTTGCCCTCGTACTCGAACCAGAGCACCGACGTCCCGAGGATGCCGCGCTCGGTGAGGTACGTGCGCACCCACGGCTCGAAGACGCCCAGGTCCTCGCCGATGACGACGGCGCCGGCGCGCTGCGCCTCGAGGCACAGGATGCCGATGAGGGCCTCGTGGTCGTACCGGACGTAGGCGCCGTCGCGCGCCGACGCGCCCGACGGGATCCACCAGAGCCGGAACAGGCCAAGGACGTGGTCGATGCGGATCGCGCCCGCGTGCCGCAGGATCGTCCGCAGCATGTCGCGGTAGGGCTTGTACGCGGCGCGTGCGAGGGCGTCGGGGCGCCACGGCGGCTGCGACCAGTCCTGCCCCTGCTGGTTGTACATGTCCGGCGGCGCGCCGACCGAGACGCCCTGCGCGAGGACGTCGCGCATCGCCCACGCGTCCGCCCCCTCGGGGTGCACGCCCACGGCGAGGTCGTGCATGATCCCGAGCCGCATGCCGCCCTCGGTCGCGGCACGCTGCGCGGCCGCGAGCTGCTCGTCGGCGACCCACTGGAGCCAGCAGTAGAAGGTGATCCGGTCCGCGAGCTCGACCTTGAGCCGCTGGACGAGGGCCGAGCCCCGGTCGTGCGCCTCGGCGGGCCACGGCTCGCCCTCGTAGTGCTCGGCGATCGCGCACCACGTCGCGAAGTCGAGCAGCCCGGGGCCCTCGAGCTCGCGGTAGTCGGCGAACGCGGCCTCGCGGGCCGCCGAGCGGGGTGCCGCGTGGACGACCTCGAGAGCGACCTTCTTGGCCGCCCACGCCGCGTCCCGGTCGATGGGTCCCTCGTCCTCGCTGAGCGGGCGGGCGACCTCGGCCTGCCACTCGACGAGCGACCGCTCGGCCACCGGCAGGTACGCCGTCTCGGGGATGTCCTCGACACGCAGGTAGATCGGGTTGACGAACCGCCGCGTGACCGGCAGGTAGGGCGACGGCGTCATCCGGCTGCCGGGCTCGGCGGCGTGCAGCGGGTTGATGAGCAGGAAGTCCGTGCGGCACCGGCGCCCCGCGAGCCACGACAGCTCCGCGAGGTCGCCCAGGTCGCCCACGCCCCACGACCGCGAGGACCGGACCGAGTACAGCTGCGCCATGAAGCCCCAGGCGCGGCGCTCGTCGAGCCCCCGTCCCAGCTCGAGCCGGACCGGCACGACGACGAGCGTCGCGCGCGCCGTGGAGTCGGGCGTCTCGGCGACCAGAGTGTGCCAGCCGAGCGGCAGGTGGTCGGGGACCGTGAACGTCGCCCGGCCCAGCCGGCGCCCGTCGACGGTCCGGGGCGGGACGTACACGTCGGCCTGCGGGAGGTCGACGCCGTCGCCGCCGTCCTCGAGCTCGACGCGGACGACGACGTCCTGGCCGTCCAGCACGTGCACGGGGACCTCCGCCGTCGCACCCTGCCGGACGACCGTCACGGGCGGGAGCGTGCGGCGCCACGGGTCGTCCTCGGCGTTCTCGAGCGCGACCGCGGCCCGCTCGGGCGTCGAGGCGTCGACGCCGAGCGCGGCGAGGACCGCGACGAGCGTCGACTCGGACACGGAGCGCTTGCCTCCGTCGAAGTCCCAGAAGTCGGGCACGACGCCGTACCGGGACGCGAGGTCCAGGAGCGGCTGCGGCAGGGGCGCGGCGGTGTCGGTCTCGGGCACGCACCGATCCTGCCAGAGCACGCGCGTGCGGGACGGGCGACAGGCCCGCGCGGACGGTCCGGGTCCGTCGTCGTGCCGGCTCGGCACCCGGCCGCGGTGGCTACCCTGCCGAGGTGCTCCCGATGACGACGTCCTCCACGCCTCCCCCCCTCGACGACGCCGGCGAGGCGGCGAGGGGCGCCCTCGGCTGGCTGCTCGGCGCACCCCTGCAGACGGTCGTCACGATCGTCCTGGGCGTCGTCGTGCTCGCCGTCGCGCGGTGGGTCATCGCGCGCGGGGTGCGCTCCGTGATCGACGGCGGGTCCACCGTGCGCGCCAAGACGCGCACGCTGCTGCTGCGCACGCGCGTGGGCTCGGCGGCCGACCAGTCGAACCCGCTCGCCGTCGCGCGGCGCGTCCAGCGCGCCGAGACCATGGGGTCGGTCCTGAGGTCGGTCGCGGCGCTCGTGGTCGGCATCCTCGTGCTCACCGCGCTCGCGAACATCTACGGCTGGCAGCTGGGCCCGCTCCTGGCGTCGGCCGGTGTCGCGGGCGTCGCGCTCGGCTTCGGCGCGCAGACCCTCGTCAAGGACTTCCTCTCGGGGCTCTTCATGCTCATCGAGGACCAGTACGGCGTCGGCGACGTGGTCAACCTCGGGGAGGCGACCGGGACGGTCGAGGCCGTGGGCCTGCGCGTCACCCAGGTCCGCAGTCTCGACGGGACGCTCTGGTACGTGCGCAACGGCGAGATCCTCCGCGTCGGCAACATGACGCAGGGCTGGTCCCGCGCGCTGGTCGAGGTGCTGGTCCCGCCGGACATGGACGTCCAGCAGGCGGCCGACCTGCTCCTGCGCGCGACGCGCGAGGCGCTCGAGGCCGAGGACCTCGCGGCGGACGCGCTGGGCGACCCCGAGGTCACGACCTACGAGTCGCTCTCGGCCGAGTCGGTCATGATCCGGATGCTCCTCAAGACGGTTCCCGCGAAGCAGTGGGCGATCCAGCGCGCGGTCCGCGGACGGGTCCGCGAGCTGTTCCGCTCGGAGGGCGTCGACCTGGCGCTGCCGCGGCGCGAGGTCCTGGTCGAGCGCGAGGCGCAGCGCCCGGGCGACGCCGGGCACGACCCGCAGGGAGCCGACAGGCAGGGGGCCGGCAGGCAGGGGGCCGACAGGCAGGGAGCCGACAGGCAGGGGGCCGACAGGCAGGGAGCCGACAGGCAGGGCTGACCCAGGCAGGCACCGCCGCCCCGACGACGGTCCCCGCGGCTCAGCGCAGGCGGTCGATGTCGTCCGCGAGCGCGTCGGCCTCGGGGCCGACGACGACCTGGACGACCCGCCCGGTCCGGACCACCGCGAAGGCGCCCGAGTCCTTGAGGGCGACCTCGTCCACGAGCGCGGCGTCGCGCAGCTCGACCCGCAGGCGCGTGATGCACGGCTCGAGGTCGACGACGTTCGCGTCGCCGCCGAGCGCCGCGAGGATCTGCTCCGCCTTCGTCACCGTGACCCTCCTCGGCCTCGTCGCCGCGGCCGCGGGGTCGGTGGGGGTCGGTGGCCCCATCGCCCCGTCCGCGCTGCGGCACCCAGCGTAGTGCCGGTGAGGGAGGATGGGGGCGTGCTGCCGACCGAGAGCCCCGACTCGTTCCACGCCCTCGTGGGCGGCGAGCCGACGTTCCGCCGCCTCGTCGCGCGGTTCTACGAGCTCGTCGCCGAGGACGAGGTCCTGCGGCCCATGTACCCCGAGGAGGACCTCGGCCCCGCCGAGGAGCGTCTGCGCACGTTCCTCGAGCAGTACTGGGGCGGGCCGACCACCTACTCGCAGGGACGCGGGCACCCGCGCCTGCGCATGCGGCACGCGCCGTACAAGGTGAACCCCGACGCGCGGGACCGCTGGCTCGCGCACATGCGCGTCGCGCTCACCGAGCTGCGCCTGCCGCCCCTGCAGCACGCGACGCTGTGGGACTACCTCGAGCGGGCCGCCCACGCCATGGTCAACACCTTCGACGACTGAGGAGCCCCGGTGACCCCCACGTCCGAGCCGACCACCTCCGACCCGGCTGCCCCGTCCACCGCCCGGCCCGCGGTCGCGGCGACCGCCGAGCCGCCCGCGGCCGGCGACGGACCCGGTGCCGACGCGCTCCGCACCGTCCTGGACGTCCTCGACCTCGAGCGGGTCGACGACGCGACGTTCGTCGGCCGCAGCCTGCCCAAGCCGGGCGGGCGAGTGTTCGGCGGCCAGGTGCTCGCGCAGTGCCTGCTCGCGGCCGCGCGCACCGTCGAGGGCGACCGGCTCCCCCACTCGGTCCACGGCTACTTCCTGCGGCCCGGCGACGTCCGCGAGCCCATCACGTTCAGCGTCGAGCGGCTGCGCGACGGCCGCTCGTTCAGCGCTCGCCGGACGCACGCGCTGCAGAAGGGCGAGCCGATCCTGTCGATGACGACCTCCTTCCAGGTCGCGCAGCCCGGGGTCGAGCACACCGACGCACCCCCGCCGTCCGTCCCGGGCCCCGACCGCGTGCCGAGCGCGATCAGCACGCTCGCGGGCGTCGACCATCCCGTCGCGCAGTTCTGGACGCAGGCGAGCGCGTTCGACCTCCGCCACGTCGAGGCGTCGATCTACCTCGAGCCGGGTCCCATGGCGAGCGGCCGGCAGATGGTGTGGATGCGCGCCCGAGGACCGCTGCCCGACGACGAGGTGCTGCACCGCGCGCTGCTCGCCTACGGGTGCGACCAGGTCATGCTCGAGCCCGTCCTGCGCCGCCACGGCCTGAGCTGGGCGACGCCCGGGCTGTCGATGGCGAGCCTCGACCACGCGATGTGGTGGCACCGGCCGGTCCGCGTCGACCAGTGGCTGCTGTACGTGCAGACCGCGCCGAGCGCCCAGGGCGGGCGCGGTCTGGGCGCAGCCAACGTGTACCGGCAGGACGGGACCCTCGTCGCGTCCATCGCGCAGGAGGGCATGGTGCGCGTCCCGGAGGACTGAGCCGCGACGGGGCCCGGCCCGCTCACGCTCGCCGGCCGCCCGTCGGACCCGCCGCTCCTGCCCGCAGGTCCGCCCGTCGCCCGCGCTCGCCTCGCCGGTCGTCGCCGACCACCGCACACTGTCGCCATGCCCCGCCTGCGCAGGTCGCGCCCCTCGTCCCCCGGCTGGACGCGCCGTCGTCAGGGCAAGGGGGTCGTCTTCCTCGACGAGGACGGCAACCGGATCACCGACCCCGAGGCGGTCGCTCGCTGCACGGAGCTGGTCATCCCGCCCGCCTGGACCGACGTGTGGATCTGCCCGTGGGACAACGGGCACATCCAGGCGATGGGCACGGACGACGCGGGCCGGCGGCAGTACCTCTACCACCCGCAGTGGCGCGCGCGGCAGGACAAGGCCAAGCACGCGCACGTCCTCGACGTCGCGCGGCGCCTGCCGCGCGCGCGCAAGGTCGTCCGCGAGCACCTCGCGCTGCCGGGCATGCCCCGCGAGAAGGTGCTCGCGCTCGCCTTCCGGCTGCTCGACGACGCCTACTTCCGCGCCGGCGGTGAGGCGTACGCGCGGGACAACGGCAGCTACGGGCTCGCGACGGTCCGCCGTGACCACGTCGCGCTCCACCGCGACGGCGTGAGCTTCTGCTACCCCGCCAAGTCCGGGCAGGTGCGCGAGTCGAAGGTCGAGGACACCGAGATCCTGCCGATCGTGCGGCGCCTGCGGGACCGCGACGGCGACGACGACGACGAGCTGCTCGCGTGGCAGGACGACGAGGGCGTCTGGCACGACGTCACGACGGCCGACATCGTGGACTACGTGAAGGCGCGCCTGGGCCCGGAGGCCCGACCCAAGGACTTCCGCACGTGGCACGCGACGGTGCTGGCCGCCGCGGGTCTCGCCGACCACGACCCGCCGTCGTCGGAGCGCGGGCGACGGCGCGTCGTCGCGCAGGTCGTGCGGGAGGTCGCCGACGAGCTGGGCAACACGCCCGCCGTGTGCCGCGCGTCGTACATCGACCCGCGGCTCGTGGACCTGTGGGAGCGCGGCCGGTCGATCGGGCGGCGGCGCACGCGCGCCGCCGCCGAGCGCGCCGTCCTGGAGCTGCTCTCGTGACCGGCGGGTCGGGCGCGGCGTCGGACGGCGCGCGCCTCGCCGCCGTCACCGGGGTGACCGGCTACGTCGGCGGGCGGCTCGTCCCCGAGCTCCTCGCCGCGGGCTTCCGCGTGCGTGCCGTCTCGCGGGACCCGCGCCGGCTGCGCGGCCGGCCGTGGTACGACGACGTCGAGCCCGCGACCGCGGACGTCACGGACCTCGACGCGACGCGCGCCGCGCTCGACGGCGTCGACGTCGCCTACTACCTCGTCCACTCCCTCGGCACAGGTCCGCGGTTCGCGCGCACCGACCGGCTGGCCGCGCTCACGTTCGCCCGTGCGGCGCGCGAGGCGGGAGTCCGGCGGATCGTCTACCTCGGCGGCCTGCACCCCGAGGGCGAGCTCTCGCCGCACCTGGAGTCGCGCCGCGAGGTCGAGGACATCCTCCTCGCCTCGGGCGTCCCGACGACCGTGCTGCGGGCCGCCGTCATCCTCGGCTCGGGCTCGGCGTCGTTCGAGATGATGCGCTACCTCACCGAGCGGCTGCCCGTGATGACGACGCCGCGGTGGGTCGACAACCGCATCCAGCCGATCGCGGTCCGCGACGTGCTGCGCTACCTGGTCGGCAGCGCCGACATGCCCGACGACGTGAACCGCGGGTTCGACATCGGCGGCCCGGACGTCCTGCGGTACCGCGACATGATGCAGCGGTACGCCGCGGTGGCGGGCCTGCGCCGGCGCGTGATCGTCGGTGTCGGCGTCCTGTCCCCGCGGCTGTCGAGCCTGTGGGTCTCGCTCGTCACGCCCGTCCCGGCCGGGATCGCGCGGCCGCTCGTGGAGTCCCTCGTGCACGAGGTGGTCTGCGCCGAGCACGACGTCGCGCGGTGGGTCCCCGACCCGCCCGAGGGGCTCGTCGGGTTCGACGACGCCGTCCGGCTGGCGCTGCAGCGCATCCAGGACGCCGACGTCGCGACGCGGTGGTCGTCGGCGTCGGTCCGCGGCGCCCCGAGCGACCCCCTGCCGACCGACCCGGACTGGGCGGGCGGGTCGCTGTACCGGGACGAGCGCACCACCACGGTGCAGGCCCCCGCCGACGTCCTGTGGGAGGTCCTCGAGAGCATCGGCGGCGAGCACGGCTGGTACTCGTGGCCGCTCGCGTGGCAGGTGCGCGGCGTGCTCGACCGGCTCTCCGGCGGCCCCGGCCTGCGCCGGGGGCGGCGGCACCCGCGTCGGCTCGTCGTGGACGACGTCCTGGACTTCTGGCGCGTCGAGGAGGTCGAGACCGGGCGGCTGCTGCGCCTGCGCGCCGAGATGCGCGTGCCCGGGCTCGCCTGGCTCGAGCTCGCCGTCGCTCCCGGGTCACGGCCCGGGACGTCCTCGGTGACGCAGCGCGCGACGTTCCACCCGCACGGGCTCGCCGGCCACGCCTACTGGTGGGCCGTCACCCCGTTCCACGGCGTGGTGTTCGGCGGGATGCAGCGCGGCATCCGCGAGGAGGCCGAACGCAGAGCCGCGGGTCGTCGGGACGGCTGACGGGCTGCGCGGGGACGGTCAGGTGCCCGGACGCCGCCGCATGGCGACCGGCTCGCCGACGTACGGGGCCCACACGGCCCGCTCGGCGTCGCCGATGCGGCGCGGGCGCTGCGTCGCGGCGTCGATGAGGACGAGTGTCGTCGTCGCGCGTGCGTACACCTGGCGTTCGTCGCCCGCCCCGGACGTCACCTCGTAGCAGACGTCGATGCTCGCGCCCCCGAGGTGGCCGAGCCACATCTCGACCGTGACGCCGTCGCGCCGGTACCCCAGGGGCAGCAGGTACTCGATCTCCGACCGCGCCACCAGCGTGTGGGTCGCGGCGGTCGGTCCCGCGTCGAGCACGGCGGTCGACGTCTCGGCGTCCTCGGCCCCCGGGTGGCGCCAGAACGCCGCGATGCGCGCCTCCTCCAGGAGCCGCAGCAGCGCGACGTTGTTGACGTGCCCGTACGCGTCGAGGTCCGACCAGCGCAGCGGGACCGGGACGTGCAGCCTCATGACCCTCCTCGGCCGGCACCCCGCCGGCGTCGACCCGTACCCTCGGCCGCCACCGTAGCGGCCGTCCGGCACTCGTCCATGCGCGTGAGCACCGCACCGACCGGGGCGACCACGGCCTCGTCCGCGACGGACTCCACGGCCCGGCGCAGCCGGGTGCGGGCGCGGGCGGCTCGGCGCCGCGCGCCGGCGCCGACGAGGAGACGGGCGACCACCGCGACCAGCACCCCGAGCGCGGCGCCACCCGCGAGGAGCACGGTCGGCCAGGGCACGTCGCCCCAGCGTGGCGGGTCCGGGACGGGCAGCTGGAGCGCGCCGAGCGCCGCGAGCACCCCGAGCCACCCCGCGCCCGCGACCATCACGGCGACGAGCACCCACTGGAGCGCGCCGATCCCGGTCCACCACGCGGGTCTCCGCGCCGGGACGAGCGGAGCGGACCCGACGGCGTGGTCGAGCAGGTCGGGCAGCGCGTCCGGGTCGACGCAGTCGCGTGCGGCGAGGACCCACGGGTCGGGCGCCCCCGTGGACGCGTCGTCGGCGTAGGCGAGGACCGCCGCCCGGGCGCGCGCGCGCTCGGCCGGACCCGCGGGCGGGAGGGAGGTCCGTGCGATCTCGGCCTCGGGGTCGCCGTGCTCGTCGCCGGGCCCGCGCAGGTGGAGCCTGCGCAGCGGGTCGGGCCGGAACCGGCCGATCCACCGGGTCGGTGGCCACCCGGTCGCGGCGCGGCCGCGCGCGGCCCACCCGTCGCGCACGGCGTCGACGACGAGCGGGACGCCCGCCGCGGTCCCGAGGGCGTCGACGAGCCGCTGGCGTGCCGAGGCCGGACGCGACGTCGCCGTACCGCAGTGCTCGAGCACGCGCGCGGCGGCCGCGCCGACGTCGGCGAGCACGCGCGCGACGGCCGCCTCCCGCCGCCGTGCGGCCCTGTCGAGCGCCGCGCGCAGCTCGGCGACGCCCTCGCCGGTCCGTGCCGACGCCTCGAGCACGGGGACCCCGGGCAGGCCGTCGAGCGCGAGCAGCCGCTCGAGGTCCCGTCGGCACGCCTCGCGCTCGGCCGGGGACAGTCGGTCCACCTGGTTGAGGACGACGACGACGACGTCGCGGTGCGACGCGAGGGGACGCAGGTAGCGCTCGTGGAGCGCGCCGTCCGCGTACTTCTGCGGGTCGACGACCCAGACCATGAGGTCGACGAGCGCGACGAGCCGCTCGGCCTCGAGGCGGTGCTCGACGACGACCGAGTCGTGGTCGGGAAGGTCGAGCAGCACGAGGCCGCCGTCGTCGGGCGTGGGCGGGGCCTGCTCGTCGTCGTCGAGCACGTGCCGTCGGCGCACCGCGAGCCAGTCCAGGAGCGGCGCAGCGCCCTCGGCCCCGCGGACGGCGGCGAGCGCCTCGGACGTCGTGGGCCGCAGCACGTCGACGGCCGCGAGCGGCTCGCCGACCACCGCGTTGAACAGCGACGACTTGCCCGAGCCGGTCGCTCCCGCGAACGCGGCGACCGTGTGCTCGGCCGACAGCCGCATGCGCCGCCCCGCGCGCTCCTCGACCGCCTCGGCGCGGGCGACGACGTCGGCGGGCAGCACGCCGGCACCCGCCTCGACGGCACGGGCGAGGGCGTCGAGGCGCTCGGCGGGGCTCAGTCCTCCCACAGCCGCCTCCACCACCGGCGCACGACGGACTCCTCGGCCGGCGGCTCGGGCGCCACGTCGGCGTCGGCCGCCCGGGTGCCGGCACCACGCAGGTCGTCGGGGAGCTCGGGCAGGGCGCCGAGCCACGTCGCGTCGCGCGCGACCTCGCGCGCGGCCGAACGGAGGCGGTCACCTGCGGACGTCGGGGCGTCCAGCGCGTCGAGGGCCCCGGAGAACCGCGAGCGCTCGTCGTCGAGCAGCGCGCCGAGCCGGTCGACCAGGTCCGCCTGCGCGGTCCGGGTCAGGCGGCGCACGGCCTCGTCGCCGAAGACCGCCTCGAGCAACCGCTGCGCGAGGACCGCGGTGCCGCCCGCCACGCCCACCTCGGCCGCCGTGAGCCCACCCGTCGTCGCGAAGATCGACACCATGAGCGCCGCACCGAGGCCGTTGACGCCGAACGACAGGGCCCGCGCGGTCGACCGTCGGTCCGCCCCCTCGGTCGAGACGAGGTCCAGGACGCCGCGCTGCCACTCGCGCACGGCGGCGGCGACCCGCGGGCGCAGGTCCGTCGAGGCGCGGGTCAGCCACAGCCCGTCGACGAGCCGGCGGCCCGCAGGGTCGGCGCGCCACGCCGCGGCGGTGCGCTGGGCCGCCCGGTCGGCGGCGTCGACGACGAGGTCGACCAGCCCGCTGCCGATCGCCTCGGCGACGGGTTCGGGTGCCGGCCGCCCGCGCAGGAACGCCACGGCCCGGTCGCGGATCGTGCTCACCTTGGCCTCGACCGCGCGCAGCACCTCCCCCGTGCCGACGAACTCCTGCCAGCGGGCGAGGACCTCGCCGCGCAGCATGGTCCCGTCGGACGTCGCGTCGCGGACCGCGTCGCGTGCGGCGCCGTACTCGTGCCGGGCCGTCCGGCGCAGGCCCTCGACGTGCGCGACGTGGTCGTCCGCCGCGGACGCGAGCGCGGGGACCGTCGCGACGAGGTCCTCGACCGCGCCGCCCAGCGTGCGGTGGACGACCTGCTCGCGCGAGGCGCCGTCGCCGACGACGGCCCTGAGCCACGAGGCGAGCGGGGCGACGGCGTGCGGCGGGACCCGGCCGTCGACGAGCTCCGCCTCGGGCACGGTCACGAGGCGTGCCTCCGGCAGGCCGTTGTCGGTGAGCATGCGCCCGAGGTGCGCCGCGACCGCGTCCCGCGCGGGCGGGTCGACCCGGTTGAGCACGACCGTGACGACGGCACGCCGCCGCGCCGCGGCCGCGAGGAGGTCCCACGGCACGGCGTCGGCGTAGCGCGCCGCCGTGGTGACGAACACCCACAGGTCGGCCGCCCCGAGCAGCTCCTCGCCCAGCTCCCGGTTCTCCACGACGACCGAGTCGATGTCCGGGGCGTCGAGCAGCGCGAGGCCGCGCGGGACGTCGGGGTGCGCCACGAGACGCAGGGCCCGCCCGTCGGCGTCGTGCCCGGTCACGCGCGGCAGCGTCGGCAGGATCCGGTCGCTCGCGAACCACGCGGTGTCGTCGGGGTGGTGGACCAGGACGGGTGAGCGGGTCGTCGGGCGCAGCACGCCGGCGGTCGTGACCTCGGCACCCACGAGGCTGTTGACGAGCGTGGACTTGCCGGCACCGGTCGAGCCGCCGACGACCGCGAGCAGCGGCGCGCCGAGCTGGCGCACGCGGGGCAGGAGGTAGTCGTCGAGGTGGTCGACCAGGCGCCGGGCGGTCCTGCGGTGCTCCGCCGCCTCGGGGAGGTCGAGCGGCAGCCGGAGCTGCTGCAGGACGGTCCGCAGGTCGGTGAGCGACCTCAGCAGAGCATCGGTCTCCTGCACCGTCGCCACCCGCACCTCCTCCGTCCGCCCCGCCGGCGCGGGTCCGGTGCCAGTCTGGCCCAGGTGGGGCGACGGCGCCCGAGGTCTGCGCGCCGCCCCGCCGTCGTGCCACGTCGGCGCGCGGAACCGTGGCCGGACCCGTGGCCGGACCTGTGGCCCGCCCGCCGATCCTGGAGCCGGTGGGCGGTGGGGCCGGCGCGCGTCCCCGTCGACGACGGCGCCCCGGTGGTCCGTGGACCACCGGGGCGTCGGTCGTGCGCGTCGTCGTGCCGGGTCGACCGGTGCGGAGACCGGTCGCGCGTGGTGCGTCAGTCGCGCGTGAGCTTGCGGTACGTCACGCGGTGGGGACGAGCGGCCTCGACACCGAGGCGCTCGACCTTGTTCTCCTCGTAGGACTCGAAGTTCCCCTCGAACCAGTACCAGCTGGCCGGGTCCTCCTCGGTGCCCTCGTAGGCGAGGATGTGCGTCGCGACCCGGTCGAGGAACCACCGGTCGTGCGACACCACGACCGCGCAGCCCGGGAACTCCAGCAGCGCGTTCTCGAGCGAGCCGAGCGTCTCGACGTCGAGGTCGTTGGTCGGCTCGTCGAGGAGCAGGACGTTGCCGCCCTGCTTGAGCGTCAGCGCGAGGTTCAGCCGGTTCCGCTCGCCACCGGAGAGCACCCCGGCCGGCTTCTGCTGGTCCGGCCCCTTGAAGCCGAACGACGCGACGTACGCGCGCGACGGCATCTCGACGTTGCCCACCTTGATGTAGTCCAGACCGTCGGAGACGACCTCCCACAGCGTCTTCTTCGGGTCGATGCCACCGCGGCTCTGGTCGACGTACGACAGCTGGACGGTCTCGCCGACCTTGAGCGAGCCGCCGTCGAGCGGCTCGAGTCCCACGATCGTCTTGAAGAGCGTCGTCTTGCCCACGCCGTTCGGGCCGATGACGCCGACGATGCCGTTGCGGGGCAGCGTGAACGACAACCCGTCGATCAGCACCCGGTCGCCGAACCCCTTGCGCAGGTCGTCCGCCTCGATGACGACGTTGCCCAGGCGCGGACCCGGCGGGATCTGGATCTCCTCGAAGTCCAGCTTGCGCGTGCGGTCCGCCTCGGCGGCCATCTCCTCGTACCGCTGCAGACGTGCACGGGACTTGGTCTGACGCGCCTTCGCGGATGACCGCACCCACTCGAGCTCGTCCTTGAGCCGCTTCGCGAGCTTGGCGTCCTTCTTGCCCTGGACCTCGAGCCGCGCCTGCTTCTTCTCCAGGTACGTCGAGTAGTTGCCCTCGTACGGGTAGAGGCGACCACGGTCGACCTCGGCGATCCACTGTGCGACGTGGTCGAGGAAGTACCGGTCGTGAGTGACCGCGATGACGGCGCCGTGGTACTGGGAGAGGTGCTGCTCGAGCCACAGCACGCTCTCGGCGTCGAGGTGGTTGGTCGGCTCGTCGAGCAGCAGCAGGTCGGGCTTCTCGAGCAGCAGCTTGCACAGCGCGACGCGGCGCCGCTCGCCGCCGGACAGCACCGACACGTCGGCGTCCGGCGGCGGGCAGCGCAGCGCGTCCATCGCCTGCTCGAGCTGCGAGTCCAGGTCCCACGCGTTCGCGTGGTCGAGCGCCTCCTGGAGCTCGCCCATCTCGGCCAGGAGCGCGTCGTAGTCCGCGTCCGGGTCCGCCATCAGGGCGGAGATCTCGTTGAAGCGGTCGAGCTTGCCCTTGATCTCGGCGACACCCTCCTCGACGTTGCCGAGGACGGTCTTGGACTCGTTGAGCGGCGGCTCCTGCAGGAGGATCCCGACCGTGTAGCCCGGGGACAGGCGGGCCTCGCCGTTGGACGGCTGGTCGAGCCCGGCCATGATCTTCAGGATCGTCGACTTGCCCGCACCGTTCGGGCCCACGACGCCGATCTTGGCGCCGGGGTAGAAGCTCATGGTGACGTCGTCGAGGATCACCTTGTCGCCGTGCGCCTTGCGCGCCTTGTACATGGTGTAGATGAACTCAGCCACGTTCGGGTTCCGCTCCTGTCGTCACCTGCCGGGCGGCGGTCGCCGCAGCCGCCTAGCCTACGGCGTGCCGGTGAGCGCCTTCCCCCGGGTCCCGCGGCGCGCGACGACGCCGCCGTCCGACGGCTCGTGACCTCCGCCGCCCGGTCCCGCGGCCGCACCGTGCGCACCGTCCCCCGCGCCCTCCGCACCGTCGTCCGCACCGCCGTCCGGACCGACCTCCCCCGCGGCTCCGACGACGTCGGTCACCCACGGGTCCTCCGGGGCGTCGTCGGCCCGCAGGCGCTCGACCGGCGCCTCGCCGCCGTCCTCGGTGCCGTGGCCGGATCCGTGCTCGGCGACCCGGTCGCCCTGGACGTGGACGCGCCGTGCGAACGTGGAGGTCCCGCGCGTCAGGTCGTGACCGAGCGCCGAGACGTCGAGCACGAGACCCGTGCGGACCACTCCCTCCGACGTCCACTCCTCGGTGCGCATGCGGCCCGTCACGACCAGCGGGTCACCCTTGCGGACCGACGCGGCCACGTTGAACGCGACGTCGCGGAACGCCTTGACGGTGATCCACTCGGTCCTGCCGTCGACCCAGCGGCCGAGCTTCCCGTCGTACCACCGCGGCGTCGTCGCGAGCCGGAAGCTCGTGTAGGGGACACCGTCACCGTGGACCTCGCGCGGCGTGGACGCAGCCCAGCCGACCACGGTCACCGTCAGACCGTTGACACTCATCGCTCACCTCCGGGTCGGAGCCGGCCGATCCGGCTCGTGAGGTGAGGGTGGCCGGCTGCCGACGACCCGAGGTCAGGGGCCCGTTCAGGCTGGGGAGGTCTGCTCCCCCACCGGGTCTGTGGACGCCGCGTGCCGGGCCCGAGGCCCCTCGTCCTCGTCCGACGTGACCGCGCGACGCAGCGCACGGTGGTCCGCCAGCACGGCCCTCGTGGGCGACGCCAGCCCCTCGTCGACGACCGCGCCGAGCGCGGCCCGGACCTCGGTGAGGAGCGCCGCGGCGCGGCGCTCGCGCGCCCGGACCGCCGCGCGGCGTGCGAGGACCGCGGTGGCCACCGCTGCTGCGGCCAGGAGCACCGCCAGCACACCGAGCAGCACGACCGTCGTGGTCGCCCCACCGGACCCGACCGCCGTCCCGACGCCCGCGGCCACGACCACGAGCGCGACCAGCGCGAGGACCCCCGCCACCGTGCGGAGCCGCCGTGGTCGCCGCTGGTCGAGCGTGGGCGGCTCGACCCGGTCCAGCGCCTCGGCCACCCGGGCGGTGAGCGCGTCGTCGTCAGCGAGCCCGCGCTCGACCGACGCGCGCCAGGGTTCGGGCAGCGCCCCGGCGACCTGGGCGAGCCAGCCGCGCCGGACCTCGGCGACCCGCTCGGGACGCGGCGGGACGAGCTCCGGCTCACCGCCGTTGCGCACCGCCTGCGCCGACGAGTCGGCGCCCACGGCGCGCACGAGCTCCTCGACGGTCGCGTCGCGCGGCAGGTTCTTCGGCTCGGACGTCGCGACGGTGGGTGCGAGCGCGCGTGCCGCGTCGCCGATCTCGGCGCGTGCGCGCCGCTCGGCCTGGCCGCGTCCCTCGACCGAGCGGGCGATCGCCTCGCGCAGCACGGGCACGCCGTCGCCGGTGCGTGCCGAGACGGCGTGCACGGGCACCGCATCGAGCCCGTCCTCGCGCAGGAGTCGCGCGACGTCCCGCAGGAGGCCCGCCTGCTCGGTGACGGGGACCGTGTCGACCTGGTTGAGGACGACGAGCATCGACCGCTCGTGGCCGACGAGGTGGCGCAGGTACCCGGTATGGAGCGCGTCGTCCGCGTACTTCTGGGGGTCGACGACCCACACGAGGAGGTCGACCATCGGCAGGAGCCGGTCGACCACCGCGCGGTGCTCCTCGGCGACCGAGTCGTGGTCCGGCAGGTCCAGGAGCACGAGGCCGCGCAGGTCGGCCTGCGTGTCGCCGTCGAGGGCGCTCTCGCGCTCGATCCGGCGCTCGGGCGCGACCTCGAGCCAGTCGAGCAGGCCGCTCGCGTCGCCCCACGTGCACGCCGTGACGGCGGAGGTGGTGGGTCGGCGCGCACCCACGTCGGCGAAGCGCAGCCCGGACAGCGCGTTGAACAGGCTCGACTTGCCCGAGCCGGTGCCGCCGACCAGTGCCACGACCGTGTGGTCGACGCCGAGCTCGAGGCGCTCGCGCACGGCCGTGAGCGCGGCGCGCGCGGCGTCGCGCGCGTCACCGGGCACGCGGTCGCCCGCCCGACGCAGGGCGGCGTCGAGCCCCTCGGCGCGCTCGAGGAGGGCGCGCGTCCGCGGCCCCGCGGCCGTCGGCACGGACGGTGTCATGTGAGGCCCTTCAGGACGGCGAGGCGCAGGTTGAGTCGGGCCGAGGCGTCGTCGGCGAGGTCCGGCGCGGCGAGGACGCCCTGCGCGGGCGCGGCCCCGCCGAGCGCGGCCTCGTGCGCGCGACGTGCGAGGTCCTCCGTCACGCCCTGGACCAGGTCCTCCGTCGGTCCCGTCCCGATCGTCCGCGTCACGAGCGCGCGTGCGGCGCCGAGCCCGACGGCGGCCGCGGCGACCACCGTGGCCGCGCCCGGGGTGCCCAACAGCTTGACCAGCCGACCCGCGGACTGCCCGGTGCCGCCGTCGTCGCCGCCCGCCACGGCCAGGTCGACGGCGGCGAACCACGCGGCCGCGTCCGACCTGGCCCGCGAGAGCGCGTCGGCCTCGGTGCCCGGGTCCTCGAGCGCCCGCACGACGGCGGGCGCACCCGGGACGGCGGAGCCGTCCAGGACGTCGAGCACGGCGTTGCGCCCCATGCGACGCGCCGCGGTGAGCGCGACGACGGCGGCCTCCTCGAGCTCGGCGCGGAGCCCGTCGAGCGCGGCCTCGCGCTCGGTCCGGCCGCGTCGGCCCGTCAGCCGGCCCTGGAGCGGTCCGCCCGACCCCGCGACCGCCGACCACCTCGCACGGACGGGCCCCTCGGCCACGGCGCCGGCACGGACGGCGGCCGCCGCGCGATCGGCGGGGGCCGCGAGCGCGCCCTCGACCCGCGCCTGGAGGTCCACGCGCGCGTCGACCTGGTCCTGGACCGCGCGTGCGAGCTCGGTCACCCACGGGCGCAGCGCACGCAGCGCACCGCGCTGGGTCCGGCGGATCACCGAGCGCGCACGGTCCGAGCCGGCGACCATCGCGAGCCAGCGGCGCACGGGCGCGACCGAGCGCTCCTCGAGCAGACCCTGGTGCGGGCCCAGGTCGGGCAGCAGGAACAGCGGGACGGTGCCCATCCCCCGGGAGCGGAGCCGGTCGAGCAGGTCGGTGCGGACCGTGACGAGCGCGTCGGCCGGCACGCGGTTGAGCACCATCGCCATCGACGTCCCGCGCGTCGCAGCCTCGCCGAGGACCTGCCACGGGACCGCGTCGCCGTACCGCGCCGCGGTCGTCACGAACACCCACAGGTCGGCGGCCTCGAGCAGCCGGTGCGCCGTGCTGCGGTTGGACGCGAGCAGCGAGTCCAGGTCGGGCGCGTCGACGAGAGCGATGCCGCGCGGCACCTCCTCCCGCACGACGACCTCGACGATCTCCCGCAGCGGGTGCTCGGTGAGCAGGTCGCCGTCGGCGGGGTGGTGGACGAGCACGGGCCGACGCGTCGTGGGCCGCAGCACACCGGCCGCCGACACCTCGGCGCCCACGATCGAGTTCACGAGCGTCGACTTGCCCGCGCCGGTCGAGCCGGCGACGACGACCACGGCGGGCGCGGCGAGCTCGCGCAGCCGGGGCAGGAGGTGGTCGTCGAGCTGGTCGAGGAGCTGCCGACGACGACGCTCGGCGTGCTCGACGCCGTCGACCGGGAGCGGGAACCGGGTGAGCGCGACGTCGCGCCGGAGGTCCTGGACCGCGTCCAGCAGGGTGGCCTCGACCCAGGACCGCTCGGTCCCCGCGGGCCGCCGGCCGTCACCCGGGACGGCGCCGGTGGCGCGGAGGTCGAGGTCAGCGGGCACGGGGCAATCCTCCCGTGCGCGCCGGTCGAGGCCAAACGCGCGCGCCGATCACGGTGCCACGGGCCGTCCCGCGGCGGCGGGACCCGGGCGTCCGGGGCGCGTACGCCGACTAGGCTGGTCCGGCTCGGCCCCCGTAGCTCAGTGGATAGAGCATCGGACTTCTAATCCGCAGGTCGCAGGTTCGAATCCTGCCGGGGGCGCCCGCGGCCCGACGCCCGCACCCGGCCGACGTGCCCCCTCAGCGCCGTGCGGTCACCCGTGCGGTCACCACGGCGGCGCGCGCAGCCCTCCGCCTGTCCACGACCACGACGACCCCGAGGACCGTCACGGCGAGCGCCGTGGACGCGACGACGTCGGTCACGAAGTGGTACCCGAGGTAGAGGCGGCTCAGCGCGACGACCGCGACCCCGGCGACGACGAGCGGCAGCGCGACGACGAGCCCGCGCACGGTCGGGCGGCGCGCCCACAGCAGGTAGGCGACGACGAGCAGGAAGGTCGCCGTGCCGATGGTGTGCCCCGACGGGAAGGAGTAGGTGGGCTCCGAGCCCGGCACGTACATCGTGTCGACCGGCGGGCGGGGTCGCGCGACCCAGCTCTTGAGCGTCACCGAGACGACGGTCGAGAGGACCATCGCGCCCGCGAGCACGAACGCCTGCCACCACCCGCGCGCGACGAGGCCCCACACGACGGCGGCCACGACGACGAGGACGGGCAGCACGACCGGTCCCGTCACCGCCGACACCGTCGCCATGACGGCGCTGACCGCCGGGCTCCGGACGTCGACGAGCCACGAGAGGACCGGCTGGTCGACCGCGGCGAGGTCGTCCCGCTCGCGGACCGCGTCGAGGACCCCCAGGAACCCGGCGGCCCCCGCGACCACGAGGAGGGCGCCGACGACGACGGCGGCGTGCGCGCGTCGGTCGTCGACCCACGTCCAGCCCGACCCGAGCCCGCGACGCCCGGCGTCGAGGGCCCGTCGCAGCTCGGTCCACCTCGAGCGGACGCGTCGTCGGGGGTCGTCCGCGTCTGCGTGCATCCGACGATGGTCGCAGCGGTGCGCGCCCCGCGCGCGCCCGTGCCCGACGGCGCCGACGCCCCGCCCCGACGTGGGAACCCCCGCACGCGCCCTCGCGGTGCGCGCGGAAAAAGCCGTGCGGACCCGGGGTGCCCGCTGGTTGTCTGTGACCACCGCGGTGAAGGACCTGGCCCGTCCTGGAAGCCCGTCCCACCGAACCCGGAGCACCACCATGCATCCCACGTCCCTGTACGACGCCGCGCTGCGCGACCACGCGCAGCGCATCGCGGACCTCGAGCGCGACCGGCGGCACGCCCGCCGGTCCCTCGCGGCCCGCTCGCGGACCGACCGGCGTCTGCCCGTCCCGGTCCGTCTCCACCGCACGACCCGCAGGAACGGCACCCCGCGTGCCACCGCCCAGCGGCCGGCCGCCCCCGCGCGGCCGGCCGCTGACGGCCTCGTCGCCGCCTGACACCGGCCTCCGACCGCCCGTCCGCCTGCCACGATGGGCGCATGTCCTCCCGGTCCGGCCGCTGATGGGCCGTCACTCGGCGCGACCTGAGCCCGCGCGCCCGTCGGGCGCCGGGCGCGGTGCGCCCGCACGCGGCGTCCTCCCGGCCGTCGTCCTCGGCGTCGTCGCCGCCGCTGCCGCGGCCTGGTCCGGGACGCCCTGGTGGGCCGCGGCCCTCGTCGGCACCGGTGCCGCCGTCGTCACGCTCGTCGCCACGTGGGTCGCCGCGCGGGCACCCTCGTCCGAGGCCGGCCCGCCCCCTGCCCACCGTCCCGGCGAGTGACTTCCCCGTACAGTGACCGCGTGAGCCCCGCGAGCGCCCCCAACGACCGGATCGTCTGGATCGACTGCGAGATGACGGGGCTCGACCCGTCGCGCGACGCCCTCGTCGAGGTCGCGGCCGTCGTGACGGACTCCGAGCTCACGGTGCTCGGTGGCGGCGTCGACGTCGTCATCGCCCCGCCCGCCGCCGCGCTCGAGCAGATGGACCCGTTCGTCCGGGACATGCACACGACGTCGGGGCTCCTGGACGCGCTCCCGGGCGGCACGACGCTCCAGGACGCCCAGCAGCAGGTGCTCGACCACATCCGCACGTGGGTGCCGGAGGCGGGCAAGGCGCCGCTGGCCGGGAACTCGGTGGGCACCGACAAGACGTTCCTCGACCGCGACATGCCCGAGCTCGTCGGGCACCTGCACTACCGGGTGATCGACGTCTCCTCGATCAAGGAGCTCGCGCGCCGCTGGTACCCGCGCGTGTACTTCAGCTCCCCGGCGAAGACGGGCGGTCACCGCGCGCTCGCCGACATCCTCGAGAGCATCGACGAGCTGCGCTACTACCGCGAGGCGATGCTCGTGGCTCCTCCCGGCCCCGACTCCGCGGCCGCACGCCAGATCGCGACGCGCATCAGCGAGACGTCCGTCCGCAACGGTCGCTGAACGGCGTCGCGTCGGTCCGCAGTCGGCGAGCGTCGGCTGCGGACCTCCTGGCGCCCTCCCCCGGAACGGGACGAGCCGCCCCCCGTGAGGAGGGCGGCTCGTCCGCTGTGGGGTGGCTAACGGGACTTGAACCCGCGACCCCCTGGACCACAACCAGGTGCTCTACCGACTGAGCTATAGCCACCACGACCGGCCCGACCGCCACGGCTCCGAGGAGCCGTCCGCGCGTGGACCGGCGTGAAGTCTACCCGGTCCGCAGGGGTGCTCGTACCGCGCGCCGCGGCGGGCGGTACCTCGCCGCGTGCGTCGCAGCGGCACCCGCCGCCGCGCGTCGGAGCGGCACCCGCGGACGCACGTCAGCGCGGCGCGCCGGCCCGGGCGACGATCGCGTCGGTGAGCCGCTCGAGCGCGCCCTCGGAGAGCGAGACGAAGAGCGACGGCTCGACCATCTCGAGCTCCATGAGGACCGGACGGCCGTCGTCGTCGCTCACGACGTCGACGCGTGCGTAGAGGAACGGCCGGTCGTCCTCGGCGGAACCCGCGGAGAGCAGGCGCCGGGCCGTCGCGATGACCTCCTGCGACATCGCGATCTCCTCGGGGGAGGCGTCGACGGGCGACATCTTCTCCTCCTTGTAGACGCCGTCCACCGCGACGTCCGGACCATCGAGCATCGCGCCCTTGAGCACGCTGTGCGAGTGCTCGCCGTCGACGAACACGTGGGCGCGCTCCCCCACGGTGTCGACGCTCGTCAGGTACCGCTGCACCATCACGGTCCGGCCCGCCTCGAGGAGGCGCTTGGCGTGGGAGATGGCCATCCCGCGCGACTGCGCGTCGATCGCCGTGTACCGGCCCGTGTCGATCGAGCCGGCGGACACGGCGGGCTTGATCACGAACTCCCCTCCAGCCGGGAAGCGCGTGTGCAGCGCGCGCGAGGAGAACTGCCGCTCGGGCTCGAGCCAGGTCGTCGGGACGACCCGCACGCCGGCGCGCTCGAGCTCGGCGAGGTAGTGCTTGTCGGTGTTCCACCGCACGACCGGAGACGGGTTCGCGAGCTGCGTGACCGCCTCGACGCGCGCGGTCCAGTCGAGGAACTCGTCGCGACGCTGCGCGTAGTCCCACGCGGACCGGATCACGACGAGGTCGTAGGACGACCAGTCCACCGCGGGGTCGTCCCACACCGCCGCCTCGGCGGTGGCGCCGGCCGCCGCGAGCGTGGTGAGGAGAGGCGTGTCCTCGCTGTCGAGGTGGGGCAGGGCGGCACACGTGGCCAGTGCGATGCGCGTCACGGCCCCACCCTAGACACCTCGCGCCCGGGCCGGGCGGGACCGTGCCGGGGCCGGGATCTGCGGGTGCTGCGTCGCGCTCCCCGTGCCGTGCGCGCGGATGTGCGGTTGGATCATGGGCAGGTCCACACGCACGGAGGAAACGGGTCGACGATGATCGAGGCACTGGGGCGGGAGCACGACGGGGCACCGTCGGGCATGACGCTGCACGAGGAGCCCGAGCGGTCCCTCGTCGAGGTCTGGGGCGAGGTGGACCTCGCGGTGCGGCAGAACGCGGGCCCGCTGTGCCAGGCGGTCACCGAACGCGCCCTGCCCGTCGTGATCGACGCAGGTCGCGTGAGCTTCGTCGACTCCGCCGGGATGTCGATCCTCGTGCGCATCGCACGCGACGCCGAGGCCGGCGGCTACCCCGTCGAGCTGCGCAACGCCCCCTGGATGCTGCGCGAGCTCATGACCATCACGGGCGTCGACCGGCTGCTGCCGTTCGGCGAGGACGACGCGCAGCCCGAGCAGTCCTGACCTTCCCGTCGGGGCCCGGCGGCGCCGGGGCGTCCCGTCAGCGCAGGTAGACGCGCTCGAGGACCGCGTCGAACGCGCGGTCGGGCAGGGCCCGGCGCGCGAGCATGAGGGTCCGAGCACCCCGACCCACGGGGTACCGCGTGCGGGGTCGCGCGGCGGTCGCAGCGCGGACGACCGTCGCCGCCACCTCCTCGGGCTCGGCACCTGCGCCCGGACGGTCCGCCCGCTCCAGGACGCGTGCGACCGACGCGGCCTGCCGCGCGTACGGCGAGCCCGCCGACACGGTCAGGAGGTTCTCGCGCGCGATCCGGTTCCACTCGGTCCGCACCGGCCCCGGCTGCACGAGCACCACGTCCACGCCGAAGGGCCGCAGCTCGACCCGCAGGCTGTCGCTCAGCCCCTCGACCGCGAACTTCGTGGCGTGGTACCAGGAGCCCAGCGGCTCGTAGATGGTGCCCCCCACGGAGGACACGTTGACGACCCGCCCGCTCCGCGCGGTGCGCATCGCCGGCAGGACGAGCTGCGTGAGCCGCGCGAGCCCCAGGACGTTCACCTCGACCTGCCGCCGCGCCTCGTCCGCGGGGACGTCCTCGAGCGCGCCGAAGGAGCCGTACCCGGCGTTGTTGACCAGCACGTCGAGTCGACCGCTCTCGAGCACCGCGGCGGCGCCGTCGACCATCGACGCGTCGTCGGTCACGTCCATCGCGAGGACGTGCGCACCGGCGTCCGCGAGGTCCCGCATCCGGTCGGTGCGGCGTGCGGCGGCGTGCACGACCAGGCCCGCATCGAGCAGCCCGAGCACCGTGGCGCGGCCGATGCCGGACGAGGCGCCGGTGACCAGGGCGACGGGACGGGACATGGCGGCTCCTCGGGACGACGAAGGCCCCGACCGACGGTCGGGGCCTTCACTGTGCGCCATCAGGGACTCGAACCCCGAACCCGCTGATTAAGAGTCAGCTGCTCTGCCAATTGAGCTAATGGCGCGCGGTGCATGACGTTAGCACCGCACAGGCTCCGGTGCGAAACCGGTCGGGGTGTGACGTCCGCCGCACCGGGAGCCTCGCGTCACACCGCGGGCGCGCCGTCCTCGGCGTGCTCGCCGCCCTCCCACCAGGCGACCTCGGGCAGCCCCTCCTCGGACAGGATCTGCGGCGACTGGGGGCCCTCGGGGATCGCGAGGTCGGCGAGGAGCGCGAGCGGCACGTGCTCGCTCAGCAGGCTCATCACCTCCTGGCTCGCCTCGACCTCGTCGAGGGGTGCCGTCGGCGTCGTCCGACCGGGCACCGCGGCCTCGTCCTCGCCGCCGGTCACGGGAGCGTCCCTGTCCATCGTCCTCCCTCCGCGTCCGGGCCCGCCGGACGGTCGTCAGCGCAGGCGGAGCCCGCGCACTGCCAACTGCACCACCGCGCGGGGGCGCACGCAACGCCTGCGTCCGATGTCGGTCGAGTTGTCCCTCGCGCGCTCCTCACCTGCTCGCCCCGACCGCGGCAGCGTGCCCGTCACAGGTACAGCCCGGTGCCCTGACCCGACGCCTCGGGCTCGGCGACCCCGTGCAGGTCGCGCTCACGCAGCAGCACGTACGCGGTGCCCTGCAGCTCGACCTCCGCGCGGTCCTCGGGGTCGAACAGGACCTTGTCGCCGGCCGAGACCTGGCGCACGTTCGGGCCGACGGCCACGACGAGCGCCCAGGCGAGCCGCCGACCGACGGCGGCCGTCGCCGGGATGACGATCCCTGACGTCGACAGCCGCTCGGACGACTCGGCGTCGACGTGGACGAGCACGCGGTCGTGCAGCATCCGCAGCGGCAGCCGGGCGGTGGTCCCACGAGCGGACGAGCCGGGCGCTCCGGACGTGCCGGGCGTGCGCGTCGCGGCGGGCGCAGAGCGGGGGTCCTCGCGTGTCACGCGCCGACCGTACCCGTCCGCGGGCGCGCCACGACGTCGCCCGCGGCCCGGGCGGTCGCACGGCGCCGGGTGGCCCGGGGCGAGGGGGCGGCCCGGGCGGCGGCTACCCTTCTCCCAGCCGGAAGGAGACCCCATGCCCCGCCTCGCCGTCGGCGACCTCGCGCCCGACTTCACCCTCGCCACCGCCGACGGCGGGACCCTCGCGCTGTCCTCGCTGCGCGGACGCCGCGTCGTCGTCTTCTTCTTCCCCGCGGCGATGACGCCCGGCTGCACCACCGAGGCGTGCGACTTCCGCGACTCGTACGCGTCCCTCGAGGCGGCCGGCTACACCGTCGTCGGCATCTCGCCCGACCCGGTCGACCGGCTCGCGCAGTTCGCCGAGGCGGAGGCTCTGACCTACCCGCTCGCGTCCGACCCGGACCGCTCGGTGCTCGAGGCGTGGGGTGCCTACGGCGAGAAGAAGCTGTACGGCAAGACCGTCGAGGGCGTCATCCGCTCCACGGTGGTCGTCGGACCGGACGGACGCGTGGAGGTCGCGCAGTACAACGTGCGCGCCACGGGTCACGTCGCGAAGCTGCGCCGGGACCTCGGCCTGGACTGAGGTCGGCGCGCCGGTCCCCGGCCCCGACGCCCTAGGCTCGGGGCGAGCGCGAGTGGCGGAACAGGCAGACGCGCCAGGTTTAGGTCCTGGTGCCCTCGGGCGTGCGGGTTCGACTCCCGCCTCGCGCACCCGGCCCCGTCCGTGCGTGGCTCCTGCCGGTGCGTGTGGGCCGCGCGGTCGGCGTCAGCCCTCCTGGTCGGCGGCGGCCTTCTCGCGCTGGGTGGCGACCTGCTCGCGCACGGCGTCCATGTCGAGGCCCTTCACGGCGGTGACGACCTGCTCGAGCGCCTCCCGCGGCAGGGCACCGGGCTGCGCGAAGACGAGGATCCCCTCGCGGAACGCCATGAGCGTCGGGATGGACGTGATCTGGGCGGCACCGGCGAGCGCCTGCTCGGCCTCGGTGTCGACCTTGCCGTGGACGACGTCCGGGTGCGCCTCCGACGACGCCTCGAACACCGGCGCGAACATCCGGCACGGTCCGCACCACGAGGCCCAGAAGTCCACGAGCACGATGTCGTTCTCCAGCACGGTCTGCTCGAACGTGCTCTCGGTGAGCTCGATCGTCGGCATGTCGTCCCCTTCCGTCGACTCGCGGCGTCACCACCGCACCTGCGGGCGACAACACGCGTCAGGCCCAGGTATTCCATCCGCGCTTGGGTAGCCTCGCCACCATGACGGAGACCGCCGACTTCCCCGAGCCGCCCAAGCCCGACGGCTGGCTGAGCGAGTCGGAGCTCGCCGCGGCCCGCCGCCGCATGCCGCTCGTCTACGTCGACGCCGTTCCCGTGCGCGTCGACGACAGCGGCGACGTCGTCGCCGTCGGTCTCCTGCTGCGCGTCAACAGCGTCGGCGCGATGACGCGCTCGCTCGTGTCGGGCCGTGTCATGTACCACGAGCGCGTCCGGGACGCGCTCGTCCGGCACCTCGAGAAGGACCTCGGGCCGGTCGCGCTGCCGCAGATCCCCGCGACACCGCAGCCGTTCACGGTCGCCGAGTACTTCCCCACGCCCGGGGTGACGCCCTACCACGACTCGCGTCAGCACGCCGTGTCCCTCGCGTACGTCGTGCCGGTCGCGGGCGACTGCGAGCCGCAGCAGGACGCGCTGGAGCTCGCGTGGATGACCCCCGAGGAGTCGTGCAGCGAGCAGGTCCAGGTCGAGATGACCGGTGGCCAGGGCTATCTCCTGCGGCAGGCGATGGCGCACGTCGGCCGGCTGCCCTGACGGCCCGCCCCTGCTGAGCGTCACCCCGGCTCAGACCGGCTGAGACCGGCTCAGGCGGGCGGGCGACCACCCTCGAGCACCGCGGCGAGCACGGGGGCGAGCGCGCGGAACGCCTCCCCCCGGTGCGACACGGCGTTCTTCTCCTCGGGCGTGAGCTCGGCCGAGGTCAGGGGCCGCCCGGCAGCGCGGCCCGGCTGACGCTCGGGCACGAGCACCGGGTCGTACCCGAAGCCGTTCGCGCCGCGCGGCGCGGTGGCGAGCACGCCGCGCAGCACCCCCGTCTCGACGTGCTCGTGACCGTCCGGCGTGACGAGCGCCGCCGCGCACCGGAACTCGGCGCCGCGGTGCCGCTCCGGGACGTCGGCGAGCTGGTCGAGCAGGAGCCGCAGGTTGGCGGCGTCGTCGCCGTGCGCGCCGGCCCACCGGGCCGAGAACACCCCGGGGGCGCCCCCGAGGACGTCGACGCAGAGCCCCGAGTCATCGGCGAGGGCGACGAGACCCGTCGTGCGGGCGAGCGCCCTCGCCTTGATCAGCGCGTTCTCGGCGAACGTCACGCCGTCCTCGACGGGCGGCTCGGCGCCGAGGTCCGCCGCGCTCACGACGTCGTCGGGTGCCAGGCCCGGCAGGACGGGCGCGAGGATCGCCCGGAGCTCGCCGAGCTTGTGCCGGTTGTGCGTCGCGAGGACGACGCGCGCCGTCACGGCGCCCCGTCCGCGAGCGCCTCCGACTGGAGCCGCGCGAGGCGGTCGGTCCCCTGGACCGCGAGGTCGAGCAGCCGGTCGAGCTCGGCGCGGTCGAACGGCGTCTGCTCCGCGGTCCCCTGCACCTCGACGAACGCCCCGGACCCCGTGACGACGACGTTCATGTCCGTCTCGGCGCGGACGTCCTCGACGTAGGGCAGGTCGAGCACGGGCGTCCCGTCCACGATGCCCACGCTGACGGCCGCGACGGAGTCGCGCAGGACCGTCCGACCCGCGGGGACGACGCCGGTGCGCTTCGCCCACGCGACGGCGTCCGCGAGCGCGACGTACGCCCCGGTGATCGCTGCCGTGCGCGTCCCGCCGTCGGCCTGGAGGACGTCGCAGTCGAGCACGACGGTGTTCTCGCCGAGCGCCTTGACGTCGACGACGGCGCGCAGCGAGCGGCCGATCAGCCGTGAGATCTCGTGCGTGCGGCCACCGATGCGCCCGCGCACCGACTCGCGGTCGCTCCGGGTGCTCGTCGCGCGGGGCAGCATCGCGTACTCCGCCGTGACCCACCCCTCGCCGGACCCCTTGCGCCAGCGGGGGACGCCCTCGGTGAACGAGGCCGCGCAGAGCACCCGCGTCCCGCCGAACTCGACGAGGACGCTCCCCTCCGCGGAGTCGAGCCAGCCGCGCGTGAAGCGCACCTCGCGCAGCTCGTCGGGTCGGCGGCCGTCGGCGCGCAGGGTGGGGGCCGCTGGGGTCGTCATGGCGACGACCCTATCCGCCGGGTCCGACGACCTCAGAGGGTGACGACGAGGCCGGCGTGCGCCGTGCCGATCGGGCCGTCGAAGACGTCCGCGGCCTCGGCCGCCGCGACGCCGGGCTCGTTCCACGCGGGCACGTGCGTCAGGAGCAGGCGCGCGGCACCGGCCGCGGTGGCGGCGAGACCCGCGCGGCGACCCGTGAGGTGGATGCCGCGGACGGCGTCGTCGCGGCCCTCGACGAACGCCGCCTCGCAGAGGAGCAGGTCCGCACCCGCGGCGAGCGACGTGAGGCCGTCGCACACGTCGGTGTCGCCCGAGTACGCCAGGACCACGGTGCGCGAGGGGTCCTCGTCGGACGGGCCGGACACGCGCACGCCGTAGGCCGGCACGGGGTGCTCGACGGCCACCGGGGTCAGCTCGAGCGGGCCCACCCGCACCGGGCTCCCGGGCTGCCAGGCGTGCACCGAGAGCTGGTCCGCCATCGACTCGCCCGGCTCGAGGCCGTACTGGTCGGCGAGGCGGGACGCGGTCCCGAACGGTCCGTGCACCGGCAGCGGGCCCCTGCGCCGGACGCCGTCCGGCCGGTAGCGCAGGTAGACGTACAGGCCCGAGACGTCGGCGACGTGGTCGGGGTGCAGGTGCGACAGGCCGACGAGGTCGAGGGTCGCGGGGTCGCACACGCGCTGCAGGGGGCCGAGGGCACCGCTGCCGAGGTCGAGCAGCACCCTCCAGGTGCGACCCTCGGCGTCGTCGGCCTGGACGAGGTAGCAGGACGCGGCCGATCCCGGTCCGGGGAAGGAGCCCGAGCAGCCCACGACGGTCAGGCGCACGCCGCCACCGTCCCCGGGCCCGTCCGGCCCACGGAGCCGACCGCGGGGCTCACCGCAGCGCCCCGGCCGGCTCGACCGCGTCGACCTCGGGCCCGAGGAAGCGCCGCGCGAGACGCGCGAACCCGTCGGCGTCGCCGGTCGCGAGGAAGCGGTGCGTCGGCGGGCCGAGGGCCGGGTCCCGTTCGAGGCCGTGGGCGACGAGCGTCCGGTACACGTCCTTCGCGGTCTCCTCGGCGCTGGAGACGAGCGTGACCTGCTCCCCCATCACGTACGAGATGACGCCCGTCAGGAGCGGGTAGTGCGTGCAGCCGAGCACGAGCGTGTCGACACCCGCGTCGCGGACCGGCGCGAGCTCCTCGTGCGCGACGGCCAGCACGTCCGGTCCCGAGGTGCGGCCCGCCTCGACGAGCTCGACGAACCGGGGGCACGCGTGCGTCGTCAGCGTGATCTCCGGGGCGACCGCGAACGCGTCGTCGTACGCACGCGACTCGATCGTCGCGCGCGTGCCGATGACGCCGACCCGCCCCGTGCGGGTCGCCGCGGCGGCCCGTCGGGCGGCCGGGAGGATCACCTCGACCACGGGCAGGCCGCGCCGCTGCGTGTAGCGCTCGCGTGCGTCGCGGAGCACGGCCGCCGACGCGCTGTTGCACGCGATGACGAGCATCTTCACGCCCGCGTCGACCAGGTCGTCCATGACCTCCAGCGCGTGGGCGCGCACCGCGGCGAGGGGCTTGGGCCCGTACGGCCCGTTGGCCGTGTCGCCGATGTAGAGCACCGACTCGGTGGGCAGCTGGTCCAGGACGGCACGAGCGACCGTCAGCCCGCCCACACCCGAGTCGAAGATGCCGATCGGCGCGTCGTTCACGGGGGCGAGCCTAGTGCGGAGCCCCCGGGCCGGTCGGGTCGGGGTCGTCGTCCGTCCCCTCCGCGGCGGTACCGGACGCCGTGCCCGACGCGTCGTCGCCGCCGGCCTCCAGGCCCGCGATCATCAGCTCGACGAGCGACTCCTGGAGCAGGCTCAGCATGACGTAGACGGTGGCCAGGAGCCTGTGCGCCTGCTCGGTGGTGTCCTCGTCCTCGGGCCCGTCGGGTCCGTCGGCGTCCTCGAGCACGAGGCGGTAGAGCGCGTCGGCATCCGCGTCCGTGCGCACCGAGAGCCGCTCGGACGTGACGAGACGCACATCCGTGAGCGCCGCCGCGATCCGCGGTGCCTCGCTCGGCACGACCACGAGGTCCGGCCACGCGGCGTCGATGCAGGCGCGGAGCCGGAGGAGCTGGTCGGACTTGGTCGACCGCAGGTCGCCCTCCGTCAGGCGCCGGAACTCGGCCGCGACCTCCGCGTCCTCCGAGCCGTGCGGCAGGAGGCGCAGGACCGCGGGGTCGACCGGCGCCGGGAGGGCGTGCCCCTGCATGCGGACCTCGTCGAGCGGGTCCCCAGCATGCTCCCGGGCTCCGGCCTCGTCAGCGGCGACGGGGCGCTGCGGCCCCGTCGGCGCGTCGAGCAGCTCGACCACGTCGTCGACCACCTCGAGCAGGACGGCGCGCTCGGGCGCCTCGAGGCGTGCGACGAAGGCGGCACCCTCCTGGTGGAACGTGCGCACGTCAGCCGTCCGCCGGCTGGACGGTCGCCCACAGCCCGAAGCCGTGCATCGCCTGGACGTCGATCTCCATCTGCTCCCTGTTCCCCCGCGACACGGTCGCGCGCCCCTCGGTGTGCACCTGCAGCATGAGCCGGTGGGCGCGCTCGGCCGTGTAGCCGAAGTAGCTGCGGAAGACGTACGTCACGTAGCTCATGAGGTTGACCGGGTCGTTCCAGACGACCGTCGTCCAGCCGTCCCCGAGCGGCACCGGGGCGGACGCCACGTCCTGCGCGGGCATCGTCCCGGTCGACGGCGCGCTCACGCGCACCGCGGGCCGGCGGACGTCGGCCGGCGGCGGGAGCGCGTGCAGGCCGGGCCCCGGGCCCTCGCGCCGGTCGGCGGGCGCGAGGAGCCGGTAGGGCTCGAGGACGCGACGCGTGCGCGCGGCGCGTCCGGGCACGGCGAAGATCGTCCGCACCACCACGGACGTCCCTGCGCCACCCGACGCCACCTCACGCACGGGACAACTGTAGGCAGGCAGGGACGGACGGGGCGCGGCGACCCGCGCGGTCCGGGGGTCCGGCCGTCCCTGCGTCCGCCCCTCGGGCGTGCCCAGGCGGGACGCCCCACCCATTGCCTACCGTGTGCCCATGAGTGCGGAGCTGCCCTCGCCGTCCGACGACGTCCTCACGGCGCTGACCCCGACGGCGAGGATGCGGCCGTCGACGTCGCTGCTCACCGACCGGTACGAGCTGACGATGCTCCAGGCAGCGCTCGCGGACGGCACGGCGCACCGGCACTGCGTCTTCGAGGTGTTCAGCCGTCGCCTCCCGCACGGCCGCCGGTACGGGGTCCTGGCGGGGACGGGTCGCGTGCTCGAGGCGCTCGCGGACTTCCGGTTCGGCGAGGACGAGCTCGAGTTCCTGTCTCGCCACCGGGTGGTCGACGCGCCGACGCTCGCGTGGCTCGAGGACTACCGCTTCGGCGGCTCGATCACGGGGTACGCGGAGGGTGAGGTCTTCCTGCCCGGCTCACCGGTCATGGTGGTCGAGGGCACGTTCGCCGAGGCGCTGCTGCTGGAGACCCTCGTCCTGTCGGTGCTCAACTACGACTCGGCCGTCGCGTCCGCCGCGTCGCGCATGACGAGCGCGGCCGTGGGGCGCCCGTGCCTGGAGATGGGGTCCCGCCGGGCGCACGAGCACGCCGCCGTGGCCGCCGCACGGGCCGCGGTCATCGCGGGGTTCGCGGGGACGTCCAACCTCGAGGCGGGACGCCGCTACGACCTGCCGACGATCGGCACGGCTGCCCACTCGTACACCCTCGTGCACGACGACGAGCGCACCGCGTTCGCGTCGCAGGTCGCCGCGCAGGGCGCCGGGACGACGCTGCTGGTGGACACCTTCGACGTGGCCCAGGGCGTGCGGAACGCCGTCGACGTCGCGGGGCGGGACCTCGGCGCGGTCCGCCTCGACTCGGGCGACCTCCTCCAGCTCGCGCAGGAGGTGCGCGAGCAGCTCGACGGGCTGGGCGCGACCGGCACCCGGATCGTCGTCAGCTCCGACCTCGACGAGCACGCGATCGCCGCGCTCGCCGTGGCCCCCGTGGACTCGTACGGCGTGGGCACCTCCGTCGTCACGGGCTCGGGTGCTCCCACGTGCGGCATGGTCTACAAGCTCGTGGCACGCGAGGGACGCGACGGGACCCTGGAGCCGGTCGAGAAGGCGTCGGCGCGCAAGGGCTCGGTCGGCGGGCGCAAGTGCGCGGCCCGGCGCCTGGACTCCGAGGGGCGTGCGGTCGAGGAGGTCGTCGTGACGGGCCCGGACGACGCCGTCGCGACGTGGACCCCGGCGGAGGCCGAGCTGCGCCGCCTCATGGTCCCGCTCGTCGCGCACGGGGCCGTCGACACGCGGTGGACGGGGGCGGTCGGCGTGGCCAACGCCGTCGAGCGCCACCAGGCCTCGCGCGCCGAGCTGCCGCGCGGTGCGCGGCGGCTCTCGGTCGGCGACCCGGCGATCCCGACGACGGTCCTCCGGCTGACGTGAGCCGGCGGCGGCTCACCAGGGCCGCCGGCGGGGCCGCCGCCGCACGCGTCGAGGCCCGGCCCCCGCGAAGGGGGCCGGGCCTCGGCGTGTCGCTGACGTGCCGCCCGGCTCACGCCGGGCGGGAGTCAGACCCTCTTGCGACCACCGACCAGTCCGAGCACGAGGCTGACGACGAGGACGACGATGCCGAGCCAGATGAGGAACTGAGCGGCCTCGACCGCGATCCCGAACACCAGCAGGACGATGCCGACGATGAGGATGAGGAGCCAGGTGGGCATGGTCTCTCCCTTTCGTGAAACGCCCGCCGGTCGGCGGGCTTCCTGATCACGAGACTGGCAGCGCTTGAACCGGTCCGCATCCTGAAAGGGGGCTTGCGCGACAAGTCGCGCGGAAGTAGTGGACTGCTGGTAAAAGCGTCCGCCCTCGCTCGTGGCGGGCGGCTCCGAGGCTCACCGCCGGCCGACGAACCAGCCCCGGACCATCGCGGTGCGCGCCTCGAGCTGCTCCTCGGTCGCGGTCGCCACCTCGGGCCCGCCGCACCGCCTGCGCAGCTCGGTGTGCACCGTCCCGTGGGGCTGCCCGCTGCGCCGCGCCCACGCGCTGACCAGCGAGTTCAGCTCCTTGCGCAGGTCCGCGAGGCGGCGGTGGTCGACCACCGGGCGCGCGTCCGCCGCGTCGGCGCGGCCGCGCCCCCGACGGACCTGGTCGCTCTGCCGCTGGCTCAGCAGGGTCCGCACCTGGTCGGCGTCGAGCAGGCCCGGCAGCCCGAGGAAGTCGAGCTCCTCCTCCGAGCCGACGTCGGCACCGGTGCCGAACTCGCCCCCGTCGAACAGCACGCGGTCGAAGCTCGCCTGCGCCTCGAGGGCCTTGAACGTGCCGTCGACGCCGTCCGGGCCGACCGCGTCCGGGCCCTTCGCCTCGCGGTTCGCGTCGAGCAGGAGCAGGTCCTCCTCGGCCGGGGCGTCCTCACCCGTCGGCCGGTCGAGCGCGTGGTCCCGCTCGAGCTCGAGCGTGGCCGCGAGCGCGAGCAGCTGCGGGACCGACGGCAGGAACACCGACGCCGTCTCTCCGCGCCGCCGGACGCGGACGAAGCGCCCGACCGCCTGCGCGAAGAACAGCGGCGTCGCGGTCGAGGTCGCGTAGACGCCGACGGCGAGCCGCGGCACGTCGACGCCCTCGGACACCATCCGCACCGCGACCATCCACCGCGAGTCGCCCGCCGAGAACTCGTCGATGCGGCTCGAGGCCCCGTCGTCGTCGGAGAGCACGACGGTCGGCGCCTGGCCGGTGATCCGGCGCAGGTGGGCCGCGTAGGCACGCGCGTCGGTCTGGTCGGACGCGATGACGAGCGCGCCCGCGTCCGGCACGCTGCGGCGCACCTCGGACAGCCGCCGGTCCGCCGCGGCGAGCACGCTCGGGATCCACTCACCCTCGGGGTCGAGCGCCGTGCGCCACGCCTGGGCCGTCATGTCCTTGGTCAGCGCCTCGCCGAGGCGGGCGCTCACCTCGTCGCCGGCGCGCGTGCGCCAGCGCATCTGGCCGCTGTACGACAGGAAGAGCACCGGGCGCACGACGCCGTCGCGCAGGGCGTCGCCGTAGCCGTAGGTGTAGTCCGCCACCGAGCGCCGCACGCCGTCGGTGTCCGGCGCGTAGGTCACGAACGGGATCGGCGCCGTGTCCGAGCGGAAGGGCGTCCCGGTGAGGGCGAGCCGACGCGTCGCGCCCTCGAACGCCTCGCGCACCGCGTCGCCCCACGACAGCGCGTCCCCTCCGTGGTGCACCTCGTCGAGGATCACCAGGGTCGGCGCCGCGGCGGTGCGCGCAGCGTGCAGCGCGGGCTTGGTCGCGACCTGCGCGTAGGTCAGCGCGACGCCGTCGAAGTGGTGCCCGTGCCTGCCCTGGCTGTTGCGGAAGTTCGGGTCCAGGTGGATGCCGACGCGCGCGGCGGCGTCGGCCCACTGGCGCTTCAGGTGGTCGGTGGGCGCGACGACCGTGACGCGGCGCACGACCCCGCGCTCGAGCAGGTTCGTCGCGATGCGCAGCGCGAACGTCGTCTTGCCCGCGCCGGGGGTCGCGACCGCGAGGAAGTCCCGCGGCTGGCGGCTCTCGTACGCCTCGAGGGCGGCCGCCTGCCACGCGCGCAGCTTGTGCGCCGTGCCCCACGGCGCACGCGACGGGAACGCGGGCGACAGGTGCGAGGCAGCGGTCGCGGACGGCGCGGCCATCGAGCCCTGTCCGTGGTGCGGGCCGGGCTGGTGGCGTGCGCCGTGGTGCGGGCGGGTCACCGTCCGCCGGTGGAGTCGGAACCGGAACCGGAGCCGCCGCCGGAGTCCCCGCCGTCCTGCGGCTCGCGCAGGCCCTCGTAGATCTCCTTGCAGATGGGGCACACGGGGAACTTCTGCGGGTCCCGTCCGGGCACCCACACCTTCCCGCACAGCGCGACGACGGCGTTGCCGGTCATCGCGGACTCGAGGATCTTCTCCTTGCGCACGTAGTGCGAGAAGCGCTCGTGGTCCCCGGGCTCGACCTCCTCGCGGGTCTCGGTCCGCTCGAGCACGCTCGTGGAGGTGCCGCCGCCGTCGGCGGGCTCCCCCGGGTTCCTGTGCTCGAACGGGTCCGAGGGTCCGCTGGGGGTCTGGCTCATGCGCGCCAGTCTACGTCGCGGGCCCGACACGACCGGGGAGCCCGGCGGCGCCGGGCGGGGTGACGAACGCGACCCCGGCGCGGTCACAGGCCCTGCCACGCGGGCTTGTGCCGCCATGCGTCGCGGTAGTAGTCGGCGAGCTGCAGGCGGCTCGCGGCCGCCTCGTCGACGAGCACCGTCACGTGCGGGTGCATCTGGAGCACCGTCGCGGGCCACAGCGCGCTCACCGCGCCCTCGACGAGGTGGTGCACGGCCTCGGCCTTCGCACGTCCGGTCGCGAGCAGCACGAGGTGGCGCGCCGCCAGGATGGTCCCGAGCCCCTGCGTGAGGACGTGCTGGGGAACCGCCTCCGCGTCGCCGTCGAAGAAGCGCGCGTTGTCCTGCCGGGTCTGCTCGGTGAGCGTCTTGACCCGCGTGCGCGACGCGAGCGACGACCCCGGCTCGTTGAACGCGACGTGGCCGTCGGTCCCGATCCCGAGGACCTGCAGGTCGACGCCGCCCGCCGCGGCGATCGCCTCCTCGTAGCGGCGGCACGCCGCGGGCAGGTCCTCCGCCGTGCCGTCAGGTCCCTGGACGGCGTCCGGGTCGAGGTCGACGCGCGAGACGAGCTCGCGGTCGATCACCGCCCGGTACCGCTCGGGGTGGTCGGCCGGCAGGCCCACGTACTCGTCGAGGAGGAAGCCACGCGCCCGGGCGAACGACAGCCCCTCCTCGGCGTGCCGGCGCGCCAGCTCGTCGTACAGGGCGAGCGGGCTGGACCCCGTCGCGAGGCCCAGGACGGCGTCCGGCCGGCGGGACAGCAGTGCGCCGACGGCGTCGGCGGCGAGGCGGGCGAGCTGCGGACCCGGTGCGATGACGACCTCCATCACGCCACCGTGGCCGTCGTCGGCCGGGCAGGCAAGGGGCCCGCGGCGTGTCCCGGTCCGCGCCCGGCGTCCCGACCCACCAGCGCCGCGAGCGCGGCGCCGACCGGTGCGACGCGCGCTCCCGGCGGCGCGAGCCGGACGCGGTCGGCGAGCCCGAGGGTGGCGAGGAAGGACGACGCCGCCTCACGACGACCGAGGGCGCGGCGCACCGCGACGAGGAGCGGCTCGCCGACCTCGCTCACGCCGCCGCCCAGGACGACGTGCTCGACGTCGACCGTGAGGGTCAGCGTCTGGACCGCGGTCGCGACGGCGTCGGCGAAGCGGTCCCGGACGCGCACGGCGTCGACGTCCCCCGCGGCCGCCGCCCGGAACAGGTGCGCGGGCGCCGGGACGCCGTCGGGCGACGGCCAGGCCGCGTCGATCGCCGACCCCGACGCGTAGAGCTCGAGGCACCCGACCTGACCGCACGCGCAGCGCGGGCCGTCCGCCGCGTACGGCACGTGCCCCACCTCACCCGCGGCGCCGCGGTGACCACGGCGCAGCCGGCCGTCCAGCAGCAGGCCCGCGGCGACACCCGTGCCGAGCGCGAGGAACGCGAGGTCGCCCTCGAGGCCGAGCACGTGCGCGGCGCCCAGCGCGGCGACGTTGAGGTCGTTCTCGACCGTGACGGGCACCCCGAGCGCACCCGCGAGGCGCGCACCGAGCGGCTCGGGCTCGACGATGCCCAGGTTCACCGCGTGCGCGACCGTGCCGGCGCCCGGGAGCACGAGCCCGGGGACGCCCACGCCGACCGCCCCGACCTCGGCGCCGGGCACGAGCGCCGCGAGCCGTCCCGCGAGCGCGTCGACCGCGAGCGTCGCGGTCGCCACGACGCCGTCGGCACCGTGCCGCACCGCGAACCGGTCCTCCGCGACCACCGCGCCGTCCACGAGCAGCACGCCGTGCACCTTGGTGCCGCCGATGTCCAGGCCCACGACCACCTCGCGCGCGGACGCGACGTCGCCGCGCATCAGCCCTTCACCGCCCCGGCCACGAGACCGGCCGTCATGCGGTGCTGGACGACGAGGAAGAAGCAGATGACCGGCACGGCGATCAGGGTCGCACCTGCCATGACGACGCCCCAGTCGGTGGCCCGGTTCGCCTCGACGAGGCCCTGCAGCCACAGCGGCAGCGTGCGCCGGGCCGGGTCCGTCATGACGACGAGGGCGAGCGTGTACTCGTTCCACGCCTGGAGGAAGCCGTAGACGCCCGACGCGACGAGCCCGGGGGCGAGGAGCGGGAACGTGATGCGGAAGAACGCACCCGTCCGCGACAGCCCGTCCACGGTCCCGGCCTCCTCGAGCTCGACCGGGACGCCCTGCACGAACCCCCGGAGCATCCAGATCGTGAAGGGCAGGACGGCCGCGACGTACACGATGCTCAGCCCCGCGACGCGGTTGACGAGTCCCCAGCCGTCGAGCATCTGGTACTGCGAGATGAACAGCCCCTCGGCAGGGATCATCTGGACGACGAGCACCGTGACCACGAACGACCTCCGGCCCCGGAACCGGAACCGGCTCACCGCGAGCGCGGCGAGGAACGCGAACAGGATCGCGACGACGAGCACGATCGCGGTCACCGCGAGGCTCGTGCGGAAGGCCGTGTAGAAGGTGGGGTCCGCGAGCACGCGGCGCACGTTGGACAGCGTCCCGTCGACGGGGAAGAACGTGGGGTCGGGCGTGCGCAGCCGGTTGGTCGGCAGGAACGCGCTGACGACCATCCAGTAGATCGGGAAGACCCACAGCAGCGCGACGACGACGGCGAGCGCGCCGAGCAGCCACCGGACAGCGACCGCACCGGCCCCGCCGCGGCGACGTCCGCCCGTGCCGTCGGGTCGCACGACGGCGCGCCGTGGCGGGTCGCCCGCGCTCGCGTCGCGTCCCCTGGCCACCTCGACGGTGCTGGTCGGCCGGCTCACAGGTCCTCCTCCTGGCGCAGCATGCGGCGGATGTAGAAGGCGGTCAGCGCGAGCGTGAGGACGAGCATGATCGTCGCCATCGCGCCGGCCATGGAGAACTCCTTGGCGAGCGAGTAGATGTACGTCCCGAGCAGGTGCGTCTCGCGTGTGGGCGCCCCCGCCCGCTGCAGGACGTAGATCTGCGTGAAGACCCGCAGGTCCCAGATGACCTGGAGGAGCAGGACGACGAAGAGGACCGGCTTGACCATCGGGACCGTGACGAGCCGGAACCGCTGCCACGCGTTCGCGCCGTCGAGCTGCGCCGCCTCCATCGTCTCGGCGGGCACCTGGAGCAGGCCCGCGTAGACCGTGAACACCACGAACGGCACCGACATCCACACGACGACCACGGTCGCGACCGCGTAGAACGACAGCGGCTCGATGAGCCACGAGTGGTACCGCATGCCCTCCATGCCGAGCGGCTCGGCGAGCAGCCAGTTGACGACGCCGTACTGGGAGTCGAACAGCCACTGCCACACCGTCATCGTGGCGAGCACCGGGGTGCCCCACGCGAGCAGCATGCTCACCTGGAGCGTCATCCGGGCCGCTCGGCCCACGCGCGCCATGAGCACCGCGAGCGCCATCCCGATCGCCATCGTCAGCAGGGCGTTGACGAGGCAGAACGCGATCGAGCGGCCGATGACGGCCCACACGTAGGGGTCCGACAGCAGGGTCGTGTAGTTGTCGAGGCCGACCCACTCGGCCGGTCGCCCGAACTGCTGGGCGAGCCCGTACTCCTGGAAGGAGAGCACGAGCTGGCGCGCGAGCGGGTAGCCGAGCCCGACGAGGATCCCGACCGTCGCCGGCACGAGCAGGAGGTGTGCGCCGAGCGCGGGGCGGCGGCGTCGTCGGCCGGTCGCCGGGGCCGGCGAGAAGGGCGGTGGCGCCGGCGTCGCGGCGCGACCGGCGGGCAGGGCGGACATGAGGGCTCCACGGAGGTCGGAGGTCGGGTGCCGGGGCACGGGCGAGGCATCCGCGCGGCCCGGTGCACGCCGGGCGGTCCGCCCGACGGGTGACGTGGGACGTCACCCGTCGGGGCGCCGCCCGGCGTGCGGCGTCAGCTCAGCGTGTCGGCGATGAGCCGGTCGGTCTCCGCCGCCGTCGTCACGAGGTCCGCCCCGCTCGCGACCTTCTGGAAGAAGTCCTCGAGGATGCGCGCGCCCTCGACGTCGGCCCACTTCTCGGCCGGCGGCGTGAGCTTCGCGTCGAGCGCGGCCGCGATGGCCGCCTGCGAGTACGCGTCGTCACCCATCGCGGACGTGTAGGTGCTGTTGCCGGGGATCAGCCCGCCCTCGGCGAGCATCGTCTGGTACTCCTCGCTGAAGATCAGCCGGATGAGCTCGGCCGCGAGCTCCTGGTTCTGGCTCTTGGCCGGGATCGCGATGTTCGAGCCGCCCGCGAACACCGTCGCGACCTCGCCCGCGGTCGGGCCGGGCAGCGGGAAGATGCCGGTCCGCTCCTCGTTGCACGCCTGCTGCTCGGCCCTCAGGGCCGTGGCCTCGTCCGAGGTGTCCTCCGGGTCGACGCCCTTGTTGCACTCGGGCAGGTCGATGCTCCAGCGCGCCCACGTCGGCGCGGAGAACATCGCGGCCTCGCCGTTGTTGAACGGCACCCACGGCTCGTTCGAGTCGGCGTCGCGCGGGGCGGACGTGGCCTCGGTGAACAGACGCTGCACCTCGGCGAGCGCCTCCTGCGACTCGGGGCTGCTCAGCGCACCGGTCCACTGGTCGCCGTCCTGCACGGCGAGCTCACCGCCGTACGTGTAGATCCAGGCGGTGCCGTTGTACCAGTCCTGTCCCGGGAACCAGAAGCCCGAGAAGGCCGGCGTCCCCGAGGGGTTGGCCTCCTGCAGCGCGATCGCCGTCTCGGTGAACTCGTCGAGCGTCGTGGGCACCTCGAGCCCCGCCGCCTCGAGCAGGTCCTTGCGGTAGAAGACCGCACGCGCGCCGGAGTAGTACGGCAGGGCGTACACGGTGCCGTCGACCGAGCCGGCCTCGACGAAGCCCTGGAGGAGGTCCTCGCCGCCGACCTCCTCGTACAGGTCGGTGACGTCGGCGAACGCGCCGGCGTAGGTGAACGCGGCGGCCTGGGTGTTGCCGATCTCGACGACGTCGGGCGTCTGGGACTCCGACGTCAGCGCGGTCTGCAGGCGCGGCACGAGGCCGTTCCAGTCCTGCTCCTCGATCACGAGGGTCGAGCCGGGGTTCTGCTCCTCGAAGGTCTCCACGAGCCACGTGCGCAGCTCGTCCGACGTGTCGCCGCCGTTGAGCCAGAGCCGGATCTCGGCGCCCTCGGAGACCGCGTCGCCGCTGCCGCTGCCGCTGCCCTCGCCGCCCGAGCCGTCGTCGCCTTCGCCACCGCCGCAGGCGGACAGCGCGAGGACCGCGGCGAGCGTGAGAGCACCACTACGTACGATTCTCACGTGAGGTTCCTTCCTGGTGGAGGACGGTGCTGGCGGCACCGCCGCTGGGGGGTTTCTCGCTGCACGACCGGCCGGCTCGGGGTCAGGTGACCCCGAGCTGGCCGGACAGGACCAGCACGGCGGCCCCGCTGAGGGCGCCGTCCTCCCCGAGGCTCGTCATCCGCAGCTGCACGCGGCCGCCGATGACGGGCATGGTCCGCTCCCTCAGGGCGTCGAGCGCCGCCGAGCGGAGGGGCCCGTCGAGGAGCTCCGGAGGGCCCGAGAGGACGATCTCCGAGAGGTTGAGGGCGCTCACGACCGGCGCGAGCACGATGCCGAGACGTCGACCGACGGCGGCGAGCACCTGCTCGCGCTCGTCCGCGCCCAGGCCCGCCGTCCGGCGGCGCAGCGCCGGGACCGACAGGACCGTCTCGAGGCAGCCGCTCCGGCCGCACGCGCAGCGCTCGGGCGGGGCGAGCAGCGACGTGCCGGGTGCGTCGCGCTCGTCGACCACGGTGACGTGCCCGATCTCGCCCGCGGCGTGGCCGTCGCCCTGCACGAGCGACCCGTCGACGACGATCCCCGCCCCGACGCCCTCGCCCACCGTGAGGACCACGAGGCCGCGGCCGTCGGCACCGCCGTACGTGAACTCGCCGAGGCACGCGGTGTTGGCGTCGTTGGCGACGTGGACGGGCAGGCCGAGCGCGTCGGCGAGGGTCGCGGCGAGCGGCACGTCGAACCACCCGCGGTTGGGCGCCTCCAGCACGGTCCCGTCGGCGTCGACCACGCCGGGCGAGCCGACGCCCACGCCGAGGACGGGCTGGGTCGCGGCGTCGACGAGCTCGGCGCAGAAGGTCACGAGCGCGTCGACGGCCTCCTGGCCCGTGCGTCCGTCGACGGGGGCCGCACGTCGCTCGAGGACCTGCCCGGTGAGGTCGAGCACGGCGCCGTGCATGACGGCGTCCGCCGCGAGGTCCACCGCCACGACCTGGAACGCCTCGGTGCGCAGCCCGACGAGCGTCGCGGGCTTGCCGACCCTCCCCTCGGCGCGGACGCCGAGCTCGGCGACGAGGCCGTCCGCGACGAGCGACGCGACGAGGTCGGACACCGTCACCTTGGTGAGGCCGGTCGACCGCGCGAGGTCGGCGCGCGACAGCGGGCCGTCGTGGAAGAGGCGCTGCAGGACCATCGCACGGTGGTGCGTCCGGGCGTCCTCGGGCAGCACCTTCGTCGTCGGCCGGAGCGTTCTCACATTCGTTAGTGAACCTTCCTTACTATGCTGACGTCAACACCCGATGATCGGACGAGCAGCCCCACCGGACCGGAGGACGACATGAGCGAGCACACGCGCGAGCACGAGCCGGACCGGACCGCGTCCGGCGCGCCGACCCTCCTGCGCGGGCGCGTGGTGCTCCCGGACCGCGTGCTCGCCGACGGTGTCGTCGTCGTCGAGGGCGACCGGATCACGTGGGTCGGGCCCGCCGACGACGCGCCGCCGCACCTCGGGGCGTCGGGGCCCTCGCTGCCCTCCCCCACCGGGCTCACGCTCCTGCCGGGTCTCGTCGACCTGCACTGCCACGGCGGTGGCGGCGCGGGCTTCCCCGACGCACCGACTCCCGACGAGGCGCGCCGGGCCGTCGCCGAGCACCTGCGCCACGGCACGACGTCGCTCGTCGCGTCGCTCGTCACGGCCGACGGCGCGACGCTCGTCGCGCGCACCGCGGTCCTCGCCGAGCTGGCGGAGGCCGGCGAGATCGCGGGCATCCACCTCGAGGGCCCGTTCCTGTCCTCCGCCCGGTGCGGCGCGCAGGACCCCGCGCTGCTCGTCCCGGGCGACGTCGCGCTCGTCGAGGAGGTCGCCCGGACGGCGCGCGGCCACCTCGCGACGATGACGGTCGCGCCCGAGGTCGACGGCGTCCTGGGGCCCGACGGCGTCGTCGAGGCGCTCGCCCGCGCGGGTGCCGTGCCGTCGATCGGCCACACCGACGCCCCGGCCGGCCTGGTGCGCGAGGCCGTCGTGGCATGCCGAGCGGCGCTCGCCGTCCCGCCCGCGCGCTCGCCGCGCCCCACGGTGACCCACCTGTTCAACGGGATGGCCCCGCTGCACCACCGCGACCCGGGCGCCGTCGCGGCGTGCCTCGCGGCCGCGGCGCGCGGCGACGTCGTGGTCGAGCTCATCGGCGACGGCGTCCACCTCGCCCCCGAGACGGTCCGGGCCGTCATGGACGTCGCTCCCGGGTCGGTCGCGCTCGTGACCGACGCGATGGCGGCGGCCGGCATGCCCGACGGCGCGTACCGCCTGGGCAGCATGGACGTCGAGGTCGCCGACGGCGTCGCGCGGCTCGCGGGCGGGGGCGCGATCGCGGGCGGGACGGCGCACCTCCTCGACGTCGTGCGCGCCACCGTCGCGGCCGGCGTACCGCTCGTCGACGCCGTCCGCGCGGCGTCGCTCACGCCCGCCGAGGTGCTGGGCCGTACGGACGTCGGCGCACTCGAGGCGGGACGGCGGGCGGACCTCGTGCTGGTCGACGACGACCTGCGGGCGGTCCGCGTGCTCCGTTCCGGCCGCTGGGTCGCCGGGACCGAGGACGGGCTCGTGCCGCTCCCGCTCGTCGTCGACGCCCCGACGGGGACGCCCGTCCCGCTCGGCGCCGGCTCCCCCGTGGTCGCCGACGGGCGCGCGCAGGAGGTGACCGCGGTCGTGGCGGACCGCCTCGCGCGTGCCGAGGCCGCACGGACCGGGGCCGGGACGTCCGGCTCGGCCCGCGCGTCGGCGGCGACCCAGGGGTCGCCGCGCCCGGTCCGCCTGCGCCTGGTCGACGCCGTGCCGGGGCTGGCGGAGGCCCTCGACCGCCCGCACGGTCGTGACCACGTCGGCGAGGCCGCCGTCCGCGAGGCGTACCGCCTCGTCGTCGACGCCGACGGCGCGCTGGTCGAGGCCGTCGACCTGCCGGGCCTGCTGCACGGGTCCGCGACGCTCGCGAGCCTCGTCGCGCGCGACGGCGCGGTCCACCCCGTCGTCGTCGTCGACGTGCCCCGGTACGCGTGGCGCGGGCTCTCGGTCGACGTCGCGCGGCACCCGCTCGCGCTCGACGAGCTGCTCGTGCTGGTCGACCTGGCCGCGGACCTGCGGCTCAACCACCTGCACCTGCACCTCACCGACGACCAGGGCTGGCGCCTCGAGGTGCCCTCGCGCCCCGCGCTCACCGAGCGGTCGGGCGGCACGGCCGTCGACGGCGACCCGGGCGGGTTCCTCATGGTCGCGGACTGGGCGTCGCTCGTCGGGCACGCGGCGGCGCGCGGCGTCACGGTGGTCCCCGAGGTGGATCTGCCGGGCCACGTCAACGCGGCGCTGCACGCGTACGGCGAGCTCACGCCCGAGGGCGAGCCCGCACCCGCCTACACCGGGATCGAGGTCGGGTTCAGCCGCCTGCACGCCGACCTGCCCGCGACCCGACCGTTCCTCGAGGACGTCCTGCGCGACGTCGCCGTGATGACGCCGGGCGCGCCCGTGCACGTCGGCGGCGACGAGGTCCTCACGATGGGCCGCGACGAGTACGCGCGCCTCGTCCGCACCGCCGCCGACGTCGTCGAGGCGCAGGGCCGCACGGTCGTCGCGTGGCAGGAGGCCGCGAACGCACCGCTGACCCCGGGCACGGTCCTGCAGCTGTGGGACGAGCGCGAGGACACGGCCGAGCTCGTCGCCGCCGTGCGCGACGGCGCGCGCCTGCTCCTGTCACCCGCGAGCCGCGTGTACCTCGACATGAAGTACGACGCGACGTCGCCGCTCGGCCTCGAGTGGGCCGGGCACGTGACGCTCGAGCGGTCCTACGAGTGGGACCCGTCCACGACGGTCCCGGGGGTGCCGCCCGAGGCGGTCGTCGGGGTCGAGGCCGCCGTGTGGTCGGAGACGACGCGCTCGCTCGCGGACGTCACGTGGCTGCTGCTCCCGCGGCTCGCCGCCGTCGCGGAGGTCGCCTGGAGCGCGCAGGGACGCCGCGACCTCGCGGGCTTCACGCGCCGCGTGCCGGCGGTCGCGCGTCGGTGGGACGCCGCGGGCCTGCGCTGGCACCGCACGCCGGGGGTGCGGTGGTGACGCTCACGAGCGCAGGCGGGTCAGGAGCCTGACGGCGCCGCGGTCGAGCACGCGGCCCCCGAGCACGACGCCGCACGCGAGCGCCGCCCCGCCGACCACGGCCCCGACGGCGAGCGCGACCCACCCCAGACGCGCGTCGCGCCACACGGCGAACGCGTACGCCACGAGGACGGGCGCGCACACGACCGCCGTCGCGACGCTGCTGACGAGCTGCGCGACGAGGCTCGCGCCGACCGACCCGGGCGGTGCCGCGTACGGGTCGCCGCCGGCGGCGGGCACCGGGTAGACCAGCGCGGCGCTCGTCACGGCCGAGACGCCGAGCCCGGCACCGAGCACCCCGAGCCCGGCGCCGACCGACGCGGCGGCGAGGTCGGCACGCCCCGCGACGAGCGCGCCCCCGACGCCGACCACGACGACCAGGGGCACAGCCCACACGAGGACCCCGACCGCGCGACCGAGCCGGTCCGACCACCCGGGCACGCGCGCAGCGACGTGCAGCCAGAACGCCGACCCGTCGTAGGCGACGTCGTCGTGGCGCCCCCACCCGATCGACCCCGCGACGAACGGTGCGAGCCCGAGCGGGAGAGCCGCGGGCGTGTCGACGACGGTCGCGACGAGCACGACGATGAGCACGGGCGCCGCGACGCTCCCGAGGAGCGCGGCGGCGTAGCGCGGGTCGGCGGTCCACGACCGCAGCGAGCGCAGGGCGACCGCGGTGGCCGCGACACCACCGGGGCCGCCCCAGCGCCCGCGGGCGACGCGAGCGACCACGGGCAGGACCCCGTCGGTCCGGCGCCGCAGCGCGCCGTGCTGCGCCGGAGGGCGCACGACAGCGAGCCGCATCAGGCGCGTCCACGCGAGCACGGCCGCGGCGAGCGAGCCCACGGCGACGGCGCCCCGGCCGACCGCGCCGGGCACGTCCCCCGCGGCGAGCGCGGCAGGGGCGGCCCAGCCGGCCGCGAGCGGCGTCCACCCGAGGACCTCGGCGACGGCCGGGACCCGCTCGAGCGCACCCTCCAGGCCGAGCCGTCCGACACCCGCGACCACCGCGACGAGCGCGAGGACGCCGACCAGCGCGAGGACCAGACCCGCCTCGCGCGCACGCCGCGCACCCAGGGCACGCGCGACGGCACCGGTCGCGACGCGCGACGTGACCACGCACGTGGCTGCGAGGACCGGAGCGAGGACGGCCGCGACGACGAGCGCGGGGCGCGTGCCCGGCCCGCCCCACACGATCACCGGCGCGAGGCACACCATCGCGGTGAAGGCCGTCGGCACGCCGAGCAGCGACGCGAGCAGCAGGCCCGGGACGAGGCGGTGCGGCGGGACTCCGCTGGTCGCGAACCGGCGCACGTCGAGCGAGTCGTCGAGCGACGGCAGGACGACGGGCACGACGGCCCAGCCGACGGCGAGCAGCGTGCCGGCGACGACGAGCACGTCGTGCGCGACGTCGACGCCCTGGCCCGAGAGCCACACCGCGCCGCTGAGCACGCTCGGCAGCGCGAGCAGCGCCCACAGCACGCCCACGACGAGGAGCACGAGCCGCCACGGCTCGGCACGCAGCGTGTTGCGCAGGAGCGCGAACCTCAGCCGGAGGACGGTCGCAGCCACGACAGCTCCACCGGCCCGGCGCCGCCGCCGAGCAGCTCGACGAAGCGCTGGTCGAGGCCGCGCCCCGCGCTGACCTCCTCGACCGTCCCCGCCGCGAGGACGCGGCCGGCCGCGACGACGGCGACGTGGTCGCACGTCGCCTCGACCAGCGCCATGACGTGGCTCGACAGCACGACGGTCCCGCCCTCGGCGACGAACGAGCGCAGGATGCCGCGGATCGCCGCGGCCGAGACCGGGTCCACGGCCTCGAACGGCTCGTCGAGGACGAGCAGGCGGGGCGCGTGCACGAGGGCGCACGCGAGCGCGGCCTTCTTGGTCATGCCCGCCGAGTAGTCGGTGACGAGGGTGCGTCCCGCGCCGCCGAGGTCGAGTGCGGCGACCAGGTCGTCGCGGCGCGCGGCGACGACGTCGGGTCGCAGCCCGCGCAGGAGACCCGCGTACGCGATGAGCTCGGGACCGGTCAGACGGTCGAAGAGGCGCAGCCCGTCCGGGAGCACCCCGACGAGCGCCGCGGCGCGTGCCGGCTCGCGCCACACGTCGACGCCGTGCACGTGCACCGTCCCGGTGTCGGGCTCGAGGAGACCCGTGGCCATCGAGAGCGTCGTCGTCTTGCCCGCGCCGTTGGGACCGACGACGCCGTAGAAGGAGCCCGCGGGGATGTCGAGGTCGAGCGCGTCGACCGCGACCGTGCGACCGAAGCGCTTGCCGAGGCCGCGCAGCCGCAGGGCCGGGACGGCGGGCTCGGGAGGCACGCGTCGAGCGTACGGCGCGCGGGTCAGCCGCCCGCGAGCGCGGCGTCCGTCCGGGTGGTCGTGGTCGCGGCCGCGTCGTCGTCGGCGGCCGGTCGGGTGACGTGCGCGGTGCCCGTCGGGGCAGCCGGCGGGGTGAGCACGAGCGGGCCCGGCGGCTGCGCGGGGGGCGCGGCGGCGAGCGCCCAGCGGATCGCCCCGGTCGCGAACCGGCCGACGGGGCGCAGCACCGCGGCGTCGACCGCGGGGACGTCGGGCAGGCGCAGCGGTGCGCGCGACCAGCGCGGCATGAGCGCGATGCCCGCGGAGGTGATGAGCCCGTAGGCCGGCCGCACGACGGCGGGCAGGGGCGGCTCGCGGAGCAGGAAGTGCGCGGCCTCGAGCGCGGCGGGTGTCGCGCGCAGCTCGGGCCGGTAGGCGTCCAGCTGCTGCTGGAGCTCGGCGTACGTCAGGGGCAGTCCCGTCGCCCCGAGGCGCTCCCCCACGACGGCGGCCTGGCGGACGTACTCGTCGCAGCCCGCGGCGTCGAGCGGGCGGCGCCCGTACCGCTGGTGCGCGGCGAGGAAGCTGTCGACCTCGGCGACGTGCACCCACCGCAGGAGGTGCGGGTCGGACGCGTCGTAGGGCTCGCCGTCGGGCGTGGTCCCGCGGATGCGGCGGTGCACGGCCTTGACGACCTCGATCGCCTGCTCGGCGTCGGCGACCGTCCCGAACGTCGTCGTCGCGAGGAACGTCGCGGTGCGCTGCAGGCGACCCCACGGGTCGGCGCGGTAGCCCGAGTGGCCGGCGACGGCGGCCATGGCCCGCGGGTGCAGCGACTGCAGGAGCAGCGCGCGCACGCCGCCCGCGAACATCGACGCGTCGCCGTGGACGCGGCCGACGGGGCTCGCGGGGTCGAACCAGCGCGGGCCGGGGGTCGCGTGGATCGCGTCGCGCGCGGCCGACGGGTCGGGCCCCGCGACGCGCGTGAGCAGCGCGTGCGCGGCGCGCTGCTGGACGGTGCGCGCCGCCGTCCCGGTGCGGCCCGCCGCACGACGCGCCGCGCCGACGGCCTCCCTCGCGGGGGCGGGGCGGGCAGCGGGACGTGCGGGGGGCGCCATCGGGTCATCGTCACACGCACCACCGCACCGCTCCTCCCCGCAGCGGGACGTCGTCCTCAGCAGGCTCTCAGGTCACGGCCCGCCGACGCGGCGGTCACGGACGGGTCACCGTCCGCACCCGACCGCATCGATCCCGTCACGATCCACCCGATCGGTCCGGTCGGGCCCGCGGCGGCTCCTAGCGTTCGGGCATGCGCACCGCTCCCGCCCTCGCCCTCGCCGCCCTCCTCGCCCTGGCCGGGTGCTCGGCGTCGGGAGCGACGGCCGAGTCGGCGGACGGCGGCGAGGCGGGCTACGCGGTCGAGGAGGGCACCGCCGCGGACGAGGCGACCGGCGGCGCGGGCGGCGGTGCCGAGGCCCCGGCGGCGGACGGCGTGGACCTCACGGCCTCGCCGCGGCAGGTCGTCACCGAGGGGTCGGTCACCCTCACGGTCGAGGACCCGCGGGGCGCCGCGCGCGACGTCGCGCTGGTGGCGGAGCGCGTCGGCGGCCACGTCGAGGAGCGCGTGGAGCAGGCCGGCAGCGGCGAGGACGCGCTCGACGCGTCGGCGAGCGTGGTCGTGCGCGTGCCCGCGGCCGAGGTCACGGGCGTGCTCGAGCGCCTCGAGGAGCTCGGCGAGGTCGTCTCGGTGCGCATGAGCACCACCGACGTGACCGGCCAGGCCCAGGACCTCGACGCGCGCGTGCGCGGCCTGCAGATCTCGATCGGGCGCCTCGAGGCGATGCTCGCCGAGGCGCGCACGACGTCGGACCTCGTCTCCGCCGAGCAGACCCTCACCGACCGTCAGGTCGAGCTCGAGCGCCTGCAGTCGCAGCGGGCGTCGCTCGCGGACCGCGTCGAGATGTCGACGCTGCGCGTCGAGCTGTGGACCGCCGAGGCCGCGCCGGAGACCGCGCCCGAGCGCACGGGCTTCCTCGGCGGGCTCCAGTCGGGCTGGGACGCGCTCCTCACGACGCTCGGCGCGGCGCTGCTCGTGCTCGGCGTCCTCCTGCCGTGGGCCCTGTTCGCGGGCGTCGTGCTCCTGGCCGCGCTCGCGCTGCGGTCCCGCATGCGGCGGTCGGCGACGACGGCGTCGTCGGCCGCTCCCGACGGCCCCGCCGGCCCCGCGGGCGAGCCCCGCGAGCCGGTGGGCGCGGGCGGCCCGAGCGGTCCGGCGGGCACGGGACGCTGAGCGGCCCCGCCGGGGACGCGGGGCTGGGCCGGGCGGGGCGTCGCCGCCCGGGCGTGAGACCTACTTCACCCCTGAAGTACCCACGACGACGACGCCGCGGTGCCACGCTCGGAGCAGCGGACCACCACCCCGGTCCGCCCACCGCGACGACGCGACCCGCCTGCGCGGTGACCCCCCGGCGGTCCCGGCCGCCAGCAGTGCAGGAGGACCCCGTGCACCCGGATCTGTACCTCGTCGTCTACCGCCACGCCGAGCGCGAGCTCGAGCGCAGGCTCGAGCGGCGGCGCTCCGCCCTCGCCCGCGGCGGCGACGCCCCGCGCGCCGGCCGCAAGGGCCGTGAGCGGCACCGGAGGCACGCGCACCACGCGTGAGGTGAGCGCACGGCGCTGACGGCGGTCCGTGGCCCAGCCCGACCAGCCGCCGACCACCCGGACGGGTTGTCCACAGGCTGTCCGATTCGCCCCGACTCGTCCTCGTGCTCCCCTATGCTCGGCGACCGTGCGGGGGGCCCGCATCGTCGGACGCGGGGGGACACGTGGTCGCTTCAGGCACGCCGGGAACCACTCGGGCGGTCGGCACGGCCGGCGCGCGGGACGCCGTCGTCCAGCTCGAGCACGACGTCCGTGAGCTGGTCCGGCGCCGCGGGATCGACCCCGTGCGGGACGTCGCGTCGCTCGAGGCGCTCGTCGGCGCCGTCCTGGCCGACTACGACGACCGAGCGCTGCGCGGGGACGTGCCGCAGCTCGAGGACGCGGGTGCCGCGCGCCGTGCGCTGCACGACGCTGTCGGCGGTCTCGGGCCGCTCCAGCAGTACCTCGACGACGACGAGGTCGAGGAGATCTGGATCAACTCCCCCGCACAGGTCTTCGTGGCGCGCCACGGGCGACCCGAGCTCACCACGACGATCCTCACGCACGACCAGGTCCGCGAGCTGGTCGAGCGCATGCTCCGCGTCTCGGGGCGGCGGCTCGACCTGTCGAGCCCGTTCGTCGACGCGTCGCTCCCGGGCGGCCAGCGCCTGCACGTCGCGATCCCCGACGTGACGCGCGACTCCTGGGCCGTGAACATCCGCAAGTACGTCGTCCGGGCCACGCGGGTCGACGACCTCGTCGCGCTCGGGTCCTTGACCCCGGCCGCGGCGCGCTTCCTGCACGCGTCCGTCGTCGCGGGGCTCAACGTGCTCGTGTCCGGCCCGACGCAGGCCGGCAAGACGACGATGCTCAACGCGCTCGCCGGGTCGGTGCCGCCCAGGGACCGTGTCATCACGTGCGAGGAGGTCTTCGAGCTGCAGGTCCCCGTGCGCGACGTCGTCTCGCTGCAGTGCCGCCAGCCGAACCTCGAGGGGACCGGGGAGATCACGCTGCGCCGCCTCGTCAAGGAGGCGCTGCGCATGCGCCCGAGCCGCATCGTCGTGGGCGAGGTGCGCGAGGCCGAGAGCCTCGACATGCTCATCGCGCTCAACGCGGGCGTGCCGGGCATGTGCACCATCCACGCCAACAGCGCGCGCGAGGCGCTGACCAAGCTGTGCACCCTCCCGCTCCTCGCCGGGGAGAACGTGTCGGCGGCGTTCGTCGTGCCGACGGTCGCGTCGGCGGTCGACCTCGTCGTGCACCTGGACGTCGACGCGGACGGCCGGCGACGCACGCGCGAGGTGGTCGCCGTGACGGGCCGCGTCGAGGCCGGCGTCGTCGAGACGGCCGACGTCTTCCGCGAGCGCGACGGCCGGCTCGTGCGCGCCGACGGCTTCCCGCCCCACCCCGAGCGCTACGCCCGCGCCGGGATCGACGTCGTCGCGATGCTCGTCGGCGCGCACGACCACGCGACGGCGGGGGCCTGAGGGTGGGCGTCGTCGCGGGTCTGCTGCTCGGTGCGGGCCTCTGCCTCGTGCTGTGGTCGTGGACGTCCCCTCCGCCCGCCCGCACGGGGCGCAGCGCCTGGTCCGAACGCACGACCGACCTGCTCGTGCAGGCCGGCGCGTCCGAGGTGAGCCCCGGCGCGCTCGTGGGGGTGAGCGTCGGGCTCGGGGGCGCCGTCCTGGTCGTCGTGACGGCCCTGACCGGCGCGCCCGCGGTCGGCGCGGCCTTCGCGGCGCTGGCCGGGTACGGGCCGACGGCGCTCGTCCGGTCGCGCGCGCGCCGACGCCGCGCCCAGCTCCGTGAGGTGTGGCCCGAGGTCGTCGACCACCTCGCGTCGGGCATCCGGGCCGGCCTGTCGCTCCCCGAGTCCGTCGCACGCCTGGGCGAGCGCGGGCCGGCGCAGCTCCGCCCCGTCTTCACGGCGTTCGCGGAGGACCACCGCGTGACGGGACGCTTCTCCGAGTGCCTCGACGCGCTCAAGGCACGGCTCGCCGACCCGGTCGCCGACCGGATCGTCGAGGCGCTGCGCCTGACCGCCGACGTCGGCGGCACCGATCTCGGCCGGCTCCTGCGCGCGCTCTCGCAGTTCCTCCGTGAGGACCTGCGGACGCGCGGCGAGCTGGAGGCGCGGCAGAGCTGGACGGTCAACGCGGCCCGGCTCGCTGCGGCCGCCCCCTGGCTCGTCCTCGCGCTCCTCGCCTCCAGGCCCGAGGCGGCCCGGGCCTACGACACACCGGCCGGTGCGCTCGTGGTCGTCGGCGGTGCCCTCGTGACGGTCGTCGCGTACCAGGCGATGCTGCGGGTCGCGCGCCTGCCCGAGGATGCGCGGGTGCTGCGGTGACCGCGCTCGTGCTCTCGTCGCCGACCGCGACCGGAGCCGCTGTCGGTGCGGTCGCGGGGCTCGGCCTGTGGCTCGTGCTCGCCCGGGTCGCCGCCCGGCGGCCCTCGCTCGACAGCCGCCTCGCGCCGTACCTGCGGCCGCGACCCACCCGGTCGTCCTTGCTCACGGTCAGCGCGGCGCGCACGCCCTTCCCGGTGGTGGAGCGCCTCCTCGCCCCCGTGATGGCGGACGCCGTGCGGGTCGCCGAGCGCGTGGGCTCCCCGTCGTCCGACGTGCGCCGGCGCCTCGTCCGCGCGGGACGGACGCAGAGCGTCGAGCAGTTCCGTGCCGAGCAGGTGGTGTGGACGGTCGTCGGCGCCGCGGCGGGCCTCGGGCTCGCGCTCGTGCTCGCGGCGACGCGCGGGACCGGGACGGCGGCCGGCACGGCGCTCGTCGCGGTGTGCGCCCTGACCGGTCTCGTGTGCCAGGACCAGCTGCTCACCGCCCAGGTGCGGCGCCGCGAGCGCCTGCTCCTCGCCGAGCTGCCCACCGTGGCGGAGCTCCTCGCGCTCGCCGTGACCGCAGGCGAAGGTGCGCTCGGTGGGCTCGAGCGCGTCGTCCGCACCGCGCGCGGCGCGCTGGCCGCCGAGCTCCGCACGGTCGTGGCCGACGCCCGGTCCGGCACGAGCCTGCCCGTGGCGCTCGACCGGCTCGCGGACCGGACGGGCGTGGTCGCGCTCGCGCGCTTCTGCGAGGCGGTCTCGGTCGCGGTCGAGCGCGGGACGCCGCTCGCCGACGTGCTGCGTGCCCAGGCGCAGGACGCACGCGCCGCGGGGCGCCGCGAGCTCATGGAGACCGGTGGGCGCAAGGAGCTGGCGATGATGGTCCCGGTCGTCTTCCTCATCCTGCCCGTGACCGTCGTCTTCGCCGTCTTCCCGGGGCTCTTGGCCCTGCGGATGGATCTGTGACCGGCCCGGACGGGCACCCGATCGAGGAGAGACATGACACCGCAGCGCACCGCACGACCCGCCCGACCCCGCCTCGACGACCGGGGGGACGTGCCCGGCTGGGTCCTCGTGACCCTGATGACGGCGGGCCTCGTGATCGCGCTCTGGGCGGTCGCCGGCCCTGCGCTGACGGAGACCTTCGACACCGCGATCTCCCGCGTCACGGCGGTCAGGCCCTGACGTGCGACCCCGGGACGCGCGGACGGTCCACGACGACGCCGGGGCGGCGGTCGTCGGCTTCGCGCTCGTCGCGGCCCTCACGACCGTCCTGTTCGCGGCGCTGCTCCAGCTGACGCTGGCGATGCACGTCCGGACGACGCTCGTCGACTGCGCCGCCGAGGGCGCGCGCCACGGGGCGCTCGCCGACCGCACGCCGGCAGACGGCGCCACGCGGACCCGCGAGCTCATCGCGATGTCCCTCGCCGAGGGCTACGCGGACGACGTGACCGCGACCCGCACGACAGTCGACGGGCTGCCTGTCGTCCGGGTCACGGTCCGCGCGCCGCTGCCCGTCGTCGGGCTCCTCGGGCCGGGCGGGGTCGTCGAGGTCGACGGGCACGCGCTCGCGGAGCTCCCGTGAGGCGCGGCGGGACGAGAGGCGCCCTGCCTCAGCGGCGCGCGAGGGCGGGGCGGGCGCTCGACCCACGTCCACGCGGGGACGGCGGCGCCGCCGAGCCCGCGCGCGCCGACGTCGCGCTGCCCGCACCCCCGCGCGGGGACGACGGCAACGCCGTGCTGGAGTTCATCGGCGCCTCGCTCCTGCTGCTCGTGCCCGTGGTCTACCTCGTCCTCGTCCTCGCCGCGGTCCAGGCGGCGACGTTCGCGGTCGACGGCGCCGCACGCGAGGCCGCACGCGCGGTCGTCACCGGTACGGCGCACGGCGAGCAGCGCGCGGTCGCGGCCGTCGCGCTCGCGTTCGACGACCAGGGCCTCGACCCGGCGACCGCAGCGGAGGCCCTCACGATGCTGTGCGACCCGGACTGCACCTCCGCCGGCTCGCGCGTCACGGTCGAGGTGGAGACCGAGGTCGACCTGCCCGGTGTGCCCACCTTCCTCTCCGGTGTCGTCCCCGTCTCGATCCCCGTCGCGGCCCGGCTCACCGCACCCGTCGACGACTTCCGCGCACCGGACGGCGCGCCGTGAGGGCGTCCGGACGCGGGCTCTCCCAGCCGAGACCACGCGGAGAGGACGGACAGGTCATGCTCCTGTCGATCGGCTACGTCGTCATCGCCCTGCTGCTCGTCACCGCCGTCGTCTCGGCGTCCGCGGTCCACCTCGAGCGCAAGCGCCTGCTCGCCCTCGCCGACACCGCGGCGCTCGCCGCCGCCGACTCCCTCGACGACCCGGCCTACTACGCGCGGCCCGGCGAACCCGGCGAGCACCTCGTCCGGCTCACCCCGGACGGCGTACGCGACGCCGTCGACGACCACCTCGAGGCGTCGCCGTCCCACGTCGCCGGGCTCGCCGTCGTGGGGACGTGGACCGACGGGCGCACCGCCGAGGTGACGCTCACCGCGGTGTCCCGGCCACCCCTCGTCTCCTGGGTCACGGCGGCCTGGTCGGACGGCATCCGTCTCGAGGCCACCGCCCGCGCCCGTGCCGGCTGACGGCTGGCGACGCTCACCCGGCCATGTACCCGCGCCGCCGTCGGCCGCCCTCGCCGCGCGGCCGTACCGCCCACCCACGCGGTAGCCTCGACCATCGTGGCTGCCACCGACTTCCCCGCCGAGATCGCCGCCCTCCGGAGCACCCTGGGCACCATCCGCGCGGTCAGCGACCCCGACGCGCTGCGCTCGCGGATCGCCGAGCTGTCCGAGCAGGCCAGCGCCCCCGACCTGTGGGACGACACCGACGCCGCCCAGAAGGTCACGTCCGCCCTCTCGCACGCCCAGAGCGAGCTCGAGCGCATCGAGACGTTCGACCAGCGCATCGAGGACCTCGAGACGCTCGTCGAGATGGCGCAGGAGGAGGACGACGCCGACACGCTCGCCGACGCCGAGAACGAGCTCGTCGCCATCAAGAAGGACCTCGGCGCGCTCGAGGTCCGCACCCTGCTGTCGGGCGAGTGGGACGAGCGCGACGCCGTCGTCACCATCCGCGCGGGCGCGGGTGGCGTGGACGCGGCCGACTTCGCCGAGATGCTCATGCGCATGTACCTGCGCTGGGCCGAGCGCCACGGGTACGGCACGACCGTCATGGACACGTCCTACGCCGAGGAGGCCGGCCTCAAGTCGGCGACCTTCGAGATCAAGGCCCCCTACGCGTTCGGCACGCTGTCCGTCGAGGCCGGCACGCACCGCCTCGTCCGGATCTCGCCGTTCGACAACCAGGGCCGCCGCCAGACGTCGTTCGCCGCCGTCGAGGTCGTCCCGCTCATCGAGGGCACGGACCACGTCGACATCCCCGAGAACGAGCTCAAGGTCGACGTGTTCCGCTCGTCCGGACCCGGCGGGCAGTCCGTCAACACGACCGACTCCGCGGTCCGCATGACGCACATCCCCACCGGCATCGTCGTGTCGATGCAGAACGAGAAGTCGCAGATCCAGAACCGCGCCGCCGCGCTCCGCGTCCTGCAGTCGCGCCTGCTCCTGCTGCGCAAGGAGCAGGAGGCCGCGCAGAAGAAGGAGCTCGCGGGCGACGTCAAGGCCAGCTGGGGCGACCAGATGCGCTCCTACGTGCTCCAGCCGTACCAGATGGTCAAGGACCTGCGCACGGAGCACGAGGTCGGCAACCCGTCCGCGGTCTTCGACGGCGACATCGACGGCTTCATCGAGGCCGGCATCCGCTGGCGCCGGAGCCAGACCGCCGAGAGCTGACGCGGCACCCGCTCGCCCGCGCGTCGCCGCCGGCGGGCGGACCGCACGAGGAGGACGCCATGGGCCACGCGCTCTACGACCACCTCGCCGAGTGGTGGCCCGTCGTCTCGCCCGTCGAGGACTACGCGGCGGAGGCCGCGTGGATCCGCACGCTCCTGCCGCGTGCGGCCGACGGCGGCCCGCCCCTGGTCCTCGAGCTCGGCAGCGGCGGCGGGCACCTCGCGCACCACCTCGCGCCGCACGCGCGGCTCGTCCTGACCGACCTCTCCGAGCCCATGCTCGACGTGTCGCGCGCCCTCAACCCCACGCTCCCCCACCACGTCGGTGACATGCGGACCCTGCGCCTCGACGTCGTCGCCGACGCGGTGCTCGTGCACGACGCGATCGCCTACATGCGCACGCGCGTGGACCTCGCCGCGGCGCTGCGTACCGCGTTCGTCCACCTGCGGCCGGGCGGCACCGCGGTCCTCGTGCCCGACGACGTCGCCGAGACGTTCACCGGGGCGACCGACCTCGAGCAGCACGACGCTCCCGACGGCCGCAGCATGCGCCTGCTCGTGTGGTCCTGGCGCCCCGACGACGACGCCGAGGAGGCCCGCGACGAGTACGTCCTGGCCCTGCGGTCCCCCGCCGGCGAGGTGACCGTCCACCACGAGACCCACCGGACGGGCCTCTTCGCGACCGGCACCTGGCTCGCGCTGCTGCGCGAGGCAGGGTTCGAGGCGCACCCGGTGACCGAGGTCACGGGCGACGACCGCCCGCCGCGCACGGCGTTCGTCGCGACGCGCCCCTGACCTGGGCGCGTGCACCGCGGGCCCGCACCGCACCACGGTCCGCACCCGCGGACCCGCGCCGCGACCCTGCGCCCCGCCCTCGGCCCGCCCGGAATGCCCGGACCGTCCCGGTCCTGACGCCCGCCGCCCGAGATCGCCCGCGCCGCGCGGCGTGTCACGTCCCGGTCGTCCCAGGTGGCGTCCGTACCCTCCGAGCAGGACGGGCCCCGTGCCCGCCCGCGACCATGCCCCCGACGACTGGCCGAACCTCGTGATCCGATTCGAGAACGTGACCAAGGTCTACGCACGCGGCGCCCGCCCGGCGCTCGACGGCGTGGACCTCGAGGTCGAGCGCGGCGAGTTCGTCTTCCTCGTCGGCGCGTCGGGCTCGGGCAAGTCGACGTTCCTGCGCCTCGTGCTCCGCGAGGAGCGCCCGACGGCCGGCCAGGTGTTCGTCGCGGGCAAGGACCTGTCGACCCTCTCGACCTGGAAGGTGCCGCACCTGCGCCGCCAGATCGGTGCGGTGTTCCAGGACTTCCGCCTGCTGCCCAACAAGACCGTCTTCGAGAACGTCGCGTTCGCGCTCCAGGTGATCGGCAAGCCGCGGCACCACATCATGCGGACCGTGCCCGACACCCTCGAGCTCGTCGGTCTGGGCGGCAAGGAGAAGCGGCGCCCGCACGAGCTGTCCGGCGGTGAGCAGCAGCGCGTCGCGATCGCGCGCGCGTTCGTCAACCGCCCCTCGATCCTGCTCGCGGACGAGCCGACGGGGAACCTCGACCCGACCACGTCGGTCGGGATCATGCGGCTCCTGGACCGGATCAACCGCACCGGCACGACCGTCGTCATGGCGACGCACGACGACGAGATCGTCGACCAGATGCGCAAGCGCGTGATCGAGCTCGACACCGGGCGGATGGTCCGCGACCAGTCGCGCGGCGTCTACGGCTCGGCGCGCTGAGGGGGACGACCGATGCGACTGCAGTTCATCCTGTCCGAGATCGGCCTCGGCCTCCGGCGGAACCTCTCGATGACCGTCTCGGTCGTCCTCGTGACCTTCGTGTCGCTGACGTTCGTGGGCGCCGCGGGCCTGCTGCAGATCCAGATCGACCAGATGAAGGACGACTGGTACGACCGGGTCGAGGTCTCGATCTTCCTGTGCCCCGAGCAGTCCGAGCAGCCCACGTGCGCGGGCGGCGAGGTCACGGACGAGCAGCTCGACGCGCTGCGCGCCGAGCTCGAGGGCCCCGCGCTCGAGCCCTACGTCGAGCAGGTGTACTTCGAATCCAAGGAGGACGCCTTCGAGGCGTTCCAGGAGCGGTACGCCGACGAGTGGTGGGCACAGGGCGTCACGGCCGACCAGCTCCAACCCTCGTTCCGCGTCGCGCTCGTCGACCCCGAGCAGTACGAGGTGGTCTCGGACGTCTTCACCGGCAGGCAGGGCGTCGAGGACGTCCGCGACCAGCGGCAGGTGATCGAGCCTCTCATTCTCGTGCTCAACCGCGCGACGCTCATGTCCGCCGGCCTCGCGGCCGTGATGCTGCTCGCCGCCGTCCTGCTCATCACGACGACGATCCGCCTGTCGGCCATGAGCCGTCGCCGCGAGACCGGGATCATGCGGCTCGTCGGCGCGTCGAACCTGTTCATCCAGCTGCCGTTCATGCTCGAGGGCGCGATCGCGGCGACGCTCGGGGCCGCGATGGCGGTCGCGGGCCTGTGGTTCGCCGTCACGTACCTCGTGGAGGACTGGCTCGCCCAGTCGGTGCAGTTCGTCGACTACATCGACGCGAGCGCGGTGTGGACGATCGCCCCGCTCCTCGTCGTCGTCGCGATCGGGCTCGCCGCGATCTCATCCGTCGTGACTCTGAGCCGATACACGAAGGTGTGAGGACCATGACCGCTCCCTCGTCCCGGCGGCGTCGCCGTCTGCGCGCCGCGCTCGTCGCGGTGCTCGCCGCAGCGACCCTCGGGACGGGCGTCCTCGCGCCCGCGACGGCCGACGACCTCGAGGACCAGCGCCGCGCGGCCGAGGAACGGCAGCGCGCCAACCAGGGTGCGCTCGAGGACATCCAGGCGGACATCCACGAGACCGACACCGCGCTCGCGCAGGCCGAGGCCGAGCTCGCGAACATCCAGGCCCAGATCCCGGGCGCGATCGCGGCCCTGCAGGCCGCGGAGGACGAGCTGGCCCGCCTGCAGCGCGAGGCCGCCCTCATCGCGGAGCGCCTCGTCGTCGCCGAGGACGAGGAGGCGTCGATCTCGAGCCAGATCGACACCGACGCCGACCGCGCCGACGACATCCGCGTCGCGATCGGCCAGATGGCCCGCGACGCCTACAAGGGCGACATGGCCGCGTCGACGCTGTCGGCGGTCCTCGACGCGCGGACCACCGAGGAGTTCGTCCAGCAGTCCGAGCTCGCGTCGACCGCGCTGCGCGCGCAGACGCAGGCGCTGCGCGACCTCGAGCAGCTCAACGGGGTCAACCGCAACCGCCAGGCGCGGCTCACCGCGGTCCGCGAGGAGATCGTCGTCCTCAAGGCCGAGGCCGACGCCAAGGTGGTCGAGGCCGAGCAGGCCCGGGCCGCCGCCGAGGCGGCCAAGGTCGCGCTCGAGGAGCTGCAGGCCGCCGAGCAGCAGCGCGTCGCCGCGATCGAGGCCAAGCGTGCCGAGCAGATGGCCAAGCAGGCCGAGCTGGCCGCGCAGCAGCGCCAGCTCGAGTCCGACCTCCAGGCGATCATCGCGCGCCAGGAGGAGGAGCGACGCCGCCAGGAGGAGGAGCGCCGCCGCCTCGAGGAGGAGCGCCGCCGCGCCGCCGAGGAGGCCGCCCGCAACAACCAGCCGGCGCCCCCGCCCGTCGCGGCGCCGCCGTCGACCGACACGTCGGGCAGCAGCCCCCTGAGCTGGCCGTCACCCATGAACCCGCCGTACATCACGTCGAGCTACGGCTGGCGCCTGCACCCCGTGCTCGGCTACCGCAGGCTCCACGCGGGCACGGACTTCCGCGCCTACTGCGGGACGCCGATCATCTCCGCCGGCGACGGCAAGGTGGAGTGGGCGTACATGCGCGGCGGCTACGGCAACCAGGTCATGATCAACCACGGCTACCACAACGGGCAGTCGCTCATGACGAGCTACAACCACCTGTCGAGCTTCGCGGTCCGCTCGGGGCAGTGGGTCTCGCGCGGGCAGGTGGTCGGCTACTCGGGCACGACCGGGACGTCGACGGCGTGCCACCTCCACTTCGAGGTGTACGTCAACGGCGGGACCGTCGACCCGATGAACTGGCTGCCCTGACCCGTCCGCCCGCCCGCCCCGCATAACCGGGCGACCGGCGCACCGGGCCGCGTCTAGCCTTGTCCCATGGCCAAGGAGACCGGACGCAAGCTCGTCGCGAGCAACAAGAAGGCACGTCACGACTTCCACATCGACGACACCTTCGAGGCGGGCATCGTGCTGACCGGGACCGAGGTCAAGGCCCTGCGCGCGGGCCGCGCGTCGCTCGTCGACGGGTTCGTGTCGATCGACGGCGGGGAGGCGTGGCTCGAGCGCGTCCACATCCCCGAGTACACCGAGGGCACGTGGACCAACCACGCGCCCCGCCGCAAGCGCAAGCTCCTCCTGCACCGGCGCCAGATCGAGGAGCTCGACCACGAGACGCAGGCCAAGGGCCACACGATCGTGCCGCTCGCGCTGTACTTCGTCGACGGCCGCGCCAAGGTCGAGATCGCGCTCGCGCGAGGCAAGAAGGAGTACGACAAGCGGCACGCGCTCCGCGAGCGCCAGGAGCTCCGCGAGGCCCAGGCGTCGATGAGCCTGCGCAAGCACGGCTGACCGTCGGCCCTGTGATCCGGGTCACTCCCGGGTCACGTGGTTCAGATCACGGCGAGGCGGCGTTAAGGTAAGGCAATGCTTACCTCCGCCGGGACCCAGCAGGCCGCGCAGGCCGACCGGGGCGCGTCCGTCGCCGCCTCCGCGACCGCGCACGCCGCCCCCGCGCAGGCGGCCGCCGCGCCGGATCACGCCGCGCCGGATCACGCCGGCTCGGCTCATGCCGAGCGGGTCTACCCCGCGTACCGCCCGTTCGACGTGACGGTGCAGCGGCTGCTCCCGCTGAGCCCGCACTTCGTCCGCGTGACCTTCACGGGCCCGGACCTGCACCTGTTCGGCACGGCGTCGCTCGACCAGCGGATCAAGCTGATCCTCCCCCACCCCGACGGCCGGATCTGCGACGTCGGAGCGGCGGACGAGCAGGCGGTGCTCGACGGCTCCTGGTATGCGACGTGGCGCGCGATCCCCGACGGCGAGCGCAACCCGTTCCGCACGTACACGGTGCGGTCGATCCGACCCGAGCGCCGCGAGCTCGACATCGACATGGTGCTGCACGACCCGGAGCCCGGCCACGCCGACGGACCCGCCGCGGCCTGGCTGCGCCGCGCCGCCGTCGGCGACCGGCTGTGCGTCGTCGGGCCCGACGCCCGCACGCCCGACCCGACGGTCGGCCTCGACTGGCGCCCCGGTGCGTCGCGCCACCTGCTGCTCGCGGGCGACGAGACCGCTGCCCCCGCGATCTGCAGCATCGTCGAGTCGCTGCCCGAGCACGTGACGGCGCAGGCCTTCGTCGAGGTGCCGACGGGTGCGGACATCCTCAACGTCTACCCGCGCGGCCGCTCGCAGGTCGCGTGGCTCGCGCGCGACGCCGGGTGCGAGACCGCCGAGGGGTTCCACGCGATCGCACCGCACGGCGAGATGCTCGCCCAGGCCGTCCGCTCGTGGGTGCCGCGGCACATGAGCCACGTCGCGGGCGCCGTCGGCCCCGTTCCCGAGGAGCTCGAGGACGTCGACGTCGACACCGAGCTGCTGTGGGACTCCCCGGTCGACCCGACGACGGGCGACTTCTACGCCTGGATCGCCGGGGAGGCCGGGACGGTCAAGCTCATCCGCCGCCACCTCGTCAGCGAGGTCGGGGTGGCGCGGGCCAACGTGGCCTTCATGGGCTACTGGCGTCGCGGCCGCGCCGAGGCGCAGTGACCGCAGCCGCGGCCAGCGGCTCCCCCTCGACGGACCGGTCCGCGCGGCGCTCACAGCTGCGCAGCCGCGCGCGCGGGCGCGGGCTCGTCGTACGCGGCGCCGTGCTGGCGGTGGTCCTGGTGGGGGCGGTCGCGGTGAGCCTCATGGTCGGGGCGCGGACCACGAGCCCGGGGACGGTGCTGACGGCGCTGCTCGACCCCGCCGCACTCGGCGGGCCGACCGCGCCCGACGTCGTCGTCGTGACCCAGCTGCGCATCCCCCGGACGGTGATCGGGCTCCTCGCGGGCGCCGCGCTGGGCCTGGCGGGCGTGGTCATGCAGGGGGTGACCCGCAACCCGGTCGCCGACCCGGGCCTGCTCGGGATCAACGCGGGCGCCGCCTTCGCGGTCGTCGTCGGGCTGAGCGTCGTCGGCGTCACGTCGTTCGTCGGGCTCGTGGGCTTCGCTCTCGTCGGTGCGCTGGCGGCCGCGACCCTCGTGGCCGGGATCGCCGTCTCGGCGAGGACCGGGTCCGCACCCGCGCTGCTCGTCGTCGCGGGCGCCGCGGTGACGGCAGGACTCACGTCGCTGACGACGCTCGTGCTGCTCGGCGACGCCGCGGCGCTCGACCGCTACCGCTTCTGGACGGTGGGGTCGCTCACGGGCCGCGACCTCGACACCGCGCTGCAGCTCGCGCCCGTCGTCGCGCTCGGTGCGGTCGTCGCACTGCTCCTCGCACGCGCGCTCGACGCGCTGGGCCTCGGTGACGACGTCGCCCGGGGCCTCGGCTTCCGGCTCCTTCCGACGCGCGCCGCGGCGATCGGCGCGATCGTCCTGCTGTGCGGCTCCGCGACGGCGCTCGCGGGTCCGCTCGTCTTCGTCGGGCTGCTCGCCGCCCACGGGGCGCGCGCGCTCGTCGGGACCCGTCACTCACGCCTCCTGCCCGTCGCGGCGGTGTCGGGCGCGTCGGTGGTCGTGCTCGCCGACGCTCTCGGACGCGTCGTGGTGCCGCCGGGCGAGCTCGAGGTCGGCATAGTCGTCGCGGCGCTCGGCGCCCCGCTCCTGATCGGGCTCGTCCGGTCCCGGCGGGTCGCGCTGTGAGGGCGCGGTCGGTGGGCGCGGACGCGGCGCGGAGCACCGACGGCGCGGCCGGGAGGCCGGCCGTTCGCGGCGGTGGGGCCTCCGCCGCCGACACGGTGGCGGCGGACGTGCGCGTCGCCGGCCCCGCGCGCCCGCGCGCGGTCGAGGATGTCGCCATGGCGGCCGGGGTCGAGGGTGCGACGACGGGGCGCACCACGGTCGACGACCTCGCGCGCCTGCGCGCCCACGACCGACGCCGGGCCACGGTGGTCCTCGGCGCGCTCGGCGTCCTCCTCGCGGGGCTCGCGCTCGCCGCGCTGTCGCTCGGCGCCGTCCCCCTCACGCCCGCCCAGGTGGTCGCGGCGCTCGGCGGCGAGGGCAGCACGTTCGTCGTCACGGGGCTGCGGCTGCCGCGGCTCGCGCTCGCCGTCGCGGTGGGCGCCTCGCTCGGGCTGTCGGGCGCGCTCCTGCAGTCGGTCGTGCGCAACCCGCTCGCGAGCCCCGACATCGTCGGCCTGACCGGTGGCGCGAGCGCCGCGGCGGTGCTGGCGATCGCGGCGGGCGCGACGGGTGTCGCGGTCGACGGCGCGGCGCTCGTCGGTGCCGTGGGTGCCTCGGTGCTCGTGTTCACCCTGAGCGGTCGAGGCGTGACGGGGACCCGGTTCGTCGTCGTCGGGGTCGCGGTCGCGTTCCTCGCGCAGGGCGTGCTCGGGTACGGCCTGACGCGCGCGAGCCTGAGCGAGGCCGAGCAGGCGTTCTTCTGGCTCGTGGGCAGCGTCGGGTCGGCGCCGTGGGGCGACGTCGCGCGCGTCGCGGTGGTGCTCGCGGGCGCCGCGGCGGTCCTTGCCGTGGGGCGGCGTCCGCTCGCGGCGCTCGCGCTCGACGACGACACCGCCCGGGCCATCGGTGGCCGACCGGTCGCGACGCGCGTCGGGGCCATCCTCGTGTCGAGCGTGCTCGCGGCCGTCGCCGTGGCGGTGGCCGGACCGGTCGCGTTCGTGGGGTTCGTCTCGGGTCCGATCGCTCGGCGCCTGCGCGGGCACGGCCCCGCGCTGGCGACCGCGGCACTGGTCGGGGCTGCGGTCGTCGTCGGCGCGGACCTCCTCGCGCAGCACGGCGTGCCGGGGACGTTGCGGCCGCCCGTCGGCATCGTCACCGGTGCGCTCGGTGCACCGGTCCTCGTCTGGCTGCTCGTCCGAGGCGAGCGACGCAAGGAGTCCCCCGCATGAGCACCGCCCGTCCCGTGCTGCGCGCCGAGGGCCTGACCCTCGGCTACGGCAAGGTGCCCGTCGTCCACGGCGTCGACCTGACCGTCACGCCGGGCACGCTCACCGTCCTCGTGGGCGCCAACGCGTGCGGCAAGTCGACGCTCGTCCGGGGTCTCGCGCGGCTCCTGGCACCCCTGGCCGGCCGCGTGACGCTCGACGGGACGGACCTGGCGCGCATCCCGAGCCGGCGGGTCGCGCGGACCATCGGCGTGCTCCCCCAGTCGCCGGTCGCGCCCGACGGCATCCGCGTCGGCGACCTCGTCGCGCACGGGCGCTACCCGCACCACTCGCTGTTCCGCGGCCACCGCAGCGACGACGACGCCGTGGTCGCGGCGGCGCTGGCCGCGACCGACACCGCGTCGCTCGTGGACCGACGGGTCGACGAGCTCAGCGGCGGGCAGCGCCAGCGCGTGTGGATCTCGATGGCTCTCGCGCAGCAGCCCGACGTGCTGCTGCTCGACGAGCCGACGAGCGCGCTCGACGTCGCGCACCAGGTCGAGGTGCTCGACGTGCTCCGGTCGGAGGTGCGGGCGGGCCGCACGGTCGTGCTCGTGCTGCACGACCTGACGCTCGCCGCGCGCTACGCCGACGAGGTCGTGGTCATGGCCGGTGGGCGCGTGGTCGCGCGCGGCGAGCCGCGCGCGACGCTGACCGAGGCGGTCGTCGAGCAGGCGTTCGGCGTGCGTGCGCGTGTCCTCGAGGACCCGGACACGGGGCGGCCCGTGGTGCTGCCCCGCTCGTCGATCGGGTCGTCGATCGGGTCATCGGTCGCGTCGTCGTCCGCGACCTCGCCGGGCGGCGCCGACGGCTGATCCGGCGAGTTGGCAAGGCTTGCCTTAGTTAGGCTAGCCTCACCACGAGTCGATCATCCGGCTCGCGATCCGCACCGCACCCAGAACGCCGCAGCCGCGCGGTCCCCGTCGGGCCCCCGGGCCCGGGCGTCAGACCTCACCACAGGAGCCCCCGTGACCCCCGCACGCCGACGCCACGCCGCAGGCGCCGTCCTCGCGCTCTCCGCGCTCGTCCTCGCCGGCTGCTCGGGCGGCGCCGCCGACGACGAGCCGCAGGGCGAGGCCACCAGCACGACGGCGACCGACGACGACGCGTTCCCCGTCACGATCGAGCACGCGTTCGGCGAGACGACGATCGAGGAGGCGCCCGAGCGCGTCGTCACGCTCGGCTGGGGGGCCGCCGACGCGTCGATCGCGCTCGGCGTGACGCCGGTCGCGATCCCGTTCCAGAGCTACGGTGGCGACGAGGAGGGCGTCCTGCCCTGGATCCGCGAGACGCTCGAGGAGAACGGCAAGGAAATCCCGACGGTCCTGCCCGACGCGGGCGAGGACGTGCCTTTCGAGGAGGTCGACGCGGCCCAGCCCGACGTGATCCTGGCGCACTACTCCGGGCTGACCCAGGAGCAGTACGACACGCTCAGCCAGATCGCACCCGTGGTCGCGTACCCCGACGAGGCGTGGTCGACGCCGTGGCGCGACGTCGTCACGATCGCGGGCGAGGCTCTCGGCAAGCAGGACGAGGCGGAGGACGTGCTCGCGGGGATCGACGCCGAGCTCGCCGCGCAGCGCGAGGCACATCCCGAGTTCGAGGGCAAGACCCTCGCGGCGGTGTGGGACCTCGCCGGGACCTTCTACGTGTACGCCGACGAGGACCCGCGCGTCGAGTTCATGCTCGACCTCGGCTTCGAGAACGCCCCCGCCGTCGACGAGCTCGACACGGACGAGTCGACGTTCTACTTCACGCTCAGCCACGAGCGGCTCAGCGAGCTGACGAGCGACGTCCTCGTCGTCTACGGCACGACGCAGGAGGAGGTCGACGCGTTCCTCGGCGCCGGCTACGCCCAGGTCATGCCGCAGGTCAGCGGCGGGGCCATCGCTCCCGTCGTCGGCACCGAGCTCATCGCCGCGACGTCCCCGCCCACCGCGCTGTCGCTGTCCTGGGGCCTGGAGGACGTCGTCGCCGCGCTCGCCGAGGCGGCCGCCGGGACCGCCTGACCGGCGGGAATACGTGTGACGGTGCCGCCGTTGTCACGTACGCTGGACCTGCTCGGTCAGTCGCCGCCCCTCGGGACGGTGCCGGGTGGTTGACAACTGCACAGGGGGTGATCGGTTTCGACGATGGTCGTCGATCCAGGTGAAGCGGGTCGAGGATGCAAGGTCATCTCGTCAACGCTCCTTGCAAACCAATAGGTGCCGATTCCAAGCGCACCGACTTCGCACTCGCCGCCTGAGCGAGTCCCGGAGTCCGTCAGCCTGAGCTAGCTTCCGTCTCAGTTCCTGGCGTCATCTAGGAAGCCACTGCTCGTAGCCCATGTCACCGGGGCTGCGGGGACTCTCAGGTGACTGAGCCCGTCAGCGACTCGTCTGCGTGATCGCTGGGGCCGAGAAAATCAGCAGCAGACTGCACCCGGAGAAGCCCTGGTTCACTGCCGTCGGACGCGGGTTCGATTCCCGCCACCTCCACCGCGAGGTCTTCGTAGATTGCGGAGACACTCTTCGTAGATTGCGCTGAGGCCCGTCCCCTTCCCGGGGGCGGGCCTCAGGTCTGCTCTAGGAGGGATCGCGGGCGTCTTGTGCGAGGTCCACGAGCCACTCGGCCCGTGCCAACAGCTCGTCGAATGTGATGATCTCGGGCTCAAGCAGTTGCCGTCGGAAGAGCTCGAACGAGGTGAACTTCGCAGGGTCGTGCCCACCGGCTTGGCCGATGAACTGACCTAGGTCTCCGACGATCAAGAAGCTGCGCGGACGAAGCAGGTAGGTGTACTCGCCTGGGACCTCACTGCCATCCTCCGCAGTCACGGGGAGCCGCTGACCGATCTGAGCAACCGCCCGCTGAACGGTGCCCTGGACCTGGGCCACACCGCCGGACACCTCTCGAGAGACTGACCAGCACCCTGGTCGGTACTCCCGGTCGAGCAGCGGAGTCGCGTGCGTCTTGATCTCGGCGAAGACAAGCGACCTCACGCGTCCCGCCGTCTTGAGAAGTGCGTCTGCACGCTTCCCCGGGCCAGCGATCGACGCGCCAGCTACGACCTGCTCGAGTCTGGCCGAGTCGAAGCCCGTGAAGAGTTGGGCACCGAGGGACACACCGAGAACCCAGGGGTTGCTCTCGAGGAACTCCTGCCAGACCCGCTCCGGGCCGTGCAGCCGCGTCGCCTCGTCATCGAAGAACTCCCGGTCGCTCAGCAGCCGTCGGAACCTCGTCACCTGCTGCCGCCGGTGCGTGATGGCGATGACATCGCGAGCACTCGCGTCCGAAGTGATCATCGCTCGGAAGGCGTCTCTGCGGTCTTCGTAGAGCCTGCCCAGCAAGTCGGGATCCGCGAAGACGTCCCGGAGTAGGTCGTCATCTACACGGATGCGCTCCGCGTCTGCCTCCATGGGGACGCTGGCAAGGGAGCACATGAACTCCGCGAAGCGCATGGCGTCGTCCCGCTTGAGGTTCAAGACCTGGCTGGTGCGACCATCGGTGCCCGGGGCGGGCACCCTCTGGATCCAGAGGTCCTTGATTTGGCCGGCCTCCCGAGCGAGGAGAACCTTCACTTGGTACCTACCGCCGGGGACGTCAGTGACCGTGTACTCGTCACCATCGACAGTGATCTCAGACTCCGTAGGGACGTCGAAGACCCGGTAGACGAAGCGTGCGGGCGTCCCGTAGTCCCTGGACTCTGGCTGCCCGATCTCGAAGCTGCGCGAGGCATACGTACGACCGGGACGGCGTCCCTGAGCGTAGAAGGTCTCGTCGTCGAGCCCGGACCCGCCAGACACGGTGCCTCCTCTCCCCGCCGTTCGAGTCAGCCCACCAGTTGAGAGCCAGCAAGGGAAGGAGGCACACCGCGCAAGGTGTGCCTCCTTCCCTTGTGTCGAAAGCAGCATGCTGGCTCATGCCGCGCTGGCCCCGACCTCCCCGGTGATGGTGACGGCCTCGGCGGGCTGCATGAGGTGCACCTGGTCGATGGCCTCAGCCTCCTCCCTGGTGAGGTTGCGGAAGCCCCAGTCCGGCTGGTCGGGCTGCAGCAGAGGGTGGTCGGCGGGGCCGAGGCCGGTCTCGGCGTGCCACATGCGCAGCTGCTCCTCGTTGAACACGGCGACCTTCACGGCTGCGACCAGCGTGGCCATGGCCAGCCCGGGCAGGCGGTTCTGCCCGCGGCGCAGGCGCTGGCGGCTCGGGTTCTTCAGGATCCCGAACGTGCCCTCGACGAGCGTGCGGCGGTTCGTCTTCTTCTTCCATCGGCGGGTGCCGACGTACTCGCGCTGGGCGATCTTCCGCTGGTGGTTCGGGTCGACGAGGTCCGGTGTGAAGTCGATCGACTTCTGGATGCAGCAGGGCCGGTCCCGCCAGTCGTCCGGCGGGGTGATGAGCGGCAGCTGGTTGCGGATGGCGACGTCGACCGTGGCCGGGCGCGCGTAGCAGCCGACCCGGCCGGCCTGGGCGGGGCAGACCCACTTGGTCTCGCGGTCCGTGCCCAGGCCGGGCTGCTTGCGGTCGAACGCCCAGTGGTCCTTGAACGCCTTGGAGGCGGTGTGGATCTCCTCCCACCGGGCCGGGTCGGCGTTGTCCTCGGGCAGGGGGCGCTGCTGCATGGGGGCCGTCGGGCAGTGCAGCCACGCGTGCTGCATCTGTGCGCCCTGGATGTCCACGGTCTTGTGCTGGTCGCTGCGAAGGCGCAGCGCCTGCTCGATGCCGCGTTGGGCCAGCGGGTACGCCCACCGGTCCGCGCGGAGGTTGGAGTACAGCAGGTCCCCGAGCAGGAGCTTGAAGGGGTGCCGGGCGCGGATCCGGTCGATGAGGTCCAAGGACGCGTCCACGACGTCCGCGTTGGCCGGGGTGAGGACGAACCCGTCGACCAGGAGCGGCTCGGACCTTGGCGGGGCGTCGAAGTCCGGGACCCGGACGATGGTGTGCTGGTGGAGGCCGTACCCGACCTCCTTGCGCCCGTCCTTGCCGGTCTTGTACCCCCAGGCTCCGTCGCTGAAGGCGACGCGCAGGGCAGCCGGGACGGCCTGCTGCTGTGGTGCGGTGTTGCCGTCCTCGTCGACCTCGATGCCCTCGACGACCAGGTCGTCGATCTGCTCCTTGGTCCTGTCACGGGCGGCCTGCTCCAAGGACCGCTTGGCGCGCGCTCCGCCCCGGTCCCACGCCCACTGGCCGGTGGCGTCGATCGCCCACGACGCCCCGCTCACCCGGGGGACCGTGGTGGCGACGATCAGTGCCTCGACGACGTCTCCGATAGTCTCGGCGCGGCGCGCGCGCTCGTCCGCCTCAAGGTTGGGGGCCGACCCGATGCCGTAGTCCCATCGCTGACGCAGGTGGCGGGTCGCGTTGTGCAGGTCGTCGTAGCTGACCTCCTCGGCCCCGTTGGGGAACACCCGCTTGCGCTGCTTGCCGTTCTCGACCAGCGCCGGGGCGAGGATGCCCGGCACAGCGCCCTTCGGGTGGCGGGCGGTCGACTTCGTCACCCGGGGGCGCAGGACCCCCAGGGCCCACTGGGCTTCACGGTCGACCGCCTCGGTCAGGACCTCGTGCACTCCCTTGACCGTCGTCTCGTAGCCGAGGCGGGTGCACAGGCTCAGGCCGATGAGGAACAGCCGGACGTTCTCGCGCAGATTCCCCTTGCGCCCCCGGGCGCCCTTGGCCCGCGGCGGCACGAGGAGGTCAACGACTCCGCTGCTGTCGATCACCCAGACCGTCCGGGCGATGACCTCCGGGCGCAACCGCTTGTCGCTGAGCTTGGTGATGAAGTGTTCGGCATCGCCATCGGGCGTGGCCGCATCCGTGGCGAGCAGGTGCAGGTTCGCGCTCACCGGGCACCACCACCCCGGACCACGTCGCGACCGGTGGCCAGCATGCCCTTGGCCTGCAGCCACAGCTCGGTGTGCGGGAGGACGTCGACCAGCGTCCGGGCGGACTTCAGCCCGGCCGCCTGGAGGATGACGGCCAGAGGGATGGCGTCGGTCATGAGGTCCGCGAGCCATGTGGCGCGCATCCGGGACGCCTCGATGTGCGGGACCTTGTACAGGGCCGCGTCCTCGATCACCCGTGCCGCAGTGTTGCGCCGCCCGATTTCCTTGCCGATGAGCAGCTCGTCTGCCCCCCGGCCCGCGATGGCGCCGCGCAGCAGGTCCTCCGCGACGCGGCGGACCTGCACGACTCGCGGGCGCGTGCCGTGAAAGGCCACGCTCAGCCCGTCCTGGCCGTGGTCGACGATGTCCCTGACGTGCAGGTCGCGCAGGTCGACCGAGTCCGCACCAGCGCCGAACCCGAGTGCGACGACCGCACCGAGCTGCTGACACTTGCGCGCCGTGGGCTGGGTGCGGGCCGCGCGCAGGATGGTGCCCCGCTCGGCAGGGGTGTACGGAGCCTTGATGGAGTCATACCCGACCGGGCTGAGCCTGGCCGGGACCGTCGGCCCCGGGTTGGCGGTGCTCGCCACGCACAGCAGTCGGCGGCGCCGCTCCAGGCGGTTGTCGGGACTGTCCGTCGCCATCCCCCGACTGACGTAGTGCTCGATGTTCTCCGCGGTGAGGACCTGGTCCACCGTCAGGGCAAGGCCTTGTGCGTCGGAGAACACCGCCAGGGCCGTCAGGTGCCGGCAGTGCTTGCGGATGCTCTCCTCACCGGTGAGGTTGCTGAGGCGAAGCGCCTCGGCCAGGAACGGGCGGATCGGCTGCGTGCTGGATCCGTACCGGCTGATGTCGAACGAGGCGACGATGGTCGCCGCCGTCGACGACAGCGGGCGGGGCGCGGCGGCCTGAGCCTCGGCTGCCTGACGCTGGCGCTGAGCTTCGGCCTTGGAGACCCTGCGGCGCGGGGTGCTCTTGGTGGACATCGGTGGTATTCCTTCCTGCCGGGTGGGTGCTGGCAGGAAGGAACGGTGACCGGGTCCGCCTTCGCGGCAATGGCCGCACACTCACCCCCGCAGGAGGTCCCGGTGCTCCGGCTCGGGAGCCTCAGGGAGCCGGCCGGCGAGGACCACGGCGAGGTCCAGGTCGCGCCGTGTCAGGCGGTAGGACTGCATCAGCCGCGCCGCCGGCTGCAGCTCGGCGAGGGCCTCGTACGTGGCGGCCGCGTCCAGCTCCGCCCGGGTGATCGGCCGGCCCTGAGAGCGCGCGTACTCCCGCGCCGATGCCCACACCGCTGCGGGCAACGACGAGTTGCCACCCCGCCGACGTCGCCTCGCGTCCTTCCACGCGGCTGCCAGAGCCCCCGCACCGCGTCGGGTAGCCGGATCCGGCGCAGCACCACTGGGGATCATGCGAGCGAGGTCCTCGAGGACCTCCGGCTGGATGCTGCTCTCGAGGCGTTCGCCGTCGGCGCGGCGCGGCTTGCGCCAGGGCACCCCGCGGTGCGTCGCCTGCAGACGCCGGAACCGGCCGCGCTTGTTCTCGACTGTGCCACCGGCGGCACCGCCTGCCAGCAGCGCCGTGTCGTAGCTCGCCAGAGTCGTGTCGGAGAGCGCCTGGCCCAACGTGATCTCCACGCCGGTCGAGACCAGGTGCCGCACAACATCGCCGATGAGCTCAAGGTCCTTTCGCGCGCGTCCCTCATTGGTCGGCCCCGCACGCAGGGCAAGTTCGACGGCTTCCCCGCGCACCAGATCCCACGTGAGCGGGGAGACCGAGGTCGGCTGGTACTCCTCCAGGCGGGCGCGGACACGCGAGGCCGAGGCATCGGTGGCAGAGGGCGTTGTCATGCCCGTGCACGGTCCGGCGTTCAGCCATCACGTCAACCAGCCGCACGCCCTCCGCCACGTACCGGCCAGGAGGACCTGATGGTGCCACTGGTCAACGACCGGGATCGGGTGCCCCTTCAACGCCTCTTCGGATGATCACTCGCGCCGGGCCACCACATCGCCGAGTCCATCGGAGCTCTACGCGCCTCATTCGTGGTGCAGCCTGCACCCGCGGCCAGCGGCCCGCTGGACGCCCCTCAGTCGTTCCCCCGCGCGGCCAGTTCACGGCGCAGCGCTCGCACCAGCGCGGTCGACTCCAGCCAAGCAGCGGGTTCAAGATCAGCAATGCTCCGCCCAGTGAGCTCCCAGGCAAGCCTCTCCCCTGCCACCTCATCCCCAGAGGCGTCCGCGAGCACCACGGCCCACAGGGAGGTCAGCACCGCGGAGGTGTAGAACTCCTCCGCGCGAGCCGACAGGAACGCCACCACGTTGCGGAGATGCGCCGTCGACATCTCCGCGATCCGTAGCGGCACCGCCTGCGCCGTCACCCACACGACAGCCTGGTCGAGTACGGCGAGGTTCAGGGTTCCGGGCTCGCAGGCAGCGGCCCACTCCGGCACCCAGGAGTTCTCCTGCGCTTCGCTGTCCATGGTCTGCACGGTGACGGTCACCGGACCGTTGGCAGTGGCCTGGGCCTTCGCACGCCGGCACCGCGGACCCGGTTGCCGCGCGGCCGGGGGGCCGCAAGACCTCCTCCCCTTACGAGGACGACACGCACGGCCTCGCTTCAGCGCACTGCGCTGACCCGCCCGCCATTGGTGCCGACGGCTTCACGCGGCGAGGCGTGCGGTGATTGCCGACCCGCCGGGCGCCCCGCACGGTCGGCCCCGTCAGCACGGCACTGCACCTTGAGAACTCCACAGCGGAATGCACAACGACGCGCACACGAGCCGTCCAACCGTCACCCGGCCCGCACGAGAGGAGGTGATACGGCGCGGACCGGACGACTCAGGTCGGCGGCATCCCCGGGGACGCCGGTGCTGGTGGAGGGGCCTCCCAGAGAGGAGGTGATACGGCACGGCCCAGCCACCAGCACACGGCGTCATCCGCACTTGCGACACCCGACTCGCCGCCAACGGGGTACGTCGAGCGCTCCGGCGCTCCGCACGACAGGTCGGCACCCCGCCGGCCTGCGTGTCCAACCCAGGAGGTCCAGTGACCACCACCACGAACCCCGACAGGATCGAGCCCGTCCGGGACGACGAGTACGCCGTCCCCCTCACGGGACTGCGTCGCACCCGCCACCTCACGCGTCTGCTCGAGATGCGCGACATGTTCGCCCGGCTGTCCACCGAGCGGTACTGCCACAGCCTCGACGACTCCGGGGACGTCTTCACCCTCATGGCCAACGTCGAGGAGGAGATCGCCGTCCTGTACCCCGACGTCCACGCCGCGCTTTTCCCGACCTGGGTCAGCCAGATCGGCGAGGCCGGCCACGAGCCGGGCCAGTACAACCCGCGATGCGGCATCTGCCGCGCGCACCCACGGGGCGCTCCCCTGCGCCCCGCTGCATGAGCCCAGCGCCGCCACCCGACCCCGGGTGGCGGCGCGCTTCCCGCGCCGGCCCTTCCCGTACGCGCCGAACGGGTGACGGTCACCGCAAGCGTTGCCGGCACACGCCAAGATGGGTCCGTGGCCCGAACCCCTGGCAAGCTGACCCTCCCATTCCAGAACGGCCCCTCGGTGCTCGATTTTGGGCGAAGCAGCGAGCGTCCGGCGCTGTACGGAGGTGCAAGGAGATGACGGCGAAGGCTCGCCGTGTCGCCACACTGGTCAAGTCCAAGCAGCGCGTCGCCGACCACGGCGAAGTGTTCACCCCCGCCTGGCTCGTTGAGGACATGCTCAACCTAGTGGGCGAAGACGCCGCACGCATCGATGCGCGAGTGCTGGAACCCGCCTGTGGCGCGGGGAACTTCCTCGTTGCCGCACTCGCGCGCAAGCTCGCGACCGTTCACACGACCCACGGCGGCAACGACTTCGCCCGGCGGCACTACGCGCTGTTCGCCCTCATGTGCTTGTACGGGATCGAGCTCCTCGCCGACAACGCTGGCGAGTGCCGCGACAACCTCGCCGAGGTGTACAACGCCTTTCTCGGCGTCGCGCCCGACGACGTGTGGGCCCGGGCCGCGCGCGCCGTCCTCGCTACGAACGTCGTCCAGGGCGACGCGCTAACGATGACGACAACCGGCGCCCGCCCGATCACGTTCGCCGAGTGGGGCTACCTGGGGAAGGGCAAGTACCAGCGCCGAGACTTCCGCTACGACGCCCTGACACGCCGGTCGGAGTTCGAGGTCGAGGGCTCGCTGTTCGCGGACCTCGGCCACGAGTTGTTCACCCCGGCGGCGACGTTCCCGACGATGACCGTCACCGACCTCGCCGGGCAGGTGAGCGCAGCATGACCCAGGCCCCCTTCGCTCTGCGCGGCCACAACCCCGACATCCTGACTTCGATCGCGAATCTGTCCAACGACGAAGTCTTCACCCCGCCCGAGCTGGCGAACACCATGCTCGACCTGGTGGCCGACCGCTGGGCGGCGGCGAACGACGGAACGAGCATCTGGGCTGACCCTGACGTCACGTTCCTTGACCCCTTCACCAAGTCGGGGGTGTTCCTGCGAGAGGTCACCCGGCGCCTCGTGGCCGGCCTCGCGCCCACCATTCCCGACCTCAACGAGCGGGTGGACCACATCCTGACCCGACAGGTGTATGGGATTGGCATCACCAGGCTGACCTCACTGCTGGCCCGCCGCAGCGTGTACTGCTCGAAAGCCGCGAACGGGAAACACTCGATCGCCAAGTCCTTCGAGGACTCAGACGGCAACATCTGGTTCGAGCGGACTGAGCACACCTGGGCGGGCGGCCGGCGCGAGTCGCGCGTCCACCCGACCACGGGCGAAGAGCTCGTTGTCTACACGGACCGCCGCTGCCGGCACTGCGGTGCAGGCGAAGGCGACTACGGACGCGGCGAGGACCTCGAGACCCACGCCTACGCTTTCATCCACACCGACGACATCACCACTCGCATCGGCGAGATCTTTGGAGAAGCCATGCAGTTCGACGTCATCATCGGGAACCCGCCATACCAGCTCGAGACTGAAGGTCACGGCCGTCAGGCGCGGCCGATCTACCACCTGTTCGTGGAGCAGGCGAAGAGGCTTGAACCCCGCCTGCTGACGATGATCGTCCCTTCAAGGTGGTTCTCCGGGGGCATGGGCCTTGATGACTTCCGTGAGTCCATGCTGACGGACCAGCGCCTCCGCTCCATCGACGATTACCTCGACGCCTCGGACGTGTTCAAAGGGGGCATGGGCGGGAAAGGGGGAGTCTGCTATTTCTTGTGGGATCGAGACAGGCCCGGTCCGTGCAGGATCACTACACATCATGGGAGTAGCGAACCGTCGACGGCGACGCGTCCACTCCTGGAGGAAGGGGCCGACGTCTTCATCCGCTTCAACGAGGGAGTGTCGATCCTCAAGAAGGTCGCGGAAGTCGAAGGGCGTGGCGGCACTCTCGAACTTCCCGTCGACCGGCGGTTTCGAGACCTTGTCAGCGCCATCGGGCCTTTCGGCTTGGACAGCACGTTCAGGGGGCGTCAGCGCAAGATGGACGGAGATCTCAAGGTCTACCGAAACGGCGGGATCGGCTACATCGCGCGGGCGGACGTCACGAGGGAACAGCACGCCTTCGACAAGTGGAAGGTCTTCATCGGCCGGGCCGCGCCGGGGACGGGGAACAGGGATACCTATCCGCACCGCATCCTCAGCACACCGTTTCTGGGCGAACCCGGGAGCATCTCATCGTGGACCTACTTGTACATCGGGCCGTTCAACTCGAGGACCGAAGCTGAGAGCGTCCTGTCCTACCTGACTTGCCGACTTACACGCTTCCTGGTGCTACTGCACAAGCCGTCGCAGGACACGACTCGCCGGGTCTACACGTTCGTGCCGACCCAGGAGTGGACGAAGACCTGGACTGACGCCGAGCTGTACGAGAAGTACGGCCTGACGGACGACGAGATCGCATTCATCGAGTACATCGTGCGTCCGATGGAGCTGACCGAGTGAGCCGTTCCATCGACGAACTGCTGCCGGCCAAGCCCGACACCCGGCTGCGCATCTACGCCTGGACACCCAACGACCCGCCGGCGGACTACGTCGGGCTGATCAAGGTGGGCGAGACCACCAAGGCCGACGTCAACCTCCGCATCCGTCAGTCTCAGGGCCAGATGCAGCAGGCCTACACCCTGCACGTCGACGAGCCGGCCGACCGACCCGACGGCACGGTCTTCCGCGATAGCGACGTCCGCCAGAGGCTTATCGACAAGGGCTTCGCCAACCCAGTCCTCGGCTCGTCCCGCGAGTGGATACGGTGCACCCCCGACGACGTGCGCACCGCGGTCACCGAGCTACGTCTGGGGCAGCAGTTGACCGGAACACACCACCAGACCTTCCCCATGCGAACCGAGCAGGCCGCCGCGGTTGACAGGACCCTCGCCTACTACGCGTCGATCTGGGCCGAGGACCCCCAGGAGACGCCACGCTTCCTGTGGAACGCCAAGATGCGGTTCGGCAAGACCTTCACCACCTACCAGCTTGCGAAGCGACTGGGGGCTGACGCGGGCCGTCCGGTCAAGGTCCTCGTGGTCACGTTCAAGCCGGCCGTGGAGGACTCCTGGCAAACCGACTTGGAGTCCCACGCCGACTTCGACGGGTGGCAGTACCTCTCCGCTTCCACCGGTCGCGACCCGCAGACCGCGGACCGTGACCGGCCGCTGGTGTACTTCGGTTCCTTCCAGGACTTGCTGGGTCGCGACAGGCAGACCGGGCTCATCAAGGCCAAGAACGAGTGGATCCACACCACCAACTGGGACCTGGTGGTGTTCGACGAGTACCACTTCGGCGCCTGGCGCGACTCCGCGCAGGAACTGTTCGCCGGGGAGGACGCCGCCGTGGCCAGGCAAGAACTCGCCGCCGAGTTCAACCCAGACTTGGCAGCGTTCGAGGAAGGCCTGGCCGAGCTCTCCGAGAACGAAGACGCGTTCCTCCCCATCACTACCCGCGCGTACCTCTACCTGTCCGGAACCCCCTTCAAGGCCCTGGCCAACGGCGAGTTCATCGAAGAGCAGATCTTCAACTGGACCTACACCGACGAGCAGCGCGCCAAGGCGGCCTACGCCACCGCTCACCCCGGGGAGCGGAACCCCTACGCGGCACTGCCCGAGATGCGCCTGCTCACCTACCAGATGCCCGACGAGCTGATCGCAATCGCGCACCAGGGCGAGTTCGACGAGTTCGACCTTGGAGCCTTCTTCGAGGCCGACGGCACCGGGACCAACGCTGCGTTCAGGCACAAGGACGACGTGCAGAAGTGGCTCGACATCATCCGCGGCGGCTACCTGCCGACCCAGGTCGAGGCCATGCGGATGGGCACCCGCCCGCCGTTCCCGTACTCGGACGCCCGGCTGCTGCCGTACCTGCAGCACTCCCTATGGTTCCTGCCGAGCGTGGCAGCATGCGAGGCGATGGCGAACCTCCTCGCCGAGTCGCACAACACCTTCTGGCACGACTACACCGTCCTGACCGTCGCCGGCCCCCGCGCCGGCATCGGCCTGGACGCCCTACCCCCCGTGCGCGCCGCGATCGGCGACGGGCATGAGACCAAGACCATTACCCTGTCGTGCGGGAAGTTGACGACGGGGGTGACCGTCAAGCAGTGGTCGGCCATCCTCATGCTCCGCAACCTCAACTCCCCGGAGACCTACTTCCAGGCCGCGTTCCGAGTGCAGTCTCCGTGGTCGATCCCCAACCCGGACGGGGACGACCCGAAGGCCGAGGCTGTGCTCAAGCCCGTGTGCTTCGTGTTCGACTTCGCTCCCACCCGGGCGCTGCGCCAGCTCGCGGACTACGGCATGGGCCTGTCGCCGGAGACGCCCAACCCCGAACGGGCCGTCGAGGAGCTAGTGAACTTCCTGCCGGTCCTTGCCTACGACGGGTCGAACATGACCCAGGTCGACGCCGGTGGCATCCTCGACATCGCCATGTCCGGCACCTCGGCGACCCTCCTGGCACGCAAGTGGGAGTCCGCCATCCTCGTCAACGTCGACAACGCGACCCTGCGCAAGATCATGGGCAACGCCGAAGCCATGGCTGCCGTCATGAACATCGAGGGCTTCCGCGCCTTGGGCTCGGCGATCTTCGAGACCGTGGTCAACAAGAGCGAGTCCGTCGCTGAGACGAAGCGCGAGCGGGGCGACTCCTTGGACCGCGACGAGCGCAAGGTGCTGACCGCCGAGGAGAGGGAGTACAAGTCCAAGCGGAAGCAGATCCAGGAGAAGTTGATCAAGTTCGCCACCCGCATCCCGGCGTTCATGTACCTGACTGACTACCGCGAAAACACCTTGCAGGACGTCATCACGAAGCTCGAACCGGACCTGTTCAAGGCCGTCACGGGCCTGACCGTCGCCGACTTCCACCTGCTGGTGAACCTCGGGGTGTTCAACGCAACCCACATGAACCAGGCCATCTTCGCGTTCCGCCGGTACGAGGACGCGTCCCTGGCCTACACCGGGATCGACTCCCACCCCGGCCTCCGGCACTACGGCCTGTACGACACGGTCGTCGCAGTCGACAGCGCCGAGGCGCTGGCGGGCTGAACCGTTCCCGGGTCGCCCAGGGTGCAAGTGCGGCTCCGGCAGCGTGTCAGGGCCCGGGTGTAGAAGTCCCCCGTGACCAGTGAAGTGATCGGCGAGGAACCGGCGAGCGCCGGAGAGCCGCGACCTGGCCGCCGTCACCCTGGGCAGTCCATAGCGCAGGTCTTCGCTCGTGACACACGACTGGCTCACGAAGCGTCCCTGGTCTTCCTGCCCCCGGGTCAAGCCGAATTCCTGCGTGAGGACGCGCGGGCCGGGTACCTCGTGTGCCCGCTGGGTGACTGTCGGGACAACCGGTTCATCGTCTACGGCGGCACCGAGCGCCGCCACCACTTCAAGCACCGCGGCGGGGCCGGCCATCACTCACCGGAGAGCGTCGCTCACCACACCGCCAAGCACCTGATCGCGCGATGGCTGCGCCAGCTCTACCCGGGCGCGCAGATCTTCCCCGACACCCAGGAGGTCGAGACCGGGCAGCGCCCGGACGTTCTTCTCGTGCTCGAGAACGGCACCCGGGTCGCTTACGAAGTTCAGTTCGCCTCGCTCACGGCCGCTGAGTGGCAGAGCCGGCGAGATCGCTACGCGACGCAAGGCATCAAGAACGTCTGGTTGTTCGGCGGCAGGCACTACGACCGCCTCGTTCCGGCCCGGGACGGGACCGCAGGCCAGGTCCAGCTGCACCCGGTCTTCCGCGCGGTGCTCGCCGCGGTCCACCCGGTTCTGCTGATCGACCCGTTCACCGAGACCGTCGCCCTCGGGACTGGCCAGGCCGTCGACAGGCTCCTGACTGCGGCCGGGGTGGAGCCACCCGACCTGTGGTCACCACTTGTGAGCATCGAGAAGCGCGTCGCCCTGATGGACATGCCCGCCACGAAGGGCGTCATCGACATCCCCGGCGTGCGCGAGCAGATCCAACGAGCCAGGGCCGGGCATCCCAAGTGGCTCGACTACCTCCAGCGCGAGGCCGCGCAGCGGGACCGCGAGGAGGCGGCACTGCAACGTCGGCTTGCCGCCCATGCGGAGGCCGAGCGCCGCGAACGCCAGCGCCGGCAGCAACTCGCACGCGAGCAGGCAGCCACCGCGGCGGCCCAAGCGCGCGCCAACGAGGCACGCCGGCAGCGGGTCGCCCGTTTGAGCGCCGCCCTCCAGGAACGCAAGGACCGGTGGCGCCCTCAGCGCGACCTCATCGAGCACGCCATCGGCATCCTCCCGGACGTGGTTGACGCGCCCACCGAGGCTGCAGAGACCGCCATCACCACGGCGGCGCCCGACGAGTGGCGCTGGGCCGTTCTCGAGGCGCTCGCCTCCAACCACGGCTTCTCCGTCGACCCCCGCGGACTGACGGACTTCGTCCCACTGCAGGCCGCCGCGCGTCGGACCGACGCGGAGTCGCTTCTGGCCGCCTACCTCGTCCGCCTCCGGGCGGCGGGCTGGGTGTGGTTCTGGGGAGCGCACGGACCGCGGCCAGGCGAGGCGGTGCGCGTCCTCGCGGGGCTCGGGGTGCCGCCCAAGGTGCGCCGCGACAGCGCCCTGAGAGTGGTCGGAGTCCGGGTCGCGGGACCGGGTCCTGACGGGCTCCCCTACCTGCGTGACGGGACCCCCACCATGTGCTCGGTCGACAACGCACGCCGAGTGGGCATCAGCACCTGCGCTGAGGTCTGGGCCGAGGCCCACACCCAGGCCGAGGCACAGGCCATCCGAGCGGCCCTGGTCACGACCGAAGCCGACCTCCGGCACGCCCTTGCACCGGCCCCGGCACCGCCTGACCTGAGCGCAGTTCATCGGGCGCTGCCCGCCGCCCGACAGTGGTGCGGGGCCCGGGAATGGCCGGCGTGGAAGTCGCTGCTACCGCACCTCCACGAGGCCGCGCAGCTCACGATGTACGTCCTCGAGGTGGTCCACCACGGTCAAGGCCAGCCCGGGGTGCGCCTCGGCAACTGCACAGAGGACGACGAGAAGCGGATCCTCGAGGCCCTTCGGGCATCGGGCTTCGTGACTCAGGGGTGGACAGGCTGGCAACCTACGTTCGGAGGCAGACTGTAGGGCGCTCCTCCTACGCTGGCCGCGTGGAACGACCGAGCGACGACACGCGGCGCACAGGGAGCACGACCCCGCCGGGACGAGCGGCGGAGCTCCTCTCCGCTCTGGCCGAGTACCGGAGCGCCAGGCGCCGATTACTGGACTTGCTCGGCTTGACTGCCAGCAACCGCGATCCGGTGCCGGAGCTGGCCGAGCACCTCGTGGCCGGCCTGCTTGGCGGCCAGATCGCCGCGTCGCGGGTCCAGGCCGGCTGGGACGTCATGACGGCAGATGGGACCGTCCAGGTCCGCACCCTGTCGAACACCGACACCGACAGGTGGGTGAACGAGCACGTGGTCCGATCCGTGGCCGGCGTCGACCGCTACGCGCTGGTCATCCTGGAGGACCTGACGGTCTCAGCCGTCCTCGTCTTCCCCGGGGACCTGACCCGGGTAGGAACCCTGCTGGGCAAGCGGCACGGCGACCAGGCCGCCACGCTGCAGTTGACCCGGCAGGACTTCATCCACCTCATGGCCGACCGGGCCGGGGCGGCTACCGCAGGAGTGCAGATCTGGACGCCCTCCGAGCTCCAGGGTGAGACGCCCTCGTGATCGGCCATCAGGTCAACGTCGCCCTGGACGGGGAGCTGATCGTCACGCTCGCGGACCTGTGGCCGGAGCCGTGCAGGGCCGTGATCGTCGGAGTGAACCCCGCGCCGCGGAGCGTGGAAGCTGGTCACTACTACCAGGGGTCCGATGGCCGAAGGGCCATGTCGCGTCTGCGCGCTGCCGGGTTGCTTCCGCCCGCTGGTGGCGGGTTCACCGACGACGAGGCGGTGGCGGCGGGCATCGGCTTCACCGATGTCGTCAAGCGACCGACGCGACGGTCCACCGATCTGGCCGGACGGGAACTGGAGGAGGGCCGTGCGCGCCTACGAGCGGAGCTGGCGGCTCGCCGGGTTCCGCTCGTCGTCTGTGTCTTCAAGCCCGCCGTCGAGGCACTCCTTGGCCGGGCGGTCGCGCCTGGCTTTCAACCCAAGGAGTTCGCCGGCTCCCAGGTCTTCCGAATGCCAGGGCCCTACGCGCCGACTGCTGATGCTGCGCGGGTGATGCAGGAACTCGCGGAACACCTTGACGGCCGCTGAACTTGCGCAGAGGGCTCCGGGCGGCGAGGCGATGCGCCCTGCTGTGACCACCGTGGAGTCCTGAACCGACCGGCCCTTGCGCCCCTTGGGCACGCCGACACAGTCCCCGGCATGACGAGAACCGATCACATCCGACCCTGCCCCACATGCCAGCACGACCACGACGCACACGTGCTCGTCATGGTCCGCGAAGACCCTGCGCCCATGGGCGTCATGCTTTGCCCGCAGTGCCCGTGCAGCAGCACGTGGCGCGCCAACACAAGAGCCAGCACCCCGGCCCAGGTCAGCGAGACACGACGTCTCGTCACCGAGCGCCTGCGGCGGGATGGCTACCCGCTCCCGGAATGCCTCCGGTAACAGACGACGAGGGGGCCTGGATTACCCAGGTCCCCTCGTTGCATTTCGGCGAAGGCGGCGGGAGCGGGTGTCCGAATTGTCCGGGTGCTGTTTTCGCCGCCAGAGGGTTCGACTTCGGATTGCACTTCGTAGAAAACGTGCCCCGACCTGCAGCGGCGCGAATCCACGAAAACCCCACCGCCCTGCGCGCGCCCCGCGTGCACGCAGGCGACATCAAGGCCGTCGTCCCTCTCGCCAGGGGCGGCGGCCTTCGTGCGTCGTCGACCCGTCCGCCGTGACGAGGCGTCCGCCGTCACGCGCCGGTGCCGGCGCGCCCGAGCCACGCGAGCGCGCCGTGCGCGGCCGCGACCCCCGTGCTGAACGACGCCTGCAGGAGGTATCCCCCGGTCGGCGCCTCCCAGTCCAGCATCTCGCCCGCGACGAACGTCCCGGGCAGCGCGCGGAGCATGAACCCCGTGTCGACCTCCGACCACCGGATGCCGCCCGCCGTCGAGATCGCCCGGTCGACCGGCATGGTCCCGTGGACCTCGACGGGGACCGCCTTGATCAGCGCGGCGGCTGTCGCCGCCCGCGTCGGCAGCGCGCCACCACCGGCCTCGCGCAGGAGCGCGATCCCGACCGGGTCCAGACCGACGGCCCGCCGCAACCACGTGGCGCCGGAGTCCTTGGGGCGGCGGTTCTCGAGCCTGCGGGTGAGGCGTTCGACGTCGACGTCGGGCCGCAGGTCGACCTCGACGACGCACCGCCCACCGCGGTCGAGCGCGGCCCGGATCGCCGCACCGATCGCGTAGACCGGCCCACCCTCGAGCCCGGTCGTGGTGACCATCGCGTCCCCGCGCGACGACGCAACTCCGGGGACCGCGACGCCGACCTGCTTGAGCGGCGTGCCGGCGAACCGCTCCGCGAACACGTCGCTCCACGCGACCCGCACGCCGACGTTGGCCGGCCGGAGGTCCGACACGGCCACGCCCCGGGAAGCGAAGAGCGGCACCCAGCTCCCGTCCGAGCCGAGCCGCGGCCACGACGCACCCCCGAGCGCGAAGACGGTGACGTCGCTCCTGACCTCGATGCGCTCGCCGTCCCGTCCGACGAGGACCAGACCCATCCCGTCGTCGGTCCACCCCGTCCACCTGTGACGTCGCTCGATCGTCACGCCCAGCTCGTCGAGGCGCGTCAACCAGGCGCGGACGAGCGGCGTGGCTCGGAAGGACTGCGGGAACACCCGGCCGCTCGAGCCCACGAAGGTCGGCTCGCCCAGCTCCGCGCACCACGTGCGCAGCGCCGTCGGCCCGAACACCTCGAGCGCCGGCTGCAGCACGTCGGCGGAACGCCCGTACCGCCCGAGCATGGGCCGAAGGCCCTCGGAGTGGGTGATGTTGAGGCCGCCGTGACCGGCGAGGAGCAGCTTGCGCGCGGGTGACGGCATCCTGTCGTGCACCGTGACGGCGACGCCGGCGCGGGCGAGCACCTCGGCGGCGATCAGGCCCGCGGGCCCGCCCCCGACGACGGCCGCGGTGCTCACCGGCCCACCGGTCCACGGGCGTGCGTGCGGTGCGGCATCCGCGGAACGTACCTCACGGCCCGCGTGTGATGGGCGCGTTGACGCGGGGTAGCGGACGGAGGTCGCCACGGGACGCAGGCGCCGACGCGCCCAGGGTGAGGTGCTACCGTCGAACGTCAGCGGTGCTGCGAACGGTGCCCGCCCAGGCGGAGACGACACCCGCGACGACCACCTGTGCAACCGAGCTGGTGAAGCCCGGTTGACGGCCGGACCGCAAGGTCCAGCGAATCGGAGGCCGCCGCCCCTCGGGGTGGCGGCCTTCGTGCGTCCCACCCCTCGACGGAGGGCCCGCATCGACGCCGAGCCGTCGAGCGCGCCCTGGGCCCCCCGGGTTCACCCGCCGACGACCTCCAGGACCACCACGGGCGTCGTCGTCGTGCGCTGAGCGGCGTAGCCGTCCAGGTCGGCGTCGACGGACGACCACAGGCGCCAGAGCCGCTCACGCTCGGCGCCCTCCGCGGCGCGCGCGCGGACGCGTCGGGCCTCGCCGTCCGCGAGCCGGACCACCGCGTCGGGGTGCGCGCGCAGGTTGAGCCACCACGCGGGGTGGCCCTCCTGCCAGCCGTTCATCGCGAGGGTCACGAGGTCCGGGCCGTTCTCGAGGTAGCCGAGGATGACGCTGCGCTCCTGGCCCGAGCGGCGACCGACCGTCGTCAGCCGCAGCGCTCCCCAGCCGCGCCGGCCACCGGTCCGCCACAGGAACCGTCCGCGGCTGAGCCGGTGCAGCGCGCGGTGGATGCGCCACGCCGTCCGGACGAACCAGCGCGGCGGCACACGGGGTGCGGGACGGTCGGTCGGTCCGGGCTCACGGCGCTCGGCTGCGGTCTGGTCCATGCCTCGATCGTGCTCGCGCCCGGGCGGGCGGCACATCGTCCGAAAGGACAGGTCTCACCGCCGACGACGGCGCCGCGCGGTCCCGAAGAGGCTGCGCGTGATCTCGCGGCCGATCACCGTCCCGGCCGACCGCAGCGCCGACCGGAACGCCGAGGACTGCACGACCGTCTCGATCACCGACGGCTCATCACGCGGGGCGGGCTCTGGTCGCGGCGCCGGTGCCCGCCGCGGCTCGCCTCCCGGCTCGTCCCAGGTCGTCCCGTCCGGCAGCTCGCCGTCCCAGGTGGTGCCCGTCGGCGACGCGTCCGAGCCCTCCCCTGCCCCGCGCCCGTCCGCCTCGTCACGACCGGCCGGTTCCTCCGCGAGCCGCGCCGTGAGCATCTCGTACGCCGACTCGCGGTCGAGCGCCTGGGAGTACCGCGGAGCGAGCGGGCTCGCCGCGACGAGGTCGGCGACGACCGCGGGGTCCGACGGCGCCATGAGCGACTGCGGCGCGCGCAGCCGGGTCCACGCCACCGGCGTCGGCGCGCCCCGCTCGGACAGGACCGTCACGACCGCCTCGCCCGTGCCGAGGACCGTGAGCAGCTCCTCCAGGTCGTAGGCCGAGTGCGGGAACGTCGAGACCGTGGCCTTGAGCGCCTTGGCGTCGTCGGGCGTGTAGGCGCGCAGCGCGTGCTGGACGCGGTTGCCGAGCTGCGCGAGGACGTCCGCGGGCACGTCCTTGGGGGTCTGGGTCACGAAGAACACGCCGACGCCCTTGCTGCGGATGAGACGCACTGTCCGCGTGATGGCGTCGAGGAAGTCCTCGCTCGCGTCGTCGAAGAGGAGATGCGCCTCGTCGAAGAAGAACACGAGCTTGGGCTTGTCGAGGTCGCCGACCTCGGGCAGCTCCTGGAACAGGTCCGCGAGCATCCACATGAGGAACGTCGAGAACAGCGCCGGCTTGTCCTGGACCCCCGGCAGCTCGAGGCACGTCACGACGCCCCGGCCGTCGGGCGTGGTCCGGAGCAGGTCGGCGGTGTCGAGCTCGGGCTCGCCGAAGAAGACGTCGGCGCCGGCGGCCGCGAAGGCGACGAGCTCACGGAGGATGACGCCCGCGGTCGCCTTCGAGAGCCCGCCGAGACCCTCGAGCTCGGCCTTGCCCTCGTCGGAGACGAGGTGGGTGATGACGGCCCGGAGGTCCTTGAGGTCCAGGAGCGCCAGGCCGTTCTGGTCGGCGTGGTGGAACACGAGCGCGAGGCTCGACTCCTGCACGGCGTTGAGGCCCAGCACCTTGGCCAGGAGCGTCGGGCCGAAGCTCGTGATGGTCGCCCGGACGGGGACGCCGACACCCTCGCCGCCGAGCGACAGGATCTCCGTCGGGTACGCGGTCGGTGCCCACTCCTGCCCGACGTCGGCCGCACGCGCCGCGACCTTGTCGTTCTCCGCGCCGGGTGACGCGATCCCCGACAGGTCGCCCTTGACGTCCGCGAGGAACACCGGGACGCCGTGCGCGGAGAGCTGCTCGGCGATGACCTGGAGCGTCTTGGTCTTGCCCGTGCCCGTCGCACCGGCGACCAGGCCGTGCCGGTTGAGGGACGCGAGCGGGATGCGCACGGGGACGTCGGCGTGGGCGGTGCCGTCGGCGACCGCCGCACCGAGCTCGATCGCGGGACCCTCGACCAGGTACCCGCCCCGCACGGCCTCGAGCTGGTCGCCTTGCTCCGCCATGAGCGTCTCCATGCGGTCCGTGCCGCGCTGCGACGGCGGGGTCGGGGCGACGCCAGCCTAGCGAGCACGGGCCCGCCGGCGCCGGTCGACGACCCTGCCGCCCGCCGGCACCGCTGCCCCGCCCGGAGTCCGCGCGTACGGCACAGTGGGCCCATGCGACGTCCCCGCTTCGAGGAGCTCGACTGGCAGCAGACGCCGATCGGGGTGATCAGCCTGCGGCGGCGCGCTGACCCCGCCGGCGGCGACGACGTGTACGAGGTCAAGCTCGACGACGACTACCTCATGTCGAGCCTCTTCACGACGGCCGAGGTCGAGCTCGCGCGGATCGCGCTCGCGCACGCGCCGGACCGCCCGCTCGACGTCGTCGTCGGTGGGCTCGGGCTCGGCTACACGGCAGCGACCGTGCTCGACGACGAGCGCGTCCGACGGCTCGTCGTGGTCGACGCGCTCGCGCCCGTGATCGGGTGGCACCGGCAGGGCCTGGTGCCCCTCGGCCGCCGGATCGCCGAGGACCCGCGCTGCGAGCTGGTCCACGGCGACTTCTTCGCGATGGCCCTGGGCGGCGGCGGTCTGGACGGGCGCGAGGGAACCCACGTCGACGCCGTCGTGGTCGACATCGACCACTCGCCGCGGCACCTGCTCCACCCGGCCCACGCGCCGTTCTACGAGCCCGACGGCATCGCCGCGCTCGCCGGGCACCTGCGGCCCGGCGGCGTGTACGCGCTGTGGTCCAACGACCCGCCGGACGAGGAGTACCTCGCCGGTCTGCGCGGCGCGACGGAGGACGTCGCGGCGCACGTCGTCACGTTCCCCGACGCGTGGGGGACGGGCGAGGCGACCAACACGGTGTACGTCGCGACGACGGCGTCGTGAGCGGTGACCGGTCCGGCGACGGGCTGGTCAGGCCTCGAGGACCCGTCGCAGGTTGGCGAGGTCCTTCCGGTTCGCGCTGCGCACGGCGCGGGCCATGAGCGGCGTGACGACGCCGAACGCGCGCGCGGGCCGACCGCGGTTCCGCAACGTCATGAGCGTGGTTCCCGGCTCGGGGCTCGACCACGTGTACGTCGTCTCCATCGGGAACGGCCCGTCCGCGGTGCTCATCACGAGCCGCTCCCCCTGGACCAGCTCGCGGACCTCGTACGTGTAGGCGAGCCGGCGGCCCAGGAACCGCGCCACGAAGTCGAGCCGGGTGCCGACCCGCAGCGGTGGCTCGGTGCGCCACCGGACCTCGTCGATGCTCACGTACCACCGAGGTGCGTTGTCCGGGTCAGCCGCGAAGGCCGCGACCTCCTCGCGGGGGCGCGCGATCAGCACCTCGGTCCGGACGTCCACGGCCATGGGCCCTCCCGGGCAGCTGCGCGGCGGGAACGAGCGGTCCTCGCGTCCCGCGTCGGTCCCACCACGCTAGCCCGGTCGCGTGACGTCGCGCCGGGCGGCGGGTGAAAAGCGGACATCAGGGATGTTCCGCCACCTGCCGGCGGACCTAGCGTCCGTTCATGGACATCGACGACCTCGCCGAGACGATCGAGCGGACCCGGTACGCGCTCATGCGCGGGGTCACGTGGGAGGCGCTGCGCGACGGCGAGCGCGCGGCACGGGTCGAGCTCGGGCGGCGGGCGCTCGTGGAGTCCGGCCTGGCGGCCACCCTCGGCCGGCTCGAGGAGGAGGCGGCGCGCGTGCCGGACCTCGAGGCCCAGGTCCGGCAGCGCGACGAGCACCTCGCCGACCGCCGCGCCCAGCACGAGGTGGCGCTCGCGCAGCGCGACGGGCGGATCGAGCAGCTCGAGGACCTGCTGGCGACGGCCGAGGCCGCGACCGCCGAGGCTCTCGAGCGCACCGCGGCGCTCGAGGAGGAGCTCGCCGACATCCGCGCGTTCACCGCGGGTGCCGAGCGGACGGGCACCGAGCGGACGGGCTCGACGGCCTCGGCGCCGCGGCGTTTCGGACGCGTCCGCACCGCCCGCCCCGCGACGGCCTGACCGGCGCCTCCCCGGCCGCCCACCCGCCGGGGCGCGCCCGGATGGCCTCCTCAGACCTGCACGGCGACGCCGTGCCGCGCGGCGACGGACGCGATCGCGCTCAGGGCGCCGGGGTCCGGCGGCCCGACCGGGACGGTCGCGGCCATCTCCGCGAAGAACCGACCGGCGCCCGTACCGGATGTCACCGCGAGGAACCTCGCCTCGCCGTCGGCGACGTGGAACGTGCAGGGCGTGCCCGCAGGCAGCACGACCATCGCGCCCGGCCCGAGCTCGTCGACGCGGCCGTCCGCACTGACCGTGACCGTCCCGTCGAGCACGTAGAGCACGCCGCTCCACGGTGACACGTGCATCGGCGCCGGCGGCGTCGCGGCGGCGTGCACCTCGAAGACCTCGAACGCTCCGTCCGGGCCCTCGACGGTCGCCTTGGCGACGTGGTCGCCGTCGATCATCGCGTGGTGGAGGCCCTCCTCGGGCCGTACCCAGGTGGTGGTCATGCTCGTCCTCCCGTCTCGTCCGCCCGCCCGACGTCGGTGTCGGCGTCGTGTCCGACCAGCGTCCGGGGGCACGCCTGACGTGACCCGCGTAGCGCACTACGCGGATCCGCTCCCCACCTGCGGCGGCACGGCGAGGACCGTCGCGAGGTCCGCGCGGTCCGACACCCCGAGCTTGAGCCCCGCGCGGTAGAGGTGGCCCTCGGCCGTGCGCACCGAGACGGTGAGCCGCTCGGCGATCTCGCGGTTCGACAGCCCGTGCGCGGCGAGCAGGGCGACCTCGCGCTCGCGCGGTGTGAGAGGGACGGGGTGGACCGCGGCGGTGATCGCGGGCGTGCACGCACCCGAGCGCTGCGCGAGCTCGTTCGCCCGCGCCACGGCCGTCAGCGCCGATCTGGGGCGTCCGCGCCGACGGAGCACGTCACCGGCCTGCGCGTGGGCGTCGCCCGCGGCGACGAGGTCGCCGACCTCCTCCCACCCGCGCGCGACGACGGCGAGCGCGTCGGCGTCCGCCGCTGCCCACGCCCGGGCGTGCCTCAGGGCCAGCTCCGCCCGAGGCCCGGCGACCTCAAGCCGCAGCGCGTCCAGGCGCACGACCGCGTCGGGCGACCCGCCGAGCTGGGTCGCGACCTGCCACGCGGCCACCTCGAGCGCGGGTGAGGCCTGCGCCCGCGCGAGCGACGCTGCCGCCACCGCGAGCCCCACGGCGCTGGTCAGTGCGCCCTCGACGCCCGCCGCCCACGCCCGCGCGAGGAGGTCGTCGGGGGCGAGCAGCGCGTACGCGGGATGCGTCTCGGTCCCCATCTCCTCGAGGAGCGGGCGGGCGTCGTCGGACCGGCCCGCGAGTGCGTAGGCCGTCACGAGCAGCGTCCGGCAGCGGAACCGAAACTCGTGTCGCGTGGACGCGAGCCCGGCCCACGCCTCCCGCAGCGGGACCTCCGCGTCGCGCACCCGCCCGCCCGCGAACGCCGCGTGCCCCGCGAGGACGAGTCCCATGAGGTGCGCGGGCCCCGACAGCTGCGCCGTCGACTCCTCGAGCCCACGGGCGACCTCACCCGCGTCCGCGGTCGCGCCGGCGAGGCGGTACCCGAGCACGAGCCAGTCGACCAGCCCGAAGACGGGCACCGTGTGGCCGACGGACGCGAGGACCGGACCACCGGACACCTCGTCGAGGAGGTCGACGCGCCCCTGCACCGCGGCGACGGCGGCGACGACGGAGGCGAGGACGACGCGCGTGAGGTCGTCCGGCGCCCCGTGCCGCAGGGCCGGGAGGGCCCTGGCGAGCGCGGCGTCCGCGTCGCCCGTCGCCGCGTCGACCGCCGCGGTCATCGCGTCGAGCACGACCCGCTCGCGGCCGACGTCGGGCGCCGATGCGGCCACGGCCAGCACCGCCCGCGCGTCGTCGGCCCGACGCAGCGTCCACAGCAGGTTCCCGGCGCGGTACGCCGCGAGGCGCGCGCGGGCCGGGCCGTCCGGCGCGTCGTCGACGAGGCCACGCAGGACGGCCTCGGCCTCCTCGCCGCGGGTCAGCCAGGACAGCGCCGACGCGTGGACGAGGCGCGCGCGCCAGGCTCCCCCGGCCGTCGCCGCGGCACGAGCGAGCCGCTCGGCGAGCGGGAGGTCGTGGAACCCGATGGCCTCCTCGGCGGCCCGCAACCACAGCCCGGGGTCGGGCGGCAGGTCCGACTCGAGCGTGAGGACGGCACGGCGCATCGCGTGCGCGTCGGGGTCGAGCCGCACCGCGAGCAGGCCCCGCAGGCGCCGCGCTCGCACCGTGCCCATGGAGCCGCGGCGCACCTCGCCGTACAGGGGGTGCGCGAGCCGGACGACCGGGCCAGTGGGCGTCGGGTGCGTCCGGACCAGCCCGCGCCGCTCCGCCTCCTCGGTGGCGCCCGCACCCGTGAGGTCCACGAGCGCGTCGAGGGCGAGTGGCTCGCCGAGGGTGACGACGTCGACGACGTCGCGCACGTCCGCCTCGAGCGCACCGATCTCGCGCTCGATCAGCGCCGCGAGCTCGCGCGACAGGTGCGGGTCGCCCGACCAGCACCAGATGCCCGACGCCGGGCTGAGGCGACCTGCAGCCACCTCACCGGGAAGGAGGTGCCGGAGGAAGAGCGGGCTGCCGCGCGTGAGGGCCCACAGGCGACGCGCGGACGCGGACTCGACGGGTCCGCCGAGCACGCGCGCGACGAGCGTCCTGGTCGTCGCGAGGTCGAGCGCCGCGAGGTCCAGGCGCGCGAGCATCTCGTCCTTCCACAACGCGGTCACGAGGTCGGGAACCGGCTCCCCGCCGCGAACCGTCACGACGACGGGGAACAGCCCGCGGGCCACAGCGCGGTGGACGACGACGGCCGAGAGCTCGTCGAGCAGGTGCGCGTCGTCGACCCCGAGCACGAGAGGCCGCCGTCGGGCGAGGGCCGCGAGCACGCCGCCGACCGACGACGACGCGTCACCGGTCGGCACGTCGACGAGACCCGCGAACGCGCCGAGCGGGAGCGTGGTCGTCGCTCGGCTGGCGAGCGCCCACACGCCGGGCGTCCCCGAGCGCGACACCGCCTCCCGGACGAGGCGGGTCTTCCCCACACCCGCGGGTCCCACCACCAGGATCCCGGCCGCACCGGGTCGGGCGGCCGCCGTGATCCGGCGCAGCTCGGCCTCCCTGCCCGTGAGCGGCCACGGCCGCAGCACGTCTCGATGCTAGCGACGGCGATCCGCGTACCGCACTACTCGGGCCGCGGGCGGGGACCCGCGCGAGTGTCGAGGCACCCGCCAGGAGAGGTGATCCCCGTGAACGAGCCGCGCTCCGTCCTCGTCACCGGTGCCGGACGCGGCATCGGCAACGCCATCGCGCTGCGGCTGGCCGCGTCCGGCTGGCGCGTCTGGGCCGGTGTGCGGACCGACGTGGCCGCGAAGGCGCTCGCCGAGGCGTCGGGCGCGATCACGCCCGTCGAGCTCGACGTCACCGACCGCGGGCACGTCGCGGCGCTCGACACCGTCCTGCCCGCCCGCCTCGACGCGCTCGTCAACAACGTCGGCATCGGCGTCGCCGGCCCCCTGGAGACGCTCTCGCCGGTCGACGTGCACCGCCAGCTCGACGCGAACCTCGTCGGTCCCCTCGACGTCACGCGGACCGTGCTGCCGAGGCTGCGGCGGGCCCGCGGGCGCATCGTGTTCATCTCGTCGGTGAACGGGCGCGTGTCGTTCCCGTTCACCGGGATCTACAACGCGTCGAAGTTCGCGGTCGAGGCCGTCGCCGACTGCCTGCGGGTCGAGCTCTCGCCGTTCGGCGTGCAGGTCGCTCTCGTCGAGCCCGGGGTGGTCGCGACCGACCCGTGGAAGCACATGGACGACCTCCTCGACGAGCTCGAGGCGGATCTCGAACCCGGGCTCCGGTCGCTGTACGCCGGCCACTTCGCCGGCGAGCGCCGCGTCCTGGCGGACCTGCGCCGTCGGGCCGCGCCTCCCGACGACGTCGCGCGTGCCGTCGAGCAGGAGCTGACACGCCGGCGCGCCCGGCCGCGCACCCCCGTGGGACGCGACGCCCGCGTGATCCTGCTGATGCGGACCGTGCTGGGCGCGCGGGGGATGGACCGCGTGTGGATCCGCGGCCTCGGACTCCCGCGTCCCCCAGCGGACGGCGTGCCCGCGACCCGGCCGCCATGGCCCTCGGGCGCGGCGCAGGCGGCTCCGCCGACCTCGGCCGCGGCCGACGCGGACGCCGCCCCGCCGGCGTCAGGCGGCACGCGCGAGCGACCGCTCCCCCACCCCTGACGCGTCGGCGAGACCCAGGAGGCTGCGCCACACCAGCAGCGCGAACACCGACCACGGCACGAGGGACGCCAGCGCGAACCACAGGCCGACGACACCGAAGTTCGACGGCACCGCCATCAGCACCGCCGCGACGAGCCCCCAGACGGCGGTCGCACGGCCGAACAGCGGTGACCGGAGCATGAGCAGAGCCAGGACGAGCAGCGTGACGAGGTTGACGAGGTAGTAGATGTCGAAGGCCGTGCCCATCCAGGTCGCGAGCATGCCGTCGCCGACGGCGAGGAGCGCGACCTGCTCGCCGGGCGCCGCGTCGGCGTAGGACTGCGCGAGGCTCAGCATCTCGACCGGGCGGGGCGACGCCGTGTACGCCGCCATGCCGAGCACGCCGAAGGCGAGCGCGACGACGACCGCCGAGCGGCTCACGCGCCACAGGGCGACGCCGAGCGCGAGGTAGAGCAGGTAGGCGAGCAGGTTGGAGACGACGTAGAGCAGGTCGAGCGCCAGCAGCCCCTGCAGCGGTCGCTCCACCAGGAGGACGTAGAAGCCCTCGGTCGTCGTCGGCGGCGGCCACAGGACGTAGATGCCGATCTGCACGACGATCAGCACGACGCTCGCGAGCGCCGCCCACGCACCGACGCGCAGCAGCCCCACCCATCCCTCGGTGCCGCCCGGCGCCGGTCCCTCGTCCGCGGCCATGCGCAACGCCTCCGTCCTCCCGCCAGCGTCGACCGGCGGCGCGACCGACGGAAGGGCCGGAGGTCCTCGGCTCGGGGCCGGGAGGTCCCCGGCCCCAGGACGCCGGCTCGACGGTGCTCACGCCGATCGTCCGCTCGCGGACACGGCTACCGTGCGGGCATGGGCACCGACACCGTCGCGTGGGAGTCGTCCCGGGCCGCGTTCGCCGAGGCGGCCGCGTGGTTCCTCGACGTCGCGGAGCACGTGGGTGACCGCTGGGACCGACCGGCCCTGGGCGAGTGGGACGTGCGCGCGCTCGTGGGTCACACGAGTCGCTCGCTGCTCACCGTCGAGGAGTACCTGCGCGTGCCCGCGGACCGGGCGGACGTCGTGTCGTCCGCCGACTACTACCGCGCGACGCGCGCGATGTCCGTCGGTCCCGCCGTCGCCCGGCGCGGCCGGGACGCCGGCCACGCCCTGGGCGACGACCCCGTGCGGTCGGTCGCGGTGATCGCCGCGCGCGTCCTCCCTCTCCTCGACGAGACCGACGGCACGGAGCTCGTCACGACCCTCGCGGGTGGGATCCGGCTGGCCGACTACCTCCCGACGCGGACGTTCGAGCTCGTCGTGCACACCCTCGACCTGGGTGCGGCCCTCGGGCTCTCGGTCGAGCCCCCCGCGGGGCCCGCGGCGCTGGTCGTCCGCCTGCTCGGCGAGCTCGCGGTCGAGCAGGGCCGCGTGGGCCCGCTCGTGCTCGCGGCGACGGGACGCGCGCACCTGCCCGAGGGGTTCACGCTGCTCTGACGCCCGCCGCACGGGCCGTGCGATGCTCGGACCGTGGCCGTCACGCCCCGCCGCGTCGAACGCACCTACCTGGTCCTCGTGGCCGGCAACATGCTCGCGACGTCGGTGATCTGGGGCATCAACACGCTCTTCCTGCTCGACGCGGGCCTCACGAACCTCGAGGCGTTCGCCGCGAACGCGTTCTTCACGCTCGGCATGGTGGTGTTCGAGATCCCGACGGGCGTCGTCGCCGACGCGCGCGGACGCCGCACGTCGTACCTGCTGGGGACGGTCGTCCTCGCGGTGTCGACGCTCCTGTACTACGCGCTGTGGGTCGCGCACGGCCCCTTCTGGCTGTGGGCGGTCGTGTCGGTGCTGCTCGGGCTCGGCTTCACGTTCTTCTCGGGCGCGACCGAGGCCTGGCTGGTCGACGCGCTGGCCGCGACCGGCTACGCGGGCGAGCTCGAGACGGTCTTCGGGCGCGCGCAGTCGGTGGGCGGCGCGGCGATGCTCGTCGGCGCCGTGGGCGGCGGGGTGCTCGCGCAGGCGACGTCGCTCGGGTTCCCGTTCCTCATCCGGGTCGCGGCTCTGCTCGGGCTGACCGTGGTCGCCGCCGTAGCGATGCACGACCTCGGCTTCACTCCCGACCGGTCGGTGCCGGCGCGCGAGGCGGTGCGCAGCATCCTGCGCTCGTCGGTCGAGCACGGGCTGGGCAACCCGCCCGTGCGGTGGCTCATGCTCGCGGCACCGCTCGTCTCGGGCGTCGGGATCTACGCGTTCTACGCGCTCCAGCCGTACCTGCTCGACCTGTACGGCGACGACGACGCGTACTGGGTCGCGGGGCTCGCGGCGGCGATCGTCGCGGGGTCCCGCATGGCGGGGGGCCTGCTCGCGGCGCGGCTCCGCGCGCTCGTGGCGCGGCGCACCACGGCGCTCGCGCTGGCCACGACCGCGTCCTGCGTGGCGCTCGCATCGCTCGCGATCACCAGGAGCTTCGCGGTGGCGCTGGCCCTCGTGGTCGCGTGGGGGCTGGTCGAGGCCGCCACCGCCCCGATCCGTCAGGCGTACCTCAACGACCTCATCCCGTCGCGGCAGCGCGCGACCGTGCTGTCGTTCGACTCGCTCATGGCCAGCAGCGGCGGCGTCGTCGTCCAGCCGGCCCTCGGCCGAGCCGCGGACCTCGCCGGCTACGGGACGTCGTACGCCGTCGGCGGGCTGGTCCAGCTCGCCGCCGTGCCGTTCCTCGTGCTCAGCGGCCGCCAGCACCACCCGGCCGACCTGCGCGCCGGCGCACCGCCTCGGTGACGGCACGCGCGGGCGCCTCGCGATCCCGCTGCTGAGCCCGCGGGCCCGCTCGACGCGCGGCCGGGCGGGGCTCACAGCTCGTGCTCCGCGAGCTCGCGGAAGGCGTCGGGCACGGAACCCGGGCCCCGGAGCACCGCCGGCAGGTAGCCGACGGCCTCGGTGCCGAACCTCGTGCGGATCGCGTCGACCTGCCCGTCGACGGCCCGACGCGCCGCGCCGGGGACGGAGCCCGGCCGCCACGGGTCCGCCGGTCGCAGGTCGAGCTCGAGCTGGACGACCCGCTGGTCCGTCAGGTGCGACACCGAGATCCCCAGCAGGGTGATCTCCGCGTCGCGGCCCGCGTCCGCGAGCGCCGACCAGACGAGCCGCTCGGCCACCTCGGTCAGCGTGAGCGTCGCGGAGATCGGCTCGGGGAGGGTCCTCGCCCGCGTGACCGACCGCATCCCGACGAAGCGGACACGCACCGTCACGGTTCGTCCCGCCCGGTCGCCGGCACGGAGACGTCGCGACACACGGTCCGCGAGGTGGGCGAGGACCGCGCGCACGCCCTCGACGTCCGGACGCCGTCGGCCGAGCGCCGACTGGGCGCCCACCGATCCCGCGCGGCGCGAGGTCACCACGCGTCGGGCGTCCTCGTCGTGCGCCATCGCGCTGAGGCGGGCCCCGACGGCGTGTCCCAGGATGCGCTCGACCGCCGACGACGGCGTCCGGGCGAGGTCGCCGATCGTCCGGATCCCCCGCTCCGCGAGCTTCTGCTCGTTGACCGGCCCCACGCCCCAGACCAGGCCGACGGGCAGCGGGTCGAGGAACTCACGCTCGGTCCCGGGCTCGACCACGACGACGCCGTCGGGCTTGGCGACCTGCGACGCGATCTTCGCGAGGTGCTTGGTGGTCGCCGCACCCACCGAGATGGGCAGCCCGACCTCGGCACGCACCCGGGACCGGATGGACGCGGCGATGGTCGGCGGCGGGCCGAACAGGTGCGTCGCACCCGACACGTCGAGGAACGCCTCGTCGATCGAGATGCGCTCGACCAGCGGGGTCACGTCCCGCAGGACCGCCATGACGGCGTCCCCGAGCCGCTGGTACTCGGTGAAGTGACCGCGCACGAAGCGCAGGCGCGGGCAGAGGGCGGCGGCCCGCCAGCCAGGCATGCCGCCCCGCACCCCGTACGCCCTCGCCTCGTACGACGCCGCGAGCACCACGCCACCGCGCGGCCCGCCGCCGACGGCGACCGGAAGGCCGCGCAGCGCAGGGTCCAGCAGCTGCTCGACCGACGCGTAGAACGCGTCGAGGTCGGCGTGCAGGATCGTCGCGCCCCGGGCCACGGGACGACGCTACTCGAACACGTGTTCGAACGACCAGCCCTGCACCCCGACCGCGCCGCCCGGCCGCATCCGGCCGCGCCGACGCACGCCGTCGTCCCGCGCCCGTCACCCGGCGGCCAGCACCTCGCGCAGGCGCGCCGCGAACGCCTCGGGCCGGCCCGGCTGCCCGTACTCCGGCCCGAGGAACCCGCCGTGGCCACCCGGGAAGACGACGAGCTCCTGCCCCAGCGCCTCGGCGAGCGCCTCCGACGTGCGCCACGTGAGACCGCCGCGGCTCTCCTCCCCCGCGGCCACCACGACGCGCGTCGGCACCGCGCGGAGCTTGACAACGTCCGGCCGGAACGCCGTCACGGCCGCGGAGACGCCCGACAGCAGCGGGTCGACGCGCGACCCGTCGTCGTCGGCCGGGAGCCCGAGGGCGGCCGGGTCGACGCGCCCGGGGTCCCAGCCCTCGGGCAGCTCGCCCTGCACCGACGTGAGCGCGATGAACGCCGCCATGCCCGCGCCCCAGCCGCGCTCGTGGTAGATCTCGCGCACGCGGCGCTCGGCCGCGAGCGCCCGGTCCGCGTCGGGCAGCACCTGCAGGAGCGGCGGCTCGTGCGCGACGAGCGTCGCGACGTCGTCGGGGTGGGTGGCGACGAGGGCGAGCGCGGTCACGGCTCCCCCGCTGCTGGCGAGGACGTCGACGGGGGCGGCGCCCAGCGCGTCGAGCAGCCGGTGGAGGTCGTCGGCCTGCTGCTCCGGCCGGTTCTCGACGCCGTCGGTGCGGGTGCTGCGGCCGATGCCGCGCGGGTCATACGTGATCACGGTGCGCTCGGGCACGAGCGAGGCGAGCGTCGTGAAGCCGTACGCGTCCATCGGCTGGCCGACCATGAGGAGGGGCGGTGCCCCGTCCTGCGTCGGCAGGGGGCCGCGGACGTCGTACGTCAGCGTCGCGCCCGGGACCTCGAGGGTCCGGGTCGTCGCCGGACCCTCCGTCGGGCCGGCCGTCGTGGGTCCTGCCGTCGGGTCCGTCGTCGGGTCCGTCGTCGGGCTCTCCTGGGTGCCGGTGCCTGCTCCCACGTCGCTGCTCATCTCGTCGCTCCTCCGGTCCGGTGTGCTCTCACCGGGACCGACCCGGCCCGACGGCGGAAGTCATCGGCCCCGTGCACCCCGACGCACGACGGCGTGCCCCGACGGCCACGGCCGCACCGATCCGCGCGTCAGGACTGTTGCGCAGGTCACATCGGGCATATCGTCCCTGGCACCGTCGGCCGCACCGCGGCCATCCCCCACGAGGAGGACCCCATGAGGAAGTCCCTGCTCGGCCTCGGAGCGGCGCTCGCGCTGCTGCTGGGCGTCGCGGCACCCGCGAGCGCGATCACCGGCAACTACGTGCAGGACGAGGAGCACCCGTTCGTCGGGCTGCTCGTCATGTACGACGAGAACGGCGAGTTCATGGGCCGGTGCTCCGGCTCGCTCCTGACCCCGGAGATCTTCCTGACCGCGGGGCACTGCACCGACGGCGCGACGTCGGCGCGCGTGTACCTCCAGCAGGACGCGGGCGTGAGCTACGACGCCGAGCTCGGGTACGACCCGGTGTCCGGGTACCCGGAGACCTGCGCCGCCGGGACCGAGGGCGTGCTCTGCTCGTACGCGAGCCAGGTCTTCAACTACGGCTTCGCGGACTTCGAGGGCTTCCCGAACACGCTCGACGCAGGGCTCGTCGTCCTCGACACGCCGCTCGTCGTCGACGAGTACGCCGTGCTCGCCGCGCCCGGCACGCTCGACCCGTACGCGACGCAGCGCGGGCTCAAGGACCTCACGGTCACCGCGAGCGGCTACGGCCTCAGCTACAGCAGCCCCACCGAGGTCGTCTCCTACCGCGAGCGCCTCATGGCCAACGCGCGCATCACGAACCTCGTGAGCGCCAACACCGGCGGCTTCAACCTCCAGGCCACGGGGAACGGCAAGGGCAAGGGCGGGACGTGCTCGGGCGACTCGGGCGGTCCGGTCTTCCTCGGCGGGTACGAGTCCAACCTCGTCGTCGCCGTGACGTCCTTCGGCCTCAACTCGTACTGCCGCGGGACGGACTTCGCCTACCGCACGGACACGACCGAGGTCATCGACTGGATCTACGCGACGGCCGAGGCGGCCGGTGCGGACACCGCGCTCATCCAGGTCGCAGACGCCTGACACGACCCGACGACGGCCGCCGCCCACCGGGGTGGCGGCCGTCGCCGTGCCCGGCGCCGGACCGGTCAGGCGGCGACCCGCAGCAGCCGGAACTCGCGGCGCCGCAGCAGCCGGAGCACGAGCCGTGCCGCGGGACCGAACGCCGCCCGGCCGACGTCGGCCGCGAGGGGCTCGACGCCGACCACGGCGTGCTCGACACCCCGCACGACGACGACGCACCGCCCCGCTGCGACGACGTTGCGGTACCAGTCCACGCGGGGCCCGTAGGTCAGCTCGGCGACGAATCCCCCGGCCACCGGCGCGAGCACGAGCGGCGTCTCGTACGTCCGTCCGCTGCGCCGACCGACGTGACGCACCAGCGCGAACGCCCGACCGGCCCGCGCCGCGCGCAGCGTCCACGGGTTCAGCGTGCGCCCGAGCAGGCGCAGGAGACGTCGACGCGTGCGTCCGTCCCGCCCCATCCCCCGACGGTACGCCCGCCCGTGCGAGCCCCTCGTCAGGGGACGGCGGACATCGCGGTGCCGTGCGGGTGCGTCAGCGCACGGGGGACGCCGTCCCGTGCGAGCACGAAGCGCCCCCCGGTGTCCACGCCGGGCGGGAGCCGGGCCGAGACCGCCGGCAGGACGCGCTGCCCCTCGTTGCTGACCCACACCGCGCCGAGGTCGCGGACCGCGGCGGTGAAGGCGTCGCGCACGGCGGCGTCGACGTAGGCGAGCACCGCGGTGTGCAGGACGACGAGCGTCGCGTCCCGCGGCGCCGCCGCGGCGGTCAGGACGAGCCGGTCCAGGAGGTCCCCGCGCACGATCGTAGGGGGGTCGGCGGCCACGACCCGGGCGGCGGCGCGCAGGCGGCGCACGCGGTCGTCCGCGCCCGGCCAGACGAGCGCCTCGAGCCACGCGACGTCGTCGGGGTCCCGGACGTCGAGCGGGGACAGGTCGATCCCGGCGCGCCACACGACACGCGGCACGTGCGTGGGCACGAGCCGGTCGTCGTCGACCCGGCACGGCAGCTCGACGCGAGGCACCGTGGGCAGGGTGTTCACGTTGGGCACCGTGGGCACCGTGGGCACCGTGCTCACGGCGGGCTCGAGCACGACGACGCGCGTCGGCGTCGTGTAGCGGTACGCGTAGCGGTCGGGCACGAGGCACAGGCCCGCCGAGGCGCCGACCTCGAGCAGCGCGAGCGGCCCGTCGAGCTCGGCGAGGACCGGCAGGAGCGTCGCGCACCGACCGGCCTCGTTGGTCTGGGTCGTGCGGGCGAGCGCCACGGCCTCGACCGCGGGCCAGTGCGCGACGAGCCACGCGCGGAACGCCGGGTAGGGCTCGTCGGGTGCGCCGAGGAGGCGAGCCGCCGCGACCACGAGGTTGGGCTGGCGTCGTCGCCACGGGAGCCGGTCGACGAGCGCCAGCACCTGCCGGTCGCGTGCGACCTCCGCGCACCACCGCGCGAGCAGCGGGGACTCGCCGCTCGCCTCGAGCCTCCCGAAGTCGCGCCACCACGTGGCGGTGTCGGGCGACGCCCCGATCGGGTCCATGCCGGGACGGTAGCCCCGGTGTCGGACGGCCGACCTAACCTCGGGGGATGTACACCGAGCTCGACGTCCGCGCCGCCGACGGCCGCATCCTCCACGCGTACGACTTCCGGCCGACGGACGACGCCGACGAGCGGCTCACGGTCCTGTGGCACCACGGCACGCCCAACGTCGGCGAGCCGCCCGTCCCGCTCATCCCCGCGGCACGTCGCCTGGGCGTGCGCTGGGTCTCGTACGACCGCCCGGGGTACGGGGGCTCGGGCCGCCTGCCCGGCCGCGACGTCGCCTCGGCCGCGCGCGACGCCGCGCTCGTCGCCGACGCGCTCGGCGTGGGCGGCTTCGCGGTCATGGGGCACTCGGGCGGCGGCCCGCACGCGCTCGCGTGCGCGGCGCTGCTGCCTGGTCGGGTCACGGGCGCGGTGTCCGTGAGCGGCCTCGCACCGTACGACGCCGAGGGGCTCGCCTGGTTCGAGGGCATGGCGCCCGGGGGGGAGGCCGAGCTGCGGGCCGCGACCCGTGGAGCCGACGAGCTGCGACGCGTGCTCACCGAGGACGAGTGGGACCCGTCGCAGTTCGTCGCCGCCGACCACCGTGCGCTCGAGGGCGACTGGGCGTGGCTCTCCGGGGTCGCCGGCCGCGCGTCGGCCGACGGCGTGCCCGACGGCATGGTCGACGACGACCTCGCGTACGTCGGCGCGTGGGGGTTCCGCCCGGACGCCGTGACGGTCCCCGCACTGCTCCTGCACGGCGACGACGACCGCGTGGTGCCGGTCGGTCACGCGCGCTGGCTGGCCGGTCGGCTGCCCGCCGCGGAGCTGAGGGTCGACCCGGGCGCGGGCCACGTCTCCGTCCTCAGCCGCGCCGAGGAGGCGCTCGCGTGGCTCGTGGACGTCAGCCGACCCGCGGCTCGGTGACCCACGGCTCGAGCGGGCCGTCGTCCGCGACGAGCCCGGCCGGCTCGGGACGCGCGAAGAGGAAGCCCTGCACCGAGTCGCAGCCGAGCGCCCGCAGCCGCTCGAGCTGCTCGGGCTCCTCGACGCCCTCCGCGACGACCGTGAGGTCGAACGCGTGCGCGGCCTGCACGACGAGCCCCACGAGCGCGAGCACGCCGGGCGTCGTCGCCTCGACGAGACTCCGGTCGATCTTGAGCGTGTCGACGGCGAGGTGCTGCAGCTGGTGGATCGACGTGTAGCCCGTGCCGAAGTCGTCGATGCTGATCCGCACGCCGAGGTCGCGCAGGGCGCGCAGCGCCTCCTCGATCTCGAGCACGTCGACGACGACCGTCTCGGTGATCTCGAGCGCGAGCCGGTGCGGGGCGAGGCCCGAGGCGGCGAGCGCGTCGGCGACGTCGGTGACCACGCCGGGCTGCGCGACGTGCCGGCCGGAGAGGTTCACCGAGACGGTCAGGTGCTCGCCGCGCCCCTCGGCGGTCCAGCGCACGAGCTGTGCCGTGGCCTCGGCCAGCACCCAGCGCCCGACGTCGCACACGAGCGTCGACCGCTCGGCCACCGGGATGAAGTCCGCGGGCGCGACCAGCCCGTGCCCCGGACGGTCCCACCGCACGAGCGCCTCGTAGCCGGCGACCTCCCCGGACCCCGTGTCGAGGATCGGCTGGTAGTGCAGCACGAGCTCGCCCGCGGCGATCCCGGCGCGCAGCGCCGACTCGAGCCGCCCGCGCTCCACGAGCTCGCGGCTGAGCGCCTCGTCGAAGACCTCCGCGCGCCCCCGGCCGCCCGACTTCGCGCGGTACGCGGCCGCGTCGGCCTCGTGCAGGAGACGGTCGGGGTCGGTCGACCCGTCCCGCGCGAGGGCGACGCCGACGCTCGCGCCGACCGTCGTCGCGTGCTCCCCCACCCGGACGGGCTCCCCGACCGCGTCGACCACGCGCCGCGCGAGCGCCACGAGCCCCTCCTCGGACTCGGGGTGCTCCACGAGGACGACGAACTCGTCGCCGCCGATGCGCCCCACCGTGTCCCCCGCGCGGACGACGTCCTGCAGGCGTCCGGCCGTCACGCGCAGGACCTCGTCACCAGCCGCGTGCCCGTAGGTGTCGTTCACGTCCTTGAAGTGGTCGAGGTCGACGAAGAGGAGCCCGACGGGGCTGCCCGAGCGGCACGCGCGGTGCAGCGCCGACCGGATCTCGGCGACCATCCGGGACCGGTTGGCGAGGCCGGTCAGCGCGTCGTGCGCCGCGAGGTGCGCGAGGTTCTCGCGCAGCCGGTCGCGCTGCTCGGACGACGCGCGGATCGCGCGGATCGCGAGGTCCATGCGCGCGACCACGAGCCCGAACAGAGCCGTCGAGGCCACGGCCACGGCCCACGCGTCGAGCGGGACGCCGAGCGTCAGCTGCACGACGAGCGTCAGCGGCGCCACGAGGACCGCGAACCCCAGCGCGAGGAGGCGGCGGGTCGAGTAGGGCGCGACGGCGGTCGCGGGCACGCCCAGGCCCGCCGCCGACGGGTGCAGCCCCGCCGTGCCGACGACGACGTACGAGGCGAGCCACAGGAGGTCGAACGCCCCGCCCTCGTACCCGGACGCGGACTCGACCACGGCGAAGCCCGCGTCCGCCACCAGGAGCAGCCCCAGGCCCGTGACCAGGAGCCGGAAGGCGACCGTCCGGCCGCCGGAACCGAGGAGGAACTGGGCGAGGATCGCGACGAGCAGGACGTCGCCCGCCGGGTAGGCGGCCGCGACGGCCCGCTCGAGGAGCGTGCCGTCGCCGCGCAGCGTGGGCGCGGCCAGCACGACCCACACGAGCAGCCCGAGGGCGAGCGTCACGATGGCGCCGTCGACCACGCCGGCGACGTCCGCGACGTGCCGGCGCCGCCGGAGCAGGACGAGCATCCCGGCCGCGAGCAGCGGGTAGCCGGCGAGGTAGAGGACGTCGGCGGCCGACGGGAACGGCGACAGGCCCGCGAGGTCGAGCCAGGTCCACACCGCGTCGCCCGCGACGAACGCCGCCTGACCGGCTGCGAGGAGGTACCACGGTGGGCGCGCCGCCGGGGTGAGCGCGAGCGCCCCGACGACGAGGGCCGCGACCGACAGCACGCCGACCAGCAGGTACGCGACGTCGGCCGACGTGCCCGGCAGGAACGGGTACGCCAGCACGAGGCCGGTCCCCACCAGGAGGTGGAGGCGCCACTGGGTCACCCTGGTCCCATCGGCACGTTCGCCGCGGACCTGACGTGTCGGGCGGGTGGATCCGGGGTCGGGCACGCCCGGGCGGGCTTCGTACACTCCCCGCCATGCGGTGCGACTACTACGAGGCCGAGTCGTGCCGCTCGTGCACGCACCTCGAGCAGCCGTACGCCGAGCAGCTGACCGGCAAGGAGCAGCACTGCCGGCACCTCCTGCGCGAGCACGCGGGGATCACCTGGCTGCCCCCGGTCGCGAGCGCCGAGTCGGGCTTCCGCAACAAGGCGAAGATGGTCGTCGCCGGGACCTCCGCGGAGCCGACGGTCGGCATCCTCGACGCGACGGGTCGCGGAGTCGACCTGCGCGAGTGCGGGCTGCACACGCCGGCGGTCCGCGCCGCGCTGCCCGCTCTCGCCCGGTTCGTCACGACAGCCGACCTCACGCCCTACGACGTCCCGGCGCGCCGCGGCGAGCTCAAGCACCTGCTCCTGACGGAGTCGCCCGACGGCGAGCTGATGCTCCGCGTGGTGCTGCGCTCGACGGAGGCGGTGTCGCGCATCCGCAAGCACCTCGCCGGCCTCGTCGCCGAGGTGCCCGCGCTGCGCGTGGTGTCGGTCAACGTGCTGCCGGAGCACCGGGCCGTGCTCGAGGGCGAGCGCGAGATCGTGCTGACCGAGCAGGCCGCCCTGCCCATGCGGCTGGGCGACGTCGAGCTCCTGCTGCGGCCCCGGAGCTTCTTCCAGACCAACACGCCCGTCGCGCAGGCGCTCTACCGCCAGGCCCGGGAGTGGGTCGACGAGGTCGCGCCCACGACCGTGTGGGACCTGTACTGCGGCGTGGGTGGCTTCGCGCTCCACCTCGCCGCGCCCGACCGCGACGTCGTCGGGATCGAGCTCAGCGCCGAGGCGGTCGAGAGCGCGGAGGTGGCCCGGTCGCGCGCCGGGCTGGAGCGGGTGCGGTTCGTCGCGCAGGACGCGACCGCATTCGCGCTCGCCGCCGACGACGCCCCCGACCTCGTCGTGGTGAACCCGCCGCGGCGCGGGATCGGGGAGCGGCTCGCGGCGTGGCTCGACGCGTCGACCGTGCGGCACGTCGTCTACTCGAGCTGCAACGCCGTCTCGCTCGCTCGCGACCTCGCGGCCATGCCCTCCCTGCGCCCGGTGCGGGCCCGGGTGCTCGACATGTTCCCCCACACCGGCCACTACGAGGTCGCGGTGCTCCTCGAGCGGGCGTGACGGCCCGCGTGCCGGGCCGTGGGGCGGCGGGCAGCTGCACGGCGGGGCCGTGGTGGCGGCGCGGCGCGAGCGGGCGGCGAGCGGTGCGGCGCGTGTCGGTGGTGGGCGTCACGATGGCCCCGTGGACCACTCCTTCACCGGTGAGCTCTGGCTCTGGGACGCGCGCCGCGTCGACACCTGGACGTTCGTGAGCCTCCCCTCGGACCTCGCCGACGAGATCCTCGACACCGCGGGTGCCCTCTCGCGCGGGTTCGGCTCCCTGCGCGTCGAGGTCGCGGTCGGGACGACGGTCTGGCGGACGTCGATCTTCCCCGACTCGGCGCGCCGGACCTACGTGCTGCCGGTCAAGAAGGCCGTCCGTGCGGCCGAGCGGCTCTCGGTCGGCGACCCCGTCCCGGTGCGGCTCCGGCTGCTCGACCTCGACGCGGGCGACGTGACGGCCGCGCGGCCGGGGAAGGGGCTCGACGGCGGCCACCCCGACGGCGGATGATCGCCCCAGGGTGCCCGCCGAGCGGTCGCGAGGCGCACCGGGTCGTGTGACGCTGTGCCACCGGCCACGACGGACCGGCACCCTCCGCCGACAGGGGTCCACCGTGAGCACCGACACCGTCAGCACCGCGCCGGGTCCGGCCGTGGGCCGAGGGCCCGGCTCCGGCACGGGACGCGCACCCGGCCCGGCGACCGAGCGCACGACCGGGGGCGCGTCCGGCCGTCCCGGTCACCGCCCGGACCTGCGCACGGTCGGCGTCGAGGAGGAGCTCCTGCTCGTCGACCCGCGGACGGGTGTGCCGGTGCCCCTGTCCGGCGTCGTCGTCACCGAGCACGACCCGAAGGCGTCGGCGCCCATCACGACCGAGCTCCAGCAGCAGCAGGTGGAGACGGGGACGCCCGTGCGCACCTCGATGGCGGACGTGGCGGCAGCCCTGCGGGACCTGCGCCGCCAGGTCGCCGACGCGGCCGCGGCCGCGGGGGCCCACGTCGCGGCGCTCGGCACGTCACCGTTGCCGGTGGTCCCGCAGCTCACGCCCGACGCCCGCTACCGCCGGATCCGCGACCTGACGGGCGTCATGTGCGACGACCACCTGACGGGCGGCTGCCACGTGCACGTCGGGGTCGCGTCGGACGACGAGGGCGTCGCCGCGCTCGACCGGCTGCGGCCGTGGCTACCCGTCGTCACCGCTCTCGCGACCAACTCCCCCTTCGTCGACGGGCGTGACAGCGGGTACGCCGGGTACCGGACCCAGGTCTGGCAGCGCTGGCCGGGCACGGGACCCGCGGACGTCTTCGGCTCCCCGGCGGAGTACCGCCGCCGCGTCGACGCGATGCTCGCGACGGGGGTGGTCCTCGACCACGGGATGGTCTACTTCGACGCCCGGCTCTCCCAGCGCTACCCGACCGTCGAGGTTCGCGTCCCGGACGTGTGCCTGCGCGTCGACGACGCCGTGGCGGTCGCGGCCCTCGTCCGGGCGCTCGTCGACACGGCCGCCGACGCGTGGGCCGCGGGCGAGCCGGCCCCGCCGGTGCCGAGCGCCCTCGTGCGGCTCGCGTCGTTCCGGGCCAGCCGCTGGGGGCTCACGGACGAGCTCGTCCACCCCCGCACGGGCGGCACCGTCCCCGCGGCCGTCGCGGTCACCGCGCTGGTCGAGCACGTGCGCCCCGCGCTCGAGCGCTCGGGCGACCTCGACCTCGTCGGGACGGCTGTCGACGAGCTGCTCGCGCACGGCACAGGCGCCGACCGGCAGCGCGGCGTGATGGACGCGACGGGCGACCTCGCGCACGTCGTCGCGGACGCCGTCGAGCAGACGGCCCGCTGACCGAGCCTCCCCGGGACCCGACCCGCGCGCCACGCTGAGCCGTCCGGGTGGCAGCGCGGGTGCTCCTGGTGCTCCGCGCGCCCGTCGCGCCCGTCGCGGCACCCCGTCCGCGGCACAGTGGGGGCGTGCACGTCGACATGCCGGTGCGGACGCCGGGGCCGACCCAGAACTACGCGGACGCCCCCGCCGCGGTCTGGCGGCCCCGCCCTGCCCTGGCGTGGACGCTGCGCGCGGTCGTCGTCGTCGGGCCGGGCCTCGTCGCGCTGGCCGCCGGGCTCGCCGCGGTGCAGTGGCTCCCGCCCGCGCGCCTGGGCGTCGACCCGTGGCTCTGGATCGCGGTCGAGATCACGGCGGTCACGATTCTCCTTCTCGGGCTGACGCGCGCCGCCCGCACGCTCCTCCCGCTCGCGACCCTCCTGCGGCTGACCACGGTGTTCGCCGACCGGGCACCCTCGCGCCTGCGGGTCGCGATGCGCCGTCACTCCCCCGCGGTGCTCCGGACCGCGGGGGACGCGGCCGTACCGACGGCGGCGTCGACGCATGCCGCGGTCCTCCTGGACCTCGTCACCGCGCTGCACGCGCACGACCGCGGGACCCGCCTGCACTGCGAGCGCGTCCAGGCGTACACGACGCTCGCCGCGCAGGAGATGGGACTGCCCGCGCACGAGGTCGCACGCCTCGGATGGGCCGCGCTGCTGCACGACATCGGCAAGCTCAGCGTCCCGGCGGCGGTGATCGCCAAGCCCTCGCTGCCGACGCAGGAGGAGTGGGCGCTCCTCGCCACGCACCCCGCCGCGGGGATGGAGATCGCCCGACCGCTCGCGCTGTGGCTCGGGCCCGCGCTCGACGCGATCGGCCAGCACCACGAGCGGTGGGACGGCGGCGGGTACCCCGCGGGCCTGGCCGGCACGCGGATCAGCCGCGCGGCCCGTGTGGTCGCGGTGGCCGACGCGTTCGACACGATCACCTCGGCCCGCCCGTACAAGCGCGCCCTGCCCGCCGCCGAGGCCCGCGCCGAGCTGGCGCGCTGCGCGGGTGAGCAGTTCGACCCCGAGGTCGTCCGCGCGTTCCTGCGGATCGGTCTCGTGCGGCTGCACCGCATCGCGGGCCCCATGTCGGTCCTCTCGGCGCTGCCCGGCCTGCAGGTGCTCCAGGCCCCGTTGTCCTCGATCGCGCAGGCGTCGGCGACGGTCGTGACAGCGGTCGCGGCGCCGGCCGTCGCGGGAGCGGTCGCGATCACGCTCGCCGTCGCCGGCCCCGGCGACGCGTCGCCCGCGCCGGTGGCACCGGGCACCGGGGGCGCGGCCGCCTCACAGGTCGGCGCCGACGACGGCCCCGCGGGCGACGCGCGCGGCGACGGCTCGGGACCGATCGGTGCCACCGGGACCGGCCCGTCACGGGACGACGCCGCGCTCGTGGTCGACACGCCGGCCGTCACCGACGCACCCGACGGCACGGACCCGGCGCCGGCGGTCGACGACGCGCAGCGCGACGACGGCGCCGGCGACGCGTCGGTCGACACCACGACGCCGACCGACCCGCCCGCCTCGACCGACCCGCCCGCCTCGACCGACCCGACGCCGACCGGGGGCCCCGGCCAGGAGCCCACCGCGGACGACGCCGCCGAGGCGGACCGCGAGACGGACCGGACCACGCCGACGACGACCGAGCCCACCGGCCCCACCACGCCCAGCACGCCCACCGGGCCCACGACCCCCACCGTGCCGACGGCGCCTCCGCCGCCCGCGAGCGACCGGAACGAGGACGACACCCGGGACGACGCCGACGTCGAGATCGACCGCGAGACCGGCACCGAGAACAGCGCCCGCTGAGCCGCGGGCCGCGCACGCGGCCGGCGCGGTCATCCCCTGCGCGTCACCACGTCGGGGTCATCCCTTGCGTGACGGCCACGCCCAGTCGGGTCCCTCGCCCGCCGACCCACCGACGACACGTGTCGCGGCGCCGGTGCGCTCGAGCTCGACGAGCCGGGCAGCGTCGCGCAACGCGCGGACCAGGGGTTCGGAGTGGGTCACCACGACGACCTGCGACCTCTCGGCCGCGTCGACGACGAGGGCGGCGAGCGCGGGCACGACGGCGGGGTGCAGGCTCGCCTCGGGCTCGTTCAGCACCAGCAGCGCGGGCGGTCGGGGCGACAGGAGCGCGGCCGCGAGGAGCAGGAACCGCAGCGTCCCGTCCGACAGCTCGGCGGCACCCATCGGGCGGCGCAGCCCGCGCTGGTGCAGCCACGTGCGGCACGTCCCCTCGTCGTCCTCGGTCACCTCCAGGCGCGAGCCGGGGAACGCCGCGTCGACCGCGGCGTCCAGACCCGCCGCCACGCCGACGCGCTGGATCGTCAGCAGCGCGGCGGCGAGGTCCGCCCCGGTCGGGTCGAGCACGGGCGTGAACGTCGCGACGCCCGGCCGGCGGCTCGCGGCGTCGGCGTCGGTGCGCAGGTGGTCGTAGAAGCGCCACCGCCGCGCCTGCTCGCGGAGCGCGTACAGCTCGGGCGCGTCGGAGGGTTCCACGAGCGCGCCCATGAGCGACTCGTGGTCGCCGAGCCGCCACGGCGCGACCCGCCAGGCGCCGTCGTCGTCGCGCGTGCGCACGCGGGGGCCGTGCCGGTCGGCGACCAGCGTCGCGGGCCGCAGCACCGGACCCGACCACACGGCCTCGACCTTGATCTCGGGGTCGAGGCGGAAGGGGCCGAGCTGGGGCAGCCCGAGGTCGATCGCGTAGGAGAGGTCGTCCGCGCTGAACCCGAGCCGCATCGCGACCGGACCCGCGCCGCGGTCGCCCGCGTGCAGCGCGGACCGGAGGCCGCCCTCGCGCGCGAGCGACGCGATCGCCCCCTCGCGCACGAGGTCGGCGAGCAGCCGCAGGGCCCGGTAGACGCTCGTCTTGCCGCTGCCGTTGGGGCCGGTGACGACGGTGAGCGGACCGAGGTCGACCACGAGCTCGTCGAGCGAGCGGTACCCCTCGACGGCGAGCGTGCGGATCACGTGCCCTCCCCCGGATCTGCCCACACGTGTCCGGTCACCGGCGCAGCAGCCCGCCGCTCACCCACGAGCGGACCGCGGCGAGGTCGTGTCCCGAGAGCTCCATGCGCGCGCCGCGGCACAGCCCCACGACGTTGTCGGCCCACGTCTCGGCGACCTTGCGCAGCGACGGCCGCGCCGCCAGGTCGAGCCCCGCGTAGGACACACCGGCGACGACGTTGTTGACCGAGGCCCGGCCGATCGGCTCACCCGCCGTCTGGCACGCGTCGTGCACGCGTCGGACGGTCTCGGGCCGGTCGAACGGGTGGGCGGCGACGTCCTCGGCCAGCGCCGTCAGGAGCACCCGGTACCGCTCGGTCGGCAGGTTCGGGATGTCGGTGACGTCGACGACCTGGCGCTGCAGCGGCGGCAGGTCGACGCCGCCGGGTCCCGCGAGGTCGGCCTCGCTGAAGCGGCTCGGGTCCCACACGAACCCGGACGCCGCGGCGACCTCGGGCACGGTGCGGGACAGCCACGACGCGAAACCGCCCGCGCCGTCCCAGCCCGGGACGAGGTCCGGCTCGGCCTTCTGCGCCGCCTGCGCGACGGCTCCGCCGTTGAGGGGCCGGTCCGCGGCCCGGACGAGGCGCAGGACGGCACGCCGCGCGCGCTGCCGCGCCGGGGTCTCGGGCGCCGTGGCGGGGACCGCCGCCCCGGCGGCGACGGCCTCGGCACCCCCGCCGGACGCGGCGACGCCGGGGGCCGCTCCCCCGCCCGCCGTCGCGGCCCGCGGGACGGGCGCCGGCTCGTCGAGCAGCCGCTGCGGCGCCTGGACGAGCTCGGTCAGCTCGTCCGCGGTGATGACCGTGTCGGCGACCGCGCGGTACGCGCTCGCCGCGGGGCTCGCGGTGATGATCGTGACGCGGCGGTCGGCGGCCCGGCAGCGCAGCGCGAGCGGCGTGAAGTCCGCGTCGGCCGACACGATGACGAACTCGTCGTACCGCGTCGGCGCGCTCAGCGCGTCCACGGCGTCGAGCACGAGGTTGATGTCAGCGCTGCTCTTGCCCTGCTGCGTGAGCGACGGGCAGTCGACGACGCTGAAGCCCGCACGCGTGAAGTTGGGCCTGAACTGCGAGAACGTCGAGGGGTTGAGGTAGCAGGCGCGCACGAGGAACCGCCGCGTGAAGTCGCCGTCGGCATCGCTGCCGTTCTCCAGGGCGGTCAGCCAGTCCCCCGGCGACGTCGCGAACGCCTCGGCCGCGACGGGGTCGAGGCGCCGCAGCCCGATGTACACGTTGTCGAAGTCGACGAACAGCGCGCAGCGGAGCCGTCGCCCGTTCTCGGTCGTGTCGATGATCGTCACGCGAGCATCCTCTCGCGTGCGCGGTCACACCTGCGCGCTCAGGAGCACCGTGCCGTCACCCGAACGCAGCTCGATCCCGACGATCCGGTCGACGCGCACCGCGGTCGACGCGGGGACGACGTGCTCACCGGCCTCCGCACGCCACGTCGCGACCTCGACCGTCGACCCGTCGGCGGTGCGGACCACGAGCGCGTAGGACGCCACGCCGTCCGCCCTGGACCCGTACGGCCCCGCGTCCCCGTCCGGCGTCGGGCCGTCGGGGTACCGGCACGTGACCTCCAGGCGCGTCCCCCAGGTCACGTCCTCGACGCGCACCCACCCCTCGACGCCGACGTCGCCCACGGGTTCGAGGCGCACGACCTCACCCCGCGCCTCGACGACGGGACCCCGCTCGGCCCACGGCCCGGGGAGGGTCGCCGTCGCCACGCCGATCCCCGCCGCGGCGGCGGCCGCGACCGCCCCCAGGCCGACGGCGGTCCGCCGCACTCGCCGCCGCCGCTCACGCCGTGCGGCGTCGAGCAGCGCGAGCAGGACCGTCGGCGGAGGTCCGTCGTCGTCGCCGGGCGTCTGCCCGGCGATGCTCGCACCGTCGCCACGACGGCGACCCTCCCGCCCCGTCCCGGCCAGCCCGCCGAGCGCGGACGGCGGCACCCGGTCGAGCGCGCGCACGGTCCACGTGGCCTCGTCCGCAGCCGCGCGGCACGGGGCGCACACGGCGAGGTGCTCCTCGAGCCCCGCGCGCTCGCGCCCGCCCAGCGCGCCCAGCGCGTAGGCGGCGACGTCGTCGGTCCACCGGTCGTTCACCGCTCGACCCCCATCTCCTCGAGCACGAGCCGCAGCGAGCGCAGCGCGTAGTGCGTGCGCGACTTGACCGTGCCGGGCGGGACGCCGAGCTCGCGTGCGGCCTCCGCGACCGAGCGCCCGCCGAACCAGCACAGCACGAGGACCTGGCGGTGCTGCGCCGACAGCCGCGTGAGGGCCTCGGCCACGACCCAGCCGTCGAGCGCGTCCTCGGCGGACGTCGTGTGCGCACGCCCGTGCGCCTCGGGCGGCTCGGGTGGTTCGGCCGCGAGCACCTCGTGCCGGCGCCGTCCCGACCGCCACTCGTCGACGACGATCCGCCGCGCGACCGTGAACAGCCAAGCGCGCGCCGACCCGGCGGAGCGGCCGAGCACGTCCGGGTGCCGCCACGCGCGCAGGAACGTCTCCTGCACGACGTCCTCGGCGCGCGACCGGTCGCCGTTCGTGAGGCGGAGCACGTACGACCACAGGTCGCGCGCGTGCTCGTCGTGCAGCGCGACGAGCAGGCTCTCGCTCACCGGTCGGTCACCCGCCCCTCGCACCCTGCCCGCACCCACGCCGGTGCCCGCGCGGGCCCGACCTGCGCCCGTCCCCGTGCCGCTGCCACGGGGACGTCCCCGCCCGGACGCCGCGGTCCGTGTGCCCAGTGTGCTCCGCGGCCCCTCCGGGCGTCGCCGAGCCGCGCGGCGTGAACCGGACGGGTCCCTGGCACGTCGTCCCGGGCATGAGCACCGTCACGACCGTCGCGCGCGGGCTCACGGCCGCCGCCGTGCTGCTGTCCGCCGTCATCCACCTGGACCTGTGGCTCCTCGGGGTCCGGACGAGCGCCCTCGGCCCGGCGTTCCTCCTCAACGCGGTCGGCGGGCTCGTCGTCGCGCTCGCGGTGCTGGTCTGGCGCTCGGCCCTGCCGCTGCTCGCCGCCATGGCGTTCGGCGCGGCGACCCTCGGCGCGTACGTCCTGTCGCTCACGGTCGGGCTCGCGGGCGTGCGCAACGAGTGGGGCGACCCGCTCGCGACGGCGGCCGCGGTGGCCGAGGCCGCCGCGGTCCTGCTCGCGCTGGGCGCGCTCGTCACCGAGCATCGCGGGCGGACCGGCGTGCGCGGCGGGCGTCGCGCCCGTCCCGCGTAGCGCCCGGCGGTCCGCGCCGTCACGCCTCGACGACGGCACCGTCCCGCACCTCGACCGCGACGGGCTCCAGCGGCCGCTCGGCCGGACCGGTCACGACCTCACCCGTCGTCGCGCGGAACACCGATCCGTGGCACGGGCAGCGCAGCTCGTCGCCCTCGGGAGCGACGGTGCAGCCGAGGTGGGTGCAGATCGCGCTGAAGCACACCGCGGTCCCGGCCTCCGGCTGCGCGACCACGACGGGGTCGCCCGCCGCGGTGGTCACCGCGACGGCGCCGCCCACCGGCACGGCGTCGAGCGTGACGAGCGCCTCGCCCGACGAGCCGCCGTCCGCGCCGCCCGCCTGCTCCGGCGCGCCGCCGCCGGAGCCGCCGTCCGACCCGCCCGTCCCGGCACCCGGCTCCTGCGCGGCGCACGCGGCCACGACCGCACCGGCGCCGACCACGAGACCCCCGGCGAGCACCTGACGTCGCGCGGTCCCCCGGTGCACCTCCACCGCCCCACCTCCCGCGGGCACCCCGGCGGCGCCCTCACCCGGTCAGACGTCGTGGCCCGCCGGACGGTTCACCCGGCGCCGCGGGCCGTGCGTCAGGAGGTGACGTCCGCCGTGACGAACCGGCTCCACGCGAGCGCGCCGAACACCGCGACCCAGGCGGCCTGGACCGCGAGGCCCTGGCCGAGGACGCCCCAGTCGACCTCGACGCGCAGGAACTCCGCGAAGTCGAACCAGTGGTGCGTGAGCAGCGCGGGGTGGATCGAGGCGAGCTGCGGGAGGCTGTCGAGCACCGCGGAGACGACCGCGACGACGACGGTCGCCGCCATCGCGCCGACCGGGACCTCCGTGAGCGTCGAGAAGAACAGACCGACGGCCACGAGCCCCGTGAGCGACAGCGCGACGTACGCCACGACGCCCGCGACCCGGGCCATCCCCGCGGACGCGGGGATGGTCGTGCCCGACAGCAGGGCGAGGTCGCCGACGCCGAACAGCGCCGCACCCGTCACCGACGCGACGAGGGCGATCCCGAGGACCGCGCTCGCCACGAACGCGAGCGTCGCGACCGCCTTGACCGCGAGCAGCCGCGTCCGCGGCACGGGCAGGGTCAGCAGGTACCGCAGCGTGCCGCCCGAGGCCTCGCCCGCGATGGCGTCGCCCGACGCGATCCCCGTCGTCAGGGGCAGCAGGAACGGCAGGCACAGGAACAGGGCGGTCACGACGAGGAACAGCCCGTTGCCGGTGATGCGGGCGAGGAAGCCGGGACCCTGGCCCGCGAGCGCCGAGTCCTGCGTCGCGAAGACGACGAGCCCGAGGATCACGGGGACGGCGGCGAGGCCGGCGAGCAGCGCGAGGTTGCGCCGCCGGCCGAACACGAGCCGCAGCTCGGCGCGCAGCATCCGCGGCCACACCCCCAGCTCAGCGTGCGACATCGAAGCCCTCCCCCGTGAGCGTCACGAACAGGTCCTCGAGGCTCGGCCGGCGCGCCGCGAGTCCCAGCACCGCCACGCCGTCGGCGACCAGCACCTCGGCGACGCGGGGCAGCGGGACGTCGCCCAGCACGGCCTGCACCTCACCGGTCGCGTCCGCCGCGACCTCGGTGAGCCCGAGCCGGACGAGCGCGCGCGCGGCGTCGGGCACCTGGTCCGGGACCGTCGCGACGACGACGCGCGGCGCCTCCAGCGACGTGAGCGCGCTGCGCTCCCCCTGCAGCACCAGCCGGCCGCGGCTCATGATCCCGACGTGGGAGCACACCTGCTCGATCTCGCTGAGCAGGTGCGACGAGACGAGCACGGTCGTGCCGGCGTCCGCGAGCTCGCGCACGAGCACCCGGACCTCGCGCGTGCCCTGGGGGTCGAGGCCGTTGGTGGGCTCGTCGAGCACCAGGAGGTCGCGCGGCCTCAGCAGCGCCGCCGCGAGACCCAGTCGCTGCTTCATGCCCAGCGAGTACTGGCGGTACCGCTTGCCGGCGGCGGCGGTCAGACCGACCCGGGCGAGCGCCTCGTCGACGCGCCGACGCGCGGTGCGCGGGTCCGACGACGCGTCGAACGCGTCGAGCCGCTCGAGGTTGGCGCGTCCGCTCAGGTACGGCTGGAAGCCGGGCCCCTCGACGAGCACCCCGACGCGCGGCAGGACCGAGCGGACCGCGTGCGGTATGGGCTCGCCGAGCAGCGTCGCGCTGCCCGCGGTCGGCCGGACGAGGCCGAGCAGCATGCGCAGGGTCGTGGTCTTGCCCGAGCCGTTGGGCCCGAGGAACCCGTAGACGGCGCCGCGCGGCACGTGCAGGTCGACGCCGTCGACGGCGACCTGCCCCGAGCGGAACCGCTTGGTCAGGCCGACGGTCCGGACCGCCGCGTCGGCCGCGGCGTCGTCGGGCGTGTCCACGGACCGCACCGTACCCGCGGGGGCCGCCGCCGAGAGGTCGGCGGTCCCCGCGGGGGCCTGGGCGGTCCTCACGCGAGGCCGAGCAGCGTCGCGGCGGGCACGGCGCCGACGAGCACGCGACCGTCGGGGGTCACGAGCACGCTGAGCAGCGTCGAGGACAGCAGGCGACCCTCGGGCACCTCGGTCGTGAGCTGCTCGTAGAGCACCGACACGTCGAGGTCGAGCTCACCGCCGCCGTCGCCGCGGAACTCGCCGATGAGCTCCTGCGCACGCTCGGAGCCGATGACGCGCTCGCCCAGCTCGTCCGCGGAGGCGGCGTCGCCCGCGAGCAGCGCGGCGACGTCGACGCCCGCGACCTCGGTGACGGCGTCCCAGCCCTCACCGGTGACGGTGACGCCCGGCGGGAGGAGCTCGGTGGGGTCGGGGACCTCGGTCAGGTCGAGGTCGGACAGCCGCTCCTGCGCGAGTCGCTCGGCGTCGGCGGCGTCGGGCGGCGTGGGGACCACGACCTCGCGCTGCTCGGCACCGGCGGGTGCGGAGAACTCGAGCACGCCCGCGTCGGGCGCGGAGAACGACACGTCGGTGAAGCCGATCTCCAGCGCGGGGACGTCCGGGTCCTGGGTGCTCCACACCTGGACGCGCAGCGGCGCGGACGTCTCGTGGTCCACCGCGACGACGACGCGGTCGACGAGCGTCCCGGACGTCCGCGGCGTGACGACCGCCTGGTACGCGGGCCGGCCGGCGACGGTCGTCGGGGCGTCGACCGAGACGGTCGAGTGCTCCTCTGCTCGCGTCAGCGCCGTCCGCGCGAGCTCCTCGGGGGTCGGCAGGCCCTCGGCGACCTCGGGCCGGACCCCGTCGCGGGCCTTCTCGGCGGCGGCGTCGTAGCGCGCGCGGCCCTCCGCGTCGAGCGTGTAGTGGACGACCTCGTCGTCGACGCTCGAGTACGTCCACGCCTCGGGCCCGTCGTGCACGACGGAGTACTCCGACGCGGTCCCGAGCAGCGACACGCGCGACCGCTCCCCGCCGTCCGACCACACGCGCAGCGTCGAGCTGCCGCCGAGCAGCACGAGCGGGTCGGCACCCGTCGCCTCGCTCACCGGGAGCTCGGGCAGGCCCAGGCGCGCGGTGTACACGACCGTGCCGGTCACGGGTACCGGCTCGGCCGCCGCGACGCGCGCGAGCAGCTCCTCCGCGGTGACGTCCGGGAGGTCGGCGTCGCCCGCGGCCGCCAGCAGCGGCGGGGCGCCGAACGCGGCGGCCACGGCGACCGCGACCCCGACGGGCACGGCCCACGGCGCGCGCGAGCGCAGGGAGGAGGAGCGGACGGGTGCGTCGGAGGTGCTCATGCGGCCACTGTGCTCCGGGGCCGCTGAGAGGGCCCTGAGAGCCGCCCCCCGGTCCGCCCCCGTGGTGGGACGCGTCGCGCCGGGGCGCGGTGTCATGCTGCACCCGTGCGCGTGCTCGTGGTCGACGACGAACGGGGGCTGACGCGCGCCCTGCAACGGGGGCTCGGGGCGGAGGGCTTCGCGGTCGACGTCGTGCACGACGGCGACTCCGCGCTCGAGGCGGCGACGAGCGTCGACTACGACGCGATCGTGCTCGACATCATGCTGCCGCGCCGCAACGGCTACGACGTGCTGGCGGCGCTGCGGGACCGCGAGGTGTGGACCCCGGTCCTCATGCTGAGCGCGAAGGACGGCGAGCACGACGTCGCCGACGGCCTCGACCTCGGCGCCGACGACTACCTCACCAAGCCGTTCTCGTTCGTGGTGCTCGTCGCGCGGCTGCGCGCCCTCGTGCGCCGCCCCACGGGCGCCCGGCCCGCGGTGCTCACCGCGGGCGACGTCACGCTGGACCCGTCGACGCGTGAGGTGACCCGCGCGGGTTCCCCCGTCGACCTGACCGCGCGCGAGACGTCGCTCCTGGAGTACCTCATGCGGCACGCCGACCGCGCCGTGGGCAAGGTCGAGCTCCGGGACCACGTGTGGGACGCACCCGGCGAGGACCTCAACGTCGTCGAGGTGTACGTCGGCTACCTGCGTCGCAAGCTCGGGCGCGACGCCGTCGTGACCGTGCGCGGCACGGGCTACCGCATGGGTGGCTGAGGTGACCCGGTCCGCGCCGGACGCGACGGGCCCGGCCACGACGCCGTCCGGCGAGGCGCCTGCCCGCCGGTCGCTGCGGGTCCGGCTGACCGCGATCACCGCGGGGCTGCTGTGCGTCGCGCTCGCCGCCGGGGCGGTGTCGCTGACGACGGTCCTGTCCCGCAGCCGCGTCGCCGCGCTCGACGACATCGTCCGCGAGCGCGCCTCGACGGTCGCGGCGCTCGCCGACGACGACCGCCTGCCGGACGCGCTCCCGGTCCGCGAGCCGGGAGAGGTCGTCCAGATCGTCGACGCGCAGGGGCGCGTGGTCGCGTCGTCGCCGAACGCGTCCCGCACGCTGCCCGTGCTCGCGGACGCCGAGGTCGAGGCCCTCCTGCGCTCCGCCGACCGGGACCCCGGCGAGGTCGTCGTCGGCGCGACCGACGCGAGCGCGTACGACGGGCCCGCGCGCGTCGCCGTCGTCGGCGCACGGCACGACGGCGAGGACGTCCTCGTCGTGGCGACCGTCCCCGTCGCGGAGGTCCGCGACCTCCTGCGCGCGCTCAGCCTCGCGCTCGTCGGCGTCGTGCCCGTGCTCACCGCGGGCCTCGCGCTCGCGGTGTGGCTCGTGCTGGGCCGGGCGCTGCGGCCGGTCGAGCAGATGCGGCGTGCGGCCGAGCAGGTCGCGGTCGCGGGCGGACCGGGCTCGATCCCCGTCGGGCCCCGCGACGACGAGCTCGCCGCGCTCGCGCGCACGCTCAACACGATGCTCGACCGCCTGGACGCCGCCGCGGCCCGCCAGCAGCGGTTCGTCGCCGACGCCGCGCACGAGCTGCGGTCGCCGCTGGCGGCCGTGCGCGCCACGGTCGACGTCGCGCGTGCGCACCCCGACGCGTACCCGGTCGCCGAGCTCGCGGCCGACCTCGAGCCCGAGGTCCTGCGCGTCCAGTCGCTCGTCGAGGACCTGCTCCTCCTCGCGCGCGTCGGCGCCCGCCCCACGCCTGCCGACGCGGCCGACCTCGCCGACGTCGTGCGCGGGGCCGTGTCGGCGTCGCGCTTCGCCGTCCCGGGCGCCGTCGTGCCGCGGCTCGAGGTGCGCGACGCCGACGCGGGGACGGTGCGCGGGGACGTCGACGCGCTCACGCGCGTGGTCCGCAACCTGCTCGACAACGCCGCACGGCACGCCGCGGGACGCGTCGTCGTCACGGCGGGCGCGCACGAGGTCGTGGTCGAGGACGACGGCGCGGGCGTCCCCGAGGCCGACCGCGAGCGCGTGCTCGAACGCTTCGTCCGCCTCGACGAGGCGCGCGAGCGCGAGGCGGGCGGGAGCGGGCTCGGGCTCGCCATCGCTCGCGAGGTCGCGCGCGAGCACGGCGGCGACGTCCTGCTCGGCTCGTCCTCGCTGGGCGGTCTCGAGGCGCGCCTCGCACTGCCGGTCCCCCGCGCCGCGGACGCCGGGGCTACAGCCAGCCGCGCGACCGGAACACCCGGTACAGCGCGAACGACCCGCCGGCCATGAGCGCGAGCGCGAACGGGTAGCCCAGCAGCCAGCCGAGCTCGGGCATGTGCTCGAAGTTCATGCCGTAGACCGTCCCGACGAGGGTCGGCGCGAAGAAGATGGCCGCCCAGGCCGAGATGCGCTTGACCTCCTCGTTCTGCTGCAGGCTCGCGTGCGTCATGGTGCGCATCTCCTCGTTCTGCCGCTGCGCCACGATCGTCGCGTTGAGGCTGAGCGCGTTCTGCAGCAGCGCGCGGAACGCGTCGACGCGCTCGACGACGCGCACCACGTGGTCCCGCACGTCACGCAGGTAGCGGCGCAGCTCGTCCTCGACGCCGTACTTCCCGGAGCCGGCGTCGAGCGCGTCGAGCATGCCGAGCAGCGGCGTCGCGGCGCGCTGGAACGCCATGACCTCGCGCAGCAGCTCGTAGATGCGACGCGAGACGGCCGGGTCGCCGCCGAACAGCTGGTCCTCGACCTCGTCGACGTCGTTCTGCAGGCCCGCGACGACGGGCGCGTAGCCGTCCACCACCTCGTCCATGACGGCGTAGAGCACGGCCTCCGGACCGAGGCGCAGGAGGTCCGGCTGGCCCTCGAGCCGCTCGCGGACGCGGTGCAGGTCGGGGCGGTCGAGGTGACGCACCGTGACGACGAAGTCCGTGCCCGTGAAGACGTGCAGCTCGCCGAACTCGACGCGCTCCTCGGCGTCGTCGTAGTGGGCAGGGCGCAGGACCGTGAACAGCACGTCGCCGTAGCGCTCGAGCTTGGGCCGCTGGTGCGCGCGGACCGTGTCCTCGACGGCGAGGGGGTGGATCCCGAACTCCGTCGCGACCGACCCGACCTCGGCCTCGTCGGGCCGGTAGACGCCGATCCACGCCATGCCGCCGAGCTCGCGCAGGCACTCGAACGTCGTGTCGAGCGACGCCGGCTCGGCGACCCGCACGCCGTCGACGTAGACGGCGTTGTCGACGACCGCCACGTCACCGCCGCCCGAGCCACGCCGTGAACGGCGCGGAGACGTCGACGGTCGTGCTGCCGAGGCGGACGAGGTCGGGGCGGGCCGCCGTCACCGCGTCGCGCAGGGCCGCGTCGTCGCCGCCGAGCGCCCCCGGGACGACGTCCTTGCTCGCGGCGTACACGATCGCGTCCACGCCGGCGGCCGCCGCGACGACGCGGCACACCGGGCACGGCTCGCAGCTCGAGTGGACGACGACGCCGCGCAGGTCGCCCGTGCCCGCGCGCCGGGCGGCGTCGCGGACGGCCTCGACCTCGGCGTGGGCCGTCGGGTCGTGCGTCGCGTCCACCGTGTTCACCCCCACGCCGACGACGACGCCGTCGCGGACCGCGACCGCCCCGAACGGCTGCCCGCCCGCTGCGACGTTGCGGCTCGCGAGCTCGACCGCGAGCGCGAGCAGCGCGGCCTCGCCACCGTCGGGCACGGGGTCGCCGACGGCGACGAGCCCGGCGCCGGGGGTCGGGCGGGTGGCCCCCTCGTTGCGCGCGACCGTCGCCGCGCCGTCGCGCGCAACCGTCGCCACGCCGTCGTGCGCGACCGTCACCGCGCCGTCGTCGTCGGCGTCGTGCGTGCGCCCGTCCGCGCCGTCGTCGTCGGGCGCCGTGGCGAGCTCCTGGAACACCGTGACGTGCAGCCCCTCGGGGCCGAGGAACCGCGCGTTGAGCGAGGACCACGGTGTCCGCACGGGCTCGGCGAGGACGTCCGCGCCGGCCTCGCCGAGGCGCGCCGTCACGGCCGCGGAGTCGTCGACCTCGAACGCCAGGCGCACGGGCGTGCTCGCCGCACCGCCCGTCTCGACGGCCGCGATGAACGCCGACTGCGCCGCGTTCGCGAGCTCCAGGGTCGCGCGGCCCGCATCCAGGATCGTGACCTGCGCCCCGCCGGGTCCGGCGAACGCGGCCTCCTCCGTGAGGCCGAGCGCGTCGCGGTAGAACGCGAGCGCGGCGGGCAGGTCGTCGGTGTTGAGGACGACACGGAGCTGTCGGACGGGACGCGCGGCCATGACGGCACGGTAGGCCACGCGTGCGACACCGCCCGTCCCCAGGCGGCGCCCGTCCGTCCGTCCGCCCACCACCGCTGCGCGACCTGGTCCGGCGCACCCTCCGCGACCTCGTCCGGCGCACCCTCCGCGACCTGGTCCGGCACACCCTCCGCGCCCGGTACCGTCGGGCACACCGTCCCGCTGAGGACTCCGCAGACCCACCCGGAGGACCCGTGAACCCGACCGCCCTGCTCGCCGAGGCCGAGGCGCTGCTGCCCGAGCTCGCAGCGCTGCGCCACGACCTGCACCGGATCCCCGAGATCGGGCTCGAGCTGCCCTTGACGCAGGCACGCGTCCTCGAGGCGCTCGACGGGCTGGGGCTCGAGGTGTCCACGGGCGCGGTGCTGGGCTCCGTCGTCGCCGTGCTGCGCGGCGGACGTCCCGGGCCCGCGGTCCTCCTGCGCGGTGACATGGACGCGCTGCCCGTGACCGAGGACAGCGGCGAGGCGTTCACGTCGACCCACGAGGGCGTGATGCACGCGTGCGGTCACGACCTGCACGTCGCAGGGCTCGTGGGGGCCGCGCGCCTGCTCGCCGCGCGCCGTGACGAGCTCGCCGGGTCCGTGGTCCTGATGTTCCAGCCCGGCGAGGAGGGCTTCCACGGCGCGCGGACCATGATCGAGGAGGGCGTGCTCGACGCCGCGGGTGAGCGCGTCGTCGCCGCGTACGGCGTCCACGTCGTCTCGTCGATGGTGCCGCTGGGCGTCGTGACGGGTCGTCCGGGGACGCAGATGGCGGCGTCGGACCAGCTCTACGTGCGCGTCCGCGGGCGCGGCGGCCACGGCTCGATGCCGCACCTCGCCGCGGACCCCGTGACCGTCGCCGCCGAGATCGTGCTCGCGCTCCAGACCGCGGTGACGCGCCAGTTCGACGCGCACGACCCGGTCGTCGTGTCCGTCGGGCGCATCGCCGCGGGAACCGTCGACAACGTCATCCCCGAGGTCGCGGAGATCGACGCGACCGTCCGCACGTTCTCGCACGAGCAGCACGCGATGATCCCCGAGCGCCTCACGCGCGTGGCCGAGCACGTCGCGGCGGCGCACGGCCTGACCGCCGACGTCGTCTACGAGCGCGGCTACCCGGTGACCGTCAACGACGCCGCCGAGGTCGCGCGCGCCGAGCGCGTCGTGACCGACCTGCTGGGCGAGGGCCGGTACGAGACCGCGCTGCGACCGGTGTCCGGCGCGGAGGACTTCTCCTACGTGCTGCAGGAGGTGCCCGGCGCGTTCCTCTTCGTCGGCGCCACGCCCGCGGGTGCGGACCCCGCGACGGCGCCCTACAACCACTCGGCACAGGCGCGCTTCGACGACTCCTCGCTCGCGGTGTCGGCCGCCGTCCTCGCGGGCCTCGCGCTCGACCGCCTCGCCCAGGGCTGACGTCGGCGCGCGCGCTCGAGGCCGCCGTCGGCGCCCGCGCTCGAGGCTGACGTCCGCGACGGGGCCCCGACGCGGGTACCCACCAGCGACATGGCCTCAGGCGGGCACGGCGACGTCGCCCGAGCGGTGCAGCTTGTGCCACGGCAGTCGCGCGCCCGCGACGGCCGCGGCGAGCGACTCGATGACGACGAGGTAGATGAGCTGCCGGTAGAAGAGCTGCTGGAGCGGCTGGCTCCACAGCGGACGCAGGCTCTCCCTGTCGAGGCGCAGCGCGTACGCCGTCGTCGCGACCTGGACCGCCGCGAAGCCGAGCCACACGGCGCCGACGCGCGCGGCGTCGCCGGTGAGCACGCCGTAGAGCGCGATGACGTCGATCGCGGGCGCGACGAGCGGCAGCAGGACCTGGAAGACCACCATGTACGGGATGCCGACGAGGCCCAGGCGCCGGCTCGTCCCGCCCGCCGTGACGGCGCCGCGGTGCTTCCACATGCACTGGAGGGTCCCGTAGCTCCACCGGTACCGCTGACGCCAGAGGTCGCGGACGGTGCTCGGCGCCTCGGTCCACGCGCGGGCCCGCTCCTCGTGGACGACCTCGTAGCCGGCGCGCAGGACCGCCATCGTGAGGTCCGTGTCCTCCGCGAGCGTGTCGGTGCTGAGGCCTCCCGCAGCCTCGAGGGCCTCACGGCGGAACGCACCCGCCGCCCCGGGCACCGTCGTGATGCACCGCATCAGGTCGAGCAGGCGCCGGTCGAGGTTGAAACCGCTGACGTACTCCAGGTGCTGCCAGCGTCCGAGCAGGCCGCGTCGGTTGCCCACCTTGGTGTTGCCGCTGACGGCCCCGACGCGCGGGTCGCGCAGGGGCTGGACGAGCAGCCGGACGGTGGACGGCTCGAACACGGTGTCGCCGTCGAGCATGACGAGCACGTCGTGGGACGCGAGACGGGTCCCCGTGCGCAGCGCCTCGGCCTTGCCCCCGTTCTCCTGCCGCACGACCCGCACGCCCGGCAGGCCGAGGCCCTCGGCGATCTCGCCCGTGCGGTCGGTCGAGCCGTCGTCGATCACGAGGACCTCGAGCTCGGGGTGGTCGCTCCTCGCGAGCGAGCGGAGGGTGGCCTCGATGCCGACCTCCTCGTTGTAGGCGGGGACGAGCACCGTGACCGGCGGCAGCCAGGGCTCCCCCGCCACGCGTGAGGCGGACACCCGCACGTGCCGCCGCGCGAGCAGGACGACGAGCAGCGTCCGCAGCGCCGCGAGACCACCGAGGACGACGACGGACCATCCCACGACCCCGACGAGCGCCGCCGAGACCGGGACGGCCGCGAGCAGGACGGTCCCCTGCGCGACGGTCGACGCCGGCGCCGGCGGGTTCACCTCGCCCGTGAGCCCGACCGCGTCCGAGACGGTCGCGAAGGTGAACCCTGCGGCGGTGTACTCGTCGATCAGGCGCGGGAGCGCGTCCAGCAGCACCGAGGACCCGCCGCCGCCCTCCTCGAGGAGCAGCACCACGCCGTCCTCACCCGGGGGCCGCAGCGCGCGCACGACGTCGTCGGCGGTCCGGGCCGTGCGGGCGTCCACCACCTCGTCCGCGAGCACGACCGCGTAGCCGTCGGCGGTCGCGTCCCGCACGGCGGACAGGCCCGCCTCGTCGAGCGCCTCGACGGTGGACGTGTAGGGCGGCCGTGCGAGACCCGTGCTGGCCCGCGTCGCGCCGGCGACGGCGAGCTGACCCAGCGCCGCGTCGCGCGGCGCCTCGTCCCACCGACGGTGCGACCATCCGTGCGTGCCGATCTCGTGGCCGGCGTCGAGGATCTGGCGCGTGAGCTCCGGGTGCTCCGCGGCACGGACACCGGTGAGGAAGAACGTGGCCGGCACGTCGCGCTCAGCGAGGACGTCGAGCACCGCAGCGGTGCGAGCGTCCGGGCCGTCCTCGAAGGTCAGCGCGACGGTCCGTTCGGCGGCGCGGGTGCGGACGAGGGCGCCGTCGTCGTCGACGAGGAGGACGGGTCCGCTGCCGGTGAGCGACCCCGCGTCGCCGGCGGACGGCGTCGTCCCCTCCGCGCCCGACCCGCCGGGCGCACCGACACGCGTCACCGACGCCTGGACGGCGAGCGCGAGGAGGAGCACGAGGAGCAGGACGACGAGCAGCCACCAGTGCGGCGCGGGCAGCCGCGTGCCGCGTCCCGGACGGGCGGCACGCGCACGGCGGGCGGCGCGGGTCTCACGGGTCGCGTGGGTGGCGGCGGAGGCACCGTGTCCGGTCGGGCTCACGGGGTGACCGCCTAGAGGGTCACGGGGCGCCAGGTGCCGGCGCCGGCGGCTCGGCCGGGGCCGGGGCCGGGGTCACCGGGTCCCCGGTGCGGCCCGGCGCGTCGTCGGCGGGAGCACCGGGGTCGGCGGGGGCGCCCGTGCCGTCGGACCGGCCGGGAGCGGTGGCCGCGGAGCCGGGCGCGGGGTCCGGCGCGGGCTCGGGCGCCGGGTCCGCGACCGGCCCGGGCTCCGGAGCGGGCTCCGGAGCAGGCTCGGGGTCGGGGTCGGGGTCGGGTGCCACCGTCGGGTCGGTGTCCCCCTCGTCAGCGGCGGCCGGTGCGACCGCGGCCGTGCGGCCCTGCAACGCTTCGGTCGCCGCCTGCGTGGTGCGGGCGGGCGTCCCGCCCGGGGAGCGACTGTCGTCCGTGCCGGGTTGCGGTCCGGGTGCAGTCACGTCCGGTCCCTGGTCGGCTCGCGCGGGCGGGGCCGGTTCCTGGGCGAGCACGGTGCCGAGGCCCGGTACGTCGAGCCCACCCAGCGGGAGGAGCACCGCGCCGAGCGCGAGCGCGACGCCACCGCCGAGCCCGAGGCCCGCGCCCGCCGTGACCCGTCGCGTGAGTCGTGCGCGGCGACCCGTGGGGTCGACGAAGACGGGTCCCGTCCTCCGGTCCTGATCCATCGCGCCCTCCGTCCGTCCGCCGAGGAGTGTGCCACGGCCGCCCGGGCCCGGTCCTGCCAGGGCGTCCCGGCCCGTCCGCTCCTCGCCGGCACACGCGCGCACGGCGTCGTCGTGGGGCGGCGTCGTGAGGCGGCGTCGTGCGGCGGCGCGTGAGGCGTGTCGTGCGGCGGCGTCGTGCGGCGGCGTCGTGCGGCGGCGTCGTGCGGCGGCGTCGTGCGGCGGCGTCGTGCGGCGGCGTCGTGCGGCGGCGTCGTGCGGCGGCGCGTGAGGCGGCGTCGTGCGGCGGCGCGTGAGGCGTCGTCGTGAGGCCCGGGGGTCGCCGTCGTGAAGGCGGCCCGGTCGTCGTCGGGCGCCCCTCGTCGTCCCCCCTCCCGCGTCGCTCGTCGGCGCGGCGGCCCCACCCCCGTGCCTCGCCCCCGGCCTTGACGACCGCCGTCCGGCGGCGCACGGTGCTCGTGGGACGCCGCCCGTCCCTCGACACCCTGGGGGGACGATGACGACACGCCTGAACCCGTACCTGAGCTTCCGCGACTGCGCGCGCGAGGCCATGGAGCTGTACCGCTCGGTGTTCGGCGGCGAGGTCACGTTCAGCACGTTCGCCGAGTTCGGGGCGAGCGAGGACCCGGCCGAGTCGGACAAGATCATGCACGCGATGCTCACGACGCCCGGGGGCATGGTGCTCATGGCGTCGGACACCCCGAACTCGCTCGAGGTGCCGTCGGGATCGAGCATCTCGCTGTCGATCACGGGCGGCGACGAGGTGGAGCTCCGCGGCTACTGGGAGCGCCTCGCGGACGGGGGCGAGGTCGTCATGCCGCTCGAGGCCGCTCCCTGGGGCGACACGTTCGGCATGCTCACCGACCGCTTCGGCACCGCCTGGATGATCAGCATCGCGGGCCGCGGCTCGCCCGACCACCGCGACGTGCCCACCGGGTAGGAGCCGCTTCCTCGGCGGGTCCGGCGCGGCTCACGCCCGACCCGTCCACCGCCTGACCGCCTCGGACCAGGACCGCAGGTCCCGGGACGCGGGAGGCCTCCGTGGCTAGCGTGGGAGGACACGAGGAGGTGCTGCCATGACCGGGACCGACGAGGACGTCGTGACCGTGCTCGACGACGACGCGGTGTGGTCGTTCCTGCGGTCGCAGGAGGTCGGCCGGCTGGGCTACCACGTGGGGCACGAGGTGTACGTCGTCCCCGTCAACTACGCCGTCGACGACCACCGGCTCGTCTTCCTGACCGCTGCTGGGAGCAAGCTGTTCGGTGTGACCGTCAACAAGGCGGTCGCCTTCGAGGTCGACGAGATCGGGCCGACGACCGCCACGAGCGTGCTCGTGCGCGGCACCGCCCGTCACCTCACCGGGGTCGCCGCGCAGAGCGCCGCAGGCCTCGCGCTCCGCCCGTGGGTCCCCACGCCGAAGACCGAGTACGTCTCGATCGAGCCCGTCGAGGTGACGGGCCGACGCTTCCGTCTCGAGCGCGAGGACCCCGATCTGACCTGAGCCCTGTGCGCCCGCCGGGCACCGGCGCACGGCTGGCCGACGCGTGCGGCCGCCGGCGCGTGCGCCCGCCGACGCGTGCGGCCGCAGGCACGACGCGCCCTTCGCCCGACCGCCGTCGCGTGCGCCCGCCGGCGCGTGCGGCCACCGGCGCGTGCGCCCGCCGGCGCGTGCGGCCACCGGCGCGTTGCGGCCGCAGGCACGACGCGCCCTTCGCCCGACCGCCGTCCACAGCCTCGGCGTCCCACGGGTGTCGTGTCGGACCCTTCGGGTAGATTCGTACACATGTTCGATCGAGGTCCGGAGCTGGCCGGTGGCGGCAGCGCGCTGCCCCCCGGCGCCCGGCGAGCCGTGCCGCCACCGGACGACGCCCTGGCGGACCTCCTCGCCGCCGCGCCCTCGCCCGGCCTGGCGCACGCGCTGACGTCGCTCGACCCGACCCGCCTCGACGAGGTCGGTCTCACCGGCGCCGTCGCCGCCTGGGACCGCATGGCCTCGTGGGTCGCCGCCCAGCAGGCCCGGGTCGTCCTGGAGCTCGCCCGCCGCGAGCGGCCGCGCCTCGCCCCGGACTCGTACGTCGCCGACATGATCGGCTGCGAGATGTCCGTGACGCGGCGCGCGGCACAGGTCCTCGTGGACCGGGCCTGGGCTCTCGACGCCGCCCCAGCGGTTGCCGACGCCATGATGCGCGGAGAGGTGGCGGTCGCGAAGGCGGACGCGATCCTGCGAGGCACGGAGCACCTCCCGGCCGAGCTGGCCGCGGTCGTCCAGGCGACGGTCCTGCCTGACGCCGCGCACCGCACGGTCCCCCAGCTCCGCGATGCGTTGCGCCGCGCCGAGCTCGCCTGCGCCCCCGACCTCGCCGCCGGCCGCCATGAGCGCGCCCGAGCGGAGCGCGGGGTCTGGCTCCGTCCCTCGACGGACGCCATGGCGTGGGTCAACGCACTGCTCCCTGCCGCGGACGCCATGCGCGTGATGACGGCCGTCGACGCCCTCGCCACCTCGTGCGGGCCAGACGACGACCGGCCGGCCGACGCACGGCGGGCCGACGCCCTCACGGACCTCGCGACGACGGTCCTCGACAGGGGCACGGACCTCACGGGTGCACCGCTGCCCGTCCACCAGGGCCGACGGCCGCACCTCCAGGTGACCGTCACGCTGGCTGCCCTCTGCGGCGATACCGACACGAGCGCGGAGCTCGCCGGTTACGGTCCTGTGCCGGCATCGGTCGCCCGAGCGATCGCGGCCGAGGCCAGCTGGACATTCCTCGCGGTCGATGCGCGCAGCGGGCAGGTCGTCGACCGGTCGGCGTCCTCCTACCGGCCCTCGGCTGCCGTCACGCGCGCCGTCGTCGACCGCGACGTCACGTGCACCTTCCCCGGCTGCCGTGTCCCGGCCCCGCGGTGCGACCTCGACCACACGGTCCCGTTCGACCCCCGGCGCCCGGCAGCGGACCAGACGACCACCGCGAACCTCGCGGCACTGTGCCGCCACCACCACCGGCTCAAGACGCATGCCCGCTGGACACCCGTCCATGACAGGACGACCGGCACCACGACGTGGACCACGCCGGACGGCGTCACGTACTCCCGTGACCCGGTGCCCGTCCCGTTCGAGCAGCACCCGCTCCCACAACCGTCCCGCCGCCCGACGCAGGACGCCCGCGACGCCCTCGACGACCGCGACGACCGCGAGGCGACCGGAGCCGAGAGCTCGTGGCGCGGGGCCGCGGTCCGGATCGCGATGATCCGCCCCGCCACACCCCGTCGCGCCCCCGCGCCCGGCGGCCCGCCGCCGACCGACGAGGACCCTCCACCCTTCTAGGACCCGCGCCCCTTCTAGAACCGGCGCCCCTTCTCGGGCCCGCGCGCCTTCTCGAACCCGCGCCTTCTCGGACCCGCGCCCCTTCTCGGACCCGCGCCCCTTCTCGGACTTGCGCACCGGCACCGAGCGGCGCACCACCCGTCCTACCTGCCGCGGGCGCCGTCGTGCTCGTCCTGCCGAGCGGTGAGGTCGGCGAGCGCCCGCCGACCCGACGGGAGCGCGCCGGCGAGCCCGACGACGGCGAAGAGAGCCAGTCCGGCGACGACCAGGATCGACTCGACGGTGAAGACGTCGGCCAGTGGCCCGAACACGGCCATCCCGAGCGGCATCGCGACCGCCATGACGATCCCGACGAACCCGAAGACACGGCCGTGCATCTCCGGTTCGACGGTCTCCTGCAGGAGAGTCATCGACGGGGTGGAGAAGAACGGGACGGCGAGCCCCAGCAGGAACATGAGCCCGAAGAAGAGCCACATCCAACCGGCCACGCCCATGAGCACGGACAGCACGCCGAACGCGACGGTCGATGCGAGGACCAGCGTGATCCTGCTGCCGAGCCGCTGCCCGACGGCGGCGATCGCGGCGCCGCCCAGCAGCATCCCGACGCTGAACGCGAGCTCGTTCACGGTCAGCTTCCACACCTCGTCGCCGAACGTCCGCACCACGAGCAGCGGCGTCAGGTACGACGGCGCCACGATCAGCAGGAACACCAGCGCGTACAGCCCGAGGAACCACCGGACGAACCCGTGACGCGCCACGTACCGGACACCGGCCACGAGGTCGTCGAAGTAGCCCACGGGCTCCCCGCTGCGGACCAGTCGCGGGACGGTGAGCACCGCCAGGAGCGAGATCCCGACGGCCGCCGTGACGACGTCGATGAAGAACACCGCGACGATCGACGACGTCGCGTAGACGGCCGCGGCCGCGGCCGGTGCGAGGAGCGCGAGACCCGCCTGGATCGTCGCGTTGACCCCGTTGACGCGCAGCAGCTGGTCCCCCGGGACGATCTGCGGGACCAGTGCCGCGACGGCGGGCGTCTGGATGCCCGCGCCCGCGGAACGGATCGCGAGCGCGACGTAGATGAGCCACAGGTCGTCCGGGCCGTCGAAGCCGTTGAGCATGAGGACGGCGAGGGCGAGGGTCGTCAGCGCGATCACGGCGTCCGCGCCCATGACGAGCTTCTTGCGGTCGAGCCGGTCGGCCCAGACCCCGCCGAACACCGAGACGACGGCCTGCGGCAGGAAGCCGACGACCGACGAGATCGCGAGGACGGTCCCCGAACGCGTCTCGAGGGTCAGGTGCCACATGACCGCGTACTGCACGATCATCGAGCCGAAGAGCGACACCGTCTGGCCCGAGAGGAACAGGACGAGGTCCCGCTTCCACCCCGGCCGGTGCCCGTCCCGCCCGCCTGGTGGAGGACCGACGTCGACGTCCGCGCCTGGCGCCGTCGGCTCGGGGCGTGTGGTCACCGCGCCATCGTCGTCGCGCGCCGACGGCGGGTCCACGGAATTCGCCGACGGCGGACGCGCACGGGCTCCGCGGGGCGACACGGGCTCCGCGGGGCGACGCGGGCGACGCTGGCGACGCGGGGCGACGCGGGGCGACGCGGGGCGACGCGGGCGACGCGGGGCGACGCCCCGCGCCGCGCTCTCGGCGGCGCGGGCTAGCCTCGCCCGGTGCCCGACCACCTCGCCGACCTCACCGCGACGCTCGCCACGTGGTCGCCGGCCGCACGGCACCAGGTGGCCCTCCGCGACCAGTACCTGGCGTTCCTCGCTGCGAACGGCCCCTCGGCGCTGCGGCGCGACGGCGGGCCGGAGCACGTGACCGCCAGCTGCTTCGTCCTGACGCCGGACCTGTCGCACGTGCTCCTGAGCCTTCACCGCAAGGGCGGGTTCTGGGTGCAGCTCGGTGGCCACCTCGAGCCCGACGACGCCTCGGTGTCCGACGCCGCCCACCGCGAGGCGGCCGAGGAGGGCGGCGTCGACGCGCTCGACGTGCCGTGGCGCGCCCCCGTCGACCTGGACCGGCACGCCCTGTCCGACCGCTTCGGCCGATGCCGCGTGCACTGGGACGTCGGCTACGTCGCGTTCGCCGCCCACGGGGCGCAGCCGACGACCTCGGACGAGAGCGACGACGTGGCGTGGTTCCCCGTCGACGAGCTCCCGCCCGTCGTCCCGCCCGGGTTCGCCTCCCGGCTCGCCACTGTCCTCGACGTCGTCCGCACGCGTCGTCAGTAGGGTGAGCCGCGCCGCACCGTCGCGGCCGACCGTCCGACCCCCCGTGCCCGCACGCGCCGGCCGGTCGCACCTGCACCACGGAGGGCAGCATGCGCACGACCGTCGTCACCGGAGCCGCGTCGGGCATCGGCCGCGCGACCGCCGATCTGCTCCGCTCACGGGGCGAGCGGGTGGTCGGTGTCGACCGGCACGAGGCCGAGGTCCTCGCGGACCTCTCCACCACCCAGGGACGCGCGGCGATGGTCGCGCAGGTCGACGAGCTGACCGGTGGACACGTCGACGCCGTCCTCGCGGTCGCGGGGACCGCCAACAAGGGCACGGCCGACGTCACCGTCAACGTCTTCGGAGCCGTCGCGACCCTCGAGGGCCTCCGCCCGCTCCTCGCCGGGTCGCCCTCACCGCGCGCCGCCGTGACGAGCTCGATGTCGAGCCTGCTCCCGCACGACGCCCTCCTGGTCGAGCTGTGCCTCGCCGACGACGAGCCGGGCGCCGTGGCGCGCGCCGAGCACCTCCTCGCGACGGGCCAGGGCCGGGTCATCTACGGCAGCACCAAGCGTGCGATCGCGCGCTGGGTGCGCCGCGCGGCACCGACGGCGGAGTGGGCCGGGGCGGGGATCCCGCTCAACGCCGTCGCGCCCGGGATCGTCGAGACGCCCATGACGGCGGACTGGATCTCCACGCCCGAGAAGCGCGAGAAGCTCCGGGGCCAGGTGCCGATGCCCCTGCACGGCTTCGCCACGCCCGAGGTCCCGGCGCGACTCCTCGCGTGGATCACCTCCGAGGAGAACACGCACCTGTGCGGCCAGGTCGTGTTCGTCGACGGCGGTGCCGACGTGGTCCTGCGGGGCGACTCCACCTGGTGACCGACACCCCGGTCCCGTCCGGGTCGCCCTCCGACGCGGCCGACGACGACGTCGCGCGCCGTCTGCGTGCCGCCGAACCTGTGCACGCGGACGACGAGACCCGGATCCTGCCCTCGCAAACCGACGACGACGTCGTGCGCCGTCTGCGCGCCGCCGAACCTGTGCACGCGGACGACGAGACCCGGATCCTGCCCTCGCAAACCGACGACGACGTCGTGCGCCGTCTGCGTGCCGCCGAACCTGTGCACGCGGACGACGAGACCCGGATCCTGCCCTCGCAGGCCGACGACGGCGTTGTGCGCCGTCTGCGCGCCGCGGGATGCGTGTTCGCCGAGGACGAGGCCCGGCTCCTGCGTGCGCAGGCCGACGGCGACCTCCTCGACGCGCTCGTGACGCGCCGCGTCGCCGGCGAGCCGCTCGAGCACGTGCTCGGGTGGGCCGAGCTCGCTGGTGTGCGCGTCGTCGTCGCGCCCGGCGTCTTCGTCCCCCGGCGACGCACGACCCTGATGGTCGAGGAGGCGACGAGGCTCGCGCGCGCGGCGACCGCCCCGCGCCCGGTCGTCGTGGACCTGTGCTGCGGCACGGGGGCCGTGGGGCTGGTCGTCGCGCTCAGGACCGGGGACGTCGAGCTCCACGCCGTCGACGTCGACCCGGCAGCGGTGCGGTGCGCACAGGACAACCTCGCGCGCGTCGGCGGGCGCGCCCGGACCGGCGACCTCACGGCGGGACTGCCGCACGAGCTGCGCGGACGGGTCGACGTCGTCGTCGCGAACGTCCCGTACGTGCCCACCGACGAGGTCCGACTCCTGCCCCCGGAGTCGCGCCTGCACGAGCCGGTGACCGCCGTCGACGGCGGACCCGACGGTCTCGGCCTCGTGCGACGTGTCCTCTCCGAGGCCGCCAGCTGGCTCGCCCGCCCCGGTCACGTGCTCGTCGAGGTCGCGGCCCACCAGGTCCCGGACGCCGAGCAGGCAGCCCGGGCAGCCGACCTGGTGCCCCGCACCGTGCGCGACGACGACCTCGACGCCGTGGTCCTCGTCGCGTCGGCACGCTGAGCACGCGAGCCACCCGGCCAGGGACGACGACGGACCGCACCGGCTGCCGTCTCGACGAGCGATCACGGGAACCGGCTCGCATGCTGACGTGACCGTACCTACGTGAGGAGAGGTCATGACGACGAAGGTCGAGAAGTCCGTCGTGGTCGACGTGCCTGTGAGCGTCGCCTACGGGCAGTGGACGCAGTTCGAGGAGTTCCCGCACTTCATGGGCGGTGTCACCGAGGTGCGCCAGCTCACCGACGACCGCCTCCACTGGGTCGCCGAGATCGCCGGCGTCAAGCGCGAGTGGCAGGCGAGGATCCTCGAGCAGGTGCCGGACCAGAAGGTCGCGTGGGCGGCGACGGAGGGTGCGACCAACGCCGGGGCGGTGCGGTTCGAGCCGGCCGGCCCGGGCAGCACGCACGTGCACCTGACGCTCGAGTACGAGCCCGAGGGCCTCGTCGAGAAGGTCGGCGACGCGCTGAGCATCGTCGAGAAGCAGGCCGAGGGCGACCTCGAGCGGTTCAAGGCCTTCATCGAGGAGCGCGGCACGGCGACGGGCACGTGGCGCGGTGAGGTCCCGGGTACTGCCGGCTCGCCCACCGTCGACGACGCCGCCGCCTCCCGTGGCGACTCGGGCAAGGCCGGGGTGTCCGGCAAGGCCGTCGCCGCCGGTGCAGCGGTCGCGGGTGCTGCCGTCGCGGCGGCCGTCGCCGCGCGGTCCGGGTCCGACGACCAGCGCTCCGAGGCCGCCGACGCCGCGTCGATCGCCGTCCCGCCGCCGCCCCCGGGCACGACCGCCACGACGACCGGCGCGACGACCGGCGCCGCACCTGTCGGGACGACGGCGACGGACGAGCTGGGCACGCCCGTCGTCGACGCCGACGACATCCCGCCCGGGGACCTCACCCGACCCTGAGCGCGACGCGTGGGCGGGGACGCGGGCCCGGCCGTCAAGCCGGGCCCGCGTCGTGCACGCCCGGCCCGCCGGGTGGCGCGCGTCGGACGCGACGGGCGCGTCAGAGGGCGGCGAGCTCGCGCTGGAGGTCGTCGAGACCGAGCGAGCCGAGCGAGAGCGCGGCCGTGTGCCAGGCCCTCAGGTCGAACGGGCGGCCCTCGGCCTCGCAGCGCTCGCGGGCCGCAGCACGACCGGCGAGCCAGGCGCGCTCGCCGAGCTTGTAGCTGATCGCCTGCCCGGGCCAGCCGAGGTAGCGGACCACCTCGCTCGCGACGAACTCCGCCGGCGACCCGCTGCGCGCCGCGAGGAACTCGTGACCCAGCTCGGCGGTCCACCGCTCGCCCGGGTGGAACGGCTGCCCTCCGGGGATGGCCAGGCCCAGGTGCATGCCGATGTCGATCACGACGCGGACGGCCCGCATGCGCTGCGCGTCGAGGTAGCCCAGACGCGTCCCCGGGTCCGCCAGCCGACCGAGCTCGTCCATGAGGCGCTCCGCATACAGCGCCCAGCCCTCGGTCGTCGCCGAGACCGAGCCGACGCTCACCTGGAAGCGCGAGAGCTCGGCGGCTCGGTACGCCCACTGGCCCAGCTGGAGGTGGTGGCCCGGGACGCCTTCGTGGTACCAGGTGCTGATCAGGTCCCACGTCGGGAAGCGCGTCCGGCCGAGGGTCGGCAGCCAGGTCCGGCCGGGCCGTGCGAAGTCCAGCGACGGCCTCGTGTAGTACGGCGCGGCCGCCGCGCCCGGGGGCGCGATCATCGCCTCGACCCGCCGGACCGGCGTCGCCACGTCGACGACCGTGCCGTCGAGGTCGTCGATGGTCCGGTCCATGAGGTCCTGCAGCCAGACCCGCACGTCCTCGACGCCCTCGATGGCGGGGCCGTTCTCGTCGAGGTACCGGAACGCGGCGGCCACCCCGCCACCGGGCAGGACCCGCTCCGCCTCGAGCGCCATCTCGTCCTCGATGCGCGCGAGCTCGCCCCACCCCCAGGCGTACGCCTCCTCCGGGTCGACGACCGCGCCGAGGCTCGAGCGCGCCGACAGCAGGTACCGGTCGCGCCCGACGCCGTCGGGGGTGCCCTCGACCGCGGGCAGGTACGTCCCCGCGAGCCATGCCCGCAGCTCGGCGATCCCTTCCGCCGCCGACGCCGCACCCCGGTCGAGGTCGACGCGCACGGCGTCCGGCCCCTGGGCCGCGAAGCCCGCGTGCCACCCGTCGCCCTCGAGCCACGCGTCGAGCTGGGCGACCACGGCCTGGGCCTGCCGGGCGGCGCTGACGTGCCCCGTGGCCAGGCCCGACTCGAGCGAGCGGCGGTACGAGAGCGCCGCCTCGGGCACGCGCGCGAGGCGCCGTGCGACGACCGCCCAGTCGTCGTCGGACGCGGTCGGCATCATGAGGAAGATCGACTGGAGCACGTGGACCGGCGACCCGATCGGGCGCAGGGTCACGAGGTCCTCGCCGGCCTCGTGCAGCGCGAGCGCCGTACCGAGCCGCTCCCGAAGGAGGGCGGCGCAGCGCCGGTCGTCCTCGTCGGTGACGTCGGCGTCCTCGAGCTCGGCCAGGACGGCGCGCGCGGCGTCGGCCCGCGCGACCGCCGCGTCGGGCGACAGGTCCGGGAGGCGGTCGTCCCCGGGTCGGATCCCGAGGGCCGTGCCGACCGAGGGGTCCAGGTCGGCGAGGGTGTCGACCCATCGGTCGGCGGTCTGACGGGCGGTCGGTCGGGTGGACTCCATGTCGCGACGCTAACCCGTGCCGGTGACACGCCGCGGACGGTCCGACGACGCACTCGGTCGGACCACGCCGCGCACAACCGCACCCCGCAGGACCACGCCGCGCACACCCGCACCCCGCAGGGCCACGCCGCGCATGCCCGCGCCGCCCGGCCCACGCCGCGCGTGCCCGCGCCGCCCTGTCCCGCTCACCCCGCCGCGCCGCCGTCGCCCGTCCGTGCCCCGGTGTCGTCAGCGGTCGTCGTGCGACCCGGCGAGCGCCTGCACGAGCCGGTCGACGAGCTCGGCCTGCGCCGCGACGAGGAGCCGTCGGGCATCGGTGAGCGAGAGCCAGGCGTACCGGTCGACCTCCGGGACCTCGACGACCCGCCCGGAGCCGCGGGGCCACTCGAGCGGGAAGGTCCCGCTCACGGCGGACTGCGGGTCGAGCTCGGCCTCGACCGCCCACGCGGTCACGGTCTTGCCTGCGCGTTGGCGCACCGACCCGAGCGGGATGCGCGGCCCGGCCGGCACGGGGAGGCCGGTCTCCTCGACGAACTCGCGCTCTGCGGCGGCGAGCGGCGGCTCGTCGTCGCCGTGCTCCCCCTTGAGGACGGTCCAGGCACCGGCCTCACGCCCGCGCCAGAAGGGTCCGCCCATGTGCCCGACGAAGACCTCGACGCCGTCGGGCGTGCGCCGGAACGGGAGGAGTCCCGCGCTGCGCCCGCCCGACGGCGTCATGTCAGCCCTCGGGCCGGTAGTAGCCGCGCACGTCGAGGATGATCGGCGTGGTGCCCCGGTTGTTGTAGAGCAGCACGTCGCGCCCGCCCGCTCCGCCGAGCGAGACGATCGCCGCGTTGGACGTGTCGACGCCGGGCCGCGGGTTGAACGCCGACGACGTGCGGCACACCGACACGCTGACGCCGCCCGCGCAGGCCGAGACGTAGCTGACGGCGGTCGACGAGGCCGGTGCCGTCAGCGTCGCGGCGATCGCGGTGGCCGACGACGGCACGACGCCCACCGTCGTGGTGAGCGACCGCTCGGAGCCGATGGGCACCCGGTTGAGCACGCGCCGGGGCGTGATCGGGTGGTACCGACCCGCCGTCGACGGCGCGACCGCGCTGTCGACGAACCAGCCCGTGACGTCGACGTTCACGACGCCGGTGCCCCGGTTGTTGTACACGGTGACCTGGTTCTTCTCCGTGCCCCCGAGCCGCACGACGGCGGCGTTGGCGATGTCGCGTCCGGGCGTCGGGTTGAGCACCGACGTGGAACGGCACTCCGTCGCCGACTGACCGTTCGGGCACACCGAGACGAAGCTGACCGCCGACGACCGCGTGGACGTCACGTTGAGGGCGACCGCCGTCGCGCCCTGGGGGACGTCGGGCAGCGTGAGCGTGACCTTCTCCCCCGGCGCGAAGGTCCGCTGCAGGGCACGCGACGGCGTGCGCGCGACCAGCTCCCCGCCGACGCCGGCCGGGTCGGGGACGTAGAAGCCCTGCAGGTCGGCGATGAGGCGCAGGGTGCCCGCGTTGTTGTAGAGCACGACCTCGTCGCCGGCCGCGCCGCCCAGGGCGACGACGGTGTGCGCCGCGGTGTCGACGCCCGCGCTCGGGTTCAGCGCCGACGTCGTGCTGCACGCCGAGACGCTCGTGCCGCCCGCGCACGTCGAGACGTACGACGTCTGGCGCACCGACGTCGCGGTGACGTTGAGCGCGACCGCGGTCGCGCCGGCCGGCACGCCGGGGATGCGCACCTTGACCGTCCCCTTCGGACCCACCTGGGTCGCGGGCAGCACGCGCGACGGCGAGACGGGCCGGTACACCGCGCCCACGGCCGTCGGCTCCTCGGTCGCGGCGCTCGTGAGGCTCACCGTCGCCTGCTGCGTCGACAGCGCGTCGACCGTGACGGTCCACACGCCGTCGGCGGTCGTGAAGCGGTCCCCGACCTCCATCGCGGAGCCGCCGCCCGGGTCCGCACGGAGCAGGTACGAGTCGCGGGCCGGCTCCTGCGTGTCGACCCGGTGGACGACGACGCCCGGTTCGACGACCGACCCCGCCGTGCACGACCGGACGCCGTTGGGGCAGCCGAGCCGTGAGCCGAGGTCGCTGTCCCGCCCGACCTTCGACCGCAGCTCCACGTAGTACGCCGCGGTGCCGGACGTGAACTTCAGCGAGCGGGTCCCCGTGCGACCGCCGACGGGCAGCAGCGTGACCCTGGTCGACGACGTCGCGGTCCGGATCGAGCCGGTCAGACCCATCCCGTCGAGGTGCGCGGCACCGACGAGACCGGCCTGGCCGAGCTGGAGGCCCATGACGTCGTACGCGTCGCCGTAGTCGCCCTTCTGGCAGCCGGTCGAGCCGTCCGCGCCCGTCGGGCACGCGAAGCGCGACTGCGAGTGGCCGAGGTTGAGCGTGTGGCCGAGCTCGTGCGCGAAGACCTGCCAGCGCGGCGTCGAGCCCGACGGCCCGTTGATCCAGCCGATGCCGCCGTCGGCGACGTGCGCGACCCCGGCGAACCCGCACGCCGCGAGGTGCGGCGTGTAGAGCATCGCGTGCGCGCCGTTGCCCGGGGTGACGCCGACCTGACCCCCGGCCCAGCGCAGCACGGCGAGGATCTGCTCACCCGTGCAGCCCGTGGTCGCGTTCCACGCGTAGGTGCCGAACGTCCGCTGCGTGCCGAGACCGAGCAGGACGGCACCGTCGGTCGACTCGGACCAGTACCCGGCGACCTGGCTCGTCACGTCTCCGGCGAGCGCGGCCGGCGTGACACCGTCGGCCGACTGGCCCGGGAACGTGCCCGTGCCGACGTGCACGGTGCGGGTCGTGGCCGCCCCGGCGACGGCACCCTCGGCGATCGCGGCGGGAGCCTCAGGCTCCTCGACGACGGCGACCTCGAGCGCCTCGACACCGCCGTCGGGGTCGGTGACCGCGTCCTCGACGCCCGTGTCGACGAACGTCACCTCGGCGACGGCACCCGCCGGCACGTCGTGCAGCTCGGCGCCGCCCACGCGGACCACCTCGTCGCCGGCGACGACGAGGTCGAGCTCGACGTCCGAGCCGTCGAAGGTGTCCACGACGAGGCGCTGGACCTCGCCGGTGACGGTGCGCACGACACCGTCCGGCTCGGTGCCGACGGCCGTCGCCGCGGTCAGGGTCGTCGCGAGGAGGGAGAGGGCCGCCGCGAGCGCGGCGCGTCGGTCGGTACGCACGGGGTCCGATCGGTCGGGGACCGGAGGTCCTGAGTGGTCTCGGGCGGTCGGTCCTGGGTGGTCCTCAGCGCGCGAGCATCGCGAGCACGACGGCGGCCGAGCGCTCGGCCGCGTCGTCGACGTGGGTGAGGAAGTCCTCGCCCGCGACGGGCCCGCACAGGTCGGAGACGCCCCGCACCGACACGAACGGCACCTCGTGGGCGAAGCACGTGTGGGCGAGCGCTGTCGACTCCATGTCGGTCGAGAGCGCGTCCGGGAACGTGCCGCGCACCTCGTCGACCAGACCCGCGTGGATGAACGAGTCACCCGAGAGCATGGTCCCCGTCCGCACGACGTGCCCCGCGTCGGCGCCGAGCGCGTGCTCGACGAGCCGCGCGTCGCCGTCGTAGGCGGCAGGCATGCCGGGCACCTGCCCCAGCTCGTAGCCGAACGCTCGCGCGTCCGCGCCCCAGTAGCGGTAGCGCACGCCGACGACGACGTCACCGACGCGGACCTCGGCGGCGAGACCACCCGCGGTGCCCGCGCTCACGACCGCCTCCGGACGCTCGCCGAGCAGGGCCCCGGTCAGCGCGCCCGCGGCGTTGACGAGCCCGATGCCCGTCTCGACGAGCCGGACCGGCCGCCCGCCGAGGACGAGGTCGCGGTGCAGTGCCCGCCCGACGCGCACCGGGGCGCCCACGCGGTCGGCACGGTCGACGAACGGCGCCGCCTCGTCCGCCATCGCGACCAGGACGACGACGGTCACGGGGCCGCCGGAGCCGTGACGGTGCTCCACTCGTCGCGTGCGGCGAGGAACGCGCGCGCCGCGGCCTGCGCGTCCGCGAGGCTGTGGTTCGCACCCCACCCGCACTGGGTCTCGTTCGCGGCGGGGACCTCGCCGGCGGCGGCGACGTCCTCGAGCGTCGCACGGACGAGGTCCAGCACGTCGCCGTACTCCCAGTCGCCCTCGAGGATGAGGTAGAAGCCGGTCTGGCAGCCCATGGGCGAGAAGTCGATGACGCGGTCGGTGTGGTTCCGCGAGTGCTCGGCCACCATGTGCTCGAGCGAGTGGACCGCGGGCATCTCGAGGTGCGCGGTGTTGGGCTGCGTGAAGCGCACGTCGTACTTGCTGATGACGTCACCGGCCGGCAGCACCTTGCGGTCGGCGAGGCGCACGTACGGCGCGACGACTGTCCGGTGGTCGAGGTTGAACGACTCGACGTTCATGCGCGGCTGGTTCACGGTCGGGCTCCTGGGTCGGCGGTCGCGCACCGACGCGGCGTCCGCACGAGGTGCGTCGTCGTCGGCACGGCAGCGGGCACGTCCCAGTGTCGCCCATCCCGGGCGGGTGAGCGGACGGGGCCGCAGGGCGCGCGACGACGGCGGACAGCGACAGGGCCGACCCGTCGGGTCGGCCCTGGTGCCGCGGCGTGCGTCGGCGTCAGTCCCAGAAGGGGTGGAGGAGGTCGTCCTCGTCGTCGGCGGGAAGGGGGGCGGGGCAGGGGGTCACCGTGCTCATGCCACTACCATCGGCCGCCCGCGCGGCCCGTCGAGAGGACCTTCGTCACACCTGACGGCAAAGATCCGGCCAGCCCTCGGCCGGTGTCAAAGCGCAGGTCAAGGGCCGGTCAGGAGGACGTCCAGATCAGGCCGGCGGGCGCTCCGATCGGTGCGCGGCGCGCCCGTCGGGCACGTCTCCGGCGACCGGATGCCCGTCGTCCACGACGGTCCGGCGACCGTCCTGGCGGTCACCCGCGTCGTCGGCCGCGGCACGAGGCGCGTGCCGGTCGGTGCGCCCGTCGTCGGCGACGTCGGGGTCGATCCGGTCGGCATGGCGCAGCCGCTCCTCGACGTCGGCGCGCGGCCCGCTCAGCTCGTCGGCGCGCTGCCGGGCCTCGGCCTGGAGCCGCGCCGCCTCGGCCGCACGGGCGTCGGCGTCGGCCTGGGCCATGCGGGCCTCGGCGTCGATGCGAGCCGCCTCGGCCTCGCGCTGCTGGACCTCGATGCGGTCGGCCTCGGCCTTGCGCCGCAGCTCCTCCGCCTCGTGCCTGCGCCGCTCGTCGGCCGCGCCCGACCGACGACGTGCGAACCACAGGGCGAGCCCCACGAGGAGCGCCACGACGACCACGGCGACGACGACCCACACGACCTGTTCGGTGTCCATCACGAGCTCCTCACGTCCGGGGGGGTGCGAACGCCTCGATTGGACGTCCGCGCCGCTCCCTCCGCAACCGGAGAAGATCGACACGGCGCGCGGCGACGCGGGTGGGAGGCGCGGGGACGTCGACCGCGACGGGTCACAGCGACGCGCCCCGGGACGCGCCGGCAGCGGGTACGTCAGCCCCGGCGGTCCACGACGCGCCGCAGCACGACAGCGGCGGCCCCGGCGACCGCACCGCCGACGACCGCGAGCCCGGCCCCGACACGCGCCGCGTCGCGCGACCGCCAACCGTCCCGGACCGCGTTCGAGCCCGGGTCGGGACGCTCGACGGTCCCCGTCGTGGGGGCCACCGGCTCGTCGAGCAGCGTCAGCCGGTCGACGAGCGGGCCCGCGACGCGCTCGTAGAGCCCAGGCGTCAGCGCGTGCACCCAGACGGCGACGTGCTGGGCGCGCCCCACCACGGTCCGCGCGCGTGGCCGTCCGGCGACACGGACGACGGCGGCCGCGACGCGCTCGGGCGCGACGACCGGCGGCAGTGGCCGGATCCGCCGACCGACCACGTTCGCGGCGTGGCGGTAGATGGGTGTGTCGACCGTCCCGGGCAGGACGGCGCACACGTGGACGTCCGGGAGGTCACGGAGCTCGTGCCGCAGGACCTCCGTGAAGCCGACGAGCCCCCACTTCGCGGCGACGTAGGCGCTCACGTAGGGGGCCGACACCAGCCCGTAGACCGACGCGACGTTCACGATCACGCCGCGGCCCTGCGCGCGCAGGACCGGCAGGACGGCGCGCGCGGCGTGCACCTGGCCGAGCAGCGTCGTGTCCAGCACCCGGCGGAACACCTCGTCCGGGGTGTCCTCGAACCGTCCGTAGCTCCACACCGCCGCGGCGTTGACCCAGACGTCCACACGCCCGTGGTCGGCGACGGCCCTGCGGACCAGCGCCGTGACCGCCCCGGCGTCCGTGACGTCGGTCGGCACGACGGTCACCCGACCGCCGCGCTCGACGCACTCGCGCGCGACGTCCTCGAGCGTGCCCGCGCTGCGCGCCGCCAGGACGACCGTGTCGCCGCGCTCGGCGAACGCGTGCGCGGTCGCCCGGCCGATCCCGCTCGACGCCCCCGTCACGACGACGACGCGCGGGGCGTGGTCCCGGCCGGCTCGCTGGTCGTGGTGGTCGTGGTGGTCGTGCATGGCACCTCCCCCGTCCGACGACCGACGCTAACCGCGCGCGGCCGCGCCCGCCCGCCCGTCGGCCGCGCGCCCGCCACCCGGCCGACGGCTGCGGACCGCCGTCAGACGCCACCGGCCGACGACCGACGGCACACGACGACGCCCCGGTCACCTGCGTGGCGCAGGTGACCGGGGCGTCGGCCGGAGAAGGGGACTCAGTGCCTCCGCGCGTCCAGGACCTCGGCGAGGCGGACGGCGAGCGGCTCGGCGAGGATGTCCTCGACGGGCCGCGGGAGGCTCAGGCACCAGTTGGGCCACTGCGTGACCGTGCCGGGCATGTTCGGCCGCTCGGCCACGGCACCCGCGTCGTCGAGCGACGCCAGCACCACGCGCGCACGGCACTGCGACAGACGCGTGTACTGCGCGACGACGGCTCGCTCGATCTCGGCGCGGCCGATCGGCTGGTCGAGGTCGACACCGGCCACGCCCGCGAGCTCGCGGCGGACACCCTCGAGCTGCTCGAAGTTCGCGGACTTGCCGATGCGCCGCAGGTCCTCGTTGTCGGACCCGGTGAGCGTCCCGGCCACGGTCGCCTGGTCGTGCGTCGACGACGCACCCATGACGGCCTCGGGGAACTGGTCGACGGGCAGCCGGAGCGCGGCGCGGTAGCCGAGCATGCCGTACTCCGCCATGGTCTCGCGGACGCCCTCGGCGACCGTCCCCATGTCCTCGCCCACGACCCAGGCGCCCGTGCGGCTGGCCTCCAGGCGGAGGATCGCGAGCAGCGCCTCGGTCGGGTAGTGCACGTAGACGCCGCCTGCGGCGTGCCCGCCCAGCGGCACCCAGTACAGGCGCCAGAGCTGCATGACGTGGTCGATGCGGAGCGCCCCGGCGTGCCGCAGCGCCGAGCGCACCATGCCGATGAACGGCTTGAAGTCCGCCCCGACCAGCGCGGTCGGGTTGATCGACGGCAGGCCCCACTTCTGCCCGTCGAGGTTGTGCCGGTCCGGGGGGCAGCCGACCTCGTAGTCGAACGAGACGAGGTCCTGGTTGGCCCATGCGTCGGCCGACGACGAGTCGAAGCCCACGGCGATGTCCGCGACGATCGTGGCACCCGCGGTGCACGCGGCGCCGAACTGCACGTCCGCGACCCACTGGGCCCACATGAAGAAGGCGACCCGGTCGGCGTTCTCGACGGCGAACGACTCGGCGTCCTCGGGGCGGTGGTACCGCTCGGGCCAGCCGCGCCAGTGCGCCGAGCCGAAGCGCTCGGCGAGCGCGGACCAGAGCGCGAACCGGCGCAGGTCCTCGCCGCCCTCGGCGACGAAGACGTCGTGCTCGACGGGCAGGCGGTCCTTGGTCGCCGCCCAGATGCGCTCGAGCGCCGCGAGCTTGAGCTCCCAGACCGAGTCCCGGTAGATCCGGCGCTCGCCGTTGAGGGCGCGCCCGCGCGCGGCGAGGTCGCCGAGGTCGACGTCCGCGGCCCCGGGCACGTCGTCGATCGCGATGTGGAGCAGCTGGAGCCACTGCCGCGACGCGGGCGAGTACGGGGACGACTGCTGCGCAGGCACGGGCGCGGCCGCGTGGACCGGCGAGATGAGGACCGACGACGCGCCGGCGTGGGCGGCCGACCGCGCGATGGTCGCGAGGTCGCCGAAGTCGCCGATGCCCCACGAGTCGCGCGACCGGGCCGCGTACAGCTGGACGGCCCAGCCCCAGCCGCGCTCGGGCTGCGTGAACCGCTCGGGGGCGCTGATGACGAGGCGACGCTCGCCGTCGGGCGCGACGAGGCGGTAGTAGCCGAGGTCGGGACCGACGCCCGACGCCGGACCGAGGTGCGTGCCGTCGAGCGTCCAGAGCTCACCGACGAGGTCGGGGGCGTCGACGCCGGGCGCGCACACCACCGGCAGGGCCGGGGCGTCGTGCGTGGTGACCACGGAGAGCACGGCGGCCCGCGTCTCGGGGTCGAGGACCTGCACCGTCTGGTGGGCGTCCACGTACGACGCCGGGACGATCTCGGGGTTCACGATCGTGTCCATACCTGCACTCTGTCGCTCGGTGGTCCGGCGCTCCGTCCGGGCCAGTCCTGTCCTGCTGAACGTCGGCACCACGGGTGGTGTTCCCGCTTGCAACTTTCAGAAAACCTATCGGCATGATCGCCCGGCTCGAAAGGCCTTGACCCCGCACCGCGAGCCGTCGCCCCACCCACCGCGCGCCGCGGAGGGTCTCCGGGCCCTGAGGGAGACCCGATGACGGCCTCCGCGGGGCCGACAGGGGCCATGCAAGCGCTTGCATCCGGGTCCTGGCAAGCACCTCCGGCCCCTCGCGATGGCGTACAACGTTTACCTCTGCGTGGACACCACGAACGGTGGAGTCGTCGTCGGGCGTGGCGCCCGGATGGTGGACGCCCGGAGTCCGGCGGACACGCCGAGGGGCGTCGCCGCGTGCGCGACGACGCCCCTCGGTGCCGGCCCGGGACGGGCCCGGCGCTCAGAAGGCGGCGATGATCTCCCCCGCGGCCCAGCGCTCCTCGATGAAGGCGCGGACCTCGTCGGAGTGGAGGAGCTCGTCGAGCGCGACGAGCGACGGGTCCTCTGCGTCCTCGGTGCGCACGACGAGCAGGTTCGCGAACGGGTTGTCCTCACCCGACTCGAGGTGGATCGAGTCCTCGGCCGGGTTCAGCCCGGCCTCGAGCGCGTAGTTGCCGTTGATGACGGCCGCGTCGACGTCCTCCAGCGACCGGACGAGCTGCTCGGGGGCCGTCTCGACGAGCTCGAGGCCCTTGGGGTTCTGGTCGACGTCGAGCAGCGTCGGGTCACCGTCGGTGTCGGCCAGCGTGATGAGGCCCGCGTCGACGAGGAGCTCGAGCGCGCGCGGCTGGTTGCCCGGGTCGTTGGTGATCCCGATGGTCGCGCCGTCCGGGATGTCCTCGACCGAGGTGACCGAGCTCGCGTACAGGCCGTACGGCTCGATGTGCACGCCCTCGAACGGCGTGAACTCGAAGCCCTGCGACTCGACCTGCGCCTCGAGGTACGGCAGGTGCTGGAAGAAGTTCGCGTCGAGCTCGCCCTCGGCGAGCGCGGTGTTCGGCAGGACGTAGTCGTCGAACTCGACGATCTCGAGGTCCAAGCCCGCGTCCTGCGCGAGCTCGTCGTCGACGAACTGGAGGATCTCGGCGTGCGGGACGGGGCTCGCGCCGACGGTCAGCGTCGTGACGCCGTCGACGGCCTCGCGCTCGGCGGGCTCGTCGCCCCCGGACGCGCAGCCCGCCATGACCATCGCGACGGCGGAGACGGCGACGGCGGCGCGGACGGTGCTTCTCATGGCGGGTGTTCCTTCCGTGGTGCCCCGGAGGGCGGTTCTTCGGACGTCCGGGCCGGGCGGCCCGGACGGGGTCAGCGGCGCTCGGTGAGCGGTGGTCGGTCGAGCGCGGGGGTCAGCGGCGCCGAGGGCAGCCGCCGCCGGTGGTCAGCGGTGGTCGAGCCGGCGCGCGACGGCGTCGCCGACGACCTGGACGAGCTGGACGAGGACGACGATCAGGACGACGCACACGACCATCACGGACGTCTCGAAGCGCTGGTAGCCGTAGCTGATCGCGAGGAAGCCCAGGCCTCCCGCACCGATCGCGCCGGCCATGGCCGAGTACGCGACGAGCGCGATGACGGTCACCGTCGCGCCCGAGACCAGCGACGGCAGCGCCTCGCGCACGAGCACCTGGGTCACGACCGTCCGGCGCGTCGAGCCCATGACCCGGGCTGCCTCGACCTTCCCCGGGTCGACCTCGCGGACGGCCGTCTCGACCAGGCGGGCGAAGAACGGGACCGCGCCGAGCGTCAGCGGGACGACCGCCGCCTCCCAGCCGAGCGTCGTGCCGACGACGGCGCGCGTGAACGGCAGCACCGCGATCGCCAGGATGATGAAGGGCAGCGAGCGCCCCACGTTGACGACCACGCCGAGCACGCCGTTGAGGGCGCGGCGCGGCGCGAGGCCGCCGGGCGACGTCGTGTGCAGGAGGAGGCCCAGCGGGAGCCCCAGCAGGAACGTCAGCGCCGCGGAGGACCCGACCATCTGCAGGGTCTCGAGGGTCGCCTCGGGCACGCGCTGCGTGATGACCGGGTCGTCGAGGAGCGAGGTGAGGGCGTTCACGCGGCCACCTCCCCCGTCGCGCCGCGCGGGTCGGCCGGGTCCGTGCGGTCGGTGGGGTCGCCCGCGACCGTGGGGGCCGCGTGGAGGCGGTCGGCCGTGAGGCGTGCGATCACGTCGTCGACGTGCGCCGCGGGCACCTCGAGCTGCAGCCGTCCGACCCGCAGCCCGGCGAGCGTCTCGATCGTGCCCGCGACCACCTCGACGTCCCGGCCGAGCGCGGCGACCGCCGCGAGCGCGTCGTGCGTCGAGACCTCGTCGGTCGCGTACGTCACCTCGACGAGCGCCCTGCTCGGGCCGAGGGGCAGGTCGGGGACCGGGATCAGCTCACGGGCGAGGCGCGAGCCGTGGTCCGTCACGACCTCCGCGAGCGACCCGTCCTGCACGACCCGGCCGTGCTCGAGCAGCGTGACCGAGTCGCAGATCTCGCGAACCACGGCCATCTCGTGCGTGATGATCACGACGGTGATGCCCAGCCGGTCGCGCAGGTCGCGGATGAGACCGAGCGTCTGCCGGGTCGTCGCGGAGTCGAGCGCCGACGTCGGCTCGTCGCAGAGCAGGACGGCGGGCTCGGTCGCCAGGGCCCGGGCGATGCCGACGCGCTGACGCTGACCGCCGGACAGCTGAGCAGGGTAGGCACCGGCCTTGTCCCCCAGGCCGACGAGCTCGAGCAGCTCGCGGACGCGGCCGGAGCGCTCCGCCCGGGGCGTGCCGGCGACCTCGAGCGGGAAGGCGACGTTCGCCGCGACGGTCCGCGAGTCGAGCAGGTTGACGTGCTGGAAGACCATCCCCATGCGCCGCCGCGCCGCGCGCAGCCGCTGCTCGGGCAGTGCTGAGATGTCGGTGCCGTCGACGACCACGCGGCCCGAGGTGGGGCGCTCGAGGCCCGTGAGGCACCGGATGAGGGTCGACTTGCCCGCACCCGACCGCCCGACGACGCCGTGCACGGCACCGCGCTCGACCACGAGGTCGATGCCGTCGAGCGCGACGACGTCACCGGCCGGGCCGGGGTAGACCTTGCGCAGGTCGGACAGCTCGATCACGAGGGCTCCTTCGTCGCGCCCGGCACGGCGGGCGGCACACGGCAGCCGGTCACGAGGGACCGGCGGGGGGACGCCCGGACGCGACGGACGTCAGCGCGCAGCGGGCGGGAGGCGGACGCCGCGGGGCGCGGCGGGGGCCGTCGTGGACGACGGCGGTCGGCGGCTCAGAGGAGGCCGGACATGCCCCGGCGGCACATTCGCCCGGCGGCGGTGGCCGCTGCGGGACGAAGGGTGCCGTGGGACGTCATGGGCCCATCGAACCACGCGGCACCGCGCACGCGGGAACCGGCGGACGTCGCTGTGAGCGACGTCACGGGGCCGAGGCGTGGACGTCCGGTCTCAGCGGCCGGCGGTCCCACGGTCGTCCCGCCGCTCCCCCGACGATCGCTCCGCCGGTCCCCGAACCTTCCCCCGGCGGTCGCCCCGCCGATCTCTGGGCGTTCCTGCGGGACGCCGGGTCAGCACTCGACGACGTTGACGGCGAGACCGCCCTCGCTCGTCTCCTTGTACTTGACCGACATGTCGAGGCCCGTCTGGCGCATCGTCTCGACCACCGTGTCGAGCGAGACGACGTGCGTCCCGTCGCCGTGCATCGCGAGCCTGGCTGCGCTGACGGCGGTCGAGGCGGCGATCGCGTTGCGCTCGATGCACGGCACCTGGACGAGCCCGCCCACCGGGTCGCACGTCAGGCCGAGGTGGTGCTCCATCGCGATCTCGGCCGCGTTCTCGACCTGCGCGGGCGACCCGCCCAGCACCGCGCACAGCGCACCGGCCGCCATCGCGCAGGCGGAGCCGACCTCGGCCTGGCACCCGCCCTCGGCGCCCGAGATCGAGGCGTTGCGCTTGAACAGCCCGCCGAGGGCCGCCGCCGTGAGCAGGAACCGCCGGAGCCCGTCGCGCGAGGCACCCGGCACGAAGCGCAGGTAGTAGTGGCCCACCGCGGGCAGGATCCCGGCGGCCCCGTTGGTCGGCGCCGTGACGACGCGCCCGCCCGACGCGTTCTCCTCGTTCACCGCGAGCGCCCACGCGTGCAGCCACTCGGTCGACGTGTCACCCGCACCGGCGGCGTCCCGCTCCTCGAGGTGGCGCCGGACGCGCGCGGCGCGGCGCACGACCCCCAGCCCGCCGGGGAGCGTCCCGTCGGCGTGCAGACCGGCCTCGACGCAGCCGGCCATCGCGTCCCACACGGCGTCGAGCCGCTCGTCGACCGCGTCCTCGCCGTGCAGCGCGGCCTCGTTGTGCCGGGCGACGCCGTCGACCGGCAGGCCCGTCCGCGCGCAGGTCGCGAGCAGCTCGGCCGCGGTCGCGAACGGGTACGGGACCGCCGACGCACCCGCACCGTCGTCGGCGTCGCCCTCGCGGACCACGAAACCCCCGCCGACCGAGTACCAGGTCTCCTCGCGCAGCGGCAGGACGTCGCCGTCGCGCCAGGCGGCGAGCGTGAGGGCGTTCGGGTGACGGGGCAGGCGTGTGCGGGGTGCGAGCGCGACCGCCGACCGCGGGACGCGCGCCGGACGCACCCCGAGCAGGACGAGCGGTGCGTCGTCGTCGTCGGGTCGGCGCGACCACGCGCCGCGCACCGCGTCGGGGTCGCAGGTCTCGGGTGCGGCACCGGCGAGGCCGGCGACGACGGCGTCGGGCGTCCCGTGGCCGAGCCCGGTCGCCCCGAGCGACCCGTACAGCGTGCACGTCACGCGGTCCACGCGGTCCAGGAGGCCGTCGCGCTCGAGGCCCAGCGCGAAGGCGCGCGCGGCGCGCATGGGTCCGACCGTGTGCGAGCTCGACGGGCCGACCCCGATCGAGAACAGGTCGAACGTCGAGACGTACGTCGTCGTGGTCTGGCCGGCGCCCCGCATCGTGCCCCTTCGCGCGTCGTGGTGCTCTGAGGGCTCACGGTAACCCCGCGGTGACGGCAGCGCGGCGGCAGCGCGGCGGCGGCGCGGTGGCAGCACGGCGGCAGCGCGGTGGTCGCGCGGTGGTCGCGCGGTGGTCGCGCGGTGGCAGCGCGTCGGTGCTCGACGCGGATTCTTCGGCGCCCCTGTCGGTGTGCCGGTCCTGCCGGCCCTGTCGGTGCCCGTCGGTACGGTGCTCACGCGGGGAGACGCCCCGCTCGGGCAGGGGGTCGGGATGGGACTGCGCACGTGCGGACGGGTGGCGACGGCGGTCGTCGTGGGCGGGGTGCTCGTGGTGGCGCCGCTCGCGGGGTGCAGCCCCGGCACGCCCGACCCGGCACCCGTGGCCGCCCGGCTGGCCGCGGGCCTCGCGGCCGGTGACCTGACCGGCGTGCCCCTCGGCGACACCGATCCCACGGCGGCGACCGAGCAGCTGCGCACCGCGACCGCGGCGCTGGACCCCGCGCGGCCCGAGGTCCGGGTCGAGGACGTCGTCGAGGCGGAGGTGGACGGCACGCCCACCGCCACCGCGACGGTCGTGACGACGTGGGACCTCGACGCGACGGGCGACGAGGACTGGACCTACTCCGCCGACGCACACCTCACGCTGGTCGACGACGCCTGGCAGGTGCGTTGGGACACGGCCCTCGTGGCACCCGACCTGCGTCCGACCGAGACCCTCACGAGGCGCGTCGAGGCGGCTCCTCGGGCGCCGGTGCTCGGCGCGGACGACGTCGCGCTCGTCGAGGACCGGCCCGTCCTGCGTCTGGGCGTCGACAAGACGGCGGTCGACGTCGCGGCCCAGGCCGATGCGGCGCGGGCCGTCGCGGGGCTGCTGGGGCTGGACCCCCAGGGCCTCGCCGACAGGGTCGCGGCCGCCGGCGAGCGCGCGTTCGTCGAGGCGCTCGTCGTGCGCACGGCCGAGCCCGGCGTCGACCTCGCCGCGTTCCGCGCGGTCCCGGGAGCGCTCGCGGTCGAGGACACGCTGCCGCTCGCACCGACGCGCCGCTTCGCCCGACCGCTGCTGGGCACCGCGGGTCCCGCGACGGCCGAGGTGGTCGAGGAGTCGGGCGGTGCGGTCCGACCGGGTGACGTCGTGGGGCTCTCCGGCCTCCAGCGGCAGTACGACGAGCAGCTCCGCGGCACCCCCGGCACGGTCGTCGCCGCCGTGGCCGAGGACGGGTCGGAGCGCGTCCTGTGGGAGCGACCGCCCACCCCGGGCGAGCCGCTGCGCACGACCATCGACCCGCGCGTCCAGGACGCCGCCGAGTCGGTCCTCGAACCCGTGCCGTCCGCGAGCGCGGCCGTCGTGATCCGCGCGTCGACGGGCGACGTGCTCGCCGCCGCGAGCGGACCGGGCAGCGAGGGGTACTCGACCGCGACCCTCGCGACGTACGCGCCCGGCTCCGTGTTCAAGGTCGTGAGCTCGCTCGCGCTGCTCCGGGCGGGTCTGACGCCCGACAGCCCGGTCGGGTGCCCGACGTCCGCGACCGTCGACGGCCGGGAGTTCTCGAACTTCCCCGGCTACCCCGCCTCCGCGACCGGCACCGTCACGCTGCGGACGGCAGTCGCCCACTCGTGCAACACCGCCTTCATCGGGGCGCGCGAGCAGGCGTCGGGCGACGCCTTGGCGCGCGCAGCGGCGTCGTTGGGGCTCGGCCTCGACGCCGACCTCGGCTTCCCCGCCTTCCTCGGCGAGGTGCCGACGGACGCGACCGGCACCGGGCTGGCCGCGGCGATGATCGGCCAGGGGCAGGTGCAGGCCTCCCCGCTCGCCATGGCGGCGGTCGCCGCGTCCGTCGCCCGGGGCGCGACCGTGGTCCCGCGCCTGCTCGCCGACGCGCCCGCGCCGGCCGCACCCGGCGAGCCGCTGGCCGAGACCGAGGCGGCCGCGCTGCGCGAGCTCATGCGTGCGGTCGTCACGCAGGGCGGTGCGACGTTCCTCGCCGACGTGCCCGGCGCCGAGGTGCTCGCCAAGACCGGGACCGCGCAGTTCGGGACAGGCGACGAGCTCGCGAACCACGCGTGGATGATCGCCGTGCACGGCGACCTCGCCTACGCGGTCGTGGTGGAGGACGGGGACTACGGCTCGACGACGGCGGGGCCGCTGATCGAGCAGCTCCTGACCGCCGTGGGCTGAGGTCCCGGACGACCGCTCCCCGGGGCGCGTCGGCGGGGGCAGCGCTGCGGCGGCTCGGGTGCGTGCCCGCGCCGCGGTCGGGCCAGGCTCGGTCAGTGTCCGCGGAGCCGCTCGATCTCGCGCCGCTCACGCTTGGTGGGCCGCCCTGCGCCCCGCGCCCTCCGGGCGACGACGACGACCTCCTCGCGCGGGGGTGGCGGCGGCGTCAGGTCCTCGTAGCACTCGACCGCGACGGCGGCACCGACGCGCTTGACGAGCGTCCGACGGACGACGACCAGGCGCTCGCGCTCCCCTGCCCGGACCCGCACCTCGTCGCCGGGTCCCACCGCGGTCGCCGGCTTCGCACGGTCACCGTTGACCCGCACGTGCCCCGCGCGGCACGCGGCACCGGCCGCCGACCGGGTCGGGAAGAGCCGGACGGCCCACGCCCACGCGTCGACCCGCACACGTGCCACCGGCTCCGTCACGCGGACCAGCCTAGGCAGGCCGTGCCTAGAGTGCGGGGATGAGCGTCGACACCGCAGCCGAGACCCGCACCCCCCACCCCGCCCGCGTCGTGGCGGTCACCGGTGGGTACGTCGTCCCCGTCGTGGGCGAGCCGATCGACGGCGGCACGGTCCTGGTCCGGGACGGACGCATCACCGACGTGGGTGCCGACGTCACGGTGCCCGCTGACGCCGAGGTCGTCGACGCCACCGGGCGCTGGGTGCTGCCCGGCTTCGTCGAGGCGCACGGGCACATCGGCATCGCCGAGGAGGGCGCAGGCGTCGAGGGCGACGACGTCAACGAGATGACCGCGCCCGACCGCGCGGCCGTCCGCGCGATCGACGGGATCAACATCGACGACGAGGGCTTCCGCGACGCGCTCGTCGGCGGCGTGACGTCGGTCGTCGTCAAGCCCGGGTCGGGGAACCCGATCGGCGGCCAGACGGTCGCGATCAAGACGTGGGGCGGCCGGACCGTCGACGAGCAGGTCATCCGCGAGACCGTGAGCATCAAGTCGGCACTCGGCGAGAACCCCAAGCGCGTCTACCGCGACAAGAAGCAGCTGCCGTCGACGCGCCTGGGCACCGCGCTCGTCATCCGGGAGGCGCTCGTCAAGGCCCAGCACTACCGCACGACGCGGGAAGCAGCCGACGCCAAGGGTGAGCCGTTCGCACGCGACCTGGGCCTCGAGGCGCTCGCCCGCGTGCTCGACGGCGAGATCGTGTGGGACCAGCACTGCCACCGCCACGACGACATCGCGACCGCCGTCCGGCTCGCCGACGAGTTCGGCTACCGCCTCGTCGTCAACCACGGGACCGAGGGCCACAAGATCGCCGACGTGCTCGCCGAGCGCGACATCCCCGTGGTGTACGGGCCGATGTTCACGAGCCGGTCGAAGGTCGAGCTGCGGGACCGGGCGATCGCGCACCTGGCACGCCTGGTCGAGGCCGGCGTGCGGGTCGCCATCACGACCGACCACCCGGTCGTGCCCATCAACTTCCTCGTCCACCAGGCGACGCTCGCGGTCAAGGAGGGCCTGCCGCGGACCGCGGCGATCGAGGCGCTCACGGTCAACCCCGCCCGCATGATGGGGATCGACGACCGCGTGGGCGCCCTCGCGCCCGGCCTGGACGGCGACGTCGTCGTGTGGTCGGGCGACCCGCTCGACGTGACGTCACGCGCGGAGCTGGTCCTCGTCGGGGGCGTGCCCGTCTACCGGTGGGACGCCGAGGCCCACGTCGGCCGCGTCGTCGAGCGCTCCGAGCGCTTCACGCGCTGAGGACGCGCACGCCCCGGCGCCGCGGGACCGGTGCGGAGCGGGCGGGCTGGTGAGCCCGAGCGACGTCGGTCACGGGGACGGACCGCGGCCCGCACCCCGGCGGTCCGTCAGGGGCCCGCTCGCCCGGCGGTGAGCTGGTCAACGTCGTCGGGTTCGCCCAGCCGGTCCCCGCCGTCCGTCGCGTTCCAGGCGCTGACGACCGTCCAGGCGACCGCCGCGAGCGGCACCGACAGCAGGGCGCCGACGATGCCCGAGAGGATCGTGCCGGCGGTGAGCGCGAGCAGGACCGCGAGCGGGTGGAGGTGCAGCGCGCGTCCCAGGACGACCGGCTCGAGGAAGTTGCCCTCGAGCTGGTTGACCGCGACGACGACGGCCACGACCACGAGCGCGGTCACCGGCCCGTCCGACACGAGCGCGACGAGTGCCGCGAACGTCCCCGCGAGGGTCGCGCCGAGGATCGGGATGAACGCGCCGAGGAACACGAGCACCGCGAGCGGCAGCGCGAGCGGGATCCCCAGCACGAACAGCGCAAGCCCGATGAAGAACGCGTCGACGAACGCGATGATCGCGATGCCGCGCACGTAGCCGCCGAGCACGTCGACCGCGCTGATGCCGATCCGGTCGGCCCTCGCCCGGACGTCCGGGGCGAGCGGCCGGAGGAAGAACGCCCAGATCCGGCGGTGGTCGCGCAGCAGGAAGAACAGGACCACGAGCGCGAGGACCGTGCCCGTCACGACCTCGAGGGCCGCCGTCGCGCCCGCGACGGCGCCGCTCTGGACCGCGTCGCTCGTGGCGAGCTCGGTCGCCTGCTCGCGCGCGGCCGAGAGCTGCCCCTCGTCCAGCTGGAGCGGGCCCTCGGCGAGCCACGCCTGGAGCTCGTCGAGACCCTCCATCGCCGCGCTGCTGAGCTCGGACCACTCGTCGCGGACCGCACGCCCCACGAGCCACAGCACGAGGCCGAGCGAGCCGACACCCAGGAGCATCGCGATCGACGTCGCGAGCGTGTTGTGGACGCCCTTCTCGCGCAACCTCCGGACGACCGGCGCGACGGCCGCCGCGATGATCGTCGCGATGATCACGGGGATGACGAGGAGCGAGACCTGACGCAGGCCCCACACCGCGACGGCCACAAGCAGCAGGACCAGCAGGAGCTGCGCCGAGCGGACCGCGGTCCGGCCCAGTCCGTCCTCCCACGGCGAGCGCCTGACCCCGCCACCGCGCCGTCCGGCCGCGGACGGGACGGGCGACGTAGCCGATCGCGCGGGGACCGGCGCGGGGGCGGCCGCGACGGGCAGGTCGGGGCGGCGACGACGCTCGCCGGAGCGGCTGAACCAGGGTGACATGGTTCGACCGTAGGCAGAGGGCCCCGAGGAGGCGCGCCGAACGACGACGGTGCCCCTCGCCCGGGGTGGGCGAGGGGCGCCGGTCGGGGCGGGCCGGGCGGCCGTCAGCCGCGCGTGCGCAGGTAGTACTCGATGAGCGCGCGCGTGGACGGGTCCTGCTGCGCCAGCGCGTCGGTGTCGCCCTCGACGGCGGGCGCGATCTGGTTGGCGAGGACCTTGCCGAGCTCGACGCCCCACTGGTCGAACGAGTCGATCCCCCACACCACGCCCTGCACGAAGGTGATGTGCTCGTAGAGCGCGATGAGCTGGCCCAGCACCGACGGCGTGAGGGCGGGCGCCATGATCGACGTCGTCGGCCGGTTCCCGGCGAACACGCGCGCCGGGACGATCTCCTCGGCCGTGCCCTCGGCGCGGACCTCGTCGGCGGTCTTGCCGAACGCGAGCGCCTTGGTCTGGGCGAAGAAGTTCGCGAGGAACAGGCCGTGCACGTCGGTGTCGCCGTCGCGCAGCGGGTGGGCCGGGTTCGCCACGGCGATGAAGTCCGCGGGGACCAGACGCGTGCCCTGGTGGATGAGCTGGTAGAACGCGTGCTGCCCGTTGGTCCCGGGCTCTCCCCAGAAGACCTCACCGGTCTGCGTGGTGACCGGCGTGCCGTCCCACCGGACCGACTTGCCGTTGGACTCCATCGTGAGCTGCTGGAGGTAGGCGGGGAACCGGTGCAGGTGCTGCGCGTACGGCAGCACCGCGTGCGTGTGGGCGTCGAAGAAGTTGACGTACCAGACGTTCAGAAGACCCATGAGGACCGGCACGTTCTGCTCGAGGGGCGTCGTCCGCAGGTGCTCGTCGACGGCGTGGAAGCCCGCGAGGAGGTCCCGGAACCCGTCGGGACCGATCGCGATCGCGAGCGACGTCCCGATGGCGGAGTCGAGCGAGTACCGGCCGCCGACCCAGTCCCAGAACCCGAACGCGTTCGCCGGGTCGATCCCGAACGCGGCGACCTTGTCGAGCGCGGTGGACACGGCGACGAAGTGCTTGGCGACGGCCGCCGCTCGCGCGTCGTCGTCGTCCCCGATCGCACCCGCCGCCGCCAGCCGCTCCCACAGCCACGTCCGCGCGAGGCGGGCGTTGGTCAGCGTCTCGAGCGTCCCGAAGGTCTTGGACGCGACGATGAACAGCGTCGTCGTGGGGTCGAGGTCGGCGACGGTCTCGGCGACGTCGGTCGGGTCGATGTTGGACACGAACCGGACCTCGATGCCGTCCTGCACGTACGGCTGGAGCGCCTCGTACGCCATGACCGGCCCGAGGTCGGAGCCACCGATGCCGATGTTGACGACGCTCCGGATGCGCTCGCCGGTGACGCCCGTCCACTCCCCCGAGCGCACGCGGTCGGCGAAGGCGAAGACCTTCTCGAGCTCGGCCTGCACGTCGGCGTCCACGTCCTGCCCGTCGACGACGAGCGGCGGCGTCGCGCCCGCGGGTCGGCGCAGGGCCGTGTGCAGCACGGCGCGTCCCTCGGTGACGTTGATGCGGTCCCCGCGGAACATCGCGTCCACGCGGTCCGCGAGGTGGACCTCCTCCGCCAGGCGCACCAGGAGCGCGAGCGTCTCGGCGGTCACGAGGTTCTTGGACAGGTCGACGTGCAGGTCCGCCACGGTGCGCGTGAGGCGCTCGGCGCGGTCGGGGTCCTGGGCGAACCAGCCGCGCAGGTCGGGCCCGAGCGAGGCCTTGTGCTCCGCGAGCGCGGCCCACGCGTCGGTCGAGGTCGGGTCGATGGGTGCAGTGGTCACCCCGACAACCTACTGACGGCCGCACGCCGCTGCGTAGGCCGACCGGCCCGCGACGGCCCCGGAGGCGGTGCCGCGCGGGCGTCAGCGGTCGCGTCCTGCCGGTACCTGATCGACGATGCCGACATGACGCACGCGACCCCTCCCCTGACCGCCGTCGTCCTGGTCGGCTCGCTCAAGTCCTCGTCCGAGCCGTCGAGCAGCGAGCTGCTCGCGCGCCAGGTCCTCGACGCGATGGCCCCGCACGGCGTCACGGGCACGGTCGTGCGCCTCGCCGACCACGACGTCCGGCCCGGCGTCGAGGTGGACATGGGCGACGGCGACGCGTGGCCCGCGATCCGCCGGCAGGTCCTCGACGCCGACATCCTCGTCGTCGCGACGCCGATCTGGATGGGCCAGCCGTCGAGCGTGACCAAGCGCGCGCTCGAGCGGCTCGACGCCGAGCTGTCGGAGACCGACGACGAGGGACGCATGCTCACCTACGGCAAGGTCGCGGCGGTCGCGGTCGTCGGCAACGAGGACGGCGCGCACCACACGAGCGCGGAGGTCTTCCAGGCGCTCAACGACGTGGGCTTCACGCTGGCCGCCGGCGCGGTGACGTACTGGGTCGGCGAGGCGATGGGCTCGGTCGACTACAAGGACCTCGACGAGGTGCCCGAGAAGGTGGCAGCGACCACCGCGACCCTCGCGTCCAACACCGCGCACCTCGCACGGCTGCTCAAGACCTCGGCCTACCCGCCCGTCTGAGGTGTCGCCGTGAGCGTGCGCATCGGGATCTCGGGGTGGCGGTACTCCGGGTGGCGCGGCGTCTTCTACCCGCCCGGGCTGCCGCAGCGCCGCGAGCTCGAGCACGCGTCGCGCCTCCTGTCGACGATCGAGGTCAACGGGTCGTTCTACTCGCTCCAGCGCCCCGAGAGCTACCGCGCGTGGGCCGAGCAGACCCCCGACGACTTCGTCCTCTCGGTCAAGGGCGGCCGGTTCATCACGCACATGCTCAAGCTCACGAGGGCGGACACCGCGCTCGCGAACTTCTTCGCCCAGGGCGTGCTCGCGCTCGGGCCGAAGCTCGGGCCGTTCCTGTGGCAGCTCCCACCGACGCTGCGCTTCGACGCCGACCGGCTGACGACGTTCTTCCGAGCGCTCCCCCGCACGACGACGCAGGCCGCGGCGCTCGCCGCGCAGCACGACGAGCGCCTCGACGGGCGTGCGGTGACCGAGGCGGACGCGGAACGCCCGCTGCGGCACGTCCTCGAGGTGCGGCACCCCACGTTCGACACCCCCGAGCTCGTCGACCTGCTCCGTGCGCACGACGTCGGGCTCGTCGTCGCGGACACCGCGGGCCGGTGGCCGCTCATCGAGGAGGTCACGAGCGACCTCGTCTACGTCCGGCTCCACGGCGGCGAGGAGCTCTACGTGAGCGGTTACGACGACGCGTCGCTGGCGCGCTGGGCCGACCGCGTGCGCGGCTGGGACGCCGACGGCCGCGACGTGCTCGTGTACTTCGACAACGACGTCAAGGTCCACGCCCCGTTCGACGCGATGCGCCTCGCGGCGATGCTCGGCGTGGGTCCCGCGACCGCCGCACGGGCGGTGGCCGGTGGCTGAGGGCGGCGCGGCACCCTCGGTGCCTCCCGACGCGGACGTCGAGGCGCTGCGCCGGGCCGGGGCGTGAGGTCAGGCGATCACGAAGAGGACCCGGCGCGCGACCGGGTCGGCCTCGACCAGCCGGACCTGCACGCGCGCACCCAGCTCGGCCCGGCCCTCGAACGGCGCCAGCACGGGCGGGTCGGTCACCTGGACCCGGCCCTGCGGGCGCCGCTCGTCGACGTCGACGACGACGGCGGCCACGACCTGGCCGACGCGACCCGCGAGGAGCGCGGCCTCGGCGGCGTCGACCACGGCGCGCTCGAGCGCACCCGCGCGGCGGTCCGACCCGGTCATCACCTCGGGCAGCGACGGGAGCGCCTCGCGCACCCACGCGGGGACCTCTGCCCCGCGGTGCAACGCCTCGCACGCGACGAGCCCGAAGCGGTCGACCAGACGGCGCAGCGGAGCGGTGACGTGCGCGTAGGGCGCCGCGACGGCGGCCTGCTCGACCACCTCGGGCAGCTCGCCGTCGACCGCCGTGTACCCCGCCCCGCGGAACAGCGCGGTCGAGCCGTGCAGGAGCGCGAGATGACGCGGGTCGCGCGCGTCGAGGGACCTCAGCACGTCGCCGTGGCGCGCGCCGTCGGGCCAGTCGACGCCGAGCGCGAGCGCCTGCCGGCGGAACGCGGCGACGTCGCGCGGGTCCGGGGGCGGCATCGTGCGGAGCAGCCCGACCCGGCCCCCGAGCATGATCTGCGCGGCGGCCATCCCGGTCATGAGCGACAGCTGCGCGTTCCAGTCCTCGCTCGGCAGCGGCGGCCGGAGCCTCAGCTCGTAGCCGTCCGGGTGGACCACGACCTCCTGGTCCGGGATCGGCAGCGCCGCACCCCCGCGGGCGCGCTCCTGCTCGATGCGCAGGAGACCCACGTCGCGCAGTCCGAGGAGCACCTCGTCGGCCGTGCCGGAGTCCACCGCGTGCTGCACACCCTCGTAGTCGAGCTGCGCACGGCTGCGGACCATCGCGCGCTCGAGGCGCACCGCCGTCGTCGCACCCGTGTCGTCGAGGTCGAAGGTCCACAGGAACGCGGGCGCCTCCTGGCCGGGCAGCAGGCTCGCCGCTCCCTCGCTGAGCACGGGCGGGTGGAGCGGCACCCGTGTGTCGGGCGCGTACATCGTCTGGCCGCGGCGGCGCGCCTCGTCGTCGACCGCACCGCCCTCGACGACGAACGCCGGGACGTCCGCGATCGCGTAGTGCACCCGGAACCCCGTGCCACGTCGCTCGACGTGCAGCGCCTGGTCGAGGTCGGTCGCCCCCGGCGGGTCGACCGTGACGAGCGGGACGTCGGTCCGGTCCGCCGACGGGAGGTCGGGCTCGCGGACCGCGCGCTCCGCCTCCGCGAGCACCGCGGCGGGGAACACCGTCGGGAGCTCGAGCTCGCTCCGGATCGCCTCGAGCGCCCGGTCGAACGGTGCGCGCTCCACGACGTCCGGCCGCGCGGGTGCCGGCTCGGCGGTGCGCAGCGTGCGGACCCTCGTCGGCATGCGTCCTCCTCGGGCTCGGCGTCGCGGGCGGGCTCGTCGGCAGGAGCGACGGCCGTCCCCGCCACCCTAGGGACGACCGCCGACGACGGCGCGGTGGCGCCCCGGGTTGCGAACCGGACGAACTCCACATATGTGCACAAGCCTGGGGACGAAGATCGTGAAGACCCGCAGGAGCCACGGCCACGAACTCGACGGACCCCCGCCGCTCGGTTCCCTCGTCCGTTCAGCCCCGGAGCCCCGCGAGCCGTCCGACGGCGTCGCGGAGGACGTCCTCCCGCTTGACGAACGTGAAGCGCACGCTCGCCGCGAGGTCGTCCGCGGCGCGCGAGCCGCGGCGGCAGAACGCGCTCACCGGGACGCCGACCACACCCACCTCGGGCAGCCGACGGCACAGGTCCACGCCGTCCTCGACGCCGAGGGGTCGCGCGTCCGCGACGACGAAGTACGTCCCGGCAGGCACGGTCACCGTGAAGCCCGCCGCCTCCAGACCCGCGCACAGCAGGTCGCGTCGGTGCGACAGCGAGCCGACGAGCTCGTCGAGCCACGCTCGCGTGCGCCCGTCGTCGTCCGCCAGCGCGGCCGCCACGGCGTGCTGGAACGGACCGCCCGAGACGTACGTGAGGTACTGCTTGACGGCCCGGACCGCCTGCACGAGGTGGGCCGGGCCGCTCACCCAGCCGATCTTCCAGCCCGTGAAGGACAGCGTCTTGCCCGCGGACGACACCGTGAGCGTGCGCTCCGCCATGCCCGGCAGCGTCGCGATCGGCACGTGCTCGACGCCGTCGAACGTGAGGTGCTCGTAGACCTCGTCCGTGACCACGACGACGTCGTGCTCGTGCGCGACGCGCGCGACGGCCTCGAGCTCGGTGCGGTCGAGCACGGCGCCCGTCGGGTTGTGCGGCGTGTTGAGCACGATGAGCCGCGTCCGCGGTCCGACCGTCGCCGCGAGCGCGTCGAGGTCGAGGCGGAAACCGCCGGGCGTCCGGACGAGGGGGACCCCGCGGTGCACCGCTCCGGCCATCGCGATCGCCGCGGGGTAGGAGTCGTACGCCGGCTCGATCGTGACGACCTCGTCGCCCGGGTCCGCGAGCGCGAGCACGGCGGCCGCCAGACCCTCGGTCGCGCCCGCCGTCACGAGGACCTGCGTCGTCGGGTCGAGGCGGATCCCGTAGCGGCGCTCCTGGTGGGCGGCGACCGCCTCGAGGAGCGCCGGGACACCGGCCCCCGGCGGGTACTGGTTGTGCCCCGCGCGGATCGCGGCGACGGCGGCCTCGGCGACGTGCGCGGGGCCGTCGACGTCGGGGAACCCCTGACCGAGGTTGATCGACCCGGTGCGGACCGCGAGCGTGGACATCTCGGCGAACACCGTCGCGCGGACCGTCCCGTCGTCGGCGACGAGCCCCGCCGCGGACACCACGTCGTGCCACCTGACCATCGGGTCAGGCTATGCGGTCGCGGCTGGCCGGGGCGTCGGGCGCCCCGGGCCCGTCCCAGGCGCCGCGACCGGCGCCGGTGCGCCGCGCCGACGCTAGTGCGCCGCGCTGGCCCTAGTGCGCCGCGCCCGCCGGGACCGCGCCGTCGCCCTGCAGCAGCGACTCGGGCTCGAGACGCTCGCGCGCGCCGCGCCGGTAGGCGGGCGTGCCGAGCGCGAGCGCGAGCTGCGCCACGACCATGCTGCCGAGCATCACGGCCGTCATCGCGACGGCGTCCCCGCCGAGCACCCCGACGAGCGGGCTGACCGCCCCCGCGAGGCCCGCCTGGAGGAAGCCGATGACCGCGGCCGCCGTGCCCGCACGCTCGCCGTGGCGGCTGAGCGCGAGCGCCGAGGCGTTCGCCATGACGAAGCCGAGGGCGGCCGTCGTGAGCCAGATCGAGCCGACGAGCCCTGCGACGCCGCCGAAGCGCGTGGCCGCGACGACGACGACGAGCACCGCGAACGCCGCCGAGACCGGCAGACCCACGCGCAGCAGCGCGAGCGGACCCGTGCGGCGCACCAGCGCGGCGTTGACCTGCGAGCCCGTCACGAGCGACGTCCCGCCGAACGCGAACGCGAGCGCGAACTGCTGCGCGGTCAGCCCGTACTCGGTCTGGAAGACGAACGACGACCCGGCGACGTAGCTCATGATCAGCGCCATGCCCATGCCGGGGATGACCGCGAGGGCGACGAACCGCCCGTCCCTGAGCAGCTCGGGGTACCCGCGCACCGACGCCGCGAACCCGTGCGCGCTGCGACGCTCGACGGGCAGCGTCTCGGGGAGGAACCGCGCCGTGACCAGCAGGACGACGCCCGCGAACAGCGCGAGCGTCACGAACACCGCACGCCAGCCCCACGCGGCGGCGATGACGCTGCCCGCGGTCGGGGCCAGGAGCGGCGCGACGGCGATGACGAGCATGAGGCGCGAGATGATCCGCGCGGCCTCCGAGCCGGTGTAGCGGTCACGGATCGACGCCATCGCGACGACCGTCGCCCCCGCGCTGACCAGGCCCTGGAGCACCCGGAGCGTCGCGAGCGCGCCGATCGTGGGCGCCACGACGCACAGCAGCGAGATGACGACGTGCAGGCTCACGCCGATGAGCACCGGGAGGCGCCGGCCGACGCGGTCGGAGAACGGTCCGACCAGCAGCTGGCCGATCGCGCCGCCGATGAGCATGCCGGTGATCGTGAACTGCGCGGCGGCCTCGGTCGTCATGAGGTCCTCGGCCACCTGCGGCAGCGACGGGAGGTACATGTCCGTCGTCACGGCGGGCAGGAGGGTCAGCATGCCGACGAGGAGCACGAACCAGGCGGTGCGCTCCCGCGCGGGCGGGGCGGCTGCGCGCGTCGGGCGGATGCCGCCGTCGCGCGGGCCGGGCGTGCCCTCGGCGGACGTCGCCACGGGGCGCTGGGAGGTGGGTGCGGTCACCCGGGGATTCTCGCATCGAATCGATTCGGGTGGCACGTCCTGGACCACATCGTGGCAGGCGTCACGTCGGACCCTCAGGGCATGCTGAGGGCATGTGCGGCCGTTACGCCTCCTTCCGGGACGCCCTCGACCTCGCCGACCACTTCGACGTCGAGCACGACGACGTCGCGGAGGACGCGCGCCTGCTCCCTCCCTCCTGGAACACCGCCCCGACCGACGCGGTCCGCGTCGTCGTCGAGCGCGAGCACGGCGACGACGGCGTGCGCCGGTCGCTGCGCCTCGCGCGGTGGGGCCTGGTCCCGAGCTGGGCCAAGGACCCCTCGATCGGGTCCCGCATGATCAACGCCCGCGTCGAGTCGCTCACCGAGAAGCCCGCCTTCCGGCGTGCGGTCGTCGCACGACGCTGCCTCGTGCCGGCCGAGGGCTGGTACGAGTGGCAGGCGGCGCCCGAGGGCTCGCGCCCGCGAACGCCCAAGCAGCCGTACTGGATCCACTCGCCGGACGGCTCGCCCCTCGCGTTCGCGGGCCTCTACGAGTTCTGGCGCAACCCGACGCTGCCCGACGACGACCCGCACCGCTGGCTCGTGACCATGACGATCGTGACGGGCGGCGCCCCCACCGACGACCCGGCGCTCGCCGCGATCCACGACCGACGGCCCGTGACGCTCGAGCGCGACGCGTGGGACGCGTGGCTCGACCCGACGCTCAGCGACACCGACGCCGTCGTGGCGCTGCTGCACCGTGACCCGCCGTCGTTCGTCGCGACCCCCGTGTCCACCGAGGTCAACAAGGTCGGCACCGACGGGCCGCAGCTCGTCGAGCCGGTCGAGGTCTGACGACCGCCCTGACCGACGGGCCCGGGTGGGCCGGGTGGGCCGGGACGGGCCCGTTCAGTCGCCGTCGGCCGTCGAGGCGGCCAGGTGCGCGAGCCGCACGGGGCGCATCGGGCCGACCCCGGGCAGGTCCTGCTCGGGCAGCTCGTCGAGCAGGTAGCCGCCGATCCGACGCAGCACGTCCGCCGTCCCCGGGTCGACGAGCACCGTGCCGGGCTCGGCGGCGTCGGTCAGCCGCGCAGCGACGTTGACCGACGGCCCGAAGACGTCCCCGAACCGCGACAGGACGCGTCCCCACGTCCAGGCGACCCGGACGGGGCTCGGGCCCTGCAGGTCGAACGCCTCGGCGAGACCGAGCGCGACCTCGGCGCCCGTGCGGACGTCGTCGGCGACGAACAGGACCGCGTCGCCGATCGTCTTGACCACGCGTCCGCCCGTGGACGTGACGACGTCGCGCACGCGCGTCTCGAAGTGCTGCACGAAGTCGGAGAGCTCGTGGGCCTTGAGCTGTGCCGTCCGGCGCGTGAACGCGACCATGTCGGCGAAGCCCACGGCCCGCGCGAGAGGCAGCTCGTCGTCGCGCACCGGGGCGCCGCGCGCACCGCCGAACTCCGACGCGATGCGCGCCGCGATGGACGCGAGCTGACGCCGCCACGCGTGGACGAGCTGCCGCTCGAGCATCGGCGCGATGTCGGGCAGCCGCGACAGCACCATGAGTCGCGCGCTCGTGTCGTCCAGGTGGTAGCGCTCCGCCATGTGCTCGGCGAGCGCCTCGACCTGCCAGAGCACGAGGCGGTCGGTCGTGTGCCCGATCGAGCGGACCAGGGACACCGCGGTGCGCTGGGAGACGCCGTAGGTCTGGGCCGCGCGGTGCAGCGTCTCGACGACCTCCGCGTCGGCCTCGGTGTACGCGACGGCCGCGCTCTCGACCGTCGGCAGCCCGAGGGCGTGCCAGAACAGGCGGACCTCGTCGAGGTCGCCGTCGACGCGCTCGGCGATGTCCTCGAGCGACAGCGTCCGCGGGCCGCCGAGCAGCTGCGCCTCGAGGCGGGCGACGGTCGACTCGGGCCCGTGCGGCTCGGCGTGCTGGTCGGCGGGCTGCTCGGTGGTCGGCTGCTCGATGGTCGGCTGCTCGGTGGCGTCGGGCGGCCGGACCTCGGGCCGAGGGTCGCCGGGCCGCACGTCCTGGCCCGTCCCCTCCGCGTCGCTCACCCCGCCAGGCTAGTTCAGTCCGCGGAGCGCATGTGATGGACGTCACCGGCGAGCACGCGGTGCAGCGCGCCCACCCCGTCGACCACCTCGAGCGACCCGTCGGGGCCGAGCGAGCGCGCCACGCCCACCACCTCCCGGCCCGCGGGCAGGTCCACCCGGACCCGCGCGCCGAGCGTCGCGCACGCGGCCGCGCACTCCACGTCGAGGCCGGCGGCGCGCGCGTCGCCGTGCACCGCCCGCCAGCGCGTCTCGAGCCGCCACAGGTGGTCGAGCACCGCGGTCAGGACCGCCTCCCGGCCCACCCCCGCGCGGGCCCCTGCGAGCCGGAGCGACGACGCGCTCGGCACGGGCAGCTCGTCGCGCACCTGGTCGACGTTGACGCCGATGCCCACGACCGCGGCCGGGCCGCCCGGCAGCGGGACGACGTCCCCCAGGAGGCCCGCGACCTTGCGCCGCCTCCCCCAGCCGGGCAGGGCGTCGTCGCCCGGGGCCGCGTCGACGAGGACGTCGTTCGGCCACTTGAGCACCGACCGGACGCCCGCCGCCTCGTCGAGCGCGCCGACGACGGCGAGGCCGGCGACGAGCGGCAGCCACCCCCACCGGTCCACCGGGACGTCGGGCCCGGGACGCAGCACGACGGAGACGGTCACGGCGGTGTGGGCGGGCGTCGTCCACGTGCGCCCACGCCTCCCGCGTCCCGCGGCCTGGTGGTCGGCGACCAGCACCGACCGGTCGGGCCATGCGACCGGCTCCGACCCGAGCGCCGCCACGAGGTCCGCCGACGTCGACGCGGTCCGCCCGACGACGACGACGCGCCCGGTCGCGCCGCCCGCGCGGAGCGCCCGCTCGACGGCGACCCGGTCGTAGGGCACGCGCGGGTGGTCGCCACGGTGGTGAGCGCGGTCGTGAGCGTGGGCGTCCGCGCGGTCGTCCGCGCGGTCGCGGGCGTCGTCGTCGTGGCGCGGGCGGGCGTCGTCGTCGGCCATGGGGCGGACCCTAGCGACACGCGTCCTTTGTCGGGTCCCGCACACGAGGACCGGGCGACACGGTGGATCCCGTCACCGCGGGATGTGGGGACCCGACAACTACCCTCGTCCGCGTGACCGACACGACCGAAGCCACCGGGACCGCCGCGAAGCTCAGCGACCTCGCCGACCGCACGGCACGCGCCGTCGACGAGCAGGAGGTCGCGGCCGCCGCGCGTCAGCACCCCCGCGGCAAGAAGACCGCACGCGAGCGCATCGCCGCGCTCCTCGACGAGGGCAGCTTCGTCGAGCTCGACGCGTTCGCGACGCACCGGTCGACCCGCTTCGGCCTCGAGCGGCGTCAGGTGCCCGGCGACGGCGTCATCACGGGCTACGGGACCGTCGACGGTCGCCAGGTGTGCGTGTACAGCCAGGACTTCACGGTGTTCGGCGGGTCGCTCGGCGAGGTGCACGGCCAGAAGATCACGAAGGTCATGGACCTCGCGCTCCGCACGGGCGTGCCGCTCATCGGGATCCTCGACGGCGGCGGGGCGCGCATCCAGGAGGGCGTCGCGGCGCTGACGCAGTTCGCCGAGATCTTCCGCCGCAACGTCGCGGCGTCGGGCGTCATCCCGCAGATCTCGCTCATCCTGGGCCCGAGCGCGGGCGGCGCGGTCTACTCCCCGGCGCTCACCGACTTCGTCGTCATGGCGGACGGCACGTCGAACATGTTCATCACGGGGCCCGACGTCATCCGCGCCGTCACCGGTGAGGACGTCGGCTTCGAGGAGCTGGGCGGTGGCCACACGCACAACGCGCGCTCGGGCGTCGCGCACTACCTCGGCAGCGACGAGGACGACGCGATCGACTGGGTCAAGGCCCTCGTCGGCTACCTGCCGTCGAACAACCTCAGCGACCCGCCCGTGTGGGAGGACGACGCCCACGCCGACCTCGACCCGACCGAGGCGGACCTCGAGCTCGACACCCTCGTGCCGGACTCCGACTCGCAGCCGTACGACATGCGCACCGTGGTCGAGCACGTCCTCGACCACGGCGAGCTGCTCGAGGTGCAGCCGCTGTACGCGCAGAACGTGCTCGTCGGCTTCGGCCACGTGGAGGGCCGACCCGTCGGCGTCGTCGCGAACCAGCCGCTCCAGATGGCCGGCACGCTCGACATCAACGCGGCCGAGAAGGCGGCCCGCTTCGTGCGCACGTGCGACGCGTTCAACATCCCCGTGCTGACGTTCGTCGACGTGCCGGGGTTCCTGCCGGGGACCGACCAGGAGTGGAACGGGATCATCCGGCGCGGTGCGAAGCTCATCTACGCGTACGCCGAGGCCACCGTGCCCCTGGTCACGGTCATCACGCGCAAGGCCTACGGCGGCGCGTACATCGTCATGGGCTCCAAGCAGCTCGGGGCCGACGTGAACCTCGCGTGGCCCACGGCCCAGATCGCCGTGATGGGCGCGGGCGGGGCGGTGAACATCCTGCACCGCGGTGCGATCAAGAAGGTGGCCGAGGACGGCGGCGACACCGAGGCCGAGCGCGCGCGCCTGACCCGCGAGTACGAGGAGGCCCTCGTGAACCCCTACGACGCCGCGCAGCGTGGGTACGTCGACGCCGTCATCCCGCCGTCGCAGACGCGCGCCCAGGTGGTCCGGGCGCTCCGCGCGCTGCGTACCAAGCGCGCGAGCCTGCCGGCCAAGAAGCACGGGAACATCCCGCTGTGACGCCGCCGCCCGACGTGCGCGTCGTCCGCGGCGACCCGGACGACGTCGAGCTCGCCGCGCTCGTCGCGGGGCTCGCGGCCGGCGCCGCGACGGACCACCACGCGTCGACGGACGAGCACGCCGCGGAGCCCGGGCCGGCGCGACGCTCGCGCCACCGGTGGCGCGAGGCCGCCCAGGGGCTCGCCGACCCGCTGCGCCCGGGTCCTGACGCGTGGCGGTGGAGCGGCCGCTGACGGAGACACGGGCGGCCACCGGACCGCCGCCGCGGCCCGTGGCCGGGGCCCGGACGTAGGGTGCCGCCCATGACCACTGACGCTCTGCCGTCCCGCACGCCCTCGGCGATCGACGCGATCGCCGACGCCTACGTCCAGACGATCGCGCGCCTCGACCCCCTCTCGGCGACCGCAATGGGCCTGTCCGGGTACGACCACCTCATGACCGACTTCTCCCCCGCGGGCCACGAGGCGTCCGCCGAGGCGGCGCGCGCCGTCCTCGCGGAGCTCGACGCCGCGACGCCCCAGGACGACGTCGACCGCGTGACGCTCGCCGCGATGCGCGAGCGCATCGGGCTCGAGCTGGAGCTGCACGAGGCCGACGAGCTCCTCGGGCAGCTCAACAACATCGCGTCGCCCGTCCAGGCGCTGCGCGACGTCTTCGACCTCATGCCGACGGCGACGCCCGAGCACTGGGAGAACATCACCGCGCGGCTCGACGCCCTGCCCGGCGCGGCCGACGGCGTCGTCGAGTCGCTGCGGCTCGCCGCGTCGCGCGGACGCGTCGCACCCGTGCGCCAGGTGCGGGAGTGCCTGACCCAGGCCGAGGAGCTGGCCGACCCCGAGCGGTCCTTCTTCACGACGTTCGCCGCCGGCCCGGCCGTCGAGGCGGCGCTCGCGGACGCGCCCGACGCCGACGCGCGCCGAGCGGCCATCGAGCACGGTGCCCGTGCGGCGCGGTCCGCGTACGCGACGCTCGCGGCGTTCCTGCGCGACGAGCTCATGCCCGCCGCGCCCGAGGAGGACGCCGCCGGCCGCGAGCGCTACCGGCTGTGGTCGCGGTACTTCCTCGGCGCCGAGGTCGACCTCGAGGAGACGTACGCGTGGGGCCTGGAGGAGCTCGAGCGGATCGTCGCCGAGCAGGAGGCGGTCGCTGCGCGCATCGCCGGTGACGGCGCGACCGTCGAGGACGCCGTCGCGCGCCTCGACGAGGACCCGTCGCGCGTGCTCGAGGGCACCGACGCGCTCCAGCGGTGGATGCAGGAGACCTCCGACGCGGCGGTCCGGGCGCTGCGCAAGACGCACTTCGAGATCGCCGAGCCGCTGCTCGCGCTCGAGTGCCGCATCGCGCCGACGCAGAACGGCGGCATCTACTACACGGGCCCGTCGGACGACTTCAGCCGCCCCGGCCGCATGTGGTGGTCGGTCCCGCCCGGTGTCACGACGTTCACGACCTGGCGCGAGAAGACGACCGTCTACCACGAGGGCGTCCCGGGCCACCACCTCCAGATCGCGCAGGCCGTCTACCAGCGCGTCACCCTGAACACCTGGCGTCGCCTCGCGTGCTGGGTCTCGGGCCACGGCGAGGGCTGGGCGCTGTACGCCGAGCGGCTCATGGCCGACCTCGGTTTCATGGAGGACCCGGGTGACCGGCTCGGCATGCTCGACGGGCAGCGCATGCGCGCCGCACGCGTCGTGCTCGACATCGGCGTGCACCTCGGGCTGCCGTGCCCCGAGCGGTGGGGCGGCGGGACGTGGGACGCCGACAAGGCGTGGGAGTTCCTGCGCGCGAACGTGAACATGCCGGAGGGGTTCCTGCGGTTCGAGCTCAACCGGTACCTGGGCTGGCCGGGCCAGGCGCCCGCCTACAAGATCGGGCAGCGGCTGTGGGAGGCCGCCCGCGACGAGGCCGCGGCCGCGGCCGGGCGTCGCGGCGAGACCTTCGAGCTCAAGGACTTCCACCACCGCGCGCTCTCGCTCGGCTCCGTCGGGCTCGACGTCCTGCGGGTCGCGCTGAGCTGACCGCTGGCAGCTGCCGACCGCGACGGCCCGGTCCCCTCGGGGCCGGGCCGTCGCCGTGCCACGGCACGTCGATGTGAGCCATGCCACGGAACTTCTCACCGGCTTGCGGAACACCGCACCGCTCCGCCAGGTTGTGCCTCGCGATGGACAACCCCTGGAACCTCTGCGAGCGCCTGCACGTCGACCTCCGACGTCAGGCCAGCTCGGCGTGTCGGGCGCGCTGAACGACCTCGACCGCGCCGCCGTCGGCGGCGCCGCCCGCACCTGACACCCCCTCCACGGAAGGTCCTCCCGTGACCGCACCCTCCTCCGCCGCGCCCTCCTCGGACGCGCCCACCGGGCAGACGCCCCGGACCCGCAGCCGCCTGCGGCTCCCCTCCTTCGGCGTCCAGGTCCTCCTGGCGCTCGTGCTCGGCGTCGCGCTGGGCCTGCTCGCCCGGTCGATCGCCGACCCCGCCCCCGACCAGGCGGACGCGCTCACCGTCACGCTCGCCACGATCGGCAGCACGTTCGTCACGCTCCTCAAGGCGCTCGTGCCGCCCCTGATCGTCACCGCGATCATCGCCTCGATCGCCAACCTGCGGGCGGTGACCGACGCCGCTCGCCTCGCCGGCCGCACGCTGCTGTGGTTCGGCATCACCGCGCTCGCCTCGGTCCTCGTCGGCATCACGCTCGGCCTCGTGTTCCGGCCGGGCCTGAGCACGACCCTCACGACCGCCGACGCCGCCGAGCCGAGCCGCACCGGCTCGTGGCTCGACTTCATCACCGGCCTCCTGCCGGCGAACTGGCTCGGCGTCACCGCGGGCACGTCGCTCCAGCAGGCCGACGGCGCCGTCACCGGGGCCACCACGAGCCTCAGCTTCAACGCCCTCCAGCTCGTCGTCATCGCGCTCGTCGTCGGCGTCGCCGCGCTCAAGGTGGGGCCGGCCGCCGAGCCGTTCCTCACCTTCAACCGGTCGGTGCTCGCGGTCGTGCAGAAGGTGCTGTGGTGGGTCATCCGCCTCGCGCCGCTCGGAACGGTCGGGCTCCTGGGCAACGCCGTCGCGACGTACGGGTGGGACCTGCTCGGCCCGCTCGCGTCGTTCGTGGCCGCCGTCTACGTCGGCCTGGCGGTCGTGCTGTTCGTCCTGTACCCGGTGCTGCTCAGGACGCACGGCCTCTCGCCGGTGCGCTGGTTCGCCGGCGCGTGGCCCGCGATCCAGCTCGCGTTCGTGTCGCGGTCCTCGCTCGGCACGCTCCCGCTGACCGAGCGCGTCACGGTCCGCAACCTCGGCGTGCCGCGCGAGTACGCGTCCTTCGCCGTCCCGTTCGGCGCGACCACCAAGATGGACGGCTGCGCCGCGGTGTACCCCGCGATCGCCGCGATCTTCGTCGCCCAGGTCTTCGGCGTGCAGCTGAGCCTGTGGGACTACGTCCTCATCGCGTTCGTGTCCGTCGTCGGCTCCGCCGCGACGGCCGGGCTGACGGGTGCGCTCGTCATGCTCACGCTCACGCTCTCGACGCTGGGCCTCCCGCTCGCGGGCGTCGGCCTGCTCCTCGCGGTCGACAGCATCCTGGACATGGGCCGGACCGCGGTGAACGTCGCGGGCCAGACCCTCGTCCCGACGATCGTCGCGCGCCGCGCGGGCATCCTCGACGTCGAGCGGTTCGCGAGCAGCAACGCCGCTGACCCCTTCGCCGACGACGACGCCCCCGTGGCCGCCGACGAGCGCGAGCGGGTCGCGGTCACCGCCTGACGCCCGCACCGCGTCACGGACGGGCGCCGACCTCCCCGGGGTCGGCGCCCGTCCGCGTACCGGGGCTCGTCCCGGGTGCTGCCCGCCCTGGGCGCTGCTCGTCCCCAGATCGGCGTGCCGGGAGGACGGTCGTCCACAGGTCCGCGGAACCACCCCCGCGGAAGGGGTCGGCGCCGCTAGGGTCCCGTGACCATGGAACTGGGGGCGTTTCGTGGTGATGTGTCCGTGCGACTCGACCATCGGCGCGGGCCCCGCACATCGGCGCGCCGACGTACGTGGGCGGCGATGGTCGTCCTGGCCGGCGTGGCGACCGCGTGCAGCGCTCAGGAAGCCGAGCCGGCTCCGACGCCCACGCCTCCGCTGGAGGAGGTGACCCACTCACCCGAGCCCAGCCCCGAACCCACGCCCGCGCCGTCACCGCCCCAGCCGACGGCCGCCATGCAGATCGCCGACCCGGCGGGCGCGGAAGCGGCGGCCGCCTACTTCATCGAGCTCTTCCTCTACACGATGGAGTCGGGCGACACAGGACCGTGGGACCGCGCGAGCGACCCGGCCTGCGACTTCTGCAGGGCCTCCAGCGAGGAGGCGACCAGCATCCGCACCTCGGACCAGCGCTACGTCGACCTCGGGCTCACCGTGACCGACGTGGGTCTGATCCGCTTCGAGGATGCGGTCGGGACCTTCCTGGTCGAGGTGGCGTACGACTCGCGCGGGGTCGAGATCCGGTCCGAGCAGGGCGAGGTCGTCGACACCCGAGCCGAGGGCTCCGCCTTCCTCGCCCTCGAGATCGGCTACCTGCCCGGCGACGGCTGGCATCTGGTCGGCGCACAACGCCTGTCGGAGTCGGTCCGGTGATGCCTGCCCTCAGCCGCTCGACCGCCGCCGCCGCCGTCGCCGTCGTCGTCGCGGTCGGCGGAGGTGGCGAGCCGGCCGATGACCTGTTCGGTCACGCGACGGAGAACGTCGTGACGATCGGCGGGACCCAGCGATCATCAGGAGCCCGGGCGGCACAGACGACTGCCAACCCTTCGCACGAGTACGAGCGGCGCCCGGTCTTCTACTGCGGTCAGGGCGATCGCGGATCGTCCAACGGGCCGTGCATCGACGCCCCGAACGGCGGGCAGGTCGTGCGCCAGTGCACCGACGGGTCCACCGCGACGAACCCGCTCTTCCGGCGCGAGCTCGCGACCGACGGACGGTCCACCGGCCCCTGGGAGCAGGTCGACCACGGCGGCTGCCCCGAGGACCCCACCACCACCGTCGTGCTCACCGCCACCGACTTCCGCCGCCTGCCGCTGACCCCCTCCCCCACCCACCACCAACCCGCCGACGGCCGCAACCTCATCGGCAAACCCGTCATCCTGTGGACCGACCCCACACCCCAGACCCTCA
>NZ_BMEB01000002.1 GCF_014636275.1 Cellulomonas carbonis
TCGCTCATCAGCCCTCCTGTGGGCATCAAGAGCGACCATCCTCCCCAAGCCCGACGAGCTCCGGAAGTGTCAACGACCCGACGGGGTCCTCGTCACGAGCGGCCAACACGTCAGCTGCTTGGCGCAACCCGAGCTCCGGCGGGACTCGGGCGCACACGTCTTCGGCGGAGCGCTCGTTGTGGTCTTCCTCCGCGACGCACCCGGCACAGACGCGGATCCTGGTGGCGAGGGGATGCAGTGCCCACGCATGACCGCAGGACCCGCAGTCTCCGGCGTCAGCCATCATCAGCGAAGCGTCCCACGCCCGGTGCTCGACCCCACGAGTGCTGGACGGCAGGCTGGCCTTCAGTCGCGCTCGCGCGGTGCCGATGACCCGAGCGTGTTAACCGCTCAGAACCCGGCCACCCGGACGTGACCGAGCGCTCCACGCTCCTGCGCGCGCTTCGGGTGCCGTGGCTCGAGTACGGCTTGGTGTTGGTGTTCTGGAGACCCGGTGCCCGGATCCTTGAGCCGTCATGGGTCGCGGCGGACTGGCGCGGCGGGGAACTCAGGTACAACGCGAGAGTGCAGCACCTTCTCTTCGCGTTTGTCACCGGCGCCGCGTTCTTCGTGACGTTCCTGGTCCAGGTCGCCCTGGAACTGTCCGGCATCCCGCCGCGACAGCCGGTTCTGCGCTCACCTATCCGTACGCGGCCGCCCTCGTCTTCGCGTCGTATCACGCGGCAGCCGCCATCGCCGTCGGAGGCGGCCACGATAACCATCGATGGCCATGGGCCCGCAGTTTTGTCAGCGACGCGTGCCTGCTCGCCCTCACCGTCACCTTCGTCACGCTCACTTGACGACTTCGCCCGCCGGTGGAGTCGGCGCGCTACCAAACGCCCGGATCTGCCGCGCTGAGGGCGGCTGCGCTCGCCCGGATCTGCCGCGGACCGCGCGCCTGCCGATCGGTGGATGTGGAAGCCGTCTGCCTCATCTCCGAACGGCTCGTCGCAGTCCGCCAGGAGAGTGCGGCGAATCTCGCTCACGTACTCCGAGCACCAGCGTCGGCGCCCCCGACGACGCCCCGCTCAGCACTGACCCGCAGCCGCTCCGACAGCGCGAGCACCTCGTCGCGCAGGGCGTCCGGTGTGATCACCTCGAAGTCCCAGCCGACCCCGGCCAGCATCCGCGCCATGCCGTCGAGGCGCTCGGCGCGCGTCTCGAGCAGCACGCCGTCGGGGTGCTCGCTGAGCCGCCCGACGCTCGGGGGCAGCCGCTCGCTCGCCTCCGCGACCGTGGTGCGCAGCACGACGGTGACCTCGTGCGCCCACCCGACCGCCGCGATGCCGGACGCGACCTGCGCCCTCGCGTCGAAGTCGTCGGGCACGACGTACGAGCCGTCGCCCGGCCGGACGGACGCGATGCGGTCGAGGCGGAACGTCCGCACGTCGTCCCGGACTTGGTCGTACCCGGTCGCGTACCACCGGCCGGAGTGGAAGACGAGCCCGTACACGTCGAGCTCGCGCTCGGACTCCCGTCCGTCCCAGGCGGTGTAGGCGATCACGACGGTGCGCCGCGCGTGCGCGGCTGCGGCCAGAGCGAGCAACGTCTCCACGCCGGCGGGGGCGCCCGGCCGCTCAGGCGTCGTGAACTGCGCCGTCGACAGCAGGCTGTCGAGCCGCCGGCCAAGAGCCTTGGGCAGGACGCGCGACACCTTGGCCAGCGCGCTCGCCGTCGCAGCGCCGTCGGTTGTGGCGAGCCCGGCGCGCTCCGCGGCCCGCAGGCCCAGGACGACGGCGACGGCCTCGTCGTCGGTGAGCATCAGCGGCGGCAGCTTGTAGCCCGGTGACAGCCGGTACCCGCCGTACCTGCCCCGCTGCGCGTGCACGGGGATCCCGAGGTCGGCGAGGTGTTCGGCGTAGCGCCGGACGGTCCGCTCGTCGACCCCGAGGCGCGCCGCCAGGTCGCCGACGGTGCGCTGCCCGCCCGCCTGGAGCAGCTCCAGCATCGCGAGCACGCGCGCGGTGGGACGGGCCACGGCTCCTCCTCCGGCTCGGACGGGACCGGACCCGAGAATCTGCCATTAATACCGGGCGGATCCTGCCCGCAAACAAATCTAGCGTGGCTCCCATGACCACCACCTACGTCCTCGTCCCCGGCTTCTGGCTCGGCGCCTCGGTGTGGCGCGCCGTCGCCGACGCGCTGCGCGAGCGCGACCACGTCGTGCACGCCGTCGACCTCTCCGGCATGGGCGAGCGCGCGCACCTCGCCTCACCGGAGACCGACCTGACGACCCACGTCGACGAAGTCGTCCGCCTGCTCGAGGAGCACGACCTGCACGACGTCGTCCTCGTCGGCCACAGCTACGGCGCGCTCGTCACGACCGGTGCGGCCGACCGCGTCCCCGAGCGTGTGGCCCGACTGGTCTACGTCGACTCCGACCCCCTGCCGGACGGCATGGCGCAGGCCGACTTCGAGGGGCCGGACGCACGGGCCGCCAACGAGGACCTGGTCAGGACGCACGGGAAGGGCTGGAAGCTCCCGCCCCCGCCGTGGGCCGCGCTCGCCGCCGACGTGCCCGAGGTCGACGACGACGCCGTGGCCGCGCTGGTCGAGGGCTCGCGGCCGCAGCCCTGGCGCACCGCCACGCAGCCCGTCGCGGTCACGGGCGCCTGGCAGCACCTGCCGCGCACGGGCGTGCTGTGCTCCTTCGGCCTCGAGCAGCTCCGGCAGATGGCGCCCTACGCGCCGGTGTTCGCGCACATGGTCGACGGCGACTGGACGTACGTCGAGCTGCCGACGTGGCACTGGCCCATGGTGAGCCGACCGGCGGAGCTCGCGGAGGTCCTGGACTCCGTCGGGCGCTAGACGATCGCCGTCGGGCCCGGCTCGGCCGAGCGCGCCGCTGCCCGGGCCGACACCCGCCTGGGTGTCGTCACGGCACGAGCTCCACACCCTGCTCGCGCAGCGCCCTGATCGCCCGCGGGCCGACGCCGTGGAGTGCGAGCAGCGTCTTCTCACTCGCTCCGTCGAGGTCGGCGGGCGCGTGGTAGCCGGCCGCCTCGAGAGCACGCGCGGCCGGACGACCGACCACCTCCGGCAAGGAGCTCACGTCTTCGGGCATGCCACTCAGCATCCCGACCTCACGGTCGTCTCGGCAACGGGCGGGCGCTCCCGCCTCCTGTTCGGTCGGCAGGTCCCGCCCTACAGTCGATCGCATGGGCGAGGCAGCCATCACCGTGGACGGCCACCGCATCGAGCCCCTCACGCCCGAGACCTGGGACGCCTTCGCGGACCTGGCGGAGCGGCACAACGGGGTGTGGGGCGGCTGCTGGTGCACCTACTTCCACCTCTACCCGGACCCGGCGGAGGAGCGTCGCGCGCTCGGCCACCGAGAGTTCAAGCGGCAGTTCGTCCTCGCAGGCCTGGCCCACGCGGCGCTCGTGATCGACGACGACGAGGCGGTCGCCTGGGCGCAGTACGGGACGGTCGAGGAGGTGCCGAACATCCACCACCGCAAGCAGTGGGAGGCGGAGACCGTGCAGCGCCCGGACTTCCGCATCACCTGCCTGTTCGTGGACCGGCGGTTCCGGCGCTCGGGCATGGCGAGCATCGCGGTGCGCGGCGCGCTCGCGCTGATCGCGTCGGCCGGTGGCGGCCTGGTCGAGGCCTACCCGCACGAGCTGCCGCCCGGGAAGAGGACGTCGTCGTCGTTTCTCTACAACGCGACCCGGACCATGTACGAGCAGCTCGGGTTCGAGTACCTGCGGCCGAAGGGCAAGGGCAACTGCGTGATGAGCACGCGGATCCCGGCCGCGTAGACGCGCCCGCTCGTCGCCGTCGCCAGGGTCTGGAGAGGTGCTCGGGCCCGGAGTAGCGTCCGCCTCATGCAGTCGTCCGACGGCGACAGCGGCACTCCCATCGGGAGCACGGCGCTCCCGACGCTCGACGGCGTCGGACACCGGTTCGTGGACCTGCCCGGACTGCGCGTGCACGTGGCCGAGGCCGGGTCCGGGCCGCCGGTGCTCCTGCTGCACGGCTTCCCCGAGCACTGGTGGGGCTGGCGGAAGGTGCTCCCGGCGCTGGCCGAGCACCACCGCGTCATCGCGCCCGACCTGCGCGGCGCGGGCTGGACCGACGCACCGCCCGACGGGTACACCGAGGAGCAGCTCGTCGCCGACGCCGTGTCGCTGCTGGATGCGCTCGGGCTGGACCGGGTCGACGTCGTCGGGCTCGACATCGGCGGCATCCTGGGCTTCCGGCTGTGCCTCGCGCACCCCGACCGGGTGCGGCGGTTCGTCGTGATGGGTGCACCACACCCCTATCCGGCGCTCTCCGGGTGGCTGCTCGTGCGGGTGCTGCTCAACGTGTGGCGCCTCTGGCCGCGGTTCGCCGTCACGCTGCCGGTGCTCGGGCCACGGCTGGTCAGCCGGGGACGGCAACGGCTCGCGCGGCACATGCTGCTCGGTGACGCGCCCGACGGGGCCGTGTGGTCGGCCGCGGACATCGAGACCTACCTGGGCCGCCTCCGCGACCCTGCGCGCGCCCGTGCCGCCGTGGCGCTGTACCGGGCGCTCGCGGTGACGGCGTCGAACCGTGCTGCGCGGGGGGCGTACCGCGGGACGCGGCTCGTCACGCCGACGCTCGGGCTCTACGGGGCCGTGCTCGTCGAGGACGACCGCGACGCGTCGGGTCACCCTCGCCTCCTGCTCGGGTACGAGCCGTACGCCGACGACATGCGGATGGTGCACGTTCCCGGGACGGGGTACTACCTCGCCGAGGAGCAGCCCGAGGCGGTGGTGCGGCACGTGCTCGAGTTCTTCCACGACGGTTGAGCGGCGTTCATGCTGCTCACCACCGCCACCGGTCCGGTACTACCCGTAGTACCATGGCTCCGTGCCGTCGGTAGCGAAGGTCGTCGCAGCGATGCGCGCAAACCCCCGGAACGTCCGCTACGACGACCTGGCGAAGGTGTGTGAGCACCACTTCGGTCCACCGCGAACGGGTAGCGGGACGCACGCAGTGTTCAGGACCCCGTGGCCCGGCGACCCACGGGTCAACATCCAGAACGACCACGGGCAGGCCAAGGCCTACCAGGTCAGGCAGGTACTCGCCGCGATCGACAAGAAGGAGGCGCGGGCATGAGCACCACCCCGCACATCGACATCACCCGATACACCTACCGGGTCACCTGGTCGGTTGAGGACGACGAGTACGTAGCCACTTGCCTCGAGCTTCCCTCGCTGTCCTGGCTCGCCGACAGCCAGGAGGACGCCCTGCACGGGATGCGCGACCTGGTCGCCGAAACCATTGACGACCTGCGCGCCAACGGCGAGCGCGTGCCTGAACCGTTGTCCTCGCGGGCCTACTCGGGCAAGTTCAACCTACGCGTCGGAGAGCACCTGCACCGCAAGCTCGCGATCGAAGCCGCCGAGGAGCACGTGAGCCTGAACCAGTACGTCGTCCGACGGCTGACCAACGCGTCCTGAGGCGCGCGCCCGGGCCTTGATCCGACCACGTGACCGGCGACCCACCTGTTCTGTCGCCCGCTGCCATCCCGCCGTCGTCCGCCTACGCGATGAACCCCGTCGAGCCCTGGACGGCACCGAAGGCGAGCACAGCCACGACGACGAGGACACCGAGGGCCGCCTTCGTCACCCAGGCCCACCGACGTCCGAGACCTACCGTCACGGCGAGGACCAGCGCGTACGCGACGGCGACGACGGCCGTCCAGGCCACGCCGGCGGCTTCGCGATCGGCCGCCGCGCATCCCTGGGGCGGCGGGTAGATCGCCACGCAGGCCGCCTCCATCGGGACGGCGACGACCCAGATCGCGGCGACCGCCGCTACCGCGACAGCGGTGGCGAGCACGACCGAGCGGGCCATCCGGAGGGCGGGCGCGGTTTCCGCCGTCGTCGGCGCGGTCATGCGCCCACGGTAGTCGGCGCAACCCTCCGCGCCGCAGACCGTCGGCGAGGAGCACGATGACCTCATGCCCCACGTCATCCGCTTCGACCACGTCGGCATCACCGTCGAGGACCTCGACCTCGTCACCGACTTCTTCGTCGCGCTCGGCCTCGAGGTCGAGGGCAGGACGTTCGTCGAGGGTGAGTTCCTCGACACGGTCTGCGGCATCCCGGACTCGCGCACCGAGATCGTCATGCTGACGACGCCCGACGGCGGGACGCGCCTCGAGCTGGCCCGATTCGTGCGGCCCGACGCGGTCCCCGGCCGGCCCGCGGCGATGGCCAACGAGCTCGGGCTGCGCAACGTCGCGTTCGAGGTCGACGACCTGCAGGCGGCCGTCGACCAGGTCGCGAGCGAGGGCTACGGCCTGGTCGGCGGCATCGGCGAGTACGAGGGCATCTGGCGGATGGCCTACGTCCGTGGGCCCGAGGGGATCGTCGTCTCGCTCGCCGAACGCATCGGCTGAGCGTCACGCACCGCCGTCCGCCCGGCCGCGCACCGCGTACCGCACCGTGACCGCACCGGCCCCCAGCTGCCGCTGGTCCAGCAGCTCGAGGTCGACGCGCATCCCGCGCGGGAGCGCGGGCTTACCCCCGCCGACGACGACCGGGCACAGCACCAGCACGCACTCGTCGACCAGCCCGTGCCGGAAGGCCTCCGACCCCAGGGTCGCGCCGCCGACGCTCAGGTCGCCCTCCGACGACTCCTTGAGCCGGCGCACCGCCTCGGGGTCGAACCGCCGCTCGAGACTCGTGCGCGCCGTCGAGACCTCCGCGAGCGTCGTCGAGTAGACGACCTTGTCCGCGTCGCGCCAGATCTGCGCGTACTCGCGCACGACGGCCGGCTCGCCCACGAGCCAGTCGTCGTCCTCCCAGACCCGCATGGCCTCGTACATGCGCCGGCCGTAGAGCGACGTGCCGATGCCGCGCTCGTGCTCGTTCCAGAACGCGTGGACCTCCTCGGTGGGCACGGACCAGTCGAACGACCCGGCCTCGTCCTCGAGGTACCCGTCGAGCGACGCGTTGGCCGCGTAGATGAGCTTGCCCATGGGTTCCGCCTCCGCCTCGACGAGTGCCCCAGCGTCCCGCGCGGTCGGCGGCGCGACAAGACCGGTCGACGCGCCCGGCGCAGATACCTCGCTGGTGGGTGGCGGCGTCGTCGCCCACGCCCCGAGGGTAGGTCGCCGTGCCCGCCCGCGCCCCGAGGCTGGGTGGCCGTGCCCGCACGTGGCGCAGTTGGATCCACACCGACGCACAGGGCCCACCGGCGGGTGCAGTTGCCCGCGCGAGGCGCGGCTGGATCCACCCACCCACCCCGGCGTGCACCGCCCCGACCTGCCCGTCCTATCGTCGGGTGGTGAACCCGACGGCTCTCCTGACGGCACGCGTGCGCGCGCAGGACGGACCGGGCTGCGAGCTCGTCCAGGACGGGTTCCTCGCCGAGCCCGTGTCCGCGTGGACGAGCCTCGCGTTCGTCGTCGCCGGCGTGGTGGTCCTCGTCCGCGCGCGGCGCGAGGGCCACCGTGCGCATGACGCCGACACCTCCGACCACCGCCCCTCGGCCCGACCACACCCGCTCGCCGGCTACGCCGCCCTCGTCGCCGCCGTCGGCATCGGCTCGTTCGTCCAGCACGGCCCGGACCCGGTGTGGTCGGACCTCGCGCACGACCTCCCGCTGCTCGTCGTCCTCGCGTACGTCGGCGCCGACGCGGCCGCCGACCTCACGGGCCGACGACCTGCCTGGTGGTGGTGGGCGGGCCCGACGCTCGCGCTCGTGCCGCTGATCCTCCTGGCGCCGCGCGCGGGTGACCTCGCCCAGGTGGGTGTCGCCGTCGTCGCCGTCGCGCTCACCGTGCGGCGCGCCGTCATCCGCCCGCGTCAGCGGCGACGCATCGCCACCGCGCTCGCGCTGCTCGCCGTCGGCGGCACGGTGGGCACGCTCTCGCGCGCGGGCTGGCCCCTGTGCGACCCGTCGTCACCGCTCCAGGGCCACGCCGTCTGGCACGTGCTGGCTGCGACCGCCCTCGTCGTCCTCGCCCCGACCATCGGCCTCAGCTCACACCCTCCGCCGCGAGCGCGTCGGTGAGCAGCGAGACGAGCGCCTCGAGCTGGACGTCCGTCGACGACGACGCGTCCTCCTCCGCCGCGCCGTCGAGCGCGCGGGCGGCGAGCCCGGACTTGGCGTCGATGAGCTCGGCGATCTTCGAGTCGATCGTCTGCGCGGCGATGATCCGCCACGCGGTGACGGGCTCGTCCTGGCCGATCCGGTGGATCCGGTCGATCGCCTGGGTCTGCTCGGCGTCCGTCCACGACAGCTCGGCGAGCACGAGGTTCGACGCGACCTGCAGGTTGATCCCCACGCCGGCGGCCATGAGCGAGCACACCGCGACCTGCACCTCGGGGTCGTTCGTGAACGCCGCGACGTTCTTCTCGCGCGCCTTGGGCGTCTGGTCGCCGCGGATCGACGCGTACTTGATGCCCCGGTCGGCGAAGGTCTCCTCGGCCTGGTCCATGACGTCGACGTGCTTGGCGAAGAACACGACCTTGCCGACGTTCCGTGCGAGCTGCGCGGTGTAGTCGGCCGCGAGCCCGGCCTTGGCCTGGCCGATCCGGCGGACCATCGTGAAGACGTTCTCGCCCTTGGCCTTCGAGCTCGAGTCCTTGAGCTCGGCCGCCGCGACCCGGCGCGCGAGCCCGAGGTCCAGCCCGTCGACGACGACGGCGTCCGTGCGCGCCTCGAGCGCCGCGCGGTACCGGCTGACCAGGCGGCTCGCGAGCGCCGCCTCCGCCGCGCGGATCGAGCGGCCGACCGCGCCATCGAGCTCGACCGGCAGGTCGGCGACGCGCCGCGCGGGGATGTCGGCGGCCACGTCGGCCTTGCGGCGCCGCACGATCCCCATGTCGATGACGGTCGAGCGGGCCGCGGCGTAGAAGCCCGGGTCGGCGGGCGTGAGGCCCGTCTCCTCGAGCGCGGTCATGAGCCGGCCGAGCGGCTTCTCGTCGTCGATCCAGCCGAGGTACTGCCAGATCGCGCGGAAGTCCTCGATGTCGTTGATCAGCGGCGTCCCGGTGAGCGCCATCATGAGCGGCCGCGGCGTCCGGTCCCGGATGCGGTCGGCGATGGACAGGACGTGCTGCGAGCGCTGCGAGCGCTTGTTCTTGATGAAGTGCGCCTCGTCGACGACCATCCCGCGGAAGCCCAGGTCGCCCAGCCACCCGACGTGCCGGTCGAGGATCTCGTAGTTGACGATCACGACGTCGGCGAACGCGTCGACCTGCTCGCCGTCGCCGTGGACGACGGTCGCGCGACGGTGCGGCGTCCACATCCCGACCTCGTGCGCCCAGTTGGTCTTGACGACGTTCGGGGCGACGACGAGCAGCGGGTACGCGTCGGCGGCCTGGGCGGCCAGCAGCGCCTGGGCGGTCTTGCCGAGCCCGGGCTCGTCGGCGAGCAGGAACGTGCGGTGACCGCGCGCCGTCGCCGCCACGACCTGGGCCTGGTGCGGCATGAGGGCCCGGCCGTGGGCCGTGGCGACCGAGCCGGCCTCGGGCATCGCCATGCACGCGGGCGCACCGGCGTCGCCGTACTCGAAGGACCGGAACAGCGGCTCGAGGAGCTCCCACCCGGCGAGCCGGCGCGGCCGCGCGAGCCGCTCGGCCGCGGCCTCGAAGTCGGGTGCGAGGAACGGGTTGGCGCGCTGACGCTGCAGGACCGAGACGGGCACGACCTGCTCCGACGTCGTGGTGGACGCCGTCGTCGGCGGGGGCGCGGGCGCCTCGACCTCCTCGGGCGGCTCGAGCCCGGCGTCGCGCATGAGCGACGCCTTGAGGGCCCGCGCGGTGTCGGACACGCGCGCGTCCTCGGCGAGCAGCGAGAGCAGCGACGTGTCGCGTGCGGCGATCTTCGCGAGCAGCGTCGCGACGCCGTCGAGCCGCTTGAGCTCCTGGGTCCGCTTGGCGGTGCCGAGGCTCTCGTCCGCCATCACGCGAGCACGCTCCTCGCGCACGAGCAGCGCGACGACCTGGAACTTCACGCGCACCGCGGGGCGGGCCGGCTGCCGCTGGACGGCGCCGTCGACCTCACGAGCGACGTCCACGAGCACCGGGATGAGTCCCTGCTCCCCGGTGCGCGGTGCCCGACGGCGCTGCGCGCCGCCCTCGGCGCGCGTGCCACCGGACCGGCGTCGGCCTGGACGTGCCACATCGTCTCCTTCGCAGCGTCCGCACCGCGGTCGCGGCACGGCGGGCCCATCGCGCGACGGCCGGCAGGGGAGCCGAGCCGGTCGGGCGTCCGGAGCGCACACGCTCCGGGCCGGCCGGTGCCGGGCGCTCCGCCCGGGCCGTCAGGCCACCGCGGGGAGCGCTCGACGCGCCACGCGGCTGCCGTGCTCGCGGTGCTGGTCGCACGGGGACCGACGTCCGGGTGGACCGGCCACGCGGGTCGGGCGGTGCCCGACCGACGGAGGACCTGGGGCGTCCCGCCGGACGCCTCACCTGAGTCTGTCAGTCGCGGGGGCGCGCGTCACGTCGGGCAGCGGAGGCGTCGGTCACGATCGAGGTGACGGTGGCCTGGTCCTCCGGCCGCCGCCGCGCCGCGAGGCCGGCCGCGACCGACAGCAGGCACATCGCGGCGAGGTCCACGGTGACGCCGGTCGGGTCCGCGGTCGCGTCGACCTCGACGACGTCGACCGCGCGCACCCACGGGTGCCGCCCGGCCTCGACCGCGGCGTCGAGGAGCTCGCCGGGCAGGACACCGCCCGGCCGCGCCCCCGCGCAGCCCGGCACGAACGTCCGGTCCACGACGTCCACGTCGAGGTCGACGTAGACCGCGTCGCACGTCTCGGCGAGCCGGTCGAGCTCGCGCCGGACGACGGCACCCACACCCGCGGCACGCGCCTCACCCACCCCGACGACGCGCACGCCGTGCTCCTCGCACCACGACCGGTAGGCGCGGCTGTTGGTGAGGTCGCCGATCCCGACCTGCACGACGTGCTCGCCAGGCAGCCCGTCCTCGACCAGACCGCGCACGGGCGTCCCGTTGGTCGGCCCGACGTGGAACCCGCGCACGTCGTGGTGCGCGTCGAGCGTGAGCAGCCCGACGCGCGCGAGGTCCGGCAGGAGCGTCCGCAGCGCGGGGCGCGTCACCGCGTTGTCCCCACCCAGCAGGACCGCGACGTCGTGCACGGGGAGTCCGCGCAGGCCGTCGTCGACGGCGGTCAGCGCCTCGTCCCCCGCGAGCGCCGCGACGGGGAGGTCGCCGACATCGTGCACCGCGACCGCCTCGAGGTCGACGTCGAGCCCCGCGTGGAACGTCGCGAACCGCCGCAGCGCGCGGCGGACCGCGCCCGGTGTCTCGTGCGCGCCCGACGGCGAGATCGACGTCCGCGACAGCGGCACCCCGACGACGACGAGCCGCGGCCCGCCGTGCTCGCGACCGCCCGAGCCGCCCGATGCGCCCGCAGCGCTCCCGCCACCGCGCGCGAGCCAGTCGGACGCCCGCGGCCACCGCGGGTCCTCGCTCACCGGGCCACCTCCCCACGACGGATCACGCGGTGCACCAGGTCCACGCCGGGTCGGTAGGCGAGGTGCACGGGCGACGGCGCGTCGAGCACGACGAGGTCCGCGCGGGCCCCGACCCGCAGGTGCCCGACGTCGTCGTCGCGCAGCGCCGCGGCACCGCCGAGCGTCGCGGCGCGCAGCGCCTCGAGCGGCGTCAGACCCAGCTCACGGCACGCGAGCGCGACGACGAACGGCATCGACGTCGTGAAGCTGGTCCCCGGGTTGCAGTCCGTCGCGAGCGCGACCGTGACCCCGGCGTCGACGAGCCGCCGGGCCGGGGCGTACGGGGACCGGGTGCTGAACTCCGCGACCGGGACGAGGACCGCGACGACCCGCGCGTCACGCAGCGCGGACACGTCGTCGTCGGTCAGGTGCGTGCAGTGGTCCGCGCTCGCGGCGCCGAGCTCGGCCGCGAGCCGCGCACCCGGGCCCGGGCCCAGCTGGTTGGCGTGCACGTGGACGTCGAGCCCGCGGTCCTGACCCGCGCGCAGCACGCGGCGGCACTGGTCCTCGTCGAACGCCCCCTCCTCGCAGAACGCGTCGATGGCCGTCGCGAGCGGCGCCACCTCGTCGAGCATCGGTCCGCAGACCAGGTCGACGTAGGCGTCCGCGTCGCCGTCGGGCACGACGTGCGCCCCCAGGAAGGTCCGGTGCTCCGTGACCCGCGCGGCGACCTCGAGCGAGCGCCGCTCGTCGTCGACCGTCAGCCCGTACCCGGACTTGACCTCGATCGTCGTCGTCCCGGACCGCAGAGCCTCGGCCGCGAGCGCGCGCGCCCGGGAGAGCAGCTCGTCGTCGGACGCGGCGCGCGTCGCGGCGACCGTCGTGCGGATACCGCCCGCGGCGTAGGGCGCTCCCGCGAGGCGCGCCGCGAACTCCTCCGAGCGGTCGCCCGCGAAGACCAGGTGGGTGTGCGCGTCGACGAAGCCGGGCACGACGCACCGCCCGTCGGCGTCGAGCCGCTCGCCCGCCGACGGCGCACGCCCGGCCGGACCCGTCCACACCACCCGACCGCCGTCGACGACGACCGCCGCGTCGTGCAGCACGGGTTCCTCGTCCCACGTGACGAGGGTCCCGATCCGGTCGACGACGAGCGCCATCAGGGCCTCCTCACAGCATCGGCATGTCGATGCCGCGGTCCCGCGCGACGCCGCGCGCGATCTCGTACCCGGCGTCGGCGTGCCGCACGACGCCTGTCCCCGGGTCGTTGGTGAGGACGCGCTCGAGCCGCCGCGCGCCGTCGACCGTCCCGTCCGCGAGCACCTGCGCGCCGCTGTGGATCGACTTGCCCATGCCGACGCCACCGCCGTGGTGCACCGCGACCCACGCCGCGCCGCTCGCGACGTTGAGCAGTGCGTTGAGGACCGGCCAGTCCGCGATCGCGTCCGACCCGTCGCGCATCGCCTCGGTCTCGCGGTACGGCGAGGCGACCGACCCGCTGTCGAGGTGGTCGCGACCGATGACGACGGGTGCGCCGATCCGCCCGCTCGCGACGAGCTCGTTGAGGACCGCGCCCGCCTCGGCCCGCTCGCCGTAGCCGAGCCAGCAGATGCGCGCGGGCAGCCCCTGGAACGCGACGCGCTCCCTCGCCAGGGGGATCCACCGCTGCACGTACGGGTTCGACGGGAAGGCCTTGAGCAGCGCCTCGTCCGCGACGGCGACGTCCGCCGGGTCGCCCGAGAGCGCGACGAGCCGGAACGGCCCGATCCCCTCGCAGAACAGCGGCCGGATGAACGCGGGCACGAACCCCGGGTAGGCGAACGCGTCGTCGTACCCGGCCTCGCGCGCCTCGCCGCGCAGGTTGTTGCCGTAGTCGAACACCGCGGCCCCGGCCCGCGAGAACCCGACCATCGCGGTGCAGTGCTCGACCATCGACGCCCGCGCGAGCGCGACGTACGCCGCCGGGTCGGACGTGCGCAGCGCCGCGGCCTCCTCGAGCGAGAGGCCCTTCGGCACGTACCCGTTGAGCGGGTCGTGCGCGCTGGTCTGGTCGGTGACGACGTCGACGTGCTCACCGCGCGCGAGCAGCGCGGGCAGGGCCTCGGCCGCGTTGGCGACGACGCCGACCGACAGCGCACGCCCCGCAGCCGCCGCCTCGCGCACGCGGCGCAGACCGTCCTCGACCGAGTCGGCGATCTCGTCGAGGTACCGCGTCTCGGCGCGCCGCCGGACGCGCGCAGGGTCCACGTCGAGGCACAGCGCCGTCCCCCCGTTCATCGTCACGGCGAGCGGCTGAGCGCCGCCCATCCCACCGAGCCCCGCCGTCAGGACGACCTTGCCGCGCAGCGTCCCGTCGAAGCGCTGCTCCGCGAGCGCCGCGAACGTCTGGAACGTGCCCTGCACGATCCCCTGCGTGCCGATGTAGATCCACGAGCCCGCGGTCATCTGCCCGTACATCGTCAGGCCGAGCGCCTCGAGCTCCCAGAAGCGGTCCCACGTCGCCCAGCCCGGCACGAGGAGGCTGTTGGCGAGCAGCACGCGCGGCGCGTGCTCGAACGTGCGGAAGACGGCGACCGGCTTGCCGCTCTGCACGAGCAGCGTCTCGTCGTCGTCGAGCCGGCGCAGCGTGTCCTCGATGACCTGCAGCGAGCGGTGGTCGCGCGCCGCCTTGCCGCTGCCGCCGTAGACGACGAGGTCCTCCGGCCGCTCGGCGACATCGGGGTGGAGGTTGTTGCGCAGGCACCGCAGCGCCGCCTCCTGCATCCAGCCCTTGCACTCCACGGTCACTCCAGGGGTCCGGTGACGGCCTCGACGGCCGCCAGCAGCTCGCCGCCGCGCACGAGTGCGACGGCGGCCTCGATCTCGGGCGCGAGGTACCGGTCGGTGCCCGGCCCGGCGACGTGCGCGCGCAGCGCCGCGACCGCGGCGGCCGTCGCCGGTGCGGGCCGCAGCGGCGCGCGCAGGTCGAGAGCGCGCGCCGCGGTGAGGACCTCGATCGCAAGCACCCGGGTGAGGGCGTCGACCGCACGTCGCAGCTTGCGGGCCGCACCCCAGCCCATCGAGACGTGGTCCTCCTGCATCGCGGAGCTCGGGATGCTGTCGACGCTCGCGGGCACCGCGAGCCGCTTGAGCTCGCTGACGAGTCCCGCCTGCGTGTACTGCGCGATCATGAGCCCGCTGTCCACGCCGGGGTCGTCCGCGAGGAACGGCGGGAGGCCGTGCGACCGGTTCGCGTCGAGCATCCGGTCCGTGCGGCGCTCGCTGATCGACGCGACGTCGGCCGCCGCGATCGCGAGGAAGTCGAGCACGTACGCGACGGGCGCGCCGTGGAAGTTGCCGTTGGACTCCAGGCGCCCGTCGTCGAGCAGCACCGGGTTGTCGATCGCGCTGGCCGCCTCGCGCGACGCGACGAGCCGCGCGTGCGCGAGCGTGTCGCGTGCGGCGCCCGCGACCTGGGGCGCGCAGCGCAGCGAGTACGCGTCCTGGACACGCGTGCACTCGGGCCCGCGGTGCGACGCGACGACCTCGCTGCCCTCGAGCAGGCGACGCATGTTCGCGGCCGCGAGCGCCTGGCCGGGGTGCGGACGCAGCGCCATGAGCTCCTCGGCGAGCACGCGGTCCGTGCCGAGCAGCGCCTCGACGCTCATCGCGGCGGCGACGTCCGCGACGCGCAGCAGCCGGTCGAGGTCGGCGCACGCGAGCATGAGCATCGCGAGCATCCCGTCGGTGCCGTTGATGAGCGCGAGGCCCTCCTTCTCCGCGAGGACGACGGGCGCGATGCCGGCGCGCTCGAGCGCCTCGGCCGCCGGGACGACGTCGCCGTCGACGCGGACCTGGCCCTCGCCCATGACCGCGAGCGCGACGTGTGCGAGCGGCGCGAGGTCACCCGAGCAGCCCAGCGACCCGAACTCGCGGACGACGGGCGTGATGCCGGCGTCGAGCAGCGCGGCGTAGGCCTGCGCGGTCTCCGGCCGGACGCCCGTGTGCCCGGTGACGAGCGTGCGCAGGCGCAGCAGCATGAGGCCGCGGACCACCTCGTCCTCGACCTCGGGCCCCGAGCTCGCGGCGTGCGAGCGCACGAGGCTCCGCTGCAGCTGCGTGCGCGACGCGCGCGGGATGTGCCGGGTCGCGAGTGCGCCGAAGCCCGTCGAGACGCCGTAGACGGGTGTGTCCGACGCGGCGAGGTCGTCGACGTGACGGCGCGCGGCGGTGAGCCGCTCGAGGCACTCGGGGTCGAGCACGACGGGTGCCCGGTCGCGCGCGACCGCGACGACCTCCTGCTCGGTCAGCGGGCGACCGGGGTGAACGACGACGTCCATGGGCTGACTCTGGTCCACGGCGGCCCGCGCGGATAGGGGTGCGGACCGGGTCGTCGTCTCAGATGTGAGACGGTGGCAGGGTGTCGGCCGGTCGGGCGTTGGCGGTGCTGCGGGTCCTCGCGGCTGCGCCCGGGCCGCTCCCGGCCGAGGCGGTCGCCGCGCAGGTCGGTGCGCCGCGCGCCTCGACGTACCGGCTGCTGCGCGTCATGGCGGACGAGGGGTTCGTCGTGCACTTCCCGGAGGAACGGCGCTGGGGCCTCGGCATCGCGACGTTCGAGGTCGGTCAGGCGTACCTGCGGCGGCAGCCGCTCGAGCGGCTCGCGCGACCGGTCCTGCTCCGCCTCGTGCGCTCGCTGCGCCGCACGGCCCACCTGGGTGTGCTGCACGGCGCCGAGACGCTCTACCTCCTGGTCGAGCGCCCGCCGACGACGGCGCCGCTCGTCACCGCCGTGGGTGTCCGCCTCCCGGCGCCGGTCACCGCGAGCGGACGCGCGCTGCTCGCCCAGCTCCCCGAGGCGCACGTCCGGGCGCTCGTCGGCGAGGAGCTCGTGCGCAGGGGCGGACGCGGCCCGGCCGACGTCGACGCGCTGCTCGGCGAGCTCGCGTCCGAGCGGGCGCAGGGGTGGTCGGCCGAGGACGGGCTCGTGACACCGGGTCGGCGGTCCGTCGCGGCGGCCGCGTTCGACGCGACGGGACGTGCCGCGGCGGCGATCAGCGTCACGACGGACGACGACGACCGGACGCCGCGGGCCGCCCTGGTCGACGGCGTGCTCGCGGCGGCCGGTGAGCTCACCAGACGCCTCGGCGGGAGGACGCCGCGCGACTAGCCTGGACGTATGCGCCGGGCGCGGTCGCGGTCCCTCATGGACCTCGACGAGGTCGACGTCCTCATCGACGAGGGCGAGGCCACGGACGAGGTGCGCGACCTGCTGCACCAGATCGCCCTCGAGGCGCAGCGCCTGCGTGCCGGCTCGCCGGGCGACCCTCATCTCGAGCCCGACGAGCCGCCTGCCGTGCCGCCCGAGCCGTCGGGCGGGTTCGCGACCGCACGTCGGTGGGCGCGGCGACCCGCGGGCCGGGCCGTGGGCGTCGTCGTCGTGCTGCTCGTGGCCCTCGGGGTGGGTCAGCACGTGGTGGAGGGGCGGGCCGCGGCGCAGCGCGCCGCGACGCTCGCCGCGACGCCGGCCGTGCTCCAGGCCGCGGCGGGGCCGCCGGTCGAGTCGTGGCGGGTCCCGGGTCGGGTCGCGGTCCCGCTCGACGACGCGCTCCTCGTGGTCGACGGCGCACGCCTGGTCCGGGTCGACCCCGAGACCGGCGCGGAGGTCTGGGCGGCGTCGGACGACGTCGGGGCCGTCGCAGCGGGCGGGCGGTGCTTCGCCGTCGACGACGTCGTCCGTGGTGCGGCGGGTGACCGCGGTGCGGCCGACCGCTTCGTGGCGTGCGTCGACGGCGAGGTGATGCCCGTGGCGGCGCGCGACGGTGCGGTCGCGCGCGTCGTCGTCGTCGACGTCGGGACCGGGCGGGCCACGCTCACGCTCGCGCCCGAGGGTGCGCTGCTGTCGGCCGAACCCGTCGGCCGGGACCTGCTGACCCTCGCGGTCCTGCCGGACGGTCGGCTGCGCGCGGACCTGTGGGACGTCACCTCAGGGACGGCCCGGTGGGAGCGCGTGAGCGCGCGGCCCGCGGTGGGGCCGAGCGACCCGCCCGTGGTCGAGCACCGCGCCGGGTCGGTGACGGTCGGGACCGTCTCGATCGACCTCGCGACGGGCGAGCAGGTGCCGCTCGACGAGGCGCTCCGGGCGCCGCTGCGCACCGAGACGCACACGCTCCCGGGCGCGACGCTCACGTGGTCCTGGTACCCGGGCTCGCCCGCGGGCCGGGGCCGCATGTGGACCGAGCTCACCCCGACGCACGTCCTCCCGGGGCCCCCGCTCGTCCCCGCGCTCCACGACGGGTCCGAGCCGCGCACCGTCGTGATCCGCACGGTGCGGGGCGATCGGCTGCGCGCTCTCGACGTGCGGACCGGCCGGGCCCTCTGGTCGGTCCCGTGGGACCGGGCGTGGATGCTCCGCGCCACGGCTCAGGTCGAGGGCGTGCTGCTGCTCGACGACGGCACGGGGATGACGGCGCTCGACATCCGGACCGGTGAGCGGCGCTGGGCCGTGCGACTCGAGGCCGGTCCGGTCACCGGACCCGCGCTGACCGACGGCGAGGTCGTCCTCCTCCCCGCGCGCGACGCGTCCGGGACGCTCGGCGTGGTGGCGCGGCGGGTCGACGACGGGGCCGAGGTCTGGCGCGCAGCGGCGCCCGACGGGGCCGCGGGACTCGCCGTCGTCGGCAAGCGGCTCGTCGCGTGGACGGGGGACGCGGTGGTCGGGCTGGAGACGACTGCACGCGAAGCGCCTTGATCTCCGATGCGCCCTGTCCCGCGCTATGCGCGGGAAGCGATTCATGGCGCGATGTCGCGCTTCTGTCCGCATCAGCTGTCTCAGAACGGCGCGGGCTCGAACTAGCGATCGGACCGCTCAGGGATTCGGATCAACATAAGGTCAATTATCGGCGCCTGTCCGGTCAGCGGTGGCTATTCGCTGTAGGTGTCGAAGATGATCTCCGCGCCGAGTTCCACGAGCACCTTCCGCAAGGATGCCGAGGCAGACAGTCCGTCATGTGATGACTGGCGCGTCGCCGCCGCTTGCTCGGCTCTGTCCAGCCGCAATTGCTGCGGCGGTCAACGGTCTCGGAGGTCAACCAGGACGTTGCGGCGAGGGGCGGCCATGACGAGCGGGGTGCCAACGAGGGTCACGACGAGCAGGGGGACCATGCTCAGCAACCCGGCCCGGTCGACGATGGACAAGCCGGAAAGGGTGGCCGCCACCCAGGCAGCGGCGGCCATGAGGCACGATGCCGACACAATGCTCAGGGCCCGCAGCCAGCCGAGGAGGACGAGGTCCACCTGCCGCATACCGAGCAGGCGTAGCAGCGACACTGCTTGCCGCTCGACGAATCCGAGTAGCGCGAGGAGGATGGCCGCTGCGGCGGCACCGACCCAAGGCAGCACGCGATAGCCAGTCCGCAGCGACTCGTCGACCGCATCCTCCGGTGTCTCGTCACGCAGCACGCCGACTGAGGCCTCCGGGCTCGAGGGCAGACTGGACAGGACAGTGCCCGCCACGCTCGCCCGCATGCCGGGTTCCGCCTCCACCCAGCACTCGTCCGCGCCGCTGCGCTCCGCCGTCGCGGCGAGACGCCAGATCCCGAAGACCTCGGCACGGTCGGCGAACGAGACCACCGCCAGGACGTCGAGCGGTCCGGCATCCGTCCACTCGACCTTCGACCCCGGCGCAGCGCCCACGGACCAGGCGGCCAGCTCCCCGAGAATCACGCCCGTGCCGCGCGGGGTCGTGGTCCGCGCGCCACTCGCGACCGCAAGAAAGTCCCCGCTCGTCACGCCCGCCTGAACGGCGTTCGCGGGGGTGTCCGCCGAGTACACGGTGTCGATCGCCCGTACCGAACCCGACATCGCCACGTCGCCGCGCTCGATCGCGAGCCTGTCACATTCGGTCCGGTCGACCATGCCGCCGTCGGACGACACGACGACCACGTTGCCGCCGACGCGCACCGCCTCGTCGTATTGGGCGCGGATCTGACCGGCCATCCAACCCTGTCCAAGGACGACGGCGACCGCGATCAGGACGACCGCGCCTTCCACGACCCATGTCGCAGGGCCCGCACGCCGACGGCTCACCGCCCAAACGTTGAACACAAACGCCGGTCTACCGATCGTCACGGATCGTCCCGTCCACCATGGTCAAGACCCGCGAGCACCGCTCCGCCACAGCCGGGTCGTGCGAAGCCATGACAACCGTGGCGCCGGCCGGGACGGTGGCCAGCAGTGCGCTCACGACCCGAGCGGTGCTCACTGAGTCAAGCTGTCCCGTCGGTTCGTCGGCGAGGATGAGCGGTGCGGAAGCGACGATCGACCTAGCGACGGCCACACGCTGCGCCTGGCCGCCCGAGAGTTTGCGCGCTGGCGTGCGGTAGAACGCTCCGAGGCCCAGCTCATCGAGGACGGCCGCGCTTCGCGCGAGCGCGCGGCTCGGCGGGATGCCCCGGATGATCGCCTCAAGTGCGGCGTTCTCGAGCGCGTGGGCGCGAGGCAGGAGATTTGCTGTCTGCATCACCCAGGACGCGTCGCACCCATGGACGTCCGTAGCCGTGTCGCGCGAGGGACGCTCGCCGGTCGCCCACCACCGAACGGACCCCTCGGACGGTTGGACGACGCCACCCAGGATCGCGAGCAGTGTGGACTTGCCGCTCCCGGACGGGCCTGTGAGGCAGATCGAGTCGCCCCGCAAGACATCCATCGTTACGTCGACCACCGCTGGCGCCGCGCCGCGCGAGTACATGTAGGTCACTCCGCGGCACGAGACCAGGGGGCTGGCCGCTACCTGCATGGCCCGTGGACCCCGACTTCAATCGGGTTGGCTAGGACATCGGCATGCACCAGCATCTCGTCGTTCTCGAGGTAGGCAGCGCCCGGGATTCCCCCCACGACGACGACCTCGGCGAAGTCCGGCGCCGTTGGATCCGCCCCGGTAGCGACGCAGGCCAGGCCGCCGCCGTCCACGATCACCGCACCGGCCGGTACCGAGATCGCCGTCCCGGCTGTTTCTGGCCGTAAGGAGACCTCGAGTGTCGTCGGCGTCTCGTCGACGGTCCTGGCGAGGTCAGCGAGCCGTGATGGATCCACAGTCCCGTCCTCGAGCAGGACGAACTCCTCGTCGTACAAGGCCACGACATATCGGCCAGGCTTGAGGGCGTCCAGGGCCGTCGTCGAGAGCCGCGCCGCGGCCAGAAAGGGCTTCAGGGCGCCGATGACGGTGCCCGGGGTTGGCGCATCCGCGCCCGGTGTCACGGTGACCTCGGCGACAACGCCCGCGGTCCGTGGCGACCACACCGTCCACGACGGGTCGAACGCCGACGCACCCCGCACACCGAGAACCTCGCGACCGTACCCCTCGATCGCCACGGCGAGGTCCCGGGACCAGCCGGTCCCCTCGACCGGGTATCCCGCCGCGGTCAGGAACTCCACGACGACATGCAGCTCCTCGGCACTCGACCGCGGTCCGACGGGCGCCACCAGCGGCTTGTCCGCCTGGAGCACCCGGATGCTCCTGCCGTCGACCTCGAGCGCCGGGAGCCCGTTCGTCAACTCGAGTCCGGGGCTGAGCGCGACCGCGGTGACGACGCCCCCGGGCCCGCGGTACGTGAGCGGCTGCTCCTGCGTCCAGGCGAGCTCCAGGAGGCCCTTCTCGGCGCGGTCGAGCGCGACCTGCTCCGCAGAGACCCACACGGGCGTCGGATCGTGGTCGAGGGCGACCGGAGGAGCCGAGGCGGTCACGACCCAAACGGTGAGCAGAGCCACCGGGCCGATCACCGCCACCGCCATCGCGGCGACTGCCGACCACGCGACGCGTCGCGACCGGCCTGAGGCGCTCACCGATCCGGCTCAGCGAGGAACAGGTCGCCGAACTCGGAGACGCAGTCCTGGATGAGTTGTCTCTCCTCCTGCGACGCTCCCCCGAGCGCGGCTTCCAGTGCCGGCAGCAGATCCTGCTCGGTGACGTCCAGCTCCATGTCGACCCCAGCGTCCGTCACGCACTGCGCCATCTCGCGCCTCATCTGGTCACGTTCAGGGCCATCGGCCACGACCTGGCTCGACGACCACGCGTAGCCGACAAACTTCACGTACTCGTCGGAGCATTCCTGCATGGTGGCGAGAAATTGACGGTCTTCCTCCTCGGGATCAGCTGCGTCGCTGTAGTCAGCGGTTGCATCGAAGGTAAGCAGGCTGCCCGCCGCCACAATGGGCGTCGTCTCGTACCCGGCTTCCTCGACGCAGTCGCGCTGCGCCATCACTGCTTGGCGATACTCGTCGGCAGAGATCACACCGTCTGAGAACATACGCCGCTGGAACTCCGGCGCCGACTCAAGGTCCTGCGCGGAGAACGCCGGTCCCGCACCCTGCTGCCCGCACCCGACAGCCGCAGCGGCCACGATGACTGTGACCGCCGCGAGCCGGACCCTGGTCGTGCGCGAACAATGGGTCACATGATGTTGTGGCACTGACGAGCCTTATACACAGAGTTGATGTACAGGTCGACGCAACCCTTCTTGACGTTCGAGGCGAAGGTGTAGTTGCTCCGCTGACGCGTCAGATACACGACGCAACTCGCAAGCGATCCACTTGCCGTGCGCGACAGGAACTTGTCTCCGTCGCCAAGCGTGACCCAGTCCAGCCGGCCATAACAGATCGTGGCCAAGTTGGCCGCGACCGCAGACTCGCCGTTGGCCGTGCGCCCGGAGCCGCTGATCGAGTGCGTCAACGTCCCAGCAGGGACGTAGAAAGACTTCGTGCCGACACTGAATGATGCTGAGGAGAACAACACCTGCCCCGTTGCGGAGGCACCTGCGCCAGTGGCGCCTGTGAAAAGCATGAGGGTCGCCAATGTGGCGACCACCGCGTTGCGACTGATGCGTCGGATATTCATGTGTGCCCCCTACGGTTGTCTGCCAGCGCAATGAGGATGAGTGGCCGAAACGTAGCGAATCGGGGAGGGCTCGCGTGACCAGTTGGTCAATGGTTTACCCGAACGGAGTAATAGGTACTATTGCTGACCTCGGGTGTTGACAAGTGTCAGCCCATCCCTCACACTCCGCGAGTGACCAATGCGACCCGAACCGACTCGCGCGGCGTCCCCCTCGGCCCGTTGCACGGCGAACCGCAGCCGCTGAATGGCATGGCGGTGCTCGCCCTGGTCCTCTCGGTGGTGGGTGGCCCGTTGGCGATCCCCTTCGGACACATTGCGCTCAGGCAGGTCGCTGCAACCGGCGCGCGGGGTCGTCGTTTGGCGCTGGCTGGCCTCGTGATTGGGTACATCGCACTGGTCGTCATCCTGGCCTTGGTGGTGGCACCGGTCCTCTGGTCGGTCGCATCCTGATGCCCACCCACGACTCCTAGGCGGTCCAACCCCGTCGGGGCCGCCGCGTGGTGGAAGTGCGACGAGGCAGTGATCCGCCTCGGGACACTCTGGTGCGCGCTTGGAAACACCTGCGCTGCCCGAGGACCCGCTGGTCGGCGCGGTTGAGTCCGTCGTCGCGGTTGCGGTCGGGGATGATCAGCCGGGCAGCGTTGGGCCCGGTGCCGCGGCTGACCTCACGGGTCAGCGCGGCCAGGCACGTGGCGCGGGCCCGGCCGACGGCACCGTCGGCGACGGCGAGCGGCATCTCGACGGTCAGGACGTTCCACTGCGTCTCGCGGGCGATGAACCGGGTCATCCGTGCGATGTCCGCGGTCCGCCCGTCCTCATGGGCTTCGGTGGCATGCCAGTACAGGCCGCCGGCGATGTCGGTCAGGACCTCGCGGACGTGGTCCAGCTGACCCTTCGCGAAGGTCACCGCCGTCATCGAGTAGAACGGCGCACGGACCCCCGCGGCTGGGCGCGGTAGGACTCGTCGACGAACGCGACCGCGCCAGGGGTGCGTCGGTACAGCTCGGCGAGTTTCGGGTCGCGCAGGGACGGGCTGGTCACGAGCGCCTGCCCCACCACATCGCTGCGCCGCGCAGCGGTCACATCTGTTGTCCGCGCTCCGGTGCACGCTGCTGTCTCGCCCCGGGTCTGATGGAGGCTCTGGTGTGTCCTGGGTTCCGTGGAGCCGGGTTGCTGGAATCTAGGCCACGGTGATCGGTTGTCTCGCCTCGAACTCTAGGGGCGTGAGCCAGCCCAGCGCGGAGTGCCGGCGCTGGCGGTTGTGGAAGATCTCGAGGTACTCGAAGATCGCGTTCGCCAGCTCCAACCGGGTGCGCCAGCGCTGGCGGTCCAAGAGCTCGACCTGCATGCGCGACCAGAAAGACTCGATGACCGCGTTGTCGTAGCAGTCGCCGATGGAGCCCATCGATGGCACGAGCCCGGAGTCCTTCGCGCGGCGGGTGAACGCCCACGAACCGAACTGGACTCCATGATCGGAATGGATGATCGTGCCGGGCGGCGGGCGCCTGGAGTCGATCGCCATCCCGAGCGCGTTCGTCACCAGCGCCGCGGTCGGCGAGGAGTCGATCGACCAGCCCACGACCCGGCGCGAGCACACGTCCAAAACGACGGCGCAGTAGACCTTGCCCTCGCGGGTGTGGTGCTCGGTGATGTCGGTGACCCACAGCTGGTCCAGGCCCTCGCGACGGAACCGCCGGTCGACCAGGTCGGAGGAGATCAGGTCCGGGTGCGGGCGACGCCACTTGGGCCGCCCGCCAATCCCCTTGAGGCCCGCTCGCTGCATCAGCATCGCCACCGTGCCGAGGGCCACTGAGACCTCGCGGCCGAGTCTGAGCTCGGCGTGGACACGCCGGACACCGTAGATCCCGCGCGAGACGCCGTGGATCTCGCGGATCGCGTCGGAGAGGATCACGTGCCGGATCGCGCGGGCGGACGGGGCGCGGGTCCGCCAGGCGTAGAACCCTGATTCCGAGGTCCCGAGCACGCGGGTGGCGACCTGGACCGGCAGGCCCTCTTCGGCCATCACCGCGATGGCCTCGAACCGCCTTTTGGGAGCACCACCTTCCCCAGCAGCTCACTGGCGCGGCGGTGCACAGCGAGCTCGGCCTCGAGCTCGGCGATCCTGCGCTTGGCGGCCGTCAGCTCGACCTTCTCCGCTGACGTCAGCCCCGGCGCCAGGCCGGCGTCGATGCGGTCCTGGCGGCGCCAGGTGTAGATCGACTCCTCGCTGATCCCGAGGTCGCGAGCGACGTCCGCGACCGAGCGTCCGCTGGCGACCAGGTCCAGCACTCTGCGCCGGAACTCCGGCGGATACCCACGACGTCCCACAAGGCCCTCCTCCAAGGGTCAAGTGGCACCAGAGTCCAGGAACCCAACTCCACGGAACGCGAGACACACCAGAGCCTCCACTGAACCGATCACGAGACAGCCGCTCGGGACCAGCCTCAGGGGCGAGGGCTCGTGCCGTCGTCCTCCATGATGACCAGGTCGGAAAGTGCGTCATCGGGCGTGGCGGCGACACCGTCGTCGTCCTCTCGTGGCTCCTGTGGTGGCTGCGGTTCCCACGGCCAGTCACTCGGGTACTCCGGTGGCGGCCCGTCGCGGTGCGCGTCGGCCAGCGCGGCAAGGCCGGCACTGGCCTCGTCCGCCTGTCTGCGCTGGCGGAGTTGCTCCATGACCGCGAGGACGGTGGCCCGGATCGTCTCGACATCGGGCACCCCACCGGCGCGCTCGAGCCCTTCGAGCGGTGGCCGCGCGTGGGCCTCCCAGGTCACCGTCGCGTCGACAAGTCTGAGGTACGCGGTGGCGTCCCCTGGGTCGCGCAGCCAGGCGGCGGCGGCCTCCGCCACGCGCTGCGCGAGCGTGTCCGACCGGAAGTCCGGGCTCATGCTCGAACCGTAGCGGGGCGTGCTTCGGGCCGTCTGCCGTGGTCGTGACAGTCAGGTGCCCTCGGTGTGCGGCATCACTGCGGACGGACCCTAGGCCATCCGACCGGTCGTCATCACGGATGGCGAGCGCTTGTCCGTGTCGGACCCCGGGAGTAGACCGGGAACGGCGCGACGACGCGCCACCGAGAGGGAGGGGACCGCGATGAGCGGACGCGTGGTGCACTTCGAGATCCCGTACGACGACCGCGAGCGCGCGAGCGCGTTCTACCGCGAGGTGTTCGGCTGGAAGGTCGACCACATGGCCGAGTTCGACTACACGGGCGTCACCACCGGGCCGATGTCCGAGGACGGCAGCACGACGGCGGAGCCCGGCTACATCAACGGCGGGATGGCCAAGCGCGGCGACGTCCCGGGCGGGGGCTCGGTCGTCACCATCGACGTCGAGGACATCGACGCGACGCTGTCCCGCATCGAGGGGCTCGGCGGGTCGACGGTCATGGGTCGCACCGATGTCGGCGGGATGGGCTTCACGGCCTACTTCCGCGACTGCGAGGGCAACGTCGTCGGCCTGTGGCAGAACGCCTGACGGGCGTCCGGCCGGGCCGGCCCACCAGGGGACGTCAGCGCTGCGGGAACGCCCGGACCGGCCCCACCACGACGAGCCCGACCTTGTCCCCCGGCTCGGGCGGCTGGTGCCCCACGACGCGCGCACGGATGCCGTGCTTGGACGCGGCGTCGGGCAGGTCGAGCTCGACCACCGCGTCGTGGCCGAAGTACGCGACGCGCAGCACGACGGCGTCGAGCTGCCCGGCGCCCGCGGCGGTCAGGGTGATCTGCTCGGGGCGCAGCATCACCTCGACGTCGCCGCGGGGCACGTACCCGCGCGCCGGGAGCGCGCCGAACTCGCACAGGACGCGCCCGTCGGACGACACCCCGGGTACCAGCACCGCGTCGCCGAGGAACTCCGCGACCTCCGCGTCGACCGGCTCGCCGTACAGGACGCGCGGCGGGCCGGCCTGCCGGATGCCCCCGCCGCCGACGATCGCGACCTGGTCGGCGAAGGACAGCGCCTCGCTCTGGTCGTGCGTCACGAGGACCGCCGTCGCGCCCGTCGCCCGCAGAGCCCGGGCCGTCGCGTCGCGGGTCGCCGCCCGCAGCGCGGTGTCGAGCGACGAGAACGGCTCGTCAAGCAGCACGAGACCAGGCCGGGGCGCGAGCGCGCGGGCGAGCGCCACGCGCTGCTGCTGACCGCCCGAGAGCTGGTCGGGCCGCCGGTCGGCCAGGTCGGACGGCAGGCCCACGAGGTCGAGCAGCTCGAGCACGCGGTCACGGTGACGACGACGCGGCCACGGCAGCCCGAACGCGATGTTCCCCGCGACCGACAGGTGCGGGAACAGCCCGCCCTCCTGCCGCACGTACCCCACGCCGCGCCGCTCGGGCGGCACCCACGCGCCGTCGCCGGCGACGGTGCGGTCGCCGACGACGACCTCGCCCGACCGCGGGCGCAGGAACCCGGCCACGACCCGCAGCAGCGTCGTCTTGCCGCTGCCCGAGCCACCGAGCACGGCCGTCGTCGTCCCCTCGCGCACGACGAGGTCGACGTCGTCCAGCACGGCCTCGCGGCCGTAGCCCGCGGTCACGCCGCGCAGCCGGACCTCGGTCATCGCTCCTCCAGGACGTGACGGCGCAGCAGCAGGGTCAGCGGCACCGACAGCGCGATCATCACGGCCGCGTAGGGCGCGGCGGCCGCGTAGTCGAGCTCGCTCGTCTCGCGCCAGAACGCGAGCGCAAGCGTGTCGGTGCCGGTGGGGGCCAGCAGCAGCGTGGCCGTGAGCTCGGTGCTCACGGCGAGGGTGACGAGCACGAACCCCGTCAGCACCGAGGGTGCCATGAGCGGCAGCACGACGCGCACGAGCGTGGCGGGCCCGCGCAGGCCGAGCGACCGCGCGGACTCCGACAGCTCGGGCGGCGCGGCCGCGAGACCGGCCCGCAACGAGACCATCGCGCGCGGGAGGAAAAGGATCGCGTAGGCCAGCACCGTGAGCCAGGTCGTCTGGTAGACCGGCCGCGCCCAGTCGACGGCGATCGTCACGAGCGCCAGGCCGACGACGACGCCAGGCAGCGCGCTCGCGAGGTAGGTCGCCCGCTCGAGCAGCACCGCGAGCGTCGTCCGGTAACGGTTCACGAGCCACGCACCCGGCAGCGCGGCGACGATCGCCGCGAGCCCGCCGAGCAGCGCGAGGCCGATGGTCGCGACGGTCACCTGCACGAGCCCCGCGCTCGACGCATCCGGCTCGGCGAGCGCACGGAGGAGCCACCGCCCCACCGTGCCGACGGGCACGACGAGCGCGAGCGCGACGACGGCGACGAGCCCCGCCAGCACCGGGACGGTCCACGCGCCGAGCGCCGCCCGCGGTGCGGGACGCTGCGCGCCCGAGCCGACCCGCGCGACGCGCCGTCGTCCGCGCGCGACCACCTCGAGCGTGAGCGCGAGCAGGCACAGCGTGAGCAGGACCGACGCGAGCAGGCTTCCCGTGCTGTCGGCGAACCCGACGGCGTAGCGCTGCATGATCGCCGTGGTGAAGGTCTGGAACCGCATCATCTCGAGCACGCCGTACTCGGCGAGCAGGTGCAGCGTGACCAGCAGCGCGCCGCCCGTCAGCGCGGGCAGGAGGCGCGGCAGCACCGTCCGCACGACGGCGGCGGCCGGCGAGAGCCCGAGCGAGCGCGCGACCTCCTCGTCGGACGGGTCGAGCGCGCGCAGCAGCGCCGCGACCGGCAGGAAGACGAACGGGTAGTACGCGAGCGTCGTGACGAGCGCCGCGCCGGCGAGCCCGTCGAGCCACGGCGCGACCGTGACCCACGCGTAGGCGCTGACGAACGCGGGGACCGCGAGCGGCGCGAGCAGCAGCGTGCGCCACAGCCCGGGCCACGGCAGGGCCGTGCGCTCGACGACCCACGCGGCGAGCGTCCCGAGTACGAGCGTCGCCGGCACGGTGACCGCGACGAGCGCCCCGGTGCTGCCGAGCAGCTCGCCGACGCGCGGCCGGAGGAGGAAGTCGGCCGCCTCCGCGAGCCCGGCCGACGACGCGTCGGCCAGCACCACGAGCAGCGGCAGGACCGTGAGCGCGGTGACCGCCGTGGCGGCCGCCACGACGCCGCGGGTCCCGGCCCCGATCCCGCGCCTGGCCACCGCGACCCCGCGGGTCCCGGTCGCGACGCGGGCCCCGCTGGCGGCGGTCGCCGCCGCGCGGGTCCTAGAGGATGCCGGCATCGGTCATCAGGTCGACGACCTGGTCGGAGTCGAGCGTGAACGGGTCGACGGGCGGCGCCTCGAGCTCCTCGAGCGTCGGCAGGGCGGGGTCGGACGCGACGTCGACCCCGACGGCGTACTCCATCGACCCGCTCTCCACGAGGACCTGCTGGCCCTCGGGGCTCGTCACGTACGCCAGGAACTGCTGCGCCTCGTCGGCCATGTCCGACGACGCGAGCACGCCGCCCGCGGACAGGCTCACGAACGCCCCTGGGTCCTCGCCGCCGAAGTAGTGCAGCGCGGTGTTCGCGCTGCCCTCCTTGTCGGCCGCCTGGTCCCGGTACCAGTAGTAGTGGTACATGATCCCGACGGGCACCTCGCCCGCGTTGACGGCGTTCATCGTCGCGATGTTGTTCTGGTAGACCTCGGCGTTCTCCGCGAGGCCGTCGAGCCACGCCGACGTCGCCTCCTCGCCCTGGTCCGCGACCATGCCGGCGACGATCGCCTGGAAGTCGGCACCCCCGGGCGCGGCACCCCACCGGCCGTCCCACTCGGGGTCGGCGAGGTCCATGAGCGACGCAGGCAGCTCGTCCTCGTCGATGAGGTCGGTGTTGTAGACGAGCACGGTCGAGCGTGCCGCGACCGACGTCCACAGCCCCGACGACGGCGCCATCCCGTCGCGCACCTGCGCCGCGGTGCCCTCGGCGACGGGCGCGAGCAGGCCCGCGCGCTCCACCACGGTCATCGCGGGCGAGTTCTCGGTGAGGAACACGTCGGCGGGCGACGCGTCGCCCTCCTCGACGATCATGTGGCCCATCGAGGAGTCCTGGCCCTCGCGCACCTGCGTCTCGATGCCGGTCGCCTCGGTGAACGCCTCGGCCCACGCCTGGGTCACGTTGCGGTGCTGCGACGAGTAGATCTGCAGCGCGCCGGGCTCGGCCTCGAACTCCTCGGCGTCGTCGCCGCCGGAGGCGCCACCGCACGCGGACAGCGCGAGGGGCAGGACGACGGCGGCGGCGAGCAGGGAGCGGTGGTGACGGTGCATGCGCTTCTCTCGGTGGTGCCGGCCGGTCGGCCGGGTGCGGGTCTGGGGGACGGACGGCTGGGGTTCAGCGGGACGGGCGGCGCGAGGACAACGGGACGAGGTCCTGCAGCCGGCGGACCGGCCGGTCGGCGAGGCGCCACACGAGGCACCCGAGCGCGACCGCGGCGAGCGTGCCGCCGAGCGGTGTCGGCACGCGACCGAGCACCTGGAACTGGACGAGGTAGACGTACAGCGACGCGGCCGCGACCACGCCGAGCACGGGGACCACGCGCGCAGGCAGCCGGACCTCGGGGACGAGCGTGAGGACGGCGATCCCGCCGAGGATCGTCAGGTTGCGGACCGGGTCGTCAGGGAAGAACGTCACGCCGCCCACGACGGCGACCGCGAGCGTGAGCAGCCGACGACGACGCGTGTCCGCGTGCGCGACGGCCGCACCGACCGCGAAGAGCCAGAACGTCGTCGGCATGATGCCGCGCAGCACGCCCTCGCCGAGGTGCAGGACGACGAACCGCGGGACCAGCGCGACGGCGGCCACGACGACCGCGACCCGCCACGGGTCCCGCGCCCACGTCCGCGCGACGGCGGGCACCGACACGACGGCCGCGAGGACGACCGTGCTCGCGACGAGCGCGTCGACGAACCACAGCTCGTTGCGGAACCCGTACGTCACGTCGCCGAGCACCCAGTTGGCCAGCACGACGTTCGCCCAGCCGTACCGGTCGTGCGTGAGCATCCCGACGAGCGCGACGACCGCAGTCGGGACCGCGATCCCGACGAGCGTCCGGGCCACGCCGCGCCAGCGACCGCCCGCCGTCGGCGCCGAGAGGCCGAAGCGCGCCGCGTTGAAGCCCGCGACGGCGAGGAGCGTGTGGGCGCCGCCGAGGACGCGGAACAGGTCGGCGTGCGAGCCGCAGATGACGACGACGGCGATCGCGCGCAGGAGCACCGAGGTCTCGACCGTGCGCCAGCGACGGGCCGGGGCGTCGCCGTCGGGCCGTGCGCGCTCCGTGGCGCCGTCGGGCGCTGCGCCGTCGGGCATCGTTCCGTGGGAGGTGCCGTGGGGGGTACCGTCGGGCGCCGACCGCCGCGCGCGGCCGAGCTCGACGAGCTCGGCGAGCGGGCGGTGGTGCCAGCCGCGCGGCAGCGGGCCGACGAGGCCCTCGAGCCGCACCGACGCCTGCACGTGCGAGAGGGAGTCGCCGCCCTGCTGCACGAAGGTCCGGTCGAGGTCGACCGCGTCGACCGCGAGCACGTCGCCGACGCAGCGCGCGACCTGCACCGCGAGGGTCGGGCTCGCGCCGACGGCCTCCGCCGTGCGCACGCGCGTCTCCTCGCACGCGTCGGGCGACCCGCCGCGCACGAGCGCCGCGCACCCGAGCCGGTCGACCTTGCCGCTGTCCAGGCGAGCGAGCGGCACGACGGCCACCGCGACGGCCGCGGGGCCGACGCCGGACGCCTCACCCGCGAGCCGCCGGGCACGGCCCGCGGTCTCGACGGTCGGGACGCCGGCCTCGGGCTCGACCGCGACGGTGAGCCCCGCGTCGTCCGCGCCGACGCACGCCGTCAGGCCGTCGCGCTCGAGCGCCGCCTCGACCGTCGCGACGTCGATGCGCAGGCCCATGACCTTCACGAAGCCCGAACGGCGGCCGACGATCCGCAGCAGGCCGTCGGGGTCGAGGCGGCCCAGGTCACCCGTGCGGAGCTCGTCCAGCAACGCGCCCACCGCGAGGTCGTCCGGATGCTCGGCGTAGCCCATCATCACGCCCGGCCCGCGCACGACGACCTCGCCCGACCCCTCGGTCGCCTCGGGCACCGACGTGTCGAGGCGGACGGTCGTGCCGGCGACAGGGCGCCCGACCGAGTCCGGGTTCGCGGCGACCTGCGCCGGGTCGAGCACGCTGATCCGGGCCGTCGCCTCGGTCTGGCCGTACATGACCGCGAGGCCCCAGCCGTGCCGGTCGCCCAGCGCGGCGGTCCGCAGGACGCGGTCGGGGTGCATGCGACCACCCGCCTGCGCGACGAGCCGCAGCGACGCGTGCTCGCGCTCGAGGACGCCGGAGGACTCCATGAGCTCGACCATGTGCGGCACCACCGCGAACGTCGTCACGCCCAGACCGTCGACCGCACGCCACAGCGCGTCGTCGAGCACCGAGCCGTCGTGCAGGACGACCGAGCCGCCGACGGCGAGGTGCGAGTGCAGCACCGACAGACCGAACGTGTAGTGCAGGGGGAGGCTCGTGACGCCGCGGTCGGCCGCCGTGAGGTCCAGCGCCTCGGCGATCGCGAGCGCGTTGCTCGTGAGGTTGCGGTGCGAGAGCCGGACCAGCTTGGGCGACCCCGTGCTCCCCGACGTGCTGAGCAGCAGCGCGAGGTCGGGGTGGAGCGCGTGGCGAGGGGCGTCCGACGTGACCTCGAACGGCTCGTCCGCGTCGCCCGTGGCGGTCACGTCCGGCCGGTAGCGGTCGAGGATCCGGCGGGCGCGGACGTCGTCGGCGGTGACGAGCGCGACGTGACCCGCCTCGATCGTGGCGAGGTAGGCGGTGACGCCCTCGACGTCGGGCCGCGGCGCGAGGTGCACGAGGCGTCGGCCGTCGGCGACGTCCGGCAGCCGGGCGGCGAGCTCCTCGACGCGCTCGCGCAGCGCGCCGTGGTCGAGGACGTCCCCCGACGCGGTGACGAGCGCGGGGTCGGTCGCGACGACGCCCGGGGCCCCGAGCAGCGTGCTGCTCGGGCGCGGGCGGACCGTGCGGGTCGCGGACGTCACGATCGGCGAGGTTAGCCTTGCCTTATCTATCGGCACAAACAGCGAGGTGGGGCGTGGGCGTCGAGGTGTGGTGGTCGTCGCTCACCGCGGCCGACGGCGACGCGCTCACGCTCCTCGACGCGACCGAGCGGGCGCGCCTCGACGCGCTCGACTCCCCCGCGGACCGCGGGCGGTCGCTCGTCGGCGCGGCGCTGCTGCGCGTCGCCGTCGCGGCGCGGCTCGGGGTCGACCCGCGCGACGTCGCCGTCGACCGGACCTGCGTGGACTGCGGACGCCCGCACGGCGCGCCGCGCGTCGTCGGGCCCGAGCACGACGACGTGCGGCGCACCGTGTGGGTCTCCGTGTCGCACTCGGGGCTGCTCGTCGTCGTCGCGCTCGGCGACGCGCCCGTGGGTGTGGACGTCCAGCGCGAGGCCGACCTCCGGGCGGACGCGCCGGCCTGGGCGCGGCACGAGGCCGAGGTGAAGCTGCACGGCGCGGTGACGGCGCGCGGGGGCCTCATCGCCGACGCGCCGGACGCGACCACGACACCGCTCGCGACGCCCCTCGCGGGCTACGCCGCGGCCCTCGCGACGGCCGGCGTGCCAGGCGCCGTCGTCGTCCGGCACTGGCCCGGCCCGGACGGTGGCCCGGTTGGGGATGCCGACGACGGCACGGCGTGATCCGCTGGCGGGAGCACCGACCGACCGAGGAGCCACCATGCGCCGCCGTCTCGCCGCCCTGACCGCCGTCCCCCTGCTGCTGCTCGTGGGCTGCTCGTCCGACGACGGCTCGCCCGCCGGCGGGACCGACCGCGGCGTCGAGGACACGGACGACCTCGAGCAGACCGAGCCGCCCGCCTCTGTGGACGCGGGCTCGGAGGAGGAGCCGTTCCAGTGCACACCGCTGTCGGTCGACCCGGCGGGCGTCTACACGGTCGGCGACGCGGGGACGGTCGAGCTCCTCGCGGTCGACGGCGTGCTCGACCTGGGCGAGGTCATCCCGACCGACGGCTGGACGCACGAGGTCACCGAGGAGGACGACGACGACGTCGAGGTGACGTTCACGGGCGACGACGGAGGGGAGATCGCGCTCGTGGCCAGCCTGCAGGCCGACGACGCGGACCCGACGCTCGAGATCTGCGGCCGCGTCGAGTGACGTCGGGCGCGGGGCGCCACCCTCGTCCACCGGTCACGCCGGGCCGCGGCGTCCACCGTCCGACCCGACCCGCCGCCGCCCACGCCCAGCACGCCGCCGTACCCTGGCGGGCGTGCCCACCACCAGCGTCCGCCCCGGCCTGACCGCGCCCGCGGGCGTCGTCGTCGGCGGCGTGCTCGCGGTGGTCGCGGCGCTCGTCGGTGTCACCGTCTCGGGGGCCGCGGGCGCGACGGACCTGCTCGACCCGGGCGCCGTCGTGCGCTGGGGCTCGCCCGTCGTCACGGTGCTCGCCGAGCTGTCGGCCGCCGTGACGCTCGGCGCGCTGCTGCTCGCCGCCGCGGTCCTCCCGCGCGGGTCCGGGCGCCGCGCGTCCGACGGCAGGGCCTGGCCGAGTGCGACCGCCGTCGCCGGGACCGCTGCGGGGGCGTGGACGCTGCTCGCCGTCGCCGACCTCGTGCTGACCTACGCGCGCGTCGCGGGCACGCGGCTCGACGCCGAGGGGTTCGGCCCGCAGCTCGGCCTCTTCGCGACGTCGATCTCGCTCGGCCGGACGCTTGCGGGCGTCGTCGCGTGCGCGGCCGTGGCGACGGTCCTCGCGCTGCTGGCGACCGGGCCGCGCAGCGCCGCCCTCGCGGCCGTCCCCGCGCTCACCGGGTTCGTCCTGTGGGCGCAGACCGGTCACGCGTCCGGGGACACGAACCACGAGCTCGCCGTCGGGGCGATGGTGCTGCACCTCGTCGGCGCGGCGCTGTGGATCGGCGGCCTCGCGACGATCGCGCTCGTCGCCCACCGCCTCGGTGACGACCTCCGCGCGACGGTGAGCCGGTGGTCCCCCGTCGCGGCGTGGAGCCTCGCCGCCGTCGCCGGGTCGGGCCTGGTCAACTCGGCGCTGCGCACGGGCGGCCTCGACGACCTGTCCACGCCGTACGGCCGCCTGCTCGTCGCCAAGGTCGTGCTCACGGCCGGGCTCGCGCTGCTGGGCCTCGCGCACCGCCGCTCGGTGATTCCCCGGCTCGGGCCGACGGCGAGCGGTCGCGCCCCCGCGCTGTTCTGGCGGCTCGCGGCCGTCGAGCTCGCGCTCATGGGCGCCGTGTCCGGCGTGGCTGCTGCGCTCGGCAGCACCGAGCCGCCCGTCGAGCAGCAGCAGACCGGCGACCTCACGCCCGCGGAGATCGTGACCGGGCACCCGCTGCCCCCGTCACCGCGCCCCGACCTGTGGCTCACGTCGTTCCGCTGGGACGTCCTCCTCGCGGCAGGCTGCCTCGCCGCCGTCGTCGTCTACACGCGGTGGGCGCTGCGGCTGCGCGCGCGGGGCGACCGGTGGCCCGTGGCGCGCACGCTGAGCGCCGTCACCGGGCTCGTGCTGCTCGCGTGGGTCACGTCGGGCGGGCCCGCGGTCTACGGGCACGTGCTGTTCAGCGCGCACATGATCCAGCACATGATCATGGTGATGGTCGTCCCGATCTTCCTCGCGCTCTCCGCACCCGTCACGCTCGCTGCCCGCGCGCTGCCCGTGCGGCACGACGGGTCCCGGGGGCCGCGCGAGTGGCTGCTCGGCCTCGTCCACTCGCGCTGGGCGGGCTTCTGGGCCCACCCCGTCGTCGCGGCCGTGAACTTCGCCGGGTCGATGATCGCCTTCTACTACACGCCCGCGTTCGAGTACGCGCTGCGGTGGCAGGTCGGCCACCTGCTGATGGTCGCCCACTTCACGCTCGCCGGGTACCTGTTCGTCAACGCGCTCGTCGGGATCGACCCGGGCCCGGACCGGCCCGCGTTCCCGATCCGGCTGGTCCTGCTGTTCGGCACGATGGTGTTCCACGCGTTCTTCGGCGTCGCGCTCGTCACGCAGGAGTCGCTCCTCGTCCCCGAGTGGTTCGGCCTGCTCGGGCGGCCGTGGGGACCGTCGGCGCTCGCGGACCAGCGCGACGGCGGCGCCATCGCCTGGGGGATCAGCGAGCTGCCGATGCTCGCGCTCGCGATCGGCATCGCTCTCGCCTGGACCAAGGACGACGAGCGCACCGCGAAGCGCCTCGACCGGGCCGCGGACCGCGACGGCGACGCCGAGCTGGTCGCCTACAACGCCATGCTCGCGCGCATGGCGGGAGCCTCCCAGGACGGTTCACCCGAGCGGGCGACCGAGGTCCGCTCGCCGCGCGCACCCGGATGACCTCGGACATGATCGTGGGGACGGACGCCATCGTCCGCGACAAGGAGGCACGGTCATGGGAATCGGAAGTGGCATCTTCCTCATCGTCGTCGGCGCGATCCTCGCTTTCGCGATCGCCCCGGACACGTGGGACGTCGTCAACCTCAACATCGTCGGCTACATCTGCATCGCGGCCGGCATCCTCGCCCTGGTCATGGGCCTGATCTACAACCAGCAGCGCTCGCACACGAGCCACCGCGTCGAGCGGTACGAGAACCGGACGCCCCCGCCGGCCGTCTGATCCCGACGCCCCCACGCACCGAAGGGCCGCCCCGTGGGGCGGCCCTTCGTGCTGTGCGGGCGGAGGTCGCGACCGGCACGGTCCGCCTCTCGGGCCGACGTCGCGCGTCGCCGTCGACGGGTCCCCGTGCGGCTCAGCCGACCGGCAGGTCGCGCCGGCGGAAACCGACGAACGCGAGCGCCCAGAGCCCGGCCGCGACCACCGCGAGGACCGGCAACGACCCGGCGCCGAGGTCCTCGACCGGGACCCGCGGCACCGCGGCGAACGGGTCGACGGCGGTGACCGCCGACGGCAGGTCCAGCAACGGCCCGAAGACCCCGGCCACGAACCCGAACGCGAGCAGCGCCCAGGGCAGCGGCGCCGCGGCGCGCGGGACCCACGCGTACAGGGCCGCCGTCAGGCCGAGGTACACCGCGAGCCCGGGCAGGTAGGCGACCGCGGCCTCGACGTGCGTCCCGAGACCCGGGTCGGTGATGCCGACCAGGGCCGCCCCGAGCCAGAGGGTGAGCGCCGTCGTCACCGCGAGGACCACCGTCCCGAGCGTCGCGACGCCGAGCTGCGCGCCCAGCCAGCGGCCGCGCGACACCGGCAGCGCGAGCATCGGCTCGAGCCGTCCCGCGGACTCCTCGGCCCGCGCCCGCAGCACCGCTGCGATCCCGTAGCCCGCAGCGAGCAGCATCCCGAACAGCACCATCACCGCGAGGAAGCCGCCGACGAGCTGCTCCCGCCCGCCGAACAGCTCGAGCACCTCGGGGCTCGTCGCCGCGACCTCCGTGAACATCTCCTCGACACCCTCGAGGTACGTGCCGCTCGCCGTCCACATGAGCCCCAGGCCCACCGTCCACCACAGGAGCGCGGTGCGCTGCTGCCGCCACGCGAGCGCGAACGGCGACCGGAGGGCGGGTGCGGCCTGCGCCCGCCCCGGACGCTGGGCCACCAGGCCGGCGCCGAGGTCGCGGCGCGACGCGAGCGCGACGCCGACGGCGAGGACCACCACGACGAGCACCACGTGCAGTGCGAGCGGCCACCACCGCAGGTCGACGAACGCGCGCATCTGCTGCGCCCACCCGATCGGGGACGTCCACGACAGCCACGAGCCGTGCGTCGCCTGCATGTCGCCGAAGGCACGCGCCATGTAGACGACGCCGAGCACCGCGAGACCGAGCCCCGTGGCGCCGCGCGCGTGCTCGGTGACCTGCGCGACGACGACGCCGACCGCGGCGAACACGACGCCGACGAGCGCCGTCGAGAGCCCGACCGCCAGCGAGTCCGGCGCCTCGAGTCCCCCGCCGATCATGACGCCGGTCGTGAGCAGCCCGATCAGCGCGTCGACGAGGACGACGGCGACGAACGCCGCGGCCGCCTGCGCGTTCCGCCCGACGACGCCGGCGCGGACGAGCTCGGCGCGGCCGCTCTCCTCCTCCGCGCGGGTGTTCCGGACCACCTGCATGACGTTGAGGATCGCGAGCGCGATCGCGACCCAGCCGATGATCTCGTTCGAGAGCATCGCGCCGATCGTGTAGTCGTCCAGGCCGTACCCTGGACCGGCCATCATCGTGCTGACGGGCGTGCCCATGATCGCGGCGCGCGACTGGCGCTCGGCCGGCGTCGTGTACAGCGCCGACAGAGCGCCGACGAAGTACACGTACATGAGCGTGATCGACCCGACCCACACGGCGAGCCGGACGCGGTCGCGCCGCAGGACGAACCGCAGGAGGTGCGCCGTCCCGGTGAGGTCGACGCCGCTGCCGCGGGGCGCGCGGGCGGCGGCGTGCGGGCTCGTCGGGAGGGCGCTCGCGGCGACGGGCGCGGTCACCGCGCACCTGCCGCGGCGCGGTCCGCCGAGGCGTCCGGCGCGTCGCCGTAGTGCCGCATGAAGAGCTCCTCGAGCGACGGCGGCGCGGCGGTGAAGCTGCGCACCCCGAGCTGCCCGAGCGCGGCGAGGACACCGCCGACGTGGTCGGCGTCGACGTCGAAGCGCACCCGCGTGCCCTGGCCGTTCGGCTGCGTCACGAGGTCGTGCACGCCCGGGAGGCGCGAGATCGCGGCGGGGTCGCCCGTCACGACGGTGTCGACGTTCGAGCGCGTGAGGTGACGCAGCTCCTCGAGCGTGCCCGACTCGACGGCGCGTCCTGCCCGGATGATCGTCACGGTGTCGCAGACCTTCTCGACCTCGTGGAGGATGTGGCTGCTCAGGAGGACCGAGCGGCCCTGCGCCTTGACCTCGCGCAGGTAGTCCGTGAAGACGGCCTCCATGAGCGGGTCGAGCCCCGACGTCGGCTCGTCCAGGACGAGCAGCTCGACGTCGGACGCGAACGCCGCCACGAGGGCGACCTTCTGCCGGTTGCCCTTGGAGTAGGTGCGGGTCTTCTTGGTCGGGTCGAGCTCGAACCGCTCGAGGAGCTCGGCCCGGCGGCGCGGGTCGGCCGGTCCGCGCAGGCGCGTGAGCAGGTCGATCACCTCGCCGCCGGTGAGGTTGGGCCACAGGCTCACGTCGCCCGGCACGTACGCGAGGCGGCGGTGCAGGGGGACGGCGTCGGCCCACGGGTCGCCGCCGAGCAGGCGAACGTCGCCGGCGTCGGCGCGCAGGAGGCCGAGGAGCACGCGGATGGTCGTGGACTTCCCGGCGCCGTTGGGGCCGAGGAAGCCGGCGACCTCGCCGACGCCGACGGTCAGGTCGAGGCCGTCGAGCGCGTTCACCGCGCCGAAGGACTTGTGCAGGTCGTGGATCTCGATCGCGGGCGCCGCGGCGCCCGGGGTGGTGCTGGTCATGGTTCCCCGCTTCGGGTGGAGGTGTGGGTCAGCTCGCGTCCTCGCGGGCGCCGGGCGGGTCGGAGACGTAGAGCAGGTACTCGTCGAGCATCCGGCGGCTCGTGAGCATGCCCTCGGTGTAGAGCTCGAGGGCGGGCAGCGTGATCGCGTCGAAGTGCCGCCGCATCATGGCGGCGACGTCGGCCGGGTCGTCGGGCGGGTCGAGCGCCATCGACAGCAGGCCCGCGCCCAGCGCCGAGAGGACGAGGTAGCGCGCGCGGGCCTCCTCGTCGCGGCTCGGGACGATGACGCCCGCCGCGACGCCGTCGGCGAGGTAGGCGACCGCGTCCTCGACCATGTGGTCGACGAACGCCTTGGCGAGCGGGCCGCCGTGCTGGAGCGACCGCATGACGTAGGCGAAGACGGGGGCGTAGTGCTCCGCCGTCGCGAGGTACTCGAGGAACCGGTTGCCCGAGGCCTCGACGAGGCTCTCGCGCTTCGCGTGACGGATCTCCTGCAGCACGTGCGCGTCGCACGCCTCGCGGAGCCGCTCCTTGGTCCCGAAGTGGTGGATGACGAGCGCGGGGCTCACGCCGGCGTCGGCGGCAACGGTCCGCACGGAGGCGCCGAACCCGTCGCGGCCGAAGCGCAGGACGGCGACGTCGCGGATGCGCGCACGCGTGGTCAGGTCCTCGACGGAGGACTCGCGGGACCGCCCGGCTGAACGCATGTACAGCAACCTATACACGTGTTCAGCCGCCGGGCAAGGGTCGTCGGACCCCGCCTCGACCGGGACCTGCCCCGGGCGCCCCCGATCACCCTCACCCGGTCGCCGACGGCGCCCCCCGGCGGCGGCCGCCAGCCTGCTCGTCGCGACTTCGCGCATCCGCTGCCGACTTCGCGTTCCCTGCACGCGAGCTCGTCGCAGGAACGCGAACTCGGCGCTCCGGGCTGGGGCGGGGGGGCAGGGGGTGGAGCGGCGACGGTGCGTCCGGTCGACGACGACGACGGGGACGGCGACGGTGCGTCCGGTCGACGACGACGACGGGGACGGCGACGACGGGGCGTCGTGCCGATCCGGGCCGGACATGCAGAAGACCCGCTGCGCAGGGGGGCAAGCAGCGGGTCTTCTTGCTTGAATCTTACACGACGGAGCCGGTTCTCCTACACGTCCAGGATGCCCCGCACGATGCTGTCGCTCGAGTGGTTCGGGTCGCCGTCGAAGGGCTCGTCCGACACGTCGACGACCGGGTACTCGCCCAGGTCGAGGTCCGCCGGCAGCACGAACCGCCCCGTCCCGCCCTCGAGCACGCCGAGGCTCACGAGCTTCGTCACGTCGCGGTCGATCAGCCACACCTCCCGGAACCCGTCGGCGTCGCCGCCCTCGACCGTGAGGACCAGCTCGCGCGACCCGTCGTCGGCGACCTCGACGCGCGCCGAGCCCTCCGCCGACCACCCGGGCAGCGGGTCGAGCGCGGCCTCCGCGAGCACCGGGACCTGCACGACGTCGTCGCGCCCGGTCCACCACGCACCACCCGCACCGCCGACGACGACGCCCGCGGCGGCGGCCGCGGCGAGCCACGGCGCACGGATCCCGCGGCGCGAGCGGCCACTCGACGACGCGCCGGACGCCCCTGCCACGCCGTCCACCGGCCCGGCGACGGCGCGACCCGACCCGGTCCCGTCGGGCTCGAGGGCCGGCGAGAGGCCCAGCTCGGACCGGATGCCCTCCCAGACCGCGGGCGGCGGCGCGACGAGCGCGTCCGCGGGCGTCACCGCCCGCGCGGTCAGGACGGCGCCGGACAGCGCCTCGACCTCGCCCGCGCAGACGGCGCAGGTGGCGAGGTGCTCGCGGGCGTCGTCGTCGGCGGGTTCACCGAGGGCGACGAGGGCGAGGAGCTCAGGCTCGACGTGCTGCACCTTCCACCTCCAACCTGTCGCGGAGACGCACGAGGCTGCGTCTGATGTGGCTCTTGACGGTCCCGAGCGGCAGGGAGAGCCGCTGCGAGATCTGGTCGTGCGTGAGGTCCTCGTAGAACGCGAGGGCCATGATGGTCCGCTGCGGCTCGCCGAGCCGAGTGAGCTCGTCGGCGACCGTGAGGCGGTCGGCCACCGCGGCCGTCTCGGGCTCCGCCACCTCGGCGACGGTGGCCACCGCGGCCAGCTCGTCGCGTCGCTCGCGGGCGCGGCGCGCGTGGACGTCCGCGATCGCGTTGCGGGTGATGCCCGTGAGCCACGCCGCGAGGACCGCGCGCCCGGGGTCGTACCCGGACCGTCCCCGCCACGCGTTCACGAACACCTGCTGCGTCACGTCCTGGGCATCGGTCTCGTCCCGCAGGGACCTGAGCGCGAGCGTGTGGACGAACGACGACCAGCGCCGGTACGCCTCCGCGAGCCCGAGCTCGTCGCCCGCGGCGAACGCACGACCGACCTCCGCGTCGTCCCACGTGGCGGGGGCGCGGAGGAGCGGTACCGATGGCGTCGTCGTCAGCGCGACCCTCCTGGTGGGCGTGGGGCGGACGTCCACCGTCGCTGCCCCGGCGGTCATGGCGACGGCTCGGCCGTGACGATGACGTTGTCGGAGTAGCTGCGGACGTCTCGACGGAACGTACCACCGCAGGTCACGAGGACCAGGCGGTGCCCCCCGTCACGCACGAACACGTCCTCCCAGCCCACCTGCGGCTTGGGCGTCCGCTCGACCGAGGTGACCGTGTAGGTGCGCGTCGCACCGTCCGCGAGCGCGACCTCGACGACGTCGCCCGCCGCGAGGTCCTGGAGCCGCGCGAACGGCCCGAGCCCCTCCGAGGCGATCGAGTCGACGTGCGCGGCGACGACGGCGGTGCCCTCGGTGTCCGCGGGCGACGCGCCGAACCGGTACCAGCCGCCGACCTCGGCGAGCGGCGGGATCTCCATCTGGCCGTCCGCCTGGACCCCGACCGGCTCGACCGGGATCCGCACGTCGATGGCCGGGATGGTGAGCCCGGTCGGCTCGACGACCTGCTGCGCCTCGAGCGCCGACAGGTCGGCGCTGCGGACCGGCACGTCGGGGAGCGACCGGGCCGGCGTGGGGGTCGGGGCCGGCTCGGGCGCGACGGTCGTGGGGGCCGGCTCCGTGGGGACGGGCCCGGCCGCGTCGTCGTCGGCCGAGGCGCACGCCCCGATCGACAGGGCGACCACGAGGGCCAGCGCCGCCGCGGGCGTGAGCGTCGCCCGAGGGGGTCGGCGCCCGCCGGCGGGGGGACGGCCCGGGCGGGGCTCGGCCGGTCGAGCGTTGCGGCGCTGACCCACGGGAGCCTCCAGGAGGGGGGAAGGGGGATGCCGGGCCCGCCGACTGCTCGACGGGCCCGGCTGACTCCGCGGGAAGGGGTGGGCGGAGCCGGTGTACCAGGGGTGCGGGGCCGGGAAGGGGGACGTCCCCGCACCCCCGGGTCTCAGTCGCGCGCGCGGACCGGCTGGCGCCGGACGGCGAACGCGGTGGCGGCGAGGACGACGAGCGCACCCGTCAGCGCCCACGGGGCGAGCGACTGCTGCTGGTCCGCGAGGCCGAGCTCACCCGAGGGGACACCCGCCGGGGCCGAGTGCAGACCCTCGATGCTCTGCGTCGCGAGGGCGAGGTTGCCCGCCTCGAGGCTGCCCCACGCGTAGACGATCGTGTTGGTGCCCTCGGTCACGGGGACGTCGGCCGGGCCGACCACCGGCTCGGTGGTGCCCGCGGCCGCGACCGCGGCGGAGACCGTGCCGGCGGGGAGGTTCAGGACCTCCTCGTCGGGGTTCTCGAGGCCCGAGATGACGGGCGAGCCGCCGGCGAGGACGTCGACGGCGGGTGCCGCGGCGACGTGACGGACGGTCAGGCGGCCCTCGCCCGCGGCGGTGTTCGACGTGTCGTTCGTGAACAGGTTCGCCGTGGGGGCGCCGTCGGCGCCGAGGTGCGCGACCGCGGTGTAGCTCATGCCGGCCTCGAGGGGGAGGTCGATCGGGCCGAGGACCGGGGCGCTCGCGTCGGCCGCGTCGGGGGCGGTGAGGGCGACCGAGTAGGTGCCGGCCTCGAGGTCGAGCGGGCCGGCCAGGTCGCCGGGCTGGAAGTCGTCGAGCGTGAGCTCGCCGTTGACGTAGACGTCGACGGGCGTGTCGGGGATGCCGTGGAGCACGGACAGCGACGCGGTGTGGCCGTCGGCGAACGCGGGCGTGGCGCCCACGACGGCGAGTGCGAGACCGGCTGCGGCGCCGGCGGCGAGACGAGTGCGCATGGTTCCTCCTGGGGGTGGCCCTCGCGGGTCCGGGAACGTGCTGACACTCCCTCTACCGCCGCGGGGCCCCGTCCGGATGCACTCGGATTCAACTTTCTTTCGCGGGATCTCCGCCGGGCAGGCTCGCGACCTCCTGACCGGAAGCGCCGAGCACGCGGACGACGACGCGCACGACGGCGGGCACGGCGCCCACGACGGCGGGCACGACGACGGGGCGGCACCCGACCGGCGCCGCCCCGTCGTCGTCGGCTCACTCGCGGTGGAGCTTGTCCTGCACCTCGCCCGCGACCTTCTCGACCGCGTTCGGCAGGTCGGTCGTGCCGAAGAAGCGCGAGTCCGGGCGCGTGGGCGGCGGCATCGGCGACGTCGGTGCGGTGCCGGGCGCCTCGACGTACGTGAACTCGCCGTTGCCGTCCGGCGTGCGGCCGCTCGCCCACGAGCCGTCGCCCGCCCGGTCGCCGTCCGAGAAGTTGATGTACTGGTACGAGACCTCCGTGTGCTCCTTGCGCTGCGGGAAGCTGCTCGGCACGGGCAGCTTCTCCATGCCCTCCTCCTGGAGCTCGCGTGCGGCGGCGATCCACTGGTTCTGGTGCATCGTGTCCCGCGCGAGGAGGAACTTGAGCAGGTCGCGGACGCCGTGGTCGTCGGTCATGTGGAAGAGCCGGGCGACCTGGAGGCGGCCCTGCATCTCGGCGTTCGCGTTGGACGTGAAGTCCGCGAGGAGGTTCCCGCTCGCCGTGATGTAGGAGCCGGACCAGGGGTTGCCCATCGAGTCGACGGGGCGCGCACCCGCCCCCGCGACGATGGCGTGCTGCAGGTCGGTGCCCCCGACGACGGCGGCGACGGTCGGGTCGGACTGCACCGCGTCCTCGGTGATGCCCAGCGGCGCCTTCTCGAGCAGCTGGGCGATCATCGTCGCGAGCATCTCGACGTGGCCGAACTCCTCGGCCGCGATCCCGAAGACGAGGTCGCGGTACTTGCCGGGCAGGTGCATGTTCCAGCCCTGGAACGCGTACTGCATCGCGACGGAGATCTCGCCGTACTGACCCCCGAGCACCTCCTGCAGCTTGCGCGCGTAGACGGCGTCGGGCTGGTCGGGCACGGCCTTGTGCTGGAGCTCCTGGCGGTGGAAGAACATGGGTCCCCCTCGGGTCGCCCGGGCACGACGAGGAGACGCCCCGGGCAGGGTGTCTGCGGTGTGGTGGGGCTCCCGGCGGCGGACCGGTGCGACGCGAAGACTGCCGGGGGGTCATGCGCCCGGCCGCTCTCGACGCTAGGTCGGGCCCACGGGGGCCGCACGCCGAGCGGCCCGCCGCCGGGCGGGGACGTCGGCCGGGGACGTGGGGCGGGGAGGCCGGATCAGCGCGAGAGGTCGCCGACCGTCCCGAGCTCGTCGCGGGCCGCGGCACCGTCGACCCGGTACGGGCGGCCGCCGTCGGCGCCCGCGACGTCGCCCGCCACCACGTCGCACACGACGACCGACACGTTGTCGCGCGAGTCCGCAGCCTCCGCCGCCGCGACGAGGCGGTCCGCGGCGTCCTCGACGTCGGTCGCGTCCGCGAGCATGGCCGCGACGTCGTCGTCGGTGAGGTAGTCCGTCACGCCGTCGCTCACGAGCAGCCAGCGGTCACCCGCGGCGGCGGGCTCGTCGAGGATCGTCACGTCCTCGGGGTCGCGGCGTCGCCCCGCGAGCGACCGCACGATGATGTTGCGCTGCGGGTGGTGCTGAGCGGTGGCCTCGTCGAGCTGGCCCGCCTCGATCATGAGCTGCACGAGGGAGTCGTCGCGCGTGACGCGCTCGAGCCGGCCGTCGCGCAGGCGGTAGGCGCGCGAGTCCCCGATGTGGACGACGCGCACGTCGTCGTCACCGCAGAAGATGCCCGTGAACGTCGTGCCCATGCCCGCGAGGTCGGCGTCCCGCGCGGACCGCAGCGCGAGGTCGGCGTTGGCCTGCGCGAGCAGCTCGCGGAGCTCGTCGCGCGACATGCGGCGGGCGTCCCGCGGGGCGAGCGCGGACATGAGGCGGTGCGCGACCGTCCACGAGGCGACGTCGCCGCCGACGTGCCCGCCGACGCCGTCCGCGACGAAGGCGTACTCGGTCGAGCAGCCCACGGAGTCCTGGTTCGAGGCGCGGTACGGACCGGTGACCGACCGCAGCGCGGTGACCAGCGACGTCGTCATGCGGCTCCCTCACGTCCGGCGGCGTGCCGGGGCGTCGAGCGTACCCGCGCGCCCCGTGTCGGGGGTGCGCGGCAGACTCGGACCAGCACCGCCGGGAACCGGCCGGACGACAGGGGGACGCATGGGCACGAGCGACGCGCCGCACCGCGGCATGGACATCGACGGCGCACGACGCGCCAAGGCCGAGCTCGCGGGCTTCCTGCGGGAGACCGTCGCGGCACGGCCGTCGGCGCAGGCGGCCGCGGCCGGTCCGCTCCTCGCGCTGGGCCTCGCACCCCGGCCCGACGGCGGGTACGGCGTCGCGGTGCGGTACCGGCTCGGCGTCCCGACCGCCCGCATGCTCGCGCGCCGCGCGGCCGCCCACGCGGGGGACGTCGTGGACGTGCGCCGCACCGGACGGATCAGGGCCGTCCCGCCGACGACGCCGCACGCCGGGCCCGCCCGCGAGGGGCACGGCACGCACCGCGCGGACGGCGACGCGCCTCGTCCACGGCCCCCCGTGGTGACGGCCCAGGCGGTCGGCGAGACGGGGCGCGTGCGCCCGCTGCGGCCCGGGGTGTCGATCGCGCACGTGGACGTCACCGCCGGCACGCTCGGCGCGTTCGTGCGCATCGACGGCGTGCTGCACGCGCTGTCGAACTACCACGTGCTCGCCGGCTCCCCCGGCGCGCGCGAGGGCGACGTCGTCCTCCAGCCCGGCCCCGCCGACGGGGGCAGCGCGCCCGAGGACCAGGTCGGGACCCTCGCGGCGTTCGTCCCGCTCGACGCGGGCACCCCCGCGCGGGTCGACGCGGCGGTCGCGCTGCTGACCGACGACGACGTCGTGCTCGAGTACCCGGCCGGTCGCGTCACGGCGACGAGCACGGTGCTCGGCGCGGAGACGGTCGAGAAGATCGGCCGCACCACGGGCACGACACGCGGGCGCATCACCGCGATCGAGCTCGACGACGTCGTCGTGGGCTACGGGCCGGGGACCGGCGACGTGTCGTTCGACGGCCAGGTCGAGGTCGAGGGCCTCGGGGACGGCCCGTTCTCGCGCGGCGGCGACAGCGGGTCCCTCGTGTACCTGCCCGAGACGTGCGCCGCCGTCGGGCTCCTCTTTGCCGGGAGCGAGACGGGCGGCGAGAATGGGGCGGGGCTGACGTACGTCAACCCGATCGACGCTGTGCTGGAGGCGCTGGACGCCGCGCTCGAGGGCTGAGGCCCGCGGCCCGTCCGGTGCCGGGACGGGGTGCGCGATGGCCGACCTGGAGCAGGCACGTGCCGTGAAGTCCCGCCTCCGTGCGGACCTCAGGTACCACCACGGCGTCCGCGGCATCGGGGTGACCCGCCTCCGCCAGGGCTACGCGGTGTGCGTCAACCTCGACTCCCCCGCCGACGACGACCTCCCGCGCACGATCGACGGCGTGCCCGTCGAGGTGCGGGTCGTGGGGCGGATCACCGCGCAGGGCTGAGTCCCGCGCCCGGCGAACGACCGCCGTGCGAACGGAGGCCAGCCCGGGACGCAGGCCGGTCTGGCGGCCGACCGCCGTGCGGACGCCGCGGCATACCGCGCGGGGTGGTCGTGTTCACTACCCACGTGACCAGCTCCCGCCTCCCCAAGGTCCGCGCCTCCGAGCTCGTCGGCCGCGGCTGGCTCAACACCGGCGGCAAGGACGTGACGCTCGCGGACCTGCGCGGCAAGGTCGTCCTGCTCGACTTCTGGACGTTCTGCTGCATCAACTGCCTGCACGTCCTCGACGAGCTGCGCGAGCTCGAGGAGCAGTACCGCGACGTCCTGGTGGTCGTCGGCGTGCACTCGCCCAAGTTCGTGCACGAGGCGGACCCGGTCGCGCTCGCGGCCGCGGTCGAGCGCTACGAGGTGCACCACCCCGTCCTCGACGACCCCGACCTGACGACGTGGTCGGCGTACTCGGCACGCGCGTGGCCGACGCTCGTCGTCGTCGACCCGGAGGGCTACATCGTCGCCCACATGGCGGGCGAGGGGCACAAGCACAACGTCGAGGTCCTGGTCCGCGAGCTCGTCGCCGAGCACGAGGCCAAGGGCACGCTGCACCGCGGCGACGGCCCGTACGTGCCGCCCGCGGTCGAGTCGCGCACGCTCCGCTTCCCCGCCAAGGCGATCCGCCTGCCGAACGGCAACCTCCTGGTCGCGGACGCGGGGCACCACAGCCTCGCCGAGCTCGCCGACGACGGCGAGACGCTCGTGCGCCGCATCGGCTCGGGTGAGCGCGGCCTGGTCGACGGCGGCCCCACCGACGCGCGGTTCAGCGAGCCCAACGGGCTGTGCCTCGTCCCGGACGAGCTGCGGGAGCGGGTCGGCTACGACGTCGTCGTCGCGGACACCGTCAACCACGCGCTGCGCGGCGTGCGCCTCGACGACGGCACCGTCACGACGCTCGCGGGCACCGGTCAGCAGTACATGGTCGGCGCGTCGGACAACGTGCTGCCCGACCCCGCCGAGGGCCTCCTCACCGACGGGCCCGCGCACGCGCTCGAGGCCGGCACGGCGTTCGGCTCGGCCCTCACGGTCACGCTCGGCGCACCGCTCGAGACGCCGCCCCTGCCCGTCGCGCTGCGGCACAGGCTCTCGTCGCCGTGGGACATCGTCTGGTCCGAGGACCTCGCCGCGTTCGTCGTCGCGATGGCCGGCAACCACACCATCTGGGCGTTCGACCCCGAGCAGGGGTCGATCGGCCGCATCGCGGGGACGATGAACGAGGGCCTGCTCGACGGTCCCGGCGACGACGCGTGGTTCGCGCAGACGTCGGGCCTCGCCGTCGGGCCCGACGGACGGATCTGGCTCGCCGACTCCGAGGTCTCGGCGCTGCGCTGGCTCGAGCCCGCCGGCGGGACGGTCACCGCGCGCACCGCCGTCGGCGCGGGCCTGTTCGACTTCGGCCACCGCGACGGCCCCGCCGCCCAGGCGCTGCTGCAGCACCCGTTGGGTGTCGCCGTCCTGCCAGACGGGTCGGTCGCGATCGCCGACACCTACAACGGCGCGGTCCGCCGCTGGGCCCCGGCCGACGACGCCGTCGCGGGCGAGGCCGGCGGCGGGGGTGCGGCCGACGGCGGCCGGTCCGGGGAGGTCACGACGCTCGCGCGGGACCTCGCCGAGCCGTCGGGCCTGCTCGTCGACGTGCACGACGACGGCGCGATCGACCTGCTCGTCGTCGAGTCCGCGGCGCACCGGATCACGCGGCTGCGGCTGCCCGCGCGGCTGTCCGGCGAGATCCTCGACGCGGGCGCGCACCGTACGCAGCGGCCCGTGAGCGAGATCGGCGCGGGCGAGGTCCGGCTCGACGTCGTCTTCACGCCCGCGACGGGTCAGAAGTACGACGACCGGTTCGGTCCGTCGACGCGGCTCCAGGTGTCCTCCACCCCGCCCGAGCTGCTGCTCGACGGCGCGGGCGACGACGTGCCGCTCGAGCGCGCGCTGCGCATCAACCCCGCCGTCGCCGAGGGCGTCCTCCACGTGACGGCGCAGGCCGCGTCGTGCGACGCCGACCCGTCGATCGAGTTCCCCGCGTGCCACCTCAACCAGCAGGACTGGGGCGTCCCGGTCCGCGTCGTCGACGGCGGTCCGCAGGTCCTCACGCTCCCGCTGCACGGCTGAGGGCGCCCGGCGGCGCCGGACGACTCACGCCACCAGGCGGCCCCGCCCACCGGGGAAGGTTCGTGCCGCTATCCGGCACCGACCTTCCCCACACGCATCCGACGCCCCGGCCGGGCGACTTACACCTCAGCCGGGCGCCTCACGCCACGGCGGGGCGGCGCCGGCGGAGCCGCTCGCGGACCGCGTAGATGCCCGCGACCCCGGCCACGAGGACGGTCGTCGCGAGGGCCTGCCGGCGTGCGGCGTCGTCGGTCAGCATGAGCAGCACGATGCCGCCGAGCAGCGCGAGCGTGAACCACGTGAGGGAGGGGAACGCCCACATGCGCACGGTCAGCGGGCGCCCGGTCGCCTCCAGGCGCGGGCGCAGCCGGAGCTGCGACACGGCGATCGCGATCCAGATGACCAGGAGCGACGCTCCGACCGCGCTCAGCAGGATCCCGAGCAGCGTCTCGGGCAGCAGCCAGTTGAGCAGCACGCTGACGAGGGCGAACACCACGGAGACGACGACGGCGACCCACGGGACGCCCCGCCGCGACACCGCGGTGAGCACGGGTGGGCCGTCGCCGCGCTCGGCGAGCGAGAACGCCATCCGGCTCGTCCCGTAGACGTTCGCGTTGAACGCCGAGAGCAGCGCGACCACGACGACGACCTCCATGATCGCCGCGAGTCCGGGGATTCCGGCCTCACCGAGGACCGCGACGAACGGCCCGCCGACCAGCTCGGGCGACGTCCACGGCAGGACCAGCACCATGATCGCGACCGAGCCGACGTAGAACAGCAGGATCCGCCACACGATCGTGCGGGCGGCGCGGGCGATGGACCGCTGCGGGTCGTCGGACTCGGCGGCGGCGATCGTGATGATCTCGATGCCGCCGAACGCGAAGACCACCACGAGCAGCCCGGCCGCGATCCCCGCGAGGCCCTGCGGGGCGAACCCGCCGTGGCCGAGCAGGTTGGTCAGCCCGACCGGGTCGCGGTCCGGCAGCACCCCCAGCACGAGCAGCACGCCGACGACGAGGAACACGACGATCACGCCGACCTTGAGGGCCGCGAACCAGTACTCGAACTCCCCGAAGCTGCGCACGCCCGCGAGGTTCACCGCCGCGAACCCGACGACGAGCACCACGGCGATGAGCCACTGCGGCAGCGCGACCCAGCTGTGGATGATCGCCGACGACGCCGTGATCTCGACGCCCAGCACCATGATCAGCGTGAACCAGTAGACCCAGCCCAGCGTGAACCCCGCCCAGCGCCCGATCCCGGCCTCGGCGTACGTCGAGAACGAGCCGCTCGACGGCAGGGCCGCCGCGAGCTCGGCGAGCATGCGCATGACCAGCACGATGAGCAGCCCCGCGATCGCGTACGACGCGAGGATCGCGGGTCCGGCGATCGCGATCCCCTGGCCCGTGCCGATGAAGAGCCCGGCACCGATCGCCGAGCCGAGGCCCATCATCGTGAGGTGACGGACCCGCAGCCCGTGGCCGAGGTGCTGCTCCTCGGGCGCGAGCTCCGCGGTGCGGGCGCCGGCGGGCGCGGGAGTGGTCGGGCCGTCGTGCTCAGTCACGCCGCGCAGTGTCCCGCAGCAGCCCGATGGCCGCCTGGGACGTCCGCGTGAGGACCTCCGCCGGGTCGCCGTCGAACACGACCTTCTCGGTGTGCACGCCGTCGGGCGAGACGACCGCGAACCACACGGTCCCGGCGGGCTCGCCCTCGTCGGGCTCCGGTCCGCCGACACCCGTCACCGCGACGACGAGGTCCGCGCCGAGCAGCCGCGCGGTCGACGTCGCCATCGTGCGCGCGCACTCCTCGGTGACGACGGGCCCCTCGGGCACGCCGAGCAGGCCGAACTTCACCTCGGGTGTGTAGGCGACGACGCTCCCGCGGAACCACTCCTGCGCGGACGGCGCCGCGGCGAGCACCGACGCGATGGTCCCGCCCGTGAGCGACTCCGCGGTCGCGACCGTCCAGCCGCGCGCGTCGAGCAGGTCCGGCAGCTCGTCGGCGAGGCGCTGGGCGGCGTCGGCGGTCCTGGCCACCGCGTCGGTGAGGTCACGGTCCAGCGGCGAGGCGGGGTCGATGGTGGTCGCGTCGGACATGACTGCAAGCCTGCCCGCGCGCGCGTCCGGCGGCACGCCGACGGTGTCGCGACGGCGGTCCCGACGGTCGCAGCCCACCCGGCCCCGGGGTCACTCCCCGAGCGCGGCCTCGACCTCGTCGGCGCGGGCGGGGCTCGCCGCGGTCGTCTCCGCGGCGCCGACGGCGCGCAGCACGAACGCCTCGGTCGCCGCGACCGCCTCGTCGCGCCCCGGGCCGTCGTCGGGCAGGCTGCGGCTCGACAGGCACGCGTGCACGAGCGGGACGGTGGTCTCGAGCGGCTGACGTGCGAACGCGCCGGACTCCATGCCGTCCGTGAGGATGCGCCGCAGGATCCCCTCGACGGGCACGGCGTGCTCGCGCAGGCGGCGCTGCATCTCGGGCGACAGGAGCGTGCGGAGCTCGGGGCCGGTGGGCAGGTGGAACACCCGCTTGAGCCGCGCCTGCTGCCGGATGTAGGCGCGCAGCTGGAGCACCGGGTCGTCGAGCCCGTCGAGCGCGCGCTCGAGCGAGGACACCCACTGGTCGGTCTCGTGGGTGATGAACTCCAGGAGCAGCGTCTCCTTGTCCGGCACGTGGTTGTACACGGCCGTGCGGCCGACGCCGGCTGCCGCCGCGATCTCCGCGAGCGTGATCGAGTCGAACCCGCGCTCGGCCATGAGTGCCGACAACGCCGCGAAGAGCTTGTTGCGGGTCTGCTCGCGGTGCTCGCTCAGAGAACCGCCGATGATCTTCGGCACCCGACCATTCTCCCACCCGACGGCGTGCGTGGACCCCGCGGGGTCAGGGCGCCCCGAGGACGACGACGTCGCCCCCGCCCAGCACGAGGACGCGCCCCCGGGCAGCGACGACGCGGTCGGCGGCCTCCGGGAGCGGGACGCGCCACGAGTCCTCGCCCGACGCGAGGTCCACCGCGACGAGCCGCGCCCCCTCGACGGTGAGCTCGGGCACCAGGACGCGCGCGCCGTCGGTGAGGACCGACTCCGGACCGAGGACCGACCACGGCGACGGCAGGAGCTCGCGCGTCCACAGCCGCTGACCGGTCCGCGGGTCCCAGCCCTGGAGCTCGTCGTCGGCCCTGACGACGAGCGCGTCGGCCAGGTGCAGCACCGGCCAGACGTCGTCGTCCTCGATCGTCCACACGACGTCGCCCGACGCCAGGTCGTGCACGCGCAGGCCCGGCCCGGTGAGGTCGCGGAGCACGACCTCGCGCGCCGCAGGGTCGAGGGAGTACGTCGCCGGACCACCCTCCTCCTCGAAGAGCACCTCGCCGTCGGGCGACGACACCCGCATGCGCGTGCGCAGCGCGAGCACGGCCTCGAGGCGACGCCCGTCGGGCAGGACGTCGAGCACGACGACGCCGTCGCCGTCGGTGCGCGCAACCTCGGCACCGTCGTCGAGCGCGACCGCCGACCGCGCGCTGTCGGCACCCATCACGAGCACGCGATCGACCGCGACGACTGCCCAGGCGTCGTCGCCGGCGCGCATCGACGAGCGGTGCACCCAGCGCTCGTCCCCCGTCACCGGGTCGGTCCGCCGGACCTGCACCGAGCCGTCCGCGGTCCGCACGACGTGCACGACGTCGTCGTCGACCTGCTGCTCGAGGAGGACCTCGCCGGGGAGCACGACGCTCGCGAGCGCCGCGCCGTCGGCGTCGACGAGGTTGACCGCGTACCCACCGGACGCGTCGGGCTGCTGCGTGCGGCACGAGACGAGGCTCGACGGCTCGACGCTCGGGATCGCGGACGCCGCGACGACGGTGCACGTGCGACCGTCCCCGCCCACGGCGGCCCGGACCGCCCCGGTGCCGACGTCCCGCAGCTCGGCGCCGCCGTCGTCGCCCTGGACGAGCAGCGCGTCCCCGACCACGTCGGCCTCCGACCACCCCGTCGCGCGCCACAGCTCCACCGGGGCCGACGGCAGCGGCGCGACGACGCCCGGGAGGTCGACCAGCGCCGCGCGCCGTGCCGCCTCCGCACGCTGCTCGACGACGTTGGCCCCCACGACCGCGCCGACGGCGAGCGCGGCCGCGAGCGCGAGCACCCCGGTGCGCCGCCCCCCGTGCCGCCCCCGGCGTCGCGCGCGGTCCGACGTGCCAGGCACCGCCGACGGCGTGCCGCCCCCGGGCCCGGACGCGTCCGCCGCCGACGGGGCGGACGGCGACGTGGGCACGTCGTCGGCGTCCGTCAGCTCCACGACGACCATCTCGGCGTCGCTCCTGCGCCTCATGGTGGGAGCGTAGGTGCGCGACGCGGCGCGGGCGCTACAGCGCGATGGCGAACCACACGGTCTTGCCGCGCCCCTGCGGGAGCCGGTGATGACCCCAGCTCGTGGCGAGCAGCTCGACCAGGCGCATCCCCTGCCCCCCGGGCGTCGCGGGGCCGGTGCGGCGCACCTCGGGCGGGTCGAGGTTGGCGTCCGACACCTCGACCGTGGCGTGCTCGGCGTCGACGCTGAACCGGACCTCGACCTCGCCACCCGAGCCGTGCACGACGGCGTTGCCCACGAGCTCGCTGGTCAGCAGGGCGATGTCGGGCAGGAGCAGGGGTGCGACCCCGGACTCGCCCGCGCGGTCGGTGGTCCAGTGCCGCGCGACCCACACGGCACCGCGCCGCGGCGGCGTCCGGAGCGTCATGACGGTGCGCGACGGCTCGGGGCCGCTGCGTTCGAGCCACCACCGTGCGCCGCCGCCGTCGAGGTCCTGGAGGAGCACGTGGACCTCGGGAGCATCGATACCCATGGGTCTCTCCTCGGGTCCCGGTTCGCCGGGCGCGCCGACCAGCGCCCAGGGTGCGACCGCCGGGAGTCGAGAGAGGCTGGCGACGGCGTCCTCCCAGGATCACACACTCCACGCCGTCCAGCCGGTCCCGCCCGGGCTGCGCGTGTGAGACTGGACGGGTCGATGGTCGACCACCACCCACGAGGGTGCCCGTCACCGACCCTGGCGCGTGCGGCGCCGGAAGGACCTCGGTGGCGACGTGCAGACGACGCTCGACCAGTACGCGGCGGGGGCCGGCGCCCGGCTGGGCGCGGACGTCCCGTGCAGCCTCATGGTCCGCAGGGACGGCGTGGTCCGTCAGGTGGCCAGCAACGACGACCGGGCCGCTGCGTGCGACCGCGTCGAGGAGCGTGACGGCTCGGGGCCGTGCATCACCGCGATCGAGGAGCTGTCCTCGGTGGTCGTCGAGGACCTGGACACCGACGAGCGCTGGCCGGCGTGGAACCGGACCGCGCGGTCGTTCGGCTTCCGGACCTTCGTCGCGCTGCCCGGCTACGTCGACGAGGCGACGACCGTGGCGCTCAACGCCTACGGCGAGGGGCCCGCCCTGTGGGACCCCGACGACATCGTGCGGATGGACCTCTACGTGCAGGAGCTCGCGGCTGCGCTGCAGTCCGTCGACGACTGACCCGGGCACGCGCGGCCAGGCCGGGCCGCGGCGGCCTGTGCGGCCCTAGGGTCGGCCCATGAGCATCGAGCCCGACACCAAGGACTGGACCTGGGTGCTCGAGCGCCCCTGCCCCGAGTGCGCGTTCGTCGCGGGCTCGGTGACCGGACCCGAGATCCCCCGGCTGACGCAGGAGTGCGCCCAGGCGTGGGAGGTCGTCCTCGCGCGCCCCGAGGTCCGCGAGCGCCCCGAGCCGACCGTCTGGTCACCGCTCGAGTACGGCGCGCACGTGCGCGACGTGTGCCGCGTCATGGACCGACGCGTGCGGCTCATGCTCAGCGAGGACTCGCCGACCTTCGAGAACTGGGACCAGGACGCGACCGCCGAGACCGAGCGCTACGCCGAGCAGGACCCGGCGGTCGTCGCGCGCGAGGTGCGCTCGGCCGCGGACGCGATCACGGCCCGCTTCCACGCCGTGCACGACGACGCGTGGGACCGCCCCGGGCTGCGCAGCAACGGCTCACGCTTCACGGTCCTCACGCTGGGTCAGTACTTCCTGCACGACGTCGTCCACCACCTCCACGACGTCCGCGGCTGACGATCGGGCGCCGCTGGGCCGATCGGGTGACCTGGCGATGTCCGATTCGTCCCGGTCTTCCGCCGCGGCCACGCGCGGGCGCACGATGAGGCGAGCGCAGGCCGACGACCGCCGAGGGGGGTGGACCCGGCCGCGCCGGGAGGAGTCGTCATGCTCCGTCCGACCCCGATCCGCGCGCGGTCCCGAGGCCGTCGAGCCGCGGTGGGCCTCGCCGTCGTCGCGCTCCTCGCGGCAGGCACCGCACCCGCGGTGGCCACGCCGGACCCCGGCCCGCCGGACGCCCCGGCCACCACGGGCGCCGCGCCGACCGCGGTGACGCTCCCGGTCGTCGGGACGCTGGACGTCCCGACGCACGCCGCGGTGCTCGAGGCGACGCGCCGCGCGGCCGACTACTACGCGCCGACGTGGCCGCTCACGACCGTGACCCGCAACGGCTGGTCGTGGGCGACGTACGCCGACGGCGGGACGCGGCTCTTCACGACGGCGGGCGACCAGAGGTACCTCGAGCAGGCCGTCGCCTGGGGCACGCGCAGCTCCTGGGCGCTGCCGTGCTCGACCACGCTCAACCCGGACTGCGTCAAGGCCGGTCAGGTGTACGTCGACCTCGCGGCGCTCGACCCGCGTGCGTCGCTGACGGCGTTCGACGCGCAGATGACCCGCGACCTCACGGGCCTGCCGCTGTCGCAGTACTACTGGGTCGACGCTCTGTACATGGGCCTGCCCGCGTGGGTGCACGCGGCCCGGAGGACGGGCGACCCGGCGTACCTCGCGAAGCTCGACGCGCTCTTCGCGCACGTCCGCGACGACGGGTGGACCACGGTCTTCCCGTGCACCGCGACCCAGCGCGGCCTGTACGACGCCGCCGAGCGGCTCTGGTACCGCGACTGCCGGTACGTCGGGACGCGCGACGCGTCCGGGTCCGAGGTCTTCTGGGGACGGGGCAACGGCTGGGTCGTCGCCGCCATGGCGCAGGTGCTCGAGACGCTCCCGCCCGGCGACCCGCGGGCCGCGACGTACCGCGACATGCTCGTCGGGATGGCCGACCGGCTCCGCACGCTCCAGGGCAGCGACGGCATGTGGCGGCCCAGCCTGACCAACCCGTCGGCGTTCCCGCAGCCCGAGACGAGCGCCACGGGCCTCATCGCGTACGCGATCGGGTACGGCGTCCGGACGGGCGTCCTCGACCGCGCGACCTACCTCCCGGTGCTGGTCAAGGCGTGGCGCGGGCTCACGACCGTCGCGCTGCGCCCGAGCGGTTTCGTGTCGGGGTGCCAGTACGTCGGGTTCGCGCCTGCGACGCCGTACACCGCCGCGGCGCCCCGGACCGCTCCCACCGCGACGTCCGCGGGCACGCTGCACGTCGACTCGCCGCCGTTCTGCGTCGGTGCGTTCCTGCTCGCGGGCAGCGAGATGGCGCGGCTCACGGGTGCCGCGTCGACGGGCCGACCCGTCACCGCGACCGCGCAGCAGACCGGGAACGAGGCGCCGCGCGCGGTCGACGGCGACATGACGACGCGGTGGTCGGCGTCGGGGTTCCCGAAGTCGCTCACGGTCGACCTCGGCGCGGCGCAGCGCGTGAGCAACGTCCAGCTCGTGCCGTACGCCGACCGCGCGTACCGGTACCGGGTCGAGACGTCCGTCGACGGCGCGACGTGGGCGACGGTCGTGGACCGGACGGCAACGCCGGTCGCGGGGACGACGCTCGACACCCTCGCCGCCACGGTCGACGCCCGGTACGTCCGGCTCACCGTGACGGGCGTGGTCGGGACGACGACGTCGTGGGTGTCCATCCGCGAGCTGTCGGTGCACGACCGGTTCGACCCGCGACCGAACCTCGCCTACCTGCGTCCCGCGACGGCGACGTCCACCGTCTCCTCGGGGTCCAAGCCCGCACGGGCCGTGGACAACTCGTCTGCGACGTCGTGGGGCTCGCTGCGCCGGCCGACCACGACGGCGCCCCAGGACCTCACGGTGGACCTCGGCCGGTCCGCGACGGTCGACTCGGTGCGCGTGTTCTCCCGCGTCGGCTCCGGTCCGCGCGACGTCGTCGTCCTCACCTCGACGAACGGCACGACCTGGACGACGACGGCGACCGCGACGCTCGCCGCGACCGAGGGACCGCACACGTGGGTGCTGCCCGACGTCGCCGCACGGTGGGTCCGGCTGCGCGTCACGTCGGCCTACGGGACGGGTGGCGTGCGCGTCGAGGAGCTCGAGGTGTACGGACGCTGACGCCTGCGGCTGGGGGCTGTGCAGCGTCGCGTCCCCGTGGAAGCGTGCGGGGCAGGCGCCGGGGGCGAGGCGGAGGTGACCCTCGGCGACGACGTCGTGCGCGTCCGGGCCGACGAGGTCGCGGTCGTGCAGGCGAACACCTGGCACCGGTTCGTCGCCGCGGGCACCGGACGCCTGCGCATGGTCTGCATCCACGCGTCCGACGTCATGGTCCAGGAGAACCGCGCCGACGCCTGAGCACACGTCGGACACGGGCGCTCAGTCCTGCCGTCCTGGCAGATCAGGGCCGTCGCGGGAGGCACCCGGCGTGCGCGGCTGGGGAAGGTCCGTTCCGGATACCGGCACGGACCTTCCCCGATCGGGAACCAGCCCTCATGGGCCGTCGCGGGGCGGGAGGGAACGACCCGGCGGCCCGAGCAGCGTCGTCGGCCCTTGACGCAGAGGATCGTGCGCAGCCGCGCGTGACCCTCGGCACGTCCGCTGTCGTGCACAGATTTCGTCCACAGGGCTGTGCGGAGAGCACACCAGCACCACCCACAGCTGTGGACAAACCTGTGTGTGGACGGTGGACGAAAACCGGGTTCACCAAGTGCTTGCGGGGCGTTCTCCGGGAGGTCTAGAACTTCCTCATCGGCACGAGGGCGACGCCGGACCGACCGGGAGACCGGGAGGGACGCGAGCCGTAGCGGCACCGGGGCGACCCGGTCCGCACCTCGGGCCGGTACCGACCGGAGAACGGCCGGACCCCTCGCGCAGGGCGACCTGCGTGGGGCCGGGTGGGGTGACCCGCCCGGGCGCGTACGGTGACGCGACGGTCCGACGGACCGGCCGGAGGACGGCCCCGACCGGGACCGCGGGAGACCGCAGGACCGGCCGACACGGGACACCGACCCGGGTCACCCGCCACCTCGCGGTGGCACAGGGGACGACCGCAGCAAGGCCCCTCGGACGCCTATTCCGAGGGGCCTTCGCTGTACCCAGGGTAGGAACGCCGCGCCAGGCGAGGCCGGGCGACACGCCGTCCGGCGTCCGGGCCGGCGAGGCGCCGTCGGGCGCGGGGCCGGATCAGACGTCGTCGGGCGTCTCGTCGACCAGGTCGCGGTACTCGGGGTTCTCCTCGATGAACGACGCGATGAACGGGCACTGCGGGACCACCTTGAGCCCTCGCGAGCGCAGGTCGTCGAGCACCCCGCGCGCGAGCGTGGACCCCTTGCCCTGCTCGCGTCGCTCGCGGTCCACGACGGTGTGCTCGACGACGACACGACCGCTCTGCCACCGGTACGTCGCGTGGCCGATGACGTCGTCGCCGGAGACCAGCTCGTAGCGCAGCGCGGTCGTGTCGTCCCTGACCTGCAGGTCGCTCACGGTGTCGCTCACGGGTGCCTCCTCGGCTCGGGTCCGCCGAGAATAGGCACGGTCACCGCGGTGTTGCCTCCTGTGGGACCCCTGGACGGAGGGCGATGACCAACCTCGACACGGCACCGACCGAGGTGCTCTGCACGGGCGCGGACGGCACGACGGCCGGCACCACGCAGCTGCTCACGCCGCGTGACGTGCCACTCGGCGGGCCGCGCGCGATGACGGTGCGCCGCACGCTCCCCCAGCGCGCGCGGTCCTTCATCGGCGCGTGGTGCTTCGCGGACCACTACGGCCCCGACGACGTCGCCGCGACGGGCGGCATGCGCGTCCCGCCCCACCCGCACACGGGCCTGCAGACCGTGAGCTGGCTGTTCTCGGGCGAGGTCGAGCACCGTGACAGCCTCGGCACGCACGTCGTCGTGCGGCCGGGCCAGCTCAACCTCATGACCGCCGGGCACGGGATCAGCCACTCCGAGGACTCGACCGACGCGACGACCGTCCTGCACGGCGTCCAGCTGTGGACGGTGCTGCCTGAGCGCGACCGCGACGCGGCCCCGCGGTTCGACCACCACGTCCCGCCCGTGACCGCGCTCCCGTCGGGCGAGGCGCGCGTGTTCCTCGGCTCGCTCGCCGGGACGACGTCGCCCGTGCCGACCTTCTCGCCGCTCGTCGGCGCCGAGGTGGTCCTGCGTGCGGGGACCGCGTGGACCGTCGACGTCGACCCCACCTTCGAGCACGGCGTGCTCGTCGACCGCGGGGGCGTGACGGTCGAGCCGCACGTCGCACGCCCGGACGAGGCACGCGACGGCGCGGCGCCGGGGCTCGAGCCGGCGGCGGTCCCGCCGTCGTCGGCGGCCCGCGCCGACCGCGCCGAGCTGCTGCACGTCGCTCCCGGCGCGCACGCGCTGACGCTGCACGCCGACGACGGCGAGGACCTGCGCGTGCTGCTGATCGGCGGCGAGCCGCTCGGCGAGCAGATCGTCATGTGGTGGAACTTCATCGGGCGCGACCACGCCGAGGTCGAGGCGGCACGGCGCCGCTGGCAGGCGGAGATCGGCGCCGACGACGCCCGGGTCGACGCGACGGGCGACCCCGCGGACGGGGACCCGCGCACCGCGGACCTCGCCGCGGACGACGCTCCGGACGTCGGCACGCACGCACCGGGGAGCGGGTCGCGCTTCGGCGTCGTCGTCGGGCACCCGCACGCGCCGCTGCCCGCCCCGCCCATGCCCAACCACCGCCTGAAGCCCCGGGGCTGAGCGCACTCCCGCCACGGGCGGGCAAAGAAGTGGACCCGCTGCGCAGGGGGGGAGCAGCGGGTCCGTGTGAACGGTAACACCGCCCGGTTCGCGCCAGAGAGCCGCCGGACGGGTGATCCCCGGGGCGCGCGGGCGGACCCGGATCAGGGCAGGCGGACCGTCCCCGGAGGGCCGACGGCGACCGTCGCGTGCACGGTCGCGTCACGCAGGTCGACGGCGGTGACGACGAGCCCGGCCGTGCGCGCCTCCACGGCGCGCTGCACGTGGACGGCGACCGTCGGCTCGCTCGCGCCGCGGCGGATCTCGACCACGTCGCCGAGCCCGCGGCGGCGCAGCTGTGCGGTCGCGGTGTCGGTGAGCGCGTTGAGCAGCGTGTGGACCGGGAGGCCGCGCGCCTGCGACGTCACGGCGAGCGTCGCGACGCCGTCGGCGTAGCCCGTGAAGCGGACGACGACGTCGACCGTGCCCACCGCGGCGGCGACGAAGCGCAGCGCGGACGGCGCGTCGGGCAGCCGCGAGATGTCGACGCGGAGCCGCAGCGTCGAGCCCTCGGCGTCCACCGACCGCACGAACGGCGGCAGCGGCTGCTTCGCGGCGGCGAGCGAGAGCGCCTCGGCGACGGTCACGGTGAGCTGCACGGTGCCTCCTCGTCGGCCGGTCGGCCGGGTCGCGGGTCTGCCTGTCCTGGGTCCCCGCCCTGGGGTCCTGTCCGGCGGCCCGGCCCCGGGTCGCCGGTCCGGGCGTGTGGAAGGCCCGCTGCTCAGGGGGGGCGTGCAGCGGGCCTTCCGCGTCGAACGATAACGCCTCGGGGGTCACCGGGTAAGTGCGCGGGAACGGGCTCGTGAACACCCGCTGCGACGCCCCGGACGCGCCGTCCCGCACGGGCGCCCGTACGTTGACGTGATGGACGACTCCGGAGGTGCACGCACGCTGTCCGTGCTCCGGTCGTTCCTCGACGACGTCCACGAGGCGCCGCCCGGGGAGCTGCCGGCCGTCGTCGCACGCGCCGCCGGGCTCACAGGCTGGGGTGCACGCATGTACCTGGTCGACTACGAGCAGCGCGTGCTGGTGTGCGCACCCGGCGGGACCCCGCCCGAGCCGCCGGACGTCCTGCCGATCGAGGGCACCGTCGCCGGACGGGTCTTCCAGCGCCTCGAGCCGCTGTCGCAGGGCGACACGCTCTGGGTCCCGCTCCTGGACGGCGTGCACCGCTTCGGCGTGATCGAGCTCCTGCTGCCCGAGGGCACGGACCCGACGGACCCCGCCGTCGTCGACCGGTACCGCCTGCTCGCCCACGTGGCCGGGCACATGATCGCCGCGAAGACGCCCTACGGGGACGCGCTGACGATGCTGTCGCGGCGGCAGCGCCGGACGGTCGCCTCGGAGCTCCTCTGGAGCCTCCTGCCCCCGCTGACGTTCGGCTGCCCGGGACTCGTCGTCTCGGGGATCCTCGAGCCCTGCTACGGCGTCGCGGCCGACGCGTTCGACTACAACGTCGTCGACGGCGTCGCGCACCTCGCCGTGTTCGACGCCACGGGTCACGACCTCAACGGCACGCTCGTGGCCGCGGTGACGCTCGCGGCGTACCGGAACAGCCGGCGCGAGGGTCTCGGGCTGTTCGAGACGTGCGCGGCGATCGACGAGGCCGTCGGTGAGCATTGGGACCGGCAGATGTACGTGAGCGGCGTGCTCGCGCAGCTCGAGCTCGCGACCGGCCGTCTGCGCTACGTCAACGCCGGCCACCCCGCGCCGCTGCTCGTGCGGCGCGGCAAGGTGGTCAAGCAGCTCGGCGGCGGTCGCCGCATCCTGCTCGGGCTGGGCGACGGGTCGGGCGAGGTCGCCGAGGAGTGGCTCGAGCCCGACGACTGGGCCGTGCTCTACACCGACGGCGTGACCGAGGCCCGCGACCCGGCCGGCCGCTTCTACGGCCTGGAACGCCTCGCGGACCAGCTCGAGCGCTCGGCCGACGACGCCCGCCCCGCGCCCGAGACGCTCCGCCGCCTGATGCACGAGGTGCTCGACCACCAGCGCGGCGTGCTGCAGGACGACGCGACGGTGCTGGTCGCGCAGTGGGCGAGCGGTCGGGAACGTCAGTTCTGGCCCCACCCCACCGAGGGGTGAGCGTCAGGCAGCCACCGCGAGCGTCACCGCGTTGCGCCACGGGTCCTCGGTGCGCAGCTCCGCACCGTCGTCGGCGACCGCGAGGCCTCGGTGGCGCAGGCGGTCGGCCGCCGCGTCGAGCTCGTCGCGCGTCGGGACCGTGATGCGCACCGCGCCGAGACCGAGCGTCGAGGCGCGCGGGCCGGCGCCCTGGCTGTTCCAGACGTTGACCGCCAGGTGGTGGTGGTACCCGCCCGCGGCGACGAAGAGCGCGCCCGGGTACTCGCACGTGACCTCGAAGCCGAGGGCGTCGACGTAGAACCGCCGCGCGCTCGCGATGTCCCCGACCTGCAGGTGGACGTGGCCCACCTGCGCCGCGGCGTCCGTGATCCCGTCGACCGCTGACTCGCTCAGGTGCTGCTCGAGGAACTGCTGCGGGTCGAGGTACTCGGTGGCCATGCGGACCATGCCGCCGTCCCACTCCCATCGCGACCGGTCCCGGTCGTGGTAGAGCTCGATGCCGTTGCCCTCGGGGTCGGTGAAGTAGAACGCCTGGCTGACGAGGTGGTCGGCGCTGCCGACGAACCGCGACCGCGGGTCACGCGAGGCGGTGAGCACGGCGGCGGCGAGGTCGGTCTCGGTGTCGAACAGGACGGCCGTGTGGAACAGGCCGGCCTGCCGGCGCGACGGCTGCGGGAGCCCGGGCGTGTGCACGAGCTCGACGACCGGGACGCCGCGACGCCCGAGGACGACGCCGGCGGCCCGCTCGGCGACCGTCGTCAGCCCGAGCGCGCGCTGGTAGTACGCGGTCTGGGCGGCGAGGTCGCCGACGTGCAGCGTGACCGCGTCGACGTCGGTGCCCGCGGGGAGGAGGTCGCTCACGCGGCCACCCCGGAGCCCCCGGGCAGGCCGAGGCGCTCGGCGGCGACGGGCGTGGTCCCGGTGACGGTCACGGTGGCTCCTCCGACTGGGCGATTTGGTTGATCCGACAACCTTGACCGTACGCGCCGTTAGTTGTCCTGTCAACCATTGCGCTACGCTGACGACATGACGACCCGATGGCTCGACGACGACGAGCTCGCCGCCTGGCTGCCCTTCATCGCCGTCGTCGAGCTGCTGCCCGGCGCGCTCGACGCGCAGCTGCGTCGCGACTCGGGGCTCACGCACTTCGAGTACCTCGCGCTCGCGATGCTGTCCGAGGCACCCGGGCGCACGCTGCGCATGACCGGGCTCGCCGCGCGCACCAACGCCACGCTCCCGCGCCTGTCCCACGTCGTCAGCCGCCTCGAGAAGCGCGGCCTCGTCGAGCGCACCGCGTGCCCCGAGGACCGGCGCGCGACCAACGTGCGCCTCACCGACGACGGCTGGGCGGTCCTCGTCGACGCCGCACCGGGGCACGTCGCGACGGTCCGCGAGCTCGTCGTCGACGCCCTGAGCCCGGCCCAGCTGCGCTCGCTGCGCGACGCGTCGACCGCGCTGCTCGAGCGCCTCGACCCCGACGGCGCGATGACGGCGCCCTACGAGCGACCGGCTCCCGCCGCGCCGTGAGCCTCCGGGCGAGGCACCGCCCGGACGACCGCCCGCCGCTGACCTGCGGTGCGACCCCGCCCGCCCTTGACACCCGGCGGGCGCGGGAGGACGTTGGCAGGACACGACGCACCCCGGGGGCCCGCCATGCCGATCCAGGTCATCCGCACCTCGTCCGACGACTACCCGCCGATCTTCTCGGTCCGCGTGGAGCACGGGACGACGAGCTCAGAGCTCTCCGACTGGGTGTCCGAGAACGCCCAGGGCAGCTTCCTCGAGGTGCACCTCGACTCCGAGCACGACCTCAGCGCCGACGACGTCCGGCGAGCGGTCAGGCCGCACGTCTCGTCCGTGGCGGTGGAGGTCCCGCCGACCGCGACGGCCTGAGCCGTGCCGCTGCGCGCGCTCGCCGGGTCGGCGGCCCGGTCGGTCGCGCGCGGGCTCGCGGGCACGCTGCGCGCCGTCGCGGACGCCGTCGGCGGCCCCGGCGCGAAGGCCCCGGACGACGACGCGTCGGGGACCGACGGCGGCCCGGGTGCAGGCGGCGGGGGTGGCGGCTCGGGTGCGGCGAAGGACGGCGGCACGACCCCGAAGGCCGCGCCCGCGGACCCGTCGGCCAACCCCTTCGCACCCCGCACGGCCCAGGCGCTCGCGACGCTCACGTGGCTCGTCGGGGCGCTCGGCGCCGTCGCGTCGCTCATGGTCGCGGGCACACAGCTGACCAGCATCGGCGGCCTGAGCTGGGACGACGACCGGCCCCGCCTGCTCGCCGCCGGTGGGTCGGTCACGCTCGCCGTCGTCCTCGTCGTCGCGGCCGTCGGGCTGCTCACCTGGGCGACGATGCCCGGGCGGCTCAGCGACCTCGAACGCCTCGACGAGCTCGCGGCCGGCTCGCCGCGCGGCGCGGTCGCGTCGTCGGTCGCCCGCGACTCGAGCTACCACCGCGGGACCGGCTCGCTCCCCGACCTGCTGACCGCGCTGACGAACGCGCGGGCCGCGCTCTACGAGGCCAAGTCCCGCCTGCACGACGCGGAGCTCGCCGCGGCCCGCGAGGCCGACGACGACGCCCGCGCGGCACGCACCGCGCACGCGGACCGTGTCCGGGCCGAGGTCGCGGTGCTCACCGCCCGCAACGACGACCTCCGGCTCGGCGCCCGCGCCGCCGTCCAGCTCGACAGCCACCTGCGGACGCGGCGGCGCGTCGTCGGCGTCAGCTGGGCGGTGCTCGTCGTCGCCGTGGTGGTCGCCGCGTGCCTCGTGCTGTTCGCCTGGGCCGCGAACCCGCCCGCGGACCCGGACGCCGCCGAGGGGGCCGTCCCGCCCCGGCCGGTCGCCGCGGTCCTCGTGCTCGCGTCCGAGCCCGACGGACGCTGACGTCAGGTCGCGACCCGGTCGACGAGCTGGACGAGCTGCGTCACGTCGGGGTCGCCGTCGAGGACCCCCGTCAGGGCCTTGGCCTCGCGACGCAGGTCCGAGTCGCTGACCAGCGACGACCACGGCCCGCCGACCAGGCGGTCGGTCAGGACCGCGACGACGAGGTCCTGACGAAGCCGCGGTGAGGCCTCGCCGAGCGACGTCGCGACGTCGGCACCCGACAGGGTCCCGGTGCGCTCGACGGCCCGACCGGCGTCGTCGAGGTAGCGCACGGTCGCCCGGACGAACGGCAGGTCGGACGGCTCGGCGGAGCTCCCCTCGCGCAGCGCGACCTCGTAGAGCGCCGTCGTCGCGTGCCCCGCGAACACCTCGCCGCCGTCGATCGCGTCGTTGCGGAAGTCCTCGTCGGCGACGGCGCGGTTCTCGTAGCCCAGGAGCCGGTAGCCCGAGACCTGCGCGGGGTCGAACTCGACCTGGGCCCGCGCGTCGGTCGCGGCCACCACGAGGGACCCGGTCAGCCCCGTGCCGAAGACCCGCTCGGCCTCGGCGTCGGAGTCGATGTAGACGTGCCACCCGTCGCCCTGGTCGGCCAGCTGCTCGAGCAGGTGGTCGTCGTAGGTGGTGATGCCGACGCCCACGGACACGAGGTTGATGCCGGTCTTCGCCTGGGTGCTGATCCGCGACAGGATCCCGTCGGGGTCGGTCTCGCCGACGTTGGCGACCCCGTCGCTGATGAGGACGACGCGGGTCATCCGGCCCTCGGTCCGCATCGACATGGCGAGGTCGTAGCCGAGGGCGAGCCCGGCCGCGGCGTTGGTCGACTCCTGCGGCGAGAGCTCCTCGACGGCCGCGAGCACACCGTCGCGCTCCGATACCGGCGTCGGCTCGAGGACCACGCGGGCCTCGGTCGAGTAGCAGACCATGGCCACGCGGCCGGTGGCCCGCAGCGAGGAGACGAGGGTCCGCAGGGCCGCCTTCGTGGTCTCCATCTTCCCGGCCTCGCTCATCGACCCCGAGCAGTCGACGACGAGCACGAGGTCGGTGTCGGCACGGGCCTCGTCGGTGACCGCCGCGCTGCTGATGCCCACCCGGACGAGCCGGTGCTCGGGGCGGAACGGCAGCACCGCGGCGTCGATGCTGACGTCGAGCCCGGTCTGGGGAGTCGCGTAGTCCTGCGCGAAGTAGTTGACGAACTCCTCGGTGCGCACCTCGCTGGGGTCGATCGACATCCCGTTGAGGGCGGCGTCGCGGAACCGGGTGTAGGAGCCGGTGTCGATGTCGAGCGCGAAGGTCGACAGCGCGTCCCGCTCCGGGTCGGTCATGACCTGACCGGCCGGAGGCTCCGAGGCGTCCGGACCGGGGACCACCCAGGACTCGTCGGGCCCGGGCTGGACGTACCCCGCCTCGCCGGAGACCCCGTCCGCCGTCGATCCGTCCCCAGCGGTGCACCCGGCGAGGGCGACCACGGCCACGAGCGCCGCCCCGGTGAGTGTCGCCCTCCGCCGGTCCGCGGTCCGAGCAGTGCGCCGGTCGGTCCTCATGGTCGCCCCATCTCCGTCGTCGTGGCCTGGTGGCCCGAACGCTAGGGGCGGGCGAGGTAGCGCGACGTCGGAGTTGCCCGGTCGTGACCGGATCGATGGGATTCCGTGTCCCCGCCGACGTCCGCGTGTCCGGACCGTGACCTGGGGCTACGCCGTCCGGGCCCTGACGCCCGAGCCACCCGGCGAGTCGCGCTCACCCGTCCGCCCGACGACGAAGGGCCAGACCGGAGTGATCCGGGCTGGCCCTGTCGATGGTTCTGAGTGGATGGAGCGGGTGACGGGAATCGAACCCGCGCTACCAGCTTGGGAAGCTGGAGTTCTACCATTGAACTACACCCGCGTTGCGCCCCCGAGGGGACACGACCCCCGACTATACCGGCCCGCGGCACCCCTCCGGCACTGCCCTACGACCGTCCGCGTGCCACCTCGGTCGGCCCGGTCCGCGCAGGGTCCCGGAAGTTATCCACAGGAAGTGTCCACACCTGTGTGCACACCGACCCGGTAGCACGCCCTCTTCTGTGGACAGCCAGGACCGTTCCCGCACGAAGGATGTGGACGGACCCGTGGATCGTTCACCGGACGTTCCCCGCCCGGCCATGCCGCCCGTGTCGCACAGCACTTCGCTACCGTGACCCCGTGCTGCTCTCCGACCGCGACATCCGCGCCGAGCTCGACGCCGGTCGCATCAGCCTCGACCCGTACGAGCCGGCCATGATCCAGCCGTCGAGCATCGACGTGCGGCTCGACCGGTTCTTCCGGCTGTTCGACAACCACAAGTACCCGGTCATCGACCCCGCCGAGGACCAGCCCGAGCTCACGCGCCTCGTCGAGACGGCGCCGGACGAGCCGTTCATCCTCCACCCGGGCGAGTTCGTGCTCGGCTCGACGTACGAGTCGGTCGCCCTGCCCGACGACGTCGCGGCCCGCCTCGAGGGCAAGTCGTCGCTGGGCCGCCTCGGCCTCCTCACGCACTCGACGGCCGGCTTCATCGACCCGGGGTTCACCGGTCACGTGACGCTCGAGCTGTCCAACGTCGCGACGCTGCCGATCAAGCTCTGGCCCGGGATGAAGATCGGCCAGATGTGCTTCTTCCGCCTGTCGTCGCCGTCGGAGCACCCGTACGGCGCCTCGGTCTACGGCTCGCGCTACCAGGGCCAGCGCGGCCCGACCGCCTCACGCTCGTTCCAGAACTTCCACCGCTCACGCGTCTGACCCACCGCGCACACCCCGTGGAGGGGCTGGGTGGGTGCGCGGGCTTGGGGGTGCGCGGGCTGTGCGCGGGCGGCTGGGGACGCGGGCCTAGCCTCTTCCCATGGCCCTGCCCGCGCTCGCGGCCGACGACGACGCCGCGCTCCAGCACCACCTGCTCCTGCTGCCCGCGGACGTGGGGCACGACGAGGTCGAGGTCCTCGCGACGAGCCGCTTCCCGCGCGCCACGTGGGAGACCCCGCCGACGACGGCGCGGCCCCGCGGTCGGGGGCAGCACCCGGACCCGGGGGTGCTGCGCCTCTCGCGCCACAGCACGCTCGTCGGTCCCTTCACGATCGACCCCGGGACGGCGTCGGCGCTGGGCATCCCGACGTCGGCCGCGCTCGCGTACGTGCTGCACGCGCCCGTCGAGCGCGGCGACGCGCCGTGGCCCGGCACCGGCGACCGCGACGGCCTCGCGCGCGCGTTCGCCAACGGGCTGCCTGTGCGCGACGAGGAGCGCAGCGTCGGGTGGCTCGTCGCGGCCGCGCGTCGCCTCGGCGGCGCCGTGCGGGTCGCCGCGACAGGCGGCAGCCCGGGCGCGCTGCTGGTCCCCGACCCCGCCGCGGCCGTCGACCTCACGGTCTGGACGGACATCTGGCTCGAGCCGGACGCGGCGCTGTCGGTGGTGCGGCGTGCCGTCCCCCGCGCCGAGCTCAACCTGCCCGGTACCGCGTGGGCCGGGCCACCGGCCGGGATCGGCGAGCGCCCGGCCCGCGGCGCCGAGGACCTCGACGACGAGCTGCGTCGCCGCCTGCACGCCGCGGCCGACGACCACGACATCGCGACCCTCACGGCGCCGCCGCCGATGAACGCCTACGGGTGCCTCGCCGACCTCGGTGTGGACGGGATGCTCGCGGTCGAGGTCGGCGGCGAGACGACGCTGCCGCCCGTCATCGCCGCGGTGCCGTGGGCGAGCCAGGGCGCCGTCGCCTACCGCGTGCGGTGGGAGCCCGCCGACCTCGAGGAGCACAACGCCGAGCGACCCGGCCCCGAGCACCGGGTCGCGAGGGCGCGCGCCGGCGAGCTCGTCGTCGCCGTCGCGCGCCTCGTCCACGTAGCCGTGGGCGGCGAGATCACCGACGAGATGGGCTTCGTCGTCGACCCCGAGGACCTCTGACCCCGGAGCCGACGACGACCCCACCGACGACCACGCCGCCCACGACCCACCCGGTCAGCGGCCGAGCGCCTCCCGCAGGCGGACGCGCGGACCCGTGCGCAGGAGCGACCGGTCGTAGATCGTCGCGCCGAGCAGGATGACGCCGACCGTGGTCACGCCGAGCACGACGAGCGACACGAGCGGCTCCCACCACGCCGCCTCGCCCAGGAACAGCCGCACGGGCATCCCGACCGGTGCGCTGAACGGGACGTAGGACATGATCGTCAGCACGGTCGGGTTGTCGTTGAAGAAGACGACGAGGAAGTACGGCGCCATCGTCAGCATCATCACGGGGCTCAGGACCGTGCCGACGTCCTCCATGCGGGACACGAGCGACGCGCTCGCCGCGTAGATCGACGCGAGCAGCACGAACCCGACGAGGAAGAACAGCACGAACCACACGAGCGGCGCGCCGACCATGCCGAGCACCTCGTCCTGACCGGTCACCGCGAGCGCCGCGACCGCGACCGCCGCGATCGCCGCCGTCTGCGTGAACGCGAGGACGCTGTTGCCGAGGATCTTCCCCGCGAGCAGCGCGCGCGCGGACACCGTCGCGAGCAGCAGCTCGACGACGCGGCTCTGCTTCTCCTGCACGGTGTTCTGCGCGATCGTCGAGCCGAAGCCGGTCGCCGAGATGAGGAACACGAGCCCGAACCCGAACGAGACGAGGTACCGGACGGCCTCGTCTGCCCTCGGCGGCTCGAGCAGCTCGACCTCGGGCTGCTCCGCGAGGGCCATGACCAGGCCGCTGGGGTTCTCGCTCAGGGCGACGATCCGCACCGCGGCGCCCGCGTCGTCGTCGTCGGCGGGCAGCACCGCGGCGCTCACCTCGCCGGACTCGACGAGGGCGATCGCGGCGGCCTCGTCCGCGACCTCGACCGGCTCCAGGCCCTCCTGGTCCTCGACGACCGACGCGGCCGAGCCGACGACGGCGACGCGCTCGGCGTCGACGCGGCCGCCCAGCACGCTGCCGAGGACGATCGAGACGAGCACCGCGCCCAGCAGCACCGCGGTCGAGATGAGGAAGGACTTCGACCGGACCTGCGCCATGACCTCGCGCTCGGCGACGAGCAGCGCCGCCCGGACCGTCCCTGGGGCGGGCGGCCGCTCGCCGTGCCCGGGCCGCGGCACGCGCCCACCCGGCTCGGCCGGACCTCGGGCCGGAGCCGTCGTACCGGTCGGGGCGCCGCCGGTGCGGGCGTCGACGTCGTGCGTGGTGCTCATCGGACTGCCTCCTCGGGGGTGCGGTCGGCCACGACCTCACGGAAGATCTCGGCGAGCGTCGACCGCACCGGGGCGAACGACGCGACGGGCGCGCTGTCGAGCGCGCGCCGCAGGACGCCCTGCGCGACGGCGTCGTCGGCCGTGGTGAAGACCGCCCAGCCGCCGTCGAAGTCGAGGACCTCGACGCCCGGGACCCCACGCAGCCACCCGACGTCGCCCGCGGAGTCGATCTCCCAGCGGGGCTCGCTGTGCGCGGCGCGGAGCTGCTCGCGCGGGCCGGCCGCGCGGATGCGCCCGTCGGCGATGATGACGAGGTCGTCGCACAGCCGCTCGACCACGTCGAGCTGGTGCGACGAGAAGAGCACCGGCGCGCCGCCCGCCGCGTACTCCGCGAGCACGCCGACGACGACGTCGACCGCGAGCGGGTCGAGGCCCGAGAACGGCTCGTCGAGCACGAGCACCTCGGGCTCGTGCACGAGCGCGGCCGCGATCTGCGCGCGCTGCTGGTTGCCGAGCGAGAGGTTCTCGAGCGGCTCGTCGGCACGCGCACCCAGGCCGAGGCGCTCGAGCAGCGCGTGGGCCCGCTCGGTCGCCGTCGTGCGGTCCACGCCGTGCAGGCGTGCGAGGTACGCGATCTGCTCGGCGACCTTCATCTTCGGGTAGAGGCCGCGCTCCTCGGGCATGTAGCCGAAGAGGCGCCGCTGGTCGGGACCGAGCCGAGTGCCGTCGAGCGTCACGGTCCCCGCGTCGGCCGAGAGGACGCCGAGGATGATGCGCATCGTCGTCGTCTTGCCCGCTCCGTTGCCGCCGACGAAGCCCGTGAGCCGCCCCCGCTCCACGGTGAACCCGACGTCGTCCAGCACGAGCCGGTCGCCGAACGACCGCCTGATCCCGTCCACCACGAGCATGTCCGCCTCCTGTCCCGCACGCCGAGGACCGAACGGTCCGGCTCGCCTCCACGCTAGGCAGCGCGCGGCGCGCGGACCTCAGGCCGGGGGCGGAACCTCGCGGTCCACCCGCGGGCGGAGGGCGGCCGGCCGGACCGCGTGGACGGCCCGCGTGGACGGTCAGCCCGCGTGGACGACGCCGTGCTCGTACGCGAAGACGACGGCCTGGACGCGGTCGCGCAGGCCGAGCTTCATCAGGACGTTCGAGACGTGGGTCTTGACCGTCGCTCGGCCGAGGACCAGCTCGGCGGCGATCTCGTCGTTCGTGAGACCCCGGGCGACGAGCCCGAGCACCTCGACCTCGCGGTCGGTGAGCATCGCGACGGCGGCTGGGCGCCCGCCGTCGGTGGCCACGGCCTCGGCGCGGGCGCCGAGCGCACGCTCGATCACCGCGCGCGTGACCTCGGGCGCGAGGAGCCCGTCGCCCGCCGCGACCGACCGCACGGCGTCGACGAGCTGCTCGGGGCGCGAGTTCTTGAGCAGGAACCCGCTCGCCCCGGCCCGCAGCGCCTCGAGCAGGTAGTCGTCCCGGTTGAACGTGGTCAGCATGAGCACGGCCGCCCGGATGGACGGGTCCGCGACGATGCGCCGCGTGGCCTCGAGGCCGTCCATGTCAGGCATCTGCACGTCCATGCAGACGACGTCCGGGTGGAGCCGTGCGGCCTCGGCGACGGCCTGGCGACCGTCGGACGCCTCACCGACCACGCTCACCCCGGGCTGGGCGTCGAGGATCGTGCGGATCCCGGCGCGCAGGAGCGCCTGGTCGTCCACGAGCAGGACGCGGACGGGTTCAGGCATCGGCGTGCTCCTGGCTCCGGGTCGTCGTCGGTGGCTCCGCCTCGAGGTGGAGGGGCACGGTCGCGCGCACGAGGAACCCGCCGCGGCTGCGCGGGCCGGCGTGCAGCGTGCCGCCGTCGGCGCTCACGCGCTCACGCATCCCCACCAGCCCGAAGCCGCCCTCGGGGACCACGCCGCGCCGCGGCCCCACGCCGTCGTCGGCGACCTCGACCTCGACCGCGCCGTCGAGGTAGCGCAGCCGCACGTCGGCGCGCGCGCCGCGGCCTGCGTGCTTGCGGGTGTTCGTCAGGGCCTCCTGCACGATGCGGTACAGGTTGAGCGACACGAGCGGCGGCAGCGGCCTCGGCTCCCCCACCACCTGGAACGTCGTCGGCAGGCCGTTGGACTCGGCCTCGGCGACGAGCGCGGGGAGGCGGCTCACGTCGAGCGACCCGAGCGCCTCGCCGCCGTCGCCCTCGTGCTCGCGCAGCGTCCCGAGGATGCCCTGGAGCTCGCGGATCGCCTCGCGCGCCGAGCTCTCGACCACCTCGAGCGCGTCACCGGCGAGCGCCGGGTCGACGCCGAGCAGCGTGCGGGCCGCGGACGCCTGGACGCCCATGAGCGACACGTGGTGCGCGACGGCGTCGTGCAGCTCGCGCGCGAGGCGCAGCCGCTCGAGGGACACGGCCTGCTCGGCGACGCGACGGCGCTCGGCCTCGAGCTCGCGCGTGCGGAGCTCGACGCGCGCCCGCTGCCGCGCGGCGGCCCACGCGTGGTCGCCGAACCAGTACGCGGCCGCGAAGTACACGACGTTCGTCAGGAGCTGGATGAGCAGGAACGCGACCAGCGGCGAGAACGTCCCGACGCGCGACAGCCCCTCGAACGCGTCGGGGTCCGTCGTCGCCGAGAACAGCGCGACCACCAGCCACACGAACATCCCGACGACGACGACGACGCGGACCGCCGTCGCGCGGCGCCGCTGCGGCTCCCACGCCCCGACGGTGTACAGCGCGATGAACAGCGCGATGTTCGCGACGAGGGTCTCGGGGACCTGGGACTCGCCGAGGACGACGAACACCGCGGCGACCACCAGCAGGACGGCGCACGGGTACCGGCGCCGCAGCGCGAGCGGGAGCGTGACGCCCATGAGGCAGAGCACCGAGAGCCACGCCGGCGCGGGCTCGTCGTACATCCCCGCGACGTCCCACAGCGCGTAGCTCAGGAGCGCGCCGACGAACAGCGCGGCCGCGAGCAGCGCGTCGTTGCGGACGCCGTCACGGTCGACGGGGGCGCGGCGCCACGTGGGGGCGTCCGGGTCGAGATGGGCCACGCCCCCACGCTAGCCGCGCACCGACCGGCGACGGGGCGTGCCCGTGCTCGCCCGGGTCGGCGTTCCGCTCGGCGTGTCGCGCGACTCGCCGAGGACGACGCCGATCCCGGCGCCGGACGTGCGCCCAGCGGCTGCGCGCCCCGGGAAGCGGGAGCACAATGGGGTATGGCCCGCTCGCGCGAGTTCGACGCGTTCGGACCCTGGGTCGACGAGGTCCAGGAGCCCGAGGACGTCCCGCGCCTGTTCCGCCGTCACCTGCCGGACCCGCGCGCCGAGCACCTCGTCCTCAAGGTCCCGCGCAGGATCGACCGGCGCGACGCGACGCCGGACATGGACCTGTACGACCACCTCGTCATCGCGGGTGCCGTGGACCTGACGGTCCTGACCCGCACGTCCGACGGCTTCCGCACGTCGACGGTCCCCTACGACCGCGTGACGGCCGTGCGCAGCAGCGTCGACCTGCTCGACGGGCGCTTCGAGCTGCACGAGGTCCGCGGCACGCCGGCCACGGGCGCGGGCCTGGCGTTCGGGTTCAGCGGGGTCTCGCGCGAGGTCGTCGAGCGACTCGTCCAGGTCCTCCGCGAGCAGGTCCGCCACGCCGCCGGGCTGCCCTCCCCCACCCGCGAGCACCACACGTCGGCGCGCCTGCTCGGCCGCGACGACCTCGGCCCCCAGGACGTCGACCTCGTCACCGAGCAGCGCGACCTCGCCGCGGCCTACTGGGACGTCGCCCCGCTCGGCATGCACCGCCGGACCGCGGTCACGCGTCGCGGCGGGACCCTCGCCGGCGCGGCCGACTGGATGCGTCCGGTGACGCTGCACGCGTGCGTCGTCGGCGGCGGACCCGGCGAGCTGCATCTCCTGCACCGCCGTCGCTGGTTCACGACGGGGCGCAAGCCCGTGCGGTCGATCTCGCACACCGTCGTCCTGACGCCGCGCGTCGACGCCGTGTCCGTCGCCCCGTCCGAGAGGTACGAGGGCGTCGAGGTCGCACGCGTCAGCAGCGGGCGCTCGCACGTCGACGTCCCGTTCCCGACGGGCGCGGAGACCGGCGAGGCGGTGCGCTCGGGCGTCGCGGGCCTCGCCGCGCACTGACCGCGGTCCGGCCGCTGGTCCGCTGTGGGGAAGGTCGGTGCCGCGGAGCGGCACGCACTTTCCCCGCAGTCGCGGTGGTGCAGCGCGGCGCGGGCGGCGCGCCTCAGGTGCCGGCGGCGTCGCCCCGAACGCGGTCGAGGAGGAGCTGGGCGACGTCGACCACCTGGACCTGGGCGTCGCCGTCGGCCGGGCCGTGGCCCGTGGCGGCGACGCCGTCGCTCAGCATGATCGTGCAGAAGGGGCAGGCCGTCGCGATCGTGCGGGCGCCCGTCGCGACCGCCTCGGCGGCGCGGTCCGTGCCGATCCGGGTGCCCGTCGTCTCCTCCATCCAGACGCGCGCACCGCCGCCGCCGCAGCAGAACGAGCGCTCGCGCGACCGCGGCATCTCGGCGAGCCGCACGCCGGGGAGCGCACCGAGCAGCTCGCGCGGCGGCTCGTAGACCTGGTTGTGCCGACCCAGGTAGCAGGGGTCGTGGTACGTGACGGTGCCCTCGCCGCTCCCACCACCCCCGCCACCATCACCCTGCCCGGCACCGTCGCGCTCGACGGGGACGAGCCGACCGTCCGCGACCAGGCGCTCGAGCAGCTCGGTGTGGTGCACCACGTCGAACCGGCCGCCGAGCTGCGGGTACTCGCGGGCGATCGTGTTGAAGCAGTGCGCGCACGTCACGACGATGCGCTGCGCGCCGACCTCGGTGAGCACCTCGACGTTGGCCTGCGCGAGCATCTGGAAGAGCATCTCGTTGCCCGCGCGGCGCGCCGGGTCGCCCGTGCACTGCTCGCCGTCGCCGAGCACCGCGAAGGAGACGCCGGCGGTGTGGAGCAGCTCCGCGACCGCCCGGGTGGTCCGCTTGGCGCGGTCCTCGTAGGCGCCCGCGCAGCCGACCCAGAACAGGTACTCGACCTCCGACGCGTCCTCGACGTCGACCCCCACCACGGGCACGGGGAACGCGAGGTCCTTCGCCCACGCGAGCCGCTGGCGTGCGGGCAGCCCCCACGGGTTGGCCTGCTTCTCGAGCTTGGTGAACATCGGGCCGAGCTCGTCGGGGAACGCCGACTCCATGAGCACCTGGTTGCGGCGCATGTCGACGATGTGGTCGACGTGCTCGATGTCGACCGGGCACTGCTGGACGCACGCCCCGCACGTCGTGCAGTCCCACAGCGCCTGGGGGTCGACGACGTCGCCGACCAGGGACAGCACGTCGAGGTCCGCGTGCGCGTCGGCCGGCGCCGGGCGCTGGAGCAGCGGCACGGGTGCATGGCCGGTCTGCGCGGTGTGCCCGCCGGGCTCGGTCGACGCGTTGGCGGCGACCCGCAGGTACGGCGCCGTCGCGTACGCGTGGTCGCGCAGCGCGAGGACGACGAGCTTGGGCGAGAGCGGCTTGCCGGTGTTCCACGCGGGGCACTGGTCCTGGCAGCGGCCGCACTCGGTGCACGTCGAGAAGTCGAGCAGGCCCTTCCACGTGAAGTCCTCGATGCGGCCGACGCCGAGCACAGCGTCCTCGGGCAGGTCCTCGAGGTCCGCGAAGTCGACGACCTTCCCGCCCGCGCGCACCGGCGGCACGGGCCCGAGAGCGGGCGACCCGTCGACCTCACGCCGCGCCCACACGTTCACCACGGCGAGGAACCGGTGCCACGAGACACCCATCGCGGGCCGCGTGCCGACGACGACCATCCACAGCATCGACGTGAGGATCTTCAGCAGCGCGACGACGACGACGGCGGTCTCGAGCGTCGGCGTCGGCAGCCCCGTGAACCACTGCCCGAACCACGCCGTCAGCGGGAAGTGCCACCACAGGGCCGCGGTGTCGACGACGACGAGCGGTGCGGACCCCTCGGCGGCCGGCGGCCGGGCCGCGAGCGCGTACTCGAGCCCGCGCAGGACGAGCACGCAGACGACGACCGCGCCGATGATCGCCTCGACGAAGTACGCCTGCGCCCAGTTCGACCCGAAGAACCGCGAGGCCCGCGGGCCGGGCGCGGCGGCGCCGTCGTCCCGGGCACCCGACGCCGCGGTGTCCGAGTCGCGCCGTCCCGACGCCGCGGTGCTCGTGTCGCGCCGTCCCGACGCCGCGGTGCTCGTGTCGCGCCGTCCCGACGCCCCGGTGTCCGCGCGCCTCCCGCGGCGCGGGTGCTCGCGCTGCCGCACGACGGCGAGCGCGACGATGCCGAGCAGCCCGAGCCACGCGAACACCTCGACGAGCCACTCGAACGGCGGGAAGGTCCCGATGAGCGGCAGGGCGAACGTGGGGTCGACGAGCTGGCCGTACCCGGTGACGAGGGTCAGGAAGAGCACCGGGAAGCTGACCATCACCGCCCAGTGCGCGACCTTGACGAGTGGCCGGTGCTGGAACCTGCCGTGGCCGAGGACCTCACGCACCACGAGCCACGTGCGGCGCCCGGGGTGGTCGCTGCGCCCGGGGGCGGGGCCGCCGCGGCGCACGGTCCGCACGATCGCCACGAGCCCGCTCGTGAAGGTCGTGACGCCGACGACCGTCGCGGCGAGAGCGAGCACGAGGGCGATGATGCGCAGGCCGTCCACCGCGCAACCGTAGCCCGGCGCCTCACGCGGCCGTCGGGACCGGCGTGGGTCGCTGGAACAGGTAGCCCTGACCGAGCCGCACCCCCAGCCCCACGAGCGCCTCCCGCTCGCCCGTCGTCTCGACGCCCTCCGCGACGACGTCGGCGCCGATCTGCTCGGCGAGCCCGGTGATCGCCGACACGAGCGCACGCCGCACGGGGTCCCCGTCGAGGCCGTGGACGAGCGACATGTCGATCTTGACGAGATCCGGTCGCAGCCGGAGCACGTGCGTCATGCTCGCGTAGCCCGCGCCGACGTCGTCGACCGCGATCCGCACCCCGCGCTCACGGTGCGGCCGCAGCGCGTCCTCGAGCGCCTCGTAGGACGCGATCGGCGCGTGCTCGGTCACCTCGACGATCACGCCGCGGTGGTCGCGGCCGCCGAGCAGCTCGTCGAGCGCGCCGTCGAGGATCGCCTCGGGCGAGAGGTTGATCGACAGGGCGTGCGTCGCGTCGGCGGGAACGGACCGCAGGGCCGACGCGGCCGCCGCGACCTCGAGCGCGGTCCCCAGCCCGAGGCTCTGCGCGGTCGCGAACCACTCCGCCGGCGACCGCTCGACGTCGTCGAAGCGGGTCAGCGCCTCGACGCCGACCTCCTCGCCGGACATCAGGTCGACGATCGCCTGGACGACGAGCTGACGGCCCGTCCCGCGGCACAGGCGGCGCACGAGCCGCCGCAGCGCGTCGCGCCGTCGTCGCGCCGCGACCGCGGCGAGCTCGCGGCGGTGGATGTCGTCGATCACGTCCGCGATGAGCCGGGCCGACGTCACGTCCGCGTCGCTGAGCGACGGCGAGCTGGAGGGCGAGACCGCGCAGAGCATCCCCTCGACGGCGCCGTCGGCCGAGCGCAGCGGGACGCCCAGGTAGGACCCGATGTGCATGTCGAACGTGACGGGCAGCAGGACCGCGCTCGGGTCGGTCGAGGTGTCGGTGATCGCCGCCGGCATCGTCCCGTCGATGACACGCGAGCAGTACGCGCCGGACAGCGGCAGCGCCGTCCCGGGCCTCGGCACCCCCGCGCCCGCGTCGGGGGCGGCGTCGACGAACCGGAACACCTGCTCCGAGCCGAGGAACTCGCTCGTCCACGCGATCTTCATGCCGACGGTCGTCCGGAGCAGGCGCAGCAGGCGCTGCACCGAGGGGCCGAAGCCGTCCTCGGGCGGCTCGGGCGGTTCGGTCGCCGCGCGCGCCTGCGAGCGCCGCGGACCCGCGGCGGCCGGCACACCCGCGAACGCCTCACCCGGCATCGTCGTCACCCCCCGGCGACGGGACCCGTCGGCGGGTCCCTCGACCCCTCGACCCTCGTCCCGCTCCGCGGCCCGCGCAAGGGCAGGGAGCGACGACGACGTGCGGCGCCGTTCCGCCCGTCCAGCGGCTCCCTGTCGCGGGCCCGATCGGCCGAACGGGTGAATAGCGGACGAACTCCCTCAAGTCGGGCGCGGCCCGCGCCGAAGAACGGGATGTCGGCACGCGAGCAGGCCCGCCGCCCTCCCGCCCCATCGAGACCCACGGCGGATCCCGACCTCACCCGCGGTGCGACGATGCCGGGGTGAGCACCGACGTCCTGCGCCTCGCCGCCTTCCCCGACGGATCCGCACCGGGAGGTGGCAACCCCGCCGGCGTCGTCCTCGACGCGACCGGTCTCGACGACGCGGAGCGCCAGCGGGTCGCGGCCGAGGTCGGCTACTCGGAGACGGCGTTCCTGGAGCGGATCGGTCCCGCGCGCTACCGCGTCCGGTACTTCACACCCACGACCGAGGTCGCGTTCTGCGGCCACGCGACGGTCGCGGCGGGCGTCGCGCTCGCCGAGCGCGGGCACGGCCCCGACCTCCTGCTCGAGACGCTCGCGGGCGAGGTGCCCGTCACCACGGCCCCCGCCGGTCCGGACGACCCCGGGCCGACCGCGACCCTCACGAGCGTCCCGACCCGGACGCGCCCGGCCGAACCCGCCCAGGTCGCCGCGACGCTCGCGGCGATCGGGTGGTCGGCCGCGGACCTGGACCCGCGCTTCCCGCCGCACGTGGCGTTCGCGGGGAACGACCACCTCGTCCTCGCGGCCGCGACACGCGAGCGTCTCGCCCGCCTCGACCAGGACGAGGCCGCGCTCGCGGCGGTCATGCGCGCGGGCGGCTGGACGACCGTGCACCTCGTCCACGCACGCGACGCCACGACGTTCGACGCGCGTGACCCCGCGCCCGCGGCGGGGATCAGCGAGGACCCCGCGACCGGCTCGGCCGCGGCCGCGTTCGGCGGCTACCTGCGGGACCTCGGCCTCGTGCCCGCGCCGTCGCGGGTCGTCGTCCTCCAGGGACACGACATGGGTGCACCGAGCCGCCTCGTCGTCGACGTCCTCGCGGACGACCGTCGCGTCCGCGTGACCGGCTCGGCGGTCCCGATCGGCTGACCGCGTGGCCGCGTGGCCCGCCGGTGCGTCAGTCCGGGGCCGAGGCCCGACGCGTCAGTCCCACCAGAGGTGCCACGACCCCGCGGGCGCGTGCGTGCGGGCCAGGTCGGTGACCGAGCCCGTCCCCTGCGCGACGGAGTCCGGGCAGTACGCGTACTGCTCGAGCGCGACCGCGAGCGCCTCGTCCGGCGTCGAGGGCGGTCGCGCGACGAGGAGCTCCATGACCTGGTCGGCGTCCATGCCCACGAGCTCGGCGCCGTGGCGCTCGTGCCAGTGGCGCAGGACGACGGCGTGCTCGGCGGGGGTCACGTCGACGTTGCAGCCGCCGTTCCAGCCGAGGACGGCGGGCGCGTCCCAGGGTGCGCCCGGGACCAGAGCGAGGATCCCGCGCGTCCGCGCGACGCCGAACGGCTCGTCCTCGGGCTCGAGCGCCGACGGCGGGCGGGCGTCGACGGCGTACGCGTCGTCGTCGTCGGGGCCGTGCTCGGCCCACACGTCGTCGACCGTGAGCCCGGCGGCGCGCTCGAGCTCGGCGGCGTCGTCGTGGTCGTCGCCCGAGCCGGGCAGCGCGGAGAACATGTCCCCGGGGTCCGGCCCGATGAGCACGGGCCACAGACCGGTCGTCGGGTGCAGGTCGCGCATGCGGTGCCACAGCGGCAGCAGGTCCGCCGCGTCGGCCTCGACCGCGAGCACGCGGCGGCCGGAGCCGGTCGTGACGAGCTCGCCCACGGGCCCCAGGCCGGGGGCGACCGTGAGCAGCGCGGCCACGTCGTCGGCGGCCGCGGGCGTGAGCGGGTACACCTCGCCCACGGACGGAGCGGCGGGCGGGGCCGCCTCGACCAGGCGGTCCGGGACCTCGGCCGGGACGCCGCCCCGGCCACCCTCCCGCACGCCGTCGCCTGCGTCCGCGCCGCTGCCCCCGCCCGCGCCCAGGAGGCGCCGCCACCACGTCATGGGACCACCCCACCACCTGCGGCGTGCCCGGCGCGTGGGCCGATCGGGCAGTCGAGGGCCCGCGTGAGGCCGGTCACCGGACCGTCCCTCACCGGGTTCCCAACGGATCGGCAAGGTACGATCAAACGGCCCGTGACGGCCCCTGCACACCGGTCCCCGGACCGCTGTCCCTCCCTCGCACCGTCGGCACCGGCACCCTCGACCACCGCCCTCGAACGGACGGAGGCCACGTGCTCCTGCTGCTCGTCGTCCACGCGGCTCTCGCGCTGCTCGCGCCCGTCGTCGTGCGCCGGCTCGGCAGGAAGGGGTTCTTCGGCCTCGCGCTCGCACCGGCCGCGGCCGCCGTCTGGGCGCTGACCCGGACGCGCGCGGTGCTCGCCGGCGACGGACCCGTCGAGACCGTCGCGTGGGTCCCCGCGCTCGACATCGAGCTGGCCTTCCGGCTCGACACGCTCTCCTGGCTCATGGTCGTCGTCGTGGGGGGCGTCGGGGCGCTCGTGCTCGTGTACTGCGCCGCGTACTTCTCGGCGACGGCGAGCGGGCTCGGCCGGTTCGGCGGGGTCCTGGTCGCGTTCGCGGGCGCGATGCTCGGCCTGGTCACGACCGACGACCTGCTCATGCTCTACGTCTTCTGGGAGCTGACCACGGTCTTCTCCTACCTGCTGATCGGGCACTACTCGGACCGGAAGGCGTCGCGCCGCGCCGCGATGCAGGCGATCGTCCTGACGACCGCGGGCGGCCTCGCGATGTTCGTCGGGCTCGTCGTCCTGGGCGAGACGGGGAGCTACCGGCTGTCCGAGCTGCTCGCGGACCCGCCGACCGGCTCGGCCGTGACCGCCGCCGTCGTGCTCGTCCTCGTGGGTGCGGTGAGCAAGTCGGCGCTCGTGCCGCTGCACTTCTGGCTCCCGGCCGCGATGGCCGCGCCGACCCCGGTGAGCGCGTACCTGCACGCCGCCGCGATGGTCAAGGCCGGCATCTACCTCGTCGCACGCTTCGCGCCCGGGTTCTCCGACCTCGGGGTGTGGACGGCGATCGTGTCGGTCCTCGGCACGTGGACGCTCGTCCACGGCGGCTACCGCGCGCTGCGGCAGTACGACCTCAAGCTCGTCCTCGCCTTCGGCACCGTGAGCCAGCTCGGGCTGCTCGTGCTGCTCGTCGGGCTCGGCTCGCAGGCCACGGCGCTCGCGGGTCTGGCGATGCTCGGCGCGCACGCGATGTTCAAGGCCGCGCTGTTCCTCGTCGTCGGCGTCGTCGACGCGGCCACCGGCACACGCGATCTGCGGCGCCTGAGCGGCGTGGGACGCGCACTGCCCGTCACGGCCGCGGCGGGCGCCCTCGCGACGCTCTCGATGGTGGGGATGTGGCCGTTCGCCGGGTTCGTCGCCAAGGAGGCCGCGCTCGAGGCGCTCCTGCACGAGGCGGGCACACTCGGCGGCGCGCTCGTCCTCGCGGGCGTCGTCGTCGGCTCGATGCTCACCGTCGCGTACGGCCTGCGCTTCTGGTGGGGCGCGTTCGCGTCCAAGCCCACCGCCGACGACGACGAGCCGGTCACCGTCACGCGCCCGTCGCTCGTGCTGGTCGCACCCGCCGCGGTGCTCGCGCTCCTGGGCCTCGTGCTCGCGCTCGTGCCCGGGACCGGTGAGGAGCTGCTCACGCCGCACGCGGCGACCTACCCCGGCGAGGCCGGTCACCTCGTGCTCTGGGCAGGGTTCACGCCCGCGCTCGGGCTGAGCGCGCTCGTCCTGACGGCGGGTGCGGCGCTGTTCGTGGCGCGCGCCCGCGTCGAGCGGCTGCAGGCCCGCGTCGCCGTCCCGCTCGAGGCCGACCTCGTGTACCGCCGCGCGATGCGCCGGCTCGACGACGCCGCCGCCGACCTCACGGCGCTCACGCAGCGCGGCTCCCTGCCGTTCTACCTGGGCGTCATCCTCGTGACGCTCGTCGTGCTCCAGTCCGTCGCGCTGGTCGGCGCACCTGCGCCGTCGTGGGCCGACGTGCGCCTGTGGGACCGCCCGGCGCAGGTCGTCGTGGGCGCGCTGGCCGTCGCGGGTGCGGTGCTCGCCGCCAACTCGCGCCGACGCCTCAAGGCCGTCGTCCTCGCGGGCGTGAGCGGGTACGCGATCGCCGCGCTGTTCATGCTCCACGGCGCACCCGACCTCGCACTCACGCAGGTCCTGGTCGAGACCATCACGCTCGTCGTCTTCGTGCTCGTGCTGCGGCGGCTGCCCGCGTACTTCTCGGTCCGGCCACTCGCCGCGAGCCGGTGGGTGCGCCTGGTCATCGGCGCGGCGGCGGGGGTCGTCGTCGCCGGGATGGCGCTCGTCGCACCGACCGCGCGGGTGCACACCCCCGTGTCCGCCGACTTCGCCGAGGAGGCGTACGTCTTCGGCGGCGGCCGCAACATCGTCAACGTGACGCTCGTCGACATCCGCGCGTGGGACACGATGGGCGAGATCGCGGTGCTGCTCGTCGCCGCGACGGGCGTCGCCTCGCTGATCTTCCTGCTCACGCGCAGCGGCAGCCGGTTCCGCTCGGCCGACGCGCGCGGCACGGGCTACGTGTGGGCGGGCGTCCCCGACCGCACCGCGGCGCTGCGCCGGCTGGGCGGGCGCCCCGCGGTCGGCGGACGCGACCGCGAGTGGCTGCGGGCCGGCAGCACCCTCGCGCCGCAGCGCCGATCCGTGATCTTCGAGATCGCGACGCGCATGCTCTTCCACTCGATGGTGCTCGCGGGCCTGTACCTGCTGTTCGCGGGCCACAACTCGCCGGGCGGCGGGTTCGCGGGCGGGCTCGTCGTCGGCGTCGCGCTCATCGTGCGCTACCTCGCGGGGGGCCGGTACGAGCTCGGCGAGGCCGCCCCGGTCCACCCCGGCCTGCTGCTCGGGCTCGGGCTCTTCCTCTCGGCGGGCGTCGGCCTGCTCGCGATCCTCGCGGGCGGCTCGCTGCTCGAGAGCGTGATCGTCGAGTTCGCGGTGCCCGTGCTCGGGCCGGTCAAGCTCGTGACCAGCGTCTTCTTCGACATCGGGGTCTTCCTCCTCGTCATCGGCCTCGTGCTCGACGTGCTGCGCAGCCTGGGGGCCGAGATCGACCGGCACACCGAGGACGCCGCCCCCGACGCGTCCGACCCCGACGCGGTGGACCGCGACGACGACGGCGACCCCGGCGGGGCCGGCACGCCCATGCACCGCACCACGACCGAGGCGGCGGGCGCCGTCGCCACCGGCACGGGGACCAGGGAGGGAGGTCGATGATCGACACCGCACCGAACCTCACGCTCGTCGTCGTCGCCGGGGCCCTCGCCGCCGTCGGGGTCTACCTCCTGCTCGAGCGCTCGCTCACGCGCGTCCTGCTCGGCGTGATCTTCCTCAGCAACGCCGTCAACGTCGTGTTCCTGGTCGCGGGCGGCCGTGCGGGCGGGGCGCCGATCATCGGCAGCACGGACGAGGACGCGATGAGCGACCCGCTCCCTCAGGCCATGGTCCTGACCGCGATCGTCATCACGCTGGGCATGACGGCCTTCCTGCTCGCGCTCGCCTACCGCTCGTGGCAGCTCAACCACCACGACGAGGTGCAGGACGACCTCGAGGACCGTCGCGTCGCGGCACGAGCGGCCGCCGACCTCGCCGCGTACGAGAGCGACGACGACGAGACGCGCACGCTCGAGCAGGAGGCGGCCGACGTGCACGACGAGACGGGCGCGCCCGTGGGCGCACCCCCGGAGCCCGACGCGGCCCCCGGGTCGCGGCGCGTCGAGTCGGCCGAGGGCGGTGACGTGCGGTGAACGGCCTGAGCCTGACCGACCTCACGTGGGCGGTCCCGCTGCCCGTCGTCCTGCCGCTCGCCGCGGCCGGGCTCGCGCTGGCGCTGTGGCGCAACGCGCGGGCCCAGGGCCTCATCAGCGTCGTCGCGCTCACCCTGTCGCTCGTCACCTCGGTGCTGCTGCTCGCGGCGGCCGACGACGGCCCGCTCGTGCTCGACGTCGGGAGCTGGGCGGCGCCCGTCGGGATCAACCTCGTCGCCGACCGACTGTCGACCCTCATGCTCACGGTGTCGTCCGCGGTGACGCTGTGCGTCCTCGTGTACTCGCTCGCGCAGGGCATCGCGGACAAGAACGCCGAGACCCCGGTCGCGATCTTCCACCCCACGTACCTCGTGCTGTCCGCGGGGGTCGCCAACGCGTTCCTGACCGGCGACCTGTTCAACCTCTTCGTCGGCTTCGAGATGCTGCTCGCCGCGTCGTACGTGCTCATCACGCTCGGCGGGACAGGTGAACGCGTGCGCGCGGGGACCATCTACGTCGTCGTGTCGCTGCTGTCCTCCGTGCTCTTCCTGCTCGCCATCGCGCTCGTCTACGCCGCCACGGGCACCGTGAACATGGCGCAGCTGTCCTACCGGCTCGCCGAGATCGACCCCGGCGTGAGCCTCGTGCTGCAGCTCATGCTGCTGCTGGCCTTCGGGATCAAGGCCGCGGTGTTCCCGCTCTTCGCGTGGCTCCCGGACTCCTACCCGACGGCCCCCGCGCCGGTCACCGCCGTCTTCGCGGGCCTGCTCACCAAGGTCGGCGTCTACGCGATGATCAGGACCCAGACGCTGCTGTTCCCCGACGGGCGGGCCGACACGCTGCTGATGTGGGTCGCGCTCGTGACGATGCTCGTGGGCATCCTCGGTGCGGTCGCGCAGAACGACGTCAAGCGCATGATCTCGTTCACGCTCGTCAGCCACATCGGCTACATGGTGTTCGGCATCGCGCTGAGCTCTGACGCGGGGCTCGCGGCGTCGGTGTTCTACGTCGCGCACCACATCACGGTGCAGACGACGCTGTTCCTCGTCGTCGGGCTCATGGAGCGCCGCGGCGGCTCGACGTCGCTCGACGCGCTCGGGGGGCTCGCGAGGCTCGCGCCGCTCCTGGCCGTCATGTTCTTCCTCCCGGCGATGAACCTCGCGGGCATCCCGCCGCTGTCGGGCTTCCTCGGCAAGGCCGGCCTCGTCCAGGCGGGCGTCGCGGACGGCTCGCCGCTCGCGTACACGCTCGTCGCCGGCGGCGTCGTCACGTCGCTGCTGACGCTCTACGCGATCGTCAAGGCGTGGAACAAGGCGTTCTGGCAGCCCGCACCCGAGGAGGCGCCCGACGTGCGCCTGCCGCGCGGGATGGTCGGGTCGGCGGCCGCGCTCGTCGTCGCCGGGGCGAGCCTGACACTCGTCGCCGGACCGCTGTACGACTACACGACGCGCGCGGCCGAGACCCTGCGGGACCCGCAGCAGTACGTCACCGCGGTGCTGCCGGGCGGACGCGGCGAGGGTCGCTCGGCCGACGTCACGGAGGACGCGCGACGGTCGGGTGAGACGGGCGTCGTCGAGGAGGGCGCCGACCTCGAGGACGGTGGTGAGCCGTGAGCCTGCACCCCCGCCGCCGCGCGCTGCGCGTGCGCGTCGCGACCGCCCTCTGGCTCGCCGTCGTCTGGGCGATGCTCTGGGGGAACTTCGCCGTCGGGACGCTCCTCGTCGGGCTCGTGCTCGGGGTCGTCGTGGTCGCGGCGCTGCCGATGCCGCAGATCGACTCGCACGTCCGCGCGCGGCCTCTGCGGCTGCTCGGCCTGGCCGGGTGGTTCCTCGCCGAGGTCGTGCGCGCGAGCTGGCAGGTCGCGTTCCTCGCGCTGCACCCGCGCCGCACCCCGCGCAGCGCGGTCGTCGCGGTGCGGCTGCGCGCCGAGTCCGACCTGTACCTCACGCTCACCGCGGCCGTCACGTCCCTGATCCCCGGGTCGGTGATCGTCGAGGCGCACCGCGTCACGGGCACGCTGTACGTGCACGTGCTCGACGTGGGCCTCTCGGGCGGTGTCGAGGGCGCCCGCCACCACGCCCTCGACACCGAGGCCCGCATCCTGCGCGCGCTCGCGTCCGACGACGAGCTCGCCGCGGCCGGGCTCTCGACCTGGCGGCCCGGCGACCCGCTCCACGAGCCGCCCGCCGACGCCGAGCGCGCCGGGACGGGGCACGCGCACGGGCACGCGCACGGGCACGGGCACGGGACGGGCCATCGAGGGACCACGGGAACGGAGGCCGGCCGATGATCCTGCCCGTCGTCGTCGCCGCCGCGACGCTGCTGGCCGCGACGGCCGTCCTCGCGCTCGTGCGGGTCGAGAAGGGCCCGAGCATGCTCGACCGGACGGTCGCGCTCGACATCCTCACGAGCGCGCTGGTCGGTGCCGTCGCGCTCGAGGCCGCGTGGTCGCGGCGCATCGACACCCTGCCGATGATCCTCGCGCTCGCGCTCGTCGGGTTCGTCGGCTCGGTGACGATCGCGCGCTTCGCGTCGGTCGAGCCCGAGGGCGAGGGCCGGCTCCTGACCCGCGAGGAGCTCGCCGCGCTCGAGGCGGCGCGCGCCCAGGAGGCCGACGACGACCTGCACCGCCACGACGACGAGCACCACGGCGGCACCGCGACGGGTGAGGTCACGGGTGACGACGGGACCGGCCGACGGGGCGAGCGCGAGGCCGGCCGGCACGACGACGGGGAGGCGACCCGATGAACGACACGCTGGCCGGCGTGCTCGACGCCGCGTCGTCGGTGGTGCTGCTCGCGGGTGCGCTGCTGACGTTCGCGGCGGGCGTCGGCGTCGTGCGCTTCCCGGACCTCCTCGCACGGACCCACGTGGGTGCCAAGCCCCAGGTCCTCGGCCTCATGCTCGTGCTGCTGGGGCTCGAGCTGCGGCTGCGGACGCTGTCCGCGCTGTGGGTCATGGTGCTCGTCGTGCTGTTCCAGCTGCTGACCTCACCCGTGACGGCGCACATGGTGTCCCGCGCCGGGTTCCGGACGGGCAAGGTCGACCACGACCGGCTCGTCGTCGACGAGCTCACCCGGGACATGGAGCGCGCGGACGGAGACGTGGAGGGTCCCCGCGTCGACCGCGGACGGCCGGGCGACGCGACGACGTGACGGCGCGCGCGACTACTTGATGAAGCGTGCGGCCCCGCGGGTCGCGAGCACGCGCGCGAGCGCGACGACGGCGCCCGTCACCGTCGCGGCGGCGGCGACCTCGCCGAACCGCGAGTCGCCCTCGTCCTCGGGCTTCGGCGGCTTGTGACCGAAGGTGCGGGTCCACACCTGGTTGATGAGCTGCTGCGCGACCCACGCCGCGCCGAGCGCCACAGCGAGGCCGAGGGCCTTCGCCACCATGTCCTGCTTCTGCTCACCCACGGGCGAACCCCCTCCTCGGTGATCTTCCTCGCTCACGGTAGACCCGGTGCCGCCGCTGCGCAGCCGCACCGCGTCCGGGGCCCCGCCTGACGTACCCGGGACGTGCCCGCAGGACGTGCCCCGCCGCGCGTGCCCGTCAGACCGCCTCGACCCACAGGTAGACGTCCTGGCCGGCCTCGCCCGCCTCGGTCACGAGGTCGACGACGCCCTGCACGACGTGCGTGAGGTCCTCGCCCGGGACGCCCATCTCCTCCGACGCGGCCCACTGCTCGGCGACCTCGCCGAGCGTCTCGGGGTCCTCGCTGCGGCCCAGCTCGGTGAGGACCTCGCACAGGAACGGCGGGAGCCGGAAGAGCGACTCGTGCTCGAGGTCGATCTCCGCGATCTCGAGGTCGCCCACGCCGAACTGGACGGCGCGCGCGGCGATCTCGCCGAGCACCTCGAGGTCCACGGGCGTGACCGTCGTCAGCTCGAGGTGCGGTGCGGGCGGCGGGACGGCGCCCGACTCGAGGACGTCGGCGCGCGCGAGCGCCTCGGCGTGGGTTCCGGCGAACAGCTCGGCAAGGACTCCCATGCGTTCCTCCTGCGTCGCGGGCGACGGCGCGGCGCCGCGGTGCGGTCCCGGCCGGTGTGTCCGGACCAGTGTGTCGAGGCCGGTCACGGTGTGCACGACGCACCGCCGGACGCGCGACGCCGGACCCGGACCTCAGCGCACGAGGTCGCGCAGCACCTCGTCCGGGGAGACGCGGGACAGCCGGTGCACGGCCGGGAGGCCCGCGAGCACGAACACCGCGACGGCGACGACGAGAGGTCCCACCAGCCACACGGCCGACGTGGCCGTCCACGGCACGGCGACGGGGACGCCGAGGACCGCGGCGTCCCGCGCGACGACCGACGTGACCGCGAGCAGCGCGAGGCTGAGCAGCGCTCCGCCCACGCCGACGACGGCGCCGAGCGCCGCGAGCTGGAGCGTGAACGTCGTGCGCACCTCGGACAGGCGCCAGCCGGTGGCCCGCAACACCCCGATCTCCGCCCGCCGCGCGGCGAGGACGGAGCTCGCCGTCGACCACGCGAGGGCCGCGAGCAGCGCGGCGACGGTGAGGCCGAGCAGCGGCCGCAGCGCGGCGAGGAACTGCTGCGTCGACGACGCCGACGTCAGGAGCGTCGTGAGGCTCGTCGCGCCGAACCCCTCGTCCCGCAGCGCCTGGACGGTCGGCGCGACGGAGTCGAGCTCGTCGACGGTCACGTACCCGCGCGGGTGCACGTAGTTCTCGGCGATCCACTCGGGGGTCGAGCCGCGCTCCGCGGCGACGAAGTGGTCGACCGTCTCGGACGACGCGTAGGCCGACCGCGGGTCGTCGATCCCCAGCACCTCGTCGTCGTAGAGGCCCACGACGTGCAGGCTCGACCGCCGCCCCTCGCCCGTGCCGTCGGCCGCGCGCTCGTTGTACATGACGGGCAGCTCGTCACCGACGGTGAGCCCGGCCTCCTCCGCGAGTCCCGCCGGGAGCAGGACGTCGAACCGGCCGACGGGCTCGACGCCCTCGACCAGCGGGCGCTGGATGGGCGCGTACCGCGTGCTCACCGACAGCACCACGGCGTCGAGCACGCCGCCGTCGGGCTCGGGTGCGACCTGCGCGCTCGCCCACAGCCCGACGTCGGTCACGTGCGGGAGGGCGCCGATGACGTCCGCCGCGTCCGCGGTGAGCGGGCGGGGGTCCTGGTCGAGCCCGTAGCTGCCGATCTCGATGGTGCGCAGCGCGGCCGAGCCGAGCCCGGCGTCGCTCGTCGCGGCGCTCGTCGCCGCGTTGCCGACCACCTGCGCGAGGTAGCCGAACAGGCCGACGCTCACCGCGCCGACGACGAGCGCGGTCCGGTAGCGCGCCGCCGTCGTCGGCACGAGCCACCCCGCGAGCCGCGCGGCCCTCATGCCGCGCTCCGCACGGTGAGCTCGAGCGTCCGCGTCGCGTGGGCCCGCATGCGCGCGTCGTGCGACGCGACGACGACCGCGGCGCCGTCGGCGGCGAGACGCGCGAGCAGCGTCCCGACCACCTCGGCGTTGCGGTCGTCGAGGCCGGAGGTCGGCTCGTCCGCGAGCACGACCGGGGGGCCGTTGACGATCGCCCGGGCGAGCGAGAGCCGTTGCTGCTCGCCACCCGACAGGGTCCGCGCCGCGTGGTCCACCCGGTCCGCGAGACCGACGTGCGCGAGCAGGCGCTCGGTCGCGACGCGGTCGGGCGTGCGACGTGCGAGCTCGACGTTGCGCAGGGCCGACAGCTCGGGGAACAGCCGCGGGAGCTGTGGCACGATCCCGACGAGCTCCGAGCGCAGCTCGTCCCGCTGGCGGTTCGACATCGCCGTGCAGTCGCGGCCGTCGAGGACGACGGTCCCCGCGTCGGGCGTCGTGAGCAGCCCGATGACGCCGAGCAGCGTGCTCTTCCCGGCGCCCGACTCCCCCGCGACGCACAGCAGCTCACCGCGGCGCACGTCGAGGCTCGTGGGCGGCAGCGCGACGACGGCGCCGCGGGCGCCCGGGTACCGCTTGGTCACGTGCTCGACGTGGATCATGAGGCCTCCGCGAGTGCGTCGATGCCGACGGACGAGTGGACGACGTCGGCGGTGAGGAGGACGTCGCACCCGTCGAGCGGGTCGGTGGTGCGCGTGACCAGGTGCGGGGTCGCCGCACAGCCCACACGCGTCCGGGTCTGGTCGACGAGCGCCTGACGGCTCTCCTCGGTCCACCCCGGGTCGAGGTAGTCCAGCACACCGAGCCGGGTGTGGAAGTTCGGGTGTCCGGGTCCGTCGGCGACGACGACGCGCGGGAGGGCGTCGACGTGGTCGGCGTAGGCGGCGAGGAGCTCTTCGCCGTTGGCCAGCGTCCCGTCGAGCGCCGCGGCGACGAGGTGGTTGACGAGGCGCTCGTCCTCCTCGGTCACCGGGACGGGCTCGACCTCGAGGTCCGTGACGGGCTCGCCGAGGTCGAGCAGCAGGGCGGCGACCTGGAGCGCGAGCCCGGCGTCGGTCGCGGGGACGGTCCGCCCGGAGTAGTCGGCGCTCACCTCGGCGGCTCGGCCCGCGAAGGCGTCGGGCACGCCGCCGTCGCGGTCCTGGAGGATCGCCAGGGCCATGAGCTCGGGCACGACGCCCAGGGTGCCCGGACGGCCGAGCAGACCCTCGACCGTCCCGTAGGTCCCGTGCTCCTCCGCGAGCGCGACGAACCGCTCGCCGAGGATGCGGCGCGCCGCGTACGTGGCCTCGACGCTGCCCATGAGGACGACGTGCTGGCGGTACATGCCGGCGTCGGCGTCCCACCGCTCCGCGGCCTCGTCGAGGTACGCCGCGGCCGGGGCGCGGTCGCCCCCCTCGGCCGCGACGATCCCCGCGAGCTTCGCCGCGAGGACGTCGTTGCCGGGTTCGAGCCCGGTGAGCGCCTCCTCCGCGAGCTCACGCGCCGCCTCGCCGTCGTAGCCGTCGACGTCGACGCCGGCCCGTGCGAGCGAGGCCGCCGCTGCGAGCGTCAGCACGTCGAGCGGCTCGCGGATCGTCGTCGTCACGGGCTCGACGCGCGGCGTCCGGCAGTCGGCGTCGAGGCGCGCGCACGCGTCGACGAGGAACCACGCACGGATGGCGGACACCCGTCCGTCGGCCGTCGCGGCGACGAGGTCGTCCGCGAGCGCACCCGGGTAGCCCGAGGGCCGGCCCGCGTCCTCGAGCACCGACGCGATCCACGTCCGGGCGGCGCGGTCGTCGTCGTCCTGGGCGTCCGCGTACGTGCTCGCCGGGACCACGACGTCGTCGTCAGCGAGGGTCTCGCCGCCGGCCGCGGCGATCGTCTCGAGCGACCAGGCCCACCACTCGGCGGGGACGGCGTCGCGGAGGGAGGCCGCGACGTCCGGGTCGTCGACGACGGCCGCGACGCTCGGCGCTCCGGGCAGCTCGACGCCCGCCTCGTCCGCCATGGTCACGAGCCACGCGGTCGCGTAGGGGTCGACGGGCCGCGGGCGCTCCGACGGTGGGTTGATGACGAGGCCGCGCTCGTCGACGAGCTGCGAGAGCTCCTGCGCGAGGGCGTCGAGGACGACGTCCTGCTTCTCGGTGACGGTGAGGTCGCGCTCGCCGCTGCAGCCCGTCACGAGCAGCGCGACGGCGGCGAGACCTGTCATGGAGCGGGCCGCCCGGGAGCGACCCCAGGCGACCCGCGTGCCGTGATGCGTCATCTAGACGTGCGAGGTGGACGTCAGGTAGTGCCCACCCACCTTGGTGCTGCCGGACGAGAACACGCCGAGGTAGACGGTGCTCCAGGACGCGCAGGCCGTCCCGGACATCCCCGCGTACGTGGTGTACCGGTTGGTGAACGTCGCCGTCGGCGATCCCCCGCTGTTGCCGGAGATCGAGACGCCGACACCCTTGATGGTGGCGCTCGCGCCGATGCCGATCGGGTCCCACTCGACCGAGTGGGTGAGCGCCGCGACCTGCTTCGAGGTCTTGGCGTACGTGCGGAAGTACCCGCAGTTGTCCCACCCGGACCAGTCGTCGATGTACACGTACGTCGAGAGGGTGACACCCCCGTACGAGCGGCTGTCGCTGTCCGAGTTCGCGCTCGCGGGTGCCGCCGCGACGCCGACGGCGAGCGCCATCGCTGCCGCGACGCCGAGGACGCGTCTCCCTGTGCTGACCAGACCCATTGCCTGCCCCTGCTTTCGCCGGTGAAGCCGTCACAGCCTTTGTGACCTTGGTCACGCTAGTGGTTGACACGGTGCGCTCCGCAAGATCGGATCAGCGCGTGCACCCGTTCGGCGCAGCGGCGCCGAACGGCCCACCTGCGTGCGTCGGTGCACGTCGGGGGACGTTCGACTGCGCGTCACCCGCCGTTGGTCATGCCGCAAGTCGGCGCTGTCACGGTGTCTGCGACACAGCGGTCGGCGGCAGTGACGAGCGGGGGACGAGATGACGACGACGGACGAGCGCCCGGGGACCGTGCCGGCCCCGGAGGCCGAGCTGGCCGCGGCTCCCGCGGGACGCACGGTGCTCCCGCTGCTCATGGCGGGCCGCACGCACGGCAAGCGCTCTCCCGTCACGTGCCGGCTCAAGTGCGCCGACGCGTGCTTCCACGACGTGCCGAACACGAGCGCGAACGAGACGTTCCGCGACGTCGCGGGCGCCGCGCTGTCGCGACGCGCGCTGCTCCTCGGGGCCGCGGCGGCCGGCGGCGCGGTCGTCATCACGTCCGTCGTCGGCGACGCGGCGCCGGCCGCCGCCCACGGGCGCGGGCGGACGCGGCTCCCGTTCGCACCCATCGCGCCCGTACCCGCCTCGACGGACGCGCTGGTCGTCCCCGACGGCTACCGCTGGTCGCCGATCATCCGCTGGGGCGACCCGCTCTTCGACGCGGCCGACCGGTTCGACCCCGCGACGCTCACCGCCGAGCTCCAGGAGCGGCTGTTCGGCTACAACAACGACTACGTCGACGTCCTCGAGTCGTCGGACGGGCGCTGGGGCCTGCTCGTCGCGAACCACGAGTACACCAACGAGGGCCTCATGCTGCCGCCCGAGCAGCTCGCCGAGCAGCGCCGCATCGGGATGGCCGCGCACGGCATGAGCGTCGTCGAGCTCGAGCGGCGCCGCGCCGGGCGGCCGTGGCGCACCGTCGTCGGCGGCAGCTTCAACCGCCGCGTGACCGCGACGACGCCGCTCACCTTCACCGGGCCCGCGGCGGGCTCGGAGCTGCTGCGCACGGCCGACGACCCGACCGGGACGACCGTCCTCGGCACGCTCAACAACTGCGCGGGCGGCACGACGCCGTGGGGCACCGTCCTGTCGGGCGAGGAGAACGTCCACGGGTACTTCCGGACCTCCGGGACCAGCGAGGCGGACCGCCGCTACGGCTTCGCCGACCGGCCGACGGCGCGCGGCTGGGAGGAGGTCGACCCGCGGTTCGACGCACGCAACCCCGGCTACGAGAACGAGCCGAACCGCTTCGGCTGGATCGTCGAGATCGACCCGTACGCACCGCACGAGCCGCCCGTGAAGCACACCGCGCTCGGCCGGTTCAAGCACGAGGGCGCGAACGTCGTCGTCGGCCGCTCGGGGCACGTCGCGGCGTACATGGGCGACGACGAGCGCTTCGACTACCTCTACAAGTTCGTCTCGCGTGACCGGTTCCGCCGCGGCCACCGCTGGCGCGGGCACAACAAGCAGCTGCTGACGGCGGGCAGCCTCTACGTCGCGCGGTTCTCGGGCGACTCGCCGTCGGAGGAGATCACCGGGACGGGCACCCTGCCGTCCGACGGCGCGTTCGACGGCACCGGCGAGTGGATCCCGCTCGTCGTCGACGGCGTGAGCCAGGTCCCGGGGTTCACCACGGACGAGGTGCTGGTCCGGACGCGTCTCGCGGCGGACGCCGTCGGCGCGACCAAGCTCGACCGGCCCGAGGACGTCGAGCCGCACCCGACGTCGGGGCGCGTGTACGTCGCGTGCACCAACAACACGGACCGCGGCAAGGTCGGCAAGGAGGGCGCGACCGAGGTCAACCCCCGCAACGCGAACCGGGACGGGCACGTCATCGAGATCACCGAGGCGGGCGGCGACGTCACGGCGACGACGTTCGGCTGGCAGCTCCTGCTCGTGTGCGGCGACCCCGCGACCAACGGCTCGACGTACTTCGCGGGCTTCCCGGCGGACAAGGTCTCGCCGATCTCGTGCCCGGACAACCTCGCGTTCGACTCCGCGGGCGACCTGTGGGTGTCGACCGACGGCGCCCCGGGGACGATCGGCTACTGCGACGGCCTGTTCAAGGTGCCGCTGTCCGGCGCCGAGCGCGGGCACGTGCAGCAGTTCCTCTCGGTGCCCGTCGGGGCCGAGACGTGCGGGCCGGTGATCCGCGACGAGGACGAGATGGTCTACGTCGCCGTCCAGCACCCCGGTGAGGACGGGTCGTGGGGCGCGCAGCAGTCGCTCTTCCCGGACTACGTCGCCCCCGGGACGGTGTCGCGCGGCCGCTGGGGCGGCCCGCGCCCGAGCGTCGTCCAGGTCTGGCGCGACTGACGGCCCCGCCCCGGCCTCACCCCGACCCCACCAGTCGAGGTGAGGGTTCGTGTCGGCGAGTCGCGCGACTCGCCGACACGAACCCTGATCTCGACGCAAGCGGGCTGCGGTCAGGCCTCGCCCATCACCAGGCCCTCGATCGTGTGCTTCTGGACGATCGGCTCGAGCTCGTCCACGACGGGGCAGTGCAGGTGGTCGCGGACCTGCTGCGGCAGCCGCTCCCAGTACCCGCGCGTCACGGCCAGGTCGTGGTGCTCGGCGTTGCCGGCGCCGGGCGCGTCGACGCCCAGCACGAGCACCGGGCGGTAGCGGTCGGAGAAGTTCTGCGTGCCCCGGTGGATCGTGAGCGCCGACCGGGCCGAGATGTCGCCCCGCTGCGGCATCTTGCGGACGGCGAGCTCCTCGTACCGCGGGTAGTGCGCCTTCGGCGGGAACATGCCGTGCTCGAACTCGGGGCTGTCGTCCCACTGCGTGCCGGGCGCGATCTCGAACGGACCCATGTCCTCGGTCGTGTCGACGAGCGTCATGTTGAACGCGAGCGACGTGAGGCGCCGCTCGCGACGCGTCTCCTCCGGCATGGGGAAGTCGCGGTGCCACGGCTGGTTCATCGCTCCGGGGAACGGGGTGTCGAAGCCCACCTCGACGATCTCGTACCGCGGGCCGAGCACGGCCTCGCACGTCGCCGTCACCCAGGGGTGCGTGACGAGGTCGACGAACCCGCGGATCTGCTCGGGGTGGATCTCGACGTACCAGCGCTTGGGTCCGCGTCCGACGGCGCCGCCGGGCCGGTTGATCGCGTCGTCGAAGGCGGCGTCGACGTCCTCCCGCAGGCGGTCGACCCACTCGACCGGGAACGCGCCCTTCAGCGCGGTGATCCCGTCGGTGTAGAGGGCGTCGACGACCCCGGAGGTGTCGACCGGCGCGGCGGCGCCTGCAGTCGTGGGGAGGGTGTCGTCCTGGGTCACGGGGGCTCCAGCCGTCGTCGTCGTCGGTCCGGCCAGTGTGACCCGGAGATCTAGATCAGTTCAACGTTTACCCATCTGGGATTCCCCCGTCCCATTCACACACAGTGCCGAGATACGAGTTCGTGTCGGCGTGGCGCGCGACTCGCCGACACGAACTCGTATCTCAACCCGTCTTGGCGACCTCGGAGCAGTCGCTACCGCCCGGCTCGTCGCCGTCGTCGCGGCGTGCCTCGCTGTCGCGGACGGCTTCCGCTGGGGGAACCGCTGGTACGTCTCCTCCGTGTTCGCGGGGGACCCCGAGACGCAGGGGCACGCGCTCGAGATCCTGTCGTCGGCGCACTCAGCGCTCGTGGACGGGCTGGTCGAGCTCTCGGTCGCGGCGGTCGCGGCCGTCATCGGCTGGCGCCTGCGAGTGGTCCGTCACGCCTGAACCCACGCCACGCAGCGGCCCGGATCTCGTCCATCACGCGATGATCCGTCCCCGACCGCGGTCACGCCGCGGCGGGACGACCAGGCTCAGGTCGTGTCGGCGCGGCGGAGGACGACGAGCGGGGTCACGTAGTGCTCCGTGACGCGTCCGCCGAGGTCGTCGACGGCGCGGGCGGCCTGGGCGGCCTCGTCCGGGGTCCAGTCGCTGAAGGTCGTGAACAGGCCGCGGACGTCGTCGGACGTCAGCTCGACCTGCCAGCGGAAGTGCTCGACGTGACGGGCGGCGAACCACCCGCCGCTCGTCAGGCGCTCGACCCACTCCTCGGTGTCGAGCTCGCCCGGCCCGGGTCGCGCGGCACCCGCACCGCGCCGGGCGACGACCGCCGCGACCCGCTCACGGAACGGCGTGGGCACGGACGGGTCGCCGTAGGCGTTCCGCCACACCGCGAGGTGCCCGCCGACGACGAGCGCCCGGTGCACCCTCGGCAGCACCACGCCGAGGTCGAACCAGTGCACCGCGGTCGCCGCGACGGCCAGGTCGAACCCGCCGGGCGCGAGCGCCACGTGCTCCGCCGTGTCGACGCGGACGGTCGCTCCGGGCCACCGACGACGCAGCCGCTCCGCGAGCGCCCGACCCGGCTCGACGGCCGTGACCTGCGCTCCTGCGGCGAGCATCGGGCCGGTGGCCTGCCCGGTCCCCGCACCGAGGTCGACCACGCGGACACCGGGCCCCAGGATCCCGAGCCCCCGGAGCCGCGCCCACAGCGCGTCCGGGTACGGCGGCCGCGAGCGCTCGTAGACGTCCGCGATCGCGTCGAAGTGCCCGGGGTGCGGTACCGCGCCCGACCCGCGCCCGCCGTCCTCAGCCACCCGCTGATCGTCCTCCGCGCTCCCCCGGCTCGCCACAGAGCCCCGCGCCCTCCGTCGAGATCAGACTTCGCGTCGGCGTTTCCCGCGACACGCCGACGCGAAGTCTGATCTCGACGGGAGGGAGGGAGGGCGAGGGGGCGCGAGGGCGAGGGGTGGGTGGGTGGAGGGCGAGAGGGGCCGCGTCAGCGCACCCGCGCGCGGCGGTAGGGTCGCTGGTGAACGACAGGGGAGCGTCGTCCGGCACGCCGGGCACCAGGACGCTGAGAGTGCGGACCTCCGCAGACCCTCGAACCTGATCCGGTTCACACCGGCGTAGGGAGTCGGGATTCTCGGGCCCGTCGTCGTGCTCGGGTCACCGCGCGCGACGCCGGGCCACCCCTCCTGATCCAGAGGAGGAGACACCATGGCGAGCCCCCTCGCCCCCGGGACGCGTCGCCGTCGGCCGACGACGGCGACCGCCCTCACCACCACCGTCGCGGCCCTCGCGCTCACCGCGTGCTCGGCCGTCGGCGACTCCGAGCCCCCCGCCGCCGAGGGCGCGACCTCGTCCGGGACGGTCGTGCTCGTCACGCACGACTCGTTCGCGCTCAGCGAGGAGCTGGTCGCCGCGTTCGAGGAGGACACGGGCCTCACGCTCGAGCAGCGCGCACCCGGCGACGGCGGAGCGCTCGTCAACCAGCTCGTCCTCACCAAGGACGCCCCGCTGGGCGACGTCGTCTACGGGATCGACAACGCGTTCGCGTCGCGCGCGATCGCCGAGGGCGTCCTCGAGCCGTACGAGTCGCCCGCCGCGGGCGAGGACGCGCAGCGCTACGCGGTCGACGACGAGGGCCACCTCACCGCGGTCGACGTCGGCGACGTGTGCGTCAACGTCGACCGGACGTGGTTCGCGGAGGCCGGGATCGCCGAGCCCGAGACGCTCGAGGACCTCACGAAGCCGGAGTACGAGGACCTGCTCGTCGTGACCAACCCCGCGACGTCGTCGCCCGGTCTCGCGTTCCTCATGGCGACCGTCGCGGCGTTCGGCGAGGACGGATGGGTCGACTACTGGACCGCGCTGCGGGACAACGGCGTCAAGGTCGCGTCGGGCTGGTCGGACGCGTACTACGTCGACTTCACCGGCCCGTCGAGCGAGGGGGGCGACCGCCCACTCGTGCTGTCCTACGCGTCGTCTCCGCCGTACGAGGTGCCCGAGGGCGTGACCGACCCGGCCGAGGCGCCGACGCGCGCGCTGCTCGACACGTGCTTCCGGCAGGTCGAGTACGCGGGGGTGCTCGCGGGCGCCGAGAACCCCGAGGGCGCGCGGCAGGTCGTCGACTGGCTGCTCAGCCCCGAGGTCCAGGCCGACATCCCCGAGCAGATGTACGTCTACCCCGTCGACTCCTCGGTCGAGCTCCCCGAGAGCTGGGCGACGTTCGCACCGCAGCCCGAGGAGCCCTTCACGCTCGACCCCGAGGTGATCACCGAGAACCGGGACGCGTGGATCCGCACGTGGACCGACACCGTCGTCGGCTGACCGGCCGACGACACCCCCTCGCCGGCCCCGGGCCGGCGTCCCCCCGAGCACATCGAGGACACGGGAACCCGTGACGACGCTCACCGCCCCCGCGAGCGCCCCCCTCGCGTACCGCCGCTCGGCGGTCCGCAGGGGGGTGCTGTGGGCGCTCGCCGCCGCGGTGCCGCTCGCGTTCCTCACGGTCTTCTTCGCCTACCCCGTCGCGGCGATCGTGGGCAGGGGCCTCGTGGCCGACGGTGCCCTCGACCTCAGCGGGTTCGCCGACGTGCTGTCGCGTCCCCGCACCTGGCGCATCGTCGGGACGACGCTCGCGCAGGCGACCGTCGGCACGGTCCTCGCGGTCGTCCTCGGCGTCCCGGGCGCGTACGTCCTGCACCGCTGCACGTTCCCCGGTCGCACCGCGGTGCGGGCGTTCGTCGTCGTGCCGTTCGTGCTGCCGACCGTCGTCGTCGGCGTGGCGTTCCGCTCCGTCCTCGCACCGCACGGACCGCTCGGGTTCCTCGACTGGGACGGCACGTTCGCGGGCGTCGTCGCGGCGCTCGTCTTCTTCAACTACGCCGTCGTCGTCCGCACCGTGGGGGCCTTCTGGGCGACCCTCGACCCACGGGCCGAGCAGGCCGCCCGGACGCTCGGCGCACCTCCGTGGCGCGCGTTCGTCTCGGTGACCCTGCCCGCGCTGACGCCCGCGATCGCGTCCGCCGCGGCGATCGTGTTCCTGTTCTGCTCGACGGCGTTCGGCGTCGTCCTCGTGCTCGGCGGCACCGGCTACGGCACGGTCGAGACCGAAATCTGGGTCCAGACGACGCAGTTCCTGGACCTGCGGGCCGCCGCGGTGCTCTCGGTGCTGCAGCTGCTCGTCGTGGGCGCGGCGCTCGCGGTCGCGGGGCGGGCGCGGACGTCACGCGAGCGCGCGCTCGAGCTGCGCGTCACGCAGATGCGGCTCGCGCTGCGCGGCCCCGAGCGGCGGGCCGGCGACGTCGCCGCGGTCGCCGTCACAGGGCTCGTCGTCGTCGGGCTCCTCGCGCTCCCGCTCCTCACGGTGCTCGTCCGGTCGTTCCGGACGCCGTCGGGCTGGGGGCTCGGCAACTACGCGGCCCTCGGGACCACGGGCGGCCCGAACGCGCTCAGCGTGACGGTGTGGGAGGCCGCGGCCACGTCGCTGCGGGTCGCGCTCGACGCCACGGTGCTCGCGGTCGTCGTCGGCGGGCTCGTCGCGCTCGTCGTGTCGCGCCGGCCCCGATCGCGTCCGGCGCGCCGCGCCGTCCGGCTGCTCGACGGCGTCTTCATGCTGCCGCTCGGCGTCTCGGCCGTGACGGTGGGTTTTGGCTTCCTCGTCGCGCTCGACCGGCCGTTCGGGATCGACCTCGACCTGCGGGGGTCGCTCGTCCTCGTGCCGATCGCCCAGGCGGTCGTCGCGGTGCCGCTCGTGGTGCGTACCGTGCTGCCCGTGCTGCGCGCGATCGACACCCGGCTGCACGAGGCCGCCGCGGTGCTCGGCGCGTCGCCCGGTGCGGTGCTGCGCCTCGTCGACTGGCCGGTCGCGGCGCGCTCACTCGGCCTCGCGGTCGGGCTCGCGTTCGCGGTGAGCCTCGGCGAGTTCGGCGCGACGTCGTTCCTCGCGCGGCCCGACCGCCCCACGCTGCCCGTCGTGATCTTCCGCCTCATCGGGCGCCCGGGAGCGGAGAACCTCGGCATGGCGCTCGCCGCGTCCGTCCTGCTCGCGGCGCTCACGGCCGCCGTCATGCTCGTCGCCGAGCGCCTGCGCGCCGGCTCCGCCGGGGACCTCGCGTGACCGCCCCGGGTGCCGGGCTGCGCGTCGAGGACGTCGTCGTCCTCTACCGCGACGACGACGGCACGACCAAGGCCGCCGTCGACGGCCTGACCCTCGCGGTCGCGCCGGGCGAGGTCGTCGCGCTGCTCGGCCCGTCGGGCAGCGGGAAGTCGAGCCTGCTGCGCGCCGTCGCGGGGCTCGAACCGGTCGCACGAGGCCGCGTGACGTGGGACGGCACCGACCTCGCGGGCGTCCCCGTGCACCGCCGCGGCATGGGCCTGATGTTCCAGGACGGCCAGCTGTTCCCGCACCGCGACGTCGCGCGCAACGTCGCCTTCGGGCTGCAGATGCAGCGCGTCCCGCGTGCCGAGCGCGCCCGCCGCGTCGCCGAGCTGCTCGACCTCGTGGGCCTCGCCGGGTTCGGCGACCGCGACGTCGCGAGCCTGTCCGGGGGCGAGCGGCAGCGCGTCGCGCTCGCGCGGTCGCTCGCGCCGCGGCCGCGCCTGCTCCTGCTCGACGAGCCGCTGTCGGCGCTCGACCGCGCGCTGCGCGAGCGCCTCGCCGACGACGTGCGTGCGGCGCTCACGGCGACCGGCACCACGGCGCTGTTCGTCACGCACGACCATGACGAGGCCTTCGCGGTCGCGGACCGGATCGCCGTCATGGACGCCGGCCACCTGCTCCAGGTCGACCCGCCCGCGGTGCTGTGGCACCGGCCGTCGTCGCGCCGCGTCGCGGAGTTCCTGGGCTACGAGGCGTTCGTCGCCGCCGGGTCGCCCGTCGGTCGCGCGCTCACCGGCGAGGCCGGGGCCCCGGCTCCGGACGCGCTGCTGGCGGTGGGTCCGGGGTCGCTGCACCGTGTGCCCGACGGCGTGGCCGCCACCGTCCGGGGTGCGGGGTTCCGGCGCGGCGTCGTCGAGCTCGTCGTCGACGTCGAGGGGGTCGGGCGCGTCACCGTGGTCGAGCCGAGCGGCGACCCGGCCGCGGCGCTCCCGGCCGTCGGCACGCAGGTCACGGTCCGCGCGGACCCGCACCGGGTGGCGGTCGTCGGGGGGTACGGCTGACCCCTTACGCTGTGCTTCCCTGAAACGCAAGGAGAACGATGTCCGCACACACGCCGGTGGGGCTCCCGGCGGATGCGGTGGGGGTCGTCACGGCCCTCGCGGTCGACGCCGCGGGCATCGGCGCATACGAGTGGGACCTGGCCACGGGCGACCTCCGCTGGGACGCCCGCACGATCGAGCTGTTCGGCTACACGCCCGAGACGTGGACGCGCTCGATCGACGGCTTCACCGAGCGCCTGCACCCCGACGACGTCGGCCCGACCATGGCGGCCATCCAGCGCGCGATCGACTCGTGCGGCGAGTACGCGCTCGAGTACCGGGTGCTGCTGCCGACGGGCGAGACGCGCTGGGTCGCGGCCCGGGGCCGCGCGCTCCCGGGCGACGACGGCGCCACGGCGAAGCTCGTCGGCGCGGCGTACGACACGACCGCGACGCACGAGGCCGAGGCCCGCGTGGCCCGCGTGCTCGAGTCGATCCCGACGGCGTTCTTCTCGCTCGACCGGCGCTGGCGGTTCACGTACGTCAACGCGGAGGCCGAGCGGATCCTCGCGAGCCCGCGTGACCAGCTGATCGGCCGCGACGTGTGGGAGCTGTTCCCCGCCGCGGTCGGGACCGCGTTCGAGCGGCACTACCGGCACGCGATGGAGACGGGCCTGGCCGCGTCGTTCGAGGAGTACTACCCCGAACCGCTCGACCGCTGGTACGAGGTGCGCGCGTGGCCGTCGCCCGACGGGCTCTCGGTGTACTTCCTGGACATCAGCGACCGGCGCGCCGCGCAGGACCGCGTCACGCAGGCCGCCCGACGCGCCGCGCTGACCGCGCGCGTCACGGCCGAGCTCGCCGAGTCGCTCGAGACCGAGGAGGCCGTCGCACGCCTCGCCCAGCTGGTCGTGCCCGATCTCGCGGACTGGTGCGTCGTCACCGTGGTCGAGGACTCGTCCAACGGCGGCCACGGGCACCTGCGCGACATCGCGTCGTGGCACGTGGACGAGGAGCGCCGCGCCGACGTCGCCGAGTACGCGAGCCGCCGCCTCGGCAGCCTCGCCGACGACGCGTTCCTCACGCGGGCACTCACCTCCAGCGAGCTGATCCTCGTCCCGTCCGACGCGACGGCGGCCGTGCAGCGGGTGCTGCTGCCCGGACGCGCGCGCGACCTGCTCGACGTCCTGCGGCCCGGCTCCGCGGCCGTGCTCCCCATGCGCGCGCGCGGGCGAACGGTCGGCGCGCTGAGCCTCTTCTCGGGGTCGCAGCGCGCCCCGATGACACCCGACGAGGTGACGACGGCCGAGGAGGTCGCGGGCCGTGCGGCCCTCGCGCTCGACAACGCGCGCCTCTACCGGCAGCAGCGCACCATCGCCGAGGGCTTCCAGCGCTCGCTCCTCACGGACCCGCCGCAGCCGGACCACCTCGAGATCGCCGTCCGCTACCACCCGGCCGCGGAGGCCGCTCAGGTCGGCGGCGACTGGTACGACGCCTTCATGCAGCCCGACGGCGCGACCGTCCTCGTCATCGGCGACGTCGCCGGCCACGACATCGCCGCCGCCGCCACCATGAGCCAGGTCCGCTCGGTGCTGCGGGGGATCGCCGTGACCACCGAGGCCGCTCCCGCGGCGCTGCTCGAGCGCGTCGACCGGGCCCTGCGGACCCTCGACACGGGGGCCATCGCGACCGCCGTCGTCGCGCGCCTGGAGCAGGAGGAGGACGAGCTGCACCGCGGCGTCACGCGCCTCCGCTGGTCCAACGCGGGGCACCCCGACCCGATGCTCGTCGCCGAGGACGGCACCGTCACGCCGCTGTCCGCACGGAAGCCCGAGCCCCTTCTCGGCCTCCTGCCCGACAGCGCCCGCACCGACGTCGAGCTGACCCTCGAGCGGGGCGCGACGCTCGTGCTCTACACCGACGGCCTCGTGGAGCGCCGCGACCAGCCGCTGCGCGAGGGCATGGTCCGCCTGCGGGAGACCCTCGCCGAGCTCGCCGCGCTCCCGCTCGAGGAGCTGTGCGACGAGCTGCTCGCGCGCATGGTCCCCGAGAGCCCGCCCGACGACGTCGCGCTCGTCGCGATCCGCCTGCACCCGCAGGACGTGCCGCGCCCGCCCGAGGCGGGGCCGAGCGACGTCCCGCCCGACGTGCCGGAGGACCCGGCGGGGACGTGAGCGCCCCCGCCGGGCGACGGCTCAGACGGACGCCGCCTCCGGCTCGACGAGGCTCGCCGTGGCGGCCGCGACCTTCCGCTGCCACTCGCCGGCGACGCCACGCGGACGGAACCCCAGCGCGACGTTGATGCCGAGCATGAACGCGTTCTCCTCGGCGTTCCACGTGTGGACGCGTCGCGCCTCGGGCCGGACGTCGCGCAACCGGTGCAGGAGGTCCGCCTTGACGAGCATGCCGAGACGTCGGCCGCGGTGCTCGCTCAGCACGAGGGTGTCCTCCTGGAACACGACCTCGGGCTCGTCGAGCGGCCACTCGACCATCGTGAACGCCGCGAGCTCGCCGCTCGGGACGTGCTCGGCGGCCACGAGGAGGTACCCGTGCCCGGCCGCCACGATGTCGCTCTCGTACGTCCGCACGCGCTCGGCGTCCCACGGGTCCTCGGTCATGTCGAGCCCGCCCGACGGGGCGTCGGTCGACATCCGCGTCTCGAGGAGCGCGAGCGCGTCGACCCACTCGTCGGGCGTGCGGCTCTGCCACGACACCAGCCGGTAGTCGGACCCCGCGCGCTCGGCCGCCTCGGCGCGCAGCCGCGCGAGGTGGTCCGGGTCGACAGGGAGGTCGAGCACCGAGTAGCGCGCGGCCTGCTCGAGCGCGTAGCCGTGGCTCGCCGCGAGGTGCGCGGCCGGGTCGGCGGCGAGGATGCGACCGCTGCCGGTCGGCGGCTCGAGGACGCCGTCGGCGCCGACTGCGGGCTCGCCCCCGTGCTCGCTCTCGACGACGAGCGTCGTGCGCCCGGCGGCGAGCGCGACCCGCTCGGCCGCCTCGAGGAGCGCGTCGCCCACGTCGCCGGCCCGGTGGTCGGGGTGCACGACGACGCCGAACCACGCCGAGTGCTCGTTGCCCTTGAGCGGCATGGTCACCGAGACCATGCCGACGACGTCGTCGGCGCCCGGCTCGACGACGTCGGCCGGCGTCGCGACGAGCCGGACGCGGCGCGCGTACTCCTGCTCGCGGAGCTTGACGAGCATGTAGCGGGCCGAGAACGCGGTGTCGTCGTGCCCGTACACGAAGCGGTCGGACGCGCGGCTCACGCGCTCGCAGCCGTGCAGCGCCCAGGCCTCGGGCTCGTCGAGCGAGTCGGGGACGGGGACCTCGGAGATGCGCCAGTCGGACATGCCGTCCACTGTCGCGCGCCCGCGGGCGCCGGGCGACGCATTTTCCCCGGTGCCGTACGCTCCCAGCCGGTACGAGGGGGCTGCCGGTGCGCAGGACCCGCCGGGGTGCCATGATCGAGCGGGAGTCCTGGGAGGTCCGCATGAGCGAGCAGGAACGCATCCTCGTCGACATGGCCGTCGCCGCCGGCCCCGACGCGGTCTGGGACGCCCTGCGGCGCCCCGAGCAGATCCACCGCTGGTTCGGCTGGGACGCCGAGGGTCTCGCGGACGAGATCCGGTTCATCTTCGACGAGCACGCGACCGCGGACGACGAGCGGCGGACGCTGACCTTCGCCGACGGCGACCGCATCGAGGTGCACCCGGGCGAGCCGACGCACCTGCGCGTGCTGCGCGCCGGGCACCCCGCGGACTGGGACGGTGCGAGCGACCCCGTCGACGAGGGCTGGATCACCTTCACGCAGCAGCTGCGCTTCCTGCTCGAGCGGCACGCGGACGAGGACCGCCGCACGGTCTCGGTACACGGCGTCGACCTGGGCAACGACGGCGACCCGCTGCTGACGCGCCTCGGTCTGCGCGACCTCGGCGACGACGCGGTCGGCACCCGGTACTCGGTGCAGCGCCCCGACGGGACGTCGTTCTCGGGCGAGGTGTTCTTCCAGACGGACCTCCAGCTGGGGCTCACGGTCGAGGAGGAGGGCGACGCGCTGCTCGTCGTCGCCCGGACGCCCCCGGCGAGCGCCCCGCCGCACGGCACCGCGATGTTCGTGCTCAGCCTGTTCGGCGCCGACGACGCGCGGGTGGCCGCGGCCGCGGAGCGCTGGACGGCGTGGTGGGGCACCGGCGCCCGGTGAGCTGACGCGACGCACGTACAGGGGGGCCACGTGGACGACGACGACGCGCCGGGGACCGGCTCGCGCGAGGTCCTCGAGCTCGTGGGGCGCGCGGTGCTCGCGGACACCGAGCCCTGGGTCGTCCTGCGCGCGGTCCGGGACGACCGCGACGAGGTCGTCGACCTCGAGTACGTGCACGCCAACGCGGCGGCGCAGCGCGCCGTCTCCCGCGGGCGGCTCGTGGGGCGCGGGATGCTCGACGTGGTCCCCGAGATCCGCCACACGACCTTCCCGGGGTTCCGCCAGGCCGTCCTGGACCAGGTCGGCTACGAGGTCGTCACGCCGCGCGTGCAGATCGACGAGGCGTACGCGATGAACTCGGGCTGGACCGCCGTGCAGGTGCGACCGGCCGGCGAGCACCTCGTGATCGGCTGGCGCGTGCTGCCCGACGGCGTGGCGGAGACCCAGAGCGAGGCGCGGCTCGAGGCGCTCCTGGAGAACTCCGACGAGGTCATCGCGGTGTTCGACGCCGCGGGCGGCCTCATGTACGCAAGCGCGTCGCGGGACCGCGTGCTCGGCCCCTCGGACGTCCCGCCGACGATCCAGGCGCGTCTCGCCCACCACGTCCACCCCGACGACCTTGGCCCGCTGCTCACAGCGTGGAAGCGCGTCCACGACCTGGGCGAGCGCGTGACCGTCGAGGTCCGCTACCGGCACGCCGACGGCCGCTGGCTGTGGGTGCGCGCGACGGGCGCGAACCACCTCGACGACGTCCTCGTCCGCGGGATCGTCATCAACCTCCGCGACGTCACCGCGGAGCACGAGGCGACCGAGCGGCTCCGCACCCAGGCGCTCGAGGACGCGCTCACCGGGCTGCCGAACCGCCGCTCCGTCGACGCCGAGCTCGCGCGGGCCCTGGCCCGGACCGAGCGGGAGGACGCCCTCGTCGGAGTCGTGCTGTGCGACGTCGACGCGTTCAAGACCGTCAACGACGCGTTCGGCCACCCCGCCGGCGACGCGCTCCTCGCGCAGGTCGCCGAGCGCCTGCGCGCCTGCGTCCGTCCCGCGGACGTGGTCGGCCGACTCGGTGGTGACGAGTTCGTCGTCGTGTGCGAGGACCTGGCCGACGCGGCGGGCCTCGAGACCGTCACGAGCCGCATGCGCGCGGCCCTGCGGGGGACGTACGAGGTCGCGGGGCGCGAGCTCGAGATGACGTTCACGATCGGCGCGAGCGCGGGGCGGCACCCGGCCACCGGCACGCGGCTGCTGAGCGAGGCGGACACCGCTCTGTACGACGCCAAGCGCGCGGGCCGCGACCGCGGGCAGGTCTTCGACGCCGCCGTGCACCTTCGCCACTCGCGCCGGGTCACGCTCGAGCGCGACCTGCGCGCGGCGCTGCACGACGGCGGCCTGCGCGTGCACTTCCAGCCGAAGGTCGTCCTCGGCAGCGACCTGGCGGTCGCGGCGGAGGCGCTCGTACGGTGGGAGCACCCGCAGGAGGGCCTGCTCGCCCCCGCGGCGTTCCTGCCCGTCGCCGAGGAGTCGGCGCTCGTCGTCGCGCTCGACGCCTGGGTCTTCGAGGCCGCCCTCACCGCGGCGGCCGCGTGGCGCCTCGACGGGAGGCCGACCGCGTCCGGCCTGCCGGCCGTCAACGTCAACGTCTCGGGGCGACACCTGACCCACCCGGACCTGCTGGCCCACCTCGACCGGGCGCTCGAGGTCAGCGGGATCGACCCCGCGCGCGTCGAGCTCGAGGTCACCGAGACCGTGCTGCTGCGCGACCTCGACGACGTGCGGGCGATCCTGCTCGACGTCCGCGAGCGCGGCGTGCGGATCGCGCTCGACGACTTCGGGACCGGCTACTCGTCGCTCACGTGGCTCCAGCGCCTGCCCGTGGACACGGTCAAGCTCGACCGGAGCTTCGTCGGCGACCTGCTGTCACCCGGGCGCAGCCCCGCGCTCGACATCCTCGGCAGCGTCACCGACCTCGCGCACGCCCTCGGCAAGCAGGTCGTCGCGGAGGGCGTCGAGACCCGGGCCCAGCGGGACCACCTCGTCGCCCTCGGGTGCGACTTCGGTCAGGGCTACCTCTTCGGCCGGCCACAGCCGGCGAGCCCGTTCGACCGCTGAGCGACAGGTGGCGCCCCGCGCCGGGGTGACCGCCCGGCTGCCGGGGCGGGCCGGCCGTCAGGCGTCGTCGTCGGCCGGGTCCGGCGCCTCGACGTGCAGGCCGAAGACCGCCTCGAGGCCCTCGCGGTACGCGTCGTGGCGGCCCAGGCGTGCGTGCTCGCGCGCACGCACGGCCGGCGTGTGGAGCACGGACGCGGCGAAGCGGCGCAGCGACCGCTCGACGCGGTCGGCGACGTCGGGCTCGAGTCCCGCACGCGCGCGCCCGACCTCCGCCTCGAGGGCCTGCCCGACGTGCCGGCGCAGCGCGACGACCGCGGGCACGAGCTGCTGCTCGGCGAGCGTGGCCTCGAACGCGGCGGCGTGCTCGTCGACGATCTTGCGTCCCGCCATGACCTCGTCCGCGAGCGCGTGCGGGGCGTGCTGCTGCACGGTCACGAGGTCGACGAGCCGGACGCCGGGCACCGAGCGGACGGCCGGGTCGACGTCGTGCGTGAGGGCGAGGTCGACGAGGACGGTCGGGCGTGCGACGCCGTCGTGCGCGGCGGAGCGCTGCCGCGCGTCGGCGACCACGCGCGCGTCGACGACCGGGCCGAGCGCGCCGCTGCACGAGACGACGAGGTCCGCGTGCGCGAGGGCGTGCTCGAGGCCTCCCGCGGGGACGGCCTGGAGCCCGCGGTCCGCGGCGAACGCGGCGGCCCGCCCCGACGGCGAGTACACCGAGACGTCCGTCACGCCGCGGGCCCGCAGCGCGGTGAGGCTCGCACCCGCGTACGAGCCGGTGCCGATGAGCAGGACGGACGACGACGCCAGGTCGAGCTGCTCGGCGACGAGGTCGAGCGCGACGCCGACGACGGACCGTCCGGTGCCGCCGAGCGCGGTGCGGGAGCCGACGGCGCGGGATGCGCGCGACGCGTGCTGGAAGAGCCGCTCGAGCGCGGACGACGTCGTCCCGCCCGCGCGTGCGGTCTGCAGGGCCCTGCGGACCTGACCCGACACCTCGCGCTCGCCGACGACCATCGAGTCCAGGCCCGCGGCGACCGAGAACAGGTGCGTCGCGACGGCGGCGCCCACGGCCGGCTGGAGCGACGACGTCACGGCCCGCGCCTCGAGCCCCGAGCTGCGCGCGACGACGGCGCACACCTCGTCGACGGCCCGCCGCACCGCGGCCTCGTCGTCGGCGGGGACGGCCGCGTCGAGGTACACCTCGAACCGGTTGCAGGTCGCGAGGACCACGCACCCGGTGATGTCGGGGCTGTCGGCCACGACGCTCGTCGCCACGGAACGCGACCCGGAGCTCAGCTGCTCCAGGACGTCGAGGTCGAGGTCGCGATGACTCGCCGAGAGGCTCAGGAGGACCACAAGGCCTTCGATTCAACCAGTCGTCGGAATGATTGGCACAATCGCAGCGTGAATCTGCCCAGCAATCATCCCATGATCGACGGCCGGACGGCGCAATCCCCCCTCGTCCGCGCATTTGCGGGGCATCGTCCGGCGGACCCGTCGACCCGGCCCGTGTGGTTCATGCGCCAGGCCGGCCGGTCCCTGCCCGAGTACCGCGCGACCCGCGCGGGCGTCGCGATGCTCGACGCGTGCCTGACCCCCGAGCTCGCGAGCGAGATCACGCTCCAGCCCGTGCGCCGGCACGGCGTCGACGCGGGGATCCTCTTCAGCGACATCGTCGTGCCGCTGCGCCTCGCGGGCGTCGCGGTCGAGATCGTGCCGGGCCGCGGGCCCGTCTTCGACCACCCCGTGCGCACCGCGGCCGACGTCGCCGCGCTCCCGCCGCTCGACCCGGGCGCGCTCGCCCCCGTCGAGGAGGCCGTGCGGCTCACGGTCGCCGAGCTCGGCAGCACGCCGCTGCTCGGCTTCGCGGGCGCCCCGTTCACCCTCGCGTCGTACCTCGTCGAGGGCGGCCCTTCCAAGGACCAGCTCGCGGCGCGGACGCTCATGCACGCCGACCCCGCGACGTGGCGCGCGCTCATGGACTGGTGCGCCGACGTCACGGGCGCCTTCCTCCGCGCGCAGGTCCTGGCCGGCACGAGCGCCGTCCAGCTCTTCGACTCGTGGGCGGGCGCGCTGTCGCTCGCCGACTACACCGCGCACGCCGCACCCGCGTCGCGCCGTGCGCTGTCGCACGTGGCGGACCTCGGCGTCCCGGTCGTGCACTTCGGCACGGGGACGGGCGAGCTCCTCGGGGCGATGCGCGAGGTCGGGGCCGACGTCGTGGGCGTCGACCACCGCCTGCCGCTCGACGAGGCGAACCGCCGCCTCGGCGGCACCACCGTGCTCCAGGGCAACGTCGACCCCGCGTACCTGGCCGCGCCGTGGGAGGTCCTCGCGGCCCACGTCCGCGACGTCGTCGAGCGCGGCGGCAGCGCCCCCGCGCACGTGCTCAACCTCGGTCACGGCGTCCCGCCGACCACCGACCCCGACGTGCTCACGCGGGTCGTCGCGCTCGCCCACGGGCACGAGCCGGCCTGATGCGGGACCGGGCGCGCGAGCCGGCCCACGCGGCGGACGGGCCGCGCGCGTGAGTGCGGGGCGCGTCGTCGTCGTCGGGGCGGGGGTCGCCGGGCTCGTCGCGGCGCGCGACCTCGCCGCCGGGGGGCGTGACGTGACGGTGCTCGAGGCGTCGCCCGGCGCGGGCGGGTGCGTCGCGCCCCTGACCGTGGACGGTCTGCGCGTCGACGCGGGGGCCGAGTCCTTCGCGACGCGCTCACCTGCGGTGACGGACCTGCTGACCGAGCTCGGCCTCGCCGACGACGTCGTGCTGCCGGTCGCCTCGGGCGCGTGGCTGCAGACGCACCGCGGAGCCGTGCCGCTGCCGCGAGCGGGCATGCTCGGCATCCCCGGCTCGCCGTGGGCGGCGGACGTGCGCGCCGTCGTCGGGGTCGCGGGCGCGCTGCGCGCGTCGGCCGACCGGCTCCTGCCCGCGCGCGTCGGGCACGACGCCGGGAGCCTCGGCCGCCTCGTGCGCGTCCGGCAGGGCCGTCGCGTGCTCGACCGTCTCGTGACCCCCGTCGTCGCGGGCGTGCACGCCGCGCACCCGGACGAGGCGGACCTCGACGCGGTGCTGCCCGGCGTGCGGGACCGGCTCGCGCGCCACGGGTCGCTCGGTGCGGCGGTCGCGGCGATGCGCGCGGCGGCCCCCGCGGGCTCGGCGGTCGCGGGTCTGCGGGGCGGGATGCACCGCCTCGTCGCGGCGCTGGTCGAGGACCTGACGCGGCGCGGCGTCGACGTCCGCAGCGGCACCGCGGTCACGCGCGTCGAGCGCTCGGGTGCGGCGTGGCGGCTCGTCACGGCGGACGGGTCGCCGCTCGCGGCCGACGACGTCGTGGTCGCCGTCCCTGGTCCGGTCGCACTGGGCCTGCTGGCCGACGTCGTGCCCGCGGCCGCGACGCTCGACCGCCCCGCCGACACGGGCGTCGTCCTCGTCACGATGGCGCTCGACGCGCCGGCGCTCGACGCGGCGCCGCGCGGCACGGGGCTGCTCGTCGCGCCCGGCGCCCCGGGCGTGCGGGCCAAGGCGCTCACGCACGCGACCGCGAAGTGGCCGTGGCTCGCCGAGGCCGCCGGTCCGGGCCGGCACGTCGTGCGCCTCTCGTACGGCGGGCCGGGCCACGCGCGCGTGCCCGCCGACGACGAGCTGTTCGACGCCGCGCTCGCCGACGCCGCGCACCTGCTGGGCGTGCCGCTGCGGCCCGGGCAGGTGCTCGACCGGGTCCGCACGCCCTGGCCCGCGGGCCTGCCGCAGGTCCGGCCCGGCCACCGTGAGCGCGTGTCGGCCGTGCGGGACGCCCTCGAGCGCGAGCGCGGGCTGCACGCCGTGGGCGCGTGGCTCGCGGGCACCGGGCTCGTCTCGGTCGTGGCGGACGCACGGGCGGTCGCGGCGCGGCTCGCGGCCTGACCGGGTGACGCGCGTCACGAATTCCGCAGCGGTGCGGCGCGTGAACGGATCCCTGGACGTCCCGCCGCATTTCTGCGAGCGTGGCCGAACATGGCCCTCGTGCATTTCTGACACCTCGTCAGAACGATCTGACAGCCCGTCAGGAAATGCGTGGCGACCTCCCGATTTCGCCATTGCGACGGCCCCGACGCACACTTGCGCCCATGACCACCGGTGACGTTCGTCCCGCCCCCGACGCGCCCGAGGCGCCGTCCGGCGCAGCGGGCCCCTGGACCCTCTGGACCGTCCTCGCCCGACCCGCGGACGCCGCGGCCGGTGCCGCGTCGACCCCCGCGAGCGCACCCGCGCTGGCCGACGTCGTCGAGGACCCGAGCGACGGCGTCGTCGTCCGCGGCCTGTACGACGTGTCGGGCATGCGCGCGGGCGCGGACCTGCTCGTGTGGCTGCACGGCGACAGCGCCGAGGCCCTCCAGGCCGAGCAGCGCCGCCTGCGCCGCACGGCCGAGCTCAGCCCGCTCACGGTCGCGTGGGCCGCGATGGGCGTCCACCGGCCCGCCGAGTTCAGCGCCAACCACGGCCCCGCGTACATGGCGGGCCTCCCGCCGCGCACGTGGCTCACGGTCTACCCCTTCGTCCGGTCCTACGAGTGGTACCTGCTGCCGACCGACGAGCGCCGTGCGATGCTCGGCCAGCACGGCCGGATGGGGCGCGAGTTCCCGCAGGTGCTGTCCAACACCGTCGCCGCGTTCTCGCTCGGCGACTACGAGTGGATCCTCGGGCTCGAGGCCGACGAGCTGACCGACCTCGTCGACCTCATGCGTCACCTGCGCGACACGGACGCCCGCCGTCACGTGCGCGAGGAGATCCCGTTCTACACCGGTCGTCGGATCGAGCCCGACGAGGTCGCGGAGGTGCTGCTGTGAGCGAGACGACCGAGGTCCGTCCCGAGACCCTGCCCGAGCGCGACCCGCAGCCGCCCGTCGCGTACGACGCGGTGCTGCTCGTCGGGTTCGGCGGGCCCGAGGGCCAGGACGACGTCATCCCGTACCTGCGCAACGTCACGCGGGGCCGCGGCATCCCCGACGAGCGCCTCGAGGAGGTCGCGCACCACTACCGCCACTTCGGCGGCGTGAGCCCGATCAACGACCAGAACCGCGCGCTGCGCGCGGCGATGACGGCGGAGCTCGAGGCCCGCGGCCTCGACCTGCCCGTGTACTGGGGCAACCGGAACTGGGACCCCTACCTGCGCGACGCGCTGCGCGAGGCGCACGCGGCCGGCCACCGGCGCCTGCTCGCGGTCGTGACGAGCGCGTACTCGTCGTACTCGTCGTGCCGCCAGTACCGCGAGGACCTCGCTGGCGCGCTCGAGGAGACCGGCCTCGCGGGCGAGATGACGATCGACAAGGTCCGCCAGTACTTCGACCACCCCGGGTTCGTCACGCCGTTCGTCGACGCCGTGCGCGACGGCCTGGTTCGCGTGCGCGAGCGGCTCGGCGCCGACGCGGACCTCGCACGCGACGCGCACGTGCTGTTCGCGACGCACTCGATCCCCACGTCGACGGCCGTGACCTCCGGTCCGCCGCAGGCCGAGATGGGCGCCGAGGGCACGTACGCCGCGCAGCACCGCGCCGTGGCCGACGTCGTCATGGCGAGCGTCGGCGCGGCGGCCGACGTCGGCTCGGGACCGGCCGACGCGCAGCTGTCGAGCGTCCCGTGGAGCCTCGTCTACCAGTCGCGCTCGGGTGCGCCGTCGACGCCGTGGCTCGAGCCCGACATCAACGACGCCATCACCGAGCTCGCGGGCTCCGGGACCAGGGCCGTCGTGATCGTCCCCCTCGGCTTCGTGTCCGACCACATGGAGGTCATGTGGGACCTGGACGAGGAGGCGATGGAGACCGCGCGCGACGCCGGCGTCATCGCCGAGCGCGTCCCGACGCCGGGCGTGCACCCCGAGTTCGTGCGCGGCCTGATCGACCTCGTCGAGGAGCGCCTCGCGTCCGCGAGCCGCCCCGAGGGCGGCGAGCCCGCGCCGCGACCGGCGCTGACGCCGCTCGGCCCCTGGTACGACGTGTGCCGACCCGGCTGCTGCGCGAACCCCCGCGGACCTCGACCCGCCGTGGCGGGCCTCGCGCCGTGACGGGCCGGCACCGTGCCGACGGACCTGCCGACGGGCTCACCGACGGGCTCGGCGACGGGTCTGCCGACGGGGCGCTCGCCGGCGCCGGCGCCTCCTCCTCGGCCGCGGTCCGCATCGGGACGCGCGGCAGCGCGCTCGCGCTGACGCAGACCGGGCACGTCGCCGAGGCGCTCGTCGCGACGGGTGCCCTGGGCGGGCGTGCCGTGGACCTGGTCCGCGTCCGGACCGAGGGTGACCGCCTGCGCGGCCCGCTCGCGGCGCTCGGCGGCGCCGGGGTCTTCGTCGCGGCGCTGCGCGAGGCCGTGCTCGACGGGCGGTGCGACGTCGCTGTGCACTCGCTCAAGGACCTGCCGACGGCCCCGGCCGAGGGCCTCGTCGTGGCCGCGGTCCCCGAGCGGGTCGACCACCGCGACGCGCTGTGCGCGCGCGACGGCCTGACGCTCCAGGGCCTGCCCGAGGGCGCGCGCGTCGGGACGGGCTCGCCGCGACGCGCCGCCCAGCTGCGGGGCGTGCGCCCCGACCTCGACGTGGTCGACATCCGCGGCAACGTCGACACCCGGCTCGGCCGCGTCCCCGGGCTCGGCGAGGGTCCCGGCGACCTCGACGCCGTCGTGCTCGCGGCGGCGGGCCTGACCCGGCTCGGGCGACTCGACGCGGTGTCCGAGCTCCTCGCACCGTCGACCATGGCCCCCGCGCCCGGCCAGGGCGCGCTCGCGGTCGAGTGCCGCACCGGGTCGCTCACGACCGACCCCGGGCTCGCGGCCGCGCTCCGTGCGCTCGACCACCTCCCGACGCGCCTCGCCGTCACCGCCGAGCGCGAGCTGCTCACGGCCCTCGAGGCCGGCTGCGCGGCCCCCGTGGGCGCCGCGGGCCACGTCGACGACGACGGGCACCTGACGCTCGACGTCGTCGTCGCGCGCGTCGACGGGACCGCCCACCTGCGGACGTCGGCCTCGGTCCGGCTGCCCGAGGAGGCCCTGCGTGACCGGCCCGGGACGGGCCGGGCGGACCTCGACGTCGTCGGCCGCTTCGTCGACCTCGTCGTGCCGGACGACGACGTGCGCGCCGCCGAGCTCACCGACCGCCTCGTCGCGACGGCCCGCACGCTCGGCCGCCGCGTCGCCGAGCAGATGCTCGCCGAGGGCGTCGCCGACCTCGCCCCCCTCGGCCCCGGGCGGACGTCGTGAGCGGCGTGAGCGGTCGGACCGGCACGACCGGCCCGCAGGGCACGGACGGAGCCCTGGCCGGCCGCCGCGTGCTCGTCCCGCACGGCGGGGACTGGGGCCGGCGCGTCGCCGCGCTGCTCGCCGAGCACGGGGCGGAGGCCGTCGTCGTCCCGCTCATCGAGTTCTCCCCGCCCGACGACGTGCGCCCGCTCGACGACGCGATGCGGCGTCTCGCGGGCGGCGCGTACGACTGGCTCGTCGTCACGTCGGGCACCACCGTCACGGCCCTCGCGGGCCGCGTCCGCGCACCCGCCGGGCTCGTGGACGTGCTCGGCGGGGCGCACGTCGCCGCCGTCGGACCGGGCACCGCACGCGTGCTCGAGCGCCACCGCGTGACGCCCGACCTCGTCCCCGCCGGCGAGCGGTCCGCCCGGGGCCTGGTGGCCGAGTTCCCGGCGCCGGCCGGGCCCGCGAGCCGCGTCCTCGTGCCGCACTCCGACCTCGCCGAGCCGACCGTCGTCGACGGCCTGCGCGCCGCGGGCTGGCGCGTCGACGACGTCGTCGCGTACCGCACGGTCGCGGGCCCGCAGCCCGGTGCCGAGCTGCGCGCGGCCGTGCGCGACGGCGACGTCGACACCGTCCTGCTCAGCTCCGCGAGCACCGTCACGAACCTCGTCGAGCTCGTCGGCGTGCCGCCCGCGAGCACCGTCGTCTGCTGCATCGGGCCGCGCACCGAGGCCGCGGCACGCGCGCACGGCCTCGAGGTGCACGTCGTGCCCGCCGCGGCGTCGGCCGAGGACATGGTCGGCGCCCTCGTCCGCCACGCCGCCGACCACCCCCGGAGGCCCGCATGACCACGACCCCCACCGCCGGTCCCGCCGCGGGGCGGTCCACCGCGCCGGAGCGCGCCGTCCGCACGCGCGGAGCCGCGGGCTACCCCGCGGTGCGCCCGCGGAGGCTCCGCCGCACGCCCGCGCTGCGGCGGCTGGTCGCCGAGACGCACGTCGCGCCCGCGCAGCTCGTGCTCCCGCTGTTCGTCCGCGAGGGCGCGACCGAGCCGCTGCCGATCGCGTCGATGCCGGGCCAGGTCCAGCACTCGCGCGACTCGCTGCGGCGCGTCGTCGTCGAGGCCGCCGAGGTGGGGCTCGGCGGCGTCATGCTCTTCGGCGTCCCGGCCGAGCGGGACGCGACCGGCTCGGCCGCGTGCACCGCCGAGGGGATCCTCAACGTCGCGATCGCGGACGCCGTCGCCGAGGCGGGCGACGCCGTCGTGGTCATGGGCGACCTGTGCCTCGACGAGTTCACCGACCACGGCCACTGCGGCGTCCTCGACACCCGGGCCGGCCACGCGGGCGAGGTCGACAACGACGCGACGCTCGAGCACTACCGCGCGATGGCGCTCGCGCAGGCCGAGGCGGGCGCCCACCTGCTTGGGCTCAGCGGGATGATGGACGGCCAGGTCGCGGCGGTGCGGGACGCGCTCGACGCCGCCGGCCACGAGCAGGTCGCGCTGCTCGCCTACGCCGCGAAGTACGCGTCGGCGTTCTACGGGCCGTTCCGCGACGCCGTCGAGTCGACGCTGACCGGCGACCGCCGCGCGTACCAGCTCGACCCCGCCAACCGGCGCGAGGGACGGCGCGAGGCGCTGCTCGACGTCGCCGAGGGTGCGGACGTCGTCATGGTCAAGCCCGCGGGGTCCTACCTCGACGTGCTGGCCGACGTCGCCGCGACCAGCGAGGTGCCCGTCTGGGCGTACCAGGTGTCGGGCGAGTACGCGATGGTCGAGGCGGCCGCGGCCAACGGCTGGATCGACCGGCGGCGCGCCGTCGAGGAGTCGGTGCTCGCGATCCGGCGGGCCGGCGCCGACGCCGTGCTGACCTACTGGGCGCTCGAGATCGCGCGCTGGACGAGGGAGGACTCGTGAAGGCACCCCGCTCGGCCGAGGCGTTCGCCGCGGCGCAGGAGATCCTGCCCGGGGGCGTGAGCTCGCCGGTGCGCGCGTTCCGCTCGGTCGGCGGGACCCCGCGCTTCATCGCGTCCGCGCGCGGGCCGTACCTGACGGACGTGGACGGGCTCGAGTACGTCGACCTCATCGGGTCGTGGGGACCGGCGATCCTCGGTCACGCGCACCCGTCGGTCGTGTGGGCGGTGCAGCAGGCGGCGTCGCAGGGCCTCGGCTTCGGCGCGCCGACCGAGCGCGAGACCGAGCTCGCGCTCGAGGTGCGCCGTCGCGTGCCCGGCGTCGAGCGCCTCCGCTTCGTCTCGACGGGGACCGAGGCGACCATGACGGCGATCCGGCTCGCGCGCGGCGTCACGGGGCGCCCGCTCGTCGTGAAGTTCGCGGGCTGCTACCACGGGCACCTCGACGCGCTCCTCGCGCAGGCCGGGTCGGGCGTCGCGACGCTCGCGCTGCCCGGCTCGTCGGGCGTGACCGAGGCGACCGCGGCCGAGACGCTCGTCCTGCCGTACAACGACGTCGCCGCCCTCGAGGCCGCGTTCGCCGCGCACGGCGACCGCATCGCGTGCGTCATCACCGAGGCGGCTCCCGCGAACATGGGCGTCATCACGCCGCTGCCCGGCTTCAACGCGGCGCTGCGTCGCATCACGGCCGCCGCGGGCGCGCTGATGATCGTCGACGAGGTGCTGACCGGCTTCCGCGCAGGACCGTCCGGCTGGTGGGGCGTCGAGGGTGCCGTCGGGGGGGACGACGGCTGGACACCCGACCTGTTCACGTTCGGCAAGGTGCTCGGCGGCGGGCTGCCCGTGGCCGCCGTCGGCGGGTCGCGGCACGTCATGGAGCACCTCGCGCCGCTCGGCCCCGTCTACCAGGCGGGCACGCTGTCGGGGAACCCGGTCGCGACGGCCGCGGGCCTGGCGACCCTCCGCGCGGCCGACGACGTCGTGTACGCGCGGGTCGGTGCGGCGGCGCGGACCGTCGCCACGGCGCTCACGGAGGCGCTCGACGCGGCGGGCGTCGCGCACTCGATCCAGTGGGCGGGCACGCTGTTCAGCCCCGCGTTCGTCGATCCCGCGAGCGGCCCGGTGACGGACTACGAGCGGGCCCAGGCGCAGGACACGTGGCGCTACCCGCCGTTCTTCCAGTCGCTGCTGCGGTCGGGCGTGTACGCGCCACCGAGCATCTACGAGGCGTGGTTCCTCTCGGCCGCGCACGACGACGACGCGCTCGGCCGGATCGTCGACGCGCTCCCCCGCGCGGCCCAGGCGGCCGCGGCAGCGACCCCGCCGGCCTGACGCGGGCGGTCGCCGGGCCGGCGCGGGACCCCGCCGGCGACCCAGCACCCGTCACGGCGACCCACCACCGGCCCCCACCACTCCGGACCACTGTGCGGAGTCCGTCGACCGGCACACGACCGTCCGGATCCGCACAACGCCCCGACGCGCACGCCGTCGCGGCGGGGCGCGCCCGGTCAGGCGGTCAGGACGGCCCAGCCGTGCGGCGGGAGGTCGACGTGCGCTCCCGGGCCCGGGTCATGCAGGTCGCCGTCGCCCGCGAGCACGTCCCCCGCACCGGGGACCGACAGGGTGACGGGGCCGTCCTCGACGCTGAGCGCGAGCAGCAGGGCGTCGTCGTCGGCGTGCTGGCGGAGCACGAGGGTCGTGTTGGTGCAGGTGAGGACCTCGCTGCGGGACCGGTGCAACCACGGGTGGCGCCGGCGCAGCGCGACGAGCCCGCGGTGCAGGTCGTACGCGGCGCGCGCGTCCGCGTCGAGGTGGTCGGGAGCGGGCGGGGCGTCCGGGAAGCGTGGGCGGACGGCGTCGTCGCCGCCCTCGCGGTCCTCCTTGACGCCCGTCATGCCGAGCTCGTCACCCGCGTAGACCGTGGGCGTGCCGCCGAGCGTCATGAGCAGCGCGACGGCGTGCGCGACGTGGCGGCGGTCCGCCAGGCGGCTCGCGATGCGGGTCACGTCGTGGTTGCCGACGAACGTCAGCGGGACGAACGTGTCGAGCCACGCGTCGTGCCGCGACAGGGTCCACGTCAGCTCGAAGAAGTTGCCGTCGTTGAGCGACGACCACACCGACTTCCACAGCTCGTACTGCGTGACGGCGTCCACACCGGACTCGGCGACGAACGCGGCGTAGTCGCCGTGCAGCACCTCCCCGAAGACGTACGCGTCCGGGTGCGCGGCGAAGACCTGCGGCAGCACGCGCGTCCAGAACGACGGCGGCGCGGCGTAGGCGGCGTCGAGGCGCCACCCGTCGACCCCGCGGTCGAGCCAGTACGTCATGACGTCGGCGACGTGGCGCGCGACGTCGTCGGCGGCGTGGTTCAGCGCGACGAGCGCGTGGTGGCCCTCGAAGTCGTCGTAGTCGGGCTCGGCGCCGGGTCCCGCGCCGTCGGGCCACCGCAGCCGGAACCAGTGCTCGGTCGGGGCGCCCGGGCCGTGGCGCAGGACCTCCTGGAACGGCCCGAACCCGCGCCCGACGTGGTTGAAGACCCCGTCGAGGGTCACGCGCAGGCCCCGGGTGTGCGCGGCGTCGACGAGGGCGACGAGGTCCTCCTCGGTACCCAGCCGCGAGTCGACACGGTGGTGGTCGACGGTGTCGTAGCCGTGCGTGTGCGACGCGAAGACCGGACCGAGCGCGACACCCGACAGGCCGAGGTCGACGACGTGGTCGAGCCAGCGCGTCACGTGCTCGAGGCGGTGGACGGGCGGCGCGCCGTCGGGCAGCGCCTCGCGCTCCGCGCCCACGAACCCCAGCGGGTAGACGTGCCACCACATCGCGTGCTCGACCCAGCCCGGCATGCACCCTCCGCTCGCCCGTCCCCCGGCCACGGTATCCGCGCACGACGACGTGGGCGCGCGGGTCGCGGCGACCGGCCGACGGCGGGTGGGTGGCCGCGAGCGGGTGGATCGGCCCGCGCGTCCCGCGGGTGGACCCACCCGGACGGGCCATGGCGGGGTAGGGGCCACCCGGACGGTGCCTGGCGGCAGCCGGCTCGTCGTCGTCAGGTGGCGCAGCCGACGCAGGTCCGGGCGGTCGGGCGCGCTCGCAGTCGCTCGGCGGGGATCGACGTGCCGCACCGCTCGCACAGGCCGTAGGCACCCGCGTCGAGGCGTTCGCGGGCCGCGGCGACCTCCTCGAGCTCGGTCGTCGCCTGGTGCACCAGCGCGCCGATCTGCGAGCGCTCGAAGGCGATGGTCGCGCCCTCGGGGTCGTGCTCGTCGTCGACGTTGCTCCCGGCCGCGGCCTGGACGACCTCGTCGAACCTCCCGGTCAGGGACGCGAGCCGTCGCGCCGCCTCGGACCTGCGCTCGTCGAGCGCCGCGCGGACCGCCGTCTCGTCGTGGTCGGAGAGCATCCTCGCCACCTCCTCGCGCCCATCATGCCAACCGGCGTCCTGGGGCGCGGGCGCTCCGCAGTCGACGAAGGCGGGAGCGCAGTCGACGAAGGCGGGAGCCGTGGTCCCGGAGCTCGCGACGGCGCACCCGGCGCCGGCGGCCCGTCGCGCACCCGTGCGCGGGCGATCGCGGGGCCGCGTCGGCGGCGCCCTCCCTGCCGACCACCGACCCGGGACCTCCGTCCCATGTCCGCGGGCTCGCCAGAAATACCCTACGGGGGTATGGTGTTCTCGTCGTCGCGGGGACGACCACGACACCACCGGGAGCGCACCAGATGGCCGGGTACAGCGGCACCAAGGAGGACTACCTCAAGCGGCTGCGCCGCATCGAGGGGCAGGTCCGCGGGATCGCGCGCATGGTGGACGAGGACACGTACTGCATCGACATCCTCACCCAGGTCTCCGCGGTGACGAAGGCGCTGCAGGCCGTGAGCCTCGGTCTCGTCGAGGACCACCTCTCGCACTGCGTCGTCGACGCGGCCCGCGCGTCGGACGAGGCGGGCGAGGAGAAGGTCCGCGAGGCGGCCGACGCGATCGCCCGGCTCGTCCGGAGCTGACGCCCGGCCCGACCGGCCAACCGCACCGGCCCGACCCACCGCACGGGCACCCGAGCAGCACCCCGACCAGCACGACCCGCAGCACCCGCACCACCCGCACCACCCACCCGAACGGAAGGCACACCATGAGCACCCAGACCGTCGACGTCAACGTCCAGGGCATGACCTGCGGCCACTGCGTCCGCTCCGTCCAGGAGGAGATCAGCGAGATCCCCGGCGTCACCGACGTCCAGGTCGAGCTCGTCTCGGGCGGCACCTCGACCGTCAAGGTCACCTCGACCGAGCCCGTGAGCGCCGACGCGCTCGAGGCCGCGGTCAAGGAGGCCGGCTACTCGGTCGCACCCCCGCGCTCGCTGCTCTGAGCAGCACCACCCACCCCGGCCCGCCGGCCGCCCCGCCCCTCCGCCCACCACCCCCGTCGAGATCCGACCTCCCGTCGGCGTGTCGCACGACTCGCCGACACGAAGGCTGATCTCGACGGGAGGGGTGGGAGACGGGGGCGGGACGGAGGCGGCGGGCCCGGGCGCCACCCACGCACCACGAGGACTGAGGCGATGAGCTCCCCCACGCAGCACGACACCCCGACACCGCTCGAGCAGACGGCCGCCCCGGTCGCCGTGCTCGACCTCGCCGTGGGGGGCATGACCTGCGCGTCGTGCGTCGCGCGCGTCGAGAAGAAGATCGGCAAGCTGCCCGGCGCCCAGGCCGTCGTCAACCTCGCGACCGAGACGGCGCGCGTCGAGCTGACCGACGACGTCCCGGTCGCCGACGTCGTGCGCGCGGTCGAGTCGGCCGGCTACACCGCGACGGTCCTCAAGGACAGCCGCACGACGCCGACGACGCGCCGCCCCGACGCCGACGCGGCCGCCCACGCGACGCACGACGTCGCCGAGCACGCGCTCAGCGGGCACACGATGCCCGAGGGCGACGCACCCCACGAGGACACCTCCGCACCCGAGACCGACCGCGGTGCCTACCTCAAGCGGCGGCTCGTCGTCGCGGCGGTCCTCACCGTCCCCGTCGTCGCACTGTCGATGATCCCCGCGCTCCAGCTCGACTACTGGCAGTGGGTCGTCACCGCGCTCGCCCTGCCTGTCGTCACATGGGCGTCCTGGCCGTTCCACCGGGCCGCCGCACGCGCCGCACGCTACGGCTCGTCGACCATGGACACGCTCGTCTCGCTCGGCATCATCGCCGCGACCGGCTGGTCGCTGTGGGCCGTGACGCTCGGCGGTGCGGGCGAGATCGGCATGCGCATGGAGCCGACGCTCGTGCCGCGGCTCGCCGCGGGCGAGATGCACATGCCCGAGCTCTACTTCGAGGTCGCGGCCGTCGTCGCGACGTTCCTCCTCGCGGGCCGCTACGCCGAGCACCGCTCGCGCCGCCAGGCCGGTGACGCGCTGCGCTCGCTGCTGTCGATGGGCGCCACCGAGGCGACCCTCCTGGAGACCGACGACGCCGGGCGCCGCACCGAGCGGCTCGTCCCGGTCGACCGGCTCGCCGTCGGCGACCTGTTCGCGGTCCGCCCGGGCGAGAAGGTCGCCACGGACGGCGTCGTCGTCGAGGGCACGAGCGCGGTCGACACGTCGCTCCTGACGGGCGAGCCCGTCCCGGTCGACGTCGGGCCCGGCGCGCAGGTCACCGGCGCGACGATCAACACCTCCGGCTACCTCGTGGTGCGCGCGACACGCGTGGGCGAGGAGACGATGCTGGCCCAGATCGGCCGGCTCGTGACGCAGGCGCAGACCGGCAAGGCGCCCGTGCAGCGGCTCGCGGACCGCATCTCGGCGGTGTTCGTCCCCGTCGTGATCGTGCTCGCGGTACTCACGCTGGTCACGTGGCTGCTGCTCGGCGGCGGGACGCAGGCCGCCTTCACCGCCGCGGTCGCGGTGCTGATCATCGCGTGCCCGTGCGCGCTGGGGCTCGCGACGCCGACCGCGCTGCTGGTCGGGACGGGTCGCGGTGCGCAGCTCGGCATCCTCATCAAGGGTCCGGAGATCCTCGAGTCGACGCGTCGGGTCGACACGGTCGTGCTCGACAAGACCGGGACCGTGACGCAGGGCCGCATGCAGCTCGTCGACGTGCTCGCCGCCCCGGGTGAGGACCGCGAGGAGGTGCTGCGCTTCGCGGGCGCCGTCGAGGCCCGCAGCGAGCACCCGATCGCGCGCGCGATCGCCGCCGGCGCCCGCGAGACCGTCACGTCGGGCGGTGCGCCCGAGCCGGCCGCCGTCGGCGCCGACGGCGTCGCGATCGGCGAGGACCAGGTGACCGAGTTCGCCAACGAGCCGGGCCGCGGCGTCACCGGCGTCGTGCGCACCGCGCACAGCGGCGTGGGCCTCGGCCGGCGCGTGCTGGTCGGCCGCCCGACCTGGCTGCGCGAGCAGGGCGTCGCGACCACGGCGCTCGACGACGCCTTCACGGCCGCCGAGGCCGACGGCGCCACGGCGGTCATGGCCGCCTGGAGCGGGTCGGCGCGCGGCGTGCTCGTGCTGCGCGACCCGGTCAAGGAGACGTCGGCCGCGGCGATCGCCGAGCTCCGCACGCTCGGTCTGCGCCCCGTGCTGCTCACGGGCGACAACGCGGGCGCCGCACGCGCCGTCGCGGGTCAGGTCGGCATCGACGAGGTGATCGCCGAGGTCCTCCCGGCCGACAAGGTCGACGTCGTGCAGCGCCTCCAGCGCGAGGGCCGCGTCGTCGCGATGGTCGGCGACGGCGTGAACGACGCCGCGGCGCTCGCGCAGGCCGACCTCGGCCTGGCGATGGGCACGGGCACGGACGTCGCGATGCAGGCGGCCGACATCACGCTCGTGCGCGGCGACCTGCGGTCCGCCGGCCAGTCGATCCGGCTCTCGCGCCGCACGCTGCGCATCATCAAGCAGAACCTGTTCTGGGCGTTCGGCTACAACGTCGCGGCGATCCCGCTCGCGGCGCTCGGGATGCTCAACCCGATGATCGCGGGCGCGGCGATGGCCGCGAGCTCGGTCATCGTCGTCGGGAACTCGCTGCGCCTGCGCTCGGCGGCCTGACCGCCGCCGACGCGTCGTCGTCGGCCACACGAGGACGGGGAAGGTCGGTGCCGCTGTCCGGCACCGGCCTTCCCCGTTCCTGCTGCAGGCGCGCGGGCACGCCGCGCCCCGGGTGGCCGCGCACGCGACGCCTTGGCAGGCTGGCCGGACCCGCCCGCCCCCCGGCATCGGAGGTCACGTGCCCGCCATCGAGGACTACGCGCTCATCGGGGACCTGGAGACGGCGGCCCTCGTCGGCCGCGACGGGTCGATCGACTGGCTCTGCCTGCCGCGGTTCGACTCCGCCGCGTGCTTCGCCGCGCTGCTGCACGACGAGTCGGCGGGCCGCTGGCGTCTCGCCCCGGCGGGTGCGACGACGGCGACGCGCCGCGACTACCGCGGGGACAGCCTGGTCCTCGAGACGACGTGGGAGACGCCCGACGGCACGGTCCGCGTGGTCGACCTCATGCCGCCGCGCGGCGGGCTGCCCGACGTCGTGCGGATCGTCGAGGGGGTCTCGGGCACCGTCCGCATGCACATGGACCTGCGCATCCGGCTCGACTACGGGCACGTCGTGCCGTGGGTGCGGCACACCGCGACGGGGATCCGCGCCGTGGGCGGGCCGGACGCGCTCCACCTCGACACCCCCGTGCGGCTCGAGGGCCGCCCCGACCTGTCGACCCACGCGGACTTCACGGTCTCGGCCGGGGACCGCGTGCCGTTCTCGCTCGTGCACGCACCGTCGTGGCACGAGCCGCCCGCGCCGCTGGACCCGTACCGGTCGCTCGCCGAGACGGAGGCGTTCTGGGCCGACTGGCTCGAGGACCTCTCGTTCCGGTGCGACCCCGAGGTCCTCTCGGACGCCCCGGCCGGCACGGCCGAGCGCTGGTCGCGTGCGGTCCGCCGCTCGCTCGTGCTGCTCAAGGGCCTCACGTACGCACCGAGCGGCGGGATCGTGGCCGCGGCGACGACGTCGCTGCCCGAGGAGATCGGCGGCGTGCGGAACTGGGACTACCGCTACACGTGGCTGCGCGACGCCACGTTCACGCTCCAGGCGCTGCTGGGCGCCGGGTTCGAGGGCGAGGCGCTCGCGTGGCGCGAGTGGCTGCTCCGCGCGGTCGCGGGCGACCCCGCGCGACTGCAGATCATGTACGGGATCGACGGCGCACGACGCCTCCCCGAGTACGACCTGCCGTGGCTGTCGGGCTTCGCGGGCTCGTCGCCCGTGCGGATCGGCAACGCCGCGGCCGACCAGCTCCAGCTCGACGTCTGGGGCGAGGTGCTCGACGCGCTGCACCTGGGCCGCAGCGCGGGCCTGGCCCCCGACGAGGCGTCGTGGGACGTGCAGCGCGCGCTCCTGGACCACCTCGAGGGCGCGTGGCGCGAGCCCGACAACAGCCTGTGGGAGGTCCGTGGTCCACGCCGGCACTTCGTGCACTCGAAGGTGCTGGCGTGGGTGGGGCTGGACCGGGCCGTCCAGGCCGTCGAGCGGTTCGGGCTCGAGGGGCCGGTCGACCGGTGGCGTGCCGTGCGCGACGAGATCCACGCCGACGTGTGCACGCACGGGTGGGACGACGAGCGCCGTACGTTCACGCAGTCGTACGGCTCCGCGGGCCTCGACGCCGCGACGCTGCTCATCCCCCAGGTCGGCTTCCTCGCGTGGGACGACCCGCGCGTCGCGGGCACGGTCGACGCGGTCCGGCGCGAGCTCACGGTCGACGGGTTCGTGCTCCGGTACGACCCGCACGCCGAGGGCGTCGACGGGCTCCCCGGCGGCGAGGGCGCGTTCCTCGCGTGCTCGTTCTGGCTCGTGGACGCGCTGCACGGCATCGGACGGCGTGCCGAGGCGCGCGACCTGTTCGAGCGCCTGCTCTCGCTCCGCAACGACGTCGGCATGCTCGCCGAGGAGTACGACCCGGCGACGGGGCACCACCTCGGCAACACGCCGCAGGCGTTCAGCCTGGTCGGGCTCGTCAACAGCGCGCGGCACCTCGGCGGCAGCCACCCGGCCGACCTGACGCCGGGACGCCCGCGGGGCCGACGCGCACGCGGTGGGACGGCCGAGCGCGGCGCGCCGCCCGACGCGCCGCGCTCGTGAGACGTCAGCGGAAGCGGCGTCCCTCGTCGCGTCGGTAGACGACCGTGACGAGCACCGCGAAGACGACCGTCCAGGCGACCAGGACCGCGACCGCCTGGACGCCGACGTCGCCGCCGGTCGCGACGGGCAGCACCACGTCGCGCGCGGCGCGGCTGGGGAGCCACGTCGACAGGGTGTCGAGCCACCCGGGGAATGCCTCGGGAGGCATGAAGAGCCCGCCCGCGAACGCGAGCGGGAACACGACGACCTGCGCGATCGCCGTCGCCGCCTTCGCGGACAGCGCGTACCCGATCGACAGGCCCAGCAGCAGGAACGGCACACCCGCGACCATGAGCGTCACGAGCGCGACCACGAGCCGCAGGACCGGGATCGACGCCTCGGTGAGGAACGCCGCGACGAGCAGGATCGGCAGGACGCCGAGGAACGCGAACACCGTGCCCGTCATGACCCGCCCGGCCATGCGCGGTGCGGGACCCGCAGGCAGCGTGCGGACGTAGGGGTCGAAGGGCAGGGCTCGGTCCTCCGCGACGCCGATCCCGTACGTGAAGATGCACGTCGACATCACGGCGAACACCGCGAGCTGCGCGCTCGACGCGGTCGCCGCGACGGGGTTCCCCGCCACGGCCTCCTGCGGCACGACGAAGAACAGCAGCGCCAGCGCGGGGAAGACGGTGGTCCCGACGACGGCGATCGGCACGCGGATCGTCTCGAGGAACCCGTAGCGGAAGTGCAGCAGTGCCAGGCGCAGCGTCGGGACCGTGGCGCGGCCCCGTGCGGGACCGCCGCGTCCCGTCGGGGCCGTGCCGGTGGTCGTGCCTGCGGTCGTGCCGGTGGTGCGGCCGGTGGTCGGGCCGGGGCCGCGGTCGATGGTGGTCATGCGGGCACCTCGCGTCGGGTCAGGGAGAGGAACGCCTCCTCGAGGGACGCGCTGCGCACCTCGAGGTCGTGGAACGGGACACCCGCGGTGACGACCTCGCGCACGAGCGCGTCGGCGTCGGGGGTCAGCAGCACGTGCCGCCCGCTCACGGGGTCGGTGTCGCGCCCGACGACGCCGTCGAGCCGGTCGAGGCGCTCCTCGGAGTCGGCCGGCACGGCGAGCGTCACGCGCCGCAGGTGGACGCGGCCGACGACGTCGCGCAGCGCGCCGTCGGCGAGCACGTGCCCGCGGTCGACGACGACGACGCGCTCCGCGAGCGCCTCGATCTCCTCGAGGTAGTGGCTCGTGACGACGACGGTCACGCCGCGGGCGTGGAACGACCGCAGTGCGTCCCACAGGACGTGCCGCGCGTCGACGTCCAGACCCGTCGTCGGCTCGTCGAGCAGCACCAGGCGGGGACGGCCGGCCATCGCGAGCGCCACCGCGAGGCGACGCTTCTGGCCGCCCGAGAGCCCGCCGGTCTGGCGCTGCGCGAGCTCGGTGAGGCCGAACGTCTCGAGCAGCTCACCCGTGGGCAGGGGGTCCGGGTAGTGGCCCGCGACGAACTCGGCGACCTCGCGGACCCGCAGGGTCGGCGGGAGCCCGGTCTCCTGCGGCGTGGTGCCCAGGTGGATCCGCGACGACGCGTCGCGCGGGTCGCCGCCGAAGAGCCGGACGGTCCCGGAGTCCGCGCGGCGGACGCCGCTCACGAGGCTCAGGAGCGTCGTCTTGCCCGCGCCGTTCGGGCCGAGCAGCCCGACGAGCTCACCCTCCTGGACGGTGAGCGACACGTCGTCGAGCGCGACGGTCGCGTCGAAGCGTCGGGTGACGCGGTCGACCTCGACGGGTGGTGCGGTGCTGGTCATCTCGTCTCCTCGGTGGCGGCCTCGCGTGCGGCCGCGGCGTCCGCTACGCCCGACGGCGTGCCGGCTGGTGGGGTGAGCAGGGCCTGGAGCTGGGCGACGTAGTCCTCGAAGGCGCGGCGGCCGGCCCGGGTGACCTCGATGTGGGTCGACGGGACGCGGCCCTGGTGACCCTTGGTGACCGTGACGTAGCCGGCGTCCTCGAGGCGTCTCAGGTGCGTCGAGAGGTTGCCCGCGGTCGCGTCGAGCAGCTGCTGGAGCTTGGGGAACGTGATCCGGTCGCCCTCGCAGAGCGCGGTGAGGGTCGTCATGATCCGCAGCCGCGCCTGGCTGTGGATCACGGGGTCGAGCGGCTCGCTCGGGTCGGCCGCCATCACGCGACCGGCCGGCGCGAGCGCTGCACCTGGTAGGCGAGCGCGGCAGCGAGCATGCCGCCGCCCCCCGCGACGGCCATGACGAGCAGCAGGTGCGGGTGGCCGACGACGGCGCCGACGGCGGTCACGCCGGTGATCCACGCCCCGAGCGCGAACTGCGTCCGGTCGCCCCAGATCGCACCGCCCGCCATGTAGAGCGCGCCGACGAGGAGCGTCGAGGCGACCGTCATGACGAGGTTCGTCGTCGCCGGCCCGACCTCCGCCCGGGCGAGGGCGAAGCCGAGCGCGAAGATCCCGAAGAACGCGAGCGACCAGGTCCAGCCGTACATCGCACCCTGCTGCGCGGACGTCCCGCGGATGCCCGTGCTCTGCCGGGCCAGGTGCACCGCGGTCACGACCATCGCCGTGACGAGCAGTGCGCCGAAGACGACGAACGCGGTGTCGAACGGGAGGAGCGGGTCGGGCAGGAACGCGGTCCACTGCGCGCCGAAGCCGACGAGCCACGCGACGCCCCACACGCCGAAGAGGAGGCGTCCGTCGACGTCGGTCGCCTCGCGGACCCGCTCGCGCTGCGCCGCGATGAGCGCCGCGACGGCGGCGGGGTCCGGCGCGTCGTCGTCGGCCGGGGCGGCGGCGGGGACGGGTGCCGTCACGGGCGCCGGGACCGGGGCGGGTGCCGCGGCGGGGTGAGCCTGCGGCTCCGGGGTGACCATCATCTGTTCCCAACTACTTTGCGGTGCAAACTTGTTGGCAACTATGTCGTGCTCCCCGCCGGCGGTCAACCCCTGTCCAGCGCGCGTCCAGACGCCTCGCCTAGCGTTGGGGCACCCCGCCGACCGACGAGGAGCCATGACGCCCGCGAACGACGCGCCGACCGCCGACCGACCCGGCCCCCCGGACGCCGCCGCGCCCCCGCCCGACGCGCGTGCGCAGCGCCGCCGCCTCGGCGCCGAGGTCTGGATCGTCCTCGGGCTGTCGCTCGGGCAGTCGGCGCTCTACGCGGCGGTGCGCCTCTATGCGCGGCTCACCGCGGAGGTCCCGCTCGCGCAGCAGTCGACGACGCTCAACCCGACACGCGCCGAGCGCCCCTACCTCGACCTCACCTACCAGCTGCTCGCGATCGGCTTCGCGCTCGTCCCCGTCGCCCTCGCGCTGTACCTGCTCTCGTCCGACGGACGGTCCGCGGTGCGCCGGATCGGCCTGGACGCCGCGCGGCCCGTGCGCGACGTCGTCGTCGGGCTCGGTCTCGCGGCGGCCGTCGGCCTGCCGGGACTGGGGTTCTACGCGCTCACGCGGGTCCTGGGGATCACCGTCGACATCCGGGCCGCCGGCCTCGAGCCGTACTGGTGGGCCGTGCCCGTGCTCGTGCTGTCCGCGCTGCAGAACGCGCTGCTCGAGGAGGTCGTCGCGGTCGGCTACCTCATGGAGCGCCTGCGGACGCTGCGCTGGTCCGTCCCCGCGATCCTCGTCGCGAGCTCGCTGCTGCGCGGCGCCTACCACCTGTACCAGGGCCCGGGGATGGCGCTCGGCAACGTCGCGATGGGCCTCCTGTTCTCCTGGTACTACCTGCGGCGACGGCGCGTCATGCCGCTCGTCGTCGCGCACACCGCGATCGACGTCGTCGCGTTCGTCGGGTACACGCTGCTGCCTCCCGAGTGGCTCGCGGCGCTCGGCGTCCGCTGACCGGAGCGCGCACCACCCGGTCGGAGCACAGGCACGGGTGGTGCGCCGCCGTCCCAGACGGGAGCATGGGCCCAGGCGCGCGCTCCCGCTCGCCCCGTGCCCGTCCCCCGCGGGCCGCGCACGACGTCGCCCCCCGACGTCGCGCACCGCCCCGGGACGGCGGGCGTCGAGGAGGCTCGATGGCGAGGCTTCGTCCCGGGCAGGTCCGGCCGGACCTGCCTCTCGGACCTGCGCTGCTCGTGCTCGTGCTCGTCTCGGCGGGTACCGCGGTCCTCATGCGGTACCTGGCCGACCGCGGCCTCGTCCTCGGGAACCCCGTCGTCCTCACCGCGCTGGTGATCGTCGCCTCGGTCATCGGGTACGACGTCGGCCGGTACCCCGTGGCCTCCCTCGACCGGGGCCGTCCCGCGGCGAGGGGCGTCCGCATCGGCCTGCGGCTCACCGTCGTGCTCGCCCTGTGCGCGGCCTTCGCGTGGTTCGCGGGCTGGAGCCTCGTGCTGCCCGGCATGGTCGCGCTCGCGAGCGTCGCCCACGTCGAGGCGGCCGGCAGCCGGATGTGGCGCCCCGCCGTCGCCGCCGGGGCGGCGCTGACCGTCGCGGGCCAGGTCGGCGTCCAGCTGGGGTGGCTCCCGTCGATCGTGGTGCCCGACCGCAGCCACGTCGCCGCGCTGTGGATCGCGCTGCCGACGGGCGTCGCGATCGCCTACGTCGGGCGCAGCGTCGCCCAGCGCGAGGAGCTCGCCCGCGCCCAGCTGTCCGCCGAGGCGCGGCTCAACGCGCTGCTCAACAGCTCCTCCGACGTCGTCGTCGTGGTCGACGCGAGCGGCGTGATGACGTACGTGAGCCCGCCTGCGACGGCGGCGTTCGGCACGCGGCCCGAGGCGCTCGTCGGCCGTCCCGTGACGAGCCTCGTCGACGCCGAGCACGGCGACGCCGTGCTCGCGCGGCTCCAGGAGGTCGTCCGTGCGGGCGGCGGCGCGCGCGAGGCCTTCGACGTGCTCATGGAGGTGCGGCGCGCGCGGCGCTGGCACGAGTGGACGGTGCTCAACATGCTCGACGACCCGCTCGTCGGCGGGCTCGTCGTCGACATGCGCGACATCAGCGACCGCCTCCACCACCAGCAGCAGCTCGCGCACGCCGCGGCGCACGACCCGCTCACGGGCCTGCCGAATCGCGCCGAGCTCATGCGCGTGCTCACCGACGAGCTCGCCGAGGCGGCACCCGGCGCCGGTGTCGCGGTGCTGTTCATGGACCTCGACCTCTTCAAGGAGGTCAACGACACCCACGGCCACGCGGCCGGCGACGAGCTGCTCGTCGCCGTCGCGGGACGGCTCCGCGCCGCGCTGCGCCCGCACGACCACGTCGCCCGCATGGGCGGCGACGAGTTCTGCGTCGTCCTCACCGAGGTGCGCGACGACAAGGAGGTCGAGACCGTCGTCGGGCGCCTCCGGCGCACCGTCCGCGAGCCCATCCACGTGGCGGGCGTCGACGTGACCGTCGGGGTGAGCATCGGCGCCGCGACGACGACCGACCCGACGACGCCGCCCACCGAGCTCTTCGCCGACGCCGACGCGGCGATGTACCGGGTCAAGCACCGGCGGTGAGGGTCGCGGCCCAGCCGCCTCCCCGGGCAGCGGGCACCCCCGCCCTAGACTCCGCAGCATGGCCGGATCCGCGCTGCGTGGGCGCCTCCCTGCGCGCACGCGCGCCGGCGACGACGTCCGGATCGTCGACACGCCCACCGCGCGCGTCCACCACCCCGCGGACCTCGTCGGGATCGTCCTGTGCCTGCTCGGGATCGGCGCCGTCCTCGTGCTCGCGCTCTACGCGCAGGGCACCACGAGCGGCCTCACCGAGGACGTCCGGGGGTTCGCGTCCGTCCTGCGCCGCATCCTCTTCCTCCCGGTCGCGGTGCTCGAGGGCCTCATCACGCTCGTCGCGCCGATCGCGGTGCTCACCGAGCTCGTGCTGCGCCGCCTCGCACGCCAGGCCTTCGAGGCGCTCGCGGCCGCCGTCGTGGGGACGCTCGTCGCGCTCGCGGCCGCGTGGCTGCTGACCTCGCTCGCCCCGCTCGAGCTGCAGGCTGCGTTCTCGGTGTGGAGCCGCGGCGAGCGCGTCGTGACCATCCCGGCGCTGCTGTCCGGGACGGCCGCGCTGCTCACGGCGTCGGGCGCGCGCAACCGGCGCCGCACGCTCGCGCTGTCGTGGAACCTGCTGTGGGTCGGTCTCGGCGTCACGGTCGTGACGGGGCTGGTCACGCTCCCGGGAGCGCTCGTGACGGCGCTCCTCGGGCGCGCCGTCGGGCTCGGCGTGCGGTACGCCGCGGGCGTCCAGAGCGAGCGCGCGTACGGCGCGGCGCTGGTCGCGGGCATCCGGCGCGCCGGGTTCCGGCCCGCGACGCTCGTCCGCGTGCGCGACCTCGCCTCCGACCTGCCGCTCGAGGAGTCCGCCGACGACGACCTCGCGGTCCGGGCCCTGACGCGCTCGACCGCGAACCGCGTCTACGCGATGACGACGGACGACGGCGAGCGGCTCGACGTCGTCGTCCTCGACGGTGACCGGCACGTCGTCGGCGTGCTCACGCGGTTCTGGCGGTCGCTGCGGCTGCGGGGCCTCGAGGGGCGGGGCGTCGTGTCGCTCCGGCAGGCGGCCGAGCGGTCGGCCCTGCTGTCGCACGCCGCGTGGGGTGCGGGCGTCTGCACGCCGCGCCTGCGCACGATCGCCGAGGCCGACGACTCGATGCTCCTCGTCCAGGAGCACGCCGAGAACGCCGTCCCGCTGAGCGCGTTCCCGCCCGAGGCGATGACCGACGACGTGCTCGACGCCGCCTGGGAGCAGCTGCGCATCGCGCACTCCGCGGGCCTCGCGCACCGCGCCCTCACGGCCGACGTCGTGCTCGTCGACCCCACGGGTGCGGCGTGCCGCCGCGAGGGCGAGCACCCGCACGACGGTCCCGTCGCGCTGCTCACCGGGTGGGACCAGGGCGACGTCGCGTCGTCGGACCTCGCGCAGCGCATGGACGTCGCGCAGCTGCTCGCGACGCTCGCGCTGCGGGTCGGCGCCGGGCGCGCCGTCGAGTCCGCGGCGCGCGTGCTGCACGACGAAGAGCTCGCGACGATCGGCCCGCTCCTGCAGACCATCGCGCTGCCGCCCGCGACGCGCGAGGAGGCGCGGAGCCGGCGCGGCGTCCTGCCCGAGCTGCGTGAGGCGCTGCTCGCGAGGCTGCCCGAGGCCGACGTCGAGCCCGAGCGGCTCGTGCGGTTCGGCGCGCGGACCGTCCTCATGATCTCCCTCGCGATCGTCGCGGTCGTCGTCGTGGTGACGAGCTTCAACCTCGGTCAGGTCACGGACGCCTTCTCCGCCGCGGAGCCGTGGTGGGCCGCGGTCGCGTTCGTGCTCGGCCTCGTCACGTTCCTCGGCAGCGCGCTCGCGCTCGTCGCGTTCGCGCCCGTGAAGCTGCCCCTGTGGCGCACGACCCTCGTGCAGACCGCCGCGGCGTTCGTCTCGCTCATGGCGCCCGCCGGCATCGGTCCCGCGGCGCTCAACCTGCGGATGCTCGCGCGCCGCGGGGTCGGCTACCCGCTCGCGGTCGCGTCGGTGGGTCTCGTGCAGCTGTCGCAGTTCGTGACGACGCTGCTGCTGCTCGTGGTCCTGTCGCTCGTGAGCGGCCAGGGCAGCGCGCTCCAGCAGCTCCCGCCGACGACTGTGCTGCTCGCGCTGGGCGGCGTCGCGGTGCTCATCGCGCTCGCGCTCGTGGTGCCGCAGGTGCGGCAGTGGGCGGTCGAGAAGGTCCGCCCCGTGTGGCGTCAGACGTGGCCGCGGTTCGTGCGGCTGCTCGCCGAGCCGCGCCGCTTCGTCGTCGCCGTCGCGGGCAACCTGCTCATGACGCTCGGGTACCTGGGCGCGTTCTACGCGTCGCTCCAGGCGTTCGGCCGCGAGCTGTCGCTCATCGACCTCGCGCTCATCTACCTCGGTGCGAACGCGGCCGGGTCGATCATCCCGTCGCCCGGTGGCCTCGGGACCGTCGAGACGGCGCTCGGCCTCGCGCTCACGAGTGCGGGCGGTCTGCCGCCGGCGATCGCGGCGTCGGTCGTCGTGCTGTTCCGCGGGCTCACGTTCTGGGGCCGGCTGCCCTTCGGCTGGCTCGCGATGCGCTACCTCCAGCGCACCGGCGAGCTCTAGGCGGGCCGGTCCCGCCGCGACATCCGCGGGCCGATCCACCCAGCCGAGCGCGCGACCCCACCCGACCGCGCCGCGCGGGGTGATCCCACCGCGGCACCCGCGGGCAGATCCACCCGCTGCGGCCGTCGGGGAGGTCAGCCCGCGCGGTCCCAGGCCTCGCGCAGCCAGGACGTGAGCTGGGCGTCGACGTCGGACGCGTCCTGCAGCTCGACGTGGTGGATCCAGTGGTGCGTCGACGGGTGCGCGACCTCCTTGACCCGGTCCGACAGCTCGACCCGCCCGAGCGCGAACGACACGACGACGTGCGCGCCCGTCGTCCGGCCGAGGTGGCGCCGCGGTGCCCACACCCAGGCGAAGCCTCGCCGACGGCGGTAGGCGACCTGCGTCCGGGTCACCCGCTCCTCGACGCCGTCCCAGCCCAGGACGACGTCGGCGACCCGGCGCCGCACCGCGAGCGCGACCGGATCAGACGCGAGCGCCGCCCGGACGTCGTCGGCCGCGTCGTCGTCGTCGTCGACCATGCGGCCACCGTGTCACGGCCCGGCTTCACGTAGGACGCGCGCGAGGTCGGTCGCCTGGTCCGGCGCCGACGTCGGCGCGCGACGGTCCCCGCCGCTGATGTGAAGAGAATCGACCGGAAAGCGACCCGAACGCTCCGCACAAGCGACCGGCCACCGCAGAGGGCCACCCCTGCCGCGGCCCGGCCGTCATCGAGGCCTTGTGCGGAGCCCATCGACCGGAAAGCGACCGGAACACTCCGCACAACGGCTCGCCGGCCGCGCAGCCCACCGGGACCGCCTCCGCCCCACGCCTCCCGGCCCATGCCCACGCCCCGCGCCGCAACGCACCTCGGCCCGCGCGACCGCCCACCCCCTGCGCCAGGCGCCGCCCACCCCGGTGCAACAGCCCACCCCCTGTACGACCCCCACCCACCCCCTCTGCAACGGATCGATCACGAAGGGTTGACAGCCGCGTGTGTGCGGGATCACACTCGACTCACGCGGTAAACCGATTTACCACCATCGGATCGACCCAATTGGTCCGACGCGGGTCGGCGTCACGCGGACCCGCCCCACGGCTCCGCGACCACCAGCACGACGACGCGCGACCCACGCGACCAGGACGCACCACCTCGACGAGGAGGTACCCGGTGACGAGGCGCATCGGCATCAAGGACGTGGCCCGCGAGGCCGGCGTGTCCGCCGCGACCGTGTCCCTCGTCCTCAACGACCGGTCGAGCCACCGCATCCCCGCCGTGACCCAGGAGCGCGTGCGACGCGTCGCCGCCGAGATCGGGTACGCGCCCAACACGCTCGCCCGAGGCCTGCGCACCCGCCAGACCCGCACCATCGGCTTCGTCTCGGACCGGATCGCGACGACGCCGTACGCGGTCCGCATGATCGAGGCCGCGCAGGACGCCGCGCGGGCCAACGGTCACCTGCTGTTCCTCGTCAACACCGGCGGCGACCCGGAGCTCGAGCGCGAGGCCATCGCGACGCTCCAGGCGCAGCAGGTCGACGGCTTCGTCTACGCGTGCATGTGGCACCGCGCGGTCGACGTCCCGCCCACGCTCCCGACCGGCTCGGTCCTGCTCGACGCACGGCCCGTCGAGGGGGACTTCCCCGCCGTCGTCCCCGACGACCGCGGGGGTGCGGTCGCCGCGGTGCAGGAGCTGGTCGACGCCGGCCACACCCGCATCGCGTACGTCGACATCGACGAGGACCCAGCCCCGCTCGCGTCCGGGCTGCGCCTCGCCGGCTACCTCGAGGTCCTGGAGCGCGCCGGCATCACGCCCGACCCCGCGCTCCACGTGCGCGGGGAGTCCGACGCCGCCGGGGGCCGCGAGGCGGCGTCGCGCGTCCTCGAGCTGCCCGCCGACCGGCGCCCCACGGCGCTGTTCTGCTTCAACGACCGGATCGCCATGGGCGCCTACGCGGCAGCCCGCCACCACGGCATGGAGATCCCCACGGACCTGTCGGTCGTCGGCTACGACGACCAGCAGCTCATCGCGGCCGAGCTCGACCCGCCCCTGACCACCGTCGCCCTCCCGCACGCGGAGATGGGCCGGTGGGCGGTGGAGGTCCTGCTCGGCGCGCGTGACCGTCCCTCGGCCGAGGAGGGCCCGGTGCTGATGCCGTGCCCCCTCATCCGCAGGGACTCGGTGGGCCCACCGCCGACCCGGCAGCAGCCGGGCCGACGGCGGGCGTGACACAACCCGACGGTCGCCGACCGGCGACCACCGAGCGGGGACCGCGACCTTGCCCGTCGCGGCCCCACGAGAGGAATCACGATGAGTCGCAAGTCCTTCACGGGGATGCTAGTCATCGCCGCCGCCTCGGCCACCGCGCTCGCGGCGTGCGGCCAGGCGGGCCAGTCGGACGGGTCAGGTGACGGGGGCGGTGGCGACGGGGGCACCACCGAGCTGACCATGTGGACGCACTCGGCCGGCAACCCGGCCGAGCTCGAGGTCTACGAGCAGATCATCAGCGACTTCAACGAGTCCCAGGACGAGTACGAGGTCGTCATGGAGTCGTTCCCGCAGGGCGCGTACAACGACGCCGTCGTCGCGGGCGCCGCAGCGGGCGACCTGCCCTGCCTGCTCGACATGGACGGCCCGATCGTCCCCAACTGGGCGTGGGCCGGGTACATCCAGCCGCTCGGCCTCGACACCGCGATCACCGACGCGCTGCTGCCGACCGCCGTCGGGCGGTACCAGGACGAGATCTACTCGGCCGGGTACTGGGACGCCGCGCTGTCGGTGTTCGCCCGGCAGTCGGTGCTCGAGGAGAACGGCATCCGCGTCCCGACGGTCGACGAGCCGTGGACGCGCGACGAGTTCGACGCCGCGCTCGTGACGCTCCAGGGCGCCGGGTACGCGACGCCGCTCGACATCGGCGCCGAGGACACCGGTGAGTGGTGGCCGTACGCCTACTCGCCGATGCTGCAGAGCGCGGGTGGCGACCTGATCGACCGCGACAGCTTCCTCACCGCCGACGGCGCGCTCAACGGCCCCGAGGCCGTCGAGTTCTTCGAGTGGTTCCAGAGCCTCTTCGAGCGGGGCCTCGCGAGCGACGCGGGGACCATCGGCAACGAGGAGTTCAACAACGACGAGGTCGCGCTCAGCTACACGGGCGTGTGGAACGCGATGGGCTCGCTCGACGCGGTCGGTGACGACCTGCTGATCCTGCCGCCGCCCGACTTCGGCGAGGGCCCCAAGATCGGCGGCGCGTCGTGGCAGTGGGGCATCTCGGCCGACTGCTCGGCCGCGGACGGCGCACGCGAGTACCTGGAGTTCAGCTTCCAGCCCGAGTACATCGCCCAGTTCGCGGACCGGCAGGTCGTCATCCCGGCGACCGCCGAGGCGGAGGAGCTGTCCGAGATGTTCGGCGAGGGCGACCCGCTCCAGCCGTTCGTCGAGCTGTCGCAGGAGTTCGCGCTCGAGCGTCCGCCCACACCGGCCTACCCGGTCATCTCCAGCGTCTTCGAGCGTGCCGCGAAGGACATCATGAACGGCGCGGACGTGCAGTCGACGCTCGACCAGGCGGTCACGGAGATCGACACCAACATCGAGTCCAACGACGGCTACGGCTTCTGAGCCGACCGTCCTGAACGGCGGTCGGGGCGGCACGGCCCCGACCGGCCGGTCCGGAGCGCGCCTCGGGCGCGTCCCGCCGGCCGGACGCGTGCCGCCCCGCCGACCGCCGGAACGGATGTCACCATGACCGTCCCCGCCCAGCAGATCACCCCGCACTCCCTGCCCGACGACGACGCCCCGAGCCTGCGGACCCGTCGTCGCGCCAGGTCGGCCCGTGAGGGTCATCGCTCCGCCTACTGGATGGTGACCCCCGCGACGATCCTGCTCGTCCTGTTCCTCATCGTCCCGGTGCTCCTCGCGTTCGGCCTGAGCTTCACGAACGCCCGGCTCATCTCGCCGAACCCGCCGCGGTTCGTCGGGCTCGACAACTTCGTCCGCGCGTTCACCGCGGACCCGACGTTCGTGCGGTCCCTCGTCAACACGTTCGTGTTCGCGGCCGTCGTCGTCCCGCTGCAGTCCGCGCTCGCGCTGTTCATGGCGATCCTGGTCAACCAGAAGCTCCGCGGCGTGACGTGGTTCCGCGTCATCTTCTTCGTCCCGGTCGTGACGTCGATCGTCGTCATCTCCGTGCTGTGGGACTTCATGTACCAGCGCGACGGGCTCGTGAACTCGATCCTCGACACGCTGACGTTCGGGGCCGTCCAGGGCACCAACTGGCTCGGGAACACCGACACCGCGCTCGGCTCGATCATCGTCCTGTCGATCTGGCAGGCCGTCGGATTCCACATGATCATCTGGCTCTCCGGTCTGCAGACCATCCCCGAGGAGCTCTACGAGGCCGCCCGCATGGACGGCGCGAGCGCGTGGCAGCAGTTCACGAGCGTCACGTGGCCGGGCCTGCGCTCGACCATGGTCTTCATCCTGGTGACCATCACGATCCAGGCGCTCGGTCTCTTCGTGCAGATCGACGTCATGACGCAGGGCGGTCCGCTCGACTCGACCACGACCCTCGTCTACCACGCGGTCCAGCAGGGGTACCGCCGTCAGGAGACCGGCTACGGCGCCGCGATCTCTCTCATCTTCTTCGTCATCGTGCTCGTCGTGGCGCTCATCCAGCGCTGGCTCACCCGGGACAAGGACTGACCATGAGCGCACCCACCTCCTCCGGCGGACCGGACACGGCCGCCGCCGACACCCTCACGCGGCGCGCCACCGAGCGCGACCGGTCCGAGCGCGAGGCCGGGCAGCGCAGGCGCCGCCGGCTCGTCGTCGGCTACGTGCCGATGGTCCTGCTGGCGCTGTTCTTCCTGTTCCCGCTCGTCTTCATGTTCGTGTCGAGCCTCAAGCCCGACGCGCAGATCCTGTCCGACGTCGACTCGCCGCAGGCGTTCCTGCCGACCGGCGACATCAGCCTCGACAACTACACCGGGGTGTTCGAGCGCGTGCCCGTGGCGCGGTTCATCCTCAACTCGGTCCTGGTGACGACGTTGATCGTCGGGCTGGGACTGGTCGTGAACTCGATGGCGGGGTTCGCGCTGTCGCGCCTGGAGTGGCGCGGCCGGAAGGTGCTGCTCACGGTCATCATCGCGACCCTGATCGTGCCCTTCGAGACCATCGCGATCCCGATGGTCTACTGGGTCTCGAAGCTGCCGACGCTGGTGTTCGAGAACGGCGTCCCGATGTACGACTTCGGGTGGCTGAACAGCTACCACGTGCAGATCGTGCCGTTCATCGCGAACGCCTTCTCGATCTTCCTCTTCACGCAGTACTTCTCGACCATCCCGAAGAGCATCGACGAGGCCGCCCGCATCGACGGCGCCGGCTGGTTCACGATCTACCGGCGCATCATCGTGCCGCTGTCGGGGCCCGCGTTCGCGACCGTCGCGATCCTCACGTTCCTGCCTGCGTGGAACCAGTACCTGTGGCCCCTCATGGTCGTCCAGCAGGAGGACCTGAGGCCGGTCATGGTCGGCATGCAGTACTTCTTCCAGATCAACCCCGCCTGGGGCGAGGTGATGGCGTACACGTCGCTGATCACCGTGCCCGTGCTCGTGATGTTCCTCGCGTTCCAGCGGGCGTTCGTCAGCAGCATCGCCTCCAGCGGCGTGAAGGGATGACGACGTGACCCTGAGACTCCCCGACCACTGGGTGTGGGACAGCTGGCCGGCGTACGACGGCGAGCACCACCACCTGTTCTTCCTGCGGGCCTCGCGCGCCCTGCTCGACCCCGACCGGCGCCACCAGCGCGCGTCGGTCGGGCACGCCCGGTCCACGGACCTGCGCACCTGGGAGCTCCTGCCCGACGCGCTCGTCACCGCGGACGCCCCCGCGTGGGACGACCAGGCGACGTGGACCGGTTCCGTGGTCCAGGCGCCCGACGGGTCGTGGCGCCTGTTCTACACGGGCGTCAGCCGGGCCGAGCACGGCCTCGTGCAGCGCATCGGCGCGGCCCGCTCGGACGACCTCGTGACGTGGCACCGGCTCCCCGGGCCGCTGACCGAGGCCGACCCGCGGTGGTACGAGAAGTACGAGGGTCCGGACGGGCCGTGGTTCGACGAGGCGTGGCGCGACCCATGGGTGCTCGCGGACCCCGACGGCGACGGGTGGCACATGCTCGTCACCGCCCGGGCACGCGAGGGAGACCCCGCGGGCCGCAGCGTCGTCGGGCACGCGACCAGCCCGGACCTCGAGACGTGGACCGTCCAGCCGCCGCTGTCGCAGCCCGCCGGCTTCGGCCAGCTCGAGGTGACGCAGGTGGTCGAGGTCGACGGTGCGCCGTTCCTGCTGTTCTGCTGCTGGCTCGACCGGCTCGCGCCCGAGCGGGCCGCGACGTGGGACGGCGGCGGCATGTGGGCGGTGCCGGGCGAGTCGCTGCTCGGCCCGTGGGACTTCGACCGGGCGCACACGTTCGACCACCCGAGCCTGTACGCGGCGCGCCTCGTGCAGGACCCCGCCGGCGGGTGGTCGCTCCTCGGCTTCCGCGACACCGAGGACGGGCAGTTCGTCGGCGAGATCACCGACCCGCTGCCCGTTGTCCGCGACGGCGACCGGCTCCGGCTGGCCTGACGCCGGGCGTCCGGGCGTCCGGGCGTCCGGCGTCCGGGCGTCCCGGCACCTGCGGGGAAGGTCCGTGCCGGATGGCGGCACGGACCTTCCCCGTCGCGGGCCGGCCAGTCGTCGTCGGCCCTCGCGCGACGACGGGCCCGCGCGCCTAGCCTCACCGCATGACGAGCGTGCTCTGGCTGCGGCGTGACCTGCGGCGTCGCGACCATCCCGCGCTCCTCGCCGCGCACGAGGCGGGCGGGCCGGTGCTGCCGCTGTTCGTCGCCGACCCGGCGCTGGTCGCGTCGGCGGGGACGGCGCGACTGTCGGCGCTGCACGAGGCGCTGCGCGGGGTCCACGACTCGTACGACGGCGCGCTCGTCGTCCGGACCGGCCGGCCAGAGGAGGTCGTGCCCGCCGTCGTCCGCGAGGTCGGGGCGACGAGCGTGCACGTCAGCGCCGAGACGACCCCCTACGGACGGCGCCGCGACGAGCGGGTCGAGGCCGCGCTCGCCGCCCTGGCCGACGACGACGGCGCGGGCTCGCCCGTCCCGCTCGTGCGGACGGGCAGCCCGTACGCCGTCACGCCCGGCCGCGTCCGCAACGGCAGCGGCGACCCGTACAAGGTGTTCACGCCGTTCAGCCGCGCGTGGCGCGACCACGGCTGGCGGCGGCCCGCCGACGAGCCGGCCGGGGTCCGGTGGGTCCGCGGCCCCGACTCCGAGCCGCTGCCGGGCGCCGACGCCGAGGCGCGGTGGGCGTCGTCGGGCGCGTCCCTGACGGGCGTCGTCGACGAGGAGCACGCGCTCGAGCGGTGGAGCGCGTTCCTCGACGACGGCCTCGCGTCCTACGGCACGGGCCGGGACCGGCCGGACCTCGACGCGACGTCGGGCCTGTCGGTGCACCTCAAGTACGGGACCGTGCACCCCCGCACGCTCCTCGCGGACGTCGCGGCGCACCCTGCGGCGCGCACCGCGGACGCGACGCGGTTCGTCACCGAGCTCGCGTGGCGCGAGTTCTACGCCGACGTGCTGTGGCACTCGCCGTCGTCGGCCTGGGCGGACCTGCGCCCCGGGCTGAGCGGGCTCGCGTACGAGGACCCGACGCAGGGCTCGACCGCCGAGCGGTTCGCGGCGTGGTGCGAGGGGCGCACGGGGTACCCGTTCGTCGACGCGGGGATGCGGCAGCTGCTGCGCGAGGGCTGGGTGCACAACCGGGTCCGGATGGTCGTCGCGAGCTTCCTCGTCAAGGACCTGCACGTGTGGTGGCCGCACGGCGCGCGGCACTTCATGGCGCACCTGCGCGACGGCGACCTGGCGTCGAACAGCCACGGGTGGCAGTGGGTCGCGGGGACGGGCACGGACGCGTCGCCGTTCTTCCGCGTGTTCAACCCGGTGACCCAGGGCAAGCGGTTCGACCCCGACGGCGACTACGTCCGCCGCTACGTCCCCGAGCTCGCGCACGTCGCGGGCGCCGCGGCGCACGAGCCGTGGTCGGTGCTCGACGGGTACGCCGAGGGTTACCCCGAGCGCGTCGTCGACCACGCCGCCGAGCGCGAGGAGGCCCTGCGGCGGTACTCCGCGGCCACGGCCTGAGCGGAGGCCGACGACGGGCCGCGTCGCTCAGGGGCCGCGTCGCTCCGGGGCCGGGTCGTGAGTCGACCGCCCCGCCCGGCGCCCACCCTCAGCCGCGAGGGGGAATCCCCTCCCCGCCGCACCACCGAACCCGTACGGTGGCGCCACCGACGGAGGGGGATCCCGTGCACGACAACGGCTACGTCGTCGCCACCAGCAGCGGCGCCGTCTACGGCGGCTCCATGGGCGGTCCGGCGCCGGGCGGGGCGGGCGACGGCGCCCTGCGACCCGAGCTCGCCGACGTCGGCCGCCTCCTGCGGCGCGGGGTACGGGGCGTCGTCGGCGCCGCGCGCGCGGGCGAGGCGCCGACGCTGACGTCGATCGTCCGCGAGCACCTCGGCGACGGCTCGGGCGAGCTCCCCGTGGTCGAGGAGACGTGGGCGCCGTACGAGCACGTCAACGTGCAGGCCGGGCTCGACGACTGGCTCGCGTCGACCGGCGGTGCGGTGCACGTCGTCGGCGTCGTCGGCTTCCGGCACCAGCGGTTCGGGCTGGGCGAGATCCTCACCGACCAGCGCGAGCCGTGGGGCCCGCGGCCCGGCAACGTCGCGCGCGTCAACCTGCCCGCCGGCCCCGACGGCGAGGTGCGCGCGTGCGTGCAGTGCGCGATCTACCTGGTCGACGAGGGCACCGACCGCACCGCGCTGCTCGTGCGCGCGGCCGACCCGGAGAGCGGTCAGACGCGCGTGAGCCTCCAGGTCGTCAGCACGCGCGACGGGCGCGCGGCGGAGGCCGCCGCGGGGGTGCGTGCGGCGACGTCGGCCGCGAACGTCTTCCGCGGGAAGGTCCTCAGCTTCGGGCACGACGTCTTCGGGTACGGGCAGACGCTGCTCGCGTTCCAGCGGCGTCCCGACCTCGACGCCGACCACCTCGTCCTGCCGCCCGAGACGCTCGAGGCGGTCGAGCGGCAGGTCGTCGGCGTCGCGGCGCACAAGGAGCGGCTGCTCGCGGCCGGGCAGCACCTCAAGCGCGGCCTGCTGCTGTACGGCCCGCCCGGCGTGGGCAAGACCCACACGGTCCGCTACCTCACCGCGCGGCTCACGGGCACGACGGTCATCCAGCTCACGGGCGACGCGCTCGGGCTCATCGGCGAGGCGTGCTCCGTCGCCCGCGCGCTCCAGCCGTCGATGGTCGTGGTCGAGGACGTCGACCTCATCGCCGAGGACCGCGGCATGCACCCCGGCCAGCACCCGCTGCTCTTCCAGCTGCTCAACGAGATGGACGGGCTCGCGGAGGACGCCGACGTCGTCTTCGTGCTCACCACCAACCGGGCGGACCTGCTCGAGCCCGCGCTCGCCGCACGGCCCGGCCGGGTCGACCAGGCGGTCGAGCTGCGCCTGCCCGACGCCGACGCGCGGCGCGCCCTCTTCGCGCTGTACCGGGGCGGGCTCGACGTCGAGGACGGCGCGGCCGACGACGCCGTCGCCCGGACCGACGGCGTCACGGCGTCGTTCCTGAAGGAGCTGCTGCGCCGCGCGGCGCTCGTCGCGGGCGACCGGCTGCCGCGCGTGTCCCGCTCCGACGTCGCGCACGCCCTCGACGAGCTGCTCGACACGCGTAACGCGATGACCCGCACGCTGCTGGGCGGCGGGACGGAGGTCACCCTCCGCTCCCCCGCCGACGACGTGGACTGACCCCGCGAGCCGCCCGGTCCGCACCCCCGCTCCGTCGAGATCAGGGTTCGTGTCGGCGCGTCGCGCGAAACGCCGACACGAAGTCGTATCTCGACGCGGGGATCGGGGACTGGGGAGCCGGGAGCGGGGCGGGGTGCGGGGTGCGGGCCTAGGGTCGGGCGCGCCAGGCGGCGGCGACCTGCTCGAAGCTCGCGATGCGGCGTGCGCGGTCGATCGACGGCGTGACCAGCACGACCTCGTCCGCCTCCGCGTCGGCCTGGATCGCCCGGAGGCGTGCGACGACGTCGTCGGCGGTGCCCGTGACCATGCGGTCCTCCGCGAGCGCGACCGCGGCGCGCGACCGACGGAACGCGTCCGACGCCGCGTACTCGCGCACCTGCTCGGGCCGCAGCGGCTCGCGGATGCCGCGCGCGAGGTTCTGCATCGTGAGCGCCCAGCCGGCCTCGAACTCGAGCACGGCCTCGGCGTCGTCGCTCGCGAACGTCAGGACGGAGATCGCGGACCAGGGCCGGTCGCCGTCGTGCGCGGGCTCGAAGTCGCGGCGGTACTCGCGCAGCACGCGCGTCGCGATCTCGGGGCTCATGTGGTGTGCGAACACCGCCCGCAGGCCGTTCACCGCGGCGAACCGGGGTCCGTACGGGCTCGACCCGAGCAGGAACACCTCGGGGCGTTCGGGGACGACGGGTGCGGCGACGAGGGGCCGGTACGGGTGCCCCTCGGGGAACCCGTCGCCGAGAAACGCCAGGAGCTCGGCGACCTGACCCGGGAAGTCCGCACCGACGTCGACGGTCGTGCCGCGGCGCAGGACGTGCGCGGTGAGCGGGTCCGTCCCCGGTGCCCGGCCGAGGCCGAGGTCGATCCGGCCGGGGTACAGCGCGAGGAGCGTGCGGAACGTCTCGGCGACCTTGAACGGCGCGTGGTTCGGCAGCATGATCCCGGCCGCGCCGATGCGGATGCGCTCGGTGCGCGCGCCGAGCGCCGCGACGAGGATCTCGGGCGCGCTGCACGCCAGGCTGTCCATGTTGTGGTGCTCGGACATCCAGTAGCGCCGGTAGCCGGCGGCCTCGACCGCCTCCGCGACCTCGACCGCACCCTCGATCGCCGCGTGCGCCGACTCGCCGTGCTCGATGCCCACGAAGTCGAGCACCGCGAGCGGCAGGTCCGTCGGCCGGTCGGTCGGCTGCTCGCCGCGGGCGTCGGGGGCGGGGGACGGGGTGTCAGGTGTGCTCACACGAGGCGGCAACGCACGCGCCCCGACGCGTGTTCCGATCGCACCGGATGCGCGACCGCAACCCCCGACCGCCAGCCTCGGACCCCCAGCCTCAGACCCGCAGCGCGACCGTGCTCGCGGTCACCGGGGCGGGGAGCTCGGTCCGGCCCGTGAGGTACGCGTCGACCGACGCCGCCGCCGCGCGGCCCTCCGCGATCGCCCACACGATCAGCGACTGCCCGCGTCCTGCGTCGCCGGCGACGAAGACGCCCGGCACCTCGGTCGCGAAGTCGTCGGCCCGGACCACGGTGCCGCGCCCGGTGAGCGCGACGCCCAGCTGGTCCAGCAGCGGGCTCGGCTCGACGCCCGTGAACCCCATCGCGAGCAGCACGAGCTGCGCGGGGAGCTCCCGCTCGGTGCCGGCCACCGGGGCCGGGCGTCCGTCGACCAGCTCGACGTCGACGAGCCGCACGGCGCGCACGCGCCCGTCGTCGTCGGCCTCGAGCGCCTGGGTGCTCACCGCGTAGACGCGCTCGCCGCCCTCCTCGTGCGCGCTCGTGACCTTGAACAGCGTCGGGTACGTCGGCCACGGCTGGTGCGCGGGCCGCGCGTCGGGCGGCTGCGGGAGGATCTCGAGCTGCGTCACGGACCGCGCACCCTGCCGCACGGCCGTCCCGACGCAGTCGGCGCCCGTGTCGCCGCCACCGATGACGACGACGTCGAGCCCGGTCGCCGTCACCTGGTCCGGGACGTCCTCGCCGACGGCCACGCGGTTGGCGGGCGGCAGGTACTCCATCGCCTGGAGCACGCCGACGGCGTCGCGGCCGGGCACGGGGAGGTCGCGCGGCACGGTCGACCCGACCGCGAGGACCACGGCGTCGTACGACGCGAGGAGCTGCTCACCCGTGAGGTCGCGCCCGACCTCGACGCCCGTCCGGAAGCGCGTGCCCTCGGCCTCCATCTGCGCGAGACGGCGGTCGACGTGACGCTTCTCCATCTTGAACTCGGGGATCCCGTAGCGGAGGAGGCCGCCCGGGCGGTCGTCGCGCTCGAGCACGACGACGGTGTGGCCGGCGCGCGTGAGCTGCTGCGCGGCCGCGAGCCCCGCGGGCCCCGAGCCGACGACGGCGACCGTGCGCCCGCTGTGCCGCTGCGGCGGCTGCGGGACGACGAGGCCGCGGTCCCACGCCTCGTCGATGATCGTCGCCTCGACGTTCTTGATCGTCACGGCGGGCTGGTTGATGCCGAGCACGCAGCTCGCCTCGCACGGTGCGGGGCACAGCCGACCGGTGAAGTCGGGGAAGTTGTTGGTGCTCTGGAGGCGGTCGAACGCCTGCTCCCACTGGCCGCGGAAGACGAGGTGGTTCCACTCGGGCACGAGGTTCCCGAGCGGGCACTGGAAGTGGCAGAACGGGACGCCGCAGTCCATGCACCGGCTCGCCTGCCGGCTGACGACGGCGACGTCCTCGGGGTGCCCAGCGCGGTGCGCGTGCACCTCGGCCCAGTCCTGGATGCGGACGTCGACCGGCCGGCTCGCGGGGAGCTCGCGCTCGCGCGTCCTCAGGAACCCACGCGGGTCGCCCACGGTCCACCTCCGGCTGGCCGGTCCGCGCACCGTCGGCCGCGGCTGTCCCGGATGTCGAGACGTCGGTCTCGGCACCGCTCCCCGCGGCATGAGCGGGGTGCCCGGCCACGCTAGGTGCGCGACCCGGCGTGCGGGTGGTCCGAACGTCCCGGCGCCGCCGTCAGACGAGGTCGACCAGGTCCGCGATCGACGGGACGACCTGCGCGGGCCGGAACGGGTAGCGGTCGACGTCCTCGGCCCGCGTCGAGCCCGTCAGCACGAGGTACGTCGTCAGGCCGGCCTCGATGCCCGCGACGACGTCGGTGTCCATCCGGTCGCCGATCATCGCGGTGGACTCCGAGTGCGCGTCGATCCGGTTGAGCGCGGACCGGAACATCATCGGGTTGGGCTTGCCGACGAAGTACGGCGTCCGGCCGGTCGCCCGCGTGATGAGCGCCGCGACGGCACCCGTCGCCGGCAGCGGGCCCTCGGCGCTCGGACCGGTCGGGTCGGGGTTGGTCGCGATGAAGCGCGCCCCGCCGTCGATGAGCCGGATCGCGCGCGTGATCGCCTCGAACGAGTACGTGCGGGTCTCGCCGAGGACGACGTAGTCGGGGTCGGAGTCCGTGAGCGTGTAGCCGACCTCGTACAGCGCGGTCGTGAGCCCCGCCTCGCCGATGACGTACGCGCTGCCGCCCGGCACCTGCTGGTGCAGGAACTGCGCGGTCGCGAGCGCCGACGTCCAGATCGACTCCTCGGGCAGGTCGATACCGGAGCCCTGGAGCCTCGCCCGCAGGTCCCGCGGCGTGAAGATCGAGTTGTTCGTGAGCACGAGGAAGGGCCGCTCCTTACGGCGCAGGGCGCCGATGAACTCCGAGGCACCGGGCAGCGCGTGCCCCTCGTGCACGAGCACGCCGTCCATGTCGGTGAGCCAGCTCTCGATCGTCATGGGTGCAGCGTGCCACCCGTGGGTGTCCGGGGGGTGACGGTCCCGCGAGCGCGAGCCACGCCCGACGGCGCGCGGGCCTCCCCGGGCGGACGGCCGCGACCTAGGCTCGACCGGGTGACCGCACCCCTGCTGACCGCGTCCGCGCTCACGGTCGGGTACGGCGAGGGGGCGGTCTGCGCACCGGTGTCCTTCGCCGTCGGCCCCGGCGACGTGCTCGCGCTCGTCGGCCCGAACGGCTCGGGCAAGTCCACGGTGCTGCGGTCCGTCCTCGGCCTGCTCGAGCCGCTCGCCGGCTCGGTCGAGCTCGACGGCCGACCGGTCGACGAGCGCCGCGCCGAGCACCGGGCGGCCGTCGCGGCGGTGCTCGACGACGACGCGTGGTTCCCCGCGCTCACGACGCGCGAGCACCTCCTGCTCACGGCGTCGGGACACGGCGTGCACGAGCCGGGCGCGGTGGTCGACGACGCGCTGGACACCTTCGGGCTCGACCGGCACGGCGACGCCGTGCCCACCGCGCTCTCCTCGGGCCAGCGCCGGCGGCTGCTCCTCGCCGCGGCGTTCGTGCGCCCCCGCCGCCTCCTCGTGCTCGACGAGCCCGAGCAGCGGCTCGACGCGTCGCTGCGGCGTCGCCTCGCGGACCTGCTGCGGGCCGAGGCCGACACGGGTCGCGCCGTCCTGCTCGCGACGCACGACCCGGTGCTCCTCGAGGCGCTCGACGCACCCGCCCTCGGCCTCGGCGACGAGGACTGCCCGACCCTCACGCCCGCCCAGGCGGTCGCGTTCATGGGCCGATGACGCGCCGCGCACCCGCTGCCGCGGCGACGACGGTCGCCGCACCGAGCGCCGCGAGCGTGCGGCGGTGGACGCGCCGCGTGCAGGGCGCCCGGTCGGGCCGTGGCGTCGGCGCCGTCGTGCTCGACGTCTGGTACGCGGTCGTCTCCGCGGCGTCGGTCGCGGCCCTCGCGCTGGGGACGGCGTCGGTGCTGGGCCTCGGCTTCTCAGGCGGCAGGGGTGGCCCAGGCGGCACGGACGGCACGACGCCGCTCGCCGACGGTCCCGGCCCGATGCTCCTGCTCCTCGCGCTCGTCGGTGCCCTGCTGTCTCTCGCGGCGCGACTCGGGCCGGTCGGCGTCGGCGGCGCCGGCCGGGCGTGGTGGCTCCCGCTGCCGGTCGACCGCCGCGCCCTCCTGCGTCCGGAGGTGCTGCGCGGGCCGGCGGTCGGTGCTGCGGTCGGCGTGGCGACCGGCCCGCTCCTGCCGGTGCTGCTCGGGGCGGAGCTCGACGGGTCCCGTCTGCTCCGATGGGCGGCCGTGGGGGCGGTGGCCGGTGCGGCGGCCGTCGCCGTCGCCACCGCGGTGGAGGTGCGGGCCCCTCGCGTGGCGCGGCTCGCCGTCGTCGGCGACGCGATGCTGCTCGCCGGCGCCCTCGGGCTCGCCGCGTGCCTCGTCGTCGACGTGCCGCCCGTCCCCGAGCCCGCCTGGTGGGGCACGGCTCTCCTGGCGGCCGCGGCGGTGGGCCTCACGGCGGTCTCGGAGCGAGGGGCCGGCGCCCTGCCCGGCGACGTCCTCCGCGCCCGCGGGGCCGCCGGGGACCGCGCGGTCGTCGCCGTCCTGTCGCTCGACGCGCGCGAGCTGGGTCGCGCTCTCGCGTCCGCGCCGGCCCGCACCCGCCGTCCGTCGCGACGGCTGCGTCCGGGTGGGCCCGTCCGCGCGCTCGTGCTCGCGGACGCCCTGCTCGTCGTCCGGTCGTCGCGGCTGATGGTCCAGGCGGCCGCGGCGACCGTGCTCGGGCTCGCCGTGGTCGCGGGCGGTCTCGCGGCGCTGCTCACGCATGCCGGCCTGCTCGTCACCGGCCTCGTCGCCGCGGGGACGGCGGGTGCGGGTGCCCGGCACGCGGCCCTCGTGCCGGCCCTGGACCGTGCGCTGCCGGTCGGGCAGGTGCGCGTCCGCCTCGCGCACGGGGTCCTGCCCGTCGTGGCCGGGCTCGCCTGGGGCGTCGTCGTCCTGGTGGGCGGCGCCGCGACCACCGGGACCGACCCGCTGCCCTGGCTCGCCGTCGCCCCGGCGTGGGCGCTCGCGCTCGCCGCGGCGACCGTCCGTGGCGCCTACCGGCCGCCGCCGCGCTTCAGCGAGCTCATGGTCGTGACGCCGATGGGTGGCGTCCCGACGACGGCGGGCACCACGCACGGCCCCGACGTGGCGCTCCTCGCGACCCTGCCGACCGCGGTGGCGCTCCTCGCCGGGACCTGGACCGCACCCCTGGTCGTCGCGCAGTGGGTGCTCACGGTCGGCGCGGCGCTCCTCGCGGTCCGCGTCCACCCGCGCAGCGCGTGACGCTCACGCCTCGTCGAGGCTCGACTCCTTGTGGGCGGCCCGGGCGCCGGTCTTCTCCGACTCGACGATCCAGTAGGGCTCGTCCGACGACGCGTCGAACGTCTGCCCCTCGAACTGGAACCGCTCGGTGCGGCGCTCGACCGTGTGACCGTGCGTCGTGCCCTGCGACGTGTTCCAGGTGACCTTCTGACCCTTGCGCATGGGCAGGACGCCAGGCGCGGTGGGGACGGCCCGCGCGGTGCGGACGGCCGGGCCGGTGGCGGTCAGCGGCGTCGCGGCGCGGGGAGCGGGACGGGCCCGGCGGCCCCCCAGGACCCGGGCCGCGGGACCCGTGACGGCAACGTCGTGCGTGCGTCGCCGCGCGCGGCGGCCACCTGCATCGTCGTCACGTAGAGGGCGCCCGCGAGGTCGGCGCCGCGCACGTCGGCACCCCGGAGGTCGGCCCCGAGGAGGTCGGCCTCGTCGAGCCGCGCGTCGCGCAGGTCGGCACCCAGGAGGTACGCGCCGCACAGGTCGACACCCCGCAGGTCGGCGCCCCGCAGCGGCGCGCCGATCAGGTCGGCGGAGGAGTAGTCCCGGGCCGCCCTCCGGCTCCCGCGCGGCGCGCGCGACCGGACCGCCGCCACCGACCGCACGACGGCACTGACCCGTCGCAGCACGGGTCCGACGGTCGAGCGGTGGGCCGCGACGTCGAGCGCACGCAACGCGTCGGGCGGCGCGGACGTGAGGGCGACGGTCCGCGCCGTGGCGTCCGACACCTCGGCCACCAGCGAGGACGGCGCCCGGCGCGCGGCCTCGTCGAGGTGCCAGAGCATCTCGTGCAGCTGACGCACGACGGCGAACACGGCGAACATCTCGTCCGCGAGCTCGGGGTGGCTGCGCCAGTCGCGCCCGCCGTACAGGTCCTGGACGACGTGCTGGCCGGCACCGGCGCAGTCGAACACCGTGCACCCGACCCAGCCGGTCTCGCGCAGCCGGTCGTGGACGCCGCACCGGAAGTCGTCCCGGAGGTTCGTGCACGGGACGCCCGCCGGCTTGTCGACCGCGAAGTCCGCGGACCGAGCGAACGGGAGCGCGACGCAGCACAGCCCCGCGCACCGCGAGCAGTCCGCGACGAGGTGCGGGGGCGCACCGGCCCCCGTGCCGGGTCCCGTGCCGGCCCCCGTGCCGTGCCCCGTGCTCGAACTCGGGCTCGCGCTCACCCGCGCATGCTCCCACCGCACCCTGGGCCGGTCGCCGACAGGGCTCGTCGTCGCCGGGCCGACCCGTGGGTGGATCCGCCCGCGGAGCGCGCGGGCCGATCCACCCGATCGCCCGGGCCCCGCGTCAGACGACGGCGCCGTCGTCGCGGCGCTCGGCGTTACGACCCGCGAACGGCTCGACCTCGTCGGGCTTGGGGCGCGACGGGAAGCGCTGCTGCAGCCACGCGGTGAGCGGCACCGCGACGGTCACGGTCGACAGCGTCCCGACGACGATGCCGAGGACGAGCGCGAGCGCGAAGTCGCCGAGCGAGTCGCCACCGAAGATCAGGAGCGCGACGAGCACGAACAGCGTGCTCGCACCCGTGTTCACGGTGCGCGGGATCGTCTGCAGGATCGCCGTCGCCGCGAGCCGCCCGAACGGCTCCTCACGCCGTGCGCGCCACGTCTCGCGCACGCGGTCGAAGACGACGACCGAGTCGTTGACCGAGTAGCCGATGATCGTCAGCAGCGCCGCGAGGAACACGCCGTCGAGCGGCTTCCCGAGCCACGCGAACACCCCGAGCACGACGACGACGTTGGTCGCGAGGGCCGCCACGGCGCCGCTCGAGAACGTCCAGTGGAACCGGATCGCGAGGTAGGCGAGCTGGGCCGCGAGCGCGACGCCGAGCGCGATGAGCGCGTTGCGGCGCAGCTCGTCGCCGAGGCTCGGCCCGATGAGCTCGTCGCTGACGACCGTCGCGTCGCCCGCGACCTCGGCGATGGCGGACCGGATGCGCTCCTGCTCCGCGTCGTCGATCGGCACGACGCGGACGGACACGTCACCCTCGCCGGCCTCCTGGACCACGGCCGACGGGAAGCCCGCGGCGACGACGGCCTCGCGTGCGGTGTCGGCGTCGACCCGCTCCGCCGTCTCGTACTGGATGCTGCGGCCGCCCGTGAACTCGACGCCCAGCTCGAGCCCGCGCGCCACGACGCCCGCACCCGTGACGACGAGCACCGCGAATGAGACGGCGAGCCACTTGAGCGGCCGGTCCATGAACCCGGGGTCCATCGCCGAGAGGCGGTCCCGGAGCCTGCCGAGGTGCGCGATCCCCGTGATGCGGGGCCGGTCCTCGACGGCGCGCATGCTCGCGACGGCCTCGGCGAGGACGCGCGTGATGACGAGGGCCGAGAAGAACGACGCGAGGACACCGATGGTCAGCGTGACGCCGAAGCCGCGCACGGGTCCGCTCGCGAGGAAGAACAGCAGGCCCGCGGAGATGAGGGTCGTGACGTTGGAGTCGGCGATCGCCGGCAGGGCCTTGCGGAAGCCCTCGATGACGGAGGTGCGCAGGCTGCGGCCCCGTACGGCGCGCTCCTCCCGGGCGCGTTCGTAGACGAGCACGTTCGCGTCGACGGCCATGCCGACCGAGAGCACGAAGCCCGCGAGGCCCGGGAGCGTGATGGTCGCGCCGAGCCCGAGCAGTGCGGCGTAGGTGATGAGCGCGTAGCAGGCGAGCGCGACGATCGCGAGGAGCCCCATGAGGCGGTACGCGACGACGATGAACACCGCCGTGATCGCGACGCCGAGGAGGATCGAGCGGACGCTCGCGTCGATCGCGGCGGCGCCGAGGCTCGGGCCGACGGTCCGCTGCTCGATGACCTCGACCGGGAGCGGGAGCGCGCCGCCCTCGATGACGGCCGCGAGCTCGAGCGCCTCCTCCTGCGTGAAGTTCCCGGTGATGCGCGTCGTGCTGCCCGTGATGCCGGCGCCGCACGCGATGTCGCTGCCCATCTCGGGCGAGGTGACGGCCTCGCCGTCCAGCACGACGGCGACGCGACGCCCCGGCTCGCCGAACGGCTGGCACGCGGCCTCGGCGGTGAGCTCGCGCCACGCGGACTGGCCCTCCGAGCGGAAGTCGAGCGTCACGTGCCAGCCGAGCCCGCTCTGGGTGTCGAGCACGGCGTCGGCACCCGAGACGGCCTCGCCCGTGAGCGCGGCGGGGGCGAGGGTCAGCGTCGCGCCCGACTCGTCGGTGACGGTGATCTCCTCGTCGGTCGGCTGCGGCTCCTCACCGGCCTCCTCGCCGCCGGCCTCTCCCTCGCCCTCGCCCTCGTCGGTCGGCGCCTCGGGCGGGCCGACGGCGGTCACCGCGTGGAAGCTCAGCTGCGCCGTGCGACCGATGACGGCCACGGCCTCGGCCGGGTCCTGCAGGCCCGGGAGCTCGACGACGATGCGCCGCTCACCCGAGCGCACCACGGTGGGCTCGGCGACGCCGAGCGCGTCGATGCGCCGCCGGAGCACCTCCAGCGCGCGGTCGGTCGACTCGGCGTCCGCCTCGATGGTCGACGTCGACTGCGTCTCCAGCACGATCTGGGTGCCGCCGCGCAGGTCGAGGCCGAGCGTCGGGCTCTGCGTCACGACGGCCGCGACGGCCCCCGCGAGGACGGCGAGGGAGAGGATCGCGCGGACGAGGAGCGGTCGTCGCGACGCCGTCGTCGAGGCAGGGGTGCTCATGAGTCCCTGAGGCTACCGGCCGGTCGCCGCCGTCCCGTCCTCCGGCGGCTCTCCGGCTGGGTCGCGGCGCCCGATGAGTCCGGGCGCCCGGCCCGGTCCACACACCAGGTGGCGCACCGGGACCCGACGACCACCCGTCGGCGGTCGGGAAGCAGGCGCCGGAGAAAACCGTTTCGTCCGTGTCGGACGCCTGCGCGACACTCGTGGGGCGTCGACGCGGACGCTCCCCTGAGCCCGTCCCTGGAGGACCCGTGACCGACGCACCACCCGCTCTCGCCACGACGGCCGACGCCGCCCCGGCGTCCGCCGAGCGCACCACGATGACGCCGCGCGACCGGCTCGCCGTCGGGCTGCTCCTGCTGTCCACCTTCGTCGTCATCCTCAACGAGACGACGATGGGCGTCGCGCTGCCGCACCTCATGGCGGACCTGCGGATCGACGCCACGACCGGGCAGTGGGTCACCACGGCGTTCATGCTCACGATGGCCGTGGTCATCCCCGTGACCGGCTTCGTCATGCAGCGCATCTCGACGCGCGCGACGTTCCTCACCGCGATGGGGCTGTTCTCGGTCGGCACGCTCGTGTGCGCGGTCGCGCCGACCTTCCCGCTGCTGCTCACGGGCCGCGTCGTCCAGGCCGGCGGGACGGCGATCATGCTGCCGCTGCTCATGACGACCGTCATGACGGTCACGCCCGAGCGCGGCCGCGGGCGCGTCATGGGCAACATCTCCGTCGTGATCTCGGTCGCGCCGGCGCTCGGCCCGACCATCTCGGGCCTCGTGCTCAGCGTGTGGCCGTGGCGCACGCTCTTCGTCCTCATGCTCCCGATCGCCCTCACCGCGCTCGTGGTCGGGGCGCTGCGGCTGCCGAACCTCACCGAGCCGCGCGCGGCGCGCGTCGACGTCGCGTCCGTCGTGGTGTCGGCGGTCGGTTTCGGCGGGCTCGTCTACGGGCTGAGCCGGCTCGGCGAGTCGGCGGAGGGCGCGGGGGCGCTGCAGGCGTGGGGGCCGCTCGTCGTCGGGCTCGCGGCGCTGTCGTTCTTCGTGGCGCGCCAGCTGCGCCTGCAGACGACGGACTCGGCGCTGCTCGACCTGCGCACGTTCGGCTCGCGCACCTTCACGCTCGCGGTCGCGCTCATGACCGTCAGCATGATGGCGCTGTTCGGCACGATCATCCTGCTGCCCATCTACACCCAGACGGTCCTCGGGCTGTCCCCCGTGCAGACCGGGCTGCTCCTGCTGCCCGGCGGGCTGCTCATGGGCCTCGCGGCGCCGTGGGTCGGGCGTGCGTACGACCGGCTGGGCCCGCGCGTCCTCGTCGTCCCGGGGACGGTGCTCGTGAGCGCGTCCGCGTGGGGGTTCGCGACGCTGTCGGCGTCGAGCGCGTCGTGGGTCGTGCTCGCGGGGCACGTCGTCCTGAGCCTCGGCCTCGCGCTCATCTTCACGCCGCTGTTCACGTCGGCCCTCGGCTCGCTCCCGCCGCACCTGTACTCGCACGGCAGCGCGGTGGTCGGCACCGTGCAGCAGGTGGCGGGGGCCGCCGGGACGGCGCTGTTCATCACCGTGATGGCGGCGCAGGTCGCGAGCGTCACCGACGACGGCGGGTCGCGCGTCGAGGCCGCCGCGGGCGGCGTGCACGCGGCGTTCCTCGTGGGTGCGGTCATCACGCTCCTCGCGGTGCCGGTCGCGGCGATGCTCCGCGCCCCGAGCACGCAGGGCGCACCGGTCGCACCGCACTGACCGCCGCCGGCCTCCGCGGCCGCCCGCCCCGACGGCGCGCGCCTCGCCCGCGAGCAGCGGCACGCACGACGAAGGCCCGGACCCCTCGCGGGGTCCGGGCCTTCGCGCGCACCGTCCGGCTCAGCCGGCCGCCGCACCCGCCGAGCGGCTCACGACCGCGGCGTCTTCCGGTCGATCGTGAACGCGGGGCTGGTCCACGTCTCGCGGTGCTCCGGGTCGCTCGCGTCGCCGAGCGCGTTCACCGCGGTCACCTGGAGCATGTAGCGACCACCCGGCAGGGGCACCTTGTGCTTGCCCTTGCCGACCGCGATGGTCCCGTCCCACGTGCGGACGCTGATGCCGCCCGAGTCGCGACCCACGAACTCCTCCTCGTACGCGACCGACCGGCCGAGCGGGATCGCGCCGAGACGTCCCGGGAGGACGAGCAGGACGCGCATCGTGATCGACTCCGCCGGGTGCTCCATGTGGAACACCACGGACGGGACGTCGCCGTCGCGCATCGTGAAGACGTGGCCCGGGTCGACCAGGTCCCACGCCCCGCCCGAGACGCAGTCCGTCCCGATGAGCCGGTCGCAGGCCGTGAGCTCGGCCAGCGCCGGCAGCTCGAGGCCGTTGAACGTCCCGAACAGCTCGAGGTCCTGGTAGTCGCCCGCGAAGCCCGCGAACGGCACCGAGAGGGCCTCGCCCTCCTCGGGCGTCAGGACCACGAAGCCGCCGTACTGCGCGAGCTCGGCCTCGAGCTCGGCGTCGGGCGCGATCGACACCGTGAGGTCCGCCGAGCCGCCGGCCGGGACCGTGACGGTCTCCGGCATCTCGACCGTCGTCCCGCCCAGGAGGAACGTCGGCACGTCGGGGTTGCCCGACGTCGCGATGGTGTCGACCACGGACGTCGCGTACGTGACGTCGGCGTCGCCGTCGTTCGTCACCGTGAGCGTCGCCTCGACCGGGCCGTGCTCGCTCTCGCCGAGCGAGAGCTTGCCCGGCGTGACCGCGGTCGTCGCGAGGATCGCGGCGTCGATGTCGAGCATTCCCGCGCCCTGGCGGTGGACCGGCTCGACGTAGCCGTTGCCCGCGGCGAGCGACCAGTCGGACGGGTCCGCGTGGTTCTGCAGGATGCTGCGGACCTCGTGCGCCTCGGTGTCGGGGCGCGCCTCGAGCAGCAGAGCCACGGCGCCGGCGACGTGCGGTGCGGCCATCGACGTCCCGGAGAGGGTCGCGTAGCCGCCCTTCTCGAGCGGGTACGTCGCGAAGATGTTGCCGCCCGGCGCGCCGAGGTCGGGCTTGAGCGACAGGTCCGCGGCCATGCCGTAGGAGCTGAAGCTCGAGATGAGGCCACCGGTCGGGTTGACCGCGCGGCCGACCTCGTCGGTCCACGTGAGCGTCGCGCCGTCCGCCGTCGCGGCGGTGAGCTCGGCGCCGTGGGTCGCGGAGACCGCGATCACCGGGATGGTGATGGGCTCGGCGCCCGCGACCGTCGGGCTGAACAGGCCTGGCACGTTGTTGTAGAGCACGACCGCCGCGGCGCCCGCCTGCTGGGCGCGCAGCGCCTTGGCGTAGAACGTCGCGTCGCACGTGACGCCGGGCGTGACCGCGGCACCGCGCTCGACGAGGACGGCCTTGCCGTCCGCGACGGCGGGGTCGATCGGCTCGCACGCGCGTGCGGCGTCGGTGCCGGGTGCGCCGAGCGCGACGAGGTCGAGCGACCCCGTCGTCGGCGGCTCGGGCGCGCCCGTCGCGGGCAGGAACGGGTAGTCCTGGCCGTCGACCTGGACGACCTGCGCCGTGACGTGCGTGTTGTCGTACGACGCGACGCCGATGACGTCCTCGCCGACGCCCGGGGCGCCCGCGGACCACGTCCCGGACGCGCCGCTGTTGCCGATCGAGGCGACCATGACGACACCCGCGTCGACGAGGTTGTCGCTCGCGACGGCGGTCGGGTAGCCGGGCCACGTCTGGAACGCGGCGCCGATGCTCTGGTTGACGACGTCCATGCCGTCCGCGAGCGCGCGCTCCATCGCGGCGATCATGATGTCGCTCTCGGTCGAGCCGTCGCAGCCGAAGACGCGGTAGGCACCGAGGGTGACGCCCGGGGCGACGCCGCGGACCCCGCCCGCGGCGATGTCGCCGTCGGCGCCGACGATGCCCGCGACGTGCGTGCCGTGACCCTGGCAGTCGTCGGGGTTCTCGTCGGGCTGGGGAACCGGCTGGTAGGCGTCCGACGTCGGGTCCGCGTTGTAGGTGTCGCCGACGAAGTCGTAGCCCGCGACCACGCGGGCCGACGGGAACGCCGTCCCGTCGTCGGTGCCGCCGCCGCCCAGGTCGGGGTGGTCGATGTCGACGCCCGTGTCGATGATGCCGACCTTGACGCCCTCGCCCGTGAGGCCGAGCTCGCTCTGCGCGACGTCGGCACCCGACATCGCGAGCGCCGTCGCGAGGTCCGGCGAGGCCGACGACGGCGCGGGCGCGTCGATCGCCAGCACCGGGTAGACGGCCTGGACCGACGGCAGCGAGCGGACCGCCTCGACGTCCTCGTCCGCGATCTCGGCCGAGACGCCGCTCCACAGCGTCGAGAAGGTGCGGCGCACCTCGACCTCGACGCCCTCGCCCGCGGCCTCGGCAGCGAAGTCCCGCTCGGCGCGGAGCACCGCGGCGCGGCTGCCGCCCTGCGCGGTGGGCTCGGGGGCGAGCTCGACGAACCAGGCGCCCGTGGGCGACGTCGCGAACTCGCTCGTGAGCTCACCCGACTCGGCGGGGCTCGGGACGCCGTAGTCGGCGGCGGTGCCGAGCACGCGGTCGCCGTCGGCCGCTGCGGCCGGGACCGTCGCCGCGACGACGAGGCTCAGCGCCGCGATCCCGGTGCATGCCCGACGGCGCGCCGTTGCGCCGCCGGAGAGGTCCTTCATGGGTGTCATGTGGTTCCCCTTGTGAGTGTCCGGACGCGCCAGGTGTGACCGCGCCCACACGAACCTTAAGGGGCGTTGTGTTGCGCCCCTGTGACACGAGTGATCGCCGGCGCGCGCCACCGGTCACATCCCATGACCGGTGGCGCGGGGCCTCGAGGCGCGTGCCGGCGACGACGAGGGGCGGCCCGTGACAGGACGAACCACTGCGCTAGCGACCTTGGCGCGGACGTGCGCACACTGGCCGTGGGCAGGATCTCCTGTCCGGATCCGAGCAGCCGAGGAGGACGCATGGGTTTGGACGACATGAAGGAGAAGGCGAGCGACGCCGGTATCGAGAAGGCCGGGGACACCGCCGAGGGCAGGCTGGGCGACCAGCACGCCGACACGATCGACAAGGCGGAGGACCAGGCCGACCGCAGGATCGGCCAGTAGCAGCCGCTGCCGCCGCGCCACCCTGGTGGGGGCGCGGCGGCGTGCTGTCCGGGGTCCGCGCTGCGCGGGCACCGCGCCCGACGTCGCCCGGGCGGCCGGACCTACTCGGGCCGGACCTCGGTGACCTGGCCGTCCTCGACGTGGAGGCGGCGCGTCAGCCGCACCGTCTCGAGCATCCGCCGGTCGTGCGTGACGAGCAGGATCGTCCCGTCGAAGCTGTCGAGAGCCTGCTCGAGCTGCTCGATCGCGGGCAGGTCGAGGTGGTTGGTCGGCTCGTCGAGGACCAGCAGGTTGATGCCGCGGGCCTGGAGCAGCGCGAGCGCCGCGCGCGTCCGCTCGCCCGGTGACAGCGAGCCGGCGGGACGGCCGACGTGGTGCGTCCCGAGCCCGAACTTCGCCAGGAGCGTGCGGACGTCGGCGGTGGGCCAGTCCGGCACCTCGCGCGCGAAGGCGTCGACCAGCGGCGCATCGCCCTCGAACGCCTCGCGCGCCTGGTCGACCTCGCCGACCAGCACGCCCGGGCCGAGGTCGACCGCGCCGTCCGACGGTGCCAGGCGGCCGAGCAGCAGCGCGAGGAGCGTCGACTTCCCCGCCCCGTTGGGTCCCGTGACGGCGACGCGGTCGCGCCAGTCGACCTGCAGGTCCACGGGTCCGAGCACGAAGTCGCCGCGCCGCGCGGTGGCCCCGCGCGCGACGGCGACGACGCTGCCCGAGCGCGGTGCCGCCGCGATGCTCATCTGGAGCTGCCACTCCTTGCGCGGCTCGTCGACGACGTCGAGGCGGTTGATGAGCCGCTCGGTCTGCCGCGCCTTGGCGGCCTGCTTCTCGGACGTCTCGCCGCGGAAGTGCTTGACGTTCTTGTCGTTGTCGGTGGCCTTGCGTCGGGCGTTGCGGACGCCCTTCTCCATCCACGCGCGCTGCATGCGTGCGCGCGCCTGGAGAGCGTCGCGGCGGGACGCGTAGTCCTCGTAGGCCTCGCGCGCACGACGCCGCGCGATCGACCGCTCCTCGAGGTAGGCGTCGTAGGAGCCGCCGTAGACGAGGACCCGCTGCAGGCTCCGGTCGATCTCCACGACCGTGTTGACCGTCCGGCTGAGGAACTCGCGGTCGTGGCTGACGACGACGAGCGGCGCCTCGGTGCGGTGCACGAAGTCCTCGAGGAGGTCGAGGCCGTCGGCGTCGAGGTCGTTGGTGGGCTCGTCGAGCAGGTAGACGTCGTAGCGCGACAGGAGCAGCGCCGCGAGCCCGACGCGGGCGGCCTGCCCGCCCGACAGCGCCGTCATCGGCAGGTCGAGGTCGACCCCGAGCCCGATGTCCGCCGCGACCGTGTCCATGCGCGTGTCGAGGTCCGCCCCGCCGAGCGCGAGCCACCGCTCGAGCGCCTCGGCGTACGCGTCGTCGGCGCCGTCGGTGCCCGCCGCGAGGAGGTCCGCCGCGGCGTCCATCGCGGCCTGCGCGCCGGTCACACCCGTGCGGCGCTCGAGGTGCGCGCGGACCGACTCGCCGTCAAGGCGCTCGACCTCCTGCGCGAGGTAGCCGAGCTGCGCGTGCGGGGGCGAGACGCTCACCGCACCCGCGTCGGGTGCGCGCTCCCCCGCGAGCATCCGCAGGAGCGTCGACTTCCCCGCCCCGTTGGGGCCCACGAGGCCGATGACGTCACCGGGCGCGACGACGAGGTCGACGCCCGAGAAGAGCTCGCGGTCACCGTGCCCGGCCCCGACGCCCTTGGCCTGCACGGTCGCTGTCATGCCGCCATCGTCCCAGGTGCTCCTGCGAGGACGCGCACCCTTTTCCGCCCCCGGAAGGTGGCGCCGACCCGCCGAGCAGCGGGCTCTGCCCTCACCACGGCAGGTAGTACGTGAGCAGGTCAGCCGTCATCGGCGGGAAGAGGGTCTCGAAGAGGGTGGCCTGCGACCCGGCGTAGACGTCGGGGCGACGCCGGGCCAGGCCCGCCATGCCGAGCGGTCCGAGGAGCAGCGCCCCGAGCTGGTCGGGCGCGACGCCCGCACCGCCGACGACGCCGGGCGCCTGCATGGCCCCGCCGACCTCGACCGGCCCGAGCCGGCCGTCGGCGACCGGCATCCGGTAGTGGCGTCCGAACGTCGAGACGACGACGGCGTCCAGGTCCGTGCCGACGCGTGCGAGCCGGGCGTCGAGGACGGGCCGGAGGGCGTCGAGGACGCGCTCGGGGCGCTCGACCCGCACGTAGTACTGCTCGGCCAGGTCCGACGGCGCCGCGAGCCGGCCCTCCCACCGGTCTCCGGTGACGGTCCCGGCCCGGTGGACGACGTGGAGCGTGCTGCCCGCGTGCTCGGCCACGAGGCCGGCGAGGAGCAGGTCGGCGGCGGCGGCGTCGGTCGAGGCCGCCTCGGCGAGCAGCACGTCGTCGTCGGGCTCGCCCGTGCGGGCCGTCGCGACGGGCGCGCCGTCACGCTCGAGGACCCACGTGGTGCTCGTGTCGTGCTCGAGGTGCCACCGTCGGCGCGGCGGCGAGTGCGGCATCGCGACGTCGAACCCGCCCTGCGCGTGGTCCTGGAGCGCCGCGAGCGCGGGCAGGTCCGCGCGCGTCGCGCGACGGAGCACGCCGGGGACCGGGTCGGGGGTCGACGTGAGCGCCCGCGCGCGCGGGATGTCGATCGCGTACTCGTACCCGAAGAGCCGGTAGAAGTACGGGATCCCGATCATGACCTGGAGCAGGTGGCCGCGGTCGGTGGACAGGTCGTGCGCCCACGCCATCAGGGCGCGCACGAGGCCGCGCCCCTCGTACCCCACGGCGGTCGCGACGAGCTCGACCTGCCCCGCTGCGAGCACGACGTCGCCCACGCGGACCTCCTCGTCGAGGAGCGTCGCGGTGGACACCACGCGGTCGCCGTCGACGACCACGGCGCACGTCTCCCACCCGGCGTCCGGGTCCTCGACGACGAGCCGGTGGTCGACGTCGTCACCGGCCTCGCCCCGCGCGACGAGGAGCGCACCGATCTGGTCGAGGTCCGCGGGACGTGCGGTGCGCAGCCCGAGCCCGCCCGGGAGCGTCGTCGTCGTCATGCCTCGCACCCTGCCGCCGTGCGGAGCGGGCGTCCACGTGTTTGCGGGTGCACGTCCGACGGGTTCCGTCCGCCGCCGCACGCACCGCCGTGCGTCGAGCGGCCGGCCGTCAGGGGCGCGGCGGCGCGTGCCGGCGCAGCGCGGTCGAGCGGATCTCGCCGAAGCCGAGCGACCGGTACAGGCCTTCGGCGTCGGCGGTCGCGTGCAGGTGCACGGTCTCGACGCCGTGCTCCTCCGACCAGTCGAGGCACGCCTGCACGAGCTCGCGCGCCAGGCCCTGCCCGCGGCTCTGCGGTGCCACGTAGACCGTCGAGACCCAGCCGACGAGGCCGAGCGGGGTCCCGGGGCCGGGCATGCGGGTCTCGAACGACACGACGGCGCACCCCGTGAGCCGCGGCGCCCCGGCCGGTGCGGGCTCGACGTCGTCCGCCGCGACGTGGGCGTCCGCGACGTACGCGATGAGGACGCCGGTCTCGAGGCCGGTCAGGACGTAGTCGCGCGCCGACGCGTACCAGGACGTGTCCTCGATGTCGTCACCGCGTCGGTAGGCGCCCGACGCCGCCATGTCGCGGAACATCTCGTGGCGCAGCCGGACGAGCTCGTCGACGTCGTCGGGTGTCGCGGGGCGCACACGCGGGGGGTTCACGACCATCGACCCTCGCGCGGGACGGTCGCCGCCGCAAGCCCGGCGGGTCGAGACGGTGGCCCGGGGCGCCCGCCCGGACGCGCGCCGGCGTGCGCCGGCGGGCGTCAGCGCGCCGTGACCTGCGCGGCGGTCGCGCCCGTGAGGCGGGACACGACGTCGACGGCCTGCTCCCAGTAGCGCGTGTAGTGGTTCGGGTCGGCGTTGCGCTGGACGGTGTGCGCGACGAGGGTCGGCGCCATCGAGCCCCGGTCGCCGACGCGGGCGAGCGCGGTGAAGAAGCTGGTCGCGCTGCGGGTCGGGTCCATGCGGTCGGCGAGCGTGCCCCACGCGCCGTTGTCGCGCTGCTGGAACAGGCCGCGGCTGTCGGGGCCCGCCGTGTCGCCGTGGTCGAGGACGCGCAGCGACGACTCACCCATGGCGGTCATGACGCCGATCGCGGCGTCGCGCAACGACAGGCCCATGGCCCGTCCCGCGGCGACGACGGCGCGCGCGTTGCCGACCTGCTCGGGGGTGAGGCCGGGGACGGCGGGCAGGGGGCCGGTCGAGGTGGCCGCGGGTGCCGCCGTCGTCGTCCCGATCTCGGCAGCCAGGGCAGACGCGAAGTCCGGACCCGAGGCCGTGCCCGACGCCGTGGCCGTGCCGGATGACGACGGCCGCAGCGCGAGCGTCGCGGCCGACGACGACGCACGGGCGGGCTGGAGGGTCGCGAGCGTCGAGCGGATCTCGGCCATGCGGCTCGTGATCGCGGCGATGCCGTCCATGCAGGGTCCTCCCAGGGTCGCGATGCCGATCGGCAGCCGACTGCGCGACGTGAGGGGTGGGCCCTACGCGTGCGACATGTCGAGGACGGCCTGGGCGAGGAGCTCGATGTCCTCGCGGGACTCGCCGAGCACCGACGAGTGCTCGCCGTAGACGTCGAAGGCCATGTCGGCCGCCTCCCGTGCGCCGCGGATGCCGAGGTGTCTGAAGAGGACCCGGAGGTCGGCGAGGTCCTGGGGGCGGCCCGCGGCGAGCTTCATCGCGAGCAGGTGACGCGGCGACGCGGCCGCGACGGCGAGACCCGGGACGTCGACGGGCACGGGGTCGTCGTCCCCACCCGGGACGAACGCCGTCGCCGCGCTGCTCAGCCATCCCGGCGAGAGGCCCAGGTCGCCCGCCATGCGTCGCGCCTCCTCGGCGACCGTGGCCTCGGGACGCAGGACGGCGTCGATGTCGCGCGTGCTCCGGCGGGTGTCGAACTCGAGCGCCATCGCCGCCCCGCCGACCACGTACACCGTCGCCGCGACGCCTCGAGCCGACAGGCGTGCCCCGAGCTCGGTGAGCAGACCGAGGATCTCCTCCCGCGTGAGCTGGTCACGGGCCGACGGCGCCATCGGTCAGGCCGTCCGGAACGCGGCGGCGTCGAGCCAGATGCCGAGGCGTGCGAGGTCGACGGGCGTCCGTGCCATGGTCCTGGCGGCCAGCACCCCACCCCCGGTCACGGGGAACCACCACGACTCGAGGGGCGGCCGCCGCGTCCACCGCGGCGCGGCGACGTCGCGACGGCGGCACTCCCTCGCGACGACCGCGCCGAGCAACGTGTCCCACTTGCGGTCGCCCGTGCCCGGCGGCCGACGCAGGAAGTCGGCGACGTCGGCAGGCGCCTCGAGACCGCGGAAGTCGTCGACCGCCTGGACGAGCATCCGGAGCGCGAAGTCCTCGTCCCCGCGGTGGAGCTCGTGACGGATGGCGAGGGCCGCGTCGCGGGCCGTCATCCACGGTCGGAGCGCCTGCCGGTGCATCCGGAGCAGGCGGGCGACCTCGGGCTGCGACCGCCCGACGACCGCTGCGATCTCGCGCTGGCTGAACCCGGCGGCCCGCGCACTCACCACGGCGTCGAGGAGCTGCCGCCGACCGCGCTCGACCAGGGCGTCGGCCTCCCGGGCCTGACGCCGCAGCGCCTCGCGTGTGGTCACGGGGCGATAGTAGTTGCTATCGCCCTGCCCGCTCAGCTCGGACGGGGCAGCCGCCGGCCACCGACCCGCACGAGCTGCCGCGTCGCGACCGACGCCGGGACGTGCGCCACGAGCGCGTCACGCACCCACGCCGCGACGGGGTGGGTGACGTATGGGCCGGCCGTGCCCGCCCAGGAGGACGCGCGCATCACGGCGGTGACGCGCGGCAGCCGCTCTCGCTCGTACCAGCCCAGGCGCTCGGGCAGGTACCGGCCCGCATCGGCGCACGCGAGCGTGAGGACGGGGCGTCCTCGAGCGCCTAGCAGCCGCCCTGCCCGAGGTTCGGCGCCACCGACGACGACGGCCGTGGGAGCCGCGGCGGTCACCGCGCCCACGCCCCGACGACGGTCGCGACGAAGGCCTCCGAGTCGTCGACCCAGGGGTAGTGGCCGGCACCCCGCTGGACGTGCACCGAGCCGTGGGCGGCGAGCGCGGCCACCTGCTCGGCGACGACGGGCGGGCTGAGCGGGTCGACCTCGCCCGCGACGACGACGACGGGGTGCGCGTGGTGCGCGAGCGCGGCGCGCGCCGCCGGCGGGTCGAAGGCGCCGTCGGCGACGAACGCGGCCGCCAGGTCGGGGTGCAGCTGCTGGTGCTGCGCGTCGTGGTGCTCACGGGCGGCGGCGTCCCAGCCGCCGTAGAACAGCGGGCCCGCCGTGCGCTCGTCGTCGTCGGTCGCGGCACCCGTCAGGACGGCGGTGAGGGCCGCGTAGGCCTCGGCGAAGCCGGGCCGACCTGACCCGAGACGTGCGCACGCGAGGCGCTGCTCGACGGTCGGCACGAGGCCGACGGCGCGCGTGCTCGGCGTGACGAGGGTCAGGGTCCCGACGCGGTCGGGGTGGGCGTCGAGGTACCGGAGCGCGAGGCTCGCGCCCGCGGAGTGGGCGAGCACGTCCACCCGCTCCCGCCCGAGTGCGACGCGCAGGGCCTCGACGTCACCGACCTGCCGGTCGCAGCGGTACGACGCCGCGTCGTCGGGCCGGCCGGAGCCACCCGTCCCGCGCAGGTCGAGGAGCACGAGCGTGCGGTGCCGCGACAGCCCGCCGAGGTCGCCCAGGTAGGAGGCGTCCCGCATCGGTCCGCCCGCGAGGCAGACGAGCGGCTCGCCGTCCCCGACGAGCCGGTAGGTCAGCGGGGTCCCGTCGGGCGCGATGAGGTGCGGCACGGGGTCATGCTCGCAGGCGGGGACTCACGCCGACCGCAGCGACCCCGCGAAGGCGAAGCTCGCTTCGAGAGCGGGTGCTCCTACATCCCCTCCGGCGCCATGTCGACGAACCGGGCGTAGTGGCCCTGGAACGCGACGACGATGTTGTCGGTCGGCCCGTTTCGGTGCTTGGCGACGATGATGTCGGCCTCGCCCGCGCGCGGGGACTCCTTCTCGTAGGCATCCTCGCGGTGGAGCAGGATGATGACGTCGGCGTCCTGCTCGATGGCGCCCGACTCACGCAGGTCGCTCATCTGCGGTCGCTTGTCGGTGCGCTGCTCGGCGCCACGGTTGAGCTGCGAGATCGCGATGACGGGGACCTCGAGCTCCTTGGCGAGCAGCTTGAGCGCACGCGAGAACTCCGAGACCTCCTGCTGGCGGGACTCGACGCGCTTGCCCGAGGACATCAGCTGCAGGTAGTCGATGACGACGAGCTTGAGGTCGTGACGCTGCTTGAGCCGCCGGCACTTGGCGCGGATCTCCATGAGCGACATGTTCGGCGAGTCGTCGATGAAGAGCGGCGCCTGCGAGACCTTGCCCATGGTCTGCGCGAGCTTCTGCCAGTCCTCGTCGCGCATCGTCCCCTTGCGCATGTTCTGCAGGGGCACGCGCGCCTCGGCCGACAGCAGACGCATCGTGATCTCGTTGCGGCTCATCTCGAGCGAGAAGACGACCGACGCGAGGCCGTGCTTGATCGCCGCCGACCGGACGATGTCGATGCCGAGCGTCGAGTTGTGGGTGGGCACCATCGCGCGGCCCGCCAGGTACAGGTGCGTCCGGTTGTCCACCTCGACGCACCGGACGGGAACGCTGTCGATCCGGCGCACCGCGGTGATGAACCTCGACCTCAGCCGCGGGGTCGAGGGTCGACGACGCTCCTTGTGGGCGAGCTTCTTCCGCTCGAGGCCGAAGACCTCGTCGTCCGTGGTGAAGGTGATCGTGTACGCGGTGCTGTGGAGGGCGTCACGGCCCTTCACCGCACGCGTCGACCAGCCCGTCCGGTAACCGAGGGAGTGGATGAGCTCCCTGACGTCCTCCGCGAGCCGGAGGTCCGTGACGCAGAACTGCACGCTGCCGGTCGGGTTGACGGTGCCGTCAGTGTCCAGAAGGCCCGCGAGCAGCTCTCGCCGCTGCCGCTCGCTCGCGCGCAGGTAGGGCACCGGGATGTGCTTGCTCCCGAGGACGCCGAGCGTCCTGAGCCTTCCGGCGACCGTGCCGAAGGCGTGGTGACATGCCTGGCAGCGTCGAAGGCCGCTCGTCTGGCGACCGCAGTCCAGGCACGTCGGGACCTTCGAACGTCGCCCGATCGCCTTCACGCGCCCGCCGCAGCTCCGGCCGCACGTCCGGACCTGCTGACGCGGGTTCACGTACTCCGCACCGCAGACCTCGCACGCGCGGGTCGGCGTCGCACCCTCCTCGGGGAGCTGGATCGTGTAGAGGCGTCCGTCGCGGCCCCCGTGCCGGACCGAGCGGAGACCGTTCCCCTCGATCCGCATCGCGATCTCGGGGTCGTCCGAGGTGAAACGCGCCGACGCCGAGTGTCCGTCACCGAGCCAGACGCCCAGCGCATAGGGGTCGACGAGCAGGTCCGCCTCGGGCAGGCGAAGCGCTCCCGCCGTCGCGATGCTGTGGTTCAGGCGCCGGTCCGCCGTCGGGCAGACGAGCGTGTCGGCGATCTCCTCGGTGGTCCGCACGGCGGGGAGCACGCGCGGCAGGGTCTCTCTGCGCCGCTCGGCCTCCTGGCGGGCCCGCCGCGACGCACGTGTGTCGGTCAGCCACTGGTGCTCGCCGTCGGCGACGAGAACCGTCCCGTCGTCGAACTGCACCTCGTAGCACGGGCGGTCGACGAGGACCTCGGTCGCCGCGACGACGGTGGTGGGCATCCCGTCGGCGTCCAGGAGCTGGTCGCCGACCCGGACCTCGCCCATCGTGGTCCAGCCCGTGGGCGTCGGCAGGGGGGTGTCGAGCGCGAGGGCCTTGCCGATGGCCGGACGTGCCGCGATGACCACCATCTGGCCCGGGTGCAGGCCGTTGGTCAGCTTGTCGAGGTCCTGGAAGCCGGTGGGCACGCCGACCATGCCCTCGCCGCGGTTGCTCGCGGCCTCGATCTCCTCCATCGCGCCGTTGATGATCTCCGAGAGCGGGAGGTAGTCCTCGCTCGTGCGCTGCTCGGAGACGGCGTAGATCTCGGCCTGGGCGTTGTTGACGAGCTCCTCGACGTCGCCGCCGTCGGTCGCGTACCCGAGCTGCACGATCCGCGTCCCGGCCTCGACGAGCCGCCGCAGCACCGCGCGCTCGCGCACGATCCGCGCGTAGTACCCGGCGTTGGCCGCCGTCGGCACCATCGAGATGAGCGTGTGCAGGTAGGGGGCACCGCCGATGCGGGCGATCTCGCCGCGCTTGGTCAGCTCGGCCGCGACCGTCACGGCGTCCGCCGGCTCGCCGCGACCGTAGAGGTCGAGGATCGCGTCGTAGACCATCTCGTGGGCCGGCCGGTAGAAGTCGGTGCCTTTGACCTCCTCGACGACGTCCGCGATGGCGTCCTTCGAGAGCATCATGCCGCCGAGCACGCTCTGCTCGGCGACGATGTCCTGCGGCGGGGTCCGGTCGAAGCCGGCCGCCGGCCGGGCCGGGCCGAGGTCCCGCTCGAGCTCGTCGAGGCTCATCCGACGCCCACCTGTGCCACCACGATGACGACCTCCATCCGCACGCGCGCTCCTCGAACTGACGTTCTATCGCACGCCGCAGACATGCCCGCTGCGTCCGGCCTCGAACCCTCGTCCTGCTGGACCGGTTGAGGCCCGCCCGCGACCGTATGCCCCCTCCGGGCGCGTCTCCAAGCCACGCCGGGGCCCCGGGTCGGAGGTCCTGTGGACGCCTTGGGGACAACCGCCGACGCGCGTGTGGACAGTCCGGCGTGGCGCTGTGCACAGGCCGTGGACATCCCTGTGGACGACGTCCTACGAATCGGGTCGCGGGCCGCTGACCTGCGACGACATGATGCACCAGGTGTGGAGAAAAACTCGCCTGCGGTCCGTTCACCAGGTGGACAGGCCCGTCTCGGCCGTCGTGTGAGCGCTACCACAGCACATCCCCCGGCGGTCCCGTCCGGCCCGCGCCTCGACCCGAGGCGCGGGCCGCGGTCCTACCCGCTCACCTCCGCGCGCGCAGCGCCGCCGCGAACGAGGGCACGGTCGGCAGTTCCGGCAGCAGCGCCGCCTGGTACGCGTGGTAGACGTCGGGCTTGCCCGGCCAGACCTCGGCCGACACCGCGTTGGCGGGGTCGAGCTCGTGGTACCACGACCCACGCTCGTGGTCCACGAGGTACCGGTCGACGTAGGCCCACCACCGCTCGGCGTCGCGCGTCCACCGCTCGTCGCCCGTCGCACGCGCGAGCACCGTCGCGGTGCTGACGGCCTCAGCGGCGACCCAGTGCATGCGCGTGCGGACGACGGGCCGCCCGTCCCACGCGGTCGTGTACACGAAGCCGTCGGCGCCGTCGACGGCCCACCCGTCCGCGACCGCGCAGTCCGCGAGCGCCACGGCCGCGTCGACGAGACCGGGAGGCGCCGCGGCGCCGAGCGTGCCGTCGACCGCGACGAGCAGCCGCGCCCACTCGAGGCCGTGGCCGACGGTCGCGCCGTACGGGCGGAACGGGTCGGCCGGGCGGTCGCGGTTGTGCTCGAGCACCGGCCGCCACCGCGCGTCGAAGTGCTCGGGGATCCGCCAGTCGTTGTCCCGCGCCCACCCGACGACGTGCGCCGCGATCCTCCCGGCGCGCTCGTGCCACCGCCCGTCCCCGGTCACGTCACCGGCCGCGAGGTACGCCTCGACCGTGTGCATGTTGGCGTTGACGCCGCGGTAGTCGTCGAGCGTGGTCCACGCGCGGTCCCACTCCTCGACCGCGAGCCCGGCGTCGTCGTCCCAGAACCGCTCCTCGTGCACCCGGAGCGCATCGGCGAGGAGCGCGTCCGCGCCCGGCACGTCCGCCGCGACCGCCGACGACGCCGCGAGGACGACGAACGCGTGCCCGTAGGCCTGCTTGCGGTCGTCCACGGGCCCGTCCTCCCGGACCGCCGCGAACCACCCGCCGTGCTCGTCGTCGTGCAGCGCACCACCCGCGCCCGACGCACCGCCCGTACCCTCCGGCCCGCGCAACGACGCGACCCCGTGCGCCGCGAGGTCCCGCAGCGCGGCGTCGTCCGGGCCGCCCGGTGCGGGTGCCTCGCCCGCGAGCGCGCCGAGCGACGCCACGTGCGTCATGCGGCACGTGATCCACAGCTCGACGGGTCGTCCCGTGTCGAGGTCGCCGTCGTCGCCGAGCCAGCCGAAGCCGAGCGGATGGCGCGCGCGCGCCGCGAACCGCAGCAGGTCCGCGCGCTGCGCCGCGAGGTGGGCGGGGCTGCCGGGTGCGTCCATGTCTCCTCCTCCTCGGGCGACCACGTCACCCGTGCCTCGGGCCTGCTCCGTCGGGCCGGCCGCGGACGGCCCCGGTGCCAGCCTGCCGTCACCGGGGGGTCGCGCGCAGCCGGCCCGTGCAGGCGAGGAGCGCCGACCACTGCGCGTCGGTCACCTCACCGGCCCGCGCGGCGCGCACCTCGAGGCGTGCGCGCTCGCCGGGCAGCAGCGTGACGAGCTGCCGGTCGACGACGACGTCGGCAAGGCGCGCGTCGGTCTCGGCGAGGACGACGAGGTCGCGGACCAGGTCGACGGCGCGCACCTCGAGCACCACGGTCGCGGGGTCCGCCGTCCGCTCGACGACGACCTCGGCGCGCACGTCGGGCGTGCCGAGCACCAGGTCGCCCCGCAGCCACCGGACGGCCCGCCGGCCGTCGACCGTGACCACGACCGCGTCGGCGTGCGCGATCGCCCCGGGCGCCGCACGGCTCGGCTCGACGGCGACGTGCCCGTCCGCCGGCACGACGACGTCGACGCCCTCCTCGTGCAGCACGTCACCGCGCGCCGTGACCACCGTGACCCGACCGCGCGCCGGCCACGGCTCCGCCAGGTCGTTGACGAGCGTGAGCCCGGCGGGTGCGTCGGGTGCGGTGGGCAGCACGGCACGCGGTGCGAGCACGTCGCGCATCGCGTACCAGGCCAGCTTGCGCCGCCCCGCGACGTCGAGCACGGACCACGAGAGCGCGGGCCAGTCGTCGTCGAGCTGCCACCAGACCGCACCCGAGCACGTGTCGTGCAGGCTGCGGAACCGGCCGATCGACGAGCGCACCGCGCCCGCCTGCACGAGCTGCGTCGCGTGGAACCAGCCGCGACCGTCCGTCGGCCGCTCACGATGGTGGTCCGCGACGCCGCGGTCGAGGCTCTCCATGCCGCGGTACGCCTTCTGCAGACGTCCGAGCCGCTCGTCGTCGGGACCGTCGGGCTCGCCGCCGAGGGCGCGCACGAGCACCGGCCAGCTCGCGGGCGCCTGCCAGCCGAACTCGGCCGCGAAGCGCGACGTCCGCTGCTCGAAGGCCGTGTGGTCGAGCTCGTTCCACGTGTCCCAGTGGTGCGTGATGCCGCGCGTCGGGTCGTTCGGGTGCGGGTCGCCGTCCTCGCCGCCGGGGGAGAAGGGCGACCCGGGCACGTACGGCCGCGCGGGGTCGAGCTCGGCGAGCAGCTCGGGCAGGAGCCGGTGGTAGTAGCCCGCACCCCACGGCCGGCCGGCGAGCACGTCCTTCCAGCCCCAGTCCTCGTGGCCCCACAGGTTCTCGTTGCAGCCGCACCACAGCACGAGCGACGCCCGGTGCCCGACCCGCACGACGGCGTCGTGCACCTCCGCAGCGACCTGCTCACGCGTCGCCTCGTCCTCGGGGTAGGCCGCGCACGCGAACGGGAAGTCCTGCCACACCATGACCCCGAGCTCGTCGCACACGTCGTAGAACGCGTCGGACTCGACGACCCCGCCGCCCCAGACGCGCAGCAGGTTGGCGCCCGCCCCGACCGCCTCGCCCACGAGGTGCCGCAGGTGGTCGGACGTGACGACCTCGGGCGTGACGTGCGGCGGGATCCAGTTGAACCCGCGCACCCACGCACGCCGCCCGTTCACGTGCAGCTCGAACGACTCGCCCACCGCGTCCGGCTCGCACCGCAGCCGCAGGTCACGGAACCCGACGCGGCGGACCGCGCGGTCGAGGACGGCGCCGGCGGAGTCGACGAGCTCGAGGACGACGTCGTGCAGGGCGGGCGAGCCGAGACCCACCGGGTCCCAGCGCGCGACGTCGTGCACGACGGCGCCGCCGACGACGGCGCCGTCACCCGCGTCCCGGTCGGCACCGCCCCCGGGGGCGGCGGCCCCGGCGCGCGGTGTGATCGCCCCCGCCGCGACCTCGCGACCCGCGACCCGCACGACGACGTGCGCCGCGCCGGCGGTCCCGCTCGTCGTCGCGCGGAAGTCCAGCGTCCCAGCAGCCCTGTCCGCGTCCCACCCCGCCGAGAGCCGGACCTCCTCGAACCGAGCGCCGGACCACGTCTCGAGCAGGACCGGGCGCCACAGCCCGCCGGTCATGGTCACGGGCCCCCAGTCCCACCCGAACGAGCACGCCATGGTGCGCACCTGGTTGTACGGGAGCTCGTAGATGTCGGCGCGCGGCAGCGGGTCCGCCGCCTCGGCAGCCTGCGCGACCGGCAGGACGGGGTCGACCTCGACCCGCACGTCCCAGGCGGGTGCGGATCCGCCCGGCCCGTGCGTCGGGTCGCCGTCGGGACCGTGGCTCACCCCGAGCTCGACGACGTGCCGCCGGAACATGTCGGCCACCTCGAGCCGGACCTCGCCGTCGACGACGACGCGTCCCACCGTCTGCACGCCCTCGAGCACGAGGCGGGCCCGCTCACCATCGGCCGGCCGCGGGATGCGCGTGCGCAGCTCCCACGGCGTCGCCGCGACCCAGGCGACGTGCTCCTCGTGGGCGTCGACCGTCACGTCGCCCGCGAGCCCCGCCGCGACGAGCGCCGCGAGCGCCGTCGTCGGCACGTGGACCGGCAGGCCGTCACGGAGCGCGTCACGCGCGGCTGTCGGCACGTCGGGGGGCAGGTCGTCGAGGGACCCGCGCACGTGGAGCGTCCAGTCCGTCAGGGGGGTGCGGACGGGTCCGGCGGCCGTCGTCGTGCGGGCGGCGGTCGTGGTCATCGTGCCTCGTTCCTGGTGGTGCCGTGGTCGCCCGGGCGCGCGCTCACTTGGTCGCGCCCGAGGTGAAGCCGTTGTAGATGTAGCGCTGGAGCGCGAGGAAGATCACGAGCGTCGGGAGGATGACGATGATCACGCCCGCGGCGATCACCTCCCACTGCGCGCCGAACGGTCCGGTGAACCGGAACAGGGACGTCGACAGGACCGGGAGGTCGCGCGACGGCATGTAGAGGAACGGGATGTAGAAGTCGTTGTAGACCGCGAACCCCTTGATGATGACGACGGTGGCGATCGCGGGCTTGAGGAGCGGGAAGACGATCCGCCAGAACACCGTGAGGCGGTTCGCGCCCTCGAGCATCGCGGCCTCGTCGAGCTCCTTCGGGACCGACCGGACGAACTGCAGGAAGATGTAGATCGACACGATGTCGGTGCCGAGGAACAGCAGGATCGGCGCCCAGAGCGTGTTGTAGACGCCGAGCCCGTTGACGATCTGGAACGTCGCGACCTGCGTCGTCACCCCGGGCACGAGGACCGCGACGAGGAAGAGCCCCAGGACGAGGCGACGGCCGCGGAACTCGAAACGGTCGATCGCGTACGCGGTCATCGCCCCGACGACGACGGCACCCGCGACCGAGACGCCCAGGACGAGCATCGTGTTGACGAAGCCGAGCGCCATCCGGCCGCCGGTGAACGCCGTCGCGTAGTTCTCGAGCGTGAACGTCGTGGGGAGCGTGAAGGGCCCCGTGGTCTGGAACTCCTCGCGCGTCTTGAGCGACGCCATGACGAGCACGACGAGCGGGAGCAGCGTCACGACGCTCGCGACGACGAGGCTCACGTACTTGGCCGTGCCGAGCAGGGTCCGGGTCATGTGAGGTTCACCTTCTCGTCCGGCACGACCTTGCGCTGGATCCATGTGATGAGCAGGACGAACAGCAGCAGCACCACGGCCATCGCCGACGCGAGGCCGACCCGGCGCGGACGCATCTCGAACGCGAGGCCGATGGTCTGGATGACGAACGTCTCGGAGCCGTTGGCCCCACCGGTCATGACGTAGGGGATCTCGAAGACGGCGAGGCTTCCCGACACCGCGAGGATGAAGGAGAGGGTCACGACGGGCTTGATCGACGGCAGGATGATCCAGCGGAACTGGTCCCAGCGGTTCGCGCCGTCCAGCTCGGCCGCCTCGTACAGGTGCGGGTTGATGGACTGGATCGCGCCCAGGAACAGCACGAAGTTGAGTCCCGTGTAGCGCCACACCGAGGTCCCGGCGAGCGACACGTTGATGACGTCGGGGTTCCCGAGCCACTGCGTCGTCAGCGCCTCCAGGCCGAGGGCCGCGAGCGTCGTGTCGAGCGTCCCCCCCGGCCGGAAGAAGTACAGGAACGTGAACCCGATCGCGACGCCGTTGATGAGGTAGGGGAAGAACAGGATCCCCTTGAACAGGTTCCTGAAGCGGGTGCTGAAGCTCAGGACCGTCGCGAAGTACAGCGCGAGGCCCATCTGCACGAACGACGCCGCGAAGTAGTAGAGGCTCACGAAGAAGACCTCGAAGTACTCGGGGCCGCCGAAGATGCGCGCGTAGTTCGCGAGGCCCACGACGTCGCGGTCCTTGCTGATCCCGTTCCAGTCGGTGAACGAGTAGCCGACCATGTTCATCACGGGCACGTACGTGAACGTGACGAGCAGGCCCACGGGTACGAGCAGGAACAGGTAGGGCGTGAGCTCGACGCGACGACGACGGCGCCCGTCCGGCCCGACCCGTGGTGCGGTGCGCGCGGCCCGGGTGCCGACGCGACTGCCGGCACGGCCGCGCCGCAGCGCCTGCCGGACGCCGCTCGCGGGTCCGGCGGGCGGACCTGTCGTGATGCCCATCGTGTCCTCCGACGCTGGAGTGGCGGGTGGGTGCTGGGTGGGGTGCCCCCGCCGCGCGCTCGTCACGCGGCGGGGGCCGTCCCGGTCCGGTACCGGTCAGGTGCCGACCACGGCGGCGCGGGCCTCGGCCCACCGCGCGTTGAGGTCGTCGAAGACCTGCTCCTTGGTCTCGCCGGAGGCGCCGCGGGCGGCGTCGACGATCCGCTGGCGGTAGTCGGGGTTCCACAGCCCGATCTCCGCCTCGGCGTCGATGTCGTTCACCAGGCTCTCGGCACCGGGCTCGGCGGGTGCGAGCTCCACGTACTCGACACCGAGCTCCTCGAAGTCGGCGAGGGTGTCCGGCGTCGGGCCGTCGAGGCGCGGGGACAGACCGCCCTGGTCCGTCGCGTAGCCGGACTCGTCCGCGAACCAGTCCAGCCACGCGCGCGCGGCGGCCTTGTTGTCGGAGTTGACGTTGATGCCGTTCTTGTAGTCGCCACCCGCCGTCGAGTGGAAGGTTCCGTCGACCTGGTGAGGGAAGGGCATGTAGCCGATGTCGTCGGGGTCGTCGGCCGCGTCGCGCATCTGCGTGATGGCCCACGAGCCGAGCACCATCGAGGCGACCTCGCCGCGGCCGAGCATGCCCTTCGACTCCTCCCAGTTCGTCGTGATCGGGTCGGGCTCGGTGAGGCCGGCGGCGACGGCGTCGAACAGCAGGGAGTCGATGACGAAGTGCTCCTCGCCCTCGGCCCACGGGGAGTCGGTCTCGGCGAGCAGGTTCGCGGCCTCCGGGTCGGCGGAGATGGTCCCGCGGTGGCCCTCCCACTGCGTGAGCGGCCAGCCGTCGGCGTAGTTCGTGTAGAGCGGGACGGCGTCGGTCGCGTCCGCGATGGCGCCGAGGGCGTCGAGGAACTCGTCGGGGCTGGTCGGGATCTCGGTGACCCCGGCCTCCTCCCAGACGGTCTTGTTGTAGACGATGCCCTGGACGTTGCCCGTGATGGCGATGCCGTACGACTGGCCGTCGTACGCCTGCTCGCCACGCACGAACCGGTAGGTCTCCGCGAGCTCGTCCACGGGACCGAGCGGCTCGAAGAAGTCGGGGAGGTCGGCGGGCGCGATGGTGTTCGGGATGAGGAGCACGTCGCCGTAGTCGGCGGTGCTCATCCGCGTCGTCACCTCGCCCTCGTAGTCGGTGATCGCCTCGAACGTCACGGTGACGTCCGGGTGCTCCTCCTCGAACGCGGCCTTGTAGTCGGCGAAGACCGTGTCGACGATGTCGGTCCGGTTCGTCAGGACCGTGATGTCACCGGCGATCTCGCCGTCGGCACCGGCCTGCTGTCCCCCGTCGTCCCCGCCGCAGGCCGCCAGCAGGGTCGTGGCGGCGGCGGCGAGCGCCACAGTGCGCTTTCTCATGTCTCTTCTCTCCGTCTCGACGCCCGCAGCGACGCTGCGGCGGGTCGCGAGTGCGACGTGGGCGCTACTTAAGCGCTTAAGTCCCGTGGCGTCAAGAGGTCGTCCCCGTGCCGGCGTCCGGCAGCGAGGGCTCGCGAGCCGGCCGGCGCGACGGCGGAGCGCGTCGGCTCGGCGGGCGGTTGCGGCGGGGCCGGTCGGCTCAGCGGGCCGGGGCCGGCCCGACGCTGCCCCGGCCCACGAGCGTGGGGACCGAGCTGCGCACCGCGGTCGGCTCGGCGCCGGCGACCGCGTCGAGGAGCACCCGCGCCGCCGCCGACCCGTACGCGGCGACGTCCCTGCTCATCGCGCTCAGCGGCGGGTTCGTCAGCCGGCACAGCGGCGAGTCGTCCCAGGCGAGGACGGACAGGTCCTCGGGCACGCGCAGCCCCAGCTCCGCCGCGACGTGCATCGCACCGACGGCCATGAGGTCGTTGTCGAGCACGACGGCGGTGGGCGGCTCGGCACGCGTGAGGACGTCGCGCGTCGCGGCCGTGCCGCCGTCGACCGTGTAGTCGGTGCTCACCTGGACGATCTCGACGCCGAGGCGCTCGCCCGCACGACGGAACGCCTCGGACCGGACCTGCGTGTGCACGAGGTCCTCGAGTCCCGCGACGCGGGCGATCCGCCGGTGGCCGAGGCTCGCGAGGTGCGTGATGGCCTCCTCGACGGCGTGCGCGTCGTCGCTCCACACGGACGGCAGCGGACCGGCGTGCTCGGGGTCGCCGACGACGACGGCCGGCAGCCCGAGCTCGGTCAGGACGCCGACGCGCGGGTCGTCGACGCGGAGGTCGACGACGAACACGCCGTCGACCCGTCGCTCCGACCACCACCGCCGGTAGGTCTCGAGCTCGCGGTCGGGGTGCGGGGACACCTGGAGCAGCAGCGCGAAGCCGCGCTCGGACAGGACCTCCTCGACGCCCGAGACGAACGACATGAAGAACGGCTCCATGCCGAGCACCGAGGCGGGTCGCGTGATGACCATGCCGACCGTCGACGAGCCGACCCCCGTGAGGGCGCGCGCCGCCGTGCTCGGCGTCCAGCCCGCCTCGGCCGCGACCTGGAGCACCCGCGCGCGCGTGGCGTCGGACACGCCCGGGCGACCGTTGAGCGCGTACGAGACCGCACCCGCCGAGACGCCCGCGCGCTGCGCGATGTCCGCGATCGTGGGCCGGCGGGGTCCGGTCGTCCGGCGCGGGCTCATGCGCGCGTCACCTGTGCGACCACCCCGTCACCGTCCCGTCCCTCGCGCGCTCCCGGCCCGAAGGATACGTCGGTGCGCACGGTCGCCGCGGGCGGTCCGGTCCGCGCGGCCGGTCGGCGCCGCCCCCGCAGGCCGCGGCGGGCACGGGCTCCCCATCGATGACTTAAGCGCGTAAGTTGCTCCGGGGCGCACCGCGGCGCCCCACCGAGGACGGAGGCCCGTCGATGACGCAGCGAACCGATCGCACCCTGACCGCGACACCCGTGCGCGGCATGACCTGGGGCTGGGTCGGCGAACCGGGGACCTGGAGCACCCCGGCGGCCGACCGCTCGATGCGCGCGATGGCGGGCCTGGGCGTCACCTGGGTCACCCTCGCCTACGCCGCGGTGCAGGACACCGCGCAGTCGACCGAGGTGCGGTGGCGTGGCACGACCGTCTCCGACGACGAGATCCGTGACGCCGTCGGGCGCGCCCGGGCGCTGGGGCTGCGGGTGTGCCTCAAGCCGACCGTGAACTGCGTCGACGGCACGTGGCGCGCGCACATCGGCTTCCTCGAACCCGACGTCCCGGGCGAGCCGACGTGGCGTGAGTGGTTCGCGTCCTACGGTGAGTACGTCCTGCACCACGCCGCGCTCGCCGAGGAGCTCGACGCCGACCTCTTCTGCGTGGGCTGCGAGATGGTCCGCGCCGACGCCCAGGAGCAGCACTGGCGCGACCTCGTCGCGGCCGTCCGGCAGGTGTACTCCGGACCGGTCACCTACAACTGCGACAAGTACCAGGAGGACCGTCTGACCTGGTGGGACGCGGTCGACGTGATCAGTGCGTCGGGCTACTACCCGAGCGGGACGTGGGCGGCCCAGCTCGACCGGGTCGAGCGCGTCGTCGAGCGCCACGGCAAGCCGTTCCTGTTCGTCGAGGCGGGCTGCCCGAGCCGCGAGGGATCACCGGAGCGCCCGAACGACTGGACGCACGACGGCGCACCGAGCGGCTCCGCGCAGGCCGGGTACCTCGACGAGATGCTCACCGCGTGCGCCGAGCGCCCCTGGGTCGGCGGCGTCGTGCTCTGGGACTGGCCCGCCGACCTGTACCCCGCGCACGAGGCCCCCGACAACCGCGACTACTGCGTCCACGGCAAGCCCGGCGCCGACGTCGTCGCCCGCCACTTCGCGTCCTGGGGAGCCCCGCCGCCAGCCTGACCCGCCCGGACCGCCCGTCCACGAGCCGGCCGGGGGCCCCCACCACCGGGTTCGCTCGACCACCGGGCGCGCGCCCGGCACAGTGGGCGCGTGCCCGCCCGCCGACCCGACTCCCGCCGCGACGGGCCGGCGGCCCGCACGCGCTCCCGGCCCGACGCCCTCGACCGGAGCATCGTCGCGCTCGCGCTGCCCGCGCTCGGCGCGCTCGTCGCGGAGCCGCTGTTCGTGCTCGTCGACTCGGCCGTCGTGGGACGCCTCGGCACCGCGCCGCTCGCGGGTCTCGCGCTCGCCGGGACCGTCCTGACGACCGTCGTCGGGCTCTGCGTCTTCCTCGCGTACACGACCACGGCGTCGGTCGCGCGCAGCGTCGGTGCGGGCGAGCGCGACCGCGCGATGCGGCTCGGCGTCGACGGCCTGTGGCTCGCCGCGGGCCTCGGGGCGGTGCTCGCCGTCGTCCTCGGCCTCGCCGCCCCGTGGCTCGCGACCGCGCTGGGCGCGCCGGCCGACGTCGTCCCGCACGCCGTCGCGTACCTGCGCTGGTCGGCGCCCGGGCTGCCCGGGATGCTCGTCGTCCTCGCCGCGACGGGGGTGCTGCGCGGCATGCTCGACACGCGCACGCCGCTCGTCGTCGCGGCGTCGGGCGCGGTGCTCAACGCGGTCCTGTCCGTGACGCTCGTCCTGGGGCTGGGCATGGGCGTCGCCGGGTCGGGGCTCGCGACGGCGGTCGCGCAGGTGCTCATGGGCGCGGCGCTCGCCGCCGTCGTCGTGCGCGGGGCGCGCGCGGCGGACGTGCGGCTCGTGCCGACCCGCAGCGGGGTGCTCGGCGGCGTCCGCTCGGGCCTGCCCCTGCTGCTGCGCACGCTGTCGCTGCGCGCCGCGCTCCTCCTCGCCGCGTGGGTCGCGGCGGGGCTCGGGACGGTCGCCCTCGCGGGCCACCAGGTCGTGATGGCGGTGTGGGGACTCCTGGCGTTCGGCCTCGACGCGCTCGCGATCGCGGCGCAGGCGCTCGTCGGGCAGGGGCTGGGCGCGGGCGACGTCGGGCGCACGCGTGCGGTCCTGCGCCGCACCCTCGCGTGGGGGACGGCGGCCGGCGCCGCCGCGGGGGTCGCCGTCGCCGCGACCGCGTGGTGGGTCGGCCCGCTCTTCTCCGCCGACGACGACGTGCGCCGCGCCGTCGCGCTCTCGCTCGTCGTCGTCGCGGTCGGGCTGCCCGTCGCGGGCTGGGTGTTCGTGCTCGACGGCGTGCTGATCGGCGCGGGCGACGGGCGCTACCTCGCGGCGGTGGGCTTCGTGACGCTCGCGGTGTACGCGCCGGCGGCGCTCGCCGTGCGCGCCTGGGCCGACGGCGGCGCGGCGGGTCTCGCGTGGTCCTGGGTCGCGTTCGCGGGCGTCTTCATGCTCGCCCGCGCCGTGACGACGGGCCTGCGGGCACGCGGCACGGCGTGGATGGTCACCGGCGCGCCCTGACCGGTCGGCCCGACCGGGGCGCGCCGGGATGCAGCGACGGCGCGGGTCGCGTGGACTGGGGGCATGCCCCCCGATGCCGCCGCACGCGGCCGCGTCCACGCGGTCCTCGGGCACCCCCGGGTCGCGATGGCGGCCAAGGGTGCCGTCGCGGCGACCCTCGCCTGGGTCGTCGCGGAGCAGCTGCCCGGACCCGTCGCCGAGTACTCGTTCTACGCACCCTTCGGCGCCGTCGCGACGATGTACCCCGCGGTCGCGCAGTCCGCGGCCGAGTCGGTCCGGGCCACCGCCGCGATCGGGCTCGGCGCGGTGCTCGGCCTCGCCACGGACCGCGTGCTCGGCAGCGGCACGCTCGGCCTGGCCCTCGTCGTCGCGGTCGGGATCCTCCTCGCGGGGATCCGGTGGGTCGGCGAGCAGCGGGTGTACGTACCGGTCGCGGCGGTCTTCGTGATGCTCCTGGGTCAGGGCGCCGAGGTGGAGTTCTCCGCCTCCTACGCCGGCCTCTTCCTGCTGGGCGCGGCGTTCAGCGTCGTCGCGAACGCGCTGTTCCCGAGCTTCCCGCTGCGCCGGGCCGACGACGCCCTCCGGACGCTGCGCCGTGCGACCGCCGAGCACCTGCGCGCGTCGGCGGACCGGCTCGAGCGCGACGACGACCCGCCACCCGCCCCGCGCCCCCGCCCGCTGGGCGGACGGGTCGACGCCGCCCGCACGGCGGTCGGGGAGCTGGTCGGCTCGTCGCGCGGGAACCGCCGGGCGCACCGGGACGTCGCGGCGGTCGACGTCCGGCGTCGGACGTTCGCCGCGCTCGAGCGCGCCGTCCTGCTGGTCGACGACCTCGACGCGCTCGCCGCCGACCGACCCTGGGGTGCGAGCGTCCAGTCCGTGCCGACCGCGCTGAGGTCACCCATGGCCGAGGCGCTGCGGCGGCTCGCCGAGGCCGTCGAGACGGTGGGGCTCGAGGACACCGAGCCGGGCGTGCGAGCCGACGTCGACGGCGCCGTCTCCGCGCTGGCCGCGGCCCTCGCCGAGCACGAGGACGCGCACGGCCGCGACGCCGCGGGCCTCCTCGTCGCGACCGTCGTGACGACGCTGCGTCGCACGCTGTCGGTGCTCACGCCGGAGGACCGGATCCGGCTCCCCGGGCTCGGCGCGAGCGCCGGGGTCGACGCCGGTGCCGGGGTGGACGGCCTCGGCCGCGCCGACACCACGGACGACGACGGCCCGGACCCCCGCAGGGATCCGGGCCGGTCGTGAAGCGCCGGTGGCGGAGGCTCAGGCCTCCGGGACCACCTGCACGTCGATCTGCGCCGAGACGTCCTCGTGCAGGCGGACCTGCACCTGGTACTCGCCGAGCGACTTGATCGGCTGGCCGATCTCGACCTTGCGCTTGTCGATCGCCGGACCACCGGACGCGGTGACCGCCTCGGCGATGTCCGACGTCGTCACGGCACCGAACAGGCGGCCGGACTGGCCCGCCTTCGCCGTCACGACGACCGGCTTCGACTGCAGCGCGTCGCGCACGGCCTTCGCCTCGTCGAGCGTCGCGATCTCGCGGGCCTTGCGCGCCTTGCGGATCTGGGCGATCTGCTTCTCGGCACCCTTGGTCCAGGCGGTCGCCAGGCCACGGGGCACGAGGAAGTTGCGCGCGTACCCGTCCTTGACGTCGACGACGTCGCCGGGGGCGCCGAGGCCGGTGACCTCGTGGGTGAGGATGAGCTTCGTCATGAGTCCGACCTTCCTCAGCGAGCCGAGCTCGAGTACGGCAGGAGCGCCATCTCACGGGCGTTCTTGACGGCCCGGGCGATGGCGCGCTGCTCCTGGACGGAGACACCGGTCACGCGACGCGCGCGGATCTTGCCGCGGTCGGAGATGAACTTCCGCAGCAGCGCGGTGTCCTTGTAGTCGACCGACTCGATCTTGGCGGCCTTGAGCGGGTTCTGCTTCTTCTTGGGCTTGCGGACGACGGGCTTCGCCATCGTGTGCTCCTCGGGTTCTTCGGGCGCCGACCGGGAGACGTGCTCACCGGACGGCTGACGTCTGGATCAGAAAGGGGGCTCGTCGGAGTACGACGACCCGCCGCCGGCCTGGGGGCTGGGCGTGGCCCACGGGTCGTTGTCGAACCCGCCGCCACCTCCCTGGGCACCGCCGCCGGAGTAGCCGTTCCCACCGCCGAAGCCGCCGCCACCGCCGCCGCCCGAGCGCTGGGCCCGGGTGACCTTGGCCGACGCGTAGCGGAGCGAGGGGCCGACCTCGTCGACCTGCAGCTCCACGACCGTGCGCTTCTCGCCCTCGCGGGTCTCGTACGACCGCTGGACGAGGCGACCCTGAGCGATGACGCGCATGCCCTTGGTCAGCGACTCCGCGACGTTCTCCGCGGCCTCGCGCCAGATCGAGCAGCGCATGAACAGCGTGTCGCCGTCCTTCCACTCGTTGCTCTGGCGGTCGAACTGGCGCGGCGTCGACGCGATCGTGAAGTTCGCGACGGCCGCACCGGACGGGGTGAAGCGGAGCTCGGGGTCCCCCGTGAGGTTCCCGACCACCGTGATGACGGTGTCACCAGCCATGCCTGCTCCTCGGTTCGCTGTGGGTGGGACGGCCCGGTCGCTCAGTGAGCGTCCGGACGCATGACCTTCGTGCGCAGGACGGCCTCGTTGAGGCCGAGCTGGCGGTCCAGCTCCTTGGCGGTGTCAGGCGTGGCGGTGAAGTCGACCACCGCGTAGATGCCCTCGGCCTTCTTGTTGATCTCGTAGGCCAGGCGGCGCCGGCCCCAGATGTCGACGTTGTCGACGGTGCCACCGGAGGTGGTCACCACCGAGAGGTACTTGTCGAGGGACGGCGCGACGGTCCGCTCCTCGATGTCGGGGTCGAGGATGACCATCAGCTCGTAACGACGCATGCGAGAACCCACCTCCTGTGGTCTCAGCGGCCACGGTCCATCCGTGGCAGGAGGGTTGTGCGTCAGCCACCTCGGGCCGGTCGTGCGGTGATCGGCACCGCTCGGCCACGGGCAGCAACGGCCCATCCTAGCGGCTGCCGGGTGCGCGCCCGACCGCCGCCCTCGTCAGGGCTGGAGGCCCGGCGGCGCGGGGATGAGGTTGCCCCCGTTGCCGCCGCCGTTGCCGCCGCCGGCGTCACCGCCCCCGTCGCCCTCGTCCTCGCCGGGCGGGGGCTCGGTGGGCGTCGGCTCGGGCTCGGGCTCGGGCTCCTCCTCCTCGGGGCCGGACGAGACGACGATCGTGACCGTGCTGCCCTCGGCGGCCTGCCCGGACGGGTCCTGCGACAGGACCGTCCCTGCCGGCTCGTCGGACGCCTGCTCGCTCACGCCGACACCGAAGCCGGCGCCCTCGAGCGCGGACCGCGCCGCCTGCTGCGTCAGGCCGACGACGTCCGGCACGTCGACCTCGCCGGTGCCCTCCGAGACCGTGATCGTCACGGTGGACCCGCGCTCGGCCTCGCCGCTCGGGCTCTGGGAGATGACGGTCCCCTCGGGGACGTCGGGGCTCGTGCCGCGCGCGACGTCGACGCGGAAGCCCGCGGCCTGGAGCGTCGACGACGCCTCGGCCTCGCTGAGCCCGACGACCGACGGGACCGCGATGAGCGGCGGCTTGTTGGGCTCGCCGACGTCGGCCCGCTCGGGGAAGTCCACGACCTCGAGGCCCTCGTGGATCGTGCTCATGTGCTGCTGGAAGAGGATCGCCGGGTACGAGCCACCCGTGATCTGGCTCTGCGCGAAGTCGCCGAACGGCGTGATCTCCTCCGCCACGGTGCCGTCCGCGCTCGGCTGGAAGAGGACGACCGCCGTCGTCAGCTGCGGCGTGTAGCCGATGAACCAGGCGGACTTGTTGTCGTTCGAGGTGCCGGTCTTGCCCGCGAGGGGCCGGCCGATGTCGGCCCGCTCGCCCGAGCCGCGCTCGACGACCTGCGTCAGCGCGTACGTGGTGTCGGCCATGACGTCGGGCTCGAAGACGGGTGCGCCCTCCTCACCGCCCTGGTAGGCCGTGCCGCCGTCGAGGTACTCGACGGTGCGGACGATGAACGGCTCGTGGCGGGTGCCCTGCGCCGCGAGGGTGTTGAACACGGTCGCCATGTGGATCGGGTTGGGCGAGGCGGTGCCCAGCACGTTCGACGTCACGGGGTCGATCGCGACCGACTCGGGGACCCCTGCGCGGCGAGCGACGTCGATCGTCTTCTCGGGCGTGATCTCCTCGTTCATCTGCGCGTACACGGTGTTGACCGACTGCGCGGTGGCGCGCACGACGTCGATCTCGCCGAAGTCCTGCCCGCCGAAGTTCGGCAGGCCGCGCTCGGTGTCCGCGTAGTCGCCGATCTTGAGCCCCGAGTCGCCGTCGTACCGCGAGCGCAGCGACCCGCCCTCCTCGAGGTAGCCCACGAGGGTGAGCGGCTTGAAGGTCGAGCCCGCCTGGGCGATCGACTGCGTGACGGCGTTCTGGCCGACGGTCACGTAGTCGGGACCGCCGTACAGCGCCTTGATGCCGCCGTCGGCCGGGTCGAGCGTCACGGCACCGATCCGCAGGTTGGGCGCCCGGTCCGCGGGGAGGCCGGCCGCGACCGTCTCGATCGAGATCTGCATCCCGCGGTCGACGGTCGTGATGATGCGGTAGCCGCGGGTCTCGAGCTCCTCCTCGGTGATCGGCGACTTCTCGAGGATCTCCTTCTTGACCATCGCCATGAGGTAGCCGCCCGGGCCGGCGAGCCGGTCGTCCTCGCGCGGCGGGACCGTCTCGGGGAAGACCTGCGCGTCACGCTCGTCCTGCGTGAGGGCCCCGGTGGTCACCATGCCGTCGAGCACGTACTCCCAGCGCTCCTGCGCCTTCTCCGGGTTCTCCGCCGGGTCCCAGTTGCTGGGCGACGGGATGATCCCCGCGATCAGCGCCGCCTGCGAGACCGTCAGCTCGGCCGCGCTCACGCCGAAGTACTTCTGCGCCGCGGTCTCGACGCCGTAGGCGCCGCGCCCCAGGTAGATCGTGTTGAGGTAGTTCTCGAGGATCTCGTCCTTGTCCTGCGCCTGGTCGAGCTTGATCGCGAGCAGCGCCTCCTTGGCCTTGCCCGTGTAGCTCGTGACCGTCTCGCCGAAGTAGTAGCGCTCGGCGTACTGCTGGGTGATCGTCGACCCGCCCTGCCGGTCGCCGCCGCGCAGGTTCGTCCACAGCGCGCGCGCCAGGCCCGTGGGGGAGATGCCGGCGTTCTCGTAGAAGGTCCGGTCCTCGGCCGCGACGACGGCGGCCCGGACGTGCTCCGGGATCTCGTCACCGGTCACGATCACGCGGTCCTGGATCCCGAAGGAACCCATCACGGTCGTGCCGTCGGCGTAGTACACGGTCGTCGTCTGCGCCTGGGCGAAGTCGTCCGGCTCGGGGATCTCGACCATCGCGTAGGCGACGACGCCGGCGCCGACGACGAGCGCGACGAGCGTGAGGAACAGCCCGCTGAGCAGCTTCCACGACGGCAGCCACCGCCGGACGCCCGTGCGTCCCGCGCGGGGGTAGTCGATGAGCCGGCGGCGACCGGGTCCGGTCCCGCCCGCGCCACCGCCCGAGCCCCGCGAGCCACCGCCGCCGCCCGAGCCGCCGCGTCCGCCGCCGCCCGAGCCGCCCCGTCCCGGCCCACCCGTGCCGCGGCCGCCACCAGCCGGACGGACCGTGGGCGCCGCGGCAGGCGCAGCGGGGCGCGCCGCGCCCGTCGCCGACCACGGTCGTGGCGACGACGTCCCGGCCGGCCGCACGCTGCGCCGCGGGGGCGGCTGGTGCGCCGAGCCGGAGGTGCGGTGAGGAGGGGGAGATCCCGCTGCCACGCTGAGCCTTTCGACGACGGTCGACCGTGGGGGACGGTCCTCGAGCCGGGGCCAGTATGGCCGCGCGACCGTGGAGATGCCCCGCGCACGACGTGGAGGACGGATGGAGGTCCGTGCCCGACCGGGCGCTCCCGGGGCGCCCCGAGGGCCGTCCGAGGGACCTCGGGAGGCGTCGCCCCCACCCGGTCGGCGGCGTCGTCCACGCGAACGACACGTGAACGGGTGTTTGCGAGGACCTCCAGTCGGACATACTCTCCTGATGTATCAGCCCGATACATCGAACGCTCGAACCGAGCGTGCGGTGCACGGGACGTCGTCGTCGGTGGCAGCACCGGCAGTCCGGAGGAGGTGGCGGTGCGCAGTCGCGCGGACGTCCTCGAGCTCGCGGTCCTCGGGTCGCTGCACGAGACGCCCATGCACGGCTACGAGCTCCGCAAGCGCCTCAACCTGCTGCTCGGCTCGTTCCGTGCGCTGTCGTACGGCTCGCTGTACCCGTGCCTCAAGGGGCTCGAGGCCCGCGGGCTCATCGTCGGCACGGACGCGTCGCAGACCCCGCCGCCGCACGCCCTGTCGGGCAAGCGCGCACGGATCGTCTACGAGCTCACGGCCGAGGGCAAGGAGCACTTCGCGGACCTGCTCGCCGAGGCCGGCCCTGCGTCGTGGGAGGACGAGGGCTTCGACGTGCGGTTCGCGTTCTTCGCGCACACCGACGCCGAGACCCGGATGCGGATCCTCGAGGGACGCCGCACACGCCTCACCGAGCGGCTCGAGCAGGTGCGCGTCGCCGCGGCGCGGACGCGCGAGCGGCTCGACGAGTACACGCTCGAGCTCCAGCGGCACGGCCTCGAGCAGGTCGAGCGCGAGGTCCGCTGGCTCGACGGGCTGATCGACAACGAGCGAGGGCTCGGGCGCAGCAGCGCCACGGGTCGCGCGAGCGGCGCACGCCGCACGGACACACCCGAGGGCGACCGTCCGGCCGCCTCCGACCCCGCTGACGACGCGGACGCGTCGCAGCACCGAGAAGAGAACCGAGGAGCGAGATGAGTTCGATCCGCGTCGCCATCGTGGGCGTCGGCAACTGCGCCGCGTCGCTGGTGCAGGGCGTCCACTTCTACGCGGACGCCGACCCGCAGAGCAAGGTCCCGGGCCTCATGCACGTGCAGTTCGGCCCGTACCACGTCTCCGACATCGAGTTCGTGGCGGCGTTCGACGTCGACGCGAAGAAGGTCGGGTTCGACCTCTCCGAGGCGATCCTCGCGAGCGAGAACAACACGATCAAGATCGCCGACGTCCCGCCGCTGGGCGTCACGGTCGAGCGTGGGCACACCCTGGACGGCCTCGGCAAGTACTACTCCGAGACCATCGAGGAGTCGGACGCGCAGCCCGTGGACGTCGTCGCACGTCTGCGCGAGACGCAGGCCGACGTCCTGATCTGCTACCTCCCCGTCGGCTCGGAGGACGCCGCGAAGTTCTACGCGCAGTGCGCGATCGACGCCGGCGTGGCGTTCGTCAACGCGCTGCCCGTGTTCATCGCGTCCGACCCGGAGTGGGCCGCGAAGTTCGAGGAGGCCGGCGTGCCGATCGTCGGGGACGACATCAAGTCGCAGGTCGGCGCGACGATCACGCACCGCGTGCTCGCCCGTCTGTTCGAGGACCGTGGCGTCGTGCTGGACCGCACGTACCAGCTCAACGTCGGCGGCAACATGGACTTCAAGAACATGCTCGAGCGCGAGCGCCTGGAGTCCAAGAAGCTCTCGAAGACGCAGGCCGTCACCTCCAACCTCGACGAGGGCCCCCTCGCCGGCAAGAAGGAGGACCGCAACGTCCACATCGGCCCGTCGGACTACGTCGCGTGGCTCGACGACCGCAAGTGGGCGTACGTCCGCCTCGAGGGCCGCGCGTTCGGCGAGGTGCCCCTGAACCTCGAGTACAAGCTCGAGGTCTGGGACTCGCCGAACTCGGCCGGCATCATCATCGACGCCCTGCGCGCCGCGAAGATCGCCAAGGACCGCGGCGTCGGCGGCCCGATCCTGTCCGCGTCGACGTACTTCATGAAGTCGCCGCCGGTCCAGATGGAGGACACCGCGGGGCGGGCGCGCCTCGAGGCCTTCATCGCCGGGGACATCGAGCGCTGAGCGAAGTGCAGTGGAGGTTGAGGGTCCCGTCGCGTCAGCGGCGGGGCCCTCGGCCGTAACGGAGCGCAGCTCGGCGCGAGCCGCAGGCTCGAGCGCTGACGTCAGCGAGTCGTAGGTGAAGGGGTCCGGGTGCTGTTTCCCGGGCCCCTTCGCCGTAGACGGAGCGCAGCGGCAGCGCGAGCAGCACTCCAGGCCCACCCGGGTGGAGTTGCCCGCATCTCCCGCGGGCTGATCCACCCGGACGGACCGACGCTCCGACCGAGGGTCAGCGCGTCGGGCCGATCGCACGGCGGTAGTACTCGACGCCGCCCTCGAAGCCGAGCCGCTCGTAGAACGCGTTCGCGCGGGACGTGGCCAGCGCGACGACACCGCCGCCGCGTGCCCGCGCGGCGTCCTCGAACGCTGCCACGAGTGCCCGGCCGATCCCTGACCCGCGTCGCTCGGGCACGACGTACAGCTCCTGGAGGAACGCGAGCCCGTCGTACACGAACATCGGCGCCACGACACCGAGCGCGTAGCCGACGAGGCCGTCCTCGCCGCGGTCGTCGACGAGGAGCACCGAGCGGGGGTCCGCGACGGCCGCGGCCATGTGGGCGTCGAACGCGTCCCGCGGCACAGGGCCGCGGCGCGCCAGCGCCGACGACATGGCACGGACCGCCCCGGCGTCGTCGAGGCGCGCACTCCGGATCACGTCACGAACGTATCGGCCCCGCGTGGCCGCGTCCCGGACGCGGGAGATGAACCGGACCGGCAGCCGACGCCACGGGTGCCGCCGCGCCGCCCCTCGCGCCGTATGCCCTGGCCCGCACAGCACCCACCGCTAGCCTCGACCGGTGAGCGTGCTCGGTGACCTCAGGACCGTCGCGGTGCACCGGGGGTTCCGCCGGCTGTTCGCGGTGCGGCTGGTGTCGCAGACCGGCGACGGCATGTTCCAGGTGGGCCTCGCGACGCTGTTCTTCTTCGCGCCCGAGCGCATGGCGACGGCGGCCGACGTCGCCGCGGCGTTCGCGGTCCTGCTGCTGCCGTTCACCGTCGTCGGCCCGTGGGCCGGCGTCCTGCTGGACCGCTGGCGGCGCAGGCAGGTGCTGCTCGTCGGCAACGCGGTCCGCGTGCTCCTGACCGGCGTCCTTGCCGCGCTCCTCGTGACGGTCGGAGTGGGACCGGCCGTCTACGTCCTCGCCCTGGTCACGCTGTCGATCAACCGCTTCCTCCTCTCGGCGCTCTCCGCGGGCCTGCCGCGCGTGGTGCCGCGCGACCAGCTGCTCATGGCCAACGCGATCACCCCGACGCTCGGCGCGGCGGCCGCAGGGGTCGGCGGCCTCCTCGGCTTCGTCGGGCGCCTCGCCCCCACGGGCGCCGCGCGCGACGCCGTCGTCCTCGCCGGCGCGGCGGTGCTGTTCGCGACGGCCTCCGCGCTCGCGCTGCGCCTCGGCGCCGACCAGCTCGGCCCCACCCACCGGGCCCCCGCGGGCGAGCTGTGGGAGAAGGTGCGCGCCGTCGGACGCGGGCTCGGCCAGGGCGCGCGCTACCTCGTGCGACGGCGGACGCCCGCGATGGCGCTGGCGGTCATGGCGACCCACCGCTTCATCTTCGGCGTGACCTTCATCGCGGCGATCCTCCTCTCGCGCAACCTCCTCGCGGATCCGGCCGACGCCGACGCGGGCCTCGCGATGTTCGGCACGGTCCTCGGCGCGACGGGTGTCGGCTTCGGCCTCGCGGTCGTCCTGACGCCGCTCGCGCACGAGCGCATGCGTCCCTCGACGTGGGTCGTCGTGTGCCTGGGGATCGGCGCCGCGAGCCAGGTGCTCCTCGCGACGTCGCCCGCGCTCCCCGTCGTGCTCGCGAGCGGCGTCCTGCTGGGTCTTGCCGCGCAGGGCGCGAAGATCGCGGTCGACACGATCGTCCAGCGCGACACCCACGACGACTTCCGCGGTCGCGCCTTCGCGCTCTACGACGTGCTCTACAACGCGGCGTTCGTCGGCGCGGCCGCGCTCGCCGCCGTGGTGCTGCCCGACACGGGCTGGTCACCCGCGGCGTTCGCGGGTCTCGCCATCGCGTACGTCGTCGCCGGCCTCCTGTACCGGACGGGGCCGTCCGAGCCGAGGCACCTCGACGACGTGCCCGACCCCGCCGACGACGTCGACGCGTCCCCCCGACCGACGGCCCGCTGACCCGCGCGCGGCCGGACCTCACGCCGTGAGCGACCGTCCGCCGTCGAATACCGTTGCCCTGTGGACGAATCCCACCGCTCCGCGCCGGACGGCTCGCCGCGCGCCTCCGACCCGCGCGCCGGAGCTGCCCTCCCCGCGCTCGTCCACGACCGGCCGACCGCGACGCTGCTCGTCGACCTCGGTACGGGTCAGGTCGTCTACGCGAACCCGCTCGCGGTCGACCTCGCACCCGACGCCACGCTCCCGGTCTCGCTCGGCGAGTGGTCCCGGGCCGCGGAGCTGCGCACGCCCGACGGCGTCCCGCTCGAGGACGGACGCCACGGCCTGTCCGACGTCGCGCACGGCGAGCCGCCGCGAGGCATGCAGGTCCACGCGGCGCACGGCTCGGGGGAGTCGGCGCCGGGCGAGGCGCTGTGGGTCATCGGCATCCCGCTGGGCGAGGCCCCGGCACCGCTGACCCACCAGGCGCTCGTCATCCTGCTGCCCGTGCGCCAGCACGACGCCGTGCGCGCGCTGCAGGAGACCGGCGACGACCTGCACGCTCGCGCGGCGCTCGCGAGCGAGCTGTCGTTCACGATCTCCGACCCGCGCCTGCCCGACGACCCGATCGTGTGGGTCAACCCGGCGTTCGAGCGCGTCACGGGCTACTCCTCGGCGGAGGCCCTCGGCCGCAACTGCCGGTTCCTCCAGGGCCCGGACACGGACCGTGCGCTCGTCGAGGAGATCCGCGGCGCGCTCGCCGAGGGCCGCACCTTCGCCGACGTGCTGCTCAACTACCGCAAGGACGGCACGCCTTTCTGGAACCAGGTCGTCATCAGCCCCGTGCTGGACGCCCAGGGCCGGATCACGCACCACGTCGGCATCCAGGCCGACGTCACCGACCGCGTCGTGGCGCAGCACCACCGCGACGACGCGCTGCACGAGGCGCGCACGGTCTCCAACCGGCTCCAGCTCCTCGCGCAGGTCAGCGAGGAGCTCGCGGCCCACCTCGACTACGACGACGCCGTCCGCGCCCTCTCGGACGTCGTCGTTCCGCGCCTCGCCACGTGGGGGTTCGTCACGGTCACGACGGACGGCGGGCTGTACGAGCGCGTGCACATCGCGGTGCGCGACCCCGAGAAGGAGGCCGACGCACGCGCGCTGGAGCGCGAGGACCTGTCGTGGCTGCGCCGGTCCTCCGCGATGACGCGGGCGCTGCGCGCCGAGGGTGCGGGCATCGTGCCCGTCGCGACCGACGCCGAGGAGCTCCGCGGCCGGACGACGCCGTCGCAGCACGAGCTCCTCGTCCGGCTCGGCCTGGGCCACGCGATCATCGTGCCGCTGCGGGCGCGCGACCGGGTCATCGGTGCCCTGTGCCTCGTCGACACCCAGCCCTTCCCCGACGACGTCGTCGAGACCGCGAGCCACCTCAGCGGCCGTGCGGGCCTCGCGCTCGACAACGTCAACCTGTACATCCGCGAGCGCGCGGCGGCGCTCACGCTCCAGCACAGCCTCCTCCCGGAGCTGCCCGACGTCCCGGGCCTCGACCTGTCGGCGTCGTACCTGCCGGCGCTGCACCGCGCCCAGGTGGGCGGCGACTGGTTCGACGTCCTGCCCCTGCCCGACGGCGCCATCGGACTCGCCGTCGGCGACGTCGTCGGGCACGACCTGCAGGCCGCCGCGTCGATGGGTCAGCTCCGGTCCGTGCTGCGCTCGTACGCCTGGAGCGGCGAGCCCGCGCACCGCGTGATCTCACGCCTCGACGAGCTGGTCCAGGGGCTCGGCATGGCCGACATGTCGACGTGCGTCTACCTGCGGCTCGAGGGCGACCGGCTCAGCTACAGCCGGGCTGGGCACCCGCCGGCGCTGCTCCGTGAGCCGGACGGGACGGTCCGCCTGCTCGAGGGTGCCCTCGGGACGCCGATCGGGGTCGCGAACCTCGCGGAGGCGCCCGAGGTCGACACGACGCTGCCCGTCGGCGCGACCCTCGTCGTCTACACCGACGGGCTGGTCGAGCGTCGCGACCGGGGGCTGCGCGAGGGCATCGCCGAGCTCGTGCGCGTCCTCGAGGGCCTCCCGCCGGACCTGACGGCGCGCGAGGTCCGCGACGCGCTCGTCGGGGCGCTCGTCGGCCAGGACCAGGAGGACGACGTGTGCGTCCTCGTCGTCCGCCGGACCTGACGCCGCCGCACCGGACGTCCGCCGGACCAGACGCAAGCCGGGCGGCCACGCACGCCGGAGCCGGCCGCCTCACCGCCTCACCGGTCGGTGAGGACCTCCCACCGCGCGACGGGTCCGGGGACGACGACGAAGAGCGGGTGCGGATCGGGCACGTCGACGTCGGCCCACCGCCGCAGCACGTCGGGCGACCGTGCCGCGAGCTTGAGCCGCAGGTGCGCCCACTCGTGCAGGAGCTGGCCGTGGGTGACCTCGAGGCGGAGGTCGGGGTCGGGCTGCGCGAGGACCTTGGCGCGGTCGTAGGAGTAGCCCCGCGCCCGCGCCTCGTCGACGACGCCGTGCAGGTACGTCGTCACGGGGGCACCCGGCGGGATCCCCGGACCGTCGGCAGGGACGGCGACGAGCGCACCGCCGTCGACGCGGAAGCGCTCGAGCTGCGGGTGGTTGCGGTAGCCGCGCGTCGTGCCCGTGAGCACCTTCTGGGCGAGCAGGCCCTCGCGCCAGCACGCGGTCAGGCCCTGCCGGTCGAGGTAGCGCGGGTGCACCGACCACAGCCTCACGCGCGACCCGCCGTCCTCACGCGTCCTGCTGCTCGGCCCACCACGCGCGCAGCGCGTCGGCCGCGGCCTCGGGCGTCTGCGGGCCGTGCTCCATGCGGAGCTCGAGCAGCCACCGGTACGCACGCCCGACCTCGGGACCGGGACGCAGGCCGAGCACCTGCATGATCTGCTCGCCGTCGAGGTCGGGCCGGATCGAGGCGAGCTCCTCGGCCTCGCGCAGCTCGGCGATGCGCTGCTCGAGGTCGTCGTACGCGCCCGAGAGACGCTGCGCCTTGCGCCGGTTCCGCGTCGTGCAGTCGGAGCGCGTCAGGCGGTGCAGCCGCTCCAGGAGCGGTCCCGCGTCCGTGACGTAGCGCCGCACGGCCGAGTCCGTCCACTGCCCGTCGCCGTAGCCGTGGAACCGCAGGTGCAGCTCGGTGAGCCGCGCTACCGCCTTGACCGTGTCCTTGTCGAAGTGCAGCGCCTTGAGACGGCGGGCGGCCATCTTCGCGCCGACCACCTCGTGGTGGTGGAAGCTCACGCCGCCGCCGGGCTCGAAGCGGCGCGTGGCCGGCTTGCCGATGTCGTGCAGCAGCGCCGCGAGCCGCAGCACGAGGTCCGGTCCGGGCACGGGCCCCGTGGGCTCGTCGTGCGTTCCGGTCTCGAGCGCGATCGCCTGCGCGAGGACCGTGAGCGAGTGCTGGTAGACGTCCTTGTGGCGGTGGTGCTCGTCGATCTCGAGCCGCAGCGCGGGCAGCTCGGGCAGCACGTGGTCCGCGAGGCCCGTCTCGACCATGACCTCGAGGCCCGGCCGGGGGTCCTTCGCGAGCAGCAGCTTGGTGAGCTCGTCGCGCACGCGCTCCGCCGAGACGATCTCGATCCGGCTCGCCATCCCCTCGATCGCGGCGCGGACGTCGTCGGCGACCGTGAAGCCGAGCTGGGCGGCGAAGCGTGCGGCGCGCATCATGCGCAGCGGGTCGTCGTCGAACGACTGGACCGCCTCGACGGGGGTCCGCAGCACGCCCGCGGCCAGGTCCTCGAGCCCGCCGAACGGGTCCACGAAGGTGAGGTCCGGCAGGCGCACCGCCATCGCGTTGACGGTGAAGTCGCGGCGCGACAGGTCCCCGTCGAGCGTGTCGCCGAAGACGACCTCGGGCTTGCGCGACGTCGCGTCGTAGGCCTCGGTCCGGTACGTCGTCACCTCGACGACGACGTCGGCGCTCGCACCCTCGGTCGTGCCGTCCGGGCCACGCCGTCCTCGGCGCGCGTGCCGGCGCGCCCCGATGGTGCCGAACGCACGCCCGATGTCCCAGTGCGCGTCGCCCCACGCCGCGAGGATCCGCTCGGTCTCGTCGGGGGTCGCCGACGTCGCGAAGTCGAGGTCGGTGCTCGCGCGGCCGAGGAACGCGTCGCGCACCGGGCCCCCGACGAGGGCGAGCTCGTGGCCCGCCTCGGCGAACGCGGCGCCCAGCTCGACGGCGGCGGGGTCGAGTCCCGTCAGCACGGCGGCCGCGCGGCGCCGCAGCGCGGCCGGGTCGGGGCGCTCGACCCGGTCGGTGCGCTCGGGCCGCACGGACCGGTCGGGTCGCTCGGGGACGCGGGGAGGGGTGGACACGACACACCAGCGTGCCAGATGCCCGCCGTCGCGCCCGGCCGTCCGTGCGGGCGGCGGCCCGGGTGACGGTCGTTACAGTGGCCGCATGTCCAGCGCCGTGCCCTACGAGCGGCGGGGCGCCGTGCCCACGCCCCCCGGGGGGCACGCCCTGCACGTCGACCCGTTGAGCCGACGTCCCACCGTGCCGCTGCCCGTGGTCGACGAGACGTCGGCGGGCGGGCTCGTCGTCGCGGCGCTCGGCGGCCGGCCGCACACGGCCGTGATCGCGCGCCGCAACCGCGCGGGCCGGCTCGAGTGGTGCCTGCCGAAGGGCCACCTCGAGGGCGACGAGACGCCCGAGGAGGCCGCGGTCCGCGAGATCGCGGAGGAGACCGGGATCATCGGCCGCGTCCGGCAGCAGCTCGGCACCATCGACTACTGGTTCACGGGCGACGACCGACGCGTGCACAAGGTCGTGCACCACTTCCTGCTCGACGCGACCGGCGGCGAGCTCACGGTCGAGGGCGACCCCGACGGTGAGGCCGAGGACGTCGCGTGGGTCGCGCTCGTCGAGGTCGGCGAGCGCCTCGCCTATCCGAACGAGCGGCGCCTCGCGTCCGCCGCGTACGCGGTCCTGCTCGACGGCGCATGACCGGTCCCGCCCGTCGCACGGGGGCGGTCCTCGCGGCCGTCCTCGCCGTGCTGACGTCCCTCGTCCCGGTGTCCGCACGTCCCGCTGCGGCGACGACGCACGACGACGCGCTCCCGGTGACCGTCGAGGTCACGCGCGTCGCGCCGCAGGTGCTCCGGCCGGGGCAGGACCTCTCCGTCCAGGTGACCGTGCGGAACACCGGGTCGACGCCGGTCGCGGAGCCGCGCGTCGTGCTCGGACTGGACCGGCGCGGGTTCATCAGCCGCTCGGCGCTGGACCGCTGGCGCGGGGCCGGTCCGGACGGTGCGGCCGGCACCCCGGTCGCCGAGGTGGACCTCGGCGTCCCCCTCGCCGCGGGCGCGACGGCGACCGCGACCGTGACGCTGCCCGCGACGTCGGTCGGCCTGCGGCGCGGGGAGACGTCCTGGGGGCCGCGCGGCATCTCGGCGCAGGTCGTCGACGTCACCGAACCCGCCCGGACCCGCCTGGGGATCGCCCGCACCTTCGCGCTCTGGTACCCCGTCGAGGAGGTCACGGCGACGCGCCTCACGGTGCTCGTGCCCCTCGTCGGGCCCCCGGTGAGCGCGCACGACGACGCCTGGGCGCGCGAGCTCGACGCGCTCACCTCGGGCGGCCGCCTCGCGGCGGTGCTCGACGCGACGGCGGGTCAGCCCGACGTGTCGTGGGCGCTCGACCCCTGGCTCGTCGACGTCGGCGCGGCCGCCGACGCCGCGGCGGACGACGCCGGGACGGACGAGGACGGCGCCACTGACGAGGGCGACGGGTCGGCCGGCGGCACGGGTGAGGGCACGGGCGACGGCACGGGTGACGGCACGACGGGCGGGACGCAGGACGACGCGGCGGACCCCGGGGCCGCGGGGGCCGACGGGCCCGACGCCGCGGCGGAGCCGGACGCGACGGGCGCGGAGGGCGAGGGCGCGCAGGACCCCTCGACCGGCGCCGACGGCGCTGACCAGGGCACCGACGACGGCCCCGACCAGGGAACGAGCGACGGCACGGACGAGGGCACGGGCGAGGGCACGGACGAGGGTTCCGGCGGCGTGGACCCGTCCGACGACGCCCCGGGCGGGGCCGGGTCCTCCGCGTCCGACCCGCTCGTGAGCGACTCCGTCACCGCCTGGGTCGAGCGGCTGCTCGCCGCGACGACCGACCGCGACCTGCACGTCCTGCCCTACCTCGACGCGGACGTCTCGGCGCTCGCGCACGCGGCCGACACCCGCCGGGTCGCCGTCGCGCAGGAGCTCGCGCAGGACGTCCTCGAGAGGTCCGCGCTGCCGGACGGTGCGCAGACGTCGGTCATGTGGCCCACCGACCCGCTGCCGGACCTCGCGACCGCGGCGTTCGCGTCGCGCGCCGGGGCACGCGCGCTGGTCGTCGGGCCGGGCGAGCTCGCGTGGCCGTCCGTGCTCACGTACACGCCCAGCGGGCGCACGACCGTGGAGACCTCGGCCGGCGAGGTCACCGTCCTCGTGCCCGACGAGCGCCTGTCGACCGCGCTGGCGACGGGTGCGTTCATCGACGCCGACGACGTCACGGACCAGGCCCCGCTCACGCCCGCGACGGCGGCCCAGAGCGTGCTCGCCGAGCTCGCGGTCGTCACGCGCGAGCGGCCGAGCGACGCGCGTCACCTGCTCGCGACGGCCCCGCGCGACTGGCACCCCGACGTCGAGGTCGCGCGCGCGCAGCTCGCGGCGCTCGCCGCAGCCCCGTGGGTGCGGACCGACCCCGTGTCCGCGCTCGTCGGCGGTGAGGACACCGGGGTGGACCGCGGGACGCTGCCCGAGCGCGACGTCGACGACGACGAGGTCTCGCCCGCCGAGCTCGCGACCGTCGACGAGGCGCTCGCGGCGCGTCGTCGGCTCGCCGCGCTGGTCGACGACCCCGCGACGCTGCTCGGCGACACCGAGCTCGAGCTCGTCGCTCCCGCGGGTGCCGCGTGGCGGTCGGACCCCCAGGGCCGGGCCGACGCGGTCGAGGCGACCGTGGCCGCGACCGACGCGCTGCGCGGGACGGTCCGCGTCGTGCCCGGCAGCACGACGAACATCCTCGCGACGAGCGGGGGCCTGCGGGTGCGCGTGCGCAACGACCTGGCCCAGGACGCGACCGTCGTCATCGAGCTGCGACCCGCCGACTTCCGGCTCCGGCCCGACGGGGCGGTCACCGTCACGGTCCCGGCGGGCGACGAGGCGAGCGCATGGGTCCCGGTGCACGCGATCCAGAGCGCCGACATCGACGTCGTCGTGCAGCTGAGCACGACGGGTGGCGAGGTGGTCGACGAGTCGACCGTCCAGGTGCGCGTCCGCGCCGAGTGGGAGGGCATCGGCACGGCCGTGCTCGGCGCGCTGCTCGCGCTCGGCGTCGTCGTCGGCGTCGTCCGCACGATCCGCCGCGGCCGCACCGGCCGCCGCGCCGAGCCGCAGCTCACGGCCGGGCCCGACGCGCTCTCGCCCGAGGCGATCGACGACGCGACCAGCCCGGCGCCCGACGACGACGTCGCGACGGACCCGACCGACCCCAGCAGCCCGCCGCCTCCAGCACCGTCAGCGCCGTCAGCGCCGGACGCGACGCGCACCTCCGCACGGGGTGCCGGATGAGCAGCGCGGCCGACGACGCGCGGGACCCGTCGGGAGGCGACGGCACCGGACGTGGCGGGCTGGGCCGGAGCACCGCGGTCATGGCCGCGGGCACGGCGACGTCCCGCGTCTTCGGGCTGCTGCGCGTCGTGGCGCTCGCGGCGGTCATCGGCTCGGCGGGGATCTCGGCCGACTCCTTCCAGGCCGCGTACTGGCTGCCCAACGTCATCTACATGCTCGTCGCGGGTGGCGTCCTCAACGCGGTGCTCGTGCCGCAGATCCTCAAGGCCTACCGGACCAGCGACGGCGACGAGTACGTCGACCGCCTGCTCACGGTCAGCGCCGTCGTCATCGCGGTCGTCACCGTGGTCGCGACCGCCGCGTCACCGCTCGTGGTGCAGCTCGTGGTGTCGCAGCAGACGCCCGAGTTCAAGGCGCTGACGGTCGCCTTCGCGATCTGGTCGATCCCGCAGGTGTTCTTCTACGGGCTGTACACGCTGCTCGGGCAGGTGCTCAACGCGCGCGGCAGGTTCGGCCCCTACATGTGGGCGCCGGTCGTCAACAACGTCGTCGCGATCGCGGGGATCGGGCTGTTCGGGCTGCTCTACGGACGCGTCGGCGAGCTGCAGGGCGACGAGGTCTTCGCGTTCTGGACCGCGGGCCCGGTGTCGCTCCTCGCGGGGACGGCGACCCTCGGCGTCGTCGCGCAGGCGCTCGTGCTCGTCTGGCCGCTGCGGCGCGCGGGGTTCCGCTGGACGCCGAGGCGCGGGTGGCGGGGCGTCGGCCTGTCGTCCGCGGCGCGCGTCGCAGGGTGGACCTTCGCGGCGCTCGTCGTCGGGCAGGTGGGGATCCTCGCGGTCGTCAACGTGTCGTCGGCCGCGAGCGACGCGGTCGCCCAGGGCGCCGTCGTCGCGGGGAACAACCACTACAGCATCGCCTTCACCGTGTTCATGCTCCCGCACTCGCTCGTCACGGTGTCGCTCGTGACGGCGATGTACACGCGCCTCTCGGGACGCGCGGCGGCGCACGACACCGACGGCGTGCGCCGCGACTTCTCGACCGGTCTGCGGCTGATCGGCGTCTTCACGTCGTTCGCGACCGCGGTGCTGGTCGTGCTCGCGCTGCCCGTGTCGCGGGCGCTGCTGTTCGCCGACGCCCGGCCCGAGGCGTCGACCGCGCTCGCACCCGTCGTGGTCACGATGTCGTGCGGCCTCGTGGCCCTCGGCGCGTGGTCGCTCGTGCAGCGCGTGTACTACGCCTACGAGGACGCACGGGCCCTCTTCCTGCTCCAGGTGCCGATGGCCGTCGTCGTCGCGCTCGGCTCGGTCCTCGGCTGGCTGCTCCTGCCGCCGCAGTGGTGGACGGCGAGCGCAGGGGCGGCGATCAGCGCCTCGTACGCGCTGGGTGCCGTGCGCGGGCTGCTCGGCGTGCGGACCCGGCTGGGCGGCATCGGCGACGGCGCCCTCCGGTTGCACGTACGGGCCGGCGTCGCCGCCGTCGGCGCGGGCCTGGTCGGGTGGGCCGTGAGCAGGGTGTTCGGCGAGGTGTGGGACGCGTCGCTGCTCGAGGTCCTCGCGGTGTGCGCCGTCGTCGGGCTCGTCATGCTCGTCGTCTACGTCGCGCTGCTGCGGCTCATGCGCGTCCGCGAGCTCGAGGACCTCGCGGCCCCGCTGCTCCGACGCGCAGGCCTGCGCCGTAGCATGGGCCCGCCCGGCTCCGGGGCGGGCGCACCGGCCTCGGCCGTCGTGCCGCCCGCCGAGGCGACGGGCACGACCGCCACGCCACCGTGGCCGGGGGCCGGTCACGACGACGGCCTCGGGCACGACGGCTCCGGTCAGGACGACGGGCCGCAGCACGACAGGTCCGGTCACGACGACGGGCCGCAGCACGACGACGGGACCGGTCGTCCCGGCACGACCGCCAGCGCACGCACGCACGGCACGACCGACCCGGTGGTGACCACGCCCCGGACGGCCCCCTCGGGTCCGGCCGGACAGCACGGAGGTGATCTTCTGGTGCCCGCCATCGGACGAGGGACGCAGCTCGCCGGTCGCTACCGGCTCGACCAGCCCGCGGGCTCCGACCTGCCCGGCGTCGAGTGCTGGCACGCGACCGACGTGATCCTCGACCGCCCCGTCCGCGTGTGCCTGCTGCGCGAGGGGCGTGTGCGCGAGGGGCAGGACGCGGCACGGCGAGCGGCGCTCGTGACGGACCCGCGCCTCCTGCGCGTGCTCGACGTCGGTGACCACGACGACGTCGCGTACGTCGCGACCGAACCCCTGCGCGGGCGGAGCCTCGCCGAGCTCACGCAGCGCGGGCCCCTGCCCGCCGCCCAGGCCCGCGCGGTGATCGGCGAGGCCGCCGTCGCGCTCGAGGTCGCGCGCCGGCGCGGCGTCCACCACCTCGCGCTGCGCCCGTCGTCGGTGCGGGTCACGTCCGACGGCGGCGTGCTCGTGACGGGGCTCGCGATGGACGGCGAGGTGCTCGGCCACCCCGCGGGGGACGCGCGCGCGACGACCCGCGCCGACACCGTGGGCCTGGTCGGCCTGCTCTACCTCGCGCTGACGGGCCGCTGGCCCGTGCCCGCCGGCGTCGATCCCGACGACGTCCGTCCCGCACCGGTCGTGCAGGGCAGCCCCGTGGCACCGGCCGACCTGTCGACCGCCGTCCCCAACGACCTCGACACGCTCTGCGCCGTCACGCTCGGCCCGCACGACGACGGCCCCCACAGCCCGGCCGAGCTGGTCCACGAGCTCGAGCCCTGGGCCGACGTCGACGTCGCCGCGATCGACGCGACGCCCACCGGGTGGGAGGTCGACGCCCCCGCGGTGCACGGCTCGGCCGACGTGCCCGACGACGCCGAGGCGTCGGGCACCGCGACCGACGCTCCCGACGCCGCGACCGAGACGCCCGACGCCGGGGGCGGCACGGACGCGGGTGCGCCGGGTGACGGTGACGGTGGCACCACGGTCGCCGTCCCCGTCGCGCGCCAGTCGGTGCGCGACTCGTTCGCCGCGCAGACCCCGCCCGCCGCGCCGCCCGGGACCCCTCCGCCGGCCATCCCGCCCGCGCAGCGCATCCCGCGCCCCGACGTCGTGCCGTCACGCCCCGCCGACGACGATGCGACCGCCCGCCCCGCCGCCGTGCCTGCCGTGCCTGCCGTGCCTGCCGTGCCCGCCGTGCCTGGTGCCGCCGTGCCCGGGGCCGCCGTGCCTGGTGCCGCCGTGCCCGGTGCCGCCGTGCCTGGTGTCGCCGTGCCCGCCGTCGTCGCGGCGTCGGCGTCCGCCGCGTCCGTGACCGTGCCGGTCGAGCCGGCGCGCGCGTCCGACGGACCCCGTGCCGAGGGCGACGCCGGCGCTGCGCCGATCGACGTGCCGCCCACCGGAGGAGCCCCCACCGACGTGCCCCCCGCCGACGTGCCGGAGGCCCCGCGCCCCGACCAGCCCGCCCGCGGACCCGTCCGCGGGCCCGTCCGCGGGCCCGTCCGCGCGGCGTTCCCGCCCGTCGCGCCGCCGGCTGGAGCCGGCGCGGCCGCAGCGGCCTCGGTACCCGCGCGTCAGGCCGCACGTCCCGGCGCAGGCCCTGCAGGTGCCTCCGCACGGGGCGGCGCACCGGGCGGTCGGCCGGCATCCGGACCCGCGGGTCGCGGACCGTCGCGCCCCGCCGACCGCATCCCCCGACGCGACGACGTCGAGGTCCTCCTGGGCAGGTCGCAGGAGGTCCTGTCGGGGCGCCTCGCGTTCGACCCGACGCCGTGGGTCCTCGGCGCGATGGTCCTCGCCGTCGTGATCGGCCTGGTCGTCGCGTGGAACACGTTCACGCGTCCCGCTCCGCCGATCGGCGGCTCCGACGGCTTCGGCGACATCGCCGTCGACGAGCAGGCCGAGTCCGGTGCCGAGGGCGAGGGCGAGACCGGCGGCTCCGACGGCGAGGAGGGCGAGCAGCCGGCCGAGGAGCCGGCGGAGGAGGCGCCCGCGGTGCCGCCCGTCATCGCGTCGGCCGTCCAGCTCGACCCGCCGCCGCAGGGCGACGACAACGAGCACCCCGAGGCGGTCGACCGGGCCATCGACGGCGACCCGAGCACCTTCTGGTTCTCGCGCACCTACGCCTCACCGACATACGGGATGAAGTCGGGGATCGGCTACGCGCTGACCCTCGCCGAGCCCGCGACGGTCACCGAGGTGCGGCTGTACGTCAACGGTGCCGGCGGGAACGTCGAGCTGCGCCTGACGGACCCGTCGACGCCCACGGAGGGTGAGGTGCTCGCCTCCGGTCCGCTCGGTCCGGAGACCGTCCTGACGCTCTCGCAGCCGACCGAGGGGCAGCACGTCGTGCTCTGGTTCACCGCGCTGCCGCAGACGCCCGACGGCCGCAACCGCATCGAGCTCACGGAGGTGCGCGTCGGCTGAGCGTCCCGGGGCCGCGGAACACTTCCGGCCTAGGATCTGTTGGGCCAGACGAACCCCGCTGCGGGCACGCGCGGGACGTCAACCACCATCGACAGAGGGACACCAGTGACCGAGACCGTCACCGACCTGGTCATCGTCGGCTCCGGGCCGGCCGGGTACACGGCCGCCGTCTACGCGGCGCGCGCCGGCCTCGCACCCGTCGTCGTCGCGGGCTCCGTCACCGCGGGCGGCGCGCTGATGAACACGACCGAGGTCGAGAACTTCCCCGGCTTCGTCGACGGGATCATGGGCCCGGACCTCATGGAGAACATGCGCAAGCAGGCGGAGCGCTTCGGCGCGACGATCCTGTACGACGACGTGACCGAAGTCGAGCTCGAGGGTCCCGTGAAGACCGTCCGCACGGGCAACGGCGAGACGTACCGCGCACGCGCCGTCGTCCTCGCGACCGGCTCGGCGTACCGCGAGCTCGGCCTCCCGCGCGAGAAGGAGCTCTCGGGGCACGGGGTGTCCTGGTGCGCGACGTGCGACGGCTTCTTCTTCCGCGACCAGGACGTCGCCGTCATCGGCGGCGGCGACTCGGCGGTCGAGGAGGCGACCTTCCTCACGCGCTTCGCACGGTCGGTGACGCTCGTGCACCGCCGCGACGAGCTGCGCGCGTCGAAGATCATGGCCGACCGCGCGCACAACGACCCCAAGATCCGCTTCGCGTGGAACTCCGTGGTCACCGAGATCCACGGCGACCCCAAGCTCGAGGGCATCACGCTCACCGACACCGAGACGGGCGAGATCCGCCGGCTCGACGTCACGGGCATGTTCGTGGCGATCGGTCACGTCCCCCGCAGCGAGCTCGTCAAGGACCAGGTCGCCGTCGACCCGAACGGCTACGTCCTCGTCGGCGGCGAGGGCCGCCGCGGCACCGCGACCGACGTCGAGGGCGTCTTCGCGTGCGGCGACCTCGTCGACCACACCTACCGTCAGGCCATCACGGCCGCGGGCTCCGGCTGCGCCGCCGCCCTCGACGCCCAGAACTTCCTCGCCGACCTCGCGGACGCCGCCCAGCCGGTGCCCGTCCCCGCCACGACCACCCAGGAGAGCCTGTGAGCACCGTCCCCGTCACCGACGCGACCTTCCAGTCGGAGGTCCTCCAGTCCGACATCCCCGTCGTCGTCGACTTCTGGGCCACGTGGTGCGGCCCGTGCCGCCAGGTCGCCCCGATCCTCGAGGAGCTGTCCGAGGTCTACGCCGGCAAGGTGAAGATCGCCAAGATCGACACCGACGCGAACCCGCAGACGACGGCCGCGTACGGCATCACCTCGATCCCGACCCTCAACATCTACAAGGGTGGCGAGCTCGTCAAGCAGGTCGTGGGCGCCCGCCCGAAGCCCGCGCTGACGGCCGAGATCGACGCGGTGCTCGCGACGGTCTGACCCCGACGACGACGGCCCCCGCCCGAGCCACGCGCCCGGGTCGGGGGCCGTCGTCGTACCAGCGCGGCTCGCCTGCGGCGCGCGTGGTCACGCACGCGGGCGGTACGAGCCCGCGTGGCAGACTCGGCGCATGACTCCCGAGAACGGCGAGCCGACGGGGCGGGTGACTCCTGCCCCCGGCAGCGCCGCCCAGACCGTCCAGCCCGTCCACGGGACCCGCCTCGACCCCTGGATCGGCGCCTACGCCGACCGGACGCACGGCATGCGTGCCTCCGAGATCCGGGCGCTCTTCGCCGTCGCGAACCGCCCCGAGGTGGTCTCGCTCGCCGGCGGCATGCCGAACCTCGCGGGCCTCCCGCTCGACGCGATCGCCGAGTCCACGCAGCGGCTCGTGGCCACGCGCGGGCTCACGGCGCTGCAGTACGGGTCCGGGCAGGGCGACGAGCGGCTGCGTGAGCAGATCCTCGAGGTCATGCGCCTCGAGGGCATCGACGCCCACCCCGACGACGTCGTCGTCACGACCGGTTCGCAGCAGGCCCTCGACCTGGTGACGCGGCTCTTCGTCAACCCGGGCGACGTCGTCGTCGCCGAGGCCCCGTCCTACGTCGGGGCGCTCGGGGTGTTCCGCGCGTACCAGGCCGACATCGTCCACGTGCCGCTCGACGAGCACGGCCTCGTGCCCGAGGCGCTCGAGGAGGCGCTGACGCGGCTGCGTGCCGAGGGCCGGCCGGTCAAGCTGCTCTACACCGTGCCGAACTTCCACAACCCCGCGGGCGTCACGCTCTCGCTCGAGCGGCGTCCGCGCGTGCTCGAGATCGCCCGGCGTCACGGAGTCCTGGTCGTCGAGGACAACCCCTACGGGCTGCTCGGCTTCTCGGGCGACCCGCTGCCCGCGATGCGGTCGATGGAGGACGACGGGGTCATCTACCTCGGGTCGTTCTCCAAGACGTTCGCGCCCGGCTACCGGATCGGGTGGGCGGTCGCGCCGCACGCGGTGCGCGAGAAGCTCGTGCTCGCGAGCGAGTCGGCGATCCTGTGCCCGTCCAACGCGTCCCAGCTGTCGATCTCGACCTACCTCGAGAACCACGACTGGCGCGGGCAGATCAAGCAGTTCCGCGAGATGTACCGCGAGCGTCGCGACGCGATGATCGGTGCGCTGTCGGAGCACATCCCGTCCGCGACGTGGACGGTTCCCGACGGCGGCTTCTACACGTGGGTCCGCCTGCCCGACGGCCTCGACGCGCAGGCGATGCTGCCGCGGGCCATCACGGCCCTCGTCGCGTACGTCTCGGGCACCGCCTTCTACGCCGACGGACAGGGAGCCGACCACATGCGCCTCTCGTTCTGCTACCCCACACCCGAGCGGATCCGTGAGGGCGTGCGCCGCCTCGCGAGCGTCGTCGACGCCGAGCGTGAGCTCGTCGACATCTTCGGCACCGCGGTCGCGCGCGAGAACCGGATCGTCGAGTCGCCCGAGCCGGACCTCGCATGAGCGGCGGGACGTTGGACGTCGTCGTCCTCGCGGGTGGGCTGTCGCACGAGCGCGACGTGTCGCTGCGGTCCGGCCGTCGCGTCGCGGAGGCGCTGCGCGGCGCCGGGGTCGACGTGTCGGTGCACGACGTCGACGCGCGGCTCATCCCGACCCTGCGCGAGCTGCGTCCCACACTCGTCTGGCCGCTCCTGCACGGTGCGACGGGTGAGGACGGGTCGGTCCGCGACGTGCTCGACATGCTCGGGCAGCGCTACGTCGGTGCCGGACCACGCGCGAGCCGGGTCGCCTGGAGCAAGCCGGTCGCCAAGACCGTCGTCGGCGCGGCCGGCGTGCACTCACCGCGGTTCGTGACGCTGCCGCAGAGCCTGTTCCGCGAGCTCGGCGCGACGGCGGTGCTCGAGACGGTCCTCGAGGGCCTCGGGCTGCCGCTCGCGGTCAAGCCGTCACGTGGCGGGTCGGCGCTCGGCGTGACCATCGTGCGGAGCGCGGAGGAGCTCCCGCGCGCCATGGTGAACTGCTTCGCGTACGGCGACACCGCGCTCATCGAGCACGCCGTCGAGGGCACCGAGGTCGCCGTGAGCGTCGTCGACACCGGGGACGGACCGCGCGCCCTCCCGGCCGTCGAGGTGGTCACGGACGGGCCGTACGACTACGACGCGCGGTACTTCCCCGGGCGGACCGAGTACTTCACGCCCGCGCGGCTCACCACGGACGTCGCCGACCGGGTCGCGCAGGCCGCCGTGGCCGTCCACACGTCGCTGGGCCTGCGGCACCTCTCGCGGAGCGACCTCATCATCGACCGCGACGGTGTGCCGCAGTTCATCGACGTCAACACGGCACCGGGCATGACGGAGACGTCGCTGTTCCCGCAGGCCGCCGTCGCCGACGGGTACGACCTCGGCAAGCTCTACCGCTCGATCGTCGAGGCTGCGCTCGAGGACTGACGCAGCGCGTCGGTGGGCCGTCGCGCTGGGGTTGGCAGGCCGGCTACGGTCGGCGCGTGTCGGGCGGCGGTCGGCGGACCGGCGGCGGTCGGCCGCGCGCCCTGTGGTTGGGCCCGGCGCCAGTGGGCGCGCGGCGCTCGGCGGGCCGGCGACGACCGGCGTGCCCCTGCGGTTGGGCCGACCCGCCGCCGCGCAGTCACCGGCTCAGCCGTGTGCCGCGCGGGCGCTCCTCAGCGAAGGAGGCCCGGGTCGTCGGGTGACAGCGTGGCGAGGATGCGGTTCAGGTCGTCGACGGACGCGAACTCGACCGTGAGCCGGCCCTTGGTGCGACCGAGGGCGATCTTGACGCGGGTGTCGAATCGATCCGACAGGCGCGTCGCGAGGTCGTCGAGGGCCGCGTTCCGGTGACCGGGACGCGGCCTCCGCACGGGCGCGGGCCGTTCCGGGTCCCCGCCGAGCGTGACGATCTCCTCGGTCGCACGCACCGAGAGGCCCTCCGCGACGATCCGCTGGGCGAGCCGCTCCATCGCCGCGGCGTCGGGCAGCCCGAGCAGCGCGCGAGCGTGTCCTGCGGAGAGGACACCTGCCGCGACCCGCCGCTGGACGAGCGGCGGGAGACGGAGGAGCCGCAGCGTGTTCGAGATCTGTGGACGAGACCTGTGGATACGCCGTGCGAGCTCGTCGTGCGTGCAGCCGAAGTCGTCGAGGAGCTGCTGATACGCCGCGGCCTCCTCGAGCGGGTTGAGCTGGCTGCGGTGCAGGTTCTCCAGGAGGGCGTCGCGCAGGAGGTCGTGGTCCTCGGTCTCCCGGACGATGGCCGGCACGGTCTCGAGGCCCGCCTCCTGGGTGGCCCGCCAGCGCCGCTCTCCCATGATGAGCTCGTAGCGGTGGCCGTCGGTGCCGTCCGTGGGACGGACGACGATCGGCTGGAGCACCCCGATCTCGCGGATCGAGCTGACGAGCTCGGCGAGCGCGTCCTCGTCGAAGACCGTCCGCGGCTGGCGCGGGTTCGGCCGGATGTCCCCGACCGGGATCTCGGCGAAGTGCGCGCCGGGGACGGGGACGAGCCCGTCGGCGTCGGCGTCGGCGGCGGCGAGCGGGCCGGCACCGCCCGCGTCACTGTCGCTGGACGTGCTCGTCACGAAGCCGTCCTGAGCGGAGGGGTCGACGTCCGTGCCGGTCGAGGCGCCCGACCCGCCGTCGGCGGCGTCCGGGGTACTGCCGGGGCGCGAGGCCGGGCGTACCGTCGCGTCATCGGCTGTGTCGCCGGCGTCGCCCGGTGCAGCCTCGGACGCGTCCGTCGCGACCGAGGACGAGGTACCCGCGACGTGCCGGCTGTCAGCGCGGCCGTTGTGCTCGCCCGGCGTGCCGACGGATCCGTCCGTCGGTCGGGGTGTCGTCTCGGACGGCTCGATCCCGGCGTTCTGCTGGTCGTCGACGCGACCGTCGCGGCCGGCCTCGCCCGCGCCCCAGGGGGCTTCGTCGCGTGTGGAAGCGTCGGCGGGCGCGTCCGACGGACCGCGCCTGTCATCCGCACCCGTCGAGGGGTCCGCTGCGTCACGGTCGACGGGTGTCGCCGCGCCGGGGAAGAAGACGTCGACGGGACGGCCCGCCGATCCCGAGGGGCCGCTCGGGATCAAGGCACCGAGACCCCTGCCCAGTCCGCGTCGCTTCTCGGCCATCAGCTCTCCTCGGTCGTGCTCGTCGGCGCCATGGCGGCGCGCTGGGCCAGCTCACGTGCTGCTGCCAGGTAGGCCAGCGCACCCGTCGAGCCCGGGTCGTAGGTCATGATCGTCTGGGCGTGGCTCGGGGCCTCGGAGATGCGGACGGATCGCGGGACCGTGGTGCGCAGGGTCTGGTCCGGGAAGTGCTCGCGGACCTCCTCGGCGACCTGCTGTGCGAGGTTGGTGCGCGCGTCGTACATCGTGAGCAGGATCGTTGAGACGTGGAGCGCCGGGTTCAGGTGGTTCTTGATGAGCTGCACGTTCTTGAGCAGCTGGCTGAGTCCCTCGAGCGCGTAGTACTCGCACTGGATGGGGATGAGGACCTCGCGCGCGGCGACGAACGCGTTGACCGTCAGCAGCCCGAGGCTCGGCGGGCAGTCGACGAACACGTAGTCGAGCCGGTCCCCCGCCTCCTCGCGGTGGCGCAGGTAGGCATCGATCGCGTTCCGGAGCCTCGCCTCGCGCGCGACCATCGAGACGAGCTCGATCTCGGCGCCGGACAGGTCGATCGTCGCCGGCGCGCCCCACAATCGCGGGATGAGAGACGACTGCTGGACCACCGCGGCGAGGTCCTCGTCCTCGATGAGCACCTCGTAGACCGACGGTGTGCCCGCACGGTGCTCGATGCCCAGGGCGGTCGAGGCGTTCCCCTGCGGGTCGTTGTCGATGACGAGCACGTTCAGCCCGGCCTGCGCGAGGGCGGCCGCGAGGTTCACCGTGGTCGTCGTCTTCCCGACACCGCCCTTCTGGTTGGCGATGGTGATGACGCGCGTCGACGGCGGCCGTTCGAACCGCCGTCCGGATAGGTCGATGCGTCGCCGGGCATCGGCGGCGATCTGCGCGGCCAGGGGCGTCGACTCGTCCACCGACGGCAGGCTCTCGATGAGGGCGGCCCGGCGCTGCTCGTCCGAGAGCGACGTTCCACGTGAAACGTCGGTCGGCTGCTGCTCCACTGCGTCTCCTCTGCGTTGCGTGCGGGGATCATCCTGCCATCCGGCCGGCGCGGATCCTGTCGTCCACACTGCGGGGCCGGTCACGAGACGTGGTGTCGTCGGTCCTCGCAGCGGGCTGTGGCGACAACTTCGCGGATGCCCGTCGGCTGCGGCGCCGCAGGCATCCCGCGGTGACCGATTCGGGCCACCGTGAGGAGATCAGTGCGCGCCGACCGCAGACGACCGCCGTCTCGCTGCCACGCGAGAGGTCGCCTCACCCGGGTCGCCTACGGTCACATCGAGCCCATGCCCTCGATGCGTTCTGGATCCAGACCGCGCCCCCGCACAGCCGTCGCTTTCGACGCGTGTCCGGGCCCGGACCGACGCGTGTCCGGTCCTGGGCCCACGCGTGTCCGGGCCTGGACCGACGCGGCGTCAGTCGCGGCGCCGACGCCGGGCAGGTCGCTGCGGTCGAGACGGAACGACGGCACGCTCCCGGACCACTCGCACGACCGTGGTCGCCTCCACATCGGGCACGGTCCCGACCGTCACGACCTCGCCCGCGCCGCCACCCCATGAGTCGATGACGGCCCGGGCCTCCTCGAGCTCGGCCGGACCCCGGTCGCCCTTCATCGCCAGGAGGACACCCCCCTGCTTCAGGAGGGGCATGGCCCACGGAACGAGTCGATCCATCGACGCGACCGCCCGCGCCGTCACAGCGTCCGCCGAGAGCTGCCCCACCATGTCCTCAGCACGCCCGCGTCGCACGCGGACGTGGTCGAGTCCCACGGAGGAACGCACCTCCTCGAGCCAGGCCGTACGCCGCTCCATCGGCTCGAGCAGGACCACGTCCAGGTCGGGACGCATCGCCGCAAGGACGATCCCAGGCAGGCCGGCGCCGCTACCCAGGTCGACGACCGTGCCCGCATCGGGCATCAGCTGCGCGACCGCAGCGCAGTTCAGGATGTGGCGTTCCCACAGGCGCGGCACCTCCCGCGGGCCGATGAGGCCCCGGAGGACGCCTTCTTCAGCAAGGAGCTCGGCGTAGTGCTCCACCGCGCCCATCCGGTCACCGAAGAACTCCCGGACTGCCGGTGACGAGGCGTTGAGCGCTCCTCCCGAGTCGACACCCGTCCTGGGCGTCGCTGGTCGGGCTGCCGCGACGTCGCTGGCGTGAAGGGTGGGGTCGTCCCTGTGCTGGGAATGTGGCTGTCTCGGGTCGCTCATCGGGTCCAACGGTACGGGGCACGTCACCAGGACCGGAAACCTCGACACGGTGCCACTGCGGAGGCACCGATCCTGTGAGGTCCGGGCTCCAGGGGTTCCACGTGAAACATGGTCGGAACCGCCGACACGCGACCCAGTTGTGCGGGCCCGCCCGGGACTGCGATTGGCGACCGCGGCGCGCCACGAGCCACCGTGGCACTGCGGCCAGAGCGATCACCCGCTCCACGCACCCCCGGGGCGGAAGGGCGCGATCACTCCTCTGTCCAGCACCCTTCTCCGGATCGAATCCCCCGTAACCGGGCCATGCCGCGGTAGCCCCACCCTGGTCACCAGGCCACCGCCAGCTCGAACCCCGGGGCGCTTCGTCGTCGTTCCACGTGGAACAGCTGCACAGCGGGAACCGCACTGGTGCCGCGTCCGGCGCCGGTTCCACGCGGGGCACGGCGCCGCGGTGTGCGCCGTGCCCACGGGCCTCGACCACGCGCGCCCCGGCAGCTGCAGCCCTTTGCGCTGCTGACACGCCCTCGGGCCTCAGTTGGGCGTGCCGAGGTTGGACCCACCGCGGCTGGCTTCGCGTCGGGCGGGCGACGCAGACTTCGTGAGCCAACAGTCAAACCGCCGGGGCGGTGCCGCGGGCGCGCGTGGAGTTCTCGTCCTGCCGCGCGCGAGGTGCCCAGCAGCCCAGGCGGCTCCTGCGTCATGGGGCCCGTGTGAGGCGCGACGTGAAGCGACCGCGTCGAGCGAGCGGAGGGTCCACGAGACACCCGTTGTCCGGCCGCTGCTTGGCGTTCCACGTGAAACGTCGCTGCGGAGCGGATCGCGCCCCTCGCACCCGGGAGGTTGTGTCGCCGCGGCGGTTCGCGACGACCTCGGTTCCACGTGAAACATCACTTCGGCGTCAGGAATCGCGCGGACTGCTCTCGTGGCGGTGTGTCACTGCCGGCGCTTCACGTCGACGGTGGTTCCACGTGAAACACGGTCGCTCGACAGACTCGCACCGCCTGCCTGTGGTCCATGTCTCGCTGCCGGGCCATTCACACCAACCGGTGCGGGGTATGCCTTGCGCAATTCAACCCGAAATCTCGATGGCGGCGGTTGGTACAGACCTCGGTTCCACGTGAAACGTCACTGCGGCGGCAGCCGGACCCTGCGCCCTCGCGTCCATGTGCCGTCGGCGGCGCTTCGCGCCGACCGGCGGGTTCCACGTGAAACATCGCTCTGAGGCCCGGCGGCGTTCAGGAGCCGAGTCGAGGGTGCGTAAGAGGCCCAAGCCGCGCCCAGCCGACTTCCACGCACGAGGGCGGGCGACACAGCTGCGCGACGCCGCTAGGACACGATGCGCCAGCGCCTCCAAGATGAGACGGCCGGTCCATGCGGCGTGAGCCAACGACGCCGGGCACCGACTCGGTGTGGTGCTGTCCGACCGGACGTACCCCTATGGAAGCGCATCAGAGCCACTCGAGGACGAGACGGGACTGGACGCTCGAGGGCGAGCAGTGGCCGACGCGAGCTCGATCTGTCCGGAGCCGGCAGGACGTCAGCTATCGAGCCCGACAGTGGCCAATCCCTCAACCGTGGCCGCTACCCGTCGCCGAGGATCAGCCCGGCCCTCCCAACCGAGGCCCAGCCGTGAGGACTTCAGGTGGGCGCACCACCGGTCCGTGCGTGCGCTTCCCACCCCTTCCTCCGACGCCCGTCCGCCGTCGTTCACGTCCTCGTCCGGCCGGACGCGCGTCCGCCTCAGCGCACCCACGACCCGTCACGCTGTCCGGGCGGTGTCTGCTGCTCCCCGTCAAGCACGACACGACATCTGCGCAGCCAGACGTCCGGTGGAACCGCCGGCACCACCGGTCAGGCTCTCGAGGCATCACGGTGCCACCTCAGCGGGGTGCACGTCTCACGTGAGACTCGCGGAGCTCGAGACCGCCGCTAGACCGACCGAGCGCCGGCGATCCTCCGTTCACCCCACCTCAGCGGACGACACAGTCGAGCCGTGATCTCCGCAGCCATGCAACGCAGAGCCGAGCCGGGACGGTTTCCGTTTCACGTGGAACCTCCTCGGCGGCACCGCACGGGCTCGCCGCCGCTGACGACCTCCCACGACACCCACCCAGCCACGACCGGCGGCAGACGCCGGACGGGGAGCCGACCCGATGGGGCGGCTCCCCGTCAGCGTCCCGTCATCACGCGGGGCGGACCACCACGTGCCGGTTCGGCTCGACGCCCTCGCTGTCGCTCGTCAGACCCGCCTCGGCCACGACGTCATGGACGACCTTGCGCTCGAACGGGTTCATGGGCTCGAGAGCGACCTCGTTCCCGGACGCCTTCGCCTCGGCGATCGCAGCCCGCGCCACCTCGGCCAGCTCGGCCCGACGCCCGGCGCGGAAGCCGGCGATGTCGAGCATCAGCCGGCTGCGTTCACCCGTCTTCGCCTGAACCGCCAGGCGCGTGAGCTCCTGCAGCGCGTCGAGCACCTCGCCCTCGGCCCCGACGAGCCGGCGCAGGGCGCGCTCGTCCGACTGGTCGGCGACGATCTCGACCGCTGCCCGGCCGTGCTCGACGTCGATGTCGATGTCACCGCCGATGTCGGCGATGTCGAGCAGCTCCTCGAGGTAGTCGGCCGCGATCTCGCCCTCTTCCTCGAGGCGTCGCGTCTCCTCCTGGGGCGCAGCGTGCGCCGAGTTCTCCGTCATGGGGTCTCCGTCCGTGATGCGGGTCGCGGTGTCAGGATGCGTCGGCAGCGCCGTTGCCGCCGTCGGGGGATCCTGGCCGCTGGGTCTGGTTCCGGTTCTTGCGCTTGCGCGGGTTCGGTCCCGCCGCAGGCGTCGAACCCGCCGTGGCATTGGGCGCGTCGTTGCCCGCACCAGCGGCACCGGCCGCCTCGCCGGCCGAGGCCGGCTGGGTCCCGTCAGGACGAGGTGCCGACCCGGGTGCCACGGGTCCGGTTCCGCGTGCTCGGTCCTTGCGCTTCGGCTGCTGACGCTGTCCGCGCGGCTTCTCCTCGATCGTCGGCTCCTCGACGACGGGGAGCTCACCACGGGCGGCCGCCTTGCGCGCGCGGCGCTCCTTGAGCTGGCGCTCTGCCTCCGACCCCGGCGTCGGGTTGTTCCGGATGACGTAGAACTGCTGACCCATCGACCAGATGTTCGTCGTGGTCCAGTAGATGAGGACACCGATCGGGAAGTTCACGCCCGACACCGCGAACACGAGCGGCAGCACGTACAGGAGGATCTTCTGCTGCTGCGCCATCGGGCCCTGCAGCGCCGTAGCCGGCATGTTCTTCTGCGTCAGCTGCTTCTGGGTGAAGAAGGTCGTCGCGGACATCAGGATGATGAGGACCACCGTGACGATCCTCGTCGCCGCGTCCGCATCCGACGAGAGGAAGTAGGACGAGATGGGCGCGCCGAAGATGGTCGCGTTCGACGCCTCGGAGGCGAGGTCCTGCGTCAGCGGGCCGATCGCATCGCGGCTGTAGTCACCGCGGCTCAGCTCGTCGAGCCGGTTCAGCACCGTGAACAGCGCGAAGAAGATGGGCGACTGCGCGAGGATCGGCAGGCAGGACGCGAACGGGTTGGTCCCGTGCTTCTTGTAGAGCTCCATCGTCTCGCGGGTCATCGCCTCGCGGGACGCAGGGTCGGTCTTCCCCTTGTACTTCGCCTGGAGCTTCTGCATCTCGGGCGCGACGAGCTGCATGCCCCGGGACGCCTTGATCTGCTTCACGAACAGCGGGATCAGCAGGATCCGGATGACGATCACGAGTCCGACGATCGACCCGGCCCAGGCCAGCCCCGACGCGCTGTCGAGCCCCAGCGTCGTCAGCAGCTTGTGGAACGCGACCATGATCCAGGCCACGACCCACATCAGCGGCCACAGGATTGTGTCCATCGTGAAGGGCTCCTCAGTGCGGGTGTGCGTGCCCGGTCGCCCGGGCCGGAAGACGGGGGGTGACCGGGGGCACGTCGTCGACGCCGCCGGCGGCCCACGGGTGGCACCGCAGCAGACGCCGGACCGCGAGCCACGTGCCGCGAAGCGCGCCGTGCCGCCGCACGGCGATCAGGGCGTAGCTCGAGCAGCTCGGGTAGTACCGGCAGGTCGGGCCGGTCATGGGGGAGACGACCGCCTGGTAGACGCGGAGCAGGCCCACGAGGATCAGCTGCGGCAGGCGGCGCACGAGACGCAGCGCCACGGCCGTCCGGGGACGCGACGGGGCGGACGCACTCATCGGGTGCTCACGGCAGCACGGCCGTGCCCGGGTGCGCCCGCTCGCGACCACGGCGATGGGCCGTCGCGAGCGCCGAGCGGAAGTCGTCGGCGAGTCGGGTGTACGTCGCGTCCGCCGACGCCGGGAGCGCACGCACGACGACGTCGGCGTGTTCGGGGAGCGCAGCGCGCTGCTCGAGCACCACTCCTCGCAACCTCCGGCGGACGACGTTGCGCACCACCGCGCCGCCGACCGTCTTGGCGACGACGAACCCGACCTGGGTGCCGTCGTGCTCGGCACCGACGGCGCAGTGGACGACCAGGGTGTCCCGGCCCGCCCGACCGCCCGTGCGGATGGTCCGCGCGAACTGCTCGGACCGTCTCATCCGCAGCGGGGCGGGCAGCACCGGGTGGGTATCAGGCGGAGAGCTCGGTGCGACCCTTGCGCCGGCGAGCGGCGAGGATCGCGCGACCGGCACGGGTCCGCATACGCAGGCGGAAGCCGTGGGTCTTGGCCCGGCGCCGGTTGTTCGGCTGGAAGGTGCGCTTCGACACGTCAGACTCCAAGGTTGTTTCACGTCACCGCCGCGGGGGCGGACATCCAGGCTGGTCCCGGGCCCCTCCACCGAACCGTCGCCGACAGGCGTCGTGCGGGCAGGCAGGCGGGAGCCGCGAAGAACGGCTGTGTCACGGTACGCGGGGATGAGCGCAGGGTCAAACGACCCCGGCCCTGGACCGTGCGTGGGGCGACCGATCATCATGACCCGGACGGCGGATGGTGCGACGACGACACGCCGTGGACGATGCACGCGTTCGCCTCGCGCCCCGTTGCGACGCTGAGCACACAGACTGTGGAGAACTGTGTGGATCATCGGTGACCGTGCGAGACTGCGGGCCGCAGCACACGGCAGGCATCGCACGGACAGCGGCATCGAGGAGTCATCTCGTGGCAGGTCAGGACGACTCGATCACCCAGCTCTGGGAGCGCGCCGTCGACCACCTGAGCACCGACGCCGCGACGAGTCCGCAACAGCTCGCCTTCATCCGGCTGGCGCGGCCCATGGGGCTGCTCGACGGCACGGTCCTCCTGGGCGTCGGCAACGACTTCACCAAGGAGTACCTCGAGACCCGCGCCCGCGGCGAGCTGAGCCGAGCGCTGTCCGCCGCCCTCGGGAAGGACGCCCGCTTCGCGGTCATGGTCGACCCGGCGCTCGACGACCACGCGCCGGTCACGTCGTCCGGGCCCGAGGTCCGGACGGTCGAGCCGGCCCCCGACCTCGACACCGACGACGACGCGCGCGTGCTCCGCGCGGTCGAGGACGACCTCGGCCGGTTCGACGACCGGGCCCGAACGGGCCGTGCGCAGCGTGGCGCCCCGGCGAGCGCCGAGCCGGCCCGGCTCAACCCGAAGTACCTGTTCGAGACGTTCGTCATCGGGTCGTCCAACCGGTTCGCGCACGCCGCGGCCGTGGCCGTGGCCGAGGCGCCCGCCAAGGCGTACAACCCGCTGTTCATCTACGGCGACTCCGGTCTGGGCAAGACGCACCTGCTGCACGCCATCGGCCACTACGCGCAGTCGCTGTACCCGGGCGTGCGGGTGCGCTACGTGAACTCCGAGGAGTTCACGAACGACTTCATCAACTCGATCGGTGAGGGCAAGGCAGGCGCGTTCCAGCGCCGCTACCGCGAGGTCGACGTCCTGCTCGTCGACGACATCCAGTTCCTGCAGGGCAAGGAACAGACGATGGAGGAGTTCTTCCACACGTTCAACACGCTGCACAACGCCAACAAGCAGGTCGTCATCACGTCCGACCTGCCACCCAAGCAGCTGAACGGCTTCGAGGACCGCATGCGGTCGCGGTTCGAGTGGGGCCTCATCACCGACGTGCAGCCGCCCGACCTCGAGACCCGGATCGCGATCCTCCGCAAGAAGGCGGCGAACGAGCGGCTCCAGGCGCCGGACGAGGTGCTCGAGTACATCGCCTCGAAGATCTCGACCAACATCCGTGAGCTCGAGGGTGCGCTCATCCGCGTCACGGCGTTCGCGAACCTCAACCGGCAGAGCGTCGACCTCGCGCTCGCCGAGATCGTCCTCAAGGACCTCATCACCGACGAGGACACCGCGGAGATCACCGCGGCGGCGATCATCGCCCAGACCGCCAACTACTTCGGCCTCACGATCGACGACCTGTGCGGGTCGTCGCGGTCGCGCGTCCTCGTCACGGCGCGGCAGATCGCCATGTACCTGTGCCGCGAGCTCACGGACATGAGCCTGCCGAAGATCGGTCAGCAGTTCGGCGGCCGCGACCACACCACCGTCATGCACGCGAACCGCAAGATCCGCGAGCTCATGGCCGAGCGCCGCTCGATCTACAACCAGGTCACCGAGCTCACGAACCGGATCAAGCAGCAGCACCGCGGCTGAGCCCCGCACGTCGGGCGCGTCCCGGAGCTCCCGGTGACGGCCTACCGGCTCCCACGGCACCCGTAGGTGCCGTCACCGTGCCGCCGGCCACCAGCCCGCCCCGCCAGCGGGCCCATCCGCACGCCTCGCACCGAACGGATGCACGCACGTCCGCGCACGTGATCACCCACGAACGCACAAGAACACCCGTGGGACGACTGTGCACACCTGTGGACATCCCTGTGGAACGACGTGGACGACACCCCGTGTTCATGTGGATTCAACACCTTCGACCCGTGGACGCCCGGTGGACGTCGCCGCGCCGTCCACCGGCGGTGCTCGCCGTCGACAGCGCCGTCGACAAGCGCTCCACATCCCTCGTCGGCACCTGACCTGGGAAGTCCCGCGATATCCACAGTGTCCACACAGCCGATGACGACAACGACTGTTCTCCCTCTCCCGGATCCACAACGCCTTCATCAGGCGGGCCGGGCGATGGCGCACCTCTTCCCGACAGCGCCGGTCGCCTCGACCCGGGGCGCTCCCCGACCTGGCTCGACACCCGTACGAGCCGCACCCACGGGCGCCGACGGCGGGTGCCCGTCCTCGCGTACTGTTCACACGGATCACGAGAATCACGACGAGCCCAGCTCCGTTGCGCCCCGCCCACGGTCGGTCGGACGCGTCCGGGCGCGGGCCACTTCCGGAGGGATGTGCGATGAGGTTCAGGGTGGACCGGGACGTCCTGGCTGAGGCAGTCACCTGGACCGCTCGGTCGCTGCCGACGCGTCCGCCCGTGCCCGTCCTCGCCGGAGTGCGCCTCGAGGCCGACGCGTCCGGCGTCGTGCAGCTCTCGAGCTTCGACTACGAGGTCTCGGCGCGGTCCGAGATCGCCGCCGACGTGAGCGAGCCCGGCACGGTGCTCGTGTCGGGGCGGCTGCTCGCGGAGATCTCGCGTGCGCTCCCGGGCAAGCCCGTCGACGTCGTCCTGGACGGCACCAAGGTCTCGGTCACGTGCGGCGCGAGCCGCTTCTCGCTGCTGACGATGCCCGTCGAGGACTACCCCGCGCTGCCGGCGATGCCCGACGTCGTCGGGACGGTGCCGGGGGACGAGCTCACCTCGGCCGTCGCCCAGGTGACGGTCGCCGCGTCGCGCGACGACACGCTGCCGCTGCTCACCGGCGTCCGGATGGAGATCGAGGGCGAGCAGATCACGCTGCTCGCCACGGACCGCTACCGCCTCGCGCTGCGCGAGCTGACGTGGCGACCGGCCCGCCCCGACATCTCCGCCACGGCCCTGGTGCGTGCGCGCACGCTCTCGGACGCCGCCAAGTCGCTGGGCGGCTCGGACCAGGTCGCGGTCGCGCTCTCGTCCGGGGCCGGCGTGGACCTCATCGGCTTCGAGGCCGGCGGTCGCCACACGACGTCGCTCCTCGTCGACGGCGAGTACCCGGCGGTGCGACGCCTGTTCCCCGACGAGACGCCGATCCAGGCCGTCGTCGCGCGCCAGCCGCTCATCGACGCCGCGCGTCGCGTGTCCCTCGTCGCCGAGCGCAACACGCCGATCCGGCTCGCGTTCTCCGAGGGTCAGGTGGTGCTCGACGCCGGCCAGGGTGATGATGCACAGGCATCGGAGGCGCTGGAGGCGTCGCTGGTCGGTGACGACATCACCGTCGCGTTCAACCCGCAGTTCCTGCTGGACGGGCTCGGCGCGCTCGGCACCGACTTCGTGCGACTGTCCTTCACGCATCCCAACAAGCCGGTGGAGTTCACCGGCCAGGGGTCGCTCGAGGGCGACGACGACAAGGGGTACCGGTACCTGCTGGTGCCGATCCGCTTCGCCAGCTGAGGTGATCATGCACATCGGACTCGTCGGGCTCGGGAAGATGGGCGCGAACATGCGGTCGCGCCTGCGTGAGCGTGGGGTCGAGGTCACGGGGTACGACCGCAACCCCGAGGTCTCGGACGTCGAGAGCCTCGCGGCGCTCGTCGAGGCGCTCCCGCAGAGCCCGAAGGTCGTCTGGGTCATGGTGCCCTCGGGCGACATCACGCGCGGGGTCGTCGAGGAGCTCGCGGGCCTCCTGGGTGAGGGCGACGTCGTCGTCGAGGGCGGCAACTCGTACTACAAGGACGACGCGCTGCACGCCGAGCGCCTCGCGCGCGAGGGCATCCGCTACGTCGACGTCGGCGTCTCGGGCGGTGTCTGGGGCCTGGCGAACGGCTACGGGATGATGGCCGGCGGCGCACCGGAGGACATCGAGACCCTCGCGCCCGTCTTCGACGCGCTGCGTCCGGACGGCCCGCGCGAGGAGGGCTTCGTCCACGCGGGCCCGGTCGGCGCCGGTCACTTCGCGAAGATGGTGCACAACGGCATCGAGTACGGCGTCATGCAGGCGTATGCGGAGGGCTACGAGCTCCTGACCGCGCAGGACCTCGTGACCGACGTCGTCGGCACGATGCGTGCGTGGAAGCGCGGCACCGTCGTTCGGTCGTGGCTGCTCGACCTGCTCGTCGCCGCGCTCGAGAAGGACCCGGGCCTCGGGGCCGTGGACGACTACGTCGAGGACTCCGGCGAGGGACGGTGGACCGTCGACGAGGCGATCGACCAGGCCGTGCCGCTGCCCGTGATCTCGGCCGCGCTCTTCGCGCGGTTCTCCTCGCGTCAGGAGCCGTCGCCCGCGATGCAGGCCGTCGCGGCGCTGCGTCAGCAGTTCGGCGGCCACGCGGTGCGTCAGGCCACCCCGCCGTCGGAGCCCACGCCGCCCGCCGAACCGTGACGGCGCAGGTCTGAGTGCACGTCAGCCACCTCTCCCTCACCGACTTCCGGTCCTACGAGCAGGTCGACCTCGCGGTCGAGCCCGGGGTCAGCGCCCTCGTGGGTCCCAACGGGCAGGGCAAGACGAACCTCGTCGAGGCCGTCGGGTACGTCGCGACCCTGTCGAGCCACCGCGTCGCGACCGACGCCGCGCTCGTGCGAGCCGGCGCACCGCGGGCGGTCGTCCGGCTGCGCGCCCAGCGCGGCGACCGGTCGAGCCTCGTGGAGCTCGAGATCAACCCGGGCCGCGCCAACCGCGCCCAGGTCAACCGCGCACCCGTCCGCCGCGCGCGCGACGTCCTGGGCATCCTCCGCACGGTCCTCTTCGCGCCCGAGGACCTCGCACTCGTCAAGGGTGACCCCGACCGCCGACGGCGGTTCCTCGACGACCTGGTCGTGCAGCTCCAGCCCCGCATGGCCGCGGTGCACGCCGACCACGACCGGATCCTGCGTCAGCGCGGCGCGCTCCTGAAGTCGGCTGGTGGCGCACGGCGCGGCCGCTCGGGCGGCGACGACGCGCCGGACCTGCGCACGCTCGACGTGTGGGACAGCAAGCTCGCCCAGCTCGGCGCGCAGGTGCTCGCGTCGCGCGTGCGGCTCGTCGACCAGCTCAAGCCCCACGTCGCCGCGGCGTACGAGCAGGTCAGCGAGGGGCAGGGCGCCGCGGTGATCGGCTACCGCTCGTCCCTCGAGGGCACCGCGGCCGACGACGAGGACCGTCCGCGCGCGTCGGGCTCGCCCGTCCGCTCCGACCCCGAGGTCCCGCACCTCGGCGCCTCGACCGAGCTCCTCGAGGCCCAGCTGCTCGAGGCGATGAGCCGGCTGCGCCGTCAGGAGATCGAGCGGGGTGTCAACCTCGTGGGCCCGCACCGGGACGACCTGGTCCTGAGCCTCGGCGGGCTGCCCGCCAAGGGCTTCGCGAGCCACGGCGAGTCGTGGTCGTTCGCGCTCGCGCTGCGGCTCGCCTCGTACGAGCTCCTCACGCACGGCGCCGACGACGGGTCGGGCACCGGCCTGCACGCGTGGGACGAGGGAACCGAACCCGTCCTGGTCCTGGACGACGTCTTCTCCGAGCTCGACGCGCGTCGTCGTCGTCGGCTCGCGGGGCTCGTGTCGCGCGCCGAGCAGGTGCTGGTCACGGCCGCCGTGGCCGAGGACGTCCCCGAGGAGCTCGACGGTGCGCGGTGGGACGTGATGGCGGGTCAGGTCACGCGTGTCCGATGAGGTGCGCGTCCCCCGCGTCGAGCGTCCGGTCGCCGAGCGCCTCGGCCGGACGACGGCGGCCGAGGTGGCCCGTGCGGCGCTGAACCGCGCGCGGGCGGGTGCCGAGGCACGCGGCCTGCGGCCGGGCGCCCCGGTGCGTCGTCGTCGGCAGACCGAGGTGCAGCTGTCGTCGGCGGCGCGCGACGGGCGGGACCCGGCGCTGGTCGGTGACGCCGTCGACCGGCTCGTCGCGCAGCTCGGGTGGCGTGCGGAGCTGTCGGTCGGCGGTCTGATCGGGCGCTGGCGCGAGTTCGTCGGCCCCGACATCGCCGAGCACTGCACGCCCGAGACGTTCGAGGAGGGCCTCCTGGTCGTGCGGACCGACTCCACGAGCTGGGCCAAGCAGGTGCAGTTCCTCGCACCGCAGCTGCTCGCGCGCCTCGAGCAGGAGCTCGGGCCCGACGTCGTGCGCGAGGTGCGCGCCGTCGGACCGGGCGGCCGGCAGTGGGGCAAGGGGCCGCGGCGCGTGCCCGGCCGGGGCCCGCGCGACACGTACGGCTGACGCGAGCGGCGTCAGGCCGTCCAGGAGCCGCTGACGACCGGCCCGCCACCACGGGGTCACGGCCACGCCTCGCCGGGGCGCCACGGTGGCCGGGAGGCGCCCGAGAGGGCGTCCGCAGGGTAGACTGAGCAGGTCCCACCTGGTGCTCGTGGAGGTGCCGGGACCGGTCGTCACCGCCTGGCCCCGCGCCGAGCCGGACGAGCCGCGTCCCGTGCCGTCCGTCGCCAGGGACGCCCGTGTGCGCGGGCGGCCGCCGCCGCGCACGACCCTCGAAGGAGCACCCTGCCCCGTGGCTGACCAGAGCGCGACCAACGGCACCCCGTCCCCGGACGGGAAGAACGGCAGCAGGGGCGACGGCAGCACCTACGACGCAGGCAACATCACCGTCCTCGAGGGGCTCGAGGCGGTCCGCAAGCGTCCCGGCATGTACATCGGCTCGACCGGGCCGCGCGGCCTGCACCACCTCGTCTACGAGGTGGTCGACAACTCCGTCGACGAGGCGCTCGCCGGCTACTGCAGCCAGATCGACGTCGTGCTCCAGGCCGACGGCGGCGTGCGCGTGACCGACGACGGCCGCGGCATCCCGGTCGCGATCCACCCGACCGAGGGCCGGCCGACGGTCGAGGTCGTCATGACGATCCTGCACGCGGGCGGCAAGTTCGGCGGCGGCGGCTACGCGGTCTCGGGCGGCCTGCACGGCGTCGGCATCTCGGTGGTCAACGCGCTCTCGAACCGCGTCATCACGACGGTCAAGCGCGACGGGTACACGTGGCGCCAGGAGTTCGCGGACGGTGGCAAGCCCGTGGGCGAGCTCCAGCGGCTCGACGCCACGGACGAGACGGGCACGACTCAGGTCTTCCACGCCGACCCGACGATCTTCGAGACCGTCGACTACGACTTCGAGACGCTGCGGGCCCGCTTCCAGCAGATGGCGTTCCTCAACAAGGGCCTGCAGATCACGCTCACCGACGAGCGTCCCCAGCACACCGGGACCGAGGACGAGGTCACCGAGCCCGCCGCGGCGAGCCAGGACCACGACGTCGCGGCCGACGGCGCCGCCCCGCTGCACCAGCGGACGGTCACGTACCGGTACGACGGCGGGCTGGTCGACTACGTCAAGCACCTCAACAGCGCCAAGAAGGCCGAGCTCGTCCACCCCGAGGTCATCGACTTCGAGGCGGAGGACACGACCCGCAAGGTGTCCGTCGAGATCGCGATGCAGTGGACCGGGGCCTACTCCGAGTCCGTCCACACGTACGCGAACACCATCTCGACCACCGAGGGCGGGACGCACGAGGAGGGCTTCCGCGCGGCGCTCACGGGTCTCATCAACCGCTACGCGCGCGAGAAGAACATCCTCAAGGAGAAGGAGGAGAACCTCACGGGCGACGACGTCCGCGAGGGGCTCACCGCCGTCATCTCCGTCAAGCTCGGCGAGCCGCAGTTCGAGGGCCAGACCAAGACGAAGCTCGGCAACACCGAGGCGAAGACGTTCGTCCAGAAGGTCGTCAACGAGCAGCTCACCGACTGGCTCGACTCGCACCCGAACGAGGCGCGCGACGTCATCCGCAAGGCGATCCAGGCCTCGGCGGCCCGCATGGCCGCGCGCAAGGCGCGTGAGGCGACCCGGCGCAAGGGCCTGCTGGAGTCGGGCGGCATGCCCGGCAAGCTGCGCGACTGCCAGTCGAACAAGGCCGAGGAGTGCGAGATCTTCATCGTCGAGGGCGACTCGGCGGGCGGCTCGGCGGTGCGCGGCCGCAACCCCCGGACGCAGGCGATCCTCCCGATCCGCGGCAAGATCCTCAACGTCGAGCGCGCCCGCCTCGACCGTGCGCTCGGCAACGCCGAGGTCCAGGCGCTCATCACGGCGTTCGGCACGGGCATCGGCGAGGACTTCGACATCAGCCGGCTCCGGTACCACAAGATCGTCCTCATGGCCGACGCCGACGTCGACGGCCAGCACATCTCGACCCTGCTGCTGACGCTGCTCTTCCGCTACATGCCGGACCTCATCAAGGAGGGGCACGTCTACCTCGCGCAGCCGCCCCTGTACCGGCTCAAGTGGTCGAACTCCCCGCACGACTACGTGTACTCGGACCGCGAGCGCGACGCGATGCTCCAGGAGGGCCTCGCCGCGGGCAAGCGCATCCCCAAGGAGAACGGGATCCAGCGCTACAAGGGTCTCGGCGAGATGGACTACTCGGAGCTGTGGGAGACGACCATGGACCCCGAGCACCGCACGCTGCGCCAGGTGAACCTCGACGACGCGGCCGCGGCCGACGAGATCTTCGCGATCCTCATGGGCGAGGACGTCGAGAGCCGGCGCAGCTTCATCCAGCGCAACGCCAAGGACGTCCGGTTCCTCGACATCTAGTCGAGCAGCACCAGCCCGCGTACCACCCCCGCATGCCCTGAACGAGGAGCACCGTGACCGACCAGACGCCGCCCACCGGTGACGAGGCGACCCCCGAGGAGACGCCCGCCGAGGTGCTGACCGACCGCGTCACCCCGGTCGACCTGCAGCTCGAGATGCAGCGGTCGTACCTCGACTACGCGATGTCGGTCATCGTCGGGCGCGCGCTGCCCGACGTCCGCGACGGTCTCAAGCCCGTCCACCGCCGCGTCCTGTACGCGATGTACGACGGCGGCTACCGGCCCGACCGGCAGTTCTCGAAGTGCTCGCGCGTCGTCGGCGACGTCATGGGCAAGTACCACCCGCACGGCGACACGGCGATCTACGACGCGCTCGTCCGCCTCGTGCAGGACTGGTCGCTGCGGTACCCGCTGGTCTCCGGGCAGGGCAACTTCGGCTCGCCCGGCAACGACCCTGCGGCAGCCCCGCGGTACACCGAGTGCAAGATGGCGCCGCTCGCGATGGAGATGGTGCGCGACATCGAGCGCGAGACCGTCGACTTCCGCGACAACTACGACGGCCGCACGCAGGAGCCGTCGGTCCTCCCGTCGCGCTTCCCGAACCTGCTCGTCAACGGCAGCGCCGGCATCGCGGTCGGCATGGCGACGAACATCCCGCCGCACAACCTGCGCGAGGTCGCCGCGGGTGTGCGGTGGCACCTCGAGCACCCGGAGGCCAGCAAGGAGGAGCTGCTCGAGGCCCTCATCGAGCGGATCCCGGGCCCCGACTTCCCGACCGGGGCGACGATCCTCGGCCGCCGCGGCATCGAGGACGCGTACCGGACGGGGCGCGGCTCGATCACGATGCGCGCCGTCGTCACGGTCGAGGAGATCCAGAACCGCGTCTGCCTCGTCGTCACCGAGCTGCCGTACCAGGTCAACCCCGACAACCTCGCGTCGAAGATCGCCGAGCTCGTCAAGGACGGCCGCGTCCAGGGCATCGCCGACATCCGTGACGAGACCTCGGGCCGCACGGGCCAGCGCCTCGTCGTCGTCCTCAAGCGCGACGCCGTCGCGAAGGTCGTCCTCAACAACCTGTACAAGCACACGCAGCTGCAGGAGACGTTCGGCGCGAACATGCTCGCCCTGGTCGACGACGTGCCGCGCACCCTCAGCATCGACGCGTTCGTGCGCCACTGGGTGACCCACCAGCTCGACGTCATCGTCCGCCGCACGCAGTTCCTGCTGCGCGAGGCCGAGGAGAAGGCCCACATCCTGCGTGGCTACCTCAAGGCGCTCGACGCGCTCGACGAGGTCATCGCGCTCATCCGCCGCTCGCCCGACGTCGACGAGGCGCGCCGCGGGCTCATGGGTCTGCTCGAGGTCGATGAGGTCCAGGCGACCGCGATCCTCAACCTGCAGCTGCGTCGTCTCGCCGCCCTCGAGCGGCAGAAGATCATCGACGACTACGAGCAGCTCATGCGCGAGATCGAGGACTACAAGGACATCCTCGCCAAGCCCGAGCGCCAGCGCCGGATCGTCGGCGACGAGCTCGAGGAGATCGTCGCCAAGTACGGCGACGAGCGCCGCACGACGATCCTGCCCTTCGACGGCGAGGTCTCCATGGAGGACCTCATCCCCGAGGAGGAGGTCGTCGTCACGATCACGCGCGGCGGCTACGCCAAGCGCACGCGCAGCGACCAGTACCGCGTGCAGAAGCGCGGCGGCAAGGGCGTGCGCGGCGCGCAGCTCCGGGCCGACGACGTCGTCGAGCACTTCGGCGTCACGACGACGCACCACTGGCTGCTGTTCTTCACGAACAAGGGCCGCGTGTACCGCGCGAAGGCGTACGAGCTGCCCGAGGGCGGCCGCGACTCCAAGGGTCAGCACGTCGCGAACCTCCTCGCGTTCCAGCCGGGCGAGGAGATCGCGAACGTCATCGACCTGCGCGACTACGCGCAGGCCGAGTACCTCGTGCTCGCGACGCGACGCGGCCTCGTGAAGAAGACGCGCCTGGCGGAGTACGACTCGAACCGCTCGGGCGGTCTCATCGCGATCAACCTCCGCGAGAACGGCGACGGTGCGGACGAGGTCGTCTCGGCCGCGCTCGTCGACGAGGACTCCGAGCTGCTCCTCGTGTCGCGCAAGGGTCAGGCGGTCCGGTTCCGCGCGACGGCCGACGAGCTGCGCCCGATGGGCCGGCCGACGTCGGGCGTGACGGGCATGCGGTTCGACGGCGACGACGAGCTGCTGTCGATGTCGGTCGTCGGCGAGGACTCGTTCCTCATCACCGTGACCGACGGTGGCACCGCCAAGCGCTCGGACATCCACCGGGTCACCACCGCGGGCAACCTCGACTACCGGCGCACGCGGCGCGGCGGCAAGGGCGTGCGAGCGGCGCGGCTCCCCGACGACCGCGGGTCGCTCGTCGGTGCGCTGATGGCGGGCCCGAACGACGAGGTCCTCGTCGTCATGGAACGCGGCAAGGTGGTCCGCTCGCTCGTGAGCCAGCTGCCCGTCCACGGCCGCGACGCGACCGGGGTCATCCTCGCCAAGCCGGACGCGGGCGACCGAATCCTGGCCGTCGCGCGGAACGTCGAGCGCAACCTCGGCGCGGATGCGGCTACCGTTGACGGCGAGGCCGTGGAGACGGCCGCCGACGACGTGCCGCTCACCGAGCCGGTACCCGTCGAGGAGACGACCCAGGCCGACGACCGGCCCACCGAGGGAGACCGATGAGCACCGACGGGACCCAGCCGCCCTCGTTCGCGCCACGGACCGCCCCGGCCCGCGCGTCGGTCCGGACCAAGGAGGACGACGCGCCCGGGACGACGGCCGAGCAGCCGACGGCCGTGGCCGCACGTCCTGCCGGCTCGCCGTCGGCGGAGGGCCCGTCGATGGGTGACCGCCTCAAGCGGGCGGCCCAGGGCGCGGTCGGCACGACGACGGGCCGCTCCGAGGACGCCCCCGCACGGCCCGCTGCGGGAGCACGTCCCGTCCGCGAGTCCACCCGCGTGCACGACGACGAGCAGGAGGTCGCCGGCCCGCGCCGCGTCCGCCTCGCGGTCGCGAAGATCGACCCCTGGTCGGTCATGAAGCTCGCGTTCCTGCTGTCGTTCGCCATCGGCATCATGATCGTCGTCGCGGCGGCCGTCGTGTGGATGACGCTCGACGGTCTCGGGGTCTTCACCTCGGTGAACGACACGATCGCCGAGATCACGGGCTCGCCGGACTTCTTCAACCTGCTCGAGTACGTGTCGTTCAGCCGCATCCTGTCGCTCGCGACGCTCATCGCGATCGTGGACGTCGTGCTGCTCACGGCGCTGTCGACCATCGGTGCGTTCCTGTACAACATCGTCGCGGCGCTCGTGGGTGGCATCCACCTCACGCTCACCGACGACTGACCGCCGGGCCGCCCGCCGGGCGCCGCCGAGTTGGGTCCAGCACCACGGCTGGGGTACTCTCGTGCGGCGCCTGCAGCACGGCGCGCACGGGCCTATAGCTCAGACGGTTAGAGCGCTTCCCTGATAAGGAAGAGGTCAGAGGTTCAAGTCCTCTTAGGCCCACTCCCCACTGCTCCACCGGAGGACGGATGAAGAAGTTCCTCATCGGACTGCTCGCCGTCGGAGCGGGCTACGTCGTCTGGCGCACGTACGCGGAGGACCGCGACGAGCGGGACCTCTGGACCGAGGTCACCGACGACGTCGACTGACAGCCGGCACGCGTGCCGGCCGGGCTGACCGCCCACCAGGGGCCATGGCGCAATTGGTAGCGCACCTGCTTTGCAAGCAGGGGGTTAGGGGTTCGAGTCCCCTTGGCTCCACCCGATCCCCATGCCGCGGCCGCTGAGCCGCCCCCGGCGCCCGTCCGCCGATCGCCGAACGCCCCCCGGTGCGCTGTGCGGAGCGCGTCGATCGTCATTCGACCGTCTGACTCCGCACAGCCACATTCACGGCTGATCCAGCGACGACACCGGGCCCGGATGCCGGAACCGCCCGGCAGCCCCGGCTCGTTGATAACGTTTTCTACGACCGCGACCAGCACCGGCACAGCCGCCGGGGCGCACTCGACGAGGAGCTGCCCGTGTCCTTCCCCGCCCCCCGCACGTACCCCGTCGACCCGGCGATGTCCCACCGTCGCGGCCAGACGACGGTCCGCGTGCTCGACACGTCCGGCAGCCCCCTCGCCGACACCGACGTGGTCGTCGAGCAGCGCAGCCACTCGTTCGCGTTCGGCTGCATCGGCTTCGACTTCATCGGCCTGGCGAACGACGAGACCGGCGGCGGCGACGGGGCGTTCGGCGGCGCGACCGCCGAGCAGGCCGCCGAGCTCACGGACGCGTGGCTCGACGTCTTCAACACCGCGACGCTCCCGTTCTACTGGGCGGGGTTCGAGCCGGAGCGCGGCCGGCCGGACACCGAGCGGCTCCGCCGCGCCGCCGAGTGGTTCGCGGCACGTGGCGTCACGGTCAAGGGCCACCCGCTCGTGTGGCACACGCTCGCGCCGCACTGGCTGCTGGACCTCGACACCGCCGAGGTCGAGCGCGTCCAGCGCGACCGCATCCGGCGCGACGTCAGCGGGTTCGCGGGGCTCGTCGACACGTGGGACGCGATCAACGAGGTCGTGATCATGCCGGTCTTCGACAAGGAGGAGAACGGCATCACGCGCCTGTGCCGCGAGCGGGGCCGGATCGCGACGATCCGGATGGCGTTCGAGGAGGCGCGTGCGGCCAACCCGTCCGCGACCCTCGTCCTCAACGACTTCGACATGTCGACCGCCTACGAGTGCCTCATCGAGGGTGTCCTCGAGGCGGGCATCGAGGTCGACGCGATCGGCCTGCAGAGCCACATGCACCAGGGCTACTGGGGCGAGGAGAAGACGCTGCGGATCCTCGAGCGGTTCGCGCGGTACGGCCTGCCGCTGCACCTCACCGAGAGCACGCTCCTCTCGGGCGAGCTCATGCCGCCGGAGATCGTCGACCTCAACGACTACCAGGTGCCGTCCTGGCCCTCGACGCCCGAGGGCGAGGCGCGGCAGGCCGACGAGGTCGTGCGTCACTACCGGACCCTGCTCTCGCACCCCTCGGTCGCGACGGTCAACTACTGGGGACTGACCGACGCCGGTGCGTGGCTCGGCGCACCCGTCGGGCTCGTCCGCGCGGACGGGACGCGCAAGCCGGCGTTCGACGCGCTCCGCGGGCTGGTCAAGGACGAGTGGTGGGTCGCGCCGACGACGACGCGCACCGACGCCGACGGCCTCCTGACGATCGAGGGCTGGGGTGGGACGTACGGGATCGGGCCGGCCGGCGGGACCGGCTCGACCGCGACGGTCACCGTCGAGCCGTCGGGTGCCCACGCCCTGGGGTCGACGCCCGCGACCAACTCGCGCACGGTCGACGTCACCCTGCCCTGAGACGCACGGAGGGCCCGGCACGTCGCGTGCCGGGCCCTCCGTCGTGGTGTCGTCAGACGGTGCGCTCGTCGCCGTCCTCGATGGTGGTCGACCCGGGGCGGTCGTCGTCGTCGAGCGCGGTGCCGGCGAGCTGGTCGTCCAGGCTCGAACCGGAGACCGGCGTGCCCTCGAGCTGTGTGCCCATCGTGTCGGCGACGTCGGCGGGCGTGACGTCCGCGGTGTCGTCGGTGGTCGATGCGGCAGCGGTCGGGAACGCGGACGTGGTGGTCGTGTCGTCGCCCGTCGCACCTGAGGTCCGGCGGCGCGACGTCGTGCGCCGGGTCGCCTCACGGGCCTTCTCCGTGGCCCGCTCGGTCGCCTCACGCGTGCGGGCGACGGCCTCGCCGGCCGCCTCCCCCACGGACTCCGCGGCGTCGCCCAGCTCGTGGCGCACGTCGTCCATCACGCCCTGGAGCTCCTCGCGGGCGTCGGCGGCACGCGAGCGCGACGTCGAGGTCGTGGTCGTGGGCTCCCACGGGTCCTCGGCCCACGGGTCCGTCGTCGACGAGCTGCGGCGCCACGCCTGGTAGGCGGCGCCACCCGCCGCGGCCGCGACGAGGACGAGGAGCACGTTGCGGCCCTTGTGCGACGTCTTGGGCGGGTCGATGTGGCCCAGCTCGGCGAGCTTGGCGGACGTGGCCGCCGCGGCCTTGTCGGCGCCGGTCGCCGTCGCCGCCGCCGCGGCCGTGACCGCGGCCACGACCTTCGGCAGGAGGTCCTCGACGAGCCTGTCGTGCGCCGTGTCGACGACCGGCACGGCCTTGCGCGCGGCCTCCTCGATGTACGGCTCCGCCTTGGAGCGGCCCTCGTGCAGCGCGCGCTCGACCCGCGGACGGGCCCAGTCCACGCCGTGCTCGACGTGCGGCGCCGCCCACCTCCGGGCGAGAGCCGCCTGGACCTTGGCCTGCTCGGCGAGCTGTGCGGCGGTGAGGTTGGCGCGCGCGCTCGCGTCCGCGAGCAGCTCCTGCAGCTCACCTGCCTGCGCCTTCAGACGCTCGGCGTCGACTGTCGTGCGCACGGCCCTGATCCGGTCGAACATCGCGTGACTCCTCTGCGGGCGGACGGTATGGCATGCGTGAACTGCTGACCATGCTGCCACCTGGGCCCTCGCCGCGCGCGACCTCCGTCGATCCGCTCGGCACCCGACGGCGGCCGCGTGCGAGGATTGCGGCATGTTCGCGACCCTCCACACCACCGCCGGTGACATCCGCATCGAGCTCTTCCCGAACCACGCGCCCAAGACGGTCCGCAACTTCGTCGGGCTCGCTCGGGGCGACCAGGCGTGGACCGACCCCCGCACCGGGGCCGAGCGCACCGAGCCCCTCTTCGACGGCACGATCTTCCACCGCGTGATCGCGGGCTTCATGATCCAGGGCGGCGACCCCCTGGGCACGGGGACCGGCGGCCCGGGCTACACGTTCGACGACGAGATCCACCCCGAGCTCACCTTCTCCGAGCCCTACCTCCTCGCCATGGCGAACGCCGGCAAGCGGCGCGACCCGGTGAGCGGGAAGGTCGGCGGCACGAACGGCTCGCAGTTCTTCGTCTCGGTCGCGCCGACGACGTGGCTCAACGGAAAGCACACGATCTTCGGCAAGGTCGCCGACGACGAGAGCCGCGCCGTCGTCGACGCGATCGCCGCGACGCCGACGCGCCCGGGTGACCGCCCGGTGCAGGACATCACCATCACCTCGGTCTCGATCGAGGACTGACCGACCGCGGGCCGACGCCCGCGACGACGGACCGGGCCCCCGCGCCCGGTCCGTCGTCGTCCGGAGGGACATGAGCACACCACCGCCCGGGGTCGATCCGGGACCGGCCCCCGACGCCGTCCCCGTGTGCCCACGGCACCCCGACCGCGTCTCCTACGTGCGCTGCCAGCGCTGCGGCCGGCCCGCGTGCCCCGAGTGCCAGCGCCAGGCCGCGGTCGGCGTGCACTGCGTCGACTGCGTGCGCGCGTCGTCGCGGACCGCGCCCGTCGCGCGCACGGCGTTCGGCGCACCGCTGCGCGGCGGCCCGCCGGTCGTCACGATGACGCTCGTCGGTCTGAGCGTCGCGAGCTTCCTCCTCCAGCTGCTGCTCGGACGTGGGGGCGACAACCCCTGGACGCAGTCCCTGCTGTTCGTGCCGGCGTGGGGTGCGGCGGAGCCGTGGCGCTTCCTCACCGCGGCGTTCCTGCACAGCACCGGCCGTGGGCTGCTGCTGCACATCGGGTTCAACATGTACGCGCTGTGGATCTTCGGCCCCGGACTCGAGCAGATGCTCGGCCGGTGGCGCTTCCTCGCGCTCTACCTCGTGGCCGCGGTCGGCGGCAGTGTCGCGTTCACGTTGCTCGCGACCCCCGGCATCGGAACGTCGTGGACCGCGGGTGTGGTCGGCGCGTCGGGTGCGGTGTTCGGGCTGTTCGGCGCGATGTTCGTGCTGCTGCGGCGGCTCGGCCGGGACGTGCGGGGCATGGTCGCCCTGCTGCTGGTCAACGCCGCGCTGCCGTTCGTCGTCGGTGGCATCGCGTGGGAGGCGCACCTCGGCGGGTTCGTCGTCGGGCTGGGCCTGGGGGCCGCGTTCGCGTACGCACCGAAGGAGCGGCGCGCCCAGCTCGGGGTGGTCGCGGTGGCCGGGACGCTCGCCGTGCTGGTCGCGGCGGTGGCGGTCCGCTACGCCACGGTGAACCCGCTGCTCCTGCTCTGACGGGCCGTCCCCAGGCTTGTTCACACCTGTGGAATTACATCCATGTGATTATCCACAGGGTTGTGCACCGCTGGGGACGGTCAGGCTGTGGCAGTCACCGCGCCTGTGGACAGTGCGCGCGGACCGGTGGATGTGACCAGGCGCCGTCAGCGCCAGCGCAGCGTGAGGCCGAACCCGGCGAAGAGGATCACGAAGCCGATCAGGAGGTTCCAGTTGTCGAGCCCGGGGATCGGGTACCGGCCGGTGACGTAGTACGTCACGATCCAGGCGAGGCCCAGGATCATGAGCCCGAGCATCGTCGGGACGAGCCACGCGGGGTTGCCCTTGTCGATCTTCGCCACGGCGGGCTGGGCGGTGGGCGCGGACTTCTTGCGCGACCTCGACAGGGGCACAGCGTCTCCTCGGTGGTCCTGGTCGGACGCCCGCGTCGTCCTCGTGGACGCCCCCGGGAGGCCAGGGGGACGGACGTTCGTCGTCTAGCGTAGTGCGCGAGTGCGCCGATCCGACGGAAGGGGACCCGTGCCGGACCACGTCGCGAGCCGCAGGACGCGCGGCGCACGGGGTGGGAGCGCCGTCGCGGTGGCCCTCGTCCTCGTGCTCGCCGGTTTCCTCTTCGCCGCCAACGCGCGCATGGCGGGTGTGACGGACACGCGCCACGCGCAGGACCTGCCGAGCCTGGTCCAGGTCGAGTCCCAGCGCACCGAGCAGCTCGCGTCCGAGGTGGAGGCGCTCCGCGCCGAGATCGACGCACTCACCGACGAGCTCACCGCGGACGAGCCCGACACGACGCCCGAGTCCGAGCTCGTGCGCCTCGCGGCCGGTCGGGTCCCCGTCGTCGGCCCCGGGCTGACGGTCTCCCTCTCGGACGCACCGGCCAACGCCCCGCGGCCCGACTGGGTCGTGAGCGACCAGCTCGTCGTGCACCAGCAGGACCTCCAGGCCGTGATCAACGCGCTGTGGGCCGGCGGCGCCGAGGCGATGACCCTGCAGGGCGAGCGCGTCATCTCCACGTCGGCGTTCCGCTGCGTCGGGAACGTGCTCCTGCTGCACGGTCGCACGTACTCGCCGCCCTACGTCGTGCAGGCGATCGGCGACCCGGAGGAGCTCGAGCGCGCGCTCCTGCGGTCCGAGGGCGTCCGGACGTACCTCACCTACGTCGACGCGCTCGACCTCGGGTGGTCGCTCGACGTCGAGGACGAGGTGGAGCTCGACGCCTACCAGGGGCCGGTCGAGCTCCAGTACGCCACGGTCGACGACGCCGCGGCGTGAGCGGGCGACGTACCCTCGTCCGGTAGCACCGCCGCCGTCACTCCCCCGGAGCCCCGAGATGACCCGCATCCTCGTCGTCGACAACTACGACTCGTTCGTCTACACGATCGTCGGGTACCTCGACCAGCTCGGTGCCGAGACGGTCGTGGTCCGCAACGACGCCGTCCCGCCGCTCGAGGAGCGGGCCGGGTACGACGGCGTGCTCATCTCCCCCGGCCCCGGCACGCCGCGGGCCGCAGGCCAGAGCATGGACGTCATCCGGGACTGCGCCACGACGGCGACGCCGATGCTCGGCGTGTGCCTCGGTCACCAGGCCCTCGGTGAGGTGTTCGGGGCGACCGTCACGCACGCTCCCGAGCTGATGCACGGCAAGACGAGCCAGGTGCGGCACGAGGGACGCGGCGTCCTCGCCGGGCTGGCCGTCCCGTTCACCGCGACGCGGTACCACTCGCTCGCCGTCGTCGACGGGACGGTGCCGGACGAGCTCGAGGTCACCGCGCGCACCGCGACCCCCGAGGGCGCGGGCGTGATCATGGGCCTTCAGCACCGCGAGCTGCCCCTGCACGGCGTGCAGTTCCACCCTGAGTCGGTCCTCACCGAGGGCGGCCACCGCCTGCTCGCGAACTGGCTCGAGGTGTGCGGCCTCGACGGCGCGGTCGAGGCCTCCGCCGGCATGGCGCCGCTCGTGCGCGAAGGGGCTGCCACGCCCGTGAGGTGACGCCCCACGGCGCCGGCCGCACACCGCACCACTCACGACGACGGCCCCGGGACACGTCGTCCCGGGGCCGTGCGCATGCGGTCCCCTGCTCGGTGCGGTCGGTCGAGGCTCAGTCGCCGCCCTCGCCGTCGTCGTCCCCGCCACCGCCACCGGCGTTGCCCCCGCCGTTGTTCTCGCTCGGGCCGGACGACACGACGAGCGTGACCTCGGACCCCTCGGGGACGGACGAGCCTGCCGCGGGCTCGCTGCCGATCACGCGACCGGCTGCGACCTCGTCGGACGCCTCCTCGCGCGTGCCGCCGACGTTCAGGCCGCTCGCACCGAGGCGCTGCTCGGCGGTCTCGACCGTGAGGTTGAACAAGTCGGGGACGGTGGTCTGCTCGACCTCGGGCTCGATCGCGATGAAGAGCTCGACCTCGCTGCGCTGCGGGACGGGCCCGGGCGTACGGCTCTGGCGGATGACCGTGCCGGGCGCCGCGTCGCTCTCCTCGCGCGAGATGACGGGCGTGAGACCGAGGTCGACGAGCGCCTGCCGGGCGGCGGCCTCCTCCTGACCGGTGAGGTCGGGCAGCTCGACCTGCCCCGTCGACAGGACGAGCGTGATCTCCGTGTCGGGTGTGACGCTCTGCCCCGCCGCGGGGCTGCTCTCGACGACGTTGCCCTCGGAGATCGAGGGGTGGTCCGTCGTGTCGGTCGCGATGTTCTCGAAGCCCAGGTCACCCAGGACCCGGCGGGCCTGCTCCTGCGTGAGGCCCTCGAGCGGCGGGACCTCGACCGCGTCGGCCCCCGAGGAGACGTAGACGTCGACCTCCGCGCCGACGTCGACCGTCTCGCCCGCTCCCGGGTCCGTGCGCGTGACCAGCCCCTCGTCGACGTCCTGGCTCGGCTCGGTGAGGAAGCGTGGCACCAGGTCCTCCGCCTCGAGCGCGGCGCGTGCGGCCGCCTCGTCGAGGCCGACCACGGTCGGGACGCTCGCCGTCTCGGGCTCGCGGGCGTCCTCGCCGCCGAGCGTGAGCACGAGGATGATCCCGAGGACCGCGAGCACCGCGACCGCGATGAGCGTCCACAGGACGCCGCGCCGGCGCGGCGGCTCGTCGTCGTCCGCACCGACCGGCGGCACGACCGGCTGCTGGCTGGTCTGCACCTGGGCCCAGGGCGACGTCCCGCCGCCCATGACCTGCGTGGCCCCGGCGCCCGCGACGGCACCGCCGGCGGCCGCGGCGCCCATGACCTGGGTCCGGTCGTGGCCCTGGGCGCCGAGCACCTGCGTCGCGGCGGTGTGCGGGCCCTGGTCGCGTGCGGCCGCGGCAGCGGCTGCCGCCGCACCGAACGCGCCCACGGGCGGCGCCGACACGTGGCCGCCGCGGACGGCGGACTCGAGGTCCGCGCGGAACTCCGCGGCCGAGCTGTACCGGTCCTCACGGTCCTTCGCGAGCGCCTTCATCGTGATGCGGTCGAGCGGCTCGGGGACGTCCGACGCGAACGTGCTCGGCGCCTGCGCCTCCTCGCGCGCGTGCTGGTACGCGACCGCGACGGGCGAGTCGCCGATGAACGGCGGGCGCCCCGTGAGCAGCTCGAACAGCAGGCAGCCCGTCGAGTAGAGGTCGGACCGCGCGTCGACGGCCTCGCCGCGGGCCTGCTCGGGCGAGAGGTACTGCGCGGTGCCGATGACGGCCTGCGTCTGCGTCATGGTGCCGGCGGCGTCGGCCATCGCGCGCGCGATGCCGAAGTCCATGACCTTGACGGCGCCGGTCGGCGTCAGCATGACGTTCGCGGGCTTGATGTCGCGGTGCACGATCCCCGCGTGGTGCGAGTACTCGAGCGCCGAGAGGACGCCGACCGTGATCTCGGCCGCCTCCTCGATCGGGACCGCGGAGCCGTCGCGCAGGATGTCCCGCACGGTGTGGCCCTCGACGTACTCCATGACGATGAACGGCACGTGGTGCGCGGTGCCCGTCGCGTCGGTGTGGACGTCCTCGCCGGTGTCGTACACCGCGACGATCGCCGGGTGGTTCAGCGCCGCCGCGGCCTGGGCCTCGCGCCGGAAGCGTGCCTGGAACGAGGGGTCGCGGGCGAGGTCGGAGCGCAGGATCTTGACCGCGACCGTCCTGCCGAGGCGCGTGTCGTGACCGATGTGGACCTCGGCCATCCCGCCGCGCCCGATGAGCTCACCGACCTCGTAGCGGCCACCGAGCATCCGGGGTGCGTCGTCCACCACTCATCCCTCGCTGTCGTCGTGTCCCTGCGGGGCAGGGCGTTCCTGGATCATCCCATCCACGGACATGTCCGCCGCGGACGTGACCACCGTGACATGCCGAGCCCCGGGACCGCCTGCTGCGGCGTCCGAGGCTCCGGAGGGCCCCCAGAGACTATCCGCGAAGGCCGCCCCCAGGAGCGCGAAGAGGACGAGCAGCGCGAGCGCGACGGCGACCCGCGGCACGACGACGGGGCCGATCCGCAGCGCCGGTCCGAACCTGCCCACCGGTCCGCGCACGTCCGCCGAACGGTCCGCGTCGGCGGTGGAGTATGCACGGGGACCTCCCGCGCGCCGGTCCCGTCGGGGCCGCGCCCGCAGCAGCTGCGACCGGTCGACCCCTGGACGGCGCGGGTCGCCGCGACCCGTGTCGGTCGCGCCCCGGTCGTCGCCGGTCGAGGCACGGCCCTCGGGCTCGCCCAGGCCGGCCGCGGCCGCGACGGCGTCGTAGACGGGCGTGGGCTCCGCGGGCACGCGGGCGGCCGGCGGCGGCGGGAGGACCTCGCCGACCGGGACGAGGGGCGACTCCCCCGACGGCGACGGGTGCGGCGCGGGGACGACGGGCGGGATGACGGGCGGCACGACGTGGCCGGCGTCGGCCGCGTCGACCGCGTCGGCACCGGACGCACCGGACCCGGCGGCAGCCTGCCCGACCCCTCGGGTCGTCGACCGGCCCGCCCTCGCCGACGCCCCCACGACGGGCGTCGTCCGGGTCGGGGTGGGCTCGCCGGTCTCGCCGGCGTGCGCGACGTCGACGGGCCGGGCGTGGCGCCCGTAGGGCAGTGGGACGCCGTCGGACGGGGTGGTCTCGGCGAGGTCGTCGAGGTGCCGTGCGAGGGACGCCGCGGAGCGCGGTCGCGCCTCGGGTTCCTTCGCGAGCATGCGCATGACGAGCGCGCTCAGCTCGGGGTCGATCGCGCCCGGCATCGGCGGCACGGGCGTGTTGACGTGCGCGACGGCGATGTCGACGGCCGTGGGTCCGGTGAACGGGCGGTGCCCGACGAGCGCCTCGTACGCGACGATCCCGAGCGAGTAGATGTCGGACGCGGGCGTGGCGGCCTTGCCGATGGCCTGCTCGGGCGAGAGGTACTGCGCGGTGCCCATGACCATGCCGGACGCCGTCATCGGCACCTGGTTGATGGCGGTCGAGATGCCGAAGTCGGTGATCTTCACGCGGCCCGAGCGTGCGAGCAGGATGTTGCCGGGCTTGACGTCCCGGTGGACCACGCCGGCGACGTGGGCCGCGTGGAGGGCACGCGCCGTCTGGGCGAGGATCGGCAGGAGGCGCCGCGTCGGCAGCACGGGCTGCCGGTCGAGGAGGTCGGACATCGGCTCGCCGAGCACGAGCTCCATGACGAGGAAGCCCGACCCGGCCTGCTCGCCGTAGTCGTACAGCGCGGCGATGTTCGGGTGCGAGAGCTGTGCGCTGTTGCGCGCCTCGGCACGGAAGCGCTCGAGGAAGCCGGTGTCCCCCGCGAACTCCTCGCGCAGCACCTTGACCGCGACGTCGCGCTTGAGGGCGTCGTCGTGCGCGACCCACACCTCGCCCATGCCGCCGACGGCGACGCGGGAGACGAGCCGGTAGCGGCCACCCAGGGCGGTCCCCGTCTCGGGCCTCACCGCCGGACCTCGGCGGGCCGCGTCACCGCAGGACCGCCTCGATGACGGCTCGTGCGATCGGCGCGGCGACCGCCCCGCCCGTGGCCTCGTTGCCCATCGCGCCGCCGTTCTCGACGACGACGGCGACCGCGACGCGCGGCTCGTCGGCGGGCGCGAACGCGGTGAACCACGCGTGCGGCGCCGCCTCGGCGGACGTCTGGGCGGTGCCGGTCTTGCCCGCGACGGCGACGCCGGGGATCTGCGCGGCGCGGCCGGTCCCGGACTCGACGACGCCGAGCATCATCTGCGTGAGCGCGTCGGCGGTCCCGGGGGACACCGAGCGGCGCAGCTGCTCCGGGTCGGTCTCGGTGACCACCTCGAGGTCCTGGTCGCGCACGGCGCGCACCAGGTGCGGCGTCATGAGGACGCCGTCGTTGGCGACGGCGGACGACACCATCGCCACCTGCAGGGGGGTCACGCGCACCTCGTACTGACCGATCGCCGAGAGAGCCGTCTGCGGTCGGTCGACCTCGTCGGGGAAGGAGCTCTCCGTGACTGTCATCGGCACGTCGAGGGCCGTCCCGAAGCCGAACGCCTCGGCCTGCTCGCGCAGCGCCTCGTCGCCGAGGTCCAGACCGAGCTGGCCGAAGGCCGTGTTGCACGAGATCCGGAGCGCGTCGGCGAGGCTCTGGGTGCCCGACGGCGAGCACGCCGAGCCGCCGAAGTTGCGCAGCACGGACGAGCTCTGGGGCAGGTCGAGCTCGACGGGCGCGGCGACCTCGGACGCGGGCGTGAGGCCGTCCTCGAGCGCGGCGGCCGCGGTGACGACCTTGAAGGTCGACCCCGGCGGGTAGGTGTCCCCGGCGATCGCGCGGTTGACCAGCGGGTCGTCGGCAGCCGCGTCGAGCGCGGCCCACGCCTCGTTGACGGCGGTCGTGTCGTGCGACGCGAGGACGTTGGGGTCGTAGGACGGCTTCGACACCATCGCGAGGATCGCGCCCGTCGTCGGGTCGAGCGCGACCACGGCACCGCGCTGGTCGCCCAGCGCGTCCCACGCCGCCTGCTGCACGACGGGGTCGATCGTCAGCTCGACGACGGCACCCTGCGGCTGACGTCCCGTGACGAGGTCCTGGATCCGCTCGAGGAACAGCGAGTCCGAGGACCCGTTGAGCTCGGTGTTCATCGCGCGCTCGACGCCGCTGCGCCCGTAGACGACCGAGTAGTGACCGGTCAGGTGCGCGTACAGCGGGCCGTTCGCGTACATGCGCTGGTAGCCGAACGCGTCGTCGACCGGCACGGAGTACGCGACCGACTCCCCCGCGACGACGATCGGCCCGCGCGCGTTCCCGTACTCGCGGTACAGGGTCCGGACGTTGCGGCTGTCGCTGTTGAGGTCGGGCGCGGCGCCGTACTGCACCCAGGTCACGCTCACCATGAGCGCGAGGAACATGACGAGGACGACCGACGCGAGGCGCCGCAGCGGCGTGTTCACCGGAGCTCCTCCACGTCGATCCGCTCGGTCTCCTGCTCGCCGGGCGCGGCGCCCGTCCCGGGCTCGGCCGGCGCGAGGGGGCCGGGTGCGCCGCCGTCGGCCGCGGGCCGGCGTGCGCTGTCCGAGATCCGCAGCAGGAGCGCCACGATGACCCAGTTCGCGAGCAGGGACGAGCCGCCGTACGCGAGGAACGGCATGGTCAGGCCGGTCAGGGGGATGAGCCGGGTCACGCCGCCGACGACGACGAAGCACTGGAACGCGACGACGAAGGACATGCCGCCCGCGAAGAGCTTGCCGAAGCCGTCCCGCACGCCGATCGCGGTGCGCAGGCCGCGCTGCGCCAGCACGAGGTAGCCGAGGAGGATCGCGAGCAGGCCCGTGAGCCCGAGCTCCTCGCCGAGCGACGCGACGATGAAGTCCGACTCGGCGTAGGGCACCAGGTCGGGCCGGCCCTCGCCCCAGCCGGTGCCGAAGAGCCCGCCGTTCGCGAGTCCGAAGAGCCCGCGCACGAGCTGCCCCGAGCCGCCGGGCGACTGCTGGAAGACGTCGTCGTCGAACGCGTTGAGCCACGCGTCGAAGCGGGCGGTGACGTGGGTGAACGCCGTGGAGGCGAGGACCGCGCCGCCGACGAACAGCCCGAGGCCGATGACGACCCAGCTCATGCGCTCGGTCGCGAGGTAGAGCATCGCGACGAAGAGCCCGAAGAACAGCAGCGACGTCCCGAGGTCGCGCTGGAGGACCAGGACCGCGAGCGACGCGAGCCACGCCAGGAGGATCGGGCCGAGGTCGCGCGGGCGGGGCAGCTGCAGGCCGAGCACCTTGGGGCCGGCGAGCGCGAGCGTGTCCCGGGTCGTGACGAGGTAGCCGGCGAAGAACACCGCGAGGACGATCTTGCCGAGCTCGGCCGGCTGGAACGACATGCCGCCGAGCCGGATCCAGATCTGCGCGCCGTTGATGTTGGCGCCGAGCCCGGGGACCAGCGGCAGCATGATGAGCACGAGGCCCGCGACCATCGCGGTGTAGGTGTAGCGGCGCAAGGTGCGGTGGTCGCGCAGCAGCACGAGGACGAGCGACGCGAGAACGACGCCGAGCGCCGTCCACGCGAGCTGCCGTTCCGCGAACACGCTCTCGCGGCCGCGCGCGACGTAGGCGATGTCGATCCGGTAGATCATCGCCAGGCCGATGCCGTTGAGCGCGACCACCACCGGGAGGATCACGGGGTCCGCGTACGGCGCCCGCCAGCGCAGCACGAGGTGCATGCCGAGCGCGAGCCCGACGAGGCCCGCGCCGTAGCCGAGGATGTCCGCGGGGAGCGTGCCCTGCGTCGCGAGACCGACGAGCGCGTACGCGCCGACGCCGAGCAGCAGGGCGGGCGCGAGCAGCGCGAGCTCGAGCGAGCGGCCGGGCCGCACGCGGTACGGGATCACCGTGGCCATGGCACCGCCGCCGTCACCCCTGCTCGAGCGACGCCACGCGCTCCCGGGCAGCCGGCAGGTCGTCCGCGGGGATCGTCTGCTCGAGGCGGTCGCGCACGAAGCCCGGGAGGTCGTCGACGCGCACGTCGGACCTCTCCACGACGCGCGACAGCACGAGCCCGCCGACCTCCTGCGGGATGCCGCGGTAGATCGCGACGTTCCCGTCGGCGACCCCCACGTAGTACTGGTCCTGCGTCCAGCCGTAGCCGAGCCACGCGCCGAGCGCGACGAGGCCCGCGACGACGAGCGCGACCGCGGTCCACGCGAGGCGGCGCCGCAGGCGCGAGGGCTCCGGCTCCTCCTCGTCCTCGCGCACGGGCCTGCGGGGCGGGGCCGCGCCGTCGTCGGCGGCCGCGCGGGCGGCGGCGGAGTGCTGCGCGGCACGGGCCGCGGCACCCTGGCCGCCGAGCGTCGGACGGCGACGGTCCTTCGCGGCCGCACCGACGACGTGCGACGTCGTGGACGGCGCGGCGCCGTCGGGCAGCTGGTCGACCTCCACGACGTCGCTCACGACGACCGTCACGTTGTCGGGTGCGCCACCGCGCAGCGAGAGCTGCACGAGCTGGTCGGCGCACGCGTCGACGTCCCTGACCTCGGCGAGCGTCGCGGCGAGGGTGTCGGCGCTCACGACGCCCGACAGACCGTCGGAGCACAGGAGCCACCGGTCGCCCGGGCGGGCCTCGCGCACCGACATGTCGGGCGAGATGTCCATGTCGAAGTCGCCCAGCACGCGCAGGAGGACCGACCGCTGCGGGTGGTGGTCGGCCTCCTCCTGCGTGATCTTGCCCGTGGTCACGAGGTGCTGGACGAACGAGTGGTCCGTCGTGACCTGGCTGAGGACGCCGTCGCGCAGCAGGTAGGCGCGCGAGTCGCCGATGTGGGCCATCGCGAGCTTGTTGCCCGAGCGCAGGAGGGCCGTGACGGTCGTGCCGAGGCCCGCGAGCTCGGGCTCGGCCTCGGCCCGCGCGAGCAGCTCCTCGTGGGCCTCGGTGAGCGCGCGCGTGAGCTCGGCCAGCGCGTCGTCGGGCCCGTGCGCCTCGTCGTCGAGCGGCGCGAGGTGCGCGACGGCGACCGACGACGCGACGTCGCCGCCCGCGTGGCCCCCCATGCCGTCCGCGACGACGAGCAGGTGCGGACCCGCGTACCCCGAGTCGTCGTTCTTCGCGCGCACGAGGCCCACGTCGGAGCGCGCGGCGTAGCGCAGTGCGATGGACAACGCGGCGCCTACCTCTGCAGCTCGATGGTGCTCTGGCCGACGCGGACCTGCGTGCCGGGCCGGACGAGCACGGGACGGTCGACGCGCTCGCGGCCCACGAACGTCCCGTTGGTCGAGCCGAGGTCCTCGACGAACCACTCGCCGTCCTGCGGGTAGATCCGTGCGTGGCGAGACGACGAGTAGTCGTCGTCGAGGACGAGCGTGCACGAGGGGGCGCGGCCGATGAGCACGGCCGACGTCGTGAGCGGGAGGGTCGTGCCGCGCAGCGGGCCGTCGGTGACGACGAGGCGCCGCGGTCCCGAGTCGCGCCGCGCGATCGGGGTCGGGCGCGCGGCGGGCGTCACCGCGGGGGCCGCCGGGGTCGCGACGGGCGGGCCGGGAGTGCGGCGCAGGCGGCGCACGATGCGCGTGCCGTACAGGTCGCGGCGCAGCACGCCGATCGCGGCGAGCACGAACAGCCACAGCAGCAGGAGGTACCCCAGCCGGAGGAGGGTGACCGTGAGCTCGCTCACCCGGCGATCACCGGTCCTCGTCCTCGTCGACGCCCGTCCAGAACAGGATGCGTGTGCGGCCGATCGTGATCGTGTTGCCGTCGACGAGCGTCGCGGCGGGCACCTTGTGGCCCTCGACGAAGGTGCCGTTGGTCGAGCCGAGGTCGGACGCGACGACGCCGTCGGGCGTCACGCGGATCTCGAGGTGACGGCGGGAGATGCCCGGGTCGTCGACGATGATGTCGGCCTCGCTGCCGCGCCCGATGACGGTCACGGGCCCGGTGAGGAGGTAGCGCTGGCCGTCGATGTCGACGAGCGGGTGGCGCACCGACGCGGCGACGGTGGTGGCGGGCGCGACGGCTCCGCGCACGGTCGCGCTGCGGACCTGGAAGCGGCCCTCCTCGAGAGTCGGGTCCTCGACGAACGCGACGGTCACGGGGCCGACGAACGCGTAGCGCTGGTGCGTCGCGTGCTCGGTGACGTTCGCGGCGAGCTCGTCCGCGAGCGGCTCCGCGCCCCACGCCTCGACCTTCTGGTGGTCCGCGGGCGACAGCTCGATCGTGAACTCGTTCGGGACGACGGTGCGGTCCCGCCCGACGACGGCGGCACGGTCGTCCAGCTCACGTCGGAGCGCGCTCGCGAGCTCGACGGGCTTGACCTCGCTGCGGAAGGCCTTCGCGAACGCGGTGCTGACGACCTTCTCCACGCCCTTCTCGAAGCGGTCGAGGACTCCCATGCCACCTCCTCCCGGTCGTGCGGCGGGCGTCCGGGGCCCGCTGACGTCGTCGTGTCCGAGGGCCCCGCCGTGCCGTCACGCGCGCCGGGATCGACCCGCACGGGGCGGGACGAGGGCGGCGGGCAGCACGGGGACCCCCGGAGGTCCGCAGTGATCGTATCCGCCGGTGCTGCGTCGCGCCGGGACGCGGGCCCGGAGCAGGGGGTGAGGCTCCTGCGACGGCCCCGTGCGCGTGCGGGCCGACGTGCGTGGCGTGCTAGCCTCTTCCGTCGCGGGCAAGTGGCGAAATGGCAGACGCGCTGGCTTCAGGTGCCAGTGTCCGAAAGGACGTGGGGGTTCAAGTCCCCCCTTGCCCACCAGCTCGAGAGCCGGGGACCACGTGGTCCCCGGCTCTCGTCGTCTCCCGGGGATGTCGTTCCCGGCTGCCGCCCCGCCCGGCTCCGCACGCCTGCGGCTCAGACCTCCAGCCGCGCGACGAGCTCGTCGAACGAGACCACCTCGACCCCGGCCGGCAGCTCCGCGACCAGCTCGGGCGGCACGACGTCGTCGGGCGTCACGATCCAGCCCGCGACCGCGGCGCCGTAGGTGAGCATCGGCACGAGCCGGTCGGCCCGCCCACGCACCGCTGCCGGCTTCGGGCGGCGGACCCACCCCGCGAGCTCGACCGCGACGCGTCCCCTCATCGGGACCTCGACGAGGGCGTCGATCGGCAGCTCGGGCGGCAGCTCGGCCGGTCCGTCGACGACCAGCGGGTCGAGCCGCGCCCGGGCCGCGTCCTCGAACACCTGGCGCATCATCCGCCGGACCGTCGTCGTCAGGTCGACGTGCGTCGCGACGACGTCCGCGGCGCCGGCCTCGCGCAGGCTCGCGCCGTGCTCGCGGAGCGTGGTGTCGCCCGCGTAGACGACGACGGGCACGCCGGGCGCGACGTCGCGGGCGGCGGCGATGAGGTCGTGCGCGGCATGGTCGTTGAGCACGCCGTCCTCGACGCGCACCGCGTCGGAGATGACGAGCCCGTACCGACCGGTGGCGAGCAGCTCGAGCGCGTCGGCCGTCGAGGTGACCTCCTCGACGTCGACGAGCCGGCGGATCGCCTCGACCTCGTAGGCGTTGTTCATGGGGACGTCGTCGACCCACAGGATGCGCCGGACGGGGGTGCGCGGTGCGGTGCCGGGTGGGACACCGCGCGGTCGGGCTGCCGCGCTCGGGGTGGGCGCCGACGGCGGTGCGGGCACGGGTGTCGGCTCGGGTCGGTGCGCTCCCGGTCGCGGGGCCTGCGGTCGGGGGGCCTCGGGTCGCGGGGACGAGGGCGCGTCGTCGCGGTCCTCGGCATCGAGCCCGCCGTCGCGCGTGCGCTCGGCCAGCTCGTCGAGGGACTCGAAGGCGGTTTCGAGCGCCGCGTGCTGCGCCTCGAGGACCCTGATCGCGCTCGCGAGACCGTTCGCGGCGTCGTCGCGCCACTCGGCCTTGGCGCCGCCGAACTCGATGACCTTGAGGCGCGACGCGAACGGGGCGAGGAGCGCGAGCGCGAGGAGAAGCACCGACGTCTCGGTGACCTGGAGGCCGTCCTCGAAGAAGGTGTGGACGACGAGGCCCGCGGCCGCGAGGACCGCCACGACGTAGCCCGCCACGACGAATGCCCGCGGCGGCGAGCCGGTCCCCGTGGCGTCGGAGGTACGGAGGCGGTCGAGCGCAGCCCGTGCGGCTTCGATCGCGTCGGCGGGCCGGGCGGGGTGCGGTGCCGCGGCGCCGGTCGTCGGAGCGCGAGGGGTCCGCGCTCGGCGGGGCTGTGACGGCATCGCGCCTCCTCACCTCGGCAGCGTTCCGACCGTACGCCCGTCGTGCTGCGCCTGGCTCCCCCGCCGCGCGCCCTCGCGTCGCCGGTCGTACGGTCGAACGTGGGGGTCGCGGGGTCGCCCGCACCCCGGCCAGTGATCCACGACCGAGAGGACTGAGCATGGGAGCCGACGGCGAGACCGGTGCCCTCACGGGTACGAAGGACAAGGACTACAACGTCATCTGGTTCACGCACGCGTGCCTGAAGAACGTGCTGCGCCTCGAGACGTACATCCACGACGCCGAGCGCGACGGCGACACCGAGCTCGCCGACTTCTTCCGGCGCGCCCAGGCCGAGAGCCGCAAGGGCGCCGACCAGGGCAAGCAGCTCCTCGCGCAGCGACTGGGCAGCAGCGACGCCTGACGGATCCGGCCCGCGTACGGGTCCGACCGCCGGCCGGTGGGGGAGGCTTCCACCCCCACCGGCCGTCGTGCGTCCTGGGCCGTCCACGCACCTGGTATCACCCCGGCTCCTCATCCCCTCCGCGCGCGCAGCCGCTCCACGAGCTCGACGAACGCGACCCGGTACGCCTCGGTTCGGGTGTAGCCGCCGTGCGTCGCGACCCAGGCGACGTAGCCGGTCGCGTCGAGCTCGTCGGCACCGCGGTCGACCGGGTTGGGCGCGTAGGCAGCGCACGGCATCCCGAGCGGGTCGGTCCGCCGCCACAGCGAGAGCCAGGCGGGCGGCACGGTCCCGCGACCTCCCCCGGATCCGCCGGTCCGGCCGGTCGCCCCGACCGCCGGCACGGGGCCCGCGCCGAGGATCCCGACGAGCGACTCGGGCGACGCGTCACCCACGCCGCCGTCGACGACGCCCGGCGGGTCGGCGTCGCGCCAGGGGTCCGCGGCGAGCGTCGTCCCGCGGCAGCCGGCCGTCCCCAGCACGCGCGGGCCCAGGATCTCCGGGAACAGCCGGCCGAAGTACGCGCGCAGCTGCGTGCCGTGCGTGAGGAGTGCGACGCGGTCGCGCATGCGGTCGGGTCGTTCCGCGAACAGCGCCGCGGTCGCGAGGACCGCGCCGAGGCTGTGCGCGGAGACGACGACGAACCGGTCCGGGCGGTCGGGCAGCGGGCCCTCGAGCCCGGACGTCTCGGCCTCGTCGAGCGCGACGAGCCACGCGTCGATGCGGGCCGCGAGCTCGGGGACCGCGCGCTCGGCGTACGACGGCGGGCCGAGCGGGTGCGCGGACCGCGGGAGGAAGCACAGCAGGTCCCACAGGAGCGCGAGCGGCCGGCCTGACTCCTGCGCCGTGACGACGCGCACGAGCGCCGCGATCCACAGGCCCGCCGTCGTCCACATGCCGAGCGTCACGACGGGTGCGAGCCGCGGGTCGGCGGCCCCCTCGACGAGCGCGAACACGAGCGTCGCCACGAGCGCGACGCCGAGCGCCCCAGCGAGCACACCGAGGTACAGGAGCCCGAACTGCGCGAGCGCGGCCCGTTCACGCGCCCGGGCGACGGCTCCCGCCAGGCCGGGCCGCGCGTAGAGCTCCTCGAGCGTGCCCGCCGGGTAGCGGCGCCGCCAGTGCCCGGTCGCGGTGCCGACCGCGGGCGGCACGCTCCCGGCGGGCAGGGAGGCGCCCTGCGCGGGCCCGGCCGCCGGCGCGCTCCGCGACTGGATCCCCCGCAGCACCAGGGCGAGGACCGCGAGCACGACGACGGCGGGCACGAGCCCCGCGACGGTCCCCACGGCGAACGCCGCGTACGCGGGCGGGACCGTCACGCGCGACCCGTCCTCGAGGTCGCACGCGGCCGCGACGGGGGCGCCGTCGAGCTCGGTGAGGCACTGCGGCCCGTGGGCACCGTTGAGCCAGTCGCCCGACGCGACGACGACGAGCGACACGAGCATCATCTGCAGCCCGAGCGCGACGAGCAGGAGCACGCCGGGCGCCGCCCCGCGCCACGCCTCCTGCCGCAGATCGACCCGCCCGTCGCGGCGGCGCGGTGCGACGGGGAGGAGGCACAGCACCGCGAGCAGCACGCCGAGCGCGCCGGCGACCCAGGCGGCGTCGTCGGCGGCGGGAAGGCCCGGGAGGTCGCGCGGCGCGAGGACCACGAGGACGAGCGCTGCCGCGACGAGCACCGCGACGACGACGGCCGCGCGCGACAGCGTGAGGTCGCGCCGCCACGTGAGCGCGACGACCGCGACGAGCAGCATGACGCCGACCAGCAGGACGGGCACGAACGACAGGCCGGTCACGGGATCGACGCCGTCGGCGCTCGGCTCGCGCGCGGGGGACCACCACACGGCCCCGACGGTGAGGAGCTGCACGACGACGCCGGCGCCGAGCAGCACCGACGCGCGCGCGACCCGACCGCCCTTCTCGCCCGGCAGGTGCCACTCGGACCGGGCGCGGGCGGTCTCCCACGCCGACCCGGCCAGCACCACGACGGCGAGCACGAGCACGATCACGAGCGGTCGGCGGCTCGGCTCCCACGCGTGCGCGAGGCATGTGCCGTCGAACTTGTCGAGCGTCGTGCACCGCGCCCGCGAGCCCCACACCTGGCTCATGAGCAGCGTCCCGCTGACGAGCGCGAGGCCCGCGGCGACGTGCAGGCGCGCCATCGACCGGGTGAGCGTCCACCGCGACCACAGGCCCGGCTCGGCGAGGAGCGGGCGCTCGCGGACGGGTCGGGCGGCTGCGGGACCCGCGCGGTGCCCGGGGGCGTCCGGGTCGGTCATCGCGCGCGACGTCGGGCCCTCGTAGCGCGTGCGCGACGACGCCGACAGCCACAGCAGGAGCAGCAGGCCGAGCAGCGGGACCACCGACAGGATCGCGGCGCGTCGGCCCCACTCGAGCGAGGCGAGGCCCGCGACCCACTGCGGCAGCGCGGCGCAGACGTCGTCGGCGTCGGCCAGGCACTGCGTCACGACGAGGTCGAGGCTCACGGTCTGCAGCCCGCCGACCAGCAGCAGCGTGAGCCCGAGGCCGAAGACCCGGACCGACGGCGCGCCCCGGCCGTACGGCTGGCGGCGCGGGTGGGCGGAGTCGTACGGCTCGAGGCGCCGGCTCCAGTACGCCGCGTTCGTGATGCCGAGCGGGAGCAGGAGGACCCAGCCGGCTCGGCTCGCCGCGGCGACGAACCGGTTGCCGCCCACGCCGGGCGCCGACGGCGAGTGCCGCGCCATCGGTCCCCAGGAGTACGCCTCGCGCCGGACGTCGGGCCGGACGTGGCCGTGGTGGTGCGCGGCCAGGGCGCGCGCGCGGCTCAGCGCGTCGTCGGTCAGGGTCCAGAAGCTGCCGAGCGAGTCGCCGCGCGCGAGCTCGACGTCGTCGGGCTCGACGTCCAGCAGCGCGGCGGGCGGGGTGTTGTTGACGCCGTGCACGCGGAGCTCGAGGACGCCGGGACCCTCGGGGACCTGCGGGGTGCTCGTCGTCGTGGCCCTGCACCGGAACCAGCCCATCGTGCCCACCCCCGGGGACGTCGTCGTCCGGACACGGACCCCCGTGACTCGGGTCACATCAGGACAAGGGTGACGTTCCGGGCACGCGCTGGCAAGGGCAGTGGCAAGGGCGCTGGGAAGGGCACTGGCAGGGGCGCCGGTCCGGGCGGGGCGGGCGCCAGGACGCCGGCCGGGTGGGAGCGCTCACGCGGAGCCGCGGACCACCACGTGCGTCTCGAGGATCGTGCCGTCGAGCGAGGGCTCCTCGCCGCGCAGCTGCGCGAGCACGGACTCCGCGGCGCGCTCGCCGAGCAGGCGCGCGGGCTGGTGGACGGTCGTGAGCTGCGGCTGGCTGCGCTGGGCCCAGGACGAGTCGTCGAACCCGACGACGCCGACGTCGTCGGGGACCACGCGGCCCGCGGCGCGCAGCGCGTCGAGGGCCCCCGCCGCGACGGCGTCGGACGCCGCGAAGACGCCGTCGACCGTCGGGTCGCGCTCGAGCAGCTCCTCCATCGCGGACCGACCGGCGGTGTACTCGTACAGCGGGCGCTCCACGACCAGGTCCGGGTCGAACCGGTCCCCCATGGCGTCGCGGAAGCCCGCGAGGCGGTCGGCGCCCGAGTCGCGGTCGAGCGCGACGGCGAGCATGCCGATCCGTCGTCGTCCGGTGCCCACGAGGTGCTCGGTGATCGCGCGCGCCGCACCGCGGTTGTCGATGCCGACCCACGGGACGCGCACGCTCGCGGGTGGCCGCCCGACGATGGTCGCCGGGATCGAGAGCCGGCCGAACGCCGAGAGCAGCGAGTCCTCCTGCCGGGCCGAGACGATGACGGCACCGTCGACGAACCCGCCGCTGAGGTACCGCTCGACGCGCCTGCTGTCGCGCTCGGAGTCGATGACGAGGCTGACCATCTGCAGGTCGGCGCCCGACAGGACGCGGTTCGCGCCGAGCAGGATCGCACCGATGTTCGGGTCCTCGAGGAAGAGGGCGTGCGGCTCGTGGACGAGGAAGCCGACGGCGCGCGAGCGCTGCGTCGCGAGGTTGCGGGCGGCCGTGTTGGGGACGTAGCCGACGCTCGCGATCGCGCGCTCGATGGCGATGCGGGCCTCGGCGGACACGTACGGCTCGCCGTTGAGGACGCGGGACACCGTGCCGCGCGAGACGCCGGCCTCGAGCGCCACGTCGCGGATGGTCGCGCGACGCGGGCGGGTGGTGGCCATGGCCGGGATGCTAGCCCGCACCCGGGCCGCGTCGGCGGGGCTCGCCGACCCGGGGGTTGACATCACCCAGAAGTGATCCATACGTTGTGACCGGTCACACATCACCCTCTCATCGTTGGCCCGGTTGTCTGTGAACGGTCACAGACAACCTCCCGACACAGGGCGACCGACCCAGCAGCGTCACCGTCGATGCGCCGCCTCCCGGGGCGCCTCACGAGCGAAGGAGCACGATGAGCGCGAACCGCGCCGACACCACGGCCCGCCCGGGGCGCTCACCGCTCGCGTGGTCGACCGACGAGGTCCTGCTGGGTTGCGACTACAACCCCGAGCAGTGGGACCCCGCGGTGTGGCACGAGGACGTCGCCCTCATGCGCGAGGCGGGCGTCTCGCTCGTCGCGGTCAACGTGTTCGGCTGGTCCGACGTCGAGCCGCGACCCGGCACGTACGACTTCAGCCGGCTGGACGCCGTCGTCGACCTGCTCCACGAGAACGGGATCGGCGTCAACCTCGGCACGGGGACCTCCTCGCCCCCGCCGTGGCTGTACGCCGCACATCCCGAGGTGCTCCCCGTGATGGCCGACGGGACGACGCGGTGGCCGGGGGGCCGCCAGGCGTGGTGCCCGAGCTCACCGGTCTTCAGGGAGCGGGCCCTCGCCCTCGTGGAGCAGGTCGCACGGCGGTACGGCGACCACCCCGCGGTCCGGCTCTGGCACGTGTCGAACGAGCTCGGCTGCCACAACGCGCACTGCTGGTGCGACGTCAGCGGGGCCGCGTTCCGCCGCTGGCTCGAGGAGCGGTACGGGACGGTCGACGCGCTCAACCGGGCGTGGGGGACGTCGTTCTGGAGCCAGCGCTACACCGCGTGGGACGAGGTGCTCCCGCCGCGGCTCACGGTCTCGACGCCCAACCCGTCGCAGGTGCTCGACTTCCGCCGGTTCAGCTCCGACGAGCTGCTCGGCCACTACCGCGCCGAGGCTGAGGTCGTGCGCCGGCACAGCGCCATCCCCGTCACGACGAACTTCATGGTCACCGCGCACCAGCGCGACATGGACTACTTCGCGTGGGCGCCGCACGTCGACGTCGTCGCCAACGACCACTACCTCGACCACCGCCTGGCCGACCCCGTCGCCGAGCTCGCGTTCTGCGCCGACACGACGCGCGGCATCGCGGGCGGGCGGCCGTGGCTGCTCATGGAGCACTCGACGAGCGCCGTGAACTGGCAGCCCGTGAACGTCGCCAAGCTGCCGGGGGAGATGCTGCGGACGTCGCTCACGCACGTCGCCCGCGGCGCCGACGCGGTGTGCTTCTTCCAGTGGCGCGCGTCCGCGCAGGGCGCCGAGAAGTTCCACTCGGCGCTCGTGCCGCACGCCGGGACGGACACCGCCCTCTGGCGCGAGGTGCTCGAGCTGGGCGCGACCCTGAGGTCGATCGGCGAGGTCGCGGGCAGCACCGTCCGCAACGACGTCGCGCTCGTGCACTCGTACGAGGCGTGGTGGGCCGCCGACGGCGAGAACCAGCCGTCCGCCGAGGTCCGTCACCTCGACCAGGTGCTCGACGCGTACCGCGCGCTCCGCGCCGCAGGGCTCGGCGTCGACGTCGTGCCGCCCGGGGCGCCGCTCGACGGGTACCGCATGGTCGTGGTCCCGCACCTGTACCTCGTGCGCGACGACGACGCCGCCGTGATCGACCGGTTCGTGGCGGACGGCGGGCACGCCGTCGTCGGGTTCTTCAGCGGCGTCGTCGACGAGGACGACCGCGTGCGTCTCGGCGGGTACCCGGGCGCGTTCCGCGACCTGCTCGGCGTCCTCGTCGAGGAGTTCCACCCGCTGCAGGTGGGCGCGACGGTCGGGCTCGACGACGGGAGCACCGCGAGGCTGTGGACCGAGCGGCTCAGGACGACGACGGCGGAGCCCGTCGTCCGGCACGTCGACGGACCCGTCGCGGGGACGCCCGCCGTGACCCGGAACCAGCACGGCGCCGGGACCGCGTGGTACGTCGCGACCGCGCTCGAGCACAAGGCCGCGACGGCGCTCGTCGCCCGGGTGGCGGAGAGTGCCGGTGTGACGCCGCTGCCCGGTGCGGGGGAGGGCGTCGAGGTCGTCCGTCGCGTCGATCCCGCCGACGGCGGCCGGAGCTGGCTGTTCGTCGTCAACCACCGACCCGAGGACGTCGAGGTCGCCGTCGCGGGGCACGAGCTCACGCGCGACGAGCGCGTCGAGACGCTGCGGGTGCCGGCCGGCGCCGTCCGCGTCCTGAGGGAGGGATGAGCCGATGAGCACGATCGTCGAGACCCCGCTCGAGCGGGGCACGCGGCAGCGCCGGACGCGCGTCGCGCACAAGGGCTCGATCGCCGTCTTCGTGGTGCCGTTCGGGCTGCTGTTCGCGGTGTTCTACCTGCTGCCGATCGGCTACGCGGTGTGGCAGTCGACGCGCGTGGTCGAGCGGGAGGGGACGTTCGGGCCGCCGACCGAGGTGTTCGGCGGGTTCCGTCAGTACGCCGCGGTGCTCGAGAACGAGGCGTTCCGCGAGTCGGTCGGGCGCGTCCTGACGTTCGGGATCGTGCAGGTGCCGATCATGCTCGGGCTCGCGCTGACGTTCGCGCTCCTGCTCGACTCGCCGCTGGTCAAGGGCAAGAAGTTCTTCCGGCTCGCGTTCTTCGCCCCGTACGCGGTGCCCGGTGTCATCGCCGCGATCATGTGGGGCTTCATGTACTCGCCGAACCTGTCGCCGTTCCGGTCGGTGACGCAGTCGGTCGATCTGCTGTCCGCCGACCTCGTGCTGTGGTCGATCGCCAACGTCGTGACGTGGGTGTACGTCGGCTACAACATGCTGATCATCTACTCGTCGCTCCTGGCGATCCCGTCGGAGATCTACGAGGCGGCGCGGCTCGACGGCGCGTCGCAGGCGCGCATCGCGTGGTCCATCAAGATCCCGCTGGTCATGCCGGCGATCATCCTCACCGCGATCTTCTCGATCATCGGCACGCTCCAGCTCCTCGCCGAGCCGCAGGTGTTCGCGAGCTTCACCTCGGCCGTCACGAGCGACTACACGCCGAACCTGCTCGTGTACACGACCGCGTCGGTGCCGAACCCGAGCCTCGCCGCCGCGTTCTCGGTCGTGCTCGCGCTCGCGACGTTCATCCTGTCCTTCACCTTCCTCAAGGTGACGCAGCGGAAGGCGTTCCAGTGACCACGCCCGCCGGATCCACCGCCCCCGCCGTCGGCGTCACGTCGGCCGCACCCGCCGCGCCGCGACGCAGCCGCCGGGGCCGTGCGTCGACCGACGCGTCGCCCGGGCCGCGCGAGAGCGCCGTCTCGCGCGCCGCCGCGATGCTCGTCATGGGCGTCTTCACGCTGTACTTCCTGACACCGATCTGGTGGCTGCTCGTCTCGTCGTCGAAGAGCCGTGGCGACCTGACCAGCACCGCGCCGCTGTGGTTCTCCGACGTGCAGCTCGGCGAGAACCTCGCGGCCGTGTGGTCCTACCAGGGCGGGGCGCTGCCGCAGTGGCTGCTCAACTCGCTCGTCTACGCGGGCGGCGGTGCGCTGCTCGCGACGCTGCTCGCGGGGATGTGCGGCTACGCGCTCGCGAAGTACCGGTTCCCGGGGCGCGAGGTGCTGTTCAACGTCGTGCTCGGCGGGGTGCTGGTGCCGGCGACGGCGCTCGCGCTGCCGCTGTTCCTGATCTTCAGCCGGTTCGACGGGACCAACACGTTCTGGTCGGTGTTCCTGCCGAGCATCGTCAGCCCGTTCGGGGTGTACCTCACGCGGATCTTCGCCGCGGCGTCGGTGCCCGAGGAGCTGCTCGAGGCGGCGCGGCTCGACGGATCGGGGGAGGTGCGGACGTTCTTCACGGTGTCGGTGCGGCTCATGTTCCCGGCGCTCGTGACGGTGTTCCTCTTCCAGTTCGTCGCGATCTGGAACAACTTCTTCCTGCCGCTGATCATGCTGCGCGACAGCGACCTCTTCCCCGTCACGCTCGGCCTCTACAACTGGAACTCGGTGGTCAACCAGCTGCCCGAGCTGCGGTTGTACGTGCTGGTGGGGGCGCTCGTCTCGATCGTCCCGCTCATCTGCGTCTTCCTGCTGCTGCAGCGGTTCTGGCGCAACGGCCTCGGGACGGGGGCGATCAAGTGACGCGACCCACGCCCCGGTGCACGGGTCGGCCCCCTCCGCCCTCGCACCCCGCCTGATCTCCCATCCCCATCTCTCCATCGATCCCCTCCACCCCCGACCACCCCTCCCGACACACGGAAGAAGGACACGGATGCGCACCACGACACGAGCGGTCAGCGTTGCCCTGCTCGCGACGATGACCCTGGCGGCCTGCTCGGGCGGCTCCGACGACGACGGCGCCGCGGGTGCCGGCGGTGGCGGCGGCGGTGAGGGCGGCGCCTGCGAGCCCGCCGGCGAGGACGTCACGCTCACGTACACGAGCTGGATCCCCGGGATCGAGGACGTCGTCGCGGTCTGGAACGAGCAGAACCCCGACATCCAGGTCGAGGTCCAGACCGGGCCCAACGGCAACGGCGGGACCTACCAGAACTTCTTCAACCAGCTCGAGGCGGGCAACCCGCCCGACCTCGGCCAGATCGAGTTCGACGCGCTGCCCAACTTCCGCGTCCAGGACGGGCTCGAGAACCTGGGCGGGTGCGAGGACGTCCTCGCCGCCGAGGACCAGTTCGTCGACTGGACGTGGACCCAGGTCACGCTCGGCGAGGAGGGCTCGGTCTACGCCATCCCGCAGGACACGGGCCCGATGGCGATGTTCTACCGCGAGGACCTCTTCACGCAGGCCGGCATCGAGGTGCCGACCACGTGGGAGGAGTACGCCGCGGCGGCCGAGCAGGTCCGCGAGTCGGGCGGCTACATCACGAACTTCTCGACGGGTGACATCAACCAGTTCGCGGGCTTCGTGTGGCAGGCCGGCGGCAGCTGGTTCCAGAACGACGGCGAGGCCTGGACCGTCGAGCTGACCAACGAGGACTCGACGAAGGTCGCCGACTACTGGCAGGACCTCATCGACCGGGACCTCGTCTCGTCGCTGCCCGGCTGGACGACCGAGTGGGACAACGCCTACAACACGGGTCAGGCGTGGACCTGGATCTCGGCCGTGTGGGGCGCCAACTCGATCATGACCGGCGCACCGGACACGGCAGGCGCGTGGCGCGTCGCGCCCATGCCGCAGTGGGAAGGCGAGGGTGAGACCGCCGGCAACTGGGGCGGCTCGACGACCGCGGTCTTCAAGGGCTCCGAGAACGTGTACGAGGCCGCGAAGTTCGCGCTGTGGCTCAACACCTCGGAGGAGGCGCTGACCCTGCTGAACGAGGCGGCGAACCTCTACCCCGCGACCACCGAGGGTCAGCAGCTCGCCGCGCTCGAGGAGGGCGTCGAGTCCTACGCCCGGCAGGAGATCTACCAGGTCTTCACCGAGGCCGGCGCGACCGTGCCCGGCGACTTCACGTGGGGTCCGACGATGACGCAGGTCTACAACGACGTGTCGGACGGCTTCTCGGGTGCGGTGTCGGGCAGCGGGACGCTCGCCGACGCGCTCGCCGACGCGCAGGAGTCGACGGTCGCCGCGCTCGAGGCGCAGGCGATCCCCGTCGCGGAGTGACGCCGGCACCGTCCGCGGTGGCGGTCGGACCCGGTTGAGCCAGCACGTCGTGCCGCGGTCGCCCTCACGGGCGGCCGCGGCACGGCTGTGTCCGGGGGTGGGTCGGGGCCCGATGAGTTCTCGTCGGGCGCGGTGTCATCCCTCTCATGACGTCGCGCGAGGAGGAACCGATGATGACGCGGAGCAGTCGGCGAGGGACGGCTCGCCTCGACCCGCTGGGCACGCCGTGCTGACGCGGGTCGCCCCCGGGGTGCACGTCCACCGGAGTGAGATGCTCGCCAACAACGCCGTGGTGGTCGAGGGTGCGGCGGGCGTCCTCGTGGTCGACCCCCGGCCTGACGTCGGACGAGATGGCGTGCCTCGCTCGCGACGTCCGAGCGCTCGGCCTGCCCGTGGTCGCCGGCTTCGCGACGCATCCGGACTGGGACCACGTCCTCTGGCACGCCGACCTCGGTGCCGCGCCCCGGTACGGCACGGCCGCGTGTGCGGCCGTGATGCTCGAGGTGCGCTCGGCTCCGGGGTGGCAGTCGCGCGCCGCCGAGGGGCTCCCGCCCGAGATCTCCGACGAGGTGCCGATGGACCTGTTCGGGCTCCTCACCGGACTGCCTGCCGCGACGGCCCACATCCCGTGGGACGGTCCTGCGGTCGGGTTGGTCGAGCACCCGGCGCACGCGCGCGGCCACGCGGCGCTGGTCGTCGAGGACGCCCGTGTCCTGGTCGCCGGTGACATGCTCTCCGACCTCTTCGTGCCGATGCTCGACGTGGAGGGGGCGACCGACCCGATCGGCGACTACCTCGCCAGCCTCGACCTCCTCGACGCGGTGGCGGATGACGTCGACACCGTCATCCCCGGGCACGGGTCCGTGGGCGGCGCGGACGAGTTCCGGACCCGGCTCGACCGCGACCGGGCGTACGTGCGTGCTCTGCGCGACGGCGGGGAGATCGACGACCCGAGAGTCGACTCACCCCGGCCGGGATGGGAGTGGGTCGCGGACATCCACGCGCACCAGGCCCGGGCCCTGACGGACCGGGGCAGGTAGCGCGCGAGCGCGAGTCATCCGAGGTCCGTCGCCAGGCGGCGTCGGCAGCGGGTGCGGGCGCGGGCGGTCGGGCGTGCCTGCACCACGCGCGCCGTCTCTAGAACGGTGGTGGCTCGTCGGTGATGGCGTCGCGGTTGGGCGGGGGCGGTGGTCGTCGGTCCCGAACCGCGCTCGGCTGCCCGATGTGCCAACTCTCCGGCCGTGTCTTCGGGTGCCCGACCCGCGAACCGTCAGGGTGCGTGTCCGGGTCCCCGTTCCGCGAACCGTCAGGGTGCGTGTCGGCGCGCTCGTCCCGCGAACCGCCCGGCTGCATGTGAAACGACTCCTCCGGGCGCGCGTGGTCGGCGGCGTCCTTGGTGGGTGGTCGGAAGGGTCGGGGGAGGGGGTCTTGTTCGAAGGGGACGGGTGCGGGGTCGCGGGTGTAGGTGGCGCCGGTCGGGGTTCGCCAGGTGGTGGTGCCGGTGGCCGGGTCCCGGGTGGGCGTCCAGCGGGCGTGGGTCTTGAGCCGGTGGTGGTGTCGGCACAGGGCGGCGAGGTTGGACAGCATGGTCTGCTCGTCGGCGGGGCGGGTGGGGTCGAACGGGGTGGTGTGGTCGATGTCGCAGCGTGGGGCGGGGACGCGGCAGCCGGGGAAGGTGCAGGTGACGTCGCGGTCCAGGACTGCGCGGGTGAGTGCTGGGGAGGGGCGGTAGGTGGTGGCCGTGCGGTCCACGACCTGCCCGGTGGTGGGGTCCACGGCCAGGAACGTCCACCGTGCCTCGGTGGCGAGGGCGCGGGCCAGGGCGGCGGGGACCGGGCCGTACCCGGCGAGCTCGGCGGGGGTGTCGGTGGTCCCGCACAGGGCGGCGAGGGTGACGGTGACGTGGAGGTGGGGTCGGCGGCCGTGCTGGCTCGGCAGGGGTGCGCCGGTGAGGTCGGTGCCACGGTCCAGGACCGTGGCGGCGAGGTCGGTCAGGGCGTCGGCGCGGCGGGCGTCTGCGGGTCGGTCGTCGTCGGCGGCGCAGGAGGTCGCGAGGGCGTCGACGGCGGTCATCACCTGCATGGCGTCGGTGGCGGGGAGGTAGGCGTTGACCCAGGCCATCGCGTCCGGTGCTGGGCGCAGCCACACCCCGCGCTGGGCGCGGGCGCGGTCGTGGCGTCGCAGGGCCTGGTGGGGGGCGATGGCCTGCTCGGCGCGTCGGACCGCGTCCTTGACCTGCGGGACGGTGCGGCGCCGCACGTCGGGCAGGACCTGGCCGTGGACCTGGGCGGCGAGGTCGGTGGGAAGGTGCTCGGTGCCCTTGAGCAGCGCGTCCGCCTTGGCCACGCTGAGGGTCCCGCGGTCCAATTCCTCGGCCAGGACGGGCGCGTCTGCAAGGCCCCATGCCCGGTCGACGAGCAGCTGAGCGGACCGTCGGGTGACGGCCAGCTCGCACGCGATCGTGTCCGCGACGTAGGAGTCCGGCGCCAGGCGTGGGGGCTCCCGGTGCGCCAGCTCCGTCACGACCCGTGCCTGTTGGGACGCTGCCCACGACACCACCCGGTCCCACGCCGCGATCGCGCGCGCGAGCTCGACGTCGTCCAGCACCGTGAGGTCGAGCCTCGCGAGCGCCGCGGCGACGCCGGGCGACGGAGGTGCACTCAGCAGGTCGTCGATGGGGACGTCGTCCGGCACCGTCGCCACAGGCACCGCGCGGTGCGGCGCGCCGCCCGCGAAGTCCCCCGACCCGGTGTCGAACATGTGTACGAATCTACCCAAAGGGTGTGACACGGCCGACGTGCGTGCCGAGGGATGTGGACACCCGCGGACCTCGCAAGATGGGGACGAGGTACTGCTGAGCGTGATCCCGGTGAGCGCGCACCCGTGAGGACCCGCCGACGGCGACGAGGGGCAAGGAGCCGGAACAGGAGCCGGTGAGGACGGTCCGGCAGCGGACCTGATCTCCCTGACCGGCCCGACCGCCACGTCACACGAGCGCGGCTGCGCGCGTCTCCACGTCGCCGGCGACGCCCGCGGGGAGGTCGCCGAACGGCTCGACCTCGACCCGCCGTCGTGCGCCGGAACCGACGCGCCGCCAGGTGCCGACCGCCACGCCGTCGTGCAGCACCGTGGGACGGAACATGCCGTTGCCGCCGGGGACGATCCGGTCGGCGAACTCCGGCGGGACGGTCGCGCTGCGGTCGGCGAAGCCGAGGACGATCTCGTCGAAACCCGGGAGGAGCATGGTCCGTCGGGCGTCGTCGCGGTGGTCGGCCAGGAGGTCCGGCAGGTCGGCCGCGAGGTGGTACGTCACGCCGTCGACCTCGAGCGTGGTGAGGCGTGCCGTCGGCCCGGTGCCCGTCGCGTCGTCGCGCCTCGCGGTGCCGTCGTGCCCCGTCGTGGGCGACCCCGGACCGCGGTCCGCGGTGCCGGCGCTCGTCCCCGCGCTCTCGTGCGCCGCCGCGAGTCCTCGTCGCACCTTCCCCAGCGGGAGGCCGGACCACCGCGCGAGGTCCTTGTCCGTCGCGGGGCCGTGCCCGACGACGTAGCGGAGAGCGAGCTCGGCGAGCGCCTCGTCCTCGTCGAGGCGTCGAGGACCGGGCACCCACTCGTCGACCAGGACGATCAGCTGCTCCGCCCCGCTGAACGGCCCCTGGCACACGACACCGGACTGCGCGAGGTAGGCGATGAGGTGGTACCCGGGTCCTCCGGCCGTCGGGATGCCGGCGTCGGTCCAGGTGGCGAGCAGCTCGGCGCGCGTCGCGCCGCCCCCCGCGAGGGCCGTGCGCGCCACGTCCTCGGCCGCCGCCACATGGGCCTCGGTCAGGCCGATCTGGTGACGTCGGCTCGCAGCGGAGGCGAGGGGCCGCGAGCACATGAGCGCGACCGTCCAGGCGACGTCCTCGGCAGCGACGACGTGGAGGGTCCCGCGCATCGGCCAGGTCCGGACCACCTCACCCGCGTCGAACGCGGCGACGACGGCGTCCCGCGACGGCTCGACGGTGCGCAGGGCGATCGAGAGGAGCGCGCCAGGCAGGTCCTGACCCTGGACGGCGAGCAGGTGCCGCACGGCGTCCGTCGGCGTCCCGGCACGCGGGCCTGCGAGGCGCTGCGCAGCGAGGCGCAGCAGCGCGATGTCGTGCGGCGTGGTCACGGGACGAGTGAAGCAGCACCCGCCGACGCGCGGGTGGACCCCGCCGTCAGAACCCCGACGGCTCCCGCGTGACGGCCCGCGCGGTCGCGAGGGCGTCGGCCACGGCCTGCATGTAGACGGCCGACACCTCCTCGGGCACGAACCCGGTCGTGACGACGGTCAGGGCGTCGGCCCGCTCGTGCGCGCGCACGGCGGCCAGCACGGGACCGAACGGGCCGGCCTCGTGCCGCATCGCCGCGGCGACCGTCTGGGAGACCCCGACCTTCTCGACGATGACCGACACCGGGATCCCCAGCTGCTCGGCGAGGGCCGACAGCATCCCCACGGTGTACGCCGTCGAGTCGCCGGCCAGCGTCTCGCACGTGAGCGCGCGCGCCAGGATCAGCCAGAGGCTGTCCATGGCGTCGGGGCGCGCGTCGAGCAGCAGCGCTGTCACGAGCGTCGTGAGCTCGCGCGCGCCCAGCAGCACGGTGGCCTGCGCGACCGTGTCGATCTCGTGCCCCAGCCCGAACGCGCCGCTGTTCACCAGGTGCAGGACGCGCAGCGTCAGGACGGGGTCGGTGTCGATGACCTGCGAGACGTGCCCGAACTGCATCTCGGGGTCGTGCAGCAGGTGCATGACGGCGAGGCACTGCGCCTGGCCGGCGCGCAGCACGCGCGAGGCCGCCGCGGCACGCTGCTCGGCCGAGGCGTCGTCGTCGGCGGCGGGCCGCGCGGCGGGGACGGTGGCCGGGCTCGCAGCGCCGGACCCGCCGGCATCGCCGACCGTGCCGGCAGCGCTACCCGCGCTGCCCGGGACGGTGACCTGGAGGTCGCGCTCCGCCTGCGTGCCGACGATCGCGTCGACGCCCGACGCACGGCACTGGTCCTCGTCGGCGCGGTCGCGCACGTCGGTCGCCAGGACGCGGACGCGCCCGCGGTGCACGTGGTGGACGAGCGGTGCGACCGGACCGACCCCGACGCGCACCGTCACGAAGCCGACCTGCGGGACGAGGAGCTCCTGCGCGGGCTCGCCGCGGTAGTCGTCGATCGCGAGCTGCATCCCGAGCCCGCGCAGCGCGGCGGCGCGCTCGACGGCGTCGGGCCGGTGCTCGAACCCGGTGGGCAGGACGAGCACGACGCGTCCCGGCAGGACCGGCGTCGGGACGAAGCCGTCGAGCATCGCGGGCGTCGCGGGGAGGAAGACGAACCGGTCGGCGACCAGGTTGGGCAGGTCGAGCGCGAGGTACGCCTCGTGCAGGCGGGCGGCCTGCACGTCGGGCGTGTGGCGCGTGCCCGGGTCGGTCGCGCGCTGCGTCGGGACGACGCCCGCGTCGAGGTTCACCGTGACCCAGTACCCGACGACGTGGCCGTCGAGCGTCACGACGGGACGCCGGTGGACGGTCCCCTGGACGGCGGCCACGGCGGCCGACCGCGCGTGCGTGGCGACGGAGCGCTCGGCGCCCGGCGCCCCCTCGGGTGTCGACTCGTTCACGTCAGCTCCTCGGCGACGGGGTCATTGCTCCGAGCACATCGGCCGCACGGCCGGGGATCTGACGGGTCGCCCCGGGTGAAGCCGGGGACGGTGGACGACGACGCGTGGACGCGTGGGAGCGGACGCGTGCCGGTGCGCAGGCGTGCCGGAGAGGGGCTCACGAGAACCCCGCGGTCGGTTCGCGCCGACGACGGCTCAGGCCGCGGTGCCCGTCGCGGCGAGCGGGGCACGGAGGGGCCACTCGTCGCCGTCGAGCACGACCTGCGCCGCCGCACCCGTGCGCGCGTTGACGACGACGGGTGCGAGCAGGTTGGCGGTCGGGTGCTCGCCGTCGGTGCCCGGGTGGACGACGACGAGCAGCACGGCGTCGTCGGCGTCGGCCTCGAGCGAGCCCAGGACCGACGGGTCGACCTCGGGCGCGTACGCGGGGAAGTAGGGGCGCGGCGGCATGACGAACAGGCGCACGGCGGACTGCTCGGCGCTGCGCAGCGCGAACAGGAAGCCGGCGTCGTCGAGCGCGCTCAGCGTGAAGCGGCGCAGGTCGAGCATCCCGGGCGGGGGAGCGACGAAGCTCAGCTGCTCGGGGACGCTGCGGGTCCCGGTCCGCTGGTCGGCCGGGTCGACGGTCACGGTGACGCTCATCGGAGGAAGTCCAGCAGGCTCGGCTGCAGGACGCGCGACGCCGCGCCGAGGGCCGCCTGGTAGGAGACCTCCTGCGCCTGGAGGTCGACGAGCGTCGCGGCGAGGTCGATGTCCTCGACGGCCGCGATGGATCCCTTGAGGTCCACGAGCGTCTTCTCGATCCTGTCCTGGGCGGAGAGCACCTGGTTCTGCCGGCTGCCGACGCCGGCGATCTCACCCAGCATCGCAGTCATCCGCGTGTCGATCTCGTTGAGGCGCGGGTTCACGTCGGCACCCGCGCGCAGGTCGGTGGCGATCCGGTCGAGGACCGCGAACACCGAGTCGTCGCCCTCGCCGAAGGCTGCGCGGCCGTCGACGTCGACGCGCACGGTCGTGTCCGGGGCGAGGCGGCGCTCGACGGTGGCGCCGGCGGTGCCGGTCCACGTGTACGGCGGCGTGCCGGTCGGGCCCGTGAAGGCGGTGTCCGCGTCGCTCGTGCCCGCGAACACCGAGCGGCCGATGTAGCTCGTGTTGGCCTGGCTCAGGAGCGCGTCACGCAGGCCCTCGATCTCCAGCGCGAGCGCCTCTCGCGCCGTGGCGTTGAGCACGCCCGTGCTCGCACCCTGCACCGTGAGGTCGCGTGCGCGGCGCAGGCCGGCGAGCGACGTCTGGAGCGCGGTGTCCGCGGTCGTGAGCCACGAGCTGCCGTCGGCCGCGTTGCGTGCGGCCTGCTCGGCGGCGCGCTGCTCGGCGCGGAACTGCATCGCCTTGGCGGTGCCGCTCGGGTCGTCCGACGGCTTGGTGATGAGCTTGCCGCTCGACAGCGACCCCTGGAGCCCGGACATCCGGTCCAGGTTGAGCTGGAGGTTCGCGAGCGTCGAGCGCTGCACGGTCTGGTGCGTCACACGGTTGATCACGGCGGCTACCTCCCGACCACGCCGGTGCGGTTGATGAGGACGTCGAGCATCTCGTCGACCGCGGTGAGGACGCGGGCCGCACCCTCGTACGCGCGCTGGATCGCGAGCATGTTCACGGTCTCCTCGTCGATGTCGACGGACGCCTGCGAGAGCTGGAGGTTCTCGGCGGTCGCGCGCGCGGCCTCGCTGACCGTCGCGCGCTGGTCGGCGGCGCGGGTCCGGACGCCCAGGTCGACGACGAAGTCGCGCCAGAGCCGGTCCGGGCTGTCGGCGCCCTGGCCGACCTGCGAGAGGCGGTCGGCGAGCGAGCCGTCGTACGTGCCCTGCCCGACGGCGGCCGCGGCCACCTGGGCGGGGTCGGTCACCGCGACGCGCAGGCCCGTGGCGGGGATCCCGCCGTCGACCGCGAAGAAGTCGCGACCGGACACGCCGTCGAGGCCCGCACCCGTGCGGTGGATCGTGTTGACGCTCTCGGCGAGGCGCGTGGCGAGCGCGTTCCACGTCCCGGCCGCGCCCGCGAGCGGGCCGTCGGGCGAGAGGACGGCGAGGTGGCTCGCCAGGACGCCGCTGGTCGGCGTCACGGGCGTGCCCGTGCTCGCCCAGCGCAGGCCGACCTGGTTGATCGTCGACGTCGTGCCGTCGGTCATCCGGTGGTCGCCCGTGACCTCGAGGGCCGACGCGCCGATGCCGGTGACGAGCGGGTTGCCGTCGACGAGCAGGTCCATGGTGCCGTCGTCGCGGTGGCGCGCTGTCGCACCCGTCAGCTCGGCGAGGCGCAGCGCGAGCTGGTCGCGCTGGTCGACGAGCTCGTTGGGCGACCCGCCGGTGACGATGATCGAGCGGATCTGCTCGTTGTAGCGCGCGACCTGCTCGGCGGTCGTGTTGACCTCGGTGACGAGCGTCTGGGTCTCGGTGCGCATCTGCTGCCACTGGGTCTCGGTCGCGCGGTAGCCCGCCGAGACCTGGGACGCGACGGCGTCGGCGGCACCGATGAGGACCTGTCGCGCGGCGGTGTCGTCGGGACGGTTCGCGACGTCCTCCCACGCGGCCCAGTACTCGCCGAGCGCGGCGGCGACGCCGCTGTCGGCGGGCTCGGTGAGCGTCGACTCCAGGCGCGAGAGCGCCGAGGCCTGCGCCTTGCGGAACGACGACGTGCCGGTCTCGGCGCGGACGCGGTCGTCGAGGAACGTGTCGCCGAGCCGGCTGATGCCGGTGACCTTGACGCCGTTCCCGGCGGCCTGCGACGACGAGAACATCGTCGGGACGCTGAGCGACTCGACGGACGTGAGCTCGGCGCGCTGACGCGTGTAGCCCTTGGTGTTGGCGTTGGCGATGTTCTGGCCGGCGACGTCGAGCGCCTGGCGCTGCGCCATGAGGGACGAGAGGGCGGTCCCGAGGCCCGAGAAGGTGCTCATCGGGCGGTCACAGCGCCCGGTCGAGGAGCTGGACGCTCCCGGACGCGCCACTGGCCTCGCCGTGGACGTCGTAGGTGCGGACGGTGTCCTGAAGGCTCATGAGGGTCTCCTGCGTCGCGCGGTGGGAGCTCGACAGGAGCTCCTTGTTCGACTGCGCGAGCTGGTTGATCTGGTCGGTCAGGTCGACGAAGGCGGCGTGGTGGTCACGGAGGAGCTCACCCCAGGGGGAGTGCGCGCGCTCGGCCATGGCGAGCAGGCCGCAGCCGGGCTCGAGGCCCAGCTCGAGCGCCGCGCCGTCCGCCTCGACCGAGCGCCCCAGCTCGACGACGCGGATCTGGTCGAGCACCGACTCCACCTCGCGGGTCGCGTGGCCGAGCCACTGCGTGCGCCCGCTCGTGAGGATCAGCTGCTCCTCCTCGAGCTTGAACAGCAGCAGCTCGAGGAGCTGGCGTTCCCGCCACAGCACCCCGGACAGCTCGTTCAGACCCATCAAGCACCTCTCCTCGACGTCGCGTCGACCTGGTGCGGGCACGCCGCACCGTTGTCTGGGGTCTGATCGGACGGGCGAGGCCGATCATGACCTTTTCCCCGTCGCTTCCACCGGGTGGTCGTCCTGGCGGGACGTGCCGGACACCGAGGTCATAGGACCTCGCCGGCTGCGACACGCCGTGAGCGGCCGAGGATGACCCGAACGCCGGTGTGACGTGCGTCACAGTCGCAAGTCGGACCGGACCCCTTGTGCCCGGTTCGCCACGCACGGAAGACGGACATTCGGGCCGTCTTCGTAGCGTCCGTGTTAACGCGCACATGATCGTTCCGGGGCTCCGGAAATTCATCTCAGGAACTCGCTCAAGTGCCCTTGATCACACCCCGAAACACCGGTCATGGCTTCCACCGACCACCCGACGAACGTCCTCGTCACCGAGAACCTCGCCCTCGTGGGCTACCACGTCAACGCGATGCTCGCGCGGGTCCCCAGCTACGTCTCCCGCAGCGACCTCGTCTCCGCCGGGCACCTCGCCCTCGTCCGCGCCGCGCGCTCCTACGACGAGACCACCGGGGTCCCGTTCGCCCGCTATGCGGCACTGCGGATCCGCGGTGCGCTCGTCGACGAGCTCCGCAGCATGGACTGGGTCTCGCGCGGCGCACGCCAGCGGGCCCGCCGCGTCACGACCCTCACCGACGAGATGACCGGCACCCTCGGCCGCACCCCGACGCGCGAGGAGCTCGCCGAGGCGATGGGCTGCGCCGTCGAGGACGTCGACGCCGCACGCGGTGACGCCGAGACGCGCGTCCTGTCCATCGAGGGCTTCGACGGCTCGATCGCCGAGACCGTCGTCGCGACCGGCATGGGCCCCGAGGAGAGCCTGCTCGCGAGCGAGCGCCTCCAGTACCTCGGCGCCGGCATCCAGGCGCTGCCCGAGCGCCTGCGCCACGTCGTCGAGCAGCTCTTCTTCCACGACCGTCCCGTCGCGGAGCTCGCCGAGGAGCTGGGCGTGACCCAGTCCCGCATCAGCCAGCTCCGCACCGAGGCGCTCGCGCTCCTGCGCGACGGCATCAACTCGAGCCTCGACCCGCAGCTCGTCCCGACCGCCGAGCGCCCCGACGGCGTCGCCGAGCGTCGTCGTCGGACGTACTTCGCCGAGGTGGCCGCGCGTGCCGCGACGGCCGGCGCCGCCGCGACCGTCCAGCAGGTCCCGACGCAGCGGTTCACCCCGACCGCGACGCACGACGAGTACGCGGCGCTCGACGCCCGCGAGCTCGCCGTCGGCTGACCAGGGCCGGACGCAGCGAGAAGGACGCAGCGAGGCAGTGGGTAGGTCGTAGCACGCAGGAACAGCAGGACGTCGGCCGGGCGGGCCGGCGGCAGGAAGCCACGCGGAGGGCCGTACCCCTGAGGGGTGCGGCCCTCCGTCGTCCCCGGGGTGGGTGACCCGGACGACGCGCCTCGTCACGCACGACGCGCCCCGTCGTCATGCACGACGCGCCACCCGAGCGGGTGAAGAAACGAGAAACGTCCCCGGAGTTCCTCATCGGTCCGGGGCCCCGACCGATCAGACGGTTGCTCGCCCATGGAGGGGCGGCGGATATCGGCCCGAGTCAAGGAGGAGTTCCATCATGGGTCTCTCGATCAACCAGAACATCGCGGCGGTCAACTCGTACCGCAACCTGTCCAACACGCAGAACGACCTCGGCAAGTCGCTCGAGAAGCTCTCGTCCGGCTTCCGGATCAACCGCGCGGCGGACGACGCTGCCGGTCTCGCCATCTCCGAGGGCCTGCGCTCGCAGGTCGGCGGCCTGAAGGTCGCGGCCCGCAACGCCCAGGACGGCATCTCCGTCGTCCAGACCGCTGAGGGTGCCCTGACCGAGGTGCACGCCATCCTCCAGCGTGTTCGCGACCTGGCCGTCCAGGGCGCGAACGACTCGAACAACACCGAGGCGCGCGCCAACATCAAGACCGAGTCGGACAGCCTCGTCTCGGAGCTCGACCGCATCTCGAAGTCCACGAACTTCAACGGCACCAAGCTGCTCGACGGCTCGACCTCGGAGCTCAAGTTCCAGGTCGGTGCTGACGGCGACGCCGACAGCCAGATCACGGTCTCGCTCGCGGGCGCCAACGTGAAGGCCATCTCGCAGAACCTCTCGGGCGGCGACCTCACGACGACGGGCACCACGTTCGACGTCACGGGTGGCACCCTGGCCGGCCTCACGACGGCGGCGGCGACCTTCACCAGCACCAAGGGTGGCGTCGCGACGTCCGTGACCACGGGCGCGCTCTCCGACACCGCCGGTGGTGCGGGCTTCCAGAGCGTCGAGGAGTACGCCGACGCGCTGCGCGCCGACGCGAACTTCGCCGCCAACTTCACCGTGACGGTGGAGAAGGACGCGAACGGCGCCGGCACGGGCATCGTCGTGACGGCGATCGACGGTGGCACCGTGGGAACGACCGCTCCGGCGGCCGGCTTCGACGCCGGTGTCGCGGGCACCCCGGTGACCGGTGGCCTCAACTACGAGAACGCCACCAACGCGCAGGCCTCGATCAACCTGATCGACGAGCAGATCAAGTCGGTCTCGACCGCTCGTGCCGGCCTCGGTGCGCTGCAGAACCGGTTCGAGCACACCATCAAGAACGTCAACGTCGCCGTGGAGAACCTCTCGGCCTCCGAGAGCCGGATCCGCGACACCGACATGGCGTCCGAGATGGTCAGCTTCACCCGCGCCCAGATCCTGTCCCAGGCCGGCACCTCGATGCTCGCCCAGGCCAACCAGATCCCCCAGGGCGTCATGTCCCTCCTCCGCTGATCCGGTCCCTGACCGAGCAGCGCTGAAGGACAGGTAGGACCCAGCAGGACCCTCCGGCCGGCGGCGGGATGACGCACCGTCACCTCGCCGCCGGCCGGACCTCTGTCAGACCCACCCCGAGGAGTGCCGATCATGGTCGCCATGGGCATCGACGGCCTGGTGAGCGGGCTGGACACCACCAGCCTGATCAACCAGCTCATGCAGGTCGAGGCGATGCCGCAGACCATGCTCAAGCAGAAGTCGTCGTCGACGCAGAGCCTCGTCACGGCGCTCCAGGGCCTGAACACGAAGGTCGCGTCGCTCGCGGAGGCCGCGACGAAGGCTGCCAAGCCCGCGTCGTGGGACCTCTACAAGGGGACCAGCACCGCGACGTCGGTGGCGGTCAAGGCTGGGGCGACGGCGCAGCCGGGCAGCGTGACGTTCTCGGTGGACACGGTCGCAGCGAGCCAGATCTCGCTGACGGCGGCCGTCCCCGACGACGGCACGCTCCTCGACGTGCCGCCCGCCGTCACGATCCGCAAGGGTGACGGCACCTTCGTGACGATCGAGCCGACGACGGGTTCCCTGTCGGACATCGCGAAGGCGATCAACGCGTCGGCCGACGCCGGCGTGCGCGCGAGCGTCGTCCAGGTCTCGAGCGGTGACGGGACGAACCCGGCGACCTACCGCCTCCAGCTGACCGGCGTCTCGACCGGGACCACCAACGCGTTCTCGGTCTACAAGGGCACCGTCGACCAGGCCGCCGTGGACGGCGGGACGGCCACGCGTCTCGACGGCGACCTCGTGCGCGCGGCGTCCAGCGCGCAGGTGACCCTCTGGAAGGGCACCTCCGCCGAGACGCAGTTCACGAGCGCCTCCAACACCTTCACCGGCCTCATGACCGGCGTCGACGTGACCGTCTCGAAGGTCACCGCCGTCGGCGAGGACCCGGCGACCGTCACCGTCGCCCGCGACGAGGACGGCCTCAAGAAGCTCGCGTCGGGTCTCGTGGGCGCCGTCGGCGTCGTGTTCTCCGAGATCACCTCGCGCACGACGACGACGACGAAGACGAACCCCGACGGGACCACGTCCGTGACCGGCGGCCTGTTCTCGGGCGACAGCATGGTCCGCGGCATGCGGCAGCAGCTCACCGAGGCCGTCTCCTACCCCGTCGACGGGAAGTCCCCGTCGACGATCGGCATCGTGCTCGGCCGCGACGGGACCGTCACGTTCGACGAGGCGAAGTTCACCGAGGCGCTCGCGGCGGACCCCGCCGGCGTCCAGTCGATGATGACGCAGCTCGCCGACCGCGTCGGCACGGTCGCGACCGGCATCTCCGACAAGGTCGACGGCTCGCTGACCCGCAAGATCACGGGCCAGGAGCAGCTCGTCAAGGACTACGGCACGCAGATCGAGGACTGGGACCGCCGCCTCGAGCTGCGCAAGGCGAGCCTGCAGAAGACCTACTCGTCGCTCGAGGTGACGCTGTCGAAGATGCAGAGCCAGTCGAACTGGCTCGCCGGACAGCTCGCGGGCCTCGCGGCGAACAACTCCTGAGGAGCGAGGACATGAACTACACCGCACTGCGCAGCCGCTACGTCGACGACACCGTCGCGACGGCGAGCCCGGCGAAGCTCCTCACGATGCTCTACGACCGCCTCGTCCTGGACCTCACGCGCGCCGAGACCGAGCAGCGTGCCGGCGACCGTGCCGCTGCCGGCCCGCACCTGACGCACGCGCAGGACATCGTCACCGAGCTGGCCGCGACCCTCCAGCTCGACGCGTGGGACGGTGCCAAGCAGCTCATGAGCGTCTACACGTTCCTCCTCACCGAGCTCATCGGCGCGAACGTCGCCGGCGACGCCGACCGCACCGCCGCGTGCCGCGAGCTCGTCGAGCCGCTGCGGGACGCGTGGCACCAGGCCGCCGACGAGCTCGCCCGCACCGCGACCCCCCTCGAGCCCGTCGCCGCCGCGACCGCCGCCCGCCCGTTCGGCGAGCTCGGCGTCGGCTGAGCCCGCCGTGACCACCGGCGCGGCCCACCCCGCCGCACCCGCGTCGCCGTCGGCGGCCGCGTCCGCCGCGCCGTCGTCGGGCTGGGGCAGTGCGTGGGAGGACGCGCTCGCCGAGCTCGAGCTCGACGTCGCGCTCGCCGAGCAGATGCTCACGCTCGGCCACATCGCGCAGGACCCGCCCGCGCCGTGGGCGCCGCCCGCGGGCCTCGGGCCGCTGCCGACGGACCTCGTCGACCGCGCCCGCACCGTGCTCGACCGGCAGCTCGACGTCGCCCGACGCCTCGCCGAGGCCGCCGACCTGAGCCGCCGCCACACGCGCGCCGTCCAGGCCATGCGCGCGACGGCGCCGAGCGTCCCGGTCTACCTCGACACCCCCGCCTGAGGGGTCACCGTGCCGGTCGTCGACATCCCCTGACGGGGCCGACCCGCCCCGCCTGGCGGCGCCGAGCCGCGCGCCGGGCTCGACGTGGACGGAGTCGCGTCGCCCACTTCGCGGTTCCCCGCCGACTTCGCGCGCGAGAACCGCGAAGTCGGTGCTGAATCCGCGAACTCGGCGTCCGGGGCCGGGAGCCGACCCGCCCCTCGGCGCCGGTTGCGTCCCGGGGCGTCCGGTTGAACCGGCCGTGACCGCACCGCCCCGACCCGGCACCGAAGGTCCCGGTGCGTCACGCCCGGCCGGGTGAAAGCGCTGGCGGGAACCCCCCGGGACTCCTCATCACGTCCCCCGGACGGCCGATCAGCCACCCGAGCACGGATCGCTCACCTCGCAGGCCATGGACTGGGCCGACAAGCACGAACCTCGACCCGGAGGCCCGACGTGTTCACGTCCGTGAGCTTCGTCGCGATGAACAGCGCGCTCGACGGGCTGGCCCTGCGCCAGCGCGTGATCGCCGACAACGTCGCGAACATCAACACGCCCGGATTCCTCGCCGGACGCGTGTCCTTCGAGGACTCGCTCCGCGCCGCCGTCTCCGACGGGTCCGGTGCCGTCTCCCCCCGGGTCGCCCGCTCGCTCGAGCCCACGCGGACCAACGGCAACAACGTCAACCTCGACACCGAGACGCTCTCCAACGTCGACACCGGGCTGCGCTACCAGCTCGCGACGCAGGCGGTCGACGGGACGTTCAGCCGGCTGCGCACCGCGATGAGGAGCGCCTGATGGGCACGTTCGGCGCGATCGGCATCGCGAGCACCGGCATGACCGTCCACCGCAAGTGGCTCGACGCGGTCAGCGACAACCTCTCCAACGTCAACACCGTGCGCCCGACGGGTGAGGCGGCCTTCCAGGCCCGCTACGTCGTCGCGCAGGCGAACGAGTACGGCGCGCAGGGCGGCGTGCAGGTCGGCGGCATCGCGCTCGGCAGCGCCGAGGGCCGCATGGTCTACGAGCCCGACCACCCCCTGGCCGACGCCGAGGGCTACGTGCGCTACCCCGACATCGACATGTCGGCCCAGATGACCCAGCTGATCATGGCGCAGCGCGGCTACCAGGCGAACGCCGCCGTGGTCGACCGCGCCAAGGAGAGCTACCAGGCGGCACTGCAGATCGGACGCAGCTGATGAACATCGACGCGATCGGGTCCGTCACGGGCCTCGTCCCCGGCATCGGCGTCCAGGGTGCCGGCCTCCAGGGGCTCCAGGGAGCCCAGGCCGCGCAGGCCGTGAGCCCGACCTCCGGCCTCGACTTCGCCGCGGCGATCGACCAGGTCCAGGGCCTGCAGTCGCAGTCGAGCGCGCTCGCGGTCAAGGCCGTCACGGGTGACCTCGACGACGTGCACGACTACACCATCGCGTCGTCGCAGGCCGCGGTGGCGCTCGAGCTGACCGCCGCGGTCCGCAACAAGGCCGTCGAGGCGTTCACCGAGATCATGAGGATGCAGGCCTGATGCCCGCGCAGATCAGCGGCCTCCTCGGCCGCCTCCAGGAGCAGGTCAAGCAGTTCGACCTCGCGCAGCGCACGCTCGCGGTCATCGGCCTCGCCGTGCTCGTGCTCGGCGGCGTCGCGCTCTCGTCGTGGCTGGCGAAGCCGACGATGAGCCCGCTGTTCGCGAACCTGTCCGCGACGGACGCGAGCGCGATCGTCGACCACCTCGAGGGCGAGGGCGTCCGGTACGAGCTGGCCGACGGCGGTTCGACGGTCCTCGTGCCGGACAGCGCGCTGTACTCGCAGCGCCTCGCGCTCGCGTCGGCGGGCCTGCCGAGCGCGTCGTCCGACGGCGCGGGCTACTCGCTCCTGGACGACATGGGCATGACGTCGTCGGAGTTCCAGCAGCAGGTCACGTACCAGCGCGCCCTCGAGGGCGAGCTCGCGCGCACCATCGGCGCGATCCGCGGCGTCGAGAACGCGTCGGTGCGCCTCGCGCTCCCCGAGGACAGCGTGTTCGTCGACGAGACGCCCGACCCGACCGCCTCGGTCTTCGTCGAGACTGCGCCCGGCAGCGGCCTCTCGTCGCAGTCGGTGCAGTCGATCGTCCACCTGGTCTCGGCCGGCATCGAGGGCATGGAGCCCACCGACGTCGCCGTGATCGACGCCGACGGCAAGGTGCTCTCCGCCGTCGGCGGCGGCCCGGGTGCCGGCCTCGACAGCGCGCAGACGGGCGAGTACGAGTCCCGCGTCGCGGCGAACGTGCAGGCGATGCTCGACAAGCTCGTGGGCGTCGGCAACGCGGTCGTCAGCGTCAGCGCCGAGCTCGACTACGACCGCACGGCCCGCACGTCGGAGACCTACACGCCCGCCGAGGGCGTCCCCGCGCTGAGCAGCGCGACGACGCTCGAGGAGTACACGGGCACGGGCACCGCGACCGGTGGTGTGCTCGGCCCGGACAACATCGCGGTCCCTGACGGTGCCGCCGGCGACGGCGAGTACCGCAAGGAGTCCGAGACGGTGAACAACCCCGTCAACAAGGTCGTCGAGCAGCTCACGAGCGCCCCCGGGTCCGTTCGTCGCCAGTCGGTCTCCGTCGTCGTCTCCGAGCAGGCCGGCGCCGCGATCGACATGGCGGACCTCGAGGCCTCCGTCGCGGCCGCCGCGGGCATCGACGCCGAGCGCGGCGACGTCGTCTCGGTGTCCCGCATGGCGTTCGACACGGCCAACGCGGAGGCCGCCGAGGAGGCGCTCGCCGCCGCCGCGGCCGCCGAGGAGGCGCAGCAGACCAACGAGCTGATCCGGACCGGCATCATCGCCGGCGTCGCACTCCTGATCATGATCATCCTCGTGGTCATGATCGCGCGGCGGAACCGCCGCGCGCGCCGCACCGCGATCGACCTCGGCGCGCTCGAGGCCGAGCAGACGAACGTCGTCGAGCTGCCCGCCCCGGTCGAGCCCGAGACGCCGATGCTGCCCGCACCCGAGCAGGTCGACCCGATCGCCGCGAAGCGTGAGGACGTCATGGCGCTGGCCGCCGAGCAGCCCGCCGAGGTCGCCGACGCCCTGCGCGGCTGGCTCGTCGGGGCCCGCCGGTGAGCCGCCTGGCGCCCGGTGAGATCACCGGCACGCAGAAGGCCGCCCTGCTGCTGATCCAGATCGGCAAGGAGCAGGCCGCGAAGGTCATGTCGATGCTCGACGAGACCGAGATCGAGGAGCTCACCACCGAGATCGCGCGCCTCGAGCGCGTCGACCCCGAGATGGCCAACGGCGTCATCGAGGAGTTCCACGCGGCGGCGATGGGCGGCAGCACGTACGCCGGACGCGGCGGCCTGGGCGTCGCCCAGGCGCTGCTCGAGGCGTCCGTCGGGCGCGAGAAGGCCGCCGGGATGATGGAGCGGCTCGCGAGCTCGCTCCAGGGACAGCCGTTCGAGTTCCTCCAGTACGCCGACGCGCGCCAGGTGGTCTCGCTCCTGTCGGGCGAGCACCCGCAGACCATGGCGCTCGTGCTCGCGCACCTGCGCCCCGACCACGCCTCGGCGATCATGACCGGCCTCGCCCCCGCGGTGCAGGCCGAGGTCGCGCACCGCATCGCGCTCATGGAGCGCGCGTCGCCCGACGTCGTCGCGGTGGTCGCCGAGAACCTCCAGCGCAAGGCGTCGGCGGTGCTCACGCCGCAGGAGATGGCGGCCGTCGGCGGCGTCCAGCCGCTCGTCGAGATCATCAACCGCGCCGACCCCACGACCGAGAAGCTCATCCTCGAGGGCCTCGAGGCGCGCGACCAGTCGCTCGCCGAGGAGGTCCGCAGCCGGATGTTCGTGTTCGCGGACATCACGTTGCTCGAGGAGCGCGCCATCCAGCTCGTCCTGCGCGGCGTCGAGATGGGCCAGCTCGCCATCGCGCTCAAGGGCGCCGACGACGAGGTGCGCGACAAGATCATGCGCAACCTGTCCGAGCGGGCCCGCGAGAACCTCGTCGAGGAGATCGAGCTGCTCGGCCCGGTCCGCCTGTCGATGGTCGAGGACGCGCGCGCCCAGGTGGTCCAGGCGATCCGCAAGCTCGAGGAGGGCGGCCAGATCGTCATCCGCCGCGAGGGCGAGGACGAGTTCGTTGCCTGACGTCACGACGTTCCGCCCGGCTGCGCTGCCCGCGTCGTCGGCCGCCGGCGAGGCCGTCGCCGAGCGTGCGCGCGCCGCAGGGTACGCGGCCGGCTGGGCCGCGGGCTCGCGCGCCGCGGCGGACGCGGCCGAGCGCCGCCGTCGTGAGCTCGAGGAGCAGCACGCCCGGGCCGAGGCCGCGCGCGACGCCGCCGTGCAGCAGGCGCTCGCTCTGCTCGAGCAGGCCGTCGCGGCCGCCGCGCGTCGCACCGTCCCGACCGTCGACGCCGTGCGCCGCAGCGTGCACGAGGCCGCGCTCGACCTCGCCGAGGCCGTGCTCGACCGCGAGCTGCGCCCCGGACCCGACGGCGCCCGCGCGCTGCTCGACCGCGTGCTCGCGACGCCCGCCGACCTCGGCGTGCACACCGTCCGGCTGCACCCGGCCGACCTCGCCGAGGTGCGCGCGCTGCTCGGCGCCGGACGCCACACGCTTCCCGCGGGCGTCACGCTCGTCGGCGACTCGACGGTGCGCCCGGGTGGCGCCGTGAGCGAGCACCCGACCGGCTTCCTCGACGCGCAGGTCGACACCGCGCTCGACCGCGCCCGCCGCGCGCTCCTCGAGGACGAGGCATGACGACGACGCTGAGCGCCCCGCGCCCGACGGCGGTCGGACCCGGCACGGCCGGCGCCTCCGTCGACCCCGTGCGCGACGAGCGGTTCGCCGCCGCGCTCGCCGCGGCCCGTCCGCAGCGCGTCGGACGGGTCGCCGCCGTCGTCGGGTTGTCGGTCGACGTGGCCGGGCTGCCGGGCGCCGTCGGCGACCTGCTCGAGCTCGGCGACCCCGCCGACGGCACGGGTCCCGCGGGCCCGGGCGGCGAGGGGTCGACCGTCGCCGAGGTCGTCGCCGCGACGTCGTCGGTCCTGCGCTGCATGCCGCTCGGGACGGTCGACGGCCTGCGCGTCGGGCTCCCCGCGCGCTCGACCGGTCGCCCGCTCATGGTGCCGACCGGCCGCGGGCTGCTCGGGCGCGTCCTCGACGGGCTCGGCCGGCCGATCGACGGCAAGGGCCCGCTCGACGCGGGCGTGCGCGCACCCGTCACGGGTACCGCGCCGTCCGCGCTGGCCCGGGCGCGCGTCGACGCACCCCTCTCGCTCGGCGTGCGCGCGCTCGACACGATGACGACCGTCGGCCGCGGCCAGCGCCTCGGGCTCTTCGCGGGCTCGGGCGTCGGCAAGTCGAGCCTGCTGTCGATGGTCGCGCGCGGCACCGAGGCCGAGGTGTCCGTGATCGCCCTGGTCGGCGAGCGCGGGCGCGAGGTCCGCGAGTTCCTCGAGGACGACCTGGGTCCCGAGGGCCTGGCGCGCAGCGTCGTCGTCGTCGCGACGTCGGACGAGCCGCCGCTGGTCCGCCTGCGCGCGGCGTTCGTCGCGACGCGCATCGCCGAGGCGTTCCGCGACGAGGGCCGCGACGTCGTGCTGATGATGGACTCGCTCACGCGCGTGGCCATGGCGCAGCGCGAGATCGGCCTGTCCGTGGGCGAGCCGCCCGCGACGCGCGGCTACCCGCCGTCGACGTTCTCGCTGCTCGCGCAGCTGCTCGAGCGCGCGGGCACCGCCGAGCGCGGCTCCGTCACGGGCATCTACACGGTCCTCGTCGACGGCGACGACCACAACGAGCCCATCGCCGACGCCGCGCGGTCGATCCTCGACGGGCACGTCGTGCTCACGCGCGAGCTCGCCGTCGCGGGCCACTTCCCGAGCGTCGACGTGCTCGGCTCGGTCTCGCGGGTCGCGTCCCGCGTGACGACGCGCGAGCAGCGCGACGTCGCGACGCGGCTGCGCCAGGTGCTCGCCGCGCGACGCCGCGCGCAGGACCTGCTCGACGTCGGCGCGTACGCCGCGGGCACCAACCCGCTGGTCGACGCGGCCGTGGCGAACTCGGACGCGATCGACGCGTTCCTGCGCCAGGGCATGGACGAGGTCGCCGACGCGCGCGACTCGTGGCAGCGCCTCGCGGCCCTCGTGGCCCGCCTGGGCGGTGCCGCATGAGCGCGTTCCGCCTCGCGGGGCTGCTGCGCCTGCGCCAGCTGCAGGAGGAGCAGGCCGCCGCCGACCTCGCGCGCGCCAACGCCGCGCGGGCCCGCGCCGAGGAGCGCCGCCGCGACACCGAGGCGATGCTCAACGACGCGGGCCTGCCCGAGCGCTCCGACGAGCTCGCGTGGCGTGCGGCGGTCGCGGCGCGCGCCTCGCTCGCCGGGATGCTCACCGAGTCGGTTCTCACCGTGCGCTCCGCCGCCGCCGTCGTCGACGACGCGAACGCCGCGTGGAGCGCGGCCCGCACCCTCACCACGACCCTCGGCAAGCTCGAGGAGCGGCACGACCGCGAGGAGCGCCTCGCCGAGGACCGCGCCGAGCAGCTCGTGCTCGACGAGACCGCGGGCCGCCGTGCCGCCGCGACCGCCGCCGCGACCGCCGCCGCTGCCACCGCCGCAGACCAGGGCCTCGCGCCCCTCAGCCAGGAGGTCCGCCCGTGACCACGATCGTCATGCTGCCGACGCCGGCCCCGCAGCCCGCGGGTGCCCCGTCGGGGGCGTCGTCCGGCGCCCGGGCCGGTGCGCGCGGCGCGCACGGCGGCGACGGCGACTTCGCGCGCTCGCTCGACGACGCGGTGCGCGACGGCGGCCGGGCTCTCGCCGACGACGACGCGTCGGGCCCGGCCCGTGCGTCGGGTGCCGGCACCGGTGCGACCGTCAGCGTCGGCGACGTCGTGCGCGACGCCGCGCGCTCGCTCGACGCGGGGGCCGGGGGTGCCGCGGCCGGTGAGGGTGCCGATGCCCCGCTCGCGACGGTCATCGACATCACCGCGAGGCTCGCCGCGCTGTCCGGCGGCCGGACGGCCGGTGCTGGGCAGGGCGGTGCCGGGCAGGACGGTGCCGACGCGGGTGCTGCGGCCGACGACGACGCGTCGCAGGGCACCGCCGCCGACGTGACCGCGGGTGGGAAGCCCGGGGCCGCCGTCGCGCACATGGCCGACGTGGTGCTCACGGTCGTCGACGTGCCGTCCGCGCAGGCGCCGGTCGAGCCCCTGGCAGGGGAGGCGGTCGAGGCGGCGGGGTCCGCGTCGACGGTGGTCGACGGGGCCGGTGCGCCGTCCGGTGAGCCGACGGCGGTCCAGCCGGGGGTCGCCGGGCCCGCAGGCTCCACGGCCCCGGTGCCGGGGACGGCCGCGGTCACGTCCGCGCAGGCCACCGCCGTGCCCGCGACGCGAGCCGGGGAGGCCGACGGCGCGCCCGTCGCCGGTCCCCACGCCTCTCCGGTCGCGCCCACGGGCCCCACCTCGACCGACGCGCCCCACGCGCCGGGCGGGACGGTCGCGGGCGAGACCCCGGCCGTCGCGGTCCCCGGCACGTCGACGGACCGGCCCGCCGGGACGGGCTCCGCCACGAGCGGCGTCGGCGCCGCGTCCGAGGTCCCGCTCGCCGTCGGTGCCGAGCCCACGGCGTCGACCGGCGCAACCGCGTCCACGTCGCCGGCCGCGGCGCCCGCGCCGACACCCGCACCGCCCGCGCCCACGGCACCCTCGGTGCCCGGCGTCGTCGTCGGCGTGGCGCCCGCCGAGGCGTCGTCGTCGGTCGCCGTACCCGCGGCACCCACGCCCGCGGGGGCCGTCGCGACGCCCGAGACGCTCACGCAGCACCTGACCGTGCGCCTCGGCGCCCTGCGGGCCGCGCCCCTCGGCGAGCACGTGCTCACGATGCGCGTGGACCCCGAGAGCTTCGGGCCCGTGCGGGTGGTCGCGCACATCGGCGTCGACGGCGTGCGCATCGAGCTGCACGGCGCGACCGACGCGGCCCGGGAGGCGCTGCGCTCGTCGCTGTCGGACCTGCGCCGCGACCTCGCGGCGACCGGCCTCTCGGCCGACCTCGAGCTCGGTTCGGGCGGCTCGGGTGCGGCGGACCGCCGCGGCGCCGAGCCCGGCGACCGCGACGCCGGACGCGCCCTGCCCACCCAGCGCACCACGGGCGGCGCCGCGACCGCGGCCACCGACCGCCCGACCGACCCGCTCCACCGCACGTCGCCCTCGGGCGGCCTCGACCTGCTCGTCTGACGGAGGACCCCATGACGATCGACTCCACGGCGGCCACGACGCCGACGAGCCTCTACACGACCACCAAGCCCGCCACCGAGGCGAAGAAGACCATGGACTCCGAGGTCTTCCTGTCGCTCCTCGTCGCGCAGCTGCGCTACCAGGACCCGACGCAGCCCATGGACACGAGCGACATGATGAACCAGTCGACGCAGCTCGCCTCGATGGAGCAGCTCACGTCCGTGGCGTCGACCACGCGCGAGTCCTTCGCGCTCCAGATGCGCGTCGCCGCGCTCGGCCTCATCGGCCAGGACGTGTCGTTCACCGACGCGAGCGGGATCACCCGCACCGGTGTCGCCGAATCCGTCTCGTTCGCGGGTGAGGTGCCGATGGTGACGGTGGGCGAGTGGACGATCCCGCTCGACCAGGTCGCCGCCGCCCGTCGCACGACGACGGGCACGGCGCCCGACGGCACGACCCCCAGCACGACCCCCGGAGCAGGAAGCTCGGGCAGCTCAGCCGCAGGAAGCGGCGACACCACCCCGGTCGAGGGCACGACGCCCGCGACCGGGTCCGCCGACTCCTCGGCCGTCTGACCCCGCGTCCGACCGCCCCAGCTCCACGAAGGGAACACCCCGATGCTCCGCTCGCTCTTCTCCGGCATCAGCGGCCTCAAGGCGCACCAGACGATGCTCGACGTCACCGGCAACAACATCGCCAACGTCAACACCACGGGCTTCAAGGCCAGCCAGACCCAGTTCCAGGACACGCTCTCGCAGGTCATGCAGAACGCGGGCGCGCCGCAGGACGGCGTCGGCGGCTCGAACCCCGCGCAGGTCGGCCTCGGCGTGCAGGTCGCCGGCATCACGACCAACTTCCAGCAGGGCGCCGCCCAGCTGACCAACCGCAGCACCGACATGATGATCTCGGGCGACGGCTTCTTCGTGGTCCGCAGCGGCAACGAGTCGATGTACACGCGCTCGGGCAGCTTCGAGTTCGACGCGAACGGCCAGCTCGTCACGTCCGAGGGCGGCCTCGTCCAGGGCTGGGCGGCCGACGCGAACGGCGTCATCGACGAGAACGCGCCGCTCGACGACCTGCGCCTGCCGATCGCGACCCTCATGGGTGCCTCCGCGACCGCCGAGGCGACGTTCGAGGGCAACCTGCCCAGCGACGCGGCCGTCGGCACGGTGCTCAACCGCCAGGTCGACGTCTACGACGGCCAGGGTGCCGTCCAGCAGCTCCAGCTCGCCTTCACGCGCACCGCCACCGGGTGGGACGTCACGGGTGCGCGCGGCGCGGACAGCGGCACCGCCACGCTGACGTTCGACGCGTCGGGTCAGCCGACCTCGGCCGGCACGCTCGCCGTCGGCGGCATCGCGGTCGACCTGTCGACCATCACGGGCTTCGCGGGCCTCAACACGGTCGAGGCCGCGAGCCAGGACGGCCGTTCGGCCGGCACGCTCCAGTCGTTCCAGATCACCGCCGACGGCACGCTCGTCGGGGCGTTCAGCAACGGCATGAAGATGAACGTCGGCCGCGTCTCGCTCGCGACGTTCGCCAACCCGGGCGGTCTGGAGAAGGCCGGCGGCTCGCTCTACCGCACGAGCGCCAACTCCGGTGACCCCGCGGTCGGCTCGGCCGGCACGGGTGGCCGCGGCACGCTCACCGGCGGCGCGCTCGAGATGTCGAACGTCGACCTCTCGGCCGAGTTCACCAACCTGATCATCGCCCAGCGCGGGTTCCAGGCGAACAGCCGCGTCATCACGACGTCGGACGAGCTGCTCCAGGAGCTCGTGAACCTCAAGCGCTGACCCAGCGCGACCCGCGGCCGGCGTCGGCGCCCCGACGGGTGCCGGCGCCGGTTGCGTGCTTCCGCGCGCCCGCGCGCGGCACCGCCCCTGACCGGGTGATTCGCCCCGGACCGCTCACCACCCCGCCGTCCCCGCCGATCAGATCGGTGCAGGCCCAGGGACGGGCCCTCGGCTCTCCACGGATGGAATCCCATGATCGTCGTCACGCGCCTGAACGGCCCGAAGTTCGCCGTCAACCCCGACCTGCTCCAGCGGGTCGAGTCCACGCCGGACACGATCCTCACGCTCATCGACGGCACCAAGTACATCGTCGCGGAGTCCCTCGAGGAGATCACCGAGCTCGTCGTCGAGTACCGCGCCCGGGTGGTCGCCGCGACCGTCGAGCTGACCGGTCAGGCGAGCGGCGAGATGGCCGCCGTCACCGAGCTGAGGTCGCAGTCCACACCCGCGCTGCGCGCGATCCCGTCCCCCGCACCCTCGGAGCGTGACTGATGGATCCGGCGACGCTGGGGGGCATCGCCCTCGCCTTCGTGATGATCTTCGCCTCGATCCTCATCGAGGGCGCGGACCCGATGTCGGTGTTCCTGCCGGCCCCGATGATCCTCGTGATCGGCGGCACGATCGGCGCGGGCCTGGCGAGCATGACGCTCAAGGACACGATCCGGGCGTTCACGACCCTGCCCCGCTGGCTCACGTTCAAGGCGCCCGACTCCGAGGCGACCGTCGAGACCGTCGTCGGCCTCGCGGACCGCGCGCGCCGCGAGGGCCTGCTGTCGCTCGAGGACGCCGCACGCAGCGTCGACGACCCGTTCCTGCGCGACGGCCTCCAGGCCGCGATCGACGGCACCGACCCGGACGACCTGCGCGACATGCTCGAGAGCAAGATCGCGAGCAAGCGCGCGCAGGACAAGGCGTCCGCCAAGTTCTTCAACAACATGGGCGGCTACGCGCCGACCATCGGCATCATCGGCACCGTCGTGTCGCTGGTCCACGTGCTCGAGAACCTCGCCAACCCCGACGAGCTGGGCCACATGATCGGCGCGGCGTTCGTCGCGACGCTGTGGGGCCTGCTCACGGCCAACCTCATCTGGCTGCCGTTCGCCGCGCGCATCACGCGGGCGTCGGAGATCGAGGCGCAGCACATGGAGATCGCCGTCGAGGGCCTCCTCGCGATCCAGGCCGGCGCGAACCCGCGCCTGGTCGGCCAGCGTCTGCGCAGCCTCATGCCGGCCGACGCGCAGAAGGCGGCATGAGCTCCGGGCACGGCTCCGGCGGGCACGGGCGGCGGCCCAAGAAGCACGTCGAGCACGAGGAGCACGAGAACCACGAGCGCTGGGCCGTCAGCTACGCCGACATGATGACGGTGCTCGTCGGCCTGTTCATCGTCATGTACGCCGTGAGCCAGGTCGACGAGGTCAAGTACGAGCAGCTGCGCAAGTCGCTCGCGATCGGCTTCGGCAACGACGCCCCCACGATGCTCGTGGGCGGCGGCGGCGCGCTCGACTCGGGTGAGGCGGTGCAGATCACGCCCGACCTCACGGTCGAGCTGCCGAGCGAGACGATGCTCGTCGAGAACAAGCCGCAGACCCCGGTCGAGGCGCAGACCGAGGCCGAGCGCCTCACCGCCGCGGCCGTCGCCGAGTACGAGCGGCTGGAGGGCATCGCGGACCGCATCCAGGCGAGCCTCGACGCGCAGCAGCTGTCCGACCGCGTGCGGTTCCGCATCTCCGAGCGCGGCCTCGTGGTCGGGCTGGTCGCCGACGACGTCTTCTTCGCCGCCGACCGCGCGCACCTGGCGCCGACCGCCGAGCGCGTGCTCGACGCGATCGCGCCCGTGCTGCGCGAGGTCCAGGAGGAGATCTCGGTCGAGGGCCACGCCAACGTGGTCCCGACCGCGGCGTACCCCACCAACTGGGAGCTGTCCTCCGACCGTGCGACGCAGGTGCTCCGGCGCCTCGTCGAGGTCGGCGGCCTGCCCCCGACCCGGACCGCCGCCGTCGGGTACGGCGACGCGCGTCCGCTCGACCCGTCGAACACGCCGCAGGCCCTGGAGGCCAACCGTCGTGTCGACCTGGTCGTCCTCAGCCCTGCCCCCGACGAGGTGCGCCGGCTGCTCCCGCAGCTCGCCGCCACCATGAGGTGATCACCGTGCCCACCGAGCAGCGCGTCATCGCGTCCAAGCCCAAGATCGGCGCCAAGTCGGCGTCCGCCGCCGTGCCGTCGCAGTCCGCGGCCCCCGCCGAGGAGACCGAGGCGAAGGGCGGGTCCAGGAAGAAGCTCGTCATGATCGTCCTCGCCGTGCTCCTGCTCGGCGGCGGTGCGGGCTGGTACTTCCTCATGGGGCCCGGTGCGGGCGCCGAGGAGGCCGCCGAGGAGCACGCACCCGAGCCGGGCGAGGTCCTCACGATCGACTCGATCAACATCAACCTCGCCGACGGGCACTACCTGCGGATCGGCCTCGCCCTGCAGATGACCGCCGACGCCGCGGGCCACGGCGAGATCCAGGCCGCACCCGCGCTCGACCACGCCATCGCGCTCTACTCGGGCCGCCCCGTCACCGAGGTGGCGAGCCCCGAGGGTCGCGAGGCGCTCAAGGCCGAGCTCCTGCACCGTCTCGAGGAGCCGTACCACGAGGGGGTGATGGACCTGTACTTCACCGAGTACGTCACCCAGTGACGCGCTCGGGAGGTCCGCGCACGCGCTGACACCCGCACCGACCGGCACGGACGCCGGTGAACCGCGGCGCCACGGAGGGCGCCACCTCGCCCCGGGCAGGACGCCCGGGGAGCCGTCCCACCCCCGCCGCGCGCGTCGCGGACCGGGAGACGGCACACCGGGCAGGACGCCCCAGGGCTTCCTCGTCGTCCGCCCGAAACCCCTCATGGGCCCTGACCTGCCGCCGATGTGCTGGCCGTGACAGTCCAGGAGGCGCCCGGCTCGACGCGGCGCAAGCGGTCCGGAGTGCCGGAGGTCTACGACTTCCGCCGCCCGATGACGCTCGCCCGTGAGCACGCGCGAGCCCTCGAGATGGGCTTCGAGACCTTCGCCCGCCAGTGGGGCACGCAGCTGACGTCCCGCCTGCGCGTCGTCGCGCAGGCCACGCTCGACACGGTCGAGATGCGGTCCTACGACGAGTACGTCCGCTCCCTGCCGCCGATGACCACCATGGTCCTGTGCGGCGTCGAGCAGGGCCGGTCGACCGCCGTCCTCCAGCTGCCGAGCGACGCGACGATGCTCTGGGTTGACTACCTGCTCGGCGGCCCCGGCCTCGCCTCGGGCCCCGACCGCGAGCTCACCGACATCGAGTGGCAGCTCGTGCGCGAGCTCCTCGGCCACGCGCTCGCCGACCTGCACTACGCGTTCGCGTCCATCTGCCCGCTCGACGTCAACGTGAAGTCGGTGCAGTACGCGCCCCAGTTCGTCCAGGCCGCCGCCGCCTCGGAGCCCGTCATCATCGCGTCGTTCACGATGCAGCTCGGCAAGCACGAGAGCACCGCGACGTTCATGGTCCCGGCCGAGGTCATGCTCGCCCAGCTGCTCGCCGGCGAGGCGCTCGACTCCCGCACCGTCGACGAGGTCCGCGAGCACGAGCTCGCGCTCGACGCGATCGCGGGCCAGGTCCAGGAGGTGCCCGTCAGCATCGGCGTGCGCTTCCGCCCCCAGACCGTCGCCGCCGCCGAGATCGCGACGCTCGCCCTGGGCGACGTCGTCCCGCTGCGGCACCGCGGCGATCAGCCCCTCGACGTCGTCATCGGCGACGTCGTCCTCGCCCGCGCTGCCATGGGCGCCAACGGCTCGCGTCTCGCCTGCCTCGTCGTCACCTCCGAGGAGAACCACTGATGGCTTCCACCCGCACCACGGCCGACACGGACGCCGTCACCACGGCCTCCGCCGCCGCGGCCGAGCTCGCGCGGCTCCTGCCGTCGAGCGTCCCGCTCGACGTCGCCCCGGTCACGGCCCTGCCCGCCGACGACGCCGTCGCGGTCCGCGCGACGTTCGTCGGCGCGACGAGCGCCGACCTCGTCGTCGTCGCCGACGCGGCCGTCGCCGAGGCGCTCGCGGGCGCCGGCGGCACCGTGTCGCTCGCCGACGCGCTGCGCCCCGCGCTCGAGGCCGCGTCCGCGACGCTCGGCGCGGGCGTGCTCGACGCCGCCGTCGCGGGTCCGCTCGCGGGCGGTCTCGACGACGACGACGTGGCCGCGGTCGCGCTCGTCGCGGCTGACGGCACCGCGCACGCCTGGTTCGGCCTGCGCCTGCGGCCCCGTCCCGAGTCGGTCCCGCAGCAGCGCTCGGCCCCGTCGCAGCGCGGTGTCGACGACCGCTCGGCCCTGCGCCTCCTGCACGACGTCGAGATGACGCTCACCGCGGAGATCGGCCGCACGCGGCTGCCCGTCCGCCAGGTCCTCGAGCTCGTGCCCGGCACGGTCCTCGAGCTCGACCGCGCGGCCGGTGCTCCCGCGGACGTCATGGTCAACGGCCGGCTCGTCGCGCGCGGCGAGGTCGTCGTCGTCGACGAGGAGTACGGCATCCGCATCACCGAGATCGTGGGGAGCGAGGGCGCCTGAGGCGCTCTCGGGGAACGTCATGGACACGTCGTCGGTGGTGCTGGGCCTGCGGGTCGTGCTCTCGCTCGCGTGCGTGCTGGGCCTGATCTGGTACGCCAACCGGCGCCTCAGCGGGACCGGCCGGGCCGGCGCCGCGGTGCGCCGCATCCGCCGCGCCCAGCCCATGACCCTCGTCTCACGTCAGAGCCTCGGCGGCAAGAACGGTCTCGCGCTCGTGGACGTCGGCGGCCGCCGCCTCGTCCTGGGCGTCGGTGAGCACGGCGTCACGCTGCTCACCGAGGTCGAGCCCCCCGCACCCGAGCCCGAGGACGACGTGCACGACGCACGCGTCCCCCTGACCGCCGAGGAGCTCGCCGCGCTCGCGGGCGACGACCTCGACCTCCCGGACCTGGCCGGCGCCCTGCCGGACGTCCCCTCCGACCTGTCCTCGCTCGAGGACGCCCCCTCGTCGACACCCGCGGCACGGACGCCTGCGGTCATCGAGCCCCGCAACCCTCTCGAAGGATCGATCCTGGACGCCACGACGTGGCGCCGGGCGGTGGTTGCGGTGCAGGAACGGACCATCCGTCGTTGAGAACCGCCCCGGCCGACCTCGACCGGGCGACCCCGGGCCGGCAGCACGCGGCCCGGTGGGTCGCCCTCGTGCTGCTCGCCCTCGTGGCCGCGGTGCTCCTCGTGCTCGTCGGGGGAGGCGCCGCGCACGCCGCGGTCGAGCCCGTCCCGCCCACCGACCCCACCGCCCCGACGGCGCCGGCCACCGAGCCGTCCGTCTCGGTCGACATCAACGGCCTCGACGGCACCCCCAGCAGCTCGATCGTCGTCCTGCTGACCATCACGCTGCTGTCGGTCGCACCGTCGCTGCTGCTCATGATGAGCAGCTTCACCAAGATCTTCGTGGTGCTCGCGCTGACGCGGAACGCGCTCGGCCTCACGGGCGTCCCGCCCAACCAGGTGCTCGCCGGGCTCGCGCTGTTCCTCAGCCTGTTCGTCATGGCGCCCGTCGTGTCGTCCGTCAACGACATCGGCGTGCAGCCCTACCTCGACGGCACGCTCACGTTCAGCCAGGCCGTCGAGGCCGGGTCGGGACCGCTGCGCGAGTTCATGCTCGCCCACACGCGTGAGGACGACATCGCGCTCATGACGCGCGCCGCCGACCTGCCCAACCCGGCCTCGCCCGCGGACGTCGGCATGACGACGCTGATCCCCGCGTTCATGCTGTCCGAGCTGCGGTCGGCGTTCATCATCGGGTTCGTCGTCTTCGTGCCGTTCCTCGTCATCGACATCGTCGTCTCGTCGTCGCTCATGGCGATGGGCATGATGATGCTCCCGCCCGTCATGGTGTCCCTGCCCTTCAAGCTCCTGCTGTTCGTCCTCGTGGACGGCTGGGGCCTGATCGTCACGGCGCTCGTCGGCAGCTACACCGGGGCGGGCTGATGGACACCGCAGCGATCCTCGACATCGGGCTCGACGCGATGGTCCTCGCGGCCAAGCTCTCCGCGCCCCTGCTCGTCACGGCGCTCGTCGTCGGCTTCGCCGTCTCGCTCCTGCAGTCGATCACGCAGGTGCAGGAGGTGACGCTGAGCTTCGTGCCCAAGGCGATCGCCGTCGCCGCGGCCCTGCTCATCGCGGGCCACTGGATGATCGCCGAGACGGTCGCGTTCACCCAGGAGCTCTTCGCCCGCATCCCGTCGCTGCTGGGCGGCTGACGTGAACCTCACGATCCCCCTCGCGACGATCGAGGTCGTCATGCTCGCGGGCGTCCGCATCGCGGCGTTCCTCGTCATCGCGCCGCCGTTCGCGCACGGTGCGGTCCCCGGGCGCATCAAGGCGATGCTCGCCGTCGGGATCGGCCTCGCCGTCGCGCCGCGCGCGGCGCGCGCCGAGGGGGCCGGCACGTCGATGGCGGCAGGGACGGGCCAGTTCCTCGCCGACCTCGTCATGCAGGTCGTCATCGGCGCGGCGCTGGGGTTCCTCGTGATGCTCGTGTTCTCCGCGGTGCAGGCCGCGGGCAACATGATCGACCTGTTCGCGGGCTTCCAGCTCGCGGCGGCGTTCGACCCGATGAGCATGAGCAACGGCGCGCAGTTCAGCCGGCTGTACCAGATGACGGCGACGGTCCTGCTGCTCGTGACCGGCGCCTACCAGGTCGTCATCGGCGGCCTCGTGCGCACGTTCGACGCGCTCCCGCTGGGCACCGGGCTCGACCTCGCGAAGACGGCGTCCGCGGCCGCGACGGGCCTGACCGACATGTTCGTCGCGTCGCTCCAGGTCGCCGGGCCGCTCATCGCGGTCCTGTTCCTGGCGGACGCAGGCCTCGGCCTGCTCACGCGCGTCGCACCCGCCCTGAACGCGTTCGCGCTCGGGTTCCCGCTCAAGATCCTCATGACCGTGACGCTCGGCGCGGCCGCGTACCTCGCGCTGCCCGAGGTCGTCGGTGCGCTCACGGGCGACGCCGTCGGCACCCTCCTCAAGGTCGGGAGGTGACCTGATGGCCGACGAGCCCCCCGGCGGCGAACGGTCCGAGAAGGCCACCCCGCAGCGGATGAAGAAGCTGCGGCGCGAGGGGTCCCTCCAGCGCTCGCAGGACGTGTCCGCGTGGCTCGGCGTGGGTGCGGGCGCGCTCATGCTCCCGTACGTCATCGACTCCGGGACCGCCGCGGCGCGCGAGCAGCTCGCGGCCGTGCGCCGCGTCATCGCCGAGCCGGACCCCGCGCTCGCGGTCACCGCGCTCGGCGACGGCCTCGCGTCGGTGCTGCTCACGGTCGCACCGCTGCTCGCCGTCGTCGTGCTCACCGCGATCGCGGCGGCCGCGTCCCAGGGCGGCATCCACGTCTCCGCGAAGAAGCTCAAGCCGCAGTTCCAGCAGTTCAACGTCGTCAAGGGCCTCAAGCGCGTGCTCGGCCCCGAGGCGTGGTGGAACGGCGTCAAGGCCGCGCTCAAGGCCGCCGCGATCGGCCTGGTCCTCTACGTCACCGTCCAGGGCCTCGTGCCGCTGCTCCTCGGCTCGGGCTCGCACTCGCTCGGGCAGATCCTCGACACCGTCGGCGGCGGCGTCGCCGGGCTGCTGCGCACGGGCGTCGTCGCGGGCCTCGCGCTCGCGGCGGCCGACGTGGTCGTCGTCATGCGGCGCAACCGCAAGCGGACCCGCATGACGAAGTACGAGATCAAGCAGGAGAACAAGCAGAGCGAGGGCGACCCGCTGCTCAAGGGCGCGATCCGGTCCAAGCAGATCGCGATGAGCCGCAACCGGATGATCGCGGACGTCGCGCACGCCGACGTCGTGCTGGTCAACCCGACGCACGTCGCCGTCGCGCTGCGCTACGAGCCGGGCACGGGCGCGCCGAAGGTCGTCGCCAAGGGCGCCGGCCACGTCGCGGCCCGCATCCGCGCGGTCGCGGCCGACAAGCGCGTCCCGATGGTCGAGGACGTCCCGCTGGCCCGCGCGCTGCACAAGGCGTGCGAGCTCGGCCAGGAGATCCCGCCGCACCTGTACGTCGCCGTCGCGCGGATCCTCGCGTTCGTCATGGCGCTGCGCCGTCGCGGCAGCGCGACCGGCACGCACAAGGCGCCGGGCGGCCCCACGCAGATCCCCGAGGAGGCCGCCGCATGAGCAGCGCCCCCAGCACCAGCACCAGCACCCGCGCCAGCACCAGCACCCGCACCGGCCAGGAGGTCCTCCGATGAAGGGCAAGCAGATCGCCCAGCTGGGCGTGCCGATCGGCGTCGTCGGCGTCGTGCTCCTGCTCGTCGTGCCGCTGCCCGCGGCGATGCTCGACGTGCTCATCGTCCTCAACATCGCGCTGTCGCTCGTCGTGCTGCTGACCAGCATGTACATCAAGCGGCCGCTCGACTTCTCGGTGTTCCCCTCGATGCTGCTCGTGCTCACGCTGTTCCGGCTCGGGCTCAACGTCGCGTCGACCCGGCTCGTCCTGGGCGACGGCTACGCCGGGCAGGTCATCGACGCGTTCGGGCACTTCGTCGTCGGCGGCTCGCTCGTCATCGGCCTCGTGATCTTCCTCATCCTCGTCGTCATCCAGTTCGCGGTCATCACCAACGGTGCGGGCCGCGTCGCCGAGGTCGGCGCGCGGTTCACGCTCGACGCGATGCCCGGCAAGCAGATGGCGATCGACGCCGACCTCAACGCGGGCCTCATCGACGAGGACACCGCGCGCAAGCGCCGCGCGGACGTCGCCGCCGAGGCCGACTTCTACGGCGCGATGGACGGTGGCTCGAAGTTCGTCAAGGGCGACGCCATCGCGGGCATCATCATCACGATCATCAACCTGGTCGGCGGCTTCGCGGTCGGGATGCTCCAGATGGGCATGTCGGCGGGCGAGGCGATCGAGCGCTTCAGCCTCCTGACCATCGGCGACGGCCTCGTCACGCAGATCCCCGCGCTGCTCATGTCCGTCTCGACGGGCCTCATCGTCACGCGCGCCACGAGCGAGGGGAGCATGGGCGAGACGGCGAGCACGCAGCTCACCCAGAGCCGCACCGCCCTCCAGATCGCGGGCGCCGCGGCGATCGCCCTCGCGCTCGTCCCCGGCATGCCCAAGCCGCCGTTCCTGCTGGTCGGCGCCGCGCTGCTGCTCGCGGGGCAGCGGATCAAGGCGCGCGACGCCGCCGCCGAGCGGGACCTCGCGCTCGCCGAGGTGCAGCAGGTCGCGACGGGCGGGCCGTCGGCCGACACCCCCGAGGCGCTCATCGAGCAGATGCGCGTTCACGCGCTCGAGATCCTGCTCGCGCCCGACCTCGTCGACATGGTCGGCTCGGGCACGGACCAGGACCTGCTCGCTCGCGTCCGCGGGCTGCGCCGCAAGATCGCGATGGAGCTCGGCATCGTCGTGCCGCCCGTGCGCACGCGCGACTCGGTCGACCTGCCGCGGTCCACGTACGTCGTCAAGATCGCCGGCGTCGAGGTCGGCCGCGGCGAGGCGCCCGGGGGCCGGGTCCTCGCGCTCGGCGACAACCTCGACGGCATAGGCGGCACGCCCGTCGTCGAGCCCGTGTTCGGCCTGCCCGGCAAGTGGATCCCCGCCGAGCTGCGGCACGCCGCCGAGATGGTCGGCGCGACCGTCGTCGACCGCGTGTCGGTGCTCATCACGCACCTCGGCGCGATCATCGACGCGAACGCACCGCGCCTGCTGTCGCGCGAGGACGTCCGGGTGCTCACCGAGGGCGTCAAGCAGGTCAACCCGTCGGTCGTCGACGAGCTCGTCCCGAGCCTGCTCACGCTCGGCGAGGTGCAGCGCGTCCTGCAGGGCCTGCTCGCCGAGCAGGTGCCGATCCGCGACCTGTCGCGCATCTTCGAGGGCCTCACGCTCCGCGCCAAGGTCAGCACCGACGTCGAGGGCCTCGTCGAGGCCGCGCGCTCGTCGCTCGGCCCCGCGCTCGCCGCGCCGTACGCGCACGACGGCGTGCTGCGCGTCATCACGCTCGAGCCGTCGCTCGAGCAGCACCTCATGGAGGCCATGCGCCCGTCCGACGGCGGGACGCAGCTCATGCTCGAGCCGCACCGCATGGACCACCTGCTCTCCACGCTCCGCACGACGGCGGCCGCGGGTGAATCCTCGGGCCGCGAGGCGGTGCTCGTGTGCGCACCCGTGCTGCGTGCGGCGCTCCGGCGGACCGTGGTGCTGGCCCTGCCGACCCTCCCCGTGCTGTCCTACAGCGAGGTGACGGGCGCAGGCCTGCAGATCGAGACGGTCGGAGTGATCCACGATGCCCAGGCGATTGCTGCTCGAGGGTGAGGACCTGCCCGCCCTCATGGCGCGCGTCAAGGCGGAGATGGGGCCGGGCGCCCGGATCATCAAGGCCGAGAAGGTGCGCACGGGCGGGGTCGCGGGCTTCTTCGCACGCGAGCGCTACGAGCTGACCGTCGAGGTCCCCGAGCCGGAGACCGCGCGCCGACCCGCCGGGCGGGGGCGCGCGGGCGCCGGCTCAAGAAGCGGCGCGTCCGGGGCTGCCGGCGCCGGGACCGGCGGGGCGGTCGGGGCGGTCGGGATCGAGGCGCTGCTCGCCGCGGCCGAGGCGGCGGAGTCCGACGACGGCGGTGCGGGGGGCGCCCGGTCGTCGGCGGACGCAGGGACCGCGGAGCCGCCCGTGGTCTCGACCTCGTCGCCGTCGTTCGCGGAGATCCTCGAGTCGATGCGGCAGATGGTCGGGCCCGCCGGGGCGTCGGCCGCCGAGGGCTCCGCGCCGCCGCCCGCCGTGCCGGCGGAAGCGCCGGCGTCCGACCTGGCCGGAGCCGACACGTCGGCGCAGGCCGGGCCGGACGTGGGCGCCGGGGAGGCGTCGTCGGCCGAGGTGGTCGAGGACGTCCCGGCCGACGCGGTCGAAACCGACGCCGTCGTCGAGGCCCCTCCGCGGCCCGGGAACGGGTCGAGCGTGAGCGCGCTGCTCGAGCTCGGCGTGCCGACGCGGCTGCTCCAGGGCTTCAGCAGCCCCGACACGCCGCTGCCCCTGTCGGTGCTCGTGCGCCGGTTCGACCGGCCGCCGACGCTGCGCGCGCTGCCGGGCGGGGTGATCGCCGTCGTCGGCGCGCCCGACCTCGCGCTGCGCACCTCGATGCAGATGGCGGCCCGGGCGGGCGTCGAGCCGCAGGACATCGTGCTCGCGGGCGCGATGCCGCCCGTCGCGGGTCACGGTCGGCGGCTGCAGACGCCGTCGGCCGTCGCGCGCGCCCGGGCCCGCATCGCCGAGGACGTGCCCACCATCGTCGCGGTCGGCGTGGGGGAGGAGCGGTCCGACTGGACGCTCGCGGCCGACATCCTCGACGCGCTCACCGCGCACCAGGCGTGGGCCGCGGTCGACGCGCGGCGCAAGCTCGTCGACGTGCGGCGCTGGATGCGGGCCGTGGGCGCGCACCGGCCGTTCGACGCGCTCGCGGCGTGCAACACGTTCGACGCGCAGGCGCCCGGCGCGGTGCTCGGGCTCGGGACCCCCGTCGGGTGGGTCGACGGCCTGCCCGCGACGCCGGTCGTGTGGGCCGCCGTGCTCAGCGAGCGCCTCGCCGACGACGCCCGCTGGGACTGACCGGGGCGCTGGTCAGTCGTCGAGGAGGCCGAGGTCGCGCATCGCGCGCTCCAGCTCGCCCTCGACGCGGACGCTCGTCGACCCGTCGGGCTCGTGGTGGGTCACCTGCTCCCACACGCCGTCGCGGACGAGGTAGACGTGCTCGCTCACGCCGCCCGGCTGGTCGCTCTCCTCGCTCGCGATCCCGAGGAGCGCCTGGACGGCCTGCGGCAGCTCCGGTCCGCCGAGGACGTGGAGGGCGACGACCTGCCGGTTGGGCAGGACGACGAGCACGCCGCCCCTCGGCCGCTCGACGCCGAAGTCCTCGCGCAGCAGGTCGTCCATCACGAGCGCCCGGCTCGCGTTCATGAACCCGCCGCCGCTCAGGTGGATCGTCGCGCCCTGGGACTCGATCGTCGTCGTCTGGTCCGGTCGCAGCCGGCGGAGGTTCGCGAGCCCGACCTCGCGCACCGCGTCCCAGCCGCCGAGCAGCCCGACGGTCTCGGCCGAGTCGACGAGGCTCACGTGCTCGGGGTGGTCGATCGCGGGCAGCACGACGAGGTCGCCGACCAGGGGCCGTGCCGCGGACTCGATGCCGGGGTCGCCGCCCGCGAGCGTCTCGACGTGGACGACGCGCAGGTAGAGCGTGTCGCGGACCTCGTCGAGCGACCGGGCCTCGGGCGTCGCCTCGGCCACGAGGAGCTGGGCCACGTGCGCGGCGACCAGCCGGCCCCAGCGCCGACGCGGGTTGAGCGACGCCAGGTGCGCGATGCCCGCGGTCCCGTACGTGCGGCCGTCGGCCGCGCGGAGCGCGCCGTCGTCGGGCACGGTCTCGATGCCGTGCTCGGCGAACTCGCGCTGCAGCAGCGCCACGACCTCGCGGTGGTCCCCCTCGCCGAACGTCCGACGTCCTCGTCCGAACAGACCCACGACGGCCCCCTTCCTCGTCGCGCGCGACGCTAGCGCGCCGTCGGCGGTGCGCGGCAGGGCCGGTGGTGTGGAAGCGGGGCTGCGTCGGCGCGGCGGGCCCGTGAGCGACCGGGATGCGCGCGCCCCCAGCCATCCGGAGCCGCACGGGATACCCTCGCCACCATGCTGGTCCTGTCCCGCCGCGTCGGTGAGCGCCTGGTCATCGGTGACGACATCGTCATCACCGTGATCGACGTGCGTTCCGACGGCGTGCGGATCGGCATCGACGCCCCGCGCCACGTGCGGATCAACCGTGCCGAGGTGCTCGAGGCGGTCAAGCAGGCGAACGTCGAGGCGGCCTCCGCCGACGACGCCGCGGTCGACGCCCTCCGGGCGCTCCGGCCGCCCACGCCCGGCGCCTGACGGCCGACGACGGCCGACGCCTGACGGCGGCGCCCCACCTCCCGGCGAAGGATCACCCGCTCGTGGGCGACCCCACGCCTCACAACGTCGTGCGGGGGGCCGATCGGAGCGGCGCCTGACGGATCCGCCGTCTCGCGCTGCAGCCATGGAGGGCGCCGTGGAAGACCTGGACGACATCGTCCACGAGTTCCTGGTCGAGAGCCACGAGAACCTCGACCAGCTCGACTCGGACCTCGTCGCGCTCGAGAGCTCACCCGGGTCCCGTGACCTGCTCAGCAGCGTGTTCCGGACGATCCACACCATCAAGGGGACGTCGGGCTTCCTCGCGTTCGGCAAGCTCGAGCGCGTCACGCACGTCGGGGAGAACCTCCTCGTCGAGCTGCGCGACGGCCGACGCGTCATGGACCAGACGACGACCGACGTGCTCCTGCGCATGGTCGACTCGGTGCGCGCGATCCTCCGTGCGATCGAGGCGAGCGGCGGCGAGGGCGACGTCGACGTCGACCCGGTCGTCGACGCGATCCGCGCGGTCCTCGACGGCACCGTGACACCCGCGACCGAGCCCGCCGCGCCGACGAAGGGCAAGATCGTCCCGCGCGCCAGGCGGACCGCGAAGGCGGCCGCTCCGGCCGAGGCCCCGGCCGAGCCTGTTGCCGGGCCTGTCACCGAGCCCGCGCCCGAGGTCGCTCCCGCCCAGGCAGCCACCGAGGTCGCTCCCGCCGCGCAGGCATCGGCCGCCCAGGCCTCGGCGGCCGAGCACGCGCCCGAGGCCGTCCTCGTCGCTCCCGCCGTACCCGCCGTACCCACCGCCACCGCCGTCGCAGGCCCGCCGCCCGCGGCACCCCCCGCGGCGTCGTCGTCGGCGCCCGCACCGATCCAGCCGGAGGCCACCGTGCCCGACGCGACCCCCGTCCACCCCGCCGCGGTGCCGCCCGCGTCCGACGAGGCGACCGCCGTCGCGCCGTCGCCCGCGCTCCCGCGCGGGACCTTCCAGCGCCTCGCCGAGGTGCCGCACCCGCACGAGCCCGTCGAGCCCCAGGCGCCCAAGGCAGCCGCCGCGGCGCCGACGGAGGCCGCGCAGGACGCGCCGCAGGGCCGCTCGGCGGCCGAGTCGTCGATCCGCGTGGACGTCGACCTGCTCGACGCGCTCATGCGGCAGGTCGGCGAGCTCGTGCTCGCGCGCAACGCGATCACGCGCCTCGCGGACGACACGACGGACATCGACCTCGTGCGTGCGTCGCAGCGCCTGAGCCTCATCGCGTCCGAGCTGCAGGAGGGCGTCATGAAGACGCGCATGCAGCCCATCGAGCACGTGTGGTCCAAGGTCCCGCGCATGGTGCGCGACCTCGCGGCCGCGTGCGACCGGCAGGTGCGGCTGGAGATGGTCGGCGGCGACACCGAGCTGGACCGCTCGCTGCTCGAGGCGATCAAGGACCCGCTGACGCACCTCATCCGCAACGCCGTCGACCACGGCATCGAGCACCCCGACGAGCGGGCCGAGGCCGGCAAGCGCCGCGTCGGCGTCGTCGCGCTGCGCGCGTTCCACGCGGGCGGTCAGGTCGTCGTCGAGGTCACGGACGACGGCAAGGGCATCGACCCCGAGAAGGTCGCCGCGAAGGCCGTCGAGCGGGGCCTGCGCACGTCGCGCCAGGTCGCGACGATGGCGACGCAGGAGCTGCTCCAGCTGCTGTTCCTGCCCGGCTTCTCGACCGCCGAGGCGGTCACGAACGTGTCGGGCCGGGGCGTCGGCATGGACGTCGTCCGCACCAAGATCGAGGCGATCGGCGGCACGGTCGAGGTCGAGTCCGAGGTCGGTCGCGGCACCACGTGGCGTCTGCGCATCCCGCTGACGCTGGCGATCATGCCCGCGCTGACGGTCGAGTGCGACGACCAGCTCTACGCGATCCCGCAGGTCAGCCTGCTCGAGCTCGTCGCCCTGGACACGCAGACGTCCGGCGGTGCGATCGAGTACGTCCGCTCCGCACCGGTGTACCGGCTGCGCGGCGAGCTGCTCCCGCTGGTCGACCTGCGCGAGGTCTTCGGCGCGGGGGAGCGGGCCGAGGGCGGCAGCACCGTCATCGCGGTGCTCCAGGCGGACACGCAGCGCTTCGGCCTCGTGGTCGACCGCGTCCTGAACACCGAGGAGATCGTCGTCAAGCCGCTGTCGGGCCGCCTCAAGGCGATCGGGCTCTACGCGGGCGCGACGCTGCTCGGCGACGGGCGCGTGTCGCTCATCCTCGACGTCCAGGCCATCGGCCGCCGCGCGATGGCGACCGAGATCGGCGAGGCGTCCCGCGCGGTCGGCACGCACGATGCCGCCGAGCGGCGCGAGACCGTCCAGGTCCTCGTCGCCGGCATCGGCGGCGACCGTCGCGTCGCCATCCCGCTCGCGACCGTCACGCGTCTGGAGAAGCTGCCCGCGGCGATGGTCGAGCACGTCGGCGGCCGCGAGGTCGTCCAGTACCGCGGCTCGATCACGCCCGTCGTGCGCCTCGACCGGATCCTCGGGTCCGCGGTCGCGGACCGCGACGAGCTCACCGTCGTCGTCTCGACGCGCGGCGCGCGCAGCGTCGCGATCGTCGTCGAGGAGATCGTCGACATCGTCGACGACGACGCCGCGGCGCACAGCGACCTCGGCGACCACGGGCTCGTGGGATCGACGGTCCTCAAGGACCGCGTGACCGAGCTCCTCGACGTCCGCACGGCCATCGCGGCCGCGGACCCGCTGTTCTACGCGGAGCCCGAGCGCACCGCGCAGGACGACCCGTTCGACGGGGCCGACGTGGCGGCGCTCGCCACGCTGGCCGGAGCGCGCGTCGCCGACGCGCTGACAGGGAGTGTGCGATGAGCCGCCAGCTCGCCACGTTCGTGCTCGACGGCGCCCGGTACGGCGTCGACGTCCTCAAGGTGCAGGAGGCGCTGCGCTCGCAGGTCCGCACGCCCGTCCCGCTCGCCCCCGGCGGCGTCGCGGGCCTGGTCAACCTGCGCGGTCAGGTGGTCCTCACGATCGACCTGCGCGTCCGCCTCGGCCTCGCACCGCTGGCCGACGACGCCGAGCCGATGATGGTCGTCGTCCAGGTGGACGGCGAGCCGATCAGCCTGCTCGTCGACGAGATCGGCGACGTGATCGACGTCGACACCGACCAGTTCGAGTCGCCGCCCGAGACGCTCGACCCGTCGCTGCGCGACGTGATCCTCGGCGCCTACAAGCTCGACACCGGCCTCCTCCTCGCGCTCGACGTCGAGCGCGCCACCGCGGCCTGAACTCCTTCCCCCGCTCACCCTCCGGAGGCACCTCGTGACCACCCTCGCCGACCGCCCGCGCACGACGCCGGCGCGTCCCGCCCCCCGTCCGGCCGCGCAGCGTCCCGCTGCCCAGCGCCCCGCGCCGCAGCGCCGCCCCGCACCCGCTCCCGCGGCGCGCCGCAGCCCGCTCGCGAACCTCCCGTTCGTCGTCAAGGCCGGGATGGTCGCGACGTGGCCCGTCGTCGCCCTCGTGGTGATCACGGTGCTCTCGGCCAACCCGCCGAAGGCGGACGCGAACGGCGAGATCCCGTCGGCGGCGCCCATGCTCGCCGGGGTCACCATCGTCGCCGTGGTGGCGACGGTGCTCAGCGCGATGTGGCTGGCCCGTGCGACGGGTCGCGCCTTCGCGGGGCTCCAGCACGTCGCCGAGGGCCTGGCCACCGGTGACCTCACCCGGCGCACCGGCATCGACCAGCGCGACGAGGTCGGTCGCGTCGCGGCCGTGCTCGACGCCGCCGTGGCGGACCTCGCGGGCACGCTCGACCACGTCGTCGGCAGCTCGCAGCACGTCGCCGAGAACGTCGAGCGGCTCACGTCCGGCAGCGCCCGCGCGGGGGGCGACGCGGCCGAGGCGTCGGCGCAGGCGGGTGTCGTGGCGGCGGCCGCCGAGCAGGTCTCGCGCAACGTGCAGGCCGTCGCGGCCGGCGCCGAGCAGATGGGCGCGTCGATCCGCGAGATCGCGCAGAACGCGACGCAGGCCGTGAAGGTCGCCGAGCAGGCGACCGCGGTCGCGGCGTCGACCAACGAGACGGTCTCCAAGCTGGGCACGTCGAGCCAGGAGATCGGCAACGTCGTCAAGGTCATCACGTCGATCGCGGAGCAGACGAACCTGCTCGCGCTCAACGCGACGATCGAGGCCGCGCGCGCGGGGGAGGCCGGCAAGGGCTTCGCCGTCGTCGCCGGTGAGGTCAAGGAGCTCGCGCAGGAGACCGCGCGCGCGACCGAGGACATCGCGCGGCGCGTCGAGGCGATCCAGGGCGACACGGCGGGTGCGGTCGAGGCGATCGGTCAGATCTCGCAGATCATCGCGAGCATCAACGACTTCCAGCTGACCATCGCGTCCGCCGTCGAGGAGCAGACCGCGACGACGACCGAGATGTCGCGCGGCGTCGCCGAGGCCGCCATGGGCTCGGGCGAGATCGCCGCGAACATCACGGGTGTCGCGACCGCCGCGACCTCCACGAGCAGCGTCCTCACCGAGATGGGCGAGTACGTCTCCGAGCTCTCGACGCTCGCGGGCGAGCTGCGCTCGCGGCTCCAGGGCTTCTCCTTCTGACCTGACCGACCCAGTCCACAGCACCCGCCCCCGCCCCCGGGAGGACCGATGAGCACGACGACGACGTCGCACGAGACGGAGCACGAGGTCGACGACCTCCCCGTCCCGCGCCGTCGCGCGGCCCTGCCGGGCGGGGTGGGTGGGGCGCTCGCGCGGGTGCTCGGCGGGGTGCGCGGCCTCGTCGCCGACCGGTCGGTGCGGACCAAGATCGTCGCGCTGCTCGTGACGTTCGCGGTCGTCGTCGCGGGGGTCACGGCGGTCGCGGTCGGCACGCTGCGGTCCGTCGCGAGCGCGACGGGCACGCTCGTCACGCTCCGGTACGGCGTCGACGGCCCGCTCGCGGACGTCCTCGAGGCGCGGACGCGCTCCGAGCTGCTGGTCTCCCGGATCGCGCTCGCGCAGACCGAGAGCATCCAGCAGATGGCGGTGCGCGACATCGAGGAGAACGACACCGTCATGGCCCGCGCGATGGGCCAGTTCGAGGAGGGCACCGCGCGGCTCGGCATCACGCCGCCCGAGTGGGCGTCCGTCGTCGACGGCTGGGAGCAGTGGACTTCCGTCCGCGACGAGCAGCTCGTGCCGGCGCTGCTCGCGGACGACATCAACCGCTACACCAACGCGTGGAACCAGCGCGGCGCACCGCTGCTGCAGTCCGTCGACGGCAACCTCGGCCGCGTCGAGACGGCCGTCGGCACGGCCGCGACGGGTGTCGCCAAGGACGCCGAGGTCAGCGCCCAGGCCGCGCCGCGCGTCATCGGCGTCGTCGCGGGCGCGGGCCTCGCGCTGGCGCTCCTGCTCGGGCTCGCGACGACGCTCGGCATCACGCGTCCGCTCGCCCGCATGCGCCGGTCGCTCAGCGCGATGGCCGACGGCGACCTGACGGTCCGTCCCGAGGTCGGGACGCGCGACGAGGTGGGCCTCATGGCGGAGGAGCTGTCGGTCGCCCAGGACGCGCTCGCGCGCACGCTGCGCGACGTCGGCGACGTCGCGGCGACGGTCGCGTCGTCGGCGGACCAGGTGCTCGCCGCCGCCACCGAGATCCTGCGGTCGGCGCAGGAGACGAGCGAGCGCACGGGCGTCGTGGCCGACTCGGCGGCCGAGGTCGACCGGCACGTGCAGGCCGTCGCGTCGGGCGCGGAGGAGATGGGTGCGTCCATCCGCGAGATCGCGCAGCACGCCGCCGCGGCCGCCGAGGTCGGCGGGCAGGCCGTCGAGCACGCGCGCCGCACGTCCGTCACGGTCGCCGAGCTCGGCCGCAGCGCGGAGGAGATCGGCGAGGTCGTCAAGGTCATCACGTCGATCGCGGAGCAGACCAACCTGCTCGCGCTCAACGCGACGATCGAGGCGGCACGGGCCGGCGAGGCGGGGCGGGGGTTCGCCGTCGTCGCCGAGGAGGTCAAGGAGCTCGCGCGCGAGTCGGGCCGCGCCGCGGACGACATCGCGCGCAGGATCGCCGACAACGCGACCCGCACGACGTCCGCGGTCGACGCGATCGACCGGATCAGCGGGGTCGTCGACCGGATGAACGCGTTCCAGGTGACGATCGCGAGCTCGGTCGAGGAGCAGACCGCGACCACCACCGAGATGTCCCGCGGCCTCAGCGAGGCGGCTGCCGGCTCGGGCGACATCGCCCACACCGTCACGGGCGTCGCGTCCGCGGCGGCCAGCACCACCGCACGCCTGTCCGAGGTCGACGCCGCCGCGCACGAGCTCGCCCGACTCTCGGGCGAGCTCCGCTCCCGGCTCGCCGCGTTCACCTACTGAGCCCCCCCACCCCCCGAGGAACCCCATGTCGACCACCACCCCGCGCCGCTCGGTCTCGGTGCGCACCAAGATCCTCGGCCTCGTCGGGCTGTTCGCGGCGGCGTCGGCCGTGAGCGGCGCCGTCGCGGTGACGTCCCTCGGGGCGACCGCCGCGAGCAGCACGACGATCAGCCGGCTCGAGGCCGAGGTCGGCCGACCGCTGCAGACCGTGCACCAGGGGCAGCTCAAGGCCCGCATGATCGCCGCGCAGGTCGCCGCCGCCTCGACGCAGGAGGGCAAGTCCGCGTGGCTCTCGGACCAGGTCGCGAACGACGCCGAGGTGACCGAGGCGATCCTCGCGTTCGGCGACGCGGCGCCCGAGGAGGTCCGCGGTGAGTGGCAGACGTTCCTCGACGGCTGGGAGGGCTGGAAGGCGGTCCGCGACCGCGAGCTCGTCGGCGCCGCGCTGCGCGACGACCGCGAGACGTACACCCAGGTCCTCACCGAGCGCGCCGAGCCGCTCAAGGACGGCTACGTCGACGCGCTCGACGCGACCGCCGCGAGCGTGACGGCGCACTTCGAGGACCTCGCCGCCGAGGCGGACGCCACCGCGGCGGCGTCGCGCACGCTCATGCTCGTCGTGATGGTCGCGTCGACGCTCGTCGCGCTGGCCGTCGGCGTCCAGCTCGCGCGCAGCGTGCGGCGCAACCTCGCTGCGGTCCAGGGCTCGCTCGAGGCGATGGCCGACGGCGACCTCACCGTCGAGGCCGACGTGCGCAGCGGGGACGAGGTGGGCCGGATGGCCGCCGCGCTCGCGACGGCGCAGGAGTCGCTGCGCCTCACGCTGTCCGAGGTCGGTGAGGCGTCGGCGACGCTCGCGGCGGCGACCGAGGAGATGTCGGCCGCGGGCGAGCAGGTCACCGCGTCGGCCGAGGAGACGTCCGCACAGGCCGGGGCCGTCGCCGCGGCGTCCGAGCAGGTGTCGCGCAACGTCCAGGCCGTCGCCGCCGGCACGGAGCAGATGGGCGCGTCGATCCGCGAGATCGCGCAGAATGCGACCCAGGCCGCGCGCGTCGCCGCCCAGGCGACCGACGTCGCGGTGACCACGACGCGCACCGTCGAGCAGCTCGGCACGTCGAGCCAGGAGATCGGCGCGGTCGTCAAGGTCATCACGTCGATCGCGGAGCAGACGAACCTGCTCGCGCTCAACGCGACGATCGAGGCCGCGCGCGCGGGGGAGGCCGGCAAGGGCTTCGCTGTCGTCGCCGGTGAGGTCAAGGAGCTCGCGCAGGAGACCGCGCGGGCGACCGAGGACATCGCGCGGCGCGTCGAGGCCATCCAGGCGGACACCGCGGGGGCGGTCGGCGCGATCGGCGAGATCTCCCAGATCATCGCGACGATCAACGACTTCCAGCTGACCATCGCGTCCGCCGTCGAGGAGCAGACCGCGACGACGACGGAGATGTCGCGCGGCGTCGCCGAGGCCGCGACCGGCTCGGGCGAGATCGCCCTCAACATGACCGGCGTCGCGTCGGCGACGTCGACGTCCTCGCAGGTGCTGGCCCAGATGCACGACTCGGTCGCCGAGCTCGCGCGCCTGTCCACCGACCTGCGCACCCGCCTGCAGCAGTTCACGTACTGACCCGGAGGTCACGATGGCCCGCAGGACGACGCGTCGCCGCCCCGCCCGCGCCGGCGGTGCCCCCGACGTGCCCGCGCCCGCCGCGGGTGCGGGCACCGTCGCCGCCGCCGCCGCCGACGACGCCACCACCGCCGACGACGACGCCGACGACGACGCCCGTCCGGCTCCTGCCGCGGCACCTGCGCGCGGGGGGCTGAGCCGGCTGCGGCGAGGGACGTCCATCCGGACGAAGCTCGTCGCGCTCGTCGTCGTCTTCGGCCTCACGGGCCTCGGCCTCGGGCTGCGGACCGTGTCCTCGATGCAGGTCATCGCGGGTGCGACGGGCGACCTGGCGCGCCTCCAGCGCGAGGTGTCCGCTCCGCTCGCGCGCCTGCAGCAGCACCAGGCCGAGTCGGGTGCGATCGTCGCGCAGATCGCCGCGGCCGAGACCGAGGGCGTGCGCAAGCCGTGGCTCGCGCGGCTCGGCACGGTCGACACCGCGGTCGAGATGGAGATCGCGTCGGTCGAGGCCGGCGGCGGCGCCGACCTCGAGGGGTGGCAGGACTTCGTCACGGGCTTCACCGCGTGGCAGGACCTGCGCGACGACGAGCTGCTGCCCGCGGCGCAGGGCACCGACCAGCAGGCGTACGAGCGCGTGCTCGGCAACGACGCGGAGCCGCTCGTGCGCGCCTACCGCGCGGGGCTCGACAGCGCGCAGGCCGACATCGCGGTGCGCATGGAGGCCGTCGCCAAGGCGGCCGAGGACCGGGCCGCGATGTCGCTCAAGGTGCTGCTCGTCGTCCTGACGAGCGTGCTCGGCGTGCTCATCGGCCTCGGGCTGCGGCTCGCCGTCGGCATCCGGCGCGCCGCCGAGACGGTCCAGCGCACGCTGGACGCGATGGCCGACGGCGACCTCACGGTCGAGGCCGACGTGCGCTCGCGCGACGAGATGGGACGCATGGCGCAGTCCCTCGCGACCGCGCAGGCGTCGCTGCGGACGACGCTCGCGGGCGTCGCCGAGCGGGCCGGCGCGCTGTCGGGCACCGCGCAGGACCTCGCGGGCGCCGCGACGAGCGTGACCGACGCCGCCGGGGAGGCGAGCGCCCGGACGACGGTCGCCGCCGACGCCGCGCGCCAGGTGAGCCGGAACGTCGAGGACGTCGCGGCGGGCGCCGAGCAGATGGGCGCGAGCATCCGGGAGATCGCGCGCAACGCGGGCGAGGCGGCCACCGTCGCGACCGGCGCGGTGTCCACCGCGCGGTCGGTCGCCGAGGCCGTCACCGACCTCGGGCGCAGCTCCGCCGAGATCGGCGAGATGGTCCGCGTCATCACGAGCATCGCCGAGCAGACCAACCTGCTGGCCCTCAACGCGACCATCGAGGCCGCACGGGCGGGCGACGCGGGGCGCGGCTTCGCCGTCGTCGCGGGCGAGGTCAAGGAGCTCGCGCAGGAGTCGGCGCGCGCGGCCGAGGACATCGCCCGCCGCGTGTCGACCAACGCCGAGCGCACGCACGCGGCGGTCTCACGCATCGAGGACGTCACGCAGGTCATCGGGACGATGCACGACTACCAGGTCACGATCGCGTCGGCCGTCGAGGAGCAGACCGCCACGACAGCGGAGATGAGCCGGTCCGTCGCGCAGGCCGCGCAGAGCGCCCGCGAGATCGCCGAGAACCTGGGCGGCATCGCCGAGGGCTCGGCGACGGCGACCCAGGTCGCCGAGGGCGTCCGCACGGGCTCAGACGACGTCGCACGCATGTCCCTCGAGCTCGACCACGCGGTCGGCGCGTTCCGCTTCTGACCGGGCGGGCCGCTCCCGCCCGGACCTCCCGCCCAGACCCTCCCGCCCGGACCCTCCCGCCCAGCCCCAGCTCAGTCGTATCTCGACGAGGGGCGCGGGCTGTGCGCGTATCACCCGCTCCTCGGGGCTGGGAGGCCTCATCCGGACCCCGACGCGGTCGATTGCATGCACAGCGCGGGGGACACCGCGTCGGCGCGGGACGTCCGCGCAGTTCTCAGGAGGTGCGGTGGCTCGGATCAGGGTCCTGGTGGTCGACGACTCGGTCGTCGTCCGCCGGCTCGTCACCGACGCGCTGTCCTCCGACCCCGCGATCGAGGTCGTCGGCATCGCCGCGAACGGCCAGATCGCGCAGGCGAAGGTCGAGCAGCTCCGGCCCGACGCCGTCACGATGGACATCGAGATGCCCGTGTGCGACGGCATCCAGGCCGTCAAGGCGCTCCGGGCGGCGGCCTACCGCGGCCCCATCATCATGTTCTCGACGCTCACCGAGCGCGGTGCCGCCGCGACGCTCGACGCGCTCGCCGCGGGCGCCAACGACTACGTCACCAAGCCCGCGAACGTCGGCAGCGTCCAGCAGGCCCTCGCGCAGGTCGCCGGCGAGCTCATCCCGCGCATCAAGGCCCTCGTCCCGCGCCCGACCGGCGGCGCCGTCGCCGGGGCGCCGGCGACCGCGTCGGCGACCGGCTCCACCCCCGGCCGGCCCGCGGCGGTCCCCGCACCCCGCACGCGCCCCGCCGTCGTGCTGCGCCCGGCCCCCGCGCGCCGCCCCGTGCGCGCCGTCGTCATCGGCTCCTCGACCGGTGGGCCCGAGGCGCTGTCGCGCGTGCTCGGCGGGCTCACCGCGGCGCTGCCCGTGCCCGTCGTCGTCGTGCAGCACATGCCGCCCGTCTTCACGCGCCAGCTCGCCGCGCGCCTCGACCGGATCGGGCCCAGCAGGGTCACCGAGTCCGCGGGCGAGGAGGAGCTGCGGCCCGGGTCGGTCCTCATCGCCCCCGGGGACCGTCACCTGACCCTCGTCCGGTCGGCCAACGGTGCGCGCACGCGCCTCACCGAGGACCCGCCGGTCAACTACTGCCGTCCCGCCGTCGACGTGCTGTTCCGCAGCGCCACCCAGGTGTTCGGCGGCGACCTGCTCGCCGTCGTCCTCACCGGGATGGGCTCCGACGGTCGCGGCGGCTGCGAGGACGTCGTCGCCGCGGGCGGCACGGTGCTCGCCCAGGACGAGCCCACGAGCGTGGTCTGGGGCATGCCCGGTGCCGTCGCCACCGCGGGGCTCGCGCACGCCGTCGTCCCGCTCGACGAGGTGGCCGGCGCCGTGACGCGCGCCGTGACCTCCTCCCTCACCGGGACGGGAGCAGCACGATGAGCCTCACCACGGAGAGCTTCACGTTCGTCGCGGACCTGGTCCGCCGCCGCAGCGCGATCCAGCTCGAGACGGGCAAGGAGTACCTCGTCGAGAGCCGCCTCCTGCCGCTCGCGCGGGCCGCCGCGGCCGCCGACGTCGACGCGTACGTCCGGGCGCTGCGGGTCATGCCGCAGCCGGCCGCGATGGACGCCGTCGTCGAGGCGCTCACGACCAACGAGACGTCGTGGTTCCGCGACGCGCAGCCGTTCCAGGCGCTCGTCGAGCACGTCGTCCCGCAGGCGCGCGAGGCGCGCGGCGGCGCGACCGACCTGCGCATCTGGTCGGCGGCGTGCTCGAGCGGCCAGGAGCCGTACTCGATCGCGATGGCGCTCGCGGACGCGCTGCCGGGCCTCACGCCGACGATCGTCGCGACGGACCTCTCGGAGGAGATGGTCCGGCGCGCGCGGGCCGGCCGCTACAGCCAGCTCGAGGTCAACCGCGGCCTGCCCGCGGCGATGCTCGTCAAGCACTTCACGCGCGTCGGCACCGAGTGGGAGATCTCGGCCTCGCTGCGCGACAGGGTGCGCTTCGAGCGTCACAACCTGCTCGACCTGCCACCCGCGGGCGGTCCCTTCGACGTCGTGTTCCTGCGCAACGTCCTCATCTACTTCGACCTCGAGACCAAGCGGCAGGTCCTGCGCCGGGTGCAGCAGGTGCTGCGGCCCGGTGGCTTCCTGCTCCTCGGCGCCGCCGAGACGACCATCGGGGTCGACGACGCCTGGGAGCGCGTGCCGGTCGGCCGCGGCTCCGTCTACCGCTCGACCGCCCGGAGGGCAGCATGAGAGCTCTGGTGATCGACGACTCGCGCACCATGCGCCGGATCATCACCGGTGTCCTGGCACCGCTCGGCTTCGAGACGATCGAGGCGGCCGACGGCCGGCAGGCGCTCGACGTCCTCGAGGCCGGCACCGAGGTCGACCTCGCGTGCATCGACTGGAACATGCCCGTCATGAACGGCCTCGACTTCGTCACCGCGGTCCGCGAGAACCGTGAGTGGAAGGACGTGACGCTCATGATGATCACGACGGAGAGCGAGACGAGCCAGATCGTCCGCGCCCTCGCCGCCGGCGCCCACGAGTACGTCATCAAGCCGTTCACCCCGGAGGCCATCCGGGACAAGCTCCAGCTCCTCGGGCTGGTCGCCTACGAGGAGATCGCATGACCCCCGGACACGCCGGCCCTGCCGTCACGCCCGACACCCTCGGCATCGACGCGTTCGGCGGCGCCGACCCGATCTTCGCGATCGCCGACGACGTGTTCGCCGCCATGATCGACGGCGAGCCCGGTCACCTGCGCACGTGGGACGGTGAGCAGCCCGCCGTCGAGGACGAGATGCACGCGTGGGTCGACGTCGACGGCGCCGCGCCCGGCCGCGTCCTCCTGACGACGGAGCGCGACACCGCGACCCGCATCACGCGCGCGCTGCTCATGATGGACGCGGGTGAGTCGGTCAGCGACGAGGACTTCCGCGACGCCCTCGGCGAGGTCGCGAACGTCGTCGGCGGGAACGTCAAGGCGCTCGTGCCCGACCCGGGCGCGCTCTCGCTCCCGCAGGTCACGCACGAGGCGCCGGCGCTCGACCCGTCCTCGCTCCTGTACGAGCTGCCCCTGGACTGGCGCGGGGCCTTCCTCCGAATCAGCCTGTGGCAGCTCCCCACGACATGAAGCGGCACCGCGCGGCCCACCGGGTCGGCGTCGCCGCACTCCGGACAGCACATCAGCAGCACGAGGTGGAACCGACATGAAGGTCCTGGTGACCGACGACAGCCGGGTGATGAGGCAGATCGTCATCCGCACCCTGCGACAGGCCGGGTACGACTGGGAGTACGTCGAGGCGTCCGACGGATCGGTCGCGCTCGACATGCTCGGCTCCGAGGAGCCGGACCTCGTCCTGTCCGACTGGAACATGCCCGAGATGACGGGCATCGACCTGCTCCGTGCGATGCGCGCCAACGGCGACGAGACGCCCTTCGGCTTCATCACGTCCGAGGGCTCGACCGAGATGCGTGAGCTCGCCGACGCCGAGGGGGCGCTGTTCCTCATCGCGAAGCCCTTCAGCGCGGAGGTCTTCCGCGACACCATCGACCCGTTCCTCGCATGAGCACCGCCGAGACCCCGCTCCCGGCCGCGCTCGAGGTCCGCGAGCTCCTCGAGGGGCTCCTCGGGCGCGACGTCGAGGCGACCGTCGGGACCGCCCCCGTGAACCCGACGCAGCACCCGGGCGCCGTCGTCGGCGTGTACGTCGACGACCTGCTCAAGCTGCGTGCGCTGTTCCTCATGGACATGCCGCTCGCGGCGTGGGCCGGTGCCGCGATCGCGCTCATCCCGGCGGCCACCGCGCGCGACAGCGTCGAGCAGGGCCTCATCACGCCGATGCTGTTCGACAACACCGCCGAGATCCTCAACGTCGCGGCGTCCCTGTTCAACCACGACGGCGCGCCGCACCTGCGCCTGTACGAGACGTACGCGCCGCGCGAGACGCTGCCGGCCGACGTGTCGAAGTGGGTCATGGCGTACGTCAAGCGTCTCGACATGGAGCTCGACATCACCGGCTACGGCTCGGGTCTGGTCTCGGTGCTCGTCGTCTGAGGCCCCACGCTGTCGGCGCCCGCGCGCCCTGGAAGCCCGCGCGGTCGCCGCACGGCGACGGCCCGTCACCCCTCGGGGTGGCGGGCCGTTCGTCGTCGTGGGGGGGTGTCTGGCTGGTCGGGCGTGCTCGGGCGGCGTGGGGCGCCGGGGGAGGCCCAGGGCGCGCGGACGTCAGGCCGACGTCGGCCGGTACGTCCAGTGCCACGGCTCGCGCGGCACGTCCTCGACGAACCCGTAGCGGCCGCCGTTGGCGCGCATCCACGCCTGCGCCTTCGAGTCGAGCGCGAGGTCGGTCGCGATGGCCCAGCCGTGGTTGCTCGTGCCGGGCTTCGCGGCGAGACCGCCCTGCGAGTACAGGCCCTTGCGCCTGACCAGGTCCACCTGGGACTCGTACGTCCGGTAGGTGTCGGTGACGCCGATCGAGACGCCGTCCCGGGCGGCGGCGGCGCGCATCGCCTCGAGCGAGCGCGCGGCGGGTGTCCACAGCCGGTGACCGGGCGCGCCGCTCACCTCGCTCAGCGCGGACGCGGGGACCTTGCCGTTGCCGTACTGCTTGAGCTCGAGCGGGACGCCCTTGGCGTCGACCAGCGACCTCCCGGAGCCGACGGCGGCGGTGCCCGAGCCGGTCGCGGCGGCCACCTGGCTGCGCAGCACGTCGTCGAACGACGCACCGGCCGCGACGGCCGTGCCCGCTCCGGCGGCGCCCGCCGTGCCTGCCGTACCCACGACGGTGCCCACGACGGTGCCCACGACGGTGCCCACGACGGGGCTCCCGAGGACCGTGCCGTAGGCGGAGCCGACCGGCGCGGCGCCCAGCTGGGCGATGCGCGACTGGATCTCCTGGATCCGGCTCGAGATCCCTGTGAGGGCGTCCACGCGGTTCCTTGCGGTCGACGACGGTGACGCGGGGCCGATCGGCCGTAGCGCGTCGGGCGTGAGCACTTCCAGCACACCGGCCCCGGCGCGCCGGGTGAAACCGCTGCTCCGTTCGGGTGGCGGGGCTGGTGGTCCCGGTACGGAACGGGCATCTTTGCCAGGTCAGCGAAAAAGGCAAACCCGTCGTGAGGCGGGGACGCAAAGCCACGGGACCCACGAGGGTCAGCCGGGCTACCGAACGGAAGCAGGACGATCATGGGTGACTTCGCCACCGCCAACGCCGCACTCGCCGCGTCGCACGAGCCGTCCACCTCGACCCTCGCGGTCCCCCCGCAGGTGCTGGCCCGCTGGGCCGCCCTCGCCGGCGCGCGCGGCTGCCTCGCGGCCCTCCCGACGCAGGTGCGCACCGCCTGAGCGGTCCGCCGTACCGTCGGCCCCCTGCGGCCGACGCCGCCCCTCGTCCGTCACTGGTACGTGACGAGCTCCGGGAGCGGCTGGACGCCGTAGGTCTGGGCCGGTGTCAGCATCGGGACGTCCTCGTCGACGAAGTTCTTCCAGCCCCACGTCACGCCGGCGGGCGCCCCCGCCCGGAGCGCGGCCCACGTCCCGGCCTTCGCCGGCTGCGACCCCTGCCCGTCAGCGTGGATCATCACGGCGAGCTCCGGCCGTGACGTGTCGAGGCGCTCGCGCTCGCCGATCATCCGGAGCTGGAACTGGTGCAGCACGAGGAGCTTCTGCGGGAGCGCGTTCTCGCGCGTGAGGCGGGCGAGCCAGTCGACGACGGCGTTGACCTCGTCGACCCCGACCGAGCCGATCTGCCGCAGGTGGACCTGGTCGGGCGCGAGCCGCCACTCGGGGTCGAGCGCGAGCCCGACGTTCGGGTAGCGGAGCAGCTGCTCGTACTGCTTCGCCTGCGTGAGGAAGTCCGTCCGTCCGGGCTGGAGGTCGATGACGACGTAGATCCCGGCGTCGCGCGCGGCCTCGACCCACGGCACGAACGACTCGACGGGCAGCTCGTTGGAGTAGTTCCCGTCGGGCCCCGCGCCGGACGACGCGACGGTCACGATGATCTCGAACGCCGGCACCACGGTGTCGGACGTGAGGGCCTGGTACTCGGCGGCGAGCCCCTGCGCGCGCGCGACCGTGGCGGGCAGGTCCTGCTCGCCCAGCAGCCCGAGCGCGGACGTCGTCGGCGTGCCGTACAGCGCGACGAGCCGCCGGCCCGGGAACAGGACCTGCCCACCGCCGGGCAGCTCGACACCGGTGGCCGCGGTCGTCACGCGCCACGCGAGGTCCTCCGCGGTGCCGAACGCGCCGCCGACGGCGACCACCCGCGACGGCGCCGCCGCGGCGACGGCCCGGACCGTGGCGCTCGTCGCGCGCGGGTCGCCTCCGGGCACGACGACGACGCCGAGGCCCGCCGCGCGCGCGGTCGCGACGGCCGCGAGGTCGGTCGCGGCGCCCGTCGTCAGCAGGACCGACCCGGCGGGTGCGGGCTCGGGCCGGGCGAGGTGCGCGTCGTCGTCGGTCGGCGCGGCGGAGGGCTGGGCGTCGTCGGCCGGCTCCGTCGGGCGCGTGGTGGCGTCGGCGTCGTCGTCGGCGGGCGGGGTGCCCGGGGTGCGCAGCAGCACCGGGGCGGCCGGGTCGAGAGCCGCGACCGCCGCGACCTCGCCGCCGGCCGCGACGTCCACGGGCTGCGCGGCGGGCGGCTCGGCGTCCAGCACGAGGTCGCGGACCGTCGTCGCGAGCGCGGCCGGGTCGGCGGGCGCCTCGACCGACGGCGTGCCCGTCGCGACCGCCACGCCGCCGGTCGTGACGACGACGCGCGCGCCGAGCCGCTCGAGCTCGTCCGCGGTGGCGTCGTCGCCGACGGTGCGGTCCGCGTCGACCAGCACGGGTGCGCCGAGCGCGACGGCGGCCGACGCGGCGAGGAGCTGCGCGGCGACGTCGTCGGCGGGGGCGACCACGGCGACGGGGGCCGCGCCGTAGAGCGCGCGGCTCACCGAGAGCGACGCGGTGGCGGCGTCGTCCCCCGGCACGACCGCGGTCGCCTCGGCGGGCAGCGCGACCTCGGCGGGCACGACGACGGGCTCGGGCGGGGTCGTGCGGGCGGGTGGCTGCTCGGTGACCGTGCGCGTGGGCCCGGCAGGCGCCGCGGCGTCGACGGCGATCCACGTGCACGCGCCGAGGAGCACGAGCACGGAGACGGTGACGACGGCGGTGCGACGGGGCACGTGGTGGTCCTGTCGACGGACGGGCTCGGGACCCGGTCGACCCTAGGCGCGCTTCACGCGGTGCGCACAGCGCCTGCTCAGGCGGCCCGCCGTCGGCCGCCGCGGAGGACGCCGGGCCCGTGCTCGCCGTCGGCGAAAAACCCTCGGCACCGCCCGGGGGCGGACGTACCGTCGTCGTCACACGGGAAAGGAGGTGGTCCGAGCGATGATGTCTCTTCGGACGCGTGAGGTGACTGTCCGCTAGTCGCCCGAGTGCATCGGACGGAGTGCCTCCGGTCCCCTACCGCATCAGGCGCGGCAGCGAGACCCAGGCAGTCACCGCAGCCCGTGGGAGTCGTGGTCTCGTCCACCACGACGCGCCGGTCGTCCCGACCGGTAGCCCACGGGCTGTCCCGTGCCCGCAGGTCGGGGCGACGGGCCCGGCCCCGGTCCGGCCGGGCAACCGGAAGGGCGCCTCGGACGCGCCGGGCGTCGCCCACGCCGCCGCGCTGCGAGGATGACGGTCGTGAGCCGCACCTACCGCGTCATGACCGTGTGCACGGGCAACATCTGCCGCTCGCCGATGGCCGAGGTGGTGCTGCGCGACCGCCTCGAGAAGGCGGGACTGGGCGACCGCGTCGTCGTCGACTCGACCGGCATCAGCGACGAGGAGCACGGCAACCCGATCGACCGTCGGGCGCAGCGGGTCCTCTCGGCGCACGGGTACCCCGTCCCCGCGCGGCGTGCGCGCCAGGTGACGCCCGTCGACCTCACGGCGCGCGACCTGGTGCTGGCCATGACGGCGTCGCACGCCAACGCGCTGCGCCGGCTCGCGCACGGGGACCCTGCCGTCGAGCGCCGCATCCGGATGTACCGGTCGTTCGACCCGGCCGCCCCGACGGGCGTCGCCGAGCACCACCTCGACGTCGACGACCCCTGGTACGGCGACGCCGCGGGCTTCGAGGTCACGCTCGCCGAGGTCGAGGCGGCCGCCGACGCGATCGTCGAGCACGTCCGCGCGGAGCTCGACGCGCGCGGCTGACGGTTCACACCCCCGCCGGCCCGGGCGGCTGGCGGCCCACACCCGTCCGCCCCGGGCGGCTGGCCGCCCGGACCCCTCCGCGACGAGCCGCTTCACCCACCCCCGCTCCGCAACGGCGGGGGAGGCCGGTCGATGAGCACCGCATGACCCGTGCCTCCGCCGACGCCCCCGCGTGGTCGCGGCTCGTGCGCGCGGTCGCCCCGTCGGGCGCGACGCCCGGCGTCCGCGTCCTCGACGCGGGGCTGCTCGTGCTCGTCGTCGCGCTCGCGGTCGTGTCGTCGTCCGGCCTGGCCCCGCCCGCGTGGGAGGGACCCGTGGCGGTCGCCGTGTTCGTCGCGGCCGTCGCGCTCGCGGCCGTCCGCTGCGTGGCCGGACCCCGTCGCGTCGACGACGTGCTGCTCACGCTCGCGCTGCTGGGCTACGCGGCGAGCTGGGCGTACCGGGTCCTCGTGTACGAGACCGGGATCGACACGAGCTACCCGAGCCCGATGGACGCGATGTGGCTGACGTTCCCGCTGCTCGCCGCGCCCGCGATCGCGCTGCACGGTCGCGCGCGGGGCGACCGGTCACGGCCCGCGATGTGGGTCGACGTGCTCATCGGCGCGGCCGGCACCGCCGCGGCCGTCTCGACGTTCTTCATGGTCAGCGGCACGCGCAGCGGGACGACCGCGCTCGCGGTGCTCAACGAGGCCGCGTACGTCGTCGGCGACACCGCGCTCGTCGCCGTCTGCCTCCAGGCGGCGTTCGCCCGGCGCTTCCGCGTCGCACCGTCGCTGTGGCTGCGCATGGCGGGGGCCGTGACCCTCGTGGCGGGCGACGCGCTGTACGTCGCGGCCGCCGCCGGCGGCCGTCCGGACGACCTGGGCTGGTCCGGTGCGACGTGGCCCGTGGGCGTCGTGCTGCTCGCCCTGTCCGTCGGGCGCGCCACCGAGGACCTCCCGCAGCGCACCGTCCGGCGCGAGGTGCTCCTCGTCCCCGTCGTCGGGTCCGTCACGTCGGTGCTCGTCCTGCTGACCACGCGCGACGACCGGGTGATCCGGCTGCTCGCCGCCGCCGCGATCCTGCTCGCCGTCGGACGCATGGCGCTCGCGTTCCGCGAGGTCGACGCGCTCGCCGGGAGCCGTGAGCTGGCCCGCACCGACGAGCTCACGGGCCTGGCGAACCGCCGCGCGTTCTACGACGAGGCGACGCGCGTCCTCGCGACCGGGCGGCCGGCGACGGTCCTGCTGCTCGACCTCGACGGGTTCAAGGAGGTCAACGACTCACTCGGGCACGGCGCCGGCGACGCGCTGCTCGCACTGGTCGCGCGACGTCTCGCGGCTGAGGCGCGGCGCGGAGGAGGAGGACGCGAGGGCGACGTCGTCGCGCGCCTGGGCGGCGACGAGTTCGCGGCGCTCCTGCCCGGGGCGACGCCCGAGACGGGTGCCCGCGCGGTCGAGCGCATGGTCGGGGCGCTCACCGCGTCCTACGAGATCGACGGCGTGCGCGTGCGCGTGTCCGCCGCGGCCGGCGTCGTGCACGCGCCCGAGCACGGGACCACCACCGAGGAGCTCGTGCGCTGCGCCGACGTCGCGATGTACGCCTCGAAGGCGGCGCGCTCGGGCGTCGTCGTCTACGACGCGTCGCTCGACACGCGCAGCCGCACCGGCCTCCAGCGCGTCGAGCGGCTGCGCACCGCGCTGCGCGACGGCGGCGTCGTCGTGCACTTCCAGCCCAAGGTGGACCTCCGCACGGGTGCGGTCACGGGCGTCGAGGCGCTCGCGCGGCTGCAGGACCCCGACGAGGGGCTGCTCTACCCCGGCCAGTTCCTCGGGCTGCTCGCGCAGGCCGGCGAGCTGCCGCGGCTCACCGAGCTGGTCCTCGACGCGGCGCTCGCGCAGGCGCGGCGCTGGCGCGACGACGGCCGGCCGCTCCCGGTCGCCGTCAACGTGCCGGCCGACGCCGTCGTCGACGAGGGCCTGCCCGAGCGGCTCGACGCGATCCTCGAGCGCCACGGCCTCGACGGGTCGTCGCTCGTCGTCGAGGTCACCGAGGAGCTCCTGCTGCACGACCACGTCACGGGCCGCGCCGTCCTGGGCGAGCTGCGCTCGCGCGGAATCCGGGTCTCGATCGACGACTACGGCACGGGCTACAGCTCGCTCGCGTACCTGCGGGACCTGCCGCTCGACGAGCTCAAGCTCGACCGGAGCTTCGCCGAGGCGCTCGCGGGCGACCCGCGCGCCGAGCGGATCGTCGAGTCCACGGCCGCGCTCGCCCACAGCCTCGGCCTGCGGATCGTCGCCGAGGGCATCGAGACCGAGTCCGAGCGCGAGCTCGTCGCGCGGTGCGGGTGCGACGAGGCGCAGGGCTACCTGTTCGCCCGGCCCGCCCCGGCCGAGCAGCTCGCCGAGCTCCTCGCGGAACGTTGCCCCGTCCGCCTCGGGCGTGGTGGGGGCGGCGAGCGGGCGGGCGTGCGGGCGGACGACGGCGGGTTCGTCGTCGCGTAGCCCCGCGCTGCCGGCGGTCGGACGGGCCCGCGTCGCGCGGGTGGGTGGTCATCGGGGATGCTGGGCGGGTCGACCAGCGCGGACGCATCGGCGGGCGCGCGACCCGAGGAGGACGGCATGCGGTGCCCGATCGACGAGGCCGAGCTCGTCATGACCGAGCGGCAGGGGATCGAGATCGACTACTGCCCGCGGTGCCGAGGCGTGTGGCTCGACCGGGGTGAGCTCGACAAGATCATCGAGCGGTCGACGACGCCCGCTGCGGCGCAGGCCGCGATGGACGCCGCGACCGGTGAGTACCGGCCGGACCACCACGACCGCGCCTACGAGCCGCGGTTCGCCGACCCGCGCGGCGCCGGCTACGGCGCACCCGCACCCGACCCCCGCGGCGGCGCGTACCCGGGCGGCGGCTACGGCGAGCGGCCCTACGTGCAGCCCGGCTACGGCCAGCCCGGCTACGAGCAGCGCGGGTACGACCAGCGCGGGTACGACCAGCGCGGCATCGACCCACGGACCGGGCGCCCCTACGGCAAGCGCAAGAAGAAGGGCTCGTTCCTCGAGGACCTCTTCGACTTCGACTGACACCGCCCGCCGCCCGCCGCCCGCCGCCCGACGGCGGACGGCGGACGGGACGGCGGACCGGCCGCGTCGCCGCCCGGCTCCCGCCGTGCACCCGCCGAGTTCGCGTTCTCCTGGTCGAGTTCGCGTGTGTCGACCGCGAACTCGGCGCAGGAACGCGAAGTCGGCGGTGGGGCAGGCAGGACCCCAACCCGGCCCCGCCCCGTGAGCCCGCCGGCCCGTGCGTGCGGTCGGGCGGGCACGATGGGGGCATGAAGGTCTCCCGGCGCTCGCAGGTCCCGCCGTTCGCCGTCATGCAGGTGCTGGCCGCCGCGAACGCGCGCCGGGCCGCGGGCGAGCCCGTGATCAGCCTGTGCGCGGGTCAGCCCACGGCCGGGGCCCCCGCGCCGGTGCGGGAGGCGGCCCGGCAGGCCCTCGCCGACGGCGACCTCGGGTACACCGAGGCGGTCGGGACCCCGGCGCTGCGCCTAGCGATCGCCGAGCACTACGGCCGCTGGTACGGCGTCGACGTCGACCCCGCGCGCGTGGCCGTGACGACCGGCTCGTCGGGGGCGTTCCTGCTCGCGTTCCTCGCGGCCTTCGAGCCCGGCGACCGGGTGCTCCTCGCGCGTCCTGGCTACCCCGCGTACCGCAACATCCTCGTGTCGCTCGGCGTCGAGGTGGTCGAGGTGGCGTGCGGTCCCGAGAGCCGCTACCAGCCGACGACGGCGCACCTCACCGAGGCGTACTACGCGGGCGGGCTCGACGGGGTCGTCCTCGCGAGCCCCGCGAACCCGACCGGGACCATGGTCGACGCCGACGGGCTCGCCGCGATCGCCGACTGGTGCGCCGAGTACGACGTCCGCCTGGTGAGCGACGAGATCTACCACGGCATCACGTACGGCGAGGGGGCGCAGCAGCAGGCGACGGCCGCCCGCTACGGGGACGCGGGCGCCGTCGTCGTGTCGAGCTTCTCGAAGTACTGGGCGATGACGGGGTGGCGGCTGGGCTGGCTCGTGCTGCCGCCCGACCTCGTGCCGGCCGTCGACGCGCTCGCGGGGAACCTCGCGCTGTGCCCGCCCGCCCTCGCGCAGCACGCGGCCCTCGCGGCGCTGACCCCCGAGGCGTACGCCGAGTGCGACGCGCTCGTCGCCGGGTACGCGGCGACGCGGGAGCTGCTGCTGCGGCGCCTGCCCGAGCTCGGCTGGCGCGTGGCCCCGCCCGACGGCGCGTTCTACCTCTACGCCGACGTCGGGACGGACGACTCGGTCGCGTGGTGCGAGCGCCTCCTGGCCGACACGGGCGTCGCGCTCACCCCCGGCACGGACTTCGACCCGGTCGACGGTCACCGCTGGGTCCGGCTCTCCTTCGCGGCCTCGACGCCCCTGGTCGACGAGGCGGTCACCCGCATCGCTGCCTGGCGGCGCTAACCCCTCCGTCGAGATGAGACTTCGCGTCGGCATGTCGCGCGACACGCCGACGCGGAGTCTTATCTCGACGACAGGGGTGGAGAGGGGAGCTGATGCGTCCCGCGAGTACGCTCGACCACAGCAGGACAACTGAACACGCTGCTCGAACCGTGACGGGAGAGTCCCGCCCCAGCCTGGCGGCGGGGGCGGGCGCCGAAGGAGCAACCTCCCCGGGAATCTCTCAGGCCCACGTACCGCCACGGTGAGGCAACTCTGGAAAGCGGTCACCCGCGTGCCGAGCCCGGCGCGGAGGTGGCCCACCGACGGTGCAAGTCGGCGCGCCCCGGCCCTCGCGGCACGGCGGACCGGCAAAACTCTCAGGTCGCGACCCCGGTCGCGGATGACAGAGCGGGGAACCCTGACCCCGTCCGGCGTGCGCCGGGCACTTCTCCGGGAGCCCCTCGTGACCCTGCCCCACACCCCGGCCGCCGACGGCTTCGCCGACCGTCACATCGGCCCGCGCCCCGCCGACGTCGAGCGCATGCTCGAGGCCGTCGGCGCGTTCTCGCTCGACGACCTCGTCGACCAGGCCGTCCCGAAGACGATCCGCATGTCCGGGGGGCTCGACCTGCCGGCCGCGCGCTCCGAGGCCGAGGTGCTGCGTGACCTCCGGGCGCTCGCGGACCGCAACACCGTGCTCCCGTCGATGATCGGGATGGGCTACCACGGGACCGTCACGCCGCCCGTGATCCGCCGCAACGTGCTTGAGAACCCCGCCTGGTACACGGCCTACACGCCGTACCAGCCCGAGATCAGCCAGGGTCGCCTCGAGGCGCTGCTCGTGTTCCAGACGGTCGTCGAGGACCTGACCGGGCTGCCCGTGGCCGGGGCGTCGCTGCTCGACGAGGCGACCGCCGTCACCGAGGCGGTGCTGCTCATGCGGCGCGCGGTGAAGGGCCGGCCCGACGGCGTCGTCGTCGTCGACGTCGACACGCACCCGCAGACGCTCACGGTGCTGCGCGGCCGCGCCGAGGCGCTCGGCCTCCCGCTCGTCGAGGCCGACCTCACGGACGGGCTGCCCGCCGACGCCGACGACGTCGTGGGCGTCGTCGTCCAGCAGCCCGGCACGTCCGGGCGCATCCGCGACCTGCGGCCCCTCGTCGAGGAGGCGCACCGGCGCGGCGCGCTCGTGACGGTGGCCGCGGACCTCCTGTCGCTCACGCTGCTCACGTCCCCCGGCGAGGCCGGTGCCGACGTCGCCGTGGGGTCGGCGCAGCGGTTCGGCGTGCCGATGTGGAACGGCGGCCCGCACGCCGCGTTCATGGCGGTGCGGTCCGGTCTCGAGCGCATGCTGCCGGGCCGTCTCGTGGGCGTGAGCACCGACGCCGACGGCGCACCCGCGTACCGCCTCGCGCTGCAGACGCGCGAGCAGCACATCCGCCGCGAGAAGGCGACGAGCAACATCTGCACCGCGCAGGCCCTGCTCGCCGTCACGGCCGCGATGTACGCGGTGCACCACGGCCCCGACGGCCTCGTCCGCATCGCGCGGACGGTGCACGCACGGGCGACGGCGATCGCCGCCGGCCTGCGCTCGGCCGGTCTGGCCGTCGTCCACGACGCGTTCTTCGACACGGTCCTCGTCCGCACCGACGACCCCGACGCCGCCGTCGCGGCCGCCCTCGCGGCCGGCATCAACATCCGCCGCTGGGACGACCACCACATCAGCCTCACCACCGACGAGACCACCAGCGAGCACGACGTCACCACGATCCTCACCGCCCTGACCTCCGCACAGTCCCCCCGACCCGGAGCGGACGCACCCACGGCGATCCCCGACGAGCTCAAGCGGACGACGCCGTTCCTCGACCACCCCACCTTCCACGTCCACCGCTCCGAGACGGCCCTCCTGCGCTACCTGCGCCGCCTCGCCGACAAGGACCTGGCGCTCGACCGCACGATGATCCCGTTGGGCTCGTGCACGATGAAGCTCAACGCCGCGGTCGAGATGGAGCCGATCAGCTGGCCGGGCTTCGCGGACGTGCACCCGTACGCGCCGGCCGACCAGCGCGCGGGCTACACCGAGCTCGTCGAGCAGCTCGAGGCGTGGCTCGCGGAGATCACGGGCTACGCCGCGGTCAGCGTGCAGCCCAACGCGGGGTCCCAGGGTGAGCTCGCGGGTCTCCTCGCGATCCGCGGGTACCACCGCAGCCGGGGCGACGAGCAGCGCACGACGTGCCTGATCCCGGCGTCGGCGCACGGGACGAACGCGGCGAGCGCGGTGCTCGCGGGCATGCGCGTCGTCGTCGTCGCGACGGCGCCCGACGGCGAGGTCGACCTCGCGGACCTGCGCGCGAAGCTCGAGGAGCACGCCGACGACGTCGCCGCGATCATGATCACCTACCCGTCGACGCACGGCGTCTACGAGGAGCACGTGCGCGAGGTGTGCGACCTCGTCCACGCCGCCGGCGGGCAGGTGTACATCGACGGCGCGAACCTCAACGCGCTCGTCGGGCTCGCGCAGCCCGGGGAGCTGGGCGGCGACGTCTCGCACCTCAACCTGCACAAGACGTTCGCGATCCCGCACGGCGGGGGAGGCCCGGGCGTCGGGCCGGTCGCGGTCGCGGAGCACCTCGTGCCGTTCCTGCCCGGGCGGGGTGCGACGCAGGTCTCGGCCGCGCCGCACGGGTCGGCGGGTGTGCTGCCGATCTCGTGGGCGTACGTCGCGCTGCTCGGCGCGGACGGCATGCGGCGCGCGACGGGGACCGCCGTGCTGAGCGCCAACTACGTCGCGTCGCGCCTCACGCAGCACTTCCCGGTGCTGTTCACGGGCCCGGGCGGGCGCGTCGCGCACGAGTGCATCCTCGACCTGCGCGACCTCGCGAAGCGCACCGGGATCACGGCCGAGGACGTCGCGAAGCGCCTCATGGACTACGGGTTCCACGCGCCGACGCTGAGCTTCCCGGTCGCGGGGACGCTCATGGTCGAGCCGACCGAGAGCGAGGACCTCGGGGAGCTCGACCGGTTCTGCGACGCGATGGTCGCGATCCGTGGCGAGATCGCCGACGTCGAGTCCGGGCGCTGGTCCGCGGCCGAGTCGCCGCTGCGCAACGCGCCGCACACCGCGGCGAGCGTCCTGAGCGACGCGTGGGACCGCCCGTACTCGCGCGAGACGGCGGCGTTCCCGGTCCCGGCACTCCGGGCCGCGAAGTACTGGCCCCCGGTGCGTCGCATCGACCAGGCTGCAGGTGACCGCAACCTGGTGTGCAGCTGCCCCCCGATCGAGGAGTACGCATGAGCGCGACGACGTCGTCCACCGCCGCAGGGGAGACGGAGCAGCTGCGCCGCACGCCCCTGGACGCGGAGCACCGCGCGCTCGGCGCGACGATGACGGGCTTCGCGGGCTGGTCGATGCCGCTGCGCTACACGTCGGACGTCGCCGAGCACCAGGCGGTGCGTTCCGCTGCCGGCCTGTTCGACCTGTCGCACATGGGGCAGATCCGGGTCACGGGTCCTGACGCGGGTCGCGGGCTGGACCGCGCGCTGGTCGGGAACATCTCGGGTCTCGCCGTCGGCCGGGCGCGCTACACGATGATCTGCGCCCCCGACGGCGGGGTGGTCGACGACCTGGTCGTGTACCGGACGGGTGACGAGGAGTTCCTCGTCGTCGCCAACGCGTCCAACGCGACGACCGTGACGGCCGAGCTCCAGCAGCGGTGCAGCGGGGCGACGTCGGAGTCGGGCGCCTGGGTCGAGGCCGGTGCCGAGGCGCGTGCCGCGGCCGTCGACGAGCCCGCCGGCCCGGTCGACACCACGACCGCGCTCGTCGCCGTCCAGGGTCCGGCCGCGGCCGCGATCCTCACCGCCGTCGTCGTCGACGCCGACCGGGACGACGTCGCGGGGCTGCGGTACTACGCGTGCACGCCCGCCCGCGTCGCGGTCGACGGCGGGACCGTCGAGGCGCTCGTCGCGCGCACGGGCTACACGGGCGAGGACGGGTTCGAGCTGTACTGCGCCGCCGACGACGCGGTCGCGCTGTGGCGGTCGCTGCTCGCCGCAGGCGAGCCCCACGGGCTCGTCCCGGCGGGCCTCGCGTGCCGCGACAGCCTCCGGCTCGAGGCCGGGATGCCGCTGTACGGCAACGAGCTGGACCGCACGACGACGCCGTACGACGCGGGCGTCGGCCGCGTGGTCCGCCTCGACAAGACCGACGACGACGGGTCGCCGCTGCCGTTCGTCGGCCGCGAGGCGCTCGAGGCCCGCGCGCACTCGGAGCCTGCCCGGGTCCTGGTGGGCCTCGAGGGCCTCGGACGTCGCGCGGCCCGTCACGGGTACGCGGTGCTCGCGCCGCGCGGTGCGACGGTCGGGCACGTGACGTCGGGTGCGCCGTCGCCCACCCTCGGCCACCCCGTGGCGCTCGCCTACGTGACGCCCGAGGTGAGCGCGCCGGGCACCGAGCTCGCCGTCGACGTGCGCGGCCGGGCCGAGCCCGTGCGCGTCGTGCCCCTGCCCTTCTACCGTCGAGCCACCTGAGCGCCCGACGGAACCGACCCGCGACGGACGACGACGTCCGCCCGCGCACCAGACCCAGCGGACCCGAGGAGCACCGTGAGCGAGAACGTCCCCGACCACCTGCAGTACACCGCCGAGCACGAGTGGGTCGACGGCTCGTCGCCCGCGACGGTCGGCATCACGCGCCACGCCGCGGACGCGCTCGGCGAGCTCGTCTACGTCGAGCTGCCCGAGGTCGGCACCGAGGTGACCGCCGGCTCGGTGTGCGGCGAGCTCGAGTCGACCAAGTCGGTGTCGGAGATCTTCGCCCCCGTGACGGGGCGGGTCGTCGAGACGAACCAGGCGGTCGTCGAGGACCCGTCGCTCGTCAACAGCGACCCGTACGGGGCCGGCTGGCTCCTCAAGGTCGAGATCACGACCCCCGGCGCGCTCATCAGCGCCGAGGAGTACGCGGCGCTCGTGCAGGCCTGACCCCGCGGCGACCCTCGGCGGCCCCTCACCCTCCCCGGGTGGGGGGCCGTCGGCGCGCCCGGGGGGTGTCGAGGCGCCCGCGAGGCGTCGCTGCGGGGTCGCAGGACGTGTCGCGCTGCTCCGTTCGGGTGAATCCGCGGGGCCGAGCCCGTTCGCCGGGAGAAACCTGTGACCTGCGGCTTCACCTCGCTGGCGCAGATCCCGATGGAGCCCTGCACGTCCCGAGCGAGATCTCACGCAGGTCAAGGGTGAAAACCCGCGTCATGACCCGCGAGGTGGGCCCTCTCATCGGGTATCAAGCGAACGACACGGCGCTCCTCGCACCGTGGCCCCCCAGGAGGTACCCCATGTCGACCGACGTCGAGATCCCCACGCAGCGGTCCGCCGACCCGCTCACCCGTCGCGAGCGCGTCATCCTGTCGAACCTCGACGAGGACGTCACCCTCGAGGAGATCGCCACCAAGCTCTTCGTCACGCGCAACACCGTGAAGTCGCAGGTGCGCAGCGTCTACAAGAAGCTCGGCGTCTCGAACCGGGCCGACGCCGTCGCCTGCGCCCGCGCCTTCGGCCTGCGCTGACGCGGACCGGGCGGCCAGCCGCCCGCAGCTCGCCCACAGCACGCAGCAGCACCCAGCAGGACAGCAGGGCGCTCACCCTCGGGTGAGCGCACCGCGGCCGGGACGGACCGTGCCGCGGGGTGGGCGGAGGTAGTGTCGGGGGATCCTTCCCCGGCCCGGCAGGGCCTCCCTCCCCAGGCAGGTGACAGTGGATCGTGCGGCCGCGCCGCCCCCGGCCGACGAGCACTGGGCGCCCGACCACCTGGTCCTCGCCCGCCGCGTCTTCGCGTACGCGGGACGTCTCGTCGTCGAGCGCGACCAGCACGGGCAGGTCATCTCGCACGCGCCCCTCGCGGGCATGGCGGCCGTCGAGCACCGGTACCCCGCATGGGCGCGGGGACCGTTCGGCCGCATCGACCCCGAGCGTGCGATCCCGTCGAGCCCGGGCGTCTTCGCGCTCGTGCAGGACGGCACGACGCGCTACGTGGGCCACTCGTCCGACCTCGGCCGTCTGTTCAGCCCTCGCGGCCTCGGCGAGATCTCGCGGCGCGAGGCGCAGACGTCCCGCTACGAGGAGCGCTGCCGGCTGAACCGGCTGGTCGTGCGTGAGGCCGTCGCGGGGCGCGTCGTCGAGCTGTACCTGCTCGTCCTGTCGCGCCCCGGGCTCGTGCACCGGGTGACCGGCCGTCCTGCCCAGGAGCGTGCGGAGGACGTCGCCGCCGAGGTGCTGGCCGCGCACCGAGGCGCCTGGCACCTGCCCGGCTGACCGCGCGCGGGCGCGCGCCTCGGGGTGCCTGAGAGAATCGGCGCATGACCTCGTCGCGCCCGCAGGTGGTGGTCGCCGCGGCGGTCGTCGACGACCTCGACGCCCCGCGGCTGCTGCTCGCCGCGCGCCGTCGGCGCCCGCTGAGCCTCGCGGGACGGTGGGAGTTCCCGGGCGGCAAGGTCGACCCGGGCGAGACGCCCGAGGGGGCGCTGCACCGCGAGCTGCGTGAGGAGCTCGGCGTCTCCGTCGCGCTCGGCGACGAGGTGGTCGGGCCCGACGACGGTGGATGGCACATCTCGTCGCGGTACCTGCTGCGCCTGTGGCCCGCGGTCATCACCCAGGGCGATCCCGAGCCGCTCGTCGAGCACGACGAGCTCCGGTGGCTCGAGGCGGGCTCGTGGCTCGACGTCCCGTGGCTCGACGCGGACGTCCGCATCGTCGAGGCGCTCGTGCGCCGCGCCCAGCTCTCCACGAGGTGACCGATGGTCAAGGACCCGATCCGCTCGCACGAGGCGGCCGTCACGGACCGCTCCGTCGTCGACCGCACGGGCCGGCCGCGCGAGGAGTGGTTCGCGCTCCTCGACGCCGCGGGGGCCACGGGCTGGACGCACCCGCAGATCGCCCGGTGGCTCGGTGACGAGCACGGCGTCGACGGCTGGTGGTGCCAGTCGCTGACGGTCGGCTACGAGCAGGCGCGCGGGATGCGCGCCCCGGGTCAGCGGCCCGACGGCACGTGGGAGGCCGGTGCGAGCGTGACGGTCGCGGTCCCTCTCGCGCGGGCCTGGGAGCTGTGCACGGAGCCCGCTGGGCGCGCGCGCTGGCTCGACGTCGAGCCGACGGTGCGCGGCGCGACCGAGGGGAAGACGGTCCGCTGGACGTTCCCCGACGGCACGCGCGTCCTGGTGAGCCTGACGGCTCTGCCCGACGGCCCCGCGGGTGCGCGGACCCGCGTGTCGGCGACGCACCGCGGCGTCGAGGGTGCGGACGCCGTCGCCGAGCGGAAGGCGTGGTGGCGCGTGCGGCTCGGGCGGCTGCGCGAGGTCGCCGCCGAGGACTGACGTTCGGCGGAGGCGGCCTGGACCCGCCGGTCCCTGCTGCCCCGCCTGAGTCGTCGCCCGACCCGCACCGTGCTGCGTCCAGCGCGTCACCCGTTCGGGCGGCGTCCGCGCGTGATCGCCCGTTGATCTTCCTCAGGGTGCGCGTCCGGGCGACGATGGGCAAGCCGCCAAGACGTTCAGGAGGACCGATGCGCCCGAGGGCATCGACCGCCCCGGGGCCCGGGCCCGCCGAGATCCGACTCCTGGGCCGCGTGCTGCTCATCGTGGGCGCGGTGAGCCTGACGACCGCGCTGTTCCCGTTCAGCCCGACCGCCCCGGTCGAGATCGCCGCGACCGCGGGGTCCGCGGCGGCGCTGCTGGGGGCGTGGCTGCTGCGTCGTCCGGACCGCACGCCCGCGTGGGCCGTCCACGCCATCCTCCTGGTGGCCACCGCCGCGATGGGCGTGTGCGTCGCGGTGTCGACGACGCCCGCCGGGATCGCGGTGACGGCCGTGTCGTTCGTGTGGGTCGCGCTCTACACCGCGTCGGTGCACGGGCTGCGGGCCGTCGTCGGCCACCTCGTCGCGGTCGCGGTGGCGCTCGCGCTGGGCCTGCTCGCGGCGGGCGCGCAGTCCCCTGCCCAGACGTGGTTCTTCCTCATGGCGACGACGACGGGCGTCGCGGTCGTGCTGAACGACAAGACCCGCCGGCTCCGCGCCGAGGCGACGGTCGACCCCCTCACCGGCGTGCTGTCGCGGCGGGCGTTCGGCGAGGTCGCCGCGATGGTGACGGCAATGGCCGCGCGGACCGGCGAGCCGCTCGTGCTCGCCCTGCTCGACCTCGACGACTTCAAGCGCGTCAACGACGAGGGCGGGCACGCCGCCGGCGACGACGTGCTGGTCCGCCTCACGAGCAGCTGGCGCAGCACGCTGCGCCGCGGCGACGCACTCGGTCGGCTGGGCGGCGACGAGTTCGCCGTCCTGCTGCGGAACACGACGGCGGACCAGGCGGAGGTGCTGCTCGAGCGGCTGCGGCGCGACGACGAGCCGTGCGGCTGGTCGTCGGGCATCGCGCAGTGGGAGCGTGACCCGTTCGACGCGTGGGTCGCGCGGGCCGACTCCGCGCTCTACGCGAGCAAGGTCATGCGCTGACGGTCGGGCACCCCGCGAGGTGGTCGTCCACGAGCCCGCACGCCTGCATCGCCGCGTAGGCCGTCGTCGGGCCGATGAACCGGAAGCCGGACCGCTTGAGCTCCTTCGCGAGCGCCGCCGACTCGGGCGTGGTCGCCGGGACCTCCGCGAAGGTCACGGCACGCGGTGTCCGGACCCGGTGCTCCGGAGCGTGCGACCACACCAGGTCCGTCAGCGTCCGGCCGTCCTCCCACAGCGCGAGGACCGCGCGGGCGTTCGCGATGCTCGCCTCGATCTTCGCGCGGTTGCGGACGATCCCCGCGTCGCCGAGCAGGCGCTCGACGTCGTCGTCGTCGAAGGCCGCCACCACCGCCGGGTCGAACCCGGCGAAGGCCGTCCGGAACGCCGGCCGCTTGCGCAGGATCGTGATCCACGCGAGCCCCGACTGGAAGGCCTCGAGACAGAACCGCTCGAGGAGCTCCGTGTCGCCGCGGACCGGCACGCCCCACTCCGTGTCGTGGTACTCGGCGTAGAGGGGGTTGCCGTCGCCGAAGCAGCGGCCGGTCGTCGTCGGCACCGCCGGCACCGTCGTCGCGGTGGTCGGGGTGGTCGGGGTGGTCGGGGGCGCGGAGGGAGTGGGTTCGTCGGGCACAGCGCGAGTCTGGCGCAGGCCACCGACGCGCTCGTGGTCGGGTCCGCCGGGGCTGTGGACGGCACTCACGTCCCGGCGGGCGCGCCGAGGCGCGCGCCGAGCCGCGCGCCGTCGTCGGTGCCCGCGGTCAGAAGCCCGTGCGGCGTCGGACGGCGAGGCGCGGGGCCTCGTCCTCGGTCCCGGGCAGGGCCGTCGGTTCCGCGGGGACCGAGAGGAGGCCGTCGTGGACGGCACCGAGCAGCGACGTGTCGAGCACGTCGGCCGGTGCGGTCAGGGCGTCCCGGGCGCGGGCAAGGTCGTTCGTGTCCGCCATGCCGGACACCGTACGGGCAATCCGGACCGACCGGACAGCCCGCTCACGGGTGAACGGCGGGTGAATGCGGGTGGCTCGCAGGGCCGCCACGACCGGTCCGGTCAGCGGCCGAGCGCCGTGCGGATGCGCTTGGCGGACACCGGCTGCGGCGTCCCCAGGTGCTGGGCGAACAGGCTCACGCGCAGCTCCTCGAGCATCCACCGGACCTCGACGAGCCGCGCGTCGCGCGCCGCGTCGCCGGACGCGGTGCGCGCCGCGGCGACGGCGTCCTGGTAGAGGTCCTCGAGCTCGTGCACCTGCCACGCGAGCCCCTCGTCGCGGCCCGGGTTCTCCGCGGCCTTGGCGAGCCGGTGCTGCGCGGCCCGCAGGTACCGCACGAGGTGCGGGAGCCTGCCGGCGCCGGTCGCGGAGACGAAGCCGTCGTGGACGAGGCGCGCCGACTGGTCGCGCACGTCCGTGAGGGTGTTGAGCAGCGCGAGGCTCGTCGTCCCGCGGACGGCCGTGTCGAGCTCGCGCGCCGCGGCGAGGACGGCGGCGGTGTCGCGCGCGACGCGGTGCGTGCGGTCCTCGAGCGCGTCGCGCGCGACACCGCGCACGCGGGCGTAGGCGGCGGCGTCGCGGACGGTCGCGGCGCCGCCGGCCGTCTCGTCGAGCAGCGCGTCGAGCGCGGTCCGCTGCAGGTCGCGCACGAGCGCGTCGGTCGTCCGGTACGGGCTCGCGGCCAGCGTGAGGGACTCGGCCGTCGTCCACCGGCTCGTGATGCGGCCCGTCGCGAGCGCCAGCTCGCCCAGCAGCAGCTCGCGGACGCCCTCCGCATGCCGTCGGTCCCGCAGGCTCGCGTCGGCGAGCACGCGCAGGGCGACCGGTCGAGACGCCGCCGCGGGGGCCCCCTCGACGACGAGGGCCGGGTACCCGTGCACCGTCAACCCGCCGGCCGCGGTGGTGACGACGTCCGGCAGCCGCCCGTCGGGCAGTCCGTCCGGCCACGTCGTGAGCGCGTCGCGCTCGGGCACGGCCACGCCCGCCGCCTGCGTCGAGGTCGGCGTCGAGGTCGGCGTCGCGTCGGCGTGCCCCGGGTGACCTGCCTGCGCGGCGCCGGTCTCGGCGTCGGGCGCACCCGGCGATCCGGGCGAGCCCGGTCCGGCGCCCGGCCCGCCATCCGGCGCCGCCCCCGACCCCGCGCGCGCGGCCTTCTCCGCGACGGCCGCGCGGACGGCGTCGCGCACGGCCGAGCGGACCGCGCTCTGCGACTGCGCCGCGAGCCGCCGCTGGAGCGCGAGCAGGTCGGTTCCCTCGTCGACGACGACGGAGCCGCTGCCGCGCTCGTCGTGCACGCGGAACGTCATGCGCAGGTGCGCGGGCAGGTTGACCGGCCACACGTCGGGCGGGACCTCGACGTCGCGCAGCGCGCGCACCGCGCGCGTGAACGTCTCGGCGAACGACGGCGCCATGTCGGCCGCGCGCACCGTGTCCTCCCACGACGGCTCGTTGGCCTCGATCCACGCGACGACCTCGCGTGCGACGTCGGGAGCCGGGACGAGCTGCACGCGCACGGGCTTGGGCAGCGCGCGGATGGTCGCGGTGACGAGCTCGGGCAGCATGCCCGGCACGAGCCGGTCGAAGCCCTCGGGCCGCACGCGGTTGAGCACCGCGAGCGGGATGTGCACCGTGACGCCGTCGGCCTCGGCCCCCGGCGTGAACTGGTAGGTGAGCGGCAGGCGCAGGTCGCCCTGCTCCCACTCGGCGGGGAACCGCGCGAGGTCCTCGCCGAGCCCGGCGGCCTCGTCGGTGATGACCTCGTCGAGCCGGAAGGTCAGCAGGTCGGGCTGGTCGCGCTGCGCGCGCTTCCACCACTGGTCGAAGTGCCGCGCGGAGACGACGTCGGCGGGCACGCGCTCGTCGTAGAACGCGAACAGCACGTCGTCGTCGACGACGAGGCCGCGGCGGCGCGCGCGGTGCTCGAGCTGCTCGGCCTCGGCGAGCGTCGCGGCGTTGTCGTGGAAGAAGCGGTGGTGCGTCGTCCACTCGCCCTGGACGAGCGCGTGCCGGACGAAGAGCTCCCGCGCGTGCTCGGGGTCGACCTTCGCGTAGAGGACGCGGCGTCGCGCGACGACGGGGACGCCGTGCAGGAGCACGCGCTCGAACGCGGTCGCGGCGCCCTGCTTGGTCGACCACGCGGGCTCGGAGTAGGTGCGCTTGACCAGGTGCTGCCCGAGCTCCTCGGCCCACTCGGGCTCGATCCGCGCGACGTCGCGCGCCCACAGCCGCGACGTCTCGACGAGCTCGCCGGCCATGACCCACGCGGGGGGCTTCCTCGACAGCGGCGAGCCGGGGAAGATCGCGAACCGCGCGCCCCGCGCGCCGAGGTACTCGTTGCGCGCCTGCGGCCGGCGGCCCGGTCGGTCCTTCGGGCCGCCCTTGGTCGGCCCGCCGACCCGCACCTCGGTGACCTCTTGCATCCCGACGTGCGACAGGAGGCCCGCGAGCAGCGACTGGTGGATCCGGTCGGCGTCCCACGCACGCCGCAGCGCGCCGGGCGCGGTGACGTCCACGTCCTCGTCGGCGACGGTGTTCACCTGCGCGGGCGGGCGGACAGCGATGCCGAGCGGCTTCGCCATCTCCTTGAGCTGCGCGACGACGTCCTGCCACTCGCGCAGCCGCAGGTAGTTGAGGTGCTCGGCCTTGCACAGGCGGCGGAACGCCGACCCCGACAGCTCGCGCTGCTGCTCACGGACGTGGTGCCACAGGTTGAGGTAGGTGAGGAAGTCCGACGTCGGGTCGGCGAAGCGCGCGTGCAGCGCGTCGGCCTGCGCGCGGATCTCGGCGGGCCGCTCGCGCGGGTCCTGGATGGACAGCGCCGCGGCGATGACCATGACCTCGCGCGCGACGTCGCGCCGCCCGCCCTCGACGATCATGCGGGCGAGCCGCGGGTCCATCGGCAGCAGGGCGAGCGCGCGGCCGACCTCGGTGAGCCGCGTGCCCGACGGCGTCGTCTCGAGCGCGCCGAGCTCCGTGAGCAGCTGCACGCCGTCGCGGACGGCCCGCGTGTCGGGCTGGTCGACGAACGGGAACGCCGCGACGTCGTCGGGCGTGGCCGCGACGCCGACCGCGACCATCTGGAGGATCACCGACGCGAGGGACGTGCGGAGGATCTCGGGCTCGGTGAACTCCGGGCGCGACGCGAAGTCGGCCTCGGAGTACAGGCGGATCGCGACGCCCTCGGCGACGCGGCCGCAACGGCCCGACCGCTGGTTGGCCGACGCCTGGCTGATCGGCTCGATCGGCAGGCGCTGGACCTTGGTCGCCTTGGACCAGCGCGAGATGCGCGCGGTGCCCGGGTCGACGACGTACCGGACGCCCGGCACCGTCAGCGACGTCTCGGCGACGTTCGTCGCGAGCACGACCCGGCGCGCGCTGTGCGGGGCGAACACGCGGTGCTGCTCGGCGGCCGACAGCCGCGAGTACAGCGGCAGCAGCTCGACGGCCTGCGGGTGGCGCGGGTCGGTCACGCGCGGGCCGAGGTGCCCGCGCAGCGCCTCCTCGGCGTCGCGGATCTCCCGCTCGCCGGAGAGGAACACGAGGACGTCGCCCGGCCCCTCGTGCGCGAGCTCGTCGACGGCCTCGCAGATCGCGGTCATGAGGTCGCGGTCCTCCGCGGCGCGGGGCGCCTTGGCCTTCTTCGCGGGGCGCGGCGCGTCGTCGAGGTCCCGCAGGACGTCGTCGTCCGGGCCGCGCCCGGGCTCCGGGTCGGGCGACAGGGGCCGGTACCGGATCTCGACGGGGTAGGTGCGGCCGCTCACCTCGACCACGGGCGCCGGGACGCCGTCGGGGTGCTCGTCGGTGGGCGGGCCCGCGAAGTGCCGCGCGAACCGCTCCGAGTCGATCGTCGCCGACGTGATGACGAGCTTGAGGTCGGGGCGGCGCGGCAGCAGCCGCGTGAGGTACCCGAGGATGAAGTCGATGTTGAGGCTGCGCTCGTGCGCCTCGTCGATGATCAGCGTGTCGTAGGCGAGCAGCATCGGGTCGCGCTGGATCTGCGCGAGCAGGATGCCGTCGGTCATGACCTTGACGAGCGTCTCCTCGCTCGACTGGTCGGTGAACCGCACCTGGTAGCCGACGATCGACCCGAGCGCCCCGGAGCCGCCCGTGATCTCCTCGCTGATCCGTTCGGCGACGCTGCGCGCCGCGATCCGCCGCGGCTGCGTGTGGCCGACCTGCCCCTCGCGCCCGCGGCCGAGCTCGAGCGCGATCTTGGGCAGCTGCGTCGTCTTCCCGGACCCCGTCTCGCCCGCGACGACGACGACCTGGTGGTCCCGGATCGCCGCCGCGATGTCGGCGCGGCGCGCCGAGACCGGCAGCTCCTCGGGGTACGTGATCGGCGGGACGACGACGGCGCGTCGGGTCGCCGCGCGGCGCTCGCGGCGGGCCTGCTCGCGCGCGGCCGCCTGGACGGCGTCGCGGGCGCGGTCCGTGGGATCGGTCGTCGGGCGCCGGCCGCGACGGCGGCCGGCCGCGTCGGGTGAGCGGTCCGGGCCGTCCGCGCCGTCAGCGCGCGGCGTGTCGGTACGGGCGCCGTCCGGGCGTCGGCCCCGTCCGCGGCCGCGCGAGGACCGTCGTCGTCGGTCACCCGACGGGGTGCGGTCCTGCTCGGCCTCGCTCACGGGCGTCCATTCTCGCCGACGCGCGCCGCGGAGGCCCGCGCATATCGCGCGAGCATCCGTCACCGCGCCGAGATGAGCCTCGTGGTCGGCGTGTCGCGCGGCTCGCCGACGGCAACGCTTGTCTCGACGAGGTCCGCGCTCCGTGAGGGCGTCAGTCGCGCGGGGGTGCGTACGGGTCGCGACCCGGCGGGTACGGGGGCGCGGGCGGTGCCGGCGGGCCCTGCGCGTGCGGCGGTGCCTGCGCGTGCGGCGGGCCCTGCCGGCCCTGCTGACGCGGCGGGCCCCAGGTGCCGGGCGGCCACGCCTGCGGGAGGAGGCCGTGCGCGCGCATCGCCGCGTCCTGCTCGGCGGCCTCGCGGTTCCACTTCCGCGTGAACGAGAGCGCGAGCGCGCCGAGCCCGGCGAGGACGGGTGCGACGACGGCGAGGACCACGCCGATGCCGAGGCGGAAGCGCGACGTCAGGAGCTCGTCGTCGGCCAGGCCGACCACCGTCGCGCCGCCGCCGGTGCACGTCACGTAATCCGCCTCCATCCACTGCCTCCCCGTGACGGCGACCGGAACCCACTCTCGGCCGTCCCGGGACGTCATCGTGGCGGCAGCCCCGTCGGGCCGGCCGACCTCGAGCTCGCCGCTGCGCTGCTCGCCCGTCGAGTAGACCCGGCTCGTCCACGAGCAGCTCACCGCCTCGACGTCGACCGACGCGGGGTGCGCGAGCACGACCAGGCTGCCCGGCGAGACGCCCGTCGTCTCGACGTCCTCACCCCACGGCACCTCGCGCTCGACGTCGACGCGAGACTGCGGTCCGAACGGCCCGAGGCCGACGAGCACGAGCACCGCGACGAGCGCCGCCATCGCCGCACCCGCGAAGCCCACGACGACCCAGCCGGCCGCGACGAGCCGCAGGCGCTGCCTGAGCCCGTGACCCGTGCCCGGTCGACGCGACCACCCCGAGTACGTCATGCGCGCCCCCTCCGTCCTCGGCGCGGCGTGCGCCGCGGGCACCGTACCGGTCCGGTCTCGCGGCCGGGCCCCGACGTGGGTCAGGATCGCGCCGTGACACCGCACGACGACGCCCACGGGCAGTCCGGCTTCGACGTCCGCCTCGACTGGGGGCTGCGCGGCGCCGAGTGCGTCGCCCCGGGCGCGGACCGCGCCGTCGTCGTCGACGTGCTGTCCTTCACGACGACCCTGTCCGTCGCCGCCGACCGCGGTGTCGCCGTGCTCCCGTACCCGTGGCGCGACGAGGGCGCCGCTGAGCTGGCCCGGGACGTGGACGCGACGCTCGCGCTGCCCCGCTCGCGCTCGGGTGCCGGCGACGTGTCGCTGTCGCCGGGCAGCGTCCGACGCGTGCGCGACGTCGAGCGGCTCGTGCTGCCGTCGCCCAACGGGTCGACCGTCGCACACCGTCTCGCCGCCGAGGTGGTCGTCGTGGTCGGCGCATGCCTGCGGAACGCGGACGCGGTCGGGCGCGCGCTCGCCGCGGCGGGTGGGACGGTCGCGCTCGTCGCCGCGGGGAGCGGTGGCCAGACGGGTCGCTGCGCCCCGCCGTCGAGGACCTGTGGGGCGTCGGGGCGGTCGCCGACGTGCTGGCCCGGGCGGGGCGCTCGCTGTCTCCCGAGGCCCGCGCCGCGGTCGACGCGTACCGCGGGGTCCGCGGGGAGGAGCTCGACGCGCTGCTCGCGTGCGCGAGCGGTCGGGAGCTCGTCGCGGGCGGCTGGGAGGAGGACGTGCGCATCGCCGCCGAGGTCGGCTCGAGCGCGACCGTCCCGGTGCTGGTCGGGGGCCGGTTCGTCGACCGCGCGGGGCGACCGCTCAGGGCGTGAGGCCGCGCTGGTCTCCCGCGGTCCGTCCTTCGACCGTCCGGCGGGCCGCGGTTCTCGGGCGTGTCAGCCCGTCACGGCGCGCGCGACCACCTCGACGACGCCCGCGACGGTCGCGACCGCGGTGACGCCCAGCCCGATCGCGACGAGCGAGACGCCGCCCGCCAGGAGGACGGTCAGGGTCGTGAGCGCGGTCCGGGCGACCGGGGGCAGGTTCACGACGCCGTCCGACGCCGAGCGAGCGCCCGGCCCGTCAGGTACGCCGCGGGCCCGAGGAACGGCACCAGGAGGATGACCAGAACGTCGAGCAGCCCGCCGCCCCCGGTGACGCGGGCGCGCGACCAGACGACGAGCGCTGCGCCGAGCAGCACCAGGTTCGCCAGCACGACGACGGACCACAGCACGTCGTAGCCGGCGGGGACGAGCAGCTCGATGCCCTCGACGTCGGTGGCGGCGGTCACGAGCGCGACGCTACCGGCGGGCGGTGCGCGGGCGGAAGGCTTCGGAGGTCACGAATCGGGCACCGTCGCGGGCCCGACGAGGTCGTACGGTGGTCGGGGCGGACGAGGGGGCGGCATGGGGGACGCGGACGCGCGCGGCACCGACCGGCGTGCGGCGGACGGGCGGGCGCGCAGGCGCTCGGGCGCAACGACGGGCGTGGTCGGCAGGACCCTTCGCGTGGGGGCGGCAGGGAGCGCGGCCGGGCTCGCGGCCACGGGGCTCGCGGCCACGGTGCTCGCGGTGCTCACGGCGCTCACGGCGTGCTCGACGGGTGGCGCACGAGGTCCCACGCCGCCCGCGACCGCTGGGCCCACGTCGACCGACACCTCGACCGGGACGGCGGCCCCCGCCGAGCTCCCCGACGACGACGCCGGACACCAGGCCGCGTGGGTGGTCGAGCGCCTGGCGGACGCCGACGACCCGGCCGTGGTCGACGTCGAGGCGAGGTTCACCGACGGGTTCCTCGCCGAGGTCCCCGCCGCCCGGCTCGTCGAGGTGCTGGCCTCGATCCGCGCGGCCGGTCCGTGGACGCCGGTGTCGGTCGACGGCGGCGCGCAGGGCCTCGTCGTGCGGCTCGCCGGGCCGCAGGACGACCTGGACATGCAGCTCGCGGTGGATGCCGAGGGCAGGATCGCCGGCCTGCTGTTCACCCCCGCGGCGCCGCCGCGCGACCCGGCCTCGTCGTGGGGCGACCTCACCGGTGAGGTGGAGGCGCTGCCCGGGTCGACGTCCCTGCTGGTCGCCCGCGTCGAGGGCGGCCGCTGCGTCCCGCTCGACGGCATGCCCGCCGGGTCAGCGGCGGGTGAGAGCCTGCCGATCGGCTCCATCGTGAAGCTCTACGTGCTGGGCGCCGTCGTCGACGCGGTCGAGGCGGGCCGGCTGACGTGGGACCGCGAGCTCACCCTCACCGACGAGCTCCGCTCGCTCCCGTCCGGCCGGCTCCAGGACGAACCCGCGGGCACGGTCCTCACCGTGGAGGAGGCCGCGCGGGACATGATCGCCATCAGCGACAACACCGCGACCGACCTGCTCGTCGACGCGCTCGGCCGGGACGCGGTCGAGCGGGCGCTCGCGGACCTGGGGCACGCCGACCCGGCGCGCAACGTGCCGCTCGCGACCACGCGGGAGCTCTTCCACGTCGGCTGGGGCGGGGGCGAGGACCTGCGCACCCGGTGGCGCGGCGCCGACCCGTCGGGCCGTGCGGCGATCCTCGCGGGCCTGCCTGCGGGGCCACCCGAGCTCGACCCGCAGGAGATGGCCGGTGTCGCGGCGTGGACGGACGACGTCGACTGGTTCGCGACCGCCGCGGACCTGTGCGCGGCGCACGCCGCCCTCGCCGAGCGCGCCTCGACCGACGCGGGCGCCCCCCTGCGGGAGGTGCTCTCCGCGAACCCGGGCGTCGCCGTCGACGACGCCGCGTGGTCCCACGTCGCGTTCAAGGGTGGCAGCTCCGTCGGCACGATGGCCGGTGCCTGGTACGCCGAGCCGGCCGACGGCGGCGACCCCGTCGTCGTCGTGCTCCAGTCGGCGGTCGCCGTGCCCGCGCAGGCGCTGCCCGCCGAGACGCTCGTCGGGATCGCCGAGGACGCCCTCGCGCTCGCCCGGTGATCGGCGCGCCCCTCCGACAGCGCAGGCGCGGTCAGCGCTCCGCGGTGGTCGTGCGCGCGTCGTCGGCCCGGAACCAGGCCGCGGACCCGCCCGCGACCGTGCCGCGGGCGACGGGCTCCGACGCGACGAGCACCTCGGCGCCGGCGGGCCCAGCGACCGGTCGCGTCCCGAGGTTCACGACCACGACGACGTCCCGCACGCGGTACCGGAGCACGTCGTCGTCGGGGGCTGCGTCGAGCCACTCGAGCGTCCCCGTCCCGAGCCCGTGCGCACGCCGGACCCGCAGCGCCGCGCGGTACAGCTCGAGCGTGGAGCCCACGACGCCGCGCTGGCGGTCGGCCGCGAGGTCGCGGAACTCCGGCGGCTGCGGGAGCCACGTCGCACCGGTCGGGCTGAACCCGTACGCGGGCGCGTCCGCCTCCCACGGGACCGGGACGCGGCACCCGTCACGCCCGACGGCCGAGCCGCCCGACCGCGCGAACGTCGGGTCCCGTCGCGCCTCGGGCGGGATCGTCGTGTGCTCGGGCAGGCCCAGCTCCTCGCCCTGGTACACGTACGCCGACCCGGGCAGCGACAGCATGAGCAGCGCCGCGGCGCGCGCCCGGCGCCGGCCCACCTCGACGTCGGGCTGCGGGTCGTCCGGGCCGATCCCGTGCCACAGCACGGTGCCGGGCGGCAGCCCGAAGCGCGTCACGGGACGCACGTCGTCGTGGCTGCTCAGCACCCACGTCGTCGTCGCGCCGACGGAGCCGAACGACGCGAGCGACTCGTCGACCACGCGGCGGAACGCGCGCGCGTCGAACGGCGTCTCGAGGAACGCGAAGTTGAACGCCTGGTGCATCTCGTCCGGCCGCACGTAGCGCGAGAGCCGCTCGGGGGGCAGGTGCGCCTCGCCGACGAGCACGTGCTGCCCGCCGCGGACCCCGCCCAGGCCGTCGAGGAAGGAGCGCCACGACCGGTAGACGTCGTGCACGCCCTCCTGGTCGAACAGGGGCGTGCGCCGCCCGTCGGGTGCGACGCGCGCGCTGTGCTGGAGCTCCTCGGGGAAGTCGGGCAGGCCCTCCTCCTTGACGAGGCCGCGCGCGACGTCGACGCGGAAGCCGTCGACACCCAGGTCGACCCAGAACCGGAACGTGTCGAGCATGTCCTGGCGCACCTCGGGGTGCGACCAGTCGAGGTCGGGCTGCCGCGAGTCGAACAGGTGCAGGTACCACTGGCCGGGTGACCCGTCCGTCTCGGTCACGCGCGTCCACGCCGGTCCGGTGAACACCGAGCGCCAGTTGTTGGGCGGGAGCCCGCCGTCGTCGCCGCGCCCGTCGCGGAAGACGTACCGCGCGCGCTCGGGGCTGCCGGGCGGTGACGCGAGCGCCGCGCGGAACCAGGGGTGCTCGTCGGAGGTGTGGTTCGGCACGACGTCGACGACCACGCGCAGCCCCAGCGCGTGCGCACGCCCGACGAGCTCGCGCGCGTCCTCGAGCCGGCCGAACAGCGGGTCGACGTCGCGGTGGTCGCTGATGTCGTACCCCGCGTCGGCCTGCGGCGAGCGGTAGAACGGCGACAGCCACACGGCGTCGACCCCCAGGTCGGCGAGGTGGTCCAGGCGGGCCGTCGCGCCGGGCAGGTCGCCCACGCCGTCGCCGTCGGAGTCCGCGAACGAGCGCGGGTACACCTGGTAGACCACGGCCGAGCGCCACCACTCGGGGGCGCTGGTCGACGACGGTCCGGACGGGTCGGGGAGGGCCACGACCGACCACGCTAGCCGCGGCCCCCGACACCGCCACCGACCGCCGTCCGGCCTGTAGGTGCACGCACCCGGCCGTCAGGAGAGGATGAGGACCTTCCGTGACCTTGAGGGGCGTGCGAGTGGACGGCAACGCGACATCGACGTACCGCAACGTGGCCCTGCTCTCCCTGGCCGCCGTGACACCCGACCGGGTCACGACGTCCGCCGAGCTCGACGGTCGCCTGCGGCCGGTCCTGGACCGCCTCCACCTGCCGACGGGCCTGCTCGAGCGGATCGCGGGCGTCCACGAGCGCCGCAACTGGGCGGAGGGGCAGGGCTTCGACACCGCCGCGATCGAGGCGGGGGAGAAGGCGCTCGCCGAGGCCGGCGTCGACCGCTCGCGCGTGGGCCTGCTCGTCAACACGTCGGTCACGCGCCCCCACCTCGAGCCGTCCGTCGCGGTGCGCATGCACCACGGGCTGCGGCTGCCGTCGTCGGCCGTGAACTTCGACATCGCCAACGCGTGCCTGGGCTTCGTCAACGGGATGAGCCTCGCTGCCCAGCTCATCGACGCGGGGCAGATCGAGTACGCGGTCGTCGTCGACGGCGAGGACGCGGACGAGGTGCAGCGCAACACGGTCGAGCGCCTGTCGCGCGAGGGCACGACGCGCGCCGACTTCCTGCGCGAGTTCCCGACGCTGACGCTCGGGTCGGGTGCGGCCGCCGCGGTGCTGGGCCGCGCGGACGAGCACCCGTCGGGTCACCGGCTCCTCGGCGGCGTGACGCGGGCTGCCACGCAGTTCAACGACCTGTGCGTGGGCGGCGTGACCGGCATGTACACGGACGCGAAGGCGCTGCTCAAGGGCGGGATGCAGCTCGTCATGGCGGCGTGGAAGGAGGCCCGCCAGCACTTCGACTGGTCGGCCATGGACCGCTACGTCATGCACCAGGTGTCCGACGTCCACACGAACGCGATCATCAAGGCCGCGAAGCTCGACCGGTCGCGCGTGCCTCTGACGTACCCGCGCTTCGGCAACGTCGGGCCCGCGTCCATCCCGATCACGCTCGCGCACGAGGCGCCGAGCCTCTCGCCGGGCGACCGCGTCCTCCTCATGGGGGTGGGCTCCGGCATCAACACGGCGATGATGGAGCTCGCCTGGTGACGAGCACCCCCGCGGACCGCCTGCCCGCGCCGACGACGGCGCCCGCGTCCCTCCCGCCAGACGGCCTGCCCGGGCTCGACGCGGCCTGGTCGCGTCTCGTCGTCGTCCCCGAGACGCCCCTGGTCGGCGCGCTCGGGTGGGGCAGCGAGACCCACGCCGAGGGTGACCCGGCGAGCAGCGAGCGCCGCACCGCGCAGACCCCGCGCGACGGCGGCGACCGCGCCGCGCGGCAGGCCGCTGGGCCTCGGCCCGGGCGCACGTGGCACGTCCTGGACACCGGACCGGTGCTGGCCGAGCGCGGCGTCACGCCGGTCGGGACGCTCCTGTGCGTCCACGGCAACCCGACGTGGTCCTACCTGTGGCGCGACGTCGTGGCGGCGTCGCTCGAGGCCGCCGACGCCGCGGCCACTGCGACCCGCCCCGAGGGCCCGCCCGACGTGTGGCGCGTCGTGGCGGTCGACCAGCTCGAGATGGGGTTCTCCGAGCGCACGGGGACGCACCGCTCGCTGCGCCGCCGCGTGCGGGACCTCGGCGACCTCACGGACGCGCTCGGGCTCGACGGCCCCGTCGTCACGGTCGGCCACGACTGGGGCGGCGTCGTCTCGCTCGGGTGGGCGGTCGACCACCGCGACGTGCTGTCGGGCGTGGTCCTGCTCAACACCGCGGTCCACCAGCCCGAGGACCGGCCCGTCCCGGCACCGCTGCGGCTCGCGCTCGGCGTCCTCGGGACGTCGACCGTCGCGACGCCCGCGTTCCTCGAGACGACCCTCGCGCTCGCGCACCCGCCGCTGCCCGACGGCGTCAAGGACGCCTACCGCGCGCCCTACGCGACCGCCGACCGCAGGTCCGGGATCGGTGCGTTCGTCGCGGACATCCCCGTCGGACCCGAGCACCCGAGCGCGGACGAGCTCGACCGCGTCGCCGAGGGCGTCCGGCGCCTCGACGTCCCCGCGCTCCTGCTGTGGGGGCCGCGCGACCCCGTGTTCGGCGACGGCTACCTCGGCGACCTGCTCGACCGGCTGCCCGGCGCGCAGGTGCACCGGTTCGAGGGTGCGGGGCACCTCGTCGCCGAGGACGTCGACGTGGCCGGTGCGGTCCGGACCTGGCTCGCCGACCGCCGCGAGGCCGTCCTGCGCGCCGAGCCGGCCGCGTTCGGCGAGCAGCCCTGGGCGTCCGACGAGCCCGGCGAGCCGGGGGCGCGCGCCCACGTCGCGGGCTCCGTGGAGCGCGAGGCGACGACCGAGCCACACGGCGCCGACGACGGCCACGACGGCGTCGTCGGCGTGCACGTCACGCGGGCGCGCGTGACGCACCTGGCCGGTGAGCGCGCGACCGTCGCGACGCCAGACGGCGCCCGGGCGCCGCTGTGGCGCCGCCTCGACGAGCTCGCCGACGACGACTCGACCGCGCTCGTCGAGATGGCGCCGAGCGCGGGCGAGGGCGTGCGCACCGTCACGTGGCGGCTGCTCGCGCGCCGCGTGCGCGAGATCGCGCGTGGTCTGCACGCGGCCGGCGTGCGTCCGGGGGACCGGGTGTCGCTCCTCGTCCCGCCCGGCGCCGACCTCACCGCGACGCTGTACGCGTGCCTGCGGATCGGCGCGGTCGTCGTCGTCGCCGACGCCGGGCTCGGACCGCGCGGACTCACGCGTGCGGTCCGGGGTGCGCAGCCGGCCGTCGTCGTCGGCGAGAGGAAGGGGCTCGCGGCGGCGCGTGCGCTCGGCTGGCCCGGGCGCCGCGTGTCGACCACGACGCTGCCCGCGGCGACCGCCGCGGCGCTCGGCGTCGAGACGAGCCTGCCCGACCTGGTCGACCTCTCCGTCGTCACCGACCTGCCGCCCGAGCCCGCGCCCACCGACCTCGCCGCGGTGCTGTTCACGTCGGGCTCGACGGGTCCGGCGAAGGGCGTCGCGTACACGCACGAGCAGCTCGCGGCGATGCGCGACGCGCTCGCGGGCCAGTACGACCTGGGCGTCGGGACCGGGCTCGTGGCCGGGTTCGCGCCGTTCGCGCTGCTGGGTCCCGCGCTCGGCTGCCGCTCGGTCACGCCCGACATGGACGTCACCGCGCCGCGCACGCTCACCGCACGCGCCGTCGCCGCAGCGGTCGCCGCGGCCGACGCGACGGCGGTGTTCCTCTCGCCGGCCGCCGTCGCGAACGTCGTCGCGACCTCGGACGAGCTGACCGCGGCCGACGAGCGGGCTCTCGCGGGCGTGCGCCTCGTGCTGTCGGCCGGTGCTCCCGTTCCCGAGCGGCTGCTCACCGCCGTCGGGCGGCTCATGCCGGACGCCGTCCCGCACACGCCGTACGGCATGACCGAGGGGCTGCTGCTGACGGACGTCACGCTCGACGGGATCCGCGCGGCGGGCGCGGGCGGGATGGACGGTGCGACGAGCGCGGGTGGGGCGGACGGCCCGGGCGGCGTGTGCGTCGGCCCGCCCGCGCGGGGCGTGACCGTCACGATCAGCGCGCTCGACGACGACGGCCGGGCCACGGGCACGCCGGGTGTCGCGCCCGGCGTCACGGGCGAGGTCGTCGTCGCCGCGCCGCACGTGAAGGACCACTACGACCGGCTGTGGCTCACGGACCGCGAGAGCCGGCGCGGGACGCCCGACGGCGACGGCGCGACCCGGGCCGACGTCGACGTCGCCGTCGAGCCGGGCGCGCGGTGGCACCGGACCGGCGACGTCGGGCACCTCGACGCCGAGGGCCGGCTGTGGGTCGAGGGGCGGCTCGCGCACGTCGTCGTGACGGCCGACGGGCCCGTGACCCCGGTCGGCCCCGAGCAGCGGGCCGAGTCGGTGGCGGGCGTGCGGCGCGCCGGCGTCGTCGGCGTCGGACCGCGGGGCACGCAGCAGGTCGTCGTCGTCGTCGAGACCGACCGGGGCGCACGCCGCCCCGGCCTCGCGAACCCCGAGCTCACGGCCCGGGTGCGCGCCGCGGTCGGGCTCCCGGTCGCGGCGGTGCTCGTCGTGCCCGACCTGCCGACCGACGTGCGGCACAACTCCAAGGTGGACCGGGCGCGGCTCGCGACGTGGGCCGAGGGCGTCCTCGCGGGCGGCCGGATGGGTCGGCCGTGAAGGTCCTGGTCACGGGCGCGTCGGGTCTGCTCGGCCGCACGACCGCCGAGCAGCTGCGTGACGCCGGCCACGACGTCCGCACGTTCCAGCGCCGACCGAGCGGCGTCGACGGCGCCGAGGACGTGCTGGGCTCGGTGACCGACGCCGACGACGTGGACCGCGCCGTCCGCGGCGTCGACGCCGTCGTCCACCTGGCGGCCAAGGTGTCGCTCGCGGGCGACCCCGCGGACTTCCGGCGCGTCAACGTCGACGGCACCCGGACCGTCCTCGGCGCGGCGCGGCGGCACGGCGCGACCGACGTCGTGCACGTGTCCTCGCCGTCCGTCGCGCACACGGGCACGTCGATCGTCGGGGCGGACGCGCCACCCGCCGACCCGGACGGGACGCACGGCGAGTACGCGCGCACCAAGGCCGAGGCGGAGCTGCTCGCGCTCGGGGCTGACGGGGACCTGCGCGTCGTCGCGATCCGGCCGCACGTCGTCTGGGGTCCCGGCGACGAGCAGCTCGTCGCGCGCATTGCGGAGCGGGCCCGGACGGGGCGGCTGCCGCTGCTCGGCCACGGCGCGGCGCTCATCGACACGACGTACCTCGACAACGCCGCGTCGGCGCTGGTCGCGGCCCTGGGGCGGCTCGGCGACGACGACGGCACCGTGCGCGGACGGGCGTACGTCGTCACCAACGGCGAGCCGCGGACGGTGGCGGAGATGGTCGCCGGGATCTGCGCGGCGGTCGGTGCGCCACCGCCGCGGTTCCGGGTGCCGGGCGCCGTCGCGCGCGGTGCGGGTGCCGCGGTCGAGGCCGCGTGGGCGCGCCTCCCGCTCGAGGGGGCCGACGGCGAGCCGCCCATGACGCGGTTCCTCGCGGAGCAGCTCTCGACCGCGCACTGGTTCGACCAGCGCCGCACGCGCGCCGACCTGCGGTGGGCACCAGCGGTGTCGATCGACGGGGGCCTGCACCGCCTCGCCGCCTGGCACACCGCGCGCGCCTGACCGGCTCGCCATCCGCCGCGCCGACCCGCACACGCCCGTCACGCCGACCCGCACGCCCGCCGTCACGCCGACCCGCACGCCCGCCGTCACGCCGACTTCGCGCATCTGCGTCGAGCTCGTGGTCGAGCGACGCGAAGTCGGCCGGAGATGCGCGAAGTCGGCGAGACCGGCCCGCCGTCCGGGGCCGGTGGTGCCGGTGGGCGGTGGCGCCGTCAGTGAGCGAGGGCCGCCGGGCCGGCCATGCGGACCAGGCGGACCATGCGGATCGCGCGGACGCCGTCGTCGACCCGGCTCCGGCCGTCCGGTGCGAAGCCGTGCCTGCGGTAGAAGGCCTGCGCTCGCGGGTTGGGGTCGGCGACCCACAGGCCGACCGGTCCCTCGACGTCCAGCACGGCGTCCATGAGCGCCGCCCCGGCACCCGAGCCGTGCACCTCCGCGAGGGTGTACAGCACGTACAGCTGGCGCGACCACGCGTCGGTCACGTCGAGCGGGGGTCCGGCGAGCGCGACGCCGACGACGACGCCGTGCCGCTCGGCGAGCGCAGCGACGCGGTCGGGCCGGTCGTCGGCGAGCACCGTCGACCAGAACCGCTCCCGCCGCTCGACCGCGCTCGGGTCGTCGACAACCTCGTCGCGCATGAGCCCCCGGTAGGTCTCGCGCCAGCTCTGCACGTGCGCGCGGGCGAGGGCGGGCACGTCGGCCGGCACGGGCCGGCGCACGACGATCGACGACGCCATCGTCGAAGTCTCGCACCGCACCCTCGAGTCAGGGCTCCCGGGCCGTGGGCACCCCCTTGACCCGTCGATGTGAGCGTGAACATGATGGGCCGCATCAGTTCTACAACGATGTAGATGGGGGAGCAGCCCATGCAGACGTCCGACACCACCCGCCCCGCGGGAGCCCCGGCCGGCCCGACGTGGACCCGTCGTCGGCTCGCCGGCGTCACCGCCGCGGTCGCCGCGGTCGGCCTGGCCGTGAGCGGCACCGCAGCCGCCCTGCCGAGCGGGACGGCACCCGCCACCGCCCTCGGGAGCGACGGCCGACCCGCCGACACCACGCTGCCGACCGGCGGCCTCAGCGTCACGGGCGAGACGTCGCCGATCCACGACCCCGCGCTCGTCGTCGAGGGCGACACGTGGCACGTCTTCTCGACCGGGCTGGTCAACCGCGAGAACGGCGGCACCGTCCAGCACTGGATCTCACGCGACGCGGGCGTCTCGTGGGAGTACGTGGGCACGATCTGGCCCGAGATCCCGACGTGGATCGACGAGCGCATCCCGGGCCTCGACAACCTCTGGGCACCCGAGGTCCACGAGGACGACGGCACGTACTACCTCTACTACTCGGCCTCGACGTTCGGCTCCAGCACGTCGCTCACCGCGCTCGCGACCGCGACGACGCTCGACCCCGAGGACCCGGACTACGGCTGGACCGACCAGGGCGAGGTCGTCTCGTCGCCCGTCGTCGGCCTGCCCGACGGCAAGACGTTCAACGCGATCGACGCGGGCATCGTCGAGGACGCCGACGGCACGCACTGGATGGCGATCGGCTCCTACTGGTACGGCATCTGGCTCGTCGAGCTGGACTGGCCGAGCGGCAAGCCGGTCGAGAACTGGCAGGAGAGCGCGGTCAACCTCGCGGACCGGTTCGTGCCCGGCAACCCGATCGAGGCGCCGTACATCTACGAGCACGACGGCTGGTACTACCTGTTCGTCTCGTTCGACGCGTGCTGTGCGGGCGGCGACTCGACCTACAAGGTCGCCGTCGGCCGGTCGCGCGACGTCACCGGTCCGTACCTGGACCAGGACGGCCGCGACATGTTCGGCGGCGGCGGCACGGTGATCCTCGAGGAGCACGGCGCCATGGTCGGGCCGGGCGGCCAGTCGGTCGCCGACGGCGTCCTCGCGTTCCACTACTACGACGCGCTCAACGAGGAGGTCCCGTACTTCCCGACGCTCGGCCTCCAGCGCCTCGCGTGGGTCGACGGCTGGCCCGTCGTGGACCAGACGGTCGAGCCGGCCGCCGTCGTCGGGCAGCCGCAGGACACGCAACCCGGACGCGCCGCCGTCCTCGAGGCGGAGGTGACGGGCACCCCCGCGCCCGTCGCGCGCTGGCAGGTGTCCGACGACGGCGCGACGTGGACGGACGTGACCGTCGAGCGCGTCCACGACGGCACGACGACGCTGAGGGTCCCGACGCGCGACGTCGTCGGCGACCGGTCGTGGCGCGTCGTCGTCGAGAACCCGCACGGGACCGCCACGAGCGAGCCCGTCACCCCGTGGGGTCCGCCCGGCCGCAGCTGACGCGACGCCCGGGACACGCCGAGGGGCCGGTGACCACGACGGTCACCGGCCCCTCGGCCGTCCTTGCCGGTGCGCCGTCCGGTCGCCCCGTTCGGCGGCGTCGGACGACGCGGCTCAGACGACGCCGAGCGCGAGGATCGCGTCGGCCACGCGCTGGAAGCCCGCGATGTTCGCGCCGAGCACGTAGTTGCCCGGCTCGCCGTGCTCGTCGGCCGTCTCGGCGCACCGGTCGTGGATGCCGACCATGATCTCGGTCAGCCGCTCCTCGGTGTGCTCGAAGGTCCACGAGTCGCGCGACGCGTTCTGCTGCATCTCGAGCGCCGACGTCGCGACGCCGCCCGCGTTGGCCGCCTTGCCCGGGCCGAACAGCACGCCTCCCGCCTGGAGCAGCGCGACGCCGTCGGGCGTCGTGGGCATGTTCGCGCCCTCGGCGACGGCGACGACGCCGTGCGACAGGAGCGACTTGGCGTCGTCGCCCGTGAGCTCGTTCTGCGTCGCGCACGGGAGCGCGACGTCGACCGGGACGTCCCACACGCTGCCGCCCGTGACGAGGCGTGCGCCGGGACGCTCGGCGACGTAGTCGGCCGCGCGGCCGCGCCGCACCTCCTTGACGTCCTTGAGCAGCGCGAGGTCGACGCCCGCCTCGTCGACGACGTAGCCCGACGAGTCGGAGAACGTGACGACGCGCGCGCCGAGCTGCTGCGCCTTCTCGATGGCGTACAGCGCGACGTTGCCGGCGCCCGACACCGCGACCCGCAGGCCGTCGAGCTCGCGCCCGCGCGTGCGGAGCATCTGCTGCGCGAAGAGGACCGTGCCGTAGCCGGTGGCCTCGGTGCGCACGAGCGACCCGCCCCACGTGACCCCCTTGCCGGTCAGCACACCGGACTCGTAGCGGTTGGTGATCCGCTTGTACTGGCCGAAGAGGAAGCCGAGCTCGCGGCCGCCGACGCCGATGTCGCCCGCGGGGACGTCGGTGTGCTCGCCGAGGTGGCGGTACAGCTCGGTCATGAACGACTGGCAGAACCGCATGACCTCACCCACGGAGCGGCCGCGCGGGTCGAAGTCGGAGCCGCCCTTGCCGCCGCCGATCGGCATGCCGGTGAGCGCGTTCTTGAAGATCTGCTCGAAGCCGAGGAACTTCACGATCCCGAGGTACACGGACGGGTGGAAGCGCAGACCGCCCTTGTACGGGCCGAGCGCCGAGCTGTACTCGACGCGGAACCCGCGGTTGATCTGCACGCGTCCGGCGTCGTCGACCCACGGCACCCGGAAGATGATCTGGCGCTCGGGCTCGCAGATGCGCTCGAGCACCGCGGCGTCGGCGTACTGGGGGTTGCGGCGGAGCACGGGGCCGAGGCTGTCGAACACCTCGCGCACGGCCTGGTGGAACTCGGCCTCACCGGGGTTGCGCTGCAGCACCTGCTCGAAGACGGGCTCGAGCTGACGATCCATGGAACCTCTCCGTCGGTCCGGCCGTGGCGGCCAGGGTCGGGTTGACCGTCCGACGATGCCACGCCCGCCCGGGACGGGACGCGGCGTCCCGTCCGCCGGTCATTTCCTCCGCATCGCCGGACGGACCGGCGGCGGTCCGCCGCCTCATCGCCGGCGGTCCGGCGGACCACGTGCTGCCGCACCCGGGACGTAGGACCCTCCCGCCCGCCGCCGACGAGGCGGACGGTGGAGGTGAACGGCCCGTGTGCCGACCTCCGGGCGCGGGCCCCGTCCGGGAGGAGGACGCCATGACCCGCCCCGTCGTCGTCGGTGCGGAGGGCACCGACTCCAGCCGGCCCGCGCTGGTCTGGGCAGCGCACGCGGCACGGCTGCGGAACGCACCCCTCGTCGTCGTGCACGCCGTCGGCTACCCGCCCCTCGCGGTGGACTTCGCGTACGACGACGCGCTCGAGCAGGCCGCGCAGGCCGTGCTCACCGACGCCGAGAAGCAGGTCCTCGAGGCCGTCCCCGACCTGGAGGCCCGCACCGAGGTCGACCGGCAGAGCCCGGGCCGCGCCCTGACGTCGCGCTCGGCCGACGCGCAGCTGCTCGTCGTCGGGACGCACCGCATGACCCGCACCGAGCGCATGTTCTCGGGTTCCCTCGCGTACCAGGTGGCCGCGGGCGCCGAGTGCCCCGTGGCGATCGTGCCGGCGCTCGCCGACGACGCCTCGCCGCGCGTCGTGGTCGGCGCGGACGGCTCGCCCGACTCGCTCGCCGCGATCCGCGCGGCCGCCGTCGAGGCGGACCGGACCGGTGCCGAGCTGCACGTCGTCCACGCCTGGGCCGCGCCCGTCGCGTACCTCGAGTTCGGCTACGCGATCGGCGGTCCCGACAAGGCCGTCGAGGACAGCGCGCGCGTCGTGCTCGCGGAGTCCGTCGCGGGCCTCGCGGAGGACTTCCCGGACCTGCCGGTCCACCGCCACCTCCTGCGGGCCGACCCGTCGACCGCGCTGCTCGACGCGGCACGCGACGCACGTCTCGTCGTGGTCGGCAGCCGCGGCAGGCAGGGCGTCGCGCGCATGCTGCTCGGCTCGGTGAGCCACGCGATCGTGCTGCACGCGCCGTGCCCCGTCCTCGTCGTGCGCCGCTGAGGTGCGCGCCGTCGACCTGCCCGTCGTCGTGGGGATCTCCACGACCGGGTCCAGCGACGCCGCGGTGCGGTGGGCCGCCCGCGCGGCCGCCGACCGCGGCGCACCGCTGGTGCTGCTGCACGCCGTCGGGCCCGACGTGCCCGTGACGGCCGACCTCGGCGACCCGACGCGTGCGGTGCTCGCGAGCGCCGCGGACGCCGCCCGGGCGGAGGCGCCGTCCGTCGCCGTGACGACCGAGGTGTCGCACGAGCGCGCGGGTCACGCCCTCACGCGCGCGTCGGGCGAGGCCCAGCTCGTCGTCGTCGGGACGCACCGGCTCACGGCGGCCGAGCGCGTGCTCGGCTCGCGGGCGTACCAGGTCGTCGCCGGGTCCGACTGCGCGGTCGCGGTCGTCCCCGCGCTCCCCGGCCCCGACGCCGACCGCGTCGTCGTCGGCAGCGACGGGTCGGCGCACGCGGCCGTCGCGGTGCGGGCGGCCGCGGTCGAGGCGGAGCGAACGGGCAGCCGGCTCGTCGTCGTGCACGCGTGGGAGCGGCCGCCGGTCTACGCGGAGATGGGGGTCATCGCCGGGGGCTTCGAGGAGGGCGCCGCGGCCGACGCGGCCGCGACCCTGACCGAGTCGCTCGCGTCGGTCGAGCGTGCGCACCCGGCGCTGCACGTGCGGCCGCACCTGGTGCAGGGCGTGCCCGCGCGCGCCCTGCTCGACGAGGCGGCGGGTGCGCGGCTGCTCGTCGTCGGCAGCCGCGGCCTGCACGGCGTCGCGCGCATGCTGCTGGGTTCCGTGAGCCATGCCGTGCTGCTGCGCGCGCCGTGCCCCGTGCTGGTGGTGCGCAGGTAGACCCCTCGGTGACGGGGACGGGCGCCCGCGGGCGGAGTCGGCCACGATGGAGGACGTGACCGACACGACGCCACCGGGCCCGGGCGGGAGCCCGTCCCCGTCACCGGGTGACGCGCCTGCTCCCACCCCCGGGGAGGAGCGCGCCGTCGCCGCGCTCGACGGCTCCGGGCTGCGCTACCGCCTCGTGCGGCACGGGCCCGTCCGCAGCCTCGCCGAGGCGGCGGCCGCGCGGCGCGTGACGCCCGACCGCGTCGTCAAGACGATGGTCGTGCGGCGCGGCGAGGGCGACCACCTGTTCGTGCTCGTCCCGGGCGACCGGACGATCTCGTGGCCGAAGCTGCGCGAGCTCCTGGGTGTGTCCCGCCTGTCGATGCCCGACGCGCGGGCCGCGCGCGAGGTCACCGGGTACGAGCGCGGGACGATCACGCCGTTCGGGTCGCTCACGGCGCTGCCCGTCGTCGCGGACGCGCGCGTGCCGGGGCACCCGGTCTCGATCGGGGCCGGCGCGCACGGCGTCGCGGCGACGGTCGACGGGAGCCGCCTCGTGCTCGCGCTCGGTGCGACGGTCGCGGACGTGACGGACCCCGAGGCCCCACGGGACGACGACGCGGCCGGCGGGCGCAGCGACGGGTCCGCTGCTCCGCCCGGGTGACGTCCGTCACGGCCGTGCGGGGAGAGGTCGCCGTCGGGCCCGGCTCGTCGGGCGGCTGTCAGGGTCGGGACCTAGTGTCGGCTGCGCGGCCGGGAACCCTGCCGGCCGCCGGTTCGTCCTCCCTCGGGAGAGAACGCAGTCGACCCGGAGAGAGCCAGTGATCCACGACGACGTGACAGCCGACCTCGCCGCGCCCGCGGACGCGGGACCGGTCCTGGACGAGCCGGCGGACGGGATCGACGTCGCCGACGAGGGTCACCGGCTGCTCGTGCGCCTCCGCGGCGAGATCGACGCGGGCCTGCGCGAGCAGGCGAGCCGCGCGATGGTCGAGTGCATGCAGCGGGACCTGCCCGTCGTGGCCGACCTCGCGGCCGTCACGTTCATCGACTCGTCGGGCCTCGCGTTCCTGCTCCAGCTGCACAAGGTCGGTCTCGAGGAGGGGCGGCCGCTCGTGCTGCGCGACCCGCAGGCGAACGTGCTCGAGCTGCTCGACATGATCGGGATGGGCGGCGTCATGGCCGTCGAGTCGAGCGCGCCGGTCGCCTGACGCCGTGGCGTCAGTCGAGCGCGCCGGTCGCCTGACGCCGTGGCGTCGCCGGGTCGCGCCGGACGGCGCGAGGGCGCCGCCGCGGCTGCGGCGACGCCCTCGAGCGGGTGCGGTGGGCTCAGCCCAGCGTCTCGGGGAGCCCGTTCGGCGCCTCGCCCAGCACGTGCTCGGCGAGGAACCCGCTGACCACCTGGTACCAGACCTTCGCGTGCTGCGGGGACAGGATCCAGTGGTTCTCGTCCGGGAAGTACAGGAACCGGTGCGCGGTGCGCCCGTCGTCGTCCGCCGCGAGCTGTGAGCTCGACAGCAGCTCGTACCAGAGGCGCAGGCCCTCGCCGACGGGCACGCGGTAGTCCTTGTCGCCGTGCACGACGAGCATCGGCGTGACGATGTTCTGGACGTACCGGTGCGGCGAGTACCGCTCCGCCATCTCGGGGCTCATCTCGCGGCCCCAGTAGAACGCGACGTCCGTCGTCGGGCCGAACTGCTCGAGGGCCCACAGGCTCGCGTGCGTGACGATGGCCCGGAAGCGGTCCGTCTGCCCCGCGACCCAGTTGGCCATGTAGCCGCCGAACGAGCCGCCCATGGCGGCCGTGCGCGTCTCGTCGACGTCGTCGCGCGCGACGGTCGCGTCGGTGATCGCCATGAGGTCCGTGTAGGGCTCGGCACCCCAGCGACCCCAGCCGCGCTGCACGAAGTCCTGGCCGTAGCCGGTCGACAGCGCCGGGTCGGGCAGCAGGACCGCGTAGCCCTGCGCGACCATCAGCCACGGGTTCCAGCGCCACGACCACGCGTTCCACGAGCCGAGCGGCCCGCCGTGGATCCACAGCAGGAACGGTGCGGGGCTCTCGGCGCTCGCGCCGTCGGGCATCGCGAGCCAGCCGCGCACCTCGCGGCCGTCCTCGGCGGTCGTGCGGACCTCGGTGAGCGTCCCGGGCAGCGTGGGCGGCGGCGCGGGCGCGCGCAGGACGGTGACGGTGCCGCGCGGGCGACCGTGCTCGTCCTCGGCGAGGTGGATCCGGACGGGGTGCGGGGGGGCGAGGTAGGAGCTGCGCAGCGCGTAGACGAACCGCGCGTCCGGCGCGACCTGCAGGTCGGAGTAGGCGCTGTCGTCCGACGTCAGCTGCTCGACCGTGTCGCTCGCGAGGTCGATCGCGAACACGGGCGCGCGGCCGTCCTGGTCGGCTGTGACGACGAGGCCCGAGCCGTCGGGCAGCCACTGGTGGCCCGTGGTCCAGCGGTCCCAGTGCGCGACGAGCCGGCGGGGCTCGACGTCGGACGCGCTCGTGCCCTCGACCGGGTCGCCGAGGGGAAGCAGGTGCAGCGTCTGCTGCGGAGCGGTGTCGGCCGTCGCGAGCGACTCGCGGACGTAGACGACGGCGCTGCCGTCGGGCGAGATGACGGGCGACGTGAGGTCGGCGTCGGGGTCGTCGACGAGGACCGTGCGCTCCTTGGTGTCGACGTCGATCCGCACCAGGACGGTGCGCATCGCGCCCTTGGCCTGCGGGATCTCCCACGTCGAGACGACGAACGTGCCGTCGGGGCTGAAGTCGTACTGGGCCTCGCGCAGCGCGTGGCCGGGCGTCGGCGTGAGGTCCGAGACCTTGAGGTGCTCGGTGCTGCGGCTCGCGACCTCGACCGAGCGCGCGACGTCGTCGCCCGCGCGGAAGTGCCAGCCGAGCAGGTGCGGCGCCTCGGGGCCGAGGTCGTGGTCCCAGTACCGGACGGGGTACCGGTCGTGCAGGATCGCCGAGACCTTCTTGTCCTTGCGCAGCGTGCGCAGGCGCTCGTCGTCGGCGCCGTCCTTGGCGTTCGGGTGCATGTCGGTCGTGAAGACGACGGCGTAGGACGAGCGGGCCGTCTTGACGCCGCCGACGCCCCCGGGGCGGGTCGCGACGATGCGCGCCTCGCCGCCGCCCGCGGGCAGGACCCACAGGGCCGGCTTGTCGAGCGGCTTCTCGGCGTCCTCGGTCGCGTCGGCGTCGGGACGCGACGACGTGAACAGCAGGTCGCCGTCGGGCGTGAAGGCCGCTCCCGACTCGCCCTGCGCGCTGCGCGTGAGGCGGCGCGCGGGCCGGGCGCGCGTCGGGTAGACCTCCCACAGCGCGGTGTGCACCTTGGTCGCGTCGTGGTTGAGCGTCGCGACCTGCGTCACGAGGCGCGAGCCGTCGGGCGACAGGACGAGGCCCGACATGCGCGGCAGCGCGACGTACTCGTCGAGGTCGTGGAACGCCGTGGTGAGCCCCGCGAAGGCGCCGTCGTCGGAGCCGGCCTCCTGCACCAGCCGCAGGCCGGGACCGTTCTCGGGCGTGGGCGACATCAGGACCTCCAGGCGTGATCGTCCGGTGCGGGGCAGGCCGACGGCGGGCGCCGGCGCTGGGCTCTCGTTCCATCGGCGCGCGGCCCCGCGACTTGATGGGCCCGCACCGATCTCACCCGCAGATCCTCGCACCCGCCCGCCACCCGATCGGGTGACCCCGCGCGGCGGGTCGGGACGTGTCGGAGGGCTCGGTTACCGTCGCCGCCATGCGGATCCTGCACACCAGCGACTGGCACCTCGGGCGCACGCTCCACGGTGTCGACCTGCTGGAGCACCAGGCCGCGTACCTCGACCACCTGGTCGACCTCGCGCGCACCGAGGACGTGGCCGTGGTCGTCGTGTCGGGCGACGTGTACGACCGTGCCGTGCCGCCGGTCGAGGCGGTCGCGCTCCTCGCGGACGCCCTCTCGCGGCTGAGCGAGCACGCGGCGGTCGTCGTGACCCCCGGCAACCACGACTCGGCGGTCCGGCTCGGGTTCGCGGCCGACCTCATGCGGCGCGGCGTGCACCTTCGCGCGCGCGTCGCCGACGTGGGCCGCCCGGTCGAGCTGGCCGACGACGACGGGCCGGTCGTCGTGCACGCCCTGCCGTACCTGGACCCGGACGCCGCACGCCGTGAGCTCGCCGACGACGACGCGGCCGGACCCGGCGACGAGGTCTCCGCGGGTGGCCGGCGTCTGCTGGCGCGCTCGCACGAGGCCGTCATGGGTGCCGCGATGCGTCGCGTGCGGACCGACCTCGCCGCGCGGGCCTCGGGTCCGCGCGCACGGAGCGTCGTCATGGCGCACGCGTTCGTCGTCGGCGGCGCGGCGTCGGACTCCGAGCGGGACATCCGCGTGGGTGGGGTCGACGCCGTCCCGGCCGGCGTGTTCGCGGGGGTCGACTACGTCGCGCTCGGGCACCTGCACGGTCCGCAGCGCCTCACCGCACCCGACGACGCCGAGGGGCGCCGTCCCGTGCTGCAGTACTCCGGGTCGCCGCTCGCGTACTCGTTCTCGGAGATGCACCAGCGCAAGGCGACCGTGCTGGTCGACCTCGGCCCTGACGGCGTCCGCGGCACCGAGCTGGTGCCCGCCCCGGTCCCGCGACGCCTCGCGGAGGTCCGCGGGACGCTCGAGGAGCTGCTCGGTGCGGCGGGCGAGCCGCACGTCGAGGACTGGCTGCGCGTCGTGGTCACGGACGCCGCGCGCCCCGCCGAGCTCTACGCGCGCGTGCGGTCGCGCTTCCCGCACGCGCTCGCGGTCGAGCACCGCCCCGACCGCGACCAGGAGGTCCGGGGTGCGCGCGTCGTGACGGCCGCGAGCGACCCGCTCCAGGTCGCCGCCGACTTCGTCGAGCACGTCACGGGCGCCGCGCCGACCGACGCGGAGGTCGCGGTCCTGCGGCGCGCCTACGAGGACGTCCTCGCCGCGGAGCGGAGCGCCTGATGCACCTGCACACGCTCACCTTCCAGGCGGTCGGCCCCTTCCCGGGCCGGCACACGATCGACTTCGCGGAGCTCGGCGCGGGCGGGCTCTTCCTGCTCGAGGGCCCGACGGGCGCGGGGAAGTCGACGATCATCGACATGGTCGTGTTCGCGCTGTACGGCAAGGTCGCGTCGCGCGACGCGAGCGAGGACCGGCTGCGCTCGGGTCATGCGACGCCCGACGTCGAGACGTTCGTGGACCTGGTCCTCGAGACGTCGTCGGGCGTGTACCGGGTGCGCCGGACGCCGCAGTACCAGCGTCCCAAGCAGCGCGGCACCGGCACGACGACGCAGCAGGCGAGCGTCCGGCTGTGGCGGCTCGCGAGCCCCGACCGGCCCGACGACGGCGAGCTGCTGTCGACGCGCCTCGACGAGGCCGGGGCCGAGCTCCTGCGCGTCGTCGGCCTCGAGCGCGACCAGTTCGTGCAGACGGTCGTCCTGCCCCAGGGCGAGTTCGCGCACTTCCTGCGCGCGCGCCCCGAGGACCGCCGCGGCCTCCTGCAGAAGGTCTTCGGCACGGGCCTGTACGAGCGCCTCCAGGTGCGGCTCGAGCGCATGCGCGCCGAGGTCGCACGCCAGGTGCAGGACGCGACCGCGCTCGTCCGCCAGGAGGTCGCGGGGTTCGCGGGCGCCGCCGACCTGGACGCCGACGACGCGCAGGCGCTCACCGACGCCGCGGCCGCCGGGATCGGCGACGACGCGTCGGCCCGGCTCGAGGAGCTCGCCGCGGCCCACGTCGACCGGCTGACCGCTGCCGCACGCGCAGCCGAGGCCGTCGCGACCGACGCGAGGGCCGCGTGCGCGGTGACCCGTGCGGCGCTCGACGAGCAGCGTGCGCTCGCGGAAGCCGTCCAGCGGCGCGCCCGCCTGCGCGAGCGCCGTGCCGAGCTCGAGCACGAGGCCGACGACGTGGCGGAGCTCGCCCGACGGCGCGACGCCGCGGTGCGGGCGGCCGGCGTCGTGCCGGCTCTCGAGCGGGCCGACCGCGCGACGGCCGCGCGGGCCGACGCCGTCGAGGCGGTCGCGGTCGCACGGGCCGGTGCGCCCGAGGACCTGCGCGACCTGCCCGACGACGGGCTCACCACCGCGCTGGAGGCCGCACGCGACGACGGCACGGGCCTCCTCGCGGTGCTCGCCCGCGTCGCCGAGGTCGAGGCGGACCTGCCCGCCCGACGCGCGGCCGTGGCCGCGGACGAGGCGTCCCTCCAGGACCTGCTCGTGGAGCAGGCGGAGCTCGAGGCGGCCCGCGCGGAGCGGCCCGAGGGACGGCTGCGCGTCGAGGAGTCGCTCGCGGAGGCCCGCGAGGCGGCGGAGGGCGTGGCCGCGGCCGAGGCCGCCGTCGGGGTGGCCGAGCAGCAGCTCGAGGCCGCCGACGACGCCGCGGCGCTCGCGATCGAGGCCGAGCGTGCTGCGACCGAGGCCGCGTCGCTCTCGTCGCGCGCCGCCGACGCCGTCCGCCACGAGGCCACGCTGCGCACCGCACGCCTCGCAGGCGTCGCCGGCGAGCTCGCCACGACCCTGGCCGACGGTGAGCCGTGCGTCGTCTGCGGGAGCCCGGACCACCCCGCGCCCGCGTCGATCGGGGCGGACCACGTCGACGACGAGCAGGTCGCCGCTGCCGAGTCGGCCCGTGCCGCGGCGGAGGCGGCCGCGTCGGCGGCCGGCTCACGGGTCGCGGCCCTGCGCGAGCGGGCCGCCGCACGGCTCGTCGCCGCGGGCGGGCTCGACCCGGAGGCGGCGAAGGTCGCGCTGCTCGCGGCGCAGGACCACCTCACGCGCGCGCGGGCCGCCGTCCGGCGTCGCACCGAGCTCGAGCGGCAGCTCGTCCGGCACGACGAGGAGACCGTCGCGCTCGACCAGCGGCTCTCGGTGCTCACGGCGCGGATCAGCGGCGAGCGCGCCCGGATCGACGCCCAGCACCGCCAGGTCGACGCGGACGCCGCGACCGTCGCCGCCGAGCTCGACGGGTGCGCGTCGGTCGCGGAGCGGGTGGCGGCCGTCCGGGCGCGGGCGCTCGAGGTGGGCCGCTGGCTCGACGCGCTCGGTGCGCTCGAACGCGCCCACGCCGACGCCGACCGCTGCGAGCGCGAGGTCGCCGCCGCGCTCGTCGTCGCCGACCTCCCCGACGCCCCGGCCGCGCGCGCCGCGTCGGCACCGAGCACGACGGTCGCGGCGTGGACGCGACGTGTCGACGAGCACCGGCAGGCGCTCGCGACCGTCGAGGCCGGCCTCGCCGAGCCGGTGCTGCGCGACCTCGCGGAGGACGCGAACGCCGACGTCGAGACGGCGACGGCCGAGCACGAGCGGGCCGAGGCCGCCGCGACGGAGGCGTCGCAGGACGCCGCCCGCGTCGCGGACCGCGCACGGGCCGCCCAGCGCGCCGTCGACCGGCTGCGCGCCGCACTCGCGGGGGCCGAGCACCTCCGGCGCGAGGCCGTCCCGGTGGTCCGGATGGCCGACCTCGCCGCGGCCAGCGGCGGGGACAACACCAAGAGCCTCACGCTCGCCACGTACGTCCTCGCGCGCCGGTTCGAGGACGTCGTGGCGGCGGCCAACGCACGCCTGACCGCGATGTCCGCAGGACGGTTCGAGCTCGTGCGCAGCGAGGAGAAGGAGGCCGTGCGCGCCCGCCGGACGGGCCTCGCGATGAAGGTCGTCGACCACCACATCGAGGCGGAGCGCGACCCGCGCACGCTCTCCGGGGGCGAGACGTTCTACGTGTCGCTGTGCCTGGCGCTCGGGCTCGCGGACGTCGTCACTGCCGAGGCCGGCGGGACCGACCTCGGGACGCTCTTCGTCGACGAGGGCTTCGGGACGCTCGACGCCGAGACGCTCGAGGTCGTCCTGGCCGAGCTCGGCCGGCTCCGGGAGGGCGGGCGCGTCGTCGGCGTCGTCTCGCACGTCGAGGCGCTCAAGCAGTCGATCGCCGAGCGCGTCGAGGTCCGGCGTCTGCCGCGCGGCGGGAGCACCCTGACCGTCCGCGCCTGACGCGGCGCCGGGAACCAGGGCCCACCAGCGGCGGGCTCACCCGCGGCGGAGGCCCACCAGCGGCGGAGGCCCACCAGCGGTGGAGACCTACCAGGACCAGCCGCGTGCGGCGAGCTCCATCTCGCCGCGGAACCGCCGCATCTCGTCACGCTGGAGCCCGGGCTCCTCGTGCAGCAGGCCCGCGAGGAGCGCCGCGTCCGCGACCTCCGGGCCGGGGCGCTGCGTCGGCGGCCCGATGACGGTGTCGCCGACCGCGACGGTCGGCTCGACCGGCTCGTCGTCCGCCTCCGCGGCGGGCCAGGTGGCCGCGTCGAGGTCGACCCCGGCGAGGGTGCACGCCTCCGCGAGCAGCGCGTCGTACGCCGCCCGGGTCGCCATGAGCCGACGGCCCCGCGCCCAGATCGTCGGGTCCGTCTCGAGCGTGCGGACCTGGTCCGCGAGGAAGCCCAGCCGCATCTGCAGCTCGAGGACGTGGAAGGGGTCGGGTGCGTCGGCGTGGTGACCGGGGCCGCGGCGGTCGGGGCGGACGCCCCCGCGCCGCGACGCCTCGTGCGACTGCTCGCGGTCCCGGTGCCGGCCAGCCCCGCGGCGGACCCACCGCCACAGGCCGCCGACGATCGCACCGAGCACGGCCCGGAAGCCGGGCGGGTGCTGGTGCCCGCGCAGCGCGAGCATGCCGACGAGGCCGATCACCACGGCCGGCAGCAGTACCCACGCGACGACGTCCACACCCAGCCCTCACCCTTGAGGAGACACCATCAGGCTAGGTCCGCCGCGAGGGGCATGCCAGCGATGTCGGGCATATCGTGCATCCCCGCCGGATATTCGTGCCGCCGCGCCGAATGGTGAGACAGATCACACTCCCGGGTGACCCGGCGGCGCGATGCAGGCAGCGGCCCCGACGGCTCCGAGCCAGGGCTCCGAGCCGGGGCGGCGAGCCGCGTCCGCGGCCGCCCGTCACGCCTCGCACGGCGGGGTCCGTCGCCCGTCCCTAGGGTTCGACCATGGGTGCACGCGGCGTGGTGGGGACCGTGCTCGTCCTCGGCGTGCTCGTCGGCGGCGCGGTCGTCGCGGACGGCGTCGCGCGCGACCGCACCGAGGAGCGCCTCGCCTCGGAGCTGCGTCGCCAGATCCCCGGGCTGGACACCGAGCCGGACGTCGCCATCGGCGGCGTCCCGTTCCTCACGCAGCTGATCGGCGGTGAGCTCGACACCGTGCGCGTCACCGCTCCGTCCGCCGTCCTCGAGGGCCTCCCGCTGCACGACGTCGACGTCCACCTGGCCGGTGTGAGCACCGACCAGCCCACGACGGCCCGCGAGGCGACGATGTCCGCGCTCGCGCGCACCGAGGACCTGTCGGAGGTCCTCGACCTCGGGGCGGACCTGCGCGTCGAGGGTGAGCACCTCGTCACGTCATTCGAGGTCCTCACCGCCACGGTCGACGTCGTGCTCGCCCCCGCCGCCGCCGGGCGTGAGATCGCGGTCGACGTCGTCGAGCTGAGGGCGCTCGGCGGCAGCGTCGACCCCGACGACGTCCCCGGCCTCGGCGGCCGGTTCGACGCGCTCACGGTGCCCGTGGACCAGCTGCCCGAGGGCCTCGAGCTCACGCGCCTGACGGTGGTCGAGGAGGGCGTCAGGATCGAGGCGGAGGGCTCCGACGTCGTGCTGCCCACCCAGTGATCGTGGAAAAGCGCGCGTGGTGAGACGCGCGAGGATGCCGACCAGGCGCTCCCGGACCTAGATTCGAGCGGCAGCGCATCGCAGCGTCGAAGGGATCCGCCGTGGCACACACGCGGGAGCAGTGGTCCGGGCAGCTGGGCTTCATCCTCGCGGCGGTCGGCTCGGCCGTCGGTCTGGGGAACATCTGGCGGTTCCCGGGCGTCGCCTACGAGAACGGCGGTGGGGCGTTCCTCATCCCCTACCTCGTCGCGCTGCTGACCGCCGGCATCCCGGTCCTGCTGCTCGACTACTCGATCGGCCACCGCTTCCGCGGCGCGGCGCCCACGTCGTTCCGGCGCATCTCGCGTCCCGCGGAGAGCCTCGGCTGGTTCCAGGTCGGGATCTCGATCGTGATCATGCTCTACTACACGGTCATCATCGCGTGGGCCGCGAGCTACACCGTCTTCGCGGCGACGCAGGCCTGGGGGGACGACCCAGCCGGGTTCCTCTTCGGCGAGTACCTGCGCGTCCCGGAGAACGAGCTCGTCTCCGTCGAGGTGGTCCCGGGCGTCCTCGTCCCCATGCTGCTCATCTGGGGCGTGACGATCGTGATCCTGGCGCTCGGCGTCCAGAAGGGCCTCGAGCGCGCGAACGTCGTGTTCATCCCGCTGCTGGTCGTGATGTTCGCGGCGATCGTCGTCCGCGCCGTGACGCTGCCCGGCGCCGCGGACGGCCTCAACGCGTTCTTCACGCCGGACTTCGGGGCGCTGCGTGACCCGGGCGTGTGGATCGCCGCCTACGGGCAGATCTTCTTCTCGCTGTCGATCGCGTTCGGGATCATGGTCACGTACGCGTCGTACCTCCGGCGCCGCGCCAACCTCACGTCGACGGCCCTCGTCGTCGGGTTCGGCAACTCGTCGTTCGAGCTCCTCGCGGGCATCGGGGTGTTCAGCGCGCTGGGCTTCATGGCCGGGCAGCAGGGCGTCGCCGTCGCGGACCTCGAGACCATCCAGGGCGTCGGCCTCGCGTTCGTCGCGTTCCCGCAGCTGCTCAGCCTCATGCCGGGCGGCCCGGTGTTCGGGGTCCTGTTCTTCGCGTCGCTCACGCTCGCCGGCATGACGTCCCTGATCTCGATCATGCAGGTCGTGTCGGCCGCGTTCCAGGAGAAGCTCGGCTGGTCGACGCGGACCGCGGCCGTCGTCGTCGGCGGCTCCGCGGCGGTCATCTCGACCGTGCTGTTCTCGACGACGACCGGCGTGCTCGTCCTCGACGTCGCCGACAAGTACATCAACGAGGTGGGCGTCGTCGGCAGCGCCGTCGTCACCGCGGTGGTCCTGGGCCTCGTCCTGCGCCGCCTCCGCGAGCTGCAGACGCACCTCAACGACCGGCCGGGCGTCGTCGTCGGCGGGTGGTGGCGGTACCTCATCGCGATCGCCGTGCCGCTCGTGCTCGGGTACATCTTCGTGTCGGGCATCCGGACGCTGCTGACCGAGCGCTACGGCGACATGCCCGTGTGGTTCCTGACGACGTTCGGCTGGGGCTCGGTGGCGGTCGCGCTGCTCGTGGCCGTGGGCATGACGCTCGTGCCGTGGCGCCGGCCGATCGACGAGTTCGTGCCGGACGCGCTGCCCGGGATCCACCGGTCCGGCGCGCGCGTCGGCGGCGCCCCGGCCGGGCCTCCCCCGCCCCGTCCGACCGACCCGTCCGGAGGTGCCCGGTGACCCCGATCGCGATCGTCTTCCTCGTCCTCGCGGGACTGCTCATCTGGGGCGGGCTCGCGGTGAGCATCCTGCTGCTGCGCCGGGACGCGAGCGAGACCGAGGAGGTCCTCGACGACCATCCGGGTGACCACCCGGGAGGCGTCGCCGGGGGCGGCGGCAGCACGCCGGGGGGCACGCCGCCCGGCACGTCCCGCTGAACTACAGTCGCCACCATGCCTACCCCGCACATCAGCGCCGAGACGGGTGACTTCGCACCGGACGTCCTCATGCCGGGTGACCCGCGCCGGGCCAAGCGCATCGCGGAGACCGTGCTGCAGGACGCCCGGCTCGTGACCGAGGTCCGCGGGATCCTCGGGTACACGGGGACGTTCGACGGCCGACCGGTGTCGGTGCTGGCGTCGGGCATGGGCATCCCGTCCATCGCGATCTACGCGACCGAGCTGTTCCGCTTCTACGACGTGCAGCGCATCATCCGCATCGGTACGGCGGGCGGCATGGCGCCCCACCTCGAGGTCGGCGACGTCGTCATCGCCTCCGGTGCGCACACCGACTCCGGCATCAGCGCCAACAAGATCCCGGGGATGCACTACAGCCACGTGGCGAGCTTCGGCCTGACCGCCGCAGCCGCGGCCGCCGGGGGGATCGGGCCCGGCTCGGCGCCCGCCAGCGGGGCCGGAACCACGGAGAAGGGCAACGGCCGACGGCGGCGCCGCGCGCGCACCGGCCAGGTCTACGTCGGGACGGTGCTCTCGTCCGACAACTTCTACGCCGACCGGCCCACGACGATGGAGGCGCTCGTCAAGCACCGCACGCTCGCGGTCGAGATGGAGGCCGCGGGTCTGTACGCGGTGGCCGACGCGGAGGGCCGCGAGGCGCTCGCGATCTGCACGATCTCCGACCTGCTGTTCAAGGACGCGTCGCTGTCCGCCGAGGAGCGCGAGCTGCTCTTCGACCGGTCCGTCGCGCTCGGCCTGGCGGCGTTCGCCGACGCCTGAGGCGTCGCCCGGGCGGGGGCCCGGAGGGGGTGGGGCATGAGGCTGGAGCACGTCGAGCCGTCGCCGCTGTCGGGTGTGCCCGGAGTGGTGATGAGCATGCTCACGCCGGGGACCGACGCCGAGCTCGTCCGGGTCGACGTCGCGGTCATCCAGGCCGGGGCGTCGCTCCCCAAGCACCCCGCCGGCCGCGAGCAGGTGTTCTTCGTCGTCTCGGGGAACGGCCGTGTCGCCGCCGGCGACGACGTCGAGCACGAGGTCCGGGCTGGGTCCGTGGTCGTCTGGTCGGCGGGGGAGCAGCACACCTCGTGGGCGGACACCGAGATGACGGTGGTCGTCGTCCAGAGGCGTCGACCGGGCTGACGAGGCCGGGTCGGCGGCGACCAGGGCTGACCGGGCCAGGGTCGGCGGCGCCCGCGCCCGACCGACGATCAGGGGCAGCCGACGGGTCTGGCGGACCGGGCTCTCAGCGCCGTCGACCGGCCGCGCCTACCGGGCCCGAGCCACCGTCGACCGGCCGCGCCTAGCGGGCCTCAGGCGCCGTCGACCGGCCTGGCCTCGTGACCCGGGCGGCCGTGGGTGCGGTTCTGCTCCTTGAGCTGCGCCTCGTAGACGTGGCGGCGCCCCTGCACGAGCTCGTCCCGCGCGGCCTTCTCCCAGTGCCGCCAGCGGGACCAGTAGTTGTCGTCGTAGTCCTCGACCACCTGGAAGGTCCAGCGGTGGCTCAGGACGTTCTGGCCGAAGAGGTCCTCGCGGATCCGACGCGCGAGGTCGGCGTGGCCGGCGTCCTCGAGGGCGTGGATCGCCTCGAGGAGGTCGTTGTCGGCGCGCCCCGTCATGCGGTGGACGCCGTAGAGCATCCCGCGGGCCTCCTCGACGACCTCGAGGGCGGCGGTGAGCTTGCCGACCGCCTCGACCGTCGCGTCGCCGACGCCGTCGGGGACCTGGTGCGCGGCGTCGGGGCCGTCGGGCGTGGTCATGCCGACGATGGAACGACGGCAGGGCGCGACCGGCAACCGGAGAGCGGCGCGGGGGTCCGGGCGCGGCGGGAGCCGGACGCGGGCGTGACTGCCCGCCGCCGTGGCGGCGTGAGCCGGATGCCGGCGCCGCCGGACGGGGTCGCGGTGGCGTGAGCCGGATGCCGGCGCCGCCGGACGGGGTCGGTGTGCGTGTGCGGCGTGTCGCCCGGACGGGTGCCGCGTGCAGGGTCACCCTCGGAGGGGGCTCAGCCGCCGTCCGGCGGCGTCGATGGGTGGGGAGACGAACCAGCACTCCGGGAGGAGGACCCCGTGACCACCACAGCCCAGCCTCGTCTGGACCAGCAGCGCGTCGTGCTGTCCCTGCACGGCGTCGACCCCTCGTCGCGGACGGTCGCGACCTGGCACGTCACGTGCCTCGCCGACGACGGCGCGCCCGGGACGTACCTGATCGAGCGCGCGGAGGGCGACATCAGCAACCCCGCCGTGTGGATGCAGGCGCACCGTGACGCCTCGACTGCCGGCGAGGACGACGTCATCGCGCTCGTCCGCACGGTGTTCCTCTCGGGCGGCTCCGCCCGCTGAGACCCCTCCGGCTCGCCGGGGAGGCGGGCTCGGCGTCGCGGGCGTGTGCTGCGCGGAGTCGGTCGGTCGCTCGGCGATCGACGGAGTCCGCACAGCGGGCAGGGAGACGGTGGGGATGCCGCGGGGACGCGCCAGGCGCGCGCGGGGGAACAGGCCATGCCCCCGGGTGGCCGGGCCAGGCCGCCGGGCGGCTCCGCCGGCGACGCCGTCAGGCCGAGGTCAGGGCTTCGTGCCTCGACCGCGCTGCGGGCTCGGACACGCGCTCGCAGACGCCGATGAACGCGCCGAGCTCCTCGAGCTGCGCTGGCCGGTGCGGGAGGTGGTCGGTGAGCGCGGCCGAGCGCACGACGACCGCCGCCCACTTGCCGCGTGAGACGGCGACGTTGAGCCGGTTGCGGCTGAGCAGGAACTCCATGCCGCGCGGGACGTCGTCGGCCGAGGACGCCGTCATGGACACCACGACGACGGGGGCCTGCTGACCCTGGAAACGGTCGACGGTGCCGACCTGTGCGGCACCGTGACCTGCAGCCTCGAGCGCACGCCGGATGGTCCACACCTGGGCGTTGTAGGGGGCGACGACGACGACGTCCGCGGCCGTCAGCGGTCGGTCCTCGCCGGCGGCCGGGTCGACCCAGCGACGGCCGACGAGCCGGTCGACCTGGGCGACGACCTCGTCGGCCTCCTCGGGTGACGCGACCGCGTTGCCCTCGTGGTCGAGGAGGACGCAGTGCACGCCCGGCTCGACGCCCTCGAGCCACCTGTCGGCGGTCAGCGGCATCGCGGTCAGGCGCCCGTCGTAGGAGAGCGTCGACACGACCCTGGTCAGCTCCGGGTGCATGCGCCAGGTCCGCGCGAGGAGGTACCCGAGCTCGGGTGGCATCGTGTCGTGGCCGTCGGTGAGCCAGCCGAGGGCCGACCGGTCGACGGGCTCGGGATGCCGGCCCTGGCTCACCTGCGGGAGCTGCTGCGGGTCCCCGAGCAGGAGGAGGTTCCTCGCCGCCGTCGACACCGCGACCGTGTTGGCGAGGGAGAACTGGCCGGCCTCGTCGACGACGACCACGTCGAACCCGCCCGGCGGCACGCGGCCCGGGTTGGTGAGGTCCCACATCGTGCCGCCGAGCACGTACCCGCCGGCCTGCGCCGCGTGGAACGCCGCGATCGCCGTGGTGTCCTTGAGCGACTGCCAGGGTCCGACGGTGACGTCGGGCCGCTTGCCCACGCACGCCGGGTCGACCCCTGCCTCGACGACCTTCGTGAGCAGGTTCTCGACGACGGCGTGCGACTGGGCGACGACGGCGACGCGCCACCCGCGCTCGACGAGGGCGCGGACGACGTGGGCGCCCGTGTGGCTCTTGCCCGTCCCGGGAGGTCCCTGGACCGCGACGTACGAGCCGTCGAGGTCGGTCAGGGCAGCGATGATCGTGTCGGTGTCGCCTGTCCCGTCACCCGGCAGCGCGCCAGCGCGGGTCCGCGGGGCGCGGCGCCGCAGCAGGTCGATCGCGGGGTGGTCGGGCAGTCCGGGGAGCCCGTCCGAGACCTGCTCCGCGAGCGTGCGGATCGCCGCGGCGATCCCGCGGGTGTCCGGCGGGACGGCGGGCGCGAGCGCCATGGGGACCGCGTCGTGCGGGGCGTCCTTCCCGCGCAGCCCGTCCTCGACGACGAGGACGTCGCGCACGGCAGCGCCGTCGCCTTCGGCGCGCACCTCGAGCACCGTGACCTTGGCCGTCCACCCGCGTCGGCCGTCGACCGAGACCTGGGCGCACTCCGGTACGGGAGGGTCGTACAGCGCGCACGCGGAGGACCCGGCGCGCAGGTCGGACCCGGGTTCGAGCCGGCCCACGAGCCGCAGGCGGCGCACGGTGGTGCGCTTGCCGTCGGGCACGTGCCAGCCCTCGAGCACCTCGACCTCGTCGGCGACGAACGTCCCCCGCTTCTCGCTCCAGTCCGGGGGCTCGTGCACGAGCCGGTCGTAGTGGCCCCACCAGAAGGGCTTGGTCTCTCGCCAGTGGTAGCCGAGCGCCGCGGCGAGCAGCGCGACGGCCTGCTGGTCCGCCGTCCGGCTGCCGTCCGGGGCGCGGAGGGCGGGGTCGTCGGCGAACGCGAGCAGCCGCTCGGCGAGGTCGTCGCGCTCGGGCGCATCCTCGGTGTCGGCCGTGTCGGCCGTGTCCCCGGCCGCAGCGGCGTCTGCGGACGTCGTCCCGGCCGCCGCCGATGCCGACCGGGCCGTCTCACGCAGCCAGTCGCGCAGCCGCAGCGTCGCGACGCAGTCGTACTCGTTGTACTCGGCGATCGCGCGGAGTCGGTCGCGCCAGCCGTCGAGGTCGCCGTCGTCGCGCAGTGCGCACGCGTCGGCGTACTCGGTGATCGAGGCGTCCGCGGTCGTGACGTCGCCGCTGCGGCTCGTGGACATGAACAGCGGCTCGAGCTTCTTCAGCGAGTACGAGCGCTGGCCCGTCCGCAGCGACGCCCGGACGGTCGCGTACAGGTCGACCAGGACGCCCGCGCGCAGGAGCCGGTCGACGACGTCCTCACCGACCCCGTGCCGGCCCGCGAGACGCAGGAGCGCCGTCTTCTCGTAGGCCGCGTAGTGGTAGACGTGCATGCCGGGGTGCTGCTCGAGGCGGTCGGTGAGGTACGCGAGGAAGTCCTCGAGCGCCTTCTTCTCCTCCGCGCGGTCGTGCGCCCAGAAGGCCCGGAACACGGGCTCGCCGCCGGTTCGGGTCGGGTGCTCGACGACGCCGAACAGGTACTCGAGGCCCCAGTCGGCGCCGTCGTCCGTCCACAGGGGGTCGCCCTCGAAGTCGAAGAAGATGTCGCCCGGGTCGGGTGCTGGGAGGGCGTGGACCACCTCGGGCGCGAACATGTCGACGACCGGACCGTCCACCTCCGACGGGGCGCCGACCGGTGGGTCCTGCCGCACCTGGAGCCGCGCCTGCGCGCGCAGCCCCTCGAGCGTGCCCGAACCGATGCCGTCGACCGCCCCCGCGCTCGCGGCGAGCTCGTCGAGCGTCGTGATCCCGACGTCACGCAGCCGTGCGCGCTGGGTGGACCGCATGCCCGCCACGAGCAGCACGTCCCGCGTCCGCTCGACCTCCGGCGCGCACACCGCGCACCGCCCGCAGGCGCGGTACCGATGGTCGCCCCACGCGACCGGGTCGGGCTGCGCCTGGTGCTCGTCGAGCACGTGCTCCAGGCGAGCGCGGCGCAGCCGGTAGACCGGGAGCAGGTCGGCGAGGCGGTGGCTCGTCGTCGTGCGGTCGCCCAGCACGAGGTGCACCTCGGGGGCGACGGCGACGTCGTCGGCGAGCAGCTGGTCCGCGTACGCGGCGAGCTGGAGCAGCGCCGTGACCTTGGCGTGCCGCGCGAGCTTGGTGTCGTGCACCGCGTACACGGGCGCGGCGGTCTCGAGCGCGCGCTCACGGACGAGGAAGTCCGCCCAGCCCCCGAAGCGCCCGTCGAAGAAGCCCGCCTGGAACACGACGTCGGCGCCCGTGCGGAGTGCGTGGAGCGTCTCGGCGTGCTTCGCCGCCAGCGTCGCGCGGTCCCGCGCCAGCGCGCGCCCGGGCCGCTCGACCTGCGCGACGCCCGTCCCTGCGGACGGGTCCCACGGGCCGAAGCGCTCGACCAGCTCGGCGAGAACACGCGCCTCGTGGACGTCGCCGAGCCGTGCGGCGCGCTCGAGCATCGCGTCCTGCGGGAGGACGAGGTCCTCGCCCCGACCGAGCTTCGCGTCGAGCCCGCGCAGCAGCGCGTACTCGCAGGACGAGGCCGTGGCCAGGTCCGTCGCGGAGTAGACGATCGTCGCGTCGTCGAGCAGGAGCATGGTTCGAGGCTAGGGGCGACCTCTGACACCGCGGCCGCCGACCGGCGGGTCAGGACGCCGACGGGCCCTCGGGCGCGGCGCGGATGTCGAGGCCACCCACCTCGCTGAAGCCCAGCCGTGCGTACACGCGCGCCGCGCGCTCGTCGTCGGGCTGGAGGTGCGCGAGCTCGGCACCCGCCTCGACGGACTCGGCGACGAGCCAGGACGACAGCGCGGCGGCGACGCCCCGACCGCGCGCCCGAGGGACCACGCCGACGCCCGCGAGCAGCACGGCCGGGCCGGCCGCGCCGTCCGAGCGCACCGTGTAGGCGGTGCCGACGGGCTCGCCGCCGAGGAGCGCGAGGCCGACGGTCACGTGCGTCGCCGCGAGCTGCGGACCGATCCAGGCGCGCGCGGCGGCGACGTCCCCGCCGAACGCCTCGACGTCCACGGCGGCGACCGTCCCCAGGTCCTCGGGATCCGCCGCGCGGAGCACGAGACCGTCCGGTGCGGCAGCCGGCAGCAGCTCGTCCGGGCGGGCCCCCATGAGCCGCTGCCGGACGACGAGCGGCCCGTGCGGCCACGGGGTCCCGGCCGGCAGCCGCCACGCCCACGGCAGGCCGCGCGCGGCGAACCAGGCGCCGACGGCGTCGACGTCGACCAGGGTCGGGTCGCTCACGTCCGCGCCGTTGTACTGCGGGAACGGCAGCCCCGACGACACCAGGGTCGCGCCGGGCAGGTCGAGCACCGCACCGTCGGGCCGGCACAGCGCGAGCTCCCGCCACGCGTCGGCGTGGGCGCGCTGAACCCACCGGGTGAGCGGTCGCTCCGCACCCGGACCGCTCCGTCCGTCGTCGGCCACGTCCACGTCGTCCACGGGACGCATCCTCGGTGCGCGCGCCGTCGGAGCGCCACCCGATTGCCGCGCCGTCACCCGCACCGGCACCCGCCCGTGTGCCAGGCTCGACCGCCGTGACCCCTGCACCACCGCCGACGGCGGGCGCGCCCACCCACGACGCGCGCACGGCACGGCGCGACCTCGCGATCCTGCTCACGGGGACGGGCGTCTCGACCGTCGGCGGCTCGCTGTCGCTGCTCGCCGTGATGGTCCACCTCGAGCCGTCGGGGGCGGCGTGGGTCGCGGCGGCGCTCGGCGCGGAGCTCGTGCCGATCGCTCTCCTCGCACCCGTCGTCGGGCGCCTCGTCGACCGCGTGTCCAACCGTCCCCTGCTCGTCGCCGCGACGCTGCTGCAGGGTGTCGCCGTGCTGCTGGCCGCGGTGGTCGGGCTCGGCCCCGGGCGCGAGGGCGTCGTCGTCGGCGCCCTCGTGCTGCTCGGCGTCGGGACCGCGCTCAGCAACCCGGTGATCGCGGCCCTCCTCCCGCGCGTCACGGGGGAGGAGCGGGCGACGCGTGCGTACGGCTGGTTCTCGATGATCAGCCAGACGGGCTTCCTCGTGGGCTTCGCCGTCGCGGGGCTGCTCGTCGAGGCGACCTCGGTGCGCACCGCGCTGCTCGTCGATGCCGCGTCCTACGGCGTGCTCGCGGTGGCCGTGCTCGCGGTCCGCACGCACCGCCGCCCCGAGCGGGCCGCGGGTGCCGACGACGGCGGGCTGTGGCTGGGCTTCGCGCGACTGCGGACCGACCGCGTGCTGCTGCTCGGCGTCGGCGGGCTCGCGGCGGCGACCCTCGTCAGCGTCGTCGTCAACGTGGCCGACGTCTTCTACGTGCTCGGTGACGTCGGCGCCGGGCCCGGTGCGTACGGCGTCGTCACCGCGCTCTGGCCCGCGGCGGGTGTGCTGGGCGGGTGGGCCGCGGGGCGCCTCGTCGGCCAGCAGGCGCTCTTCCGGGCGCTGGCCGGCGCGGTCGTGCTCATGGGCGTCGGCCTGCTCGTGACCGGCTCGGTCGTCTCGATCGTCGCCGTCGGCATCGGGTGGGTGCTCGGCGGCGCGGCCAACGCGGCGCAGCGGGTCGCGCTCAACGCGCTCGTGCGGGCCCGGACCGCCGACGCCGAGCGCGGCCGGGTCTTCGCCGCCGTGAGCGGCGGCCTCCAGGTCGCGAACCTCGTCGGGCTCGCCATCGGCGCGGGTGTGGTCGCCGCGATCGGCGCGCGCGCGAGCCTGCTCGTCTCGGGGGCGGTGACGGTCGCGGTCGGCGCGGCGCTGCTCGTCGCGGGTCGTGCGCGGGTGGTCGACCCGGCGTCCTGACCGGGCCGGCGGCACGGGCACCGGCGGACCGCCCGACGTCCTGACGGGTCTCACGACGCACGGGCGCCGCCGACCCCAGCGGGGGCCGACGGCGTCCGGGTGCGTTCGGGTCAGGCGCTCGGCACGCGCCCGTCCGACGTCGGGCTCGACGTGGTGGACCCGGTCGACCCTGCGACCGTCCCGGCGATGCCGCCGATGAGCTGCGTCAGGTCGAGCCCGGTGAGCTGCTTGATGACCTGCTGCCCCTCGCCGAGCACCGACGCGACGTTCTTCGTGAGCGACGACGCGCCGTCGGTCGAGACGACCGTCATCTGGCCGACCGACGCGATCGGCTCGGCGGCGGCCCGGACGATCTCGGGCAGGCGCGAGATGACCTCCTGCGCGAGGGCGGCCTGGCCGTACTTCTTGAGCGCCTCGGCCTTGGCGTCGGTCGCGGCGGCCTCGGCGCGGCCCTCGGCCTCGGTCGCGGCGGCGCGCGCCTCACCCTCGGCCCGGATACCGGCGGCGAGGGCGACCTGGCGGTCGCGCTCGGCCTCACCGGCGCGGCGGACGGCCTCGGCGGCCGCCTCGGCGTCCTGGATCGCGGCGGTCTTGTTGGCCGTCGCGATCGTGGTCCGCTTGAACGCGTCGGCCTCGGTCGCGGCGTTCGTCGCGTCACGCTCGGCGTTGGCCTTCTGGACGGCGGCGTACGCCTGGGCCTCGGCGGGCTTGCGGACGTCGATGTCGAGCTGCTCCTCGGTCACGCGCGCCTGCTCGGCGAGCGCCTCGCGCTGGAGCGCCGCGACCAGCTTGTCCTGCTCGGCGCGCGCGAGCTGGCCCGACGCCTCGGCCTCGGCGTTGGCGCGGTCCGTCTCGGCCTTGATGAGCGCCTTGCGCAGGTCGAGGGCCTTCTGGCGCTCGGCGATCTGCTCGGCCGCCTCGATGACGGCGAACTCGGCGGCGCGGCGCGCCTCGGCCTCGGAGACCTCGGCGACCTGGCGGGCGCGCGCGTTCTCGGCGCGGCCGAGGTTCGCGAGGTAGTCCGACCCGGGCGTGGAGATGTCGGAGATGTTGAGCAGGTCCACCTGGAGGCCCTGCTCGGCGAGGTCGGCCTTGGTGGACTCGACGACGCGGTCCGACAGGCCCTTCCGGTCGCTGATGATCTGCTCGATCGTCATGTCGCCGACGATCGACCGCAGCGAGCCCTCGAGCGACTCCTTGATGATCTCGGTCAGCGTGCCCTGCTGGGACAGGAAGCGCTGCGCGGCGCGGCGCACGCCCTCCTCGTCGCCCCGGACTTTGAAGTTGATCGACGCCTTGATCGCGATCTTGATGCGGTTCTTGTCGACGCCCTCGACGGTGATGCCGATCTGGCGCTGCTCGAGCGAGATCGGGAAGCCCTGCTGGAGGATCGGCCACACGAAGACGCGGCCGCCGACGACGACGCGCTGACCGGTCTCCCCGGCGGCGGCCCTGCCGGCACCGCGGCCGACGATGATGAGGGCCTCGTTCGGCGGGACGCGCCGGATCCGGTTGGCGACGAACCCGACGATCGCGAGCAGCGCGATGACGAGGGCGACGATCGAGAGGGTCACGATCGTCTGGGAGGCGAGCTGGTCCACGTTGGGCACGCCGACCCCTTTCTGGTGGTGGTGGAGGAGGTCAGGCGTCGGCCGGGGCGACCTTGACCCGGCTGCCGGACTGCTGGAGGACGACGACGCGCGTCCCGGCGGCGATCGGCTGGTCGGACCACGCGAGGCGGCGCTCGAGCTCGGTCGGGTCGTCGAGGCTGACCTCGCCCGACCCGCCGGGCATGATCGTCGAGGTCACGACGCCCTGGACACCCGTGAGGTCGCGCGGCTTGCCGTCCTCGGTCGCGCGCAGGCCCGCGATGATCCGCCCCACGCCCACGACGACGAGCACCGCGAAGACGGCGGACGCGGCGTACGCGACGCCGACCGGCTGGCCGAGCGCGGTGGTGATCGCGCCGATCGCACCGAAGCCGACCGCGCCGGCACCGAGCGACGTGCCGGAGACCGCACCGTCACCGAGCTCGACGGCGTCGCCCAGCACGAGCGACCCGAGCAGGACCACGAGGCCGGCGGCGCCGATGATGACGAAGGTGAGCATGCGGTCCCCCTGCTGACGACGATGATCGCCCTGGGAGCCTACCGACGTGCGCGTGCCCGGTTCGGGGCTTTCCACCGGACTCACCCGAACGGCCCGCCCGGGGTACGGCTCGTCCGTCCGGCGTCCGCCGCGTGCCGGCCGCGCGGATCCGGGCACCTTGCCCCTGACACGGTGGCAGGGTCTGTGCTGTGGGTATGCCTTCCTCCGGCGCGCGACTGCTGACCATCGGCGAGTTCTCGCGGCTGTCCCGGATCAGCGTCCGGATGCTGCGTCACTACGACGAGCACGGCGTCCTGCACCCGACCCAGACGGACCCGTGGACCGGGTACCGCCGCTACTCCGTGGACCTGCTGCGGACGGCGGCCCGGGTCGTCGAGCTCCGCGACGTCGGGCTCCCGGTCGCCGAGCTCGCGCGGTGCGCCGCGGCCCTCGACGACCGCGCGCTCCTCGCCGCGGTGCTCAAGGGTCGCCGCGGCGACCTCGAGACCGAGGCCGACGCCGTCGCCGCCCGGCTCCGGAAGGTGGACCACCTCATCGCCCAGCTGGAGGAACCCATGTCCACGACCACCCCGCCCGTCGAGGTCGCCCTGCGCACGTTCGCGCCCCGCACCGTCGCCTCGCTGCGCGACGTCATCCCCGAGTACCGCGCCGAGGGGCAGCTCTGGGGCCGGCTCATGGCCGCGCTGCCCGGCGTGGGCGCCGTGCCCGCCCCGGACGGCGTCTCCGCCGCCGTCTTCCACGACGCCGACGTCGTCGAGCACGACGCCGACGTGGAGGTCCGGCTCGACGTCGTCGCGCCGTTCGAGGGCTCCGACGACGTCCGCTGCGTCGAGCTCCCTGGGACGACCGTCGCGTGCGGCCGCCTGCACGGCCCGTACGAGGGCATGCCGGCCGCCGCCGAGGCCATCGGGCGCTGGGTCGCCGAGAACGGCTACCGCGTCGACGGTCCGATGTTCGACGTGTACGTCGTCGGCCCCATGGAGGCACCCGACCCCGCGGCGTGGGTCACCGACGTCTGCGTGCCGGTCGCGCGCGGCTGACGTCAGCCGCGGACGACCCACCCGTGGGGCTCGGCGAGGCGGTCCGCCTCGGCCGGGCCCCAGGACCCGGGTGCGTAGGGCAGCGGGTCGGGACGCGCGTCGCCGAGCATCGGCGCGAACGCGCGCCACGCTTCCTCGAGGCCCTCGGGCGTCGTGAAGAGCGTCCGGTCGCCGACCAGCACGTCGTGCACGAGGGACGCGTAGGGCGACAGCGGCTCGGCGCCCTCGACGTCGGACAGGTCCAGCCGCGCGGTGCCCGGGACGAGGTCGAGCTCGGGCCCGGGCTTCTTGATGCTCGTCGTGACCTCGATCGCGCCGTCGCCCTTGAGCGACAGGCTGATGAGCCCCGCCTCGACCTTGTCGCCGAACAGCCGGACGGGGTCGCGGCGCAGCACGAGCGTCACGCGCTGCGCCGACGCGGCCATCCTCTTCCCGGTGCGCAGCAGGAACGGCACGCCGCGCCAGCGGTCGTTGTCGACCCACAGGCGTGCCGCGATGAACGTGTCGGTCGTCGAGGCGTCGTCGACTCCCTCGATGTCGCGGTACCCCTCGAACTGGCCGAGCACGACGTCGTCGGCGGGGTCCAGCGGCCGGAAGCACGCGATCGCCGCCTCGCGCGCCGCGACGAGGTTGTCGATGCTCATGCCCTTCGGCGGTTCCATCGCGACCTGCGCGGCGACCTGGAACAGGTGGCTCACGACCATGTCGAGCGCGGCCCCGGTCGCGTCGTAGAACTCGGCGCGCTGCGCGACGTCGAGCGTCTCAGGCACGTCGATCTGCACCTGCTCGACGTGGTCGCGGCACCACACGCTCTCGAAGAGCTCGTTCGCGAAGCGCAGGACGTGCAGGTTCTGCGTCGCCTCCTTGCCGAGGAAGTGGTCGATCCGGAAGACCTGCCGCTCCTCGAGCGCGTCGTGCACCACGGCGTCGAGGCGGTGGAACGAATCCGGGTCGGTGCCGTAGGGCTTCTCGTAGACGACGCGCACCGTCTCAGCGCGCCCGTCCGGCCCGCGCGTCAGGCCGTGCCGGCCGAGGTTGCGCGTGAGCGGCTCGAACGCCGCGGGCGGGATCGCGAGGTAGTGCACGACGACGACGTCGTCGCGGTCGCAGCCCGCCGCGTCGGCGAGCACGCCGCGGACGCGCTCGAGCGCCGCCGGCAGGGTGCCCGGGTCGTCGTCGCCGACCTCGCTGCAGAACACGCTGTGCCGCGTGAGGGCCTCGGGGTCGTCGCCCTCGTGGCCGAACTCCTCGAGCGACGCGGCCACGTGCGCGCGGAACTCGTCGTCGGCCATGTCCTCGCGGCCCGTCCCCAGCAGCGCCCAGTGCTGCGGCAGCAGACGGCGACGCTGGAGCGTCGCGAGCGCCGGGTAGACGGAGCGCCGCGAGAGGTCGCCCCGCGCACCGTGCAGCACCAGGACGAGCGGTGCGCCGGGTGCCTCGTCCGCGGCGGGTGCGCGGTCGGTCAGCTCGCCGGGCGACGGGTCCGTGAGCTGGTCGTCGGCGCCGGTGGTGCCCTCGGGCGTGCCCTGCCGGGCGTCGTCGTCGGTCCTCGTGCTGCTCATGGGCTGCCTCACTGGTCGGTCGGCGGTCGGCACGACGCTATGCCGGGGCTCCGACGCGCGCGCGTCGTGATTCACCTCCGGGAGCACTTGTCCCCGCCGGGCGGGTGCCGATCTGGACGGTGAGGGCGGCGCGGTGCCGTCCGGTCGGGGCCGGCCTGTGCCGACGGCCGCCGACGACTGGCGACGGCTGACGACGGCGAGGTGTGTGATGACGACTCTCGATGCGGGTCCTGCTCACGAGCGTGCGACGTCGGTCGTGCTCCACGGGCTGCACCCCCTGGACGGGCACGAGGTGACGTGGAAGGTCACGCCCCTCCCGCAGGACCGACGGGGCCACGTGACGTTCCTCGTGCAGCGCGCCGAGGGCCACGTCGACGGCGAGCAGGCGTGGTCGTGCACCGACAAGGAGACGTTCGTGCTGAGCGGCGAGGGCGTGCGCGAGCTCGTCCGGCGCGTGTCGAGCACGTCCCGCATCGGCTCGTCGCGCTGACCCCGCTAGCGTGCGGGCACCCGGGCCGACGACGGTCCGGCTCCCGTGCACCTCGGAGGTCCGCATGAGCCGCAGGTCGCGCCTGGCGCTGTGGATGGTGGGCGTCCTGGTCGCGGCGGGCGTCGCGGGCGTCGTCGTCGGCCTCGGGGTCGGGGCCCTCTACGCCGCGCAGGCGCCCGAGCACGAGACGTGGGCCGACCTCGCCGCCGTGATCATGGGCCTCCTGGCCGGCGGGGCGGTCGCGCTGCTCGTGTGGTCCGTCGGGACGGTCCTCGTGGTGCGGCGGTTCGTCGCACCCGGACGGCGGCTCGCGGTGCTCGGCTGGTCGGCGCTCGCCGTCGTCGTCACGGCGGCCGTGGGCGCGGCCCTGCGGCTCGTGGACGGGGGTGCGCTCGCGGCCTCGGACGCGACCTGGGCGGCGATCGCGGGTGCGACGACCGCAGCCGTCCTCGCGCCGCCGGTCGTGCTCGCGATCCGCGAGGCGCGGCAGCCGGACTGAGGGCCCCGCGCGCCGACGACGGCGGGACGCCGCCGCTCACCGGCGCGTCGGTCAGCGGTCCGCCGATCGCCGCTCGCCGCTCAGCGGTCCGCGGCGGCTGCGCCCGACCGCTCGACGTAGGGCCGCAGGGCCCTCGCGTGCAGGTCGAGGTGCTCGGCGAGCCCGGGGTTGCGCAGCACGAGGCCGAGGTTCGCGAGCTGCACGCTGCGGGCCGCCGCGAGGTGCGGCGCGACGTCGGGCGTGAGGGGCCACGGGCGGACCGCCTCGTACCCGGCGCGGAAGGCCGCGCAGCGCTCACCGCCGTCGGCCGCGTCGTCGCGCGCGAGCCGGACGAGCGTGATGGCGACGTCCTGCTCGGGGTGTCCCCGGAGCGCGTCCTGGAAGTCGATCGGGACGAGCCGGTCGCCCGAGCGCACGACGTTCGCGGGCGTGAGGTCGCCGTGCAGGAGGCGGGGCGGCTCGGGCGCCGAGGACCACAGGTCGTCCAGCGCCCGTTGCGCCGAGGCCCGGGCGGCGAGCAGCAGGGGTGCGTGGTCGCCGGCCTCGCCGAGGCGGTCCGGCACGTGGAACGTCAGGACGCGCCGACCGTCCAGCACGCCCGACGGCGGACCGGGTGCCGTGGGGGCGGCGTCGTGGAGCGTGGCGGAGAGCCGCCCCAGGTCGGCGGCGTCGCCGGGCGTCGCCGGGCGCGGGACCTCCGAGCCGGGAACCCAGTCCAGGAGCATGCAGGTGACGCGCCCGTGGGGACCGTCGACCGTCGTCGAGGCCGCGCCGTCGATCGTCGGGTGCACGCGGGGAACGGCCGCGCCCGCCGCGGCGAGGTGGTCGAGCAGGGTGCGCTCGGCCTCGTCGCTGCCCGGGGCGTGCACGCCGACCCGGGGTGCGACCCGCAGCGCGAGGTGGCGGTGGCCGACCTCGACGTGGACCACGGTGTTGTACGACCGGCGCACGCCGACGACGTCCGCCCCGCGCAGGCCCCAGCGCGCCAGGGCTGCGGCGACCAGGTGCGGGAGGTCCGCGTCGCGGGGGCACTGGGTCCGCGTGGCTCCGCCTCCGGAGGTCGTGGGGGCCGGTTGCGACGGCTCCGGAGGCGTGGGGCCCGGGTGCGACGGCTCCGGAGGCGCGGGGGTGGTCACGACGAGCAAGGCTAGGTCGCCGGGCGACGCCCCCTCCGCGCCGGTGCGCTCAGGCGGTCAGGCCGCGAGCGCCTGAGCGAGGTCCGCCTGGAGGTCCTCGACGTCCTCGAGCCCGACCGACAGCCGCAGGACGTCCGCGCCGGGCCTGGCCTCGGGCGGCACCGGGCGGTGCGTGAGCGCGGCCGGGTGCTGGACGAGAGAGTCGACGCCGCCGAGAGACACCGCGTGCGTGAACAGCCGGACCCGCTCGACCGCGCGGGCCGCCTGCTCGAAGCCACCCGTGAGGCGGATCGCGAGCATCGCGCCCGGGCCGCGCATCTGCCGGCCGACGAGGCCGAGCGGGTCGCCGTCCGCCGTCCCCGGGTAGTGCACGTGCCGGACCGCGGGGAGCTCCGCGAGCCAGCCTGCGAGCTTCTCGGCCGACCCCTGCTGCGCCCGGACCCGCACGGGCAGCGTCGGCAGACCGCGGTGCAGGAGGTAGCCCGCGAGCGGGTGCAGGATCCCGCCCGTCACGGCACGCACGCGCCGCAGCGCGGCGGCCCACTCCTCGTCGGTGGCCACCACGCCACCGACGGCGTCGCCGTGCCCGCCGAGGTACTTCGTCGCGCTGTGCAGGACGAGCGTCGCGCCCTGGTCCGCGGGGTTCTGCAGCACGGGCGTGGCGAACGTGTTGTCGACGACGACGGGTCGCCCCTGGGCCGCGGCGACCACCCCCGCGACGTCGACCAGCTCGAGCGTCGGGTTGGCCGGCGTCTCGAGGACGACGAGGCACGTGTCCGGGCGGACCGCCGCCGCGACGCCGTCCGGCGCCACGAACGTCGTCTCGACGCCGAGCAGCGGTGACGCGAGCAGGTGGTCGGTGCCGCCGTAGAGCGGGCGGACCGCGACCACGTGCGCGCCGACGCCGCGCGAGCGCGCCGCGAGGACCGTGGCCGTGACGGCCGCCATGCCCGAGGAGAACGCGACCGCCTCGGCGGTGTGCTCGAGCGCCGCGAGCGCCTCCTCGAACCGCGCCACGGTCGGGTTCCACAGGCGCGAGTAGACGTGGCCGCCGTCGGTCGGGTGGCCGCCGAGAGCCATCGCCTCGTAGGACGCGCCGCCGCTGTCGATCCCGGGCAGGGGGTTGGTCGAAGAGAGGTCCAGGGGCAGCGCGTGCACGCCCAGCGCCGTCAGGTCGGCGCGGCCGGCGTGGACCGCCACGGAGTCGGGTGACAGCGGTGTCATGGGCTGATGCTGGCCGGATCCGCGGCGGACGGGAAGATGCGCCGAAGGTCCGGTCGCGTCAAGCGGGCCGTGCCGCAGATGCTGCATCCTGGGCGCATGGACGTCCCTCGCCCGCCGAAGAACGTGCGCCCGTCGCTCGACGCCGTCGACCTCGGGATCCTCGCCGAGCTCGTCGCGAACGGGCGGCTCACCAACGCCGCGCTCGCGGCCCGCGTCGGCGTGGCGGAGTCGACGTGCCTGCAGCGCGTGCGGTCGCTGCGCGACGCGGGCGTGATCGCGCGCTTCACGGCCGAGATCGACCCGGCGGCGCTCGGCCTCGGCCTCCAGGCGGTGATCAAGGTGCGGCTCGGCACCCACAGCCGCGACGTCGTGCACGCGTTCCGGTCCGTGCTCGCCGCGCTGCCCGGCGCGCTGACGATCTTCCACGTCGGGGGCGAGGACGACTACCTCGTGCACGTCGCCGTCGGGTCCGCCGCCGCGCTGCGCGACCTCGTGCTCGACCACCTCAACGTCCACCCGGCGGTGCGGCACACCGAGACGCAGCTCGTCTTCGAGGTCATCCCGGGCGCCGGGGTGCTGCCGACGGCGTGAGGACCGGTTCCCTCGGGCATGCTGGGGCGCGCGCGGCCGACGACGGCGCCGAGGGACGTGGAGGTGCGGTGGACGAGGTCCGTGCGTGGTTCGGCGAGGCGTGGCGCACCGCGACGACCCCGCAGCCCGTGCCCGACGACGTCGTCGTCCTCGGTGCGGCCGCGCTCGTCGTCGTCGTGCTGCTCGTGCCGGGGCTGTGGCGCGTCGCGCGGAACGTCCTGACGATCGTGCACGAGGCCGGTCACGCACTCGTCGCGGTGCTCACGGGGCGCCGGCTGCAGGGCATCCGGCTGCACTCGGACACGTCGGGCCTCACGGTGTCGGTCGGCCGGCCGCGCGGGCCGGGGATGGTCGCGACCGCGTTCGCCGGCTACCCCGCTCCCGCGGTGCTGGGCCTGGGTGCGTCGTGGCTGCTCGGGCGCGGGTACGCCGTCGGCGTGCTGTGGGTGCTGCTCGTCGCGCTCGCGCTGCTGCTGGTGCAGATCCGGAACCTCTACGGGCTGTGGGCGGTGCTCGTCAGCGGCGTGCTGCTGTGGGGTGTCACGACGTGGGCGCCGGCCGCGTGGCAGGTCGCCGTCGCGTACGTCGTGACGTGGTTCCTGCTGCTCGGAGCGCCGCGTGCCGTCGTCGAGCTGCAGGTGTCGAGGTCGCGCGAGCGGCGGCGCGGTGTGCGCCGCGGCGCGTCCGACGCCGACGTGCTCGCCGGGCTGACGCGCGTCCCTGGCCTGGTGTGGGTGGGGGTGTTCCTCCTCGTGTGCGTCGCGGCCGCGGTGGTCGGGGGCGCGTGGATCGTCGGGCTCCCGCTGCGATGAGCGCGGCCGGCGCCGTCGCGCTGTGGGTCGCCGCCGTGGCGGCCCTCGTCGGCCTGTCGTGGTGGTTGCCGAGACCGCACGACGGGATCGGGCACGCCGCGGTGCGCAACCGTGCCCTGCTCGTGGTCGCCGGGGCGCTGGTGGCGATCGTCGCCGGTGCGCTCCTCATGCCGCGCTGAGGTCGGGACGTCCGACGACGCAGGGCGGCCGCTTCGGCAGCCGCCCCCGCCGGCGTCAGCCCTCGGTGCGCTCGTCGCGCCAGCGGACCCAGTGCTCGACGAGCGAGAGGTCGGAGTCGGGCCCGCCGATGCCGATCGTGAAGAGCGTCGCCCCGGCGTCGACCAGGGCGTCCGCGACGTCGGCTGGCGGTGCGTTGACGCCGACCGAGCGCTCGACGGCGGAGGCGTCGCGGCCGACGGCCTCGCCGTGCTCGTCGAGGATCGCGCTCTTGCGGCGCAGCGTCTCGACGTCGCCGAAGCTGTGCCAGATGTCGGCGTGCTCGGCGACGACGCGCAGCGTCTTGCGCTCGCCGCCGCCGCCGATCATCACGGGGATGTCGCGCGTCGGCGCCGGGTTGCCCGCGGCGAGCCGGGCCGTGATGCGCGGCATCGCGGCGGCGAGGTCGGCGATGCGCGAGCCGGCGGTGCCGAACTCGTACCCGAACTGGTCGTAGTCCTTCTCGAACCAGCCCGCGCCGATGCCGAGGATCAGCCGCCCGCCGGACATGTGGTCGACGGTCCGCGCCATGTCCGCGAGCAGCTCGGGGTTGCGGTACGAGTTGCACGTCACGAGCGCGCCGATCTCGACGCGGCTCGTCTGCTCGGCCCACGCGCCGAGCATCGTCCAGCACTCGAAGTGCTTGCCGTCGGGGTCGCCGTACAGCGGGAAGAAGTGGTCCCAGTTGAAGACGACGTCGACGCCCGCGTCCTCGGCGCGGCGCACGGCGTCGCGGATCTGGGCGTACTCGGCGTGCTGGGGCTGGATCTGGACACCGATCCGGATGGGGTGCGTCATCCGGCGATCGTACGGAGCGCTCCCCGCGGGTGTCGCCGGTCGCCGCGGCCCCGTGGTCTCACGGCGCGTCCGTCAGGTAGCCGACGACGTCGACGACGAGGTCCACCTCGGTCCCGCGCCCGCCCTGCACGTTGAGCAGCGTGACCTGACGGTCGTCGCCGATCGCCGTGACGACGAGGTTGCCGACGTCGTTGCCGCGCCCGGGGACGTAGTTGAGGACGGACGTCGAGGGCGGCTGACCCGCTCGCGCGGGGAAGACCCGGAGGTGGCCGCCGCCCGTCGGCGAGACCGCGACGACGGTCATCACCGCCGCGGTCGCGTCCTCGGGCACGCCGGTCGCGGCGTCGAGCGTCACGGTCCGCGCGTCGCCGCCAGGCACGCGATCCGACGTCCGGGTGTCGAGCACCCGGCGGGGCCCGGTGGCGCTGTACGCGGCGCCCTCGGTCACGTACCCCACGACGTCGAGCACGACCCGGACCGGGCCGCCGTCGGCGGTCTGCGACCGGTAGGTGAGCGCGCCGTCGGGGGAGAGGGCCACGACAGCGGCCGTGGCCCGGTCGCCGCCCCGGAGGTAGTTGAGCGTGGACGTCGCGGGGACGGATGCGCCCGCGGCCCACATGCGCAGGTGCCCGCCCGAGGTGGTCCGGGCCGCGGTCACGTTGAGGACGACGGCGGTCGCGCCGTCGGGCACCCCGGCCCGCCCTGTGACCTGCACCGTGACGGGCGTGCCCGAGCGCACGGCGGACCGGTCCTCGAGCCGTCGAGGTGCCGTGAGCTCGACCCCGGACCCGTCACGCAGGTACCCCGTGAGGTCGACGACGACGCCCGGCTGACCCGGCCCGCGCACGAGGTAGCAGACGCGCCCGCTCGGCGGCAGCGCGACGAAGGCCGTGTTGGCGACGTCGCGGCCCGGGCTCAGGTTCACCGTGCTCGTCGCGGGGACGTCGCGCCCCTCGGGGTACACCACGACGTTCCCGACCGACGTCGGCCGCACGGTCGTGACGGTCAGCACGACGCCGGTCGCGTCGGCGGGCACCCCGGTGTCCGTCCCGGTGACGTCGAGGCACACCGGCGTCCCGGCGGGCACCCCGGTCCGCTCGTCGTGCACGCGGACCGGACCGACCGGCACGTAGCGGCGCGGGTCGTCGCGGGGGACGGCCCGGACCGTCGCGGTCGCACCCACCTCGTCGACGACGACGGTCCAGGACCCGTCGGCCGTCGTGAACGACGCACCCGCCGCGAGGGTCGGCTCGGGGGTCGACGAGTCGTGCAGCGGCCGCGCCGCGCCGACGTCGAGCAGGTACGACGGCTCGCCGGACGCGGCGCTGTCGACGCGGTGCACGATCACGCCCGGTCGCAGCAGCTGCGGTGACGCGCACGGCGTCGGCACGACGGGGCACGCGAGCCGACGGCTGCCGAGGTCGGCGTCCGCCCCGACGGCACCGCGGTGCTCGACGACGTACGTCGCGCCGTCGTCGGCCGTGAGGCGCAGGAACCGCGTGCCCGCACCCGACGCGACGGGTGCGAGGACCACCGTCGTCGGGCCCGTCGCGGTCACCGACGACTCGGGCGTGAGGAGGCCCATCGTCGCGAGGTGCGCACCGTTGAGCGGGCCGTCGCGACCCGTCGCGCTGCCCATCGTGTCGTAGCCGTCGCCGTACTCGGTGTGGCGGCAGTCGGCGAGCGAGCCGTCGGCCCCGCCCGCGCACTCGAAGCGCGTGTTCGAGTGGCCCAGCGTGAGCGTGTGGCCGAGCTCGTGGCCGACGAGGTCGGCGAGCCCCGGGCTGCCCACGCCGCCGTTGATCCACGCGGACCCGCCGTCGGCGATGTGCGCGATCCCGCCGAACCAGCAGCCCTCGACGCGCGGCGTGTACGTGACGGTGTGGCGGCGCTGCCCGGCTGCCGGGAAGGCCCCGAGCCGCCGCGCGCTCCAGTCGAAGAGCTCGAACACCTCGGCGGTCGAGCACCCCTCGTCCGCGTCCCACCCGGTGTGCACCGCGCCCTCGGACCTCGCGCCGACCGTCAGCCGCACCTGCCCGTCGGTCGACGCGCTCCAGTACGGCGCGACGTCGGTCCGCACGAGCTCCGCGAGGTCGTCGGCGGAGAACCCGTCGGAGAGCTGGCCCGAGATGGTCGCGCTCATGACGTGCACCGCGCGCGTGCCGGGCGACAGCATGCCGAGCGGGGCGTCGTCGTCGGCGGAGGGATCGCCCCCCGCTCCACCGCCTTCCGCGCCACCCGGCGCCCCGAGCACCTCGACCTCGCGCACGTCCGCGCCCGAGTCGAGCGCCGTCGGGTCCTGGTCGGCGGCCGTCGGGGCCGTGGTCACCACCTCGACGACGCTCCCGCTCGGGACGGTCGCGAGCGCGTCGTCGGCGACCCGGACCGCGTCGCCGTCGTCGGGCACGACCGCCGTGAGCTCGTGCGCGGTGCCGTCGAGGTTCTCGACCGCGAGGCGCACGACCTCACCCGTGACGGCGGCGCTCGGGGTGTCGGCGTCCGCCGTCCCCGAGGCAGCGGCGGTCGCGGGCGCCACGGGCGCGGCGAGGGTGAGGGTGAGGAGCGCGCCGAGGAGCGCGGCGAGGGGGCGGGCGGACGTCACGGTCGAATGATGACGGTTCGTCCGGTTCTGCGGGCCGTGCGTCCCCAGGTCGTGACCGGACCGTCACCCGCCTGTGGACGGACGACCGGACCCCCGACCGGCGGGCGCGTGGCGCCGGGACCGCAGGCGCTTGACCACGAACCAGCCGACGAGCGCGACCAGGCCGCCGATCAGCACGGCGTTGACGAGGTCGCTGTACCGCCCGACGTCGGTCCACCGACCCCCGAGCAGGTACCCCGCGCCGACGAGGACGCCGTTGTAGACGGCGGACCCGAGCCCGGTGAGGAGCAGGAAGCGGGCCACGGGCATGCGCTCGACGCCCGCGGGGACCGACACCAGGCTGCGGACGACGGGTACGAACCGGCCGGTGAGCACGGCCGTCGAGCCGTGCCGGTCGAACCACGAGCGTGCGCGGTCGAGGTCCTCATGGTCGACGAGGGGCGCGCGGTCGATGACGCGGTGCAGCCGGTCGACGCCGAGGCGCGCCCCGATCGCGTACAGCGCGCCTGCGCCGAGGAGCGACCCCGCCGTGGCGCCCACGACGGCCGCGACGACCGACATGCGGCCCTGACCCGCGAGGAAGCCGCTCACGGGGAGCACGACCTCGCTCGGGATGGGCGGGAAGACCGTCTCGAGCGCGACGAGCAGCCCGACGCCCCACGGGCCGAGCAGCTCGATCGTGTCGACGACCCAGCCGGCCAGCCCGGTGAGGCGGGACGGGTCGGACGAGGCGGCGAGGAGCACGCCTCAGACAAGCACGACGGGGGCCGTGGCGCAGGGCGGGTGGCCCGTGCGCCGCGGCCCCCGTCGGGGTCGAGCGGGTGGAGCGGTCGGGCGGCGCGTGCGCGCTCGCCCGGGGCGCTGGATCGACCGAGAGGCCGGTCGGTCAGGCGGTCACTGCGCGGCGTAGTAGACGTACGCCTCGCCGGTCGCGTCGGTGCTCAGCTCGAGCGCGACGGGCTGCTCGGTGCCGTCGGACCACACGCCCGTTCCGGTGCAGCCCATGACGACGGCCTCGTCGGTGCCGGTCGGGACCACGTAGGTCTCGCGCTCGTCGGACGCGAGGACCGCGTCCTTGACCTCGAGCAGCTCGCCGTCGGCGGCCTCGGCCGAGATGAGGACGGCCTCGTCGGCGAGGAGCTCGCAGGTGACGAACGAGAAGTCGACGCGCTCGGCGGCGGCCTCCTCCTCGGCGACGACGTCGGTCGCCTCCTCCTCGGTCGTGGCCCCGCCGTTGACGTCGGAACCCTCCTCGAGCCGCTCGATCTCCTCCTCGAGCTCGCGCTGGAAGTCCTCGTCCGTCACCGCGGCGTTGACGAGGAGGCCGAGGATCACCGAGACGACGAGGCCGATGACCAGGCCGAGCGCGCCGGTGACGATGCCGCCGATCGCGAGCCCCTTGCCGCCGACGACGCCGGGGACGACGCGACGCCTTCCCATGATGCCGAGCACGATCGCGACGATGCCGAGCAGCACCGAGATCACCCCGACGACCGGGATGAAGGCGAGCAGCAGCGCGATGATGCCGATGACCAGAGCGGTCACGGCCATGCCGTTGCTCTTCGGGGCGGCGGGTGCGCCGTAGCCGGGGCCGGCGCCGTAGCCGGGTGCCGGCGCCCAGCCGGCGCCGCCGTCGGGCTGGCCGTACGCGCCGGGCTGCGCGCCGTAGGGCTGCGTCGCGTCCGCCGGGGTCGGGTAGCCGCCGGCGGGCGCGCCGTACGACGGCGTCGAGGCGGGCGGCGGGGGCGGGGTCGGGCCGCCCTGACCGGTGCTGTCAGCGGGCGGGAAGCCCGTGGAGTGGTCGTCGGGGTTGCTCACGGGCGTTCTCTCCAGCTCTACGGCGTCACGGGCGCACCGGATCCGGACGAGCCGGGCGCGGCGCGGGGAGCCTATCGGTCGGCACACCCGTCACGCGGCCTCTGTCCGCGTTCGCGCAGGTCGTGGGGGTGAAACGACGTCGGGCCCAAGATCGAGGGGTCAGGCGTCGACCCCGGCTGACGATCGGGCGGCGGAGCGGACCTGACGGGTCCGCCAGTCCCCCGAGGAGCACCCGTGTCCACCACCACCCGCCGTCGCGCCCTGGCGCTCGCGCTCTGCACCGCCGTCGCGCTCGGCCCCGCCTCCGCGGCGGTCGCCGCCCCGAAGTCGCCGTCGTCGTCGACGAAGACCACGACCGCGACGAAGCAGACCAGCAAGCCGACCACGAAGCCCGTCGCCAAGCCGGCCCCGAAGCCGCTGCCCCAGGTGCAGCTGCGCGTCAACCCGGTGTCGACCACGGTCGACCCCACCGACTACGTCGTCACGATCACCGTGCGCACGACGGCCGGCGGCGTCGTCGCCGGTGACGTCACGCTCACGGACGACGGCGTCGTCGTCGGCGGCGGGACGCTCGCGCGTGGCGTCTGGACCGCACCCGTCACGCTCGCCGAGGGCACGCACCCGCTGCGCGCCGTCTTCTCCGGCACCGCCAAGGTGAACGGGGCGGCCTCGAAGGTCGTGCTCGTGACGACGCCCGCGGTCTGACCCTCGCAGGAGCCCCGTCGCGACGGGGGCCCCGTCAGCCGTGCGCGGCGGGGCTCCCGGTCGCGGTGCCTGGTGCGGCGCCCGAGACGCCCGGCGTGGCCGCGGAGCCTGGTGCGGCGCCCGAGACGCCTGGGCTGCCCGCGGCGCCTGGTGCGGAGGTCGCCGTCGGCACGCCACCCTGGGCCGGGCGCGGTTCGCGCGGCATCGCGAGCGCGGCGGCGACCGTGCCCACGGCGACGACGGCGACGACGACGAACACCCCGGTCGCGGCGTCGTTGAACCGCTCGGGCTCGGCGAACGCGTCCGTGCCGCGCATGACGGCGTTGACGACGGCGCCCAGGATCGCGACGCCGACGGCACTGCCCACCGACCGCGCGAACATGTTGGCGCCCGTGACGACGCCCCGCTCGCCCCAGCCGACGCTCGACTGCGCGGCGATGAGGCTCGGCGCCGCGACCCACCCGAGCCCGAACCCGGCGAGGAAGCACGCCGCGCCGACCGTGACGAGCGACGGCCGGACGCTCGTCGCCGCGAGGGCCGCCGTGGCCATGAGCACGATCGCGCCGCCGATGAGCACCGTGGGCCGGAAGCCGATGCGCAGGTAGAGCCGCCCCGCGAGCGACGCCGAGATCGGCCACCCGATCGTCAGCAGCGCGAGCGTCAGCCCCGACACCAGGGGCGAGGCGCCGAGCAGCGCCTCGAGGTACGTCGGGACGTACGTCGTGATGCCCATGAGGATCACGCCGACGCCGACCGCGATGAGCGCCGTCGTCGCGAGCAGCCGGCGGGACAGCACCCACATCGGCAGCACGGGCTCGACCGCGCGCCGCTCGACGAGCGCGAACGCCGCCAGGAGGGCGAGCCCCACCGCGAAGCCCGTGACGCTCACCGGCGACGTCCACGCCCAGGCGTTGCCGCCCTCGAGAAGCATGAGGATGAGCAGGCTCAGCGACACGGTCAGGAGCAGTCCGCCCGGCCAGTCGATCCGGTGCGCGCGGTGCTCGACGGTCTCGTGCAGGTGCCGCACGAGCAGCCACGCGGCGACGACGCACAGCGGGACGTTGACGAAGAAGATCCAGTTCCAGGTGAGGAACTCGGAGAACAGCCCGCCGAGCGTCGGCCCGACGACGGCCGACACGCCCCACACGCTCGCGAGGTAGCCCTGCACCTTGGCGCGCTCGGCGAGGGAGTAGATGTCGCCGACGACGGTGATCGCCATCGGCTGGACCGCGCCCGCGCCGAGCCCCTGGACCGCGCGGAACGCGATGAGCGCCGGCATGCTCCACGCGAGCCCGCACAGCACCGACCCGAGCAGGAACATCGCGATGCCGAAGAGCAGGATCGGCTTGCGGCCGATCGTGTCCGCGAGCTTGGAGTAGATGGGCACGCTCACGGCCTGCGTGAGCAGGTAGATCGAGAACAGCCACGGGAACGAGCTGAAGCCGCCCAGGTCGCCGACGATCGTCGGGACGGCCGTCGCGAGGATCGTCGCGTCGATCGCGATGAGCCCCGTCGTCGTCATGAGGGCGACGAGCACCGGGCCGCGCTCGCTGCGGAACCCGACGTCGGCGCGGGTCGGCGTCGTGCGTGCGGTCCCGGACCGGTCGTCGCTGCTCAGGGTGCTGCCCTCCGTCGGTGCTGTCGGGCGCGAGGCCCGGTCAGTGCCAACTCTGCGCCCGACCGCGGCATTCCGCCGCGGGCGCCGCGCCCACCCCTCCGCCCACCCCTGCACCCACCCCTGCACCCACCCCTGCACCCACCCCTGCACCCACCCCGCCCACCCCTGGCGTCGAGGTAAGACTTCCGGTCGGCGATTCGCGCGACACGCCGACAGGAAGTCTTGTCTCGACGGTGGGGGTTCGGCTGGAGGACGCGGGGGGCGGCCCGGAGCGCGGGTAACCGCGGCGGCATGTCACCCTGGGTGGGCATCGCGGCGGCCGTCCGCGGGCCGTCGGGAACCGCGTGACGCCCCCCGGCGTTGCTCAGCCTGGATCGATGACCCGCGCGCTCGCGCCCACTGCTCGTTGGAGGACCCTGGATGGACGTGTCCGTTGCCGTGTGGGGGGCGACGATCGCACTCGTCGTCGGCCTGCTGCTGTTCGACTTCTTCTTCCACGTGCGGAAGGCGCACATCCCGACGCTGCGCGAGGCGTCGATCTGGTCCGCGCTGTACGTGGGGATCGCGATCGTCTTCGGCATCGCGGTGTGGGTCTTCGGTGGGCACGACATGGGCACCGAGTACTTCGCGGGCTACGTCACCGAGAAGGCGCTGTCGGTCGACAACCTGTTCGTCTTCCTGATCATCATGGCGAGCTTCAAGGTGCCGCGTGCGGACCAGCAGAAGGTGCTGCTCTTCGGCATCGTGTTCTCGCTGTTCGCCCGGACCGGCTTCATCCTGCTGGGCGCGGCGCTGATCAACTCGTTCGCGTGGGTGTTCTACATCTTCGGCGCGATCCTGCTGATCACCGCGGGGAACCTGCTCAAGCCCGAGGGTGAGGACGCGCACTCCGCGGACAACTTCATCATCCGGCTCGCGCGGCGCCTGTTCCACACGACCGACCACTACGACGGCGACAAGCTCTTCACGGTCGAGAACGGCAAGCGCGTCATGACGCCGATGCTGCTGGTCATGGTCGCGATCGGCGGCACCGACCTGCTGTTCGCGCTCGACTCGATCCCCGCGATCTTCGGCCTCACGCAGAACGTCTTCATCGTCTTCACGGCGACCGTGTTCTCGCTGCTCGGCCTGCGCCAGCTGTACTTCCTCATCGACGGCCTGCTGGACCGGCTCATCTACCTGTCGTACGGCCTCGCGGCGATCCTCGGCTTCATCGGCGTCAAGCTGATCCTGCACGCGCTGCACGAGAACAACGTGCCGTTCATCAACGACGGCGAGCACGTCCCCGTCGTCGAGGTGTCGACACAGCTGTCCCTCGGCGTGATCATCGGCGTCCTCGTCGTCACCGTGATCATCTCGCTGCGCAGCCAGCGCGGTAAGGCGCAGAACGCGATCAACGCCGCCAAGCACCACGCCGAGGAGTACCTCGACATCGAGACCGACGAGACGTACCGCGAGGAGATCTACGGCCGCCTGGTCCAGGAGCTCGAGGTCATCCGCGCGCTCCCGCCCAAGCACCGCCTGTGGGTGCGGTCCATGGACGACGTCGTCGAGCTCGTCGAGCGCGCCGTGTCGGAGCACCACGAGCGCGTGGCGGTCGGCGCCGAGCGTCCGGTGTCGCTGACCCCGCGTCCGGACCTCGACGGCCACGGACCGCTCGGGCCCAAGCCGTAGGGCCGAGCCGCACAGCACGACGGGGCGTCGTCGTCGGGAGACCGACGACGACGCCCCGTCCGCGTGTCAGGGTGCGTGCAGGGTGCGCGCTGGTCAGGGGACGGTGATGGCGACCTTGCCCTGGACGTGGCCCGTGGCGGACAGCTCGTGCGCGGCGGCGGTCTCCTCGAGCGGGAACGTCGCGGCGACCTCGACGCGCACGGCGCCGCTGTCGATCAGCGCCGCGAGTGCCGTGAGGTCGGCCGCGTCGGGCCGGACCCACATGTACTCGCCGCCGAGCTCCGCGGCGGCGGGGTCGGTGATCGAGCCGACGCGCACGTCGGGCGTGCCGACCTCGGGTGTCGTGCCGACGACGCCGCCGACCAGGTCGAGGACGACGTCGACGCCGTCGGGCGCCTCGGCCCGGACCCGGTCGACCAGCCCGTCCCCGTACGACACGGGCGTCGCGCCGAGCCCGCGGAGGAACTCGTGCTTGCCCTCGGACGCGGTGCCGATGACGCGCGCCCCGAGCGCCTGCGCGATCTGGACCGCGAAGGTCCCGACGCCGCCGGCCGCGTTGTGGACGAGCACGACGTCGCCCTCGGTCACGCCGAGCCGACGGAGCGCCTGGTAGGCGGTGAGGCCCGCGAGCGGGACCGCCGCCGCGTGCGCCATGTCGAGCGACGTCGGCTTGAGCGCGAGCGTCCGCACGGGCGCGGCGACCAGCTCGGCCGTCGTCCCGCCGCCCAGCACGTCCTTGCGGACGTAGCCGTAGACCTCGTCGCCCACGGCGAACTCGGGGGTGTCGAGGCCGACCTGCTCGACGACGCCCGCGACGTCCCAACCGGGCACGACCGGGAAGACGGCGTCCATGAGCGGGTCGAGGCCGCCCTCGCGGACCTTCCAGTCGACGGGGTTGACGCTCGTCGCGTGCACGCGGACGAGCACGGAGTCGGGGCCGACCTTGGGCGTCGGCAGGTCGACGAGCTCCAGGACCTCGGGGCCGCCGTAGCGGTGGTACGCGATGGCTCTCATGCGGGCGGCAACCGGGCGGGCGGCGGGGATGTTCCGGGGGGTTGCGTGGCACGGTGGGGGAGCGGTGCCCTGCCTCGCACCCCCCCGGGGGCGGGCGGCGGGACGGTCCGGGCGCTCGAGCGGGTCCGACGTGCAAGGACGGCGGCTGTCGGCACACGAACAGGGCAGAGGGACGAGGTCGACCGCCGACGGCGGGGCGGCCCGCAGGGGGATCCACGACCACGAGCGAGGGGTGTGCCATGCGCAGCGTGAGGACGACAGGGACGAGCACGACCCGGGGTGCGCTCGGCCGGTTGGGTGCGCTCGCCGCGGCCGCGACGCTCGCGCTCGCCGGGTGCGCGAGCCTCGGCGGCGAGTCGGCCGACGCCGGGGGCGACGGGTCGGACCGCGACGGTGGGGGGACGCCCACGGCCGACGGCGCGCCGCTCCTTCAGGTGTCGCACGGCGGCGGGTTCGTGCCCCGCGGGTGGGACTTCGCGCGGGTGCCCGAGCTGACGGTGTACGACGACGGTCGCGCGGTGGTCCAGGGCCCGATGATCGAGATCTACCCGCAGCCGCTCCTGCCGAACCTGCAGCTCCACGAGCTGTCGGCCGACGACGTCGACGCGCTGGTCGAGCAGGCCCGCGAGGCAGGGCTGCTCGCCGAGGCGCCGGACTACGGCATGCCGCCCATCGCCGACGCGGGTGCGACGACCCTCGTCCTCACGGTCGACGGCGAGTCCTACACGCACACCGCGGAGGCCCTGGGCCTCGGCGAGGAGGTCGGCGACGCGCTGGACGAGCAGCAGGTCGTGGCGCGGCAGGCGCTCGCGGGCTTCATCGCCGACGCCAACGACCTCGTCGCGTCGTCGGGCGAGCCCACCGAGCTGCCCCTCGAGACCTTCGCCGTGATGGCGTGGCCGGCCGAGGTCCCGGTGCTCGACCCGTCGCTCGAGGGGGGGGACGGCGCCGAGGGCGGTGCGGACGCCTCGGAGGGTGGCGCGACGGAGGGTGGCGCGACGGATGGTGGCGGCGTCGACGGCAGTGCGCCGTCGGAGGGTACGGCCGACGACGAGCCGGTCGAGCAGGGGTCGATGCCGTCCGAGATCGAGCGGCAGGTGCTCCCGTGGCCGGTGCCGACCTCGCTCGCCGACGCGGAGCAGTGCGTCGTCGTCGAGGGTGACGAGGCGGCGACGCTGCTGGAGACGCTGCGCGGCGCCAACCAGCTCACGATGTGGGAGCAGGACGGCGTGACGTACGAGGCGGCGATCCGCCCGCTGCTGCCGCACGAGGACGGCTGCGACGGCCTCGTCTGACCCGGTCCGCGACCCCGGTCGCACGACGCCCGGTCCTCCACGGAGGGTCGGGCGTCGTCGCGTCGGGACGGGTCTCGCGGCGGATCACGCCCCGATCTCGTCGAGCGCGCGCTCGAGCGCGCGCCACGAGTCGCTGCGCCCGGGCACCGCGTCGAGGCTCCGCCGCAGGTCGCGTGCGGCGTCGGCGAGGGGGCGCTCCTCGTCGGGCAGCAGTGCGGCGTACCGCTCGTCCGCGAGGTGTGCGGGGGGCGTCGCGTGCATCGCGACGGCGTCGAGCAGGACCGCGAGGCGGCGCGCGTGGTCGCCCGGCTCGCCGTCGGCGTCCTGCGATGCGGAGAGGTGCTCGAAGCGGCCGCGCCAGAGCTCGACGGCGGCGGGGTCGGGCCGCAGGGCGAGCACCGTCCCGAGCGGGGCCGGTCCGGTCGGACCTCCTTCCTGGAACGCGACGACCTCGTGCGCGAGCCGCAGGAAGTTGTCGTCGGTCATGGACGCACCGACGACGAGCAGGTGCTTGGTGACCATGAGCGCCTGCACGACGGCGCTCATGGGCCGTGAGCGGGCGTCGTAGCCGACGACGTCCGACCGCGACAGGACGATGCTCTCCGGGTGCTCGACGTCGCCGTGCATCTTCAGCAGCCACGGCGCCCCCGGTCGTGCCGCGGCCCAGGGCAGGACAGCGAGCTCGCGTCCCGCGTCGGCGGCGGCCCGCTCGTAGAGGTCGTCGTAGTTCGTCGTGACGGCCTGCTCGCAGTCGAACGCCGCGATGAGCGCGTGGACGATCCCGTACCGGTCGGTGCCGCGCACCTCCTCGGCGACCATGCAGCCCAGGTCGTCGCCGAGCCGACGGCGCAGCAGCTCCGACTTGTCGAGCGGCGACGAGAGCCGGCCGAAGTCGGCGTCCGCGCGCTCGGCGAGGCGCTCGATGAGCCGCGACCACGACGGCAGCCCGGCCGACATGCCGACCCCGGCGCCGAGGAACAGCGCGAGCGACCCCTCGAGCGCCCGCCGCGCGAGCATCCGCGCCTGGTCGAGCAGCTCGGGCGTGAGGTGCGCGGCGTGCCGCCCGCCGGCAGCGCGGCGCCTTGCCTGGAACGCCGCGTGGTCGGGGTCGTTCGCCGCGACGACCACGACGTCCACACCCGTCCGCTCGACGACGTCCTGGCACACGGACAGCAGCCGGTCGATCACGGTGCCGCGCAGGTCGCCGAACCCGCCCTGGCGCACGCCGAGGGTGGGCAGCGCGACGAGAGGTCGCGGTCGGTCGCTGCGCGGGCTGATCCCCGCCGACGCGATGTCCATCAGGACGGCGTGGACGCGGTCGACCATCGGGCCGAGCGTCGCCTCGGGGTCGTCGTAGGCGGCGCTGTCGACGAACCAGGCGGGTCGGCCGTCGGCCGCGCGGCCCCACCCTCGCTCCCACCACGACGTCGGCCGCAGCCCGCGGACCGTCGCCGCCCACGCGTCGTCGTCGCCGGGCAGGTCGGTCGCGGGTGCGTCGCCGACGCCTGTTTCGTCGATGCCCGGGTCGTCACCGCCGTCCTCGAGGTCGGTGTGGTGGGCGGTGCCGGCACGCCGTGCGGACGTCCGGGCCGAGCCGCCGGTCGCCCCGTGGGCCGCCGCGGCGAGCGGAGCGGCCCAGGCGGGCGTCACCACGAAGTCGCGGTCCGTCGGGATGAGCGTGGCGTCGTGGTCGAGGTGCTCGAGCCGACCGCGGACGACGAACACGTGGCCGGCGTCGGTCATGCCGGGAACGTAACCCCGGGCCACGTGGGTCGCGCGGGGACGAGGGGGGTGCCCGACGAGCGCCGCGCCACCGCCACGCGTTCGAGCAGCGCGGGCCCCGTGAGTCGTGCGTCGCGAGCCGTCGACCGCGACGCCGCCCCCTGTCCGTCCCCGGCCTCGATGCGGCCACCCGTCGTCGCGGTGGCAGCGTCGCCGTCTCCTCCGTCGCCGTCTCCTCCGCGGTCGGTGGCGTCCGGGTCCGCGGGCTCGGCAGGGCCGTCGGCGGGTACGGCCGCTTCGTCGTCGGTGGCGGCCTCCTCCTCGAGGACCCACGGCGGCTCGCTGAGCCGGCCACGGATCCGGTCCCACCCGGGCCGCTCCTCGGCGTCGTCGGAGGCCGCCTCGAGCCCGCCGCCGACCACGGGACGCACGCCGGCGACCGTCGGTGCGGGCGTCACGGCGGACGCGCTCGGGGTGAGCACGCACGCGACGGCGAGTGCGGCGGAGACGGGCAGGACGGTGCGACGGATGACCACGGGATCCCCTTCGGACGAGCCACCCGGGTGGTGGCGTCCGGGACGTTAGGGAGCGCGCGGCAGGCGTCGTCGAGCGGACCGGCCGCTCTGGGGACGGCGTGGACGGCGGGGATGTGTGGACGACGTGGGTGGGCGCAACCCGCCGACGGGGGAGCGCGTCGATCACACCGCTGCGGGCGGCACGTTCTGGTTGCGTCGGAAGAGGTTCTCGGGGTCGTACGTCGCCTTGACCTGCGCGATCCGGTCCCACGTCGCACCCGGGTAGGCGTCGCGCACGCGGTCCGGGCCCTCCTCGCCGAGGAAGTTCACGTAGACGCCCGGCACGCCCCGGTCGAGCGCCGCGGCCGTCGCGGCGACCCACGCGGCGCGCTCGTCACGGTCCTCGGGCGACACGAACGCCGCGACGTACGCCATGACGCGCGCCGACCGGTGCGCGTACGCGGTCGCGTCGTCGGGCACGCGCGCGATCGCGCCGCCCAGCACGCGCAGCTGCGCGACGCGCATCCCGTCGACCTCGGCGAGCCGGTCGAGCAGCCGCGCGGCGAGCGGCTCGTCGACGACGTCCGTGAAGAGGCCCCGCGCGACGACGGTCGGGTGCTCCGGCGGTGCGTCGGGCGGGAACATGCCCGCGTACGGCGTCGGCGCGACGAGGTCCGCGATCGGCTCGGCGAGCGACCGGATCGGCGCGAGGACCGCGTCGGCGTCCTCCGCCGCACCCGACCAGCACACGAGCGCCATGACGACGAGGCGGCCGTGCACGTCCGCGGGCACGAACGGCAGGGGCGGGCAGGGCATGACGTTGACGATGACGCCGAGCTCGTCGGGCGCCGCCTGCGCCGCGGCCACGAGGCCTGCGAGGACGGGAGCGGTCGCCGGTAGCAGCAGCATGCCGCCGACGACGTCGCGCACCGGGTGGACGCGGAAGCGCAGACGCGTGACGACGCCGAGGTTGGCGCCCGCACCGCGCAGCCCCCAGAACAGGTCGGGGTGGTTGGCGGCGTCGGTGCGCAGGACGCGGCCGTCGGCCGTCACGACGTCGGCGCCGAGCAGGTTGTCGATCGTCAGCCCGTGCGCGCGCGAGAGGAACCCGATGCCGCCGCCGAGCGTGATGCCCGCGACGCCGACCTCGCCCGTGTCGCCGAAGCCCACCGCGAGCCCGTGCTCGGCGAGCGCCGCCGTGACCTCGCGCGCGGTGTGGCCCGCGCCGACCCACGCGGTGCCCGAGTCCGCGTCGACCTCGATGCCGAGCAGGTCCCGGACGTCGATCACGACGCCGCCGTCGACGGTCGAGTGCGCCGCGCTGCTGTGGCCGCCGCACCGGACGGCGACCGGGATGCCGGTCGCCCGGACGAACGCGAGGGTCGCGACGACGTCGTCGTCGGTCGCCGGGCGGACGATCGCGGCGGGACGGGCGTCGACGCCTCCCGCGGCGACGGTGCGCAGCGCGTCGTAGTCGGCGTCGTGCGGCTCGACGACGCGGCCCGTGAGGCGGGTGCGCAGGTCGTCGAGGGTCGTGGCGGGCGTGGCGGCGGTCGCCGTCGGGGTGGTGGACGACGTGGTGGACGACGTGGTCATGCGGGGCTCCCTCGCGGCGTGCGTCGGCGGCGGGCGTTGCGGGGTGGTGCAGCGTCCGTGCGGGTAGACCGGTCCCAGGGCGCGAAGTCATCGGGTCGCGGGCGGGTCGGGGGGTCGGATCGCGCTGTCCGCCTCCTCGCGGGCTGCGCCGACAGGGCGCCCACGCGTGGCCCGCAGCGTCGTCCACTAGGCGCGTCGGGTGACGTCCACCCACAGCGGCCCCGGACCCGTGTCCACCGCGTGCCCGACTTCGGGAGGATGTGCCGACGTCCCCGACCGCGGGCGAACCGTCGGAGGGGGAAGCGATGCACGGCCACGCCGCACCGGGCTGGTACCCGGACCGCACGGGACGCTCGGCGCTGCGCTGGTGGGACGGCACGCGGTGGACGCCGTGGGAGTCCGACGGCGTGCGGCACTGGCTCGGCGGCGGGCCGGGTGCGGGTGTGCCCGGGGCCGGTGTCGGCGCCGCGACGGGCGGCGGGTCGACGGAGGCCGGTGTGCCGGGGTCGGCGGCCTCCACCGGGGCGCGGGTCGGCGGGGCCACGAGTGCCGCTCCCGGCGAGGGCGTCGCCTTCGTGACGCGCGTCCTGCTGCCCGAGGCGCGTCGACGCGGCGTCGTGACCGACGAGCACGCGGTCGCGCTCGGTCGGCTCGCGGAGGAGCTCGCGGGGTCCGGGGCCTCGGTCGGGCCTGTCGCGGGTGCGGCGTCGACCGGGTGGGCGGCCGGTGGGTGGTCGCCTTCCGGCGGCGCGATCGCGCCCACGGCGACTCCGGTCCCGCGCGGGCCGGCCCCGACGGCGGCGCCCGGGTCCGGGATGCCGACGACGGCGTGGCAGGTCCCGCCGGGTGCGGTGCCGACCGGCCACGCCCCCGCGCCGACCCGGCCGCACCCCGCCCCGTCGGCGCCGTGGCCGGCGGGACAGATGGCGGGGCAGGCGATGCCGCCGCGTGCTCCCGGTCGGGTCGCGACGTGGTGGGCGAGCCTGCGGACGCGGCTCGACGCCGACCTCACCGTGCACGGCCTGGCCTACCTCGGCGTCCTGCTGCTGTTCGTCGGCGTGTTCGGGCTCGTGGCCTTCGCGTTCGGTGACGTCAGCCCGGCCCTGCGGCCCGTCGCCGAGCTCGCGGTCGCGCTCGTGCCGTTCGTGGCCGCGCGGGTGCTCGGCCACAGCGGTGCGCGGTTCGTCGCGCGGACGATGGTCGGCGTCGGCGGGTTGCTGCTCGCGCTCATGGTGGTGACGTCGACCGTCGACGGGTACGGGTTCCCGCCCGACCCGCACGGTGCGGCGCTCCCGATCGGCGCGGCCGTCGCGTGTGCCGTCCTCGCGGGTGCGTACCTGGTCGCCGGTCGGCGCGGTTCGGCGCTCGGCGCGGTCGTCGCCCCGGTGGTGTGGCTCGCGGCCGCGATGGCGGCCGTCGGGTTCGCGCGGCCCGTCCCGCGCGGCGAGGACGTCGCGGTCCCGGGTGCGGCGCAGGTCGCGGTCGTCGCGCTCGCGGTGCTCGCGACGACGCTGGTCGCGCGGACGCTGCTCGCCCGGGCCCTGGTCGCCGGCCGCGGGGAGCGGCCGGTCGACCGTCAAAGGACCGGCCCCGATGCGCCGACCGCCGACGACGACGCGCGGTCCGGCTGCGTCGACGGCGCGCTCGCGGCGGTGCTGCCCGGGTCGGTCGTGGTCGGCGTCCTGGGCGTCGTCGCGTGGGCCGCCGAGGGGTGGCCGGTGCTGCCGGTCGTCGTGACGGTCGCCGCGCTCGCCGCCTCCGTCGCGCTCTCGCCGCGGGTCGCTCCGGCGACCGCCGACGTCGTGCTCGTGGTCGGCTGGGCGCTCGCGACCCTGCGCCTCGTCGCCGCCGACGACGCGTCACCGCTGCTGTCTCCCGACCTGCCCCTCCTCGGCTCCGCGGACGTCGCCGTGCCGGCGGCCCTGCTCGCCGCCGTGCTGGTCGGGATCGGGCTCGCCGAGCTGCTCGCGCGGCGCCGGTCGACCCGCGACGGTCGGGGGTCGACGGCGTTCGCGATCGTGGTCGGCGCGCTGCCCGTGGTGGTGGCCGTGCTCGTGTCGGAGCCGGGGTGGTGGGCGGTCGTCGCGGCGGCGCTGCTCGTCGCGTGGTCGGTGGTCCGGCGCGTGGACCCGCCGCCGCTGCCGGGTTCCGCGGTCGTCCTCGACGTGGTGGCCGCGGTCGCGCCCGTCATGCTCGTCGCCGCCGTGGGCGCCGCGACCGACGGGACGGTCGCGCTGGTCACCGCCGCGGCGGTCGTCCTGGCGGCGACGGTGCTGGCTCGCGGCACCCTCCGCCGCCCGGGGACACCGCGGTTCTGGGCGTGGTGGTGGGTCGGTGCCGTCACCGTGACGGCGGTCGGCTCGGTGGCAGCCGCGTTCGCCCTGGAGGACCGGTGGGTCGTCCCGGTCGTCGCCGGGTCGCTCGTGGTCGCCGTCGTCGGCGGTCCGGGCCGCGGGTGGTGGCGGGTCGTCGCCGCGACCCCGCTGGTCTGGTGGGCGTGGCTCGCGCTGTTCCTCGCGACCGACGTGCCCGACGGCGTGCGCGGGTGGGGGCTGGGCGCCATCGGGCTCGGCGCCGTCGTCGTCGCGCACGCCGTCGGGGGTGGTCGCGCACCGTCCGCCGGGACCGGCGTCCGTGGCGCCCGCGGCACGGGGCACGCGGCCGCGGCGGCCGGGCTCGCGGGGCACGTCACCGCCCTACCCGCGCTGGTGCTCGCGGTCGGGGAGCCGTGGGGCGTCGTCGCGGTGCTCGCCGCCGGGACGGCCGGATGGCTGCTCACGGCCGTCGCGGGCGACGTCGGGTGGTCGCCGGTCGGCGCACTGCTGGACGGTGCCGGGATCGGTCGCGTCGCCCCGTGGGCGATCGCGCTCACGGGCGTACCCGTGACGACGTCGGTCGCGCTCGACGTCGGCGGCGCGCTCCCGCTCGAGTCGACGTGGGCCGTGCTGGTGCTGCTCGTCGCCGCGCTCGTCTACGCCGCGGGGACGCGCATGCCGACGGGGCCGCGTCTGCGCGCCGTCCTGCCGTGGGCCGCGTTCGCTGCGGCGCTGCTCGCCGTCGTGGGCGCCCGCGAGGCGTGGCCGACGGTCGCCGCGCTCGCGGTCGTCATCGCGCAGGTGGTGCTCACGCGCGGCCGGCACGCCGTCATGGTGTGGACGGCGTGGACCGCGGTGACGCCGGCCGTCGCGCTCACGCTCCGCACCGCCGTGCCCGCGGTCGACCGGCTCGACCTCGACGTGGTGGTCGCCGGTGCGGGCATCGGGCTCGGCGGGCTGCTCCTGGTCGGCGGGTTCGTCGCCGACCGGGCGCGCCCGACCGACCCGCGGCCGCTTCCCCGACACCGCGTCGCCCTCCCACCGTCGGTCGTCGGAGCCGTCCAGCTCGCGCTCGGCCTCGTCGTCGCCGTCACGGTCCCCGACGACGCAGCCGCCGGGGTCCTGCTGCTCGCAGGAGCCGTGGTGCTCGCGGCGGTCGCGGCACTCGGCGGCGTCGGTGCCGTGGGTGCGGCCGCGCTGCTGCTCGCCTGGGTCTCCGCGGTCCCGCTGCTCGGCGAGGACCACCCCGGCGCGTGGGCGCACGTCGCCGTCGCCGCCGGACTCGCCGGGCTCGGGTGGCTCGTCGCGCGCCCGGGGGCGCCACGCGTCCGCTGGGCCCGCTGGGACGTCGCGCTCGCGGTCGCCGCGACGGTCCCCGCCGTGGTGGCCGTCGCCACCGCGACCGGCTCGTCGCGTCCGTTCGTGCGGCTCGCGGTCGGCGTCCTCGTCGTCGCTGCGGCCGTGCGCCTCGCGCGGCGCCGCGGGTTGAGCGAGGTCCTCGGCTGGATCGGCACGGCGCTCGTCGTCTCGGCCGCGGCAGAGAGCGGAGCGGGCTGGACGGCGCTCTCGCTGGCGACCCTCGCCGCGGCGCACACCGCGCTCGCCGCCGTCCGCGAGACGGGCGTCGTCCGGACGGCCCGACAGTGGATCGGGGCTGCCGCCGGGACCGCGGCGTGGGTCGCGCTGCTGCGATGGGTCGAGTGGAGCCCGCAGACCGCGACCGACGTCACCGCGGTCGTCGGTGCGGTCGCTGTGCTGGCGCTCGTCGTCGTCGTCGGGCGACTCGGCCGGGGGCGGTCGTGGGTCCCGCCGTGGGGGACGGTCGGGCTGCTGCTGTCCGTCGGAGCCACGCTGTGGGTCCTGCCGTGGGGCGGTGCGCCGATCGGCGACGTCCCGCCCGGTGTCGAGCCGCAGGTCGGCTGGTGGCACGTCGTCGCGTGGGTGCTGCTCGCGCTCGCGGCGGGCGGCGCCGAGCGTGCGCTGCCGTGGGGGTGGTGGCGCGAGCTCGCCGTCGTCCCCGCGCTCGCGGCGGTACTGACGGGGTTCGCCGCGGCCGACGCGTCGGCGACGACCCGCGTCAGCGTCCTCGCCGTCCTCGCGGCGCTGTCGGGTGCCGCGCTCGTGCTCGTCGCGCAGGCGGGGGCTCGGCATGCGCGTGGCGGCGTCGAGGCGGCGGGGCCCGCCGGGCGGCGGGACGCGGACGGCGGGCGGCAGGACCCGCACATGGGGTGGCAGGACGCGCACGGGGGCTGGCAGCGGCCTCCCGGCGTGCCGTGGCAGCGACCGGTTGCCGTGCTCGGCGTCGCGACGGTCGCCGTCGCGCTGCTCCTGGCAGCCGCACCCGCCGCGGCCCCGACCGGGGCGGACGAGCCGACGCCCGTGCTGCTGGCCGCGGCTCTCGCGGCCGCCGCCGTCCAGGCCGCTGCGCTCGGAGTCGCCTACCGCGAGCTCGGGCTGCGCCTTGCGGCGCCCGTCGTGGCGTGGCTCGCGTGGGCCGCGTACGCCACGCACGCGATCAGCGGCTCCGTCGCCTGGTACACGGTCCCGGTGGGGCTCGCGACGCTCGTCGTCGTCGGTGTGTGGCGTGCCGACCGGCGGGACCGCGGCCTGCCCCCCGCCGCCGACGGCGTCGCCGGGCTCGAGCTCACCGGTGTCGCGTTCCTCGTCGTCTCGTCGTTCGCGTCCGCGTTCACCGACTCGGTGCTGCACGCGCTCGTCGCCGCGGCGATCGGTGTGGCGGTCGCGCTGTGGGGCGTCGCCACGCGCGTGCGCCGGCGGTTCGTGACGGGGGCCGGGATCGTCGTCGCCGGGCTGGTGCTGGCCGTCGGGCTGCCGCTCGTCGCGTTGCTGCCCGCCGTCGGCGAGGCCGGCGCGTGGGTCGCGGTCGCCGTCGTCGGCCTCATCGCCGTCATGGCCGCGACGCTGCTCGAGCGGGGACGCGCCGTCGTCCGCGGCGGGCGTGCGCGGCTCATGGACGCGACGGAGGGCTGGGAGTAGCGGGGCCGCGCGGCGAGGGCTCGTCGCGGGAGCTCAGGCCTCGGGGTCGAGCTCGAGGACGTGCTCGACCCGGTCGACCGCGTCGAGCGGGACCAGCGTGTCCATGACGCCGTCGCGGTAGAAGCCGCAGCGGACGGTCGGCAGCCCGGGCAGCGTCGCGCGGCCGTCGGCGTCGACGAGCCACAGGACGGGTGGCGGGGCCTGCGCACCGGCCGCGGCGCAGTCCGGGTGGGAGTCGTCGCGAGGGGTCGACGGCTGCGCGAAGTAGTCGAGCACCGCGCCGAGGTCGCCCTCGTACCGGACCTCGGTCACCAGCACGGCCGTCGGCTCGTCGGAGGCGTCGAGGTCGTAGCCCGTCTCGCACAGCACCACGGCGACGGGGTCGAAGGGCTCCGACGGCGTCTCGCGGAGCGTCCGCGGCATCGGGCCGAACGGGATGCCCGGCTGCCACCAGTCCACCAGCACGTCCTCGGCGGTGCAGGTGTGCGCCACGTAGACCGGCCCGGCGAGGGGGTTCGCGTGCGCGGCGCACCCTGCGACCGCGCCCGCGGTCGACATCGCCACCGCCACGACGGCGGCGACGTGCGGGCGGCGGATCACAGCGCTCAGCCTCGCGTCCCGCCGTCATCGACGCGTGGGCCGGACGGGTGGAGCGTGCGGCCGCCGGGTGGCGTCATCGGGACCCGGCTGCCCTGGGCACTCCGGGCCGAGGCGCGGGGCCGACCCCCCGGGAGCGACGGCGCCGGCCGCGCCCCTCAGCCGCCGACGACGACGCTGCGGCGCACGTGGCTGCGTGCGTGCTCGATGGCGTCGGGCAGCGTGTCGAAGAGGTGCTTCTCGTGCTGGAGGGCGTCGAGCACGCCGACGGCCTCGACGACGCGTCGGTGCTCGGGCCGCAGCCCCTTGAGCAGGACGACCACACCGCGTCGCTGGAGGTCGGCGACCACCTGGGCGAGCGCGTTGGCGCCGCTCGCGTCGAGCACCCGCACGCCGGACAGCCGCAGGACGACGACCCGCACGTCAGTGACCTGCATCAGCTCGTCGAGGAAGCGGCGGACGTCGGCGAAGAACAGGGCGCCGTCGATCCGGTAGACCGCGATGTGCTCGTGCAGGAGGGCGTGCTCGGTGCCGGCGTCGAGCTCGGGGTCGTCGATCGGCTCGCGGTGCAGCCCGCTGGCGCGCGCCATGGCGCGCAGCGCGAGGACGGCCGCGGCGGCGACGCCGAGCTCGACGGCGACGACGAGGTCGAACACGATCGTCGTCGCGAACGTCAGCAGCAGGACGAGCGCCCCCGAGCGCCCGGACCGGAGGATCGCGCGCGCCGTCGGCACGTCGACCATGCGCACCGCCGTCACGAGCAGCACCCCTGCGAGCGCGCTGAGCGGGATGCGCGACACGAGCGGCGCAGCGGCGAGGACGACCACCGCGAGGACGACGGCGTGCAGCGCGGCGGCGGCGCGCGTCCGGGCGCCCGAGCGCACGTTGACGGCGGTGCGCGCGATCGCGCCCGTGGCGGGGATCCCGCCGAACAGCCCCGACGCGACGTTGGCGAGCCCCTGCCCGACGAGCTCGCGGTTCGGCTCGGTGCGCGGGAGGTCGTCGGCCATGCCGTCGGCGACGCGCGCCGACAGCAGCGACTCGAGCGCCGCGAGGGCCGCGACGGCGACGGCCGCGGAGACGAGCGCGCTGGTCGCCTCGGGCGTGAGGAGGGGCAGCGTCGGCGTGGGCAGGGTCGAGGGAAGGGTGCCGATGCGCGTCGTGTCGAGGTGCGCCGCCTCGGCGGCGACGGTCGCGACGACGACGGCGACGAGGGAGGCGGGGATGCCGCGGCGCCAGCGGGGGAGCATCGTCATCAGGACCACGACGAGCGCGACGAGGGCGAGCGGACGCCAGGCGGCCGACCAGTCGACGAGGGCCAGCGTGCGGAGCGCGACGAGGCCCGCGTTCTCGCCGTCGGCCTTGGCGGTGTCGAGCGCGAGCGGCACCTGCTGGAGCGCGATCGTCACGCCGATGCCGAAGGTGAACCCCTCGACGACGGGCCAGGGGATGTAGGCGACGAGCCGCCCGAGCCCGAGCAGCCCGCCGACGACGACGAGCCCGCCCGCCATGACCGCGACGGTGGCGACCGACTCGGGCCCGTAGCGCGCGACGATCGGCACGAGGACGACGGTCATCGCGCCCGTCGGCCCCGAGACCTGGAGGTTCGACCCGCCGAAGACCGCCGCGACGAGCCCGGCGACGATCGCCGTGACCAGCCCCGCCGCGGCGCCGACGCCCGAGGTGACGCCGAAGCCGAGCGCCAGCGGGAGGGCGACGACGGCGACCGTGGCGCCGGCGACGAGGTCGGCGCGCCAGGTGCGGGGGAGGTCGGCGTAGTCGGCGCGGCGGGGGAGCGTGCGCCGTGCGGCCGTGCGGACGGCCGTGGCGACCGGGTGGGTCGCCGTGGCGAGGGTGGCGGCAGGGGTGGTCATCGCGGGGTGGTCGTCGACGGCTGGGATCCCTCGGCGGGGGCGCCGAGGGGGCGGTCGAGCTCGCTGAGGAGGCCCTGGGTCCCGGCGAGGGTCGTCGCGAGGAAGGTGCGGGCGGCCGTGAGGAGGTCGACGACGCTCGGGTCGGCGAGGCGGTAGGTGACGGTGTTGCCCTCGCGGCGGGCCGTGACCAATCCGGTGCGACGCAGGACGGCGAGGTGCTGCGAGGCGAGGGACGCCTCGAGGCCGGTGTCGGTGAGGAGGTCGGCGACCGCGCGCTCACCGGGGATGAGGAGCTCGAGGAGTCGGACCCGGATCGGGTGGCCGAGGGCCTTGAAGAGCTGGGCCTTGACCTCGTGGAGCGGGGTGGTGGGGGTGAGGTGGGTGAAGGGCATGGGGGGCCTCGGAGGTCGCGCGGAGCGGGCGTCGTGGACACCATAGCGAATTGAGAGATTGGTCAATCCGTCATGCTCAAGCACGCAGGACTCAGCCATGGCGGAAGTGCCTTGACCCTTGACTAAGGGCGGTGGGGTGCGACGCCCCGCACCTCGTCGGGCGGGAAGCGGGTCGCTCCGTCACGCAGCTTCGACACGGCCGCCGCACCAAGATCGACGCCGAGCACGTCGGCCAGCCGGACGAGGTAGAGCAGGACATCCGCGAGCTCTTCGCCGATCCGCGCTTGCCTGCTCGGCTCGGCGAAGTGCGCCACGGCATCCTCGGCGGATATCCACTGCAGCAGTTCGGCGAGCTCGCCGACCTCTCCGACGAGAGCCAGCGCCAGCGACTTCGGGTCGTGGAAGCGGCCCCAGTCCCGCTCTTCCGTGAAGTCCCGCATGCGCTTGGTCAGCTCGCTGATGTCACCCGGACGGGGGTCAGCCTCGGTGTCGTCCACGGGCGCGAGCCTGACGGCGGCTACTGTCCTGGAGCAAACGCGGTCCGACGGACTTCCGCGCCGATGCCTCGACGTGGACATGCCCCCTCCGCACGTTCATTCGTGCTGCCCAGGGGGCGTCGTCGGTGCAGGTTCTTCGGTGGAGCGGGCGGACGCTCGCGACGTTGTGCGACGGGGACGCGAGCGAGGTCGAGCGCAGGCTGGCAGAGCACTTCCTCTGGTCAGGCTGGGGTGCACCGGGTCCGAGCGAGCGCCGGTCCTGGCGCGGCAGCCTCCCGGTGCTCTCGGCCGACCTCCGCGACGCGGGTCTCGACGCGGTCGAGGTCATCCCCGAGCACCGGCTCCCGCTCTCGAGCAAGCGCGCCGACGTCGTGCTGGCCGGCGTCCATCCGCGAACGGGACTTCCCTCGTACGTCGTCGTCGAGCTGAAGCAGTGGGGGACGGCGGCACCGTTCGAAGGCAGCGACACGCTCGTCGACGTGGTGGGTGCTCCGTACCGACCGGTGCTCCATCCGGCGGCGCAGGTGTCGGGCTACGCGAGCTACCTCACCGACTTCGTGCGGGCGCTCGACGGTCGGACGGACGCCGTCGTCGGCGTGGCGTACCTGCACAACGCGACCGAGTACGGAGTCGCCGGTCTGCGCGGTATGGCGGCGGCCGCGGAGGCGCGGCTGTTCACCGGCGAGCGACGATCCGAGTTCCACGACTTCCTGCGCAGCCGCCTTGCCCCGACGTCAGGCGCTGAAGCGGCGGACCTGTTCCTGGCGTCGGCCATCGCGCCGTCGAAGCAGCTCCTCTCCCTCGCGGCGAAGGAGATCCAGGAACGTGAGCAGTTCGTGCTGCTGGACGAGCAGAGGGTCGCCTACGAGCTCGTGCTCGCGGCTGTCGAGAAGGCTCGACGCGCGGATCGGAAGGTCGTCGTCGTGATCGCCGGCGGACCCGGCAGCGGCAAGAGCGTCATCGCGCTGTCACTCCTCGGCGAGCTCGCCCGGCAGGGCCACACGGTGCTCCACGCAACGGGGTCGAAGTCGTTCACGTCGACGCTCCGACAGGTCGCCGGCAAGGGCTCGAGCCAGGTGAAGAGCCTGTTCAAGTACTTCAACAGCTTCATGACGGCTGAGAAGAACGGGCTCGAGGTCCTGATCCTCGACGAGGCCCATCGGCTCCGGGAGAAGTCGGTCAACCGGTACACCCGGAAGGAGCTGCGCGAGACCGCACGCCCGCAGATCGAGGAGCTGATCGACGCCGCGCGTGTGCCGGTGTTCCTGCTCGACCAGCACCAGGTCGTGCGCCCGGGGGAGATGGGGAGCGTCGCGGAGATCGAGTCACATGCTCGCGCGCGTGGTCTCGACCTGCACCACGTCGACCTGAGCGCCCAGTACCGCGCCGGTGGGTCCGAGGCGTACCTGGCCTGGGTCCTGCAGCTGCTCGGGCTCGAGGGCGACGGCCCTGTCCCGTGGAGCGACGAGCCGCACTTCGCCGTCGAGGTCGTGGACACCCCGCGCGCCCTCGAAGAGCGACTGGGCTCCGTCCTGGCGCAGGGCTACGGCGCCCGCATGACCGCCGGCTACTGCTGGCGGTGGAGCGACCCACGTCCGGACGGGACCCTCGTGCGGGACGTGTCGATCGGGGCCTGGTCGCGGCCGTGGAACCTCAAGAGCGAGCGCTCCGTCGGTGGCGCGCCACCCTCCCAGCTGTGGGCCACGGACCCGGCGGGCTTTGGCCAGGTCGGCTGCGTCTACACGGCGCAGGGGTTCGAGTACGACTGGAACGGCGTGATCCTGGGTGATGACCTCGTCTGGCGGACCGACCGGTGGGTGTCGCAGCGCGAGTTCAACAAGGACCCGGACTTCCGGAACCGGAAGGCCGTCGACGACGCGACGTTCGACCGGCTCGTGCGGCACGTCTACAAGGTGCTGCTCACGCGCGGAATGGTCGGGACGGTCCTGTACTCGACGGATCGAGAGACGCGGGAGATGTTGGGCGAGCTGGTGAATCCGGCGCGGTGACGACCTGTCGCCGGAACTGTCGACGAGCCTCCTGTCCATGACTTCGAGCGAGCGGTGTCAGACCCTCGCTGACGCATCATCAGCGAGGCGCTTCGCTGTTCCGCTATTGGATCCGCCCTGAGACCCGGGCGTCAGCCAGCGTGTCGCCAAGGTCTGTACTCCTCGTTGAGTGGGCAAACTTGCGCCACCGCCATTCGAGTGCGTCTCGGTGCGGGGGCCGCACGTCGGAGCGGAGGCTGAGCGCGTCGACCTGGAGCTCAGATAGCGAGGGGCCCTGTCTTCTTACGTGTAGAAGCAGTGTGCTCGGCTCGATTGCCCAGAGGTGCGCGTCAAATGCGCGGTGCAGGTTTGCCGTGAGCAGGAGTCCATTGCGCTCGTCGTCGGACCCTCCGTCCGCAACGGGAACCACGTGGGCCGCGTCGAGCACCACGGGTATCCCAAGGCCGGTGACCGCACACCGACCTCCGTGCCGTGCAAGGACGCGGTACTTGAACTCGGGTGCCCGGACCAGGCGTTCGGTTGTCGACCGAGACCTGCGGCGGTTCACCGTCAGCTCGAAGGGGTGCCGGGACTCGTCTACATCCAAGTGGCGCGGCTCTGCCTCGGCGAACTCGAGGAGGAAGACTTCAGCCCGGTCATCCGCCGCGATGACCCACGCCAACCGAACTGGCCGCAACCCCCGGGGTCCCTCGCCGATGAAGAAGATCGGCAGGTGCAGCTCCGCAGCATTCTTGACGGCTTCGACCTCGTTCATGTCCCGCGAGGCTGGTCGCGCGGTGCGGGGGTAGTAGTAGATCGCCATGCGATCGTCGATGTCGTCTGCGTAATGTCGACCCGTATGGCGTACGGCTACAGCCACCCCGAGATCCCGTAGCGCGCGAGTCCGTTCGGCGTCGACCCAGATGCCTTGCATCCCACCGTAAACCCCACGCTCGCGCAGCCACCGTGCGTCGGCGTCGTTCTCGCGTACGGCGTCCCAGACGCTCATTCGCCACGCGAGTTCATCCTCCCGGCTCCACGCGGCCAGAGAGCGGACCTTCTCGCCCGATGCTTCGACAAGTGCAGCGGGTGAGTCCGTCACGAGCCGAGCAAGGCGGGAACTCGCTTGCGCCAAGATGAGTGACCCCAAAATGTCGGCGTCGTAGCGGCGACCATCCCGAACGGTGACGTGCCGCGAGTGCGCCATGTCGAAGCGCACCCGAAGTCGTCGCTCACCCTCCACGTCGTACTGGGCAAACGCCGCTTCGAGGGCAGCCTCAAGTACGCCAACGGACTCCATGCCTCAAGCTGAGCGCCGCTGGTCCTCAAGCGCAAGGGCCGTGCGGGTCACCGGGAGCAACTTGCTTCCCCTAGCGATCAACTCCGGGCATCGTCATGCCGATCTCCCTCCCAAGGGAGGCACATCACATGCCCGCAGGGGACTCAGCCGGCGCCGAGGCGCGCCGCCAGCTCGCGCTCGCCGACGCCCACGCACAGGCCGCCGCCGAGGCGCGCGCCACGGCCGCCCGCTACGGGGTCGCCGAGGTCACCGAGAAGCGCACCGCACTGGCGCTGGCCCCGCTGACCGCCGTCGGACACCACCTCCTCGCGGACCGCCGCTGGCCCGGGTCGCGTCGCGCGCAGGTCGACCTCGTCGTCGTGGGGCCAGGTGGTGTGTTCATCGTCGACACGAAGGCGTGGAAGGACGTGTCGATCCACGGTGGGCGGATCCACCGCGGCGACGAGGACGTCACCGACGACGTCATGGCGCTGGCGGACCTCGGATACACCGCCGAGGGCGACCTCGCCGAGGTCGGTCTCGCACCGGGGGAGGTGCGGGCCGTCGTCGTCCTCGCGGGTCGGCAGGGGATCAACGAGTCGGTGGGCCCGGTGCGGGTCGTCGGCGAGAAGGACGTGCTGCGCCACGTCGCGTCCTTCGGAAACCGCCTCACGCCGAGCCAAGTGGACGTCGTCCTCGGGCGGGCCCTGACGCTCTTCCCGCAGGTGAACGCACCGGCGCCGGTCAACGTCGTCGTCCCCGAGCCCGTCGTCGCGCCGCCACCCGAGCCGGTGCAGGAGGCGCTGCTCTCCGACGACGAGGTCCAGGCCGCGCTGCTCGAGGGCATCCTCGCGAGCCCCATCGAGGAGTGGATGTCGTTCCTCCACCCCTACCAGGCGAAGCTCGTGCGGCGGTCGTTCAACGGGCCGGCTCGGATCCGCGGCTCGGCAGGCACGGGCAAGACCGTCGTCGGCCTGCACCGCGCCGCCTACCTGGCGCGCACGCGTCCCGGCCGGGTCCTGGTCACGACCTTCGTGCGGACGCTCCCCGCGGTGATGCGCCAGATGCTGGGGAGGATGGCGCCCGACGTCGTCGAGAAGGTCCACTTCACCGGTGTTCACGGCTTCGCGCTGACGCTCCTCAAGGAGCGCGGCGTGGGGGTCAACCTCAAGCCCGCGCTTGCCGACGAGGCGTTCGCGGCCGCCTGGGACGCCGTCGGCCGGCACGGTCTGCTCGCCGCGGCGACCCACGGCCCGGGGTACTGGCGCGAGGAGATCGACTACGTGCTCAAGGGCCGCGGCGTCCAGGACGTCACGGCGTACGCGGACGTCGCCCGGACGGGCCGACGGCACCGCCTCACCGTCGAGCAGCGGCGCGCCGTCTGGGACCTGCACCGCGCCTACGACGACGAGCTGCGACGGCGTCGGGTGCACGACTACGCCGACGTGATCCTGCTCGCCGAGGCGGAGCTGCGGCGTGAACCGCTGACCGGGTACTCGTCGGTGATCGTCGACGAGGCGCAGGATCTCAGCTGCGCGATGGTCCGGATGCTCTACGGGCTCGTCGGAGACGCGGCGGATGGGTTCACCCTGATCGGCGACGGCCAGCAGTCCATCTACCCGGGTGGCTACACACTCGCTGAGGTGGGGATCTCCCTGGCGGGACGCGGCGTCGTCATGGACGTCAACTACCGGAACACCGCGCAGATCCTCGCCTTCGCGTCCCGCATGGTCGCCGACGACGAGTTCGCCGACATCGAGGGCGTGCTCGCGCGCGGCGACACACCGGCCAACGTGCCGCGCACCGGGCCCGAGCCGGTCATCGACCACTGCCGGTCGTGGCGGGAGCGCGACGCCCGTCTGGTGGCGCGGGCGCGGGCCGTCGTCCGCGAGGTCGGCACGCGGCCCGGCGACGTCGGCGTCCTGTGCATGTCGCGCCGCGCGGCCCAGCGGGCCGCGGAGGCACTCAGGGCCGACGGTGCCCCGGTCGTGATGCTCGAGGACTACGACGGGTCGCAGACGGACGCCGTCAAGATCGGCACGATCAAGCGCGCCAAAGGGCTCGAGTTCAAGCAGGTGCTGCTGCCCGACGTGCGCGCGACGCAGATCGGCGACGCGACTCCACCCGCCGACGACACCGAGCGCGAGCGGTGGGAGCGGCTGCGGCGCGAGCTGTACGTCGCGATGACGCGCGCGCGGGACGGGCTGTGGGTCGGGGTGGTGTGAACTCCGCGGGGTGTTCCGACGCTCGGCGGGGCGCCACCATGGGTGGCATGACGAACGTCATCGAGATCGCCGAGCTCGAGACGCACGCTTCCGGGTACGTCGCGCGCGCAGCAGCCGGGGAGGTGCTCACCGTCGCGGACGGGGGACGACCGGTCGCGCGGTTGGTGCCCGTGCATGACTCCTCGCTCCGTGCGGCGCTCGATGCCGGGCTCGCCAGAGCGGCTCGTCGGCCGGTCGCTGACCTTCCTCTGCCACGGGAGGCCGACGTCCCGTCTGCTCTTTGGGCAGCGCTCGACGACGAACGGTTCTGAGGCCTCGGCCGCTCGGTTGGCGCGGACGAGGTGCGACGAGCGGCTTGCGGGTGACGCGGACGGGGGCCTCCGAGGTCTGGTGACGAGCTGCGGGACGCCAGTTCGTCCACAGGGGCTCGGGAGTCCTGTGCGCGCGATCCGTCCGCTGCTACGTTCCGGTGCTCGTGAGCAGGGGGACGAAACGGACACAGGCGCGCCCGCATGCCGGGGCTCGACGACGACATCGGGCTTCGATCGCGCTCGCCGTCGTGCTGGCCGCTGGGGTGGTCGGGTGCTCGGGGGAGCCGGCGGGCGAGCCGACGCCGAGGTGGACGGTGAACCCGTCACCGTCCGTCCCGGAGGCCACTCCGACCCCGACCGAGGAGCCGATCACCGCGCCGGAACGCCCCGCCGAGATGGAGCGGATGGACGAGGTCGGCGCGGTGGCTGCGGCGGAGTACTTCCTCGCTGTCGAGGAGTACGTGTTCCGAACGGGTGACCTGCAGCAGTGGGACAAGATCAGTCTGGCGGACTGCGGGTTCTGCCAGAACAAGCGCGACGCCGCCGTGCGCGTCTACGGCAGCGGCGGCCGCTACGTCGGGGCAGAGACCACGACAGGGGAGCCAGCGGTAGTGGGCCACGACCCCGCCCTCAACGGGTATGCCGTCGAGATCGAGTACAGCGCGGGCCCTGGGCAGGAGTTGGATGCTGCGGGCGAGGTCGTGGCCGACCTGGCGGTGGGCCACGGGTTCCTCGTGCTTGATGTGATGCCCGTGAACGGCGAGTGGGGCCTCTTGTCTGTCGCCGGGTCCGAGAAGAGCGCCTCGTGACGGCTTCACCGCTTGTCGTGGCGGGGCTCGTCGTGGTGTTGGCTGCTACCTCCGGTAGCGGGGAGGACCGCTTCTCGGGAGACCTTGACGGCTCGAACGTGTTCATCAGAGGAACGGATGGCCGCACGAGTAGGCCCGGAACGCAGCCTGACGACCACGTCTACCGCCGCATCCCGGTCGGTGGCTGCGACTTCGGCTCCGTCTCGCACTGGACGGGTGAGGAGCCCGACCGCGACACGCTCGGCGACGGTCGTTGCGTCGGCGACGACGCCGGCCTGGTCGTCCGCCGGGTCTGCGACGACGGCACCACCGGCGTCGACCCGCTCCTGCGTTCCTCGGTCGACCCTGCGACGGGCGACCCGGTCGGCGACTGGCAGCTGGTCGACGAGGGCGGTTGCCTCGAGGAGGGCGGCGCGGTCGTGGTCGTGCGGCAGGAGGACCTGCGCCGGTTGCCGATCACCCCGTCGGTCCCGCGGTACCAGCCGGTCGACGGGCGGGGTCTGGTCGGGAAGGACCTGATCGTCTACACCGATCCGACCCCGCAAGAGCTCACCACGTCGGTGCTCGGGGTGCCGGTGACGGTGCGGGTCACGCCGGTCCGCTGGTCGTGGGACTTCGGCGACGGCGAGCTGCCGCTGGTGACCGACAGCGCCGGCGCCCCGTACCCGGACCACACGGTCTCGCGCCCGTACGCCGACGTCGGCACGTACGAGGTCCGGGTCACGACCACCTGGCGCGGCGAGTACCGGGTCGCCGACGACGGACCCTGGCTCCCGGTCACCGGCACCGCGACGACGACGTCGGCACCGTTCACCGCCACCGTCGAGGACGCTCCGTCCCGCCTCGTCGCCGACCGCTGACGCATCCCGTCCCCCAGCGCACGACCGGCGCCGCGGCCTGCAACCCGCGTCAGTCCGTCGGGCTCGCCGGGTCGAGCTCAGCCTGCAGCGCGCGCAGGTCCTCCGCGAGCGCGTCGACGCGTGCGTGCTCCGCACCCGCCGCCGCCTCCGCGGCGCGCAGCTGTTCGTCCCGCGATCGCAACGAGGCGTCGTCGCGCGCCAGCAGCTCGGCCGCCCGGTTGAGAGTGTCGTCGGCGGGCGCCATCGGGAGCTCGGTCCCGTCCCACCACACCCAGCTGAGCAGGAGGCGCTCGCGCTCCGCGACGGGCATCGCCGCCAGCTCGGCGACCTGCACGTCGTACTGGGTGCGGTAGCTCTCGACGGCGGTGGCGTCGGCGTGGTGCTGCGCCCTGGCCTGGGCGTTCGACGACTCCACCTCGGCGACGGACCGGTACGCCGCCTCGACGTCGGCGACCATCCGGTCGAGCTCGCCCTGGAACGTCGTGTGGACCGCCACGAGTGCCGCGCGGTCCGTGACGAACCGCGCGTAGACCGCTTCGAGCTCGGGTGCGAGCCCACCCTCGCGCCACACCTGGGTGCCCAGGTACGCGAACAGCTCGGTCGGACGCGCGTCGGGGTTGGTGCCGACGGAGCCCGCGATCTGCTCGTGGATCGGGTCGTCCGCCGGGACGGCGGCGATCTCGGTCTCGAGGAGCGGGGTCAGCCGGTGACGGTCGTCGGGGCTGAGCGCGACCCACGCGACATGGAGCGTCTCGTGGGCGAGCGTGTTCACGACGAACCCGCGGGCCCTCGGGTCGGCGGGGGCGTAGACCACGACCGACCGCTCGAGGGGGACGTGGCAGCCGACCGCGCCGCCGGCCGGGGCGGGACGCAGCGACGGCCCGAAGATGCAGCGCCCCGCGAAGGACGCCGCGTCCAGCACCTCCACGCGGTTCGCGTACAGCAGTGCCCGACCCTCCTCGGAGAGGAAGGCCTCGTCCGCGAGCGCGACCACCTCCGCCGAGGGCGGGACCGCGTCCGGCCGCCCCTGTCCGTCCTGAACGATGCCGCCCGTGAGCCCGCGCCCGTCGCCGCCAGGTCCGTCGACCGCCGCACCGCCGGGTGCGGCGGCGATCACACCGGGCGGGAGGCCCGGCGCTCCCGACGTCAGCCACCACGCCCCGCCGACGACGACCACCGTCAGCACGACGGCGCCGACGTTCGAGCCTCGACGCGAGCCTCGACGCGTGCGTCGCCGCGCGGCCCGCGGCACCGAGGCACCGGACGGAGCCGCGCGCCACGTCGTCGGCGCACCCCGACGCCCCGCCGCCTCGTCGACCACCCACTGCGGCACGCGTCCGCTCGGAGAGCGAGGGAGATGGTCGGGCGGGACGGTCACGCAAGGACCATCGGCCGGCGCTGGCGGAACCTGGATGAATCGAACGGGGGACATCGCGCGGAATCCCGCGCACGGACCACGAGAGCCCAGCCGCCGGGTCGGTCTGGGCGTCTCGATCGGCTGGACCTGTGGATCCCGTCCCGCACACAGTCCGAGGGGGCCCGCCGTACCCGCCACGCCGCACGCTCCTAGCGTCACGCCCGTGACCAGGAGAACCCGCTACGCCATGGCCGTCGTCGTCGCCATCACCGCCCTGCTGACCGGGGCCTGCGTTCCCGACCCCGCACCTCCCCGCGCCGAGAAGGAACGTGTCGACCTGTCTGCATCCGGCCGTGATGACGAGCCCGTCGACGACGCAGCCACGACCGGACCCGCGGTCGAGGCGACGGATGAGTCGGCCGAGCAGCGCCCTCCGGGTCACCCCGAGCGGCCGAGGGCGATGGACCGCACCGACGACCTGGGAGCAGCCGCTGCAGCCGCCTACTTCGTCGAGCTCGAGCGGTACGCCTTCCGCACGGGTGACCTCACCGAGTGGATCCGGATCAGCGAGCAAGCCTGCAAGTGGTGCTGGTTGACCGCCGCGAACGTCGCGGCCATCTTCGGGATCGGTGACTCGACCGTGGGTGGAGAGACCGCCATGGGGATCCCCGTCCCGTTCGAGGTCGACCCGGACCAGGGCGTCTACGGCTTCACGTTCGAGCTGACGAGTGAACCGATGCAGCGCGTCGACCCGGAAGGTGCGGTGGTCGGGTCCGCGAACGCGCAGCACGTCCTGTTCGACATCGTCGTCGCGCACACTCCCGACGGATGGAGGATGCTCTTCGGTCTGGTGCGCTCACCCGACTCGGCCGGCCCGTCCGCGGACCACGCTTCACCGTGACGCCTCTCGCGTGGCGCGCATCCGCCCGTCGCCACCGCCCCGCACCTCCGTGACACGAAGTTCACCGTCGGGACACGCGGAGGTGCGGGCGAGTTCGGTCGCGCCTCATCCGCGCCGGACAGTGTCGCCTCTCGTGAGTGCGGGACCGACGATCGAGGCGCCTGGCGCGCAGGGGGTGCCGGGCAACCCGTCGAGAGCTGGCGGTCCGGCCCCAGCCCCGACCGGGCCGACCGGAGGCCCCGCCGTCCGCGGCCGGCTCCCCGGGCACCTGCCGTACCGGTGGCGCGACGGCCTCGTCGCGGCAGCGTTCCTGCTGCCGAACCTGGTGCTGCTGGCCGTCTTCACCTACCGGCCGCTCGCGGACAACATCCGCCTGTCGTTCACGAGCTGGAACATCTCCTCGCCGACGGCGACCTGGATCGGCTGGGACAACTACGTCGAGTGGTTCACCAGTGCCGGCAGCCGCACGGTCGTGTGGAACACCGTGGTGTTCACCGGCGCCGCCGTCGTCGGGTCGATCGTCCTGGGGCTCGCGCTCGCGCTCCTGCTGGACCAGAAGCTGGTCGGGCGCGACGCCGTCCGGTCGCTCGTCTTCGCGCCGTTCGTCCTCGCGGGAGCCGCGGTCGGCGTCGCGTTCCAGTTCGTCTTCGACCCCACGTTCGGCCTCGTCCAGGACCTGCTGCGCCGCGTCGGCGCCGAGCCGCCCGCGTTCTACCAGGACCCGTCGTGGGCGCTGTTCATGGTCACCGTCACGTACGTGTGGAAGAACCTGGGGTACACGTTCGTGATCTACCTCGCCGCGCTCCAGGGCAGGCGCCGTGACCTGGACGAGGCGGCGGAGATCGACGCCGCGTCGACGTGGACGGCGTTCCGCCGCGTGACGTGGCCCCAGCTGCGCCCGGCGACGTTCTTCCTGCTCATCACCGTCCTGCTCAACAGCTTCCAGGTGTTCGACGTGATCCACACGATGACGCGGGGCGGTCCGCTCGGGGACGGCACGACGACGATGGTCTACCAGGTCTACCAGGAGACGTTCGTCAACCTCCGCGCCGGCTACGGCGCGACCGTCGCGACGATCATGTTCCTCGCCCTGCTGCTCATCACCGCGGTCCAGGTCCTCGTGATGCGGCGAGGTGAGGAGCGGTGACGACGACGTCGTGGCGCACCGCCCGGTCGGCGGCCCCGGCGGGCGCACCGCACGAGCGGCGCACGCCGGTCCGTGCGCTCGGCGGCTACCTCGCGATGCTGCTCGTGGTGGTCGTCGTCGCGCTCCCGCTGTACTGGATCCTCGTCTCGGCCCTGAAGGAGCGGCCGGACATCTACACGGTCCCCGTGACCTGGGTCCCGGACCCGGTGGTGCTCGAGAACTTCTCGGCCGTGGGCAGCGGTGTCGCGTTCACCGACTTCCTCCGCAACTCCGTGATCATCACGGTCGTCCTCACGGTGGTCCAGGTCGTGCTCGGGGTCCTGTCGGCGTTCGCGCTCGCCTTCCTGCGGTTCCCGGGCCGCACCGCGGTCCTGCTGTTCGTCATCGCCGCGCTCATGGTCCCGAACCAGATCACGATGATCAGCAACTACGCGCTCGTCGCGGGCCTCGGCTGGCGGAACACCTACGCGGGGATCATCGTCCCGCTCGCGGGAGTGGCCTTCGGGACGTTCCTGCTGCGCAACCACTTCGTCTCGTTGCCCCGGGAGATCCTCGAGGCCGCCGAGATGGACGCGGCCGGTCCCCTGCGGACCCTGTGGCGGGTGGTCCTGCCCATGTCCTGGCCGACCGTCGTCGCGTTCACCCTCATCACGGTCGTCAACGAGTGGAACCAGTACCTGTGGCCGCTCCTCATGGCCGACGACGAGTCCGTCGCCCCGCTGCCCGTGGGGCTCACCCAGCTCCAGGACGCCGAGGGGCTCACCAACTGGGGGCCCGTGATGGCGGGCACGGTGCTCACGATGACGCCGATCCTCGTCGTCTTCGTGGCACTCCAACGCCACATGATCAAGGGCCTCACGACCGGAGCCGTCAAGGGCTGAGCCCTGGGGCCACCCCGCCCCCGACGGCACCTCGCACGACAACACCGATCACCACCGAAAGGGACATCCATGACCTCGATCCGACGGATCGGCACCGGCCTCGTCGCCGGCGGGCTCACCCTGGCGCTCGCCGCGTGCGCAGGCACCGGGAGCACGACCTCGGAGGGCTCCGGGGTGCGGGGCGCGACCCCGGCCGACGGCGACGCCGTCCAGGAGCTCACGTTCTGGAGCAACCACCCGGGCGACTCCAAGGAGGTCGAGGAGGAGCTCCTCGCGGCCTTCGAGGAGGAGACCGGGATCGCGGTCAACCTCGTGACCGCGGGCGCGAACTACGAGGAGCTCGCTCAGCGCTTCAACGCCTCGCTCGCCGGCGGTGACCTCCCGGACGCCGTCGTCGTCTCCGACGTCACCTGGTTCAACTTCGCCCTGAACGACGCCCTCGCCCCCATGGACGACCTGTGGGAGGAGCTCGACGTCGACTCCGAGGGCTACGTCGACGCGCTGCGTGAGGACTACGCGTTCGACGGTGCGCACTACGCCCTGCCGTACGCGCGCTCGACGCCGATCTTCTACTACAACCGCGAGATGTGGGAGGCGGCCGGTCTGCCCGACCGCGGCCCGGAGACCTGGGAGGAGTTCGCCGGCTGGGCCGCCCAGCTCAAGGCGACCGACCCGGACGTCGCGCCGCTGGTCGTCCCCGACGGCTCCAACTACCTCGACTGGTACTTCCAGGGGATGGTCTGGACGTTCGGCGGGGCGTACTCCGACGGCTGGGAGCCCACGTTCTCCTCGCCCGGGTCGATCGAGGCGGGGCAGTTCCTCCAGGACCAGGTCCAGGCCGGGCACATCGCCATCAGCAACGACGCGAACAACCAGTTCGGCGCCGGTCAGGCCGCCGCGCTGCTGCAGTCGACGGGTTCGCTCTCGGGCCTCACGGAGGCGGCGCAGTTCGACTTCGCGACGGCCTTCCTCCCCGGCCCGCAGCCGGGCGTGACGACGGGTGGCGCGGGGATCGGCATCCCCGCAGGGATCGACGACGCGCGCCGGCAGGCCGCGATGGAGCTCGTCGCGTTCCTCACGGGCTCGGACAGCACGGTGACGTTCAGCCAGGCGACCGGCTACATGCCGGTGCGCAAGGACGCCGTCGACCACCCGGACACCCAGGGCTACCTCGAGGAGCACCCCAACTTCCGGACGGCCCTCGAGCAGCTCGCCGTGACGCAGTCGCAGGACAACGCCCGGGTCTTCGTGCCCGGCGGGGGTGCGCGGATCGGCGCGGCCCTCGACCGGATCACCACCGGCGGCGAGGACGTCGAGACGGTGTTCGCCGAGCTCGACGAGGAGACCCGCACGGTGTTCGAGCGGGACATCGAGCCCCACCTGTGAGCCGCGGGCTGCGCCCGGGCCCGGTGAGCCGGCCCGGGCGCAGCCCCGTGACCCACGCAGGCGCAGAGCGGGCGGAGTCCGCACGCAGGAAGAGGTGACGAGATGGCGGCAGTGACCTTCGAGGCGGCGACGCGCTCCTACGCGGCGAGCCCGCGACCGGCGGTGGACGCGCTCGACCTGGAGGTGCACGACGGCGAGTTCCTCGTCGTCGTCGGGCCGTCCGGGTGCGGCAAGTCCACGAGCCTGCGGATGCTCGCGGGCCTCGAGCCCGTCGACGGCGGCCGCGTGCTCATCGACGGCGTCGACGTGTCGGGGCGCCGGGCGCGGGACCGGGACGTCGCGATGGTGTTCCAGAGCTACGCCCTGTACCCGACGATGACGGCCGGGGAGAACATGGCGTTCGCGCTGCGCAACACGGGCGTCGCGAGGCACGAGATCCGCCGTCGGGTCGCCGAGGCCGCGCGCATGCTCCAGCTCGAGGACGTCCTCGACCGCAGGCCCGCACGCATGTCCGGCGGTCAGCGGCAGCGGGTCGCGATGGGCCGCGCGGTCGTGCGCGAGCCGCAGGTGTTCTGCATGGACGAGCCGCTGTCGAACCTGGACGCGAAGCTGCGGGTGTCGACGCGCGCCGAGATCGCCGGCCTCCAGCGCCGGCTGGGCACGACGACGGTCTACGTCACGCACGACCAGACGGAGGCCATGACCATGGGCGACCGGGTGTGCGTCCTGCACGGCGGCCGGCTCCAGCAGGTCGGCACGCCGACGGAGCTGTACGAGCGGCCGGTCAACACGTTCGTCGCCGGGTTCCTCGGGTCCCCGGCGATCAACCTGCTCGACGCGGTGCCGGTGCGCGACGGCCGCGCCGTCGTCGGCCCGGCGCTCGAGATCGGCGTCGGCGTGCACGCGCCCTCCGAGGTGACCCTCGGGATTCGGCCGGAGGGCTTCGACCTCGTCGACCCGAGCCGGGCGACAGAGCCCGGGCACCTGACGGCCCGCGTGGTGCGGGTCGAGCGGACCGGCGCGGAGACGTTCGTCCACGCCGAGGCCCTCGGCCTCACACCCGGTGTCACGACCCGGTCCGACCGGCTCGTCGTCCGCACCGACAAGCGGACGCCCGTGACCGAGGGGGAGACCCTCGCCCTGCGTGTCCACGTCGGCGAGGTCCTGCTGTTCGGGCCCGACGGCGACGCGCTGACCTGAGCGGCGGGGCAGTCGCCCCGGCCGGACCGGCGAGTCGCCCCGGCCCGACCGACGAGTCGCCCCGGCCGTACCGACGAGTCGCCGCGGCCCACCGACGACGGGCCCGACCGGACGCGGTGCTCGCGTCCGATCGGGCCCTTCCCGTCCCGTGACCCGTCTCAGGCGCCGACCGCGACGGCGAGCTCGTGCCGTGCCACCGCCCGCCAGTCGCGGGCGTCGACGAGCGCGCGCGCCGTCGGGAGGTCGTCGGACATGACGGCGTCGACGCCCATCCCGAGGAGGCGCTCCAGGTCGCGCGGGTCGTCGACCGTCCAGCACGAGACGCCGATGCCGAGCGCGTGCAGGGCGCGCACCAGCACGGGCGCGAGCGTGGTGTGCTCCGGGTTGTACATGTCCGGGCGCAGGAGCCCGAGCACCCGCACGTCCGGCGGGGTCAGGCCGATCGAGTTGAGGAACAGCTGGGCGGCGGCGCTGGCCCCGCGCACGTTCCACAGCCCGGCGAGCTCGCCGCAGAACCACGTCGCCCGCACCAGGCCGGCGTCCTCGACGACGCGCAGCGCCGCCGCCGCGGCCTCCGGCGTCTTCTGGTCGATCACGAGCGGCACGCCGGTGTCCCGCGAGACCTCGAGCGCCTCACGCAGCGTCGGGATGCGTCGGTCACCCGCACCGAGCGCCCGGATCGACTCCGTGGTGTGGGCCGCGACCGGCCGGGGGTCCCCCCACAGCCGCTGGAGCGTGGCGTCGTGCACGACGACGACCTCGCCGTCACCGGCCAGCTGGACGTCGATCTCGATCATGTCGGCGCCGCCTCGGGCGGCGGCCTCGATGGCGGGCAGCGTGTTCTCCACGTGCTCGCGGTGGTCGCCGCGGTGGGCGATCGCCAGCGGCGGGCGTGACTGGTCGTACCAGGGCATGGCGCTCCTCCGGACGGGCCGGCTGCACGGTGCAGCGGTCTCCTCGCGGACTGTCCCAGGCCGGGCTGAACCGCATGTTCCCGGCCGGTGAACACCGTCCGCGGACCACGTCGACGTGACCGGACGGACCGGCCGGCACGGGGCTCTGCCGCCGGGGTCCTGCCGCCGTGACCGACCGTGCTCGTGGCCGAGCCCCACCGCGCTCCCCGGTCGTCGTCGGCGCCTGGCGTCCCCTATCGTCGGCGCGTGCTCACCGGCGACGACCCGCCCTCGTCCGCGGTCGCCTGAGATGACCACCTACCTCGGCATCGACCTCGCGTGGTCCGCCCGCAACCGCACCGGCCTCGCCGCCCTGGACGACGACGGCGCGCTGGTCGCGTCGGCGAGCGTCCGGTCCGACGACGACGTCGACGCGTTCGTCGCCTCGGCCTCCACCGGCCGCGTCGTCGCCGCGATCGACGCCCCGCTCGTCGTCCCGAACGACAGCGGTCAGCGCACGTGCGAGCGGCTCGTCAACGCCGAGTTCGGGCCGTACTACGCGGGTGCGCACTCGTCGAACCGCGCCAACCCGCTCTTCCAGCGGCCGCGAGGGCTCGCGCTCAGCGAGCGGCACGGCTGGGACGTCGACCCCGCGAGCCGGCACCGGACCGACGTGTCCGTCGCGATCGAGGTCTACCCGCACCCCGCGACCATCACGCTCTTCGGGTTGCCGACCGTGCTCCGGTACAAGCGCAAGCGCGGCCGGTCGGTGACGGCGTGCCGCGACGAGCTGCTGCGCCTCATGGACCTGATGGAGCAGCACCTCGACGCCCCGCTGCTCCTCAGCACGTCGTCACGCTGGGCGCAGATCCGCGACGCCGTCGCCGCGGCGACCCGGCCGTTCCACCTCGGCGCGGTCGAGGACGAGGTCGACGCGGTCCTGTGCGCCTACCTCGCCTGGCTCTGGGGCACGAGGGACGAGCGCATGCGCGTCATCGGCGACGTCGACGACGGCTACATCGTCGTCCCCGGCCGCCCGACCGTCCCCGCCGTCCGCCCGTCCCGGCCCGTCACCCGCCCGACCGCAGCCACGCATCCACCGCCCACGCCGACACCACCAGCGCGCCCAGGAGCACGCTGAGCAGCATGCGCCACTGCGCGAGGCCCAGGCCGGTCCGTCCGGTCGCACGGCGCTCCCGGACGAGCGCCCAGACGCCCGCCGTCACCGCCCACGCGAGCCCGTAGGTGATCGACGACGCCACGACGGCGACCACCGGCACCTCGTCGCCACGAGCGCGCACGAGCAGCGCGACCGCACCGGCCAGCAGGACCGTCCACACCCACGCCAGGCGACCGTCGCCCACCACCCGGACCCACGGTCGGCCGCCCAGCGGCCACCGCGGCGCGCCCGCGCGTCGGCGGGTGCGGTCCGTGACCACGACGACCCCGCGCACCGCCCACCCGACCGCGACGAGCACCGCCGCGACCACCGTGACCACCGCCCAGACGACCTCCACCCGGTCATCCTTCCCCGACGGCCTTCCCGCATCGATACCGTGGGCCACCGCCACCCCAGGAGCCGACGAGTGCAGCGACCCATCCGCCACCCGGGCGTCCTCCCCGACGCCGTCCCGCGCACCGCCGCCCAGGTCCGGCGCGCACCGCGCCCCGTCCGCCTGCCGCCGGGCTCGCACCTCCTGGTGCGGGTCGCCGGGACGGAGTTCCGCACCGACCTCCGCTGAGGCCGCCGGCGGTCAGCACCCGCCGCTGGTCAGCTCCGGCCGACGCCGACCCACACGTCGGGCGTCGCGAGCGTCGCGAGCGCCACGGCGTCGACCACCGGCACGTCCTCGACCGCGACCGCCTCGGGACCCGCAGCCGTCGTCGCCGTGAGCGTGCACAGCGCGAGCCGCCGCTGCAGCACCGACTCCTCGAGCGTCCAGCCGATGATTCCGCGCGTGTGCAGCACGGTCCGGCGTCGACGTAGCCGCCCGGACGTGACGACCAGGTGACCGGCCGCGAGCGCGTGGCCGCGGTGCCGGTGCTCGACCTCCGCGAGCGCGAGCGACAGCGCCAGCACGAGCACCCCCAGGACGAGCCACCGCACGTCCCAGCCGCGCCACGCGACCACCGCGGCCGCGATCCCCGTGAGCACCACGGTGTCGACCACTGCCCCGACCAGCAGCCGACGACGCGCGCGAGGGCCGTGCCGCCGGGTCGGCGCCGTCAACGGGTCGCCGCCGTCGTCGCCGTCGCCCAGCACCTCGCGGCCGACGGCGACCGCCACGTCGCGCGGGCACACCGGCAGCAGCGCGACGGTCCCACCGAGCCCGACCCCCGTCGTCAGCGCCTGGAGCTCGGCGCCACGCAGCGGCCGGGTCAGGAGCGGCTCGTCGAGCTGGAGCCCGCGGATCCGTGCCTCCTCGACCGTCGTCGAGGAGGTCGTCGTCAGCCCGCGGCGGAGGTGCAGCGTGCCACCCGGCTCGCGCGTGAGCGCCATGCCCCACCACGTCGACGCCCAGCGCGCCGTCGCGACCAGCGCACCACCGACGACGGCGACCACCACGCCGAGCATGACGAGCACCGGGGTCGAGTCGGGCAGCACGCCCGTCACGAACCGCCCGACCGCCGTCTGCCCGAGCAGCGCCCACAGGCCCGCGCCGCCCCCGACGAGCACCACGCCGCCACCGAGCCACCGGGCAGGCGCGTACCGGATCCACGACGGGTCGAGCCGGGCCAGCACGGCCGCGGACGACGTACGGCCGTCGTCGTCGGCGGCCGGGAGGGGAGGGCCGTCGGCGGTCGCGCCGAGGCCCGCCGTCGCGCCGACGCCCGCCGCACCACCGACGCCCGCCGCACCACCGAGCAGGGGCACCGCCGCCGGTTCCGCCGTCACCTCCCCGGGCGGCCGCCCGCTGTCGGACGACGTGGCCGCCGCCACCGCCTCCACGGTCCCGCGAGCCGCCCGGCTCCGTCGCAGCAGCTGCTCACGGAGCCGCGCGGACTGCTCCTTCCCGAGCGAGTCGAGCGTGATGCGCTCGAGGTCGTTCCCGGTGCCGATCGTGACCTTCGCGAGGCCGAGCACGCGGTGCAGCAGGGGTGCCTCCAGGTCGACGCTGCGCACGCGGTCCAGCGGCGCCGTGAGGACCTTGCGGTTGAGGACGCCGCGTCGGACCTGGAGCCGCTCGTCGTCGAGCCGGTAGCGCGTCGCGTGCCACGACGCGACCGCGGATCCGATCGCGACGACCGTGCCGAGCGCCGCGAGCGCGAGCTGCCACCACGCGTCCTGACCGGAACCGAGCCGCAGCACGACGACGCCGACGGGGACGGCCAGAGACACGAGCCGCGTCACGACGGTGATCAGGACCATCCGTCCGTCGATGCGGTGCCACGTGGCGTCCGCGAGCTCACCGGCCCCCGACCCACCCGCGCCCGACACGTCGCCGTCGCCCCCGCCGTCCGCCGTACCGCCGCGGACCGCGACGGGGTCCGTCACGTCGCGTCGCCGGGGGTCGCGGCGGTCACGGCGCTCAGCTCGGCAGCGAGACGCTCCGCGGTCTCGCTGTCGAGCCCCTCGATCGTGATCGCACCCGCCGCCGAGGCGGTCGTGACGGCCACCGACGCCACCCCGAACGCCCGCATGATCGCGCCCTGCGTCGAGTCGACGGTCTGCACACGCGACATGGGCGCGATCCGCTGCTCACGCCCGATCCACCCGGACCGCGTCCGCACCGCCACGGGTGTGACCTCCCAGCGGTGCACGCGGTACCGCAGCGGCGGCATGACGACGACGTGGACGACCGACCACGCCGTGACCGCGCCCAGCGCGTAGGGCGGCCAGGCGAGGTGGTCGAGCCACAGCAGCCACGCGGTCACGAGGACCGCGAGGAACACGACCCAGCCGACCAGTGCGGACACGCGCCAGTAGGCGACCGCCCGTGGCGAGACCCGGTGCGCGGGCTCCCCCAACGTGACGGCGGGCCACTGCTCGGCGCGGACCGACCCATCGCTGCCGGTCACCGGCGGGGCGCCGGCCGGCTCGGTCGTGGCGGGCACGTCGGCGAGGTCGTCCGTCGGCATGGCGCGAGCCTGGCACACGCCCGGGTCGGAGCGAAGGAGACGATGGTGACTCCTCTCGACGCCGCGAGCACCTCGGCGGCCGGCTCGGCAGGGAGGTCGTTGGCGACCGCGCCCGCGGCGGACACACCGCTGACGACGAGGGCCAGGGTGGGCACCATCGCCACCCGCCTCAGGTGGGGGTTGCTCACGCACTCGATACGCACGGTTCTCCTCGAAGGCTGGGGCGCACGGACTGCGCGCCGCCGCCGGACGCTAGCGACGGGCGGCCGCGGCGCGTGTCCGTTTCGGGCGGATATGGCGGACGTTCACCCGAGCGGCCCGCCCGCTCACCCGGCACCACCCGTCGGGTCGAGCGACGCCATGAGCCCCCGCACGTCCTCCGCCATCGCGTCCACGCGCGCCCGCGGCGGCGAGCATCAGCACCCACCCCCAGGCCGACCGTCCGTCGCCGACCACCCGAACCCACGCAGGCCCGCCGACCGGCGGCGTCCCCGGAGCCTCGCGCAGTTCACCCGCCTCCGATCAGGGGCGTCTCGTGCGAACTCCGACGACGGTCGCCTCGCCCGCCGATGTGCTCGGTGAGGGACGACGGCGTCCCGGAGGAGGTGGTCACGATGGTCCAGCTGCACGACCCGGTCCGGTTCGAGGACCTGTCGCGGATGCTGCTCGGCGAGCCGGCACCGACGTGCTCGATGTGCATGACGGACGAGCACGAGGGCTGTCCCAGCGCGGACGAGCTGGGCGCGGCCGACCTGTGCGGGTGCGCCTGCCACCTGTGGTGACCCGCTGGACCAGGCCCCGACCACGCGGGCCGGGCCCCGATCACGCGGGGCCGGGCCCCGACCCGCGGGGGAGGAGGCCCGGCCCGGTCAGGTCCGTGCTCAGATCTGCGCGGTCGCCTCGTCGGTCGCGTGCTGGCCGCCGGCCGCCCCGTCGCCGCCCGCGTTCGCCGCGCCGCCGATGTTGACCATCCACTCGACGCCGAACCGGTCCGTGAGCATCCCGAACGCGTCGCCCCACGGCGCGACCGTGAGCTGCTCGCCGATCTGCGCACCCTCGGAGAGCTTCTCCCAGTAGCCGCGCAGCGCGGCGTCGTCCTCGGGCCCGCCGCTCAGCGACACCGAGAACGCGTTGCCCTGGGTGCGCTCCATGCCGCTCGGCGTGTCCGCGGCCATGAGGACGAACCCCGCGGCCGTCTCGAGCTGCCCGTGCATGACGCGGTCGGCGTCGTCGGGACCCTGGTTCATGCCGTAGTCGGAGAACGTGCTGAAGGTCGGCTCACCGCCGAACACGGACGCGTAGAACGTGAGCGCCTCGCGGGCCTCGCTGCGGAAGCCCAGGTACGGGTTCATCTGGACGGTCATGGTGGCTCCTCGGGACGGGATCGTCGGTCGAGGGGATGGACCTCCCGCACGCCCCGAAGTCATCGGGGGACGGTGGACCTGTCGCCGCCCGTGCGCTCGCGGTCGACCACCAGCCACGTCACCAGCCCGAGCGCGAGCGCCGCGACACCCACCGCGGGCCACGCCCCGAGGAGGTCCGCGAGCACGTGCGACAGCACGAACGCGCCGACCCCGATCGCCACGACGACGGCGAGCCGCCACCACGCCGTCGTCGGCCGCTCACGCACGACGCACCACGCCGCACCCGCGACGACGACGACCGCACCCGCCCACCGCAGTCCGGTGAGCTGCGCGGCGGCGAAGCCCGCGACCAGCGAGACGGCGGCGACGAGGGCGGTGGGGAGGCGCACGCCCCGAACCCTACGAGCCGGGCCTGGGCCGGCGGCTGCGGCGAGCCGACGTCAGGGCAGGACGTAGGTGATGACGCCCCACGTCGCCGCGACCACCGACACGTAGCGCACGAGCTCGCGGACCACGGACGGGCGTCGGCGTCCGATCCGCCGCGGTGCCACCTGGGTGGCCGGACCCGCGAGCCGGTCGCGGAGCTGCTGGGCGAGCTCGTCGACCTCGGCCGGGTCGAGCCGCTCCGGCAGCGACAGCAGGTGCGGGACCAGCAGGTGCGGCCCGACGACGCGCACGCCGTGCAGCATCGCCGCGGGACCGCGCGTGAGGGAGGGGACGTGGACGAGCGCGCTGACCGTGCGGCGGTGCTGCGGCGCGAGCAGCGCGGTGACCTCGGCCGCGGCCCGGGCGACGGCCTGGACGTCGTCGGTCGGGGCGAGCAGGTCCGCCGGGGCGTGGGGGCGGGGGACCGCGGCGATGACCGCGACACCACCCGGGCCGACGGCGACGTGGTCGATCGAGGCGGGCGGTCGGCCCGGGCGGTCGAGGCCGTGCAGGAGCGTCCAGCCGTAGCGGGTGAGCGGGTCGAGGGTCCGCGCGAGGTCGGCGTCCCGTGCGCCGGGAGCGGTCGCGCTCCACGTGTCGCCGATCACCTTCACCGTGTCCTCCAACGTCGTCGTCGAAGGACTCATCGGCACGACCGGTCCTGTTCTGCAGGCCCGACAGGGTGAACCGGGCCGGGTCCCGTCAAGGTCACCCGGTCGAGTGTCGACAGCCGGAGGGTGTCCGACACCTCTCCCGCGCCCGGCTGGTACCGCGACGGCATCACCGACGGCGTGCTGCGCTGGTTCGACGGCGCCGCGTGGACCGAGCACACGACCCCCGACGCCGCCGAGCAGCCCGCAGGCCCGTCGACCGCGGGTGAGTCGGCCGGTGCCGTCGCTCCCGAGCCGACCGCGGACTTCGCGTCGCCGTACGCGCAGCCCGTGGCCGCGACGGCCGGGCATGCGCCCGGGGCCGCGACGGTGGACCCGCACCTCGGTGGGGCGTACGCCGCCCAGCCGTCCTACGGCGGGCAGCCCTCCGCTGCGCAGCCGTACGCCGCGCAGCCCTACGGAGCACAGCCCTACGGAGGCCAGCCGTACGGAGCCCAGCCGTACGCCGCCGGGTACGGCGCGCAGCCCATGGTGACGAGGCCGTGGGACGGGCAGGTCTACCCGGCGTGGGGCACGCCGCCCGCACCCGAGAACGGCCCGCGGAACGTCGTGCACTGGCTGCTCCCGGTCGGCCGCTCGTGGCAGTCGATCACCGCGGGCTACCTCGGCCTGCTCGCGCTCGGCATCTGGGTGCTCGGGCCCTTCGCGATCGCGACCGGCGTCTGGGCGCTCGTGCGCGCCTCGAAGCACGAGGGCCACGGCCGCGGACGGGCGATCACCGGCATCGTGTGCGGCCTCGTCGGCACGGCGATCCTCGTCGTGCTCGCGGTGAACGCGGCCGGTACCGCCTGACCGGGCTGCGCACTCGGCGCGCTCGGCGACCTCTGCGCCGTCGGCGGCGTCAGCGCTCTCAGCGACCTCTGAGCCGTCGGCGTCGTCAGCGCACGCCCGCCTCGTCGCGCTCGCGGGCGGTCCCGCTCGTCGTCCGTGCAGCGAGCGGCCCGCGCTCACCGGCCGACCCGATCAGCGGGCCGACGGGCAGCAACCGGTCGATCGTCACGATCACCATGCCCAGGGCGTAGAAGCCCACGCCGTACATCGCGACGTTGACAGCGAGCCCGCCCCAGCCGAGCTCGCCGAGGTCGATGAAGCCGTACGGGTAGTGCGGCTCGGGGAGGAGCTCGGCGCGCAGGGTCGTGAAGCACACGTAGGCGACGAGGTACCCGAGCCACAGCAGCGGCGTCCTCCACCACGCGCGGCGGTGCCGGTCGAGCAGCACGAAGTCGGCGAACGCGGCGATCGGCGTGATCTGGTGCTCGATCTGCCCCGACGTCAGCCCGAGGAACAGCACGGGCGCGTCCGGGTCCTCGGGTGCGAGGACGAAGTGGCTGATCAGCCCGGTGATGCCGAGGAACAGCGTGACGCCGCCCTTGAGCCACACCGGCGGCTGCGGCACCCGGCCGAGCGACGCGACCGCCGCCCACACGAGCACCACGCCGAACGCGAGGTTCGACTGGTTCGTGAAGAACACGAGCCCGTGCAGGTCGCCCTCGAGCCAGATCTCCTTCGTCGCGACGAATGCGAGGAGCGCCACGAACAGGCGGTACACGACGACGACGACGTCCATGGGCGGCGGTTCCTCCGGTGCAGCGACGGTGCTGGGGTGACGGAAGGCTAGTGGCCGGCACGCCGGGTGGGCACCCACGCCGGAGCGCGGTTGGCGGGGGAGCGGGTGGCGGGGGAGCGGCTGGCGGCGGGCAAGGGGTGCGTCGTCCGACGCCGACTTCGCGTTTGACCGTCGAGCTCGCGTGCGACGTCCGCGAGCTCGGACCCGAACACGCGAACTCGGCGACCCGGGTGGCGGGGAGTGGGCGGCGGGCGGCGGGGAGCGGGTGGCGGGCGGCGGGGGGCGGCGACCCGGGTGGCGGGTGGCGGGCCGGCCTCCGGGGGCCCTGTCAGGTGCGCGTGCGACCCTGGGCCGGTGCAGACCCAGGCCGCCGCGGCGCTCGTGCGGACGGTCGAGCTGTCGCGGCCGACCGACGTGCACCGCACCCTGTCCCCGCTGCGGCGCGGCCCGCGGGACCCGGCGTTCGTGCGGACGGTCGACGGCGCGGTGTGGCGGGCGACGCTCCTGCGCTCGGGGCCGACGACGGTCCGCCTGCACCAGACCGGACCGTCCACGGTGCACGTGTCCGCGTGGGGCGACGGCGCCGAGGAGGCGCTCGACCGGGCACCCGCGATGCTCGGCGAGCACGACGACGACGCGGGCCTCGACCCGCCGCCCGGCACCGTCCGCGACGCGCTGCGCCGGTCGGCGCACGTCCGCATCCCGCGGACCGACCTGGTCCTCGAGGCGCTCGTCCCCGCGGTCCTCGAGCAGCGCGTCATCACGCGGACCGCGCAGGACGCGTGGCGCTGGCTCGTCCGGGCCCACGGCACACCGGCGCCGGGTCCCGCACCCGAGGGCATGCACGTCCCGCCGTCGGCTGCGGCCTGGGCGTCGGTGCCCGTGTGGGACTTCCACCGCGCCGGCGTCGACCCCGCCCGGGCGCGCGCCGTCGTCGCCGCGGCGCGGGTCGCGGGCCGGCTGGAGGAGTCCGTCGACATGCCCGTCGCCGAGACGTGGCGCCGGCTGCTCACCATCCCGGGCATCGGGCCGTGGACCGCCGCCGAGACGACCCAGCGTGCGCTCGGCGACGCCGACGCCGTGTCGGTCGGCGACTTCCACCTGCCCAACCAGGTCGGTCACGCGCTCGTGGGCCGCCGTGTCGACGACGACGGGATGCTCGCGCTCCTCGAGCCCTACCGCCCGCACCGCTACCGCGTCATCCGGGCGTTGCTCCTGACCGGCGTCGCACGCGCCCCGCGCTTCGGGCCGCGCCTCGCGGTCGAGGACCACCGCCGCCGCTGACGGCGACGCACCGCCGCCGGGGTGGGCCACGGAGTGGGGACGGTCGGCGTCGCCATGCGGCACTGACCTTCCCCGGAGGGGGTCCAGCGCGGCGCCGACCCGCCCGCTCACCCCACCATCGGCGTGAGCGCCTCGTACTCCTCGATGCCGCCGTCGCGCAGGCACACCTCGATGATCGCCCGCCCCAGCGGGTCGAGGTCGTCGGTCAGGTACTGCGCCAGCTCGGCCTGGAAGAAGTCGGTGAGGATGCGCGCGCCGACGTCGTACGCCTCGACGCCGACCTGCGACTGCTGGTCGGTCCGCAGGAACGTCGGCCGGATCAGCTGGCCGTCGATCTTCATCTCGCGCAGCGTGTAGCCGAACAGCGGGCAGCGCGACGCGACGAGCTGGTCGGGCCGGATCCGCCCGCCGCCGCGCCGTGCGAGGTACTCGCGCGTGAGCCACTCCGCCGCGAAGCCGACCTTGTAGGCGCCGATGTGCTGGTTCGGCGTGAGCACGTAGCGCGTGCGCGGCGCGTCGACGATCTGCCGCAGCAGGAGGTTCGCGCCGCCGACCCGCGTCCCGGTCGAGAACGGCCAGAACGACCCGACGCCCTCGGACACCATGCCGCCGTGCGCGAGCCGCTGCACCGCGTCGGCGCTCTCACCGATCGACGGGTTCTTGTCCCCGCGCGGCGCGATGAGCCGCCACAGCCACGCGAGCGCGGGCGGGACGAGGTGCATCATCCCCATCACGCCGTACGTCGGGCTCGTGCGCGTGCACGCCGGCATCCGCACGCCGAACGTGCGGACGTCGACCTCCTCGGGCTCGTCGACCACGCCGCGGATGAGTCGCCTCGGCACGACGACGCGCGGGTTCGGGCACGGCGTCCCCGTCGAGTCGAGCGTGTGCTCCCACGGGAGGCACGTCGCGTCGGGCACGCCGTCGAGGTTGAAGAACACGAGCGGCTCGGCGGGGTGGATGAACACGCGCTCGAGGTGGCAGTCCTCGCCGTACTCGGTGAGGTTGTCGACGCGCACGAACCAGCCGTCCTCGGCGTCCGTCACGACGAGCTTGCCGGACCCGGTCTGCAGCGACGCGTGGCACAGCGTCATGTCGTCGGTGACGGGTTCGAGCCGGCTCGTCTCGGACAGCGTGATGACGTACGGCTCGCCCGTGACGACGTTCGTGCCGAGCAGGATCCGCCCGTCCTCCTGACGCCGGATCTCCTGGCACATCTCCGACTTGCCGCCGCCCGACGCGCCCTCGTGCATGACGATCGTCTCGTTCTCGTACGGCGTCGTGACGCGGACGCTCGACGCGTGCGCGGTGAGCCAGCCCTCCTGCTCGCCGATGTCGAGCAGCACCGAGAACACGCCCTTCTTGGCGCTCGGCCCCGGGTACAGGTTGTAGGCGAACACCTCGTGCAGCGTCTCGGTGCGGTCGTGCACGACGACCTGGCGCCCCGCGAAGTGCGTGTGCCGGAACGGCGGCGCGACGTACAGGACCGACCGCGGCGCGAAGGCGCCGTGCTGCGCGACGAGGTCGTCGAGCGTCGTGAACCCCTGCAGGTCGGCGAGCGCGAGCGCGAAGAACGCCGCGTTGACCGGCACGACGCCGAGCGACGGGTACCCGAACCGCGGCCCGCCCGCCCGGAACGGCACGACGACGAGGTCCTGCTCGGCGAGCCACGCGAGGGTCTCGGTGCGGACGGGTGCGAAGGGACCGCCGTGCCGGTCCGCGAAGCGCGGCTTGTCGGACGGCAGGTCGTCGCCGATGCGCATGCAGTCGGGGTCCCGGCGCCGCATGTAGTCCTCGGGGTAGTTCACCGAGACGCCGTTGCGGCAGCGGACCACCTCGGCCTCGACGACCGGCTCGCCCGCGACGTCGTACGCGACCGAGAAGCGCGGACCGCCGTCGGGCCCGAGCGCGAGCCGGTACAGCTCGTCGCGCGAGCGCGGGACGACCACGCTGCGTGCCGACGTCAGGACCGTGCGCACGTCGTCGGGCAGGTCCAGGGTGGCGAGCGCCGCGGCGTCGGACCGGCCCGGCGAGGAGGCGTCGTCGTCGGTGCGCGCGTCGGGACCGTGCGTCGCGTCCGTCAGGGTCGGGGCGGTCATGGGAACTCCCTCGTCCGGGCGCGTCGCGCCGCATCCGCCGCCGTGCGCCGACGCGCCGGGCGGCACGGGGTGCACGGACTGGCGCTGTCCGATCACGGACGCTACGGAGGGGCGGTCCCCGGCGCATGGGACCTTCGGTCAGCATCCGGTCCCGCCGTCCCGGATGGTGGTCGCGGGTGGTCCGCCGGTCGCGCCGGCGGCGCGGCGGTGGGCGGGACCGGTCGCCTTCTCAGGGCCCCGGCCGGTGCGGGCGCCGGAGGCATGGGACCGGGCCGCGGCGCAGTACGGTCGCCCGATGGTTCCCGAGCGGTCGCGCGCCCGACTGGCCGTGACCGCGGTGGTCGTGGTCGTCCTGGGCCTGGCGACGACGGCGCTCGGCGGCGTCGTCGGCGACCTCGTGGGCGGCGCGCTCTACGCGGTGCTCGTCACGGTCCTGCTGGCGATCGCGCTCCCGCGGCTGCGCGCCGTCGTCGTCGGTGGCGTCGCGTTCGCGGTGTGCGTCGTCGTCGAGCTGCTCCAGCTCGCGGGGGTCGCGGTGGCGCTCGCGGACGCCGCGCCGACGCTGGGCTCCGTGGTGCGCCTCGTGCTCGGCTCGACGTTCTGGGCGCCCGACCTGGCCGCGTACGCGGTGGGTGCCGCGGCCGGGTCGGGCGTCGTCCGGCTCGTCAGCCCGCGGGCTGCGACGACTCCCCGCCCGGCCGGGCCGCGTCCGACGCCGCGTCCACCGGCGTGAGCAGCAGCAGCGGGATCTGGCGGTCGGTGTTGGCCTGGTACTGCGCGTAGTCGGGCCAGACGGCGACGGCGCGCTCCCACCACGTCTCCCGCTCGGCACCGGACAGCTCGCGCACGCGGTAGTCGCGCCGCGTCGGTCCGTCCTGGAGCTCGACGAACGGGCTGGTGAGGAAGTTGCGGTACCAGGTCGGGTGCTCGGGCGCCCCACCCTTGGACGCGACGGCGACGTACTCGCCGTCGTGCTCGACGCGCATGAGCGGCGTCTTGCGCAGCTTCCCCGACGACGCGCCGACCGACGTGATGACGACGATCGGCACGCCGCGCAGCGTGTTCGCCTCGGCGCCGTTCGTCGCCTCGAAGGTCTCGGCCTGCTGGCGCGCCCAGTCGGACGGGCTCGGTGCGTACTCCCCGGTCAGTGGCATGTGAGCGGCAACACGTCGCGGGCCCGGTCTCTTCCCGTCGCCCGACGGGGGCCGGTCGCGCCGTCGCGTGCCGTCGTGACGCCGGTCGGACCCGCCGGTCAGACCAGACCTGACTCGTACGCCGCGATGACGAGCTGCACGCGGTCGCGGCGCGCGAGCTTGCGCAGGACCGCCGCGACGTGGGTCTTGACGGTCTGCTCGGTGACCCACAGCTCGGCGGCGATCTCCGCGTTCGACAGACCGCGCGCGACCGCGAGCAGCACCTCGTGCTCGCGCGGCGTCAACGTGTCGAGGCCCGGGACCGGCTCGGGTGCGGGCGTGCGGGCCGCGACGTCGGACACCAGGCGGCGCGTCACGTTGGGCCCGAGCAGCATCGACCCGTCCGCGACGGCCCGCACGCCCTCGACGAGCCGGTCCGCCGGGACGTCCTTGAGCAGGAACCCGCTCGCACCGGCCTGGAGCGCGTCGTAGACGTACTCGTCGAGGTCGAACGTCGTGAGCACGAGCACGCGCGTCGACGGGTGCTCGGCCGTGATGCGCGCCGTCGCGGCGATGCCGTCGAGCACCGGCATGCGCACGTCGACGACGGCGACGTCGGGCGCCGTCTCCCGGACGAGCGTGACGAGCTCGCGGCCGTCGCCGGCCGACCCCACGATCTCGATGTCCGGTGCCGAGTCGAGGATCGCGGCGAACCCGTGCCGCACCACGGGCTGGTCGTCCGCGACGACCGTGCGGATCATGCGCCGCCCCCGGGCGTGGCGGGCGCGACCCGAGCGGGACCGACCGCTCGCGGCACCTCCGTGAGCGGTGCGGCGCCCACCCGGGTGGGCACGACGACGTCGACGCCGAAGACCCCGCCGCGGGACGTCACGGTCAGCACCCCGCCCACCGACTCGACGCGCTCGCGCATGCCGAGCAGGCCGCGGCCCGGGGCGACGTCGTCGTCGGCGGCGACGGGGTTGGTGCAACGCAGCCGTGCGAGCGCGCCGTGCGCCGACAGGTCGAGCGTGACCGGTGACCCGGGCGCGTGCCGGCGGGCGTTGGTCAGTGCCTCCTGCGCAGCCCGGAAGAGCGCGTAGCCGACGGTCGGCGGGACCGCGCCGTCGCCCGACCGCGTGAACCGCACGTCCTGACCCGCTGAGCGCGCCTGCTCGACGAGCGTCGCGACGTCGTCGGCGCCCGGCTGGGGTGCGCGTGCGGCGCCGTCACCCTCGCTGCGCTGGAGCACGACGAGGACCTGACGCAGCTCGTTGAGCGCTCCCCGCGCGTCGGTCGCGATGTCGGCGAGCACGCGCCGGGCGTCCTCTCCCAGGGTCGGGTGCGTGTACGGCGCGCTCTCGGCGCGCACCGCGACGAGCGAGATGTGGTGCGCGACGACGTCGTGCAGGTCCCGGGCGATGCGCGCGCGCTCGGCGGTCACGGACTCGGACTCGAGCGCGCGGCGTGACGCGACGGCGGCCTCGGCGGTCCGGCGACGCGACCGGTTGCCCGCGCCGATCGCCCACGCGATCGCGACGGCCGCGACCGTCATGCCGAGGTAGACCGTGAGCACCTCGGCCTCGGGACGCGGGCCCGTGCCCGACGTCACGGGCCCGACCGGCAGCATGGCCGGCACGAACGTCAGGCAGTAGACGGTCGCCACGGCGAGGGCCGCGAGGAGCGGCGCGAGTGCCATGCGTCGACCGTGCGTCGCGGCGACGACGGCGATCATCACGAGGCCGAGCCACCACCCCCAGTCGAACCACCCGATCACCACGACGAGCCCGAACGGCCAGAGGCCCAGCAGCGTCGCGAGCCCGGGCCGGACGGCCGACAGCAGGACGCCGACCACGAGGCTGACGCGCGCGAGGACGACGGCCGCGACCCAGGGCGTCATCGCGGCGGACCAGCTGATGCCGTACGTCCCGGACGAGGGGTCCTCGAGCACCCAGATGTCGGCCGGGGTCGTGACGAACAGGACCGCGAGCAGCGACGCGAGCACACCGGGCAGCACCCACGCACGTCGGCTCATGCGCCGATCCTCGCGGAGACGCCGTCGCCGGACGACACCCGTGCGGAGGGTCCTGGCTCCCTCGCGCGGGTGAGGGCGGTCCCCAGGGCGGTCCTCGGGGTGGTCCCCAGGGCGCTCCTCCGGCTCGCGGCCGACGCGACAACCGGAGCCGGCCGTCGGGTCAGAACCGGTCCGGGTCGCCCGCCCCGACGCGCACGACCTCGGGGTACCCCTCGGACCAGTCGACGACCGTCGTGGGCTCCGCGACGACCTCGCCGCCGTCGAGCACCGCGTCGATGACGTGGTCGAGCTCCTCCTTGATCGCCCAGCCCTCGGTGAGCGGCTCGGGGTGGTCCGGCAGCAGGAGCGTGCTCGACAGGAGCGGTTCGCCGAGCTCGCGGACGAGCGTCTGCGCGACGACGTTGTCCGGGATCCGCACCCCGACGGTGCGCTTCCGCTCGTGCGCGAGGCGGCGCGGCACCTCCTTGGTCGCGGGGAGGATGAACGTGTACGGCCCGGGGGTCGCTGCCTTGATGGCGCGGAACGCCGCGTTGTCGAGGTGCACGAACTGGCCGAGCTGCGCGAAGTCGGCGCACACGAGCGTGAAGTGGTGCTTCGCGTCGAGGTGCCGGATGCGGCGGATGCGATCGGCCGCCGTGTGGCTGTCCATCGCCGCGCCGAACGCGTAGCCCGAGTCGGTGGGGTACGCGACGAGCGCGTCGTCGCGCAGCATCGCGACGACCTGCCCGATGGTCCGCGGCTGGGGGTTGGCGGGGTGGACGTCGAGGTAGCGCGCCATCTGCCGAGGGTAGGTCCGTCACGGCGCGACGTCGATCACGGACGTCACCCTCGGCGCCGCGCACCCGACTCACGGCCCCTCCAGGACGACGCACCGGTCGAGCCACCGGTCCATCGCGTCGCGCTCGGCCGCGGTCACGCGCAGCCCGTACGCGGCCTTGACCCGGACCTGGAGCAGGACGTACCGGCAGCGGAAGCCCCGCTCGGGCGGCAGCCACGTCGCGGCGTCGCCCGCACCCTTCTGCTGGTTGAGCGGGCCGTCGACGGCGAGCAGGTTCGCCGGGTCGTTCGCGAAGAGCTCGCGCTGCGCGGGCGTCCACTGCTGCGCACCCTTCTGCCACGCGTCCGCGAGCGCCACGACGTGGTCGACCTGGACGTCGGCGCTGCGCTCGCCGCGCTCGAACGCGATCGTCCCGCCGCCGTACGGGTCGACGAGCGTCCCGGTGAGGACGACGCACCCGCCCGTCCGCTCGTCGAGGACGACGTCCGTGAGGTCGCGGCGCAGCACGTCGTTGCGCGTGTCGCAGCCGTTGCGGTCGGCGTCGGCCCACGCCTGGCCGAACTGGTCGCGGTCGTATCCCGTCATCGGCGCCCGTCCGGCGACCTCGAGCGACGCGAGGTCCTCCCGCGCCCGGTCGAGCTGGACCTGCGTCACGCCGACGACGTGCCCGGTCGGCCGGCGCGCACCGAGCAGGTCCGGCAGGCCGGCATCGGCGCCGACGTCCGTCGCCGTCAGCAGCGCACCGGCGAGCAGCACCGACACGAGCGTCGCGAGGGCGGTCGCGGCGCGCGAGCGGCGTCGTCGTCGCACCGCCCTGCTCCCGCCCCACCGCCGTCCGCCCACGGCCCGTGAGCGTGCCACGGCGGTCCGACACGACGACGCAGGGCGCGCCCGTCCTGGGGACGGACGCGCCCTGCGCGTGACGTGGTCGAGCGGGGCCGGCCCGGCGCGCTCACCGCACGCCGGGACCCGGTCCGGTCAGGGCCGGCGGAAGTACCCCGTGACGTCGAGCACGACGTCGGTCGTGCCGGCGTTGTTGTAGACGTCGGCCGAGCCGCCCTCGCCGAGGCGCACGATCGCGAGGTTGGCCTGGTCGCGTCCGTGCCCGGTGTTGAGCACCGACGTCCCCGGCCGCTCCGCGCCCGTGCCCCACGTCGTGAGGTACGTCGCCGCGGCGCTCTGCCGGGTCGCGGTCAGCGTCACGGCCGCCGCGACGGCGTCGCGCGGGATGCCGGTGCTCGCCACCACAGGCACCGTGAGCGTGTCGGCCGGGCCGACGGGCACACCGGTGCCGCGCGTGTCGATCGCGCGCGTCGGCTGGATCGGCGTGAACCGCGCGGCGCCGCCCGGCCCGTACCAGCCGACCACGTCGACGACCACGTGGCCCGTGCCGCCCGCGGCGTGCACGTCGAGCCGCCCGTTGCGCAGCGCGACCGTCGCGTGGTTCGCGACGTCGTTGCCGGGCAGGTGGTTGACGGTCGACGTCGTGACCGCACGGCCCTGCGGGACGACTGCGACGTTGCCGTTGCCGCGCGAGCGCGCCGACGTCACGTTGACGACGACGGCCGTCGCGTCCGCGGGGACCCCGGCGCGGCCCGCGACCGGGACCGTGACCGGGGCACCGGGGGCCGGGACGACGCCCGTGGTGCGCGTGTCCAGGACGCGGGCCGGCTCGGCGAGCGCGCCGTAGCCGACGCCGCCCGCCGTCGTCCAGTAGCCCGTGACGTCGACGACGAGGTGCGCGGACCCCGCGTCGTTGTAGAGGCTGACCTTGCCCTGGCCACCCACGCCGACGGCCACGCCCGCGGCGGTCGCGGAGCGGTTCTGGTCGGTGTTGAGGACCGAGCTGTTCGGGATCGGCCGACCCGCGGGCCACGCGCGCAGGTGCGTCGGCCCCGCGGGGCTCACGGCGGTGACGTTGAGCGCGACGGCCTTGGCGTCGGCGGGCACGCCGTGCACACCGGCGACGACGACGTCGAGCCGCGACGCCGGTCCGACGGACTGCGCCTCGGGACGCGTGTCGAGCACGCGCGCGGGCGTGATCGGGACGAAGCGGAGGTCGCCGACGAGCGGTGCGGCGGCCACCACGGGCGGGACCTGCGAGCCCGTGACGCCGACGACGCCGCTCCACGGCGCGACGGGCGTGCCGCTGTGCCCGTCGGTACCCGTGACCGTGAACCGGTACGGACCCGTGCCGACGACCTTGCCGGTCAGCGTGCGGCCGTTCCACGTCGCCTCGACGCCCGGGCCGCCCTCGACGGCGGTGCCCGACGAGCGGTGCAGGACGACGTTGGTGCGCGCGTCGGTCACCTCGAGCTTCCAGTGCAGCGTGCCGTACGTCGTCGCGCGCAGCGTGACCGGGGTGCCCTGCGGGACCGTCGCCGCCGACAGGTACGGGTGGCGCACCTTCGCCATCGGGATCCCCGTGAGCGCCCGGCACGGACCGGCGAAGCGGTCGGTGACGGCGGCGAGGCCGCGCTCGATCTGCGTCTGCGGGTTCTGCAGGTAGGTGGTGGCGGCCGACGACGTCGCCCAGCGCGAGCCGTACAGCGCGCTCATGCTCAGCTGCGGGATGCCGCGCAGGTCACCGGCGCCCGCGGCGGCACGGTCCCACCGGCTCGCGCGCTGCCACAGGTCGCCGAGGCACGCGCGCTCGGCGACGCCGTCCCACGGCTGCGTGCGGGTGAGCTCCATCGCGAGGCCGCGCGCCTGGTCGGTGCGACCCGACGCGACGGCGCCTGCGTACTCCCAGTGCCACGCCTCGGGCAGCGAGCCGTTGATCTGCGCCCAGCGCGGGTGGAAGAACCCGAAGCGGTTGGCGTTCGCGCGCATCCAGTTGTGCTGCGGCGAGCCGAAGTTCTGTACGCCCCCGCCGAGGTCCACCGCGAGGCCCCAGCCGTGGTTGGAGGTGCCGGGCGTCGCCGCGAGCGTCGGCTTGAGCTGCTTGAGCCGCACCTGCTCGTCGTAGCTGCGGTACGACGACGTCAGCGACAGGTTGACCCCGAACGCCGAGCGGTACGCCGCGTTGAGCTCCGCGAGCGCGCGGTTCGCGTCGCAGCGGAACAGGTGCCGGGTCGCCCACGCGGGCGAGCACATGACCGAGGCCGGGATGCGTCCGTTCGCGAACCCGGCCCACGCGCCGACGGCGCCGCGCACCTCGCCGTTGTAGCCCTGCGGGGGCATCTCGAGCGCGGCGATCGCGGGCACGTCCGTGGGAGCGGACGGCGCGTCGGCGCCCTCGGGGGCAGGCTCCGGCTCGGGGACGACCTCGGGCTCAGGCTCCGTGAGCGGCTGGTCGGCCGCGGGCGGGGCGGTGGGCGTGGCGGTCGGCTGGGCCGGGTCGAGCGGGGCTGGGTCGAGCGGCGCCGGGTCGAGCGGGGCTGGTGCTGTGCCCTCGGCCGCGGGGGACGCGGTCGTGAGCCGGGGGTCCGCCGACGCGGCGGCGGGCAGGGCCGTCGCGATCGACGTGAGGAGCGCGGCCGCGAGGGCGACGGTGCGCACGGAAGAGCTGGTCACGCGTTGACTCCTGGGGAGCGGGTCGCCCCCTGCAGGCGACTCGGGACTCCTCCCATCGGCCGCGGCGGGTCCCGCTCAAGAGGTTTTCACCCGCCGACGCGCCTCATCCGGCGTGTCGTCGTGTCGACGTGCCGGGACTGCCCCGACAATCCGCGGTCGGCCCTCCGTGAGGCCTCCGTCGCCCGGCGTCGGCCTCCGTCAGCCCGGTGTCAGCCTCGCGTCAGGACCGCCACGAGGAAGTCGGCGTCGGGGGTGAACGGCCGCAGGTCCCACGACGCGAGGGCGAGGTCGAGCCGCAGGCCGGCGGCCTCGACGTCGGCGAAGAACGCGCGGACGTCGTAGCCGCGACCGGCCCCGAAGCCGATCACCGCGCGGCCCGTGGGGGCAAGGTGCGCCCCCATGCGCCGCAGGACGTCGACCTCCGTGCCCGGTGCCAGGAACGTCATGACGTTCCCCGCGCACACGACGACGTCGAACGGGTCGGTGACGCCGCGGGCCGGGAGGTCGAGCTCGGCGAGGTCGCCGACGAGCCACGTCGGCCCGGGGTGGTCCTCCTCGGCCGCGGCGATCAGCACGGGGTCGACGTCGACGCCGACGACGACGTGCCCGCGCCGTGCGAGCTCACCGCCCACGCGCCCCGGTCCGCAGCCGGCGTCGAGGACGCGCGCGCCGCGGGGGACCATCGCGTCGACGAACCTCGCCTCACCCGCCAGGTCGGCACCCTGGGCGGCCATGCGGCGGAACCGCTCGACGTACCAGTGCGAGTGCTCGGGATCGGCCTCGACCTTCTGCTCCCAACGGCTGCGCGGCATGGTCCCGACGGTACCGGCCGGGTGCGACACGGGTCGCGAGCGGCGAGCGCGTGCGACGGGCGCCCCGAGCGGCGGTCGGTGGTCGCGAGGCCCGGGCGGCCGCGACGCCGTCAGTCCGTCGCCTCGGGCGACTTGTGGTCGAAGCCCGCGACCCCCACGCGCCAGTAGCCGGTCATCGACGAGCAGGACCTGTCCACGCCGAGCGCCGTGACGTGCCGCCGGACCCCGCGCACGGCCGTCGCCTCCGCGGCGGCCCACACCCAGCCCCGACCGGTCGGGCCGGGCAGGCCCGCACGCGCCACCGCGTCGGCGAGCAGCGTCGTGGTGCCGCGCTCGGCGGTCCCGCGATGGAGCCACGTGACCTCGTGCGCTCCGGCGAGCGGGACCTCGTCCTCGGGGCCGTCGACCTCGGCGAACGCGAGGACGCGCGCCGTGGAGGGGAGGCGGTCGAACCAGTTGGCCAGCCCGGGCAGGCCCGTCTCGTCGACCGCGAACAGGTACCAGTCGCGGTCGGTGGGCGGGAGCTTGGTCGTCTTGGGCCCGAGGAGGCCGAGGCGGCTGCCGGGCCGGGCGGCCGCCGCCCAGCGACCCGCGGGACCGTGGTCGTGGACGGCCATGTCGAGGACGACCTCGCCCGCCGCGGGGTCGAAGGTGCGGATCGTGTAGTCGCGGCTGACCGGGCGCTCGCCCTCGCGGGCGACCCAGCGTCCGTCGACGAGCTCGGGCATCGGCACGTCGTCGTCGGGCGTGGGCGGGAAGAACGCCTTGGCGTGGTCCGTCGGCCCCTCGCACCGGAAGCCCGCGAGCTCCGGCCCGCCCAGCGCCACGCGCCGCATCGACCGGCCGAGCGGCTCGACGCGCAGCACGGTCAGCCGCCGCGCGACGACCTCGAGCGCGACGCGACGGATGGGGCTCGCGGGAGCCGTGCCGGAGGGTGCCTGGCTCGTGGGTGCCGTCGTCGCGGGCGGCGCGTCGGCGGGTGCCTGGCTCGCGGGTGCGGTGGCCTCGGGCGAGGCGGTCGGCGGGTCGGTGCTCGCCGACGGGTCGGTGCTCGCGGACGGGGCGGTGCTCGCGGACGGGGCGGGCTGGGTCACGGACGCTCCGGGGATGGGCTGGTCGGCGGGACGGCCAGGCTACGTGCCCGAGCCGTGGGCGCCGGGGCCCGTGATCCCGAGCAGCGTCGCGATGCGGCGGACCTCGTGGTCGAAGAACGCGGCGGCGTCGGCGACGACCCCGTGCCGGTGACCGAACACCTCGAACGACACGGCGCCGAACAGGTACGTCCACGCGATGAGGCCGCGGACCATGAGGTCCGGCGGCGCCCCGGGCGGCAGCATCCCCACGACGGGCGCGACCGCCGCGACGACGTCGTCGGGCAGCGGTGGGGCCGCGGCGGGGTCGTGGGCGCCGGTCGCGAGGAGCTCCGCGAGCAGCCCGGTGAGCAGGACCGGGACCCGGCTCGCGGGGCCGACCGTGTCCTGCGGCGCGACGTAGCCGGGGATCGGCGAGCCGAAGATGAGCGCGTACTCGTGGGGGTGGGCGAGCGCCCAGTCCCGCACCCCGTGGCAGATCGCGGCCCACCTCTCGCCGACCGGCTCGCCCTCGACGGCGGCAGCGGCGGACTCGGCCGCGACGCCGAGGCGGTCGTAGGTGTCGACGATCAGCGCCGTGAGCAGGGCGTCGCGGTTGGGGAAGTAGCGGAACAGGGCCGACGACGCCATGCCCATCTCCCGGGCGACGGCGCGCAGGGACAGGGCCGCGCCACCGCCCTCGGCGAGCTGGGCGAGGGCGCGCTCCTTGATCTCGGCGGTGAGCTCGGCGCGAGCGCGCTCGCGGGCGGTGCGCGGTGCCGACGCGGCGGGCGTGGGCGCGGCGGGTGCTGGCGTGCCGGGTGCCGGCGTGCCGGGAGCTGGCGTGCCGGGTGCTGGCGTGCCGGGTGCGGACCCGCCGGGTGCGGATGCGCCTGGTGCGGAACCGGCGGCTGCTGGACCGGGTGAGCGGTCCATGCCGTCGACCGGCGCGGTGCTGCCTGTCGCGGGAGTCGAAGGGGGTTCCACGCGGGAGATCCTGCCACGCTCCGGGAGCGGTGCACGCCGACGAGAGCAGTGCTCTTGACAGCAAGGCGGTTCGCACGCGACGCTCATCACGCGAGAGCACCGCTCTCGGAGTGGATCGCCGATCACACGCCGCTCGCCGGCGAGAAGGAGCGCACCATGTCGCTGCACGTCGTCGTCGGGGCTGGCCCCGTCGGTAGCGCGATCGCCCGTCGCCTCGCGGCCCAGGGCGACGACGTCGTCGTCGTCACCCGGTCGGGCTCCGGGCCGGACGTGGCCGGCGTCCGCCGCGTGGCCGCCGACGCGTCGGACGCCGCCCGGCTCACGTCGCTCGCCGTCGGCGCCGCGTCGATCCACAACGCCGCCAACCCGCCCTACCACCGTTGGGCGGCGGACTGGCCGCCCCTGCACCGATCGCTGCTCGCCGCGGCCGAGCGCGCGGGCGCCGTCCTGGTCACCGTGAGCAACCTGTACGGGTACGGCCCCGTCGACGGGCCCATGACGGAGGACCTTCCCCTTGCTGCGAACGGCACCAAGGGCCGGGTGCGCGCGGCGATGTGGGAGCAGGCGCTCGCGGCGCACGACGACGGGCGGCTGCGGGCGACGGAGGTCCGCGGCTCCGACTACGTGTGCCCCGGGCCGGGCAGCCACGTCGGCGACCGCGTCATGCCGAGACTCCTCGCGGGTCGGCCGGTGACGGTCCTGCCGCGCGCCGACGTCGCGCACTCGTGGACGTCGGTCGACGACGTCGCGCGCCTCGCCGTCGTCGCCGCGACCGACGAGCGGGCGTGGGGCAGGGCGTGGCACGTGCCGAGCAACGCGCCCCGGACCCAGCGCGAGCTGGTCGCCGACCTGTGCCGCGTGGCGGGGCTCGAGCCGGTCCCCGTGCGCGAGCACTCGCGGATGCTCCTGCGGGCGCTCGGGGCGGTGAACCCGATGCTCCGCGAGCTCGGCGAGGTGGCGTACCAGTTCGAGCGCCCGTTCGTCCTCGACTCGTCGGCCGCCGAGCGGACGTTCGGACTCGCACCGACGCCGTGGGACGAGGTCCTGGAGGCCCAGGTCGCGGCCTACCGCGGCACCCCCGCCCGCACCTGAGGGGGCGATCGGTCGGGGAAGTGGGGAAGGCCGGCGTCGCCGTCGGGTGTCGGCCTTCCCCACTGACGACGTTCCTGTCGACGGGGCCATCGCGGTCACCGCGTCGCCGTGCAGGCCAGCCCGCACAGGCGTGGTGAACGCGTCCACCCGCGCCCCGCGAGCGCCTCGGCGACCTGACGGGCCACTCCGCAGGGATCGGCGACGACGTGGGGCCAGCGGTACCGCAGCGTGATCCCTCCGCCGCCGACGGCGACCGCGTTGTCCCGCCACACGTCGGCGTCCGTCCGGCCACCGGGGTGAGCGACCTCGCCGTCGAGCTCGACACGCACCCCGAGCCCTTCATAGACCGCGTCGGCGCGCAGCCAGCGTCCGTCGAGCAGCTCCCACCGCTGGCGCACCGCCCGAGGCAGCCCGTGGCGCCGTTCGACGTCCCGTCGGTAGCGCAGCTCGAGCGGCGACTCCACCTCGACGGTCGGGGTTCCGAGGACGTCCAGCGCGAGCGACCGATGGCGTAGGCGAGCGCGGCGACCGAGTGCGTCAAGGAGATGGTCGGGCGGCACCCGCCTGCGCAGTGCCTCGCACAGCACGGCCGCCGCGCGATCCTCGCTCGGCGCCGCACCGAGCAGGTCCAGCACCGTCTCGGCACGGTCGACGACGACGAGTCGTGCGCGCCGCTCGGCGACGATCGCGCGACGTCGTCGGATCCGGAGCTCCGAGGACCCGACGACGCGCCGCTGATGGGGGACGACGACCTCGACCGAGGCGGGTGGTCGGAGGACGAGCTCGTGGACGTACGCCGCCGAGTGGTGGCTCAGGGCCGCCCCGTCGCCTGCGTGGAGAAGGGCCGCATGCGCCCTCGACCGCCACTCGACCGGCCCTGAGTGCACGACGTAGACCCCGGGGTGCTGACGCTGCCACGCGCCCTCCTCGACGAGGCGCTGGACGCGGCTGCGAGACATCCCGGCGTCGAGGATCTGACGGGCGCTCAGGACCGCGTCCTGTCGGTCCGCGAGGCGGCGGAGGTCCGAAGGCATCCTGCTCATCCCGCGACGGTGGACCACGCGAGCGCGACGGCAGGATCGGGTCCGCCAGAACTGTGGACACACCGCCATGAGGGCATTCAGGCCGCGCACCGGGCGCGCGCCAGGCGCCGGGCTCCGCGGGTCGGCGGGCCGCGGAGCCGCCTGTGGGGAAGGTGGGTGCCGCTATCCGGAACGGAGGTTCCCCGTAGTGCGGGGTTGGGTCGGGCGCGGCCGGGCTCCGCGGGTCGGCGGGCCGCGGAGCCGCCTATGAGGAAGGTGGGTGCCGCTATCCGGAACGGACGTTCCCCGTACGGCGGGGTGGGGTCGGGCGCGGCCGGGCTCCGCGGGTCGGCGGGCCGCGGAGCCGCCTATGAGGAAGGTGGGTGCCGCTATCCGGAACGGAGGTTCCCCATAGAGCGGGGTGGAGGGCCCCCGCCGCCCCCGTCACCCGACGGGGACGGCGACCTTGTCGACCAGGTGGGACGGGACGACGTCGTAGTGGCTGTGCTCGGCGGTGAACGAGCCGCGGCCGCCCGTGAGCGACCGCAGGTCGAGCACGTAGCGTGCGAGCTCGGCCTCGGGCACCGTCGCCTCGATCACGGACCGGCCGTCGGGCAGCACGTCGGACCCGCTGATCCGCCCGCGCCGGCCCGACAGGTCGCCCAGCACGTCGCCCTGGAGCTCGGCGGGCACGGTCACGGTCACGAGCGACACGGGCTCGAGCACCACGGTCCCCGCGCGCTGGAGCGCCTCGCGCAGCCCGTGAGCGGCCGCGGTCCGGAACGCCATGTCGGACGAGTCGACCGAGTGGAACTTCCCGTCGTACAGCTCGACCCGCACGTCGACCACGGGGAACCCGTGCAGCCCGCCGGCCTCCATCGCCTCCATGACGCCGCGCTCGACGGCGGGGATGTAGTTGCGCGGCACCGACCCGCCGACGACCGAGTCGACGAACGCCGCCCCCTCGCCCCGCCCGCGCGGCGACACCCGCAGCTGCACCACGGCGAACTGCCCGTGGCCGCCGGACTGCTTCTTGACCTTGCCCTCGACGTCGGCGGCCGCCGCGATCGTCTCGCGGTACGCGACCCGCACGGGCGCGGTCGTGACGTTGACGCCGAACTTCCGCGCGAGCCGCTCGAGCGCGACGGCGAGGTGCACGTCGCCCGCGCCGCGCAGCACCGTCTGCGAGTGGCCGCCGCTCGCCGCGCCGACGTCGGTCGTCCGGTCGACGCTGAGCGTCGGGTCCTCGGCGCACAGGCGCGCGAGCGAGCCGGACAGCTTGTCGTCGTCGGACTGGGTGACGGGCGTGAGCGCGAGCGCGTAGGCGGGCGGCCGCGCGGGCACGCCGTCGACGACGACGCGCACGGCCCGCCGGCCGAGCGTCGAGCCGGTGGGGGAGTCGGCGAGCTTCGCGACGGCGGCGATGTCGCCCGCGACGACGGCGTCGGTGGGCAGGTGCTCCTTGCCGCGCAGGTGGAACATGCCGTGCAGGCGCTCCTCGGCGCCCGTCGTCGCGTTGACCAGGCGGTCGTCGTTGCGGACCGTGCCGCTGAGCACCTTGAACAGGGACACCTGCCCGACGAACGGGTCGGCGACGGTCCGGAACACGTGCAGCAGCGGCTCGCCGTCGGGGTCCGGCTCGACGACGACCTCCTGCCCGTCGGGTCCGCCGACGTGCACCGTCACGGGCCGCGGCGCGGGTCCGATCTCGCACAGGTAGTCCGCCAGCCGGTCGATGCCGACGCCCGTCAGCGCCGAGCCGAGCAGCACGGGCACCTCGGTCCCGTCGAGCACCTCGTGCGCGAGGGTCCGCTCGAGCTCGGCCGCGCTCGGGACGTCGCCCGAGAGGTACCGCTCGAGCTGGTCGTCGTCGCCCGAGACGATCTCCTCGGTGACCTCGTCGTGCAGGCGGTGCTCCTCGTCGGCGACGTCGTCGGGCAGCGGCTCGGCGTGGTGCGTGCCGTCGGGCTCGTACTCGAAGCCCTTCTCGGAGAGGACGTCGGCGACGCCGTGCAGGCGCTCCTCCTCGCCGAGGGGCAGCTCGAGCGGGACGATCCCGGCGCCGAAGCGCTCGCGGAGCTGGTCGAGCACGCGGTGGAAGTCGGCGCGCTGCTTGTCCTCCTTGGTCACGAAGACGAGCCGGGGGATCCCGCGCTCGACGCACTGCCGCCACGCCACCTCGGTGCCGACCTCCACGCCGTCGACGGCGCTGACCACGAGGACGGCCAGGTCGGCCACGGCGAGCGCGGCGTCGACGGAGCCGACGAAGTCGGCGTACCCGGGGGTGTCGACGAGGTTGACGCGGTACGTCGCGCCGTCGGACGCGGTCCACCGAAAGGGGGCGACCGCCGGCGACAGCGTGATGCCGCGCTTGATCTCCTCGGGCTCGGTGTCGCACACCGTCGAGCCCTCCTCGACGCGTCCCGGCCGCGGGATGACCCCGGCCCGGTGGAGCAGCGCCTCGACGAGCGTCGTCTTGCCGACACCGCTGTGGCCCACCAGGGCCACGTTGCGGATCCTCGGCGTCTCTGCCTGGTCCATGTTCGGATCTCCTTCATTGGAGTGGCCCTTGCAGGCAGGCTAGCCAGGCACTCCGGTGAGGGGAACAGGACCTCCGTCCGTCGACGGGCCGGTCGGCTCACTCGTCCCGGACGACGGGGACGCCCTCGAGGCGGGGCCACTCGGGCAGCACCGAGACGTCGACGGTCGCCACGTCGTGCAGCGGGCGCGCGACGTAGGCCTCGTAGCGCAGGGGCCGGTCGACGACGGTCGCGGCGAGCACCGTGCTCGTCGACCACTCGATCCCCGTCTCGCGCAGGACCCGGTACGTCGTGAGGTTCACGGGGTCGATCACCCGCGGGTAGAAGGAGCCCTCGCCCGTCATGCCGTACACGGTGTGCCGGCCGTCGCCCTCGAGCGGTGTGAGGTGGATCCGCACCCGGGCGACGGACCCGCGCACGACGACCGGCTCGACGCCGACCCGCACGGACGTCCCGGCGTCGTCGCCGGCCGGCACCTCGACGACGTGCTCGACGACGACGGCGGCGGCGTCGACCCCGCTGATGCGCGGCTCACCGGGGAGGTACTCGCCCGTCACGGGCTCGGGGCGCGCGGTCTCGGTGTCCGTGGAGACCGCGCCCGCGGCGGTGTGGCGGAGCTCGACCCGCCGGTTGCGCGCGCGGTCCTCCGCGACGTCGTCGCCGGACTCGGGGACCGCGAGCGCGGACTCGCCGTGCCCGCGCACCTCGAGTGCGAGGTCGGGACGGGCGGCGGCGACCACGTCCGCGACGGCCTGCGCGCGCCGCTGCGACAGGTCCTGGTTGTACGCGTCGGACGCCACGGAGTCGGTGTGGCCGTCGACGGCGAGCGTCGCGCCCTGCGGGACGTCCGCGACGAGCTCGGTCACGCGCTGCCGTGCGGCGTCGGCGAGCTCGGCGCTGTCGACGTCGAAGAGCAGGTCGGACGCGAGCGTGACGAGCACGTCGTCGCCCCGGGTCTGCACCTGCTGGACCGACGTGATGGTCCCCTGGGGGTCGAAGTGCCGAGGCCGTCCGGAGTACTCGCGCGGGCCGCCGGGGCCGTAGGTGCGCACCGAGCGCGACACGGTCGCGTCGTCGGGCATCCCGCCCAGGTCGTCGACCGTGAGCACGTCGACCCCGGGCCGGTCGGTCGCGTCGGTCGGCGCCACCGAGGCGTGGGCCGGGGCCGCGAGCGCCGTGGGAGCCGCGAGTGCGGCCGCGGCCGTCAGGACCGCGCCGACGAGGGTCGCGGTCGCGACGGCGGTCCGGCGGGGGACCCGTGCCCGGGTCGGGAGCCGCACGTCAGTCCTCGTACGTCACGGGGACGTCCTCGAAGACGGGCCACGCCGGGTGGACGACGACGTCGACGGCCTCGGGTCGGCCCTCGAGCGCCGGGAAGAAGCCCTGGTACAGGACGGGCTCGCCGTTGGCCGTCTGCGCGGCGACGACGTCGGTCTCCAGCTCGATCCCGGTGTCGCTGACGACGTCGTACGACCGCAGGCCCGCGACGTCCCAGATCTCGGGCGCCACGTGGTCGTCGAGCATCTCGTAGATCGAGATCCCCTCGTCCGCGCTCGAGAACTGCGGCGTCAGCACGAGCCGCAGCTCGGTCGTGTCACCCGAGCCCACGAGCGAGACGAGACCCACGGTCGTCGCGTCGTCGCCCGCCGTGCCCGGGACCGGGAAGGTGCCCTCCAGGATCGGCTCGTACTCGTGCCCGCCGACGACGACCGGGCCGCCGTCGCCGCCGGCGCCGCCGCCGTCACCGCCGTCGCCGCCCGAGCGCTCGGACGTGTCGGCCGACGACGACGCGTCGGGGTCGTCCCCACCGCCCGGTGTGCAGGCGACGAGTGCGACGGCGCAGGCGACCGCGGAGGCGCCGAGGAGGGTCGAGCGGCGGGGACGGGGGCGCGAGGTCACGGTGGGCGAGGGTAGCGGGAACCGGGACACACTGGGCGAACCGCCCCCCGCCCGTGTGCCAGCGGCGTGCCGCATCGTGGACGTGACGTTCCGGTGCGCGAGACCGCGCCCTACGGTCGAGGCATGGCCACGACCCCCGCACCGACCGCCTGCGCGGTCCTGGCTGCGGCGACGGTCGGCGTGACGCGCCTCGCGGCGCGAATGCTCTAGGGCGCGCGCCCCACCACCTGGCGGTCACCCGCACGCACCGCGCCGGTCCGGCGCGCGTCGCGTCGTCGTCCCCGGTCCTGGTCGCGTGCGCCCGCCCCGCGCCCACGACAGCACGGACCCAGGAGCACGACATGACCACGACCCCGACCACCGCCACCACCACCACCACCCGCGGCGCCGACCTCGCCGCGGCACGCGACGAGCAGCTCGCGGCGATCGTCTCGGCCACCGCGGCCGCCGTCGCCGACGACGCGTCGCGCGCCGCGGTGCAGTTCACCGCGACCGGGACCTCGACGGGAGCCGTCGCGACCGACGTCGAGACCCGGCAGCACCGCTTCGTCGTCGACGAGCCCGCGTCCCTCGGCGGCGACGACTCCGCGACCAACCCGGTCGAGTACGCGCTCGGCGCGTTCATCGGCTGCCAGGTCGTCACGTACCGGTTCTGGGCCGCGCGGCTCGGGATCCGGCTCGACGACGTGCGCGTGACCGCCGTCGGCGACCTCGACGTCCGCGGCTTCTTCGGCCTCGACGACGACGTGCGGGCGGGGTTCTCCGAGGTGAGCCTCGACGTCGAGCTCGTCGGGCCGGAGCCCGCGGAGCGGTACGCGACCCTCCAGGCCGCGGTCGACGCGCACTGCCCGGTGCTGGACCTCTTCGCGAACCCGACGCCCGTGCGGACGTCGCTGCACGTGACGAGTGCCTGAGCCCTGACCGCGCGGGGCGCCGACCGGACGTGGTCGGCGCCCCGCGTCGCCGGGCGACCGCCGCGCCGCGTGGGCAGCCCCTCGCCGCGACGTCGGCCGGACCCCCGCCGTGACGCCCCGGCGCGTCCCAGCACCCTGCCGAAGTCCCTTCCGGATGCGCTCGCCCAGCGCTACAGTTGCCGTGAGAGCGCTCCCACGGCGCAGCCGCACATCGACCGGCGACGGTCAGACCGAGGACGATCACCCCATGCGCTACGGCCACTTCGACGACGACGCCCGCGAGTACGTCATCACCACGCCCCACACGCCGTACCCGTGGATCAACTACCTCGGCAACGAGCAGTTCTTCTCGCTCGTGTCCCACCAGGCCGGCGGCTACTCGTTCTACCGCGACGCCAAGATGCGCCGCCTCACGCGGTACCGCTACAACAACATCCCGACCGACGCGGGCGGCCGCTACCTCTACGTCAACGACGGCGGCGACGTGTGGACGCCGTCGTGGCTGCCCGTCAAGGCGGACCTCGACCACTTCGAGACGCGCCACGGCCTGGGGTACACGCACATCACCGGTGAGCGGCGCGGGGTCCGGGTCGAGACCCTGCTCTTCGTGCCGATGGGCGAGGACGCCGAGGTCCAGCGCATCACCGTGACGAACACGTCCGAGGTCACCAAGTCCCTGAAGCTCTTCACGTTCCTCGAGTTCGCGCTGTGGAACGCGCAGGACGACCAGACCAACTACCAGCGCAACCTGTCGATCGGCGAGGTCGAGGTCGAGCAGGACGGCCCGCACGGCAGCGCGATCTACCACCGCACCGAGTACCGCGAGCGCCGCGACCACTACGCCGTCTACGGCATCAACACGCGTGCTGCCGGGTTCGACACCGACCGCGACACCTTCCTCGGGGCGTGGAACGGGCTCGGTGAGGCCGCGGTCCCGCGTGCGGGCGCGTCGGCCGGGTCGGTCGCGAGCGGCTGGTACCCCATCGGGTCGCACGGCCTCGAGCTCGAGCTCGCGCCGGGCGAGAGCCGCACGTACGTCGTCGTCCTCGGCTACGTCGAGAACCCGCAGGACGAGAAGTGGGCCGACGACGCGCACCAGGTGGTCAACAAGGAGCGTGCGCACGCGCTGCTCGGACGGTTCGCGACGACCGAGCAGGCCGACGCCGCGTTCGACCGGCTGCGCGCGTACTGGACCGACCTGCTGTCGACCTACTCGGTGAGCTCGACGGACGAGCGGCTCGACCGGATGGTCAACATCTGGAACCAGTACCAGTGCATGGTCACGTTCAACATGAGCAGGTCGGCGTCGTACTTCGAGACGGGCATCGGGCGCGGCATGGGCTTCCGCGACTCCAACCAGGACCTCCTGGGCTTCGTGCACCTCGTCCCCGAGCGGGCGCGCGAGCGCATCCTCGACATCGCTGCGACGCAGCTGCCCGACGGGTCGGCGTACCACCAGTACCAGCCGCTCACGAAGCGCGGCAACGACGACATCGGGTCGGGCTTCAACGACGACCCGCTGTGGCTCATCGCGGGCGTCGCGGCCTACATCAAGGAGACCGGCGACTGGGCGGTCCTCGACGAGAAGGTGCCGTTCGACAACGACGAGACCATCGCGGACACGCTGTTCGAGCACCTCACGCGCTCGTTCCAGTTCACGCTCGACCACCGCGGCCCGCACGGGCTGCCGCTCATCGGGCGCGCCGACTGGAACGACTGCCTCAACCTCAACTGCTTCTCGACCGAGCCGGGCGAGTCGTTCCAGACGACGGAGAACCAGGCGGGGGGCGTCGCGGAGTCGGTCTTCATCGCCGCGCAGTTCGTCCTCTACGGCGCCGAGTACGCGCGCATCGCCGAGCACCGCGGCCTGCCCAAGGTCGCCGAGCAGGCCCGGGCCGCGGTCGAGGTCATGCGCGCCGCGATGCTCGAGCACGCGTGGGACGGCCGCTGGTTCCTGCGCGCGTACGACTACGACGGCAACCCGATCGGGACCGACGCGCACGACGAGGGCAAGATCTGGATCGAGCCGCAGGGCTTCGCCGTCATGGCGCGCGTCGGGGTGGACGGCAACGGCAGCGACAAGGCGACGAGCGCGCTGGACTCGGTCGGCGAGATGCTCGCGACCGACCACGGCATGGTGCTGCAGTTCCCCGCGTACACGACGTACCAGGTGCACATGGGCGAGGTGTCGACCTACCCGCCGGGCTACAAGGAGAACGGCGGCATCTTCTGCCACAACAACCCGTGGGTGATCATCGGCGAGACGGTGCTCGGCCGCGGTCAGCGGGCGTTCGACTACTACCGGCGCATCACGCCCGCCTACCGCGAGGAGATCTCGGACGTCCACCGCCTCGAGCCGTACGTCTACGCGCAGATGATCGCCGGCAAGGAGGCCGTCCGGCACGGCGAGGCGAAGAACTCGTGGCTCACGGGCACCGCGGCGTGGAACTTCGTCGCCGTGAGCCAGTACCTGCTGGGCGTGCGGCCCGAGTACGACGGGCTCGTCGTCGACCCGCAGATCGGTCCCGACGTCCCCGAGTTCACGGTCCGCCGCGTCGCGCGCGGTGCGACCTACGAGATCACCGTGCGCAACACGGGCACCCCGGGCGCGCGAGCCCGCCTGACCGTCGACGGCGAGCCGCTGGGGGGCGACCTCGTGCCGTACGCGGAGGCGGGGTCGACCGTCCGGGTGGTCGCGGAGCTCTGAGGGGGGCGGCCGCGACCCGGCGGCAGCTGCCGCCCACGAGACCCCGTCGGTCCTGCACCCGGCGGGGTCTCGTCGCGTCCGGGCCCGTCCAAGCCCGCCCGGGCCCGGGGTGGCCCCGCCCGTCCTGACCCGTCGGGGCTGACCCTTCTTCCCGCTTCGCCCCTCTTGTCCAAGGTTTACCCATGAGGTAGGACTGTCCGGTACAAGGTTTACCAACGGCCGCCGACCCGGCGGTCCACCTCCGGGGCGCTGTCCGACGTCGTCGTCGGGTCGGCCGTCCCGCACCCGCGCGTCCCACCCGGCGGCGCGTCGTCGTCCCCGTTCACCGTCGATCGGTAGGACCACCCATGCTGCTGACACACCCTCCGACCGCGGGCCGCTCGGCCCGCACGACCCGACCCCTGCGCGGGGTGATCGCCGCGCTCTCGGCCGGCGCGGTCGCCGCGACGCTCGCGGCGACCCCCGCTGCGGGCAGCTCCCACGGCCCCACGTGGCCCGGGAAGGACCCCGTCGTCACCGCGACGTCCTACACGAACCCCGTGAGCGAGGACTTCGCGGACACGTTCGCCGACCCCGCGGTCATCCGCGGCAAGGACGGCTACTGGTACGCGTTCGGGACCACGGACGCGCTCCGCGAGGGCGAGGGCGTGCGGCACATCCTGCCGATCTCGCGCTCGACGGACCTCGTGACCTGGGAGTACGTCGGTGACGCGTTCACCGAGGACACGCTGCCCGAGTGGGCGGACCGCGACCGGAACGCCGCCCTGTGGGCTCCCGACGTCCGCTACGTCGACGGTGAGTACCGCCTGTACTACGTCGTGACCGACACGACGCTCACCGACGAGATCAACGACAACGCGATCGGCGTCGCCACCGCACCCCACCCGACGGGGCCGTGGACGGACTCGGGCGACGCCGTCGTCGACCCGCGCCGTCAGGGGCCGGACAACTTCCTGTGGACGTTCGACCCGCACCACGTGACCGACACCGACGGGACCGAGCACTTGTTCTACGGCTCGTACTACGGCGGCATCTGGGTCACCGAGCTGTCCGAGGACGGCACGGAGGCGGTCGGCGAGCCGACGCAGGTCACCATCGACAACAAGTACGAGGGTGCGTACGTCGTGCGGCACGACGGCTACTGGTACCTCTTCGCCTCGTCCGCCAACTGCTGCGCGGGCCCGACGACCGGCTACAGCGTGCACGTCGGCCGCTCCGAGACGCTCGACGGCCCGTACCTCGACCGCGAGGGCGTGCCGCTGCTCCAGTCGCGTGCGGGCGGGACCCCGGTCATCGCACCCAACGGGAACGCGTGGGTCGGCACGGGACACAACGCCGTCGTCACGGACCTCGCCGGTCAGGACTGGTTCGTCTACCACGCGATCGACCGAGAGGACCCGTACCTCGACGGCACCGACGGCATCAACGAGCGCCCGATGCTCGTCGACCGGCTCGACTGGGTCGACGGCTGGCCGACCGTGCGTGCCGGCGAGTGGGCGTCCGACGACGAGCAGGCCGGTCCCGCGACCGGCGGCCGCGCCGTCGCGTCGTTCGAGGACGGCCTGCGGGACGGGTTCACCACGGTGGGCCGCTGGACGACGGGCACCGACGACGACGCCGGGACGTACGCGGCGTCCCGCGGACCGGGCCTGCTCGTGACGCGTCACGGGCCCACGGGTGACGTCCGCGTCGAGGCCGACGTGCGGGTCACCGGCGGCTCGACGTCGACGGTCGGGCTCGGCACGGGTCTGTCCGGTGGCGTGAGCGACCGGGCGTCCGGCATCCGCGTCGCCGTCGACCCCGTCGCGCGGGAGCTCGTCCTCACCGTCGCGGACAGCACGGGTCGCCCGGGGACGGTCGCGGAGGAGCGCACGCCGATCCCGCCGCAGATCGACCTCACGACGTGGCACTCGCTCGTCCTCGAGGTCGTCGACGGTGTCGCGTACGCCGAGATGAGCCACGCCCGCCTGGGCGACCCGTTCGCGGTCGTCGAGGTCGGGATCCCGTCGTCGGTGCGCGCGCACGGTCCGGCGGGTGCGTCCGCGAGCGGTGCCGATGTCCACGTGGACAACCTCAGCGTGCTGCCGCACGGTGAGCTCGAGGTCGACGACGTCGCGACGCCACCCGCACCGGGTGCCGTGGTCGACGGCGACGAGTTCGAGGGCGACGCTCTCGGCGACGGCTGGACCGCGCTGCGCGACCCGGCGGTCCAGGTGGCCGACGGCGTGCTGCGCTGGGAGGTCGAGGCGGCCGACCTGGTCGGCGGCGGCAACACCGCGGGCGTGCTCCTGCGCGACGCGCCCGACGGCGACTGGGTCGCCGAGACGCAGGTGACGATCGACCTCGGCACCGACACGATCCGCAACTACCAGCAGGCCGGGATCGTGGCCTACGTCGACGACGACCGCTTCGCGCGCCTGTCGCACGTGGCGATCTGGAACACGCGCCAGACCGAGTTCGGCTACGAGATCCCGTACGCCGGACGCCTCCAGTACGGCGGGACGATCGTGGGTCCGCCGTCCGACACGACGTGGCTGCGCCTGACGAAGACGGAGGACGCGTCCGGTGAGCAGGAGGTGCAGGCGTCGACCAGCACCGACGGCGAGACCTGGGTGCACGGCGGGGTCTGGACGTTCCCGGCCGACGCCGACGTCCGGATCGGGCTGGTCGCACACGGCGCCGCTGCGGGTGAGGAGCCCGCGACCGCCGAGTTCGAGTACCTGCGGGTGTCCACGCCCGAGGGCTGATCCGGTCGGCAGGACCAGCAGGGGGAGGGCTCACGTCGCGCGGCGGCGTGGGCCCTCCCGCTCGTCCGGGCGGGCGGGGCCCCACGTCCCCGCCGCGCCCCGACGTCAGCTCGGTGCGGGGACCCGGGGCGGGCGCGGGGCCCGGGCCTTGGCCTGGGCGATCGCGACGCCCGCGAAGATGACGAGGGCGCCGACCGGCTCGTTCCACGACAGGTGCTCGCCGAGGAACGCGACGCCCACGACCGCCGCCACGACCGGCGACAGGTACGTGACGGTGCTCGCGGTGCCCGGTCCGGCGACGGCGATGACGTGGAAGTTCAGCGCGTACGCGACCCCTGAGCCGAGCGCGCCGAGGGCGAGCATCGCGCCGACGACGGTCGGCGTGACCTCGCCGTGCGGTGCGATCCCGGTGAGCAGGACCACGGGCAGCATGAGCACGGCCGAGAGCGCGACCTGCCCCGTGACGAGGCCGAGCGGCCGCTGACCCGTCGAGGTGAGGTAGCGCCGCGAGTACGGCAGCGCGAGCCCGTAGCACGTGATCGCCGCGAGGCACGCGAGGATCCCGGACCACTGCCCCGAGCCGAGCCCGCGCCACACGCCGATGACGACGGCGACCCCGGCGAAGCCGGTGAGCAGGCCGACGACGCGCCGTGCGGTGGGCCGCTCCTCGGGGTATGCGGCCAGGATCACCGCGAGCGTCGCGAGCGGCGTCATCGCGTTGATGATCCCGGCGATGACGCTCGACACGTGCTGCTGCCCGATCGCGAACAGGACGCCGGGCGCGGCGTTGAGCAGCACCGCGACGACCACGAGGTGGCCCCACGTCCGCCGGTCCGACGGCAGGCGCACGCGCATGACGGCACTCATGAGCAGCAGCGCGGTCGCCCCGAGCAGCAGCCGCCAGAACGCGACCTGCACGGGTGTGAGCGCGCGCAGGCCGACCGCGATGAACGCGAACGAGCAGCCCCAGATCAGGCCCGCGAGGAGGAACCCCGGGAACCAGGACCGCAGGGGCGCTGCGGTCGCCGGTGCGGGGGCGGTGGTCGCGGTCACGACGTGGCCCCCGCCGGCTCGCGCAGGGGCGCGGGCTCCCGCGGCGGTGGGCTGGAGCCGGGGCCGGAAGCCGCCCGCTCGCGCTCCCGTGCGAGGAGGCGTTCCTTCACGGCGAGCCCCCAGCGGTAGCCGCCCATCGACCCGTCGCCGCGGATCACCCGGTGGCACGGGATGACGAGCGCGACGGGGTTGCGCGCGCACGCGCTCGCGACCGCACGGACCGCCGTCGGTGCGCCGATCTCGGCGGCGACCTCGGTGTACGACCGCGTCTGGCCGGCCGGGATGCGACGCAGCGCGTCCCACACACGCGCCTGGAACGCGGTGCCGTGCAGGTCGACGGGCAGCTCGGTCCGGGGGCTCCCGCCCGCGGCGAGACGGCGCAGCCCGTCGGCGAGGTCGGCGAGCCCGTCGTCGTCGCGCTCGAGCGTCGCCGCGGGGAGCTCGCGCGCGATCTCGTCGACGAGCGCGTCGACGTCGTCGCCGATCCGCACCGCCGCGAGGCCGAGGTCACCCGCTGCCGCGACGACCGTGCCCAGCTCCGTCGTGACCGCCGTCCACCGCAGCACCTGACCCGTCCCTCCCGCGGCCCACTGGCGTGGCTCCATGCCGAGCGTCGGCCCCGTCGTCTCGTAGAACGCACGCGTCGAGCCGAAGCCCGCCGCGAACACCGCGTCGGTGACCTGCTCGTGCTCGCGCAGCAGCCGCCGCGCCTCGCCCGACCGGACGGCGAGCCCGAACGCGCGCGGCGACGTCCCGACGACCGCCGCGAAGTCCCGCGTCAGCTGGCGTGCGCTGCGGCCCGTCAGGCGTTCGAGCTCGGCGGCCGGTACGGGCCCGCCCGCCTCGACCATCGCCCGGCACGCCCGGACGACCCGCTCCCTCGTGTGCTCCACGGCCGCAACGCTAGGCCCGCGCACCGACACGCAGCACTCCGCTTCCGGACATCCCGCGACGTGATCCCGCCACCCCGCCCACCCAGCCCCCAGCCCGCGTCGAGATACGACTTCGTGTCGGCGTGTCGGACGAATCGCCGACACGAAGTCGTATCTCGACGGGCCGGGCCAGGGTCCGCACGGCCGCGGGCGCGGCCGCGGGCGCGGGCCCGGGTCCGGGTCCGGGCGCTGAGGGGCGGGCGGCGCTCAGCCCGCGCTCGGGCGCTCCTTCTGGTCGCCGACGACGAGCCTGCGCAGCACCTCGACCGGGAGCTTGGGCCGCCGGTCGGCGTGGAGCAGGCCGTTCGTCTCCTGGCCCGTGTCGGTGAGCTGGGTCCAGCAGAAGCCGACGACGGGGCGGCACGCGCGCACTGCGTCGAGCAGGTCGCCGACGCGCGCCGCGAAGTCGTCGTCGTCGGTCGCCGTGGAGTAGCCCCACGCGTCGTCGCGGCCGCCCGCGTAGCTCACGCCGCCGAACTCGGTGAGCATGAGCGGCTGGCCGCGGTCGGGCACGGGCGCCGCGGCCGAGAGGCGCATCGGCCGGCCGGCCGGCCCGATGCCCTCGAGCAGCTCGCGCACCGCCTCGGGGGTCCCGTACCGCTCGCGGAGCTCGTCGCCGCGCTCGGCGTAGTCGTGCACGGACCAGATGTCGGAGTCCGTGTGCTCCCAGCCGTCGTTCGAGACGACGGGCCGCGTCGGGTCGAGCGCCTTGGTCAGGTGCACGAGCCCGAGGCCGTAGTGCTGCTGGCGCACGTCGTGCGCACCGTGCTGCACGCCCCAGCTCTCGTTGAGGGGCACCCACGTGACGACCGACGGGTGCGACCGGTCGCGGCGCACGAGCTCGAGCCACTCGTGCGTGAGCAGCTCGACGGACCGCGGCGAGTACGCGTACGCGTTGGCCGTCTCGCCCCACACGGTGAGGCCGAGCCGGTCGCACCAGTACAGGAAGCGGGGGTCCTCGGCCTTCTGGTGCACGCGCGCCGAGTTGAAGCCGAGCTCCTTGATGAGCCGGACCTCCTCGCGCAGCGCGTCGGCGCTCGGCGCCGTGAGGAGCGACTGCGGCCAGAACCCCTGCTCGAGCACCGAGCGCAGGTAGTACGGCCGGTCGTTGAGCAGGAACCATCCGTTCGCGACGGCGACGCTGCGCAGGCCGAGGTACGACGCGACGGCGTCGGTCACGTGCGGGCCGACGTGGTGCGTCCAGCGGCTCACGTCGTCCTCGAGGTCCTCGGCGTCGCCGGCTCCCGTCAGCCCGTCGTCGGCGACGTGCAGCACGACCTCGGCGTCGACGAGCGTCGGCCGCTCGGGCGACCAGAGGATCTCCTCGTACTGCTGGCCGTTGGCCTGCCGCGGCAGGTCGATGCGCATGCGCACGTCGCGGTCGAGCACGCGCACCTGCTGCTCGGCGAGCAGCTCGTCGCCGAGGTGGAGGCTCACGGCGAGCGTCGTGCACGCGCGCGGCGGCGCGCTGAGCCGGGCCGTGAGCAGCACCGAGCCGTCGGGGACGTCGGCCTCCCACGCGAGGTCCTCGAGGTGCACGTCGGGCACGGCCTCGAGCCACACGGGCTGCCAGATGCCGGTCGTGCGGTCGTACCAGATGACGTGCGGCTCGTCCTTCCAGTCCTGCTTGCCGCGCGGCTGGGAGACGTCGAGCGGGTCGTCCTCGGCGCGGACGACGAGCGTGAGACCGTCGGGCCCGACGAGGTCGTCCCAGCGGCCGCCGGAGCGTGCGCCCGGACCGTCCGCGGACGCGTCCGCACCGTCCGTGCCGTCCCCACCCTGCGTGAGACCCGTCGCGAGCCGCCGCTGGTGCGCGAGGAGCACCGGCGTGACGTCGACGGTGAACGGCGTCTGCCCGCCCACGTGCCGCGCGACGTGGTGCCCGCCGAGCCACACGTCGGCGGTGTGGTCGACCGCGCCGAGGTGCAGCAGGAGCCGGTGCCCCTGGACGTCGAAGCCGGCGGCGTCCAGGTCCGCGCCCGTGATCCGACGGCGGTACCAGACGACGCGGAACGGGCCGCGGTCGGCGACGCCGGACGCCTCCGACTCGGGTGCGAACGGCACCTGGATCGTGGCGTCGAACGGCGAGCTCGCGGGACCCTCGGCCGTCCACCAGCCCGCGTCGAGGCCGACGTCGTCGCGGTCGATCGTGAACTCCCACGGCCCGCACAGGTCGGCCCAGTGCCGCCGCAGGAGCTGGGGCCGCGGGTACGTCCCGTCCTGCCGCGTGGCCCGCAGCACGCCCGACGACGGGTGGCCCTCGACCGCCGCGGCGTGGGCGTCCTGGCGGTCGCGCGACGGCGACGTCGGACGCGCGGTCGCGTCGTCGTCGGCCGGGGTGCGGTCGGTGTGCTCGGTCATGGTGGCCCTCCCGGTCCGGTGGTGCTCTCGCGTGCGACGAGCCGGTGACCTGCGACGGCGTGCACGGGCGACGGCTCGGCCGTGCCGCGCAGGCTCATGAGCAGGTCGATCGCGGTCTCGGCGATCGCACGCTTGTCGGGTGCGACGGTGCTGAGGCTCGGCGTGCTGAAGCGGCCCTCCTCGATGTCGTCGATGCCGATGACGGCGACGTCGTCGGGCGCGGTCAGCCCGCGGTCGCGCAGCGCACGCAGCGCGCCGAGCGCGAGCAGGTCGTTGAAGCAGAAGACGGCGTCGGGCGGCTCGGCGAGGTCGAGCAGGCGGTGCATGGCCGAGGCGCCGTCGGCGCGGTGGAAGTCGGCGACGGCGGCGACGAGCTCGTCGCGCCACGGCAGGCCCGCGTCGGCGAGCCCCGCGCGGTAGCCGTCGAGGCGCAGCTCGGCGGTCTCGGCCGGGGTCGCGTTGGGCCCGTCGGTGCGCTTGGCGCCGATCGCCGCGATGCGACGCCGGCCGATCTGCGCGAGGTGCGCCGTGGCGGTGCGTGCGGCCCGCCGGTTGTCGATCGCGACGTGCGGGAAGGGCGAGTCGATGCCGACGTGCTCGCCCAGCAGCACGATCGGCGTGCTGTCGAGGCGGTGCCGCAGGTCCTCGGCGGTCAGGGCCAGCGGGCTCATGACCAGGCCGTCCATGAGCGGCATGTCGAGGCCGTCGCTGATCGCGCGCTCGGACTCGGCGAGGCCGTCGGTCTGCGCGAGCAGGACGGTGAGGTGGCGGGCCTTCGCGGCGCGGACGAGCTCGGACGCGACCTCGGCGAAGTACGGCTGGGTCAGCTCGGGCAGCGCGACGGCGATCATGCCGCTCGCGCCGCGGCGCAGGTGCCGCGCGGCGACGTTGGGTCGGTACTGCAGGTCGGCGAGCGCCTGCTGGACGCGCTCACGCGTCGCGGGCGTGATGGTGCCCTTGCCGTTGACGACGTTCGAGACGGTCTTGATCGACACGCCCGCACGCTCCGCGACGTCCTGCAACCGGATCCTGGCCACCACGTCTCCTCACACCATGCCGGGTTCGGTCGTCCGCGCGTCCCCGGTCGGCGTCCCCGACCGGTCGCCGTCGACCGGGTGGTCGCCGGGCGTCCTGCGCTGCACCACCGGTACCGATCCTCCCGCTCGTGGCCGCCCGGAGGCGGGGCCGTTCCGCCCACCGGCCGCGGGTGGGCGGTGCGTCCCGGTCCGGTGCGACGTGCGCCGCGGTCCGCCTGGAGTAACCGTTTCGTGACCTCCCCCCGGTGGCGACGTCGCCACCTGCGGGTCACGCTAGCCAGGACGGATACCGCAGTACAAGGTTTACCACAGAGGCTGTACAAGGTTTACCGCGATGCGGTAGACCTTGGCGGTACAAGGTTTACCCCGGTCGGCGCCGACGCCCTCCGGGTGACCAGGTCGACCTGGAGGAGCTCGATGATGAGAACCACTGCGCGGCAGCGTGTCCGCACCCGCAGGACCCTGGCCACAGGTGCTGTCACCCTCACCGCGGCGCTCGCGCTCGCGGCGTGCGGCGGCGGCACGACACCCGAGGAGGTCGCCGGTGGTGGCGGCGCTCCGGAGGGTGCTGGCGAGTTCACCGGTGAGTACGACGGCCCCGACGTCGAGCTCTCCTACTGGAACGGCTTCACGGGCGGCGACGGTCCCTTCATGCAGGACCTCGTCGACCAGTTCAACGAGGAGCACCCGAACATCACGGTCGTGCCCAACACGATCCAGTGGGCGGACTTCTACCAGCGCGTCCCCGCGGCCGTGAACGCGGGCGAGGGCCCCGACGTCGGGGTCATGCACCTCGACCAGCTCGCGACCAACGCCGCGCGCAGCGTCATCGTGCCGCTCGACGACGTCGCCGAGGCCCTCGAGATCAGCGAGGACGACTTCAGCGAGGAGGTCTGGAACGCCGGCATCTACGACGACCAGCGCTACGGCATCCCGCTCGACGTCCACTCGCTCGCGATGTTCTACAACACCGAGCACTTCGAGGCCGCCGGCATCACCGAGCCGCCGACCGACTCCGAGTCGTTCATGGCGGCGCTCGACGCGCTCCAGGCGGCCGGCTACCAGCAGCCGTTCTGGATGCCCGCGCGGTGGCCGGGCCACCTGATGTTCCTGTCGCTCCTGTGGCAGAACGGCGGCGAGCCGTACGCTGAGGACGGCTCCGAGGCGACGTTCGGCTCCGCGGAGGGCGTCGAGGCGCTCGAGTGGATGCGCGGGATCGTCGACGCGGGCTACAGCCCGTCCGACGTCGCGCAGGACTCCCAGTACGTCGCGTTCAAGAACGGCGAGACGTCGATCACGTGGGACGGCATCTGGCAGATCAACGACCTCGAGGCGTCGGGCCTGCCGTACGCGCTGGCGCCGATCCCCGCGATCTTCGACGAGCAGCTCATGTGGGCGAACTCGCACCAGTTCTTCATGACCAAGCAGGCCACCCAGGACGAGAACAAGTACGAGGCCGCCCGCGTCTTCATCGCCTGGATGAGCGAGCAGTCGGCCGACTGGGCCGGGGCCGCCATGATCCCGGCGCGCGAGTCGATCCGTGAGGACGCCGTCGCCGGCATGCCTCAGGAGCCGATCGCGAACCTGCTCGACAACGTCCGCTTCCTCCCGCCCGTGCCCGGCATCGGCACGGTCCAGACCGAGACGCTCGAGCAGGCGGTCGCCAACGCGATCCTCGGGCAGGAGGAGCCGCAGGCGGCCCTCGAGTCGGCCGAGGAACGCGCGACCGAGCTGATGGAGGAGAACCTCGAGAGCTTCGGGGGCTGACATGAGCCAGACCCGCGTCGCGGCGCCCGGGGACACGGTCGACGCCGTTCGACGGGACCAGCGGGCGTCGCGACGCGGCGTCGCCAAGCACGGGAAGGTCACCCCGTGGCTGTTCCTGCTGCCGTACCTCGTGCTCTTCATCGGCTTCGTGCTGCTGCCGATCGTCCTCGGGCTCTGGATCAGCCTGCACCGGTGGGACTACACGCTGCCGGGCAAGCCGTTCGTCGGGCTCGAGAACTACCAGGACCTGTTCGACAGCGGCTCCGGGATCTACTCGATCTTCTGGAACTCGATGAAGGCGACGGGGATCTTCACCGTCGCGAGCGTCCCGCTGCTGCTGGTCCTGCCACTGCTCGTCGCGCTCGTCATGAACCGGAAGTTCCCCGGGCGCAACCTGTTCCGTGCGGTGTACTTCGCGCCGTACGTGCTCGGCGTCGCCGTCGTCGGCGTCCTGTGGCGGTACCTGCTCGACGCCAACATCGGGCTCGTCAACCACTACCTCGGCGCGCTCGGCCTGCCGGGTGACACCGCGTGGCTCACGTCGACGCCCGCGGTGTGGGTCGCCCTCGTGGGGGTCACGGTCTGGTGGACCATGGGCTACAACTCCGTGATCTACCTGGCCGCCCTGCAGGACATCCCGAAGGAGCTGTACGAGGCGGCGCGCGTGGACGGCGCCAGCCGGTGGCAGCAGTTCGTGAACGTGACCTTCCCGGGGCTGCGTCCCGTCCTCGCGTTCATCACGATGATCACGATCATCGCGTCCGCGAACATGTTCGGGCAGTCCTACCTCATGACGCAGGGCGGGCCGGGCCGCGAGACGCGGACGGCGATCTACCAGATCGCCGAGACGGGCCTGCGGAACTTCTCGATGGGCGACGCCGCCGCGATGAGCTACGTGCTCACCGCGTTCCTCATGGTCCTGAGCGTCCTGGTGTTCTGGCTGTTCCGCGAGAGGAGGTCCTGACGTGGCCACGACGTCGACCGACCAGCCCGGCCCCGTGGACGTGACCACCGGGCCCGCCGAGGGCGGACCGCGCCGGCCGGTGCGCCGGGCGTCCGACGAGGGTGCGGGCGCCGCCCGCTCACCGTGGCGGACCGCGGTGCGCTACGCGATCCTCGTCCTGCTCGCGCTGCTGTTCATCAGCCCGCTCGTCTTCATGATCGTCACGTCGTTCAAGACGCGTGCGGGTGCGGCGGGCATCCCGCCCGAGTGGATCCCGAACCCGTTCACGACCCAGGCGTACGAGTCGATCCTCTCCGCGAGCGGCACCCCGGTGCTGCGCTGGTTCGCGAACTCGCTCATCGCGGCGCTGTCCAACGCGGCGATCGTCGTCGTGACCTCGGCGATGGCGGCGTACGCGCTCGCCCGCATGCAGTTCCGTGGCCGCGGCCTGGTGTTCGGGCTGATCATCGCGACGCTCTTCGTGCCGCCGGTCATCCTCATCATCCCGAACTACCTGATCGTCGGTGAGCTGGGCTGGCTCAACACGCTCGCCGCGGTCATCGTCCCGACGGCCGCGTCGGCGTTCGGGGTGTTCTTCCTGCGGCAGTTCTTCCTGTCGATCCCGGAGGAGCTCGAGGAGGCCGCGCGGCTCGACGGCGCGAACCCGTGGACGATCTTCACGCGGCTGGTGCTGCCGCTGTCGCGGCCCGCGCTCGCGACCCTCGGGCTGCTCGCGCTCCTGACGAACTGGAACGACTTCCTCTGGCCCGTGTACGTGCTCTTCAGCCCCGAGCTGCAGACGCTGCCGGCCGGTCTGTCGACGCTCCAGTCCGCCAACGCGGTCCGGTACGACCTGCTCATGGCCGGTGCCGTCATCGCGTCGGTCCCGGTGCTGATCCTGTTCGTCTTCCTGCAGCGGTTCATCATCGAGGGCGTCTCGCGGTCGGGGCTCAAGGGGTGAGGAGCCCCGTGCGTCCCGCGCGTCGTCGGCTGCGTCGCGGGCGGCGCCACGGGCTCCGCCCGCGCGCCCAGGCCGCCGTCGTCGCCGGCCTCGCCACGGTTGCGCTCCTCGTGGCGGGGTGCGGCGACGGCGGTGGCGGGGTCGCCGACGACGACGACGGCGGCGGCTCGGCTGCCTCGCCGAGCGAGGAGTCGCCCGAGGGTGGGTCCGAGGCGGACGGTCCGCACGCGGTCAACCCCGTGGTCGGCGACGACTTCCCCGACCCCGACGTCCTCGAGGTCGACGGCGTGTACTACGCGTACGCGACCAACGGGAACAACCGGAACCTGCGGGTCGCCCGGTCCACCGACCTCGTCGAGTGGGAGACGCTCGACGACGCGCTGCCGGAGCTGCCGTCGTGGGTCATCCCGGGCAAGACGTGGGCGCCCGAGGTGACCGAGGTCGAGCCCGGCCGCTACGTGCTGTTCTTCACGGCGACGAACTTCCGCCCGACCTACCAGTGCATCGGCGTCGCGGTCGCGGACGCCCCTGGGGGACCGTTCGAGGTCGTGGGCGACCAGATGCTCGTGTGCCCGCCCGAGGAGGGCGGGGCGATCGACGCGAGCACGTTCCGCGCCGACGACGGCACGCTGCACCTGCTGTGGAAGAACGACGGCAACTGCTGCGGGTACGACACGTGGCTCTACCGTGCGCCCCTCACCGCCGACGGGACCGCGCTCGCGGGTGAGCCCGTCCGGATGGTCAAGCAGGACCTCGCGTGGGAGGGCGACCTCGTCGAGGCGCCCACCCTCGTCGAGCGCGACGGGACCTTCACGCTGCTGTACTCGGCGAACAGCTACGGCGGCGCGGCGTACACGATCGGGTACGCCCAGGCCTCGTCGCTCGACGGACCGTGGGAGAAGCACCCCGACCCGCTCTTCTCGTCGGACATGTTCGACGGGCGGTACGAGGGGCCGGGCGGGCAGGACGTCGTCGTCGGCCCCGACGGCGACGACGTGCTCGTCTTCCACTCCTGGTACGGCGGTACGACGTATCGCGCGATGAACGTGCTGCCGCTCGGCTGGGAGGACGGGCGACCCGTCGTGGCGCCCGAGGGCTGACGCGCCGGTCGCGGGTCGCGGGTCGCGGGTCGCGCGGCGGGGGTACGGCGAGGGTGCGGTCCGGGTGCGGTCCGGGTGCGGCCGGGGTGCCGTCCGGCGTCAGACGGCCTGGTCGTAGGAGTCGACGACGGACACGTCGAGCGCGAAGTCCACAGGGGCGGCGCCGAACAGCAGCCGGCCCGCCTCCGCCGCGGCATCGCGGACGGCGGCGGCGACGTCGTCGGCCAGCTCGCGGGGTGTGTGCACGAGGACCTCGTCGTGGAGGAAGAACGCGAGGTGCGGCCGGCCGGGCATCGGCGCGATGCGTCGGCGCACGGACGCCATCCAGCAGAGCGCCCACTCGGCCGCCGTGCCCTGGACGACGAAGTTGCGCGTGAACCGGCCCCACTCGCGGCGTCTGCGCTGCGCGGTCCGGACGTCCTCGGGCCGCGCCTCCTGCTCGGACGCGCGCCGCACGTCGGCCCACCAGCGCTCGCCCGGCACGGGCGACGAGCGGCCGAGCCAGGTCGACACGACCTCGCCGCGCTCGCCGGCGCGCGCGGCGTCCTCGACGAGGCCCACCGCACGCGGGTAGGCACGCGTCAGCTCGGGCATGAGGGCGCCCGCGGCACCCGTCGTGGCCCCGTAGATGGCGCCCAGCATCGCGTACTTGGCCTGGGTGCGCGTCTCGACGATGCCCGCGTCGACGACGCCCTGGTAGAGGTCGGCCGCGCGTCCCGCGGCCGCCATCGCGGCGTCCGCCGACATCGCGGCGAGGACGCGTGGCTCGAGCTGCGCCGCGTCGGCGACGACGAACGTCCACCCCGGGTCGGCGCGCACCGCGGCGCGGACCGCCGCGGGGAGCTGGAGCGCGCCCCCGCCGCTCGACGCCCAGCGCCCGGTGACGACGCCGCCCGGGACGTAGTCCGGCCGGTAGCGGCCGTCGCGGACCCACGACTCCATCCAGTGCCAGCCGTTGGCCGAGAGCAGCCGCGACCGCTTCTTGTACTCCAGGAGCGGCGCGACCGCGGGGTGGTCGAGCGCGCGGATCTCGTGCGTGCGGGTGCTCGTGACGTCGAGCCCGGCCGAGCGGAGCGCCGACAGCAGCTCGGGCTGCGAGTCCGGGTTGAGGCGCGGCCGGCCCAGCGCGGTCCGCACCTCGTCGGCGAGGGCCTCGAGCAGCGGCGGGCGGGCGTCCCCGCCGAGCGGCCGGGGACCGACCAGCCCGGTCAGGAGCGCGTCGTGCACGGAGGTGTCCCAGGGCAGGCCGTCGTGGTGCATCTCCGCGGCGACCAGCGCTCCCGTCGACTCGGCGGCGAGGAGCAGGCGCAGCCGACCCGGCTCGCGGGCGCCCGCGACGGCGTCGAGCTGGCGGCGCAGCTCGTCGGGCTCGTTCGGCCCGTCACCGGTGGGTGCGAGCGGCCCGGCCTGGGGAAGGGCGTCGAAGAGCGTCGGTGCGTCGTCGTCGGTGCGCGGGACCCCGGGGCGTGGGGCGTCCCACCGGCCGGGGGGCGCCGTCGCGAGGTCGGCCCCGGCCGTCGCCGCGCTCGACCGGAGGATCGCGTGGCACAGGCGCAGGTCGTGGCAGCGCGCGACCCGCACGCCGGCGCTCAGCAGCGGCGGGTAGCGGCGTGCCGTGTCGTCCCAGACCCAGCGCGGACCGGTCGTGGCCTCCCGACGTGCGACCTCGGCGGTGAGGTCGGGCAGCGGGACGGGCGTGCGCCCGGTGACCGTGCCGTCGTCGGTCGCGTCGAGCAGCTCGACCGTCCCCGGGCGGTCGGGGTGGTCTCTCACGACGACGAGGGGCACGGTGCATCCTCCCGCGAGGCGCCGACAGCGAGGGGCGCGGGCCCGGACGACGGCTCCTGCGGGGCGCCGCCGCCGCGGGCCCGGGCGGGGACGCCGCCGCCGCAGGCACGGTGGTGCGGAGGCCCGAGCCGGACGCGCCGACGGCCCCGTCCGGGTGGACGGGGCCGTCGGTCCTGCCTAGGCGGTGCTCAGCGGCCCGCGGGCCTCATGCGCCGCTCAGTACGCGTCGAGGATGTCGACGACGAAGACGAGCGTCTCCTCGGCGAGCTCGTGGTCCGGCTGCCCGCCGTACGCCAGGTCGGGCGGGATGACGAGCAGGACCTGGCTGCCGACCTCCTGGCCGACGAGCGCCTGGTCCCAGCCCTGGATGACCTGGCCGACGCCGATCGCGAACTCCGCGGGCGTCCCGCGCTCCCACGACGAGTCGAACACCTCGCCGTCGGAGTACTTCACGCCGTGGTACTGGACCGAGATGGTCTGGCCCTGCTGGACCTCCGGGCCGGTGCCCTCGATGAGCGGCTGCACCGTGAGGTCGGTCGGGGCGGTCGAGCCCTCGGGGATCTCGACGCTCGGGGCGCCGTCCTCGCCGAGCGTGACGGTCGGGAGGCCCTCGACGGGCGCGACGGCGGTGCCCTCGGCGCGCGTGGGGACGTCCTTGGCCTCGATGACCTCGACGGCCATGACGGCTGCGGCGAAGGCCTCGGCCTCCTCGGTCGCCTCGCCACCCGGGGTCGCGAAGAGGAAGCGCGTGCCGACCTTCTGACCGGCCATCGCCTCGGTGAGCGCGGGGATGTAGTACTGCTGGTCGCCGAGCTTCATGCGCAGCGGCTGGTCGGTCTCCCAGGTGGAGCCGAGGGTCTCGCCGTTGTCGCCGTCGTACGCGACGTAGTGGAACGTCACGGACTGGCCCTCGGCGAGCTCGCTGCCCGTGCCCTCGGTCTCGACGATCGCGACGGGTGCCGAGACGGCGAACGGCTGCTCGAAGGTGAGCGTGGGAGCGGCTCCCAGGTCGCCCTCGACCTCGACGGCCTCGAGCGCGGCGAGGTCCTCGGGGGTGGCCTCGGCGGCGCCGTCGGCCCCGTCCGTGCTCGCGGACTCCGTGGGCTCGGTCTCCGGCTCCTCGGAGGACTGCCCGCAGCCGGCGAGCAGGAGCGTGGTGGTCAGGAGGGCGGCGGCCAGTCGGCGCACAGGCAGTCCTTCGTCGTCGAGGTCCGGGCCGGCGTTCGCCGTGGCGTCCGCGCCGGCCGTCGTCGTCCGCGAGATGCGGACACCGGGTGACAGTACGCCGGTGGCGCACCCCGAGAGGCTACGCCCGGACCCTGGGAGGTCGCTGGGTGCGGTCCGCGACGGCTGTGGGGTGGGACGAGCGGCCCTCGCCTGTGGACGCGCCGCGCGGGCAGCGCGCGCGCCGAGTCGCCGTCGTCGGCGGGCCGCTGCCCCGCGCGTCGCGCCCGCCGCGCGCCAGGGTGGCCGTCGACGGGGCCGCCCGCGTGCGAGGGGGCGCGCACGGTGTGAACCTCGGTGGATGACGCGCATCGGGTACACCCTCATGACCGAGCAGAGCGGGCCGCGGGAGCTCGTGGGCTACGCGCAGGAGGCGGAGCGTCAGGGCTTCGACTTCCTCGTCTCGAGCGACCACTACTTCCCGTGGCTCGACGAGCAGGGGCACGCCCCGAACGCGTGGGTGACCCTCGGCGCCGTCGCGCACGCGACCGAGCGCATCGAGCTCATGACCTACGTGACCTGCCCGATCCTGCGGTACCACCCCGCCGTCGTCGCGCAGCAGGCCGCGACGCTCGGCGTCCTGTCTGGGGGCCGCTTCCTCCTCAACCTCGGCGCAGGCGAGAACCTCAACGAGCACGTCGTCGGCCAGCGGTGGCCCGCCGTGGGGGAGCGGCACGACATGCTCGAGGAGGCCGTCGAGATCATCCGCGCGCTGCTCGACGGCGAGCGCCTCACGTTCGAGGGCGACCACTTCCGCGTGGACTCGGCCAAGGTCTGGGACCTGCCCGACGAGCGCGTCGAGATCGGCGCCGCGGTGTCGGGCCCCCAGTCGATCGAGCGCTTCGCGACGGCGGTGGACCACCTCGTCGCGGTCGAGCCGGACGCCGAGGCCGTCGAGCACTGGAAGGGCGTCCGGTCGGAGGCCGGTCTGGGGGAGTCGCGGCGCATCGGGCAGATGCCGATCAGCTGGCACCCCGACCCGGAGGTCGCCGCCCGCCGCGCGCACGAGCAGTTCCGCTGGTTCGGCTTCGGCTGGAAGGTCAACGCCGACCTCCCGACCACCGAGGCGTTCGACGCCGCGTCGCAGTTCGTGACGCCCGACGACGTCGCGGACGCGATCCCGTGCGGGCCGGACCTCGACGCGATCGTCGAGGCGGCGTCGGCGTACGTCGAAGCCGGGTTCACGGACCTCGCGATCGTGCAGATCGGCGACGAGAAGCAGCAGGAGTTCCTCGACGAGGTCGCTGGACCGCTCGCGGAGCGGCTCAAGGCGCTGGGGTGAGCGGCGCGGGGCGGTGAGGGCTGCCGGTCCGGGTCGGTGGCGGGCGACGGTGCGGGTCGCGCGGTGGTCAGCGGTGCCCGGGTGGGTGGCGCGGGCGTGACGGTCGTGCGGTGGTGAGCGGTCCCCCGGTGCAGTGACAGGCCCCGTGCGCTGGTCGCCCGCGTGGGGCTGCGACCGCCCGGGCCCGATCGCCCGCCTGCCCGCCCCGCCCGGTCGCCTGCCCGGGCCCGGTCGCCCGCCCGGCCCTGGACATCGCGCAGGGACGGGAGGATCGTCGGGTCATGGGCGAGCTCGTGGGCCTTCCTGCGCTGGTGGACTCGGTCGCGCTGCGTGACGTCCGCGGCGACCGCGGCCTCCAGGCGACGTGGCACGACGACGACGGCGTCGTGGTGCTGAGCACCTGGCGCCAGGGCAGGTGCGTGGCGACCGTACGCCTCGCGCCGGCCGACGCCGCTGCGCTGATCGCGCTGCTCGCCGACGGGATCGAGCGCCACGAGCGCGGTCGTCACGGCTGGCGGCCCGTCGCCTGAGGTCGGGGACGGCGCCTGGGTCGGGCCCCGGGGCCTGAGGTCGGGGGGCCGGTGCTCGGGGGCGGGGTCGGTGCTCGGGGGCGGGGTCGGCGCCTGAGGTCGTAGGCAGGTGCTCGAGGGCGGGCCTTGGTGCCCAGCGGTCGCGTGGCGGTGGCGCTCGATCGCTCCGCCGTGCGGCTGCTGACCCGGACTGGCAGCGCAGCGCCCGTCGCGGCTGTCCACAATTCGCCAGAATGCATTTCCTCCACAGTTCATGCAGCCCTTCGAAAGGGCGTTCATGGGTGGCTGCAAAGCCGGGTTGCGGGACGATCCGAGGATTCACGGGTGATTGCTGCCCGGCGCAATTCCATGTCAGTGGTAAGTCGTAGCGTCATCCCTGTCATCGAGGGGATCGCGGGGCTCGCAGGGGGCGCACATGGGCACGACGACGGACGGGGCGACCGGGCGTGCGGACCTCGGTGCGCGCCTCTCCGTCCTCGCCCGGGCGGTCGACGCGCTCGTCGAGGACGTCGACCCGGAGGCGCTCGACGCCGTCGTCGCGGCCGACCTCCACGTCGGACTCCGCCGCCTCGCGGACCGGATCACCGGGGTCGCGGTGCGTGTCCTCCCCGTGGTCGAGGCCGACGGCCGGTGGGCGCTCGACGGGGCGCGGAGCTTCCCCGTGTGGCTCGCGTCGCGGACCGGGTGCTCGACGGCAGCGGCGCGGCGGGACGTCCGCCTGGGCCGCGCGCTGCGCGACGAGCTCGCGGCGACGGCCGAGGCCGTGACGCGGGGCTCCGTCCCTCTGGAGCACGCGCGGGTCCTCGCCACCGTCGCGGCGACGAGCGAGGCGCGACGGGACGCGCTGCGGGACAGGACGTCGGCGTGCGGCGAGCGGTTCCTGCTCGACCAGGCGACGCTGCTCGCCGCCGATCCTTTCCGCAGCCTGGTCCGGCGGTGGTCGGCCGCTGCCGACCCCGACGCCGACGAGCGAGGGTTCCGCGACGCCGTCGAGCGCGAGTTCCTCGACGTCGCGAGGACGATGGGCGGCTACCACCTCGCGGGGTTCCTCACGGAGGAGCACGGTCAGCTGCTCGCGGCGGCCCTCGCCTCGGCAGCGGGCACGCCGAGCGGTGACGACACCCGCACGTCCTCGCAGCGGAGGGCTCATGCGCTGACGTCGTTGACGCGGACGGTCCTGGACCACGGGCTCACGGGTGCCGGGGCTGCCGTTCGCCCCCACCTGAGCGTGCACGTCGACCTGGACCGGCTGGTGCCCGAGGTCGGCCTGACCCGCGCGGACACCCCGCCGGCGACCTTCGACGACGGGACGCCCGTCCCGACGACGCTCCTGCGGCGGCTCGCGTGCGACAGCGAGGTGACGCGGATCGTGTTCGGTCCGGCGTCGGCGGTGCTCGACGTCGGGCGGTCGGCGCGCACCGTCACAGGCCCCCTTCGACGAGCCGTCATCGCGCGGGACCGGCACTGCTCCTTCCCCGGCTGCCACGAACCACCGGCCCGCTGCGACGTCCACCACCCGCACCACTGGGCCGACGGCGGCGTCACCTCGGTCGACAACGCGATCCTGCTCTGCTGGCACCACCACGACCACGTCCACCGGACGGGGGTCACCATCACGCCCGCCCGCCGTGCGGCTCGTGGATCGCAGCCGGTGACGGGGGAGGGTCGTCGCACAGCACGGCGGGTCGCAGCCAGAACGGCCGAGGCCCTCGCGCAGGCGCAGGCGCAGGGACAGGCCCAGGCCCGTGCCCAGGCCCAGGCCCAGGCGCAGGGGCCCGGGTCGGTCGCGCGTGACAGGACCAGCGCCGCGGCTCCGCGCGCCGTCGCGCCTGCACTCGGTCGGTCAGGCTGGACCTTCGCCGACCGGGCGGGGCGGTCGCTCACGGCGACCCGGCCCGCTCGACGGCGGACGACGCCCACTGCGGCCACGAGTCGCGACGGCTCCCGCTCGGACCGCGGTCGCGGGCCCTGATGGAGGGAAGTCGGTCCGCCGCCGTCCCGCCCCGTCCCGCCCCCGTCCCCCCTGTCCCGCCGACGACCGGCAGGCTCGTGGCAGGCTCGTCCCGTGACAGGCCCCACCCCCGCCGACCTCCGCCGCTGGCGCCGTCATCTCGCCGACGAGCGTGCCGAGGCGGCCGTCTACCGCGATCTCGCGCGGCACCGCGACGGTGAGGAGCGCGAGATCCTGCTCGCCCTCGCCGAGGCCGAGGGGCGGCACGCCGCGCACTGGGAGCAGCTGCTCGGGGACCAGGTCGGCGAGCCGCGTCGCGGCGACATCCGGTTCCGGATCCTGGCGTGGCTCGCGCGGCGATTCGGCTCCGTCTTCGTGCTGGCGCTCGCGCAGCGCGCGGAGGCCCGTGCGACGTACGAGGCCGATCTCGACGCGACACCCACCATGGCCGCGGACGAGCGGATCCACGAGGAGGTCGTGCGCGCGCTCGCGACCCGGGGACGCAACCAGCTGTCCGGGACGTTCCGGGCCGCCGTCTTCGGCGCGAACGACGGGCTCGTGTCGAACCTCGCGATCGTCATCGGCGTCGCCGCCGCGGGGGTGCCCACCGCGACGGTGCTGCTGACCGGACTCGCCGGGCTGCTGTCGGGGGCGCTCTCGATGGGTGCGGGCGAGTACATCTCCGTCCGGTCGCAGCGCGAGCTCCTCGCGGCGTCGGCCCCGAGCGCGGCAGCCGCGGCCGCCCTCCCGCACCTCGACGTGAGCGCCAACGAGCTCAGCCTCGTCTACCGCGCCCGCGGCATGTCCGCCGACGACGCCCAGCGTCGCGCCGACGAGGTCCTGGCCGACCTCGAGGCCGCCGACGTCGGCGCGCTGCACGCCCCGTCGCCGCACCACTCGCGCACCGCGGGCGAGCCGCACGACGTCGTCGGCTCGGCGCTCGGGGCGGCCGTCTCGTCCTTCTGCTTCTTCGGCTCCGGGGCCGCCGTGCCCGTGCTGCCGTTCCTGCTCGGGCTCGACGGCTCGGTGGCGCTCGTCGTCGCCGTCGTCGCGGTCGGGCTCGCACTCCTCCTGACGGGAGCGATGGTCGGCCTCATCTCGGGCGGCCCACCGTTCAGCCGTGCCCTGCGCCAGCTCGCGGTGGGCGCCGGGGCCGCGCTCGTCACCTACGGCCTCGGCACCGTCTTCGGCGCGACGGTCGGCTGAGCCTGCCGGCGGGGCGCGGCCGGCGGGGCGCGGCCGGGAGAGCGTGAGGCGCGAGCTGCCGGACCGTGACCACGCGCCGCTGACCAGTGCACCAGCCCCACGGACCCACCTGGCGGTCGGCTCACGCCGCGAGCCCGGCGAACCGGGTGAATCCATGCACCCGACCGGCCGAATTGCCCCATCGGACCCGGAACGACCGCGCGTGTCGGCCGCTACTGTCGGCGACGACCCCGAGAAGTGAGCAGGCGCGACGATGAGCCATCGGCTGCCACGCGACCAGCGGCACGCGGTCGACCCCCTCGTCGACACCGCCGCCGCTGCGCCGCGCCCGCACGCCGACGGCCTCGCTCCCGGCACCGCGCCCAGCACCCGGGTCGACCCCTCGACCGGCACCCGGGCTGGCACCCCGGCCGAGCTTCGTCCCGACACGCCGGCCGACCGCGCGCGGGGAGGGCGCCGACGGCCCGCCGACTCGGCGACGGCCCCGCGGACCGGCGACGCCCCGCACCCGCGGACCGGCGACGCCCCGCACCCGCGGCACGCGCTCGACGACACGCCGGCCGGCGGCATCGACCCCGATCTCCCCACCACCACCGCCCTCCCCGCCACCACGACCCTCGACGTCGACGGGCTCCTCGTCCTCAACCTGCTCGGCAGCGACGAGGAGGTCGTGTACGTCAAGGACCGCGAGAGCCGCTACCTCCGCGCGAGCCTCGGCTGCGCGCGGCAGCACGGCCGCACGCCCGAGGAGATGGTCGGCCTCGACGACTTCGACCTGTACGCGGAGGCCTACGCGGCGGCGTCGTACGACGACGAGCAGCGCGTCATGCGCACCGGCCGCCCGATCGTGCAGCAGAAGGTCCGCGAGCGCTGGCACGACCGTCCCGACAGCTGGGTCTCGGTGTCGACGTTCCCGCTGCGGGACGCGGCCGGGGAGGTCGTCGGCGTCTACGGCATCTCGCGCGACATCACGTCGCTCGTGCGCGCCGAGCAGGAGATGGCGCTCATGGCGGACGCCACCGAGGCCGCCAACGCGGAGCTCCGCCGCGTCGAGTCCCAGCTCCGCGCGGTGCTCGACGCCTCCACCGACGCGATCGCCAAGTACGACCGCGAGCTGCGCTACCAGTACATCAACCCCGCCGGCGAGCAGTCCCGCGGGACGTCGCTCGAGGAGCTCATCGGCCGCACCGACCGCGAGATCGGCATGGGCGACACGTCGCTCGCGCTGTGGGAGGAGGCGCTGCGCCGCGTGCTCCGCACGGGCGAGCCCGACGAGATCGAGTTCTCGGTGCCGGGCACGGACGACGGAGCCGAGGCCTGGTTCCACACGACGGTCTCGCCCGACCGCGACAGCACAGGCGCCGTCGTCGGCGTGCTCACCTCGACGCGTGACATCACCGCGACGAAGCAGGCCGAGGCCGCCCTCGCGCACCAGGCGATGCACGACTCGGTCACGGGCCTGGCCAACCGGTACCTCCTCATGGACCGTCTCGGCAGGGCCGTGCGCCGCACGGGCCGTCGCGGGGCCCGCCTCGCGCTGTGCTTCGTGGACGTCGACCACTTCAAGGAGATCAACGACACGTACGGCCACGACGTCGGCGACCGCGTCCTCACCGAGCTCAGCGCGCGGCTCACGTCCGTCACGCGCCCGCGGGACCTCGTCGCTCGCCTCGGCGGCGACGAGTTCGTGATCCTTCGCGAGGGCGTGACCGAGGACGACGACGTCCGGCGCCTCGCGGAGACCGTCGTGCGCGTCCTCGCCGAGCCCGTCGTCGACGGCCCGCTGTCGCTGCGCGTGTCCGCGAGCGTCGGCGTCGTCCTGTCGGCGGACCCGCGGACCACCGCGTCGGAGCTGCTCCGCGACGCCGACGCGGCGATGTACCGAGCGAAGGAGGGCGGACGGAACCGGTTCCGGGTCTCCGGGGACGACGCCGAGGGCGAGGTGAGCTCGGCGACCCTCGTCGCGGACCTGCGCCGCGCGCTCGACGACGGCGAGTTCCGGCTCGTCTACCAGCCGCTCCTGTCGCTCGTCGACCAGCAGGTGCTCGGCTTCGAGGCGCTCCTGCGCTGGGACCACCCCGAGCGCGGGACGCTCGGCCCGCGGGACTTCATCGCGTTCGCCGAGCGCCGCGGCCTCATGGCGGGGATCGGCGGCTGGGTCCTGCGCGCGGCGTGCGCGCAGCTCGCGCGGTGGAGGCGGGACGCGGACGACGACGCCGACCCGCTGACCATCGCCGTCAACGTGACCGTCCGCCAGCTGCGCGCCGACGGGTTCGTCGAGCAGGTCGCAGCAGTGCTCGCCGAGAACGACCTCCTGCCCTCCCAGCTGCGGCTCGAGGTGCCCGAGCGGGCCCTGCTCAACGAGGGCGCCGAGCTCGCCGACGTGCTCTCGGCGCTCGACGGGATCGGCGTGCAGCTCGCGGTCGACGACTTCGGCTCGTCGTTCGCGGCCCTCGCCCTGCTGCCGCGCATCCCGGTGAGCGTCGTCAAGCTCGGGCGGTTCGCCGAGCTCGCCGACCACCCGGACCTCGCGGCCGCCGTGATCGAGGTCGCGCACGGGCTCGGGATGAGCGTCGTGGGCGCCGGGATCGAGAGCAGCGTCCAGCTGCGTCGCCTCCACGCGCTCGCGTGCGACGACGGTCAGGGCTTCCTGCTCGGCCGCCCGCTCGACCTGCCCGACGTCGAGCGGCTCCTCGCGGCAGACGACGCCGCCCGCCGGGCCCGGGCGTTCGCGCGCCGGCTCGGCCCCCGCTGACCCGGCCGCGCTGCCCTACCCCGCCGCCGCCCCGTCCCCCGCGGCCCCGCTCCGCGAGGACTCAGGCGGGTCGCGCCACCGGCGTCGTCCGCGCGGGCGTCCGCAGCGTCGGCAGCGCGACGAGCGTCGCGACGACGGCGAGGCCCGCACCCGCCACCACGACGAGGAACCCACCCCGCGGCCCCTGGACGTCGATGAGGGCGCCCGCGCTCGACGCCCCGAGCGCGACGCCGACGCCGAGCGACGTGCTGACCCACGTCAGGCCCTCGGTGAGCCGCCCCGGCTCGACCAGCTGCTGGACGAGCCCGTTGCCCGTGATGATCGACGGCGCGATCGCGAAGCCCGTCACGAACATCACCGCGGCGAGCGCGGGCAGGCTCGTCACGACGAAGAACAGCGAGACGCCGACGGCCAGCGCGGCGACGCTCGTCGCGAAGCGCAGCCACAGCGGGCTCGCCCAGTGCCGGGCGCCGTACCCGAGCCCCGCGAGCATCGACCCCGCCGCGAAGACGGCGAGCACCGCCCCCGCCGCACCGGGCGACCCCTCCGCCTCGGCGAACGCGACCGTCGCGACGTCGGTCGCCCCGAAGATCGCCCCGACCGCCACGAACACCGCGACGACGACGACCATCCCGCCCGACCGGAGCACGTGCCCGTGCCGCACCCCGGGGTCGCGGACGGTGGGCGGCGGCTCGGTCGCGCGCAGCGCGAGGAACAGGTGGCCGCCGACCAGCATCGCGACGATCGGCAGGACCAGCCCGGCGGCGGGTGCGACACCCGTCGCGAGGAGCGTGACGACCACGGGCCCGATGATGAAGACGAGCTCGTCGAGCGCGGACTCGAGCGAGTACGCGGTGTGCACCTGGCGCGGGTCGGTCAGGACGAACGACCAGCGCGCGCGCACGAGCGCACCGATCGAGCCGACCGTCGCGCCCGCGAGCGTGGCGAACACGAAGAGGAGCGGCACGGGTCCGCCCGTCGCGGCGGTCACGACGAGCGCCGTCAGGCTCGTCGCGGCGAGCGTGACGGCCGGGCGCATGATGCGCGCCTGCCCGCGCCGGTCGACGAGGCGGGCGAGCTGCGGTGCGCACAGCGCGTGCGCGATGACGTTGGCCGCGGACACCTGGCCCGCGAGCGCGTACGAGTCGTAGAGCCGCTCGACCATGAGGACGATGCCGAGCCCGACCATGGACATCGGCAGGCGTGCCGCGACCCCCGCGGCGGAGAACGCGAGTGCACCCGGCTGCCGGAGCACGGTCGCGTACGTGTGGATCACCGGCCGATTCTGCCAGTCGGGTCCGACGTGACCGGCCCGGCGCGGGGTTTTACCCGGTCGGCCCTGTCCCTCGGACGGGTGACCCGCGATGATGGACGGCTCCGGACGCGCACCGCACGAAGGGCACACGATGGTCACGACCGCCGAGCAGACGCCGCCGGGCGCTCATCTGCTCGCGGAGGACCTCCCGGCCGTCCTGGACGGCCCCGGCACGGACGCGCCGGGCGGTGTCGTCGACCGCCTCCTCCGGTTCGGGCCCCTGACCCTCGTGCTCGTCGCCGTGGGGACGTTCGCGCTCGCCACGTTCGCCGTCGTCCTCGGCAGCAGCCCGGGTCGGATCGCACCGTGGTGGCCCGCAGCCGGGCTCGGCGTCGTCGCGGCGGCGTGGGCCCCGCGCCGGCGGCTGCCGCTCGTGCTCGGGCTGGTCCTGGTCACGACCTTCGCCGCGAACCTCGGCTTCGGCGGGCGCCCCCTGGCGACGTCGGCGGGCATGGCCCTCGCGAACACGCTCGAGGTGCTCACGGTCGCGTGGCTCCTGCGCCGGGACGGCCGCCGCCCGTCGCTCGGCACGATCGAGGACGTCGTCCGCTTCTTCGGTGCCGTCGCCGCCGGTGCGGCCGTCATGGGCCTCGTGGCCGGGCTGACGGTCGAGCTCTCGGGCTACGCCGACCTCACGTCGACCGCGCGCACCGTGATGCTGAGCCACGCGGCGTCGATCGCCGTCATCGCACCGTTCGGGCTCCGGCTCACGCGGGTCCGCGCGCGCCTGCGGCGCGTCGAGCTCGGGATCCAGACCGCGGCCCTCGCGGTCGCGGTCGCGGCGACCTACGGGCCCGACCAGGGCGCGCCCCTCACGTTCGTCGTCCTGCCCTTCCTGGTCTGGGGCGCGCTGCGCTTCCCGCCCCGCGTCGCGGCGTCGCAGCTGCTCGCCGTCGCGGTCGCCGTGACCACCGCGAGCTCGCTCGGGAGCGGCCCGTTCACGCACGAGGCCGCGCCCGGTGCGCCGTCGGTGAGCCACCTCGTCCAGGCGTACCTGCTCACGCTCGCGGTCGTGACGCTCCCGCTCGCGGTGTCGGTCAGCGCGCGCCGGATCACCGTCGAGGGCCTCGCCGCGAGCGAGCGGCTGTTCCGGCAGGGCTTCAACGAGTCGCTCGTCGGCATGATGCTGCTGCGGCGCTGCCCGGGTGCGCCCGACCACACCGGGGTGGGGCACGTCGCGGGCGGGCTCGACGTCGTCGAGCTCAACGTCGTGACCGCCCGGCTGCTCGAGGACACCGAGGACGACCTCCTCGGCGCGTGCTGGACGAGCCGGCTCGAGGACCACGACCGGCACCTCCTGCACGGCGTCGTCGCGGCGGTGCGTCGCGGCTCGGTCGACGGCTGGCGCGGTGAGGTCCAGCTGCGCACCCACCACGGGCACCGCTGGCTCGAGGTCGCGCTGTCGCGGCTGCCCGAGAGCGTCGGCCGCGACATGTTCGTCGGCCAGCTCGTGGACGCCACCGCGCGCCGCGAGGCCGAGGAGCGCCTCACCGCGCAGGCGCTCCAGGACTCCCTGACCGGGCTGGCCAACCGGGTGCTGCTGCGCGACCGGGTCGGGCTCGCGCTGCAGACGCTGCCCGACGACGGGCCCGGGCTGCTCCTGCTGTTCTGCGACCTCGACGACTTCAAGCACGTCAACGACTCCGCTGGCCACACCGTCGGCGACCAGGTGCTCGTCGAGGTCGCGCACCGCCTCCAGGCCCTCCTGCGACCCGGGGACCTCGCCGCGCGGCTCGGCGGCGACGAGTTCGTCCTGCTGCGACCCGTCGCCGACGGCGAGGACGACGCCGACGAGCTCGCGCGCGCGGTCCTCGACGCGGTGTCGCGGCCCGTGCTCGTGGGGGCGCAGCCCTTCACGGTGGGCGCGAGCATCGGGATCGTGCGCGGCGCGCGCGGGGCGACGCCGGAGGACCTCCTCCGCGACGCCGACGCCGCGATGTACGCGGCGAAGGCCGAGGGCAAGCGCCGCGCGGTCGTCTACTCCGACGTGCACCGCGAGCGGGCGCTGCGGTCGGTCCGCGTCGAGCGCGAGCTGCGCCACGCGCTCGCGCACGGCGGTCTCGAGGTCCACCTCCAGCCCGTGCTCGACCTGCGCACGGGCGCGACGACCGCCGCCGAGGCGCTCGTGCGCTGGTACCACCCCGAGCGCGGCCTGCTCGCGCCGGGGGAGTGGCTCGACGTCGCGGAGCAGGCGGGCCTCATGCCCGAGCTCGGCGCGTGGGTGCTGCGCCGCTCGTGCGCGCTCGCGGCCGCCTGGCCGGTCCCGGGCGGCGGGACGGCGGGGTCCGGCGCAGACGCCGCAGCGGCCGACCGTCCCGACGCGCAGGCGCCCGCGGTGCATGTCAACGTCTCGGCACGGCAGCTCGACCGCCCCGGGTTCGTCGACGTCGTCCGCGACGCGCTCGCCGAGACCGGGCTGCCGCCGCACCGGCTCGTGCTCGAGTTCACCGAGACGCACCTCGACGAGGTGAGCGACGCGCTGCTCGACGAGCTCGCGACGCTGCGCGACGCCGGCATCGCGCTCGCCGCCGACGACTACGGCACGGGCTACAGCCCGCTCACGCGCATCATCGAGCTGCCGATCTCGATGATCAAGATCGACCGCCGCTTCGTCGCGGACATGCTCGACGACGTCCGCTCGCGCGCGATCGTCACGACGCTCGTACGCCTCGGCGAGTCGCTGGGCCTGGAGGTCGTCGCGGAGGGCGTGGAGACGCCCGCGCACGTCGCGGAGCTCCGGACGGTCGGCTGCCGCTCGGCGCAGGGGTACGTGTGGTCGCGGCCCCTGCCGCCCGAGGACTTCGCGGCGTGGCTCGCCGCCGGGGGACGCCGGTCGGCGTGACCCGCGTCAGCCCGCGAGCGTCCGCGTGACGAGCTCCTGCGCAGCGCTCTGCACCTCGGCGAGGTGCTCGGCCGAGACGAACGACTCCGCGTAGACCTTGTAGACGTCCTCGGTCCCCGACGGGCGCGCCGCGAACCACGCGTTGGGCGTCGTGACCTTGAGGCCGCCGATCGACGCGCCGTTGCCGGGCGCCTCTGTCAGCCGGGCGGTGATCTCCTCGCCCGCGAGCGTCGTCGCGGTCACCTGCTCCGGGCGCAGGGCGGCGAGCGCCGACTTCTGCTCGCGCGTCGCCGGTGCGTCGACCCGCGCGTACCAGGACTCCCCGTGGCGCTCGACGAGCCGGGCGTGCAGCTGCGACGGCGACGAGCCCGTCCGGGCCGTGATCTCCGACGCGAGCAGCGCGAGCAGGATGCCGTCCTTGTCGGTGCTCCAGACCGTCCCGTCGTGGCGCAGGAACGACGCGCCCGCCGACTCCTCGCCGCCGAAGCCGACGGTGCCGTCGAGCAGGCCCGGCACGAACCACTTGAAGCCCACCGGCACCTCGAGGAGGTCGCGCCCGTGCGCGGCCGCGACCCGGTCGATCAGCGCCGAGGACACGAGCGTCTTGCCGATCGCGGCCGTCTGCGACCAGCCCGGGCGAGCGCCGCCGTACAGGTAGTCGATCGCGACGGCGAGGTAGTGGTTCGGGTTCATGAGGCCCGCGTCGGGGGTCACGATGCCGTGCCGGTCGGCGTCCGCGTCGTTGCCCGTCGCGACGTCGAACGGGGTCGTGCCGTCCGCGTCCCGGCCCGCCATGGCCTGCACGAGCGACGCCATCGCCGACGGCGACGAGCAGTCCATCCGGATCTTGCCGTCCCAGTCGAGCGTCATGAACGACCAGCGCGGGTCCACCTCGGGGTTGACGACCGTCAGGTCCAGGCCGTGCCGCTCGGCGATCTCGCCCCAGTAGTGCACCGCGGCGCCGCCGAGCGGGTCGGCGCCGATGCGGACGCCGCTCGCGCGGATCAGGTCGATGTCGAGCACGGTCGGCAGGTCGTCGACGTACGCCGAGAGGAAGTCGTGCCGGTGCGTCGTCGGCGCGGCGACGGCCCGCTCGAACGGGACCCGCCGGATGCTGCCGACGCCCTGCCGCATGAGCTCGTTGGCGCGCGCGGCGATCCAGCCGGTCGCGTCCGAGCCGGCGGGGCCGCCGTGGGGCGGGTTGTACTTGAAGCCGCCGTCGCGCGGCGGGTTGTGCGACGGCGTGACGACGATCCCGTCGGCGAGGCCCGTGCCGCCGGTCGACCCGACGCCCGTCCCGCCCGTGCGCACGCCCTGCGCCGTGCCCGCGCCGTTGTGCAGCAGGATCGCGTGCGACACCGCGGGGGTCGGCGTGAAGCCGTCGCGCGCGTCGACGTGCACGTCGACGTCGGCGGCCGCCAGGACCTCGAGTGCGGTGCGCCACGCGGGCTCGGACAGCGCGTGGGTGTCGCGGCCGATGAACAGGGGCCCGTCGGTGCCCTGCGAGCGGCGGTACTCCACGATCGCCGCGGTGATCGCGATGATGTGCGCCTCGTTGAACGCGCCGTCGAGCGACGACCCGCGGTGCCCCGAGGTGCCGAACACGACCTGCTGCGCCGGGTCGTCCACGTCGGGCACCCGGTCGTAGTACGCGCCGACCACCGCGTCGACGTCGATGAGGTCCTCGGGCAGGGCGGGGGTTCCGGCGCGCTCGTGCATGGGTCGATCCAAGCACCCCGGGCCCCGTCCGGCGCAAGGACCGTCCGCCCCGCGTCCTCCTGCGTCCCCCGAGCCCGTCCCGCGGGCCCCCGCGCGCCCCGGTCGCCTCGGCTACCCTCGCTGCCCATGGCCAAGAGAGCGTCCGTCGACTTCGTGCTGCGTCCCTTCGAGGGTCTGCCGGGTGAGCCCGACTGGGTCGCGATGCGTGAGGTGGTCCCGTCGGCGACGGGGACCGCGCGCACGACCGCCGAGCACGGCTCGCGCGACGTCGTCGTCGCGACCGCCCTGCCGCTCGGCTGGCCGGCGCTGCACCGCGCGGACGGCACGCTCATGGTCGCGCTCCAGCAGAACGCCGGCTCGGGCGACGCGTCGCGCGACCTCGCCGACCTGCTGCTCCAGGCGGCCGAGCTGCCCGCCGGCACGCCCGTGACCGCGACGCGGCTGCCCGAGCCCGGGCCTCGGCTCCAGGACGTCCTCGACCTGACCGTGCCGTTCGAGGTCACGGTCCACGAGGGCTTCGACTGGTGGGTCGGGTCGGGGATCGACGAGTCCGAGGACGTGCGCGACGCGCTCGACCGCATGAACGAGTCTGTCATCCAGACCGAGCGGCTCACCTCGGTCGACGCGGCCTACCGCGCGCACATGGGCGACAAGGACTTCCTGCGCTGGGCCCAGCCGCACGACGAGCAGGTCTTCCTCGACGCGCTCGCGCGCCTGCACGCGCGCCGCGAGTCCGGCCTCGGCGACGGCGGCTCGGTGGGCCGGTTCATCGGCGCGTTCCGCTCGTGCGGGCTCCTGGTCCCCGTGTGGGACCTCGACCAGTCGGTGTCGCTCGAGGACCTCGACGCGGCCGTGGCGGCGCTCGGCGAGCGGCTCGACGCGGCGCTCGCGGTCGAGGGGTCGCTCGACGCGAACGAGCGGCGTGCCCGCGCGGGCCTCGTCGCGCGCCAGCTGACGCTGCGCTGACGCCCGTCGCCGACCGCCCGTCCCCTACCGCGGGCGGCCGGCGCGATCCGGCACCGCGGGATCCGGCACGACGGTGCCCGGGACGAGCGTCGTCCCGGGATTGCCGACGATTGACCAGGACGTGGCGTCGCGATGACGCCGTCCCGAACCATCGTTAGGGTGTGGCCGTGGCCACCACCCGTCGCGACGCCCAGCGGGTCGCCGTCGTCATCCCCGCGAAGAACGAGGCACGGCGGATCGCGGCGACGGTCCGGGCCGCACGCGCGATCCCGAACGTCGACCTCGTCCTCGTCGTCGACGACGGCAGCGAGGACGCGACGCAGCACGTCGCGCGCGACGCGGGAGCCGTCGTCGTGCGCCACTCGCACAACCGCGGCAAGGCCGCCGCGATGGAGACCGGCGCCGCCGTCGTCGCGATGCGGGACGCGCCGGACCGCAAGCCGCGCCTGCTGCTGTTCATCGACGGGGACCTCGCCGAGTCCGCGGTCAACACGGCACCGCTCGTGCCGCCCGTGCTCGAGGGGTCGGCCGACGTGTCGATCGCGCTCCTGCCGCCGCAGCCCGGCGCGGGTGGCCGCGGCATCGTCGTCGGGCTCGCGCGCCGGTCCATCCAGTCGATGACGGGGTGGACGCCGACGCAGCCGCTGTCGGGGATGCGCTGCCTGACGCGCGAGGCCTTCGAGGCCGCGACGCCGCTCGCCCGGGGCTGGGGCGTGGAGACCGGCATGACGATCGACCTGCTGACCAAGGGGTTCGTCGCGGTCGAGGTGCCGTGCGACCTGCGGCACCGCCCGTCGGGCACCGACCTCAGGGGTCAGCTGCACCGCGCCGCGCAGTACCGCGACGTGCTGCTCGCCGTCAACGCGCGCCGCATGCGTCGCGCGGTCGGCCGCGGGCGCTGAGCCCGTCGGGCCTCCGGCCCGCCACCCTCCGGCCCGCAACCCAGGCCCCCGAGCCGGCGTCCGGCCCGCCGCCCCTCAGCCCGTCGTCGCGCCCTGGCGCGTCCCACGCCGCTGGTCGGTCCGGCCTTCCAGGGCGTCGCGCTCGGCGCGCACGCGCAGCAGCCACCCCGCGCTGACCGCGACCAGCAGCGGCACCGCGACCGAGACCCCCATCGCGGGGATCACGATGCCCGAGTCGTTGACGAGGAAGCCGATCCCGAGCGTCACCGCGAGCGCGAGCACCGCGGGCCGCAGCATCGGTGCGGCCGTGCCGAGGTTGGTCAGCGGCTCGCCCGAGGACAGCCAGCCGTACGCGCCGCCGTCGGTCGCCGCGGCCGCGCGGCGCAGGGGCTGCGCGAGCACCGTGACGACGAGCGCGATGCCGCCGATCGCGAGGAGCGTCAGCCAGGTCCCGCCCAGGTTGGCGACGTTCTGGGAGAGCTTGCGCCCGACGACGGCACCGAGCCCCCCGTCGAGCACGGTGTCGACGAACCGTCCCAGGTGGGTCCGGTCCTCGGGCGGTCGCAGCCAGTCGGCCAGGAGGAACGCGAGCACGACTATCCCCGCGCCGCCGCCCACCAGGAGGATCCGCCTCCACGACAACCGGATCCCGGCCGCGAGCAGTGCGAGGATCGCGAAGCCGGGGACAAGGGCGGGCGGTCCGCCGAAGTCGCTGCCGAGCCCGGGCGTCCCGTTGAGCACCGTCGCGACGACGCCGATCACCGCGACGACCACCGCGGCGCGCCGCCGTCGGCCCGCACGCACCAGGGGGTCGGCCACGGCCGCGGCGACGAGCAGCGACGCCGACGCGAACAGCGCGAACGACGTGTTGTTGAAGCCGTAGAAGCGCGCGCCGACGACCGGCTCGACACCGAGCGGCGCGGACAGCTGGAGGCGCGCCCCGGTCGCGACGTCGACCGCGAGCACGAGCGCCGTGGCCCCCGCGACGACGCCCATCGGGCCGAGGACCGCGCGACGCACCGGCGGAAGCAGCGCGAGGGTCGACAGGACCGCGACACCGAGGCCGATCGCCCCGACGACCGCCCAGCCCGACGAGGTCACGCGCCACCACGGGACGAGGTTCGCGAGCGTCGTCGCGACGGGGAACGAGCCCACCGCGACACCCGCGACGAGCAGCCCCCGCAGCACCGGCACCGCGGCCATCGGGTTCGCCGCGTGCGGGGCGCGCCCGGTCGGGACGTGCGCGGACCGGCGGCGTGCGGCGGCGTCGCGCACGCGGTGCGCGAGCGCACCGGTCACCGCGATGACGCGCCCGTTCAGCCCGACGACGACGACGGCCTGCAGGAGCAGGTTGACGACGATGAGCCACGTGTAGGTGCGCGGGATCACCGGATCGGCCGCGACCTGGTGCCGGTCGACGTCGACGACGGCGGCCAGTCGCTCGATCGCGCTGCCCGGTCCCGGCACGGGCCGCACCGGGCTCCCGACGAGCGCACCCGCGGGAGCCTCGCCGGACAGCCCGAGGAGCGCGAGGAGCGTCGGCGTGACGTCGGTGGCCTGGAGGTAGCCCGGCTGCCGCGTCGAGCGCGTGCCGAGCAGCGACTCGACGTAGCGCTCGCCGTCCGGCGCCGGCCCGGCCGCGGCCGCGAGCTGCATGCGCGCGACCGTCCCCGAGTCCGCGAGCGACACGACCAGGACCGTCACGTCCCCGCCGTCCCAGTCGTCGACCGCCTCCAGCACCGCGGCGATCCGCGCGTCGACGGGCTGGACCTGCTGCGCGCGCGTCGGCTCGGTGATGACCTGGGGGCCCTCGGGCTCCTCGCCCGTCGGCTGCGGCTCGACCGGCGCGTCGTCGTCGGGCTGCTCGGGTTCGTCCTCCGGGCGCGGGACGGTCGCGCGCCCGATGTCGCGCACGGCCCCGGCGTCGACGACGACGAGGCGCGCGTCGTCGAGCGCCACCTCGACGGCCTCGGTGATCGCCCCCGGGTCGCGGGGGAGCGCCTGGTGCGTGCCGACGACCGTCCCGTCGCCGTCGGCGAGCGCGATCGCGGCACCCGGACCGAACCCCGCGGCCGGGACCTGCTCCGAGCGCAGGAGCGTCCCGAGCAGACCGAGGGTCGCGTCGAACCGCGACCGCGACGCGGCCTCGACGTAGTCGGACCAGCCGGGCACGGGCGCGTCGACCGACGGCGACCTCAGCGCGCGGCACTCGCCGTAGCGCTCGCCGGGCAGGTCCGCGGCACGAGCACCCGCCGACACCGCGAGCCAGCCGTCCGCGGGGCACGCGGACGAGCGCACGCTGCGCGCCGCGACCGTGCCGATGGAGCCGCTGCGCGACAGCTCCCACAGGGCGGGCGTCGAGAGCGTGTGGACGTCGTCCCAGCGCAGGCCGGCGGTCCCCACGAGCACGACCCTGTCGGCACCGGCGGCACCCGCGGGACCGGTCGTGTCGTCGGTCGCGGCCCGTGCCGGGGGTGCGAACGCGAGCACCGCACCCGCGAGCGCCGTCGCGAGCATCGCCACCGCCGTGACCGCGGCCACGGCGCGGCGCAGGCGCCGCCGACGTGCGGCGGGGGTGGGACGGGGCACCGCATCAGCCTACGTGCGGACTACGCTCGGCCCGGCTCCGCCGGTGCGCCGGCAGGACGGACGGCGGGGCACGGCGGGCACCAGCGGGCACCAGCGGGCACCAGCGGGCACCAGCGGGCACGGCAGGGCACGGCAGGGCACGACGCGGCACCAGCGGGCACGACGGCGGAACGACGGGCACACGGCGGGCGGATGACGGGCAGATGACGGGTACAGGGCACGACGGTCGACCGCGCTACGCCTACCTGGGCCCCGCCGGGACGTTCACCGAGGCGGCGCTGCGCCAGGTCGCGTCGCCCGACGACGCCGAGTACCTCCCGCAGGTCGACGTCGTGTCCGCGATCGAGGCCGTGCGGGCGGACCGGGCGGACCACGCCGTCGTCGCGATCGAGAACTCCGTCGAGGGCTCCGTGACCGCGGTGCTCGACACGCTCGCCACGGGCGACCCGCTCGTGCTCCAGCGCGAGATGATCGTGCCGGTCTCGTTCGTGCTCGCCGCCCGACCCGGGACGACGATCGGGTCGGTGCGTCGCGTCGCGGCCCACCCGCACGCGTGGGCGCAGTGCCGCCGCTGGCTCGCGGAGCACGTCCCGGGTGCCGAGCACGTCCCCGCGACGTCGAACACCGCCCCCGCGGCGACGTTCGCGTCGGGGGAGCGGCACCCCGGGTTCGACGCCGCGCTCGTGCCACCGCCCGCCGTCGGGCCGTACGGCCTCGTGCCGCTCGCCGAGGGCGTCGCCGACAACCACCACGCCGTCACGCGGTTCGTCCTCGTCGGCCGTCCGGGGCCGGTCCCGCCGCGCACGGGGTCCGACAAGACCACGCTCGTGGTGCACCTGCCGAGCAACCAGGCCGGTGCGCTGCTGGAGATGCTCGAGCAGTTCGCGACGCGCGGGGTCAACCTCTCGCGCATCGAGTCACGGCCAATCGGCGACTCGCTGGGTCGCTACTCGTTCTCGATCGACGCCGAGGGCCACGTCGACGACGAGCGCATGGCCGAGGCCCTCATGGGCCTGCACCGCGTGTGCCCGCACGTGCGGTTCCTCGGCTCGTACCCCCGGGTCGACCGCCCGCACGGCGACGTCCGGCCGGGGACCTTCGACGCCGACTTCGCCGCGGCACGCACGTGGGTCGAGGCGCTGCGCGAGGGCCGCGCGCACTGAGGGGACCGGCCACCGACCGGGGTCACCGGTCCGGCGAGACGACTCAGTCGTCGTCCCCCACGGGCACCCGCACGACGAGGGCGCGCTCCTGGATCTTGGCCGCGACCTCGAGCGCCTCGCCGATCGTGTCGCCGTCGACCTGCACGGGCTGCGGGTCGCGTGAGCGCACGCGCACCTCGCGCGCGTTGACGTGGTCGATCCGGCCGATCCGGTTGGGCAGCTCGGTCCGGAAGCCGAACCGCTGCATGCTCACCTCGCTGAACAGCTGGAGCCAGCCGAGGATCCCGCCGCGCGCGTCGAGCGCGCCGACGTGCAGGACGCCGTCGTTCGCCTCAGCGCCGGGGATGAGCGTGATGCCGCCCGGGAGCCGGCCGACGTTGCCGAAGACGATGCTGCGCAGTCGCGCGGCGCGCCACGGCTCGCCATCGACCGACATCGCGACCCGCATGCGGCGCCCGCGCAGGTGCTTGGCGCCCGCGAGGAAGTACGCGAACCAGCCGACCTTCGCCTTGAGGTCCTCGTCGGTGTCGCCCATGACGGCGGCGTCGAAGCCGAGGCCTGCCATGACGAGGAAGATGTGGTCGCGCGCGGGCTCGGCCGTGTCCGCGGGCGTCTCCTCGGGCGCGACGGCCTCGGGGTCCGCCTCCGCGATGTCGTCGCGCACGTCGGACTCGTCGCGGACGACCGTGAGCCAGCCGACGTCGATCGCGAGGTCGTCACCGGTCAGCGCGATCCGGAGCATCTCCTCGACGTCCGTCAGCGGGATGTCGAGGTTGCGGGCGAGGAGGTTCCCCGTGCCCTGGGGCAGGAGCCCCATCGCGACGCCCGTGCCCGAGAGCCCCTCGGCCACGGCGCGGACCGTCCCGTCCCCGCCGACCGCGACGACGAGCTGCGCACCCTTCTCGATCGCCTCGCGCGCCTGACCGATGCCCGGGTCCTCCGCCGTGGTGTCGAACCACATCGGCTCGGGGAGGTAGCGCGCGGCGCACGCCTGCACCGCGGCGTCGCGCAGCTCGGGCACCCCGGGCTTGGTGGGGTTCGCGACGAACGCGACGAGCGTGTGCGCCGCGGGTGTCTCGTCGGTCGACGCGGTGCCCTCGGCACCCGCCTCGGCGGCGCGCGGCGACGGCGACAGGCCGTGCCCCCGCATCGCCTGCCGGGTGCGCAGCACCAGCACGAGCGCCACGAGCGCGATCACGGTCGCCGCCACGGCCAGCCAGCCCACCCACGTCATGGCGACACCGTAGGGGTGGCCGGGCCGCCGCACACCCGGGACCGCGACGGTCGTTACCCTCGGAGGGTGATCGACCTGCGCATCCTCCGCGAGACCCCCGACGTCGTCCGTGCCAGCCAGGGCCTGCGCGGGGAGGACCCGTCGCTCGTCGACCGCGCGCTCGCGCTCGACGAGCGGCGCAGGTCGTCGCTCACGGCGTTCGAGCAGCTGCGCGCCGAGCAGAAGGGCCTCGGCAAGCAGGTCGCGTCGGCGCAGGGCGACGAGAAGGCCGCGCTCCTCGCACGCGCCAAGGAGCTCGCCGAGCAGGTCAAGGCGGCCCAGGCCGACGCCGACGCGGCGGGCGCCGAGCTCGACGACGTCGCGATGCGGATCGGCAACGTCGTCGTCGACGGCGTGCCCGCGGGCGGCGAGGACGACTACGTCGTCCTGCGGCACGTCGGCGAGCCGCGCGACCTGGCCGCCGAGTACGGCGAGGGCTTCCGCGTGCGGGACCACCTCGAGCTCGGCGAGCTGCTCGGCGCGATCGACACCGAGCGCGGTGCGAAGGTCTCGGGCGCACGGTTCTACTTCCTCACGGGCGTCGGGGCGCGGCTCGAGCTCGCGCTGCTCACCGCGGCGATGGACCGCGCGGTCGCCGCGGGGTTCACGCCGATGATCACGCCGACCCTCGTGCGGCCCGAGATCATGCGCGGCACCGGGTTCCTCGGCGCGCACGCGGAGGAGGTCTACCGCCTCGAGGCCGACGACCTCTACCTCGTCGGCACGTCGGAGGTCGCGCTCGCGGGCTACCACGCGGACGAGATCCTCGACCTGTCGGCCGGGCCCCGCCGGTACGCGGGCTGGTCGGCGTGCTACCGCCGCGAGGCGGGCTCGCACGGCCGGGACACGCGCGGCATCATCCGCGTGCACCAGTTCCACAAGGTCGAGATGTTCAGCTGGACGACCGTCGAGGACGCCGAGGCCGAGCACGAGCGGCTGCTCGCGTTCGAGGAGGAGATGCTCGCGCTCGCGGGCGTCCCGTACCGCGTGATCGACGTCGCCGCGGGCGACCTCGGCTCGAGCGCCGCGCGCAAGCTCGACTGCGAGGCGTGGCTGCCGAGCCAGCAGCGGTGGCTCGAGCTGACCTCGACGTCCAACTGCACGACGTTCCAGGCGCGTCGGCTCGGGGTGCGCGAGCGCACGCCCGCGGGTCAGACGCGGGCGGTCGCGACGCTCAACGGCACCCTCGCGACGACCCGCTGGATCGTCGCGATCCTCGAGAACCACCAGCTCGAGGACGGCTCGGTGCGCGTCCCGGAGGGCCTGCGGCCCTACCTCGGCGGGCTCGAGGTCCTGAGCCCCACGACGGCGCGCGCGTGACGGTGGCGGGGCCGGTGGCGGCTGCACCCCGGCTGGTCGCGCTCGACCTCGACGGGACGCTGCTCGACTGGTCGGGCGACCTCGGCGACGGGATCGCCGAGGCGGTCGGCGCGCTGCGCGCGGCGGGTGACCACGTCGTGGTCTCGACGGGCCGCTCGGCGCACTCGATGCTGCCGATCGCGCACGCGCTCGGTCTCGACGTCGGTCCCGCGGTGACGTCGAACGGTGCGGTGCGCGTCGAGCTCGACCGGGCCGCGGACGCCGGTTTCCGGATCACGGACATGGTCACGTTCGACCCCGGACCCGCGCTGCGGCTCGTGCGCGAGGAGCTGCCCGAGGCGCTGTTCGCGGTCGAGGACGTCGGTCGAGGGTTCTTCGTCAGCGGCGAGTTCCCGCCCGGCGAGATGGACGGCGAGGTGACCCTCGTCGAGTTCGAGCGGCTGTGCGCCGTCCCAGCGACGCGCGTCGTGATCCGCAGCCCCGAGCACACCGACGCCGACTTCCACGCGATGGTCGAGCGGATCGGCCTGCACGAGGTCTCGTACGCCGTCGGGTGGACGGCGTGGCTCGACCTCAGCCCGCAGGGCGTGTCCAAGGCGACCGCGCTCGAGGCGGTCCGCGAGCAGCTCGGCGTCGCGCCCGAGCGGACCGTCGCGGTGGGCGACGGGCGCAACGACGTCGAGATGCTGCGCTGGGCGGCGCGCGGCGTCGCGATGGGTCACGCCGACGAGGTCACGCGCGCCGCGGCCGACGAGGTGACCGGCACGTGGGAGGAGGGCGGCGCGCTCGCCGTCCTGCACGACCTGCTCGGCGGTGCTCCGACCGGGTGACGGTGCGGCCCGGGCGCGCCGGACGACGACCGCGCGCGCGCCGCGGGCGCCCTGCCGGTGGACCCGGTGACCCGATCAGGAGGACAATCCCCGCCATGGCCGCAGGCATCGAGGACGTGGCCCGCGCCGCCGGCGTGTCGACGGCGACCGTGTCGCGGGCGCTGCGAGGCCTGCCCAACGTCCACGCGGCGACGCGTGACCGCGTCCGGTCCGTCGCCGAGGAGCTCGGCTACGTCGCGTCGCCGTCGGCCGCGAGCCTCGCCTCGGGGCGCACGCGCACGATCGGCCTGATCAGCCCCTGGATCAACCGCTGGTTCTTCTCGAACGTCATCGAGGGCGCCGAGCGCGCGCTGCGCGCGCAGGGCTTCGACGTGCTGCTGTACACGTTCGAGGTGGACCGGCAGGCGGGGCGGCCGCGCGTCGACCCGAGCGTCCTGCGGCGCCGGGTCGACGGCATCCTCGTCGTCGGGCTGCCGCTCGAGCCCGACGAGGTCGAGGTGCTCCAGCGGCTCGGTCACCCGATGGTGTGCATCGGCTGGGGCGGCTTCGGCATGGTGACGGTGCGCCTCGACGACCGGCAGACGGCCCTCACGGCGACGAACCACCTCATCGGCCTCGGGCACCGCCGCATCGGTCACATCACGGGTGCGCCCGACGACGTGTCGCCGTGGTCGCCGCCCGTCGACCGCGCCGCGGGGTGGCGGCAGGCACTGGGCGAGGCGGGCATCGAGGCGTCCCCCGAGCTCGAGGTCCACGGGCACTTCGACACACCGGGCGGCCGCGCCTCGATGCACCGGCTGCTCGACCAGGTGCCCGACCTGACTGCGGTGTTCGCGGCGTCCGACGAGATGGCCATGGGCGCGATCCTCGCGCTGCGCGACCGCGGTCTGCGGATGCCCGAGGACGTGTCGGTCATGGGCGTCGACGGGCACGACATGGGCGAGATCATCGGCCTCACGACGATGGCGCAGGCGGCGGGGGAGCAGGGTGCGGCCGGGGCGCGCATCGTGCTGGACATGATCGCGGGCTGCGCGCCGCCGCAGGAGGTCGTGTACCCGACCCGGCTGGTCGTGCGCGCGTCGACCGCACCGCCGCCGCGCGGGCGGCCCAGTGTCGTGCGGCGCGCGGGCTGATCCACGGGCTGACCCGCGGGCGCCGGCGGCGGCTGACCCGGGGGCCGACCCGCTCGCGTCGGCCAGGGCTGGCCCGGCGCGCCGTGACGCGTCCCAACGGGTGAGCGGGAGCGCTCCCACGGCTCGCGGGCGCGAACCGTGGCGCGCGTCGGATCTTGGCCTTGACCTGCGCGAACGCACCCCCGCCCGGGTGTGTGACGGAATCGTTACGCGTTCGAGGCCGCACCGAGGCCCCAAGTCGCTTGCGCGGGGCCGGATGAAAGCGCTTGCATACTCCCTGACCGCACCGGCGCGGAGTGCGCGCGTCCGGTGGTGCGAAGGACACATCGAGGTGGAGGACGCAGGAATGCGCATCAACAGCAGGCGCCGCAGTGCGGCGGTCGCGGGCGGGCTCGGGCTGGTGCTCGCGCTCACGGCCTGCATGCCCGGCGACGACGAGGGCACCGAGGGCGGCGGCGGCGGCGAGGCCGCGGGCTCCGAGGAGTGCGAGCCGTTCGAGCAGTACGGGGACCTGGGCGGCACGACCGTCTCGGTCTACACCTCCATCGTCGAGCCGGAGTCGGTCGACCAGGAGGAGTCGTACGACCTCTTCGAGCAGTGCACCGGCGCCACCATCCAGTACGAGGGCTCGCGCGAGTTCGAGGCGCAGCTGCTCGTCCGCATCCAGGCCGGCAACGCGCCCGACATCGCCTACATCCCGCAGCCGGGCCTCCTCCAGACGATCGTCCGCGACAACCCGGACGCCATGGTCCCCGCGCCGGACGAGACCGAGGCCAACGTCGACGAGTTCTTCGCCCCGTCGTGGAAGGAGTACGGCACGGTCGACGGCGAGTTCTACGCCGCACCGCTCGGCGCGAACATGAAGTCGTTCGTCTGGTACTCGCCGCAGATGTTCGCGGACGCGGGCTACGAGATCCCCGAGACGTGGGACGACATGATCGCCCTGTCCGACCAGATCGTCGCCGACGGCGGCAAGCCCTGGTGCGCGGGCATCGAGTCCGGTGACGCGACCGGCTGGCCGGCCACGGACTTCGTCGAGGACGTCGTCCTGCGCTCCGCGGGCGAGGACGTCTACGACCAGTGGGTCTCGCACGAGATCCCGTTCAACGACCCGCAGATCGTCGAGGCGCTCGACGAGGTCGCCGGGATCCTCAAGAACCCGGACTACGTGAACGCCGGCTTCGGCGACGTCACCACGATCGCCACGACCCCGTGGACCGACGGTGGCTTCCCGATCCTCGAGGGTGAGTGCTGGATGCACCGCGCCGCGAACTTCTACCAGAACCAGTGGCCCGAGGGCACCGAGGTGGCCGAGGACGGCGACGTCTTCGCGTTCTACCTCCCGTCGATGACCGAGGGCACGCAGCCCGTCCTCGGTGGTGGCGAGTTCGTCGCCGCGTTCGACGACCGTCCCGAGGTGCAGGCCTTCCAGACCTACCTCTCGTCGGACCACTGGGCCAACGAGAAGGCCAAGATGACCGAGGCCGGTGGCTGGGTCTCCGCGAACAGCGGCCTGGACGTCGAGAACCTGGCGACGGACTTCGACAAGCTCTCGTCCACGATCCTCGCGTCGCCCGACGCCGTGATCCGCTTCGACGCCTCGGACCTCATGCCGGGTGCCGTGGGTGCGGGCACGTTCTGGACCGAGATGGTCAACTTCTTCGCTCTCGACAAGAGCAGCCAGGAGGTCGCGGACGCGATCGAGGCGTCCTGGCCCGCGAGCTGATCGGGCGCTAGCCCGGACGTACGGACACCGGCAGGGGCTCGCACCACCAGCGAGCCCCTGCCGCTCCGTGTCACCCAGGTCGTAGCGTGTGATGCGCGTCACCCGATCGGCCCCCACCAGGCGCAGGGCGCCCTTGCCCAGGAGTGCACATGGACTACCTCAGGGAATACTTCAGCTGGCTCTTCGGTGAGATCGGCGACTTCCTGACGAACGCGACGACGACGCCGCACAAGCTCACGCTCATGGTCGTCGTGATCCTGCTGTTCGTGCTCGTCATGGGCGGCATCCTGTTCGCGGTCGACAAGCCCAAGCGGGTCCCGCGCTGGGCGGTCACCGCCGGGTTCGTCGGTCCCGCGATCCTCGCGGTGCTCTTCGGTCTCGTGTACCCCGCGATCCAGACGATGATCACGTCGACGCAGAACCGGAACGGCACCGAGTTCGTCGGGATCGACAACTACATCACCGCGTTCACGAACCCCCAGTTCCAGGTCGTGCTCCGCAACACCGCGCTGTGGGTCATCCTCGTGCCGATCGTCTCGACGTTCATCGGCCTCGTCTACGCCGTCCTCGTCGACCGCACGCGGTTCGAGCGGCTGGCCAAGACGCTGATCTTCCTGCCCATGGCGATCTCGATGGTCGGCGCGTCGATCATCTGGCGGTTCGTCTACGAGTTCCGGCCGGCCGAGCGGCCGCAGATCGGTCTGCTCAACCAGCTGCTCGTGCTGCTCGGGCTCGACAGCCAGCAGTTCACGCTCAACCCGCCGACCAACACCTTCTTCCTCATCGCGGTCATGGTCTGGATCCAGACCGGCTTCGCGATGACGGTCCTCTCGGCCGCGATCAAGGCGATCCCCGACGACATCGTCGAGGCGGCACGCCTCGACGGCCTCTCGGGTGCGCGCATGTTCCGCTACATCACCGTGCCGAGCATCCGGCCCGCGCTCGTCGTCGTCCTGACGACCATCGCGATGGGCACGCTCAAGGTCTTCGACATCGTCCGCACGATGACCGGTGGCAACTACCAGACGTCCGTCATCGCGAACGAGTTCTACACGCAGAGCTTCCGCATCAACGAGCAGGGCCTCGGTGCGGCGCTCGCGGTGATCCTCTTCGTGCTCGTGATCCCGCTGGTCGTCTACAACATCCGCCAGATGCGACTCGCCGAGGAGATCCGATGACCACCACGCCCCTCCCCCCGCAGGGCGTCGCGGCGCGCGAGCCGGGCGAGACGGCACCGGAGGGTGCCGGCTCGGGCCGTCGCAACGGGCTCCAGCGCCGCGCGAGCATCGCGACGAAGAAGCTCAGCTCGCCGTGGGCCTCGCTCATCGCGGTCGTCATCGCGCTGCTGTGGACGACGCCGACCATCGGTCTGCTCGTCACGTCGTTCCGCCCGGAGATCGACATCCGGTCGACGGGCTGGTGGACGATCTTCAGCAACCCGAGCTTCACGACGGCGAACTACGAGCAGGCGCTCTTCGGCGGCTCACAGAGCCTGTGGACCGACCTCATCAACACGATCGTCATCACGCTGCCGGCGGTCGTCATCCCGATCAGCATCGCGCTGCTCGCGGCGTACGGGTTCGCGTGGATCGACTTCAAGGGCCGCAACTTCCTCTTCGTCGCGATCTTCGCGCTGCAGATCGTGCCGATCCAGGTGACGCTCATCCCGCTGCTGACGACCTACGTCGACCTCGGCATCAACGGCACCTTCTGGTCGGTGTGGCTGTCGCACACGATGTTCGCGCTGCCCCTCGCGATCTTCCTGCTGCACAACTTCATGAAGGACATCCCGCCGTCGCTCGTCGAGGCCGCGCGCGTCGACGGCGCGGGCCACGTGAAGATCTTCTTCCGCGTGCTGCTCCCGCTGCTCGTGCCGGCGATCGCGTCGTTCGCGATCTTCCAGTTCCTCTGGGTCTGGAACGACCTGCTCGTCGCGCTGACCTTCGCGAGCGGCCTGCCGAACGTGCGGCCGCTGACCGTCCGGATCGCCGAGCTCGTCGGCTCGCGCGGCGGCGACTGGTTCCTGCTCTCGGCGGGTGCGTTCGTCTCGATGATCGTCCCGATGCTGGTGTTCCTGTTCCTCCAGCGCTACTTCGTCCGCGGTCTGCTGGCCGGCTCGGTCAAGGGCTGAGCTCCGCACCGCCGCGCACGACGACGGCCTCGCACCCAGCCGGGTGCGGGGCCGTCGCGCTGCGGTCGTAGCCTTGCGCGGTGACGTCAGCCCCCGCCCGCGCACTCGGTCGGGTGCCGGCCCCGGCGATCTTCGTGGTGTCGGGCCTGACGCAGTACGTCGGCGCGGCCCTCGCCGTGGGGCTCTTCGACCGGATCCCCGCCCCGGCGGTGGCGTGGCTGCGCGTCGTCGTCGCCGCGCTCGTCCTGCTGGCGTGGCGGCGGCCCTGGCGTCGCACGTGGACGCGCCGCGACCTCGGTGCGGCGGTCGCGTTCGGCACGTGCCTCGCGGCGATGAACGTGACGTTCTACGTCGCGATCGACCACCTCCCGCTCGGGACCGCGGTCGCGATCGAGTTCGTGGGCCCGGTCGTCGTCGCCGCGGTGACCGGGTCGGGCGCGCGCGAGCGGTGGGGCATCGCGCTCGCCGCCGCGGGGGTCGTGCTCCTCGCGGGGGTCACCCTCGGCGCGGGCGGTCCCGGTGTCGCCGTCGGGCTCGTCGCGATCCTCGCCGCGGCCGCGTTCTGGGCCGGCTACATCGTCCTCGGGCGACGCGTCGCGGTCCGCGGCGACGGCGTGACGACGCTGGCCGTCGCGATGGCCGCGGGCGGGCTCGTCACCGCACCCCTCCTCGTCGGACCGGCCGCGCCCGTGCTCGGGTCGTGGACGCTGCTCGCGGCCGTCGTGGGCGTCGCGGTCCTGTCGTCGGTCATCCCCTACGCGCTCGAGCAGGTCGTGCTCAGGCGCGTCGGCGCCGCGGTCTTCGCGATCCTCCTCGCGCTGCTCCCGGCGACGGCCGCGGTGGTCGGCGCGGTCGTGCTGCGGCAGTGGCCGCACCCGCTCGAGCTCGTCGGGCTCGTGCTGGTCTCGGCGGCCATCGCGCTGACGTCGCTGCGCCGACGCCCCGCCGTCCCCGCCGAGCCGCCGGCGACCGCCTGAGGCCGTCGACCGGCCCCGGTGCGCGGAGCAGTGGGAGCCGCCGGCCGGGGTGGTCGTCAGAGGTACTGGCCGGGGTGCCGCTCCTCGCGCACGGGACCCGCGCCGGGCTCGGCGCCGCCGGGTGCGACCGCGGCGCCCGGCGGGAGCGAGCCCGGGGGCAGCGCGCGACGCATCTGCGCGAGCTGGGCCTGCGTCGACATCTGCTGCGCGACGAGTGCCGTCTGGAGGCCGTGGAAGAGGCCCTCGAGCCACCCGACGAGCTGCGCCTGCGCGACGCGCAGCTCGGCGTCGCTCGGGTTCCCGTCGTCGGAGAAGGGGAGCGTGATGCGGCGCAGCTCGGCGACGAGGTCGTCGGACAGACCCTCCTCGAGCTCCCGGAGAGAGCGGTCGTGCACCTCGGCGAGGCGACCGCGCGCGGCCTCGTCCAGGGGTGCGCTGCGGACCTCCTCGAGCAGCTGCTTGACCATCGTGCCGATGCGCATGACCTTCGCGGGCGACCCGCTGAACAGCGAGTCGGGCACCGACCCGCGGCCGCGCCCCGGGGTCGACCCCTCCTCGGTGACGTCGTCGGCCGGGTCCGCGTGGTCGCCCCGGCGAGCGTCGGGCGCGTCGGCCACGGTGGGCGCGTCGCGGTCGTCGTCGGCAGGACGGGGGAGGCTCTCGCTCATCCACCCATCATGGTCACAGCCTCCGACGTGCGGCACAGCGAGGCGTGCGGCCCCGACGCGCGTGCGCCTGCCGCAGGACCCGCGACCGCGTCCCGCGGGGCGTCACGGCACGAGCAGGACCTTGCCGAACACGTCGCCCGACGCGAGCGCCTCGTGCGCGCGCGCCGCGTCCGCGAGCGGGACGCGCTCGTGGACGACCGGCCGGATCGCGCCCGAGGCGACGAGCGGCCACACGTCGCGCGCGACGCCGGCCACGATCGCCGCCTTCTCCGCGGGCGGACGTGAGCGCAGCGTCGTGCCGAGCACCGTCGCGCGGCGCGTGAGGAGCAGCCCGAGGTCGAGCTCGCCCCGCCGGCCGCGCTGCATGCCGATCACGGCGAGCCTGCCGCCCGTCGCGAGGCTCCGCAGGTTGCGGTCGAGGTAGGCCGCGCCGACGACGTCGAGGACGACGTCGGCACCGCGTCCGTCGGTCGCGGCGCGCACCGCCTCGACGAAGTCCTCGCTGCGGTGGTCGACGACGACGTCGGCCCCGAGCGTGCGGCACCGCTCGGTCCGTGCCGGGCCGCCGGCGGTGGTCACGACCGACGCGCCGACCGCCGCGCCGTACTGCACCGCGAAGGAGCCCACGCCGCCCGAGCCGCCGTGCACGAGCAGCCACTCGCCCGGCGAGAGGCGCGCCGCGGTGAGCGTCGACCAGACCGTGCACGCGGCCTCGGGCAGCGCCGCCGCGTCGACGAGGTCCACGCCGGCGGGCACGGGGAGGACCTGCTCGGCACGGACGACGACCTGGTCCGCGTAGCCTCCCCCGTCGAGCAGCGCCACGACCTCGTCGCCGACGCGGGGTCGCCACCGCGCGCCGTCGTCGTCCGTGGAGGGTCCGGCCCCGCCTCCCGCGCCGGCCCTCGCCACGTCGTCGTCGACGCCCGCCCCGAGCGCCACGACCCGGCCGGACACCTCGAGGCCCGGCCAGGCGGGCGCGCCGTCGGGCGGTGGGTACAGCCCCTGGCGCTGGAGCAGGTCCGCGTTGTTGACCCCCGCGGCCGCGACCCGGAGCAGGACCTCGCCCGGTCCGGGCCGCAGGTCCGGGGCCTCCCGGAGCACGAGCTGCTCGGGTCCGCCGGGGGCGCTGATCTCGACCAGAAACATGGTCAGAAGTGTTGCAGGCGGGTGAAAACGCGCCGCTAGGGTGTGCTCGGCCACAGGTAGTTGGCCCAACACCCTCATGCTCGGCCGGTTCCGCGCCGATGTGTCTCGGACGGCAGCGCTGCACCCTGTGGGCTGCCGTCGTCCAGCACCACGCGCGGTGGCGCACCAACGCGCAGTGAAGGAGACACCATGCTTCGCAGGTTGGGCATCCGCGGGAAGGTCCTCGCGGCGCTCTCCGTGCCCGTCCTCGTGCTCTTCGCGCTCGCCGGCACCATCTCGATGCAGTCCATCGAGGACGTGCGGGTGGCGCGGACCGTGACCGAGCTGCTCGGTGCCCTCGACAAGGCGCGTGACCTCACGCGTGCGCTCCAGGCGGAGCGGTCGGCGACGCTGTCGTTCGTCACGGCGGAGGGTGCGGAGCGGCTCGACCTGCGAAGCGAGCTGAGCACCGTGCGTGCGTCCACCGACGCCGCGATCGGTGCCGCCAACCGCGCCGCGAACGGGATCGACCTCGACCAGCTCGACCCGGTCGTCAACCGCGCCGTCACCGGCCTGCAGGACCAGATGTCCGCGCTCGACGACCTGCGCCGCGCCGTCGACGCCGACCGACTGAGCATGCGCAACGCCTACGTCGGGTACGTCCAGGTCGCCGAGCGCGTGACCGGCTTCCCGGCCGTCGTGGCCGAGTCGCTCGACGACCGGCGCCTCGCGACGATCATCGCCGCCCAGACCGACGTCATGCTGCTCGTCGAGGACTTCCGGCAGGAGCAGGTGCTCGGCCGCGAGATCCTCGAGGGCGAGCGCGGTGTCGCCGAGGTCAACCTGCTCGGCAACCTCTTCCCGTCGACCAACGTCCAGCAGGAGGCCGCGACGCTCGGCGTCGCGCAGCTCGAGCTCGGCGAGCGCGTCGTCGTGCCCCAGATCCCGCTCGGCGGTGGCACCTACGGCGACATCCGCCTCATGGCGCAGTCCGGTGCCAGCAACTTCGCGACGTTCACGACCCCCGAGAAGTGGGTCGAGCTCGCCAACGAGCACATCACCACCTACGACCCGGTCCTGAACGAGCTGCGCGCCGCTGCCGTCGTGCGAGCCAAGGCCACGGCCGACGCGGCCCTGCGGACCGCGGCGCTCACGATCACCCTGACCCTGCTCGCGGTGACGGTCTCCGTCGTCGTCGCGCTCGCCATCGCGCGCCGGATCGTCGAGCCCGTCCGTCGCCTCACGGCGGCGGCGGCGTCGGTGCGCGACCAGCTCCCGAAGCTCGTCGAGCAGGTCGCCGTCCCCGGACAGGGACCCGACCTCACGCTCGCCCGCATCCCCGTCGACTCCCAGGACGAGATCGGTCGCCTCGCCGAGACGTTCAACCAGGTGAACGAGACGACCATCGAGGTCGCCCAGGAGCAGGCCGCGCTGCGTGCCTCGATCGCGGAGATGTTCGTCAACGTCGCGCGCCGCGACCAGGTCCTCCTCAACCGCCAGCTGTCCTTCATCGACGCCCTCGAGCGCTCCGAGGAGGACCCGGCGACGCTCGCCGACCTGTTCCGCCTCGACCACCTCGCGACCCGGATGCGCCGCAACGCCGAGTCGCTCCTCGTCCTCGCGGGCATCGACACGGGCCGCCGCCTGCGCGAGCCCATCCCGCTCTCCGACGTGATCCGGACCGCCTCGTCCGAGATCGAGCACTACGAGCGCGTCCAGCTCGACCTCCCGGTCGACCCGCTCATGCTCGGCCACGTCGCGCTGCCCACCGCGCACCTCCTCGCCGAGCTGCTCGAGAACGCCACCGTGTTCTCGGACCCCGGCACGCCGGTGCACGTCTCGACGGGCCTCGACGACACGCACGCGATCATCACCGTGCTCGACCAGGGCCTCGGCATGACCGCCGCCGAGCTCGCCGAGGCGAACGACAAGATCCGTACGACCTCCGCGAGCGACGTCGTCGGTGCGCAGCGCCTCGGCCTCTTCGTGGTCGGCCGCATCGCCGGCCGCCTCGGCGCCCGCGTCGAGCTCGGCCTGGGGCCGGACGGCACGGGCACGCTCGCGACGATCCGCATCCCCGTCGTCCTGTTCGTCGACACGGCCTCGCTGCCGCAGACGGCGCCCCTCCAGGCGGCCGTGCACCAGCCCGAGAGCTTCGCGCTCCCGGAGGAGGCCGCGGCCGTCGTCCACGACACCGCGTTCGCCCCGCTGCCCGACGGCGTGCAGGACGTCGCGCCCGGGAGCCTCGGCTCGGTCGAGAACCCGGCCGAGGAGGTCGACCTCGCCGCGCTCACGGACGGCCAGACCGGTCTCGGCCTGCCGCGACGCCGCTCGCGCGGCGCCGACGCCGAGGCCCCGGCTCCCAGCGCGAGCTACCGCGAGCAGGACGACGCCGCCGCGGCGCCGTCGATCCCGCTCGCCCCCGCACCCGAGGCGCTCGCCGGTGCCGCCGGCGTGCCCGTCGAGGAGACGTGGGCGCCGCCCGTCGTCCAGAACGCCGCGCCGCTCGCGGTGCGCCGCCGCGAGGAGCCGCAGGAGCAGACGTCCGCGTCCGGCCTGCCGACCCGCACGCCCGCGCAGCCGTCGACCGGGCTGCCCACCCGCACGCCCGCCGCGGCCGCGGGCTGGCAGCCGTCCGGCCAGGAGCCGACCACCGCGACGGGCCCGCTGCCGACGCGCGGCGGCTCCGACCTCCCGGTCCGCGGTGCGTCGTCCGACCTGCCCGTCCGCGGCGCCGCCTCCGGTCTCCCGGTCCGGACGTCGTCCGCGCCCCAGGTACCGGTCGCTCCCGCGGCGACCGCGTCGGGCCCCGTCGCGGCGCCCGAGTCGCGTGCCGCGATGTTCAGCGGCTTCCGCTCGCGCCGCGCCGAGCTGGCCGCCGCCGCCATCCACCAGGTCGAGAGCGACACGCCCGTGCGCGCCTCGGGCGACGGCGCGGACCGCCTCGCGGCCGCCGCGGCCGGTGCCGCGGCGTTCTTCGGCCGCTCGGGCCGGGACGAGACGTCCGCCCAGGAGCCGCCGGCCCCCGAGGTCCCCGCGTTCGTCGTGCCGCAGCTCGTGGAGGACGACGACGCCCCGGCGCAGCACGAGGTCGCGACGCAGGGCGCCACCCAGGGCGCCACCCAGGGCGCCGCAGAGGCCGCCGTCGAGTGGTCGGCCGAGCAGCCCGAGGTGGACGCCGGGCAGCACGCCCTCGCGGCGTGGTCGGCGCAGCCGGTCGGCGCCGAACCCGTCACCGAGTCGTTCGCGGCCCCCGCCGCCGAGCCGGTCGCCGAGTCGGTCGTCGAGCCGGTGGCCGACGCCCAGGCCCCCGCCCCGCACCGCTCACCCGAGGAGCCCGCCCGGATCACGGGTCGGCACGCCCTCCGCCCGGCGACCGACTCGCCCGTCTGGCCGCCGGCACCCGTCGCCCAGCAGGCCGACGCGTGGGGCGAGCCCGAGCAGGCCGGCTGGGGGAGCGACCCCGCGACGCCGCAGCCGTGGGCGTCCCCGACGCCCGCCGACGAGGTCGCGCCGGTCGCGGTCCCGCAGCTCGAGCTCGAGCCCGAGGAGCCCGCGCCGGCACCCGAGCCGGTGTGGCCGGTCGAGGACGCCGAGCCGTGGGCGCAGCCCGCCGCCGAGGCGAGCCCGTGGTCCGAGCCCGACGGACTGCCCGTCGTCGACGCGCCGCAGTGGGCCGCGCCCGCCGCGGACGCCCCGCTGTGGGCACCCGCGCAGGCCGGGTCCGTCGAGGAGCCGGTCGAGCAGGCCGAGCAGCAGCCGGCGTGGGCCGTGCCGTCGGAGCTCACGTCGGAGCCCGCCCCGGCGCCGCTGCCCGTCCACGAGCCCGCCTTCGCGCCGGACGCCGAGCCGACGTCCGCGCCGGCCCTCGAGCAGGCCCTGGAGCCCGTCCCGGCCGCCGCGACCCCGACGTGGGAGCGGACGTGGGACGCCCCCGTCGCGCCCGCCGTCGAGGCGCTCGCCGCGGCGACCACCGGGGCGGCCCCGGCCGTCGCCGCAGCACCGGCCAAGCGCTCGTGGTGGCCGTTCGGGCGCAAGCGTTCCGCCCAGGCGGCGGCGCCCGTCGCGACCGTGGCGGCCACGCCCGCCGCGATCCAGACGGCGCCCGCACCGTTCCCGTCGGCCCCGGCGTTCCCGCCGGCCCCGCTCGACGCGCCGGCCCCGGTCGCCGCGGACGTCGCGCCGGCCCCGCTGCCGACCTTCGAGCCTCCGGCCGCGCACGCGGCGCCTCCGGCGCCTCCCGCACCTCCGGCCGCGCCCGTGCGCGAGTCGGCCTGGGGTTCGGACCCGGGCGCCCACGCGGTCCCGCCCGTGCCCGTCGCCGAGCCGTCGGCCGACGTGCCGCGTGCCGCCGCGTTCTTCCCGTCGTCGCGTCCGCAGGCGGCGCCGAGCTGGGAGGTGCCGGCCCCGCGGCCCGCGCCGCCGCAGCCCGCCCCGCCCGCCGGTCAGGCCCCGGCCCCCGCGCCGGCCGCGGCCGGTGCGTGGACGCCCGAAGGTGGATGGGACGTGCCGAGCGAGCCGTGGCAGCCCACGCCCGCGCCGAGCACGCCCGAGCCGTCGGCCCCGCTCACCTCGCGCCCGGCGCCGACCGGCACGTTCATGCCGCAGACGTTCACGCCCGAGCCGGCGAACGGACCGTTCGACGACGAGGTCACGAACATGCTCGCGCAGCGCGCGGACATCGCCCAGCAGGCGCTCGCGGAGCTGAGCCAGCTCTCGAGCTACCGGCCGCAGCAGGTGTCCGGTGCGGCGTCGTCGCTCGTCCGGCGCACGCCGGCCGCGGTGCCGGCAGCGCCCGAGATCGAGACGCGTCCCGCGGGCCAGCGGCCCGAGCGCGACGCCAACCAGGTCCGCTCGCTCCTGTCGAGCTTCCAGTCGGGCACCACGCGCGGCCGCCAGGCCGGCGCACCCGACGGACCCCAGACCACCGGCGTGGGGGCTTCCCACACCGGCACCGAGGACGGTCTTACGGGTGGTCACGATGTGTGACCGCCCCGGACTCCGACCTGACCCAGCGGGCCACCTCACGGTGACCGCACGCACCCCCCGCCGCCGCCAGGCCGGCAACCTCGAGGAGGAGAAGTGACAGCGCTCAGCACGGAAGCAGCCAACTTCGGCTGGCTCCTGGACAACTTCGTCCGGACGGTCCCCGGCACCCGCCACACGCTCGTCGTGTCGGCCGACGGCCTGCTCATGGCCATGTCGGAGAACCTCGACCGCACCAGCGGCGACCAGCTCGCGGCGATCGTCGCGGGCATGTCGAGCCTCACGCGTGGCGCCGCGCGCCAGCTGCGTGCGGGCGACGTCCGCCAGGCGATCGTGGAGATGGACGACCTGTTCGTCTTCCTCATGAGCGTCTCGAACGGCTCGGTCCTCGCGGTCGTCGCGGACTCGAGCTGCGACGTCGGCCTGATCGGCTACGAGATGGCGATGCTCGTCTCCCGCACCGAGACGACGCTGACCCCGCAGCTCGTGACCGAGATGCGCGGCGCCCTCCCCGTCGACGGCGCGGTCCGGTCCCCGGCGATCTGACCATGACGTCCCTGGAGAGCCCCGAGGCGGGTCGGTACGCCGACGACCCGACCGACGACGGGAGCGAGTACGAGGCACGGACGGTGCGGCCCTACGCCGTCACCGGCGGTCGTGTCCGTGCAGCCAACTCCGACCTGCCCCTCGAGGCCCTCGTCGAGGTCCTCCCCGGGGCGGTCAGCTCCCACGGCCTGCCGCCCGAGAAGCGCGCGATCCTGCAGCACGCGGCGCACACGTTCGTGTCCGTCGCCGAGCTGTCGGCGCTCCTCCGGCTCCCGCTCGGCGTGGTCCGCGTCCTCGTGACCGACCTCGCCGACGCGCAGTACATCCGTGTCCACACCTCGACCCCGGTCAGCGTGCACACCGGTCAGTCCCCCGCCCTGTCCCTGAGCGTGCTGGAGAGTGTTCTCAATGGCATTTCAGCCCTCTGACACCGCCGTGTCCGACCGCACGGTCGGCGGGGGTGTCGCGCCCACAGTCGTCAAGATCGTCGTCGCGGGCGGCTTCGCCGTCGGCAAGACGACGTTCATCGGCTCGATCTCCGACATCGAGCCGCTCAACACCGAGGCCGCCATGACCGAGCACTCGGTCGGCGTCGACGACGCCGGTGGCGTCACCGACCGCAAGACGACCACGACGGTCGCGATGGACTTCGGTCGCATCGCGCTGCCGGGGTCCCTGTGGCTCTACCTCTTCGGCACCCCCGGCCAGGACCGCTTCCTCTTCATGTGGGACGACCTGGTGCGCGGTGCGATCGGCGCCGTCGTGCTGGTCGACACCGAGCGGCTGGACCAGTGCTTCCCCGCGGTCGACTACTTCGAGAGCCGGGGCATCCCGTTCGTCGTCGCGGTCAACTGCTTCGACGGGGTCGCGCGCCACCAGCTCGAGGACGTGCGCGAGGCCCTCTCGGTCCCGCCGCACGTGCCGCTCATGTACACGGACGCGCGCTCGCGCGCCGCGACCAAGCAGACCCTCATCTCCCTCGTGCAGCTCGCGATGCAGCGACTGCGTGCGGGTGCCGCCTGACCTCTGCCGGTCGACGCCACGGCGGCGCAGCCCTCGGGCTGCGCCGCCGTCGTCGTCCACCCGTCCGGCCGCTGGACGCGGGTCGGCGCCTCGCGGATCATCACGCGGGACGGTGCGCGGTCGGGGTCCGAGCGGGCCCGAGCGGGCCCGAGCCGGCCCCTGCGGGCGGTGCGGGCGTCCGCCCGGCCCGGGAGAGCCGGAGGGGAAGGGAGCGATGACGACGTACGCCGACGGGTCCGCGCTCGCGCGCGCCCTCGCGACGGACCCCGAGTCGGTGTCGTGGCTGCGCTGGTCCGCCCAGCACGCCGACGACCTCGTGACGTCGCCGCTGGGACTCGCCCAGCTCCGGCACGTGGCGCGCGGGATGGACGCGGTCGCGCGCGGCCGCGCGCACGAGATCGCGACCCGGACGCGCGTCGTCCGCTTCTCCGACCAGGCGGTCGAGCACGCGGCGGTCCTGGGCCTGGACGCGTTCCGGGCGCTGCACCTCGGGGTCGTGCTGGCGGAGGCGGGCGTCGGCGGGCTCGCGACCTACGACGTCGCCCTCGCGCGCGCCGCCGACCTCGAGGGCGTCGCGGTGCTCACGCCCGGCAGGCACGACGGCTGGTGGTTCGCGGCGTCGTGACGGGTGGCGTGACGCGCGGGTCGACCCCGGCGGGTGGTCAGCCGTGCGTCCGGGCCAGGTCGCGGACCGCCTCGAGCCCGCCTGCTCCCGCCTCACCCGCACGTCGCGCCAGAGCCTGCTCGAGGGCCTCGGCCGCGCTCCCGTCGGCGCGTGCCGCGGCCGGCGCCGCGGCGAGCAGCGACGCGCACGTCTGGACGGCGCGCGCGACCTCCTGGGCGACGGAGTCCACCATCACCAGCTCCATCGACGTCCACGGACGAGGTCGACGGCAGCGCGCTGCGATGACCACGGCGACGTTGCCGGAACCGCGCGCCGGCATCGCGAGCGCCGCACGCGAACCCTCCTGAGCAGCGAGGTCGCGCCACGCGGGCCACCGGGTCTCGTGCCGGAGGTCCGGGATGCGCAGGGCGCCGATCCGGTCGAGCGACTCCCGGAAGGGTCCCTCGCCGACGAGGAGCCGCGAGTCCGCTGCCGGGCCGGTCGGCGGGTCCACGTGGAGGACGCGGCGCCTCGAGAGCCGGACGACGACCGACACCGTGGCGGTCGGCCCCAGGCGGGACGTGAGACGTGCCGCCGACGTCCCGGTCCACCGCATCAGGGTGGGCAGGCCGAGGAGGGGCGGCTCCGCCGCGGCTCCGGCGCGGAGCACGGGCGCGGGGACAAGGTCGACGTCGGTCATGTCGTTCCTCGGGTGGGGCGCTGAGCCGTTCGCTCGACTCCGACCGTCGATCTCACCGTGGCACACGCCCCCCGGCCTGTCATGTGCTGGGCGGCGTCCACGACCGGGCCGGGCTCCCTCTTTCGGGGGAACCTCGGTGCTCGCGCCCGTGCCCGAGTTGTCCGGTTGGGGTGGTCATGGCCGGTCCGTCGTGCCGTGTTCCCTATGATCGGCGCTGGCCTCACTGCGCCAGGGGGGTCGTCCAGCACGTCCGGATGAGGGTGTTCGAGGTCGATGACAGAACTCAGGTCTGCGCCGGTGCGCGACTCGCGCGACGACCGTCGGCGCGCTCGGGACGAGCGCGGGCTGCGGTCGACGGCGGCCCAGCGGGGCGACCGGCTCCCGCCGCCGCCGCGTGAGCGCCGTCCGATGCTCGCGGCCCTCGCGGTCCTCCTGATCGTCGGCGGCGCGGCCGTCGCGGGTCTCCTCGCGCTGCGCGCCGACTCGCGGACGCCCGTGCTCGTCGCGGCGCGCGACATCGCGGCGGGCGCCGAGATCACGCGTGACGACCTCACGTCCGTCCCCGTCGCCGCCGACGGCACGCTCCTCGTCCCCGTCGACCGTGCGGACGAGGTGCTCGGCACCTACGCGCGCACCGGGATCTCCGCGGGTCAGCTCCTCGACACGGCGATGGTCACGCAGACGGCGACGCTCCAGCCCGGCCTGGTCGCCGTCGGCGCCGTGCTCGAGGCGGGACGCGCGCCCGCGAGTGGCTTGCAGCCCGGTGACGTCGTCCAGCTCGTCGACGTCGCCGACGGGTCGACGCTCGTGCCCGACGCTCTCGTCAGCTCGGCGCGCTCGCAGGGGGACGGCGACGCGGTCGGCTCGTCCCGCGGTCTCGTCGCGACGCTGATCGTGGACGACCGCGACGGCGCCGCCGTCGCGACCCTCGCCGCGTCCGGCAACCTGGCGGCCGTGCTCGTCGAGCGCGGCACGCTCCTGGGGGACGGCTGACGTGCTGATCGCGCTCGCGGGGGCCAAGGGGGCGCCGGGCGTCACGACGACGGCCCGGGTGCTCGCGGCCGTGTGGCCCCGACCGGTCGTCCTCGCCGACTGCGACCTGGCCGGCGGTGACCTGGCGTTGCTCGGCCGCACGCCTGACGGCGGCGTGCTCGACCCCGACACGGGCCTGCTGTCCCTCGCCGCCGAGGCGCGGCGCGGGGTGCCGGTCGCGGACCTCGACGACCACCTCCAGCAGGTCGAGGGCGGCCTGGACGTGCTGTGCGGCGTGGCCGGCCCCGAGCAGGTGACGGGCATCGGTCCCGTGATGCCCGCGGTCGCGACGGCGCTCGCGCGCCAGCCCGGGCGGGACGTCGTCGTCGACTGCGGGCGCGTGGCCCCCGGCAGCGCCGTCGTGCCGGTCCTGGCCGCGGCCGACGTCGTGCTCTTCGCGGTCCGGCCGCGCCTCGAGGCCTACGGGCACCTCCGCGAGCGCCTGCGCTGGATGGCGGGCGTGCGGGACGCGCACGGACGCGGCCCGGCGCTCGGCGTCGTCGTCGTCACCACCGCCCCGGACCACCGCTCGACCAAGGACCTCGCGCAGCTCCTCGCGCACAGCGGCGTCGAGGCGGACGTGCTCGGCCGCGTCGCCGAGGACTCGCGCGCGGCCGACGTCGTCGCGGGCCGTCTCCAGCGCGGCATCGCCCACTCGCTCCTCGTGCGCTCCGTGCGCGAGCTGGTCGAGCCCCTCCACCACCTGGCCGCTCGCCGCGTCGGCGAGCCGGCCACCTACTGATCGGGAGGTCACGTGGCACTCGACCAGCTCCTGGTCAGGCGGCTCCGCGAGGAGGTCGCCGACATCCTCGCGCGTCAGCGGCGCGACGACGCCGCGGCGGGCCTGCCGCCGATGTCGGCCGAGGACGAGCGGCAGTTCGCGCGCGCCGTGATCAACCGCGTCCTCGACGCGCACGCGCGCGCCGAGCTCACGGCCGGACGGACGCCGCCGTCGCCCGTCGAGGAGGAGGAGATCTCCTCGGGCATCCACGCGGCGCTCTTCGGCGTGGGCCGCCTCCAGCCGCTCCTGGACGACCAGGACGTCGAGAACATCGACATCAACGGCTGCGACAACGTCTTCGTGCAGTACGCGGACGGCCGTGAGGTGCGCATGCCGCCCGTCGCGGACTCCGACGACGAGCTCGTCGAGCTCGTGCAGATCCTCGGTGCGTACTCGGGCCTGACGAGCCGCCCGTTCGACTCGGCGAACCCGCAGCTCGACATCCGCCTGCCCGACGGCAGCCGGCTCTCGGCCGTGATGGACGTGTGCGCCCGCCCGGCGATCTCGATCCGACGTGCACGGCTGTCCCGCGTCCACCTCGACGACCTCGTGCGGTTCGGCTCGATGTCGCCCGACGTCGCGGCGTTCCTCTCGGCCGCGGTCGCGGCGCGCAAGAACATCATGATCGCGGGTGCGACCAACGCGGGGAAGACGACGCTGCTGCGCGCGCTCGCGAACGAGATCCCGCCCGGCGAGCGCCTCATCACGGTCGAGCGCGCGCTCGAGCTCGGCCTGGGTGAGTACCGCGACCTGCACCCCAACGTCGTCGCGTTCGAGGAGCGGCTGCCGAACTCGGAGGGCAACGGCGCGATCTCGATGGCCGAGCTCGTCCGCCGCAGCCTGCGCATGAACCCGAGCCGCGTGATCGTCGGCGAGGTGCTCGGCGACGAGATCGTGACCATGCTCAACGCGATGAGCCAGGGCAACGACGGGTCGCTGTCGACCATCCACGCCAACAGCTCGATCGAGGTCTTCAACCGCATCTCGACGTACGCGATCCAGTCGGCCGAGCGCTTGCCCGTCGACGCCACGATGATGCTCATCGCGGGCGCGATCGACTTCGTCGTCTTCGTGCAGAAGCAGAACAGCTACCACGAGGGCGGGCGGCTGCGGCGCTTCGTCGCGAGCATCCGGGAGGTCAACGGCGTCGACGGCCGCGTGCTGTCGAGCGAGGTCTTCGCACCCGGTCCCGACGGGTCCGCCGTCCCCGCAGCACCGATCGCGTGCATGGACGACCTCGTGGCGGTCGGCTACGCGCCGGGCTACGCGATGGCGCAGGGGGCCTGAGTGACGGTCGACGTCCTGCTGCTGACCCTCCTCGGCGCGACCGTCGGCGGGGGCGTCCTGCTGCTCGTGGTCGCGCTCACGGGGACCGCGCGCACCGAGCACGGCGTCGTGCGGTCCGGACCCGGGCTCGTCGCTCGCCTCGGCCGCCGCACGCTGCTCGGGGTCGCGCTGGGCCTCGCGACCCTCGTCGCCACGCGCTGGCCCGTCGCGGCCGTCGCGGTCGGCGCGTTCGTCGTCGCGGCACCGTCGCTGTTCGGCGGGGCGCGCGCCGAGCGCGAGGCCGTCGCGCGCGTCGAGGGCCTCGCGGCGTGGACCGAGTCGCTGCGCGACACGATCGCCGGCGCGGTGGGCCTCGAGCAGGCGATCCCCGCGACCGTCTACGCGGCCTCGCCCGCGATCCAGCCGCAGCTGCGCCTCCTCGTCGACCGGCTGCGCGTGCGCGTGCCGCTCGCCGTCGCGCTGCAGCGGCTCGCCGACGACCTCGACGACCCGAGCGCCGACCTCGTGGTCGCCGCCCTCATCCTCAACGCCAGGCTGCGCGGTCCCGGTCTGCGACAGGTGCTCGGCTCGCTCTCCGCGGCCGCGCGCGCCGACCTGGAGATGCGCCAGCGCGTCGCCGCCGGGCGCAGCTCGACGCGCCGGTCCTCGCAGATCGTCATGGCGTTCTCGGTCTTCGTGATCGTGGGTCTCACCGCGATCAACCCCGACTACGTCGCGCCCTACGGGACGCCCGCGGGCCAGGTCGCCCTCGTGGCCGTCGCCGCGTGCTTCGCGGGCGGCTTCCTGTGGATGAAGCGGCTCTCGGGCGTCGACGTGCCCGAGCGGTTCCTCGTCGCGACACCCGAGCGCACGGGCGTCCGGGCTCCGGTCGCCGGACCGCCCGGTGCCGGGCCCGGGAACGCGGGAGGGGCGTCGTGACCCCCGTCCTCGTCGCGGGCGGCGTCGCCGGTCTGGGCCTGCTGCTGCTCGGCCTCGTCCTCGCACCGCCGCGCTCGCGCGCCGGTGTGGACCTCGCGCGCCTGGACCTCGTGCGCTCGCACCAGCGCTCCGGCGTCGTGACCGGCCTGCGCGCCGGGGCCGACACGGGCGGGCTGACCGCGGGCGTGGGCCGTCGGGCCGCGCGCGCGCTCGACGGGGCGGGCCTCGAGCTCGGTCAGCTGCGGTCCGACCTCGCCGTCGTCGGCCGCCCGATGGAGACGCACCTCGCGGTCACGGTCCTCGCGGCCCTCGCCGGCCTGCTCGTGCCCTTCGTCGTCGCCGTCCTGGCCGTGCTGCTCGGGATCGGCGTCGCGGTGCACGTCCCGCTGCTCGCAGCGCTGGCCCTCGCGCTCACGGGCGCCGTGGTGCCCCAGGTCCTCGTGCGCTCGCAGGCGGCCGACCGGCGGCGCGACTTCCGGCACGTCGTGGGCTCGTTCCTCGACCTGGTCGCTATGAGCCTCGCGGGCGGGCGCGGCGTGCCCGAGGCGCTCCAGAGCGCGTCGGAGCTGAGCGACGGCTGGGGCATGGTGCGGATCCGCAACGCACTCGGCTCGGCGCGGCTGCGCGGCGAGACCCCGTGGGCGGCCCTCGGCCAGCTCGGTGCCGAGCTCCGGATCGCGGAGCTGCGCGACCTCGCGGCGGCGCTCGCCCTGGTCGCCGAGGACGGCGCCAAGGTCCGCGACTCCCTCTCGGCTCGCGCCGACTCGATGCGCCGGCGCGAGCTCGCCGAGTCCGAGGGCAAGGCCGGCGAGAACTCGCAGGCGATGCTCGTCGCGCAGCTCCTGCTCTGCGTCGGCTTCCTGATCTTCCTCATCTACCCCGCGATGGTGACCGTCCTCGGAGGCGGCAGCTGACCATCCCGGGAACCATGACCTCGACACCGACGGAAGGACTGACGATGTACTCACCGGCCCTCGCAGCAGGCCAGTTCCTGCTCATGGAGGTGCGACGACGCGTCGCGCGCGCCCGCAGCACCGAGGACCTCGGCGCCTCGGCGATCGAGTGGGTGATCATCACCGGGATCCTCGTCGTCCTCGCGGCGGCTGTCGGCCTGGTGATCTACAACATGGTCACGCGCAACGCCGAGAGCATCACCATCCCCGACCCGCCCGGTGGCGGGGGCGGCGGCGGTGGTGGCGGCGGTGGCAACCCCTGATGCCCACCTCGCACGGAGCGACGGCGCGGGAGGGCCGGTGTCCCGCGCCGAGCCTCCCGCGCCGCGCTTCCGTGCGGCGGCTCGCCGCGTCCGATCGCGGCGCGAGCTCGGTCGAGCTCGTCATGTACACGCCGGTGCTCATGCTCGTCACGTTCCTCACGGTCCAGTTCGGGCTCACGTGGCACGGCAACCACGTCGCCGGTGCCGTCGCGCGCGAGGCCGCCCGCGTCGCGCGGGCGGGTGAGGGCACACCCGCGGCGCTCGCCGACGCCGAGCGCCGCGGGATCGAGTTCGCAGCCGCGGTGGGCGGGAACGCGCTCACGGACGTGACCGTGGACGCGACGCCGCTGCCGGCGACGCAGGAGGTGCGGGTCACGGTCACGGGTCGCTCGGCCGAGATCGTCCGAGGCTTCGCGCCGCGCGTCTCGGTCAGCATCGAGGGCCCCGTCGAGACGTTCAGGCCCGACCTGTGAGCCGCGTTCCCGACGGCGACCGCGGCTCGATGGCGGTCGAGATCGTCGTCCTCGTCCCCGTCCTCGTCATGGTCATGATGCTCGTCGTCGCGTTCGGCCGGTACGTCTCGGCGGAGGGCGCCGCCGAGGCGGCCGCGCGCGAGGCGGTCCGGGCCGCGACCCTCGAGCGCGACCTCGCGAGCGCGTCGGCCGCTGCGCGCGGCACCGCGGCCGACGCCCTGCCGTCGACGGTGTCGTGCGACCCCGCGGTCCTGTCGGGGTCGTTCGTCGCCGGCGGCGTCGTCCGGGTCGACCTGACGTGCCGGGTGTCGTGGCACGATCTGGGGCTGATCGGGCTCCGTGGTACGAGCCCGGTGTCGGCGAGCAGCTCCGCACCGCTCGACCAGTACCGCAGGACGGGGGGACCGTGACCGCACAGCACCGCCGCAGCGCGCGCCCCGTCGGGGGACGGCTCGTGGCGTCCGCCCACGCGTGCCGCCTCCGGACGGTCGCGCGCGGCGACGACGGCGCCGCGAGCGTCCTCGTCCTCGGGCTCGTCGTCGTCCTCATGGCGGTCGCCGGCCTCGTCGTCGACGGGGGACGCGCCGTGAACGCACGGGCCGCGCTGCTCGACGCCGCGGAGCAGGCGGCGCGCGCCGGCGCCAACCAGGTGGACATCGGGTCCCTGCGCTCGGGCGGGCAGGTGTCCATCGACCCGACCGCGGCGCGCCGCGCGGCGGAGGACTTCCTTGTGGCCCAGGGCCACGCACCCGCCGACATCGGCGTCGTCGCGACGGCGACCGAGGTCGAGGTCCACCTGCAGGGCGAGGTCGAGACGGCGCTGCTGTCCCTCGTCCTCATCGACTCGCTGGACGTCGAGGGCTCGGCCGTCGCGCGTGCGGCGGTCGGCATCACCGACGAGATCGGCACAGGAGCACCATGAGCCGCAGCACCCCGCCCACGGCGTCGACCGCCCCGCCCCGGACCGGCCCGGCCCGGTTCCAGACGGTCGAGCCCGCGCCGACCGGCTCGCACCTCGCGACGTCGATCGGGTCCGCCCTGCTGCTGCTCGTGCTCGTCGTCGGGGTGCCCGTCGGTCTCCTCCTGCTCGACGGGCCGCCCGCGGTGCCGACGCGTCTGCCCACGCGCGAGGACCTCATGGGCACGATCGGGCCCGAGCAGGTGCTCGCCGTCCTCGTCTGGGTCGTGTGGATCGCGTGGCTGCAGTTCACGTGGTGCGTCGTCGTCGAGCTGCGCAGCGCGCTGCGCGGCGTCGGGCTGCCCGGGCGGGTCCCGCTCGCGGGTCCGAGCCAGCGCTTCGCCCGGACCCTCGTCGCGTCCGTCCTCCTGCTCGCGACGGCCGCGGGGCCCGCGACCGCGCTGAGCGCGCCGACGCACCTGCCCGAGCCGGCGCCCGCGTCGGTCTCCGCCTCGGCCACGTCCGAGGCCGTCGGCGAGCAGGGGTCCGCTCTCGGGTCCGCTGCGGGGTCCGCCGTCGTGTCCGCGCCCGTCGAGCAGGCCGGGTCGGTCGAGTACCGCCTGGGCGACATCGTGCTCGACCCGGACGAGGGCGCCGAGCTCGTCGGCAAGAAGGTCACGGTCGTCTCGCCGCCCGAGGGGCGGTACCACGACAACCTCTGGGACATCGCCGAGCGTGAGCTCGGCGACGGTCGGCGCTACCAGGAGGTCTTCGAGCTCAACAAGGGCCGCGACCAGCCCGACGGCCAGGAGCTGACGCTCGCGCGCCTCATCCAGCCGGGCTGGCTGCTCGTCATGCCCGAGGACGCGGCCGGCGCCCAGCGCGTCGTCGCCGTCAGCACGCCGGCCCCCGTCCAGGAGGCGCCGCCGGTCCAGGAGGCGCCGCCCGCGCAGGACGGCGGTGCGGCCGACACCGCCGCCGACGTGGGTGCAGGGACGGACGCGGGCGCGGCCGACGACCTCGTCGGCGGCCTGAGCGGCTCGCAGCTCGTCGGCGTCGGGCTCCTCGCGGCGGGCGTCCTCGCGCTCGTCGAGCAGGTCCGGCGCCGCCGCCGCACCCCCGAGCCGTCGGACGACGCGGTCGAGGCCGAGGTCGCGCTGCGGGTCGGCGCGACGCCGGGCCGCGTGGACCTGCTCGACCGCGGGCTGCGCCAGCTCGCCGACGCGCTGCGCACGGCCGGCCGCGACCTGCCCGGTGCGTACGGCGCGGTCGTCGACGACACGCGCCTCACGCTGCTCCTCTCGCCTCCCGACCCCGACGCGCCGGGCGCGTGGACGGCCGAGCGCGACGGCGCCGCCTGGACGCTCGCGGCGGGCGACCTCGGCCGCGCGCGCGGCGGTCCCGCACCCTTCCCGGGGCTCGTCTCCGTGGGCCGTGACGACGACGGCGCCGACGTCCTGCTCGACCTCGAGGCCGCGCAGGGACCCGTCGCGGTGACGGGCGACCCCGCCGTCGCACGTGAGGTCGCGACGGCGGTCGCGGCCGAGCTCGCGACCAACCGCTGGAGCGACGGCCTGCGGGTCACCGGGCTCGACCTGCCCGAGCTGCTCACCGCGCTCCGGCCCGAGCGGTACCGCTCGGTGGCCGACGTCGGCGCGGTCCTGCCGACGCTACGCGGCCGCCGCGTCGACGCGCTGGGCACGAGCGTGCTCAGCGGCCGGCTGCGCGGCGCCGGGTCCGCGGCGTGGGTCCCCGAGTACGCGGTGCTCGGCTCACCCCTCGCGGCGGACGGCGACGCGTCCCGTGCGCTCGTCGAGGCGGCGTCCGCGGACCAGCGGTCCCCGCTCGGCGTCGTCGCGGTCGGCTCCCTCCCCGGTGCGCGGTGGGAGCTCGTGGTCGACGCGGAGGGCGGGCTCGAGGTGCCCGTGCTCGGCGTCGTCGTGCGGGCCAACCGCCTCGCCGCGCGCGACGTCGCCCTGCTGGCCGAGCTCGTCGCACCCGAGCCCGAGCCCGACGGGCCGCTCGACCTCGAACGGATCGCGCTCGAGCACGAGTACACGGGGGAGCGGCCGCCGGTCGACCCGCCGGACCGCCCGCTCGACCTCGGCTCGCTCGAGGCGGCGCCCGTCCGGGTCACGATCCTCGGTGCGCCGCGCGTCCACGCGCCGGGCGTCGTGGACGAGGACCGACGAGCCCTCGTCACCGAGCTCGTCGTCCACCTCGCGCTGCACCCCGCGGGCGTCCACCCGACGGTCCTCGCGGGCGCGCTCTGGCCGCGCGGTGTCACCGCCGCCGTCCGCGACGCGACGATCGACCGTGCGGCGACGTGGCTCGGCCCCGACCCGGACGGCCGCCCCGTGCTCGAGCGGCTCGCCGACGGGCGGCTGCGGCTGGGCGCCGGCGCCGTCCTGGACTGGGACGTCGTGCGGTCGCTGCTCGCGCGGTCGCGCGGCGGGACGCCCGCGCAGGAGCGCGCCGACCTCGCCGCGGTGCTCCGGCTCGCTCAGGGCGGCGTCCTCGCCGAGCGTCCGGCGGGACGCTACGCGTGGCTCGCGCGCGTCCGGCTCGAGCGCGCGGCGCGGTCCCTGCTCGTCGACGCCGCGCACCGCCTCGTCGTCCTGTGCTGGAACGACGACGACCCGGGCGCGGCCCGCGAGGCCGCCTGGTCGGGCCTGCGCGTCGCGCCGCTCGAGGAGCTCCTCTGGCGCGACCTGCTCCGCGCGACCATGGCGACCGGCGGCCCGGACGCGGTGCGTGACGTCGCGGCCGACGTCGAGGCGACGCTGCACGCGTCGGGCGTCCCGTCGGTCTCCGCGCCGACGGCGGCGCTGCTCGAGGAGCTGCTCCCGTCCGGCTCGAGCGGCGGCACGACGCTCCCCGGCTCCGCCTGACGGCGGCCATGCGCCTCTACCTCAGCGCGGCCCGCTCACCCGACGGCGACCTCGTCGACCTCGCGGTCGACTGCGACGAGGACGCGACCGTCGGGGACGTGGCCCTGCGGCTCGAGCGCGAGCTGGGTGGGCCCCGTGCGTCCGGCGGGGTGGGTACGGGCGCTGCGGCGCCGCGGGGCCTCGTGCGCGACACCGGTCGTCGCCTCGGCGTCGTCGTCGACCTGCCGGACGAGCCCCCAGGACCGGCAGGGTCCGCAGGTTCCTCAGACCGCTCGGCGGGCCGGTGGCCGGGGGCCGTCCCCGGCGGGCCGTCCGCGACCGACGTCCTCGTCGGCGACCCGCCCGAGCTCGTCGTCGGCGCGCTCGTCCTCGACCCCGCCCAGCCGGTCGCGTCGAGCCCGCTGCGCAACGGCGCGGTCGTCGGCGTGGGTGGTCCGCTCGACGTGAGCCTCGCCGAGCCGTCGGGTGCCGTGGAGCTGCGCGTCGTCTCCGGCCCGGGTGCGGGGGCCGTGCGCCGGCTCGGGCCGGGGCGGCACCGCGTGGGCCCCGGGCCCGGCAGCTCGCTGCGGACCGGGGCGGGTCCGCGCGTCGAGCTCGAGGTCCGGCCGGACGGTGCGGTGACGGTGCGCCCGCTCGACGGGGACCTCGAGGACGCCGACCCCCCGGTGCGCGTCTCGCCGCTCACCGGGCCGATCGTCGTGCCGCGCCGAGGCGACGGCGACGTCCCGTCCGAGACCCGCGGGCGTCGTCGTCGGCGTCATCGGCGTCGCGGACCCGAGCCGTCCGCGATGCCCGACCACGTGACGGTCGACCCCGACGAGCCGCGCGCGCCGGTCGAGCTCGACCGGACGCGCCTCACCGGGGCCGAGACGTGGGAGCCCGGCGTCCCGCTCACGGTGGGGGAGTGCGTGCTCGAGCACGGCGTGCCCCGGCCGCCGGACGCGTCGCTGAGCCCGAGCCCGGGCGGCGCGACGATGGACTACAACCGGCCGCCGCGCCTCCTCCCCGCGCCGCGGCTCACGGAGTTCGTGCTCCCGAAGGAGCCCACCGCGCCGGCGCGGCAGCCGATCCCCGTGCTCGTCATGATCGCGCCGATGGTCATGGGCCTCGGCATGTTCCTCGTGACGCAGCGGCTCTACACCCTGATCTTCATCGCCCTGTCGCCGCTGCTCATGCTCGCGAACTGGTGGCACGGCCGCCGGACGCAGCGGTCGCGGCACGTCGAGCAGGCGGCGGAGTACGCGGCCAAGCGGGCGCGCGTCGAGCAGGCCGCGTTCGAGGCGCTCATGGTCGAGCGCCGCGCGCGCCGCGACGAGGCGCCCGACCCGGCCGAGGTGCTGCTCCAGGCGACCGGACCGCGTGCGCGGCTGTGGGAGCGGCGGACCACCGACCCCGACTGGCTCCTCGTCCGGGTCGGCACCGCCGACCTGCCGAGCGAGGTCGTCCTGACCGACCCCGCACGCGACAAGCACCAGGGCGCGCTCACGTGGACCGCGCCCGACGTCCCGGTGACGGTCCGGCTCGCCGAGGCGGGCGTCACGGGCGTCGCGGGCCGCGACGGGCTCGCGCAGCAGGTCGCCTCGTGGGTCGTCGCCCAGGTCGCCGCGCTGCACAGCCCCGCCGACGTGCGGCTCGCCGTCCTGACGCACGGCGGCGAGGCAGCCACGTGGTCGTGGGTGCGGTGGCTCCCGCACCTGCGCGCGGGCGAGGGCTCGGGCCCGCTGGCCGTCGTCGGGACCGACGCCGAGACGACCGCGCGCCGCGTCGCCGACCTGGCCGCGGTGCTCGACGCGCGCCGCGAGGCCGCGTCGGGGGGCAGGGGCGTCGCGTTCGAGCCGCTGCTCGTCGTGCTCGACGGCGCCCGGGCGCTGCGCCTGCTCCCCGGCATGGTCCCGCTGCTGCGCGAGGGCCCGGCCCACCAGATGTACTTCCTGTGCCTCGACGACGACGTGACGCTCCTGCCCGAGGAGTGCCGCGCCGTGGTGAGCCGCGTGCACGGCGCGCTGCGGGTGCAGCACACGGGCCGGCCCACGGTCGACGCGGTCCGCGCGGACCTGGTCGAGCCCGCCTGGTTCGAGCGCCTCGCACGCGCGCTCGCGCCCGTGCACGACGTGAGCAGCGTCGCCGAGGCGTCGACCGTCCCGAACCAGAGCCGCCTGCTGTCGGTGCTCCGGCTCGACCCGCCGACGCCCGAGCGCGTCGCCGCGGGGTGGTCAGCGGGCGGCCGCACGACGACGGCCGTGATCGGCGAGGGTGCCGACGGGCCGTTCGCGATCGACCTGCGGACGGACGGGCCGCACGGGCTCGTCGCCGGCACGACCGGATCCGGCAAGTCCGAGCTGCTCCAGACGATCATCGCGTCGCTCGCGGTCGGCAACCGGCCCGACGAGATGACGTTCGTGCTCGTCGACTACAAGGGCGGCGCGGCGTTCAAGGACTGCGCGCACCTGCCCCACACCGTCGGCATGGTCACGGACCTCGACGGCCACCTCACGACGCGCGCGCTCGAGTCGCTGGGTGCCGAGCTGCGCCGCCGCGAGCACCAGCTGGCGGACGCGGGCGCGAAGGACATCGAGGACTACCTCGCCGGGCGCGGCCCCGGGGACCCGCCGATGCCGCGCCTGCTCATCGTCATCGACGAGTTCGCGGCGCTCGTCGCGGAGCTGCCGGACTTCGTCACGGGTCTCGTCGACATCGCCCGGCGCGGCCGGTCGCTCGGCGTGCACCTCATCCTCGCGACGCAGCGTCCCGCCGGCGTCGTCAGCGCCGAGATCAAGTCGAACACCAACCTCCGGATCGCGCTGCGCGTGACCGACCCGGGCGACAGCCAGGACGTCGTCGAGTCCGACGTCGCGGCGCACATCGCGCCGTCGAACCCGGGCCGTGCGTACGCGCGCCTGGGGCACTCGCAGCTCATGCTCTTCCAGTCCGCGCGCGTGGGCGGGCGGCCGCGCGCCGAGGGCGGGACCGCCACGGTCGCCGCACGCGTCCTCGACTGGTCCACGCTCGGCACCGCGGCCCCCGCGCCCGTGGCCCGCGCGGACGACGACGTCAGCACGCCGACGGACCTCGCGCTGCTGGTCCGCGCCGTGACCGGGGCCACCGAGTCGGTCGGCGTCGAGCGCTCGCCGAGCCCGTGGCTGCCCGCTCTGCCGGAGGTCGTGGTGCTCGCCGACCACCTCGTCGTGACCGAGCGGACCGTCGGCGTCGTGCCGCCCGTCCCGCTGGGCCTCGGCGACCTGCCCGCGCTCCAGCGCCAGGAGACGCTCACGTGGGACCTCGTGGGCGGTTCGCACCTCGCGGTGGCGGGCCAGTCGCGGTCCGGTCGGTCGAGTGCGCTGCGCCTCGTCGCCGCGGGGATCGCCGCGCAGACGTCGCCGCGCGACGTGCACGTGTACGGCATCGACTGCGGCAACGGGGCGCTGCTCCCGCTCGTCGCGATGCCCCACGTCGGTGCCGTCGTGACGCGCGACCAGCCCGACCGCGTGCGTCGCCTGCTCGCGATGCTCGGCGCCGAGGTCGCGCGCCGTCAGCAGCTGCTCGCGGCCGGCGCGTTCGCGGACGTCGGCGAGCAGCGCGCGGCCGCGGCGCCCGACGACCGCCTCCCGTACGTGGTGCTCGCGCTCGACCGGTGGGAGGGGTTCGTCGCGGCGTTCGAGCAGTCGGACGGCGGGCAGATGCTCGACCAGCTGCTCACGCTCCTGCGCGAGGGGCAGGCCGTGGGCCTGCGGGCGGTCCTCACGGGTGACCGGACCATGCTCGTCGGCCGCATGGGCGCCGCCCTGGAGGACCGCCTGCTCCTGCGCATGCCGTCCCCGGACGACTACTCCTACGTCGGCATGCGGCAGAAGGACGTGCCGACGCGCATGCCCGCGGGGCGCGCGTTCCGCAGCGGCGAGCACGCGACCGAGGTGCAGCTCGCGCTGCTCACCGACGACGCCTCGGGCACCGCGCAGGTCGCCGCGCTCCAGCGGCTCGCCGCCGAGGCCACCGCGCGCGCGGGGCGGCTCCCGCGCTCGCTGCGGCCACGCCGCGTCGACGAGCTGCCCGTCGTCCTCGACTGGGCCCAGGCGGTCGCGCTGCGCGAGGAGCCCGCGGCGCGCACCGAGCTGCTCGTCGGCGTCGGCGGGGACACGCTCGGCGTCCGCTCGCTCGACGTCGACGTCGACGGTCCCGGGTTCCTCGTCGTCGGGCCGCAGCGGTCGGGACGCAGCACCGCGCTCCTCGCGACCGCGCGCGACGCGCTCGCGCGGGGGTGGAAGGTCGCCGTCGTCGCGCCGCGGCGGAGCCCCCTGCGCGAGCTCGCCACGACGGGCGGGCGCGGGGTCACGGCGGTGCTGACGGCCGACGACGCCCCCGACGCTCTGCGCGCCGCGCTCGACGTGCGCGGGCCGCGCCTGCTCGTGGTCGACGACTTCGAGGTGCTCGGCGGTGAGCACCCCCTCAGCGCCGTCGCGGAGGAGTACTACAAGGGCATCCGGGACACCGGCGACGCGCTCGCCGTCGCGTGCGGCGTGGACGAGGTGACCGGCATGTACCGCGGCGTGACGGCGACGCTGCGCAAGGCCCGCACGGGCCTCCTGCTCGCGCCGCGCTCGTCGGCCGACGGGGACGTCTTCACGGCCAGGCTCCCGCGATCCGTCGGCGGGGCGGTGCCGCAGGGACGCGGCATCCTCGTGCGGGCCGGCTCGTGGGAGTGGGTCCAGGTCCCGATGACGACCCCGACGGACTGAGCGCGACAGGCGGACGGGGGGCCGTCGAGCGGCCCCGGACGGACGGGTGGCCCCGGGCCGTCGTGCGGTCCGGGGCCACCGTGCGTCGAGGGCCGCGGCTCAGGTCCGCCGGCCCGTCGTCACGTCCGCGTCAGAGCGGCGAGACCGGCGCCAGGTTCGGGGCGTCGTTCACGCCGTTGACGGCGGCGTTGTTGTTGTGGTTGTTGGCGACGTCCGTGGCGGCCGCGGCGAGGGTCTCCTCGAACTTCTGCAGGTGCGGGCGGAACTGCTCCCACGCTGCACGGAACGCCTCGGCGTTCGGCGTCTCCCACACGGCGTTGCCGAGGTCGCGGTCCGTGGACGTGCGGATCTCGTACGCGTTCGTGACGTTGTTCTTGAGCGTCGTGTAGAGCGCCTCGAGGGTGCTGAGCTCGGCGGTCAGAGCCATGAGTTCTCCTGGGTCGTCTGTCGGATGACGCGCTCACCTTGCCAGAGATCGAACGGGATGTGGGAGTGATGCACCAGTTCGGGTGACTTCGCCCGGTTGGGGTCCGCACCACCGCTAGGGTGACCGGCGGTGCGCCGTCCGCGGGTGGCGCGGGGCGACGTGCGACGGGTGGCGGGGGCCGCCGGGGACGGGGGGTGTGGCGCATGAGCGAGCAGGACGAGGCGCCCGACATGCGGACCAACCTGCTGAGGCTGCGGTGCCGCTCGGCGTCGGCGCGTGCGTACCAGGGCCCCACGCGGCTGGCCCCGTCGGGCGGTAACCCGCTCGCGGGCGTGCTGGCCCGGCTCGAGGACGCGTGGGTCTCGCCGTCGCGCGACCGGACGGTCTACGCCGAGGAGCTCGAGGGGGTCGGCTCCGCCGTCACCGCGGCGTTCGAGGCGCAGGGTCGTCTGTGCAGCGACGAGGCGGCGTCGGAGCCCGCCGAGGTCGACGCGGACGACCCGTACGAGGGCTGGAAGGCGAGCAGCGCGCGCATCGACGCGCGGGTGGGCTCGTCGCGGCACCACGGGGGGTACTGATGTCGCGGTGCGTGCGGGTCTCGATCGACGTCGACGCGTGCCGGGGCGTCGTCGGTGACATCCGGGGCTTCTTCGACGAGGCGATGGACGAGTGGACCGACGTCGCGAACGCGGCGGGTCGGGCGCTGTGCTCGACCGCGCCGCTCAAGGCGCTCTCGGACCCGCTGATCCGTGCGAGCCAGCTCGCGAACGAGCTCGAGACGCGCGTCGAGCTCGCGATCGTCTACAACACGGGCGACGGCGGCAACGTGCCGGCCGGTGGCGTCCTGACGTACGAGCTGACCGGCGAGGACACCCTCGCGAACGTCAAGGCCCAGCTCGGCGTGCAGATCGCGCGCGGGATCGAGGGGCTGGACCCGGGCAACCGGACGCCGTCGCGCGAGGACGTCGAGCGGTTCGAGCACTACACGACGCTCATGGCGAAGTACGCGGACGACCCGGCGGTGACCGACGGGCTGTTCGGCGAGCTGGGCCCGGAGCGGGCGGTCGAGGTGCCGCTGGTGCTGCGCCGTCTGGCCGACTCGTACTCGCGGAACATGCAGTACATGTACGAGGACACCGACATCGTGTGGGACGAGAACACCCACGTGATGGAGCGGATCTCGCAGCTCCAGCAGGAGTTCATGGAGGCGTACGGGCAGGGGCTCGCGACGTCGTCGCACTCGTCGGGGTTCCGCCGGGACCACCCGGACTTCGCGCGGGAGATGGCCGAGCGGGCCACGGAGGTGCCGGACGGCGCCGGGTGGGGGCTGTCCCAGGTGCTGCGGTTCGGCGAGTACGAGTCCGCGTTCCTCGTCGACGCGGGAGAGGTTCTGTACGAGTGGGAGAAGGACCAGTTCGGCCCCGTGTGGGGTCAGCAGATGAACGGCGAGGTGATGAGCTGGCGCCTGGGCACGGACGACGACGGCGCGCACTACGACCCGTTCGTCGGTCTGTTCGAGGCGATGGGCCGGACCCCGCAGGCGGCGCTGGACTTCGTCAACCCCGACGGCGGCGGCGACGTCGCGCAGGAGCGTGCGGAGTACCTCATCCAGGAGCGGTCCTGGCGCGCGGACGACTTCAACGCCCTGGGTGAGGCGCTGGACGCGGGCGCGACGGCCTTCCACCGGGCCGACGTGCCGGTCGAGCTGCAGGAGCGCGCGGCGTGGCTCGCGTCGGCGACCGTGCACTTCCTGGGCAGCCGTGACGGCGACACCAAGATCGGGGATGCGGGCAAGGACAGCCTCGCGCACCTGCTCGCCGCCTATGTGGCCGACGTCGACCGTGTGGGGGCGGGTCGGACGGACGGGCCGGACGAGCCGTCCACGTCGGAACCCGGGGCCGACTTCCCGTGGGCGCTCGGGCTGCCCGTGGGTGCGGACTTCTCGCTGGACACCTTGAACACGGTCTTCGGGGAGGTGCTGACGGACGACGCGGCGATGGAGCACATGGCGGCGGCGGTCGCGGCGTTCAACGCGCACCGGATGGACTCTGCGGTGCAGTCGTACGACGACGACGCGTCGTACCGGGCGTTCGTGGCCGGCGCCGTGCAGGACTCGGCGGCGCTGGTCGGGTTCATGATGGGCAACCTGGAGCGCGCGAGCGAGGCGGCGGGCAAGGCCGTCGACGAGCGGAACAAGAGGTTCGTCGACCTGACGGCGGACGTCGTGGGACTCGTCCCCACCGGGAAGACCTTCACGTCGTTCCTCGCCGATCAGGCGCTGAGCGCGGGCAAGGACTCGCTGACGAGCTCCGTCACGGGGAACCAGGCAGCGGCCGACGGGCGGAACTTCGACGCCCAGCAGGCGGCGCGGCAGGACCTGCAGATCGCGATGGCGCTCGCGCTGGCCGAGTCGACGCGGTTGGAGGACATGCGTCGGGAGGACCTCGAGGGCAGGACGTACCCGTGGTTCTCGGGCGGGAGCCTCGACGAGTCCGTGCTGACCGATGCCGACACGAGGGAGTCGTTCATGAACTGGATCCGTGGTGGTGCCGGCGTGGACATCGCCGAGCTCATCCCGGACGTCGACGCGCAGTTCGTGCGCGGGCGTGAGCGCGGGGCGGAGCGGTGAGGGGCAGCGGGGTCCTCGCCGCGTCTGCGGTCGCGGTGGTCGTCGCGGGTTGTTCCGCGCCGTCGACGGACCCGGTCCCGGTGGAGGCCGAGGCGCCGTTCGTGTGCGACGGGGTCCCGGCCCGTGGTGCGGAGCTGCTGACCGGGATCGAGGACCCGGAGGTGGAGCAGACCGGGGAGAGGGAGTCGGAGTTCTGGACCTTCCGGTGCGCGGTGCTGGACGGGGACGGTGACACGGTGCTGAGCGTCCTCTGGCAGACGATCGAGGGCCATGGCTGGGGTGCCCCGCAGGAGTACCGCGACGAGTTGAGCGAGACCCAGAACGCGGTCGCGATCGAGGCCGACGCGCCCGGTGGCGGCTACGTGACGGGGCCCGCTCGTCGGCCGAATGGCCGTTGGGTGTGCGACGACTCGCGCATGGTCCACGTCGAGCTGTTCGAGACCGTCGAGGGGCGTGACGGGTTCGAGGACGTGGCGCGGTTCGTGGAGTCGCTGGTGCCGTGGACGTGCGGTGGCGAGGAGTTCCCTGAGGCGGAGGAGTCGTGAGGGTCGGCGTGGTGACGAGGATGGGTGGCACGGCCCGTAGGGGTGCGGTCGTCCCGGTGGTCGCTGTGGTGCTGGTGGGGGTTCTGGCGGGCTGCACCGCCGACGAGCCGACGGTGGGGCAGCCGCCGTCGCCGACGGTGACGGTCGAGCCGACCCCGACCCCGACGCCGACCCCGGCGCCCACGGCGGAGGGGCCGATGGACCGGTCGGACGCGGAGCTGGGGATCACGTTCACGAACCTGCCCGAGGTCACCGGTGACCTCCGTGCCGCGTTGGACGCGTACACGCTGTTCGAGGTCGAGTACCGCCGGTCGCTCACCAGTGGCGGGGTGACGCCGGAGCTCGAGCTCCTGGCGGCCCCCGAGATCGTGGAGACCGTCCGGAACACGGTGGAGAACATCCGCACCGCGGGGAACGTCGTCGGCGGGACGACGACCCTCGACCTCCGCGACGTCCAGGGCGGCTCGGGTGCGGCGATCGTCGAGGCGTGCCTCGACGAGAGGGACAGCACGCTCACGTCGGCGAGCGGCGAGGCGCAGACCGGGGCGGAGCGAGGGCTGCAGCCCATCCGCATCCGCGCGGACCTGTCGCAGGGCCCCACCGGCTGGATGGTGGCCTCCCAGGAGGTGGGCGGGTCGTGCTGAGGTCGGTCGGGCCCGCGCTGCTGGGGCTCGCGACGGCGGTCGTGGTCGCTGTCGGCAGTCCCGCCGCCGCGTCGACGTCTCCGCCCGGTGGCTGCCAGGACCGCGGCTGCCCCTCCGAACCGTCCCCGGGGGACGGTGGCGGAGCGGGTGCGTCGTCGGGTGGCGGGTCGATCACGGTGCAGGTGAGCGGTACCGCGGTGCGTGGCGGGGGCGAGCAGGTCGAGGTGCCGGCGTCGTCGGTGCGGGCGCATCCGGTGTGCTGGTACGGGTTCGTGGCCACGGGCGCGGAGTACGCGTCGTGGTGGGACGAGGGCCGGTTCGACGAGCTCATGCGTCGTCTGCCGGAGGAGGACCACTTCGAGCCGTACCCGGGCTACGGGGAGCACCGGGACGACACCGAGGGCGGGTGGTGGTCGCCGCGCTGCTCGAGCGCGCACTGGCCGGACGGCGACTGGGACGGGTTCTTCGACTACACGAACCGGTACTTCGACACGCACACGGCGGTCTACGTGGTGCCGGGGGAGGTGCCGCCGGGTGCGGACGTGCCGCCCGAGGTGCTCGCGGAGATCGCGTACGAGCAGATGGAGCTGCCGGTCGGGCGACTCGCGTGGAACCCGATGCGGGCGGGCGACGGCGCGACGGTCGTGGGCGTGGACACGTGGGTGTGGGTCGAGGACGCGCTCGAGAGCGTGTCGGTGACGGCGTCGGTGTCGACGGGCACGTGGGCGCGGGTGGACGCGTCTCTCGCAGGGCTGTCGGTGCACGCACCGGGCTCGGACGGGGCGCAGTGCGTGGGTGCGGGTGTGGCGTGGAGCGAGGGGGCGGACCCGGCCGGGGCGTGCCGGGTGTGGTTCGACCGGTCCAGCGCGAACCAGCCGGTGAAGGCGGGGCTGTCGGTGCCGACGGCGACGATGACGGCCGAGGCCCGGTGGACGGCGTCGTGGGTGTCGAGCCTGGACCCGACGCCGCGCGAGCTGACCGGCCAGAGCGTCGAGGCGTCGGCCGAGGTGCCGGTCGCCGAGATCCAGTCGCTGGTCACCGCCTCCGGCTGAGTCGGCCACGCCGAGCCGCCCCGGCGGGGGCCGTGTCATCATCGTCCGTCAGGTCCGCGATCCTCCGGAGGCTTCGTCGATGAGGGTGCCGTCGCGCATCGCCCCCGCTCTGCTCGCCCCTGCCGTGCTCGTCGGCGTGCTCGCGGGCTGCTCCACGGAGGTCCCCGAGCCCGCCCCCACGACGCCTGCCGTCGAGGCGGAGCCCAGCCCGACGCCAAGCCCCACCCCGACCGCCGACCCCGCCGTCGTCGCCGACGTCCTCGAGGTCCACTCGGCCTTCTGGGACGCCGTCATCGCGTCGGAGAACGGCCCGGACCCCGACGCCGCGCCGTTCTTCGCGATCGCGAGCGAGGAGGTCACCGGGCAGCAGGTCGGCCGGGTCGCGCAGTACCTCGACATCGGCATGAAGCGGTCCGGCGCACCCGAGCTCGGCGAGCCCGTCGTGACGGTCGACGGCACGACGGCGCGCGTCGAGCAGTGCGTGAACCAGGACCCGTGGGTCGCGATCGGCCCCGACGGCACCGAGGTCGCCGCAGACGACGGCGTGCTGCCGCAGGGCTGGGAGCTGACCGAGGCGGACGGGTCGTGGAAGGTGACGAGGCTCTTCGGCGCCCAGGAGACGGAGATCCAGTGCTGAGCGACAGGCTGAGCGACAGGCTGAGCGACAGGCTGAGCGACAGGCTGAGCGACGAGCTGACCGCCACGCCGTCCCGCACACCCTCCCGCGGGCTCGCCCGGCGCCTGGCCGGCGTCGCGCGGCTCGTCACGCTCCTCGCCGCTGCGGGGCTCGTCCTCTGGTCGCCCGTGGTGCTCGCGCCGCCGGCGTCGGCCGAGGACGGCTGCATGCTGGTCGACGCGGGCCGTGACGAGCAGGGCAACATCATCTGGGAGGAGGCGTGCCCGGGCGGGAACGAGGACGGCGGGACGACCCCCGGCGACGGCGGCAGCAGCGGGCCGAGCACCCCGACGTGCGACCTGTCGTCGGTGATCGGCATGGGCGACTACGAGTTCTGCGTCGGCACGACGGCCTGCTCGGTCAACAACCCGTCGCGCATCCCCGAGGCCGACTGGCCGATGGAGGAGCGCCCGAGCCCCGAGCACATCTACACGTTCCAGTGGTGCGAGCCGGCCGACGGGCCCGCTGAGTACGGCTGGTCGTGGTACCTGCCCGAGGACACCGGACCGAGCCTGAGCGAGCTCGCCCAGTCGGCGTTCGGGGCGCTCGGCGCCCCGGTCTTCGACGTCGGCTTCAACCCGCCCGGCCGCACGGTCGTGGGGGTCGAGACGTGGTTCTGGGCGCAGGGCGCCGGGCCGGGCGCCATCTCGGCGTCGTCGGGTGCGGTGTCGGCGGTCGGCACGCCCGCGCGGCTCGAGGTCGACCCCGGCGACGGCTCGGGCGTGATCACGTGCCCGTTCACGACGACGGAGTCCGACGCGTGCTCGCACGTGTACGTCCGGTCGTCCGCGCGAGGCACCGAGGCCACGGACGCCGGACCCGCGCACGCCGCGCGGATGCGGCTCGTGTACGACGTCGGCTTCCGCGTCGACGGCACCACGCTCACCCTGCCCGGGCTCCCGGACTCGCTCGAGTCGCCGTGGACGACGGTCGCGGTGCCGGTCGCCGAGGTGCAGTCGGTCGTCACGCGGGGCTGAGCGGCCTCCCGGGCGGCCCCGTACCGCCCGGCCCGAGCCATGCGACCTCTACGGCTCTCCACGGTCGGACACCGGCTCGCCCGTGTCACCAGCGGGCGCGCGCTGGAGCCCAGGACGCGCTCGGGTTGAGGGAGTGCCGACCCGGTGCGAGGGTGGAGCTCCGGTCAAGACCATGGCCGTGCGCCGGAAGGCGCGTGCACTCGCTGGTACGCCGCGCGGCGTACGGGACGGCACCTCATGGTCACCCTCGTCCGAGATCTCGTCACGTCGGTCGTCTCCACGGCCTGCGACCTGGGCCTCCCCGTGGGGGCGGTGCTCCGCGTCCACGGCCATCCGGCGGCGGTCGCCGCCTCGGACCCCGCAGCCGGTCGGTGCGACGCGGTGGTCGCGCGGCACCAGCTCGGCCCGTGCCTCGACGCGCTGGACGCCGCCTGCGGCGTGATGGTCCCCGACGTCGTCGTCGAGGACCGCTGGCTGCCGTGGCGGACCGCGGTGCTGGGCTCCGGGCTCCGGTCGGCGCTCGCGATCCCCGCGCGGGTCGACGACGCCGTGGAGCTCGCCGTGACCGCCTACCGAACCGTCCCGGGTGCGTGGCCCGGCGACGCCGTCGGGCGCCTCGCCGCGCACGCGTCGTCGGCGGCCGCCACCGTCGGGCGGGCGCTCGGCACCGCAGCGGCCCCACCGGGCCCCGCCACCGGGTGGCCGTCCGGGCTCGACCCGGAGCCCGCAGCCTCCCTCCGTGCCCTCCTCGCGACCCCCGGCGACGCCGCCGTGGTCGACGAGGCGCTCACCGCGGTCGTGCGGTGCAACGGGTGCACGGCGCTGGAGGCGCTCTCGATGCTGCTCGGTGCGGCGTCGGGCCGTGCGGTCACGCTCGGCGACGTCGCGCGGACGGTGCTCGCGGCGCTCGACCGGCCCGCCCCCGTCCTCGAGGTCCCCGTCCGCGACTGCGTCGCGGCACCTCCGCCCCGTCGCACCGTCCCTGCCCGCGACCGAGCCGCCGGTGCCTGAACGACCCGTCCCGTCACCCGGCGTGCAACGCTGGGAGCCGGGCCACGGGAAGGGGCTTGCCATGGACCCGGAGGACGCGGGCGCGGTCCGGTCGACCGAGGCCGACACGGCGGGCCTGATCGCCGTGGGTGACCTCCTCGGCCGCCCCGCCGACGGCGTCCAGGACGAGCAGGGCGCGGGCCCGGACGCGCCGTGGCCGACGGCCGCGCTGGAGCTCGCGACCGCGCACGAGGAGCTGCGCGCGGCGGACGAGAGGCTGCGCGCGCAGCAGGAGCAGATCGCGGCGCTCGCGGCCGAGCGCGACGCCGGTCAGCGCCACCAGAACTGGCTCGCGTCCGTCCTCCCGGTGCCGGTCGTGACGACGGACCGCTCCGGATCGCTCGTCGCGGCCAACGCGGCCGCAGCCGGGTACCTCGGCGTGTCCGTGGTGCAGCTGCTGCGCAAGCCGCTCCAGGCGTTCGTCGCACCGTCCGCGCGCGGCGCGGTACGGACCGCGCTCGCCGCCGCGGGGCCCGAGCCCGAACGGCTCACCACGACCCTCGTCCCGCGGCACGGGATCGCGGAGGACGTGACGCTCGCCGTGACGGCTCCCGCTCGGGACCGGGTCACGTGGACCCTCCTGCCCACGGCGACCCAGGCGGCTCTCTCGACATCCCGCGTGCTCGACCTCGTCTCCGCGTTCGCGGACCTGTCCCAGGCGCGGTCCGAGACGGGCCTGTCGACCGAGCTCCTCGGCCGCATGGCGCAGGCGACCCTCGTGGCGCAGCCCGCCGCGTCGGCGGTCTCGCTCGAGCTCGGGTCGCCGCTGCAGCCGGAGATGGTGGCGTCCACGGGGGCGTCGGCCGCGCACGTCGACGGCCTCCAGCTGATGGCCGGCGAGGGTCCGTGCGCCCAGGCGCACGCGACCGTCGAGACGGTCGTCAGCGGGGCGCTGTGGCGCGACCCGCGGTGGCCGCGCCTCGCCGAGCGGCTGTCGCCCGACGACGCGGCGTCGTGCCTCGCCGTACCGGTGGTCGCCGAGGACGGGGTGCTCGGCGTGCTCAACTCGTACAGCAGCACGCCGGACGCGTTCGGCGCGGTGGATGTGCACGTCGGCGAGCTGCTCGGCCACACCGTCGGCGCCGTCCTGACGAGCCTGCGTCAGCAGGAGCAGCTGCAGACGCTCACGGAGCAGCTCAACACCGCGCTCGAGTCGCGTGCTGTCATCGACCAGGCCAAGGGCATCGTCATGGCGCGCCGAAGGTGCTCGAGCGACGAGGCGTTCGAGCACCTCGCGCGGCTCAGCCAGCAGCGCAACGTGAAGCTTCGCGAGGTCGCGCGGCTGATCGTCGACCAGACCGTCCGGTCGGGGGACGCGAGACCTGGACCGGCCGACGCCGCCGGGGCCTCGTCGACGCCGGGTGGGGCGCCCTCCCGGGGCGTGTGAGGCGAGACGCCGCGTCACCACTGGCACAATGGGCGCCGCGTCCGGCAGCGGGCGCCGGGAGGGCTGGCTGAGCGGCCGAAAGCGACGGTCTTGAAAACCGTTGGTGCGGTGACCCCGTACCCAAGGGTTCGAATCCCTTGCCCTCCGCCCCGTCCGTCCCGCACACCCGTCCCGCACACCCGACCCGGCCTCGTGCCGACGTCTGGACGTCTGTGACCGGTCACAGGTAGCGTCGCGACATCCGGTGCATCGCGGACGCGTGGTGCGCCGGTCTCTGGGACCGTTCACAGACGAGCGGTCCCATGCCGCCCCGGCGGCACGACCCGACGACGAAGTGGGTGCTCATGACATCGCCATCCCCTCTGCGACCTCCGCTCCGACCGGTCCGCCCCCCGCTGCGCACGCTGGCGTGCCTCGCCGCGGCGGGCGCGCTGCTCGCCGCACCCGTGGCCGCCTCGGCTGCGCCGCCCGCGCCGACGGCAACGGCCTCGACCAGCACGGCCTCGACCAGCACGGCCTCGACCAGCACGGCGTCGACGACCGCGGCCACCGTCGCGCTCGACCTCGCGGGCACGTGGCGGTTCGCGCTCGGCGACGACCTCGCGTGGGCGGACCCCGCCTTCGACGACTCGTCCTGGACCACCGTCCAGGTGCCGGAGGTCGACGGCGCACCGCAGTTCACCGGGTACGACGGCTTCGGCTGGTACCGCCTCACGTTCGACCTCCCGGCCGACGCCGCGGGCGCGAACCTCGTCGCGTCGCTCGGCTTCATCGACGACGTCGACGAGGCGTACCTCAACGGCGTGCGCATCGGCGGGTCGGGCTCGCTCCCGCCCGACGCGGAGAGCCAGTGGTTCGAGCAGCGGCTCTACCCGGTCCCGGCGGACGCCCCCGTGTTCGGCGGCACCAACACGCTCGCGGTGCGCGTGCTCGACATGTCGGGCGACGGCGGCTGGTACAAGGGCCCGATCGGGCTGTACTCGAAGGACGCGCTGCGCGCGGAGGTCCACGGGATCACCGGTCCGCTCGCGGACGCGGCGACGACCGCGTGGGTCACCGACCTGCTCGCGACGCAGGCCGACGCGCTCGCCGCGGGCGACGTCGACGCCTACCTGCGGACCCTCAGCCCCGACTACGTCCACGACGGGCACGACGTCGACCGCCGGGCGCGCGAGCTGCGCGCGTGGGTCGAGCGCGCCGGCTCCCTCACGCTCACCGACGGCGAGGTCGAGGTCGTCGAGAGCTCGGACGGGCGGCTCCTGGTCGACACGAACCGGACGATCACCGGGACGGTCGCGGGGGAGACGGTCACCTTCCAGCCGACGACGCAGGAGTTCCTCGTCCTGGACCGCGCGACGCGCACCGAGCTCGGCAACCAGTCCCGGTTCTTCCGCGACGCGGTCGAGTCGCAGCTCGAGGGCGCCTCGCGCGAGTACGTGACGTACCTGCCGCCGTCGTACTACGACGAGCCCAACCGCGAGTACCCCGTCGTCTACCTGCTGCACGGCGTCAACGGCGGCAGCCGCGAGTGGGAGCCGCGCGACTTCGGGTCCGTGCTCGACGGGCTCTACACCTCGGGCGGTCTCGAGGAGTCGATCGTCGTCATGCCCGACGGCGAGTCGCTCTGGTACGTCGACCACGAGGGCGGGACGCCGTGGCGGAGCATGTTCCTCACCGAGCTGGTGCCGCAGGTCGACGCCGAGTACCGCACGCTCGACGGCCGCGAGTTCCGTGGGCTCAGCGGGGTCTCGATGGGCGGCTTCGGCGCGTGGTCGATCGGCCTCGCCCACCCCGAGCTGTTCTCGTCCCTCGCGTCGCACATGGGTGCGCTCAACCTCGCTCCCGCGATGCTCGGCATCACGTCGCCCGGCGGCCCCGCGGGGCAGTCGCCGTCGCCGCTCGCCGAGGTCACGCGCATGACGCCCGAGGAGCTCTCGGTGCACGAGTACTTCCTCGACGCGTGCGAGGAGGACGAGTACCGCTTCGACGGCGCCGTCCGGGCGATCGACGGGATCCTCACGGCCAAGGGCGTCGAGCACACGGCGGTGGTGTACCCCGAGGGTCGGCACAACGACGACTGCTGGCTCCCGCGCGTCGGCGACTCGTTCGGCCTGCACTCGGAGGCGGTCCGCGCGGCGCTCGCGGCCGACACGACCGCCCCTGTCGTCGACGTCGTGCTCGACGAGGACTCCCGCACCGTGACGCTCGACGTGGACGACGACTCGGGAATCGCTCGCGTCGAGTACGCGCTCAACCGCAACGACGGTCGGTACACGACGTGGACCGGGCCCGTCGAGGTCGGCCACCGCGCCGTGACGGTGCGCGTGCGCGTCGTCGACGTCGCGGGCAACGTCACGGAGGTCGCGGAGCGGTTCCTCCCGCCGCGCGGCCCGCGCAGCTGAGGACGCCGGGCGGGGCGTCCGGCATCTCCGGCGCCCCGCCCGGCCGTCACCCGACCCCTCGCGCTGCCCCGCCCGGTCGTCCCTCGATCGGGCGGGGTCGTGTCGCTCGGCGAGCGCCGACGGCCGACCGCTGCCACAGTGGCCGCATGATCAACCGAGGAGCGCGCGCAGCGGCGGACAACCCGGTCGTCACGAAGGGCTGGCGGCTCGGCCACGCCGCGAACGGCGTGGTCCACGTGCTCATCGGCTGGATCGCGCTCCAGGTCGCCTTCGGCAGCGGCGGGGGTGAGCAGGCGAGCGCCTCGGGTGCGCTCCAGACGCTCGCCGGGACGCCCGGCGGCGCGGTGCTGCTGTGGATCGCGCTCGTCGGCTTCGCGCTCCTCGGTTTCTGGGAGATCGTCTCCGCGGTCCTCGGCACCGACACCAAGGACCGCGTCAAGGACGGCGCCAAGGGCGTCGCGCACCTGGTGCTCGCGGGCCTCACGCTCCAGGTCGTGACCGGTTCGGGCGGCGGTGGCGGGGGCACGCAGAGCATGACGGCGCAGCTCATGGCCCAGCCGGCCGGGCGGGTGCTCGTGGCGCTCGTCGGCCTCGGCGCGATCGCCGTCGGTGGCTACCACCTCGTCAAGGGGTGGCGCAAGAAGTTCCTCCGCGACCTGCGCGAGACGCCGCCGTCGTGGGTCGTCCACGCGGGACGCGCGGGCTACGTCGCCCGCGGTGTCGCCGTGATCATCCTCGGCGGGCTCTTCGTCGCGGCCGCGGCCGCCGCCGACCCCGAGCGGGCGGAGGGCCTCGACGGCGCGCTGATGACCCTCCGGGAGGCGCCGTTCGGCAAGGTGCTGCTCGCGCTCGTCGCCCTCGGGTTCGTCGCGTTCGGCGTCTACTCGTTCGGCCGCGCCAGGTACGCGCGCGGCGTCTGACGCGTCGTCGTCGGCCGGTCGCGGGCCGGCGCGGCCCGGCTCCCGGACGTCCGTCCCTGAACCGGGGCGGGACGGATGGCTACCCTGGCGCCGTTCACACCGCCGTGGTCGCGCACCCGGCGGGGACGGGCCGCCGCGACCGGACCGCCGACGAGGAAGGCCGCCATGCCGATCCGTGAGGACGACCTCGAGCCGGTCGAGCTGATCCGCCAGTCGGGGGCGATCCTCCGCGTCGGCAAGGCGATGCTGTCGTCGGGCACGGGCAGCTACCGCGTGAAGACCGCGATGCAGCAGGTCGCCCAGGCCCTCGGCCTGGACCGGCACCAGGCGCACGTGACGCTCACCGAGATCACGGCGACGTCCCACCGCGGGCCGATCTTCCGGACCGAGGTCGCCGAGGTGCGGTCGATCGGCGTCAACGCGCACCGCCTCCAGGAGCTCACCCACCTCGCGAACGGCCTCCGCCCCGGGGCGACGGTCGACCAGGTCAACGCCGAGCTCGACCGCATCGAGGCGCTCCGGCCGCTGTACCCGCCGGTCCTCAACGCACTGTTCGCGGCCGTCGCGTGCGCGGCGTTCGCGTTCCTCAACAACGGCGGCGTGATCGAGGTCGTGGGCGTCCTGCTGGCGGCGGGCGCCGGGCAGGCCGTGCGTCGGTACTTCCTGCACCGGCACGTCAACCAGTTCGCGGTCACCGGCCTCGCGGCCGCGGTCGCGGTGCTCGTCTACCTGGGCTTCGTGCAGGGCCTCGACGCGCTCGGCGGGGTCGGGCAGGGCCACGAGGCCGGGTACATCTCCGCGGTGCTGTTCCTCGTCCCGGGCTTCGCGCTCGTCACGGGCGCGCTCGACCTCGCGAAGTTCGACTTCTCGGCGGGGGTGGCGCGCGAGGTGTACGCGCTGGTCGTGCTGCTCGCGGCAGGGATCAGCGTGTGGGCCGTCTCGTGGATCACGGGGTTCGCACCCGACCCTGCGGCGGCGCTCGCGATCCCGCCGCTCGTCGAGCTCCTGCTCCGGCTCCTCGCGAGCTTCCTCGGGGTCCTCGGCTTCGCGCTCCTGTTCAACTCGCCGGTGCGCATGGCGCTCGCGGCCGCGGTGATCGGCATGGTCGCGAACACCCTGCGGCTCGAGCTCGCGGACCTCGGGATGGCGGTGCAGGCGGCGACGATGGTCGCGACGCTCGTCGTCGGCGTCATGGCGGCCGGCGTCGCGCCCCGCATGCGCCTACCCCGCATCACGCTCTCCGTGCCGGCCGTGGTGATCATGGTGCCGGGGGCCGCGGTGTACCGGGCGTTCGTCAGCCTCAACAACGGCGACGCCGACGTCGCGGTCACCGCGGGCGTGCAGGCGGTGTTCGTCGTCATCTCGATCGCCTTCGGCCTCGCGGCGGCGCGCATCCTGACCGACCGCGCGTGGGGCTTCGAGCGCTGAGTCCGGCACCGGGCCGGGCGACCGGCCGGGTGCCTGGCCGGGCGCCGGGCGGGGGTCGTGGCCGGGTGCCCAGCCGGGGCCGACGACGGCGCGCCGACGCTTTGCCGTGCGGTCACGGCGCCGGGTAGCCTGACCGCTGCATCACCTTGGAGACGTCGCATAGTCAGGTCTAGTGCGCGGCCCTGCTAAGGCCGTGAAGGGGTCACACCCTTCCGTGGGTTCAAATCCCACCGTCTCCGCCCAGCTCCTCGCCCCCGAGGTCCGGCCGCTCGCGGCCGACCGTTGAGCGTCCGTACCCCCCCGGCGTAGCCTCGACGTGCCGACCAGTCGACGGTCGCCTGGTCCGCGCTGGAGGCACCATGCTCTCCGACCATGCCGCGATGCCCGTCGTCGCCGTGAGCGACGTCGACCGGGCCCGCCGCTTCTACGAGGAGACCCTCGGGCTGACGCCGGCAAGCGACATCCCCGACGGTCTGCTCTTCCGGGCCGGGGGCGTCCAGCTCCTGGTCTACCGGTCCGAGTACGCGGGCACCAACAAGGCGACGGCTGTCTCGTTCGACGTGCCCGAGGGGTCGTTCGACGCCGAGGTCGCGGACCTCCGCGGGCGCGGGGTCACCTTCCAGGAGTACGACCTGGAGGGCGTCACGTGGTCCGACGGCGTCGCCTCGATGGACGGGATGCGCGCGGCGTGGTTCGAGGACCCCGACGGCAACATCCTCAACATCTCGACGTCGACGGCGTCGTAGGCGGCCCGGTCCGGCGGCACGGTGCGGGCCGGTCGGCGCCCGGCCCGCACCGGGGCGCCTCGCCCCTCGATCGGCGTAGTGACGCAGGTCACATTTGCCCCGTATCGTCCGAAAGGTCCGTACGTCGGTAGCGGGGGCCGGGGGCGCTGCTCCTGATCGCACCAGGAGAACTGCCATGCCCCCACGCACGAGGTCCCTCGCCGTCCTGTCCACCACCTGCCTGGCCCTCGGCGGACTCGCCGCGGGCGCACCCGCGGCGCTCGGCGCGGACGGCGGCGAGGCGGAGCTCGTCGAGGCGGACTGGCACGTCCTCTCGTTCAGCGACGACGGGACGGTCGCGGCGTTCCACGGTCCGGACCAGCAGCTCTACGCGCGTGACCTCACGACCGGCACGACGACGCTCGTGTCGGCGACGGCCGACGGGACGCCGGCCGCGGGCTTCCACCGCAGCCGCGGCGCCGTCGTCTCGCGCAACGGGCGCTACGTCGTCTTCTCGACGCACGCCACGAACCTGGACCCCTCCGACACCGACGTGAACGAGGACGTCTACGTCAAGGACCTCGCCACGGGGTCCCTGACGCTCGCCTCGACGAGCTCGACCGGCGAGAAGGGCAACCTGCCGAGCTACGCCCCGTCGCGCGTGTCGGACGACGGGCGCGTCCTCGTCTTCGCGTCGCGCGCCGGCAACTTCCCGCCCCTCGTGCCGCTGCCGCCCGGGTGCCCGCAGCCCGAGGACAACTTCTGCGTCGAGGTCGAGGTGTACGCCAAGGACCTCGGCACCGGGGAGCTCACGCTGCTGACGCTCGGCGACCGGGCCGACTTCGAGGACCCGGTCTCCTCGAGCGTCGTCGGTGACGTCTCGGCCGACGGGTCCGTCGTCGCGGTGAACGTCGGCGACCCGCTCACGCCGGACGACCAGGACGTGTGGAAGTTCCCCGACGTGTTCCTGGTCGACCTCGCGACGGGCCAGCGGACGCTCGCGTCGTCGCAGGACCCGACGGGCTTCTCGTCCTTCTTCTTCCCCTCGCTGTCCGCGGACGGCACGCGCGTCGCGTTCGCAGGGGACCTCGCCGGGGGTCCGTACCTCGAGGAGGTCTTCGTCCGGGACGCCGCGGACGCGCTCCCGGTCCGCGCGTCGTCGTCGGCCGAGGGCGTCGCCGCGAACGGCGTGGCGATCAGCCCGCGCCTCGCGGGTGACGGCCTGTCGGTCGCGTTCACGTCGCGCGCGTCGAACCTGCACCCGGACGACACCGACACGGCCGACGACGTCGTCGTCAAGGACCTGACCACGGGCGAGGTCCACCTGGCCACCCTCGGTGACGCGAAGCCCGCGGGGGCGTTCGGCGGGTCGAGCCCCCTGCTCGCGCTCGGAGCGGTCGGGGGCGTGCTGTTCAGCGCGCCGCTCGCGCTCTACGACCCCACGGTGACCGACCCCTACGCGTTCGGGGTGTTCCGCCGGACCTTCGCGCCGTCGGGTCCGGTCGACGCGGACGGCGACGGCGTCGTCGACGCGCTCCAGCCCGCCGGGACCGCGGCGGGTGCGTTCGTGGACGCGTCCACGGTGCCCGCGACGTCGGGGGCGGTCGTCGACGCGGGTGGGCTCGCGGTCACGGTCGCCGATGCGGAGGACCCCGCCGAGGGCGTCCTCGTCACGGTCGGGCCGGCGGGTCCGGGGACCACGCGGGCGACGCTGTCGGTGTGCGGCCTCACGGTCCGCCTCGACGCAGGCAGCAGCGCGGTGCTCACGTGCGGGAGCCTCGTCGTCCGGACGCTCACCGGGACCGTCCGGGTCGAGACCGACGGCGGTGCCGTCGTGGTCACCGTCCCCACCGGCACCTCGGCGCGCGTCGTCGACACCGCGGCGGGCGCCGACGTGACCGAGGTGTCGGGTACGGGCGTGACCGTCACGGTCGGTGGCTCGACGACGGCGCTCCCGGCGGGGTCGGGCGGCTCGTTCGTCGCGTGGACCGTCTCCGGCCCGGGCGCACCCGTCGACCCGCAGCCCGTCCTCAACCGCGTCAAGGCGGGCCGCGCGGTGCCGCTGAAGTGGCACGTCGCCGACGCGTCCGGCGCTCCGGTCACGACGTTGACGAGCGCCCCGGTCAGCGTGCGCAACCTCGCGTGCGGGCTCGCCACGACCACTGACGACGTCGAGCAGACGGTCGCGGGCGGCAGCGGCCTGCAGAACCTCGGGGGCGGGTACTACCAGCTCAACTGGAAGACCAGCCCGGCCTGGGCCGGGTCCTGCAAGACCATGACGCTCGACCTGGGTGGCGGGGCCGTCCTCCAGGCGGACTTCCAGCTCTCCCGGTGACGGAGCGCCCCGAGGCGCGGACGTGGGGCCGGTCGTCGACCGGCCCCACGGTCACGGCGCCGTCAGGGGGCCGCCCGCCGCTTGCCAGGCGAGCACACCGCCGCTCAGCTCGTGCACGTCGGTGAACCCCGCCTCGGCCATCGCGGCCGTCGCGGTGGCCGACCGGCTCCCGGACCGGCAGTAGACGAGGTAGGTCTCCTCCGGGTCGAGGTCGGCGATCGCCGTGGTGAAGTCGGCCGTGGCGTCGACGTTCACGGCGCCGGCCAGGTGGCCCTCGCCGAACTCGGCGGGTGTCCGGACGTCGAGCACGGTGACGTCGTCGTCGGCGGCGAGGGCTGCCGCCTCCTCGACGTCGACGAGCGTGACGGCGTCGTCCGGCGCGGACGTTCCGCAGGCGCTGAGCACGAGGCCGGCCGCGAGGGCGGCGGCGAGCGGGCCGGCGACGCGGGCCGGGCGGAGACGGGTGGGGCGGGGACGGGTGCGCATACCCCCGAGGGTATATCGCGATGCGTCGGGTTCGCGTCACCGTGCGGGTCGCAGGATCTCCTGTGGTGTGGCGTCGGGCCCTCGCCACCGCGCCGTCAGCCGCGCGTCGTACGGCCGACACCCGCCCGACGCGCCGTCGTCGGACGGCGTGGTTAGCCTGCCGCTGTGACCACGACCGCGCCGACCACCGCCGAGACCGCGCTCACAACCGCCGCCGTCGAGCTGCCGGGCGTCCGACCCGCCGACCCGCCGAGCGAGCTGCTCCCGGGACGGCTGTGGCAGGGCGGGTGCCCGGTCGACTTCGGCTGGGTGCGCGAGGCGGGGATCACCGCGGTAGTCGACATCGCCGACGCCGACGCGCACCCCCCGGCCGGAGCGACCGACGACCTGCTCTACCTCAAGGCGCCGCTGGTCGACGGCGAGGACGTGCCCGACCCGGCGCTGACGCTGCGGCTCGCCCAGCTCGTGGCGGGGCTGATCGAGGACGGCCACCGCGTGCTCGTGCACTGCACGTTCGGTCGCAACCGCTCGGGCCTCATGACGTCGCTCGTCGTGCGCGAGGTGCTCGGCGTGAGCGGCGCCGAGGCGCTCGCGCACGTCCAGGAGCGTCGCGACGACACCGTGAACAACGCCCGGTTCGCCGAGTGGCTGCGGTCGCTCCCGGCCCCCGACCGCGGCTGAGGGCGCCTCGTCGGGTGGCGTCGCGCCGCGGCGGTCCGCCTCAGAGCGGCGTGCGCCAGGTCCGGACGGCGTCGGCGACCCAGTCGAGCGGTCGGCCCAGCCGTCGGTCGTCCCACAGCCGGAACGCGACGCCGCCGAGCTGCGCGATCCGGTCGAGCACCACGCGGCCGTCCCACGCCCGGACGTCCGTGCCGTACGCGCGGCAGAAGCCGAGGTAGGTCGCGGCGTCGATCTCGCCGGAGTCGGCGCGACGCGCCGGGCTCGACAGGTCGTACTCGAGCGGGGCCCGCGCCACGAAGTCGAGGTCGATGAGCACGGCGCGCGCGCCCGCATGCATGACGTTCAGCGGGGACACGTCGCCGTGCACGACGCCGACGCCGAGCGGCGAGTCGAGGCGCGCGAGCTCGTCGAGCAGCACGGTCCGCGCGTCGAGGAGGACCGCGGCGTCGTCGTCGGCCAGGCCCGCGACCTGCGTGACGACGCGGCGCAGCGGGTCCCACGCGGCGACGTCGGCGTCGGCGTGGTCGACGTGGAAGCGCCGCAGCAGCGCACCCGTCTCGAGCCAGTCGACCGGGCGCGTGGACGTGAGCCACGACGACACCGAGACGACGCCCCACGACGTGACGACCGGCGCGGCGAGCGGCAGGAGCGCGGTGTCGCTGCCTGCGAGCGCGGTCGCGATGCGTGCGACGTGCTCGCGGTCCGTGCCGGGCGGGTAGACCTTGACCGCCACGTCGCCGACGCGCAGGACGACGGTCGTGAGCGCGCTGACGACGGTGGCCTCGACGCCCGGCAGGGGAAGGGCGAGCCGTGCCTCGGCGAGTGCCTCGAGCGCCTCGGCCACGCCCCAGCCGGGGGCCGGCATGGGGTAGGCGTCGACGGCCGGCGGGGCCGCTCGGGCCGACGCGGCTGTCGGCTCGGCCGCTGGGAGGGCAGGGCCGGGGAGGGTGAGGGACATCCGGGCTCCGGTGAGGACGTTCCACCGCGCGCGTCGTCGGCGCTGCGCCTCGACCGGGTTGGGGAGCAGGAGTGTAACCCCCGCTCGCGACGCTGAGCACTCACCCGTTCGGGGGACGCTCGGCCGGGACGGTGTGCGCTCGGTCACGCGCCCGCGATTGGGAGTCGAGGCCGGTCGCATGTATTCTCGTCTGCGGCCCTGTGGCCACGCGCCCGTAGCTCAATGGATAGAGCATCTGACTACGGATCAGAAGGTTGGGGGTTCGAGTCCCTCCGGGCGCACAGCACACGAAGGCCCTGACCAGCGAAAACGCCGGGCAGGGCCTTCGTCGTAGGCGGGTTACGGGGTCGAGGACCATCACTTACCCATCGGATTGCCCTTGGTCGGCCGCGAACGCGCTCAAGGTCTCGCGGACGTCGGGGCCGCGGTGAGCCCGAGCGATGTAGTGCTTCTCGGTGACGGCCGAGCTCGAGTGGCCCAACTGCGCCGACGCCGTCAGGGCGTCGAACTGCCGCGACAACACCGTGGCGACGGTCTTGCGGAAGGTGTGGGACGTCACGGCCGACCACCGCGGGTCTCGCTGCTGGAACGCCCGCCACTGGCGGCTGACGTTGTGGGAGTCCCGGAGGGTGCCGGCTGAGGACGGGAAGACCACGTTGGCGCTGTTCGGCTGCTGGTTCACACTGCGGCGCAGGAGCATCTCCACCGCGAAGGGCGCCAAGATCAGGGTGCGCTGACCGGCGGCGGACTTGGGATGCTCCTGGATCGCGAGCCCAGCGCCCCGGTGCCAAGTCAGGGTGGCGCCGATGTGCACGGTCGGCTCGTCGTTCTTCAGGTCCACCTCGGTCCAGCGCAGCGCGAGGGCCTCGTTGATGCGGCAGCCCGTCGCCAGCATCAGGTCCACGAGGTCAGGGAGATCGGCGCGGACCGCCGCCGCGTCGGACGCGACTGCGCGACGTAGTCGGTGGACCTCGTCGACGGTGAGGGCGACCACCGGCTTCGTCTTGAGTGCGACACCTCGGGTCTGCTTTGCCAGATTGACCTGGAGCGCATCGTGCCGCACGGCCACACCCAGGATGCCGATCAGGACGGTCCGCAACATCTTCGCGGTCGCCGCGCCGCCTCCGGCCTTCTTCTCGCGGACCGCCTGCAGGTGCCGGTCGAGCAGGCCCACGGTCAGCTCTTGAAGGCGCACATTGCCCAGGGCGGCGCGCACGTGCTTGTCCACCAGGTGCCGGTATTTCTCCTGGGTGCTCGCGGCGAGGTCGGAGTCCTTCAGCTCCGCCATCCAGAGGTCGGCGACGACCCCAACGCGCGTCGTGCCGGTCAGGTCCTCCAGGCTTGGACGCGCCCGGCTGCGCAGGCGATCCAGCAACTCCGCCTCGGCCTTCCCGCGGCTGGTCCCTGAAGCCTCGACCAGCCGAGTGCGGCCGTCGAAGTCCCGGAACCTTGCCCGAGCGCGATAGTGGCCGGGCCCCACCTGGGCGGTGTTGATCCTGCCCCATGCCCCGAGGGGTGTCGGCGGTCTAGGCACGTGCAGGTCTCCAGTTCTCGCGGGGGTCCATCCTCGAACCTCTCGCCGGTGGGGCTGGATCGTCAGGTCGCTCCGCCCATGCGGCGTCGTCCTCCGGATCGAGCGCGCGAAGCTCCTCCTTGAGGAACTCCGTGCCCGGATCAAAGTCGGCAGGGTCGATGCGCCTGCCCTCCTCCGCCTCAAGGGTGGCGAGCAAGGCGGCGTCCTCCTCCTCGATCCTGCGGAGCTCGCCTTCCACCCAGCGGCGCCGAGCGTCAGCGCGCTCCTCCGGACCGAGAACGACATGAGGGCGCACGAACTCCCGGAAGGCGTCGATCCGGATGGACTGTCCGATGAGGGGGGCCCAGCCGCGGCCCCACTGCCAGACCCGGCTGGCCGGCTGCTCCGCCACCCCCGTGACCCGCGCCTCGATGAAGTCTCCCATCGTCCGTGGGAAGAGGAGGGTGTTCGGGTTCACGTTCAGCGCCACGGCCAGCGCCGCGAGGTCGTCAACATCAACCCGCCGTTCGCCGGCCTCGATCCGCCGAAGCCCCAACGGCGGTATGGGCCTGCCCAACTCCTCCAGCCTCCTGCTCAGGGCGGCGAACGTCATGCCGCTCAGCTCGCGGAAGAAGGCGACGTTCTCCCGGACGGTGTCGCCCGTGGGTCCCATGTGCATCTCGCGTCCGGCCATAGCTCGAGACTGACAGATCAAAGATGAAGGTGCAAGTTCGACTTGCGAAGGACTAGCGATCAAGGTTAGCGTGCGGTCGCCAAGTGATGGCGTACGACCAATCAAAGATGAAGGATGATGAGTGGCATGGCCATGAGCGCCCACCCTGGACGGCTGTTGACCCCGACCGACCTCGCCAGCCGCCTTGGCGTGCCCGTCCGCACGATCTACGCCTGGCGGAGCAAGGGCGAGGGGCCGACCGGCCTGCGCGTGGGGAAGCACCTGCGGTTCCGTGAGGGCGACGTCGACACCTGGATCGAGTCGAAGCTGGCGGGGGCGTGACTGCCCCTGACCTCGCCCGACCCCTCACGGGTCGACGGACAGCGCATCGAGATGAGGTCGTTCCCGACGCCGCGCCTACTGACAGGTCACACGACCACCAGGATTTCCTCCTCCACGGCTCCTTCCCCGTCGTCGACCGGTTCGGTGTCGACACGCTCACCGTCAGGGGCCCCATTGCGCCCGCCGCGCTGACCTCCATGCCCCGACAGCGCGTCCGGCGTGAGGTCGACCTGGCCACCGGTGAGGTGTTCGAGGTCCAGACCAGCGCGGAGTTCTGGCTGCCCGAGGGCTACCGGCTCCGGGCGGACACTCGGCGTGGTGGCCCTGAGGCGCGCGTGGAGTTCTCCGTCCCCCGCATGCTGCACGGTGACAACCGACTGCCCGCGTCCCCCGAGGACGTCGTCAGGGTGGTCCAGAAGGTGCACAGCGACCTGAGCAACCGCCTCACCTGGATGTGCCCTGCCGAGGACCTCGAGGTGGTCCGGGTCGACCTCGCCAGAGACTTCGAGGCGGTCGATGGTGCTGCCGCGCTGCTCCGCGACCTCTTCGATGAACGCGGCCTGCGGTCGGGGAACGTCGCGTACGGTGCGCCCTCCGGGGGTGTGCAGACGCTCGAGCGGCCGACGACCCGCTGGCGGGGACGCCTGTACGACCGTCACGCCCACTACATGCACAAGGCCCGCGGGCAGGCGCGAGACGAGATGCTCGCGCTGGCGGCGGCGGACCGCGGAGTCGTGCGCTTCGAACTTGAGCTCAAGGGCGAAGAGGCGCGGCGTCGTGGGATCGACCGGGTGACCGACCTGCTGACCGCCCCGCTCCGGGCCGTCGCGGAGGAGTACTTCTACGGCCGCTGCCGCTTCGGCCGGGTCGTCGCTGGCCCGCGCCTCCAATTGCAGGCTGGACTCGATGCTCTCCTGGCCGCGAAGCTGAAGGGCAAGACCACCGCGATCATCGGTCAGCTCCTGCTCGACGCCTACGGGTTTGAGCCCACGGCTCACGCGAAGACGGCCGACGAGTACCGCGGACATGCGACGCGGGCAGGGCTGACGCCCGGCGACCTCCTCCGTGCTGACCGACGCGCGGTCCGACTCGACTTCGCCCGCGGCACCGTGGTCCCGGTGCCCTCGGGCTAGTTCGTGCGGTTTCCGCAGGGTCCTACGCGCGTGCGCGCGCGTAACCGGTCCGTGCGCAGGGTCCCAGGTCACAGGGCCTGACCCGGGTAGCGTGCACCGGGGTTGACCAACGACGTAGGGGGCCTTCGTGACAGCACAGCCGAACGCGTGGCTCGTGACCGCGGTCAGCGAGTTCGGCAAGGTGTGCCGGGCCAAGCTCGCCGGTCAGGGAGACCGTGAGGCGGCGATCCGCGCCCCACTGGAAGGGCTGCTGCGCGCGGGGGGCGAAGCCCTCGGCGTCCCCGCCGAATTCCACGACGAGATCCGGGACACCGACCGGCAGGTTCGGCCCGACTACGGGGTCAGCGTCAAGGGCGCGATCACCGGATACATCGAGGTTAAGGCGCCCGGCAAGAGCATCGACCCCTCGTCATTCACCGGACACGACCGGCGGCAGTGGGAGCGTCAGCGCGACCTGCCGAACCTCATCTACACGAACGGCACGGACTGGCGGCTGTACCGCGACGGGGAGCAGGTGGGGCAGCCGGTCTCCTTCACCGGCGCCCTGGAATCGGCAGGGTCGGCCTTGACCGCGCCGCCGGAGTTCGAGTCCCTCCTCACCAACTTCCTGCGCTGGAAGCCTGCGCCGATCACGAGCGTGGGCGCCCTTGTCCGCGCGGTGGCACCCCTCACTCGCCTGCTCCGCGGCGAGGTCCTCGACCAGCTCAACTTGGAGCGGCGTGCCGTCGCCCAGGGCGCTGAGGAGTATCTCCAGCCGTTCCTCGGGCTGGCCCGCGACTGGCGAACCCTCCTGTTCCCCCATGCCGAGGACGAGACGTTCGCGGACGGGTACGCCCAGGCGGTGACCTTTGCCCTGCTGCTCGCCCGCACCGAGGGCATCGACGTCGCGGGCGAGCCCCTGCACGAGGTCGGCGTACGACTTGGCGACGAGCACTCCCTGATGGGCCGAGCCCTTCAACTTCTGACCGACGCCGTCGCCAAGGACTTCAAGGTCACCCTTGACCTGCTCGTCCGGGTTGTCGGGGCGGTGGACTGGCCGCGAGTGCGGAAGGGCCGACGGGACACCTATCTGCACCTCTACGAGGACTTCCTGGAGCAGTACGACAACGACCTGCGCAAGCAGTCCGGCTCGTACTACACCCCGCGCGAGGTCGTCGAGCACATGGTGCGGCTGACCGAGGAAGCACTCGTGACGCGCCTGGGCCTTACCGACGGCTTCCGCGACCCCGACGTCTTGACCGTCGACCCCGCGATGGGAACCGGCACCTACCTGCACACCATCCTGGAGCGCGTCGCCGACCAGGTCGAGCAGACTGATGGACCGGGGGCAGTCGCCGGGGTCCTCGGGCAGGTCGCGGAGCGCCTCGTGGGCTTCGAAGTGCAGATGGGTCCCTACGCGGTGGCCGAGTTGCGCACGACCGACCTGCTGGCCGCCCACGGCGCCAGCGCCCCAGCAGGCGGCATGCACCTCTATGTCACCGACACCTTGGACGACCCTCACGCCGCGGAGGCCCAGATCGGGTCGGGCCTCCAGCTCATCGCCCAGTCCCGCAAGAAGGCGAACAAGGTCAAGGCCAAGGCCAACGTCACCGTGGTCATCGGGAACCCCCCATACAAGGAACTTGCAGTGGGGGACGGCGGCTGGGTCGAGTCCGGCAGCGCGGCGCACGGCAAGAGCGCCCGCGCGATCCTCGAGGACTTCTTCGAGCCAGGCACCGGCCGCTTCAAGGCCAAGCTGAAGAACTTGTACGTCTACTTCTGGCGGTGGGCGACCTGGAAGGTCTGGGAGTCGACCAAGCAGGACGTCGACGGGGACGCCGGCGTGGTGTGCTTCATCTCCACGTCTGGGTACCTCACCGGACCGGGGTTCGCCGGGATGCGCCGTTACCTCCGCTCGTACGCGAGCGAGGGCTGGATCATCGACCTCACCCCGGAAGGGCAGACACCAGACGTCCCGACCCGGATCTTCCCCGGGGTCCGTCAGCCGCTGGCCATCGGGCTGTTCATCCGGCGTCCCGATGCCGAGGGGGCGCAGCCCGCCACGATCCGGTACCGCTCGGTGACGGGCCGCCAGGCTGAGAAGTTCGCCGCCCTGGCCGGGATGACCCTCGACGACCCGGACTGGCAGGAGGTGCGGCCCGGGTGGACCGCGCCGCTCACGCCGGCCGCTGGTGGCGGGTGGGACGACTACCCGGCGGTTGTCGACGTCATGCCGTGGTACTCGCCCGGCGTGTTCCCGACGCGTCGATGGGTCTATGCCCCCAGCCGCGGGATCCTCGAGAAGCGCTGGCTGCGGATGCTGACCGAGGCCGACCCGGCGTTGAAGTCCGAACTGTTCAAGGAGGGTCGCGACGCCAACCTCGCCAAGGGCAAGGCGCCCCTTCCCGGGGTGGACACGCATCAGGCCACCGCAGTGCCCCTGTCCGTGGACAAGACCAGCCGTCCCGTGCCGGTCCGAGTCGGCTATCGAGCCCTTGACCGCCAGTGGGTGATTCCCGACCACCGCGTCATGGACATGCCGCGACGAGACCTCTGGGACGCGAGGATCCAGGGCCAGGTCTACGTTATTGAGCAGCACTCAGCCGACGTTCATGATGGGCCGGGCCTCGTCTTCTCGGCCCTCATCCCGGACTTCGATCACTTCAACCATCGCGGGGGGCGGGCCCTGCCGTTGCTGCATCCGGACGGCAGTCCCAACCTGGCGCCCGGACTCCTGGCTGCGCTGAGCACGTCCCTGGGCGCCCCGGTGACGCACCAGGACGTCCTCGCCTACACGGCTGGTCTCGTCGCGCACCCGCACTTCACCCGCACCTTCGCAGAGGAGCTCGCCACCCCGGGTATCCGCCTCGCGCTCACGGCCGATCCGAAACTGTGGTCGCTTGCCGTCGACCTAGGGCGAAACGTCCTATGGCTCCACACCTACGGAGAACGGTTCACGGGCCCAGGGCGGCCGGAGGGCGCGGTGCGGTTCCCGAAGGGTGACCCACGGCAGCCGCTGGCGGTCACACCGATCGCCGCCATGCCTGACGTGATGACCTACGAGGTCTCGACGCGGACGCTCACCCTCGGGTCCGGAGCCGACGCGGGGGCCTTCGAGCCGGTCGAACCCGCCGTGTGGGAGTACGCCGTCGGCGGCAAGAACGTCCTCAAGTCCTGGTTCAACTACCGCAAGGCCGTCCCTGGTGGGAAGAAGACCTCGCCGCTCGACCTGATACACGTCGACGCGTGGGACCCCGACTGGACCACCGAACTGATCGACCTGCTTACGGTCCTGATCCGCCTCGTCGAACTTGAACCCGCCCAGGCGGACGTACTCGACGCCGTCCTCGCTGGGCCACTGCATACCCTCGACAGCCTGCGGGCAGTCGGCGTCCGCTGGCCGACCGCGCCCAGGGACCGCCGGCCCCGGCGCGGTCTAGGCAACTCGGACGGCTCGGACGACGGGATAGAGGCGGCCCTTCGACTGTGACGACTGCGTGCACACGTCCTTCGGCGGCTCAGGTGTGGGCGCAGGCAGCCGATGTAGGCGAAGAGGGCACCGGCTGCTTCGTGAAGGGCGTCACTAACCCTGTGCAGCTCAACTCGGCATGTGGCAGACTCGGACTCCGGGCTCTCGCGGAACTGTGAGGGCCTTCGGCGTGGATAGGAGCAGTCCCGGGTGGACGACTTCAAGGTGATCATCGACTCTCTCGGCAACTACACGCTGGGCGCTCTGATGAGCGCGGACGTTGAGTTGGTCCGTGTCTGGTCGGACGAGGTCGACCGCAGCGCCCACATGGAGATCTGCCTGCGTGACGACGACTGGGACTCCAGGGCCAAGGCGATCAAGGCCATGGCTGAGGTGCGCGAAATCTTCATCGACGACTTGGCCCTCGACTACGTCTTCGGCGCGTCGTGCGCAGGGTCCGGCCAGACCGCTGACTCGCGGTCCGCCGTCTTCGCTGCCTGAGCACTGCCGGCTTGATGGGGGCTCGCGGCGCTATGAGCGCCGACGACCATGCCACGAGGGCGCACCGGCACCGCAAAGTTGGCGACGCTCTTGCCGCCGCTGGAGACGAGTGGGCGTTCGTCTGCTTCTTCTACAGCGCCTACCACCTCGTGAAGGCGGCGCTGCTGCTCGACCCGGTGTTCGACGATCCCGATCGGCTGGGCAAGTCGCCAGTCCCCCTGACCGCGGACGACCGGCACGTGTCGAGACACAAGGGCAGGCGTCGCCCGGGCGCACCAGTCGACTGGGGGGTGAATGACCTCGTGGGCACGATCTACCGGTTCATCCGCGACGACTACGAGATGCTTCACCAGCTGAGCATCGAGGTTCGGTACGGGCAGGGCCGGGCGCTCCCGGAACTTGAGGTGGCGGGGCAGGCGCTCAAGCGCATCGAGGACCGATTCGCGGCCGGCTCGCTCAAGGTCACCAACTTCTAGCGCCCGGCAACCCGGGGGATGGCCGGGCTCGCTGCCTCCACGCGAGCGGCCCGCACCACGCGCCAGCGCTGATAACCCGGGCCTCCGAAGCCGGCCTGCGCTCCAACTGCTCATCGAGATGGAGCGCGCCAGGCGCGACTCCTCGAGGCCATCGGCCGCCCCGCTCCGAGCATCGATGAGTGCGCTCCCGCGCCCCGCCCAGGCCGCTGGGGCATTTCGGCGAAGATCCAGTCCTGCATCAGGCTCAAGAAGCGGGCGGCAGCCGGAGAGCACGCGCGGCACTCTCATCCAAGAGGGCGCCCGCGGGTAGTGCCGCTGGAGTGTCGGCCAGGCGGCACTGCCCGTGGCGCGTACCCGTCAGACCACCGCCGCGCGTCCCGGCTTGCGGACCCGAACGATCTCCCAGGTTTGCGCGAGGGCCAGCGCCGCCTCCGCGCTGTGCTTGGGGACCTCACTCCCGCGGTTCATTGCTGTCGCCGCGTCCCGGGCGAGCTCCTGGATGCTGTCGAGGAGCGCCTGCTCAACCTCGTCGCGTCCGGCCATCATGTACCTCCGTTGTCGCCGGCCGTGTGCCGGCCTCGCGGTCGAGACTAAGCGCGACGTCCGACAAGGAGTCGACGGTAACGCGCGGTCCGCAGCTGGCCCGGCCGCGGGTGTCTTGCTGGGGCTGTCCGTCGGGTTGGTCGTTGGGAAGTCCTGTCGCGTCAACCCAGGTGATAAGCGGCCCGTCGCGCGCACGGGCGGCGTGGTTTCCGGGCACGGTCCTTCGGCCGGGACCACGGGTCGGCTGCCGCTCAGGACACACACTCGCTTGATGACGCCGCCGTGCGGGTGATGGCGCGACGACGGTGCTCCGCTGCCACAGCGACGCGAACGCGTGGGCCTGACCCACCACTTACTCATCAAAAACGATGAGAACCGTCGCGATACAACGAGCGTCGAGGTGCGCGCCCAAGCCCGCCGGGCCTGGATGAACAGCGAGAACGCAATCCATCGAGAACTGACGCGATGGTCAACCCTGTATCAGAAGGTTGGGGGTTCGAGTCCCTCCGGGCGCACAGATCGAAGGCCCCTCACCTCGGTGAGGGGCCTTCGTCGTCCCGGGCGTGAGGTGGGTCGGCGGCGTCAGCGGTCCAGCTGTCCGCGGGTCGCGCCGGCCGGGTGCTCGGCGTTGTGGACGTTGACGTAGTGCCGCCGCCGACCGGCCGCGGGTTACCCTGCTCGGGCGTCGCCCCGTCCGGACACCGTCGTCCCGAGGATCCCCATGTCCGCCAGCCCGTGGGTCGCGTGGCCGTCCGGAGCGGACCCGGCCACGTTGGGCGCTCGCGTGCGTGCGGCCCACGACGCGTTCCTCGCCGGCGGTGCGCCCGAGGCCGTCCGACCCGTCGTCCTGGACTCGTGGCGCCGCAGCCGGCGCAGCGGGGTCGACCCGGAGCGCCCGGCCGTCGTCGTCGACCTGCCCGACGACGAGCTCGCGCGCCGCCGCCGCGACCACCCGCTCGCGCCGCTGCTGCCGATCGTGCGGCGCCTCCTGGTGGAGGACGCAGAGTCCGAGGGGCTCGTCGTCGCGCTCGGCGACGCGGACGGGCGCCTGCTCTGGGTCGAGGGGGACCGCACGGTGCGGACCGCGCTCGGCCGGGCGGGCTTCGTCGAGGGGGCGACGTGGCACGAGTCCGTCGCCGGGACCAGCGCGCCGGGGATCGCCCTCGCGACCGACCACGAGGTGCAGGTCTACGCCGCCGAGCACTTCGCGTGCGCGATCCAGCCGTGGAGCTGCTCTGCCGCACCGGTGCACGCGCCCGACGGTCGCGTGCTCGGGGTCCTCGACCTGACGGGTCGCGACGGTGCGGCGTCGCCGCTCGCGCTGAGCCTCGTGCGGTCGGCGGTCGCGGCGATGGAGTCCGAGCTCGCGGCCCGCGCGTTGCGTGACCTCGTCGCGGCCGGGCCGGGCGCGCCGCGTGGGTCGGCTGCCACGGCCGTCCGGTCGCCGTCGGACGCCCCGGCCCGGCTCGACGTGCTGGGCCGGGCGGGTGGGTCGTTGCGACGGGCCGACGACGACGCCGTCGGGCTCGGACTGCGCCACAGCGAGCTCCTGCTGCTGCTCGCGACGCAGCCCGACGGGTGGAGCGCCGACGGGCTCGCGCTCGCGCTGCACCCGACGGGCCTGTCCGACGTGACGGTCCGCGCCGAGGTCTCCCGCCTGCGGCGCGTCGTCGGCGACCTGCTCGGCGGCTCACGGCCGTACCGGCTCGCCGCACCGCTGGTCACCGACCTCGTCGACGTGCGGGCGCTGCTCGACGCGGGCGACGTCGCGGGAGCGGTCCGCTCGTACCCGGGTCCGGTGCTGCCGCGCTCGCAGGCGCCGGGCGTCGTCGCACTCCGCGACGAGCTCGACGCCGAGCTGCGCGCCGCGGTTGAGCACACCGACGACGTCGAGGCCGTCCTCGCGTGGACGCTCCACCCGAGCGGCGCCGACGACTGGGCCGCGTGGCGGCGGCTCACCGGGATCCTGCCCGCGGGGTCGCCCGCCGCGGCCCGGGCCCGCGCCCGCCTGCTGCTCCTGGACCGACGGCTCGGCACCGCCTGACCCGTGGCGTCGTCGTCGGCGGGTGTGCGGAGTGTGACGGTCGGATGGCGACCGGCGGGCTCCGCACAGCGGCCGGCCGGCCGCCCGGTGCCGGCCCGGCCACCCGGCCGCCCGGTGCAACGGTCGTGCAACCCCCGCGTGCCTAGCGTCGGGAGCGCGTCGCAACGGTGCGGCGCGCGGGACGCGCCGTCCGCGGCGCCCCGCCCCTCGGTTCGGAGGTCCGTCCATGACCGTCTACGCCGCCCCCGGCTCACCCGACAGCCTCGTCACCTTCCGCGACCGCTACGACCACTGGATCGGTGGCGAGTGGGTCGCGCCGTCGTCGGGCGAGTACTTCGAGAACCCGAGCCCGGTGACCGGCAGGCCCTTCACGGAGGTCGCGCGCGGCAATGCCGACGACATCGAGCGTGCCCTCGACGCCGCGCACGGCGCCGCCCGCAGCTGGGGCCGCACCAGCGCGACCGAGCGTGCCGTGATCCTCAACAAGATCGCGGACCGCATGGAGGCCAACCTCGAGATGCTCGCGGTCGCCGAGACCTGGGAGAACGGCAAGCCCGTGCGCGAGACGCTCGCCGCCGACATGCCGCTCGCGATCGACCACTTCCGCTACTTCGCCGGTGCGATCCGCGCGCAGGAGGGCTCGATCTCGGAGATCGACGCCGACACCATCGCGTACCACTTCCACGAGCCGCTCGGCGTCGTGGGGCAGATCATCCCGTGGAACTTCCCCATCCTCATGGCGACGTGGAAGCTCGCGCCCGCGCTCGCGGCCGGCAACTGCGTCGTCCTCAAGCCCGCCGAGCAGACGCCCGTGTCGATCCTCGTGCTCATGGAGCTCATCGGGGACCTGCTCCCCGCGGGCGTCGTGAACGTCGTCAACGGGTTCGGCGTCGAGGCGGGCAAGCCGCTCGCGTCGTCCCCGCGGATCCGCAAGATCGCCTTCACGGGCGAGACGACGACGGGCCGCCTGATCATGCAGTACGCGAGCCAGAACATCATCCCCGTGACGCTCGAGCTGGGCGGCAAGAGCCCGAACATCTTCTTCGAGGACGTCGCGCGCACCAAGGACGACTTCTACGACAAGGCCCTCGAGGGCTTCACGATGTTCGCGCTCAACCAGGGCGAGGTCTGCACGTGCCCGTCGCGCGCGCTCATCCAGGAGTCGATCTACGACGGGTTCCTCGCCGACGCGATCGCCCGCACGCAGGCCGTCAAGCAGGGCAACCCGCTCGACACCGAGACGATGATCGGCGCCCAGGCGTCCAACGACCAGCTCGAGAAGATCCTGTCCTACATCGACATCGGCAAGGCCGAGGGCGCCAAGGTCCTCACGGGCGGCGAGCGCGCGCACCTCGGCGGGGACCTCGAGGGCGGGTACTACGTCACGCCGACGATCTTCGAGGGCAAGAACTCGATGCGGATCTTCCAGGAGGAGATCTTCGGCCCGGTGGTCGCGGTCACGAGCTTCAGCGACTACTCGGACGCGATCCACACCGCGAACGACACGCTCTACGGGCTCGGTGCGGGCGTCTGGTCGCGCGAGGCGAACATCGCGTACCGCGCGGGTCGCGACATCGAGGCGGGTCGCGTGTGGACGAACTGCTACCACGCATACCCCGCGGCGGCGGCGTTCGGCGGGTACAAGGGCTCCGGCGTCGGCCGCGAGAACCACAAGATGATGCTCGACCACTACCAGCAGACCAAGAACCTGCTGGTGTCGTACTCGGGCCAGAAGCTCGGCTTCTTCTGACCGGACCGCTGGGGGAGACGGCCGGCCGGTCCAGGGGGCACCGGCCGGCCGCGCACCCGGGAGAGCAGGTACGGGTGGGGGAGCGGGTACGACCAGCTCGAGGAGGAGCCGCATGACCGAGGACGTCCAGCGGGTCGACCTGACGCCCGCCGCGGCGGCGCTGCTCACGCGGCTGCGCGCGCGGCACGGCGACCTGATGTTCCACCAGTCCGGGGGGTGCTGCGACGGCTCGTCGCCGATGTGCTACCCCGACGGCGACTTCCTCACCGGGGACGCCGACGTCCACCTCGGCGACCTCACGGTCCGGCCCGACGGCGGTGCGGGCGACGGCGACGGCGACGAGGACGCCGGCGACGGCGTGTTCACCGTCCCGGTCTGGATGAGCCGCGCCCAGTTCGAGTACTGGAAGCACACGCACCTGACCATCGACGTCGTCGAGGGACGCGGTGCCGGGTTCTCGGTCGAGGCGCCCGAGGGCGTGCGGTTCCTCATCCGCTCGCGCCTGCTCACCGACGCGGAGTCCGAGCAGCTCCTCGCCCGCGGCGAGCGCTGACGCCGTCGCGCCGGCGGCAGGGACCGGCGCCGGGCGCCACCGACGGACCTCAGGCGGTCACACGACGAAGCGGTAGCCGACGCCGGGCTCGGTGAGGATGTGGCGCGGCGACGACGCGTCGTCCTCGAGCTTGCGGCGCAGCTGGCCGACGTAGACGCGCAGGTAGTTGGTCTCCCGTGCGTACTGCGGCCCCCACACCTCGCGCAGCAGGTCCCGCTGCGTCACGAGGTCGCCGGGGGAGCGGAGCAGCACCTCCAGGACGTTCCACTCCGTCGGCGTCAGGTGCACGGTCGCCCCGTGCCGCTCGACGCGGCGCGCCTGGCGGTCGACGACGAGCCCACCGGTGCTGACGACGGCGAGCCGGTCGGACGGCTGCGCGCGGCGCAGGGCGGCGCGCAGGCGCGCGAGGAGCTCCTCGATGCCGAACGGCTTGGTGACGTAGTCGTCGGCGCCCGCGTCGAGCGCCAGGACCTTGTCGTCCTGCGTCGTGCGTGCCGACAGCACGATCACCGGGACCTCGGAGGCGTCCCGCAGTGCGCGGACCACCTCGACGCCGTCGACGTCGGGCAGGCCCAGGTCGACGATCGCGACACCGGGCGGGTCGGCGGACGCACGGGCGATCGCCTCCGCGCCCGTCGCGGCGACGTGGACCTCGTACCCGTGCGCGCCGAGGCTCACGCGGAGCGTCCGCGCGAGCGCGGCGTCGTCCTCGACGAGCAGGAGCGTGGTCACCGCGCCGCCCGGGGCAGGTGCACCGTCATGGTGAGGCCGCCGCCCGCCGTCGTGCTCGGCACGACCGTCGCACCCATCGCCTCGGCGAAGCCGCGCGCGATCGCCAGGCCCAGCCCGACGTGCGAGCCGGCGTCGCGGTCGTCGAGCCGCTGGAACGCGCCGAACACCTCGTCGCGCCGCTCGAGCGGGATGCCCGGGCCGTGGTCGACGACGTCGAGGCGGACGTGCTCGTCGTCGGCGTCCGCGCGCACCTCGACCCGGCCGTCCGGCGGGCTGAACCGGACGGCGTTCTCGACGAGGTTCTCGACGACGCGCTCGAGGAGGCCCGCGTCGGCGAGCACGAGCGGCAGGTCGTCGGGCACGTCGACGTCGAGGGAGGGCAGGTGCTCGCGCAGCACGGCCCGGCCGACGACCTCGTCGAGCGCGACCGGCGCGGGCCTCGCCGTCACGGCGTCCGACCGCAGACGGGACATGTCGAGAAGGTTCGTCACGAGCCGGGTGAGCCGGTCCGTCGACTCCTCGATCGTGCCCAGCAGCTCGTCGCGGACGTCCGTCGGCCACGTGACGTCCGGCTGGCGGAGGCTGCTCACGGCCGCCTTGGTGCTCGCGAGCGGCGTCCGCAGGTCGTGGCCGACGGCCGCGAGGAGCGCGGCGCGGGCCCGGTCCTCCGCGGTGAGCTCACGCGTGCGTGCGACCTCGGCGTCGAGCGCCTGCTGGTACCCGAGGCGGTCGCGCGCCGCGAGCTCGACGACGGCGGCGACGACGATCGCGGCCGCGGCGAAGACCGCGAGCTCGACGACGCTGTCGCGGCTGTCGACGGCGAGGGTGTGGAACGGCGGGGTGAAGAACCAGTTCGCGAGCATGAAGGACACCGCCGCGGCGAGCAGCCCGGGCACGAGCCCGCCGAGGGCCGAGACGACGACGACCGCGAACAGGTAGAGCAGCAGCACGCTGCCCAGCGCGAGCCCGTCGCGCAGACCGAGCAGCACGACGGTCGCGAGCGGCAGGCCGACCGCGGTCGTGACGACGGCGGTGAGGGTGCGCGCGGGTGCCACCGCGGCGCGTGCGGGGGCGACGAGCCGACGTGATCGCACGCCGTCAGGGTGGCACAGGGGGATCGGGTCGACGGCGCTGGGACGCGCGGTCGGGGCGTCGGCGGGTGCCCCGCAGGGTCGCTCCTGCGGGCCTCCGCGGGCGCCGGGCGCGCGTCCGCCGCACGTCTTGACGAAACCTTGACGCCCGTCTGGGCCCTGGGGCGTCGTCGTCGGGCCCCGGCGTTCCTAGGCTCGTGCGGCGCCCTCCTCGCGAGGTCGGCCCGACGTCGCGCCGCGCGATCCAGCCCGCCGCTCGTCCAGCCCCCCGCCGGCTCGGCCAGCCCGTCCGTCCGAGGTGTCCGTCCATGGTGCTCCACAGCGGTGCCGACGACCTCGGCCTGCTCGACGACTTCCGCGGTCCCGCGCGGTCCGGCGGACGGGCGATCAACCCGTGGCGCGCGATCGTCGGGGCGTTCGGCGTCGGCCTCGCCGTCGGGACAGGTCTGCTGCTCCTGCCCGTGGCGCGCTCCGGACCCGGCGGGGCGTCGCTCGTCGAGGCGCTCTTCACCGCGACGTCGGCGCTGTGCGTGACGGGCCTCGCGGTGGTCGACACCGCGACGTACTGGTCGCCGTTCGGCCAGGCCGTCGTCCTGCTGCTCATCCAGGCGGGCGGCTTCGGGATCATGACGCTCGCGTCGATGCTCGGCCTGCTCGTGTCGCGTCGGCTGGACCTGCGCTCGCGCCTGCTCGCGACGGCCGAGACCAAGAGCCTCGGCATGGGTGACGTGCGCGCGGTGCTGCTGGGTGTGGCGCGGATCAGCCTCGTGGTCGAGGCCGTGGTCGCCCTCGTGCTCACGGTGCGCTTCGCGACGACGTACGGCGAGCCCCTGGGCCGGGCGGTCTGGCTCGGCGTCTTCCACGCCGTCTCCGCGTTCAACAACGCCGGCTTCGCGCTCTTCAGCGACAGCCTCGTCGGGTTCGCGACCGACCCGTGGATCTCCGTCACCGTGGCGGTCGCGGTGATCCTCGGCAGCCTCGGCTTCCCCGTGATCATCGAGCTGCTGCGGCAGCACCGCCGGCCGCGGCGCTGGAGCATCCACACGCGTCTCACGCTCGTCATGACGGGCGTCCTGCTGGTCGGGGGGAGCCTGTTCGTCACCGTCGCCGAGTGGCGCAACCCGCTGACCCTCGGCGCGCTCGACCCGGCCGGGCGGGTCCTCGCGGGCTTCTTCCAGGGAGTCATGCCCAGGACCGCCGGGTTCAACAGCGTCGACACGGGCGCGATGAACGACGGGACCCTGCTGGCGACCGACGTGCTCATGTTCATCGGCGGCGGGAGCGCGGGCACCGCGGGCGGGATCAAGGTCGGCACGTTCGCCGTGCTGCTCCTCGCGATCCTGTCGGAGCTGCGCGGGGACCCCGACGTCAACCTCTTCGACCGCAGGCTCGCGCCCGAGGCGATCCGCCAGGCGCTCTCGGTCGCGCTCCTCAGCGTCGCCGTCGTCATCGGCGCGACGCTCGTCATCGCGACGACGAGCGCGTGGGACCTCGACGAGGTGCTGTTCGAGGTCGTGTCGGCGTTCGCGACCGTCGGCCTCTCGACCGGGATCACGGCCGACCTCGCTGTCGGTCACCAGCTCCTGCTCGTGGTGCTCATGTTCGCGGGCCGGCTGGGTCCGGTGACCTTCGTGTCGGCGCTCGTGCTGCGTCAGCACGGCCGGCTCTTCCACCTGCCCGAGGGCAGGCCGCTGATCGGCTGAGCGACCGACCGGGGCGGCCGGGGCGCCGAGGAGGGGCTGCTCGGCCTGCGGGCGGCTCAGCCGCCGCGGCCCGGCTCAGGCGAGCGAGAGGAAGAGCTTCTCGAGCTTGGCCACGTCGAGGCGGGGCTGCTCGCCCTCGCCGCCGTCGGCGACCGCAGCGCCGGCAGCGGGCTCGGTGAGGCACTGCCGCATGCCGGACGCGATGATGGCGAAGCCGGCGCGGTCGAGCGCGCGCGAGACGGCGGAGAGCTGCGTGACGACGTCCTCGCAGTCGCGGCCCTCGTCGAGCATGCGCACGACCGCGGCCAGCTGGCCCTGGGCGCGCTTGAGGCGGTTGACGACCTTGGTCATCTCGTCGCGGTCGAGCTCCACGTGTCCTCCTGGGACGGGTCGGCCCCCCCGTGCAGGGGGCCGGGGGCGGTCGGGGTGGTCGGGCGGGCGGGCGAGGGGGGCGCCGGGAGGGCCGGCAGAGCGCACGGCCCGGGATCCACTATACCCCGGCGGGTATCGGTTCGGGGGTGTCGTGCCGGTCGGCCGGCGCCGCGACCAGTGCTCGCGGGCCCGCCACGAGCGCGGCGATCGCCGTCGTGACCGGGATCGCCAGGACGAGGCCGATCGAGCCGACGAGCGACCGCGCGACCTCCTCGGCGATCTCGCCGGACCCGACGACGTCGACGAGTGCGCGGTCGCTCATCGCGACCAGCAGGACGAGGGGGAGCGCCGCCCCGACGTACGCGAACGCGATCGTGTAGACCGTCGACGCGATGTGGTCCCGGCCGATCCGCATCGCGCGCGAGAAGACCGTCAGGCGGCTCGCGTCCGGTGCGGACGCGCGCAGCTCCCACACCGCCGAGGCCTGCGTGATCGTCACGTCGTTGAGGACGCCGAGCCCCGCGAGGACGAAGCCGCACAGGACGACACCGCTCAGTGGCATGGACGGCGCGAGCTGGATCAGGTCGAGGGCGTGCTCACCGCCGAGGCCGTCGAGCCGGGCCGCGCCGGTCGCCCAGGCGGCGATGCCCGCGGTGAGCGCCACGCCGACGAGCGTGCCGAGCAGCGCCGTCGTCGTCCGCGCCGAGAAGCCGTGCGCCAGGTACAGGACGACGACCATGATCCCGGACGCCGAGACCACCGCGACGGCGAGCGCGGGCCGGCCGACGAGGAGCGCGGGGAGCGTGAACGTCCCCAGGACGGCGAGCGAGAGGCCGAGGCCGACCAGCGACGCGAGCCCACGCAGCCGGGCCACGGCGACCACGAGCACCGTCATCACGACGGCGAGCGCGAGGAGCGACGGCGTGCGGACGTGGTCGACGAAGACGTACCCGGGCCCGGTCCCGATCATGTCGGGCGGCAGGGACAGCACCCGGATCTCGTCACCGGCCCGCAGGGCGTCGACCTGCTCGGGCGGGACGTGGACCTGGACCTCCTCGCCGCCGTCGCCGCCGATCACGACGTCGAGCACGGGCTGCGGGTCCTCCGGACCCTGCGAGACGCCGGTCACCGTCGCCGTCGCGTAGGCCGTCCCGGGCGCCGTCGTCGTCAGCTCGGGCCGCGGCTCGTCGCCGGGGCGGAGCAGCCACGCGCCGACCGCGGTCGCGAGCAGCACGGGGACGAGGACGACGGCGAGGACGGCGCGCGCCCGGCGGCTCGCACGCACGGGGGTGTGCGGGTGGCTGTGCGGGTGGCTCATGGCACCGCAGGATCCCTCACGTGCGTGCGAGCGCCGGGACGCGCGCCGTCGTCGTGCGCGCGTGTCGGCGCGCGCACGTCACCGCCTCAGCGGCAGGTGCAGCGCTGCGGCGCGGGCACGCTCGCGAGGACCGCGTCGGCGTGCATGCCGCAGCCGGTCCAGGTGGTCTTGCCGCAGCGGGAGCATCGGGCGGGGCTGCACATGGGTGTCTCCTTCTGGTGGGGGCGGCGCGGGTGCGCCGGGTGGGATGGCGTCGTGGGCGACGCCGTGGCGCGGGTGCGCCGGGTGGGTGGCGCGAGGCGCCGGGGGGTCAGGCGTCGACGGGCTCGGGCGTGGGGTCGAGCAGCTCGGGCCGTGCGGCCGTCAGCGTGAGCCAGCCGCCCGAGAGGTTCCGGGCGTCGAGGCCGGCCGCGAGCAGGACGCGCGTCGCGATGTAGGAGCGCACGCCGCTCGCGCAGTGGACGGCGACGGGACGGCCGGCGGCCGCGGTGCGGACCTCGTCGACGCGGTCCCGCAGCTCGGTGTGCGGGATGTTGAGGGCGCCGTCCAGGTGCCCACGCGCCCACTCGCCGCGCGACCGCACGTCGAGCACGAGCGCCGTGGCCTGCACCTCGTCGAGGTCGGCGGCGTGCCACTGGGGCATCGTCCCCTCGAGCACGTTCTGTGCGACGAAGCCGAGCATGTTGACCGGGTCCTTCGCGGACCCGAACGGGGGCGCGTACGCGAGCTCGAGCTCGGCGAGGTCGTCCGCGGTCATGCCGGCGCGCAGCGCGGTCGCGAGCACGTCGATGCGCTTGTCGACGCCGGCCCGCCCGACGCCCTGGGCGCCCAGCAGCCGCCCGTCGGGCGCGAAGCTCGCCACGAGGTGGACCTGCTCGGCCCCGGGGTAGTAGCCCGCGTGGTGCGCGGGGTGGATGCGGACGACCTCGTGCGGGATGCCGGCGCGCTCGAGGGACGCCTGGCTCGCGCCGGTCACGGCCGCGGTCAGGTCGAACACCCGCACGATCGCCGTGCCGAGCACCGCGGCCTGCTGCGTCGTGCGCCGGCCGAGCATCGAGTCGGCCGCACGGCGACCCTGGCGGTTCGCCGGGCCCGCGAGCGGCACGGGGCCGACGTCGCCGGTCACCGCCTGCACGACCTCGACCGCGTCGCCGACCGCCCAGACGTGCGGGTCGGACGTGCGCTGGTCGGCGTCGACGCGGATCGCGCCGCGCGCGCCGAGCTCGAGCCCGGCGTCGCGCGCGAGGTCGCTCGCGGGGCGCACCCCGACGTTGACGACGACGACGTCGGCGGGCAGCCGCGTGCCGTCGGACAGCGTGACGACGACCGACCCCTCGTCCGTGCCCTGGCCGGTTGCCGGCGTGACGCTCGTGGCCGAGACGCCCAGGTGGAGGCCGACGCCGTGCGCGCCGAGCTCCTCCGCGAGCAGCGGGGCGAGCTCGGCGTCGAGCGGCGGCAGGACGTGGTCGGCGAGCTCGACGAGCTCGACCTGGAGCCCGCGGACGGCGAGCGCCTCGACGGCCTCGAGGCCGATGAACCCCGCGCCGACGACGACGGCGCGCGCGCCGGCCGGGAGCGAGCCGACGCGCGCGAGGAGCCCGTCGAGGTCCGGGATGGTGCGCAGCGAGTGGACGGCGGGCAGGTCGAGCCCGTCGACGGGCGGCCGCACCGCGACCGCGCCGGGCGCGAGGAGCAGCGCGTCGTACTCGAGCTCGTACGCGCCGTCCGCGGTCTGGACCGAGACGGTGCGGCGCTCGCGGTCGATCGACGTGACGCGGCTGCCGGTGCGCACGTCGAGCGCGAGCGCGGCGCGCAGCGACTCGGGCGTGTGCAGCAGGAGGGAGTCGCGCCGCTCGATCTCACCGGACAGGTGGTACGGCAGGCCGCAGTTGGCGAACGAGACGTACTCGGACTGCTCGAGGACGACGATCGAGGCGCTCTCGTCGAGGCGGCGCGCGCGGGCAGCGGCGCTCATGCCTCCGGCGACGCCCCCGACGACGACGACGCGTCGCGGCGCAGGGGAGGACGACGTAGTGGTGGTGGGCATGCGACGAAGATACCCCCCGGGGTATGGGTTCGCAAGTCTGCAGGGGCCGCCCCTATCGGCCGGACGGGTGGTCCGCGCCGCGGCCCGTGCGTGCCCACGCACGCCCCGCGTCGAACGCCGGTGGGGCGGTGTCCACCGCCGGTAGCGTTCTCGCGCCGTTCGGAGGTGTGCCACCGGTCGCGGCACCCGACCCGCACCCGAAGGAGACCCCCGTGCGCACCACCCAGCGGCTCGCCGCGCTCGCCGCCGCGTCCACCCTCGTCCTCATGACGTCCGGCTGCGCCGTCGCCGACCTGCTCGGCGGGGCCGACGAGCCCGTGCGGGACGCCTCGGGCGAGATCGTCGAGGCGGCCGACGCCGACGCCTTCTCGATCCGCGTCGGCGACTGCCTCGAGACCACCGAGGCCTTCGCCGAGGCGACCGAGGTCGAGTCCGTGCCCACGGTCCCGTGCGGCGACCCGCACGACGCCGAGGTCTACGCCACCACGCTGCTCGACGACGGCGACTTCCCCGGCGACGAGGCCGTCGCCAAGAAGGCCGACGAGCTCTGCTACGGCGAGTTCGAGGCGTTCGTGGGCCTGCCGTACGAGGACTCCGCGCTCGACTTCACCATGCTCTACCCGTCCGAGCAGTCCTGGGACCTCATGGACGACCGCGAGGTCGTGTGCATCCTCGTCGACCTCGACGGCGGGGTCACCGGGTCCATGGCGGCCGCGGGGCGCTGACGCCGGGACCGCCGTCCGGCTGCCGTCCGGCCCGCCGCTCTGCCAACCGGCTGGCCGCCGTCACGTCCGCCGTCTCCGGGCACCTGGTGACGCGCGCCGCGCACCGGCATAGCGTGCGGTGACGGTGGCGGCTGCGGCGGCGGAGGGACCACGATGAGCGCGAGCGGCGACGGGCACGACGACCAGGGCGGCGGCGGGGTCCACGACGACCAGCGCCCTCCCGGCGCGGGCCGTCCCGACGCCGAGGGCGGGACCGAGTACGACGTCGTCGTCATCGGCATGGGGCCGGGCGGCGAGCACGTCGCCGGGACGCTCGCCGAGGCCGGGCTCCGTGTGCTGGGCGTCGAGAACCGGCTCGTGGGCGGTGAGTGCCCGTACTGGGCGTGCGTGCCGACCAAGATGATGGTCCGTGCCGCGGGTGCGCTCGCCGAGGCGCGCCGCGTGCCCGGGCTCGCAGGTGGGCTCGGCGGCGTGCGGCCCGACTGGTCGGACGTGCACGGGCGGATCCGCGACGAGGCGACCGACGACTGGGACGACGCCGTCGCCGTCGACCGGTTCACCGGCAAGGGCGGCACCCTCGTCCGCGGCACGGGGCGGCTCGTCGGGCCGGGGCGCGTCGAGGTCGACGGCGTGCCGTACACGGCGACGCGCGGCGTCGTCGTCGCGACGGGGTCGGCGCCCGCCGTGCCGCAGGTCGAGGGGATCGGCGACGTCCCGTACTGGACCAACAGGGAGGCGACCGAGGCGGCCGGCCTCCCCGCGTCCGTCGTCGTGCTGGGCGGTGGGCCGGTGGGGTGCGAGCTCGCGCAGGCGATGCTGCGGTTCGGCGTGCGCGTCGACCTCGTCGAGCGCGGTGAGCGGTTGCTCGCGCGCGACGAGCCCGAGGCCGCGGGCGTCGTCCGGGCGGCGATCGAGGCCGACGGCGGGACGGTGCGCACGGGCGTCGCGGCGCGGCGCGTGCGGCGTGGCGGGGACGGCGTCGTCGTCGAGCTCGACGGCGGCGAGGAGGTGACCGCCGAGCGGCTGCTCGTCGCGACCGGTCGACGCGTCGACGTCGCGGGGGTCGGGCTCCCGTCCGTCGGGGTGCCCGCCGACGCGCGGACCGCGGACGTCGACGAGCGCGGACGGGTCGCCGACGGCGTGTGGGCCGTCGGGGACGTCACCGGGGAGGGAGCGTTCACGCACGTCGCGATGCACCAGGCGCGCGCCGTCGTCGCCGACGTCCTCGGCCGCGAGCACCCGCCCCTGCGGTACCACGCGCTCCCGCGCGTGACGTTCACCGACCCCGAGGTCGGGACCGTCGGGCTCACGGAGCGGGAGGCGCGGGACCGGCTCGCGCGCGTGGCCGTCGGCGCGGCCGACGTCTCGTCGTCGGCGCGCGGCTGGATCCACGGGCCCGGCAACGAGGGCCTGATCAAGCTGGTCGCCGACGCCGAGCGGGGTGTCCTCGTCGGTGCGACGAGCGCGGGGCCCGTCGGCGGTGAGGTGCTCGGCCTCCTCGCGCTCGCGGTCCACGCCGAGGTCCCGATCGGCGCCCTCCGCTCGATGATCTACGCGTACCCGACGTTCCACCGCGGCATCGAGGACGCGCTCGCGGCGCTCGAGGAGCGCTGACCCGGCCGGTCCGGGGGGCGGCGGCGGTCGGGGGACGCCGGTTCGTGGGCGCGGCGGCGGTCCGGCGGGCGGCGGCGGTCCGGGGGGCGCCGGTTCGTGGGCGGCGCCGGCTCGCCGCGGCGGGTCGACGCGGTCCGCGGAGGCCGGCCGGTGCGTTCCGCACGAGCCGCTGGCGGTCAGTCCGCTCTGCGGGTGCGGTCGGTCGGTCGACGGGGTCCGCGCCGTCCGGGCCGCCGGGCGGGCGCGGGTGCGGCGTCGGAGGGGTTGTGCGGATCCGGTCGGTCGGATGCCGTTCGACAGGTCCGCACGGTGTGGGCGGCCGCGCGGAAGGCCCGTCCCGGCGCCGGGTGGGCGCTGTGTGAAGTGTTCGGGTCGGAATGCGGCCCGAACTCTTCGCGTAGAGCGCTCGCGGGCTGGGGGGTCGGGGGTCGGTCAGTCCGCTCCGCGGGTGCGGTCGGTCGGATGCCGGTCGACGGGTCCGCACAGTCCGGGCCGGCGGGCGGGAGGCCCGCCGGCCGGCCCTACCGGCCCGCCGGCCGGCCCTACCGGCCCGCCGGCCGGCCCTACCGGCCCGCCGGCCGGGCCTACCGGCCGAGCTCGCCGCCCGAGCCCGCCGGCAAGCCCGCCCGGCGCCTGAGCCCGGCCCCCGGCCGGCGAGGCCCGACACCGTTGTCGACATCGTTATCGAGATTCTTTGTTCAATCCATATACAAACCGCCGGCGCGCTTCCTAGGGTGACCTCGACCACCAACCGTGATCGCAAGGGAGCGATGATGACGCCGGTCAGGACGGCCATCAGCAGGTGGGGGACAGGGCTGCTCGCCCTGGTCCTCGCGGGAGGGGCGGCGCCGACGGCGTTCGCGGCCCCCGCACCGGAAGGGGAGACCGCGGCCTCGCAGGAGGCAGCGGCCGCCGAGGTCGCGGCAGCTGCCGCGGTGATCAGCACCGACTTCGAGGACGGGACGACCGCGCCGTGGACGGCCAGCGGTGGGCCGTCGCTCGAGGTCGTCGACGTCGACGGCGGGCGCGCGCTGAGCGTCAGCGACCGCACCGCCGGCCACGACGGCATCGAGACCTCGCTCACGGGCGTCCTCACGCCCGGCGAGGAGTACACGTTCAGCTTCCGCGCGCGGCTCGCGGACGGCACGGAGGGTGCGTCGTCGATGCACCTCACCGCCGTCGAGCAGGGCACGGGCGACCCCGCGTACGTCTGGATCGGCGGCGGGGCCGACGTCACCGCGGCCGGCTGGACCGACGTCACCGCGACGTACACGCTCCCGGCGGGCCTCGACTCCGCCAAGGTCTACCTCGAGGGCGCGGCGATCGACGGCGCGTTCCCGGGCTACCTCGTCGACGACCTCGTCGTCACGGGCCCGGCCGACGGCGGCGACGGCGGCGACGGCGGGGGCTCCGGCACCGTCGTCGTCGGCAGCACGTTCGAGGGCGACCTCGACGGCTGGACCGCGCGCGGCGACGGCAGCGCGACCGCGGCGCTCGTCGCGGGCGGCCACGAGAGCGACGGCGCCCTCCAGGTGACCGGCCGCACGCAGACCTGGAACGGCGTCCAGCGCACCGTGGCCCTCGAGGCCGGCGCGACCTACGACCTGTCCGTGTGGGTGCGGATGGCCGACGGCGAGCCCACGTCGCCCGTGACGCTCAGCGCCGAGCTCGACGTCGAGGAGAACCCCTGGACGAACATCGCGACGGCCTCCGCCGTCGGCCCGGGTGCGTGGACGCAGATCAGCGCGACCTACACCGTGCCGGCGCAGGGCGTGCGGCTGCTGTACCTCGAGTCGTCGAACGCGACGGCGTCGTTCCTCGTGGACGACGTGCGCGTCACCGCGCAGGAGGTCGCCGTCGAGCCGCTCACCCCGATCAAGGACACGGTCGACTTCCCGGTCGGCGTCGCGATCGACGAGCGCGAGACCACCGGTGCGCCGTCGGAGCTGCTGCTGCGCCACTTCGACCAGATCACCGGCGAGAACCACATGAAGCCGTACGCGTGGTACGCCGAGGACCGCACGTTCCGGCCCGACCCGCAGGCCACGGCGCTCATGGAGTACGCCCAGGCGAACGACCTGCGCGTCTACGGCCACACGCTCGTGTGGCACAGCCAGACGCCCGACTGGTTCTTCCAGCGCGCCGACGGCACGCCCCTGACGACGAGCGCGGCCGACCAGGAGGTGCTGCGCGAGCGCATGCGGACGCACATCTTCGCGGTCGCCGAGCACCTCGCCGAGACGTACGGGGAGTTCGGGAGCGCGACCAACCCGCTCGTCGCGTGGGACGTCGTCAACGAGGTCGTCGCCGACCAGGGCGGTGACGACGGCCTGCGCCGCAGCGAGTGGTACCGCGTGCTCGGCCCGCAGTTCATCGACCTCGCGTTCCGGTACGCCGACGAGGCGTTCAACACCACGTACGCGGCCGACGGCACGGACCGTCCCGTGACGCTCTTCATCAACGACTACAACACCGAGGACGCCGGCAAGGCCCAGCGCCTCCTCGCGCTCGTCGAGCGGCTGATCGCCGACGGCGTGCCGGTCGACGGTGTCGGCCACCAGTTCCACGTCAGCCTGAGCCGCAGCGTGGGTGACCTCGAGGCGGCGATCGAGCTGTTCGCGGACCTCACGACGGCCGACGGCGACCCGCTCCTGCAGGTCGTCAGCGAGCTCGACGTGACCACGGGCACGCCGGTCACGCAGCGCAACCTCGTCGAGCAGGGCTACTACTACCGCGACGTCTTCGCGATGCTCCGCGAGCACGCGGCCGAGCTGTACTCGGTCACCGTGTGGGGCCTCACGGACGGACGCAGCTGGCGCGTGGACAGCGGCGCCCCGCTGCTGTTCACCGACGCGCTCGCCGCCAAGCAGGCGTACTACGGCGTGGCCGAGCCCGAGAACCTGCAGCCGCGGCAGCAGGCGGCGAACGTCTTCCGCGGCGACGTCGCGCTCGACGACGCGGCGCCCGACGCCGACGTGTGGGGCCTGCTGCCGCAGGTGCGCGTCGGTGAGGACGCGGGCTTCGGTCTGCGCTGGGCGCCCGACCACCTCACGGTGCGGGTCGAGGTCGCGGACGCGACCGACGACGCGACCGACGCCGTCGAGCTGCTGCTCGAGGGCGGCTCGGTGACGGTGACCCGCGACGACGCGTCCGGCGACGACCGCGTGGTCCGCTCGACCGACGAGGGGTGGGTCGCCGTCGTGCGGCTGCCGCTCGCGGAGCCCGTCGCGGAGGGCTCGACGCTCTCGCTCGACGTGCGCGTCACCGACGGCGCGACGACGACGGCGTGGAACAGCGAGGGCGCCGTCGGCACCCTGACGCTCGTCGAGGAGCTGTCCGTGACCGACGTCGTCGCGGCGGATGCGGCGCCCACGGTCGACGGCGTCGTCGACGACGTGTGGGCCGACGCGCAGACGTTCTCCACGCACACGCAGGTCCAGGGCGAGCGGGGGGCGTCCGCCGTCGTGCGGACCCTGTGGCACGGGGACCGGCTCTACGTGCTGGCGCGCGTGAGCGACCCGGTCCTCGACGCGTCGGCGTCCGACCCGTGGGAGGACGACTCGGTCGAGATCTTCCTCGACACGGGCAACGTCAAGAACGGCTCGTACCGCTACGAGGACAACCAGCTGCGCATCAGCTTCGAGAACGTGCGCTCGTTCGGCACGGGTGACGAGGCGTACCAGGACGCGCGGCTCGAGAGCGCGACCGACGTCGTCACGGGCGGCTACGTCGTCGAGGCGGCGATCGAGCTGGGCGACGCGGGCGGCCTCGGCTCCGTCCACGGTCTCGACGTGCAGGTCAACGACGCGGCGGACGGCTCGCGCACCTCGGTGCGCACGTGGGCCGACCCGACCGGCCTGGGCTACCAGAGCCCGAGCCGCTGGGGTGTCGCGCGCCTGGTCGACGAGGCGTCCGCGCCGTACCGGCCGGGCGTCGTGACGGTCACGCCGTCGCGCGTGCACGCCGACTGGCGCGTCGCGCCGCTCGACCCGACGTGCGTCCCGGTCGCGGGCACCGCCGGCGTCCCCGAGGACGCGACGGGCGTGGTCCTCAACGTCACGACCGTCCGGCCCACGGGTCCGGGGCACGTCGTCGTCTACCCGGGTGGGCCGACGACGCTCACCCGCGTCCCGAACGGGTCGACGGTCAACTTCGAGCCCGGCAAGGACGTCGCGAGCTCGTCGTTCGTCGGCCTGGCCGACGGCGAGGTCTGCTACGTCACGCGCGGCTCGCGGGCCGGCGTCCTGCTCGACGTGACGGGTTACGTCACGGCCGACTCGGGCGTCGTCACGCAGGCCCCGCGCCGGCTGCTCGACACGCGCCCCGGTCCGCTGCGGATCGGCGACCTCGACGGCCTCGCGCCGCGCGAGGAGCACACGGTCCAGGTCGTGGGCGAGGCGCGGGTGCCCGAGGGTGCGACCGGTGCGCTCGTCACCGTGACCGTCGTCCGACCCACGTCGGTCGGCAACCTGCGGGTCTACCCCGAGGGTGGCGACGTGCCGGTCGCGTCGACGATCAACTACGTGCCCGGTCAGGACAAGGCCAACGCGACGCTCGTCGCGCTGCCCGAGTCGGGCCGGATCACGCTGTGGTCGGACTCGTCGGTCGAGGTCGACGTGGTCGTGGACGTCGTCGGCTGGGTCCAGCCCGGGGCGTCGCTCACGCCGGTCCCGCCCGTGCGCGTCGTCGACACGCGTCCCGGCTCGCAGACGGGTCCGCTCAGCGGCCCGCTGACGGGCCGCACGGCGCACTCGGTGCAGCTCGCGGACCTCGGTCCGCTGCCCGTGGACGCCACGACGGCGGTGCTCAACGTGACCGCCGTCCGCCCGACGACGATCGGCAACCTGCGCGTGTACCCGGACGCCGCCGGCGGCGGGAGCACCCCGCCCGACGCGTCGTCGGTGAACTACGTGCCCGGTCGGGACATCCCGAACATGGTGGTCGTCGAGATCCCGGCGAGCGGGGTCGTGACGTTCTGGTCCGACGTGCCCACCGGCGGGCAGGTGCACCTCGTGGTCGACGTCGTCGGCTACGTCGCCCCCGAGCAGCCGACCGTCCCCGAGGAGGAGCCCGTGCCCACCGACCCCGACGTCGTCCCCGGGGGTGCGGTCGACCCGACCGCCACCCCGGTCAGCGCGGCGCGTGGCGACGGCGACGTCGCGGCGCTGACGTTCGACGACGGGCCCAACCTGGGCGAGACCGAGGAGGTCCTCGACCTGCTCGCGGAGCACGACATCCAGGCGGTGTTCTGCGTCATCGGGCAGAACATCGAGGCCGCCGGCGGTGCGGAGATCCTGCGCCGGATCGTCGACGAGGGCCACACGCTCTGCAACCACACCACGTCGTACGCCGACATGGGCTCGTGGACGCCGGCGCAGGTCCAGGCCGACCTCGTCGAGAACCTCCGGATCATCCGCGAGGCGCTCGGTGACCCCGAGGCGCCGGTGCCGTACTTCCGCGCGCCCAACGGGTCGTGGGGTCGCACGCCCGAGGTCGCCGTCGCGCTCGGCATGCAGCCGCTCGCGGTGACGAACACCATCTCGGACTGGGAGACCCAGGACGAGGCGACCCTCACCGCGGCCCTGCGCGCTGCGATGGTGCCCGGGGAGCTCGTGCTCGTGCACGACGGCGGGGGCGACCGCGCCGGGACGGTCGCGGCCGTCCGGACGGTCGTGACCGAGCGGCTCGCGGACGGGTGGACGTTCACGCTGCCCGTCGGCGGCGCGGAGTAGGAGGCCGCCCCGAGAGGGCAGCACGGAGCAGGCGACGGCCGTCGGGAGCGCATCCCCGGCGGCCGTCGCCGTCCCCGGCGCCGCCTCACCCGGGTGATCTCGGGACACGGAGGCTCAAGCCGAGCGCCACCGCGCCGATGGGCAGGGCGAGCCGCGGTGACGACCGCGACCGGGCAACGACGGCCCCCGCCGCGACCCGCCAGACCCAGCTCCGACGAGGTGAGCAGATGGCCGTGCGGCCGTTGACGGTCCTGGCCCTTGCGCGCAGCACGAGCGGCTTCTACTTCGGCGGGCTCCTCGCGGGACTCAACCGCGAGGTCGCGGCGCAGGGTGGGCGACTCGTCGTCGCGCAGACGGTCGACCCGAACGACGAGGCCGACCGCGTCGTCCAGCAGCCCCGCTTCGACGTGCCGGTCGCGTGGGACGACGTCGACGGCGCCGTCACGATCTCGCTCGCGGTCGGTGCGCCGCTGCTGGTCCGGCTGCGCGACGCGGGCCGACCCGTGGTCCTCACGCACGCGATCGACGGCTTCACCGCCCCGATCGTGCTCCCGAACAACCACGGCAGCGCCTTCGCCGCCGTCGAGCACCTCGTCGCGCACGGCCACCGGCGCATCGCGTGGGTCGGCAGCCTCGCGCAGGCGGACCTGCGCGAGCGGTTCGCCGCGTACCGCGAGGCGCTCGCGCTGCACGGCCTGCCGCGCGGGGACGACCTGTGCTTCTCGGGCGGCGAGCGGCAGGAGGCCGCGGGGCGCGCGGCGGCGGACCGCATCGCGGTCGCGGCCGAGCGGCCGACCGCCGTCGTCGCGAGCAACGACCACACCGCCCTCGGGCTGCTCGAGGGCCTGCGAGCGCACGGGCTCCGCGTCCCCGAGGACGTCGCCGTCGTCGGCTTCGACGACATGGAGGCCGGCGTCTTCGCCCGGCCGTCGCTGTCGAGCATGAGCCTGCAGTTCGAGGACGTCGGCGCGCTCGCGGGGCGTCTCGTGCTCGCGGCGATCCGTGGCGAGCGCGTGCCCGAGGACCCCCAGGTGCCCGCGTCGGCCGTCCTGGCGCGCCGCGAGTCCTGCGGGTGCGGGCACCGGATCCTCGCGCCGCGGTCCCCGGGTGCGGTCGTCCCCGACGCGTCGTGCGACGTGCTCGCCGAGGAGGTCGGCGAGCTCCTGCAGGACGCGTTCGCGCACGGCCTCGGCAGCCACCCCGCGCCCGACGACGCCGCCGGACTCGACGCCGTCGGCGCGATCGTCGCGGGGGCCAGCCCGACCCCGGAGCAGTCCCGTGCGGTGCTGCGCGTCGTCGACCGGCTCGCGCCGCGTCCCGAGCTGCTGCACCGGGTCGCGAACGCGCTCATCGAGCACGTCGGGCGCTGCGGACCGGTCAGCGACGGCACCGACCGCAGCGACGGCACGGATGGCACCGACGGCACGGACGGCACGGACGGCACGGACGGCACCGTCCCGCCGCTGGTCACCGCGCTGTGGCACCGCCAGGCCGAGGCGTTCCTGAGGCGGTCGCACGACCTCGAGCGGCTCCTGTCGGAGCAGCTGCGGATCGCGTCGGGCCTGCTGCACACGTCGGCGGTCGACCCGCGCGACCTCGCGTGGCTGTCCGGGACGCACGTGCGTGCGGGCGTGCTCGCGCTGTGGTCGGGCGACCCCGCCGACGGGCGGCTCCAGGTCGCGGGCGTCTACGACCCGCAGGGTGCGCTGCACGACGCCGTCGGCGACCGGTACGAGGTGCGCTCCTTCCCGCCGCGCGCGCTCGTCGACCTCGCGGTGCCCGCCGACGGCGGCGCGTGCTTCGTCGTCCCGGTGGGCACGGGCGAGCGGCAGTGGGGCCTGCTCGCGCTCGTCGGCGACATCGACCCGACCTCGTCCCAGGACCACTACCACTACTGGGCCGCGCTGCTGTGCTCGGCGTTCGAGGAGGAGCAGGTCGAGCTCGCGCGGCGGGCGAGCGAGCAGCGCTACGCGCAGGTCGCGCGCGCCGCGAACGACGGTCTGTGGGAGGTGGACCTGCGCACGCGCGTGCTCGTGGGGTCCGAGCGGTTCCACGAGCTGCTCGACCTCCCGGCCGGGACGCGGATGCGCGTGCGGGAGTGGCTCGACCGGATCCACCCCGACGACCGGGGCGAGATCGAGCGCGCGGTCCTGCGCGCGATCGAGCAGCCCGACGTCGCGCAGGAGCGCGAGTTCCGGGTCCGGCGCGGCGCGTCGTGGCGCTGGGTGCTCGGACGCGGCCTGGGGCTGATGACGTCCGACGGCGGCATGAGCGTCGTGGGATCGCTCTCAGACGTGCACGAGCGCAAGGAGCTCGAGGAGCAGCTGCGGCGCGGTGCGCTCTACGACGCGGTCACGGGGCTGCCCAACCGTCGTCTGTTCCTCGAGCGTCTCGGCATGGCCGTCGAGCAGACGCGCCGCCGCAGCGGCACGCGGTACGCCGTGATCTTCATGGACCTCGACGGGTTCAAGCTCGTCAACGACACGCTCGGGCACCTCGTCGGCGACGAGCTGCTCACGGTCGTCGCGGACCGGCTGCGCGGCGAGCTGCGCGCGGTCGACACCGCGGCGCGCTTCGGCGGCGACGAGTTCGCGGTGCTGCTCACCGACCCGGTCCCGGACGAGGTGCTCGTGATCGCGCAGCGCATCCAGCGGCGGCTCGCGGAGCCCGTCGTCCTGCACGGCCAGGAGGTCTCGGTCACCGCGAGCGTCGGGATCGCGACGTCGGAGTCCGGCTACGCCGAGGCGGAGGACGTCCTGCGCGACGCGGACACCGCGATGTACGACGCGAAGGCCGCGCAGCGCGGGTCGGCGTCCGTGTTCGACCGCGAGATGCACGTGCGCGCCGCGAGCCGGCTGCGGGCCCGGGCGGAGGTGCGGGCCGCGCTCGCCCAGCGGGAGTTCCGGGTGCACTACCAGCCGGTCGTCGCGCTCGACGGGTCGCCCGTGCGCCACCTCGAGGCGCTCGTCCGGTGGGAGCACCCCGAGCGCGGCCTGCTCCTGCCGGGTGCGTTCCTGCCCGACATGGAGGACAACGCCTCGATCGTCGCGCTCGGCGCCTGGGTGCTCGACGAGGTGTGCCGGCAGCTCGCGGCCTGGGCCGCCGAGGGCCTGCGGCCGAGCGTCTCGGTCAACGTGTCGCACCAGGAGTTCTGGTCGCGGTCGCTCGTCGACGACGTCGCCGCGGCCCTCGCGCGGCACGGCGTGCCCGCGGAGCAGCTCGTCGTCGAGATCACCGAGTCCGTGATCATGACCGACGCGTCCGCGGCGCGGGCCGTGATGACCGCTCTGCGCGCGCTCGGCGTGCGGCTGCACGTCGACGACTTCGGCACCGGCCAGTCCTCGCTGCACGCGCTGCGCGACTTCCCGGTGGACGCGCTCAAGATCGACGGGTCGTTCGTGCGGGACGTGGGTCGCGTCGAGCAGACGACCCAGCTCGTGCGGATCATCGTCGAGATGGGTCAGGTGCTGGGGCTGGACGTGATCGCCGAGTGCGTCGAGGAGCAGGCCCAGGCCGACCGGCTCCGCGAGATGGGCTGCACCGACGCGCAGGGTTTCCTCTTCGCGCGGGCGCTCCCCGGTCCCGAGGCCGAGGCGATGCTCGCCGACCGGACCGCGGTCGTCGTCGGCTGAGGGCCCGGCCGGGACTTCGGAGGCCGTCGGGCGCGGCGCGGCGCGGTGGGCGGGCGGCGCGCTCAGCCGAGCGCGAGCACGAGGAAGCACAGCGCGAGCGCGGCGGCCACGGGCGTCATGACGAGCCGCTCCGCGCGGCTGCGGGACGCGAGGTTCATGAGGACCCCGAGCGTGAGGTACCCGGCGAGCACCCAGCACGCGACCGCCGTGAACCCGTCGGGAAGCACGTCGACGAGGCCCGCCCGGTCGAGCGCCACGACGGCGAACACCGCGTACAGCAGCACGGACACCGCACTGCCGAGGCGCAGGCGGCCCGGGAGCCGGCCCTCGTTCTGGCCGCCCCACGCGAGGTGCCCCCACGGGGCGCCCGCGGCGAGCGCGAGCTGGAACGCGACGAGCGCGGCGAGGAGGAGGCACGCGACGACGGCGGCGATGATCACGCGCCGACCGTAGTGGCCCGATCGCTCGGCCGAGGCCGGATGCTCAGGCCTCGGGCAGCCCCGCGGTGCCCTCGGCGTGGAAGAGCTCGTGCACGAGGGTGGCGGGGCACGTGGGGTCCGCGACGACGCGTCGGAGGCGCTCGTCGAGGATGCAGCTGCAGCGGATCGCCGGCATCGGGGTGCTCCTTCCCGGGCCGCGGCGGCGACCCTCACCCCTCCTGTCGGACGCGGCGCGCGGGACGTGAGGGGTTGCCCGCGCGTGCGGCCGGACGAGCAGGGCCGGGCGGGTGACATCGGGCACGACGCCCCACGGGAGCGGCTCGCACGGCCGTAGCGTTGGTCGACTCCGCGGACGGGTGACCGGCGCCGTCGAGGATCCACCGGGGGACGGCCCGGCGACGCAGGGCAGGCGGAGGAACGGTGCGCGCAGCACTCAGGGGGGCGACGGCCGTCGTCGTCGGCGCAGGACTCGTCGTGGCGGGGCTTCCCGCAGGGGCGGCCGACGGTCCGGCCGCGCCGGACTGGTCGGCAGGTGAGCGGCCGGCGAGCCGCGACGGCGTCCCGGCCGCGAGCTTCGCCACGGGTCGCTCCGCCGTCCAGCACGCGCCCGGCCCCGACGACGCACCCCCGGCGGCGGACGACGTCGTGCTGGTCCGGTTCGCGGACGGCGCGCGGACCCGCGAGCGCGGCGCCGCGCTCCGTGCGGCGGGCCTCGGCGCCGCGGCCGCGACCGACGGTGCCGACGCGGTGCTCGTGGCGACGGGTGGTCGTCCGGTCGCCGACGTCGTCGCGGACCTCGCGGCCGACGACGCCGTCCTGGCCGTCCAGCCCAACCACGTCCGCGCGATCACGGGCTGGACGGACGACCCGCTGCTCGAGTGGGCCTGGCCCGACTACGACCTGCTGCGCCTCCCGCGGGCGTGGGACGTCGCGACGGGCTCAGGCGTCGTCGTCGCGGTCCTCGACACGGGTGTCGACTCGACGCACCCGGACCTCGCCGGCAAGGTCCTCCCCGGCCGTGACCTCGTCGACGACGACGCCGACGCGTCGGACCCGCACGGTCACGGCACCGCCGTCGCGGGGATCGTCGCCGCACGCGCCGACGACGGGATCGGCGTCCCCGGCGCGGCCTGGGGCGCGCGGGTCCTCCCGGTGCGGGTCGCCGACGAGGACGGGTTCGCGACCGACGCCGACGTGGCGGCCGGGATCACCTGGGCCGTCGACCACGGCGCGAAGGTCGTCAACATCTCGCTCGCCGGGTCGCAGGAGGCCGCCGTCGTGCGCGCCGCGGTCGCCGACGCCGTCGCGCGGGGGGCCGTCGTCGTCACGGCGGCCGGCAACGAGGGCAGCGATGTCCCGATGTACCCGGCGGCGTACGCCGAGGGGATCGACGGGCTGCTGTCGGTGGGCGCGACCGACGACCTCGGTCTCCTGACGCCCTTCTCCAGCTGGGACGACTCCGTGACGCTCGCGGCACCCGGGGTCGACGTCATCGCTCCGGTGCCGGGAGGGGAGTGGGTCGCGATCACCGGTACGTCGGCGGCGTCGCCGTTCGTGGCGGGGATCGCGGCGCTCGTGGTCGGGAAGGTGGGTCTCACGCCCGCGCAGGTCGAGCGACGCCTCACCGCGACGGCGCGGGATGCCGGGCCCCGGGCCATCGACCCCTGGTACGGGTCGGGCGTCGTCGACGCCGCGGCCGCGCTGGGGCTCGGCGCGGGACTGCCCTTCGACCGCGGTCCGCTGGGGTTCATCGACGGAGAAGGTGATCGCTCGGGTGAGACCCCGGCACGTGCCGTCCCCGCGATGCCCAGCCGGCCGTTGATGGCCTCTCTGACCCCCCAGGGCGACGAGGACTGGTACCGGTACGACGTGCCACCGGGGGCGTACCGGGTGATCGTCGCCCACACAGGGGCGGGTCTGGACATGACCGGCATGATCGACCCGGTCGTCGAGGTCCGCGAGGGTCGTGGATCCGTCCTCGCAGTGCGTGACGATCGAACTGGCTATGGCTCCGTCGAGACCGTCGACGTGCTGCTCGGCGGGACCGGGCCGCTCCTCGTGGGCGTGCGCAACGCGAACGGCCAGGCGGGCGACGGCGCCCGCCGTTCGGGTTCCTACGAGGTGACCGTCACGGGAAGCGGTGTCGGGCCGGTCCAGCCATCTCCTCATGCGGCGTGGTTCTCGGATGTCGACCCGACGCGCCATACCGCCGGTGTCGCGCCCGACACGGTGATCCGGGTCGCCGTCGAGCGGGAGTTGGCGGCCGCGTCGGTCTCGTCGTCCACCGTTCGCCTCCGCGAGGGCGCCACGGGGGCTGCGGTGTCGGCCGTCGTCTCCTATCACGCGGACACCCGTACGATCACGGTGACGCCTCGGAGCCCTCTCGTCCCAGGCCGCCACTACGGGCTCGTGGTCGACGGCGTCGTGGGCGCAGACGACGCGACTCCGGATCGCCCCCTGCGCACGTGGTTCACCGTCGACGGGGACGGAGACCGCTTCACACCTCTGACTCCAGTCCGAATCCTCGACACGCGACTCGGGACGAGGGAGATCCCACCGGGTCAGGTCCGACCCGGCTCGCCGATCAAGCTCAGGACGGCGGAGTGGTCGGGCTTCCAGGTTCCCGATGACGCGACCGCTGTCGTCCTCAACGTCACGGCGGCACGCCCGTCCGGCACGGGCAACATCCGCGTCTACCCAGCGGCCGACGGAAGTCCTCCGCTCGTGGCGAACCTCAACGTCGTAGCGGGCGTCGACCAGCCCAACCTGGTGACGGTGCGGCGCGCGTCGATCTACGACGACGTCGCCGTCGCGGTCGAGGGCATGAGCACGCACCTCGTCGTCGACCTCGCGGGCTACTACTCGCCGGGCGGCGCGACCGCGTACGAGCCCGTGAACCCGGTGCGCGTCATGGACCTCCGTGACGGGACCGGGGGCGTGCCGCGAGGCGCTCTGCGCGCGGGGCGGGCCGTCGACCTCGTCGTCGCGGGCCGCAACGGCGTCCCGGCGGACGCGAGCGCCGTCGTCCTCAACGTCACGGGCGTCCGGCCCTCGGCCAGGACCAACGTGCGCGTCTACCCCGCGCCCGCGGCATCGGAGGACCAGACCCCGCCGACCGTGTCGAACCTCAACCTGGAGCCGGGACGCGACCAGCCGAACCTCGTCACGGTGCGCGTGGGCGACGCGGGGAAGGTCCGGTTCTACACGCAGTCCGCGGACGTCGCGCTCGTCGCCGACCTCGCGGGGTACTACAGCCCGACGGGGTCGCACGGATTCGTTCCGGTCGAGCCGCAGCGCATCATCGACAGCCGGTCCGCGACCGGGCTGCCTGGGCCCCTGGTGCCCGGCGTCGCGCAGTCGGCGCACGTGGCGGGGACGGCCGCGGTGCCCGCCGACGCGGCCGCCGTCGTCGTCAACGTCACGGCCGCCCGCCCGGACGCCCTGTCGAACATCCGCGTCTTCCCGACGCGGACCGACGGCGTGGTCCCGACGGTGTCGAACCTCAACGTGGTCCGGGGCCGAGACGAGCCGAACCTCGCGATCGTGCGCACGAGCGCGGACGGGCGCCTGTCGTTCTACTCCCAGACGGCCCGCACGCACCTCGTCGTCGACGTGTCGGGCTACTTCCGGCGCTGACGGTGCGGTCCCGGCCGGGCGCGGGGGCGCCCGGCCGGTCCGCGCCCCGGCGCCCCGGCTATCCGGGCAGCCTCCGCTCCAGCCAGTCCCGCACGGCCTCGAGGTACACGGTCCGCGCGGGCTCGGGCGAGAGCGCGAGGTCGTGGACGCCGCCGGGCACCCGCACGACCGTCACGTCCCGACCCAGCCGCGGCGCGCGCTGCCACATGTGCTCGACGGCCAGCACGCTGTCGGTCCGGTCGAGCGCGTCGTGGACCCGGTCGCGCGGACCCGTCGCGTCCGACGTGCACACGAGCACGGGCACCTCGACGTCGAGCCCGCGCGCGACGGCGGCGTGCGCACGCCGCACGCTGCGCAGCCAGCCCGCGCGCACGCCGAACCCGCCGTGCGGCTTCCACGTCAGGTCGTACTCCCAGCCGCCGCCCGACGGGTCGGACAGCCAGCGCCCGTAGGCGTCCCCGAGCGCTCCGACGCGCCGCCGCGGCGCGACCCGGCCGAGGACGTCGACCACGCGCGTCGTGATCACGCGGTCGACCCACGGGCGGTTGAGGTCGAGCCAGGGGCTGTTGAGCACGAGCGCGTCGGGACCGGAGCCCGGGCGTCCGCGGCGTGCGTCGGCCCAGAGGCTCGTGACGAGCCCGCCCGTCGAGTGGCCCATGACGACGAGCGTGTCGTTCCCGTCGTCGCGCACGAGGCGTGCGGCGCGGTCGAGCTCCTGCGCGTGGACGGACAGGCGCGTCGTGTAGTTGGGCAGCCGGCCGTCGCGGATCGACCGGCCGTGGTCGCGCAGGTCGAGCGCGTACACGGCGTAGCCCATCGCGGCGAGTGCGTCGCCGAGGTGGGTCTGGAAGAAGTAGTCGACGTACCCGTGGACGTACAGGACCGCGCGTCGCGTCGGCTCCTCACCGTCCCGCGGGGTCCGCCGCACGAGCGTCGCGACGGCGCCGTCGCCCTGGTCGTCCGGCGGGAGCGGGATGGTCAGCGACTCCCAGCCCTCGCCGAGGACGTCGGGACCCCAGGACGTGCCCTCGTGCTGCGTCGTCGCACCCATGACCTGATCATGCCGCGCCCGACGGCGGCGCGCCCGCGACCGCGCGCGCGTACCGCTGCGCGAGCTCGTCCGCGGCCTCGACGAGCTCGCGCGGCCCGACGACGGTCAGCTCGCACCGAAACATCCCGAGCGTCGCGGCGAGGCCCACCCACGACCACGCGCCCATGACGACGCGGCACCGGTCCGGTCCGAGGGGTTCGACGACGGCGCCGCGCCCCACCCACCGGGCGACGTGGTGCGCGGGCGCCTCGAGCAGCGCCTCGCCCGTGCACGGCCAGCTCGGGGACCGGAACCGCTCGCCGAGGTACGCGCCCACGTCGGCCGCGGGCAGCTCGCGGGGCGTGAACCGCGGCCCCGTCGGCACGACCGGGCTCATGCGGTCGAGGCGGAACGTGCGCCAGTCGCCGCGGTCGAGGTCCCACGCGACGAGGTACCAGCGGCCACCCCACGTGACGACGTGGTGCGGTTCGGTGCGACGGCGCTCGGGCGCGCCGTCGGCGTCGGCACGGTGGTAGTCGAAGCGCAGCACCTCGTGCGCGTGGACGGCACGGCCGACCGCGAGCAGCACGTCCTGGTCGACCGCCGGGGCGTCCGTCGCGCGCGGCACGGCCGTGACCTCGAGGGCCTCGACGCGTGCGCGCAGACGCGCCGGCAGCACCTGGCCGAGGGTGACGAGCGCGCGCAGGGCGGCCTCGTCGACGCCCGCGATCCCGGTCGAGGCCGTGCGGAGCGCGACCGTCAGCGCGACCGCCTGGTCGTCGTCGAGCAGGAGCGGGGGCATCGCGGTGCCCGCGTCGAGCCGGTAGCCGCCGTCCCGCCCGCGCGTGGACCGCACCGGGTACCCGAGGTCGCGCAGCCGGTCGACGTCGCGCCGGACCGTGCGGGGGCTCACGTCGAGCCGGTGGGCGAGCGTGTCGCCGGGCCAGTCGCGTCGCGCCTGCAGGAGCGAGAGCAGCGACAGGAGCCGGGCCGAGGGCGATGTCGTCATGGACCCATCCTGCTCGTCTCAGCGGACAGGATCCGGCCGGATAGGGCGCGAACGTGGTCCTCGACGCCGCACGCAGCGGCGGTCCGACCGGGGGAAGGGGATCGGGATGATCGAGGCGACAGGCCTCACGAAGGACTTCGTGAGCAGGCAGCGGACGGTGCACGCCGTGCGCGGCGTGGACCTGCGGGTCGAGCGGGGCGAGCTGGTCGCGGTGCTCGGGCCCAACGGCGCGGGCAAGACGACGCTCCTGCGGATGCTCACCACGCTCACCCCGCCGACCGCGGGCAGCGCGCGGGTCGCGGGTCACGACGTCGTCGCACGGCCGCACGCGGTCCGGCGGTCGATCGGGTTCGTCGGCCAGGGGAACGGTGCGGGCCACGTCCAGCGGGCGCGCGACGAGCTCGTCACCCACGGGCTCATGATGGGCCTGGACCGCGGGACGTCGGGCGCGCGGGCCGACGAGCTGCTCGACGTGCTCGACCTGGCCGACCAGGCGCGGCAGAAGGTCTCCGACCTCTCGGGCGGTCAGCGGCGCCGGCTCGACGTCGCGATGGGGCTGGTCCACACGCCCCCGCTGCTGTTCCTCGACGAGCCGTCGACGGGCCTCGACCCGCAGAACCGCGCCAACCTGTGGGAGCACGTCCGGCGCCTGCGCGAGCGGCACGGCGTGACGATCGTGCTGACGACGCACTACCTCGACGAGGCCGACTCGATGGCCGAGCGCGTCGTCGTCGTCGACCACGGGCGCGTGATCGCCGACGCGACGGCCGACGAGCTCAAGCGCGACCTCGCGGGCGACCGCGTCGTCGTGACGGCACCCGACGCCGACTCGGCGGCTCGCCTCGCGACCCTCGCCCGCGCCCTGCCGGGCACGCGCGACGCAGAGCGCGACGGCGTCGTCGTCACCCTGCGCGTCGCACGCGCCACGGCCGCCGTCGCGCCGCTCGTCGAGGCCGCCGTCCGCGAGGGTGTCCGCGTCGGCGACGTCGAGACCCACCGACCCACGCTCGACGACGTGTTCCTGCACCTCACGGGTCGCAGCCTGCGCGAGTCGGCCATCAGCACCGAGGCGTCCGACGACGCCGGGAAGGACGCGGCATGAGCACCCACAGCACCTCACACGACCTCTCGACGGGGACGACGACGGGCACCGGCCGTGGCGCCCGGGCGGACGCGGTCACGACGGGGGCCCGCCCCGGGGCCGGGACGTCGGCCGGCGGCCGGTCGCAGGCCGGCCCCTCAGGGGAGCCGGACCTCCCGCCGCGGTCCTCGTGGTGGCGCGACGTCGCCGTCGTCCTCGAGCGCGAGCTGCGCCCCGTCCTGCGGGACCCCTTCAGCGTGGTCTTCGGGCTCGTTCAGCCGGTCGTCTTCCTCGGTCTGTTCGGCCCGCTGCTCGCCGCGAGCGTCGAGCGCGAGGGCCTCGGCGGCACATCGGTCTGGCAGTGGTTCGTGCCCGGCGTGCTCGTCATGGTCACGCTCTTCGGGACGTCGACGACCGGATCCAACCTCCAGTACGAGATGCAGACCGGTGCGTTCGAGCGGCTGCTCGTGACGCCCGTCGCGCGCTCGGCGCAGATCGTCGGGCGCGCGCTCAAGGAGGTCGTCCCGCTGCTCGCGCAGGCGCTCGTCGTCGTGGTCGTCATGGTGCCGTTCGGGTTCCGGCCGCACGTGCTCGGCGGGCTCGTCGGCCTCGCGCTCCTCGCCGTCATGGGCGTGGGGATCGGCGCCTTCAGCTACGCGCTCGCGCTCGCGGTGCGCAAGCAGGAGTGGATGTTCTGGGCGGTGCAGCAGACCGTGCTGTTCCCGCTGCTCATCCTCTCGGGCATGCTCCTGCCGCTCGACGACGGACCGCGGTGGATGCGTGTCGCCGCCGACCTCAACCCGCTCGCGTACGTCGTCGAGGCCGAGCGCGCGCTGTTCGACGGGCGCCTGGGCGACCCCGCCGTGCCGGCGGCGGCGCTCGCGGCGGTGCTCACGGCCGTCGTGGGGCTCGTCGTCGGCGTGCGGACGATCGCGCGCAGCAGCGACTGAGTTCCGCGGCACCTGGGTGCCCGGGCGTTGGCCCTGGCCTGGCGGGGGACCGCCGGGCCAGGGGTCCGTCGCGCCCGGGCGGCTCACGCGCCGGGGCGGCGGCCCTTGACGGCGATCACAGGGCAGCGCGCCTCGAGCAGGATCCGCTGCGAGTTGCTGCCGAGCAGCAGCTTGCCGACGGGCGTGCGGTGCCGGACCCCGATGACGATGCCGCGCACGTCGTGCTCCTCGGCGAGGGCGAGGATCTCGTCCGCCGCGTCCCGTCCGCGCACGAGCTGGCGGACCGTGTACGGCACGGTCTCCTTGTCGAGGCGCCGCTTGAGGTCCTTGATCTGGTTGTCGGACGCGAACGTCGTCTCGGGCGGGTCGCTGCGTCCCGACACGTTCACGACGAGCAGCTCGTCGCCGTGGTTGTGGGACTCCATGACCGCGTGGTCCAGCGCGGCCTCGCCCTCGGGTGTGGGGGTGTACCCGACGATGATCGTCACAGCGGCATCTTCTCCTCTGGTGAAGGGGGGTCGCCGTCGACCCGAGCCGATCATCGCAGGACGTGCGACCCGACGCCCGGGACGTCGCGCGGGCGTGGCGCAGGGGTCGGCACCCCGCGGGTCCACGGGCTCGCGGCGCGAAGTTGAGCGGAATAGACTCAACTCTGGCGTCGTTGCCCAGGGCAGACCCTGACCCCGTGCAGAACCGTCACGCAGCGGAGGACCACACCCATGGACTCGAAGTTCACGACCAAGGCGCAGGAGGCCCTCGCCGCGGCCATCCAGCAGGCCTCGGCGGCCGGGCACCCGCAGATCGAGCCCGTCCACCTGCTCGAGGCGCTCCTCGCCGACCCGAGCGGCGTCGCCGTCGGCCTCCTCGACGCGGTCGGGGCGGACCGGACGGCGCTGACCCGTCGCGTCCAGGCCGCGCGCACCGCCCTGCCGTCCGCGTCGGGCGGCTCGGTCGCGCAGCCGGGGGTCTCCCGGCCGCTCAGCGCCGCGCTGGCCGCGGCCGGCACCGAGGCGCAGGGGCTCGGCGACGAGTACGTCTCGACCGAGCACCTCCTCCTGGGGCTCGCGGCGGGCTCGTCGTCCGCCGCCGAGGCCCTGCACGCCGTCGGCGCGACGCGCGACGCGCTCGTGGCAGCGCTGCCCGCCGTCCGCGGCTCGGCGCGCGTGACCAGCCCCGACCCCGAGGGGACCTACAAGGCGCTCGAGCAGTACGGGCGCGACCTCACCGCCGCGGCGCGCGAGGGTCGTCTCGACCCGGTCATCGGTCGCGACAGCGAGATCCGCCGCGTCGTCCAGGTGCTGTCGCGGCGCACCAAGAACAACCCGGTCCTCATCGGCGAGCCCGGCGTCGGCAAGACCGCCGTCGTCGAGGGCCTCGCGCAGCGGATCGTCGACGGCGACGTGCCCGAGTCGCTCCGCGGCAAGCGCCTCGTCGCGCTCGACCTGGCGGCGATGGTCGCGGGCGCGAAGTACCGCGGTGAGTTCGAGGAGCGGCTCAAGGCGGTCCTCGAGGAGATCAAGGCCTCCGAGGGCGAGGTCGTGACCTTCATCGACGAGCTGCACACCGTCGTCGGCGCGGGTGCCTCCGAGGGGTCCATGGACGCCGGCAACATGCTCAAGCCCATGCTCGCGCGCGGTGAGCTGCGGCTCGTGGGCGCGACGACGCTCGACGAGTTCCGCGAGCGGATCGAGAAGGACCCCGCGCTCGAGCGGCGGTTCCAGCAGGTCTTCGTCGGCGAGCCGAGCGTCGAGGACACCGTCGCGATCCTGCGCGGCATCGCGCCCAAGTACGAGGCGCACCACAAGGTGTCGATCTCCGACGCCGCCCTCGTCGCCGCGGCGACGCTGTCCGACCGCTACATCAGCGGGCGCCAGCTGCCCGACAAGGCGATCGACCTCGTCGACGAGGCCGCGTCCCGCCTGCGCATGGAGATGGACTCCTCGCCCGTCGAGATCGACGAGCTCCAGCGCGCCGTGACGCGCCTGGAGATGGAGGAGACCTACCTGCGCACCGCCGACGACGACGCGTCGCGCGACCGCCTCGAGAAGCTGCGGGCCGAGCTCGCCGACCGTCGCGAGCAGCTCGCGGGGCTCACCGCGCGGTGGGAGAGCGAGAAGGCCGGCCACGACCGGCTCGGCGACCTTCGTGCGCGGCTCGACGAGCTGCGCATGGCCGCCGACCGCTACCAGCGCGAGGGCGAGTACGGCGAGGCGTCGCGCGTCCTGTACGGCGAGATCCCCGCGGTCGAGAAGGAGATCGCCGCCGCCGAGGAGGCCGAGCAGCGGCGCGGCGAGGTCAGCCGTGACGAGGCGCCGATGATCGCCGAGAAGGTCGGTCCGGACGAGATCGCCGAGGTCGTCTCGGCGTGGACCGGCATCCCGACCGGCCGCCTGCTCGAGGGCGAGACCGCCAAGCTGCTCCGCATGGAGGAGGTGCTCGGCGAGCGCCTCATCGGTCAGCGTCGCGCGGTCGCGTCGGTCTCCGACGCCGTCCGCCGCTCGCGTGCGGGTGTCGCCGACCCCGACCGGCCCACGGGCTCGTTCCTGTTCCTCGGCCCGACGGGCGTCGGCAAGACCGAGCTCGCGAAGTCGCTCGCGGACTTCCTGTTCAACGACGAGCGCGCGATGGTCCGGATCGACATGTCGGAGTACTCGGAGAAGCACACCGTCGCCCGCCTCGTGGGCGCGCCCCCCGGGTACGTCGGCTACGAGGAGGGGGGCCAGCTCACCGAGGCCGTCCGGCGCCGGCCGTACTCGGTGGTGCTGCTCGACGAGGTGGAGAAGGCGCACCCCGAGGTGTTCGACATCCTGCTCCAGGTGCTCGACGACGGTCGGCTCACCGACGGCCAGGGCCGCACGGTCGACTTCCGCAGCACGATCCTGGTGCTGACGTCGAACCTCGGCTCGCAGTACCTCGTGGACCCGACCCTCGACGACACCGCGAAGCGCGAGGCCGTCATGCAGACGGTCCGGCAGTCGTTCAAGCCCGAGTTCCTCAACCGGCTCGACGACGTCGTGGTGTTCGACGCGCTGAGCCTCGAGGAGCTCGGCAGCATCGTCGACCTGCAGCTGCGGCGTCTCGCGGACCGGCTCGCCGACCGCCGCCTCACGCTCGAGGTCACGCCCGCGGCGCGCGAGTGGCTCGCGATCGAGGGCTTCGACCCGGCGTACGGCGCGCGTCCGCTGCGTCGGCTGGTCCAGCGCGAGATCGGCGACCGGCTCGCGCGGATGCTCCTCGCGGGCGAGGTGCAGGACGGCGGCACCGTCGTCGTCGACCGCGGCGAGACGGGCATCGAGGTGCGCGGCGCCGACCAGGGCGCCGATGGCGGGGACGGCTCGGACGGCGGGGCGGACACGCTCCCGCCGGGCGGCCTCCTGACGCGCTGACGACGGCCGACGCGTCGACGGGGAAGGTTCGTGCCGCCATCCGGCACGGACCTTCCCCGTTGCGCTCCGGTCAGCGTGCCGGGTGGGGCGCGCCGGGTGCTCGCCGGGCTGCGGGGGCGGGGCGGTCAGCCGGACCGGGCCGTGCCGTCAGCCCACGAGCCGACCGCACCCTCGGGGGACCACGCCAGGCACAGCGCCTCGCGGTCCCCCTGCTGCCAGGCGACCCGGCCGGGCGCCCACACGACGGCACGCGCACCCGCCTCGGTCTGCGCGCTGTCCATCTCGCACGCGGCGCCCGCCTCGCGGTCGACCGCGTCCTGCCCGGGCCACGGGCCGTCGTCGTAGGTGTGGACACCGACGACCTCCGCCTCGTGCCGCACGTCGCACGGGACCACCGTCACGCGGCCGAGCGCGCCGTCGTCGGGCAGCGTCTCGACGCAGTGTCCCGTCGTGAGCTGCCGCGGCGCCGCGGACACCTCGCCCTCGACCTCGCCGAGCGTCCGGGTGTCCGCCCAGTAGCGGGCACCCAGCGCGCCGCCGACGACGACCGCGAGGGTGAGCACCGCGGCGAGCGGCACGAGCAGGCGCCGCCGGTCGCGCGGCGCACGAGGTGCGGGCTGCTGGACGGGCGCCGACCAGCCCGGGGCGTAGTACGCCTCCTGCGGGTACCACCCCGCCGCCGGTCCGGGCAGCCCGTCGGCGTCACCGGGCCGACCGGCGCGGACGCCCGCCGCAACGGCGCCCGCGAGGCCGGTCGGGTTCGACGCGTACGGGGTCGCGCCCGGCGTCGCCGTCCCTCCGTCCGGTGGGACGGGCGCGCGGGGCGCCGGGCCGGGGCTCCACGAGCCGGACGGCGACGCCCAGCCCCCGTGCGGGTCGGACGGGTCCTGCGTCATGCCGTCCCCGCGCTGACGAGGAACGCGACGAGCAGCACCGTCCCGAGGGTCACGAGACCGCCGATCACGACGCCCGCGATCGCCATGCCGCGCCCGTCGTCGCCCGTCCGGCGGGTCCGGCGCAGCGCCACCAGGCCCAGCACGAGTGCGACCTGAGGCAGGAGTGCGGGGAGCACGACGACGCCGCAGATCGCGAGGACGAGCGACGTGACCGCCATCGGGTCGGTCCGCCGGGGTGCGGCCCACACCGGCGCGGGTCCGTACGCGGCGTAGCCGAGGTGCTGCTGGTACTGCCCCCACGGCACGGGGCTGGGGCGCAGGTTCGGGCCGAGGCCGCCGACACGGAAGGGGTCGTCGACGTCGGGGCTCTGCCCGCCCGGACCGCCCGCGCCGCCGCGGCTGTGCCCGCCGCCGTCCGCGCCCTGACCGCCGTGCCCGCCGGGACCCGCGAACCCACTCGCGTCGCCGTACCCGCTCGGGCCGACCTGCGCACCGCCGTCCCCCGCCGGCCGCACCGTGGTCGTGACGGTGGGCGAGGTGGCGGTGCCGTACACGGGCGGGGAGCCGCCCCACGGTGCCGCCGGAGCGTCCGCCGACGCGCTCCCGGCCGCGGGAGGGCTTGCGTCGGCGCCGCCGTCCGGTGACCACGAGCTCGGGGGCGTGGCGCCGTCGGGCGCCGACCAGGGCGTCGTCATACCGGGAACGCTACTGGCGCGTCGTCGGGCCGGGCAGACCCGGACGGGTCGTCGGCGAGGTCGACGACGACCGGGACGTGGTCCGACGCGCCCTTGCCCTTGCGCTCCTCGCGGTCGATCGTCACACCCGTGACCCGCTCGGTCAGCGCGGGGGACGTCCACGCGAAGTCGATCCGCAGGCCCTTGTTCTTCGGGAAGCACAGCTGCTGGTAGTCCCAGTACGTGTAGCGGTGCTCGTCCGGGACGTGGAGGCGAGACACCTCGGTCCAACCCGCGTCGGCGAAGCGGAAGAACGCGTCGCGCTCGGGCGCGGTGACGTGCGTCGCGCCCTCGAACGCCGTGACGTCGTAGACGTCCGTGTCGTACGGGATGACGTTCCAGTCGCCGACGAGCGCGATGCGGGCGTCCGGGTCCCCGCCCTCGGGCGAGATCCACCCGGCGGCCGCGACGCGGAGCTGCTCGAGCCACGCGAGCTTGTAGGCGAAGTGCGGGTCCCCGGGGGACCGCCCGTGCGGGACGTACAGGCTCCAGACCCGGACCCCGCCGCACGTGGCACCGAGCGCGCGGGCCTCGACCACGGGCTCGTCCGCGCCGAACGCGGGCTGCCCCGGGAACCCGACCTCGACGTCCTCGAGGCCCACCCGGGACGCGATCGCGACGCCGTTCCACTGGCTCGAGCCCACGTGGGCGACCTCGTAGCCGGCCATCTCGAACACCGCGTACGGGAACTGGTCGTCGCGGCACTTCGTCTCCTGGAGCGCGACCACGTCGGTGCCCGTGCGCTCGAGCCAGGCGACGGCACGGTCCGCCCGGGCCCGTACCGAGTTGATGTTCCAGGTCGCGATCCGCATGGCGCGTCACGCTACCCGCGGGGTCGGACACGACCGGAACGCCCCGTGGCGGGGTCGCCGGCCGGCTACGGCGCCCCGCGCTGCCCGGGCTGCCCCGCGACGAGGGCCATGCCGGGCGGTCACGCTGACCTCCGGCGCACCGGCCCCTAGGCTGGCCGCATGGGCACGGCACTGATCACCGGGGCGAGCGCGGGCCTGGGCCTGGAGTTCGCCTGGCAGCTCGCGACCGCCAAGCACGATCTCGTCCTCGTCGCACGCGACGCCGAGCGGCTCGAGCGCCTCGCAGGACAGCTGCGGGCCGCCGCGGGCGTGCACGTCGAGGTCCTCCCGGCCGACCTCGCCGACCGCGCGCAGGTCGACCGCGTCGCCGACCGGCTGCGCTCCGAGGAGCGGCGGGTCGGGCTGCTCGTCAACAACGCGGGCTACGGCCTCGGGCAGCGGTTCGTCGGCGGTGACCTGGCGACGCAGGAGACCGCGTTCGACGTCATGGTGCGGGCCGTCATGGTGCTGAGCCACGCGGCCCTCGGGGCGATGGTGCCGCGCGGTCGCGGCGCGGTCCTCAACGTCTCCTCCGTCGCGGCGCTCACGACGATGGGCACGTACGCCGCGCACAAGGCGTGGGTCCGCACGTTCACCGAGGCGCTCGCGGTCGAGCTGCGCGGGACGGGAGTGACCGCGACGGCGCTGTGCCCGGGCCTGGTCCGGACCGAGTTCCACGAGCGGGCCGGGCTGACGCGGGACTCGATGCCCGACGCCGCGTGGCTCGACGCCGAGAAGGTCGTCGCGACGGCGCTCGCGGACGTCCGCCGCGGCGCGGTGATCTCGACGCCGAGCCTGCGCTACGAGGTCGTCTCGGGCATCGCGCGCATGCTCCCCCGCTCGGCGGTGCGGGCGCTCTCGGGCGACCGTCGCATGAGGGCGTCGGCGAAGGTCGAGGACGAGCCGGGGACGAGCGGGCGCGACGCCTGACCGGCCGCCGCGACCGGCCGCCGCGACCGGCCGGCGGCGACGTCGGAGCCACCCACTAGCCTGGGCGCCGTGCCTGACGACCTGGTCCTGAGCCCCACCCCGCGCGAGCAGCTGCGCGACCTCGTCCGCGAGCTCGCCGTCGTGCACGGCCGCGTGACGCTGTCCTCCGGCAAGGAGGCCGACTACTACGTCGACCTGCGCCGGGTGACCCTCCACCACCGCGCCGCGCCGCTCGTCGGTCACGTGCTCCTCGACGTCATGGAGGAGGCGGGCCTGGGCACCGCAGAGATCGACGCGGTCGGCGGCCTGACCCTCGGCGCGGACCCGGTCGCGACCGCGCTGCTGCACGCCGCGGCGGCCCGCGGTCAGGACCTCGACGCGTTCGTCGTCCGCAAGGAGGGCAAGGCCCACGGGCTCCAGCGCCGCATCGAGGGGCCGGACGTCGAGGGGCGTCGTGTCGTGGCCGTCGAGGACACGTCGACCACGGGCGGCTCGGTCCTCACGGCCGTCGAGGCGCTGCGCGAGGCGGGCGCGGAGGTCGTCGGCGTCGCGGTCATCGTGGACCGCGGCACGGGCGCACGGGAGCGGATCGAGGCGGAGGGCCTGCCGTACCTCGCGGTGTACGACCTCGCGGACCTCGGCCTCGCCTGACGCCCCGAGCTCGGCCCGGTCGGCCGACGGAGCTGGTCAGCCGACCAGGAGAAGAGCGGTGAGCGCGACCGTCGCGGCGATCTCGCCCAGCCCGAGCTGCAGCGGCGTCGCGCCGGGCGCCCGCAGCGGGACGACGACGGCGCGCGCGGCGAGCAGCACGAGGAGCGCCACGAGCAGCGGGACGTCCACCACGGCGGCCAGCGTCGGTCCGGCGGCCGCCGCGGCCACCGGCAGGGCCGCGTGGTACGCCACCGAGCCCGCCAGGACCGCCCGGTTGCCGCGCTCGCGGATCATCGTCTTGACGTAGAGGACGGTCCCGAGGAAGTAGGCGGTCAGCACCCCTGCGGGCAGCCACGCCTCGGCCGACGACGCCCCGGGCAGCCAGGTGGCCGGCTCGGCGTCGACCCCCAGGCCGTACGCGACGACGCCGACGAGGCCGGCGGCGACCACCGTCACCGCGTCGTTCGCGAGCGACCGGTCCCTGCGCGCCGCGGACAGCGCGAGGCTCGCGGAGAGCAGCGGCACGTACACCGCACCCCACGTGATCAGGCCCGGCGTCGTGACGAGGAGCGCCGTACCCAGGGCCAGCGCCGCGACACCGTACGCCCGCACGGGCGGCCACCACCGGCGTCGTCGTCGTGCCTTGAGCCAGAGGGCCGTCGCGTCGTAGGCGAGGTAGCCGACCAGCCAGGTCACGCCGAGCAGCGCGTGCCGCCACGTCGGGCCCGACGTGACGGCGCCGACGAGCGGGGGCGCGACGAGCATCGCCCACGCGCCGTGCTGCTTGGGCACCCAGCCCGGGCCACGTCGCCGCCGTCGGGGGCGGGGCGCCCCGCCCGCGAGGGAGCCGCTCGCTGCGGGTGCGGCGCGCCGCTGACGGGTGGACATCCCGCGGAGGGTACGCACGCGGGCCCCTCGCCGAGGCGGGACGAACGTCCCGTCCCGCCGCGCCCTCCACGGCGGCTTCGGCCGCGGGCCCGACCCCGGTCTGCGGCGGTCCGGTACCGCCCGGATCGGTAGGGTCGGCGGGGGCGGCGAGAGGACGGGACAGGTGCAGGACGGGCTGGGGCTCACGGACGTCACCAGGACGGTCGACGGCGTCCGCGCGCTCGACCGGGTGACCTTCACCGCCGCGCGGGGACGCGTCACGGCCCTCGTCGGGTGCGCCGGCTCGGGCACGACGACGGCCCTGCGCGTGGCGGTCGGTGCGGTCGTCCCCGACACGGGCACGGTCACGCTCGACGGGCGTCCGGTCACCGCGGCGGACCGTCGGCGCTGGGGGCACGTCCCTCAGGAGGGCGGCCTGCACCCGCGCATGACGGCGCACGACCAGCTCGTCCACCTCGCGCAGCTCCACGGACTGTCCCGTGCCGACGCGGTGACCGCGACGGACGACGTGCTGGAGGCCCTGGGTCTCACGGCGCAGGCCGGGGAGCGGCTCGACGCCCTCGCCTTCGACGACCAGCGGCGCGTCCGGCTCGCGGCCGCGCTCGTGCACCGGCCGACGTGCGTGCTGCTCGACGAGCCCTTCGCGGGCCTCGACCCCGTGGGCTTCGCGCCGCTCGTCGCTCTGGTGCGTCGGTACGCCGACGACGGCGCGCCGGTGCTCGTCGCGACGCGGCGCGCCGACCTCGCCGAGCGGTGCTGCGACGACGTCGTCGTGCTCGACGCCGGTCGCGTCGTCGCCGCCGGCGCCGTCGCCGAGGTGCGCGCGGCGCACACCGGACGACGGGTGCGCGTTCGGGTGGAGGCCCCCGACGAGGCTGCCCTGGTCGCGGACCTCCGCGCGCTGCGCGGGGTGGCGCTGCACGGGAGCGCCCGGCGGACGGGCCTCGGGGACCGGCCGGGGGACGGGCGCGGGACCGGGCCCGGCCGGGACGCCGCCGGCGGGACGACGCTCGAGCTCGACCTCTCCGACGACGCCGACGACCAGCAGGTGCTCGCCACCGCACTGCGCCACGGAGCGGTCCACGAGCTCGTCACGCTGGTCCCGACGCTCGACGAGGTGTTCGCAGGGGTGGGCGCCCGGTGAGCACCGACGACCCCCGCCCGGGCGACGACGGCGCACGCCCCGCCGCGCCGGACGCCGACGGCGCTCCCGCCGACCCGCGCCCGGCCGCCGGCGCCCGCCGCGCCCCCGGGGGGCCGCGCATCGCGCCACCCGGCGCGGCACGCGCCATCGGCCTGCTCGCGGCGCGCGAGGTCCGCGGTCGGCTGCGCGAGAAGGTGCTGCTCGGCACGACGGCGGTCCTCCTTCTGCTGGTCACGGCCGCGACGGTGCTGCCCGCGCTGCTCGCGCAGTCGGTGCCGACCTACCGCGTCGCGGTGCAGGGCGAGGCGGCCGACGCCGTCGTGCGCCTCGCGGCGGAGCTCGGCCGGGAGGTCGCCGACGGCGGCGACGTCCCACCGCTCGCGTCGCTGCTCGAACCCGCGGGTCTGCCCGCGGCGGAGGTCGAGCTCGTGACGTTGGACGACGAGACGGACGTCGAGCGGATCGTGCGCCAGCAGGACGTCGTCGTCGCCGTCGTCGGCGACCGGGTGGGCGAGCTCGTCGTGCTCGGGCGGGAGGGCGTGCCCGCCGACCTCGAGGTGCTCCTCGGCTCCGCGGCGAGCCAGCTCCAGGTGCGCGAGACCGCGCAGGACGCCGGGCTGACCGACGAGCAGGTGGACGCGCTCGCGGACCCGCGCGTCCCGCCCGAGGTCGTCCTCCTCGACCCGCGCGCACCGGGCGGCATCCCGCCCGAGGCGCTCGTCGTCGGCCTCGCGGTGCTGTTCTACGTCTCCGTCCTCACGGTCGGCATGGGCATCGCGCAGGGCGTCGCCGAGGAGAAGCACACGCGCGCCGTCGACGTGCTCGCCGCGGCCGTGCCCGTGCGCTGGCTCCTCGTCGGCCGGGTCCTCGGCTCGACGGTCGTCGCCGTCGCACAGGTCGTGCTCGTCGTCGGCGCGGGGCTGCTCGGGGCGGCGCTGACCGGGCAGGACGAGCTCCTGCACCAGGTGCTCGAGGCCGCCTGGTGGTTCGGGCTGTTCTTCGTCATCGGGTTCGTCATGCTCGCGTGCCTGTGGGCGGCGGCGGGTGCGCTCGCGGCCCGCGAGGAGGACCTCAACGCGACGACCGTCGTCATGCAGGTGCTCGTCGTCCTCCCGTTCTTCGCCGCGGTCCTCGCGACCGACCCCGGCCCCGTCCAGCGGGTGCTCGCGTACGTGCCGTTCACCGCGCCGCTGCTCATGCCGGCGCGCATCGTGCTCGGGACCGCGCAGCCATGGGAGCCGTGGGTCGCCGCGGGGGTGCTGCTCATCGGTGCGGTCGTCCTCGTCCTGGTCGGGGCGCGCATCCACGACAACGCGCTGCTGCGCACGGAGCGGCTCCGGGCGCGCGACGCCTGGCGCGGCACGGCGTGACCGAGGGCGAGCGCGGCGGGGGCGGGGCTGCGGACGACGACCGGCCCGCCGGGACCGGTGAGCGCGAGGTCGGCGTCGGGCCGTGGCCGGGTGGACCGGCCGCCTGGCCGCGGGTCGGCGACGGGCCCGATGCCCCGATCGACCCGCGCTACGACCCGGAGCTGCTCGCGCACGGCGACCGCCGCAACGTCGTCGACGCCTACCGGTACTGGACGGTCGAGGCGGTCGTCGCCGACCTCGACACGCGCCGGCACGCGTTCCACGTCGCGATCGAGAACTGGGTGCACGACCTCAACATCGGGTCCGTCGTGCGCACGGCGAACGCGTTCCTCGCGGCCGAGGTGCACGTCGTCGGACGGCGGCGGTGGAACCGGCGTGGCGCGATGGTCACGGACCGCTACCAGCACGTGCAGCACCACCCGACCGTCGACGACCTCGTGGCGTGGGCGAGCGCCGAGGGGCTGCCCGTGATCGGGCTCGACAACGTGCCGGGGTCCGTCCCGATCGAGGGCTACGCCCTGCCGCGGGCGTGCGTGCTCCTGCTCGGGCAGGAGGGCGCGGGGCTCTCGGCCGAGGCGGTCGCGGCGTGCGACGCGGTGCTGCACATCCGGCAGTTCGGCTCGACGCGCTCGATCAACGCGGGCGCCGCGGCGGCCATCGCGATGCACGCCTGGATCACGCAGCACGCCTGACGAGGGCCCGGTGCCGCGGGCGCACCGGGACGCGAGCGCCGTCGTCGGCCGCGCGTGCGTGGGCCGTCGGATCACCAAGCGACCCGTTCTCCTCACCCAGCGTGCACACCGCCGCGTGCTGTGCGGCGCGGGACGGTCGGTGGGCGACCGTCGGGATCCGCAGAGGCGTGGTCCGGGGGTTCGCGACCGGCCGGCTCACGCGCCGCGGGGTGCTGCGTGAAGCCGATGGGGCGCCAGGCGACCCGTTCCCTTCACCGAAGCGCCGCCCACCGACCGCCTGCCGGCGCTCCGCGAGCACCTCGTGCCGGGCGTCAACCACCACACCGTGGTGATGGCGCCCCACGGGGCCGCGGCGGTCGCCGACCACGTGCGGCGCCTGGTGCGCGAGCTGTGAGGGACGACGCATGATGAACCCACGAACCGCCCTCAGCGTCGAGGGCGGAGGCGAAGGAGGTGGGCCCGTGAGCGACGGGCTGGACAAGGTGGTCCCGACCGCGGCCGAGGCGGTGGCCGACATCCCGGACGGGGCGAGCCTCGCGGTCGGCGGCTTCGGGCTCTGCGGCAACCCGATGGGCCTCATCGAGGCCCTCCTCGCGCAGGGCGCGACGGACCTGGAGGTCGTGTCCAACAACTGCGGGGTCGACGACTGGGGTCTGGGGATCCTGCTCGCCGCCGACCGGATCCGCCGCATCACGGCGTCCTACGTGGGGGAGAACAAGGAGTTCGCGCGCCGGTACCTCTCGGGCGAGCTCGAGGTCGAGCTCACGCCCCAGGGGACCCTCGCGGAGAAGCTCCGCGCGGGCGGCTCGGGCATCGCGGCGTTCTTCACGCCCACGGGCGTCGGGACGCAGGTCGCCGACGGCGGCCTGCCGCTGCGCTACGGCTCCGACGGCAGCGTCGCGCTCGCGTCGCGCCCCAAGGAGGTCCGCACGTTCGTCGTCGACGGGCGTGAGCGCGAGCACGTGCTCGAGGAGTCGATCACGACCGACTTCGCGCTCGTGCACGCCGCGAAGGGCGACCGGTTCGGCAACCTCGTGTTCCACGCCTCGGCGCGCAACTTCTCGCCGCTCGCCGCGATGGCGGGGCGCGTGTGCGTCGCGCAGGTCGAGGAGCTCGTCGAGCCGGGCGAGCTGCACCCCGACGAGGTGCACCTGCCGGGGATCTTCGTGCACCGGCTCGTCGTCGTCGGGCGGGAGATCGAGAAGCGGATCGAGAAGCGCACGGTGCGGGCGACGGCGCCCGCGGGGGGAGGGACCTGATGGCGCTCGCACGTGAGGAGATGGCCGCGCGCGCGGCGCTCGAGCTCGAGGACGGCATGTACGTCAACCTCGGGATCGGCCTGCCGACGCTCGTGCCGAACTACCTGCCCGAGGGGCGCCACGTGATGCTCCAGTCGGAGAACGGGATCCTCGGCGTCGGTCCGTACCCCGCCGACGACGACGTCGACCCCGACCTCATCAACGCCGGCAAGGAGACCGTCACGGTCGTCCCGGGCGCCGCGTACTTCGACTCGGCGACGAGCTTCGGCATGATCCGCGGCGGCAAGGTCGACGTCGCGGTCCTCGGCGGCATGCAGGTCTCCGAGACCGGGGACCTCGCGAACTGGATGATCCCCGGCGCGATGGTCAAGGGCCCCGGCGGGGCGATGGACCTGGTCCACGGCGCACGCCGCGTCGTCGTGCTCATGACGCACAACGCCAAGGACGGCGAGCCGAAGATCCTGCCCGAGTGCACGCTGCCGCTGACGGGCCGTCGTGTGGTCGACCGGGTCATCACCGACATCGCGGTGCTCGACGTGACGCCCGAGGGCCTGCGGCTCGTCGAGATGGCACCCGGGGTCACGGTCGACGAGGTGCGCGAGCGCACGGGCGCGCGCGTGCTCGCCGACGACGTCGCGACCGTGGCGGTGACGGCGTGAGCGCCGCGACGGACGGCCGGCCCGCCGCGGGCACGTCGTCGCCGGACGACGTCGTCGTCGTGGGTGCGGCGCGCACGCCGCAGGGACGGCTGCGTGGCGGGCTCTCGACCGTCCCCGCGACGCGGCTCGGGTCGGTCGCGATCCGCGGCGCGCTCGAGCAGGCCGGGGTCTCGGCCGACCTCGTCGAGGTCGTCGTGCTCGGGCAGGTGCTCCAGGCGGGCGCGGGCCAGAACCCGGCACGGCAGGCCGCCCTCGGTGCGGGCATCCCCACGAGCGCGCACGCGAGCGCGGTCAACAAGGTGTGCCTCTCGGGCCTCACCGCGGTGATCGACGTCGCGCGGCTGCTGCGCTCGGGCGAGGCGGAGGTCGCCGTCGCGGGCGGCATGGAGTCGATGAGCCTCGCGCCGCACCTGCTGCCGGGGTCGCGCGTCGGCACGGCGTACGGGTCGATCGAGCTGCTCGACCACATGGCCTACGACGGCCTGACGGACGCCCAGGCGTGCGAGTCGATGGGCCTGTGCACCGACCGGACCACCGCGGAGCGCTACGCCCTCACGCGCGAGCAGCAGGACGAGGTCGCGGCGCTCTCGCACCAGCGGGCCGCGGCGGCGTGGGAGGCGGGGACCTTCAAGGAGCTCGTCGTGCCCGTCACGGTCCCGGGCCGCAAGGGCGACACCGTCGTGGACCGCGACGAGGGCATCCGTCCCGAGACGACCGTCGAGACGCTCGCGCGGCTGCGCCCGGCCTTCATGGACGGCGGGCACATCACCGCGGGCAACTCGTCGCCGATCTCCGACGGCGCGTCGGCGGTCGTGCTGACGACGCGCGCTCGGGCGGAGGCCGAGGGGTGGACCGTGCTCGCGGCGCTGCGCGCACCCGGGCAGGTCGCGGGACCGGACGCGTCGCTGCACTCGCAGCCGTCGGCGGCGATCCTGCGCGCCCTCGAGCGGCAGGGCTGGGCCGTGGGCGACCTCGACGTCATCGAGATCAACGAGGCGTTCGGGGCGGTGGTCGCCCAGTCGGCGATCGACCTCGGGGTCCCGGTCGACGCCCTCAACGTCGACGGCGGCGGCATCGCGCTCGGGCACCCCATCGGCGCGTCCGGTGCGCGCCTGGTCGTCCACGCCGCGCACGCGCTGCACCGAGCCGGCGGCGGTCGGGCCGCGGTCGGCCTGTGCGGCGGCGGCGGCCAGGGCGAGGCGCTCCTGCTCGAGCTCTGACCGGGCCCCGCCCGGCCGCCCGGCCGGTCCGCCGGGTCGGTTCGCCCGGCCGGGTGGGTCCCCCCGCGTCCTCCGCGGGGGGACCCACCCACGGGCGCCGGTCGGCGGGCTCCGCTCAGCCGATGACGAGCGCGAGCGCCGTGATGACGACGGCCGCGGCCGGCACGAGCCAGACGCCGCTCGCCGCGAGCACCGCGGTGCGGCGGGTCGACGGCTCGTCGCCGCCCAGCGGCGAGCGCACCGGGTCGGCGTCGTCGGCGTGCGTGCGCAGCCGGACGAGCGCCCACGCCGTCCCGGCGAGCAGCAGCGCCGCTCCCACCGCGACGCCCGCCGCGGCCGGGACGCCGACGACGACGCCGCGCAGCAGGAGCAGGAGCGCGACGGGCACCGCCATGCTCGCGGTGAGCGCGAGCCACGAGAGGACCGGCCGCCGCACCACCGCGGCGAGGACCGTGTCGGCGTGGCGCACGAGCAGGAGGATCTCGGCACCGAGCAGCGCGACGAGCGCCGCGTGACCCCAGGTCAGGTCGAGCACCTCGCCGCGGACCAGCGGCGGGACGGCCCAGCCGAGGACCAGCAGGCCGAGCACCTGCACGGCGGTCGGCGCGGTGGAGGTGAGGAGTGCGCGCGGGCCGGGCTCGTCGTCGACCGGCAGGTCGAGGCTGCGCGCGTAGGCGACCGGGTCGCCGAACGCGTCGTGCGCGGGCTCGCCGCTCTCGACGACGTGCGAGTCGACCTCGGCCAGGACGGCGCCGATCGTGTCGCCGGGAACGCCACGCAGGCGCAGCTCGAGGAGCAGGGCCTCGGTCCAGCGCTCGTCGACGTGCGGCGCGAGCCGGTGCTCGAGCGCGTACCTGTCGGTCATGTCGGGGGCCTTCCGGTGAGGGCGGGTGCGTCGTCGTCGGTGCCGGTGGACGCATCCGCGACGAGCCGCGTGGTGAGGCCGGCGAACCGCGCCCAGCGGGTCGCGCTGCGTCGCAGCTCGGCGCGCCCGGCGTCGGTGAGCGAGTAGTACTTGCGTCCGGGACCGGCCTCGCCCGCACGCCACTCGACGTCGAGGAGGCCGGCCTGCTCGAGGCGCGTCAGTGCGGGGTAGAGGGTCCCGCCCTTGACGGTCCCGAGGCCCGCCTCCGCGAGCCGGACGCCGAGCGCGTACCCGTAGGTCGGGCCGTCCGCGAGGACGCGCAGGACGCAGACGGCGAGCACGCCACGCAGCCAGTCACCCGGCCACTCGTGCGTCGAGGGGTCGTCCGTGGGCATGACTAGACAGTACGGCTGACTAGTCGGCGTGTCTACCTAGCGTGGACGGCACCGTGGGACGAGAGGTCGGACGTCGCGCCCACCGGCCGAGAGGTCCCGACGGGTCCCAGACCATCCGTGCCACCATGGGAACCGACACCCCACCCCTTGATGAGCAGGAGTCTTCATGGCCATCGCCACTCCCGAGGTCTACGCCGAGATGATCGACCGCGCGAAGGCGGGCAGCTTCGCCTACCCCGCGGTGAACGTCACCTCCTCGCAGACGCTGACCGCGGCCCTCCAGGGCTTCGCGGAGGCCGAGTCGGACGGGATCATCCAGGTGTCGGTCGGTGGCGCCGAGTACGCCTCCGGCTCGACGGTGAAGGACCGCGTCGCCGGCTCGCTCGCGCTCGCCGCGTACGCCGCCGAGGTCGCCAAGGGCTACGGCGTCACGGTCGCCCTCCACACCGACCACTGCACCAAGAAGAACCTCGACAGCTGGGTCCGCCCGCTGCTCGCCCTCGAGGCCGAGCAGGTCAAGGCCGGCAAGCTCCCGACGTTCCAGTCGCACATGTTCGACGGCTCGGACATCCCGCTCGAGGAGAACCTCGTCATCGCGGCCGAGCTGCTCGAGCTCTCGCAGGCCGCGCGCACGATCCTCGAGATCGAGGTCGGCGTCGTCGGTGGCGAGGAGGACGGCCACGAGGCCGCGATCAACGACAAGCTGTACACGACGGTCGAGGACGGCATCGCGACGGTCGAGGCGCTCGGCACGGGCGAGAAGGGCCGCTACCTGACGGCGCTGACGTTCGGCAACGTGCACGGCGTCTACAAGCCGGGTGCCGTCAAGCTCCGTCCCGCGATCCTCAAGGAGATCCAGGACGCGGTCGGCGCGAAGGTCGGCAAGGCGAACCCGTTCGACCTCGTCTTCCACGGCGGCTCGGGCTCGACCGAGGCGGAGATCGCCGAGGCGGTCGACAACGGCGTCATCAAGATGAACATCGACACCGACACGCAGTACGCGTTCACGCGCCCCGTCGTCGGCCACATGTTCACCAACTACGACGGCGTCCTGAAGATCGACGGCGAGGTCGGCAACAAGAAGACCTACGACCCGCGCGCGTGGGGCAAGCTCGCCGAGGCCGGCATGGCCCAGCGCATCGTCGAGGCGTGCCAGCAGCTGCGCTCGGCAGGCAACAAGATCGGCTGAACCCGGCCGAGGGTGCATGAGCACCGACGAGGACGGGCCCCGCGGAATCCGCGGGGCCCGTCCTCGTCGGTGGAACGGTTCTGGTGTCGGCCCTGGGGTCGGCTCGGTGTGCTCCGGCTCAGGCGACGTCGTCGGGGCCGGGCGTGGACCGTCGGCTGCGTCCGGCGGGGCCGATCGTCGGGAGACCGTGGTCCGGTGCCTCCGACGACGGGGCGTCGGCCGCGCCGTCGCCGTCCGTCACGACGTCGAGCAGCTCGCCGATCCGGGTCACCTCGAGCAGGAACCGCACGGTCTCGGGCGGTCGGACGACGCGGATCCGCGAGCTCGAGCGGGTCGCGATCCGGGCGAGGAACGCGATGCCGGACGAGTCCATGAACGTGACGTGCTGGGCGTCGATGTCGATCGGCAGGCCGGTCGCCTCGGCGTCCGAGGTGGCGTCCTGGAGGTCGGGTGCGAGGTCCGCGTCGATCTCGCCCGACAGGACGATCCGTGTACGTGCGTCCTGGACGATCACGTGGACCGAGCCGGGCTGGGACTCGCCGGCGTCGGACGCCGGACCGCGACCGGTCACGTTCTCGATGCTGCTCACCTCGTCACCCTGCGTGGCCTCACGGGACCCGGGACCGCTACCGTCTCGCACGTCGCTCCCCTCGGCCGGTTCAGGACTCGCGTCCCCAGGACTCGAGACCGTTCCGGCCGCGAGTGGCATCCTGCCGAACGCTAGACGATCGTAGAGGGTGATGGGCAATTCCTCCGCGCCCGCGGGGCCGGCCGAGCTCGCCGCGGGGCTCGCCTCCCTGCGCGACCGCGCACTCCAGGCCACCGACGTCGCGTTCGTGATCACGGAGGCCGCGCCCGGGAACCCCGTCGTCTGGGTCAACGACGCCTTCACGCGCACCACGGGGTACACGCTCGACGAGGTCGTCGGCCGCAACCCGAGCATGCTGCACGGTCCCGGGACCGACCCCGAGACGGGTCGCGCGATGGGCCTGGCCGTCGCGCAGGGCCGCCCGGTCACGGCGACGGTCCTCAACTACGCCAAGGACGGGCGCCCGTTCTGGAACCAGGTCTCGCTGTCCCCGGTCGCCGGCCCGGACGGCACCGTGACGCACTGGGTCGGCATCCAGGTCGACGTGACGGCGCACGTCGAGCACGCGGGCGGTCTGCAGCGCTCGATGGAGGCCGAGCGCCGCGCGCGCAAGGGCCTCACGGTCGTCGCCCAGACGTCCGAGCTGCTCTCCGACGTCGACGACCCCGCGGTGCTGCGTGAGATCGCGTCGCTCCTCGTCGACGACGCGGTCGTGTGGGCCGGATTCTTCCTCGACGACGGCGGCCTGCACCGCGCGGACGGCATCGCGGCGAACGTCGCCGAGACCGCGTCGGTGCGCCGGCACGGCGTCCGCTCGACGGACGAGGCGTCGGCGGCCCCCGCTCCCGACGCGGTCCAGCGCGTGCTCGACGGGGTCGTCGACGGCCCGGTCGTCGTCTCGCTCGCCGACGAGCCGGTCGGTGCGACGACGGCGCGGCTGGTCGGCGAGGTCCGCGCGGCGCTCGGGCGCCCCGACCGGGACGTCCCGTCCGACGTGCTCGACGGCGTGCACCACGCGGTCGTCCACCCCGTCCCCGGCCGGCGACGCACCCTCGGAGTGCTGGTGACCGTGCCGGCCCCCGGGCGGCCGGCGACCGTGGACGAGAGCGAGCGCCTCGTCGTGCACCTCGTCGCACGCCGCGTCGGCACCGTGATCGACAACGTGCGCCTCTACGCGCGCGAGCACCGCCTCGCCGAGACGCTCCAGCGCGCGATGCTCCCCGAGCAGGCCGACGTGCGGGGGCTCGACGTCTGGACCTACTACGCGCCGAGCTCGGGGCACGCGCAGGTCGGCGGCGACTGGTTCGACGTGCTCCAGCTCGACGAGGACACCGTCGCGCTCGTCGTCGGGGACGTCGTCGGGCACGACGTCGAGGCGGCGGCCGCGATGGGGCAGCTGCGCTCGGTCGTGCGTTCCTACGTCTTCGAGACGACGGACCCGGCCGAGGTGCTGCGCCGCGTCGACCAGCTCGTCGCGGGCATGCGCATCCCTCGGTCGGCGAGCCTCGTGCTCGTCACGCTGCGGCGCACCGACGCGGGCTGGTCGGCCGCGTACTCGCGCGCGGGGCACCTCCCGCCGCTCGTCGCGCGTGGCGGGCAGGTCCTGCGCCTCGACGGCGCGGGCGGGCCGATGGTGGGCTTCGGGACGGGCACCCGGTCGGCCGGCGCGCACGACCTCGTGCCCGGCGACCTGGTCGTGCTCTACACCGACGGCCTCATCGAGCGTCGCGACCGGCGCATGAAGGACGGTCTCGACGCGCTCGTCGAGGTGGTCGCGGGCACGGGTCGCGCGGACGCCGCCGGCGTCGGCGAGGAGCTGCTGTCGCGGCTCGCCGACAAGCCGGAGGACGACGTCGCCGTCGTCGTCCTGCGCGTGCCCGACCCCGAGGGCGACGCGGTCGACGGCACGTCCAGCCCGCGCCGCCGGCGCTGGAACCTGCCGAGCGAGCCGGCCTCGATCGGCCGGGCGCGGCAGGCCGTGCTGCGCACGTGCTCGGCGTGGGAGCTCGGCGGCGGGTCCAGCGCGGAGCTGGTCGTGTCCGAGCTCGTCGCGAACGCGGTGCTGCACGGCTGGGGCCACGTCGAGCTCCGCCTGTTCGACACGGGCGACGGCCTGCGGATCGAGGTCGAGGACGCCAACCCCGCGCCCCCGGTCACGACCGACGGCCACGTGGGCCGGGTCGGCGGCTACGGCATGCGGATCGTCGAGCGCCTCGCGGACTGGGGCTGGCGGCCGTCCGGGAGCGGGAAGCTCGTGTGGGCGCGCGTGCGGCCGGTGCCGATCAGCGCGGCGCTCGCGGACCACCGCCCGGCCGGGCCGACGGGCACGCCCGAGCCGACGGTCTGAGGCGACCGCGGGGTCGAGCCCGTGCGCTCAGGCGTCGGCGTGCTCGCTCGACCCCTCGACGGAGGGCTCGACGTCGGCCTCGGGCGCCCGGTCGCACGAGTGCTGCGTGTCGAGGCGGAACAGGTCGAGCGCGCCGCACACCTCGAGCACGAAGAGGTCGCGCTCGTCGCACCCGCGCAGCACGGTCGCTCCGCCCCGCTTGCGTCCCGAGTCCGCGAGCGAGATGAGGAACGCCGCGCCGGTCGAGTCCATGAACGTCACGCCGCACATGTCGATCACGAGCAGCTGGCGGCGCAGGCCCGTCACGCGAGCGGCGATCTCGGGGAACTGCTCGCGCTCGGCGAGGTCGAGGTCCCCGGCGATCACCAGCGTCGTCGTCGCCGACGAGGTCGCTATCTCGATCATGGGTCTCCTGCAGACGTCGTACGGTGCCGTGCGACTGTAAACGACTGACCATGAGCAGTGCATGTCCTCGTCTGCTCGGGCGCGTCGCCGCGCCGCGCACATCGGGGACGCGGGAGGTCCGGGCGGTGCAGGATGGCGCCATGGACAACCTGCTCGGCCCCGAGCCCACGCGCCTGCCCGAGGACCACCCCGACGTCGCCGCGCGCGCGGCCCTGCACCGCGGGACGCCCGCGCACGAGCTCGTGCCGCGCTTCCCGGCGTCCTCGCTGCTGTGGGCGGTCCTCGCGGAGGCGGCGCTCGACCCGCCCATGAGCGCACCCGGTCACCCGGTCGACCCGCCCGACGCCGTCGCGGCGTACGCGTTCGCGCGCACCGGCTACCACCGCGGCCTCGACGCGCTGCGGCGGGCCGGCTGGCGCGGCGCGGGGCCGATCCCCGCCGACCACGAGCCCAACCAGGGCTTCCTCCGGTCGCTGCTCGCGCTCGCCCAGGCGGCCGACGCGATCGGTGAGCGCGACGAGGCCGAGCGCTGCCGGACCTTCCTCGTCGACGCGGGCACGTCGCCCGACGCCGTCGCGCACCTGCGGCACGGCGGCCCGCACGGGGCCCACCGATAGCCCACCGCCAGCCCGCCGCCGGCCCGGTGCCGGATCCACCGCCGGCCCACCGGCGGTGGGCGGCCGGGGTCCGCGGGACCCCGCTCCGGTAACCTCGGGGCGGCCCTCGGCGCCGCGGCACGGCCGCGCCCGACGGACGTCACCGACCGAGAGAAGGACACACATGCCAGCCGTCGTCGTGCTCGGCGCCCAGTGGGGCGACGAGGGCAAGGGCAAGGCCACCGACCAGCTCGGCTCGCGCGTCGACTACGTCGTCAAGTTCAACGGCGGCAACAACGCCGGGCACACCGTCGTCATCGACGGCGAGAAGTACGCGCTGCACCTGCTGCCGTCGGGCATCCTCTCGCCGGGCGTGACGCCGGTCATCGGCAACGGCGTCGTCATCGACCTCGCGGTGCTCTTCACGGAGCTCGAGGCGCTCCAGGCGCGTGGCGTCGACACCTCGAAGCTCCTCGTCTCGGCCAACGCGCACCTCATCGCGCCGTACAACCGCACGATCGACAAGGTCACCGAGCGGTTCCTCGGCAAGCGTCGCATCGGCACCACGGGCCGCGGCATCGGCCCGACGTACGCGGACAAGATCAGCCGCGTCGGCGTGCGCGTCCAGGACCTGTTCGACGAGAAGATCCTCGCGCAGAAGGTCGAGGGCGCCCTCGACCAGAAGAACCACCTGCTCGTGAAGGTCTACAACCGCCGCGCGATCACCGTCGAGGAGACGGTCGAGGAGCTGCTCTCGTACGCCGAGCGCGTCCGCCCCATGGTCGCGGACACGGGCCTCGTGCTCAACGACGCCCTCGACGCGGGCCGCACGGTCCTGTTCGAGGCCGGCCAGGCGACCATGCTCGACGTCGACCACGGCACCTACCCGTTCGTCACGTCGTCGTCGGCCACGGCGGGCGGGGCGTGCACGGGCTCGGGCGTCGGGCCGACGCGCATCGACCGCGTGGTCGGCGTCATCAAGGCGTACACCACGCGTGTGGGCGAGGGCCCGTTCCCGACCGAGCTGCTCGACGAGCAGGGCCAGTGGCTCCGCGAGGCGGGCGGCGAGTACGGCACGACGACGGGCCGTCCGCGCCGCTGCGGCTGGTACGACGCCGTCATCGCGCGGTACGCGGGCCGGGTCAACGGCCTCACGGACCTCGTGCTCACCAAGCTCGACACGCTCACGGGGCTCGAGCGGATCCCGGTCGCCGTCGCGTACGACGTCGACGGCCGCCGCCACGACGAGATGCCGTACGACCAGAGCGCGTTCCACCACGCCGTCCCGGTCTACACCGAGCTCGAGGGCTGGTCGGAGGACATCAGCGGCGCGCGCACGTTCGAGGACCTGCCGCCCGCGGCCCAGCGCTACGTCCTGACGCTCGAGGAGATGTCGGGCACCCGGATCTCCGCGATCGGCGTGGGTCCCGGCCGTGAGGCGACCATCGTCCGCCACGACCTCCTGAGCTGACGCCCGCCGTGGCGGAGTGGAGTCCCGAGGTCGTCGTCGACGAGCGGCTGGCGGCCCGGCTGATCGGCGCCCAGTTCCCCGACCTGGGCGGCGTCCCGGTGCGGAGGTTCGCCTCCGGCTGGGACAACGCGGTCTTCTCCGTCGGGGACGACCTCGTGTTCCGCTTCATCCACCGCGCGGTCGCGCTCGGGGGTTCGGCACGCGAGATCGCCGTCCTGCGGCACCTGCCGGCCATGCCGCTGCCCGTCCCGCGCCCGCACTACCTGGGGCGTCCGACGCCCGAGTTCGCCTGGCCGTTCTGGGGCGGCCCGCGCCTGCACGGGACCGAGCTCGCGACCGCGCGCCTCGCCGACGACGAGCGTGCTCCGCTCGCCACGGCGCTCGGCCGGTTCCTGCGTGCGCTCCACGCCCCGGACGTCGCGAGCGCCGTGACCGCGGGGTCGGCGCTCGACGGCGTCGTCCTGCCCGTCGACCCGCTGCGCCGCGGCGACCCGTCCTCGGTCGTGGTCCGCGCGCGCGAGCGGCTCGCGCGGATGCGGGCCGCCGGGACCCGACTGCCGTGCGACGCGGTGGAGGACCTCCTGCGCGGGTCGGAGCACCTCGGTGCGCCGACGCGTGAGCCGGTGCTCGTGCACGGCGACCTGCACGTGCGGCACCTGCTCGTCGACGCCGACGGTGGTGCGGCGGGCGTCATCGACTGGGGCGACACCGCCCTCGCGGACCCCGCGGTCGACCTCATGATCGCGTTCGCGGCCTTCCGCGGCGCGGCGCGTCAGGCGTTCCTCGACGCGTACGGCGGCCTCGACGACGAGACGGCCCTCCGCGCACGCGTCCTCGCGGTCCACGTGTGCGCGGCGCTCCTGGAGAGCGCGGACGCCCACGACGACGCCCTGGTCGCCGAGGTCACGACGGCCGTCGACCGGGTCCTCGCCGACTGACGGCGGTCGGCTGCACCCCGGCCCGCCGCACCCGACCCCGTCCCGGCTGCCGGTCCCGCCGACGACGACGCCGGGTCCGTCGATAGGCTCCACACCCGTGAAGATCCTCGTCGTCGGGTCCGGCGCCCGTGAGCACGCCGTCGTCCGCGCCCTCGCGACCGCGCGGGACGCGCACGGGCCCGAGGAGGCCCGCGCCGAGCACGAGCTCCACGCCGCCCCCGGCAACCCGGGCGTCGCGGCGCTCGCGACGCTGCACGACGTCGACCCGGTCGACCCCGACGCGGTCGCGGCGCTCGCGACGACCCTCGGCGCGGACCTCGTCGTCGTCGGCCCGGAGGCGCCGCTGGTCGCGGGCGTGGCCGACGCCGTGCGGGCTGTCGGCATCCCGTGCTTCGGGCCGAGCGCCGAGGCCGCGCGGCTCGAGGGGTCGAAGGCGTACGCGAAGGACGTCATGGCGTCGGCCGGCGTGCCGACCGCGATGGCGCACGTCTGCACGACGCCCGAGGAGGTCGCCGCGGCGCTCGACGCCTTCGGCGCGCCGCACGTGGTCAAGGACGACGGGCTCGCGGCGGGCAAGGGCGTCGTCGTCACGTCCGACCGCGACGCCGCGCTCGAGCACGCGGGTCGTTGCCTCGCGGGGGGCGGCGCGGTCGTCGTCGAGGAGTACCTGGACGGCCCCGAGGTCTCGCTGTTCTGCCTGAGCGACGGCACGACCGTGGTCCCGCTCGCACCCGCGCAGGACTTCAAGCGCGCCTACGACGACGACGAGGGTCCCAACACCGGCGGGATGGGCGCCTACTCGCCGCTCACGTGGGCGCCCGAGGACCTCACGGCCGAGGTCGTCGCGCGCGTCGCGCAGCCCACGGTCGACGAGATGCGGCACCGCGGCGTGCCCTTCGTCGGGGTCCTGTACTGCGGCCTCGCGCTCACCCCGCGCGGCCTGCGGGTCATCGAGTTCAACGCGCGCTTCGGCGACCCGGAGACGCAGGTCGTGCTCGCGCGCCTCGCGTCGCCGCTCGCCGAGGTCCTGCTCGCCGCCGCGCAGGGCCGGCTCGACGACCTCCCGCCGCTGCACTGGCGCGAGGAGGCCGCCGTGACCGTCGTCGTCGCCGCCCACGGCTACCCGGGGTCGGTGCGCGCGGGGGACGCGGTCGAGGGCGTCGAGGAGGCCGAGCAGGTGCCCGGCGTCCACGTGCTCCACGCGGGGACGGCCCGCGACGACGACGGCACGCTGGTCTCGTCGGGCGGCCGCGTGCTGTCGGTCGTGGGGGTCGGCGCCGACGTCGACGCGGCGCGCGAGACGGCGTACCGCGGCGTCGAGCACGTCCGCCTGCGCGGCTCGCACCACCGCACGGACATCGCGGCGCGCATGCCCGTGGTCCCGACCGCCGACGCCTGAGGACGGACCCATGGCCAGCACGCCGAGCACCCCGACGCCGGGCACCCGCCCTCCCGCACCCGGCACCGCCGCCCCGACCCTCCCCGGCTGGACGCACACGTACTCGGGCAAGGTCCGCGACCTGTACGTCCCGGAGCCCGGCTCGCCCGCCGCGACCACGCACGGCGACGTCGTGCTCGTGGTCGCGAGCGACCGGATCAGCGCGTACGACCACGTGCTCGCGACCCCCGTGCCCGGCAAGGGCGCGGTCCTCACGCAGCTGAGCCTGTGGTGGTTCGACCAGCTGGCCGACCTCGTGCCGAACCACGTCGTCACGGCTGAGGCGGGGGCGGCGGGCGTGCCCCACGCCGTCGTCGGGCGCGCGATGGTGTGCCGGCGCCTCGACATGTTCCCGGTGGAGTGCGTCGCGCGCGGGTACCTGACCGGCTCGGGCCTCGTGGAGTACCGCGCGGGCGGCGAGGTGTGCGGCGTCCCGCTCCCGGCGGGGCTCGAGGACGGCTCGCGCCTGCCCGCGCCGATCTTCACGCCCGCGACCAAGGCGGCGGTCGGCGAGCACGACGAGAACGTGTCGTTCGACGTCGTCGCCGGGCGGCTGGGGGCCGACGACGCCGCGGTGCTGCGCGACCTCACGCTCGCCGTCTACGCGCGCGCCGAGGAGGTCGCCCGGGCACGCGGGATCGTCCTGGCGGACACCAAGCTCGAGTTCGGGCGCACGCGTGAGTCGTCCGGCGGGGTCGCGGCGGGTGCCGTCGTGCTCGGCGACGAGGTCCTGACGCCGGACTCGTCGCGGTTCTGGCCCGCGGACCAGTGGCAGCCGGGTCGCGCGCAGCCGTCGTTCGACAAGCAGTTCGTGCGCGACTGGCTGACGTCGCCCGCGTCCGGCTGGGACCGCGCGTCGGACGCCCCGCCGCCCGCGCTGCCCGACGACGTCGTCGAGCGCACGCGCGACCGCTACGTCGAGGCGTTCCAGCGACTCACGGGGCGCGACCCGGTCCTCTGACCCGCGCCTGACCACGTCACGTCCTCTCGCGCGCGCACGCGCCGACCGCTGCCCTCCGCCGGGGACGGACGTACGCTGCGCCGGTGAGCAGCGACCCCGCGACCCGGACACCCGCGAGCCCGGCGTCGGCCGGCCTCCCGGCGGTACCCGTCACCGTGCTGCGCGCCGCGCGCCTGGTCGACGTCGACGTGCGCGGCGGTGCGGTGGACGGCCCGGTCGACGTGGTCCTCGCCGACGGTCGCGTGCACGCGGTCGGCCGACCGGGGGAGACGCTCGCGGCCCCGCGCGGCGCCGAGGTGGTCGACCTCGACGGGCGCTGGGTGCTCCCGGGACTGTGGGACAACCACGTGCACATGGGCCAGTGGGCGCTCGCCCGTCGGCGCTACGACGTCTCGGCGGCGTCGTCGGCCCCCGAGGCCGCCGCGATGGTCGTGGCACGGCTGCGTGAGCGGGCCGGCCGTGCGGACGCCGCGACCCGCCCGCACGGTGCCCACGAGGACGCCGACCCGGACCTCTTCGTCGCGGTCGGGTTCCGTGACGGCCTGTGGCCCGAGGCGCCCACGGCGGCCGTGCTCGACGACGCGATCGCGGCGGCGGGCCTGCCCCCGACCCCCGTCGTCGTCATGTGCGGCGACCTGCACAGCGCCTGGTTGAGCACCGCGGCCCTGCGGCGCCTCGGCGTGACGCGCCAGACCACGGGCGTGCTCCGCGAGGACGACTGGTTCCCGCTCATGAGCGCGGTCCACGAGGTGCCCCGGGACGTCCTCGACGAGTGGGTCGCGGACGCCGCCGCCGCGGCCGCCGCGCGCGGGGTCGTCGGGATCGTCGACTTCGAGCTCGACGACAACGTGACCGCGTGGCGCAGGCGGGTCGAGCAGGGCACGAGGGACCTGCGGGTCGCCGCTGCGGTGTGGCGCGAGCACCTCGACGGCGCGGTCGCGCGGGGCCTCGAGACCGGCGACGTCGTCCCGGGCACGCACGGGCTCGTGACCCAGGGGCCGTTCAAGGTGATCAGCGACGGCTCGCTCAACACGCGCACCGCGTTCTGCCACGACCCGTACCCGGGGGTCGACGGGCCAGACGCGCACGGCGTGCTGAACGTCGCGACGGAGGAGCTCGTGCCGCTCATGACGCTCGCCGCGCGCCACGGCCTGCACGCCGCGATCCACGCGATCGGCGACCGTGCGACGGCGCTCGCGCTCGACGCGTTCGGCGCCTCGGGCGCGGTCGGCAGCATCGAGCACGCGCAGATGGTCGCGCCGAACGACGTCGTCCGGTTCGCCGACCTCGGCGTCACCGCGAGCGTCCAGCCCGAGCACGCGATGGACGACCGCGACGTGGTCGAGCGCTACTGGGCCGACCGCGCCGACCGCGTGTTCCCGCTCCGGACGCTCCACCGGGCGGGGGTCCGGCTCGTCCTCGGCTCGGACGCGCCCGTCGCGCCGCTCGACCCGTGGCAGGCGGTCTCGGCGGCCGTCGACCGGGCCCGCGACGGCCGCGAGCCGTGGCGCCCCGACGAGGCGCTCCCGATCGAGGTCGCGCTGGCGGCGTCGGTGCGCTCGCGCGTCGAGCCCGGCCGGCCCGCGGACGTCGTCGTCGTCGACGCGGACCCGCTCACGACGCGCGGCGACGCGCTGCGGACCATGCCGGTCGCGGGGACGCTCCTGGCCGGGCGCTGGACCCACCGCACGCTCTGAGCCGTCCTCCCGTCCCCGCTCACGCCCCCGCGCGACCCACCGTCGAGATCAGGGTTCGCGCGGCGTGTCCCGCGCGACACGCCGCATGAACCCTCATCTCGACGGGTTCGCGCGGAGGATGTCCGCATGAAGGCAGCCCTCATCCACGGTGGCGGCGACGTGCGGGTCGAGGAGGTCCCCGACCCCGTGCTGCGCGAGCCCACCGACGCGCTGGTCCGCGTCCTCCTCTCGTGCATCTGCGGGTCCGACCTGTGGCCGTACCGCCGCCCGGGCCCGCGCAAGGGCGGCCCCGGCCGCATCGGTCACGAGTTCCTCGGCGTCGTCGAGGAGGTCGGTCCGGAGGTGACGACGGTGCGGCCCGGCGACGTCGTCGTCGCGCCGTTCGTGTGGAGCGACGGCACGTGCCCGCACTGCCTCGCGGGGCTGCAGACGTCGTGCCTGCACGGTGGCGGCTGGGGGTCGGAGCACGTCGACGCGGGCCAGGGCGAGGCCGTGCGCGTGCCGCTCGCCGACGGCACGCTCGTCGTCGCCCCGGTGGCGCAGGACGACGAGCGGCTGCCCGCGCTCCTCACGCTGTCGGACGTCATGGGGACCGGTCACCACGCCGCACTCGCGGCCGGGGTCGGACCGGGGTCGACCGTCGCCGTGATCGGTGACGGGGCCGTCGGGCTGTGCGGCGTGCTGGCCGCGGCCCGGCTCGGTGCCGAGCGCGTCGTGCTGCTCGGCCGCCACGAGGACCGCACCGCCATCGGGCGTCGCTTCGGCGCGACCGACGTGGTGCCCGAGCGCGGCGAGGCTGCCGTCGAGCGCCTCCTGGGCATGACGGACGGGCTCGGGGTGCCGCACGTCATGGAGTGCGTCGGCATGCAGTCGGCGTGGGACACGGCGGCCGCGATCGCACGCCCGGGCGGGACGATCGGCTACGTCGGCGTGCCGAACGGGATGGAGGACGGGCTGCCGCTGCGCCGGATGTTCAGCAACAACGTCGCCGTCCGCGGTGGGGTCGCGCCCGTCCGCGCGTACCTGCCCGAGCTCATGGCCGACGTGCTCGACGGGACGATCGACCCGTCACCCGTGTTCGACCTCGAGCTGCCGCTCGACCGCACCCCGGAGGGGTACGCCGCGATGGACGAGCGGCGAGCGATCAAGGTCATGCTGCGCCCGTGATGCCCGAGACAGCTCCCGAGCGTCCGACGCGGGAGGGCTCGACCGGCGGCACCATGCGCGCCGTCGTCGTCGAGCGCTTCGGCGAGCCGCCCCTCGTGACCGAGGTGCCGGTCCCCGCGTGCCCGGTGGACGGGGTCGTCCTGCGCGTCGACGCCACGGGCGTCTGCCGCAGCGACTGGCACGCGTGGCAGGGCCACGACGACGGCGTGACGCTGCCGCACGTCCCGGGCCACGAGCTGGCGGGGACCGTGCTCGAGGTCGGTCCCGAGGTGCGCCGGTGGCGTCCGGGCGACGTCGTGACCGTGCCGTTCGTGTGCGCGTGCGGCGACTGCCCCGCGTGCCGGTCGGGCGAGCACCAGGTGTGCGAGCGGCAGGAGCAGCCGGGGTTCACGCACGCCGGGTCGTTCGCGGAGCGGGTCGCGCTGCACCACGCCGACGTCAACCTCGTCGCGGTGCCCGACGGCGTGAGCGCCGCGACCGCCGCGTCGCTCGGGTGCCGGTTCGCGACGGCGTTCCGGGCACTGACCGTGCACGGGCGGGTCCTGGCGGGGCAGCGGGTCGCGGTCCACGGCTGCGGCGGTGTCGGGCTCTCCGCTGTCATGGTCGCCGTGGCCGCCGGCGCGCGCGTCGTCGCCGTCGACGTGTCGACCGCGGCGCTCGAGGCCGCGCGCGCCGCCGGTGCGGAGGCCGTCGTCGACGCGCGCAGCCTCGACGGACCCGCGGCCGTGGCGGAGCGGGTGGTCGCCGCGACCGACGGCGGCGCGCACGTGTCGCTCGACGCGCTCGGCAGCCCCGCGACCGCGGTGGCGTCGGTGCTCGGCCTGCGCCGCCGCGGGCGTCACGTCCAGGTGGGGCTGCTCATCGGGGGCGCGCCGCCCGCGCTGCCCATGGACCGCGTCGTCGCATGGGAGCTCGAGCTGTACGGGAGCCACGGCATGGCGGCGCACGAGTACCCAGCGATGCTCGCGGCGGTCGCGGACGGCCGGCTGCGACCGGAGTCGCTCGTGACGCGCACGATCGGGCTCGACGACCTGCCGGCCGCGCTCGCGGCGATGGGGTCGGGCACGGCCGGGGCGGGGATGACCGTCGTCGTGCCCTGACCGTTCGGCCCGGGTCCCTGCGCGCGGCGTTCCCCCCCCCCGGTGGGTCAGGCGGGTCCGCGGAGCAGGAGGGGCGCATCGCCGGCGTTGTCGACGACGAAGGTCGCCCGCCGCTCGGGGTCGGCGGCGGCCAGGTAGAGGCGCTGGCCCTCGACGTAGCGGCGGTTGGCCGGGTCGGCGGGGTCGGGCGGGCAGCCGTCCCGGACGGCCATGCGGGCGAACGTCGTCGCGAACGGCACCCGGAGGAAGACGGACGCGTCCCACGCGTCGACCAGTTCCGGGCGGTGCAGGAAGATCCCGTCGACCAGCACCACGGTGCCGTCGTCGACCGTCAGGGGCGGCGCGTCGACCGCGGTGTCGGTCCGGTGGTCGAACGCGGCGACGCGGACCTCGCGGGAGCCGTCCGCGCTCAGCGGCTCGACGACGGCGCGCCGGAACTCGGCGAGGTCGTACGAGTCCTCGTAGAAGCCGCGCGGCGACGTGCGCCCACGCCGGTAGCGCTCGGCCCGCGGGCGGTGGAACCCGTCGACGGACACACGGATCACGTCGGACCCGCCCGCGCGGAGGACGTGCGCGAGGGCGTCCGCGAACGTCGTCTTGCCCGCGCCGTCGACCCCGTCGACCGCGACCAGCGGTGTGGGCGCGGCCAGCGAGCGGACGTGGTCGGCGAGCCTGCGGAGGACGTCGTCGCGCGGTGGCATGCAGGGGAGTCTGGCAGGACGTCCGACCCTCGACGCCGGGGGTGCGCCGGGTGTTGGCTCGACGGCGGAGGTGGTCACCATGGCCGAGGCGCGGTCCGTCGAGGAGAGGTCCGCCGGGTCGCGGCGCGCGGCCGGGCGGCGGGTGCTCGTGCCGGTGCTCGGGGTCGCCGTCGTCGTGCTCCTCGCCGCCTGCGCACCGGGCGCGAACGAGCTGGTCGGCAGCGTGGCGCCCGACGGCGAGGGTCCGTTCGGGTTCTGGTGGGGACTGTGGCACGGCCTCATCGCGCCGATCACCTTCATCGTGTCGCTGTTCACCGAGACGGTCGGGATCTACGAGGCCCACAACACAGGCGGCTGGTACGACTTCGGGTTCCTGCTGGGGCTGACCGTCTCGCTCGGCGGAGGTCCGGGCGGCGCGGCGGCCCGACGGCGATCGCGCGGCTGACCGTCCGCCCGCCATCGCGCGCCCCGTCGGGCTGCCCCCGGGCGGCGGCCGAGGCGTGGGCACCCGACGTCCGGCCGCAGCCCCGCCCGGTACCCTGACGCCGCGCGGACGCAGCACGCGCCCCCGCGCCCACCCTCTCCGCCCGACCAGCACCGGGAGCACTCCGTGGGACGTGTCGTCGTCGATGTGATGCCGAAGCCCGAGATCCTCGACCCGCAGGGCAAGGCCGTCGCCGCCGCGCTGCCGCGACTGGGGTTCTCCGGGTTCACGGGCGTCCGTCAGGGCAAGCGGTTCGAGCTCGAGGTCGACGGGCCGGTCACCGACGAGGTGCTCGACCAGGTGCGCCGCGCGGCCGAGACGCTGCTGTCGAACCCGGTCATCGAGGACGTCGTCCGCGTCGCGGCCGCCGAGGAGCACGACGGGGCCACCGCGTGACGGGCACGACGACGCCCGCCTCGACCGTCGCGCGCTCCGCGCCGCAGGCCGGCATGAGGGGTGTCCGCGTCGGCGTGGTCACCTTCCCCGGCACGCTCGACGACAGGGACGCGGCGCGCGCCGTGCGCCTGGCAGGCGGCGAGGCCGTGTCGTTGTGGCACGCCGACGCCGACCTGCACGGGGTCGACGCCGTGGTCCTGCCCGGCGGGTTCTCGTACGGCGACTACCTCCGTGCCGGGGCGATCAGCCGTTTCGCTCCGGTGATGGAGCCGCTCGTCGACGCCGCCCGGGGCGGGCTCCCCGTCCTGGGGATCTGCAACGGGTTCCAGGTGCTCGCCGAGGCGCACCTCCTGCCCGGCGCGATGATCAAGAACGACCACCGCACGTTCGTGTGCCGTGAGCAGGTGCTCGCGGTCGAGAACGTCGACACCGTCTGGACGCGCGACTTCGCGCAGGGCGAGCGCATCACGATCCCGCTGAAGAACCAGGACGGGCAGTTCGTCGCCGACGAGCGCACCCTCGACGAGCTCGAGGCCGAGAACCGGGTCGTCTTCCGCTACGAGGGCTGGAACCCGAACGGCTCGCGCCGGGCCATCGCCGGGATCAGCAACGCCGCGGGGAACGTCGTCGGGCTCATGCCGCACCCCGAGCACGCCGTCGAGAGGGGCTTCGGGCCCGACGGCCCCGCCGGCCCGCGCACCGGCACCGACGGGCTGCGCTTCTTCACGTCCGTGCTGAGCACGCTCGTCCACGCGTGACGGCGCAGGGCACGGGCGCGGTCACGCTGCGCCGCGTCGAGTGGACGGACCCGGTCGCCGAGGCGATGCGCGTCGCGCAGCAGCGCGAGGTGGCCGGCATCTACGACGGTCAGGGCGACCTCGTCCAGCACCTGCCGACCGAGCAGATGCTCGCCACGGTCGTGGCCGACGTCGACGGCGAACCCGCGGGGTGCGTCGCGCTGCGGGCGGACGAGCACCACGGTCCCAGCGTCGGTGAGGTCAAGCGGATGTACGTGCGGCCCGAGCACCGGGGACGTGGGCTGTCCCGCATCCTCCTCGCGGAGATCCACGGGCTCGCCCACGAGCACGGCCTGCGACGCCTCGTGCTCGAGACCGGCGACCGGCTGACCGCGGCCATCGCGCTGTACTCGTCCGCCGGGTGGACCCGCATCCCGAACTACGGCCCGTACGCGGACGAGCCCACGTCGCTCTGCTTCGAGTACCGGCTCGCGCCGGAGGCCTGAGCCGGAGGCGACGCTGCTGGGTGCGCACCTATCGTGACCGCATGGCATGCCGGATCACGGAGCTGGTGCTGGACGTCCACGACCCGGAGCTCGAACGGCTCCTCGCCGCGGGCGCGCGGCCGGTCGACATCGGACAGACCGGCGACGAGTCCTGGCACGTGCTCGCCGACCCCGAGGGCAACGAGTTCTGCCTCCCGCGACGACGCGTGGCGCCGGTCTGAGCGACGTCCGGGACCGCGGATCGGCTCTCGGGTCCCGGACCTCCGCGCCGGTCGTCGCCCAGGGCGCGCCATGATCGGTGCGTGCTCCACGACCTCACGCTCGACGCACCCGGCGTGCGCCTCGTCCCGCTGTCCGAGGACCACGCCCCGGCCCTCCTCGCCCTGATCGACGACGCCCTCTGGGCGGGCATGTCGGTCCCCGTGCCGCGGGCGACCGCCGACATGACCGCGCTCGTCCGTGCCGCGCACGCCGCGCCGGGCCGCCTGGCGTTCACCGTCCTCGGCGACGACGGCACCGTCCGCGGCTCGACGTCCTTCTACGACGTGGACCACGGGCAGGGCCGGTGCGAGGTCGGGTGGACGTACTACGGCCGCGAGTGGTGGGGCGGCTCGACCAACCCCGCGTGCAAGCTGGCCCTGTTCGCGCACGCGTTCGACGGCTGGGGCATGCAGCGGGTCGCGCTGCGCGCCGACGCCCGCAACGCGCGCAGCATCGCGGCGATCCGCCGGCTGGGCGGCGTGCCCGAGGGCGTGCTCCGCAGCCACCGCGTCGCACCCGACGGGTCGCGCGGGGACACCGCGTACTTCTCCGTGCTCGCCGACGAGTGGCCAGCGGTCCGACGTGGTCTGCAGGAGCGCCTGGCCCACTGAGCCGTGCGGACGGTGGCGTCCGCCTGACCCGTGATCGACATCACGGTGACCAGCAGGAAACACCTCCGGTCAGCCTCTTGCGCGAAGGACCCTGCAGGCTGTCCCATGATCCCCTCGCGCGTCGCGCGGGCTCGAGGACGACCGGCGGCGCGGCCGGACGTGGCACCTGCCACGGGTCGCGGCACCGACGGCTGGGTACGACGGAGACCGGCTGTGCAGCATGACATCGTCCTCGGGGCGCACGACGTCACCCTGGTCCCGCTCGGCTACGAGCACGCGGCTGCGCTGCTCGCGCTCGTCGACGACGACCTGTGGGCGGGCCTCAGCACGCCCCGGCCCCGGACCACGGCCGACGTCGAGCTCATGGTGCTCCGTGCGTGGGAGTCACCGACCAGGTGGTCCTTCGCGGTCCTCGACGCGCGGACGGGTGAGGTCCGCGGATCGACGTCGCTGTACGAGGTCGACCGCGACCACCGGCGGGCCGTGGTCGGGCTGACGTTCTACGGTCGCCGCTGGTGGGGTGGCGCGACCAACCCGGCGACCAAGCTCGCGCTGCTCGGCCACGCGTTCGACGGCTGGGGCCTGCACCGGGTCGCGCTCCGGGTCGACCCGGCGAACGTCCGGAGCGTCGCGGCCGTCGAGAGGCTCGGCGGGGTGCGTGAGGGGCTCCTGCGCGGTCACCGCACGACGCCCGACGGCGCGACCGCCGACTCCCTGTCCTTCTCGATCCTGTCGAGCGAGTGGCCCGACGTCCGCGCCGGCCTCGAACGGCGCCTGACCGGCGGACCTCTCCCGACCCCCCTCTCGGCCGCGCCCGCACTCGCCGCAGCGACGCCGGAGCCGCGGTCGACCCTCCAACCAGCCTGACCCCGAGCCTTGCCCCGACCGCTGAGATACGACTTCCTGTCGGCGTGTCGCACGACACGCCGACAGGAAGTCGTATCTCGACACTGGGTCGACTCAGCCGACGGCGATCCCGAGGAACGCCGCGAGGTGCGGGGAGAGTGCGGCGAGCTGCTCCTCGCTGACCCGCGCGCCCCGCAGCGACCCGACCCCGTCGAGCCGGGCGAGGTCGGCCCCGCGCAGGTCGACGTCCTCGAGGGTCGCGCCGGTCACGTCGAGCCGGCGGACGGTGCAGGCGTCCAACCGGAGGCGCCGCACGCGCGCGCCGGCCAGGTCGAGCTCGCCGACGACGACGTGCGCGAGCGTGACGTCGGTGAGGTCCGCGTCCCGCAGGTTGAGGTAGTCGACCTTGCCGCCACGCAGCTCGACCCGGACCAGCTCGGAGCCGTACGCGGCGACCGCGCCGATGCGGCAGTCGGTGACGGCGACGTCCTGGAGCGTCACCTGCGGTGCGTCGAGCGTGCCGCCGTGCACGGCGCCCAGGGACGTGTCGACCAGGCGCGCGTGGTCCAGGCGCAGCCCGTCCACCGAGCACGCGTCGAACGTGCAGTCGGTGAAGCGCGAGTCCGAGGCGTCCTGGCCGTCGAGGTCCTCGGTGAACGCGACGAGGTCGTGGTCACCGCCCGGCTCGAGGCGGCCGCGGAAGGGTGTGGGCTCCATGCGGCGACGCTCCCACACCCCTCCGACGTCCGGCAGCCGGCCGGGTCGGGCTCTCAGCGCAGCGGCGTGACCGACCCCGTCAGGTGGGGCGTGCCCTTGCGCGGGTTCCAGACCGCGTACCCGAAGCCGTCGTCGTCCGGCGCGACGCGGACGGCGACCGTCGAGGGCAGCAGCACGGGCTTCGCGAACTCGACGTCCCACCGGTACGCCTCGCCGCGCGCCGGCCCGACGGCGGCGATCGCGCGCGCCGCGGTGTACATGCCGTGCGCGATCGTCCGGGGGAACCCGAACGCCTTGGCGGCGAGCGTCGTCGTGTGGATCGGGTTCCGGTCGCCCGACACGGCCGCGTACCGCCGCCCGGCGTCGGCGCCGAGGCGCCACTGCCCGGTCGGGACGGGAACCTCGAACGAGTCGCGCGCGCCGTCCGGCCGCTCGGCGCCGTCGAGCCGGACGCCCTTGACGAGGTAGGTGGAGACGCCCTCCCACGCCCGCTCGCCGTCGACGGAGACCTCGGCGACGACGTCGACCGTGACCCCGGCCCGGTGCGCCGCGAGGTCCCGCACGTGCACCTCGACGTCGAGCGCCTCCCCGAGCCGCAGACCGCGCCGCTGCTCGACCCGGTTGGCGACGTGCACCATGCCGAGGAGCGGGAGCGGGAAGTCGGGCCGCACCATGAGAGCGGTCGCGACCGGGAACGCGAGCACGTGGACGAACCCCGCGGGCAGCACGTCGGACGCGCCCTCGTGCAGCAGGTGCTGGTAGTCGCTCAGGTGGGTCGGGTCGGGGCGGACGCCGCTGACGCGCAGGCGCGTGCCCGGCAGGCTCCCGGGCCGGACGCTGCGCCTGCGGGCGACGGCCGCCCTGGCCGAGCCGACGACGCCGCGCCCGTACAGCCCGGCGAGCCCGGGCGTCGCGGGCAGCTCGACGACCCGCCCACCCGCGCGCTCGGACCCGTCCGCCGCACCCGACCGACCCGTCGCGCCCGACCGACCCGTCGCGGTGCTCACCGGCCCACCATGTTCTGGCCGCACACGCGCAGCGTGCGGCCGTTGATCCCGCCCGCCTGCGGCGACGCGAGGAACGCGATCGTCTCGGCGACGTCGACCGGCTGCCCGCCCTGCTGGAGCGAGTTGAACCGGCGGGCGACCTCGCGCGTCGCGAACGGGATGCGCGCCGTCATGTCGGTCTCGATGAAGCCCGGCGCGACCGCGTTGATGGTCCCGCCCGCGGCGGCGAGCGCGGGCGCCGACGCCTGGACCATGCCGATGACGCCGCCCTTCGACGCCGCGTAGTTCGTCTGCCCGCGGTTCCCCGCGATCCCGCTCGTCGACGCGAGGCACACGACGCGCGGCGCCTCGCCCAGCGCCTCCGACACGAGCAGCGCGTCGGTGATGCGCAGCGGCGCCATGACGTTGACGCCGACGACGGGGTCCCACTTCTCGGGCGTCATGTTGGCGAGCAGCTTGTCGCGCGTGATGCCGGCGTTGTGCACCACGACGTCGAGGCGTCCGTGGCGCGACCGCACGTGCTGGAGCAGGCGCTCGGCCGCGTCCGTCGCCGTGATGTCGAGCTGGAGCGCGGTGCCGTGGACCTCGTTGGCGACCTTCGCCAGGGCGTCGCCCGCGGCGGGCACGTCGACCGCGACGACCGTCGCGCCCTGACCCGCGAGCGTGCGCGCGATCGCGGCACCGATGCCGCGCGCGGCCCCCGTCACGACCGCGACGCGCCCGTCGAGCGGGCGCTCCCAGTCCGTGGGCAGCTCGCCGGCGTCGGAGTCGACCTCGACCAGCTGGCCGTCGACGAACGCCGACCGTCCCGAGAGCAGGAAGCGCAGGGCCCCGACCGCGGACGGCGCGGACGGCGCGACGCCGTCGGCGAGGACGATCCCGTTGCCGGTCGCCCCGCCGCGCAGCTCCTTGGCGAGCGACCGGACGACGCCGTCGATCCCCTGGCGCGCCGCCGCGGCGGCGGGCGACGTGGCGCCCGCCGCGGGCCGCGAGACGACGACGACCCGGCCGCCGGGCGCGAGCCGCTTGAGCACGGGGCCGAGCGCGAGCACGGGAGCGCTCAGGTCCTCGGGCGACGCGACCTCGGTGAGGACGACGACGGCCGCGCCGAACCGCTCCTCGGGCCCCGCGTGGCGACGCACGTCGAGGTCCCAGTCGAGGAGCTGCTGCGCGACGGTGTCGGCGTCCTTCTCCGACGCGGCGTCGTCGAGCACGACGACGGGTCCCGGCACGAGCGGCGCCCCGGGCCGGTGGCGTCGCAGCACCGCGGGCCGGGGCAGGCCGAGCTGCTTGGCGAGCTTCTTCGTGAACCCGGTGTTGACCAGGTTCAGGTAGGTGTCGGTCACGCTGCCTCCATGATCATGGTGATGGCCTGGCCGCCCGCCGCGCACACCGAGATGAGACCGCGGCTGCCGGGGCCCTTCTCGGCGAGCAGCTTCGCGAGCGTCGCGACGATGCGGCCGCCCGTGGCGGCGAAGGGGTGGCCCGCCGCGAGCGACGAGCCGGTGACGTTGAGCCGCGACCGGTCGACCGAGCCGAGGGCCTTGTCGAGCCCGAGCCGCTCGCGGCAGAAGTCCTCGTCCTCCCACGCGGCGAGGTTGCACAGCACCGTGCCCGCGAACGCCTCGTGGATCTCGTAGAGGTCGAAGTCCTGGAGCGTGAGGCCGTTGCGCGCGAGGAGGCGCGGGACGGCGTGCGCTCCCGCCATGAGCAGGCCGTCGCGCCCGTGGACGAAGTCCACCGCGCCCGGCTCGGCGTCGACGATCGTCGCGAGCACGGGCAGCCCGCGCTCGGCGGCCCACTCGTCGCTCGCGAGCAGCACCGTGGAGGCGCCGTCGGACAGCGGGGTCGAGTTGCCCGCGGTCATCGTCGCCGGGGCGTCGAGGCTCTTGCCGAAGACCGGCTTGAGGCCCGCGAGCTTCTCGACCGAGGTGTCGGCGCGCAGGTTCGCGTCCCGCGTGAGGCGTCGGTACGGCGTCATGAGGTCGTCGAAGAAGCCGCGCTCGTAGGCGGCCGCGAGGCGGTGGTGGCTCGCGACGGCGAGCTCGTCCTGCGCCTCGCGGGTGATGCCCCAGGCCGCGGTCGTGAGCGCCTGGTGCTCGCCCATCGACAGGCCCGTGCGCGGCTCGCCCGTGGTCGGGGCGGACGGCGCGAGGTGCGCGGGGCGCAGCCGGGAGACGGCCTTGAGGCGCTGCTGCGGGGTCTTGGCGCGGGACAGGTCCAGGAGGACTCGGCGCAGGGGCTCGCTGACGGCGATCGGCGCGTCGGACGTCGAGTCGACGCCACCGGCCACCGCGGAGTCGATCTGCCCGAGGCGGATCTTGTTCGACAGGCCGAGCACGGTCTCCATGCCGGTCGCGCACGCCATCTGGACGTCGTACGCGGGCGTCTCGGGCGACAGGGCCGACCCGAGCACGGACTCGCGCGTGAGGTTGAAGTCGCGCGAGTGCTTGAGGACGGCGCCCGCGGCGACCTCGCCGATGCGCTCGCCCGCGAGGCCGAACCGCGCGACGAGGCCCTCGAGCGCAGCCGTGAGCATGTCCTGGTTGCTGCTGTGCGCGTAGGGGCCACCGGCGCGCGCGAACGGGATCCGGTTGCCGCCGACGACGACGGCGCGGCGGGTCGTGCCGGCACCGGCGCCGGTGCCGGTCGTGGCGGGTGCGGGTGCCGGCGTGGGGCTGGTTCGGGGTGCCGCCATGGCGGGGTCCTCTCGTCGTCGAGCGGTGGCGCCTGGCCGGCTGCGGGCCGGTCGGCGGAGGGTCGTTGGTCCCGGGCGTACCGGGTGGCGTCCTGGTAGTGCCTCGCACCCACAGTACCTGATACTGTCAGTTTCGTGAGTCGGATCACATCGGCGACGACGCCGGGGACCGCGACACCCGTCGCCGCCCCGCGCGATGTCCACGCGCCCGTCGACGGCCGCTCCTCCCGGTGGGACGACCACCGCGTCGCGCGGCGGACCGAGCTCGCCAACGTCGCAAGGAAGGCGGTCCACCGTCTCGGCCCGGACGTGTCGATGGAGGAGATCGCGTCCGAGGCGCGCACCTCCAAGTCGATCGTCTACCGGTACTTCGCCGACAAGAGCGGGCTCCAGGCCGCCGTCGGCGAGGTCGTCCTCGAGCACATGCAGGCGCGGCTCGACGAGGCCGTGACGAGCGCGACGACGCCGCGCGAGGGGCTCCGGTCGATGATCGGCGTCTACCTCGAGATGGTCGAGGGCAGCCCGAACGTCTACTGGTTCGTCACGCGTCCCGCCGCCGAGGACGCGTCGGCCTCGCTGAACCGGTTCCTCGACTCGATCGCCGCGCTCATCGCGCGCCCGTTCGTGCAGCTCGCGCAGGACCGCGCCGGGTCGGCCGGGCTCGGTGAGCACCTCGCCGACGTCTGGGCCGCGGGAGCCGTCGGGTTCGTCCGCGGTGCAGGGGACTGGTGGCTCGCGCACCGCGACGCCCCGGACGCGCCGTCGCGCGAGGAGCTCGTCGAGCGCGTGACCGCCTGGCTGTGGGCCGGGCCGGTCGGTGCGCTGTCCCGCGCCGGCGCCCCCGACCGCACGCCGTCCGACCCCCCGGCCGACCGCGTGCCCGACCTCACGACGTCCGGTCTCACGACGTCCGGCCCCACCCCCGACCGCACGACCGGTCCCGACTCCGACCGCACGACCCACCGACCGCAGGTCTCCGCCCACCTCGACGACGAGGAGCAGTCATGACGATCCTGAGCGAGAAGCGCACCGCGCCCGACGCCGACGCCGATCCGCGCGTCGACGTCGACCACCTGGAGGAGGTGCTGCTCGGGCGTTGGGCGGACATCCGCCGCGAGGCGCGCGCGTTCCTCCTCGACCCGCGCCTGCACCGCGACGAGTCCCTCGCGATGCCCGAGCACCGCGAGCGCGTGCTCGAGCAGCTGCGGATCCTCGCGAAGGAGGGCGACGTGCTGCGCGCCTTCCCGACGGCGCTCGGCGGCGCCGACGACCACGGGGGGAGCCTCGCGCGGTTCGAGGAGGTCATCACGGCCGACCCGTCGCTGCAGATCAAGGCGGGCGTCCAGTGGGGCCTGTTCGCGTCGGCGATCCTCCACCTCGGCACCGAGAGCCACCACGAGCGGTTCCTGCCCGGCGCGATGTCGGTCGACGTCCCGGGCGCGTTCGCGATGACCGAGACGGGGCACGGCTCCGACGTCGCGAGCATCGGGACGACGGCGACGTACGACCCCGAGACGGAGGAGTTCGTCATCCACACGCCGTTCCGCGCGGCGTGGAAGGACTACCTCGGCAACGCCGCGCTGCACGGCACGGCGGCCGTCGTCTTCGCACAGCTCATCACCGCCGCGCCCGGCGGCACGCCCGTCAACCACGGCGTGCACGCGTTCTACGTACCGATCCGGAACCCCGAGACCGGGGAGTTCCTGCCCGGCGTCGGCGGCGAGGACGACGGCATGAAGGGCGGCCTCAACGGCATCGACAACGGGCGCCTGTGGTTCGACCACGTCCGCGTCCCGCGCACGGACCTGCTCAACCGCTACGGCGACGTCGCGCCGGACGGGACGTACTCGTCGCCGATCGCGAGCCCGGGCCGCCGGTTCTTCACGATGCTCGGGACGCTCGTGCAGGGCCGGGTCTCGCTCGACGGCGCGGCGGTCAACGCCGCGAAGATCGGGCTCGTCACGGCGATCACGTACGGCAACCAGCGCCGCCAGTTCAGCGGGACGGGCCACGACGAGGTCGTGCTGCTCGACTACGCCGAGCACCAGCGCCGCCTCCTGCCGCTCCTCGCCCAGACCTACGCGGCGGCGTTCGCGCACGAGCGCCTGCTCCAGACCTTCGACGCCGTCTTCTCGGGTGCGAAGGACACCGACGAGGACCGGCAGGACCTCGAGACGATCGCCGCGGCGCTCAAGCCGTCGTCGACGTGGCACGCCCTCACGACCCTCCAGGTGTGCCGCGAGGCCTGCGGCGGCCAGGGGTTCATGGCCGAGAACCGCCTCACCGGGCTGCGCGCGGACATGGACGTCTACGCGACGTTCGAGGGCGACAACACCGTGCTGCTGCAGCTCGTGGCGAAGCGCCTGCTGGCCGACTTCGCCGCCGAGTTCAAGGGCGCCGACGCCGGGGCGATGGCCCGGTACATGGCCGGCCGGGCCGCCGACGCCGCGCTGCACCGCACGCCGCTCGCGCGGGTCGTGCAGACCCTCGCCGACGGCGGCAACGTGCGCCGGTCCGTCGGTCACCTGCGCGACACCGAGACCCAGCGCGAGCTGCTCACCGACCGGGTCGAGACGATGGTCGAGGAGCTCGCGCAGGCCCTGCGGCCCGCCGGGAAGCTGTCGCGTGAGGCGGCGGCGGACCTGTTCAACGAGCACCAGCACGCGCTCATCGAGGCGGCCCGCGCGCACGCCGACCTGCTCCTGTGGGAGGGGTTCACGGCTGGCCTCGCGCAGGTCCGGGACGAGGGCACGCGCCGCGTCCTGACGTGGCTGCGCGACCTCTTCGGCCTCACGGTGATCGAGCGGAACCTCGCGTGGTACCTCATCCACGGCCGGCTGTCCGCGGGGCGGGCCCGGAGCGTGACGTCGTACATCGAGCGGCTCCTGCGCCGCATCCGGCCGCACGCGCAGGACCTCGTCGACGCCTTCGGGCTCGAGCAGGGCCACGTGCGCGCGACCATCGCGTCGGGCGTCGAGGCCGAGCGGCAGGAGGAGGCACGCGCGCACTACCGTCGCCTCCGCGCGAGCGGCGACATGGCGGTCCCGGAGAAGTCGCTCGGCGCGCGCGGCTGACGCCGGAGCCGACGACGGCGGCCGTCACCCCACCGGGGTGGCGGCCGCCGGTGCGTCCGGGCGCGGGAGGAGCGGGACCCACGTGCAGGTCGGGTCCTCGGCGAGGGGGTCGCCCGTCGCGGCGAAGGCCTGCGCGCGCGACCCGCCGCACACGTCCTGGAACTCGCACACCCCGCACCGCCCACCGAGGCGCGCGGGGTCGCGCAGGTCGCGCAGGAGCGTCGCGGTGCGGTACAGCGTCGGGAAGTCGTCGTCGCGGACGGATCCGGCGCGCACCGGCAGGAAGCCGCTCGGGTACACGTCGCCCACGTGGTCGACGAAGGCGAACCCGCGGCCCGCGTTGACGTCGGTCGGCGCCCGGGGCGTCCGGCGCTGCCGCTCGACGCCCCCGAGAGCGAGCGCTGTCCCGGCCCGCAGCTCGCGTCGTAGCGCCCCCGGCGGGAAGGCCTCGTCGAGGTCCTGCCCGGCCTCCGCGGCGGCGGCGCGCTGGAGCGCGAGCCGGCGGAAGTGCGCCGCCTCGGTCGCCTTGACGGCAACGAGGTCGCCGATCTCGTGCAGCCAGTGGAGGACGTCCTCCTGCTCGGCGGGAGTGAGGGGCTCGAGCGCGCGGCCGCGCCCCGTCGGCACCAGGAAGAACAGGCTCCACAGCGACGCGCCCGCGTCGAGGACGGCACGCAGGACCTGGGGCAGCTCGCGGACCGTGCCGCGCGCGCCCCCGGTGACCGTCGTGTTGACCTGGAGCCGGAGCCCGAGGTCCCGGACGGTCGCGACGGCGGCGGTCGTCGCGTCGAACACGCCGGGCACGCCGCGGAACGCGTCGTGGGTCGCGGCACTCGCCCCGTCGACCGAGACGGAGACGGCCTTGGCGCCCGCGTCGCGCAGTGCGGTGAGGATCGTCCGGTCCAGGCGCGGCGTGACCGACGGCGCGAGCGAGACGCTCAGCCCGAGGGAGGTCCCGTACGCGACGAGCTCGGTGAGGTCGGGGCGCTCGAACGGGTCACCACCGGTCAGGACGACGAGCGGTCGCGGCGCCCCGAACGAGGCGAGCTGGTCGAGCAGCCGGAACCCCTCCGCGGTCGTGAGCTCGCGGGGGTCGCGGCGGACGATCGCGTCGGCGCGGCAGTGCAGGCACGCGAGCGCGCACGCACGGGTGACCTCCCAGATGACGATGAACGGGCGGTCCCCGGTGTCGTGGTGCAGGCGGCGCACGGGCCGCGGTGCGCGGCCGCTCATGACGACGCGCCCGCCGGGACCGCGGTGCGGTCGGCGAGTCGCTCGGCGGCGGCGAGGCCCGAGCGGACGCACGCCGCGAGGCCGAGCCCGTCGTACGACGCCCCCGCGAGGACGACGTCGTGCGGGGCGAGCGCGGCGCGCGCGGCGACGACCCGCTCGACGTGCCCGACCTCGAGCTGCGGCAGCGCGGCGGGCCACCGGTGCACGAGGGTCTCGGTCGGCTCGGCAGGGACACCCGTGACCGCAGCCAGGTCGGCGAGCAGACGCGCGAGGAGCACGTCGTCGGGCAGCGCGCACACGTCGTCCTCGCCCGCGCGTCCTGCGGAGAGCCGCACGAGCACGTCGCCGCCCGCGAGGTGCGGCCACTTGGCGGAGAGGACCGTGACGGCCTTGAGCAGCCGGCCGGCGGACGAGGGCACGAGCACGCCGGTCGTGCCCTCGGGCAGCGACCCGTGCGGCAGGCGGGCGAGCACGGTCACGACGGACGCAGCGCGGACGCCGTCGAGCAGCGCGGCGGCATCCGGTGCGAGCCCGCGGACGACGTCGGCGGCGGGTCCCGCGGGGGTCGCGAGGACGACCGCGGCGGCGTCGAGCGGTCCGCACGACGTCGCGACGACGAGACCGCCGTCCGCGCCACGCCGCACCTCCTCGACGACGGTCGACGTGCGCACCTCGACCGATGTCCCGCTCAGCACCGCGTCGGCCAGCGTCGCCATCCCGCCCGTCCAGGTCGCGAACCCGGGCCCGCCCGCGCCGCGGCTGCGACGCGCGACGACGAGCGACCGGCCCTCGCGCGCCGCGGGCAGCAGCTGGGGTGCCGTCGCGGCGAGGCTCAGCCGCCGGACGTCGGCCCCGTGCAGCGTGCCGAGCAGGGGGTCGACGAACCGGTCGACCACCTCGCGCCCGAAGCGGTGCTCGAGGAACGCCCCGACCGACACGTCCCCGTCGACGCGCCGCCGGGCCCGGACCGGCTCGAGACCCGCGCGGAGCAGGCCCACCGGCGACAGCACGCCCGAGCGGACGACGGGCCACAGCCGTGTCGGTCCGGTCGGGCCGACACCCGCCGGGAGCGGGCGCAGCCGGCCGCGGCTCCACAGCCGCGCGGAGCCAGGAGCCGCCCCGACGAGCGTCGTGCCGAGGCCGAGCTCGTCGAGCAGCGCCGCGACGCGCGGTGCGCCGCGGTGCAGCGACTCCGCGCCGACGTCGACCACCGCGCCGCCGAAGGGCTCCGAGCGGACCTGGCCACCCACGCGGTCGTCCCGCTCCAGGAGCACGACCGAGGTCCCGGTGCGCGCGAGCGTGCGCGCCGCGACGAGCCCGCTGAGCCCACCGCCCACCACGACGACGGGGTGGTCGAGGGCGTCCGCCATGCCTGCTCCGCTCATCGGGCCGGGCGCGTCCCCCGACCGGGCGGCCTCACGGTAGGGCCGTGCCGCCCGCCGGCCCGCCGGACCTCGGTCCCTTGACGGCGGGCGGCCCGGCGGCCCGGCTCAGCGCCTGACGGGACCGATCGCGGACGCCGAGACCACCCGGTCGAGCACCGCCGCCGCGACCTCGTCCGGGTGCGTCCCGGGCAGCCAGTGCCCCGCGTCGAGCCGCAGCACGCGGCACGGTGCCGCGACGAACCGTGCGGTGTCGGTCGCGGCGCGCGGCGCGAAGAACGGGTCGTCCGAGCCGTGGACGTACGTCGTGGGGACGCGCGACCTCCCGACGCGGGTCCGCCCGGCCAGGGGCAGCGCGCGGTACCAGCCGATCGCCGCACGCAGCGCCCCCGGCTCCCGCATGCGGTCGACGTACCGGCGCGCCTGCTCCGCGGGCAGCCCGGTGCGCACCAGCTGCGCCAGCAGCGCGGCGCCGTCGTCGGCGAGGAGCCGGGCCTCCGGGACGCGGGGGAGCTGGAACGCGGCCATGTACCAGGAGCGGGCCGCCTGGCCGTGCGCGAGCGCGGCCCGCATCGCGGCCGGGTGCGGCGTCGACAGCGCGGTCAGGGTCTCGGTGCGGTCGGCGTGCCGGGTCGCGAACGCCCACGCGACCGACCCGCCCCAGTCGTGCCCGACGACGTGCGCGCGGTCGACGTCGGCCGCGTCGAGGAGCGCGGCGACGTCGTCGACGAGCTCGCCGAGCGCGTACGCCGCCCGGTGCGTCGGCCGGGCGCCGGGGGAGTAGCCACGCTGGTCGGGCACGAGGACACGGAGCCCGTCCCTCGCGAGGAGCGGCGCGACGTCGTCGTAGGCCGACCCGTCCTGCGGGAAGCCGTGCAGGAGGACGACCGTGCCGCCGCCGTGCGGCCCGGTGTCCCGCACGTCGAAGGTCAGGCCGTCCCGCTCGAAGGTACGCATGACAGGCGGCTCCACGGTCGGTGCTCCCGGTCGGGCTCAGCGCCCGGACGTCACCGCCAGAGGTGCTCGACCGTCGAGCTGTAGAGCAGCGGGCCGCCGCCGTCGGCGGGGATGAAGCGCTCCTCGCTCGCATCACCCGAGAGGGTCAGTCCGAGGACCTCCAGCTCGAAGCTCGCGATGAGGCGCATGAGGTCGTCGCGCTCGTGCCAGACGTTGGGGTCGTGGAACACGTGGTCCCACACCGCGGGACCCACGGGGCCGAACAGGATGGGCCGTCCGGCGCCGTAGAGCGTCATCTCCCCGCGGTGCCGGCCGTTCTGCGCGTCCAGGGTCACGCTGAAGTGCGCCCGGTCGACGTCGCGCAGGTCCTTCGTCTCGCTCTCACGCATGGCGCAAGAGTGCCGTGCCGACGCGGCGCCGTCGAGCGGCGGACGTCCCGGACGTGCGGCGACGGTCCGTGCGGCGAACGCAGGGGCGGTCAGCCGCCGTCGTCCGCCTTGTCCTCGTGCTCGCGGACGACCGTCGCGGCGTGGTCGGGGACGTGCCGCTGCGTGTCCTTGGGTGGCCGGACGTAGCCCTGCGTGGGCGGGCGCTCGGGGATGACGATCTCCTCGCGGTGCACCTCCTCGTACGGGATCGACCCGACGAGGTGGTGGATCATGTTGAGCCGCGACCGGCGCTTGTCGTCGCTGTCGACGACCCACCAGGGCGCCTCGGGGATGTCGGTGTGCACGAGCATCTGGTCCTTGGCGCGCGAGTAGTCCTCCCACCGCGTGATCGACTCGAGGTCCATCGGGGAGAGCTTCCACCGCCGCATCGGGTCCTCGAGGCGTGAGCGGAACCGCTCCTCCTGCTCGGAGTCGCTCACCGAGAACCAGTACTTGCGCAGGATGATCCCGTCCTCGACGAGCATGCGCTCGAAGATCGGGCACTGGTGCAGGAACCGGTGGTACTCGTCGGGCGTGCAGAAGCCCATGACGAACTCGACGCCCGCGCGGTTGTACCAGGACCGGTCGAACAGCACGATCTCGCCCGCCGCGGGCAGCTGGGCGATGTAGCGCTGGAAGTACCACTGGGTGCGCTCGCGGTCGGTCGGCGCGGGCAGCGCCGCGATGCGCGCGACGCGCGGGTTGAGGTACTCCGAGACGCGCTTGATGGTGCTGCCCTTGCCGGCCGCGTCCCGGCCCTCGAAGACGACGACGACGCGCCGGCCCTCGGCCCGCACCCACTCCTGCATCTTCACCAGCTCGGACTGGAGCCGGTACAGCTCCTTCTCGTAGGCCTTCTTCGGGACCCGCGGCGTTCCGCTCATCCGCCCAGCACCTCCCCGAGGTCGAAGCGCACCGGGCGCTCGAGCTGTTCGTACGTGCACGATCGCGGGTCGCGGTCCGGCCGCCACCGCTCGAACTGGGTGGTGTGCCGGAACCGGGCCCCCTCCATGTGGTCGTAGCGCACCTCGACGACCCGCTCGGGTCGCAGCGGCACGAACGACAGGTCCTTGCCGGAGTTCCAGCGGCTCGTCTCGGCCTCGCGCGGCGTGCGCGTGCCGGACGCCTGGGCCTCGCGGGTCCACGGGTGCTCGCCGTCGGTCGTCACGAGCGGCTGCAGCTCGGCGAACAGCTCGCGCCGGCGGGCCATGGGGAACGAGCTCGTGACCCCGACGGACGCGAGCCGTCCGTCGTCGTCGTACAGGCCTAGCAGCAACGAGCCGACGGCGTCGTCGGCGGACTTGTGCACGCGGTAGCCGGCGACGACGCAGTCCGCGGTGCGCACGTGCTTGACCTTGCGCATGACGCGCTTGTCCGGCTGGTAGGTCTGCGCCGGGTCCTTGGCGACGACGCCGTCCAGCCCCGCGCCCTCGAACTGGTCGAACCACCGCCGAGCCTCGTCGAGGTCGGTCGTCGCGCGCGTGAGGTAGACGCCCGGGCCCCGCCCGCCGAGGGCCGCCTCGAGCGCCGCGCGCCGCTCGCCGAACGGCCGCCCGGTGAGGTCCTCGTCCCCGAGCGCGAGGAGGTCGAAGACGACGAGCACCGCGGGTGTCTGCTCGGCGAGGAGGCGCACGCGCGACGCGGCCGGGTGGATGCGCTGGAGCAGCGCCTCGAAGTCGAGCCCCGTGGCGTCGGCGTTCGTCACGACGACCTCGCCGTCGACGACGCACCGCTCGGGCAGCTCGCGCAGCACCGCCTCGACGACCTCGGGGAAGTACCGCGTGATCGGCTTGGTGTTGCGGCTGCCGATCTCGACCTCGTCGTCGTCGCGGAAGACGATCGCGCGGAACCCGTCCCACTTGGGCTCGTACACGTGGTCGGGCGGGATCTCGGCGACCGACGTCGCCAGCATCGGGGCGACGGGCGGCATCACCGGGAGGTCCATGGTCGTCAGTGTGGTCCTGGACCCTCCCGGGTGCGACCCCTGGACCTCAGGCGGCGACCGGGAGGTCCTCCGGGTGCGCCGTGCGCTCGCGGTGCCGGCGCTCGACGGTCTGGCCCCACGTCGTCCCGGCGAGCACGAGCACCGCCCCGGCCAGCGCGAGCGGGCCCAGGCGGTCGCCACCCAGGCCGAGGCCGACGACGAGCGCCCACAGCGGCTCGGTGCCCAGGAGCAGGCTGACCCGCGACGCCGACGTCCGGCGCACGGCCCACATCTGCACCGCGAAGGCGAAGACCGTCCCGACCAGCACGAGGTACGCGAGGAGCAACCACTGCAGCCCCGTCAGCGAGGCGGCCACCGCCGCTGGCGGCTCGCCGACGACGAGGCTCGCGACGACGAGCAGGCCCGCGGCCGTCGTCATCTGCACGTGCGTGAGCCGCCCGGAGTCGAACGGCCGGCCGTCGGTCCGCCGGTGCATGAGCGTCACGTGGACGGCGCGCAGCGCGGCGGCGACGAGGACGAGCCAGTCCCCGGGCGCGGGAGCGCGCAGGGCGCCACCCGAGCCGGACGCGAGGAGCGCCACGCCGACGACGGTGACGACCGTCGCGACGAAGAACGGGGCGGGGAGCCACGACCGGCGGACCGCGCTCTCCAGCAGCGGCGTCATGACGATCGTGAGGCTGATGATCAGCCCGGCGTTGGTCGCGCTCGTGTGCGCGATGCCGAAGGTCTCGAAGACCATGATCGCCGCGAGCGTGGCGCCGAGCAGCGCGCCAGTCGCCGTCTCGCCGCGGGGTCGCCGGTGCGCGGTCCGGCCCCCGCCGGACCGCCGCGCACGGAGCGAGAACGGCACCATCGCGACGGCCGTCAGGGCGAAGCGGATCGCGAGGACGGCCACGACCGTCGACGGCGTGACGACGCCCTTGGCCGCGAGGTACGTCGATCCCCAGACGGCGGCGACGAGCAGCAGCAGCGCGTCGACGGCCCGCGTCGACGCGCCCGAGCCGGGGCGTCGCCCTCGCGTCGTCACGCGCGGAGCCTACGGCCGGTCGCCGTCGCGGGGCCCGCGACCTAGCGTCGTGGGATGCCGTCCTTCGCCGTCGCCGCGCTGCTCCCCACGCTGGTGCTCGCGGCGGTCCACCTCGGTGCCACGAGGCTGCGCGCGGTCGTCGGCGGTCACGAGCGCGCCGTCGTCTCGGCCGCGGGCGGCATCTCGGTCGCGTACGTCTTCCTGCACCTCCTGCCCGAGGTCGCGGCCGGAGCCGGTGTGCTCGGGGAGTCGCTCGAGGGGCTGGTCGCCCACGTGCCGCTCCAGGAGATCGCGGTGTTCGTCGTCGCGCTCGCGGGCTTCACGGTCTTCTACCTCGCCGAGCGGTACGCGGCGCACCGGGGGTCGCCCCGTCACGGCGGCTCGTCCGACACGTCGGCCTCCGCCTTCGTCGTCCACCTCGTCGCGTTCGCGGTGTACAACGTCGCGGTCGCCTACACGCTGCCCGAACGGGTCGGGTCCGACGCGGTAGGGGCGGCCGTGTTCACGACGGCGATCGCGGTCCACGTCCTGGTGGTGGACCGCGGTCTGGCCGAGCGCTACCCGCGTCGCTACGGGCACGTCGGGCGGTTCGTGCTCGCCGGGGCGCTGCTGCTCGGGTGGGTCGCGGCGGGCGTGGCGGCACCGACGAGCTCGCTGACCGTCGCGCTGATGACCGCGGTCGTCGCGGGGTCGGTGCTCCTGACGGTCTTCCAGGAGGAGCTCCCCGAGGCGGCGCGCTCGCGCGTCGGACCGTTCCTCGCGGGCCTCGTCGGGTACGCCGTCCTCCTCGTCGTCCTCGCCGCCCTCGACGCCTGAGCCGGCGTGCGGACCAAACCAGGACGACCCGCCCGCGAGGCGGACCCGTCCGGGTGACGTGCGCGCCGGACGGTGGCCCTGCGGGGTCCGAGGGGCCCACCATCGGGTCCACGGAGCACGGTCCCGACCTGGAGCGTGCCCTCGACGACCCACCCGGAGGACCCGATGCCGTTCGCCCCGCTCACCGTCGCGCTCGCGAAGCTCGCAGCGCTCGGGCTGCCCGCCAAGGCCGTGGGTGTCGCCGTCGCGGTCGGCGTCGTGGGCGTGACGCCCGCGGTCGCGACCCAGCTCGCCGACGAGCCCGCGGTCGTCGCGCCGGTCGACGCCACCTCCGACGAGGAGCCGACCGTCGAGCCGACGGACGAGCCCGCGGCCGAGCCGGCCGACGGCTCCACGGAGGAGGGCGAGGAGCCGGGCGAGGAGGCGGGCGAGGACGTCGCCGAGGAGCCCGCCGACGGGTCGGCGACGGAGGACGAGCCCGGCGACGAGCCGCACCCCTCCGACTTCGGCCGGTCCGTCGCGGCCGACGCGCGTGACGGCGGCGTCGTGGGCGCCGAGATCTCCGCACGCGCGCACGAGCGGAACGCCGAGCGTCGCGCCGAGCGCGCCGAGGACGACGCCCCCGAGCCGGAGCCGGCCGAGGAGCCCGCCCCGGCCCCCGCGCCGACCGAGGACGACGCTCCCGAGCCGGCCGACGACGAGCCTGCCGCCGACGACGACCAGGCGGGCGACGCCGCGACGTCCGGACGGGGCGCGGGCAAGACCGACGGGAACGGCAACGGCAACGGGAACGGCAGCGGCCGCAAGCCCTGACGCCGTCGCGCGGTCTGCGCGCGAGGCGCCGTGAGACGCCGTCGGTCGTCCCACCCCCGCCGGGTAACCTGACGCCGTCCTGTGGGCCCACCCGGTAGGGGAACGATGAGCACCTCGTCCGACACGTCGCAGCACCCCACCGAGGACGTCGCACCGGCCGACGGGACGGACACCGTCGAGCACGCCGCCGCGACGCCCGACCTCGCGCTCCCCTTCGCGGAGCTGGGCCTCAAGCCCGACGAGTACCAGCGGATCGTCGACCTGCTGGGGCGCCGGCCGACGGCGGCCGAGCTCGCGATGTACTCGGTCATGTGGTCCGAGCACTGCTCGTACAAGTCGTCGAAGGTGCACCTCCGCAAGTTCGGCGAGCGCACCACGGACCAGATGCGCGAGAACCTGCTCGTCGGGATCGGCGAGAACGCGGGCGTCGTCGACATCGGCGACGGCTGGGCGGTCACCTTCAAGGTCGAGTCGCACAACCACCCGAGCTTCGTCGAGCCGTACCAGGGTGCGGCGACCGGCGTCGGCGGCATCGTGCGCGACATCATCTCCATGGGTGCGCGGCCCGTCGCCGTCATGGACCAGCTCCGGTTCGGCGCGATCGACCACCCGGACACCGCACGCGTCGTGCACGGCGTCGTCGCGGGCGTCGGCGGCTACGGCAACTCGCTCGGCCTGCCGAACATCGGCGGCGAGGTCGTCTTCGACCCCGCCTACCAGGGCAACCCGCTCGTCAACGCGCTGTGCGTCGGCGTCCTGCGCCACGAGGACATCCACCTCGCGAACGCCTCCGGGGTCGGCAACAAGGTCGTGCTGTTCGGCGCGCGCACGGGCGGCGACGGCATCGGCGGCGCGTCGATCCTCGCGAGCGAGACGTTCGACGACACCAAGCCCTCCAAGCGGCCGAGCGTCCAGGTGGGCGACCCGTTCATGGAGAAGGTGCTCATCGAGTGCTGCCTCGAGCTGTACGCCGCGGGGGTCGTCGAGGGCATCCAGGACCTCGGTGCCGCGGGCATCTCGTGCGCGACCAGCGAGCTCGCGTCCAACGGCGACGGCGGCATGCACGTCGACCTCGAGAAGGTCCTGCTGCGCGACCCGACGCTCACGGCGGGCGAGATCCTCATGTCCGAGTCGCAGGAGCGGATGATGGCGGTCGTCACGCCCGCCAACCTCGACCGGTTCCTCGAGATCACCGGCCGGTGGGACGTCGAGACCGCCGTCATCGGCGAGGTCACCGGCGACGGCCGCCTGACGATCGACCACCACGGGCGCCGCATCGTCGACGTCGACCCGCGGACCGTCGCGCACGAGGGCCCGGTCTACGAGCGCCCGTACGCGCGCCCCGCGTGGATGGATGCGCTCCAGGCCGACACGGTGAGCGGGCCCGACGGCGCCGCGCGCTACCCGCGCCCGAGCACGCCCGAGGAGCTGCGCGAGACGCTGCTGCGCCTCGTCGCGTCGCCCAACCTCGCGTCCAAGTCGTGGGTCACCGACCAGTACGACCGCTTCGTGCAGGGCAACACCGCGCTCGCGCAGCCCGACGACGCGGGCGTGCTGCGCGTCGACGAGACGACGGACCTCGGCGTCGCCCTCGCGACGGACGCGAACGGCCGCTACGCCAAGCTCGACCCGTACGCGGGCGCCCAGCTCGCGCTCGCGGAGGCGTACCGCAACGTCGCGACGTCGGGTGCGCGCCCGCTCGCGGTGACCGACTGCCTCAACTTCGGCTCGCCCGAGGACCCCGACGCGATGTGGCAGCTGGTGCAGGGCATCGAGGGCCTCGCCGACGCGTGCCAGGAGCTCGGCGTGCCCGTGACGGGCGGCAACGTGTCGCTCTACAACGGCACGGGCGAGCCCGGCACGATCGACTCCTCGATCCACCCCACGCCCGTCGTCGGCGTCCTGGGCGTCATCGACGACGTGCACCGCGCGACGCCGTCGGGGTGGCGCGCACCGGGCCAGGCGATCTACCTCCTCGGTATCACGCGGGGCGAGCTCGACGGCTCGGCGTGGGCCGACGTCGTGCACGGCCAGCTGGGCGGCCGCCCGCCCGCCGTCGACCTCGCCGCCGAGCGCGCGCTCGCCCAGGTCCTGGTCACGGCGTCCCGCGACGGGCTCGTCGACGCCGCGCACGACCTGTCCGAGGGCGGTCTGGCCCAGGCGCTGGTCGAGTCGAGCCTGCGCTACGGCGTCGGGGCGCGCGTCCGGCTCGACGAGCTGTGCGAGCGCGACGACGTGACGCCCTTCGAGGCGCTCTTCTCGGAGTCGACGGCGCGTGCCGTCGTCGCCGTCCCGCGCAGCGAGTCGGTCCGGCTCGTCGACCTGTGCACCGCGCGCGGCGTCCCGTGCCTGCAGATCGGCGTGACCGACGACGCCGCGGTGCCGTCCGCGACGACGACTCTCCCGCCCGTCGGGGCAGGCTCGGCCGGTGCCGTCGAGGGGGCCGCCGAGGCGGGCCTCGACGGTGGTGCCGCGCTCGAGGTCCGGGACCTGTTCAGCGTGCCGCTGCGCGAGCTCGAGGCGGCGCACCGCGCGACCCTGCCCGCCCACTTCGCCTGAGGTGCCTCCCCGTCGTCGGACCGACCCGGTCGAGGGTCGCGCCGCGGTCGCCGCATGGCGCGGCGACCCGGCGGGCGCGCCACGGTCCGTCGTCCGGACCGCGGTGCGGTTCACGCTGGAGGAGCTCGCCGACGTCGCACCGGGCCGTGCGGTCGAGGTGCGCGTGCCGCCCGACGGCGCCGTCCAGGTGGTCGAGGGCCCGCGGCACACGCGCGGCACTCCGCCGAACGTCGTCGAGACCGACCCGACGACCTGGCTCGAGCTCGTGACCGGCGCGACGACGTGGTCCGACGCGGTCGCTGCGGGACGCGTGAGCGCGTCGGGCGAGCGCGCGGACCTGTCGCGGCTCCTGCCGCTCCAGGCGGCCCGGCCGCGCTGACCGCGCCCGCCGGGGCCCGCCGGGATCCGCCGGGGCGCCCCCTCACGTGCGCCGGCGTCGCCGTCGTCCCCGTGCGCGAATCCCCTCCCGTGTGCGCCCACCACCCGCTCGGAGCAGCGCAGGTGTCCACGCGCTGAACGGGGGCGTCCGGCTCGTGAACATCTCCCCACGGCCGCGGACCGAAGGGACGCAGGGTCTGGTCGGCGGGTGCGGGCGAGGGCTAGCGTGCCGAACGTCCCCCGGCGCGACCTGCGCCGACGCTCGCGAACGACCCTTGGAGGTCCGCCCGATGCACCTGACCCGGCGCCGTACCCGGCGCCTCGCCCCTCTGACGGCAGCCGGCGTGATCTGCGCGGCTGCCGTCGTCGTCCCACCTGCCGCTGCCGCCGACCACCTCGTCGAGATCGACATCGTGGGCATCAACGACTTCCACGGCCGGCTCGAGCAGAACCGGCAGTCCGCCGGTGCCGCGTCGCTCGCGGGGGCCGTCCAGGCCTTCGAGACCGCCAACGCCAACACGCTCTTCGTGTCCGCCGGTGACAACATCGGCGCCTCGACCTTCACGTCCTTCGTCGCCGACGACGTGCCGACGATGGACGCCCTGGAGCTCATGGACCTCGACGCCGCGGCCCTGGGCAACCACGAGTTCGACCGCGGACGCGTCGACGTCGACGACCGCGTGCTGCCGGCCGTCGAGGACACGTTCCCGTACCTGGCGGCCAACCTGTACGACACGACCACCGGCGAGCCCGCGTACCAGGAGTACGCGCTCGAGGAGGTCGACGGCCTCACGGTCGCCTTCGTCGGCGCGATGACCGAGGACCTCCCGAGCCTCGTCTCGCCCGCGGGCATCGAGACCCTCGAGGTCAAGCCGATGCTTCCCGAGGTCAACCGCGTCGCAGCGCAGCTCAGCGACGGTGACGAGGCGAACGACGAGGCCGACGTGATCGTCCTCCTCGTGCACGAGGGCGCCAACGGCGCCGACGTCGCCGACGCGACCGGTGCGACGTCGTTCGGCCAGCTCGTGACCGGCCTGAGCGACGACGTGCACGCGGTCTTCTCCGGCCACACGCACCAGCGGTACGCGCACCTGGTCCCGGTCGACGGCTGGGGCGCGGATGTCGCCCGCCCCGTCGTGCAGGGCGGCCAGTACGGCGAGGCCCTGGCGCACGTGCAGCTGACGGTGGACCCCACCACGGGTGACCTCGTCGCTTCGGAGGCCCACGTCGTCGACCTCGTCGACGACGAGACGAGCGAGCTCGAGTACCCGCAGGTCGAGGCCGTCCAGGACGTCGTCGACGCGGCGGTGCTCGAGGCGGACGAGCTCGGCTCGGTCTCGCTCGGCACCGTCACCGAGGACCTCTTCCGCGCGCAGAACGCCGACGGGTCCTCCAACCGCGGCGGTGAGTCGACGCTCGGCAACCTGGTCGCGGACGTCCAGCTGTGGGCGACGCAGGACCTCGGTACCGAGATCGCCTTCATGAACCCCGGTGGCCTGCGGACCGACATCCTGTTCGCGTCGTCCGGCGAGGGCGACCCCGACGGCAACGTGACGTTCCGCGAGGCGGCCGAGGTCCAGCCCTTCGCCAACACGCTCGTCGCGCTGACGATGACGGGTGAGCAGGTCGTCCAGGTCCTCGAGGAGCAGTGGCAGCCCGAGGGCGCCGAGCGCGCGATCCTCAAGCTCGGCGTCGCGGGTCTGACGTACACCTACGACCCGACCGCCGCGCAGGGCGAGCGCGTCACCGACGTGTGGGTCGGCGACGAGTGGCTCGACCCGGCGGGGGAGTACCGCGTCGTGGCGAACTCGTTCCTCGCCTCGGGTGGCGACAACTTCACGACGTTCGCCGACGTCACCGCGGAGGACCGGGCCGACTCGGGCCGGATCGACCTCCAGGCGTTCGTGGACTACATGGACGCGATGTCGCCCGTGTCGCCCGACCTCGCGCAGCGCGCCGTCGGCGTCCAGCTGCCCGCGGCGCCCGAGGGCGGCTTCGCGCCGGGCTCGACCTTCGAGGTCGACCTCTCGTCGCTGCTGTTCAGCGCCGGTGAGGAGCAGGGCGACGAGGTCGTCGTGCACCTCGGCGACACCGAGGTCGGCCGCGCCGACATCGACCCGACGATCGTCGACGGCACCGACGAGGTCGGTCGCGCGACCGTCGAGGTCACGCTCCCCGACTGGGCCGTCGGAACGGTCGCGCTCGTCGCGCACGTGCCCGGCACGGGCACCGAGGCGTGGTTCGCGGTGCCCGGCCAGCTGCCGTCGTCGCTCGTGCCGGTGGAGCCGGTGCGCGTCCCGACGCCGCCGGTCGTCGCGCCCGACGTCCCCGTCTGCATCCAGGTCGGCGGGATCAGCCCCGTCCCGGCCGAGGCCGTGGGCGTCGTGCTCAACGTGACCACCGTCCGCCCGAACAGCTACGGCCACGTCGTCGTCTACCCCGACGGCGCCACCGGCCGCGCGACCGAGGGCTCGACGGTCAACTTCGAGCCGGGCAAGGACGTCGCGAACACGACGTTCGTGCCGCTGTCCGAGGACGGCCGCCTCTGCTACGTGACGCGTGGTGCGCCCGCAGCCGGGGTCCTGCTCGACGTCTCCGCGTTCCTCCTGCCCGACTCGGGTGTCGAGCTGCAGGCCTCGCGCCGGCTCGTCGACACGCGTCCGTCCACGCCGGCCGGCCCGTACGTCGGCCCCGTGCGGAACCGCACCCCGTACGAGGTGCAGGTCACCGGTGAGGCGGGCGTCCCCGCCGAGGCGACGGCCGTGCTGCTCAACGTCACCGTCACCGGCCCGACGGCCCCGGGCAACCTCCGGGTCTTCGCGGGCGGCGACGACGTGCCCGGCACGTCGGTCGTCAACTACGCACCGGGTCAGGACAAGGCCAACCTCGCGATGGTGACGCTGTCCGAGGACGGCACGGTGTCGTTCTGGTCCGACACGCCCGTGGGTCCGGCACGCAACCCGGTGCACGTCGTCCTCGACGTCGTCGGCTGGGTGACGGCCGAGGCCGAGTACACCGAGATCGTCCCGGACCGGGTGCTCGACACCCGCGACGGCGCGAAGCTCATGGCGCACCAGGAGCGCACGCTCGACCTCAACGACCTCGCGGACCTGCCCGCCGACGCGACGACCGTCGTCCTCAACGTGACGGCGATCCGCCCGAGCTCGGTCGGCAACCTGCGGGTCTACCCGGAGACGGGCGGCGCGACGCCGAACGTCTCGTCGATCAACTACATCCAGGGGCGTGAGCTGCCCAACCTCGTGGTGGTGGCGGTGCCCGAGGACGGTCGGATCTCGCTGTACTCCGACCAGCCGCACGGCGGGACGGTCGACGTGGCCGTCGACGTCGTGGGGTGGTTCACCGCGGACGCCGAGGGCCCCGAGCCCGTCTGACGGGCGCGCCTGACGCGCAGTGCACGACCGACGCCCGGGCGGGCTCCCCGCCCGGGCGTCGGCGCGCCCGGATAGGGTCCGGCCATGACCGAGGCCCACGACGAGGACCGGCCGGCTCCTGGCCCGACGCCCGACGAGCTCGAGCGCGTCGCCGAGCCGGCGACCGTCCGGCGGGCACCCCGCTACCGCGCGTTCGCGCTCACCGGGGCTGCGCTCGCGGTGCTCGCGGCGGTCGTGACGGTGCTCGTCGTACCGCGGTCGGACGACGCGACCGTCGGCACGGGCACGGTGCTCGCCGTCCTCGTCGTCGTCGCGGCGGCCCTGGGGGCGCTCGTCGGCGCCGCGGTCGCCGTCGTCGTCGAGCGTGCGGGTCGCGCCCGCTGAACGGCGCCGGCGCCCACGGAGCGGGCCCCGGAGGACCCCTCGGTCGGCGTGTGCCACCATGGGGTCGTGGCCCGCGGTGACGGACGACTGACCCATGACCTCCTGCCCGGCGAGAAGGGACCTCAGGACGCCTGCGGCGTCTTCGGGGTCTGGGCTCCCGGCGAGGAGGTCGCGAAGCTCACCTACTTCGGCCTGTACGCGCTGCAGCACCGCGGGCAGGAGTCGGCAGGCATCGCGACCTCGAACGGTGAGCAGCTCCTCGTCTACAAGGACATGGGGCTCGTCTCGCAGGTCTTCGACGAGACCGCGCTCAACGCGCTGACCGGCCACATCGCGATCGGTCACACGCGCTACTCGACGACCGGCGGGTCGACGTGGGAGAACGCCCAGCCGACCCTCGGCGCGACCGCGGGGGGCACCGTCGCCCTCGCGCACAACGGCAACCTGACCAACACCGCCGAGCTCGTCGAGCTCGTGGCGGAGCGGTACGGGGCGCTGCGCCGCGGAGAGCTGGCCCGCGGCAACACCACCGACACCGCGGTCGTCACCGCGCTCCTGGCGGGCGACCCGGACCACACGCTCGAGGCCACCGCCGCCGAGGTACTGCCGCGCCTGCGTGGTGCGTTCTGCCTCGTCTTCATGGACGAGCACACGCTCTACGCCGCACGGGACCCGCACGGCGTCCGCCCGCTCGTCCTCGGCCGGCTCGAGCGCGGCTGGGTCGTCGCGAGCGAGACCGCCGCCCTCGACATCGTCGGCGCGTCGCTCGTCCGCGAGGTCGAGCCGGGTGAGCTCATCGCGATCGACGCGGACGGCCTGCGCACGCGCCGCTTCGCCGAGCCCACGCCGACCGGATGCGCGTTCGAGTACGTCTACCTCGCGCGTCCCGACACGACGATCGCCGGCCGGTCGGTGCACGCCGCCCGCGTCGAGATGGGCCGCACGCTCGCACGCGAGTTCCCCGTCGAGGCCGACCTCGTCATCCCGGTGCCCGAGTCGGGCACGCCGGCCGCGATCGGCTACGCCGCAGAGTCGGGCATCCGGTACGCGCAGGGCCTGACCAAGAACGCGTACGTCGGCCGCACCTTCATCCAGCCGTCCCAGACGCTGCGCCAGCTCGGCATCCGCCTCAAGCTCAACCCGCTGCGCGAGGTGATCCGCGGCCAGCGGCTCGTCGTCGTGGACGACTCGATCGTCCGGGGCAACACCCAACGTGCGCTCGTCCGCATGCTGCGCGAGGCCGGGGCGGCCGAGGTGCACGTCCGGATCTCCTCACCACCCGTGCAGTGGCCGTGCTTCTACGGCATCGACTTCGCGTCGCGCGCCGAGCTGATCGCGACGGGCCTGTCCCCGGACGAGGTGGGCCGCTCGATCGGCGCCGACTCGCTCGGGTACATCTCGCTCGCGGGCATGGTGGCCGCGACGGAGCAGCCGTCGTCGCGTCTGTGCACGGCGTGCTTCACGGGTCGCTACCCGATCGAGCTGCCCCCGGCGGACCGCCTCGGCAAGAACCTCCTCGAGCAGAGCGAGCTGCCCCTCGGCGCGCCCGAGGACGGCCTCGGCTCCCTGATGACCTCGACCGGTGGCGCCGACGCGCTCCGGCGCCCGTGAGCGGCCGGCACGCCCAGGCCGCGGCGGTGCCCACGGGGGGCGTCACGTACGCCTCCGCGGGCGTCGACACGGAGGCGGGCGACCTCGCGGTCGAGCTCATGAAGGACGCCGTGCGCGCGACGCACGGCCCGCAGGTGCTCGGCGGCGTCGGCGGCTTCGCGGGCCTGTTCGACGCGTCGGCCCTCACGCGCTACCGCCGACCGCTCCTCGCGACGTCGACGGACGGCGTCGGCACCAAGGTCGCGATCGCGCAGGCGCTCGACGTGCACGACACGATCGGCGCCGACCTGGTCGGGATGGTCGTGGACGACATCGTCGTGGTCGGCGCCGAGCCGCTGTTCATGACGGACTACATCGCGACGGGCCGGGTGGTGCCCGAGCGCATGGCGGCCGTCGTCCGCGGGATCGCCGCCGCGTGCGCCGAGACCGGGACCGCCCTCGTCGGTGGCGAGACGGCGGAGCACCCGGGTCTGCTGGGTCCGGACGAGTACGACGTCGCGGGCGCCGCGACCGGCGTGGTCGAGGCCGACGACGTCCTCGGCCCCGACCGGGTCCGCGAGGGTGACGTCGTGATCGCGATGGCGTCGTCGGGCCTGCACTCGAACGGGTACTCGCTGGTCCGTCGCGTGCTCGAGGTCTCGGGCTGGGGGCTCGAGCGGCACGTCCCCGAGCTCGGCCGCACGGTGGGCGAGGAGCTGCTGGTCCCCACCCGGCTCTACACCCGGCCGTGCCTCGACCTCGCGCGCGACGACGCGGCCGGCGTGCACGCGTACAGCCACGTCACGGGCGGGGGCCTCGCGGCGAACCTCGCACGCGTCCTCCCGAAGGGCGTCGTCGCGGACGTCGACCGCGGTGCGTGGCAGGTCCCGCCGGTGTTCGCGATGGTGCAGGAGCTCGGCTCGGTGCCGTGGACGGACCTCGAGCGGACCCTCAACCTCGGGGTCGGCATGGTCGCGGTCGTCGACGGCGCGAGCGTCGACCACGCCCTCGCGCGGCTCGAGGCGCTCGGCGTCCCCGCGTGGGTGCTCGGCGGCGTCCGCGCCGATGACGGCGCGACGGGCGACGACGTGGTGCGCGGCACCAAGGGCGTCGACGCGGGAGCGGTCAGCCTCCGCGGGAGCTACCGCACCTGAGCACGGGACGTCCCCCGGTTCGGGGACGTCCCGTGGGGACGGTGCGCCGAGCGGTCAGCGCTCGTCGTCCACCCAACCGGCGTAGTCGTCCGACTCCGGCTCCGGGGAGTCCTCCGTCGTGGCGAGACCCGAGTAGGTCTTCCGCGACGTCAGCTCCTGTTCGAGGGCTCGGTAGTTCGGCTCGTACGTGGAGTACTTCAGTTCGCGAGCGACCTTGGTCTGCTTCGCCTTCTGACGGCCGCGCCCCATGGCACCGACCCCCTCTAACGTGGAAGCGGGGCGGCATCGTGTGTCACCACGAGCGGCCCCGAGGAGCTGTTCTTCGTCGTGCGCCAACGGTACATGCTCGAACCGGGTTCCGGCGACTCGCTCACCCGTGGGCGAACACGAGGACGGGCGTCGTCGTCGCGGTGCCGTGACTCGCCTCGTGGGTGCTGTGACAGCGCACACGCTCCCCACGCGCGCTCCGTGGTGGCAGCGAGGACGGCGTGGCGGGTCGCGCGCGCCGTCGGTGGCGCGCGGGCACGGTGTGCCGGGACGGGGACGGCGTCCCGCATCGCGACCCGTCCTCGGGTCCACGGGCTGGGACGGAGCGCGTCGGCATGGCGGGCCGCCGGCGGACCGAGCGGCGGACGTCCGACACGCTGACCTGGGCTTTCGCTGCGTGTGGAGGCAGGCCGGGCGGGCGGGGTGCGGCCCCGGCGCCCGGAGTGTCGGGGTTGCCCGGTGTGCGCCGTTTTGAACCACCTGCGACGATGTCTGCAGGTCGCGCGGGGGACGGCCGTTCCACCGGGGAGCGGTCGCGCCGACCTTCGAGAGGAGGACTGACGTGTCCAGGCACTCAACGGAAGAGACGCTGCTCACGCCGTCCGAGGTGGCCGCACTGTTCCGCGTGGACCCCAAGACAGTCACGCGGTGGGCCAAGGCCGGCAAGCTCTCCGCGATCAGGACGCTCGGCGGCCACCGTCGCTACCGCGAGTCCGAGGTCAGGAGACTGCTCGACGTGCCGCAGCAGCGCGCCGTCTGACGGTTCGCACGGCGCGTACGACGACGGCCCGGGCCCCCGACACCAGTCGGGGGCCCGGGCCGTCGTCCTGCGCGCGGCATCGCTGCGTCGTCAGAGGCGGCGGCGCCGGTCAGCCGAGGCGCCGGTCCGCAGCGGCGCCGGTCCGCAGCGGCGCCGGTCAGAGCTTGCGGATCACCTTCGTGACGACGGCGAGGGCGAGGGCCGCACCGCCGCCCAGCACGATCCAGCCCGTCCGGGTCGCCTCGGGCTCGTCCGGCTCGCGCACCTCACCGGTGACGCGCCGCTTGAGGTCGGCGACGGCGATCTTCGCCTCCTCGACCGCCTCCTGCGCCAGGTTCTTGGGGGAGAGCCGGTCCGAGAGCTGGTCGACCGTCTCGCGGAGCTCGGCGCGGGTGCGGGCGATGTCCGCCTCGATCGAGTCGGGCGTGGTGGGGCTCATCAGCGCAGTCCTTCCTTGACGGCCTGGACGTCGAGCTTGACGTTCTCCTGGGCGCGGTCGGGGGTGGGCGGGACGCCCCGGTCGAGGGCCTTCTTGCCGAGCAGGCCCAGGACGGCCGCGACGACGAGGAGGACGACGGCGACGATCAGGGCGGCCAGCCAGGGCGAGACCGCGTTCGACAGACCGAGGATCGCCGTCGTGATGAGCGCCGCGAACCCGAAGAAGCCGAGGAACGCCGCGCCGGCGAACAGGCCGATCCCGACGCCCGCGTGCTTCGCCTTCGTCGCGAGCTCGCTCTTGGCGAGCTGGATCTCGTCGCGCACGAGCCGGGAGGTCTTCTCGGAGAGCTGGCTCACGAGCTCGCCGATGCTCGGCCGCTCCTCGCGGCCGAAGGTCCTTCGCGTGCTGGTCACGTCACCACGTCCCTTCTCGTCCGCTCGGCGAGCAGCGGGGTGTCAGCCACATTCTGCGGTACAGACAACCGGTGCGACGCGTGTTCGGCAATCGGAGCGATCACGGAGCGGCCGGCCGGGACGACGAACGCCCCGTCCGGCGGGACCGGGCGGGGCGTCGGGTGGGGGCTCGCGCCTCCTGAGCTGCGGTGGCCAGACGCGGGTTCGAACCGCGGACCTTTCGATTTTCAGTCGAACGCTCTACCAACTGAGCTATCTGGCCGAGACACCGACGCCCGGTCTTGCGACCGGGCGTTTGTGCTGAGCGACCCCGACGGGACTTGAACCCGCGACCTCCGCCGTGACAGGGCGGCGCGCTAACCAGACTGCGCTACGGGGCCTTGTGGTGGATCACAAGGATACCGGTACTGCTGCACTGCTCGAACTGCCGATCCTGCTCGTACCCCCAACGGGATTCGAACCCGTGCTACCGCCGTGAAAGGGCGGGGTCCTAGGCCGCTAGACGATGGGGGCGGGCCCGTCTGGGACGCCCCGGAGTTGTTGCGCCGAAGACCTCGCACAGCATACGGGTACGACGCCCCATCCCCAAAACCGGGCTCCCCACGCAGGTCAGCGGCCCGTCCGCGTCCCATCCGGCTGGGGGGCGAACCGGCCGGCGCCGGGTGTCGGGGACAGCCGGCGCCGGGTGTCGGGGACCTCGATCGACAGGGGATGATGGGCGCGTGGTCGAGATGTCACGGGACGCCTTCGAGGACGCCGTCCGCGACGCGCTCGACCTGATCCCCGAGGAGCTCGCGGCGCGGATGGACAACGTCGTCGTGCTGGTGGAGGACGACGCGCCCGAGGACGACCCGGAGCTGCTCGGGCTCTACGAGGGCGTGGCCCTGACCGAGCGCGACGGGTGGTGGGCCGCCGGGTCGCTCCCGGACCGCATCACGATCTACCGCAACCCGACGCTCGCGATCTGCGACACCGTGGAGGACGTCGTCGACGAGGTCGCGGTCACCGTGGTGCACGAGGTCGCGCACCACTTCGGCATCGACGACGACCGGCTGCACGAGCTCGGCTGGTCCTGACCGCCCAGGAGGGCACGTGCGCATCGGCATCGTCCTGCTCCCGCAGCTGCGCTGGAGCGAGGACCGGACGCGCTGGCGGCGCGCCGAGGAGATGGGCTTCGACCACGCCTGGACGTACGACCACCTCGCGTGGCGGTCGCTCGCCGACGAGCCGTGGCTCGCGACGGTCCCCGTCCTCGCCGCGGCCGCCGGCGTCACCGAGCGCATCCCGCTGGGCACGTGGGTCGCGAGCCCCAACTACCGGCACCCCGTGCCCTTCGCGAAGGACGTGATGGGCCTCGACGACGTCAGCCGGGGTCGGTTCGTGCTCGGCGTCGGTGCGGGCGGCACGGGCCTCGACGCCGACGTCCTGGGCGACCCCGAGCTCACACCTGGTCAGCGCGTCGCGCGGTTCGAGGAGTTCGTCGACGTGCTCGACCTTCTCCTGACGCAGCCCGTGACCGACCACGAGGGCGCGCACTACACGGTCCGCGAGGCGCGCATGCTGCCCGGCTGCGTGCAGCGTCCGCGCGTGCCCTTCGTCGTGGCCGCCAACGGGCCGCGCGGCATGCGGGTCGCCGCCCGGCACGGCGCGGGGTGGGCGACGTACGGGCCCGGCGACGGCGTCGGGGCGGGCGAGGAGGGCGCGACGGGCGCCGAGCGCTACGACGCGTGGTGGGCGGGTCTGGGCGCGATGGTGCGACGGTTCGAGCAGGTCGCCTCCGACGCGGGCCGCGACCCCGCAGGGGTCGACCGGTACCTCAACGTCGACGCGTCGCCGGTGTTCTCCCTGACGAGCGTCGACGTCCTCGAGGACGCCGTGGGCCGCGCGGCGGAGCTCGGCTTCACCGACCTCGTCGTGCACTGGCCCCGGCCCGACGGCGTCTACGCCGGGGACGAGCGCGTGCTCGAGGCGGTCGCGTCCCGCCTCGACGCGATCCGGGCGATCGGGACCTGACTCGGTCCCCAGCCGGATCTGACCGGGCTCCGACCGGGGCCGACCCGCGTCGCGCCCCGACGGGGACCTGGACGTCAGGCCTGCCGGCGGGCCTCCCACGCGGACCGGGCCATCTCGGTGAGCGAGTGGCGCATGCGCCAGTCCAGGTCGCGCGCGGCGAGCTCGCCCGAGGCGACGATGCGCGCCGGGTCGCCGGGCCGGCGGGGCGCGACGTCGGGCTCGAACGCGATGCCGGTGACGTCGGCCATCGTGGTCATGATCTCGCGCACGGACACGCCGTCGCCGCTGCCGAGGTTGTAGACGGGCTCGAGAGAGGTTCCCGCCTCGAGGGCCCGCGCTGCGACGACGTGCGAACGGGCCAGGTCGGCCACGTGCACGTAGTCGCGCACGCACGTGCCGTCCGGCGTGGGGTAGTCGGTGCCGTTGATGCGCGGCGTCCGGCCGGCGAGCAGCGCCTCGATGACGAGCGGGAAGAGGTTGTGCGGGCTCGAGTCGTACAGGTCCGGGCGACCCGACCCGACGACGTTGAAGTACCGCAGCGACGTGTGGCGCAGCGGGGCGTCGTCGTCGGCGGTCGCGCGGGCCGCGTCGCGCAGGAGCCACTCGCCGATGAGCTTGCTCTCGCCGTAGGGCGACTCGGGAGCGGTGGGCGTGCGCTCGGTCACGAGGTCCACGTCGGGCGTGCCGTAGACCGCGGCGCTCGAGGAGAACACGATGCGGCGCACCCCGGCCGCGTCCATCGCCTCGAGGAGGTGCGCGGTCCCCGTGACGTTCTGCGCGTAGGTGTGGAGCGGGCGCTGGACGCTCACGCCCGCGTACTTGAAGCCGGCGAGGTGGACGACGCCGTCCACGCCGTGCTCGCGGAGCGCGGCCTCGACGAGCGGGGTGTCGAGGATCGAACCTCGCACGAGCGGCACGCCCTCGGGGACGAACTCCGCGTGACCGCTCGACAGGTCGTCGAGGACGACGACCGCCATGCCCTCGTCGAGGAACGCCTGCACGACATGGGCGCCGATGTACCCCGCGCCTCCGGTGACCATCCACATGACGACCACGTTACCAGGATCGAACGAAAACCAACAGACCCGAACAGCGCTCCTGCGCTCCGTGAAGCTGCCCGGACACGCGGACGCCCGGCGACCCTGGGGGCCACCGGGCGTCCGGCTCTCGAGGAGAGAGCTGTGACGGCTCGCGTCAGACGGTACGACGACGACCCAGGAGCTGGGCCGCGATGATCACGCCGATGACCGCGAGGACGAGCTGCACGATCAGCGTGAGGATGCTGAAGCCGTCGTCGCTCGGCACGATCCACGCGCCGAGGAACGCCGCGGCGATGCCGACGATGATCGTGACGATGATCGAGATGTTCTGCCGACCCGGGGCGAAGAGCCGCCCGAGCGCACCGATGATGAGGCCGATGATGATGGCGCTGATGATGCCGCCGATTTCCATGACGTACCCCTTCCGTTCTTGGGGCTTGTCAGCCCCTCGACCGGGACGCTAGTGGGGGCCGGTGCACCCCGCACGTCGAGACGGGTGCGAGGGGCCCGCCGTCCCCCGCGAGGGTGACGACGGGCCCCTGGCGCGCCTCAGCGGCCGGTGAACCAGCCGAGCAGGAGCTTGATCAGCGCGACGACGTGGCTCACGACGCCCCCGTGACCGGGTCCGCCGGACCCCGGACCGCCGGTGTCCTTGCCCGAGGTGAACGCGACGACGACCGGGTCGTGGTCGCTCGACCGGTACGGGCCCTCGGCGTAGAAGTCGGTGCCGTGGTAGCCGTGGCGGCTGTACTCGAGCGCGACGGACTCGCCCGCGTTGATCTCCCAGACGTCCGCGCCCGTGAGCCGGTCGAGGACCGAGGTGCTGACGAGCACGTGGTCGAGCGAGCCCGAGAGCCCGCGGAACGAGTACGTGTACTCGCGCTCGAAGCCGCGCTCCTCCATCCACAGGTTCACGTCGACGTAGCCGGCCGCGTAGAGGACCTGCATGGGGTCCTCCTCGGAGTAGGCGTTGAAGTCACCCACGAGGAACGTGTCCTCGATGCGGTCGCGGCCGTGGTCGTCCAGCACGGTCGGGACCCAGTCGCGCAGCGCGGTGGCCTGCTCGACACGGTCCGCGTTGGACAGGCCCTGACCCTCGTCGACGTCGTTGCCCGGGCCCTCGCCCGAGCCCTTGGACTTGAAGTGGTTGACGACGACGAGGAACGGCTCGCCGCCCCCGCGCTTGGGCTTGAACACCTGGGCGATCGGCTCGCGCGCGTTGTCGAAGGCCTCGCCCTCACCGCTCAGCTCCGAGAGCACGCGCATCTCGCCGCGCGGCTTGACCTCGGCGGGCTGGTAGATGATCGCGTTGGTGATGACGTCCATCTCCTCGGCGGGCGGGAGCTCGTCCGATGACGGGACGTAGGCCCACCGCTCCTCACCGGCCTCGGCGTTGAGCGCGTCGACCAGCGTCGCGACGGCCTCGTCGGCCACGCCGTCGACGACGAGCGAGTTCTCGATCTCCATGAGGCCGACCACCGACGCGTCGAGCGCCGTGATGGCGTCGACGATCTTGGCCTGCTGGCGAGCGAGGTCCTCCGCGTCCCACGCCCCGCGCACCGCGCAGCCCGTGCGGACCGTGACGGGCTCACCGTCGGGCGTCGTGTATGGCACGCACGCCGGGTCCTGGTCGCCGAGGGTCGTGAAGTAGTTGAGGACGTTGAACGACGCGACGGTGTACTCGCCGCCGCCGAGGCGGTCGGCGTCCGGGGCCGCGGTGCGCGTGTCCTCGAAGGTCGGCCGCTCCGAGAGCGGGGTCGTGGCCGTCACCGTCTCCGTCGGCTGGAGCTTCCACGCGTTGTTGCGGTAGTCGACGACGACCGGCTCGGGGAACACCACCTCGGCTCCGACGCGGACCGGGTTCTCCGTCGAGACGTACGGCGGCGTGAGGTCGCCGTTGTCGCTGCGCAGGAAGTTCGTCGACGCGCCGTCGTCGAGCACGACCGCGCGGGCCGCGTTCTCCGCGACCACGGCGTCGTGCTCCGGCGTGCCCGGCAGGCCGAAGTCGGTCGGCTGGAGCAGCGGCAGGTCGCCGAAGGCGAGGCCCACCTCGCCGTACTGGTTGGTCGAGTACGTGTTGCTCACCGTGTACGTGCCGACGGGCTCGAAGAGCATCGACTCGAGCACCTCGCGGCCCTCGTCGGTCGCGGGCCACGGGACGGCGACGGGCGTGACCGCGGCCGCCTCCTCCGTGAGGACCGTGACGCCCGACGCGTCGGGCACGACGACCTGCGTCAGCCCGCTGAACTCGGCGACGGTGCCGCGGACCTCGACGTGCTGGCCGATCTGGACGGCCACGGCACCCGAGCGCTGGTAGACGAAGAGGCCGTCGGAGGCCTCGCCGACCTGGCCGCCCGACCCGGGCGTCTGGATCGTGAAGCCGAAGTAGCCGCCGGTCGGGTAGGCCGCGGTGACGACGCCGCGGACCAGGACCTCCTCGCCGACGTGCGTCGACGTGGCGCCGGTGCCCTGGATCTCGGGGATGGTCAGGAGCGGCACGACGGGCGGCTCCTCGGGCTCCTCGGCGCCCGGGCCGGAGGTCGGCGTCGGGTCGCCGGCCGCGAAGTCGGCCGCGTTGTCGCCCGTGTTGGTGTGCTGCGCGTCGCGCGAGGCCGACGTCGTGTTGAACAGCCGCGGCGCGGGTCCGCTGCCCGCGTAGGCGGAGCCGCCGTAGGAGACGAGGTCGACGACGGCCGCGTCGGTCGCGCACGCGGTGCCGGCGCAGGTCAGCGCGGAGGCGGAGGACACCAGGGCGACGTTGCCCGAGGAGCCCGACATCGCGACCGTGCCGACGGCGTCCGGCGTCGGCAGCGGGGTCGTGCCCCCGGCTCCCTGCGCCTGCTGGACCAGGTAGTGCTCGCCCGGCTCGATCGTGCCGGTGAGCGGGGTGACGCCCGACCACGTCGTGCCGGCCGCGCTCGCGTACTGCACGCTCCAGGCCGACAGGTCCACGGGCTCGGTGCCCTTGTTGTAGAGCTCGACGAAGTCGTGGGTGTAGGTGGCGCCGGAGTTCCCGCCGCCGCCGTAGACCTCGTTGATGACCAGGGGGGAGGCGGGGTCGACCGCCGCTGAGGCCGCGGGGGCCACGACTGCCGGCGTGGCGCAGACCGCCAACGCCGTGACGCCGGTCAGGGCGCGCTTGGACCAGTGGGGCACAGGTTCTCCTTCCGGGCCCCCACGGTGTGCGGGGGCGGAACGGGCGTGACGCAGACGGCTCGTCGTCGAGCCGGCAGCGGCCAGCATGGGGAGGCGGGGTGAACCCCCCATGGCGATCCGGTCACCGTCACGCGTCCAGGGGTACACGGCTCTCACCGCCCCCGTCCAGCATCTGGGCAGAAGTCGGGATCCGACCCGGTCCGTCCCGGTCGGTGCGTGCTCGCCCGCGAGACCCGTGTCCGATGGGTGGGAACCCGTGTTGCGGTCAGCGGCGTCGGTTGTGACGGTGGAGGGGCCCAAAGCGCCCGGGTGCACCGTGCCCGGCGCTGCAGCAACCCGAAGGAGCTCCATGCTCACGCTCACCGACAACGCCCGCCACGCCGTGCAGGACATCGCCTCGCGCGCCGACCTCCCCCAGGAGGGTGGCCTGCGCATCGCACCGTCCCGCGAGGAGGTCGGCAGCTTCGAGCTGTCGCTGGTCCCCGCGCCCGCCGACGGCGACGACGTGATCGAGGCCGAGGGCGCACGCGTCTTCGTCGAGCCGTCGACCTCCGAGGTGCTGGCCGACCAGCAGCTCGACGCCACCGCGTCGGGCGAGGGCGTCGGCTTCCTGCTCGCACCGCAGGGCTGACCCGACCGCAGTCGCGGGCCGCGAGGCCCGCTCGAGGGCCGTCGCACGCACCGTGCGGCGGCCCTCGTCGCACGTCCGGGGCCGCGGTGGTGGGTGGTGCGGCGGGGTGGTGCTCAGGCGCGCGCGGCGTGACCCGAGCGGATCATCGTGTCGAGGAGCTCGCACGAGCGCGCCACCGGGAGCCGTGCCGGGCGTCCGACGGCGTAGCCCTGGACGGCGTGCGCGCCGAGTGACGCCCACGCGGTGAGGTCCGCGAGCGTCTCGATCCCCTCGACGACGAGCCGCGCGCCGCTGCGCTCGGTGAACTCGATGAGCGACGTCGCGAGGGCCCGGCGCAGCGGGCTGCCCGCGACGTCCTGCGCGAGCGACATGTCGAGCTTGATGACGTCCGGTTCGAGCTGGACGATGTGCTGGAGGCTCGCGAACCCGGCGCCGGCGTCGTCGACCGCGAGGTCGACGCCCAGGCACACGAGCGCCGCGAGCGCCTCGCGCAGCACGGGGTAGTCCTCGATCACGGCGTGCTCGGTGATCTCGACGGTGAGGGGACGACGGTCGAACCGTCGCACCGCGGCGAGGAGCCGCGCGTCCGCGACGGTCGCGGGGGACGCGTTCACCCCGAGGCCGACGCCCTCGGGCAGGTCGGCCGCCGCGGCCAGGGCGACCTCGATCGCGGCGATCTCGAGCTCGACCCCCAGGCCGGCCGCGTGCGCGGCGGCGAACCAGCGGTCGGGTGTCCGCGCGGGCGCGCAGTCGAACCGCGTGAGCGCCTCGACCGCGACGAGGTGCCCGTCGGCCAGGTCGTAGATCGGCTGGAACTCGGTGTGGAACGGCCGCTCGTCGAGGACCTGGCGCACCGCAGGGACGAGAGCGCGCTCGACCGGGGTCCGCGCGACGGACGGTCGCTCGAGGGTCTCCATGAGGTCCGCGGCGAGGCGCTGGTCGAACGAGCGGTCGCGCAGCTCCACGACCGTGCCCGCGAGGGCTCCGACGACGAGGAACATCGCCGTGCGCATGAGCCACATGACCGGGGGCTGGGTCGCCCCGGTCTCGACGTCCATCGGCATCGCCGGGCTCGTCGCGATCGACGCGGCGACCGCGACGAGCGTCGCGCCGCGCAGCCGGAAGAGCAGGGCGCCGAGGAGGATCGGCACGTAGAAGAGGTGGGTCGTCGCACGGCTCGTCCCGCCCGCGACCCAGACGAGCGTCCCCAGGCCGACGACGAGCGCTGCGAGCACGACGAGGCCCGTGACGGGGCGCACGGTCGACGTCCGGTGCACGACGCGCTCGACGAGGTCGCCCACCCGCGGACGCGGCCTGCGGGAGGACGCCGGGGCGTCGTGACGGCTCGGGCGCTCGGCGAGCGCGGTCGCGCCGGAGGGCGCGGAGCGGCGGTGGTCGCCGCGCGTCACCGGTCCCGTCATGCTGCGGACAGCTCCCGTCGAGCGGCGGGGCTCGGCGTCGAGCCCCGGGTCGTGCGACCGGTGGCGACGCCACCGGTCCGATGCGCCGACCATACGAGCCCGGCACGGCCGTTGTCGCATCCCGCTGCGCGTGCGCGTCCGACCTCGGCCTCCGCGCACGGCTGGGCCGAACGGTTGACAGGCGGCGACCCGGCCCCGAGATTGGGGGAGCGGTCCCACGCCCGTGTGCGAACGGTCGGCCGCAGCCCTACCCCGACCACGACGTGGTGGTCCCGAACCGTTGTAGGAGCGCTCCCATGAGACGACGACGTCCTCTGCCCCAGCCGCTCGGCCGTGCCCTGGTGCCCGCGTTCGCGGCGCTCGCCGCGGTCGCGCTGACCGCAGCAGCCGCCGTGCCGACCGCCGGTGACGGCCGCGGCGGACCCCGCGCGGACGGGCCCGTGCTCGACCAGGGCACGACCCTCTACGTCGACCCCGACAGCACGACGGCCCAGGCGGCCACCGGGCTCACGGGCCAGGCGCAGGCCGACGCCCTCGCGCTCGCCGAGATCCCGACCGCCGTGTGGTTCACGGGCGGCTCGCCGTCCGAGGTGCGGCGCGAGGTGCGCGACCTCGTCCGCGACGCCGACAAGGCCGGCGACGTCCCGGTCCTCGTGGCGTACAACCTGCCCTTCCGCGACTGCTCGCAGTACTCGGCGGGCGGTGCGGGCAGCGCCGAGGAGTACCGCCGCTGGGTGCGCGCGCTCGCGCAGGGCATCGGCAACCGCGACGCGGTCGTGGTCCTCGAGCCCGACGGCCTCGGCATCATCCCCTGGTACACGACCGTCGAGGGCGTCCAGGAGTGGTGCCAGCCCGCGGAGGCGGACCCCGCGACCGCGGCCGACGAGCGCTTCGCGATGCTCCGCTACGCGGTCGACGTGCTCGGGAAGAACGCGCGCACGGCCGTCTACCTCGACGGGACGCACAGCGGGTGGCTCAACGTCGGCGACATCACCGACCGCCTCCTGCGCGCGGGGGTCCAGGACGCCGACGGCTTCTACCTCAACGCGTCCAACTACCAGTACACCGCCAACCTCGTGCACTACGGGACGTGGATCTCGTCGTGCATCGCCTACGTCACCGAGGTCACGCCCGGCGACTACGCGGGCTGCGGCAACCAGTACTGGAGCGGCGGTCCCGCGAACGACTGGACGGGCGTCGCGCTGAGCCAGCTCGGCGAGTGGAGCGACACGGCTCCCGAGCCCGAGCTCAACACCGCGGGCGTGAGCTCGCGCTACGCGGCATCCCTCGGCGACGTCGAGCCCACGACGCACTTCGTCGTCGACACGAGCCGCAACGGCCAGGGCCCGTGGGACGCGTCGGGTGAGACCTACTCGGACCCCGAGACGTGGTGCAACCCGCCCGAGCGAGGCCTCGGGCTGCGGCCGACGACGGACACCGGGAACGAGCTCGTCGACGCGTACCTGTGGATCAAGGTGCCCGGTGAGTCGGACGGACGGTGCCTGCGTGGCACCGCGGGTCCGGAGGACCCGGAGCGCGGCATGGTCGACCCCGCTGCCGGGCAGTGGTTCCCCGAGCAGGCGCGGGAGCTGATCGAGCTCGCCGTCCCGCCGCTCTGACGGACGGCTCGGCCCCCGGGGCGCCGCCGACGCGCGGTGCCCCGGGGGCCGGTCAGACGGTCGTGCGGGCCGGGTCGCCGTCGGACGACGGGTCCTGCGCGGCGGCCCGACGGTGACCGTCGAGCCAGCGCATGGCCGGTGTCGCGGTCACGCCGTGCAGGAGCACGGACCCGAGCACCACGAGCGTGATGACGGCCCAGAGGCGCTCCGCGTCCGGGAACGACCCCTCCTCCAGGGCGAACGCGACGTAGAAGAACGAGCCGACGCCGCGGACGCCGAAGAACGCGATGACGCCCCGCTCGCGCGGGCCCGTCCCGCCGCCGGCCAGCCCGAGCCAGCCCGCCACGGGGCGGACCACGAGCAGGATCGCCGCCACGACGAGGACCTCCACGAGACCGATGCCGTCGAGCGCGCCGCGGCTCACGGCACCACCCACGAGCACGAGCACCGCCACGGTCAGCAGGCGCTCGACCTGCTCGACGAAGCTGTGCAGGACGTGGTGGTACTCAGCGCCGCGCTCCGACGCGCGCAGCGCGCACGCCGACACGAAGACGGCGACGAACCCGTACCCGTGCGCGATCTCCGCGAGGCCGTACGTGAGGAACGTGGCGGCGAGCGCGACGAAGCCCTGCGCGTGGTCGGCGAGCCGCATGCGCTCCGCGACACCCGAGAAGAACAGGCGGCCGAGCAGGGCCCCGACGAGCCAGCCGACCCCGACCCCGACGGCGATGCGCCACACGACGTCGACGGCGAGCCAGTGGCCGAGCCACCCGCCGGGCGCGACGCCCGACAGGCTGATCGCGACCGCGGCCCACGTGAACGGGAACGCGAGCCCGTCGTTGAGGCCGGCCTCGGAGGTCAGGGCGAAGCGGGTCTCGTCGTCGTCGGCGCCCGGCTCGTCGACCGGCTCGCTGACCTGGACCTCCGTGGCGAGCACGGGGTCCGTCGGGCCGAGCGCGGCGGCGAGCAGGACCGCGCTCGCCACGCCCAGGCCGAGGGCCGCCCAGCCGAGGACGCCGACGGCGAGGATCGTGAGCGGCATCGTGATCCCCAGCAGGCGCCACGTCGAGGCCCAGCGCCGCCGGTCGAACGGGCGGTTGATCGCCAGGCCCGCGCCCATCAGGGAGACGATCACGCAGATCTCGGTGAGGCGCAGGGCGACGTGGTTGTACTCGACCGGGTCGGGGGTCGGCAGCTCGGGGATCAGCGCGAACGCGACCATGCCGGCCGCGACGAAGAGCATCGGCATCGACACGGGTGCCTTGCGCAGCAGCTTGGGCAGGAGAGCGGCGAGGAGCGTCGCGACACCGATCGCCGCGTAGCCCAGCGCGACGGGCTCGATCTCGATCACGTCTGGACAGTAGGCGCGGGAGGGGAGCGGCGCGCGGGGACTCCGGAGCGCGTGGTCGGTCCGCGGTCGGTCAGCTGCCGGTCGCGCGACGGTACGCGCGTCCGTCGTGGCCACCGGTCCGCCGCCACGTGCCGGTGACGGCCCCCGGTGAGGCGACCGTTGCGGTGCCGTGCCACGCGTAGGTCGTGGGCCAGCGCCGGAACACGGGGACGAGCCTCGTGACGACGCGCATCAGCGGGGGCAGGGCCACGGGGCGCCAGGGCGTGAGCCGGTCGAGGGCGATCGCCACGTCGTCGTCGGACCGCTCGAGGTGCCAGGCGCCGGTCGTGACGGGCGCGTCGTCGACGTGCAGCGCCCAGCGCCCGGACCGCGCGGCGGCCGGCTCGAGCGCGGCCGGGTCCGGGAACGGCGGGTCGAGGAGCAGCCGCGCGCTGTGCGGCGGACGCGCGACGACGACGGCCCGCACGCCGGAGCCGTCGGCGGTCGTCTCGACGCGGGCGTCGTCGTCGGGCCTCGCTGGATCGGCATCTCCCGCGCACAGCTCGACCGAGCACAGCGGCCCCGCGTACTTGACGAGGTGGCGGCGGTGGAGCGCCCGGCCGGGCAGGCGACCGGTCGCGACGTCCTGACCGTCGATGCGGAAGGCGGGCGGACGGTCGGTGACGTGGACGAGGTCGAACTCGTGCATCCAGACGACCAGGAGCGAGCGCGGCGACTCGATCCCGGAGCTCACCGGGGCGAGCATGCGCGCCCGTCGTCGCGGTCGACCGTCCCGGTCGTCCACGTCGACCTCGACGGTCCGGCCGTCGACGTCCGTGAAGCGCACCCGCGCGACGACGCCGTCGGGCTCCACGCGCAGGGTGGCCTCGTCGAACGTCGTCACCGTCCACGACCGGGTACCGCGCCCGATGCCGTAGCCGCGCGGATCAAGCCGCAGGCCAGGTGCGGCGTAGTAGTCGACGGTCCGGTCCTCACGGCGCGAGAGGAACGCGAGCATCCCGGTGCCGTGGACGTCGTCGTCGAACCACTGCAGCTCGACGCCGTCGTACACGGGGTGGTCGGAGAGCTCGGCATTGAGCATCGCGGCGAGGGGGTCGAGCCGCAGCGCGAACGGGAACCACTCCGGGGCTGCGGACGACGGCACGACGGCTCCTCGCTCGATCGACCACTCGAGGCTAGGGACGGCGCACGGGGTGGTTCGGGGGACGAAGGGCCCTCGGCGGGCGGGGTGGCGTGGTGGTGCCACGCGGTGCGGGTCGCGGGGCGTCAAGGATCAGCCGAAGGTGGTGTCACGCATCAGCCGAAGCAGGATGCCGGTCGGTGGGCCCCGTGGGGATCGAACCCACAACCCGCGGATTAAAAGTCCGCTGCTCTGCCAGTTGAGCTAGAGGCCCGGGGGTTCCACCCGCGACTCCGCGAGACCCTCGACGGAACCCTCGACGCGAGTATGCCGCAGGTCGGCGAGGCCGCCGCCGAGCGGGCGTCGTGCAGCGAGCCTCCGCCGACGGCGATCTCCCGCCCCTCACCGTCGGCCAACGCTCCAGGGCACCCGTCGAGCGTGTGCCGCGGAGTCGGGCGCCCGCCCGCACCGGGTGCGACCCTGGGGCACATGACGGCACTTGACGGCGCGCACGTCCTCGTCGTGGGTGCGACCGGCGGGCTGGGGTCGGCGATCTGCCGCCGGCTCGCCGCACGCGGCACCCGGCTGACACTGACCGCGCGCTCGGGGGAGCGGCTCGCTGACCTCGCCGACGAGCTCGGTGCCGCGGTACTCGGCACCCACGCGGCCGACATCACCTTCCCCAGCGCGCCCGCGGACGCGGTGCGGGCCGCCGTCGCGCACGGTCCGCTGGACGGCGTCGTCGACGCAGCGGGGGTCGTCGCATTCGGTGCGGTGAGCGACCTCGACGACGACGTCCTCGACGAGCTGCTGCTGGTCAACCTCGTCGCGCCGATCCGGCTCGCGCGCGCCGCGGTGGACGTGCTCCCTCCGGGTGGCTTCCTCGTGAACCTCAGCGCCGTCGTCGCCGAGCGCCCGGCCGCGGGCATGGCGGCCTACTCGGCCACCAAGGCGGGCCTGACGGGCTTCGACGCGGCCCTCGCGCACGAGCTGCGCCGACGGCGGCTGCGCGTGGTCGACGTCCGGCCGCCGCACACGGAGACGGGGCTCGCGGGACGTCCGATCGCCGGCGAGGCGCCACGGCTCGGGCCGGGGCTGGAGCCCGACGTCGTCGCGGAGCGCGTGGTGCGGGCGATCGAGCAGGGCGAGACGGAGGTCCCGGCGTCCGCGTTCGGCACCCCGGCCTGATCCGCGGGTGCGCGCCGACGTGTCCGTGCCCGACCGGCCCGCCGGGTGCCGGGCGGCGACCGTGCGTAGCGTGCCGGGGCATGGACAGGACCACCTCCCCGAACGCGCGTCGCGCCCCGATCCCCGCGGTGCTCGCACCGGTCGCGCTGGTCGGCGGCTGGACGCTCGCCGCGGCGCTCCAGCCCGACTTCGACCCGGTCGGGGAGACGATCAGCGCGCTCGCCGCGACCCACGCCCGCGCACCGTGGGTCATGGGCGGCACGCTCGCGGTGACGGGACTCGCGCACATGGCGACCGCACTCGCCGTGCGTCGCGTCCGCACCCCGGGCCGGGTGGTGCACGCCGTGGGCGGCGCCGGGACGCTCGCCGTCGCGCTCCTGCCGGTCGACGTCGCGCCCGCGGCGCACGGGGCCGCCGCGGCGGTCGCCTTCGGTGCGCTGTCCCTGTGGCCGGCGCTCGCGGGGCGGCGCGGCGAGCGTGGTGTCCTCTCGGTGACCGTGCAGCGGTCGGCCGCCGGGGTGCTGGTCGCGCTCCTGGGGGTCTTCGTCCTCGCGCTGCAGGACGTGGGTCCGTTCGGCGCGAGTGTCACGGGCCTGACCGAGCGGGTGCTCGCCGCGGCTCAGGCGCTCTGGCCCGCGGTCGTGGTGCTCGGCACCCGGGAGGCGTGACTCCGCGCGTCGGGCCTCTCGCCACGGCGCCTCCGCAGGAGGAGGCTGGGAGGACCGTCGAGCACCCGGGAGGGGTCATGACGAGTCGCATGCGCACCGTCGTCGTCGTCGGAGGGCTCGTCGTGGTGGTCCTCGGGCTCAGGCGAGCCCGCCGGCGGGGTTCGGGCCGGCACGGCACCCCTCGGGAGCCGGTCGGGACCGCGCACCCGCCGAAGGCCGTCATCCGGGCGGTGAACCCGTTCATGCGGTGGCTCCTGTCGTCGCCGGGCCGCGCCGGCCGGGGCGAGGACGAGCTGATGCTGCTGCACGTGACGGGGCGCCGGACCGGCCGCACCTACGACATCCCCGTCGGCTACCACCCGGCCCCGGACGGACGGCTCGTCGTCGTGACCGACGCCCCGTGGCGGCTCAACCTCCGTGACCTGCCGGACGTCGAGGTGACGCTCCGGGGTGTGCGTCGGCCCGCGCACGCCGAGCTCGTCGAGACCCCGGGCGCCGCCGCGGACGACTACCTCGGCAGGATCGACCCGTCGCACCCTCAGGCGTCGGCCCGCAAGGTCGGCCTGCGTCTCGCCGAGGACCGGGTCCCGACCCGCGACCAGCTCGTGGACCTCGTGCGCCGCGAGCACCTCTGCGCGATCCGCGTCGACGTCGCGGGCGAGCGCGCTGCGGCGTAGCGCCTCGCGGCAGGGCCCCGGAGCGCGGTACCGACGGCAGGGCGGCGCGTCACCCCGCGCCGTCGCTCAGTGCGCGTGCTCCGGGGGCTGTCCCGGTTGCTCGGGGCCGATCCGGTAGGGCCGCATCATCTCGTTGTCCTCGTGCTCGACGACGTGGCAGTGCCACACGTACTGACCTGCGCGCCCGAACCGCATCCGGACGCGCGTGACCTCGCCCGGGTAGGCGACGACGGTGTCCTTCCAGCCCGACTCGTTGGGCTCGGGCGGCCGGGCGCCGCCCGCGGGCGTCACGGTCGCGGCCTCCTCGTCGACGACGACGGGCTCACGGTCGACGACCTGGAAGAACGTCTCGTGGACGTGGATCGGGTGCGCGTCCGCGGTGGCGTTGTGGATCTCCCACGTCTCAGCCGCCCCGACCGCCGGGTTCTCGGTCACCGCGTCCGCCCACGCGCGGGTCGTCCACCGTCCCGTGCCGTCGACGGTGCCCAGGAGCGCCGCGACCGGCGGCGGGTCCTCCGCGAGCTCCGGTGCGGTCGACATCTCCTCGACCAGTGCGAGCCGCCGCACCGCGCTCGGCACGACGGGTGCGACCGCCGGCATGCGCAGGAAGCGCGGTGGGGTCGTGAGGTCCGGCGACCTCGCCGGCCCGACCCGCAGCTGGAGGACGCGCCCGGTCGTCGCGGGGTCCGCGGCGTCGAAGTCGCCGTCGGGCTCACCGCCGCCGAACGGCTCATCCGGGCCGAGGTTGCGGATGACGTACGAGCCCTCGGGCGTCGCCGTGAGGTCGAGGACGACGTCGGCGCGCTCGGCAGGTGCGAGCAGGAGCCGCCCGCGCTGCGTCCCCGAGAGGTCGACCGGGGCCGGTAGCAGCCCGCCCTCCGACCCGATCTGCCACAGCTCGGCGCCCGGCACCGCGGACAGGTCCAGGACGAGGAACCGCGAGTTGCAGCCGTTGAGCAGCCTCAGGCGGTACCGACGCCGTTCGACATCCAGGTAGGGCCACGTCGCGCCGTTGACCATGATCGTCGAGCCGAAGAACTCCGGGTTCCAGATCGGGGCGACGTCGCCGTCGGGCACGTAGGGGCCGACCGTCCCGTCGAAGAACGCGCGCGTGTCCGGGTAGAAGAGCGACCCGTCGGCCAGGAAGGTCCGGTCCTGGATCGCGATCGGGATCTCGCGGTACGGCTTGGAGCTCGGGAACCCGTCGTTCTCGCGCGGAGCCGGACCGGGCAGCACGGCAGGCGCACCGGTCCGCGAGTCGAGCACCGCGTCGTCGCCCTCCGGGCCGCCGCGGACCAGGTAGAAGCCCGCCGGACCCGCGTAGACGTTGAGGCGCGTCATGCCCAGCGTGTGGTCGTGGTACCAGAGCGTCGCGGCGCGGTGGTCGTTCGGGTACTGGAAGGTCGCGCTGCCGGGGGCCCACTCGACGCCGTGCAGCGCCTGCGCCCTGGCGCGGAAGAAGTCGTACCAGGTGCCGACCCGGGCGTGGTCGGCCGGGAGGTCCGACGCGTCGGGCAGGTACCAGGCCTCCGGGTAGCCGTCGCTCTCGTCGCCCACGCCCGCGGCGCCGTGGACGTGGGTCACCACGGGGACCGGACCGTCGTAGGGCGGTGGCGTCGTCGAGAACGTCGGGCGTCCGTCCCGGCCGTCGACCCCGCCGGGCGGGTTGGCCCAGTGCAGCGTCGGGTCGACGGGCAGCAGGTGGGGGAGGAAGGCACCCGTGTCCGAGCGGAGCTCGTTGCGCCACGTCACCCGCACCGGACGACCGACGCGCGCCTCGATCGTGGCGCTCGGGGCGTGGAAGACCGTCGCCGCGCGCGGGCCCGACGCCGCCGCGGGGCCGTACGCCCAGAGCGTCGTCGCCGGCAGCGGTGGGGGCAGCACCTGCTGGCTCACCTGGCGCACCGCGACGTCGTAGACGTCGGCGTTCTGCCCGCCGCGCAGGACCGCGCGTCCCGCCCGGGGCATCGCGGGCGGCACGAGCATCGGCGTGACCCACTGCGGCACCGACGCGGCGTCGAGCAGCGGCAGCACCCCCGGCGCGGCCGCCGCCTCGAGCGCGACCGGTCTCCCGCCGAGCGCCCCGACGAACCAGAGGCCGAACCCCACCCCGGCGCCCTTGAGCACCGTCCGTCGCGTCATGCCCCGGTCCGTCACCGGCCGGCGTCGTCCGTCCACGGTCCCGCCTCCCCGTCAGCGCTGATGGGTCGTCTCGACCGTACGCGCGGTGGTGACCGGGAAAAAAGGGGCGAACCGGACAGGATGTGCGGCGCGCCCGAGGCGCCGTCACCGTCAGCCGACGACGACGTCCCGGTGCCACGACTGCGTGACGTACGACGTCTCGAAGCCGATCGATCGGTAGAGCGACGCGGCGCCCGTCGGCGAGTCCGCGTCGACCTCGAGCGCGACGCCGCTGCGCCCCCGCGCCGCCGCGTCGGTCAGCACCGCGTCGAGCAGCGAGCGGGCGACGCCTCGGCCGCGCGCGGTGCGCAGCACGCCGAGGTAGTCGACGTAGCTGCCGACCGTCCGGCCGTCGTCGTCGAGCGACGCGCTCGCCACCAGCGCGCCGACCGGCTCGGCGGCGCCGTCGTCGACGAGCTCGGCGAGCCACCAGTGGTCCCAGCGGTGGCCCGGGTCGGCCCGCAGGCGGGCGAGGAACTCGTCGAACGTCTCCTCGTGGTGGTTGAAGTGGTCGGCGAACGCCTGCTCGAGCACGTCGTGCACCGCGACGAGGTCGGCCGCGTCGGGCATGCCGCCGGACTCGCGGCGCACCGCGCGGATGCGCACGCCGGGCCCGGTCGGGCGCTCGGCCTCGTCGTCGGCGGTGACGGGCCGGCGCATCTGCCACCACGTGCGCACGTGCGCGTAGCCGGCCGCCTCGAGGCGCCGTTGCTGGCGCGCGTCGGGCTCGAACGCGCCGCTGTCGAGCTGGGTCGCGGCGAGCCCGCGCGCCTGGGCCTGGGCCACGCCGGCCCGCTCCGCCCACGCGAACAGCGCGCCCGCGAGCGCGTCACCCGTGTCGTCGTCGAGGTCGGGGTCGACGACGACGGCGACGAGCACGCGCCCGGCGGCACGGTCCTGCGCCGTCGCCCAGCCGCGTGCGGTGCCGTCGGCGTCGCGCACGACGACGTGCGTCCGGGCCGCCGCGCCGTCGCCCGCGACCTCGCTCCGCGTGTCCTCGGGCCCGGCCGACGCACGGCCCTTCGCGGCGACCTCGTGCCGCGAGCGCAGCGCGTGCAGGTCGGGCACGTCGTCGGCCGTCGGGGTGGAGGCGTTCCATCGCGAGGGCAGGTCACCGGGGATGAGGTCAGGGGCGGAGGAGTGCGGGGTCACGGTCCCGATTGTCCCGCGTCGACCGGCGTGCCGTCCGCGGGTGGTCGTCGGCGGGGCGGCCGCGCGCTGCGGGACGACCGGCCTACCCTGCCGCCATGCCTCCCGCCCGCAGCCGCCAGGTGCGGTACGCGCGCCGCCGACGACGGCGCATGGCGGCGGTCGAGCACGACCTGAGCGCCACGCAGTGGGCCGCGCTGGTCGAGGCGTGGGGCGGGTGCGCCTACTGCGGGGCGACGGGCGTGGCGCTCCAGCGGGACTGCGTCCTGCCCATCTCGCGTGGCGGGCGGTACACGCTCGCGAACATCGCCCCGGCGTGCGCGTCGTGCAACGCGAGCAAGTGCAACGACGAGGTCACCGGGTGGCTGCGACGCAAGCGCCTCGACGAGCGCGCGTTCCTCGAGCGGCACGTGCGGATCCAGGCGGCGCTCGCGGCGGGCGCGGGCGCGGGCGCGGGCGCGGGCGCGACAGGGTCGGCACCGACTCTGTCGGCGGTGTCGGCGGCGCACGACGACGACGTCGCGGTGGGGAGCGACGGGGCGCCGTCGTCGTCCTGAGCGCGCCGGCACCGGTCGTGCCCGGTGGTCGGGCGAGCCCTCGCGGTCGGGTCGTCGCGGTCCGGCCGTGGCGGTCGGGTCAGACCGTCGCGAGCTTCAGCGCGAGCACGCCGACGAACATCACGACCGACAGGCCGAGGCCCCACGCCGCACGTGCCCGACCGACCGGCGGGTGGCCCTGGGCGGCGATCTCCTTGGCTCGCTGCAGACCTCGGACGCCCAGGACGACGCCGAAGAGCGACCCGTAGACGATCCCGGTGGTCAGCCCGAGGACGAGCGCGGCGAGCCCGATGACGAGCGACGCGGTGGCCGAGCCGTTGCCCGGCGGGGGTCCGTACGCGGTCGACGCCCAGGGAGCGGCCGGGAGCGGGTGGGCCACGGGCCCGGTGCCGAAGCCGCCCGGCGTCGTCCCGAACGCGCCCGGGGTGCCGAAGCCGCCCGGGACCGTCCCGAACGCGCCCGGGGTGCCGAAGCCGCCCGGGGCCGTCCCGAACGCGCCCGGGGTGCCGAAGCCGCCCGGGGCCGTCCCGAAGCCGCCCGGGGTGCCGAAGCCGCCCGGGGCGCCGAAGCCGGGCTGCGCGACGTGCCCGCCGTACGTCGTCGTCGCGGTGCCGGACGAGCCGGGGTCCGCCAGGTTTGCGGGGACGTCGGCGGGGAGCCACGCACCGGCAGGCGCGGTGACGGGGACCGCCGGGGTGACCGTCGCGGAGGTGACGACCGGTACGGACCAGGCCGCGGCCGGGGTCGGCACGGCGCGCGCGTGCTCGGTCCACCGCCGGCCGTCCCACCACCGCTCGCCCGGTCCGGTGGGGTCGGCGTACCAGCCTGCGACGGGTGAACCGTCCGACCCGCCCGCCCCGTCGGTGCTGCTCGTCATGCTGTGCCTCCTCGGCGTCCAGGACGCACATCGGCGTCCGATTCGCGGCGCTTGAGAGGGATCACCCGGACGGGCGTGCACGCCCACCGCCCGGCTCGGTCGGACGACGGCGCGGCACGTACGCACCCGGGGGCCGCGTCGGTGCGCAGGCCGGCGCGCCGCCGCCTACGGTGCCGTCCATGGACTGCGACGTGGTGGTCGTCGGGGCGGGGCTCGCCGGCCTGGTGTGCGCGCGCGAGCTCGCGCGTGACGGGCTCGCCGTGCGCGTGCTCGAGGCGGGGGACGGCGTCGGCGGTCGCGTGCGCACGGACCGCGTGGACGGCTTCACGCTCGACCGCGGGTTCCAGGTGCTCAACCCCGCGTACCCCGCGGTGCGCGAGCTGCTCGACGTCGACGCGCTCGACCTGCGCCCGTTCCTCGCGGGCGTCGCGGTGCGGCAGGACGACCGCCTCGCACTCCTCGCGGACCCGCGCCGCGCCCCCCGGCACCTGCCCGCGACCCTGCGCAGCGGCTACGTGCGACCGCGCGAGCTCGTGGCCCTCGCGCGCTGGGCGGCGCCCGCACTCGGTCCGGTCGGTCGGCTGCTCCGCGCGCCGGACGCGCCGCTCGCCGACTCGCTGACCTCGGCCGGCGTCACCGGCCGCCTGCGCCGCGAGGTGCTCGAGCCGTTCGTCGCCGGGGTCGTGCTCGAGGACGAGGGCAGCACGTCCGCGGCGTTCGTCCGGCTCCTCGTGCGCTCGTTCGTGCTCGGCACGCCGGGCGTCCCGTCGTCGGGCATGGACGCGATCCCGCGCCAGCTCGCGGCCGGGCTCGACGTGTCCCTCGGCGAGCGGGTCGAGCGGGTCGAGCGGACCGGGCCGGGGGTGCGCGTGACGTCGTCGTCGGGTGTCACCGAGGCGCGCGCCGTCGTCGTCGCGACCGACGCGCTCACGGCGGAGCGGCTCGTCGGCGTGGCCGCACCCGCGATGAAGGGCGTCGTCACGCACTGGTACGCGACCGACGAGCCGCCGACCGACCTGCCTGTCGAGGTGGTCGACGGCCGACGGCGTGGACCCGTCGTCAACGCGTCGGTCGTGAGCGCGGTCGCGCCGTCGTACGCACCCGCCGGGCAGCACCTCGTGCAGGTGAGCTGCCTCCTGGGCGACGACGCGCCCGACGAGACGGCCGCGCGGCGGCAGGCGGGCGAGATGTTCGGCGTCGACCCGCGGGCGTGGCGCGAGGTCGTCCGGCACGAGGTCCGGAACGCGCTCCCGGCCCAGCCGCCGCCCCTCGAGCACCGTCGCGCCGTCGACCTGGGTGAGGGCGTCCTCGTGTGCGGCGACCACCGCGACACGGCGTCCGCGCAGGGCGCCCTCGTCTCGGGCCGTCGCACGGCCGCCGCGGTCCGCCGTCGTCTCGCGAGCGGCCCCCGCACGCGCTGACCGTGCCCGCGACGGGTGGAGGCGGTCACGCGTGCGCCGCGGCTCCCGTCGCGTGCGTCCGGTAGTGCTGGGGGCTGAGCCCGTACCGCCGCTTGAACGCGGCGCTGAACGTGAACGGGCTGCTCCAGCCCAGGTCGCGCGCCACGGCGGCCACGGTCTCGCTCCCCGTCGTCAGGCGGTCCGCGGCGAGCGCGAGCCGCCACGTGGTCAGGTACGCCATCGGCGGCTGCCCCACGCGCTCGTGGAAGCGGCGCGCGAGGAGTGCGCGCGACGCACCGACCTCGTGCGCGAGGGAGGCGACGGTCCACGCCCGTGCGGGGTGCTCGTGCAGGAGGCGCACCGCGGGGCCGGCGACCGGGTCCGACTGCGCACCGATCCAGCCGCGCGTCGTCGTCGGGCCTGCCGCGCTCGCGTGCTCGCCCGTCTCGCCGTTCGCACCCTCGCTCGCTCCGCCGCTCGCCGGGTCGAGGTCCGTGAGCCACCGGCGCACGACGTGCACGAGCAGCAGGTCGAGCAGCCTGTCGAGCACGCTCGACTGCCCGACGGCGTCCCGGTCCAGCTCGGCCGCGAGCAGCGCGACGGCCGCGGACGTCACGTCGTCGTCGGCCGGCACGCGGAACGTGCGGGGCAGCGCGTCGGTGAGCAGGCGGCCGACCTCGCCCTGCGTCTCGTACGTGCCGACCAGCAGCTCGTCGTCGCCGTCCGGGTCGTTGCCCCACGTCCGCACGCCGTGCGTCATGGTCGTCGACACGTCGTGCCCGTCGACCGTGGTGCAGCGCTGGCCGGGGTGGATGACGACCTGAGGCAGGCGGGTGGGGCTGTCGGCGATCCGGTAGTGCTCGGGCCCGCGCACGACGACGACGTCCCCGGTGCCGAGCCGCACGGGCTCGCCCGTGCGGGGGACGAACCACGCGCCCCCGCGCCGGACGACTCCGAGCGTGAGCGGGGCGCCGTCGCGCACGTCGACCGACCACGGCGCCGTCATGACCTGCCGCAGGAGGAACGCGCCGCGCGCCCGGGGCCCGTCGAGGAAGTCGGCGAGGGGGTCCACTGGACCAGCGTAGACGTAGACGCATGCAGCCGAGCCCTGAGGCCATGGATCGTCCACCGGAGGCGCGGTTGGCTCGCCTCATGACCACGACACACGCACCCCAGACCATCACCGTCCTCGGCGGGACCGGGCACACCGGCCGCCGCGTCGCCGCGCGCCTCGCCGGTGCCGGGCACCTCGTGCGGATCGGCTCGCGAGCCGGCTCGCCGCGCTTCGACTGGCACGACCCGGCGACCTACGACGCGCTGCTCGACGGCGCCGACGCCGCGTACCTCGCCTACAGCCCCGACCTCGCGATGCCCGGCGCGGCCGAGGAGCTCGGCGCCGTCGCGGCCCGCGCGGCCGCGCTCGGGGTGCGCCGCCTCGTGCTCCTGTCCGGCCGCGGCGAGGAGGGCGCGCGCGTCAGCGAGCAGGCCGTGCGCGACGCGGGCGTCCCGCTCACGGTGCTCCGCTGCGCGTGGTTCGCGCAGAACTTCAGCGAGCACTTCCTCGTCGAGCCGGTCCGCGCGGGGGTGCTCGCACTGCCCGCGGGGACCGTGCGCGAGCCCTTCGTCGACCTCGAGGACGTCGCCGACGTCGCGGTGCGCGCGCTGACCACGCCCGGGCACGAGGGCCGGACCTACGAGCTGACCGGGCCCGGGCTGCTCACGTTCGGCGACGTCGCGGACCAGATCTCGGCCGCGACCGGGCTGGAGGTCCGGTACGAGGCCGTCACGCCGGACGAGTTCGTCGCGCTCGCTGCCCGCGACATGCCGGTGGAGCTCGCGGAGGCGTTCGCCGAGCTGTTCTCCTCGATCCTCGACGGCCGCAACGAGTCGACCACGGCCGACGTCGAGCGGGTCCTCGGGCACCCCGCGACCCCCTTCGCGGCCTACGTCGCGCGCACCGCCGGCACGGGCGCCTGGACGGCCGTGCGCGTCTGATCCCCACCCGCGGCCGACCCCCCGTCGAGATCCGGGTTCCGGTCGGCGTGTCGCGCGACACGCCGACCGGAACCCTGATCTCGATGAGGTGGGGGAGTCCGGGGAGGTCGGGAAGCGTCGCCGCTCACGACCGGGGTGCGCACACGACGCCGACGCACTGGGGCTCGGTCCCGTTGCGCCACGCGGTGTTGCCGCCGCCGTCCACCGCGCCCGGCGCGTGGATGCCCCAGCGGGTGTTCCGGACCGCGGAGTTGTCCTGGACCGTCGTGCCGCCGTGGACCGCGAGGATCCCGTCGCCGTTGCGCGTGAACGTGTTGGCCTCGAGGTGGTTGGTGAAGAACGGGTCGTCCCCGTCGGCGACGTAGCCCACGCCGTTGCGGACGAACGTGTTCCCGACGACCGTCGAGCTCGACCACGAGAGCTGCACCGCCGTCCCGTTGTCGCGGAACGTGTTGCCGGTCAGCTCGACGGGCCCCCAGGACGTGAACGAGGCGACCGCGACCGTGTTCCCGACGAGCGTGCTGTCGCGCACGGTCGCCCCGAACGCGCGCGTGTCCACGCCCGTGCCGTTGTCGCGCACCACGCTGCGCTCGATCTCGCAGAAGGACTCGTCGCAGAAGAGGGCCGTCCCGTTCCGGACGACGCGCGAGTCCACGACGCGGATCCCGCTGGAGTTCATGTGCGCCGCGGTGCCGTTGTCCGCGAGCACCGACGACGCCACGTCGAAGAAGCTCACGAGCACGGCGCTCAGCCCCGTGCCGTTGTGCTCGACGTGCGACGACGTGATCGTGAACGTCACGCCGCCCGTGCCCCAGGCCGACGACGACCCGTCGATCCCCGTGCCGTTGTCGCGCAGGCGGACGCGGTCGACCGCCGTGGTGCCGCCCGCCCCCTCCTCGGACGCCGCGACCGCGATACCCGTGCCCCAGCCGTCGACGGTCCCGCGGCGGACGGACACGGCACCGTCGGCGGGGACGACGACGCCGCGGCCGTCCGCGTGGCCGGTCAGCCGGTGACCGCGCAGGTCGAGCGAGGCACCTGGCAGGAGCACCACGCCGTCGCCCGTGGTGCACGTGAGGTCGGTCGTCAGCACAGCGTCGGCCGTGACCACCGTCCCGCAGGCGGTGACGCGCTCGGCGGCGCCCGCGGGTCCGGCGAGGGCGACCGGCCCGACGACGACGGCGGTTGCGGTGGCGGCGAGCGCGACGGTCCTCGAGATGCTGCGCATGGGTGCCCCCTGGGTCAGGGCGCCACGCCGGCGGGGCGCCACCCGCCGAGTGTGCGCCTCACGGCCCGCCCGTGTCATCCCTTTCGTGACAGTTTGTCCTGATCGCGCGCACCGCGGGGCGGAGCCGCAGGGCCTGCACCTCCCCGCTGCGCCCGAAGCGCCATCCGCCGGTCGGGGACGGGAGCGTCGTCGCGACCGCATCGTGGACGACGTTGACGCGTCCCGTGAGACGCCCTAGCGTCCCGGACCAGGTCATGAGCGCCAGCGCCAAGCCCCGGCTCGCTGGCCGGCAACCCTCCTCGTCGTGGGGTGCTCCGGGTGAGGACCGGACCCGTGCGTCCGCACGGGTAAGGACGACCGAGGGGGACACCACCGTGCGAATGCGCAGCTGCCGGGACTGAGTCCCGGCACCCCGGCGAGCACGCCGGGTCGTCCCGCCGCGCCGCCGTCGTCGGCCGCGCAGGCGTCCGAGCCCTTCCCGAGCCCTTGTGGGCTCCACGGGCTCCCACGCGCCCTCCCACGTCCTCCGCCGGGCACCCCGTGCCCGCACCGGCTGCGGAGGGCTCCCCGCACGCGTGCCCCGCCGCGCACGTGCACGACTTCCACCGACGGCGTTGCCGCGCCGTCGTGCCCCGAGCAGCACACGGATCGGAGATCCCATGAGCAAGAAGCGCATCGTCCTCAACGCGTTCGACATGACCTGCGTGACCCACCAGTCGGCCGGCACCTGGCGCCACCCCGACAGCCGCGCGTGGGACTACAACACGCTCGAGTACTGGACCGAGCTGGCGAAGCTCCTCGAGCGCGGGCGGTTCGACTCGCTCTTCATCGCGGACGTCGTCGGCGTCTACGACGTGTACCGCGACACGGTCGCCGCGTCGCTCACGGACGCCGTGCAGGTGCCCGTCAACGACCCGTTCTTCCAGGTGCCCGCCATGGCCGCCGTCACCGAGCACCTGGGCTTCGGCGTCACGTGCGCGCTCACCTACGAGCAGCCGTACGCCGTCGCGCGGAAGTTCTCCACGCTCGACCACCTCACGGGTGGCCGGATCGCGTGGAACGTCGTCACGGGCTACCTCAACAGCGCCGCGATCAACCTCGGCTTCGACAAGCAGATGGGCCACGACGCGCGCTACGACCTCGCGGACGAGTTCCTCGACGTCACCTACAAGCTGTGGGAGGGCTCGTGGGACGACGACGCCGTCGTGCGCGACAAGGAGCGCGGCGTCTTCACCGACCCGACAAAGGTCCACCCGATCGGGCACAAGGGCGAGTACTACAGCGTCCCCGGGATCCACCTGTGCGAGCCGAGCCCGCAGCGCACGCCCGTGATCTTCCAGGCCGGTGCGTCGCCGCGCGGTCGCGAGTTCGCCGCCAAGCACGGCGAGGGCGTGTTCATCAGCCCCGCGACGACGACGCAGGCGCGCGCGATCGCCGACGACGTCCGGGCGCGCGCGGAGCAGAACGGGCGCTCGCGCGACTCCGTCAAGATCTTCACGCTGGTCACGGTCATCACCGCGCCGACGGACGAGGAGGCGCACGAGAAGTTCCGCGAGTACCTGTCGTACGCGTCGGCCGAGGGCGCGCTCGCGCTCTACGGCGGCTGGACGGGTGTCGACTTCTCGCAGCTCGACCCCGACCAGCCGCTCGAGGAGGTCGAGAACGACAGCCTGCGCTCGGCGCTGACGATGCTCACGACGATCGACCCGAACCGCGCGTGGACCCCGCGCGACGTCGTCGAGCAGCGCAGCATCGGCGGGCTCGGTCCCGTGATCGTCGGCTCGCCGACGACGGTCGCCGACGAGCTCGAGCGCTGGGTCGACGAGGGCGACGTCGACGGGTTCAACTTCGCGTACGCCATCACGCCCGGGACGTTCGAGGACCTCGTCGACCTCGTGGTGCCCGAGCTCCAGCGCCGTGGGCGGGCGCGGACCGAGTACGACGGCACGACGCTGCGCGAGAACCTGTACGGCCAGGGTCGGGTCCTCGCGGAGGACACGCACCCCGCGCGTCGGTACCACGGCGCGTTCACGGGCGGCGCGACCGCGGCGGACGGGACGCTCTCGTCGCGGATCTCCGAGGACCTCGCCGCGCAGCCGGTGTGAGGCGGCGTGGGACCTGCGGGGCCGGTCCGGGACCGGCCCCGCGGGTCCCTTCCGGGGCGGCTCATGATCGGCCAGGCTGGGTCCACCACGACCGAGGGAGCCCGATGACCCAGCCGCCCGACGCCCAGCCCGAGCTCGCCTGCCCCCTGTGCGGGTACCAGGGGTTCACGCGCCAGCACTCGCGCCAGGACTCGATGTGGGGCTTCACGTCGCACCGCATGACGTTGCTCATCTGCGACCGCTGCCGGTACGTGCTGCACTTCTACGACGGCAACTCGATCTTCGACATCGACTGACCGCGCGCGGAGGCCGGGCACGGCGGGGTCGCCCGCGCGGGTGGGTGGCGTCCGCCGCACGTGACGCGGCGGACGCCACCGGTCCGTCAGCCGGCCTCGCGGGTCCGGCGGCCGTTCTCCTTCTGGATCGCGTCGACCAGCTCGTCCTTGGTCATCGAGGACCGGCCGCGGACGTCGAGGCGGCGTGCGACGTCGTACAGGTGCTTCTTGGACGCGTTCGCGTCGACCCCGCCCTTGGTCTCGGCCCGTGTGCCGCGTCCGCCCTCGGCCTTGCGGTCCGACGGGCCCTTCTCGTCCTTGGGCTCCCAGTGGTCGCCCACCTTCTCGTGCGTGTGCTTGAGCGCCGAGTACGCGACCCGGTGCGCGCGCTCGGCGTCGCCGTACTCCTCGGCCGCCGCGTCGTGGGCCTTCGCGAAGGTCCGCTGCGCCTTGGCGTCGGAGCGCTTCAGGGTTCCGGGCAGCTCGCTCTGCTTGGCCGTGCCGGCCTTGGTCGTCTTCGGCATCGCGCCTCCCTCCACGGTCGCCGTCGGTCGACCCGGCGGCTCTGCCATCGTCGGTCGCGCGCGTCGGAGCCGCACCCCGAGCCGGGGCGCCCGCCACGGCGACCCGGCCCGCCGTTCAGCCGGGGAAGGGCCGGCGCAGCGGGCGGCCGGGCGGCTGCGCAGGGGCGTCGGGCACGTCACCGAGCGGGGGCACCGCGCGCACGGCGGTGGGCTCGTCGCCCGTGAGGACCAGCCGCTCGCCGTGGTGGTGCAGCTCGACCGGGCCGGCGTCGAGCAGGTGGTACGTCGCCTTCTCGGGCGTCACCTCGACCCGGACGCGGGCGCCGCCGTGCCGGACGCCGAACCGCAGGCCGCCGAGCGTCGCGGGCAGCCGGGGTGCGAGCCGGAGCCGGCCGTCGCCGCTGCGCAGCCCGCCGAACCCGGCGACCAGGCCCGACCACGTGCCCGCGAGCGACGCGACGTGCAGGCCCTCGTGGACGTTCCCGTCGAGGTCGTGCAGGTCCAGCAGCGCCGTCTCGCGGACGAGGTCGTGCGCGGCGCGCAGGTGGCCGACCTCGGCCGTCACGACCGCCTGCGCGGGTGCCGACAGGGACGAGTCGCGCACGGTGAGCGGCTCGTAGTAGGCGAGGTCACGGCGCTTCTGCTCGGTGCTCGCGTCGCTCGCGAGCCAGTGCGCGAGGACGACGTCGGCCTGCTTGACCACGCGCCGGCGGTACAGCTCGCGGTAGGTGTGGTGGTCCTCGAGCGGGTACTCGTGCGGGCAGGTCGCCGCGAAGTCCCAGGGGCCGTGGCCGGTGAAGCCCGCGTGCTGCTGCGTGACGCCCCGGTCCTCGTCGTACGGGACGGCCATCGCGTCCGCGGCCCGGGTCCACGCCGCGACCTCGTCGGGCCCGACGCCGAGCCGTTGCGCGGCGTCCGGGTGACGCCCGACGAGGTCGACCGCGGCGCGCAGGTTCCGGCGTGCCATGAGGTTCGTGTACGCGTTGTCGTCCACGAGGGCGCTGTACTCGTCGGGACCGGTCACGCCGTGGACGTGGAACGCGCCGTCGTCGGTGTGGTGACCAGCGGAGAGCCACAGCCGGGCGGTCTGCACGACCAGGTCGACGCCGACCTCGCTCTCGAGCGCCGTGTCGCCCGTGACGGCCACGTGGCGCACGACGGCGTCGGCCACGTCGGCCGCGATGTGCAGCGCGGCGGAGCTCGCGGGCCAGTAGCCCGAGCTCTCCGGCCCGGTGACCGTCCGCCACGCGAACGCGGCGCCGGCCAGCCCGAGCGTCCGTGCGTGGTCCAGGGCGACGGGCAGCGTCGAGTGACGCCACCGCAGGTGCGCGCGCGCCGCGTCCGGCAGGACGTGCGAGAGCAGCGGGAGCACGTAGGTGTCGGCGTCCCAGAAGGTGTGGCCGAGGTACCCCGTGCCGCTCAGGCCCTTGGCGCGGAGCCCTCCGGTCAGCAGGTTCGCCGCCGACTGCACGACGTGCAGGATCCCGAGCCGCACGGCCTGCTGGAGCTCGGGGTCGCCGTCGACCTCGACGTCGGCCCAGCACCAGACGCCCTCGAGCACGTCCCGGTGCTCGCGGTCGAGCGCCTCGGCCCCCGCCGCACGGGCGTCGTCGAGGACCTGCGTCGCGCGGCGGACCAGCTCGTCGTCGGCCGCGTCCCGCGACGCCGTGAACGCGACCAGCAGGTCCAGGTCGAGCGCGTCCCCGGGTGCGAGCCGCGCCGTGACCTCGGTCGTGTGCGCCTCGCCGGCGACCGTGCCGCCCGAGACCTCGACGTCGGCCATCACGACGACCCCGACCTCGCTGCTGGGGACGTGCTGGACGGTCCACGCGCGCGTGCCGGTGTGCTCGCAGGCCTGGCGGGTGCGCGCGTCCGACCCGTCGTCGGGCACGTGCCGGTCGCCGTCGTGCGGGTCGCCGGACCCCGCGCGCAGGGGGGACGCGTCGCAGCACGGGAAGAGGCCGAGCCGGACCTCGACCGCACCCCGGGCCGCGTCGTCGAGCACCCGGACCGCGTACCGGACGACGACGAGCTCGGGCCGGGCGAGCGACGCGTACCGCGAGCTCGTCACCTCGACCGTCGCGCCGGTCGGCGCCGCCCACCGGAGCGTGCGCGACAGCGTCCCCGTGCGCAGCGCGAGCACGCGCTGGTGCTGCGTGACGGTGCCGGTGCGCACGTCGAGCGGCGCCCCGTCGACCTCGAGGTGGACCGCCCAGCCGTCCGGGACGGCGAGCGCACGCTCCTGGGTGGACGGGTACCCGTACGCCTCCTCGCCGTGCTCGAGCGGGACGACCTCGTGGACGCCCGCGACCAGGGTGGCCTGGTGGACGGCCGGCGTCTGCTCGTCGAGCGCGCCGCGGACGCCGACCCACCCGTTGGCGACGGTGAGCAGCGACGCGGCGGCGGACGGGTCGTCGGCGAGGGGGTCCCGCAGGTGCCACGGGTCGGGGGTGACCATGGGCGACAGCGTCCACCAGCACGCGACCGCCCGCACGCCGTCGCGCGCCCCTCCCCGGGGCCGTGGGGCGCCGTCGTGCGCGCTCGCGGCGTGCTCCGGCTCGCGGGCCGTGCCGTGCTCGCGGAGGCTGGAGCCGTGGGCGGTGTCGTGGTGGTCGGGCAGGTCGCGCGGGACCTCGTGCTCGCGGTCGACCGGGTGCCCGACGGCGGCGGCTCCACGGACGTGACCCGCAGGATCGAGGTCCTCGGCGGCAAGGGGGCCAACCAGGGCGTGGGCTGCCGCCAGCTCGGGGCCGACGTCGCGCTCGTGGGCGTGGTCGGCGACGACGACGCCGGGCGCGCGGTGCTGGCGCAGGCCCGGCTCGACGGGCTCGACGTCTCCGCAGTCGTGCGGCGGTCGGGGACGACCACCGCGCTGCTGGTCGACGTCGTCGAGGCGGACGGGACGCGGCGGCTCCTCGAGCACGTGCCCGACGGCACCGGCCTGACCGCCGACGACGTGCGCGCGGCGGCGCCGGTCCTGCGACGTGCCGACGCGGTGCTCGTGCAGCTCCAGCAGCCGGCGGACTCCGTCGTCGAGGCGCTGCGGAGCGCCGACGACACGGGCGCGCTCGTGGTCGTCGACGGCGCGCCGGCCGACGACGCGGTACGGGCAGCGGTGCTCGAGCACGCCGACGTCGTCCGCGCGGACGAGGTCGAGGCGGCGGGGTTGCTGGGACGTGCGCTGCGGGGCGTCGACGACGCCGTGACGGCCGCGACCGAGCTGGTCGGACGGGGTCCGCGGGTCGTCGCGCTCGAGGTCGGCTCGGAGGCGAACGTCGTCGCGTGGGACGGCGGGCACGTCGTCATGCCGCTCCTGCCCACCGACCTCGTCGACCCGACGGGCGGCGGCGACGCGTTCGTCGCAGGTCTGACCGCCGCGCTCCTGGAGGGTGCGGACCCGGCGACGGCGGGGTGGTGGGGCTCCGCGGCCGCGGCGTCCGTGGTGGCGCGGCTCGGCGGGCGCCCGGCCCTCGACCGGGACGCCGTGGCGGCCGAGGCGGCACGCGCCCGCGGTGGGGCCGGCGGCTGACCTCGGGCCGCCGACCGGCGCGAGCGGCTGCGGGAGAATCGCGCGTCGGCCGAGCGTGCCGGCGTGGGCCGGCGAAGAGGGGTGGTCGTGACGCAGCGGGTCCGCAGCTGGCTGGACGAGCCCGAGGTCGTGCAGGCGCGTCGTCGGACCCTGGGGACGCTCGTCGCGGCGCAGGTCGTCGGGGCGCTCGGCGCGGGAGCCGGACCGTCGGTGGGCGTCCTGCTCGCCGAGGAGGTCACACGGTCGGAGGTGTGGGCCGGTGTCGCGCGCGCGTCGACGACGATCGGGGCGGCGCTCGTCGCCCTGCCGCTCGGCATGCTCGCGGCCCGCCACGGCCGACGGCGAGCGCTGGCGAGCGCGTGGTTCGCGGCGGGTGCCGGCGCGGTCCTCCTCGTCGTCGCGGCGGGCGCCGCGGCGCGCTCGGACGGCACGGCGGTCGCCGACGGCGTCTCGACCGCGCTGCTCGTCCTCGGCATGGCGGGCCTCGGCGCGGGGTCGGCCGCGGCCCTGCAGTCCCGGTTCGCGGCCACCGACCTCGCCGAGCCCGCGCACCGCGCGCGCAGCCTCGCGCTCGTCGTGTGGGTCGGCACCGCCGGCGCTGTCGTCGGGCCGAACCTCGGCGTGCCGGGTGCCGCGATCGAGCGGGCGACGGGCCTGCCGCCGTTCGCGGGAGCGTTCGCGATCGGCGCCGTCCTGCTCTCCGCGACCGGGGTGGTCGTCGCGGTGCTGCTGCGCCCCGACCCGCTGCACGTCCTCGCGCGCCACGCCCCCGACCTCGACCGGCCCAGCGGGGCGCCGCGGCTGCGTCTGCGCGGCGCGCTCGCGGAGATCCGCCGGGTCCCGTCGGCGCGGCTCGCGCTCGTCGCGCTGGTCGTCGCGCACGTCGCGATGGTCTCCGTCATGACGATGACCCCCGTGCACCTGACCCACCACGGCCACGGCGTCACGGTCGTCGGGCTGACCATCAGCCTGCACGTCCTCGGGATGTTCGCGTTCGCGCCCGTCGTCGGCGCCGTCGCCGACCGCGTGGGGCGGGTGCCCACCGTGGTGGCCGGTCAGGTGCTGCTGCTCGTCGCCGCGGCGGTGGGGGCCGTCGGCCGCGACTCGACGGCTGCCGTCGTCGTCGCGCTGCTCGTGCTCGGCGTGGGGTGGTCGGTCGTCACCGTGCCCGCGAGCGCCCTCCTGACGCAGGACGTCGCCGCGCCGGCCCGGCCGCTCGTCCAGGGCGTGAGCGACTCCGGGATGAACGCGGCGGCCGCGGTCGGAGCGATCGCCTCGGGGCCGGTGATGGCGGCGCTCGGCTTCGGGGGGCTCGCGGCCGTGACGGTCGCGCTTGTCGTCCCGGCGATGGCGGCCGTGCACGTCCTGCGCGGCCGGGCGCCGGCGCCCGGCCCGGCCGTCTGAGCCCGGACGTGCCGACGGGCGGCACCCGGGGAGGGTGCCGCCCGTCAGGATCGTCAGCGGTGCGTGCCGGGGCGCCCCTGGCCGCCGCGGCGGCTCACCCGCTGCAGCAGCTCACGCGCCTTCCGCTGGTTCTGGGGCTTGCTCATCTCGCGCTGCGCGACCTTGAGCGCCTTGACCGCGATGCCGCTCTTGATCGCCTTGCCGAAGAATCCCATGGCGCTCTCCTGTCGGTGGGGACGTCTCGCTCCGACGGTACGAGCGGGTGGCGGGCTCCGCGACCTGGGGCCTCAGCCGTCCGACGACGCCCAGGACGGGGGCGGGGGCGGCGCGGCGGGGCCAGCCGGAGCCGCGGGTGGCGGCGTCGGCGGGGTCGGCGGGGTCGGCGCACCTCCGCCACCCGTGGGCGACGGCGTCCCGTGCGGCCCGGGGGGCGGTGGCGGCGGCGTGCTCGGCCCCGGCTGCGGCGCCCCCGCACCGGGAGGCGGCGGAGCGCTCGCGCCGCCCGGCGCAGGCGGCGCGCTCGCGGCCCCGGGCGGAGGCGGGAAACCGGCGGCGCCCGGTGCGGGCGGCGGGGCGGTGTGCAGGGCCCACGAGCGGATCGCCCCGCGGTCGTCGAGCGAGCGCAGCTCGCCGAGCACGCGGTCCCGCTCGCCGGGCGGCACGGGCCGGCCGCTGAGCTCGAGGTACGTGAGCACCCCGAGGTCGTGCAGGTACTTGTCGGCGTCGCCGCCCGAGGCGCCGCCCGGGCCGCCGAGCCCCGAGCTCGCGAGAGCCGTGTCGGCTTTCGCCGCCAGCTCGTTGGCCGCGGCCTTCGCCTTGTCGAGGAACCCCATCGTGACCTCCCGTGCGTCGTGTGCGAGCCGGCTGGTCGAGAGCCTACGCAGCGGGGGCCCGCGTCGTTAGAGTTCGAGCCGCCCAGCCCGACGCACACGAGGAGCACCACCATGCCGATCCACGGCTCGCTGTTCCAGGACTTCCGTGAGAACGCCTCGCAGGACCCGTTCTCGCTGCAGAACAAGAAGCTCCTCAAGATCCAGATGGGCTACGGCCCGGTCTGGGCCAAGACCGGCTCGATGGTCGCCTACCAGGGTGACGTGCGCTTCGAGAACAAGGGCTCGGGCGGTCTCGGCAAGATGCTCAAGCAGGCCGTCACCGGCGAGGGCGTCGACATGATGCAGTGCACGGGCCAGGGCGAGCTGTTCGTCGCCGACGAGGCCGCGGACATCCAGGTGATCTACCTCGAGAACGACATGGTCTCGGTCAACGGCGCGAACGTGCTGGCGTTCTCGTCCTCGATCCAGTGGGACATCCACCGCATCCAGGCCCGCGGGGCCGCGATGTCGGGCGGCCTGTACAACGTGTCGCTGCGCGGCACGGGCTACGTCGCGATCACCACGCAGGGCGAGCCCGTGGCGCTCGACGTCGCGTCCGCGCCGACGTTCGCCGACGCCCAGGCCGTCGTGCTGTGGACGGCCGGCGTCTCGATGGACATCCGGGTCGACACGGGCGGCCTCAAGTCGATGATCCGCGGCGGGACCGGCGAGACGTTCCAGATGGCGTTCGGCGGCCAGGGCTACGTCCTCGTCCAGCCGAGCGAGTCCGTCGTCGCGGGCGGGCACCAGGCGACCGGGCAGCAGAGCAGCGGCGGAGGCCTCGGGAACCTCTTCGGCTGACCCGCCGCGCAAGAGCCGCCACCGCGCCGACACAAGGTCGGTACAGGGCCCCCGTCCGCCGTCACCGCCGGCGCCGGACGGGGGCCCTGTCCATGCCCGCTCGACCGGCGCCCGAGGGACGTTCCACCGCTCGGACGTCGTGCGAGTGCCGCTCGGGATGCAGCCGCGTGCCCGATATGCCAGGTTTGCTCCATCCGGGTGACGTCGCGGGGGCGCGACACGACGGCGTGGGGGTGTCTGGTGCGGCGCGTGCTGCTGGGGGCGGCGGTGGTGCTGGGTGCGATGGTCGGGCTCGACCACGCGGCGCGAGCCGACGACGACGGGTGGGCGGCGCGCGTCGCCGCGGCCCCGCAGGCGCTCTTCGCGCCGGCCTACGACGTCGCCACGCAGGCGAGCATGCGCGGCCTGGCCACGACGCTCCGGTCCTACGAGGTGGCGAACGGGTCGCTCGACGGCCTGACGCCCGAGGACCTCGTCGCGTGGGGCTGGACCGTTCCGGAGACCATGGCCGTCACGGTGACGGTCGACGGGCACGACTTCTGCGTCGTGGCCCGCGACGTCCGGCCCGGCGGGAGCACGTTCCACGTGGCGTCGACGTCCGGGGCCGCCGGCTCGGCGCTCGCGGCCGGGGTGCATGCGGGGGACGACCACGAGCCGCTCGCTGCCGAGCCCGGCCTCCAGGTCGTCCGGGCGGCGCCGGGGCGCTGACCGGACCGAGGGCCCGCGGGCCCGGTGCGGGCGGAGCGGGTCCGGGCGAGCGGGTCAGGCGGGGACGGCGAGCCGCTCGCGCTCGGACGGCAGGCCGAGCTCGCTGACCGTCGCGGTGCGCTCGTCGCGGTCGAGCACGGCGAGGACTTCGACCCCGTCCTCGTCGACCAGCAGGACGACGGCCTCGCCGCACTCGCATGCCGGCTCGAGGCCGCCGTCGTCGAAGTACACGCAGATGTGCTTGCTCATGCCCCGACGGTAGGCACGACCACCGACACGATCGCCGGAGCGACACGCCACGGCGGCCGGCCGAGGGCGTCGACGTCCCCCAGCGCGCCGGGCGTGCGCCGCCCCCTGCGGCGTCCTACGGTCGAAGGAGCACGGTGCGCAGCGACGCGTTCTGCGCACGGGGAGGTGCCTGCCATGGGGTCGCAGGAGAAGGTCATCGCCGGTCTGCGGCGGTACTGGTCGACGCAGAGGTTCTCGCCGGACCTGCTGGAGCGGCTGCGGGAGCTCCCGCGGGCGGTGGTCAGGACACGGGCTCCCGAGGGCTTCACCGCCGTGAGCGTGAGCGCCGCGATGGTCGTCCGGGCGGCGCTCGACGGCGCGGAGCGCATCGGGTGGGTCGGCGACTCGCGCAGCCTCGTCCTGGCCGTCGGGTCCCCGACGCTGTCCCGGTCCATCCGGCTCATCACCGCCCGCCCGGACCGGGAGGAGCTCGCGACGCTCGCGGGCTGCCGCCACCTCGTCGTCGACACGTTCCGCGGCTGCCTCGGCACGGACCGCCGGGTCCAGGACAAGGTCCTGGAGCTCGTGCGGTCCGCCGACAGCGTCTACGTGATCACGCAGGGCGGCCAGGCCACGGCCGAGGGGGTGCCGCTGCGCGCGGAGTTCGGGTCCTACCCGGTGGTCGACTGCCGGCTCGAGCGCGGCGGTGACCGGCTCGAGGTCCGGACGAGCGACGAGCCCCCCACCCGGACCGGGTGAGGGGCTCGTCGGTGTCCGCTGTCAGAGGCGCACGCGGCGCGGGTTGCTCACGCTGATGAAGAGCTCGTCCTGCTGCTCGGCGCCCTGCTGGGTCCCATCGGTCGGCATGAACATCACTCCTCGGTCCTGGTCGGCGGTGGAACGGTGGTCGGGCTGGTGGGTCGTCACCGGCCCGGTGGCTCAAGTGTCGGCGACCGAGGTGACGCGCGCACTACCTGGGACCAACGTCCCGGTGTGATCTCCACCACCATGCGGTGACGCGCGCGAGGGGTTCGCGGCCCGCCCCCGGGGGCTCGTCGTCAGGCCCGCCGTCGGCCCGTCGTCGGCCGTCCGGACCGCGCGGTGCCGGATGTCGCTCATGGACGGCGGCTCATGACCCCGGTCGGTGCGGCCGATAGGCGGGGGGTGAACCCCGAGGACCTCACGAACCCCGCCCGGACCTCCGCGACGGAGCCGTCGGCCGTCGACGTGCGTGCCGGCCAGCTCACGGACCAGCTCACGGACCAGCTCCGCGAGCACCACGGCGCCGAGCCGCGCACCATCGAGCACACCGGTGACCCGGCGTCGCGCCCGGGCGGCGGCTCGTCCGGCGCGGCGAAGGAGCGGGCGTTCCGGCTCGGCCCGCGACCGACGCGGCGCCAGGCGCTCGTCGCGGCGGTCGTCGTCCTGCTCGCCGTCGGCGGCGCGGTCACGGCGGGCTGGCTCACGCGCGCCCCGGCCGTCGAGGAGGTCACGCTCACGCAGGCGCTCGGCCTCATCGAGGCCGGTGACGTCACCGCGGCCACGCTCGACGACGCGTCCGCGACCGTCACGCTGACGCTCGCACGAGGGGACGTGCGGGCCGCGTACCCGGCCGCCTACGCCGACGAGCTCACGACGCGGCTCGTCGACGAGGACGTCCCCCTCGCGACCGCCGCGGGCGGCTCGGACCTCGGGCGCGACGCGCTCATGACGCTCGGCCCGCTGGTCCTCATCCTCGGGGTGCTCGTCTGGGCGGTCCGCAAGGCGAGCCCCGCCGGCGCGTTCGGCGGCGCGAAGAAGAAGGCCCTCACCTCGGGCGAGGTGCCCGAGGTGACGTTCGCGGACGTCGCCGGCGCCGACGAGGCGGTCGACCAGCTCCGCGAGATGGTGCAGTTCCTGCGCGAGCCCGAGCGTTTCGAGGCCGTGGGTGCGCGGCGTCCCCGCGGCGCGCTCCTCGTGGGCCCGCCCGGCACGGGCAAGACCCTGCTCGCCCGCGCCGTCGCGGGCGAGGCCGGCGTGCCGTTCTTCGCGCTCGCGGGCTCGGACTTCGTCGAGACGTTCGTCGGCGTGGGCGCGCGCCGCGTGCGCGACCTGTTCGCGGAGGCCCGCAAGGCCGAGCGCGCGATCATCTTCATCGACGAGATCGACGCCGTCGGGCGCACCCGCAGCGGCGCCGCGACCAACGGCGGCGAGGGCGAGCGCGAGAACACCCTCATCTCGCTGCTCAACGAGATGGACGGCTTCGCGGGCTCGAGCATCATCGTGCTCGCGGCGACCAACCGCCCCGACATCCTCGACTCGGCGCTCACCCGCCCGGGTCGGCTCGACCGCCAGGTCCACGTCCCGAACCCGGACCGCCGCGGACGCACCCTGATCCTCCAGGTGCACGCGCGGTCCAAGCCCGTCGCGGACGACGTCGACCTGGTGCAGATCGCGCGGCAGACGCCCGGCATGTCCGGCGCCGACCTCGCGGCCGTCGTCAACGAGGCCTGCATGGAGGCCGCGCGCCGCGGAGCGACGCTCGTCGACGCGTCGTGCTTCCAGGCGGCCGTCGCGACCGTCGCGATGGGCCGGGCGCGCACGTCCGCGCTCGTCACCGACTTCGACCGCCGCGTGACCGCGTGGCACGAGGCCGGGCACACCGTCGCCGCGGCGCTCCTGCCCGACGCCGACGACCCGGTGTCGGTCACGATCGTCCCGCGCGGCCCTGCGGGCGGCGTCACGTGGATGAGCGGGAACGACGACATCTTCCTGCCCAAGAAGAAGGCCCTCGCGCAGCTCGTCGTCGCCATGGCGGGCCGCGCCGCCGAGGAGCGGCTGCTCGACGGCGAGCACACGCAGGGCGCGATGGGCGACCTCCAGCACGCGACGGGCCTCGCGACCGCGATGGTCACCAAGTACGGCATGACGGAGTTCGGGTACGCCCAGGTCGACGACGACACGCTGCGCGTCGGCGGTCAGGTCGCCGCGCAGGCGCACGCGCAGGTCGACGCGCTGCTGCGCGACGCGCACGCGACCGCGACGGCGCTCGTCGCCGAGAACGCGGAGGTGCTCGACGCCGTCGCCGAGGCGCTGCTCGTCGAGGAGACGCTGTCGGTCGGGCGCGTCCGCCAGATCGTCGAGGAGACGCGCTCGCGCGCCGTCGCGGCCTGACGGGTCAGCCGAGCGCGACGTCGACGACGAGCGCGCGGTGGTCGGACAGGCCGAGGTCGAGCGCCGCTGCCGACGTGGCGTGCACCGGGCCGTCGGCGAGGACGTGGTCGAGCTGCTCGACCGGGTCGCCCGTCGGGAACGTGGGCGCCGCGGCGAGGGGACGCCAGCGGCTCAGGCGCTCGGGGTGCGGCGGCAGCAGGTTGAGGTCGCCCATGAGGACCGCGGGCCGGGGCTCGTCAGCGACCGCGCGGACGAGCCGGACCAGCTGGCGCGCGTTCCACGCGGGGATGAAGGTCAGGTGCGTCCCGACGACGGTGAGGACGCCCTCGGGCGTCTCGACGACCGCCGCGAGGGCGACGCGGGGCTCGTCCTCGACGAGCACGGGGTGCGGTTGGTTCGGGAAGCTCACGGGCACCGCCCGGTCGAGCCGGGGGAGGGGGATCGCGCGCCACGCGCGGACCGGGTGCCGACTCAGCAGCGCGATGCCGTAGGCGGCCGTGCGCGGCTGGAGCTCGCCGGTGGCGGCGGTCCACACGTCGGGGGTGCCGGCGAGGGTCGCGGCGAAGCGGTGGTCCACCGCGCCCATCGCCTCCGCGGCGACGGCGGTCAGGTCGGCGCCGTGCGAGCGCGGCTGGTCGCGGTCGACCTCCTGGAGCGCGACGACGTCCGCGTCGAGCACCCGGACGGCGGCGGCGTAGCGGTCCAGGTCCACCGCGTCGTCGGCGGGGGACCGCCCGTGGAGGATGTTGAAGGTCGCGAGCCGCATCCCCGCGATTGTGTCGCTCGACCTGCACCCCCGCACCTCCTCGTGTAGACGTGGACCATGTCCGTGGAGCCGGCCCCCGCCTCGCCGAACCCCTTGCACGACGCGCTGCGGCTGACCGCCGTGGCGCTCGCCGAGTCCGGCATCCGCTACGCGCTCGTCGGCGGGTACGCGGCGTGGGCGCGCGGCGCCCCCGAGCCGAGCCACGACGCCGACTTCGTGATCATGGAGAAGGACCTCGAGGTCGCGCGCAAGGCGATCGCGGACGCGGGCCTCGACGTGCGCGAGCCGGCGGAGAACTGGCTCTTCAAGGCGTACCACCGCGACGCGCTCATCGACGTCCTCTACCGGATGTGCGGCGAGCAGGTCGAGGAGGAGCTGTTCGACCGGACGGACATGATCGAGGTGCTCGCCGTCCGGATGCCCGTGCTGAGCGCGACGGACGTGCTGTCCTCGCAGCTGCGCGTCCTCGGCGAGCACTACTGCGACTTCGCGCACCTGCTGCCGACCGCACGTGCGCTGCGCGAGCAGATCGACTGGGCGGTCGTCCGCCGCGCGGTCGACGACAACCCGTACGCCCGCGCGTTCCTGCACCTCGTGGGCGAGCTCGGCGTCGCGGAGGTCCCCGCCGCCGCCTGACCTGTGCCGTGCGGGGCGGGCTCCGTGCGCACGGCGACCGACGCGCACGGAGCGGCCGGCGCGCGTCAGTCGTCGAGCAGCGGGAACGCGTCGTAGTAGACGCGCACGAGCGGCTGACCCTCCCACGCCGGGTCCTCGCGGCGCTCGGCGCTGAGGCGGGTCCACGGCTCCATCGCCGCCATGAACGCGTCGTTCATCTCGGCGAGCTCGTCCGGGGTCAGGTGCAGCGTCGACTCCGAGTGCAGCGAGCGCCCCCAGGCCGGCGGGATCCTCTCGCGCGTGAGCCACCGGGCGAGCGCCTCGCTGCGGTCGCGCACGACCGTCGAGAGGAGCACGCGCGCCGCGCCCTCGAGCGCGGGGTCCTCGGCGACGAGCGTCGCTGCGTCCACCTGCACCGACGCGGACCGCCACCAGCGCTCGCGGCCCCGGTTGCGCTCGGGCACGTCGACGACCAGCCCGTGCCTGGCGAGCTGACGCACGTGGTAGCTCGTCTGGCCCGTGCTCTCGCCCAGCGCCTCGGCGAGCGTCGTGGCCGTCGCGGGCCCGTGGTCGTTGAGGTACCTGATGATCTGCATCCGCAGCGGGTGCGCGTACGCCTTGAGAGCCGACGGCCCCAGGCTCCGCGACGCCGACGGGTCCTCGTCGGGTGTGGCCGCGCCGACGGCGGGCCCGGGTGCGCCGTCGCCCGGCCGCGCGGTCTCGTCGTCGTTCGTGGGCTCGGACCTCTTGCGCTCGACCACTGTGCAGACCTACCTTTGCAAAGAACCTTCTGCATAGACCTCTTGGCATGAGCCTAACGGGAGCCCGAGATGACCGCACCCACCGCCTCCGCCACCGACGCGACCGCCACCACGGCAGCCGTCGAGGCCCTCGGCGCGACCGCCGCCGGGACGCCCGCCGGCGCCCCCGGCAGCGCCGCCGGGACGCCCGCCGGCACCCCCGGCAGCGCCGCCGGCACCCCCGGCAGCGCCGCTGGCGTCCCCGGGCGCGCCGTCGTCGAGCCGCTCGGCAGCCGCTTCCAGCACCTGCTGGCCGCGACGACGTCGTCGAACCTCGCGGACGGCGTGCTCCAGGTCGGCGTGCCGCTGCTCGCGCTGACGCTCACGCGCTCGCCGCTCGAGATCGCGGCGGCGTCGGCGGCGGCGACGCTGCCGTGGCTGCTCCTCTCGCTGCCCGTCGGCGTCGCCGTGGACCGGTTCGACCGCGTGCGGCTGCTCGCCGGGGCGACCGCGCTGCGTGTCGCGACGCTCGTCGGTGCCACGGCGGCGGCCGTCACGGGCGTGCTCTCGATGCCGGTGCTGCTCGCCCTGCTCCTCGTCCTGGGCGTCGCGGAGGTCGTCGCCGACTCCTCGAGCGGCGCGCTCGTGCCCTCGGTGACCCCGCGCTCGCGTCTCAACGCGGCCAACAGCCGCCTGCTCGGCGCCCAGCAGCTCGCCAACGCCTTCCTCGGCGGGCCCGCGGCGGGCCTGCTGCTCGGGCTCGGCACGGGCTGGCTCTTCGGCGTCCCCGCCGGGCTCTGCGCGCTGACGCTCCTCGCCGTGGTGCGCGGGCTGTGGGGCCGGGTCGCGCCGCCCGTGCCGTCGTCGGCCGGGGCCGACGGGACGGGACTGCGCGAGGGGCTCGAGTTCGTCCTCCGTCACCGCGTGGTCCGGCCGCTGCTGCTGACCAGCACCGCGATGAACTTCGCGTCGTCGGCGTACTTCGCGGTCTTCGTGCTCTGGGTCGTCGGCCCGGGGTCCGCAGTCGGGCTGCCCGCGCCGCTCTTCGGCGTGCTGACCGCGATCCTCGCGGTGGGTGCCCTCCTCGGCGCCGTCGTCACCGAGCGCCTCGTGCGGCGGTTCGACGAGGCGCGGCTGATCGGCGCGGCCCTCCTGGTCCAGGCGGTGCTGCTCGTCCTGCCCGTCGTGCTGCCGACCGTCCCCGCGCTCGTCGTCATGGGCTTCTTCATCGGGTTCGCGAACATGGTCGGCAACGTCGTGTCGCGCTCGCTGCGTCAGCGGCTCATCCCGGACCGGCTCCTCGGCCGCGTCGGCGGGGCGTCGACGCTCCTCGCCTACGGGGCGATGCCGCTCGGCGCGCTCACGGGCGGTGCCGTCGGCGGCGCGTTCGGCCTGCCGGCCGTGTTCGTCGGGGCCGCCGCGGTGTCGACCGCGATGGTCGTGTGGACCCTGCTGTCCGTCAACCGGGTGACGATCGAGCAGGCCGAGCGCGAGGCCGCGGACCGCTGACACGGGGGCCGGCGGCGTGCGCGTCCACGGTCCCGCCCCCGACGCCCGGGCGGACGCTAGGGTCGCGGCCGTGACGACCCTGCAGTCGGCGCAGGACCTGGCCGCCCTCCTCGCCGGCCGCGTGCCCCTCGTCGTCGTCGAGACGCGCGACGAGGGGCGCGCGCTCGCCGTCGTCGCCGACTCCGCGCACCGCACCGGCGGCCCCGCGCCCGTGGTGCTGCGCTGGACCGTGACCGACGGGCTCGCGCCGCTCGGCGCACCGCCCGGCAGCGGCCAGCACTTCACGGCCGACGTCGGAGCCGTCCTCAAGCACATCCGCGACAGCACGATGCCCGCGGTCTACGTGCTGCTCGACGTGCACCCGTTCCTCACCGACCCCGTCACCGTGCGCCTGCTCAAGGACGTGTGCCTCAACCCCGCCCGCGTGCCGCGGACGCTCGTCCTGGTGAGCCACCGCGTCGAGCTGCCGCCCGAGGTCGAGCACCTCGCGGCGCGGGTCGAGGTGCTGCCGCCCGACCGCGCCGAGCGTGAGGCGATCGTGGACCGTGCCGCGCACGAGTGGGCGCGGTCAGCGGGCCGCCCGGTCGACGTCGACCCGCACGCGCGCGCGCTGCTCGTGCAGAACCTCGGGGGGCTCTCGGCCGGGGAGGCCGAGCGGCTCGCGCGCGGGGCCGTGCTCGACGGCGCGCTCGCGCACAGCGACCTGCCGACGGTCATGCAGGCGAAGTACGAGCTGCTCGCGCGCGGCGGCGTCCTCACGTACGAGTACGACCTGCCGCCGGTCGAGGACGTCGGCGGCATGGGCCGGCTCGTGCGGTGGCTCCGCATGCGGCGGGCGGCGTTCGACGGCTCGACCGCGCTCGAGCCCCCACGCGGCGTCCTGCTGCTCGGCGTCCAGGGCTGCGGCAAGAGCATGGCCGCCAAGGCCGCGGCCGGTGTGCTCGGCGTCCCGCTGCTGCGGCTCGACCTCGCCGCGGTGCACAACAAGTACGTCGGCGAGTCCGAGCGCATCCTCCGCGAGACGCTCGCGACGGCCGAGGTCCTCGCGCCGTGCGTGCTGTGGGTCGACGAGGTCGAGAAGGCCCTCGCCGACGACGCCGACTCCGGTGCGGGCCGCCGCGTGCTCGGGACGTTCCTCACGTGGCTCGCCGAGCGCCCTGCGCCGGTCTTCGTCGTCGCGACCGCGAACGACGTCTCCGGGCTACCGCCCGAGCTGGTCCGCAAGGGGCGCTTCGACGAGCTCTTCTTCGTGGACCTGCCCGACGACGACGCACGCGGCCACATCCTGCGGGTGCACGCGGCGCGCCGCGGCATCGCGCTCACGGACGCCGACGTCGCAGGCCTCGCGGCCGCGAGCGCCGGGCACAGCGGCGCGGAGCTCGAGCAGGCGGTCGTCTCGGCCCTCTACACCGCGCACGCCGACGGCGCGGCGCCGACCGCGGCGCACGTGTGGTCCGAGCTCGTCGCGACGCGGCCGCTGTCGGTCGTCATGGCCGAGCGCGTCGCGGCGCTCCGGGCGTGGGCGAGCACGCGGACGGTGCCTGCGGCCGACTGAGCGGAGGTCCCGGTCGGGTCGCGTGCTGCCTCAGGCGGCGGTCCGCCGCGCGTGGACGGCTCAGACGAAGGCGACGACGCGCGCGGTGGTGCCCGCCGGGGTCGACCGGAGGTGCACGCGGTCGGCGAGCTGGTTGACCATCCACAGGCCGCGACCGCGGAGCTGGTCGGGACCGGGTGTGCGCAGCCCGGCGAGCGGGTCCGCGATGTGGCCCTCGTCCTCGACCTCGACGACGAAGGCGCCGGCCTCGCCCCAGGCGCGCACCGAGCCCGACCCGCCCCCGTGGTCCACCGAGTTGGCCGCGAGCTCGCTGACCGCGAGGACGATGTCGTCCGTGCGGTCCTCCGTGAGGCCGACGTCGCGCGCCGCGCGCCGGACCCAGTGCCGGACCGACGACAGGTCGCCGCGACGGAAGGTCATCGACCCGGCGCGTCGGGCCCCCGTCCTGCGGGGCTGTGCGCCCGTCCGGGTGTGCTGTGCCTGAGGTGCTCGAGGTGCTCCAGCTGCTGCTGCGGTGCTCACGGTCCTCCCTCCGCTGCTCGCGCCGGCACCTCGTCGTCCCGCCGTCCTGTCCCGACCGAGGGTAGGAGGGCTCGACCAAGATCGCAGCCGGGGCCCCCGGACCGGGACCTCCGAACCCTCCCGGGGGACCGCCCGGGAGAGCATCATGGAGGGATCCCCACCGCAGGCCGAGGCACGGAGGAGGACGACGATGAAGGCATCAGTGGGCGACCGCTACGTCCAGGCGTCGAGCGTCGTGGACGGGCCGGTGCGCGACGGCGAGGTCGTCGAGCTGCGGCACCCCGACGGCTCGCCGCCGTACGTCATCCGGTGGTCGGACACGGGGGAGCGCACGCTCGTCTTCCCGGGCCCCGACGCGCACGTCGAGCACGCGGGCGGGCCCGCGACGGGGGTGGCCGGCGGCGGGGACGACGAGGGCGGGACCCGTCCGGCCGGACCGGCCGTGACGTGGCGGGTCCAGGTGACCGTGTCGCACGACGGGCGGGACACGGTCGCGCAGGCGGTGCTCTCGGGGGCCCCCGAGCGGGTCGACTCGGTCGGCCGCTCGCGTCGGGACCCGCACGACCCGTCGCTGCCGCGCATCGGCGAGGAGGTCGCGGTCGCCCGCGCGCTGCGGCATCTCGCGGACCGACTCGTCGACGCCGCCGAGGACGACATCGAGCAGAGCACGGGTCGCCCGGCGCACGTGCACTCCTGACGACGACCGCGCCTGACCGGCGCGCGCTCCCGACGTGGCGGCGCGACGGCGCGCGTCGCCACGTGTCAGACGGTGAGCTCCTCGCCCGTCCGGTCGGCGCCGGCCGCGGGGAGCGAGTCGGCGAACGCCTCGTCCCGCGCGTTCACGTTGCGCGCGAGCGACAGGTGCGCGCCGAGGAACCCGCTCGCGCCCGCCGCCGCGCCGCCCAGCATGCCGAGCGTGACGCCACGCGCGTGGTGGCCCCGCCCGCGCGCGATCCACGACGCGCCGAAGAGCAGGAGGCCCACCGTGTTGCCCGCGGCGTGGACGACGCCGACGCGGCTGTTGCGCTGCGACGTGTGGCTCCAGTCCGCCAGGCCCGTCACCGCGGTCGGCACCGCGGCGAGGATCCCGAGGCCGATGAGGCGCCGCGCCGCGGGCCGCGCGGACCGGCCGCCGACGACGTCGAGCGCGAGCGCCGACACCCACGTGCCGATCGGGACGTCCGTGAGCAGCGGGTGCAGCGAGTGCCCCATCTGCCGGCCGAGCAGGACCGCGCGGCGAGCCGGGTCCGACACGAGGGACCGGGCGAGCGGGCGCAGCGCGTCGACGACGGGGTCGAGGCGCTCCTCGTCCTCGAGGCGCAGCGCGAGCCCGACGAGCGGCGGTGCGTCGGTGCGGCCCGTCGTCGAGTCGGGGTCCGGGTCGAGGTGGCGGGGTCCGTCGGGCGTCGTCATCGCAGCCTCCAGGCGTGGTCGGGGACGCTGTCGAGTCTGGCCCTCGCGCGGTCGACCCGCGCGGCGAGAGGATGCGGCCCATGAGTCCGCGTCCCCTCCTGCTCCTGGACACCGCGTCGCTGTACTTCCGGGCCTTCTTCGGCGTGCCCGACTCGGTGCGGGCCCCGGACGGGACCCCCGTCAACGCGGTCCGCGGGCTGCTCGACATGACGGCGCGGCTCGTCACGGCACGCCGCCCGGTGGGTCTGGTCGCCTGCTGGGACGACGACTGGCGGCCCGCCTTCCGCGTCGAGGCCATCCCCAGCTACAAGGCGCACCGCGTCGCGACGGGCGACGCCGAGGAGGTGCCGGACGCGCTCAGCGCCCAGATCCCCGTCATCGTCGAGGTGCTCGAGGCGTTCGGCATCGCGCGCGTGGGCGCGCCCGGGTACGAGGCGGACGACGTCATCGGGACGCTGACCGAGCGCGAGACGGCCCGGCCCGCGGGCGAGCGGCGTCCCGTCGAGGTCGTCACGGGCGACAGGGACCTGTTCCAGCTCGTCGACGACGGCGCACCGGTGCGCGTCCTCTACACCGCGCGCGGGATCTCGGACCTCGACGTCGTCGACCAGGCGCGCCTCGCCGAGCGGTACGACGTGCCCACGGGCGCGGCCTACGCCGACATGGCGACGCTGCGCGGCGACAGCAGCGACGGCCTGCCGGGCGTCGCGGGGATCGGCGAGAAGACCGCGGCGCAGCTCCTGCACCGGTACGGCTCGCTCGAGGGGCTGCTGACGGCACTCGAGGCCGGCGACCCCGCGCTGACGCCCGCGCAGCGGCGTCGTCTCACGGAGGGGCTGCCCTACCTCGCCGTCGCGCCGGCCGTCGTGCGGGTCGCGCGCGACGCCCCGGTCGCGGACGCTGACGACGCGCTCCCGTCGAGCCCCGCCGACCCTGAGCGCCTGGTCGCGCTCGCGGAGCGCTGGGGTCTCACGTCGAGCGTGACGCGGCTGGTCGACGCCCTCGGCCGCTGACGGTCGACCGGGAGGTCGAGCTCAGGGGAGCGCGGTCGCGACCGCGAGGCCCTTGCCCCAGGAGCGCGCCTCGTCGAGCTCGCCGTCCACGAGCCCCTCGGTCTTGCCGAGCACCTTGAACGAGTGCGGGGGCGTCACGGGCCGTCCGCCGAGCGCGCGGAGGCGCTTCGCGGCGGCCTTCGCCGCGGAGCCGGGCAGCATCGGCTTGGCGACCTTGGTGTCGAACGCCGCGACGGGGAGCCGCTCGGGCAGGTGCAGCCCGTCGAGCCACTCGCGCACGCCCGGGCCGGTCGAGACCACGCCCGCCTCGGTCGCGTCGCGCGCGGCGTCGGCACGCGTCGACTCGCGGCTCATGCCGAACGCGTGCGTCGGGCCCCCGACGACGAGGAGCGTGACGTCGTCGGGCAGCGCGCCGTGCTCGGGGCCGCTCGTGAGCGCGCCGACCTCGACCACCCGGACCGGGACACGTCCCTCGCGGAGCCCCTCGCCCACCGCCTCGGCCACGGCTCGGGTGCTTCCGTACATCGACTCGTAGACGACGAGAGCGGTCATGTCCCCATGCCACTGCGCCGGTCGGGGCACCTGCCAGGGTCGGAGGTCCTGGACGTACCGTGGGGGCGACGGACCGCGTGACCTGCGCCACAGGAGCGCCGTGACCCAGGTCACCCAGATCGCGACGAAAACGTTATCGATACCGTTTGACAATTAGTTCAACGGGTTGGCATTGTCGATCCCGCCACGAGTCGACGACGACGAGGAGAACCGATGACGACCAGGTCGACGGGCCACGTCCGACGGCGGGCGTGACGGCAGCACGCGTCCTCGGATCCCCCCGCGAGGGCGACCCCATCAGTCTGTGCAGCTCAACGAAGAGGACAGAACCATGAAGGCAAGGAAGTTCCTGGCGGTCTCGGCCGCCGCGGTCATGAGCGTCGCGGGTCTCGCCGCGTGCGGTGGCGGCGACACCGGCAGCGGCAGCGGCAGCGGCAGCGGCGGCGAGGGTGGCGGCGACGTCGAGCTCACGTTCTGGCACAACTCCACGACCGGCCCCGGCAAGGAGTACTGGGACGAGACCGCGGCGATGTTCGAGGAGGAGACCGGCGTCAAGGTCAACATCCAGTCCATCCAGAACGAGGACATGGACGGCAAGCTCCAGACGGCGCTCAACTCGGGCGACGCGCCCGACGTCTTCATGGCGCGTGGCGGCGGCAAGCTCGCCGACATCGTCGAGGCGGGCCAGGCGCTCGACCTCACCGACCTGATCGACGAGGACGTCGAGGCGGCCGTCGGCGGCACGCTCAGCGCCTTCAGCGTCGACGGCAAGGTCTACGGCATGCCGACCTCGGTCCTGCCCGGCGGCATCTACTACAACAAGACGATGTTCGAGGAGGCCGGGATCGAGGGCACGCCCACGACCATCGGCGAGCTCGAGGACGCGGTCGAGAAGCTCAAGGGCATCGGGGTCGACCCCATCGCGCTCGGTGGCAAGGCCGCCTGGCCCGCAGCCCACTGGTACTACTTCTTCGCGCTGCGCACCTGCTCGCAGGAGGCCATCGAGGCCGACGCGGCCGCCGTGGAGTTCCAGGACGAGTGCTGGACCGAGGCCGCTCAGGAGCTGCAGGACTTCGCGTCCGTCGAGCCGTTCAACCCCGGCTTCCTCACCACCGACGCCCAGGGCAGCGCGGCCTCGTCGGCCGGCATGCTCGCCAACGACCAGGCCGCCATGGAGCTCATGGGTGCCTGGAACCCGGGCGTCATCGCCGACCTCACGCCGGACAAGCAGCCGAAGGCGGACCTGGGCTGGTTCCCGTTCCCCGAGGTCGAGGGTGGCGACGGTGACCCCAGCGCCATGATGGGCGGCGTCGACGGCTACGCGTGCTCGTCGCAGGCGCCCGCCGAGGAGTGCGCGGCGTTCCTCAACTTCTTCATGTCGCAGGAGCGCCAGGAGGCCTACGCCAACGCGTTCGTCACGCTCCCCGCGAGCCAGGAGGCCCAGGGCGTCGTGACCGACCCGGCGCTGCTCGACGTCCTCGCGGCGTACAACGACGCGGCGTACGTCCAGGTGTGGCTCGACACGCAGTTCGGCCAGAACGTCGGCAACGCGCTCAACGCCGGTGTCGTCGAGATGCTCGCCGGCAACGGCACCCCTGAGGGCATCGTCCAGGCCGTGAACGACGCGGCGGCCAAGGAGTAGTCGGACCCATGAGTGACTCCCTGGGCGAGAACACGCTCACGACGACGTCGCCCGAGGGTCCCTCCCGGGCCGGGGGCGGTGCCAGCACGGCGCCGTCCCCGGCCCGCCGGCCGCGTCGAGCGGACTGGCGCAAGCGCGGCGAGATCGCGCTCCTCTCGGGCCCCGCCGTCGTCATGTTCCTGGCGTTCGTGATCTTCCCCGTGATCATGGCGGCCTACTACGGGTTCTACCGGTGGAAGGGCTTCGGCCCGCCGACCGAGTTCATCGGGCTCGAGAACTACCTCACGATCTTCCGGGACGACACGTTCCACGACGCGCTGCTGCACAACGGCTTCATCGTCGTGATGTCCCTGGTCCTGCAGGGACCCGCGGCGATCGCGCTCGCGCTCCTGCTCAACCAGCGGATGCGCGGACGGTCCCTCGTGCGGGTGCTCATCTTCGTCCCGTACGTCATCTCCGAGGTGATCGTCGGGACGGGCTGGAGCCTCATGCTCCGCACCACGGGCGCGTTCAACGACATCCTCGAGCGGATCGGCCTCGGGGCGTTCACGCTCGACTGGCTCGCCAACCCGGACGTGGCCATCTGGTCGCTGATGATGATCATCACCTGGAAGTACATCGGGTTCGCGGTGATCCTCTTCCTCGCCGGACTGCAGAGCATCCCCGAGGAGCTCTTCGAGGCGGCCGCGATCGACGGCGCGTCCTACTGGCAGATCCAGCGCCGCATCACGCTGCCGCTGCTCGGCCCGACCATCCGGATCTGGGCGTTCCTGTCGATCATCGGGTCGCTCCAGCTCTTCGACCTCGTCTACATCATCTGGGGCCAGTACGTGGCCGCGACCGCGGGCACGTCGACCATGGCGACCTACATGGTCGTCAACGGTCGCAACGCGGGGAACTACGGCTTCGGCAACGCCGTCGCGGTCGTCCTGTTCCTCATCTCGCTGGCCATCGCCCTCGTCTACCAGCGCTACGTGCTGCGTCGTGACACCGAGGGCGCGCTCACGGAAGGGAAGAAGCGATGAGCGCGAGCGCCGTCTCCGCACCGCCGCTGCCGGCGCAGCGACGCACCCGTCGCCGCCGCGAGTCGGGGCGCCTCGGCCGCAGCGGCCCGATGACGTACCTGATCGCCTTCTTCTTCGTCGGCATCTGCATCGGGCCGGTCGCCTACATCGTCATCGGCGGCTTCCGGAGCAACTCGCAGATCATCACGAGCCCGGCGGGGTTCCCGGACCCCTGGGAGGTCGGGAACTACCTCGGCGTCCTGCAGAGCGAGATCTTCTGGCGGCAGATGGCCAACTCGGCGATCAGCGCGATCGCCACGACCATCGGCGTCGTCGTGCTGGGCGTCATGGCCAGCTACGTGCTCGCCCGCTACGACTTCCGGGGCCGGACGGCGCTGTACTCGCTGTTCGCGGCGGGGCTCATGTTCCCGATGACCGTCGCGATCACGCCGCTGTACATCCTGGTGCGCGAGCTCGGCCTGATGAACAGCCTCGCGGGGATCATCCTCCCGCAGATCGCGTTCGCGCTGCCGACGACGATCATCATCCTCGTGCCGTTCCTGCGGGCGATCCCCAAGGAGCTCGAGGAGGCGGCGTCGATCGACGGCGCGAGCCGGCTGGGGTTCTTCTTCAGGATGGTCGTGCCGCTGTCGCTCCCGGGCGTCATCACCACGGGCATCCTCGCGTTCATCGCGAGCTGGAACAGCTACATGCTCCCGCTGTTCATCCTCAACAACGAGACGCAGTACACGCTGCCGCTCGGGGTGCAGGCGTTCGCGGCGCAGTACTCGGTCGACACGGCCCGCGTGCTCGCGTTCACGTCGCTGTCCATGATCCCGGCGCTGATCTTCTTCTCGCTCTTCGAGCGGCGCATCGTCGGTGGCCTCACCGGCGCCGTCAAGGGCTGACCCGGCTCCCCGGGCGGTGCCGCGCCGCGAGCCGGCACCGCCCGGGTGACCACCCCGCACGACCCCACGACCCTCGACCGACCGCGCCCGCGGGACCGGTCCGTGTACCGAAAGAAGGACCCCGTGTCCGAGATCCCCGCCATGCCGCACGTGTCGGAGCGCGTCCGCGCGCTCCACGCGCGGATGACGCTCGAGGAGAAGGTCGCCCAGCTCGTGGGCTACTGGCTCGACCAGAACGGCACCGTGGCGCCCATGCAGTCCGAGATGGCGGCGGGCCAGAAGGACTCCGGCCAGCTCGCCGAGATCACGCGCCACGGCATCGGGCACTACACGCGCGTGTACGGCACGCGTCCGGTCGACCCGGCCGAGCGCGCGGCGTGGCTGTGGTCCGAGCAGCGGCGCCTCAAGCGCGAGACGCGGCTCGGGATCCCCGCCGTCGTGCACGAGGAGTGCCTCACGGGCCTGGCCGCGTGGAAGGCCGCGACCTACCCGACGCCGCTGGCGTGGGGCGCGTCGTTCGACCCCGACCTCGTCGAGGAGGCGGGCCGGGCGATCGGCGAGTCGATGCGCGAGCTCGGCATCCACCAGGGCCTGGCGCCCGTCCTCGACGTCGTCCGCGACCCGCGCTGGGGGCGGGTCGACGAGTGCATCGGCGAGGACCCGTACCTCGTGGGGACCGTCGCGACGGGCTACGTCCGCGGTCTGCAGGCGGGCGGCGTGCACGCGACGCTCAAGCACTTCGTCGGCTACTCGGCCTCGAAGGCGGGGCGCAACCACGCCCCCGTCAGCGCGGGTCCGCGCGAGGTCGCCGACGTGCTCCTGCCGCCGTTCGAGATGGCCGTGCGCGACGGCGGGGCCCGCTCCGTGATGAACGCGTACACCGACCTCGACGGCGTGCCGATCGCCGCCGACCCGACCTACCTCACGGACGTGCTGCGCGAGCGGTGGGGCTTCGACGGCGTCGTGGTCGCCGACTACTTCGCGGTCGCGTTCCTCGAGGTCATGCACCACGTCGCCGCAGACCGCGGCGAGGCCGCGGCGCTCGCCCTCGAGGCGGGCATCGACGTCGAGCTGCCCACGGGCGACGCGTACCTCGAGCCCCTGCTCGCCGCCGTGCGTGACGGTCGCCTCGACGAGGCGTTCGTCGACCGCGCGGTCCTGCGTGCGCTCGCGCAGAAGGAGGAGCTCGGCCTGCTCGACGACGACGCGTTCGAGGACGAGCCGCCGACGTCGGTCGACCTCGACTCGCCGCGGCACAAGGAGCTCGCGCGACGGCTCGCGGAGGAGTCCGTCGTCCTGCTCGCGAACGACGGCGTGCTGCCGCTCGCGGCCATGCCGACGGCGCCCGCGCGCGTCGCGGTGATCGGCCCGAACGCGCACCGGCCCGAGGCGCTGATGGGCTGCTACTCGTTCGCCAACCACGTGCTCGCGCACCACCCGGGCGTCGAGATCGGGTTCGAGATCCCGAGCGTGCTCGAGGCGCTGCCGGCAGCGTTCGCACGTGCCGGGATGGCCGAGCCCGAGCTGCTCACGGCGATCGGCTGCGAGGTCGAGGGCGAGGACGCGTCGCGCATCGGCGACGCGGTGCGGGTCGCGCAGGACGCCGACGTCGCGGTCGTCGTCGTCGGCGACCAGGCCGGGCTGTTCGGGCGCGGGACGGTCGGCGAGGGCAACGACGTCGAGTCCCTCGAGCTGCCCGGCGTCCAGCGGCGCCTCGTCGAGGAGGTCGTCGCGACGGGCACGCCCGTGGTGCTCGTGCTCCTCACGGGCCGCCCTTATGTGATCGACTGGGCGCTCGACGGCGAGGGCCCGCGCCCGGCCGCCGTCGTGCAGGCCTTCTTCCCGGGTGAGGGCGGCGGGCACGCCGTCGCCGACGTCGTGACCGGTGCGGTGAACCCGTCGGGTCGCCTGCCCGTGTCGCTCCCGCGCTCGACCGGCGCGCAGCCGTACTCCTACCTGCACGCGGTGCTCGGCGGGCCGTCCGACGTGACGTCGGCCGACTCCACGCCCGTGCGCCCGTTCGGGTTCGGACTGTCCTACACGTCCTTCGCGTACTCGGACCTGCACGTGGACGACTCCGTCGTCGCGGGCGGCACCCTGACGGCGACCGTCACGGTGACCAACACGGGCGAGCGCGCGGGCGTCGACGTCGTGCAGCTCTACGGGCGCGACGTGCGCGGCTCGGTCGTCCGTCCGGTCGTGCAGCTGCTCGGCTACGCGCGCGTGGGTCTCGCGGCGGGTGAGTCGCGCCGCGTGACGTTCACGGTCCCGACGACGCGCTTCGCGTTCTCCGACCGGCGCCTCGTGCGGGTCGTGGAGCCGGGTGACGTCGAGGTGTGGGTCGGCTCGCACGCCGCGGCGTCGTCGGCGCGCACCGGCACGGCGGGCATGACGGGCGGGGCGATCCCCGACGCGCGCGGCGGTCGCGTCCGCACCGTGCCGGGTGCCGCGACCGAGCGCGCCGTCGTCGCGGTCACGGGCGACGTGCACGAGGTCACCGGGGCCGACCCCCGCTGGGTCGAGGTCAAGGTCCTGTGAGGGTCGCGAACCCGGTCCTGCCGGGCTGCTACCCCGACCCCTCGATCTGCCGCGTGGGGGAGTGGTTCTACCTCGTCACGTCGACGTTCGAGTACGTGCCCGGGCTGCCCGTGCACCGCTCGAGCGACCTCGTCTCGTGGGAGCACGTCGGCCACGTGGTCGACCGCGCCGGACAGCTCGACTACGACGGCATCCGGTCCTCCGGCGGGCTGTACGCCCCGACGATCCGGCACCACGACGGGACGTTCTACGTCGTGTGCACGCTCGTCGACCAGCAGGACGACACGCGTGGCGGCAACTTCCTCATGACCGCGACGGACCCGGCCGGGCCGTGGTCCGACCCCGTCTGGCTGGACGCGGGCGGGATCGACCCGTCCATCTTCTTCGACGACGACGGGCGCGTCTGGATGCACGGCACGCGCCTGGCCGCCGACCCCGAGTGGTACCACCAGACCGAGGTCTGGGTCCGCGAGTACGACCCCGTCGCGCAGCGGCTCGTCGGCGACGAGCACGTCGTCTGGACCGGGGCGGTGCGCGGTGCGGTCTGGGCCGAGGGCCCCCACCTGTACAAGGTCGACGGCCGCTACTACCTGCTCGCGGCCGAGGGCGGCACCGAGATCCACCACGCGATCTCGGTCGCGCGCGCGGACGCCGTGACCGGTCCGTACGAGGGCAACAAGGCGAACCCGATCCTCACGCACCGCCACCTCGGCCCCGGCCAGGACGTCGTCGGCGTGGGGCACGCGGACCTCGTCGAGGCGCCCGACGGCAGCTGGTGGGCCGTCTGCCTCGCGATGCGGCCCTACGGCGGCTACCACTACGACCTCGGCCGCGAGACGTTCCTCATGCCGGTCATCTGGCACGACGGCTGGCCCGTGCTCGCGCCCGGCCTCGGTCGCCTGCCGGCCGAGGTCGACGTCCCGTTCGCCGAGGCCTGGACGCCGGGTGTCACGCAGGGCACGACGTCGGGCGCGGTCCGCCCCGACGACCCGCGCTGGACGTCGCTGCGGCGCCCGTGGGTCGAGTTCGCGAAGCCCGACGGCGACGGGTGGCGGCTGACCGTGCGCCCGACGACGCTCACCGAGCCGGGCACGCCCGCCTTCCTCGGCGTCCGGCAGCAGCACCAGGACGTCGACGTGCGCACCGCGGTCCGGCCCGTGGCCGGCCCGCTCGCCGAGGGCGAGGAGGTCGGCGTCGTCGTCCGGCAGTCCGAGGACGACCACGCGCGGCTCGCCGTCGTGGGCGGTGCGGACGGCTCGCGCCGCGTCGTCGCGGTGCACCGCAGCGGCGGGGTCGAGACGGTCCTCGCCGAGCGCGCGCTGCCCGCCGGCGACGGGGCCGTCGTGCTCGGTGTCTCGGCGCGTGGCCAGGACTTCGCGCTCGTCGCCGGTGTCCGCGACGAGGAGCCGGAGACGGTCGCCGTCGTCGACGGGCGCACGCTCGACAGCGTCGCGACGGGCGGGTTCCTCGGGCTGTGGCTCGGCGTCTACGCGACGAGCAACGGGAGCCCGACGCAGACCGAGGTCGTCGTCGAGCGGTTCGAGTACCTGCCGGTCTGACGGCACGGCCACGGGCCGGTGACCGTCATCCCTCGACGGCCACCGGCCCGATCGCGCGCCCGAGCAGGCGTCCCGCCTCGTCACCCGGCACGGCCTTGGCGTAGAGCCACCCCTGCGCCGAGCTGCAGCCCATCTCGTGCAGGCGCGCGGCCTGGTCGGGGGTCTCGACGCACTCCGCGACCACCTCGAGCCCGAGGGCGCGGCCCATCGCGATGATCAGGCCCACGAGCTCCGACGTCTGCGCCACCGTCCCGAGCTCGCGGACGAACGAGCCGTCGATCTTGAGCGCGTCGACGGGGAACGAGCGCAGCGCGTGCAGCGAGGACTGCCCGGTCCCGAAGTCGTCGATGTGCAGGCGCAGCCCCATGTCGCGCAGCGTCGTCATGATCATGCGCGCCTGGGTCGGGTCGGACATCATGACCGACTCGGTGATCTCGACGACGAGGCATTCGGGCGGGACCTCATGGCGCGCGAGCGCGTCGCGCAGGCCCGGGATCAGGTCGACGTTCCAGAACTCGCGGTGCGAGATGTTCACCGACACGGTCACGGCCTGGCCGTGCTCTCGCCGCCAGTCGGCCACCTGCCGGCACACCTCGTCCACGAGCCACTCGCCGAGCGCGACGATCGTGCCGTGCTCCTCCATCTCGGGGATGAAGGTGTGCGGCCCGAGCAGTCCGCGCTCCGGGTGCTGCCAGCGCACGAGCGCCTCGAAGTGGTGCACGACGGTGTCGCACAGCGGCACGATCGGCTGGTAGTGGACGACGAACTGCCGGTCGGCGAGCGCCGTCCGCAGCTCGCCCCGCGCGCGCAGCCGGCCCGTCGCGCGGGCGTGCATCTCGGCGTCGAAGTGCGCCGTCGTCCCGCGGTCCTCGCCCTTCGCGTGGTACATCGCGGTGTCGGCGTCGCGGAGCACGTCCTCGGGGTCGGTGTAGCCGACCGCCGACGTCGTGATGCCGATGCTCGCCGTGACCGCGACCTCGTGGTCGCCCAGGTGCACGGGCGCCGCGACGGCGTGCTGGATCCGCTCGACGACGCGGTGCACGCGGTCCTCCGGCAGACCCGCCAGGAGCACCGCGAACTCGTCGCCGCCGAACCGCGCCGCGGTGTCGACCGACCGCACGACGCCGCGCAGCCGCTCGCCGACCACCTCGAGCAGGCGGTCGCCCATGAGGTGGCCCAGCGAGTCGTTGATGAGCTTGAACCCGTCGAGGTCCATGAACACGACGGCGAACCGGCGCGCGTCGTCGAAGCGCGCCTCGTCGACGGCCGCGGACAGCCGCTCGAGGAACAGGCGACGGTTGGGCAGACCCGTGAGCTCGTCGTAGAGGGCTGCGCGACGCAGCCTCTCCTCGAGCCGCTTGCGCGGGTCGATGTCCGACAGCGACCCGACGAGGCGGTGCACCTCGCCGTCGCGGACCACGCGCACGCCGCGGCCCAGCAGCCAGCGCCAGTCGCCGTCGTCGGCCCGGACCCGGTACTCGAGCTCCACGGGACGCTCACCCGCGTCCTCCGACCGCGCGAGGGTCGCGGCGACCAGGTCGCGGTCCTCGGGGTGCACCGCGTCGAGCCAGCGGCCGGCGTCGATCGGGCCGTCCGGCGGCAGGCCGATCAGCGCGCGGCACCGCTCGGACGCGTACAGCTCGCCGGTCGTCGGGTCCCACTCCCACAGGCCGTCGTTCGCGGCCGCGGCAGCGGCGGCGTACCGCTCCTCGCTCGCGCGCACCGCGATCTCGAGCTGTTCGCCCTCGAAGGCCGAGCACAGCAGCTGCCCCCAGTGCAGGTAGATGTCGCGCGACGACGACGTGTCGATCTCGCCGACGACGGCGAGCAGGCCCCAGTCGCGGTCGCGCGTGCGGACGGGGACGACGAAGCACGCCTCGCGCTGCGCGGCGTCGGCCAGCCCGACCAGCTCGGTGGGCGGGAAGGAACGGACCGAGGTGGTGGTCGGGACGTCGCACAGGCGGCCCTCGGGGTCGTACGTCCCCACGACGCGCAGCGCACCGTCGTCGCCGGACCACAGCGCGAGCACGCCCGCGCGGACGTGCGTGCCCTCGAGCCAGCGCAGCCGCCGGAAGTCCGGGCCTGCGGCGTCGAGGAGGCTCGCGGACAGCGTGAACTGCTCGGTCAGCAGCCGCTCCTGCGCCTTCGACCTGCGCAGGTACGTCTCGGCCTGGAGCTGCCACAGCGCCGAGACGACCTGGGCGGCGCCCACGTGCCCGGCCTCGGTGGGCCGCATCGTCCACGGCGCGCGGTCGATGTGCTCGATCACGACGTTGGTCACGCGGTGCAGCGCGTCGGGGCGCGGCGCGAGCCGACGCAGCGCCGCGACGACGTCCCGGGCCTGCGCCGCCGTCGGGGCCTCCACGCCCTCGAGGAGACCCACCGCGGCGTCGACGACCCGCGCGACGACGTCGGGCGTGAGGGCGGGTACCGCGGCGTCGTCGAGGTCGACGAGCAGCTGCGTGAGCTCGTCGCGGAGCATCCGCCCCGGCGACGTCACGAGCGGCGCGGTGGTCCGCGGTGCGTCCTGGGGTGCGTCCGCCGGTACGTCGGCCGGCTCGGGGACCCGCTCGCCCAGCGTGGACGTCCCGCGCAGCAGGCCGCCCGAGCACCCGCACGACGCGCGCGCCGCGACGAGCGCGGCCGCGGGTGTCTGCGGTGTCGTCGGCGGCTGCGCGCCGCGGATCGTGTCGAGCACGAGCCGACCGGCGAGCGCGCCCACCTGGTCGAACCGCTGGCTCACGCTCGTGAGGCTCGGCGTGCTGAAGCAGCCCGCCTCGATGTTGTCGAAGCCGACGACGGCGACCTCGCCCGGCACGCAGACGCCCGCCGCGGCGAGGCCCTCGAGCAGCCCGAGCGCGTTGCGGTCGGTCGCGACCATGAGCGCCGTGGGGCGGTCCGCGGCCGCAGCGACCGCCCGGGCCGCCGCGAGACCGCCGGGCTCGGCGTTGTCGGGGGCCTCGAAGAGCAGCCGCGCGTCGGGTCGCAGCCCGTGGGCGGCGAGCGCCTCCTGGTACGCGGTGTAGCGCTCGCGGATGTCGGTCTGCACGAGGTTGCCCACGAACCCGATGCGCGTGTGCCCGTGCGCGAGCAGGTGCTCGACCGCGGCGAACGTGCCGCCGCGGTTGTCGGGCAGCGCGACGGGCACGTCGAGCCCGTCGAGGCGGCTGCTCGCCAGGACCACGGGGACGCCGTGCTCGCGCAGGCGCGCCAGGTACGGCGCGGCGGCGGCGAGCGAGACGGCGACCGCGCCGTCGACCTCGTCCCACGCGACCTGCAGGTCGAAGGACGGCGTGCGCACGACGGCGTCCGCGACGTCGCCCGGGTCGAGCGTCTGGACGACGACGACGCGTCCCCCCGCGGCGGCGACCTCGTGCGTCAGCCCGGCCAGCAGCTCCCCGAAGTAGAAGCCGCTCGTGCTGCGCGCGAACGCGAGCACGGTCGTCGGGTGGGCCACGGTGCCTCCGGTCGGGCGGGAGCGGTACGCCTGCCCATCGGCGCCCGTCCGGTGGATCTGAGCCGCCGGGCGGTCCGACCGGCACCGGCGACGGGTGAGAATTGACCCGTGACCCCCACCGACCTGCACGACCTGCCGGCCGCAGCCGCCCGGCACCCCCGTCCCCCGGCCGTCGGCGCGCCGTCGTGAGCGGCGGAGCGTCCAGGCGGATGCCCGCCCGCCGGTGGTTCGCGCGCACGCTCCTGCGCGCGGCGCGCTGGCGGGTCGAGGGCACGATCCCGCGCACCGGGATCTTCGTGGGTGCGCCGCACACGTCGAACTGGGACTTCGTCCTCACGGTGCTCGTGCTGTGGGCCGAGGGCATCCAGCCGCGCACGCTCGTCAAGCGCGAGCTGTTCTGGTGGCCCATGGGGCCGCTGCTGCGCATGCTCGGCAGCGTGCCGACCGAGCGCGGTGCGCGTGGCGGCCTCGTCGAGCGGCTGACGGCGCAGGCGCGCAGCGCCCCCGACGACTTCGTGCTCGTGCTCGCGGCGGACGGGACGCGCTCGCCGACCGACCACTGGAAGTCGGGCTTCTACCGCCTCGCGCAGGGCACCGGCCTGCCGGTCGTGCTCGCGTGGGTCGACGGGCCGACGCGCACCGTCGGGTTCGGCGGGACGCTCGAGGTCACGGGCGACGTGCGCGCGGACATGGACAAGGTCCGCGCGGTCTACGCGGGCAAGCGCGGCGTGCGGCCCGGGCGGGGGAGCACCCCGCGCCTGCGCGAGGAGGACGCGGGGACCGCGCCCGTCTGACGGCCGTCGCCGTCCGCCTCGTCGTCGGGTCAGCGTGGGGCCTGAGGTCCGCCGGACCTCAGGCCTGCGGCAGGAGGACCACCACGGGCGTCGTCGTCGGCTGCTGCGAGCCCCCGGCCGGCTCGACCGAGAGGGCGACGCCGTCGCCGGGGCGGTAGTCGTCGAGGACGCGCGCCGCGCCGCCGTCGCGCAGGTCGAGCAGGCCCGCGGCGACGGGCACGCCGTCGCGCATCGCCCAGACCTGGTAGACGCGGTCGTCGTCGAGGCCCGGGAGGTCCTGCGCGACGAGCAGCGCGCGCTCGTCGGTGAGCACCGCGACGGCCTCGCCGCCGCCGGCGACGGCGTCGCGCAGCAGCGTCGCCCCGGGGTCGGCGAGCACGTCGGCGAGGAGGTCGGCGCGCTCCTCGGCCGCGACGGCGCGCTCGTGCTGCTGCCAGGCGAGCGTCCCGGGCACGCCCGCCGCCAGGACGACCGCGACCGCGGCCGCCGCGGCCCACGCGAGCGGGAGGGGGCGGCGGACACGCTGCTCCCGGCGCTCGCGCTGCTGCGCGAGGTCGACGACGCGCCCCTCCTGCGGGGTCGTCGCGAGCGACGCGAGGACGGCGTCGCGGACGCGGTCGGGGGGCGCGGAGGGGGTCGCGGTGCCGAGGGCGGCGGCGGTCGCGCGCAGCCCGGCCAGCTCCGCGGCCGCCTCGGGGTCGGCTGCGACGAGCTCCTCGACGGCGCGGCGCTCGTCGTCGTCGACCGCGTCGAGCGCGTACGCGCCGAGCAGCTCGCGTGCCTCGTCGCGCGTCACCGGTCCACCCCCAGGCAGTCGCGCAGGCGCAGGAGGCCGTCGCGGATGCGGCTCTTGACGGTCGGCAGGGCCGCGTCGAGCTCGGCCGCGACCTCGCGGTACGTGCGCCCCCCGTAGTAGGCGAGCACGACGGCGTCGCGCTGCGTCGTCGTCAGGCCGCCCAGGCAGTCCCGGACGCGTCGGCGCTCCATCGTCTCCTCGACCTCCTCGGCCACCACGTCGTACGGGACGTGGTGGTCGCCGTCCACCACGTGCTGGTCCCGGTCCCGCTGCGCCTGGACCGAGCGGACCCGGTCGACGGCGCGGCGGTGGGCGAGGGTCACGACCCACGTGCGGGCCGAGCCGAGGCGGGGCTCGAACCGGGTCGCGGTGCGCCACACCTCGAGCATGACCTCCTGCGTGACCTCGGCGGCGAGGTCCGGGTCTCGCAGGACCGCGCGGGCCGTGCCGTGGACGGCAGGGGCGAGGAGGTCGTAGAGCCGCGCGAAGGCGGCCTCGTCGCCGCCCGCAGCCGCGAGGAGGAGCGTGTCCGCCTCCGCGCCGGGTCCGGCGCTGCCGGCCGGCCGCCCCGCGGTGCGCGCGCTGGGGGCGGCGTCGGGCGGGGTCACCGGCTCAGTCTGCCAGGCAGACCGACCGGGGACCCCGCCCGGTCGCGTCAGCCGACGAGGGCCGCCTTCATGCTGTCGATCGCGCCCGCGAGCGTCTCGACGTGCATGGTCAGGCCCTCGGCGACGGCGTCGGCGGGCAGCTCGCCGCCGCTGACCTCCTCGAAGAACGCGCCGGCGCGCGGGCGGTAGCCGTCGAGCTCGACGAGCGCGGCCTCCATGCCCTCGGCGTCGTCCGCGGCGGCCGCCTCGGCGTACTCGACGAAGTAGCCGATGTGCTCGCGCCACAGCTCGAGGAACGCGGCGCCGTTCTCCTCGCCCGCGAGCGACGTCACGGCCTCGGACAGCGCGACGGAGTTCTCGTCGAGCTCGGCCGCGGCCGCACCGAACGCGTCGGAGCCGGTCGCGCCCTCGGTCGTGTAGGCCGTGAACACCGCGATGCCGGCCAGGTAGACGTGCTCCTGGAGCAGCTGGGTCAGGCCCGAGCGGAGCTCCGACGCCGGGTCGGTCGGGTCGCCCTCGAGGTCGAGCGCGGTGTCGAACCCGCCCGCGAGCGTGCCCGCGGCCATCCCGACGTGCGCCGCGGCCTCCTGGAGCTCGGCGTACGCGGCCGGGTCACCTGCGGCGAGCGCGTCGATCGCCTCGGTCAGCGTGGTCACGTGCATGCCGAGCGACTCCGAGATCGCCGCGGCGGGCAGTGCCCCGCCGCTGACCTGCTCGAAGAACTGCCCGGCCTCGGCCGTGTAGCCCTGGAGGCTCATGACGGCGGCGTCGGCACCGGCTTGGTCGTCGCCCGCACGGGCGACCGCGTAGTCGACGAAGAAGCCGATGTGCTGGCGCCACAGCGCGAGGAACGCCTCGCCCTGCTCGGCGCCCGCGAGCGAGCCGACCGCGTCGGCCAGCTCGACCGAGTTGGCGTCGAGCGCGGCGGCCGCGGCCTCGAACTCGGGCGAGTCCGGCGCGGTCGCGTACGCCGTCGCGACGGCCGTGCCCGCGAGGTAGACGTGCTCCTGGAGCAGCGCCGTGAGCGTCGCGCGCAGGTCGGCCGCCGCGCTGTCGACGTCGCCCTCGGTCCCCGTCGCCGCGGCCAGGCCGGTCGCGAGCGTGAGCGCCGTGGTCGGCATGTGCGCCGCCGCGGTGCGCGCGTCGACGAAGGGGTCACCCGTGCCCGCGGGCATGAGGGTCGTCGCCATGTCCTCCTCGGCCACGTCCATGTCGTCCTGCATGGAGGTGTCCTCCTGCGCGGCGGCCGGCTCGTCGGCCGGCTCGGCGCCCGTCGAGCACGACGTCAGCGCGAGCGCCGCGGTGACGGCGGCGACGGCGGCGGTCGTGGCCCGGCGGCGGCCCGTGCGGTGGTGCGTGGTGCGCATGATGGCTCCTCGTTCTCGGTGGTGTGTCACCAGGGGTTCGGAGCCGGAGGGCGGGTGGATGGGTCGGGTCCCGGACCGGTTGCGGCGGGTGTCGGGACGCGGACGTAGTGTCGGACCGCGGACCGTTCGCGGTCCGGCACCCATGCACTGTCCGCACTGTCCGTGAAACCCTGACGCGAGCCGGAGGCCCCCATGGCGTACGAGGTGACCAGGTCCGAGGAGCAGTGGCGCGAGCAGCTCTCGCCCGAGGAGTACGCCGTGCTGCGCCAGGCGGGCACGGAACGCCCCTGGACGGGCGAGCTGCTCGAGGAGAAGCGTGTCGGAACGTACCGCTGCCGCGCGTGCGGCAACGTGCTCTTCACGGCCGAGACCAAGTTCGACTCGCACTGCGGCTGGCCGAGCTTCTACCAGCCCACCGAGGGCGACGCGGTCGAGCTGGTCGAGGACCGCAGCCTCGGCATGGTCCGCACCGAGGTGCGCTGCGCGCGGTGCGGGTCGCACCTCGGCCACGTGTTCGACGACGCTCCCCAGACCCCGACGGGGGACCGGTACTGCATGAACTCCGTGTCGCTCACGTTCGAGGCCGAGGACGGCGCGGCGGGCGGGCCGGCGGGGGGCACCGGGAGCGGGGCCTGATGGAGGACCGCCCTCGTCGTCCCCGGCGCCCCGCGATGCTCGACCCGCGGGCCGCCGAGGAGATCCCCGGCGACCTGGACCCCGCGCTGCGCCAGGAGGTCGCCCACACCACGGCCGGCATCCTCGTCCACCAGGGTCGCGCCGCCGAGGACCCGGACATGGTCGACCGCCTCGTGCGGCTCGTGGAGACCGAGGGCCTGGACACGGTCGCGGGCCTGTGGGCGGACAGCCCGTCGAACACGCTCCCGGGGGCGCTCTGGCGCCTGTACGTCCTGCGCGAGTGGGTGCGCCGCGACCCCCACACGGTCGCCGAGCGCTACCGGCTCGGCGTCGCGCGCGCCCAGGTCCACGACGTCGTCGCGGGCGTCGCGAGCCCGCCCGGTCCGCAGGACGTGTCCCGCGTGGTCGACGCGGTGCTGTCCGGGGTCTTCTCCGCGGACCTCGCCGTCGCGCTCGAGCGCGCCGCCGCGTTCTGCCGCGTCCTGTCGACCGGGTCCGCGCTGGACGCCGACCTCGTGGACGACCGCGACGGCGACCTCGCGCGCCGCATCACGCACGGCGCCTCCGGCCTGGTCCGCACCGCCGAGGAGCTCGAGGACGCCGCCCGGCTGTGGCGTACTGGTGTCCTCGACTGAGCGGGCGCACCGCGTTCCCGACAGCATTCCCGACAGCCCGGTGAGCCTTCTCACCCGACCCGGACCTGTGCGTCCGACGACGGGCCCGTACAGTGGTGGAGGCGTCGGGCCGCGGTAGCCCCGGGCTCCACACAAAGCCGCTTCGAGCGGCCTTCGCGCCGACAGGCGCTCCCGGTCCGGCGTCACATCCCCCACGAGCACCCCCGGTCACGACGACCGGGGGTGCTCGTGCGTGCGGGGGCGGTCGCCACGGCCTGGCGGGTGAACGCGAGGTGACGACCGTGACAACGGAGGGCCTACGCGGGGTGACGGTTCTGCCCCTAGCCTGTCCTGCGGCCCCCGAGCCGGGGGCCTCCCACCTCCAGCACCCCCGGAGCCTGCTGTGCGCCTGCGCCTGTCGCCTCGCAACGAGTCGTTCTTCGACCTGCTGACCACGACCGCCTCGCAGCTCGTCACCGGGGCCGACCTGCTCGGGCAGGTCGTCGAGGCGGACCCGGTCCGGCGCCCCGAGCTCGCGGCCGCGCTGCGCGACGCCGAGCACGCCGCCGACGAGTCGACCCACGCGTTCCTCCGCAAGCTGAACACGACCTTCGTGACGCCCTTCGACCGCGACGACCTCTACGCGCTCGCATCGGGCCTCGACGACTGCATGGACCACATGGAGGAGGCCGCGGACCTCATCGTGCTGTACCGGATCGGGGCGTTGCCCGAGCTGGTCCGCGACCAGGTCGAGGTCCTGCGGCAGTGCGCGGCGCTCACGGCCGACGCGATGCCGCGGCTGCGGTCGATGAAGGACCTGCCGGAGTACTGGGTCGAGATCAACCGGCTCGAGAACGAGGCCGACCGGCTGTACCGCCGCCTCATCGCCGACCTGTTCCACAACGGCACCGACGCCGTCGAGATCATGAAGCTCAAGGAGGTCGTCACCGCGCTCGAGGACGCGGCCGACGCGTTCGAGGGCCTCGCGAACCACGTCGAGACCGTCGCGCTCAAGGAGTCCTGACCGACGTGGAGATCGTCCTCGTCGTCCTCGTCGTCGTCTTCGCGCTCGGGTTCGACTACACCAACGGCTTCCACGACGCGGCGAACGCGATCGCGACGTCCGTGTCGACCCGCGCGCTCACGCCGCGCGCCGCGCTCATCATGGCGGCGGTCTTCAACATGGTCGGCGCGCTGCTCGGCACCGGCGTCGCGCAGACCATCGGCTCGGGGATCATCGACGTCGGCGAGCGCCCCGCGCACACGGGTCTGATCATGGTGCTCGCGGCGGTCGTCGGCGCGATCGTGTGGAACCTCATCACGTGGTGGTTCGGCATGCCGTCGTCGTCGTCGCACGCCCTCATCGGCGGGCTCACGGGCGTCGGGATCGCGGGCGGCATCACGGTGCACTGGGACGTCATCCTCGACAAGGTGGTCATCCCGATGGTGTTCTCGCCGCTCGTCGGCTTCGGCCTCGCGTTCGCGCTCATGATCGCGCTGCTGTGGGTGTTCCGGAACGCGAACCCGCACAAGGTCACCCGCCGCTTCCGGCACGCCCAGACGGTCTCGGCCGCCGCGATGGCCCTCGGCCACGGGCTCCAGGACGCGCAGAAGACGATGGGTGTCATCGTCCTCGCGCTCGTCGCAGGCGGGTTCCAGGCGACGAGCGAGATCCCGCTGTGGGTCAAGATCTCGGCCGCGCTCGCGATCTCGGCGGGCACCTACGCGGGCGGCTGGCGCATCATGCGGACGCTCGGTCGGCGCGTGATCGAGCTGGACCCCGCGCGCGGGTTCGTCGCCGAGACAGTCGCGGCGAGCGTCCTCTACACGACGGCGTTCGCGTTCCAGGCGCCCATCTCGACGACGCAGACGATCACCTCGGCGATCATGGGCGTCGGCTCGACCAAGCGGCTCTCGGCCGTCCGGTGGGGCGTCGCGGGCAACATCGCGATCGCGTGGGTCCTCACGATCCCCGCGGCGGCGGGCGTCGGCGCGCTCGTCTTCGTGGTGCTCGACGCGCTCATCGGCTGACCCGACCCGACCCGACCCGACCCGACCCGACCCGACCCGACCCGCCGCCGTCAGCCGCCCGCGGCGCCCCGGTGCCGCTCGACCGCGACCACGCGCGGGCTCGCGCCGTCGCTCACGTGGCACACGAGCATCTCGCCTGTCTTGAGCCACGGGTCCTTGGTGGGCAGGCTCCCGAAGGTCCAGCGGCGCGTCGCCTCGTTGACCGTGTCGACCACCGACTGCAGCACGGGCCGGTGGGTCGAGACGACGACGCCGCGCGGGTTCTGCAGGAGGTCGTCCACCACGGCCGCCGCCTTGGCGGGGTCCTCCTTGAACGCCGCCTCGGTGAGCGCGTCGACCGTCCGCACGGGCAGCCCTGTGCGCTCGGCGTACGGGGTGACGGTCCGCAGGCACCGCTCCCAGGGGCTCGAGACCACCTCTCCAACGCCGAACGCCGACAGGACGGGGACCATCGCTGCGGCCTGCGTGCGCCCCTGCCCGGTCAGCGGCCGGGTCTCCTCGCCGCCCTTCCACGCCGACCGTCGTTGCGCGCGACCGTGGCGTGCCACGACGACGGCGTTCGTCGCGAGCCGGTCGCGCTCGCGCAGCCACATGAGGCGCTCGAGCGGGAGCCGGTCGGCGCGCCGGGTCAGCAGGTCGGCGGCCGCCGTGGGCGTGACCCACAGGACCTCGTCGATCTCGCTCTCCGGCGCGGGGGACACGGACCCGCGCACGGACAGCGCCGCGCCGTCGTCGGGCCCGGTGAGCCGCGCCGCCCAGTAGTGGACGCGCTTGCCCTTGCCGTCGGACGTCCGGTACGCGATGGACGGGAGCGCGACGCCGAGGACGACGGCCTCGCCGATCTCCTCGCACACCTCGCGCACCGCCGCCGTCGGCAGCAGCTCACCGGGGTCGAGCTTGCCCTTGGGCCAGGACCAGTCCTGGTACCGGGGCCGGTGGACCAGCGGCAGCTCGATCCGCCCGTCCCGCTCGCGCCACACGAGCGCACCCGCCGCCTGGACTGTCCCCGGACGGTCCTCGGTGCTCGCCGTCACCGACGGGCCTCAGCGTGCGCCGGCCGGCCGGCGCCGGCGTCGGGCGATGAGCAGCTCCTGGAGGTCGTGCAGCGGCTCGCCGTCCGCCGTGCGGTGGTGGCGCGTCCACGTGTCGTCCGGACCCAGGTGCCACGTCGCCGTCGACTCGTCCATCGACAGGTCCAGCAGACCGAGCAGCTCCGCGACGTGCCCCTGGTCGCCGATCCGGACGAGGGTCTCGACGCGGCGGTCCAGGTTGCGGTGCATGAGGTCGGCGGAGCCGATGAACACCTCGGGCTCGTCACCCCCGTTCGCGAACGCGAACACCCGCGCGTGCTCGAGGAACCGGCCGAGGATCGACCGCACGCGGATCGTCTCGCTCAGGCCCGGGACGCCGGGGCGCACCGCGCAGATCCCGCGCACCACGAGATCGACCGGGACGCCGACGCGCGACGCCCGGTACAGCGCGTCGATCGTCTCCTCGTCGACCACCGAGTTCACCTTGATCCGGATCCAGGCGGGGAGCCCGGCGAGGTGGTTCTCCCGTTCGCGCTCGATGCGCTCGACCAGGCCCGACCGCACCGACCGGGGCGCGACGAGCAGGCGGTGGAAGCGCGACTTGGGCGCGTAGCCCGAGAGCTGGTTGAACAGGCGCGTGAGGTCCTGCCCCACCTCCGGGTCGCACGTGAGCAGGCCCAGGTCCTCGTAGATCCGCGCGGTCTTGGGGTTGTAGTTGCCGGTGCCGACGTGGCAGTACCGGCGCAGACCGTCGGACTCCTGGCGGACGACGAGCGACAGCTTGCAGTGCGTCTTGAGCCCGACGATGCCGTAGACCACGTGGACGCCGGCCTGCTCGAGCTTGCGGGCCCACGTGATGTTCGCCTGCTCGTCGAAGCGCGCCTTGATCTCGACCAGGGCGAGCACCTGCTTGCCCGCCTCGGCGGCGTCGATGAGCGCGTCGACGATCGGGGAGTCGCCCGAGGTCCGGTAGAGCGTCTGCTTGATCGCGAGCACGTGCGGGTCCGCCGCGGCCTGCGCGAGGAAGGTCTGGACCGACGTCGCGAACGAGTCGTACGGGTGGTGCAGGAGCACGTCGCGGCGGCGGATCGCGGCGAAGATGTCGGTCGGCGTCGCGGACTCGACCTCGGCGAGGTGCCGGTGCGTCCCGCCCACGAACCGCCGGAAGCGCAGGTCCGGGCGGTCGAGGTCCGCGATGAGGTTGAGGCCCGTGAGGTCGAGCGGTGCGGGCAGCTCGTACACCTCGGACTCGTCCACGCCCAGCTCGCGCACGATGAGCTCGCGCACGCGCGGCGCGATGTCCTCCGCGATCTCGAGGCGGACGGGCGGTCCGAACCGGCGGCGCAGGAGCTCCTTCTCCATCGCCTGGAGGATGTTCTCGGCGTCGTCCTCCTCGACCTCCACGTCCTCGTTCCGGGTGACGCGGAAGGTGTGGTGCTCGCGCACCTCCATGCCCGGGAACAGCGCGGAGAGGTGGACGGCGATGACGTCCTCGAGCGGCACGAACGACGTCGGCCCGCGCTCCGGGTCGGCCGTCTGGGTGCTCGGCGCGCTCGGCCGGCCGGCGGCGTCGACCGCGATGAACCGCGGGAGCAGCGGCGGGACCTTGACGCGCGCGAAGTGCTCCTTGCCGGTCGCGGGGTTGACGACGACGACGGCGAGGTTGAGGGACAGCCCCGAGATGTACGGGAACGGGTGCGCCGGGTCGACGGCGAGCGGCGTGAGCACCGGGAAGATCTGCTTGCGGAAGAACTTGTGGAGGCGGTCCTGCTCGTCGGAGCCCAGGTCGTCCCAGTGGACGAGCGTGATGCCCTCGGCCGCGAGCGCCGGCTGCACCTTCTCGCTGAACACCTGCGAGTGCCGGATCATGAGCTCCTGGGCGCGCGCGTCGATCGCCTCGAGGACCTGACGCGGGCTCAGCCCGGACGCGGCCGTCACGGCCATCCCCGTCGCGATGCGGCGCTTGAGGCCCGCGACGCGGACCATGAAGAACTCGTCGAGGTTCGACGCGAAGATCGCGAGGTAGCGCGCGCGCTCCAGGAGCGGCAGCGACGTGTCCTCGGCGAGCTCGAGCACGCGCTCGTTGAACGCGAGCCAGGACAGCTCGCGGTCGGCGAAGCGGTGCTCGGGCAGCGGGTCCTCGGCCTGGGCGGACGCGTCGTCGTCGGCGTCCGACGACGAGCGGTCGGCGCGGCCGGCGCCCTCGGCGTCCTCGGTGCCGTCGGTGCCGTCGGTGCCCGGCGCGGGCGCCGGCGTGCTGACGAGCTCCTCGGCCGCCTCGGCGGCGGCACCGTCGGCCCGGGGGTCGGGCGCGGGCGGCGTGGCCTGGGACTGCGCAGTCATGCGTGTCATCGTCGCATCCCCGCGGCGCGGAGGGGAGCCGTGCTCACGACCCGTCACGACCGGTCGGCGCCGTACTGCACGTCCGCCCGGACGGTCCGGAAGCCGGCCCGTTCGTAGGTCGCGCGCGCGGCGGCGTGACCGCCCTCGACGAAGAGGTCGGCGTGCGCCATCCCGCGTCCGGCCAGGTGCGCGAGGACGTGCGAGGTCATGAACCGCCCGAGGCCCGTGCCCTGCTCGGCCGGGTCGACGGCGAGCGCGTAGAGCTCACCCGTCGTCGTGCCCGGCTCGACCTTGGTCCACGCCGACGCGACCAGCCGGCCGTCGCGCTCGGCGAGCAGCAGGTCGTCGGCGCGGAACCACGGCTCGCGCTCGCGCGCCTCGACGTCGGCGCGCGTGAGTCGACCCTGCTCGGGGTGGTCGACGAATGCGCGTGCGTTGAGCGTGACCCACGCGTCCTCGTCCGCCCCGACGACGAACGGCCGGACGACGACGTCGTCGCGCTCGGGTGCGGGCGGGGCGTCGTGGAGCGCGACCGCCATGCGCAGGAGCTCGCGCTGCACCGTCAGGCCCGCGGACGTCGCGAGGGCACGCGCGGCCGGGAGGTCGCCGTGCGCCCACACGAGCGCGCCCGGACGGCCGGCGTCCGCGGCGACACGACCCACGCGGTCCAGGAGCGCGCCCCCGACCCCGCGGCGACGCGCGTCGGGGAGCACGGCGAGCTCCGCCGAGGCGGGCGCGTCCGCGGGTCCGCCGAGGTCGACCTGCGCGTAGCCGACGGGGCCGACCGGCACGCCCTCGCGCGCGCCGTCCCCGGCGGCCTCGCGCTCGAGGCTCGCGACGACGTGCGCGACGGGTGACCTCGGCGCGAGCCACAGGAGCGTCTGCTCGCCGAAGGCCTCGACGCCGTCGTGCCGGCGCACGACGTCCGCGAGGGTCCGGACGGCGTCCGCCGTCGTCGGGGGGAGCTCGTCCACGACCTCGATCAGCACGCCTGCATCCCATCACGCGTCCGGCGCCGGGTGCCCGTGGTCGCGGGCGAGCCGGCGCACGAGGTCGGCGCGCTCCGGTGCGCCGTCGCCGCCGGTGCGCACGAACCGGCGGTCCAGGAGCGCTGCGAGCTCGTCGACGACGCGGTCCAGCGCCGCGCCTCCGGCGCGCAGGGCGCCGTCGTCGGCGCCGCGCGCGCGGCTCGCGAGGTCGTCGGCGGCGTGGAGGGCCCACGCGAGGGACGCCTCGGCGTCCTGGTCCCGGAAGTAGTAGGAGGGCGCGGTCTGCCCGAGGTCGACGTGCACGTTCGCGAGGCGCTCGGTGGCCTGCGCGAGCACGGCGTCGCCGGGCGGCGGGGCGCCGTCGGCGCGCGTGCGCCACACCGCGACCAGGAACCGTGCGGTCGTGCGGCGGCGCACCAGCGTGGCCTGGACCTGGAGCACCCACGAGACGCCCGCCGTGAGGAGGCTGAAGCCCAGCAGCGCCTGCGCGCCCGCGAGCAGCCGCAGCCACCCGTCGCGCGGCACGAGGTCGCCGAAGCCGAGCGTGCTCACGCCCACCGTGGACACGTACAGCGCGTCCACGACGGGGCTGCGCGTCGCCGGGTCGAGGTTCGAGGAGTAGGCGAAGCCGCCGGCCGCGATCGCGGGCAGGTAGACGAGCGCGCCGCCGACGACGACGAGCACCGCCCAGCACGCGACCACGGACACGAGCAGGAGCGGCCCGGCGACGTCCCTGGCGTGCGTGCCCAGGCGGCCGGTCGCGCCCCACAGCACCCGCGCGAGCCCACGGCTGATGCGGCCCTCGCCCGACGCGTGCCACAGCGTGTGGAACACGTCGCGCAGCGTCAGGACGACGACGACGAACCCGGCGACGGTCGAGAGCCACCCGAGCACCGTCACGACGTCGGCCCCGTCCACCCCTCGACGCCGTGCAGCGCACGCGCGTCGCCGAGCGCCGACGACGGGACGACGCTCAGGGTTCCGTCGCCCTCGAGGACGACCGCGGCGACGTCGCCGAGCCCGCCACGGCCCGAGGACCGGACGGCCTGGCGGAGCTCGTCCTCGGTGAGCCGCTCACGCCGCATCGCGTCCGCGACGGGCCGCCCGTCGCGCAGGACGACCACCGGGCGGGCCGTGACCGCCCCGCGTCCCCCGGGCAGGTGCACCGTCGTCCACGACACCGCGAGCTGCAGGACGCCGAGCAGGGCGAGCGCGACCGCGCCCTCGGACCACGAGACGTCGCTGCTGAGCAGGATGGTCGCGAGCGTCGAGCCGAGCGCGACCGTGACGACGAGGTCGAACGCGTTGAGCTTCGCGAGCGTGCGTTTGCCGAGCACCCGCAGGAGCACGACGAGCGTCGCGTACGCGGCGGCGCCGACGGCGAGCACACGGACGAGGTCGGACCACGAGTCGAACCACATCCCTCGTGCGTACCACCGGGACCGGGCGCCCGCGACGGCACGCGACCACCCGCAGCGGCTGCGGCCGGCACGGCCCGCGAGCACGCCGCCCGGGGTGCGGATGCCGGACGGCGGTCCTCCTGGCACGCTCGCCGCATGGCAGCACCGGTGCGTCTGAGGCAGCGCTTCTGGTTCCTGCCCGCCCTCATGTGCGCGGGTGCGGTGCTCCTGGCCGAGGGTCTCGTCGCGGTGGACCGGGCCGGAGGCGCCGTCCCGCCGTGGGCCGACGCGGTCCTGCTGCGGGTGGGGGAGAGCGGCAGCCGCGAGGTCCTGGGCGCGATCGCGACCGCGAGCCTGTCGGTCGCCGGCACGACGTTCTCCATCACGATCGCCGTGCTGGCGCTCACGTCGTCCGCGTACGGGCCGCGCCTCGTGCCGAACTTCATGGCGGACCGGGGCAACCAGGCCGCGCTCGGGGCCTACACCGCCACGTTCCTGTACGCGCTGCTCGTGCTGCGCTCGGTCCGCGTGCTCGGTGACCCCGGTGACCAGCAGGCCGAGGTCTTCGTCCCGCACCTGGCCGTCAACGTCGCGGTGCTCCTCGCCGTCGCCGACGTGGCGGTCCTCGTGTGGTTCATCCACCACATCAGCGACTCGATCCAGGTGTGGACGCTGTCCGGGCGGGTGCGCGAGTCGCTGTGCGACGTCGTCGACTCGCTCTACCCCGAGAGCCTCGCGGCCGACCCGGCCGACGTGCCCGAGGAGCCGCGGGTGCGCCTCCCGGACCCCGCGACCGACCTCGTCGTCACGGCGGACCGCCCCGGTTACGTCGAGCTCGTCGAGGAGGACGAGGTCGCTCGCGTGGCACGGCGGCGCGACGTGCTCGTCGCGCTGCGGGTCAGCCCGGGGGACCATGTCCTCCCGTCGGAGCCGCTCGCCGTCGTGGCCGGCCCGGGTGCCCGCGAGCACGCGGACGACGTGGTCGCCGCAGTGCGTGGGGCCGTGCACGTCGGCGACGCGCGCAACGCGGTCCAGGACGTCGCCTTCGTCGTCCAGCAGCTCGTCGACATGGCGGTCCGTGCGCTCTCGCCCTCGACGAACGACCCGACCACCGCGGTGAACGCGGTCGACGACCTCGCCGCGGGACTCGCGCTGCTCGTGCACCGCCGGCTGCCGTCACCCCTGCGGCTCGACGACGAGGGCACACCGCTCGTGCACGCACCCCGCCCCGAACCCGTCGAGCTCGTCCGGTCGGTCCTGCAGGCGGTGCGGTGGTACGGCCCGACCCACCCCCAGGTGGTCCGCGCTGGTCTGCGCCTCGCACGCCGCGTGGGCACGGCCGCGCGTGACCCACGCGTGCGGGCGGTCGTCGTCGACGAGGTCGGCCTCCTCCTCGACGCCGTGCGGGACGCGGGGCTGCACCCGCGCGACGTCGCCCGCCTCGAGGCCGAGGCGGGCGACGTCCGGACGCTCCTGCGCTGAGCCGACCGAGCGCCGCTGCGCTGAGCCGGACCGAGGGCCGTCAGTCGCCGGCGCTCGCAGGCTTGTCGAGCCCCGCGCTGATCAGGTCCATGACGGACGAGTCCGCGAGGGTCGTCACGTCGCCCACGGGCCGGTGCTCGGCGACGTCACGCAGCAGGCGGCGCATGATCTTGCCGGACCGCGTCTTCGGGAGCTCGTTGACGACGAGGATCGTGCGGGGCTTGGCGATCGGTCCGATCTCCTTGGCGACGTGCGCGCGCAGGGTCGCCGCGACGTCCGCGCCCTCGCCCACCTCGTCGACGCGGTCGACGTAGTCCGACCGCAGGATCACGAACGCAACGACCGCCTGGCCGGTGGTCGGGTCGCTCGCCCCGACCACCGCGGCCTCGGCGACCATCGGGTGCGAGACGAGGGCCGACTCGATCTCCGTCGTCGACAGGCGGTGGCCCGAGACGTTCATGACGTCGTCGACCCGGCCGAGCAGCCAGATGTCGCCGTCGTCGTCCTTCTTGGCACCGTCACCCGCGAAGTACAGGCCCCGGAAGCGCGACCAGTAGGTGTCGACGAAGCGCTGGTGGTCGCCCCAGATGCCGCGCAGCATCGACGGCCACGGGCGCGTCAGCACGAGGTAACCGCCCGAGCCGTTCGGCACCGGGTTCGCCTCCTCGTCGACGACCTCGGCGCTGATGCCGGGCAGCGGCGTCTGCGCCGAGCCCGGCTTGGCGGTCGTCACGCCCGGCAGCGGCGAGATCATGATCGTGCCGGTCTCGGTCTGCCACCACGTGTCGACGACGGGCGTGCGGTCGCCGCCGATGACGCGGCGGTACCAGGTCCACGCCTCGGGGTTGATCGGCTCGCCGACGCTGCCGAGCACGCGCAGGCTCGACAGGTCGTACTGCCCGGGGATGTCCTCACCCCACTTCATGCACGTCCGGATCGCCGTCGGCGCCGTGTAGAGGATGCTCACGCGGTGCTTCTGGACGATCTCCCACCAGCGACCCTTGTGCGGCGTGTCGGGCGTGCCCTCGTAGATCACCTGGGTCGCGCCGTTCACGAGCGGCCCGTACACGACGTACGAGTGGCCGGTGACCCAGCCGACGTCGGCCGTGCACCAGTACACGTCCTGGCCGGGCTTGTGGTCGAAGACCACGTCGTGCGTGAAGGCGGCCTGCGTCAGGTAGCCGCCCGTGGTGTGGAAGATGCCCTTGGGCTTCCCGGTCGTCCCCGACGTGTAGAGGATGAACAGCGGGTGCTCGGCCTCGACGGCGACGGGCTCGTGCTCGTCGGACGCGGCCTCGAGCGCGTCGTGCCACCAGACGTCACGGCCCTCGGTCCACGCGACGTCCTGCCCGGTGCGACGCACGACGAGCACGTGCCGCACGGTCGTCGGCGCCTCGGACGGGTCCTCGGGAGCGAGCGCCTCGTCGACGGCCGGCTTGAGCGCGCTCGCGGAGCCGCGCCGGTACCCGCCGTCGGCCGTGATGACGGCGACAGCCTCGGCGTCGACGACGCGCGAGCGCAGCGCCTCGGCGGAGAAGCCACCGAACACGACCGAGTGGACGGCTCCGATGCGCGCGCAGGCGAGCATCGCGACGACGGCCTCGGGGATCATCGGCAGGTAGATCGCGACCCGGTCGCCCGTCCGGACGCCCAGCTCGGTGAGGGCGTTCGCCGCGCGCGACGTCTCGCGCTGGAGGTCCGCGTAGGTGATCGTCCGCGTGTCGCCCGGCTCGCCCTCGAACACCAGTGCGGTGCGGTCGCCGTGCCCCGCCTCGACGTGCCGGTCGACCGCGTTGTGGCACGCGTTCAACCGTCCGTCGGCGAACCACCGGGCGACGGGTGCGCCCGACCAGTCGAGCACCTCGGTGAACGGGGTCGTCCACGCGAGGCGCTCGCGCGCCTGCTCGGCCCAGAACCCCTCCGGGTCGGCGGACGCCCACGCGTAGATCTCGGGGTGGGCGTTGGCCTGCGCGGCGAAGTCGGGGTCGGGCGGGAAGCGCCGGTCCTCGGTCATGAGGTTCTCGAGCGGGGTGGAGCCGTCGGTGTCGTGGGACGTCACTGGTCCTCCAGTCGCAGCAGCGGTGGTGCGTTCCGGGCCGATGCTATTCCTCGACGTGGGACCTATGTCCCGGTTCCGCGCGCGTCCGTGCGCTCGTCGGGGAGCCCTGCGGTGGCCTCCGCCTCCGCGGCGTCGAGGGTCGAGCGGCGGCCGACCCGCCGTGCGATCGCCGTCGCCGTGCCGGTCGCGAGCAGGAGCGCCCCGACGACGAGCAGGAGCCCACCCGTCGCGCTGCGCACCAGCTGCTCGGTCGCGGCCGGGGCACCCGCGGCGCCGAGCTCCTCGACCACCTCCGAGAAGCGCGCGGGGGCCACCACGGCCGCCGCGCCGACGACGACGCCCCACACGAGCCCGCCCACCACGGGCGCGGCCGACGACCACGAGCCGAGCACCGCGACCGCCGCGAGCACGAGGACACCGAGCACGAGGAGCGCGACGCCGAGCGTGTCCCCGCCGCCGCGCGCCGGGGCCGACTCGGCCAGGCGCGCGGCGCCGACGCCCGTCAGCACGACGGCGACCGGTGTCGTCACGAGCCCGACGAGGGCCCCGAGCAGGCGGCGGCCCCAGCCGGGCGGCCGCGACGCCTCGGGCAGCGACGCGCGTGCCGCAGCGCGGATCGCTCGCCGGTCACGAAGGCGGGTGCGGTTGCCGGTCGGGACCCCGGCGTGGCCGGGCTGCGGCGACGTCGACACGGGACCTCCCTCGGCGCGGGTCCGGACGGGGGCAGGGGTCGTCCACCCCTGCCGCCAACGTAGACCCGCGACGCGGTGGCCGCTCGCGGGTCCCCGGCGGACGAAGGTCCCCCGACCTGCCACGTGACCGCCGTCACCATGGTTCGACCACGGCCGCACCTGGGCCGCTCACCGTGGAAGGACCCTCCATGAACCTGCTCGACCGACGTCGCACGGTGGCGCCGTCCGGGTACAACCGGTGGCTCGTGCCCCCCGCCGCGCTCGCCGTCCACCTGTCCATCGGGCAGGTCTACGCGTTCTCCGTCATCAAGGAGCCGCTCATCGAGCGCTTCTTCCCGGAGACGGGCGTCGGCACGCCGATCGCCGTCATCTTCTCGATCGCGATCGTCATGCTCGGCCTGTCCGCCGCGTTCGGCGGCGTGTGGATGGAGCGCAACGGGCCCCGCAAGGCCATGGTGCTGTCCGCGACCTTCTGGGTCACGGGCTTCCTCGTCGCGGCGCTCGGCGTCCACCTCGGCCACCTGTGGCTCGTCTACCTCGGCTACGGCGTGATCGGCGGCATGGGCCTGGGCATCGGCTACATCTCGCCCGTGTCGACGCTCATCAAGTGGTTCCCGGACCGCCCGGGCCTCGCGACGGGCCTGGCGATCATGGGCTTCGGCGGTGGCGCGCTCGTGGCCGCACCCCTGACGCAGTGGCTCCTGGGCCGCTACGCGGCCGAGCCCGTCGACGCGCTCGTGCCGACGCTGCTGACGCTCGCCGCGATCTACGCGGTCCTCATGGTCGCGGGTGCCGCGGTGATCCGGCTCCCCGCACCCGGGTGGGCGCCCGGGGGCTGGACCCCCTCGGTCAAGAAGAGCGCGATGCAGACGCACGCCGACGTCCGGGTCCGCAACGCTGTCCGGACGCCCCAGTTCTACCTGCTCTGGATCGTGCTCTTCGTCAACGTGACGGCCGGCATCGGCATCCTCGAGGACGCCAAGCCGATGATCCTCGACTTCTTCCCCGACACCGTCACCGAGGCCTCGGCCACGGGCTTCGTCGGGCTCCTCGCGCTCGCGAACATGAGCGGCCGCCTGGGCTGGTCGAGCCTGTCCGACAAGATCGGCCGCAAGAACACGTACGTCATGTACCTCGGCGTCGGCGCCGCGCTCTACACGGTGCTCGCGCTGGCGGGCAGCACCGCGACCGCGCTGTTCGTCACCGTCGCGTTCTTCATCGTGACGTTCTACGGCGGCGGCTTCGCGACCGTCCCCGCCTACCTCAAGGACCTGTTCGGCAAGCTCGAGGTCGGCGCCATCCACGGCCGCCTGCTGACGGCGTGGTCCGCGGCCGGCGTCGCGGGTCCGGTCATCGTCAACTCGATCGTCGACAGCCGGCGCGAGGCCGGCCTCGAGGGCGCCGAGCTGTACATCCCGTCGATGACGGTCATGGCGTGCCTGCTCGTCGTCGGCTTCGTCGCCAACCTGCTCGTGCGTCCGGTCAGCGAACGCCACCACGAGCCCGTCCCCACGACCACGACGCCCGAGCGCGAGCTCGTCGGCGCCGCGAAGGAGGCCTGACATGGCTGCAGTGACGACCCCCGCGACGGCCGCTCCCGCCGCGGACGCGACGAGCGAGGCCGCGCCCGGCGCGCCCGCGGTCGACGCGGTCGGCGGCCCGACGGCGCTCCGGGCGGGCGCCCTGGCGCTGTGGGGCGTCGTCGGCACGCTCCTCGGCTACGGGATCCTGCAGACGGCGATCAAGGCGTCGGCGCTCTTCTCGTGACGGCCGCGACGGCGGCGGCGGCAGGAATGCCGTCGCCGCCCTCGTCGTTGAGGGGGACCGTGAGCACCTCGACGTCCACCACGACCACCACCGATGCGAACGCGGCCGCGGCCGGGGCCCCTCTCGGGAGCGCGACCGCCGACGGGAGCACCGTCCCCGCGCTGTTCCGGCCGCTCGCGCTGCGCGGCCTGACGGTGCGCAACCGCGTGTGGCTGGCGCCGATGTGCCAGTACTCCGCGGTCGAGGGCGTGCCGGGCGACTGGCACCTCGTCCACCTCGCCGCGCGGGCGCACGGCGGGTTCGGGCTCCTGCTCACCGAGGCCACGGCCGTCGTCCCCGAGGGCCGGATCACGCCCCAGGACACGGGCCTGTGGTCCGACGAGCAGGAGCACGCCTGGGCGCGCGTCGTCGACGTCGTGCACGCCGCGGGCGCGCCCGTCGCGGTGCAGCTCGCGCACGCGGGGCGCAAGGCCTCGACGTACCGGCCGTGGGACACCCGCCGCGGGACGGTCCCGCCCGAGGACGGCGGCTGGCCGACCGTCGCGCCGTCGGCCGTCGCCTTCGAGGGCTACGCCGAGCCGACCGCGATGACGACGGAGCAGGTCCAGGACGTGGTCCGGGCGTTCGCCGACGCGGCCGCGCGCGCCGACCGCGCGGGCTTCGACGCCGTCGAGGTGCACGCCGCGCACGGCTACCTGCTGCACCAGTTCCTCTCCCCGCTGTCGAACCACCGGGCCGACGCGTACGGCGGGACCCCCGAGAACCGGGCCCGCTTGCTGCGCGAGGTCGTCGCGGCGGTCCGTGCGGCCTGGCCCGAGGACAAGCCGGTGCTCGTGCGCGTCTCCGCGACCGACTGGGTCGAGGGCGGCCTCACGCCCGACGACGTCGCCGCGGCGCTGGTGTCGCTCGACGGCGTCGACCTGGTCGACGTGTCGAGCGGCGGTCTCGTCCCCGCGACCATCCCCGTCGGCACGGGCTACCAGGTGCCGCTGGCCAGGCACGTCGGCGAGGTGACCGGGCTGCCCGTGTCCGCCGTAGGCCTGCTCACGGACGCCACCGAGGCCGAGGCCGTGCTCGTCGCAGGCGACGCGGACGCCGTCATGGTGGGCCGCGCCGCGCTGCGGGACCCGATGTGGCCGCTCCGCGCGGCGCACGAGCTCGGCGTCCCCGTCGCCCCCGACGGTCCCGCGCCGTGGCCCGCGCAGTACCTGCGGGGGACGTTCGCGGGCTGAGCGCCGCGGTCCGTCCGGCGGCCCTCTCGCTGCCGCGTCAGGGGAGGGCCGCGACGGCCGCGAGCTCGCGGTCGAGCGCGCGCAGGAGCAGGTCCAGCTCGGGGACCACGCCGGGGTCGGTGATCGCGACGACCGTGAGGCGCCCCGCGTAGGACAGCGCGGCGAACGCGACGCCGACGTTCCCGGCCGTCACGGTGAGCGGGAGCAGGCCCTCGACTCGGGCGCCCGCGAGGTGCAGCACGTCCGTCGGGCCGACGAGGTTCGTCAGGAACGTGTTGACGAGGCGCTGCCGGTCGACGACCGCGCGGAACGCGCCGACGGCCGCGAGTGCGCGGAAGGCGGGGCCGACGACGGCGGCCGACGCGCCGCGGCCCGCCCGCCGGCCTGCGCGTGTCGCACCCGCGACGGCCGCCAGCCGGTCCTGGGTCGATCCGTGCACCGGCGCCGCGACCGGGATGACGCCCACCTGGTTGCCGAGCGAGTCGCCGTCGGCCGCGGGGCGGCCCGACACGGGCACCGACACCACGAGGCGCTCGACGTCCTCGCCCCGCGCCGCGAGGACCGCGCGCATCGCGCCCGTGGCGGCGACGACGAGCGCGTCGTTGACGCTCGCACCGTGCCGCCGCGTCGCCGAGCGCAGGGGAACGAGGTCGACCTCCACCGCCCCGGCCCGTCGTCGGGGACCGGTCGGCGCGCACAACGAGCACCGCGGCGCTCGCGCCAGGCGTCGAGGAGCAGGTCGAGCGCGGTGGGAGCCGCGGACGGCTCCGGAGGCGGAACCCGGTCGGCACCGCCGCGCACCGCGCCCTCGTCGACGAGCCCGCGCAGCACCGCGAGGCCGCTCACCCCGTCCGCGAGCACGTGGTGGACGACGACGACGACGCCGACCGCCCGGCCGTCGTCGGCGACCACCACCGCACGCCAGGGCGGCCGGCGCAGGTCGAGCGGCCGGACGACCGCGTCGGTCGTGACGTCCACGAGGCCACGTCCCGCGAGCTCGACCACCGGGACGGCGGGCAGCCGGTCGGCGTCGACCCAGTACGGGCGGCCGAGCCCGGGCGGCGGGTGGACGAGGCGCTGCCGCAGCCGCGGCACCCGGTGCAGCCGCCCGGCGACGAGCGCCGCGGTGGTGGCGGGGTCGGCGCCCGGGCCGAGCGTGAGCAGCGCGCCGACGTTCATCGGCACGGGCCCGACGTCGGTCGCGATCTGCACCAGGTCGCCGGGTGAGACCCGCTCGGGCACGGCTCTGCGCCTCACCCCACCGACGCTAGGCGCGCGCCCGGCTCCGCGTCGAGATCAGAGTTCGTGTCGGCGTGTCCCGCGACGCGCCGACACGAACTCGCATCTCGACAGCCTTATGTCTCGACGGCGCGAGGGGCTTGCTGTCAGCGGAGCGCGGTGACCGCGTGGTCGTCGCGCTGCGTCGTCGTCGGGGCTGCGCCGGCGCGTGCGGCCTGCTCGACCGCGGCGGCGACCCGCGTCGTGACCTCGGGGTTGAAGACGCTGGGGATGATGTAGGTCGCGTTGAGCTCGTCCGGGGTCACGACGTCCGCGAGCGCCTGCGCCGCGGCGAGCAGCAGCTCGAGCGTGACGCGGTGCGACTGGGCGTCGAGGAGGCCCCGGAAGACGCCCGGGAAGGCGAGCACGTTGTTGATCTGGTTCGCGAAGTCCGACCGGCCGGTCCCGACGATCGCCGCGTGCTCCGCCGCGTCGTCGGGGTCGACCTCGGGGCGCGGGTTCGCCATCGCGAACACGATCGAGCCGGGCGCCATCGTCGCGATGTCGTCGCCGGTCAGGATGTCCGGGGCCGAGAGGCCGATGAAGACGTCGGCCCCGACGAGCGCGTCCCGCAGGCTGCCCGTCACGCGGCGCGGGTTCGTCGCACCGGCCGTCCACACGAGCGACGGGTCCAGGCCCGGCCGGTCCCCGTGGACGACGCCGGCGATGTCGCACACGACGACGTCGCGAGCGCCCGCGGCGAGCAGCAGCTTGAGCACCGCCGTGCCCGCCGCCCCTGCACCGGACATGACGATCCGCACGTCCTCCATGCGCTTCTCGACGACCTTGAGCGCGTTGGTCAGCGCAGCCAGCGCGACGATCGCGGTGCCGTGCTGGTCGTCGTGGAACACGGGGATGTCGAGCCGCTCCCGCAGGCGGCGCTCGACCTCGAAGCACCGCGGCGCCGAGATGTCCTCGAGGTTGATCCCGGCGAACACGGGCGCGATCGCGACGACCGTGTCGACGATGCGGTTCACGTCGGTCGTGTCGAGCGCGATCGGGAACGCGTCGATGCCGGCGAAGCGCTTGAACAGGACGGCCTTGCCCTCCATCACCGGCAGCGCCGCGAGCGGTCCGATGTCGCCCAGGCCGAGCACGGCCGTGCCGTCGGTGACGACGGCGATCGTGTTGCGCTTGATCGTGAGGTTCCTCGCGTCCTCGGGCCTCGCCGCGATGGCCTCGCACACGCGCGCGACGCCGGGCGTGTACGCCATGGACAGGTCGTCGCGGTTGCGCAGCGGGACCTTCGACTCGATCGACAGCTTCCCGCCCAGGTGCAGCAGGAACGTCCGGTCGCTCACGCGCTCGACGTCGACGCCCGTGAGCTCGCGCAGCGTCGCGACGATGGCCGCGGCGTGGTCCTCGCCGCGCGTCGCGCACGTGACGTCGACGCCGATCCGCTCGTGCTCGGAACGCGTGATGTCGAGCGCGGTGACGATGCCGCCGGCGCTCTCGATCGCCGTCGTCAGCTCGCTGATCGCGGTGGGCCGGGCGCGCACCTGCAGGCGCACGGTGATGGACGACGAGACACTCGGCGCTGAGCTCATGGCCGTCATTGTGCCGGTCCGGCCGGTGCGCGGGCCTAGCCTGACGCCGTGCCCGACCCCGTGCCCGACCCCGTGCCCGACCCCGTGCCCGACCCCGTGCCCGACCTCGTGCCCGGCCTCGTGCGCCGTCGACCCGCCGGCGCCCCGGTCGCTGCGCCCGTCGGCCCGCACCCGCTCCGGGGGCTCGTCACGCTGGACGGCGTCGCGGCGGCCGTCGACGACGCGCGGCGCGCGTGCGAGGAGCTCCGGTGGCACCGGGCGCTGCGGCGTCAGTGGCCTGTCGCGCGCGCCGAGTCGGGCGTCCGTGCCGCGCACGCGTCGGCCGAGGTGGACGGGGTCCGGGTCCCGCTCGGCGACGTGCGCGACGTCGCGCGGGGTGCAGCTGCAGCCCCGTCCGGACCGGCGGGGGGCACGCTGCTCGGCGCGCTGAGGGCCCAGGCCGAGGTCGAGCGGATCATGGTCGCGCCGGGCGCGACCCAGGGACGCGGGCTGCCCTTCGCGCAGCTCCTCGCGCGGGTCCACCTTGCGGCGGTCGGCGCCCCGGCAGGCGACGACGCGGCAGGTGGCGCCGTCGGCAGACCCCGCGGCGACGGTGACGTCCCGGGCGACCTGCACGGTCTCGGCCCCGCCCCCGACGCGGTCGAGGTCGCCGAGCGCCTGCGCGTCCTCGCCGAGGTCGTCGACGCCCCGCCGGCCGCCGACGTCCCCGCGCTCGTCGTCGCGGCCGTCGCGCACGGCGAGGTGCTCGCGCTGCGCCCGTTCGCGCACGGCAACGGCCTCGTCGCGCGTGCGGTGTTCCGGCACCTGCTGACGGCGGGAGGCGTGGACCCCGTGGGGGTCGTCGTGCCCGACGTGCGGTGGGCGCGGGAGCCGCTGGTGTACGTCTCGACCGCGGCACGGTTCGCCACGGGTACCCCCGACGGCGTCGCCGCGTGGCTCGCGTACTGCGCGTCGTCGGTGCGGGCCGGCGCGGAGGAGGGACGGCGGGTCGCCGACGCGGTCCTCGCGGGGCGTCTCACCGGGGCCTGACGGCGCCGGATCTCGGACGTCCGGACGCAGAACGACGGCGACGTCCCGGAGGACGCCGCCGTCGACAGCACGGGCGGACGAGGTATCAGGCGCTGCAGATACTGCCGCAACGGGACGAGCCCGGTCAGCAGGTCCTCTCGGGGACTGGTCGCGCGTGGGTTCTCGTCGCCCGCTGTGCTGTTGTGCTTCCTTTCTACGCCTGTCCGGCCCGTCAGGGAAGGGCCCTTGGCCTCTCGACAGGCCGCTGGTGCTGGACGTGCTGAGGACCGGAAGATCAGGTCCGCATGCCGGGACGCTCGCGCCGGACGAGGAGCGCCACGGCCACGACGACGGCCGCGACGACGACGGCGGTCGGGACGGTCCGGTGCGCCGGCGGGAGTCGGGGTCGCAGCGCGACGGGCCGTCGGAAGGCGAGGACCTCCCAGCCCCGCTCGGCCGCGACCCGGCGCAGCGCACGGTCGGGGTTGACGACCGCCGCGTGCCCGACCGTGCCCAGCATGGGCACGTCCGTCACCGAGTCCGAGTACGCGTACGAGGTGGCGAGGTCGTAGCCGCGGCGGCGCGCGAGGTCGAGCACCGCCGCGGCCTTGGCCGGGCCGTACGCGTAGTGCGCGATGCGACCCGTGTAGCGCCCGTCGACGACCTCGAGGCGTGTCGCGACGACGTCGTCCGCGCCGAGCATCTGCGCGATGGGACGTACGACGTCCGAGCCGGAGGCCGACACGACGACGACGTCGCGTCCCGCGGACTGGTGCATCCGGATGAGCTCGAGGGCCTCGGCGTAGACCGTGGGCTCGATCGACTCGCGCACCGTCTCGGCGACGATCGCGGCGACCTTGTCGACGTCCCAGCCCGCGACCATCGCGGAGAGCGTGCGTCGCAGGCGCTCGGTCTGCTGCTCGTCGGCGCGGCCCAGCAGGAACGCGGCCTGGGCGTAGGCGCTGCGCAGGACGGCCCGCCGGGTCAGCAGCCCACCCGTCCGGAACGGGCGTGAGAACGCCGTCGACGACGACGTCGCGATGATCGTCTTGTCGAGGTCGAAGAACGCCGCGCTCGTGCCGCCCACCGCCGTCCCTCCGTCGTGGTGGCGCCGCTCCGCGCTGGGGCGCGGGGCCAGCCCGAGGGTAGCCAGCGACGGGCGTCGGTGCGGGGCTCCTGCACATGTGTGCACGACGTACCCGGAGCGACGGGGCCCAGCCGGTCCACAGGCCGAGCGGGCCCGCCACACGGACCGGTCCGGGAGCCGGCATCGTCGCACCACCTCGCCGGCCGGCCCGGGCGGCGGGCGCACGACCCGAGGAGGACGAGTGACGGCTCACGTGATCGCCGTCGTGGGCGCCGCCGGGGGTGTCGGCACCTCGACCGTGGCGGCGCTCGTCGCACGGCGGCGCGCGCGGACGGACGGCGCACCGTGCGTGCTCGTCGACCTGGCGAGCGCGGGCGGGACCCTGGACGTGCTGCTCGGCGTCGAGGAGGTGCCGGGCGCGAGGTGGTCGCACCTGCACCGGGCGCGGGGCTCGGTCGCCCCCGACGACCTCGACGACCGGCTCGTCGGGTGGGAGGGCGTCGAGGTCCTGAGCGCAGACCGCGCCGAGGCCGGCCGTCCGGCGCCGGACGTGGTCGGCTCGGTCGTCGCGGCGCTCGTCCGACGTGGCGGGACGGTCGTGCTCGACGTGCCCTCGGCCGTCGTCGGCACCGACCGGTGGGACGCCGTCGTCGGCGCGGTGGGCTGCGTGCTCCTGTCCACCGGCCAGGACGTCCTCGGCGTCGCGGCCGCGGCCGACGTGCGCCCCCGCCTGGGTGGTGCGGACGTGCGGCTGCTCCTGCGCGGGCGGCGCGGCGCGCAGGTCGCCCCCGCCGAGGCGGCGCACGTGCTCGGCGCACCGCTCGTGGCGGTGGTGCCGACCGACCGCTCGCTGCCCCAGGCCGTGGACCGCGGCCTGGGACCTCGCACGTCGGCGCGTGGTCGCCTCGCCCGCGCCGTCGCGCGCGTCGAGGAGCGCACGCGGCCGGGCCGCGGCCGGACGCGACGCGTCGCGCCGTGGGGGCCGGTCCGTGGGTGAGGGGCCCGACCGCGCGCTCGTCGGGCGCGTGCGCGACCTGATCGTGCGCGAGGGTCGCGGTGCGGACCCGGCCGCCGTGCGGGACGTGCTGCGCGAGGTCGCGGGTGTGCTGGGCACGGCGGACGCGGATGCGCTGAGCCGCGCCGTCGCCGCGGAGCTGGGGGGCGCCGGGCCCCTCCAGCCGCTGGTCGACGCCCACGGCGTCACGGACGTGCTGGTCGAGGGCGGTCGCGCGTGGGTCGACCGGGGTCACGGCCTCGAGCGCGCGGAGGTCGACCTGGGCGGGCCCGGGGCGGTGCGCGCGCTCGCGGTCCGGCTCGCGGCGGCCGCGGGGCAGCGCCTCGACGACGCGGCGCCGGTGGCCGACGGCCGCCTGCCCGACGGGACGCGGCTGCACGCCGTGCTGCCCCCGATCGCCGACGGCGGGCCGCTCATCAGCCTGCGGGTCCACCGCCCGGTGCCGTGGACGCTCGAGGAGCTCGTGACGGCGGGAGCGGTGCCCGTCCCCCTCGCCGACGTGCTCGCCGGTCTGGTGGCGCGCCGCGCCAACGTGCTCGTGTCGGGTGCGACCGGCACGGGGAAGACGACCCTCGTCGGCGCGCTGCTGTCGCTCGTCCCGGCTGACGAGCGGATCGTGTGCGTCGAGGAGGCGGGCGAGCTCGCACCGCGCCACCCGCACCTCGTGCGGCTGCTCGCCCGCCACGCGAACGTCGAGGGTGCCGGCGCGGTCGACCTCGCGGACCTGGTCCGTCACGCGTTGCGGATGCGGCCCGACCGGATCGTCCTGGGCGAGTGCCGGGGCCCGGAGGTGCGCGAGGTCCTCACGGCGCTCAACACCGGCCACGACGGCGGGTGGGCCACCGTGCACGCCAACGCGGCGACCGACGTCCCCGCGCGGCTCGAGGCGCTCGGCGCGCTCGCCGGCATGAGCCCTCGTGCGGTCACGGCGCAGGCCGCGACGGCGCTCGACGCCGTGGTCCACCTCGCCCGGACCCGCGGGCGGCGGCACGTCGCGCAGGTCGGCCGCGTGCGGCGGGACGACGACGTCCTGCGGGTCGAGGAGGTCGCCGCGTGGTCCCCCGACGGCCCGCTGCGGACGGGCGCGTCCTGGCCGTGGTTCGTCGACCGGTGGTCGGCGTGAGCAGGGCGCAGCGGCTCGGGGCCCGGCGGCCGTCCGCCGGCGTCGGGGCGGTCGCGCAGCAGCCGGCGTCCGGGCACCTCGCTGTGCCCGGACGCGGCTGGTCCGGCGGTCCTGGCCGTGTCGAGCGGCTCCGTCCCACCGTCGGGGCCGCACGGGGGGTCGGGGCCGGACGGGATCGCCGGCGACCTGTGCCCGGCGTGCACCGGCCACCGGGCGTGCGCGGGCGGGGAGGCGAGGGCGCCGCCCGGACCTCCTTCGTCGCGGCCGTCGGCGAGGTCGCCGCCGCCTTGCGGGTGGGCGCGTCGCCCCCGACGGCGTGGGCGCGGGTCGGCGTGCGCTGCGACGCCGTGCCGGTCCTGGAGGACGTGACCCGGCTCGGTGCCGAGCCGTGCCACGCGGCCGCGGTCGTCGCAGCGACCCGCCTCGCAGCCGACCTCGGAGCACCACCCTCCGCGCTGCTCGAACGCGTCGCGCTCGCCGTCGCACGGGACGCCGAGGCCGCGGCGCAGCGGCGCACCGCGCTCGCCGCACCGCGCGCCACCACGACCCTCCTCACGTGGCTGCCCCTGGGCGGTCTGGCCCTCGGCGTCGCACTGGGCGCCGACCCGCTCGCGCGCCTGCTGGACGGGGGCGGCGGGACCGCGTCGGCGCTCGCCGGACTCGTGCTCGCGATCGTCGGGAGGCGCTGGTCGGCCGCCGTCCTGCGATCGGCGGAGCGCGCCGGGGAGGAGTGGTGAGGGTCGCCCGCCGCCTGCACGGTCTGGACGGCCGTGGTCACGCGCCGACGACGACGGCACCGGCGGGGGCCGGAGCGGAGGTGGAGGTCGGCGCGCTGCTCGACCTCCTCGAGGCCGCGTGCGTCGTCGGCGCTGGCGTGCCGCGCGCGCTCGAGGCGGTCGGTCGGTCGGCGGGCGGCGTGCGGGGGCGTGCTCTCCGTGAGGCCGGCGCGGCGCTGCTGCTGGGTGCGACCTGGGCCGACGCGTGGGCCCGGACGCCGGACGTCCTGCGGCCCGTCGAGCGTGCCCTGCGCCCCGCGTGGGACGAGGGCACCCCCGCGGCGGCCCTCCTGCGGTCGGCGGCGGAGGCCGTCCGCCGCGACCGTCACGCGCGTGCGACGCACGAGGCCGCGCGGCTCGGTGTCCGCCTCGTCCTCCCGCTCGGGCTCTGCCACCTCCCCGCATTCGTCCTGGTCGGCCTGGTCCCGGTGGTCGTCTCGATGGCCGCCGACGGGCTCGCCGGGTGACCCCTTCGGTCGGTCCACAGGCGACGAGACGCCGGGTGGTCCACCGTCCGCCGAGGTCGCCGCGAGCTCGCGGTGGGCCCTTCACGACGCTGGTCGCGGGCGCCGAGCGGCGTCCCCGGAGCCCGCGGACTCGGGCGAGGAGGAGGACGGGATGGGTGAGCTGCTGCTCATGAGGAGCCGGCCGACGGGCCGGGCCACGGGAACCGCGGGCGCCGCGGGACCGGTGGGCCGGGCCGCGCTGCGCACCGACGTCGCGGTACCGGCGGGCCCGGCGGCGGCGTGCGTCGCGGTGGGCGGCGCGGTCGTGCCGATGGCCGATCGCGTCGCGCGCGCGGCGGGCACCGGCGCCACCCCGACGGCTCGGGCCGGCCGCTCGGGGCGACGCGATCGGACGGCCCGGTACGCGCGCCTGCGGCGACTGCGCGACCGTGCGAGCGCGTCCGTCCGGGGCGACCTCGGCATGGCGACGGCGGAGTACGCCATCGCGACGGTCGCCGCCGCCGGGTTCGCGGGGCTGCTGATCGCGGTCCTGCGCAGCGACGAGGTGCGCGGGATGCTCGCGCAGATCGTCCGCGGGGCGCTCTCGCTGTGACCGGTCGCCGCGGCCGCGACGGCGTCGTCGGGGCGAGAGGCCCTGTGCGCCGGCCCGGGCGCCCGCGCGGTCGCGGCGACCGCGGGGCGGTCACGGCCGAGACCGCCCTGGCGCTGCCTGCGGTGGTCCTCGTGCTCGCGGTCGTCCTGACCACCGGTGCGGCCGGCGCCGCCCGTCTGCGGTGCGTCGACGGTGCACGCGCCGGCGCGCGCCTGGCCGCCGCGGGGCACGGCGACCACGAGGTCGTGGCCGCGGCGCGGCGGGTCGCCGGCGACGACGTCGCGGCAGCGGTGCGGCGCGACGCGACGTGGGTCGAGGTCACGACGCGGTGCCCCCTGCCCGGGGCGTGGTTCACGGGCGGCCGGCTCACGGCGACGGGCTCCGCGACGGCGTGGGCCGAGCCGTGAGAGGCGGGCCGGCGGAAGGCCCCCGTGGGGCCCTGCCGTCAGGGCGGCCCTGGCGAGGGCGCCGAGCCGCGCCGCGCGACCCGGCCCCGCTGCTCCGCCCCGGGCGCGACCGGGGTGCCGGCACGGTGCTCGTGATCGGGGTGGTCGCGGTCGCCGTGGTGATCGCCACGGCCATCGGGATGCTCGGCGCCGCGCAGGCCGCGCGGCTGCGGTCGCAGACCGCCGCGGACCTCGCGGCGCTCGCGGCGGCGGAGGCGATCCTCGTCCCGGCAGGTGTCGAGATCGCGTCGGACGCGGGCCGGACGTCGGACGCGTGCGTGCGCGCGGCGGAGGTCGCGACCCGCAACGGGGCCGAGCTCAGCGCGTGCACGGTCCGCGACGGCGGCGTCGTCGACGTGGACGTCGTGCGTGCGACCCCTCTCGGGCCGGCGACGGCGGTCGCACGCGCCGGCCCGGCAGGACGCCGCGGGCCGGGACGGCGCCGGTCCCGTCAGGACACGCGACCGAGCGCGAGCGCCGCGTACATCAGGGCGGCGACGGTCTCGCCGTCGGTGACCGTGCCGTCGGCGACCAGTCGGAGCGCCTCGGACCACGGGACGCGGCGCACCGCGGTGATGCCCTCCTCGGCGAGCGCGGCGGGTTCGACCGAGGGTCGCAGCCCACGCGCGAGGAAGACGTGCTCGGGCGCGTGGCACACGCCGTTCAGCGCGAACATCCTCCCGACCCGCTCCCAGGAGTCGGCGTCGAGGCCCGTCTCCTCGCGGAGCTCGCGTCGCGCCGCCTCGAGCAGGTCCTCGCCGTCCGAGCCGCCCGCCGGCACCTCCAGGGACACCTCGCCGGTCGTGTACCGGGGGACCTCGACCATGACGACCTCGTCGTCGTCGGTGAGCGGCACCACGAAGACCGCCGGGTTGCGGACCTCCGTGACCCCGTACACGCCGGGGCTCCCGTCGGGCCGCACGACGGCGTCCTCCCGGACACGGATCCACGCGTTCTCGTACACGACCGTCGACCGGTGCGTCGTCCAGGGCGTCATGGCGGCGAGCCTGCCAGACCGACCCTCCGCCCGGTGGTCGTCCGCCTCAGCGCTCGTGCGCGAGGACCGCGTCGAGGAGCCGCACCGCGGCGTCCTTCTCGAGCGGGTTGTTGCCGTTGCCGCACTTCGGGGACTGGACGCACGCGGGGCACCCCGACGAGCAGCCGCACCCGTGGATCGCGTCGCGGGTCGCGCGCAGCCATCGCGCCCCGAGGTGGAAGCCACGCTCGGCGAACCCGGCCCCACCGGGGTACGCGTCGTACACGAAGACCGTGGCGCACTCGGTGTCGACGTGCAGCGCCGTCGACACCCCGCCCAGGTCCCAGCGGTCGCACGTCGCCAGGAGGGGCAGCAGACCGATCGAGGCGTGCTCCGCGGCGTGCAGCGCGCCGGGAGCGTCGCCCTCGTCGACCCGTGCGGCGGCGAGCACCTCGGCCGGAGCCGTCCACCAGACGGCCGTGGTCGGCAGGGTCCTCGGCGGCAGGTCGAGCGGCTCCTGGCCCAGCACCGCGAGGTCAGGCAGGTGGCGCTTCTGGTAGCTCACGACCTGCGTCGTGACGTCGACGGCCCCGAACCCCCAGCGGACCGGTCCCGCCGTGCGCGCGTCCCGCACGCCGCGGATGTCGATCGACGTGAGCCAGCGCGACCACGTCCCGTAGTCGACGCGGTCGGGCCGCACCATCGCGACCGACGCGGCGAGGTCGAGCTCCTCGACGACGAACGTCTCGCCCTGGTGGACGTAGACCGCGCCGGCGTGGACCGTCGCATCCGCCGAGCCCTGGTCGACCGTCCCGAGCAGCCGCCCGGTCGACGACTCGACGACCCGCACGGGTTCGCCGCCCGAGCCGCGCAGGTCCGTCAGCCGTGTCGCCGGTTCCGGGTGGGTCCAGTACCAGCCCGACGGCCGCCGCCGCAGCGCCCCCCGCTCGCACAGCACGTCGAGCAGGTCCGACGTCCCGGGACCGAAGAGATCGAGGTCCTCGACGCGGAGCGGGACCTCGGCCGCCGCCGCGCACAGGTGCGGGCCCAGGACGTACGGGTTCGACGGGTCGAAGACGGTCGCCTCGACGCTCGCCCCGAAGATCGCCTCCGGGTGGTGCACGAGGTAGGTGTCGAGGGGGTCCTCGCGCGCGACGAGCGTGACGAGACCCTCGGCGCCCGCCCGGCCGGCGCGTCCGGCCTGCTGCCACAGCGACATGCGCGTGCCCGGCCACCCGGCGATGAGGACCGCGTCGAGCCCCGAGATGTCCACGCCCAGCTCGAGCGCGTTCGTCGTCGCGAGCGCCAGGAGGTCACCGGACCGGATGCCCCGCTCGAGCGCGCGTCGCTCCTCCGGGAGGTAGCCGCCCCGGTAGGCCGCGACCGTCGCGCCCAGGCCAGGGCGCACCGCGTCGAGGTGGTCGCGCGTCACCGCGGCGACCGACTCCGCCGCACGCCGCGACCGCGTGAACGCGAGCGTCCGGGCCCCCGCGAGCACGAGGTCGGTGAGCAGGTCCGCCATCTCCGCGGTCGCGGTGCGGTGCGCGGGTGCCGTCGGCGCGTCGTCGTACCCGGCCGGCGGGGGGACGGGGCGGGGCGGCGGGGCGCCGGCACCGTCCCCGCGCGCGGCGGGCGTCGCGACGCGGTCGTCCCCGCGCGCGGCCGGCGACCCGGCGCCGTCCTCCCCGCGGTCCGGGAGGTCCTCGCCGCCGCGCGGGTCCGGTGCGCCGCCGTCGCCCCGGCCGATGCCCACGACCTCGGTGCGCTCCGGCTCACCGAGGACGGGAGCCAGACCGGGCAGCTCGGGCGGCTGCCACAGCGCGAACGTCTTGCGTCCGAGCGGCGAGGCGTCCTCCGTCACCGCGACGACGTCGTCGGTCGGGACGCCCAGGAGGCGGGCGGCGCCCAGCGCCGGGTCCGCCGTCGTCGCCGACGCGAGGACGAAGGTGGGGTGCGCGCCGTAGTGGGCCGCGACGCGCCGCAGACGGCGCAGGACGGCCGAGACGTGCGCGCCGAACACCCCGCGGAAGGCGTGGCACTCGTCGACGACGACGTAGCGCAGACCCCGCAGCAGCCGTGCCCACCGCCGGTGACCGGGCAGGAGCGAGAAGTGCAGCAGGTCGGGGTTGGTGAGCACGACGTCGGCGTGCTCCTGGACCCAGCGGCGCTCGGTCGCGTCGGTGTCGCCGTCGCACGTCGAGGGACGGACGTCGCGCACGTCCGCCGCGCGGAGCAGGCGGTCAAGACCCGCGAGCTGGTCGGCCGCGAGCGCCTTGGTCGGGCACAGGTACAGCGTCGACGCGCGCCGCAGGCCCGGCGAGGGGGAGCGCGTCGCGGTGAGGGCGGGGAGCCAGAAGGCGAGCGACTTGCCCGAGCCGGTCGACGTCGCGAGCACGGTGTGCCGGCCCGCGTGCACGGCCTCGGCCGCCTCGACCTGGTGGACCCAGGGCCGCTCGACCCCGAGCGCCCGGTAGCCCGTGACGAGGTCCGGGTCAGCCCAGGCCGGCCACGGGGCCGTCCGGCCCTCGCGTGCGGGAAGGCGCTCGACGTGGGTCAGCCGCTCGCCCCTGCGACCCCCCGCGAGGAGCACGTCGAGCAGCGCGTCCGATCCCACCGACCGATCCTCCCACCCGGGCACGTGCCGACCTCGGCCGGCCGACCGCGCACGGCGGTCAGCATGAGACGTCATGTCCGGTCATGGTGACCGACGACACCCCAGGTCGCCGTGTGAGCACGGCGCACGAGGACGTCGCGGTCGAGCGTGGGTGAGATCGCCGCGGGTTTGGTTGAATGACCGGGTCAGAGCCCGATGCGCCCGAGGAACCAGGAGGTCGGTGTGGACGTCACCGTCACCAGCCGTGCGAACGGTGACCGCACCGTTGTCGAGGTCACCGGGGAGATCGACGTCTACACGGCACCCGCGCTGCGTGAGGAGCTGTCGTCGCTCATCGACGGCGAGCACACCAACCTCGTGGTCGACCTGTCCCAGGTGAGCTTCATGGACTCGACCGGCCTCGGCGTGCTCGTCGGTGCGCTCAAGAAGGTCCGGACGCTCGGCGGCGACCTCCAGCTCGTGATCTCGCAGGAGAAGATCCTGAAGGTCTTCCGGATCACCGCGCTCACGCAGGTCTTCACGATCCACCCCACGCTCGAGGAGTCGCTCCAGGGCTGAGCCGCCCTGGCGGGCGGACCCGCCACGCGACGAACGGAGCCCCGGACCGCCGTAGCGGTCCGGGGCTCCGTCGTGCGTGGCCTCCTCGCGCCGGGTGCGCCGCTCAGGCGGCGGCCCGCGGCCGACGCGTCAGGGCATCATCTTCCCGCCCGCGACGCCGAGGCGCTGACCCGTCGTGTAGCTCGACTCCTGCGACGCGAAGAACACGAACGCGGGGGCCAGCTCGGCGGGCTGGCCGGGGCGGCCCTCCGGCGTGTCCTCGCCGAAGCTCTCGACCTTGCCCTCGGGCATCGTCGCGGGGATGAGCGGCGTCCAGATCGGCCCGGGCGCCACCGTGTTGACGCGGATGCCGCGCTCGGCGAGCTGCTGCGCGAGGCCGCGCGTGAAGTTGATGATCCCGGCCTTGGTCACCGCGTAGTCGAGCAGCTGCGGGCTCGGCTGGTAGCCCTGGATCGAGGACGTGTTGATGATCGACCCGCCCTCGTCCATGACCTTCAGCGCGGCCTTGGTGAGCCAGAACATCGCGTAGATGTTCGTCTTCATCACACGGTCGAGCTGCTCGGTCGTGATGTCCTCGATGCCGTTCTCCTGCGCCATCTGGTACGCGGCGTTGTTGACGAGGACGTCGATCCCGCCGAGCTCGCGGACCGCGGTGTCGACGATCTCCTGGCACTGCTCCTCGGACCGGATGTCGCCCGGCACGAGCACCGCCTTGCGCCCCGCGTCGCGCACCCAGCGCGCCGTCTCGTCCGCGTCCTCCTGCTCCTCGGGCAGGTAGGAGATGAGCACGTCGGCGCCCTCGCGCGCGTACGCGATCGCCACGGCGCGCCCGATGCCCGAGTCGCCGCCCGTGATGACCGCACGCCTGCCCTCGAGCCGACCGGAGCCCCGGTACGACTCCTCGCCGTGGTCCGGCTTGTCGTCCATCTGGCTCGTCAGCCCGGGGTGGGGGATGGTGTCCGACTCGGGCGAGGTGTCGTGCTGCTGGGTCGGGTCCTGCGGTGTCGTCTGGTCGCTCACGCGTGCCTCCTGCGTCGTGGGTCGTCGGCCGGGGTCCCGACTGGGTTCGGTCCTGCGTCCAGCCTCACCCGGCCGTGCGCGGACCGCGCGCCGAGAGGCGGTCCGCCACGTCCGCTCGCCCACTTGCGGCTCACCCGTAGACTGCGCTTCTTCCGGGCCTCAGGGGGGCCCGTGGGACGCCCTCGGCAACGACGCCGGAGGGCCCGTGCGTCAAGGAGGACGGATGCCCTCGCTCGGAACATCGAGCCTCATCATCGTCGGGTTGATCGCCGCGGTCGCGGTGCTCTCGCTCGCGCTCGCGCTCGTGCTGCGTCGTCAGGTGCTGGCCGCCGGCGAGGGCACCACGAAGATGCAGGAGATCGCCACGGCCGTTCAGGAGGGGGCCGCGGCGTACCTCGCCCGCATGTTCAAGACCCTCGGGTTCTTCGCCGTGGCCGTGTTCCTGCTGCTCTTCCTGCTGCCCGGGGACACGGGCATCAAGGTCGGCCGGTCCATCTTCTTCCTGCTCGGCGCCGGGTTCTCGGCGGCGATCGGCTACCTCGGCATGTGGCTCGCGGTCCGTGCGAACGTCCGCGTCGCCGCCGCCGCGATGCACCCGAACGGCCGGACCGAGGGTGCGCGCATCGCGTTCCGGACGGGCGGCGTCGTCGGCATGTCCGTCGTGGGGCTCGGGCTGCTCGGCGCCGCGAGCGTCGTGCTGCTGTTCCGCGCGGACGCGCCCGCGGTGCTCGAGGGCTTCGGGTTCGGCGCCGCGCTGCTCGCGATGTTCATGCGCGTGGGCGGCGGCATCTTCACCAAGGCGGCCGACGTCGGTGCGGACCTCGTCGGCAAGGTCGAGCAGAACATCCCCGAGGACGACCCGCGCAACGCCGCGACCATCGCGGACAACGTGGGCGACAACGTCGGCGACTGCGCCGGCATGGCGGCCGACCTCTTCGAGTCGTACGCGGTGACGCTCGTCGCGGCGCTCATCCTCGGCAAGGTCGCGTTCGGCGAGCAGGGTCTCGTCTTCCCCCTCGTCGTCCCCGCGATCGGCGCGCTGACCGCCGCGCTCGGCGTCTACGTGACCCGCGTCCGCGGCAACGAGAACGGGCTCCGCGCGATCTACCGGGGCTTCTACCTCTCGGCGCTCGCCGGCGCGGTCCTGTCGGCGCTCGCGGCGTACGTGTACCTGCCGTCGAGCTTCGCGGGCCTCACGCCGCTCGGCGACGAGCTCCTCTCGGGCCAGGAGGGCGACCCGCGCTTCCTCGCGACCGTCGCGGTCGTCATCGGCATCGCGCTCGCGGGCATCATCCTGTGGCTCACGGGCTACTTCACGGGCACGACGTCGAAGCCGACGCTGCACGTCGCGCGCACGTCGCTGACCGGCCCCGCGACCGTCGTCCTGTCGGGGATCGGGGTCGGCTTCGAGTCGGCCGTCTACACGGCCGGCATCATCGCCGCGGCGATCTGCGGGGTGTTCCTCATCGCGGGCGGTTCGGTGTGGCTGTCCCTGTTCCTCATCGCGCTCGCGGGCTGCGGGCTGCTCACGACGGTCGGCGTGATCGTCGCGATGGACACCTTCGGGCCGGTCAGCGACAACGCGCAGGGCATCGCCGAGATGTCGGGCGACATCGACGCCGAGGGTGCGCAGACGCTCACGGACCTCGACGCGGTCGGCAACACGACCAAGGCCATCACCAAGGGCATCGCCATCGCGACCGCCGTCCTCGCGGCGACGGCCCTGTTCGGCTCGTACTCCGACGCGGTGCGCCAGGCGCTCGCGGGTCTCGGGGACGCCGTCGAGGACGCGGGCCTGGCGACCGCGATGCTGTCCTACGAGGTCATCTCGCCGATCACCCTCGTCGGCGTCATCCTCGGTGCGGCCACGGTGTTCCTCTTCTCGGGCCTCGCGATCGACGCGGTGACCCGTGCCGCCGGCGCGATCGTGTTCGAGGTGCGGCGCCAGTTCCGCGAGATGCCCGGCATCATGACCGGCCAGACGCGGCCCGAGTACGGCAAGGTCGTCGACATCTGCACGCGCGACTCGCTGCGCGAGCTCGCGACGCCGGGGCTCCTCGCGGCGTTCGCACCCATCGCGGTCGGCTTCGGTCTGGGCGTCGGCCCGCTCGCGGGCTTCCTCGCCGGGACGATCGGCGCGGGCGTCCTCATGGCCGTGTTCCTCGCCAACTCGGGCGGTGCGTGGGACAACGCGAAGAAGATCGTCGAGGACGGCAAGTACGGCGGCAAGAACTCCGACGCGCACGCCGCCGTCGTCATCGGCGACACCGTGGGCGACCCGTTCAAGGACACCGCGGGTCCCGCGATCAACCCGCTCATCAAGGTCATGAACCTCGTGGCGCTGCTCATCGCGCCCGCGGTCGTCCAGGTGAGCATCGGCCCGGACGCCAACCACGTGGTGCGCCTGTCGATCGCGGTCGTCGCGGCGCTCATCGCGTTCGGCGCGGTGATCGCGTCGCGCCTGCGGGCGGCGCGCGTCGACGCCGAGGCGCGGCTCGAGCACGAGGCGCACCTGGTCTGACACCTGGTCCGACACCTGGTCTGACACATGGTCCGACCCGGCCTACGGCAACGGCCCCGTCCCCCTCGTCGGGGGCGGGGCCGTCGTCGTGGGACCCGCGTCAGCGGCGCGTGAGCACCTGCTCGAAGTCCGCGATGGCGTCCGCGCCCTCGTGCTGCGGGACCAGGCGCAGCTCGGCGTCGTCGCACGTGTAGCGGAACTCGCCGCCGACGGCGAGCGCCGCCTGCTGCTGCTCCTGCATGCCGGGGACCTCGAGGGCCTCGCCGTCGACGGTCGTCTCGGTCGTCATCGTCACGCCGCTCGGGTCGACGTCGGTGATCGCGAGCGTGCCCTCGTCGGTCGCGGACCACGCACCGACGAGCGCGCCGTCCATCGCGCTGCGGACCTCGAGCGTCGAGCCCTGCAGGGTGAGGACCATGCGCGTGTCCACGCCGGAGTAGGTCGTCGTCACGGTGCCGTCCTCCGCGAACGTCATGTACGACTCGCCCGTGACCTCGATGACCGGGTCCTCGGGCAGGTCGAGCGACCCGACGATCGTGTCCGCCCCCGCCGCGGGGTCGGTCGTCCAGTCGCCGACGACGCAGTCGGTACCCGCCGCGGTGGCCTCGTCGTCGGCCGGCTCGTCGGTCGGCCCGTCGGAGGGCTCGGCCGACGGGTCCGTCCCCTCGCCGTCCTCGGACGCCGAGGACGTGGGGCCCGGCTCCTCGGGCTCGGACCCGCCGGTGCAGCCCGCGAGCGCGAGGGCGGCGCCGACGACGACGGCGGGGGCGAGGGACGGGCGCATCGGGTCTCCTGGTCGTGGGGCGGACGACGCGGGGCGGACGCGTGACGGTGCTGACCGGCGCGTCCCGTGAGCACCGGCGTGCGCCGACGACACCCGCGACGACCGCCATCGTGCCACGCGGCCCGCAGGGCGTCGGTGGTGCGCGTCCACCCGTCGCGGTCCAATAGGGCGGTGCGAGCCACCGACGTCCCGACCCCCGCAGCCCAGACCTCCGCGGCCCCGACCTCGGGTGCGCCCGGCGCCCTGCGCGTCCTCACCTACAACGTGCGCCAGCTGCGCGACGACGCGGCAGCGGTCGTCGCGGTGCTGCGCGAGGCGGACGCCGACGTCGTCGCGCTCCAGGAGCCGCCGCGCCTGCTGACCGGACGACGGCGCCTGCGCCGGCTCGCGGCCGACGCGGGTCTGACGGTCGCCGTCGCGGGCGGGGGCGCGCGGACCACGGCGCTGCTCGTGCGTCCCGGCCTGCCCGTCCACGGCGCGCGGTCGATGCGCCTCGCGTGGCGTCCCGGGCGCACGCGGCGCGGCCTCGCGCACGCGACCGTCGCGGGGGTGCACGTCGTGAGCGTCCACCTGGGGCTCACCGACGCCGAGCGCGCGAGCCACCTCGTGCGGCTGCTGCACCTGGTGCGTTCGAGCGGTGCGTCGGGCGTCGTCGTCGCGGGCGACCTCAACGAGGAGCCGGGTGGCCTCGTGCGGCGCGCGCTCGCGCTGCACCTGCACGACGCGACGGTCTCGGCCGGACCGACGTTCCCGGCCGCGCGGCCCCGTCGGTGGATCGACGCGGTGCTCGTCGGTCGCGGCCTCGTGGCGAGCGGCGCGCGGCGGCTCGAGGGCGAGGAGGCGCGCCGCGCGAGCGACCACCTCCCGCTGCTCGTCCAGGTGCGGGTCCCGTGACGCGCGTGACGCCGGGCCCCGTCACGGGTGCGCTGCTCGAGGCGCTCCGGGCGGACCTCGCCCCCTTCACCGTGGCCGCGGTCGAGGAGGTGCTCGGGCCGGTCGCGTCGGCGGCGCTGCACCGCGAGCAGCGCGTCCCCGCGCTGCGGGCCGCCGACCCCGCCGACCCCGTCGGTGCGCTCGTCCGCGCGTTCGTCCTCGGCGTCGAGGTGCCGCGCCGCGCGCTCGACGCCGCGCTGCCTCGCGTCGGGGCCGACGGTGCCGAGCGCCTGGGGCTCGTCGTCGCCGCGGGCGCCGACCACCACGACGCGGTGCGGGCGCACGTCGACCTGCGCCCGTACTCCGCGCACGACGCCGCGGGAGCGGTCGACTGGTGGATCGCGTCGGACCCGGGCGAGCTCGCGACCGGGGACGCGCTGCGCACGGACCACGTGCTCGGCGTGGGCGGTGCGTCGACCACGCTCGCGCAGGTCACGGTGCGCGACCCCCGCGGGCGCACGCTCGACCTCGGCACGGGCTGCGGCATCCAGGCGCTGCACGCCGCACGCCACAGCGACGCCGTCGTCGCGACCGACGTGTCGCACCGCGCGCTGGGCTTCGCGGCGTTCAACGCGTCGCTCGCGGGTGCGCGGCTCGACGTCCGGCACGGATCGATGCTCGACCCCGTGCGCGACGACGAGCCGTTCGACCTCGTCGTCTCCAACCCGCCGTTCGTCATCACGCCGCGACGCGGGATGCCCACGTACGAGTACCGCGACGGCGGCCGCGCGGGCGACCACCTGGTGCGCGACCTCGTCGTCGACGTCGGCGCGGTGCTCGCGCCCGGCGGCGTCGCGCAGCTGCTCGGCAACTGGGAGCACCGGCGCGGACAGGACTGGCGCGAGCGGGTCGGGGAGTGGGTCGACGCGTCGGGGCTCGACGCGTGGGTCGTGCAGCGCGAGGTCCAGGACCCCGCGGAGTACGCCGAGACGTGGCTGCGCGACGGCGGCACGACGGCCGAGCGCGACCCGGCCGGCTGGGCCGCGGCGTACGACGCGTGGCTCGACGACTTCGCGGCGCGCGACGTCGAGGCCGTCGGGTTCGGGCTGGTTCTGCTGCGCCGGCCGTCCTCGGGCGCACCGACGCTGCGGCGCCTCGAGGAGCGCACCGGGGCGGTGCGTCAGCCCCTCGGCGCCCACATCGCGCGTGCGCTGGCGGCGCACGACCTGCTCGAGGGCCTCGACGACGACGCGCTGGCCGGGCTGCGCCTGACGGTGGCCCCCGACGTGACCGAGGAGCGGCACCTCGTGCCCGGCTCGGTGGACCCGACCGTCGTGCTGCTGCGCCAGGGCGACGGCTTCGGCCGCGCGGTGCAGGCCGGCACCGCGCTCGCGGGACTCGTCGGGGCGTGCGACGGCGAGCTCGCGGTGGGGCAGATCGTCGGGGGTGTCGCGGTCCTGTTCGACGTGCCCGTCGCCGAGCTGCGCGCCGAGCTCCTGCCCCAGGTGCGGGACCTCGTGCGCGACGGGTTCCTGCTCCCGGCCTGACGCTCCCAGGGCCATCACCTAGCGTGGACGGATGGCGCCCGTCACCCCACCTCGTCCCGTCCGGCCCGTCCGGTCCGGTCGCCGTGCGCCCGCGCTGGTGACCGCCGCCCTGGCCGGCGCCGGGGTCCTCGCGCTCTGGTACGTCTTCGTCGCGACGCACACCGGCCAGGTCCTCGAGGCGGCCGCGTTCCAAGGCTCCGAGTACGGCGCGTCGCGGCTGTGGCGCGTCGCCGAGCCCGTGCTCGACGTGATCTCCGTCCCGTTCATCGCGATCGTCCTCGTCAGCGCGATGCTCGTCGCCGTCGTGCGGCGCCGCGCGGTGCTCGCGATCCAGGTGGCGGTCGTGACGGGCGGCGCGAACCTCACGACCCAGCTCCTCAAGCACTCGGTCCTCGACAAGCCCGACCACGGCGTGGGTGACCGGCTCGTCAACACGCTCCCGTCCGGGCACACGACCGCGGCGGCGTCCGTGGCCGCCGCGCTCCTGTTCGTCGTCCCGCGGCGCTTCCGTCCCGTGACGGCCCTGCTCGGGGCGGCCTACACGGCCGCGACCGGCGTCTCGACGCTCGTCGGCCAGTGGCACCGCCCGAGCGACGCCGTCGCGGGCGTGCTCGTCGTCGTCGCGTGGGCGGGCGTCGCTGCGGCGCTCGACGTCGACGGCCGGCCCGCCGTCGCGCGGCGCAGCGCCGTGCGGGGCGCGACCCTCCTCGTGCTGCTCGGGGGTGGCGCGGTGGCCGCGGCCGGTGCCCTCGTCGCGCTCGTGCGCAGCCGCGCGGACCTGCTCGCGGGAGACGAGCTCGACTCGCGGCTCGAGCTCCTCCAGGCGTACGGCGGAGGCACGCTGGGCGTGCTCGCGGCCGCCGCGGTGGGCTTCGCCCTCGTCCTGCTCGTGGTGGACGCCGCCGAGGCGCGGTGGGCGACGGCGGGCCCCGGCGGGGGTGCACCGACGGCGTCCGACGACGGCGCGGGGCCGCCCGTCGTGCGCGGTCGCGGGCCGTGGGGACCCGTCACCGTGGCCGACCCGGTCGGCCGTCGCACGCCCGCCCCGGCGCCGGACGCCCTGCCGGACGGTGGGGGCCGCCGCGGACCCGCGGCGCGGGGCGTCCTTGACGCGAGGACGTAGAGTGCGCATCCGTCGGGTCCGCCCGTCGTCCGGGCCGCCCGTCGCGGTCCGCCGCTGACGTAGGAAGCAGGTCGTCCATGCCGTCTGGTCGCAAGCTGGTGATCGTCGAGTCGCCGGCCAAGGCCCGCACGATCGCGGGCTACCTCGGTGACGGGTTCACCGTGGAGGCCTCGGTCGGTCACATCCGCGACCTGCCCCAGCCGTCCGAGCTGCCGGCCGACATGAAGAAGGGCCCGTTCGGGAAGTTCGCCGTCGACGTCGACAACGGGTTCGCGCCGTACTACGTCGTCGACGCCGACAAGAAGAAGAAGGTCGCGGAGCTCAAGCGGGCCCTGAAGGAGTCCGACGAGCTCTACCTCGCGACCGACGAGGACCGCGAGGGCGAGGCCATCGCGTGGCACCTCCTCGAGGAGCTCAAGCCCAAGGTCCCCGTCAAGCGCATGGTGTTCCACGAGATCACGCGCGAGGCGATCGCCCGCGCGCTCGAGAACACCCGGACGCTCGACGAGCGCCTCGTCGACGCGCAGGAGACCCGCCGCATCCTCGACCGCCTCTACGGGTACGAGGTGTCGCCCGTGCTGTGGCGCAAGGTCCGGCAGGGCCTGTCGGCCGGCCGCGTGCAGAGCGTCGCGACGCGCCTCGTGGTCGAGCGCGAGCGCGAGCGCATGGCGTTCCGCCCGGCCGACTACTGGGACGTGCGCGGCGAGTTCCGCGTCTCGGCCCCCGCGGACGAGTCCGCCCAGGGCGCGTTCCCCGCGCGCCTGGTGCAGGTCGACGGCGCGCGCGTCGCGACGGGCCGCGACTTCGACGACCAGGGCCGGCTCACCGGACGCGGCGTCGTCCACCTCGACGAGGGCAGCGCGCGGAGCCTCGTCGAGGGCCTCGCCGACGCGGCCTTCGAGGTCCGCAGCGTCGACACCAAGCCCTACACGCGCAAGCCCGCGATGCCGTTCACGACGTCGACCCTCCAGCAGGAGGCGTCCCGCAAGCTGCGCATGAGCTCGCGGCAGACCATGCGCACCGCGCAGTCGCTGTACGAGAACGGCTACATCACCTACATGCGCACCGACTCGCCGTCGCTGAGCACGCAGGCGACGGACGCCGCCCGCCGCCAGGCCGCCGAGCTGTACGGGCCCGAGTTCGTGCCCGACCGCCCGCGCGTCTACGCGACCAAGAACAAGGGCGCCCAGGAGGCGCACGAGGCGATCCGTCCCGCGGGCGACTCGTTCCGCACGCCCGCGCAGGTGGCCCGCGAGCTGTCCGGTGACCAGTTCCGCCTGTACGAGCTCATCTGGAAGCGCACGGTCGCGTCGCAGATGGCCGACGCGCGCGGGTCGACGGCCTCCGTCCGCCTCGGCGCCGTCGCGACGGACGGGCGCGACGCCGAGCTGGCGGCCTCCGGCACCGTGATCACGTTCCGCGGGTTCCTCGCGGCGTACGAGGAGGGTCGCGACTCCGAGCGCTACGGCGACGGTGCCGACACCCCCTCCGAGGGTGCGTCCGACGGCGGTGAGCGCAAGGGCGAGACGCGCCTGCCGAGCATGGCCGCGGGCGACGCGCTGTCGCCCGACCGGCTCGACGCCGAGGGCCACACCACGACGCCCCCGCCGCGCTACACCGAGGCGAGCCTCATCCGGGCGCTCGAGGAGCGCGGGATCGGGCGGCCCTCGACCTACGCCGCGACGATCTCGGTGATCATGGATCGCGGGTACGTGCTCTCGCGCGGCCAGGCGCTCGTGCCGAGCTGGCTCGCGTTCGCCGTGATCCGGCTGCTCGAGGAGCACTTCGACCGCCTCGTGGACTACGACTTCACCGCGGCGATGGAGAACGACCTCGACCAGATCGCGGCGGGCCAGGTCGACCGCGTCGAGTGGCTCACGCGCTTCTACTTCGGCGACGCGTCGCGCGGCGACGCCGGCGAGGGCCTGCACCAGCTGGTCGAGGACCTGGGCGACATCGACGCCCGCGAGATCAACTCGGTCCCGATCGGCGAGGGCATCACGCTGCGCGTGGGGCGCTACGGGCCCTACCTCGAGGGACCGCCCGCCGAGGGCGGCACGGAGAGCCGTCGAGCGTCGGTCCCCGACGACCTCGCGCCGGACGAGCTCACGGTCGCCAAGGCGCTCGAGCTGCTCGAGACCCAGGCCGACGGCGACCTCGTCCTCGGCGAGGACCCGTCGACGGGCACGACGATCGTCGCGCGCAGCGGGCGCTACGGGCCGTACGTCACCGAGCTCCTGCCCGAGCCCGAGCTCGACCCGTCGCTGTCGGCCGCCGCCCGAAAGAAGGCGCTCGCGGCCGCGCCCAAGCCGCGCACCGCGTCGCTGTTCAAGAGCATGCAGCTGCAGACCATCACGCTCGACGACGCGCTGCGCCTGCTCTCGCTGCCCCGCGTGGTGGGCGTCGACCCCGAGAGCGGCGAGGAGATCACCGCGCAGAACGGCCGCTACGGGCCGTACCTGAAGAAGGGCACCGACTCCCGCACGCTCGCGAGCGAGGACGCGCTGTTCGACGTCACGCTCGAGGAGGCGCTCGCGATCTACGCGCAGCCCAAGCGCGGTCGCGGCGCGACGGCGGCCGCCCCCCTGCGTGAGCTCGGTGACGACCCGGTCTCGGGCAAGCCCGTCGTCGTCAAGGACGGACGCTTCGGCCCGTACGTGACCGACGGCGAGACCAACGCGACGCTCCGCAAGGAGGACGCGGTCGAGAGCGTGACGCTCGAGCGCGCGGCCGAGCTGCTCGCCGAGAAGCGCGCCCGCGGCCCGGTGAAGAAGACGCGTCGCACGACGACGGCCAAGAAGACGACGACCCGCAAGCCGGCCGCCAAGAAGTAGCGGTCACGCGGCTCGGCTCTGCCCGGCGGGGGCGCTCAGCCCGACGCGTCGGCGCACGACGGCTCGTCGTCGGTGCGGAAGCCGACGACCTTGTGGCTCCCGTCGCAGTACGGCTTGATGCCGGACGCGCCGCACCGGCACAGGGCGACGGTCGCGCGTCGGCGCGGTGCGGGGCTGCCGTCCGCGAGCAGGATCTCGACGTCGCCGCGCACGAGGAGCGGCCCGTCGGGGCACGCGGTGATGGACGCCCACGGGGCGGCGACGGCTGCGGACGGCTCGGTGGGGCTCACGTCGGCAGTCAACCTCGACCTCCCGGCTCGCGCGCGTCGAGCGGACGGGCGCTGCGGATGCGACGCCCGCACCCCGCTGGCAGCCTGGTCGTGGACCCGGACGTCCCGGGCACATCCCAGGCACCGTCGCCGCGGGCGGTTCCGCCGCCCGCACCCAGGAGGACACCGATGCGCCGTCCGACGCCACGCGGACCCCTCAGCAGCGCGCTGCTCACCGCCCTCGCGGGCGAGCCCGGCCCCGCGCCCGCCGTCGTCGAGGAGGCGCGCCGTGTCGTCGCGTCCGGCACCGACGTGCTGGCCGACGACGACGTCCAGATCGCGCTCCTGGTGATGTACGAGCTGCACTACCGCGGCGTGGACGGCGTCGACGACGCGTGGGAGTGGGAGCCGGACCTCCTGCTGGCCCGCCGGGAGCTCGAGACGGCGTTCGAGGCCGCGCTCCGCGCCCTCGTGCCCGTGCCGGCGACCACCGCGCGCACGGCCGACGAGGTCGCGCGGGCGCTGTTCGAGTTCACGTCCGCCGACGACGGCCCGAGCGTCTCCGCGTACGTCGCGAAGAAGGCGACCGACGAGCAGCTCCACGAGTTCGTCGTGCAGCGGTCGATCTACCACCTCAAGGAGGCCGACCCACACAGCTGGGCGCTGCCGCGCCTGACGGGCCGGCCCAAGTCGGCGCTCGTGGAGATCCAGGCCGACGAGTACGGCGGCGGGCGCCCCGGGCACATCCACTCCGAGCTCTTCGCGGGCACGATGCGCGCGCTCGGCCTCGACGACGCCGACGGCGCGTACGTCGACGTCGTGCCGGCCCGGACGCTGGCCTCGGTGAACATGATGAGCCTGTTCGGCCTGCACCGGCGCCTCCGCGGCGCCATCACGGGCCACCTCGCGGCGTTCGAGATGACGTCGTCGATCCCGTGCCGCAAGTACGCGAACGGCTTCCGGCGCGCCGGCTACGGCGACGACGTCACGTTCTACTTCGACGAGCACGTCGAGGCCGACGCGGTGCACGAGCAGATCGCGGGCCGCGACCTCGCGGGGGCGCTCGCCGAGCTCGAGCCCGCGGTCCGCGACGACGTGCTGTGGGGTGCCAAGGCCTACCTCGTGGTGGACGGCCTGGCTGGTGCCGAGATGCTCGCCGCGTGGGAGACCGGGCGCAGCTCGCTGCGTCGTCAGCTGCCGCTCGCGGCCTGACCGCCGGTCAGCTCCGCGCGCGCCGCGGCGAGCGCGTGCTCGTCGTCGGCCCAGCCGTGCGCGCCGCCCGCCCCGCACGACCGCGACGCGACCCCGGTCGCGAACCGCAGGCCCGCCGCGGTGTCCGTCGCGCTCGCGTCGGCCGCGTCCGGGCCGGCGTGGTGCTGCGCCCACCACGCGAGGAGCGCACCGTGCAGCACGTCGCCCGCCCCGAGGGTGTCGACCACGGCGACGGGGGCGACCGGGACGGTGAGGCGGCGTCCGTCGACGAGCACGTCGACCGGGTCGCCGCCGTGCGACCGGGCGACCACGCCCGGCCCGAGGCGGGCGACCGCGGCGAGGTCGCCGTCGTCCGTCCCGTCGTCGTCGCCCGCGTGGTCGGGCGGGACGCGGAGGTCCGCCGAGAGCACCGCGACGTCGACGTGCGCCAGCAGGTCCTCCAGGCCCGGCTTCCACGAGCCGCCGTCGAGCAGGACCGGGATCCCGCGCGACCGCGCGGCGCGCGCGACGGGGATCGCGAGGTCGAGGTGGTGACCGTCGACCAGGACCGCCGCGACGCCGTCGAGGACGTCGTCCGGGACGCGGTCGTCCTGATCGACCGCGCGGGCGTCCGTGCCGTCGTCGGCCGCGCGCGTCGCGTTGACCGAGGCGACCGCGCGCTCACCCGTCGCCGCCGTGACCAGCACCGTCGAGACCGCGGGCGAGGCACCCGGTGCGGCGACGTCGACCACCTCGACGCCGCGGCGCGCGAGGTCGCCGGCGACCACCCGGCCGACGGGGGAGTCGCCCACGCGCGTCAGCAGCCGCGCGTCCAGGCCGAGCAGGGCGCACGTGACCGCGGCGTTGGTGGCCGGACCGCCCGCGGCGACGAGGAGGTCTCGCGCGACGACCTTCTCGTCGGGTCGGGGGACCCGGTCGACCGTCTGGACGACGTCGAGCGTCGCGAGCCCGCAGGCGAGCACGCGCGGGGGTGGGGTCACGCGCGCGGGCCGGGTGCCGTCGTCGCTCACGGGACCGAGCCTAGGGTCGTCCCCGGAGAGCCGGGCGTCGCCACTACCGTTGCCCCATGACGACCGCCGAGGACCCCCGCACCGCACCGACGCTCCGCTGGGGCGTCCTGGCCCCGGGCGGGATCGCCCACACGTTCGCGAAGGCGGTCCTCGGCCACACCGAGGGCCGGATCGTCGCGGTCGGCTCGCGCAGCCTCGACCGCGCCGAGCAGTTCGCGCGCGAGTACGACGTCCCGACGGCCCACGGCACCTACGAGGACCTCGTCGCGGACCCGGACGTCGAGGCGGTGTACGTCGCGTCGCCGCACTCCGAGCACCGCGACCACGCGCTCCTGGCGATCGCCGCGGGCAAGCACGTCCTCGTCGAGAAGTCCTTCACGCGCAACGCGGCCGAGGCGCAGGAGGTCGTCGACGCGGCCCGGGCCGCGGGGGTCTTCTGCATGGAGGCCATGTGGACGCGCTTCCTGCCGCACGTCGTCGAGCTGCGCGCCGCGCTCGAGCGCGGCGAGATCGGCGAGGTCGTGAGCGTGCTCGCCGACCACGGCCAGGCCTTCGGCCACCTGCCGTCGACGCACCGCCTGCACGACCCGCGGCTCGCCGGCGGCGCGCTGCTCGACCTCGGCGTGTACCCCGTCTCGTTCGCGCACCACCTGCTCGGCGCGCCCGACCGGGTCCAGGCGCTCGGCTCGCTCACGCCGACGGGCGTCGACGGCCAGATCAGCATCGCGCTCGGGTACGGCGAGCGGGTCCAGGCGTCGCTGCACACGACGCTGTGGTCACGCACGGCGACGACGGCCGTGATCGGCGGCACCGAGGGCCGCATCGAGGTCGCGAGCGACTTCTACCGCCCGACGACGTTCACGGTCGTGCGTGCCGACGGTGAGCGCCGCACGGTCGAGGGGCTCGTCGACGGCGGCTTCCAGTACCAGGCCGCCGAGGTCGCGCGGCGGGTCGCGGAGGGTGCGACCGAGAGCCCGCTCATGACGTGGGACATGACGCTCGACGTCATGCGGACGATGGACGAGGTGCGTCGGCAGGTCGGCGTCGCGTACCCGGGGGAGTGACGAGCGGCCGGCCCGGCCGAGGAGGTCGGGCCCGCCCGCGCGCGGTGGCGTGAGGTGCGTGCGCTGCCGCCCGTGCAGCCGTGTCGGCCGCTGTGGCTACCCTGACGCCGTGACCGAGGACCGCACGACCGACCGCCGTGGGCTCTTCGTGTCGTTCGAGGGCGGCGACGGGGTCGGCAAGTCGACGCAGCTCGCGCTGCTCGGGGGCTGGCTCGCCGGTACCGGGCGCGAGGTCGTCACGACGCGCGAGCCGGGCGGCACGCCGCTCGGGCTCAGGCTGCGCGAGCTCGTGCTGCACGGCGAGCACATGGGTCCGCGGGCCGAGGCGCTGCTCTACGCGGCGGACCGTGCGCACCACGTCGACACGGTCGTGCGACCCGCGCTCGCCCGGGGTGCGGTCGTCCTGACGGACCGGTACCTCGACTCGTCGGTCGCCTACCAGGGTGACGGGCGCGCGCTCGGCGCCGACGAGGTCGAGCGGCTCTCGCTCTGGGCGACCGAGGGTCTCCTGCCCGACCTCACGGTCCTGCTCGACCTCGACCCGGCGGTCGGCCTCGCGCGGCTCTCGGGTGCGCCCGACCGGCTGGAGAGCGCGGGCGACGACTTCCACGCGCGCACGCGGCGCGCGTTCCTGGACCGGGCGGCCACGGGTGGGGACCGGTGGCTCGTCCTCGACGCCGCGGAGCCCGTCGAGGCGGTGCACGCCGCGGTGCGGGCACGCGTCGCGGCGCTCGTGGGGGCAGAGGGCTCGTCGTCGGCGGTGCCCGGGCCGGCGTCGTCCGGGTCGCGCGCATGAGCGTCTGGGACGACGTCGTCGGTCAGGAGCGCGTCGTCGACGTGCTGCGCGCCGCGGTGCACGAGCCGTCCGCGATGACCCATGCGTGGCTGGTGACCGGACCGCCCGGTTCCGGGCGGTCGAACGCCGCGCGGGCGTTCGCTGCGGCGCTCCAGTGCGAGGAGGGCGGCTGCGGCCGGTGCCAGGCGTGCACGACGGCGCTCGCCGGGACCCACGCCGACGTCACGGTGGTCGCGACCGAGAAGGTCACGTTCACGATCGACGAGGTGCGCGACCTCATCGGCGTCGCGCAGCGCGCGCCGTCGCAGGGCCGCTGGCGCGTCGTCGTCCTCGAGGACGCGGACCGCATGACCGAGCGCACGTCGAACGTGCTGCTCAAGGCGATCGAGGAGCCGCCGCCCCGCACCGTGTGGCTGCTGTGCGCGCCCAGCCCGCAGGACGTCGTCGTGACGATCCGCTCGCGGTGCCGGCGGGTCGCCCTGCGCGTCCCGCCCGTCGCGGACGTCGCGGCGCTCCTCGTGCAGCGCGACGGCGCCGACCCCGCCGTCGCCGACGCGGCGGCCCGTGCCGCGCAGAGCCACATCGGGCTCGCGCGCCGCCTCGCCCGCGACCCCGAGGCCCGCAGCCGCCGCGCGCGCACGCTCGAGCTCGCGGCCGCGATCCGGGGCGTCGGCGACGCCGTGCTGACCGCGGGTGAGCTCGTCGAGGTCGCGACCGCCGAGGCCAAGAGCGCGACCGCGGACCGCGACGCAGCCGAGCGCGCTGCGCTGCTGCACAGCCTCGGGGCCGACGGCGGGCAGACCCTCCCGCCCGCGCTGCGTGCGCAGGTGCGCCAGCTCGAGGAGGACCAGAAGCGGCGCGCCACGCGCGCCCAGCGCGACGTCCTGGACCGCGCGCTCGTCGACCTCCTCTCGCTGTACCGCGACGTCCTCGTGCACCAGCTCGGCGCCGGCGTCGACCTGGTGAACACGGGTGCCGCGGACGTGGTCGAGCGCCTCGCGGGGGAGGGCACGCCCGAGCAGACGATCCGCCGCATGGACGCGATCGGCGAGGCGCGGACGCGCCTGGCCGGCAACGTCGCACCGCTCCTCGCGGTCGAGGCCATGGCGGTCGCGCTGCGCCCGCAGGGCTGAGTCGCGGGCTGCGCCCGGGGCCCGGTCGGGTGTCAGGGCCACGGGTTACCGTTCTCCCCGTGCTCGTGACCTCCCCCCGGCCCGCCGCCCGCCTGACGGCGCGCACACTCGTGCGCTCCCTCGCAGGCGGCCTCGTCGCCGTGCTCGCCCTCGCCGGCTGCGTCGCGCCCAAGGAGCAGTCGACGCCGGGCGCTCAGGACGGCTGGAGCATCGAGGCCTTCTACGCGCAGGGCGTGGTGTGGGAGGAGTGCGGCGACGCGGAGTGCGCGACGGTGCGGGCACCGCTCGACTGGGACGACCCCGAGGAGGGCGGGATCGACCTCGCCCTCAAGCGCCACCGCGCCACGGGTCCGGCGGACGAGCGCATCGGGTCCCTGCTCATCAACCCGGGTGGACCCGGCGCCTCGGGGGTCGAGTTCCTCGACTACGCCGTCGCGAGCACGTTGAGCGACCGGCTCCTCGCGGCGTACGACGTCGTCGGCTTCGACCCGCGCGGCGTGGGGTCTTCGAGCGCGGTCGAGTGCGGCGACGACGCGGAGGTCGACGAGTTCTTCGCGGAGTACCGGCCGATCGAGAGCCAGGCGGACCTCGATGCGGCGCGGGCCGTCGTCCGCGAGTTCGGCGAGACGTGCGCCGAGGACACCGGACCTCTGATCGGTGAGATCGACACCGCGAGCGCGGCGCGTGACATGGACCTCATCCGGGCGCTGCTGGGCGACGAGCAGCTCTACTACGCGGGCTTCTCGTACGGGACGCTCCTGGGTGCGGTGTACGCCGACCTGTTCCCGGACCGTGTCGGGAGGCTCCTGCTCGACGGTGCGCTCGACCCCTCGAACGGCAGCGACGAGTTCGTCGCTGGTCAGGCCGAGGGCTTCGAGGACGCACTGCGGAGCTACGTCGAGTACTGCCTCGCCGGCCAGGGCTGTCCCCTGACGGGCGACGTCGAGGACGGACTCGACCAGGTGTCAGCACTCGTCGACCGGATCGGCGAACGTCCCCTGCGGGCCGGCGACGGGCGCGAGCTGAACAGGCGGATGGCGTTCTACGGCCTGGCAGCTGCTCTCTACGACGACGAGAGCTGGAGCTATCTCACGCTCGCGCTCGAGGAGGCCTTGACCCGCGACTCCGGGCAGACCCTGTACCAGCTCGCCAACCTCTACCTCCGCCGTGATGCGGACGGGACGTACACGAGCAACATGATGGTCGCGTTCAATGCGATCAACTGCCTGGACTACGCCACCGTGGAGAGGGGCTTCGACGAGTTCTCGGCGTTCGCCGACGAGCTCGAGAAGGTCGCCCCGACCTTCGGGACCTCTTTCGCGGAGGTCACGTGCGAGTCGTGGCCCGTCGAGCCGGTCGGCGAGCGCGACACGGTCGACGCACCGGGTGCCGCGCCGATCCTCGTCGTGGGCACGACGGGCGACCCGGCGACCCCCTACGAGTGGAGCGTCGCGCTGGCCGAGCAGCTCGAGTCGGGGACCCTCCTCACGTGGGAGGGCGAGGGTCACACGGCCTACGGGCGCGGTGACGCGTGCGTGACCGAGACGGTCGACGCCTACCTCGTGGACGGGGTCGTCCCCGAGGACGGGGCCGTCTGCGGGCGCTGAGCAGCCGCGCGCTCAGGGCGGACGGCGCTCAGCCGTCGGCGCCGCCACGGGCGGCGAGGAGGTCCTCGAGCACCGCGATCTCGGCCTCCTGGGCGCGGGCGATCGACCCGGCGAGGTCACGGACCACCTGCTCGCGCGCCTCCTGCGCGGCGTGCTCCGCCATGTCGACCCCAGCGACGTGGTGGTCGATCATGAGGGTGAGGAACAGGCGCTCGGCGTCTGTCCCCTCGAGGCCCGCGAGCTCGTTGAGCTCGGCCCGGGTCGCCATGCCGGGCATGAGCCCGTCGGCCGTCAGCGCGGCGGCCTCGTCGTCGTGCCCGTGCTCGCCGTCGGACATCCAGGTCATGGCCGGCTCGCGGACGTTCTGCGGCAGCCCCCACGACTCGAGCCACCCGTACATCTGCCCCGCCTGGTGCTGCTGCGTGAGCTGGATGTCGAGCGCGAGCGAGCGGATCTCGGGGTCGTCGGTCGCCTCGCGGACGAGGGTCGCCATCTCGACGGCCTGGAGGTGGTGGTCCTGCATGTCGCGCGCGAACCCCGCGTCCACGGGGCTCACGGCCTGACGCGACCAGAGCAGGACGACGACGGCGGCCAGCACGAGCAGCGCGCCGACCACGGCCGCCGCGACGGCGCGGCGCGACCTCCGGGTCGCCGCGGCGGTGGTGACGCCCTCGGGCCCGCCGTCGGCGGCCGGCGCCGCGCCCGTCACGCGACCGGCGTCCCGACGCCCCCGAAGCACGCGGCACCCGGCTCCGGGGTCTGCTCGCCCTGGAGGTACCGCTCGAGGAAGACGTCGACGCGCGGGTCGTCGGCGGACTCGAGCTCGAGCTGGTGGCCCCACGCGGTCAGCACGACCGGCGCGTCGAGGTCCTCGTAGGGGCTCACGAGCGCGTACGCCTCGCCGGTCGCCTTCTCGGTGAGCGCCGCGACGTCGTCAGCCGGGAGCGACGGGTCGTAGGCGATCCAGACGGCGCCGTGCTCGAGCGAGTGGACGGCGTTCTCGAGCGGCACCTCCTCGTCGTAGACGCCGCAGTTGAGCCACGCCGCGCTGTGGTCGCCACCGGCGGGGGGCGCGGTCTCGTACTCGACCGGGCCCTCGACGTGGTTGGCCGGCAGACCCTCGAACACCTCGACGCCCTCGATGGGAGCCGACGCGGCGGCCTCGAGCTCGGCGTTCTGCCGCGCCTGGTTGACGATCGGGACGGCAGCGGCGCCGACGAGACCCACGACCACGGCGCCCGTGGCACCCCAGATCACGAGGCGCCGCTTGCGGTCGGCGCGCTCCTGCTCGGCGCGGAGCGCGGCGAGACGCGCCTCGCGGTCGCGGTTCTGCTGCTGCTTGCTCACGTGACTCCTCGCGTGGACGGCCCGACGGCGGGGTTGATGCTTCAACCAACTCGACGATAACCGGTGGGTGCCGGAGCGCCCAAGCCCCCGTCCGCCGGACGGAGGTGAGCGGTCGCGGCCCGGCGACGCGACGGACGGTACCGCGGCCGGCTGAGGAGACCGGACCCTCGACCACCCTCGACCGCGTCCGGGACCTTCGCCCCTCGCTCCGGCCGCGCGCCGGGCGGAGCGTGGAGGTGCAGGGCCCCTCGGGAGGGAGCACGCCATGACCACCTCGGTCGAGCACCCGGAGCACCGTCCACGCCGGTGGGACGACCTCACCGACCGCCAGAAGACCGGCGTGCTCATCGGGGCGTCGGTCCAGCTGGCGCTCGCGGCGACCGCCTGGACGGACCTGTGGTTCCGTCCCGCGGCGCAGGTCCGCGGGAGCAAGTCCGTGTGGGCCGCGGTGATCGCGGTGAGCTGGGTGGGCCCGGTCCTGTACCTCTGGCGCGGCATCCGGCACCGCGTCCCCGCGATCCCGTAGGGGGTGCCCGCCCGGGAACGGGCGACGGGACCGGGATGATCCCGGTCCCGTCGTGGTGGAGCCGCCTAAGGGAATCGAACCCTTGACCTTCTCATTACGAGTGAGACGCTCTGCCGACTGAGCTAAGGCGGCGCGCTCGCCGCGGCGAGCGGGGCCTACTGTACCCACCGCCGCGCGCGTGTCCAAAGCGACGCCGTCCGGGCCCGGTCACGCCGGGCCGTCGTCGTCGAGACCGGTCGCGGGCTCTCCCGCGGCGACGCACCCGGCCCCCGTGCCGGAGGCCCGTGGGGTGCGCGTCAGAGGACCGCGGCGGGGGTGCGGTGCGCGTGCTGCGGGCGCAGCGCCGCCGGGACGTGCGGGTGACGCAGCGCGCGCACGGCCTCGCCGAGGAGCCGGTTGAACTCGAGCGGCGCGTGCAGGTTGACGTCGTGACCGGCGCGGGGGACGACCGTCAGCCGCGCGGCCGGGTGCGCGGCGACGAAGCGGCGCTCGTCGAGGCGCAGGGGGTCGCGCGCGCCGTTGACGAACCAGACCGGCAGGTGGACGACCCGCAGGTCGCGCAGGAACGAGTGCCCGCGCAGCGCGTGCAGCATGTCGGTGACGACGTGCCACGACGCGCTCGCCGACGGGCGGAACGCGCGGACGGCCCGGGCGGCGAGGTGGCGGTAGACGCTGAGCGGCTTGCCGCGGACCTCGGTCGAGCACCCGGCGAGGAGGACGCCGGCGAGCTTGTGCTGGAAGCGGGCCGCGTACGAGAGCGACGAGTAGCCGCCGAGCGACATGCCGACGAGCAGCGGCGGCGTGGCGCACGCCTCGACCGCCTCGTCGATCGCGGCGTGCGCGCTCTCGAGCGTGAAGCGCTCGTCGGCGCGGGTGCCGTGCCCGGGCAGGTCGACGGTCACGCAGTGGTGGCCCGCACGGCTCATCTCCGCGACCTGCTCGGTCCAGATGGCCGACGAGGTGCGGACGCCGTGCACGAAGACGATGGGTCTGATGGTCGTTCCTCACGCGGGCGGGGACGGTCCTTCCGTCACGGTAACGCCGCCGGGCGCGCGTCTCATCCCGGACCGGTCGTGCGGTCACCCCTCCTTGGGTCGGTCGCGGTCCTTGGAGGGCTGGACGCGCTTGGGCTCGCCCGGCATCTTCGGGTACTCCGGCGGGTAGGGCAGGTCGCCGTGGCCGTGGTCGCGCTCGTCCTTGTCGGCCAGGTCCAGGAGGGGGCGGATCGAGAACCGCTCGGCGGCACCCGCCACGAGCGGCGCGTACAGGTCGCCCACCTGCGCGAAGCGCGCGGGGACCGTCGTCACGTCGAAGTCGTCCGGGTCGACGTCGGGCAGCTCCTCCCAGGTGACCGGCGTCGACACCGTCGCCCGCGGGTTCGCGCGCACCGAGTACGCCGACGCGATCGTCCGGTCGCGTGCCATCTGGTTGTAGTCGACGAAGATCTTCTGCCCGCGCTCCTCCTTCCACCACTTGACGGTGACGAGGTCCGGCAGCCGCCGCTCGAGCTCGCGGCCGAGCGCGATCGTCGCGCGTCGCGCCTGGGTGAACGTCCACCGCGGCTCGATGGGCACGAAGACGTGGACGCCGCGCCCGCCGGAGGTCTTGGGGTAGCCCTCCATGCCCATCTCGTGCAGGATCGCGCGCACCTCGGGCGCGACGCGCGCGGCGTCGTGGAAGTCCGTCCCGGGCTGCGGGTCGAGGTCGATGCGGAGCTGGTCGGGCGCCTCGACGTCGTCGCGCGTCACCGGCCACGGGTGGAACGTCACCGTGCCGAGGTTCGCCGCCCACGCGACGACGGCGAGCTCGGTCGGGCAGACCTCGTCGGCCGTCCGCCCGCTCGGGAACGCGATCGTCGAGGTCTCGACGTAGGGCGGGGCGCCCTGCGGGAGGCGCTTCTGGTAGAAGGCGTCCCCGCTGTTGTCGGCCCGGGTGGACAGGCGCGCCCCCTCGAAGACCCCCTTGGGCCAGCGCTCGAGCGTCGTCGGCCGGTGCAGGAGCGCGCCGAGGATGCCGTCGCCCACGGACACGAAGTACTGCACGAGGTCGAGCTTGGTCAGGCCCCGCGCGGGGAAGTACTCGCGGTCGGGGTTGGTGACCCGGACGGTGCGGCCGCGCACCTCGAGCTCGGTCGCCGGCGTCGTCGCTGCCATGCGCACACGCTAGGGGTCCGTGATCGGCAGGGCGAGGGGGCGCGGGGGAGAGCCGAGGGGGCCAGGGCGGTGGGACGGCACGACGGGGCGGTGCGTCGCGCGTGACCGGTCAGTGCGCGTCGCTGCCCACGCCCAGCAGGCCGCGGCGGTGCGCGACCGTGACGGCCTCCGCCCGCCCCGTCGCGCCGAGCTTCGCCAGGAGGTTGGACACGTGCACGCTCACGGTCTTGCCGCTGATGAAGAGGCGCTCGCCGATCTGCCGGTTGCTCAGCCCGTCGGCGACGAGCCGCAGGACCTCCTCCTCGCGGCTCGTGAGGACGTCGCCGCCCGTGCGCGCGCCGGGCAGCTCGAGCCGTCCGCGGCGGCCGAGCGCCTCGACCGCCGTGACGAGCGGTCGCGCGCCCATCGCCCGGGCCTCGTCGAGCGCCGCGCCGGCCTCGGTACGTGCGGCGTCGCGGTCGCCCGCGCCGAGGAGCGCCTCCGCCAGGCGGTACCGCGACCGGGCCTGCTCGTACCGGTGGCCGTACCCGAACTCGTCGGTGGCCGCGGTCCACAGCGCGACGGCGTGCTCGCCGTGCAACCGCGCGTGCTCGGCGTGCGCGCGGGCGAGCCAGGCGCGGCCCTCGGGCCCGAGGCGACCGCCGCGGGGCCGCCCCCGCTGCGCCGAGGTCACGGCACGCGCGAGCAGCGCGTCGCCCCGCCTCAGCGCGTCGTCGGTCGCCCGCCCGTGCACCCGGTCGTCCGCGGCCCCGTCGGCGAGCGCACCGAGCGCGAGCGCGGCGATCCAGATCCCGCCGAGGAAGAAGTCGTTCCACGCACGGCTCATCTGCTCGATGACGGCCTCGGCGCGCGCGATCGCCTCCTCGGTCCGGCGCCGCCACGCGAGCGCGTCGACGTGGCAGCCGCCCGCCACGAGGGCGACCTGGCCGTCGACCCGCCCCGCGGGCTCGAGGGCACGTGCCGCGTCCACCACGTCGTCGTCGCCACGCGCGACCGCGCTGTAGAGGCGGACCGCGGCGAGGCTCGCCGCGGCCACGGGCGGCGCACCGGCCGACGGCGGCTCGGGCGGGCTCAGGTCGCCGCGCGTGAACCGGACCAGGTGCTGGAGGAGCTGCATCTGGACCGTGAAGCCGTGCCACGTCAGGCCCGCGCGGCGCGCGTGGTCCAGGCCCGTCCGCAGCTCGCGGTCCGCGGCCGGCAGATGGCCCGCGTAGAACCACGTCGCCGCGAGGTTGTAGTCGCACCGCAGCTGCGTCAGGAGGTCGCCGGCCTGCGCCGCGCGCTCGCGGGCCGCGCCCAGCAGCCGCGCGGCCTCGTCCGGGTCGTCGACGCGCAGCACCGCGAGGGTGGCCAGCGCGTCGGCCTCGACGTCCGCGAGCCCCGCCGACCGCGCGATGCCGACCGCCTCCTCGGCGCGCCGTCGTGCCTCGTCGTCCTCGTCGGTGCCGAGCGCGGTCCGCGCACGGACCGCGTGCGCCCACGCCCGGTCCGGCGCCGACGCGTCGGGGGAGAGCTCGTCGAGCGCGCGGCCCGCGGTCTCGAAGGCCTCGCGCTCGTCCTCGATCGAGAGCAGGTGCCGCGCGAGCTGCACGCGCAGGACCGCGCGGCGTGCGGGGTCGGCGGCGCGGTCGACAGCCGTCCGCGCGAGCGGGACCGCGCGCTCGTCGCGGCCGGCCCGCGCGGCCGCCGACGCCGCGCGCATCATGAGGTCGGCGGGGTCGACGGCGGGTCGCTCCCCCTCGGGGACGGCGTCCCACAGCTCGAGGACCACCTCGAGGTGGCGCAGCTCCTCCTGCGGCGCGAGCAGGCGTGCGGCGTCGTCGGCGGCCGTGAGGGACGCGCGCAGGGCGGTCGGTGCGTCGTGCGCGTGCCGGGCGTGGTGGGCCAGGACGGCGGCGGACCCGAGCGTCGGGTCGACGACGAGCGCGTCGCGGTAGGCGCGGTGCGCGGCGGACGTCTCCCCGGGCAGCAGGTCGGCGGCGACGACCTCGGCGAGCAGCGCGTGCCGGAACGCCATCCGACGGTCCTCGGCGACGAGCACGTGACCCGCGACGGCCTCGCGCAGCACCGCGTCGACGTCGGAGCCGTCGGCCGGCTGGAGGCCCGCACGGTGGGCCGGGTGGTGGGCCGGGTGATGGGCCCACGCGGCGCGCAGGAGCGCCTCGCTGACCGTCCGCCCCGACACCGCGGCGAGGCGCGCGAGGTCGACGACGGCGGGGTCGAGCCGGTCGATGCGCGCGCGGAGGACGTCGCCGAGCGACCACGGCAGCGAGCCGTCGGGGGCCTCGAGGAGCTCCTGGGCGAAGTAGGCGTTGCCCTCGGAGCGCTCGGCGACGGTGCGCAGCGTCTCCTCCGTGACGTCGGCGCCGACGACGGCCGCGGCGAAGGCGCGCAGCTCCTCGGCGCTGAACGGGGGCAGGTCGAGCCGCTCGACCCGCGGGTGCCGGGACAGCTCGGCCACGACCCCCGTCAGGGGGTGACGGCGGTGCAGGTCGTCGGTGCGGTAGCTCGCGACGACGAGGACGTGCTCGGTGCGGAACCGTGACACGAGGTAGCGCAGGACGTCGCGGCTCGACGGGTCGGCCCAGTGGAGGTCCTCGAGGACGAGCACCATGGGCGCGCCCGCGCGACCGCTCGACGCGAGGGCCGCCGCGATGCCGTCGAACAGCTGGAGCCGCCCCGCCTCGTCGTCGGTGGCCGCCGCCGTCGGCTCGCCGCCGGGAACCAGACGCAGCAGCGCGGGCCGCGTGCGGACCAGGGCGTCGACGGTGCCGGTCGTCGAGCTCAGGCGGGTGAGGGCCTCGGCGAACGGCAGGTAGGGCACGCCGACCTCGCCGAGGTCGACGCAGCCCGCGGTCACGACCGTGGCCCCGCGCGCCGCCGCGAGGTCCGCGACGTGCGCGAGGAGGCGCGTCTTGCCGACCCCGGCGTCCGCGCCGAGCAGCACCGTCGACGGGTCACCCGCGGCGGCCCGGTCGACGGCGGCCATGAGCCGGTCGACCGCGGCCGACCGGCCCACGAACCTCGTCATCGCCACGCAGCGGATCGTCCCACCCCGGCGGGGTGCGGCGGGAGGGGGGTCGGCCGCACGGCCGGGGTGCCGCGGCCGGTCGAGCGCCGCACGACGGCGCGCAGCGTCGAGCCGATCCGGCCCGCGGCCCGGGCCGTGCTGCGGGCGGTGCTGCGGCCGGTCGTGCGGTCGGCGGTGCGAGCGGGGACGCGCGGCCGCGCGGCGTCGAGCAGACGCTCGCGGCGGTAGCGGACCTCGGCCTCGGTGGTGACGTCCCATGCGGCGCTCATCGTGCGTCCTCCCTGTCGACGAGGCGGGTGCCTCTGGGGACGACGGTGCGCGTGAGGGGGTCGGCCGGGGATCGGACGACCGCCCGATCCTCCCGGCGTCGCGGGCGGCCGAGCGGCCTGAGGTGCCCCGACGGGCGTCTGAGGTACCTCAGACGGCGGCCGCGGCCTCCGTCGCTGCCGACGACGGCGCGCCGTAGCGCGCCGCGGAGCGGGCACGCCGTCGCGCGGCCTCGACCTCGCGGTCCTTGGGCGGCGCGGACGTCACGAGGTCCGCGAGGAGGTGCTCGGTGACGTGCGCGATCTCGGCGACGGCTCGGTCGAACGCCTCCTGGTTCGCGCGCGACGGCTTCGTCATCCCCGCGACCTTGCGGACGTACTGCAGCGCCGCGTCGTGGACCTCCTGCGGCGTCGTCGCGGGCTCGAGGTTGTGCAGCGGGCGGATGTTGCGGCACACGGCGGCCTCCATGCGGGACGACGGCTCGACGGTCTCGACGGGAGCGAGGGTGGTCCCACGATAGGCACGATGCGCGAGACTGGGGTGGTGACGGCCCCCGACCACACCCCCGAGCCCGTCAGCGCGACCCTGCGCGACGCCAAGGCGCGCGCTCGCTCGACGCACTACACGGTCGGCACCCTCGCCGCCGACGCCGACGGCACCGTCTCGCTCGAGTGCTCGTGCGGGACGGTCCTGCGCAACGGCCCGACCTGGACCCTCGACGAGCACGTCCGGCTGCACCGCGCCGAGGCGAAGTACCTGGAGCTCTCGGCGGCCGCCCCGCCCGGCATCCCGCGACTCATCGAGCGCTGACGCCCCGCAGGACGGGTCCCGTCAGCCGCCCAGGCGCGTGGCGGCGTGCGCCGTCCCGAGCCACGTGTGCGGGTTGCGGTCCCAGCACCAGCCCAGCTTCGGTCGCCGCTCGCTGATCCACACGGCGGGCACCCGCTGGTCGCCGGCCCGGGCGCCCGGCAGCGAGAAGCACCGGTTGGGGCGCAGCACGTCGGGCCGCACGACGACGAGCGCCACGCCCTCCGCGACGGTCAGCGGCGTCCGCCCGCGACCACGCACCCGGACCAGGGCGTCCTCGGGCGTCACGCCCCGCAGGTCGCCTCCCGTGTCGACGTCGAGGAGCAGGTACGGCCCGGCCGGGGGCTCGACGTCCGGCAGCGGCGTGTAGCCGGCCAGCTCGTCGCGAGGCAGGACGCTGACCCCGCGCCGCGCGCCGCGGCGCATCGCGGGCACGGTCTCCACGACGCCGGCCGTGCCGCCGTCGAGGACGAGCACGAGGGGCACGTGGTCCTCGCGCGCGACCGCGTCGGCGTCGGCCGGGGGCCCGCCGTCGACGAGCAGCCGTCCGAGCGCCGCGCGCAGTGGCTCGACGCGCCGACGGACGTCGTCGGGTGCGAGGCCGAGCACCTGCCCGACGCCGAGGGTGAGGACGAGCTCGACCTGCCGGTCGAGCTCGGTGAGCAGGTCGGCCGCCGGGTCGAACGGCGGTGCGGACGCCTCGGCGACGACGGTGGGCAGGTCCTCGGGCACGGTGACGACGGGCTGCGGCACGGTTCCTCCTGGTTCCCCTGGGGGCGGCCTGGTCGGCGCACCCGGTGAACGCACCTGTCCGGCCGTCGGTTCCCGGCCGGACGTCCCGGCGGGCGCCGCGGCCGGACGCCGGAGCGCACCGACCCTGAGGAGATGTCAGACTGAGGGGAGTCGGGCTGCGGCCCAGGAGAGGTGCCCGGCCCGGCCGGCTGGCAGGGTGGTGCCCCGAGGCGACGAGAGGGAGGACCACATGACGGGCGACCGGGCGCGGCGCACGTCCTCCGGCCGCACCCTGAGGCTCGTCGCCTCCGACGGGCACGTCGCCGAGCACGCGGCCGAGGCCGCCGAGGCCGCCGCCGAGGAGGACCTCGCGCTCGCGGTCGACAGCATCCTCCTCCCCGGCGAGCGTCAGTCCGTCGCCGTCGGGCGGCACTGGGTGGTGCGCACCGCCGCGGCCCGCGGCGCGACCGGCATGGCCAACCAGGTCCTGGAGCTCCTGTCGAGCGAGCTGCTCGCGAACGCGGTCCTCCACGGCCCGGGCGACGGCGGCGTCGGCGTCCAGCTCGCGGTCGACGAGACCATCGCCCGGGTGTCGGTGAGCGACGGCGCGACGGCGAGCCCGGTGGTCATGGCCACCGACCCGTCCGCGGTGAGCGGGCGCGGCATGGCGATCGTCGAGGCGATGTCGACGCGCTGGGGCGTCGAGGTGCACGACGACGGCGGCAAGACGGTCTGGTTCGAGCTGGACCTCGACGACTTCTGACGGTCGACGTCTCGACCTCGTCCTCTGACCTCGGCGTCTGCCGACCAGGGGACCTCGGCCCCATCCCGTCCGACGGACGGCTGCCGACAATCCAGGCATGACCCCGTGCATCGGCGCGCGAGCGCCGGTCCGACGACTCGTGCACCGCACCGCGCGCGTCCTCCTGCTCCTGGTCGCGTCCCTCGCGCTCGCGGCCGCTCCCGCGGCCGCCCTGCAGCCGGCGGGCCCGACGCCGTCGGTCGCCGCCCCGGTCGCCGCGACGGCCACCGCCGACGACGACGTCACGCTCGTCCGGTTCACGGGAGAGGGCTGCCCGAGGTGCCGTGAGCAGTCCGCCTGGCTCGAGGACGCGGCGTCGCGGTACCCGGGTCTGACGGTCGTCGAGCACGAGGTCTGGCGGGACGCCGCGAACCGCGCGCTGTTCGTGCGTACCGGGGAGGAGCTCGGCTTCGAGGCGTCCTCGGTCCCGACGACCGTCCTGGGCGGACGCGTGTGGATCGGCTGGACGGACGAGATCGCCGCGGACCTCGAGGCGGCGCTCGACGACGCGTCCGCGGGGCGCTCCGTCCCGGCCGGCGTCTACGGGACCCCCGGCAGCGGCACGTGCGACGACGCGTCCCTCACGTGCGAGGCCGGTGCGGCCGCGAGCGTCGACGTGCCGCTGATCGGCGAGGTGGACCTGGGCCGGTCCTCGCTGCTCGCGTCGACGCTCGCGATCGGGTTCGTCGACGGCATCAACCCGTGCTCGCTGTGGGCCGTCTCCGTGCTGCTGACGATCGTCGTGCGGACCGCGAGCCGGCGCCGCGTCGTGGCGGTCGGCACGACGTTCCTGCTCGTCACCGCGGGCATGTACGCGCTCTACATGGCCGGGATCTACTCGGCCCTCACGGTCGCGAGCCACCTGGGCGCGATCCAGGCGGTGGTCGCGGTCGTCGCGGGCGTCGTCGGGGTCGTGGGGATCAAGGACTACTTCGCGTTCAGGAAGGGGGTGTCGCTGTCGATCGCGGACTCCGCGAAGCCCGGGCTCTACCGCCGCATGAGGGCCGCCGCCGGTGCCGACCGGCTCGTCCCCGCGCTGCTCGCGACCGTCGCCCTCGCGGTCGCGGTGTCGCTGCTCGAGACGCCGTGCACGGCAGGTTTCCCGGTCCTGTGGACGGGCCTGCTGCAGGCGAACGGCGTCGGCCCGGCCGAGGCGGCGGGGCTCTTCGGCGCGTACATGGTGCCGTTCCTCCTCGACGAGCTCGCCGTCTTCGGCCTCGCCGTCGTCACGATGCGCGCCACGCGCATGCAGGAGCGGCACGGGCGGCTGCTCAAGCTCGTCGCGGGCGTGACGATGGTCGCGCTCGCCGCCGTCATGGTCGTCGACCCCACGGTCATGGAGAGCCCGGTCGCGGCCCTGGGCGTGTTCGCCGGGGCGATCGCGCTCACCGTCGTCGTCCACGCCGTGACGACGCGGCTGCGCACCCGCGCCGCCAGGGTGCGCGGAGCCGTCGCGCCGGGCGGGGTCGGGGGTCCGGCTCAGGGCGGCGTCAGGGCCGGATCAGGGCCCGTTCAGGGTCCTGCCCGGACGCGTGACGAGACGTCCGCGACCGACGATGGGACCACCGGCAGGCGCACCGCCCGACCGGTCGGGACGAAGGAGACGGCACTGTGAACATCCATGAGGACCTGCGGAACCAGGGACTCGTCCGCCCGCGACAGGGGCGCGTGCTCGGCGGCGTCTGCGCCGGCCTCGGGCGCCGCTTCGGGCTGAGCCCGTGGGGTGCGCGCGTGCTGTTCGTGCTCGCGCTCATGATCCTGCCGGGCAGCCAGCTGATCATCTACCCGATCCTGTGGGTCCTGATGCCGGACGAGCAGCCGACGTGGCAGCAGCCGCCCGCGTGGCAGCAGCCCACGTGGCAGGGGCCGGCGAGCTGACGACGACGAGCCCGCCGACCGGCCGGTCGACCCGCCGGTCGGCGGGCTCAGGACGCGAAGGGCAGGCGGGCCGGCGGGCCGGCCACCGGGGGGAACTCGGGGGCGGGCCCGCCGAAGAAGCACCGGCACGCACCGTCGCGGTGCACGAACCCGGTGTACGGACGCGCGGCGCACGGGACGGGGTCCGGCTCGGAGGTCCGGGCGAGGCGTTCCGTGACCCGCTGGGCCAGCCTGAGGGTGAGGTCGGCCGACGGCTCCCGCCCCGGCGCGACGAAACCACCGAGCTCGAGTTCCGTCATCGTGAACATGCCGTCTCCATCGGCACGTCCTGGCCCGGTGTGAACGCTCACAGACGAGAAGCAGGGATTTTCACCCCTCGACGCCGTCTACCTGCACGGCGACCTGCGGGAGGGCGCGCTCCGGGTGCGGCCGGGCGGCCCCGACGTGAGACTCGGACCTGAGGCGAGGGGAGTGGAGCCGGTGGGCGAGCGGAGCACCCGGGTGTGCGTCCTGGGGGTCACGAGCCTCCTGACGGTCACGGTCGAGGAGGCCCCCGACGGGGACCCGGAGGTCCACGTCCACGCGGGCGGGCAGGGGCTCTGGGTCGCCCGCATGGCGGCGGTGCTCGGCGCCGACGTCGTTGTGTGCAGCCCGTTCGGCGGCGAGATCGGGCCCGCGCTGCTCACGCTCGCCGAGCGCGAGGGGTACCGCGTCCGCGCGACCCCCTACGACGGCACGAACGGCGCGTACGTGCACGACCGACGCCGCGGCGAGCGCGACGAGGTCGCCCACATGGACCCGACCCTCGTCGGGCGGCACGACCTCGACGACCTGTTCGGCGCGGTTCTCGTCGAGTCCCTCGACGCGGACGTCGTCGTCCTCACGGGTGCCGAGCCGGCCCGGACCGTGCCCGACGACTTCTTCGCGCGGCTCGCCCGGGACCTGCGTGCCGCCGGGCGGCGGGTCGTGGCCGACCTGTCGGGGCGGGCGGCCGCGTGCGCGGTCGACGAGGGTCTGGACGTCCTGAAGATGAGCCACTCCGAGATGGTCGACGGGGGCTTCGCGGACGGCGACGCGCTCGACGAGCTCGTCGCCGGCGCGCGTGGCCTCATCGAGCGGGGAGCCGGCGCGGTCGTCGTCTCGCGCGCGGCGGAGCCGACCCTCGTGGTCGAGCCGGACGACGCCGCGCTCGTCGTGACGCCCCCGGTGACCCCGGTCGAGCACCGCGGTGCGGGCGACTCGATGACGGCGAGCCTCGCGGTCGGCGTCGCGCGCGGGACGTCGCTCGTCGACGCGGCGCGTCTGGGTGCCGCGGCGGGGGCGCTGAACGTGACGCGGCACGGGCTCGGCTCGGGCCGCAGGGAGCAGATCGAGCGGTACGTCGTCGAGGTCGAGGTCACCGACCTCGACGGCGACCGACGGGAGGGGTCGTGATGCGTGCGCTGGTCACCAACGACGACGGCATCGGCTCGCGCGGGCTCTCGGTGCTCGCGCAGGTCGGGCTCGACGCGGGCTACGAGGTGCTCGTCGTCGCACCCGCGACCGAGTACTCGGGCGCGTCGGCGTCGCTGTTCGGCGCCACGGAGGACGGGCGGCTCGCGACGGAGCGGCTCGCACCGCCGCACCTGCCCGACGGCGTCGAGTCGCTCGCCGTGGGGGCCGCACCCGGCCTGATCGCCTTCCTCGCGGCGCACGAGGCGTTCGGCCCGCGTCCCGACGTCGTCCTCTCGGGCGTGAACCGTGGTCCCAACACCGGGCACGCCGTCATCCACTCCGGGACGGTCGGCGCGGCGATGTCGGCCGTGACCCACGGCATCCACGGCATGGCCGTGTCGCTCGACGCCTCGGACCCGCGGCACTGGGACACGGCCGGCCTCGTCGCCGCGCACGGGCTGCGGTGGCTCGTCACGCGCCCCGCCGAGGACGGCGTGCTCAACCTCAACGTGCCCGACCTGCCGGCCGCGGAGGTCAGGGGGCTGCGCAAGGCGCCGCTCGCGCGCTTCGGCGCGGTCGAGGCGCGCGTCGACACGCTCGACGAGCCCGGTGCGCTGCAGGTGAGCTACGCCGAGATCGACCGGTCGCGCGACGCCGCGTCCGACGCCGGCCTGCTCGCGACGGGCTGGGCCACCATGAGCCTCCTCCGGGCGCCGTGCTTCGACCCCGAGGCCGAGCTGCCCGAGCTCGACCGTCTCTGAGAACGTCACCCGGGGGGCGGTCCGGGACGGTCTGCGGACCCGCGCGCCTGCCCCGGGCCGCAGTCAGTCGCGCGCGTAGCGCCGCACGAACGCCGCGAGCAGCGTGGGCGGGTGCTCGACGACGGAGCTGCGCAGGTTCTCGATGACGCGCTCGAGCTCGCCGGGCGGGAAGTACCCGGCGTCGCGGTACACCCGGACGCGCTCGACGACCCCGGGCTCGTCGAGCTCGGGGTGGAACTGCGTCGCGTAGAGGTTCTCCTTGAGGCGGAACGCCTGCACCGGGCACGCGGGCGAGCCCGCGAGGACGACGGCGCCCGGCGGAGGCGTGCTGAGCGCCTCCTTGTGGCCCACGAACGCGTCGAAGACCGGCGGGAGCGCGCCGAGCACCGGGTCGGCGCGACCCGCGTCGGTGAGCGTCACCGGGACCGCGCTGACGGGCTCGCCGTAGGTGCGGTCGACGACGCCGCCCGTGCGCGCGCCGAGCGTGCCGATCCCGTAGCACGCGCCGAGGAACGGCACGTCGCGCTCCACGACCTCGTCGATCAGCGCGCCGAGCTCGCGCTCGACGCGCTTCTGCACCGCCGACTTCTCGTCCTCGGGGTCGCTGGTGCAGAAGGGGCTCCCGCCGACGATGATCCCCGACCAGTCGTCGAGGTCGATGCGCGGCATGGCCTCGCGCTCGAGGCGCACCCGGTGGAGCTCGTGCTCGTCGAGGCCGCCGAAGCGGCGGAACGCAGCGGCCTCGCTGTCCGCCACGGCGTCGTCATCACGCGTGCCGAGCAGCAGGAAGGGCCTCACGCGCAGCGAGCCTAGCCGTAGGGGTGGTGCGCGGCCGATGTGTCCGTTAGGCTCGGTCTCGAAGTTGCAGTGCTTGACGTCTTGACGCGCCGCGGCCTACAGCCCGGCGCGTTGTCTCTTTCTGGAGAGCGGACGCACGAACACCGCGATGAGAGGGACCCGAAGGTCGGGTCCGGCAGAACTCCAGAAGGAGAGCACCATGGCTACTGGCACCGTGAAGTGGTTCAACGCCGAGAAGGGCTTCGGCTTCATCGCCCCCGACGACGGCTCGGCCGACGTCTTCGCCCACTACTCGGCGATCAACTCGAGCGGCTACCGCTCGCTCGAGGAGAACCAGCGTGTCGAGTTCGAGGTCAACCAGGGCCCCAAGGGCCCGCAGGCCGCGAACGTCACGCCCATCTGAGCTGACGTCCTCCCGCCGGTTCCCGGCGCAGGTCCCCCACACCACGGTGTGAGGTGACCGCAGGACTGACGAAGGCCCCGGCCCCCGCGAGGGAGCCGGGGCCTTCGTGCGTCCCGGGGCGGCGCGGTACGGGCTCGCGCGCGGTGCGGTTCGGGTCGCGAGCACGGTGCGGGCGCCCCGGGACTGTGCGCCGACCCGTCGTGCGCGTCGTCGACCACCTCGGGACCGCCGGCCCTCACACGGTCCGGTGCTCGACGGTCCCTGCGAGCGCGCGCACGCGCTCGACCGACAGGTCGGGCGCCACGAGCTCGCGCGACGCCACGCACAGCGCCCCGGCGGCGGCACCCCAGCGCAACGCCTCGTCGTCGGCGGCACCCAGCAGCCGTGCCGTGAGCATCGCGGCGACGAACGCGTCGCCCGCCCCGTTGGTGTCCCGCACGACGTCGACGTGCGCGGTGCCGACCTCGTGCCGTCGCCCGTCGGCGCCGAGCGCGATCGCGCCCTGTGCGCCCCGTGTCGCGACGGCCCAGCGCGCACCGCCCGCGACGCGCGCAGCGAGGTAGCCCCACGCGTCGTCGAGGCGGTCGGCGCTGACGACGACGACGTCGGCTCCCGCCCGGAACGGCTCGTGGAACGACGCGACGCCGTCGTCGTCGTGCAGGTCGCACCACACCTCGGTGCCCGCGCGCCGCGCGCGCTCGAGCAGCGGCACCGAGTGCGCCGCGAGGTCGAGCACCGCGACGTCGGCGTCGTGCAGGGCCGCGGCGACGGCGTCCGGCGGCTCACCGGGGTCGTCGGGCGCGTCGAGGTACACCGAGACGCGGTCGCCGTGCGCCATGAGGTTGAGGTGCCGCTCCGAGGCGGGGGCCCGCTGCGCGACGACCGTGAGGAGGGGGTGGCGCAGCGCGTCGAGCACGCGACCTCCCGCGGCGTCCTCGCCGACGACCGTGCGCAGCAGCGTCGGCACCCCGAGGCGCGCGAGCGACAGCGCCTTGCCCGCCGACGTCCCGCCCAGGCCCTCCCACCAGGTGGTGGCGGTGAGCATCCCGGGCCGTGGCTCCGGCAGGTGCGGCAGCGCGACGAGGGTGTTCCAGCTGGCCGGGCCGTTCACGAGGACGCGCACGCCCGCAGCGTAGGCGCGCGGGCGTGCGCGAGCCTCAGAAGTTCAGCTGGCTGCCCGGGTCGTCCGCGACCGGGTTGGTCTCCTCGGGCATCGACCGCAGGTCGTACTGCGTCTCCTCGGCGTCGCCCTCGGCGACCTCGTCGACGTCGGCGTCCGCGAACGCGCTGGGCTCGTCGGCCGGCGCGAGGCGGTTGTCGTCAGCACGCGCGTCGCGCGCCTCGGGTGTCTCGGTCATGTCGCGCTCCTTCCCTCACCGCGACAGTAGGCCGACGGGTGGGACGCCGCACACGGGACTGCCCTCCTCCCGCGCGTCCCCGTGCAAGATCCGTGCGCACCGCGACACAGTTCACGGTAGGCGCCCTGGCGGTGGGCGCCCCGGTACAGGAGGACCCTCGTGCGCGACGACGACCAGTGGTTCGAGGACCTCTTCCGGTCCCATGCGACGGCCCTGCACCGCTACTTCGCGCGCCGCGCCGCCGCCGACGACGTCCAGGACCTCACGGCGGAGGTGCTCGCGACGGCGTGGCGCCGCCGCGACGACGTGCCTGCCGAGGCCGAGCTGCCGTGGCTGTACCGGACGGCGGGGTTCGTCCTCGCGAACCACCGCCGCAAGGGCCGGCCCGTCCCGGTCGAGCACGTCCCGGAGGAGGTGGACGACGCCGACCCGGCGCACCTCGCGATCGCCGACGACGACGTGCGCAGCGCGCTGTCCGCGCTCACGCCGCGGGACCGGCGGATCCTCCTGCTGCACGCCTGGGACGGGCTGGGCGGTGCCGAGCTCGCCGAGGTGCTCGGGATCAGCCGGGGCGGGGCCGACGCGGCGTTGTCCCGCGCGCGGGCGCGGCTGCGTGAGGTCTGGGCCGAGCGTGACGCCGACGACGCCGTCGGCACCGACGAGGCGACCCCGCGCGACGACGTCCCAGCGGGCCCGGGTGGGATGAGCGGCCGGGCGGGTGGCGCGGAGAGCGGTGCAAGCACCGGCCCGTCCGCGACACAGGCACGGTGAACGACGAGCAGACCCCGGAGGTCACCGTGAACGAGGCAGCCCGCACCGCACCGGCGGACCCCGAGGCGCGCCTGCGCGCGGCCGACCCGGGTGCCGCGTCCGAGCCCGACCTCGTCGCGCTGCGTGCCGCGGTCGACGCGCGCGTCGCCGCGGCGCCCGCGGACCAGCTCGCGCGCCGTCGACGGGTCCCGCTCGCGGCCCGCGTCGCGGCCGTGGCCGCGGCAGCGCTCGTCGTCGGCGGCGGCGGGGGGTACGCCGTCGGAGCCGCGCAGCGCGACGACGCACCCGCCCCGGCGATCGCGGTCGAGGGTGCGCCCGAGGGTGCGCCCGCGGAGGACCGGCTCGCCGTCGGGCCGCAGGCGGCGTCCGCGGCCGGTGCGGCGGAGTCCGCCGGCTCCGACGCCGTGGGTGACATGGCGGCACCGGGGTGGTCGGGTCGCGCGACGTTCACGGCGTCCGGCCTGTCGGACGAGCGCACGACCGGACGCGCGTGGTCGTTCGACGCCGCGGCGGCCTTCACCGAGCAGACCGTCGCCGACGCGGCAGCGGCGCTCGGCGTGGACGGCACGCCCGCGCTCGTCGACGGCATGTGGTCGGCCGGGCCGAACGACGGCACCGCCGCCACCGTCCAGCTCTACCCGGACGGCACGGGCTCCTTCAGCTACTACGACCCGACCAAGGACCCGTGGGCGTGCGGCGACGTGCCCGTGACCGAGGGTGGCGGCGAGGACGTGTCGTCCTCCGACCTGCCCGTCGAGCCGTGCACGCAGCGCGACCTCGGCCCCGCGCCGACGACGGACGAGGCCGCCGCGCAGCTGACCGACGCCCTGGGTCGCCTCGGTGTCGACACCGAGGCGTACGAGGTCGTCGGCGAGGAGTGGGGCGACGAGCAGTGGACGTACGCGACGGCGCACCAGGTGGTCGACGGCCGCCGGAGCGGTCTGCAGTGGAGCGCGTCGTTCACGGGCGCGGGGCTCCAGTCCCTCTACGGCTCGCTCGCGCCGCTCGTCGACCTGGGTGAGTACGACGTCGTGAGCCCGACGGAGGCCGTCGAGCGGCTGTCGGACCCGCGGTTCGCGTCCGGTGGCATGCCGATCGCGTACGCCGAGGGCTCGGAGCCGCGCGTCGAGGAGGCGCCGTCGGCGCCCGAGGTCCCCGGCTCGCTCGAACCCGGCAGCAGCCTCGCGTGGCGCGTCGACGAGGTCACGATCGTCGAGGCGCGGCTCGGCGGGGCGCTGCACACGCTGACCGACGGCGCGTCGGTGCTGGTGCCGACGTACGAGCTCGTCAGCGACTCCGGGGCGATCTGGTCGGTGCTCGCCGTCGCCGAGGAGCACCTCGACTTCGGAGCCGGACGATGACGGCGACGGCGCCCGTCCCGGCGCGCGGAGGTCCCGCGGCCGGGACGCAGGACCCGCTCGAGCGCGAGCTGCGCCGCATGGCCCTCATCCAGCGGCGCGCCGTGCTGCGTCGCTCCCGACGCCGCCCACGCACCCGGCTCACGGGGTCGGGCGCCTGACGTCACGACGGCGGCCCCAACCGCCGGACCGCCCGCTGGACCACCCGCCGGGACCTCCGCGAAGATCGTCTGACCGTGCGCGACCGGAGGCCACGGCGTAGGTTCGTGCCGCACGTGCGCTCGGGCGCGCCGTGCCGCAGGCGAGGTGGGGAGCAGCGTGGACGACAACCGCGAGGGCGCGACGGAGGGGCCGGTGGACGAGCCGCCGCGCCTGACCCGACGTCAGCTGCGGCTCGCGGCGCAGGCCGCGGAGCAGCCCACGCGCGAGTCGGCGCCCGAGACGACCGCACCGACCGCGGGGACCGCACCGACCGCGGGGACCGGACCGGGCCAGGGGACCGCACCGGATGCGGGCGCGACGGCGAGCGAGGGCACGGCGGGGGACGAGGTCGTCGTGCCGCGCGTCGAGGTCCGCGAGCCCGGCACGCTGCGACGACGCCCCGACGGCGAGCCCTCGACACCCGCCGACGACGGTGCCTCGTCGGGCGGCCCGTCCGGCGCGCCGGCGCACGACGCGGCGACCGGCGCGCAGCACGTGGTCGCGGCCACGCCGGAGCGGGGCACCGTCGTGGGTGGGGCGCCCGCCGTCGTGCCCGGCGGCGGTCTGCGCCCCGTCCGCGCACCCTCGCCGACGACCCCGGCCGCGTCCCCTGCCGGACCCGCCGCGACGAGCGACGCGACCGAGGACGGGGCCGACGCCGAGCGGGACCGGACCCCGGAGGCAGCGCGCGCCGCCGAGGGCGTGCGAGCGCAGGAGGACGAGCGCCCGGACGAGGGCGTGCGAGCGCAGGAGGACGAGCGCCCGGACGAGGGCGTGCGAGCGCAGGAGGACGAGCACCCGGACGAGGGCGTGCGAGCGCAGCAGGACGAGGTCCCGTCCGAGGACACGCAGCCGGTCGAGCCGCCGCCTGCCGCGGCCGCGGAGGCCGCGCCGCCCGGCGACGAGCGGGCCGACGTCCCGGACGAGGCCGCCGCGCGTGGTCCGGCCGACGTGGCAGCCCCCGTCCCCACCGCCCCGGAGCCTGTCGTGCCCGACCCGCTGCTGTCGCCCGTGATGCCCGCGCAGGTCCCCGAGGAGCCGGAGGTCGACGACGTGCGCTGGGTGGGCCCGCCCCCCGACTCGGCAGCAGGCGAGCGGCCCGGTCCGCCCCGCCCGTCCTGGCCGTCGCCGTCCGCGCGGCGGGACCTCGAGGACACCCGACCGGTCCCGCGACTGGACGCGGACGCCCCGGCGGCGTCCGGCGGCTCCGCCGTGCCGACCGCGCCCGTGCGGACGAGCGCGCGCCCGGCCGGCTCGACGCCCGTGCGCCCGGCGACCGCCGGCCCGACGTCCGCCCCGCCATCAGCCCCGCCGTCCGCCCCGACAGCCGGCCCCACGTCCGGCCTGTCGCCGGCCGCCGGGACGGACGCGTCCGGGTCGCCGTGGGCGCACACCACCGGCACGCTCCCGACGCTCGGGGACCTGCTCGCGTCGCGGCCCGAGGCCCCCGCGGGTCCCGCGCAGCGGGGCTGGCGCGGTGCGCTCGGCCGGCTGACGGGCGGCCTCGTGGCGCTCCCGCCCGGGCCGGCCGAGCAGCGCCACCGGTCGGCCATCGCACGCGTCCAGCGGGACCTCGACGGGCCCAAGACCGTCGTCGTGATCAACCCGAAGGGCGGCGCGCACAAGACGACTGCGACGCTCCTGGTCGCCGCGACATTCGGCTCCTACCGCGGCGGCTACACGCTCGCGTGGGACAACAACGAGACGCGCGGCACGCTCGGCTGGCGGTCCCAGCACGGGCGGCACCAGAGCACCGCGGTGGACCTCCTCGCGGACCTCCCGCGGTTCGACGACCCGAGCCGTGCGCGCGTGGGCGACCTCGACGCGTACGTGCGCTCGCAGTCGGCGCAGTTCGACGTGCTCGCGTCGGACGAGGACGCCGCGTCGGCCGCCTCGATCGACGCCGCGGCGTTCCGCGCGCTGCACCGGACGCTGTCGCGCTTCTACCGGCTGCTCGTCGTGGACACGGGCAACAACATGCGCGCGTCGAACTGGCAGGCCGCGATCGAGGCGGCCGACCAGGTCGTCATCGTCTCGACCGTCCGCGAGGACACGTCGCAGTCGGCGGCCTGGGCGGTCGACGCGCTGCGGGCGGCCGGCAAGGAGGACCTCGTCCGCAACGCCGTGACGGTGCTGTCCGACCCGGCGACACGACGTGACGCCGCGCTGGCCCGCCGGCTGCACGACCACTTCGGCCGCCTGACCCGCGTTGTGATCGACGTGCCGTACGACGCCGCGCTCGTGGGCGGGGGACCGCTCGACGTCGGGGCCCTGTCGCGCGAGAGCCGGGAGGCGTGGCTCCAGGTCACCGCCGCGGTCGCCGACGGCCTCTGAGTCGCGGCCCGCATCACGCGTCGAGCGTGCGGGCCGCGGCGCGGACGGCCGCGCTGAGGCGGTCCACGGTCGCGGTCCGCAGCCGCCAGCACTGCCAGTGCAGCGGTACCTCGACGTCGTCGGCGGGGAGGCGCACGAGGCGACCGGTGGTCAGGTCGTCGCCGAGCTGGTCGCGCGGCACGACGCCCCAGCCCAGGCCCGCCCGGACCGCGGCCACGAACCCGCCGGGCGAGGGCACGTGATGGGTCGGCGGCGGGACGCGGACACCCTGCGCCGCGAGGACGCGGTCCTGGAGCTCGTCCTTGCGGTCGAAGCGGACGACGGGTGTCCCCGCCCACCCCGGTCCCTCGCGGGCGAGCAGGCGGTCGGCGACCGACGGTGCCGCGACCGGCACGTAGCGCATCGTGCCGAGCCGCTCGACCGAGCAGCCCTGCACCGCCTCGGCGTCGGACGTCACGGCCGCGACGGCCGCACCCGAGCGCAGCAGGGCGCTCGAGTGGTCCTGGTCCTCGACGTGCAGCCGCAGCGTGACGTCCGTCCAGCCGGCGGCGGACGCCAGGACCGCGCGGAACCACGTCGCGAGCGAGTCGGCGTTCACGGCGACGGAGACCTCGCGCGTCGGCGCGTCCGTGCCCGAGAGCGCTGCGAGGGCCTCGGACTCGACGAGCGCCTGCTGGCGCGCCATGCGGAGCAGCACGTCGCCCGCGGGCGTCGTGCGTGCGGGGGAGGTGCGGACGACGACGACGTGGCCCACCGCGGCCTCGAGGGCGCGGACCCGCTGGCTGATCGCCGACGGGGTGACCGAGAGCGCGCGGGCCGCGGCGTCGAACGTGCCGTGGTCGACGATCGCCGCGAGGGCGGCGAGCTGCTCGGGTCGGACGCGCATGAAGCGATGCTAATGACGGCGAAGGAACTGTCGCTTCACTTCATCGGTGCACGGCCGTAGCGTCGCCGCGTGCTCTCCGTCGCTCCCGTCGTCCTCACCGGTCTCGTGACCGGCCTGTCGCTCATCGTCGCGATCGGCGCGCAGAACGCGTGGGTGCTGCGCCAGGGCCTGCTCCGCGAGCACGTCGGCCCGGTCGTCGCGATCTGCGCGGTCTCCGACGCGGTGCTCGTCGCGGTCGGCGTCGCCGGCATGGGTGCGGTGGTCGACCGGCACCCCGGGCTCGTGGACGGCATGCGGTGGGTCGGCGCGGCGTACCTCGCGGCGTTCGGCCTGCGGTCGCTGTGGTCGGCCCGACGTCCCGGTGCGCTCGAGCCGGCCCGGCCGGACGACCGCGGACGCCTGCGCGCCGTCGTCGGCGTCACGCTCGCCCTCACGTGGCTCAACCCGCACGTCTACCTCGACACGGTGCTGCTGCTCGGGTCGCTCGCGCAGGACCACGGTGCGGACCGGTGGTGGTTCGCTGCGGGTGCGCTCGTCGCGAGCGCGCTGTGGTTCACGGGGCTGGGGTTCGGCGCGCGGTGGGCGTCCCGCTGGGCGCGGCGCCCGTCGACCTGGCGCGTCCTCGACGTCGTCGTCGGCGTCGTGATGCTCGCGCTCGCGGTCGGGCTCGTGGCGGGCTGACGTCCGCACCACCGACGGCGCGCCGCCCGGGGCACGTGCCCCTGTGCGCGCACGGGCGGACCCGGGCACGATGGGGATCATGACCACGAGCATCGACGCACCACGGACCGTGCTCGTCACCGGGGCAGGCCGAGGGATCGGCCGGGGCCTGGCCCTGGGCCTCGCCGCCGCGGGGTGGTCGGTCGCCCTGGTGGGCCGCACGCGCGAGCACCTCGAGGCCGTCGCGGCCGAGATCGAGCAGGCCGGGCCGCCCGACGGCGTGCGCACCCTCGTCCTGGCTGTCGACGTGACCGACGCCGACGGCGTGCGCGACGTGGTCGCGACGGCCGAGCGCGAGCTCGACGGCCTCGGCCTCGTGGTCAACAACGCAGGCGTGATCGAGCGCACCGAGGGCCCGTTCGCCGACGACGACGTCGAGGACGCGTGGCGCGTCGTCGAGGTCAACGTGCGCGGGCCCATGGTCGTCACGCACGCCGTGCTGCCCGGCATGGTGCGGCGCGGTGGCGGGCGGATCGCCAACGTCAACTCCGGTTCCGGCTACCACGCGAGCCGCAGCTACACGGGGTACGGGATCAGCAAGGGTGCGCTCGCGCGGCTCACGACGCTCGTGGACGCGCAGTACCGCGACCGGGGCGTCCGCGTCTTCGACGTCGCCCCCGGCGTCGTCCGGACCGACATGACCGGCTCGATGCCGCTGCACGACGACCGCGAGGAGTGGACGCCCGTCGAGGCGAGCGTCGACCTGCTCGTGGGCATCGGCGAGGGACGGCTCGACGCCCTGTCGGGCCGGTTCTTCCGCGCCGGCGCCGACACCGTCGACGAGCTCGTCTCCCGCACCGACGAGATCCTCGCCGCGGACGCCCGCCGTCTGCGGCTCGTGCCCTACGGCGACCAGGACCCGCTGCGCACGTGAGTCACAGGTGCGCGACGGGCCCGAACCACTCCTCGACGCGCTCCGCGATCGCCCGCTCGAACGCGTCGTCGTCGTGCCGGGCGCGCAGCCACTCGACGAAGTCGCCGCCCGCGACCTCGTCGAGCTCCTTGCGGCACACGTCGGGCTCGGTCACGGCGCGCAGGAGCATCTCCTCGGCCTCGAACGGCGTCCGGTACACGAACGGGTAGCCGGGCGGCAGGATCGCGTGGACCCACGGCCGGTCGGGGAAGACCCCGACCGCGCCGGCCACGAGCGCCTCGATGTACTCCAGGCCGTACGACTCCTCCGACGCGGTCGCCAGGAACGCCGTCGTGCGCGCCAGGGCGTGCCAGTAGTCCTCGCGCGTCGCCGTGAGCGGGCCGACCCACGCCCACTCGTGGCGCGACAGCGCCATCGCGTCGTCCGAGATGAGGTGCGACTCGTGCAGGCGCGCCTCGACCCGGATGGGCGTGCGGCGCGCGACGCGCGCGACGACGTCGAGGAACAGCTGCGGCTGCTTGCGCTCGGACAGGTAGATCGCGGGGTAGAGGACGACGGGCACCGACGTCTCGCGGCGCGGCTGGACGTGCTCGAGGCGGATGCCGAGGTTGACCCACGCGACGCGGGCCTTCTCGGCGAGCTGCGGGACGGTCCAGAACGCGACGAGCTCACGGACCTCGGCCGCGGTGCGCTCCGAGTTGGCGAAGGTCGGGAACAGCGCGCACGACAGCGCGAGCGCGCTCCGCTCGACGCGGTGCCGGTTCTGCGACGTGCTCCACCAGACGAAGTTCATGACCTTCGGCTCGTCGCACGTGCGGCGCAGCGTCTCCCACACGCTCACGGAGTCCAGGACGTCCATGGTGATGACGACGGTGTCCGAGCCGTCGACGAACTCCAGCGGGAGGACGTCGAAGCCCGCGTGACGGCGCGGCCCCGCGCCGACGACGAGCGCGCCGGGGAACACCCGCAGGAGGCGCCGGACGAGCGTCGCGCCGGCGTCGTGCCCCGCGACGTGGCCGTCCGGGTCGACGACCGCGGACTCGTACCGGATGGCGACCTTCATCGCCCGACCTCCTCGTAGCTCGCCGGCTCGACGTCGGCGGGAGCGGCCTCGGGGGCGGAGGACGTGGGCCCGCCGGTCGAGGCCGGGTCGTCGTCGTCCGTGAGCGACGTGCGGATCCGCATGCCGTAGAACGAGCGGTGCACGAAGAACGCGGCGATCGCGAAGAACACCGCGGCGAGCGTCGTGACGAGCGTCTGCCGGCCCTGGTCGGCGAGCACGACGGCGAGCTCGACCGCGAGGAGGCCGAACAGCGTCGTGAACTTGATGACCGGGTTGAGCGCGACGGACGACGTGTCCTTGTAGGGGTCGCCGACCGTGTCGCCGACGATGGTCGCGTCGTGCAGCGCGGTGCCCTTGGCGTGCAGGTCGACCTCGACGATCTTCTTCGCGTTGTCCCACGCGCCGCCCGCGTTCGCCATGAAGATCGCCTGGTAGAGGCCGAACACGGCGATCGACACGAGGTAGCCGATGAAGAAGAACGGCTCGACGAACGCGAACGACAGCGTCAGGAAGAACACGCCGAGGAACATGTTGAGCATGCCCTGCTGCGCGTACTGCGTGCAGATCTCGACGACGCGGCGCGAGTCCGCCTCGGACGCCTTGGCCTCGCCGTCGAGGCGGATCGTCGTCCGGATGAACTCCACCGCGCGGTAGGCGCCCGTCGTCACCGCCTGGATCGACGCCCCGGTGAACCAGTAGATGACCGCGCCACCGGTCACGAGGCCGAGCAGGAGCGGCGCGTGCATGAGCGACAGGTTCGCCATGCCCTCGGTGAGGCCGCCCGTGAGTGCCATGATGATCGAGAAGATCATCGTCATCGCGCCGACGACGGCGGTGCCGATGAGGACCGGCTTCGCGGTGGCCTTGAAGGTGTTGCCCGCGCCGTCGTTCTCCTCGAGCATCTGCTTGGCGGTGTCCCACCGGACGTCGAAGCCGTGCTCGCGCCGGATCTCGTCCTCGACGCCCTCGACCTCCTCGATGACCGAGAGCTCGTAGACGCTCTGCGCGTTGTCCGTGACGGGCCCGTACGAGTCGACCGCGATCGTCACCGGGCCCATGCTCAGGAAGCCGAACGCCACGAGGCCGAAGGCGAAGATCGCGGGCGCGACCATGTACGCGTCGAGTCCCAGGTCGCTGATGAGGAACGCGCCGCCCATGAGGCCGACGACGACGATCCCGAGCCAGAACGCCGAGAAGTTGCCGGCGACGAGGCCGGACAGGATGTTGAGCGACGCGCCGCCCTGGCGCGAGCTCTTGACGACCTCGCGCACGTGCTTGCTGTGCGTCGAGGTGAACGTCTTGACGAGCTCGGGGATGAGCGCGCCCGCGAGGGTGCCGCAGCTGATGATCGTCGAGAGCTTCCACCACATGCCGTCGGTCGTGCTCGGGGCGAGCACGACGTACGTCGTCAGGTAGGTCGCGGCGATCGAGACGACCGAGGTGACCCACACGAGCGACGTGAGCGGCTTCTCGAAGTCCATCCGCTCGGCGCCGCGGTAGCGCGCCGTGGTCCACGCGTCGTTCGCGAGGTAGGACAGCGCCGAGGCGACGACCATGACCGCGCGCACGACGAAGATCCACACCAGGAGCGCGGCCTGGACCGCGGGCTCGCCGACGCCCAGGAGCACGAACGTCACGAGCGCGACGCCCGTCACGCCGTAGGTCTCGAAGCCGTCCGCGCTCGGGCCCACCGAGTCGCCCGCGTTGTCGCCCGTGCAGTCGGCGATGACGCCCGGGTTCCGTGCGTCGTCCTCCTTGATCTTGAAGGCGATCTTCATGAGGTCGGAGCCGATGTCGGCGATCTTCGTGAAGATCCCGCCCGCGATGCGCAGCGCCGAGGCGCCGAGGGACTCGCCGATCGCGAAGCCGATGAAGCACGCGCCCGCGAGGTCGGCCGGGAGGAACAGCAGGATCACGAGCATCATGAACAGCTCGAGGCTGATCAGGACCATGCCGATCGACATGCCGGACCGCATCGGGATCCGGTGCACCGGGAGCGGCTTGCCCTCGAGCGCCGCGAAGGCGGTGCGGGCGTTCGCGAACGTGTTGACGCGGATGCCGAACCACGCCACCGAGTACGAGCCCGCCATCCCGACGAGGCTGAACGCGATGACGACGGCGACGCGGCCCCACGGCAGCCCGACGAGGAACCCGTAGTAGACGACGATCACCGAGGCGATGAAGCCCCACAGGACCAGCAGGAACTTGCCCTGCTGGACGAGGTACGCCTTGCAGGTCGAGTAGATGAGCTCGGCGACCTCGCGCATCGACGTGTGCACGGGCAGCCGGCGCAGCTGCAGGAACGTCGCGACGCCGAAGCCGAGGCCCAGGACGCACACGCCCAGGCCCAGCACGAGCAGCATCCGGCCGGACAGGCCGCCGAGCACGGTCACGGTCGACAGGTCGGGGAGGATCAGGTTGACCTCGCCCCCGTGCCCGCCGCCCGAGCCGCCCTCGGCGGCGACGATCCGGGTGACCACCTGGTCGACCACGGCGCTGTGGGCCATGTCGTCGTCCCTCTCGCAGAAGTCCGACGGGCCAGCCCTGGTCCCGGTTCCATCGACCCGTCGGTGATGTCGCGCACCTCCACGCTAGGGACGGGTCGGTGCGTACGGCCGGGACCGAGGTCCCCTCCCACCCCGGGGCGGGCAGGAGCACCCTGGGAGGACGTGACGGCGGCAACGGGGCCGCCGTCCGGTGAGAGAGGGACGTCTCGTGGCCAAGTACGTCTACGACTTCAGCGAGGGCAACAAGGACCTCAAGGACCTCCTCGGCGGCAAGGGTGCGAACCTCGCCGAGATGACCCGTCTGGGGCTCCCCGTTCCGCCCGGCTTCACGATCACCACCGAGGCCTGCCGCGCCTACATGGCCGACGGCCAGCTGCCGCCCGACCTGCGGGTCGAGGTCACCATGGCGGTGCGCCGCCTCGAGGACGAGCTCGGCCGCGGGCTGGGCGACTTCCACGACCCGCTGCTCGTGTCGGTGCGCTCCGGCGCCAAGTTCTCGATGCCCGGGATGATGGAGACCGTCCTGAACATCGGGCTCAACGACGCGTCGGTGCAGGGCCTGGCGAAGTTCTCCGACGACGAGCGCTTCGCGTGGGACTCCTACCGCCGGCTCATCCAGATGTTCGGCAAGACCGTGCTCGACATCGACGGCGAGCGCTTCTCGGGTGCCCTCGAGCAGATGAAGGACGTGCGCGGCGTGACCGCGGACACCGACCTCACCGCGGACGACCTGCGCGAGCTCGTCGGCTGGTTCAAGCAGATCGTGCACGAGGAGTCCGGTCGCGAGTTCCCGCAGCACCCGCGCGAGCAGCTCGACCTCGCGATCACGGCCGTCTTCAACTCGTGGAACACCGAGCGGGCGCGCCTGTACCGCCGCCGCGAGCGCATCCCGCACGACCTCGGCACGGCCGTCAACGTCGTGTCGATGGTCTTCGGCAACCTCGGCCCGTCGTCGGGCACGGGCGTGTGCTTCACGCGCGACCCGTCCACCGGCCACTCGGGCGTGTACGGCGACTACCTGCCCAACGCGCAGGGCGAGGACGTGGTCGCGGGCATCCGCAACACGCTCACGCTCGCGGACCTCGAGACGCTCGACCCGACGTCGTACGCGGAGCTGCGCCAGGCGATGCGCCGCCTCGAGACGCACTACCGCGACCTGTGCGACATCGAGTTCACGATCGAGCGCGGCAAGCTCTGGATGCTCCAGACGCGCGTCGGCAAGCGGACCGCGGCCGCGGCCTTCCGGATCGCGACGCAGCTCGTCGACGAGCACCTCATCACGATGGACGAGGCCCTCGAGCGGGTCAGCGGCCAGCAGCTGAGCAAGCTCATGTTCCCGCAGTTCGACTCGGGCGCCGAGCGCACGCTCCTCGCGACCGGCATGGCGGCCTCGCCCGGCGCGGCGGTCGGCATGGCGGTCTTCGACTCGGCGACCGCGCAGGCGTGGGCGGCCGAGGGCAAGGACGTCGTCCTCGTCCGGCGCGAGACCAACCCGGACGACCTGGGCGGCATGATCGCGGCGGTCGGCGTCCTCACGTCGCGCGGGGGCAAGACGTCGCACGCGGCCGTCGTCGCGCGCGGCATGGGCACCACGTGCGTCGTCGGCGCCGAGAAGCTCGACGTGGACGTCGTGGCGCGCGAGATGCGGGTCGGGAAGAAGGTCGTGCGCGAGGGCGACGTCATCGCGATCGACGGGTCCAGCGGCGAGATCTTCCTCGGCGCCGTCCCGGTGGTCCCGTCGCCCGTCGTCCAGTACCTCGAGGACGGCCTCGACGTCGCGCTCGAGCACGCCGCCGACGACGACACGCGCGAGCTCGTCAAGGCCGTGGACCGCGTGCTCACGCACGCCGACACGGTCCGTCGGCTGCGCGTGCACGCGAACGCCGACACCCCGGGTGACGCGCACCGCGCTCGCGTGTGGGGTGCGCAGGGCATCGGCCTGTGCCGCACCGAGCACATGTTCCTCGGCGAGCGACGCGTCCTCATCGAGCGGCTGATCCTGGCCCGCGAGGACGCTGAGCGTCAGGCCGCGCTCGACGCGCTCCTGCCGCTCCAGCGCGCGGACTTCACCGAGATCCTGCGCGAGATGGACGGCCGCCCGACGACGATCCGGCTCATCGACCCGCCGCTGCACGAGTTCCTGCCCGACCTGACCGAGCTCTCCGTCAAGGTCGCGCTCGCGGCCGAGCGCGGCGAGACGGGCGAGGTCGTCGACCGCGACCGCGACCTCCTTGCGGCGGTGCAGCGCATGCACGAGGCGAACCCGATGCTCGGCCTGCGCGGCGTCCGGCTCGGGATCGTGGTCCCCGGCCTGTTCGCGCTCCAGATCCGTGCCGTCGCGGAGGCCGCGGCCGCACGGCTGAAGGAGGGGGGCCGGCCCCACGCCGAGATCATGGTGCCGCTCGCCGCGTCGGTCATGGAGCTGCACCTGGTCCGGGACGAGGCCGAGCGGATCCTCGCGGACGTCGCCGCCGAGCAGGGCGTCGAGCTGCACGTCCCGATCGGCGCGATGATCGAGCTCCCGCGGGCCGCGCTCACCGCGGACCGCATGGCGCAGGCGGCGGAGTTCTTCTCGTTCGGCACGAACGACCTGACGCAGACCACGTGGGGTTTCTCGCGCGACGACGTCGAGGGTGCGTTCTTCACGGAGTACACCGAGCGCGGCGTCATCTCGGTGTCGCCGTTCGAGACGATCGACCGCCGCGGCGTCGGGCGCCTCGTCCGGATCGCGGTCGAGGAGGGTCGCCGTGAGCGGCCCGACATCGTGCTCGGCGTGTGCGGCGAGCACGGCGGCGACCCGGAGTCGGTGCACTTCTTCCACGAGGTCGGGCTCGACTACGTGTCGTGCTCGCCGTTCCGCGTCCCGATCGCCCGCCTCGAGGCGGGCCGTGCTGCGGTGGTCACCTCGGGGAGCGACACGCGCTGAGCGGCGGCCGGCCCGGCGCCCGTCACGGGCCCGTCAGGTGCCCGTAGCAGGGGGCCGTCGCCCTCCGGCGGCCACCCGTGGTGACGGCCCCCGCCCGGTGGGGTCCGCGTCCCAGGACGCGGGCCCCACCGGTGCGTCCGCCGCTCCGTCCGTCCGCCCGCCGGTCCGTCCCGCCGTCGGCGCGCGTGATCGGTAGGCTCGAGCCGCGTGACGACGAATCGGACGAACCGACCGACCGGCCCCGCCGACGACGAGCCGGACGCGGTCGCGCCGCACCACGCACCGCCCCGCGGCTGGGGCGAGCGCCTCGGGCTCGTGGGGCGCGGCGCGCTCATCGGGGCGGCGGAGATCGTCCCCGGCGTCAGCGGCGGCACGATCGCGCTCCTCGTCGGCGTCTACGAGACCCTCATCCGCTCCGCGGGCCACCTCGTCCGCGGTGTCGCGACGTCGCTCGCGCGGCTCGGCGGGCGGCGCGACCCCGGCGCGGCGCGCCACCACCTGCGGCAGGTCCGCTGGGGTGCCGTGCTGCCGATCGGGCTCGGCATGGTCACCGCCGTCGTGCTCGGCGCGCGGCTCCTCGAGCCCGTGCTCGAGGACCACCCCACCGGTGCCCGCGCCGTCTTCGCCGGGCTCATCCTCGCGTCGCTGGTCGTCCCCGCGCGCATGGTCGGCGGGCGCTGGACCCCGGGCGAGGTCCTCGTCGGGCTGCTCGCCGCGGCCGCGGCCTTCGCGCTCACCGGGATCCCGCCGGCCGCCGAGCAGGAGCCCTCGCCGCTCGTCGTCGCGGCCGCGGCCGCCGTCGCGGTGTGCGCGCTCGTGCTGCCCGGGATCTCGGGCTCGTTCCTCCTGCTCACGCTCGGGCTGTACCAGCCGACGATCGCCGCGGTGAACGACCGCGACCTCGGCTACCTCGGCGTGTTCGCGCTCGGCGCCGTCCTCGGCCTCTCGGTGTTCGTGAGCGGCCTGCAGTGGCTGCTCGAGCACCGCCACCGGATCACGCTCGTCGTCATGACCGGTCTCATGGCGGGGTCGCTGCGCGCGCTGTGGCCGTGGCAGGACGACGAGCGTGGTCTCCTCGCCCCGGGCGACGACGTCGGGCTCGTCGTCGCGCTCGTGGTCGCCGGGGCCGCCGTGGTCGGTGCCCTGCTCGTGCTCGAGGCGCGGGCCGAGCGCGCCGCGGCACCGGTCGGACGGCACGAGGCGGCCGACGAGCCGTCGGTCTGACGCGCACGGGGCGCGACCAGGTGCCGTCCGCGCGCGGGCTCGTTAGCGTCGAGGTCGCGCCCGGGGGAGCCGGGTGCCCCGACCGTCCCCGACCCACGGAGGTCCCCATGACCACGCGCCACGCCCGCACCGCATGGAACGGCACGCTGCAGGACGGATCCGGCCAGGTCGAGCTGAGCAGCTCGAAGGTCGGCACGTTCGACGTCTCGTGGCCGCGCCGCACCTCGGAGGAGGCGGGTGGCGTCACCTCGCCCGAGGAGCTCATCGCGGCGGCGCACTCGTCGTGCTTCGCGATGCAGCTGTCCGCGCTCATCGGGCAGGCGGGCGGCACGCCGCAGTCGCTCGAGGTGTCGGCCGACGTGTCCTTCGCGCCGGACCCGGCCGGCGGCTTCCACATCGACGGGATCCAGCTCACGGTCCGCGGCGAGGTCGACGGCCTCGACGAGGAGGGGTTCCTCGCGGCCGCGCGCGAGGCCAAGGACACCTGCCCCGTGAGCAAGGCGCTCACCGGCACGACCATCTCGCTCGACGCGTCGCTCGCCTGACGCCGCCACCGCCGCGGCACGACGCCCCCGCACCGTCCGGTGCGGGGGCGTCGTCGTCCGGGGGTCAGCCGGCCTTGGGCAGCGCCGGGTCGAGCACGACCTTGATGCAGCCGTCCTCCTTCTTCTGGAACGTCTCGTACCAGGCCGGTGCGTCCTCGAGGGGCACGCGGTGCGTCCGCAGGTCGAGCACGCCCAGCGGGTCGTCGTCGCGCTGGAGGACGGGCAGGATCTCGTCGCGCCACGCCTGGACGTTCGCCTGGCCCATCCGGACGGTCACCTGCTTGTCGAAGAGCTCCATCATGGGCAGCGGGTCCGCGGTGCCGCCGTACACGCCCGAGAGCGACAGCGTCCCGCCGCGCCGCACCGTCGAGATCGCGGTGTAGAGCGCCGCGAGCCGGTCGAGCCCCGCGGTCTCCATGGCCTTGCGGCCCATCGCGTCGGGCAGCAGCGCGGTGGCGCGTCCCATCGCCTCGGCGACGGGTGAGCCGTGCGCCTCCATGCCGACGGCGTCGATGACGGACTCGGGCCCGCGCCCGTCGGTGAGGTCGCGGATCGCCGTCGGGACGTCGTCGACGTCGCGCAGGTCGATCGTCTCGACGCCGTGCCGGCGCGCCATCGCGAGCCGCTCGGTGACGAGGTCCACGCCGATCACGCGCTCGGCGCCCAGGAAGCGGGCGACGCGCGAGGCCATCTGCCCGATCGGCCCCAGGCCGATGACCGCGACCGTCCCGCCCGGCCGGACGTCCGCGTACCGCACCGCCTGCCACGCCGTGGGCACGACGTCGGACAGGTACAGCCAGCGCTCGTCGGGCGAGCCGTCGTCGGGCACCACGATCGGGCCGTACTGCGCCTGAGGCACCCGCAGGTACTCCGCCTGGCCGCCCGCGACGTGCCCGTAGAGCTTGGTGTAGCCGAACAGGGAAGCTCCCTTGGACGCGTGCCGGTTCTGCGTCGTCTCGCACTGCGTGGGCAGGCCGCGCGTGCACATGAAGCAGTGCCCGCACGCGATGACGAACGGCACGACGACGCGGTCGCCGACGCGCAGGTTCGTCACCTCGGGGCCGACCTCCTCGACCACGCCCATGGGCTCGTGGCCGAGGATGTCGCCCTTGTCGATGAACATCCCGAGCGTCGAGTACAGGTGCAGGTCGGAGCCGCAGATCGCGGTCGACGTGATGCGGACGACGGCGTCCGTGGGTTCGACGATCTGCGGGTCCGGGACCGTCTCGACGGAGAGCTTCTCGTTTCCCTGCCAGGTGAGTGCACGCACGGGTCCTCCACGGGTCGGGGACGGCCACGGAGGTGCCCCGGCGGCCGTCCTCCCAGGTTCACCCGGGTCGTGGACCCGCGCGACCGGGGGCGCGCCCCGGGCGAACCCGCGCGAGCGACGCCACGCCGTCGGCACGCCCGGCCGGCGTCTCGATTGACATTCGATAGGTGCGTCACCAGGCTCACCGCATGAACCTCACGATCACGGCGGTGCGCCTGCTGCGGGTGCTCCTCGCGCTGCTGCTTCTCGCGGCGCTGGTCGGGCAGACGCTGTCGTGGCCCGGCCAGATCGCGAGCGTCACGCAGGACGAGCCGGCGCTCGCGCCCCTGCGCTGGCCCCTGACCGCCGTGGCGGTGCTCGTGCTCGTGTGCGTCGAGGTCGTGATCGTCTGCACGTGGCGCCTGCTGGGGATGGTCGTCGCCGACCGCATCTTCCGCCGCGACGCGTTCGGCTGGGTCGACGGGATCGTGTGGGCCGTGACCGTCGGGTGGCTCCTGCTCGCGGCGGGTGCGCTCGCGCTCGGCGTCACGATCTACGTCACGCCCGAGCTGCGGGACCCCGGCGTCCCGATCGCGATGGGCGGCATGGTCCTCGTGGGCGGCGTCGTCGTCCTGCTCATGGTCGTGATGCGCGCGCTCCTGCGTCAGGCCGCCGCGCTGCGCGCAGACATGGACGAGGTGATCTGATGCCGATCGTCGTCCGCATCGACGTCGAGCTGGCCCGCCGCAAGATGAGCGTCGGCGAGTTCGCCGAGCGCGTGGGGCTGACGCCCGCGAACGTCGCGGTGCTCAAGAACGGCCGGGCGAAGGCGGTGCGGTTCAGCACGCTCGAGGCGATGTGCCGCGTGCTCGGGTGCCAGCCGGGCGACCTGCTCGAGTACGTCGAGGAGTGACCGACACCAGGCCCGCGACGGCCTACCGCTACGACGTCGAGGTGCTGCACCTGCTCGTCTCGCCCGAGCACGCGTACTTCGGCCGCCCGCGCGACGGCGCGGCCGACGTCCCCACGACCGACGCCGACCGGGTCGACGTCGTCGCGGGGAAGGGGATCGTCGGGGACCGGTTCTACGGCAAGGCCGCGCACATGGACGCCGCCGTCACGCTCATCGCCGTCGAGGGCCTCGAGGCGATCGCCGCCGAGCTCGGCACGGCTCCGTTCGACCCGCTGCTCGCACGCCGCAACGTCGTCCTGCGGGGTGCGCAGCTCGCGCCGCTGCTGGGGGAGGAGATCGCGATCGAGTCGCGCGGCGACGTCGTCCGGCTGCGCCCGGGCCGTCAGGCCAACCCGTGCGCCTGGATGGACCGCGTGCTCGCGCCCGGCGCCCACCGCGCGATGCGGGGGCGCGGCGGCGTGCGGTGCATGCCGCTGACGACGGGCGTGCTGCACCGCGGTCCGGCGACCCTCGTGAGCCCCGTGCCGCTGGACCCGGCCCGCGCGGGCGAGGCGGCCGTCCGGCCCGCGTCGCGCCTGCCGTAGCCCGCGTCGTCCGGACCACGGTCCTGCCCGCCGGGTCCCAGGGGCCGCGTGGCAGGATCCCCCCGTGACCACGACCGCGCCGCACGAGGCGGGGGTCGCAGCCCCGGCCGTCGCGACCCCCGAGCTGCTGCACGAGCTGCGGCGCGCGGTGCGGGGCGACGTCGACGCCGCGACGCGCCGCCGCGCCGAGTACTCGACCGACGCGTCCAACTACCGCGTCGTCCCGCAGGTCGTCGTCGTCCCGCGCGACACCGACGACCTGCTCGCCGTCGCCGAGGTCGCCCGCACCACCGGGACGCCCCTGACCGTCCGGGGCGGGGGGACCTCGGTCGCGGGCAACGCGATCGGCCCGGGCATCGTCGTCGACACCTCCCGGCACCTGACCGCGATCGGCGAGATCGACCCCGACGCGCGGACCGCCGTCGTTCAGCCCGGTGTCGTCATGAGCGCGCTGCAGGCCGCGGCGAAGCCGTTCGGGCTCCGGTTCGGCCCGGACCCGTCGACGCAGAACCGCGCGACCCTCGGCGGGATGATCGGCAACAACGCGTGCGGTCCGCACGCCGTCGCGTACGGGCGCACCGCGGACAACGTGGTCGCGCTCGACGTCGTCGACGGGCACGGGCGCCGGTTCACCGCGGGGTCCGGTGCGGGCGCGCTCGACGCCGTCCCCGGGCTCGCGTCGCTCGTCGCCGCGAACCTCCCGACCATCCGCACCGAGCTCGGCCGCTTCGGCCGGCAGGTGTCGGGATACTCGCTCGAGCACCTGCTGCCCGAGCGCGGCGGCGACCTGGCGAAGATGCTCGTCGGCACCGAGGGCAGCCTCGTGACGGTCCTGCAGGCCACCGTGAACCTCGTGCCCATCGCGGACGCGGCGGTCCTCGTCGTGCTCGGCTACGCGGACATGCCGTCGGCCGCCGACGCGGTCCCGGCCCTCCTCGCCCACGGGCCGCTCGCGGTCGAGGGCCTCGACGCACGCCTCGTCGACGTCGTGCGTCGGCACCGCGGCGAGGCGCACGTGCCCGCACTGCCCGAGGGCGCCGGCTGGCTCATGGTCGAGATGGGCGGCGCGACCCGTGAGGAGGCGCTCGCGCGCGCCGAGGCGATGGTCGCGGACGCGCAGGCGGTGTCGGCACGCGTCGTGCCGCCCGGTCCCGAGGCGTCGTCGCTGTGGCAGATCCGCGCCGACGGCGCGGGACTCGGCGGGCGGACGCCGTCGGGTGCGCAGGCCTGGCCCGGCTGGGAGGACGCCGCGGTGCCGCCCGAGCGCCTCGGCGCGTACCTGCGCGACTTCGACGCCCTCATGGCGCGGCACGGCGTCGACGGCCTGCCGTACGGGCACTTCGGCGACGGGTGCATCCACGTGCGGCTCGACGTCCCGCTCTCGCGCGCCGACGACGTCCCCGGCTTCCGCGCGTTCATGACCGAGGCCGCCGAGCTCGTGACGTCGTACGGCGGGTCGCTGTCGGGTGAGCACGGCGACGGCCGGGCGCGCGGCGAGCTGCTCGGGCTCATGTACTCACCGGACGCGATCCGGCTCTTCGGCGAGGTCAAGGAGCTCTTCGACCCGACCGACGTGCTCAACCCGGGCGTCGTCGTGCGACCGCGGCCCATCGACGCGGACCTGCGCCGCCCGCACGCACGCCCGCTGCCGAGGGCGACCGGCTTCGCGTTCGCGCACGACGGCGGCGACCTGACGACCGCGGTGCACCGGTGCGTCGGGGTCGGCAAGTGCCGTGCCGACTCGTCGGCGCAGGGCGGCTTCATGTGCCCCTCCTACCTCGCGACGCGCGACGAGAAGGACTCGACGCGGGGCCGCGCACGCGTGCTGCAGGAGATGGCCAACGGGACGCTCGTGACGCGCGGACCGGCCTCGCGCGAGGTGCACGAGGTGCTCGACCTGTGCCTGTCGTGCAAGGCGTGCTCGAGCGACTGCCCCGCCGGCGTGGACATGGCCCAGTACAAGGCCGAGGTCCTGTACCGCACGTACAAGGGCCGGCTGCGGCCGGTCAACCACTACGCGCTCGGGTGGCTGCCGCGCTGGTCGGCGCTCGTCGGGCGGCTGCGGCTCGGCCGGGTCGCCAACGCGGTGCTCGGCGTGCGGCCGGTCGCGAAGGCCGTGCTCGCGCTCGGCGGGATGGACACGCGGCGCGAGATCCCGCGCTTCGCCGAGGTCCCGTTCCGCACGTGGTGGGAGCGGCGGTCCGCCGAGGGCTCGACGCACGCCAACCAGGGTCTCGGTGAGGCCAGCGCCTCGACCGCGGCGCACGCCACCGGGGGCGTCGACCCGGCACGCCGCGTGGTCCTGTGGTCCGACTCGTTCAGCGACGGGTTCGACCCCGACGTCCCGCGCGCGATGATCACGGTGCTCCAGGACGCCGGGTACGAGGTGATCGTCCCCGACCGGCCCGCCTGCTGCGGTCTGACGTGGATCAGCACCGGCCAGCTCGACGGTGCGCGCCGCCGCCTCACCGACCTGCTCGGCGTCCTCGGCCCGTACGCGGTCAACGGCATCCCGATCGTCGGCGTCGAGCCGTCGTGCACCGCGGTGCTGCGCTCGGACCTGCTCGACCTCCTGCCGGACGACCCGCGCGCGGTCGCCGTCGCGCACGCGACGCGGACGCTCGCCGAGCTGCTGACCGCGCCCGCGCCGCTCGGCCCCGACGCGTGGGACGTGCCCCGGCTCGACGGCGTCTCGGTCCTCGCGCAGCCGCACTGCCACCAGCACTCGGTCATGGGCTACGACGCCGACCGCGCGCTCCTGCGCGCGACGGGCGCCGAGGTCACGAGCCTCGCGGGCTGCTGCGGGCTGGCGGGCAACTTCGGCATGGAGCGCGGCCACTACGACGTGTCGGTCGCGGTGGCCGAGCGCGCGCTCCTCCCGGCGCTGCGCGACGCGGCGCCCGGGACGGTGCTGCTCGCGGACGGCTTCTCGTGCCGCACGCAGGCCGACCAGCTCGCGGACGCCCAGGGCGTGCACCTCGCCCAGCTGCTCGCGGACGCGATCGCCCGCCGGTGACGACCGACCGGTGGGCGGTCACGACCCACGAGTGGTCGCGCTCGGTCGACGCCGAGCACCTCGGGCGGATCCGTGCCGACCCTGAGCGGTTCGCGCCCGGCGGGGTGCTGCACCTCGTGCTCGAGGTCCTCGCGTACGCGTCCGAGGAGGCCGACGACCGGGGTGCGGGCCGGTGCGTCGTGCGGCTCCACCGGGACGGGTCGGTCTCCGTCGACGACGACGGTCGCGGGACCGACACCCGCCTCGACGAGCACGGGCAGCCCGTCCGCAAGCCCGTCATGTCGACCCGTGACGTGCGCTTCTTCGACACCGCCGACGCGCCGCTCCTGCCCGACGGGCACCCGCGACGCGGCATCTCGACCGTCGCCGCGCTCAGCGCGTGGCTCGTCCACACCAACCGGCGCCCCCACGGCTCGTGGTCCCAGCGCTACGAGCACGGCGTGCCCGTGACGGACCTCGTTCCGCTCGACCCGGACGGCACCACCGGGACATCCGTGCGGCTGCTGCCCGACGCCCGCGTCGTCCCGGGCGGACTCCCGACCGGCGCCCCGGACGCGTGGGTGCCGCTGCTGCGCACGTGGCCGACGCTCGTCGTCGACGTGGTCGACGACCGACCCGCCGGCGCGGGCTGAGGGCCGGTCCGCCGACGCCCGTCGGCAGGTCGCGAGGTCCCCGGGATTACCTCGTACGGGCGGTATCGCCCGGTATGTCCGAACCACTACCTTGGGCGACGGCCCCCCCGCCCCCTGAACATCGGACACACGCATGGTCTCCTCGCGCCCCGAGGGCGCCCGGCAGGTCGCCCTCCAGACACCGGCGTCCGCCGGGCGCGCCCGTCCCGACGTCGCCGAGCAGCTCGACGCGCTCCTCGGCGAGCACCTCCTCCCGCTGCGTGCGCGTACCCCCGGGCGCGACGACGAGCCGCACCTGCTCGCGGTCGACGCGTCCGGGCAGCCGGTCGTCGTCGAGGTCGTCGGCCTGCTCGACGAGGAGGCGTGCCTGCGCGCGCTGCGGCACGCCGGCCGGGCGGCGCGGCTGACCGGTGACGAGCTCGCGGCCCTGTACAGCGCGGGGCCGGAGAGGTTCGCGACGCACCTGGAGGCGTTCCGACGGACCGTCCCCGCGACCGAGCTCCTCACGCCGTCGCTGCGCTGGGGTGCGCGGCTGCTGCTGGTGTGCTCGGCCATCGCCCCCGGCGTCGTCGACGTGCTCGAGTTCCTCCTGCAGCGCGGCCACCAGGTCGAGGTGCTCCAGGTGCGGGTCACCGAGGGGCCCGGCGGGGGGCGGCTGGTCGACGTCGTGCCCGTCGGGCGGTCGGCCGTCCCGCGCGAGCAGCCGCAGCTCCAGCCGGTCCCGCGGCGCCCGCGCGACCGCCGCGAGCCCGCACCCGAGCGTCCGCGGCCGGTCGTCGTCCCACCCCCGTTCGCCGTCCCGGTCGGGGCGTCGGGCGTGCGCGGCACCACCTCGGGCGGGATCCCGCTCCAGCAGCCGCCCGCGGACCCGCCCGTGACCGACCCGTACGACGACGAGCCCGCACCCGACCTGGTCCTCGCCGACCTGGCCGCGCGGCTCGGCGAGGTGACCCGCCTGGTGTGGGCACGCGCACGCCGCGGTGAGGTGCACGAGGCGCTGCTGCACCCCGACGGCGTCGTCGAGCTCACGGACGGCCGGTGCTTCGCGGACCTGCACAGCGCGACGTACGCGGCGGGCGGCGTCGCCGTCGACGGCTGGCGCGTGTGGCGCGCGGGGCACGAGGGTGGGCCGACCCTGGCCGAGCTCGTCGACCCGTCGCTCGGGCGCTGACCGGCCGGACGGCTCAGGGCCCCGCCCGGCCGACGGCTCAGGCCGTGGGCCCCGCCCACCCGTACGCCGCGAGCCACCGGGTGACCTCGGCGTAGTAGCGCTCGCGCACGGGGGCCGGCGACAGCGTGAGGTCGTGCAGGCCCTTGCGGACGCGCACGACCGTGACCACGGGCCCGAGCAGGACCGCACGCCGCGCGAGGAGGTCGACGTCGAGGACGACGTCCGCCTCGCGCATCTCCTCGCGCCACCGGGGCGCGATGACGCTGCGGTCCGACGCGGCCATGAGCACCGGGACCCTGAGGTCGAGCCCGCGTGCGACCGCGGCGTGCCCGGTCAGGATCGCGTGCAGCCACCCGGCCCGGACGGGGAAGAACGGCGTCGGCCGCCAGCGCTGGTCGTAGTCCCACTCGCCGCCGTGCGCCGTGTGCAGCGTGCGTGCGTAGAAGCCCGGGTCCAGGACGAGGATCGGCGACCGCGGCGCCGTCCGCGCGATCTGCTGCACGACGGGCGCGCTGAGCGTCCGCATGACCGAGGACCCCGTCAGCTCGAGCCACGGCGTGTTGAGCACGAGACCGCTGACCTGGCCCGGGTGGCGGTCGGCCCACAGCGCCGCGACGAGGCCACCCGTCGAGTGCGCGACCATCATCACGCTCACCCGGCGGCCGAGGTCGGCGCGGATCCGGGCGAGGGCCAGACCGAGCTCCTCGTCGTACGTCGCGAGGTCGTCGACGTAGCCGGGCGTCTGGTGCTCGCGCAGGCTCCGGCCGTACTTGCGGAGGTCGATCGCGTAGAACGCGGCACCCTGGCCGTGCCAGTAGCGGGCGAGGCCGACGTGGAAGAAGTAGTCGTTCCACCCGTGCACGTACAGGACCGCTCGTGCGGGTCGGACCGGTTCGGGCTCCTCGGGGCGGTACCGGACGAGGGTCGCGACCACCTCGCCCTCGTCGTCGTCGGCGAGCGGCAGCGTCAGCGCCTCGAAGTCGGGGCCGAGGACGTCCTGCGCCCACCGCGCGGCTGCCACGGCCCGCTCAGTCGCCGACCGTGACGACGACCTTGCCGACCTGCTCGCCCGACGCGAGGCGCCGGAACCCGTCGTGCACGCGGGTCAGCGGGACGGTGGAGTCGACCACGGGTCGCACGCCCGTCCGCACGAGCATGCGCAGCAGCGCCTCGAGGTCCTCCTTGTCGCCCATGGTCGCGCCGACGACGGTGAGCTCGGTGAAGAAGATCCGCTGGAGCTCCATGGGGGAGGCGTCGCCCGTCGTCGCGCCGGCGACCACGATCGTGCCGCCGGGGCGCAGCGACCGCACCGAGTGCGCCCACGTCGCGGCCCCGACGGTCTCGAGCACGGCGTCGACGCGGAACGGCAGCCGGGCGCCGGGCTCGACGGCGACGCTCGCACCGAGGGACAGCGCGCGGTCGCGCTTGGCGGCGTCCCGGCTCGTCACGACGACCTCGACGCCCGCCGCGGCGCCGAGCACCACGGCCGCGGTCGCGACGCCGCCGCCCGCTCCCTGCACGAGCACGCGGTCGCCCGGGCGGGCCGCGGCGCTGCGGAACAGCATCCGGTAGGCGGTGAGCCACGCCGTCGGCAGGCACGCGGCCTCCTCGAACGAGAGCTCGGTCGGCTTGGCGACGAGGTTCCACGTCGGGACGGCCACCTGCTCCGCGAGCGTCCCGGGGTGCTGCTCGGACAGGATCGAGCGCCGCTCGGTCGGGCCGACGCCGTGCCCGGTCGCGCCGACGACGGCGTGCACGACGACCTCGCGGCCGTCGGCCGTCACGCCCGCGGCGTCGCAGCCCAGGACCATCGGGAGGCGGTCAGCGGGCAGGCCCACGCCGCGCAGGGACCACAGGTCGTGGTGGTTCAGGCTCGCGGCCCGCACGTCGACGACGGACCAGTGCTGCGGCGGGTCGGGACGTTCGACGTCCCGCAGCTCGAGGCCCGAGAGCGGGTCCGCGGGGTCGGTGCGTGCGGCGACGGCGGCGAGCATGGTCATGACGCGACCGTAGCCCGTCGTCGCGTCACAGGACGGGCAGGTGGCCCGCGAGCTCGGGCAGCGACTCGGACGTGTGCACGGGGCGCAGCGCGGAGCCGATCGTCGCCGCGTCGACGGGCGTGCGCCCGCACGCGAGGCGCACCCAGGCCCGCGGCTCGACGACCTCGAGGCTCCATCCCCCCTCGCCCAGCAGGACCCGCAGGAGCGCGTCGGCGACGACGGCGAGCGCCTCGTCGAGCACCACGTCACCCGGTGCGTGGGGGAGCGAGCGGTCGAGGTCGTCGCCGTGCACGACGAGCTCGAGGAGCCGCGTGAGCGCGAGGTCCGACAGCAGCAGCGGTGCGACGCGGGCCTGCACGACCGGGTCGGGGCCCGTCGCGCGCAGGTCGTGCAGCTGGGTGAACGCGCTCTCGGCCACGCGGTCGAGCGCGGCGAGGGGGTCGTCGGAGATCTGGGCGGCGAGCGCGCGCGTCGCCTCGTCGATGCTCTCCGCGCGCGGCGCGTAGGTCGCGAGGTAGTCGCCGAGGGGCACGGGGGCGACGCCGGCCGGTGCGGGCTGCGTCACGGCGAGCGCCTCGAGCGAGCGGCCGAGGTGCGCGACGAGGTCGGCGACGCGCCACCCGGGCAGGACGCTCGGCGCCTGCGTCGAGTCCAGGTCGAGCTCGTCGAGCCACTCGCGCAGCCGCAGCCACTGGGCGCGGAGCAGACGGTCGGTGGTCGCCAGGTCGGTCATGGCCGCCATGCTAGGGAGGCCGCGCCGACGCGGCGCCCGCTCGTCCCGGCCCCGTCGCGGCTCAGCCGAGGAAGTCGCGGACGAGCGTGCCGACCTGCTCGGCCTCGATGAGGAACCCGTCGTGCCCGAAGTCCGACCGGATGAGGTGCATCCCGTCGCAGCCCGGCAGCCCGGCCGCCATGCGCTCGGACTGCTCGGGCAGGTAGAGGCGGTCCGTGTCGACCGCGACCACGAGCGCGCGCCCGGTCACGGTGCCGAGCGCCTCCTCGACCCCGCCCCGACCGCGGCCGACGTCGTGCGAGAGCATCGACTCGGTCAGCACGAGGTAGGAGTTGGCGTCGAACCGGCGCGCGAGCTTCCCGGCGTGGTGGTCGAGGTAGGACTGGACGGCGTACCGGCCGCCCCCGCCGAGGGGCTCCTCGACGTCCTGCGCGTCACGGCCGAAGCGCACGTCCAGCTCGCGCGGGCTGCGGTACGTCGTGTGCGCGATCTGGCGCGCGATCCCGAGGCCGATGTGCGGGCCGGCCCCCTCGGGCAGGTCGTAGTAGTCCCCGCCGTTCCAGCCCGGGTCCGAGCGGATCGCCTCGAGCTGGGGGTGCGCCCACGCGATCTGGTCGCCCGACGACTGCGCCGTGGTCGCGATCGCGGCGAGCGCGCGCACGCGCTCGGGGGCCGTGACGGCCCACTCGAGGACCCGCATGCCGCCCATGGACGCGCCGACGACGAGCGCCCACGAGTCGATCCCGAGCGCGTCCGCGACGGCGATCTCGGCCGCGACCTGGTCGCGCGTCGTGACGAACGGGAACCGCCCGCCCCACGGGCGCCCGTCGGGGCCCGTCGACGCGGGACCCGTCGTGCCCTGGCAGCCGCCGAGCACGTTCGGCGCGACGACGAACCAGCGGTCGGTGTCGATCGGCCGACCGGGTCCGACGAGCGAGTCCCACCACCCGGCGGTCGGGTGGCCGGGCCCGGCCGGGCCGGTCACGTGCGAGTCGCCGGTGAGCGCGTGCAGGACGAGGACGGCGTTGTCGCCCGACGGCGACAGCTCGCCCCACGTCTCGTACGCGACCCGGACCGGCAGCGTCACGCCGCACTCGAGGGTCAGGTCGCCGATGTCGACGAACTGCCGGCGACCGACCGGGTCGCCCTCCCGCCAGGCCGCGCTCGCGGGCACCGCGGGACCGGCCGCCCACACGGGCGCGCGCCGGCCGGCGACGGGCGCCGTCGGGGCGGGAGCGGTGTCGGTCTGCACGACGTGCCAACCTACGGCGCTCGCCCGGCGTCGGCCCGGCGTGTCCACCTCGGTGGGTGTGCGCGGCCTGGGGGAGGGCGACGACATCAGGCCCCCTTGGCCGCGCGGAAGCCTGCGTCCAGGTCCGCCAGGATGTCGTCGACGTGCTCGAGGCCGACCGAGAGGCGGACGAGGCCGGGCGTGACACCCGAGAGCGCCTGCTCCTCGGGGCTCAGCTGCGAGTGCGTCGTCGACGCCGGGTGGATCACGAGCGAGCGGACGTCGCCGATGTTGGCGAGGTTCGAGTGCAGCTCGAGCGCGTCGACGAACGCCTTGCCCGCCTCGGCGCCGCCGTCGAGCTCGAACGCGAGGACCGCGCCGACGCCGCGCGGCAGGTACTTCTGCGCGTTGGCGTGCCACGGGCTCGACGGGAGACCGGCGTAGTGCACGGTCCGGACCTCCTCGCGCGCCTCGAGCCACTCGGCGACGCGCTGCGCGTTCTCGACGTGGCGCTCGATGCGCAGCGAGAGCGTCTCGAGGCCCTGCGCGATGAGGAACGCGTTGAACGGCGAGATCGCCGAGCCGAGGTCGCGCAGCAGCTGCACGCGCGCCTTGAGGATGTACGACAGGTTCGCGCCGAACGCGCTGCCGACGCCCAGGTCCCGCGCGTACACGAGCCCGTTGTAGGTCGGGTCGGGCGTGTTGAAGTTCGCGAACCGCTCGGGGTGCTGGGCGAAGTCGAAGCTGCCGCCGTCGACGACGACGCCCCCGATGGCCGTGCCGTGACCGCCGAGGAACTTGGTCGCGGCGTGCACGACGACGTCCGCGCCGTGCTCGAGCGGGCGCAGCAGGTACGGCGTGGGGATCGTGTTGTCCACGACCAGCGGGACGCCGTGGGTGTGCGCGACCTCGGCGACCGCCTCGATGTCGAGCACGTCGGCGCGCGGGTTCGGCACCGACTCGGCGAAGAACACCTTGGTGTTCGGGCGGATCGCGTCACGCCACGCCTGCGGGTCGTGCGGGTCGGTCACGAACGTCGTCTCGACGCCCAGCTTGCGCAGCGTGTGGCCGAGCAGGTTGTACGTGCCGCCGTACAGGCTCGGGCTCGCGACGACGTGGTCACCGGCCTCGGCGACGTTGAGGATGGCGAACGTGGTTGCGGCCTGCCCCGACGCGAGCAGGAGCGCGCCGACGCCGCCCTCGAGCGAGGCGATCCGGTCCTCGACGACCTGCTGGGTGGGGTTGCCGATGCGCGTGTAGATCGGGCCGAGGTCGGCGAGCGCGAAGCGCGCGGCCGCCGTGTCGGCGTCGGGGAAGACGAACGACGTCGTCTGGTAGATCGGCAGGGCGCGGGCGCCCGTGGCGGGGTCGGGGGTCTGGCCGGCGTGGATCTGGCGGGTCTCGAAGGACCAGGCGGGGTTCGTCACGAGGGTCTCCTGGGGCATGAGCCGCGGGTGACCACTGCCAGCGCACTGACCTGGCCAGCCCACGGAGGACTGGGACGGACGTGCACGTGGATCGGTGCCAGGACCTCAGCGGGGCTGCGACGGGGCAGCCGTTCCGGCCGGGTGCGGGCACACCACCGAACGTGCGCGGGTCAGCGGCACATTCGGCAGTACATGGCACGCACGCTAGGCCCGTCGCGGCCGCACGAGAAGCCCCGACCGGATGGTGAGACCGCCGTCTCGTGCCCGGGCCGCGCGAGTCGCGGACCCGCCACCGACGCGGGAGAGGGCCGTGCCGCCGTCCGGCGTCCGCGGTGCGCTCGCGGGCTGCTCCGGTCGGGTGACCCGCCTGCGTCACCGGACGCGCGCACCGCCCGATGTGTCCGATGTGCCGGATGTGAATGATGTGAATCGCGTGACGGGTGTTCCCGATGGGGCTGCTGGTGGGTAGCGTCGTCGTCGGCGGTCCGCGCTGCCCCCGCAGCGCACCGCCGTGCGACCTCGCGACGCGCCTCCTGCGCCCGCGACGCACCCCGCGACCACGACCCGAGGACCCCCGTGCCACAGCACCAGCCGCGACGCCGTCTCGCGGCAGCACTCCTCGTCGCGCTCGCCGTCGGTGCCGCGCCCGCGGTCGCCGCCCCCGGTGACGACGAGGTCGAGGCGGCGCACGAGGCGGTCGCGTCGACCGCCGCGCAGATCGCCCGGCTCGAGTCCCGGCTCGCCGAGCACAGCGCGGTCGCCGACACGGCGTGGACCGCGGTCGAGGCCGCGGCGGAGCGCTACACGGGCGCGCTCGTCGCGGTCGAGGAGGCGCAGCAGGCCGCGCGCGACGCCGCCGAGCGCGAGGAGGCGGCGCGGGTCGAGCTCGAGGCCGCGCGCGCCGAGCTCGGCGTCATCGCGATGGAGGCGTACCGGTCCGGTGGCTCGATGGACACCGTCGGGGCCTTCCTCTCGGCCGACGGGTTCGAGGACCTCGTGGTCCGCACCGAGGCGGTCCAGCGGCTCGGTGAGCGTGCCCAGGGTGTGGTGCAGCGCTTCCAGGCGGCCGAGCTCGTGCAGGCGACGCTCGCCGAGCGGACCGCCGACGCGCTCGCGGACGCGGAGGCGGCGTCCGCCGAGGCCGACGACGCGCTCGCCGACGCCGAGGCGGCGCAGGTCGCCGCGCAGGAGCAGGTCGACCGCGCGACGGCGGAGCGCGAGCTGCTCATCGTCGAGCTCGCGGCGCGACGCCAGACGACCGTCGAGCTCGAGCGCGCGCGCCAGGACGCCGTCGACGCCGAGCGCCGGGCTCGTCAGGAGGCCGCTGCGGCGGCCGACCGCGGGGTCCGGGTCCCCGGTGCGGCCGGCCCGGCGACGGGCACGCCGGCGGGTCCGACGACGCCCGCGCCGACGACGCCCACGCCGGCGACCCCCGCGACGCCGGCCACCCCGGCCGCGCCCCCCGCGACCCCGGCCACCCCCGCGACGCCCGCGACCCCGGCGGCTCCGCCCGCCGCCGAGCCGCCGCCCGCACCGCCCGCACCCACCACGCCGCCGCCGCCACCCGCGGCCGAGCCCGAGCCCGAGCCCGAGCCCAGGCCCGAGCCCCCTGCCTCGGACCCCTACGGCCTGGGCACCGGCTCGCAGCGCGGCTCGGCCGGACAGGGCCAGGCGGCGGTCGAGTGGGCGATGGGCAAGGTCGGCACGCCCTACCTGTGGGGCGGGACCGGCCCCGACGGCTACGACTGCTCGGGCCTCACGTCGCAGGCGTGGAAGGCGGCCGGGCTCTCGATCAACCGCACGTCGCGCGACCAGTACAAGCAGGTCCGCAAGATCGCGTACGACCAGCTGCGCGCGGGCGACCTCATCTTCTACGGCCGCGGCAACGACCCGACGTCGATCACGCACGTCGCGATGTACGTCGGGGGCGGGCAGATGGTCGAGGCGTCGCGCCCCGGCGTCCCGGTCCGCGTCACCTCGGTGCGCTGGTCGGGGACCATGCCGTTCGCCGGCCGCCCCTGAGCCCGTCCTGACCCCGTCCTGAGCGCTGGTCGCGCGACCGCCCGACGACGGCGCAGCCCCCCCGGACGCGACGAGGGCCGGCACCCTCCCGGGTGCCGGCCCTCGTGCGTGCTGCGGACCTGCGACGGCTGGACCCCGCACGCCGCGGCCGTCGGTCAGATGGTGTGGTGCCCGGCGTCCTTGGCCCGCTGGAACGAGCGGCGGATCTCCTCCTCGGCCTCGGCGCGGCCCGTCCAGTGGGCGCCCTCGACCGACTTGCCGGGCTCGAGGTCCTTGTAGACCTCGAAGAAGTGCTGGATCTCGAGGCGGTGGAACTCGCTCACGTCGTCGATGTCCTGGCGCCACGACGCGCGCTGGTCGCCCATCGGGACGCAGAGGACCTTGTCGTCGCCGCCCGCCTCGTCGCGCATGCGGAACATCCCGAGCGCGCGGCAGCGGATGAGGCAGCCGGGGAACGTCGGCTCCTCGAGGAGGACGAGGGCGTCGAGCGGGTCGCCGTCCTCGCCGAGCGTCCCGTCGATGAAGCCGTAGTCGTCCGGGTACCGCGTCGAGGTGAAGAGCATCCGGTCCAGGCGGATCCGGCCGGTCTCGTGGTCGACCTCGTACTTGTTGCGCTGTCCCTTGGGGATCTCGATCGTGACGTCGAACTCCACAGCTCTCCTCCACGGCCCGGGTGGCCCGGGCCCGTCGTGGCCTGTCGGGCCGGTCCTGTCCTCGCGTGCCCGCGCGCCGGGCCGCCCGCCGTCGGTCGTGCTGCACCGACATGCGCCGACACTAGTCTGTCCCAGCGGCCGCCCGACCGGCAGGCCGCCCGCACGAGCACGCCCGTGCCCACGGGCGCCGACGGGGACCGGAGGGTGCATGTCCACGACGCGCGTCACCGCGGCCGTCGCGGGCGTCGTCGTCCTCCTCGGCGCGGGGTGGGTCACCGCCGACGCCTACGACGTCGTCCCGGGCGTCGTCACGCTCGACGCGCCGTACCCGCCGCCCGTCCCGTTCCCGACCGCGCCCGGGGCCGTCGAGCCGCCAGGGCTGCTCGCCGGCCCCCCCGAGCCGACCGACCCCGTCCCGCTGCCGGAGGCGGACGAGCTGCGTGCGCTCGCCGACGCGGTCGTGGCGCACCGGTGGATCGGGGAGTCGGTCGGGATCGTCGTGGCCGACGGCGTGACGGGCGAGGTCCTCGTCGACGTCGGCGGCGCGACGCCGCGCGAGCCCGCGTCGACCGCGAAGCTCCTGACCGCGGTCGCCGCGACGAGCGCGCTCGGTCCCGACGCGACGGTCGAGACGCGCGTGGTCCAGCAGGGGCCGGGGCGCATCGTGCTGGTGGGCGGCGGCGACGTCATGCTCGCGGCCGGTGCGGGCGACCCCGACGCGATCAACGGACGGGCCGGCCTCGCCGACCTCGCGGACGACACCGCGCGCGCCCTCGCCCTCGCCGGGACCACCGAGGTGACGCTCGCGCTCGACGACACGCTCTTCTCGGGCCCCGACGTGGCCCCCGGCTGGACGCCCGGCGACCTCGCGCTGGGGTACATGGCGCGCGTCAGCCCGATCGCCGTGAACATCGCCAAGACCCGCGAGGAGCCGTACCCCCCGCGGCACGCCGACCCGTCGATGCACGCGGCGACGACCTTCGCGGCCCTCCTGCGCGACCGCGGCGTCACCGTTGTCGGCGAGCCCGCGCGCGCGACGGCCCCGGCGTCCGCGGTCCCCCTCGCGTCCGTGCGCTCGGCGACGGTCCGCGAGGTCGTGCGCTACCTCCTGCACACGTCGGACAACACGGTCACCGAGGTCGTGGGGCGCCTCGTCGCGCTCGACGCGGGCCTGCCCGGCAGCTTCCAGGGCGCGACGCGCGCCGTGCTCGCCGAGGTCCGTGGGCTGGGCGTCGACGTCGAGGGTGCCGTGCTCGCCGACTGCAGCGGCCTCGCGGAGGGCTCGGCGCTGCCGACCTCGCTGCTCGTGGACCTCATGCGCGTCGCCGACGCGGACGCGCAGCTGCGCGGCGTGCTCGTGGACCTGCCCGTCGCCGGGTGGCAGGGCACGCTCGGCGACCGGTACGGCGACCTGCCCGCGCGCGGCCTCGTCCGGGCCAAGACCGGCAGCCTCGTCGGCGTGACGTCGCTCGCCGGCACCGTCGTGACGCAGCAGGGCCGGCACCTGCTGTTCGCCGTCGTCGCGGACCGCACGCCGCCGGGCGGGCAGCTCGGGCCCCGCCGCGTCGTGGACGCGTTCGTCCAGCAGCTGGCCGGGTGCGCGTGCGGGCTACCGTGAGGCGGTGAGCACCCCGACGCAGGACCGCACGCGGCGCGACGGTGACCGCGCGCGGTCGCTCGACGTCGACTGGGAGGCCGCCGGCCGGTGGGCCGGGCGCCTCACCGACCCGGGTCCGACCGGGACGCGCGACGAGCTGCGCGCCGTCGTCGACTCGCTGCACGCCGCGGCACGGCGCGCGCTGCCGGTCGCGGTCCGCTCGTCGGGGCTCGAGGGCCCGCTCGCGGCGTCCGGCGGCACGGACCGGCGTGCGCAGGTGCTCGTCGTCGACCGTCCCGGCTGGACGCGCGCCGCGGCACGCTCCTTCGGTCTCATGGTCGGCGACGGTCGCCCGGGGCACGGCGTGCCCGTGCCCGCGACGGCCGAGGCCGCCGCGATGCTCGCGCTGCTCGCGGGCCGGGTGCTCGGCCAGTACGACCCGTTCACCGAGCGGCTCCTGCTCGTCGCGCCCAACGTGATGCACGTGGAGCGCGCGCTGTCCGCGACGGCCGAGGACTTCCGCCTGTGGGTCTGCGTCCACGAGCAGACGCACGCGCTGCAGTTCGCCGCCGCGCCGTGGCTGCGCGACCACCTGTCGCGCGAGGTCGGGGCGCTGGTCGAGGAGCTGACGCGCTCGCCCGGGCAGGACCTGCGCGCGATGGTCGAGGGCGTGGCCCGTGCGGTCCGGCCGGGCGGTCTCCGGCCCGACTGGTCGCTGCTCGACCTCGCGCTCGACGAGGCCCAGAGCGCGCGGGTCGAGCGGCTCACCGCCGTCATGTCCCTGCTCGAGGGGCACGCCGACGTCGCGATGGACCGTGTGGGCGCCCGCGACATCCCCTCCCGACGGCGCCTCCGGGCGCGCATGGAGGCGCGGCGGCGGCGAGCCCGCGGGGTCGACCGGCTGCTGCGTCGCCTGCTCGGGATGGACGCGAAGCTCGCGCAGTACCGGACCGGGGCCGCGTTCGTCCGCGGCGTGCGCCGTGCGGGTGGCCGGGGTGCGCTCGACGCCGTCTGGACCGGGCCGGACGCGCTGCCGACCCCGCTCGAGCTCGCCGACCCGCGTGCGTGGGTCCGCCGCGTGCACGGCTGAGGCACGCGGTCGAGCCATGACGGGGCCCGCACCCGAGGTCGCCGCGCTGCGCGTCGCGGTGCGCTCGTGCCTCGCCGACGTGCCCGCCGGGTCGCTCGTGCTCGTCGCGTGCTCGGGCGGCGCCGACTCGCTCGCCCTCGCGGCCGCGACGGCGTTCGTGGCGCAGCGCGCGGGCCTGCGTGCGGGAGCGGTCGTCGTCGACCACGGCCTCCAGCCCCGCAGCGACGTCGTCGCCGCCGGCGCCGGGCGGGTGTGCCGCGCGCTCGGGCTCGACCCCGTCGACGTGGTCCGTGTCGAGGTGGGCGCCGCGGGCGGGCCCGAGGCCGCTGCGCGCGACGCGCGGTACGCCGCGCTCGACGCCGCGGCGAGCCGGCACACCGCGCAGGCCGTGCTCCTCGGGCACACCCTCGACGACCAGGCCGAGACGGTCCTCCTCGGGCTCGCCCGCGGGTCCGGGGCGCGCTCGCTCGCGGGCATGCCGGCGCGCCGCGGGGTGCTCCGCCGCCCGCTGCTCGACGTGCCGCGGACGACGACGCGCGCGGCGTGCGAGGCGCTCGGGCTCGAGCCGTGGGACGACCCCACGAACGGGCCGGCCGGCGCGGCGGCGCCGGGGGCGCACGGGCCGCGACCGCCGCTGCGCTCGCGCGTGCGGCACGAGGTCCTCCCCGTGCTCGAGTCCGTCCTCGGTCCGGGCGTGCGCGACGCGCTCGCGCGGACCGCCCGGCAGCTCGCGGAGGACGCCGACGCGCTCGACCTCGCGGCCCGCGAGCTGCTCGCGCAGGCGCAGGTCCAGCACGACGGCGTCGGCGCCGGCCTCGCCGTCCTCGACGTCGGGGTCCTCGCGGGCGCCCCGGCCGCGGTGCGTCGCCGCGCGCTGCGGGCGGCGCTCGTCGGGGCCGGCGTGCCCGCGGGCGCGCTGCACCGCTCGCACGTCCTCGCGGTCGACGCGCTCGTCACGGACTGGCACGGTCAGGGCGCCGTCGCCCTCCCGGGCGGCCGTCGGGCCGCTCGGTCCTGTGGCAGGCTGGCCGTCGGTGCGGCGGAGGTCGCGCCGCCGACGGAGCCGGGACGCCCGGCGGCGAGCACCAGGGAGCAGTGAGTGGACGCATCCGACATGGGCACCGACCTCGAGCGGGTCCTCCTCAGCGAGCAGCAGATCGCCGACCGGCTGACCGAGATGGCGGGCGAGATCGACGCCGACTACGCGGGCCGGGACCTGCTCCTCGTGGGCGTCCTCAAGGGTGCGGTCATGGTCATGGCGGACCTCGCGCGGCGCCTGCACCTGCCGGTCGAGATGGACTGGATGGCGGTGTCGTCGTACGGCGCCGGGACGTCGTCGTCGGGCGTCGTGCGGATCCTCAAGGACCTCGACACCGACCTGACCGGGCGGCACGTCCTCATCGTCGAGGACATCATCGACTCGGGCCTGACGCTGTCGTGGCTGCTGTCGAACCTGCGGACGCGGGGAGCCGCGTCGGTCGAGATCGCGACGCTGCTGCGCAAGCCCGAGGCCGCGAAGGTCGAGGTCGACGTGCGCTACGTCGGGTTCGACATCCCGACCGAGTTCGTCGTCGGGTACGGGCTGGACTACGCCGAGAAGTACCGCAACCTGCCGTTCGTCGGGACGCTCGCGCCGCACGTGTACTCGGACTGACCTCGGACCGACGGGGCGTCCTGCCCTGGGCGAACACGGGGTGGTCGCCACGGGTCCAGCGGGTACCGTGCCAGCAGATCACCCTGCGACCTGGAGGGACGAGGGCCCCGCCCGCTGCCCATGAATCTCAAGCGCCTCACGCGCGGTCCCGTCCTGTGGATCGCGATCGCCGTCGTCATCCTGTGGGTCGGCATGACCTCGCTCACGCCCCCGGGCGTCCAGCGCATCGACACGAGCGAGGGCCTCGCGCTGCTCGGCGGTGACACGGTCGAGCAGGCGCGGATCACCGAGGGCCAGCAGCGCGTCGACCTGACGCTGAGCGAGGACTTCGACGACCACGGCCGCGCCGTGCAGTTCTACTACGTCGAGCCGCTGGGCGACGAGGTCGTCGACGCGGTCATCGAGTCCGCGCCCGAGGACGGCTGGGACGCGCTCGTCCCGCGCACGCCGTGGTGGATGAACCTGCTGAGCATCATGCTCCCGTTCATCATCATCCTGGGCCTGTTCTGGTTCCTCATGTCGCGCATGCAGGGCGGCGGCTCGCGCGTCATGCAGTTCGGCAAGTCGCGCGCCAAGCTCGTCTCCAAGGAGAACCCGCAGGTCACGTTCGCCGACGTCGCGGGCGTGGACGAGGCGGTCGAGGAGCTCCAGGAGATCAAGGAGTTCCTCGCCGACCCCGCCAAGTTCCAGGCCGTCGGCGCCAAGATCCCCAAGGGCGTCCTGCTCTACGGGCAGCCCGGTACCGGCAAGACCCTCCTCGCGCGTGCCGTCGCGGGCGAGGCGGGCGTGCCGTTCTACTCGATCTCGGGCTCGGACTTCGTCGAGATGTTCGTCGGCGTCGGCGCCTCGCGCGTGCGCGACCTGTTCGACCAGGCCAAGCAGAACGCACCCGCGATCATCTTCATCGACGAGATCGACGCCGTCGGCCGGCACCGCGGCGCCGGCATGGGCGGGGGGCACGACGAGCGCGAGCAGACGCTCAACCAGATGCTCGTCGAGATGGACGGCTTCGACGTCAACGCGAACGTCATCCTCATCGCCGCGACCAACCGGCCCGACATCCTCGACCCGGCCCTGCTGCGGCCCGGGCGGTTCGACCGGCAGATCTCGGTGGACGCCCCCGACCTGCAGGGCCGCGAGAAGATCCTGCACGTCCACGCCCAGGGCAAGCCCGTCGCGCCCGACGTCGACCTGCACGCGGTCGCCAAGCGCACGCCCGGCTTCACGGGCGCCGACCTCGCCAACGTGCTCAACGAGGCCGCGCTCCTGACGGCGCGCACCAACGGCACGCTCGTGGGCAACCACGAGCTCGACGAGGCGATCGACCGCGTCATCGCCGGCCCGCAGAAGCGGACCCGGCTGATGAACGAGAAGGAGAAGAAGATCACGGCGTACCACGAGGGTGGTCACGCCCTGGTCGCCGCGGCGCTGCGCTACACCGACCCGGTCACCAAGGTCACGATCCTCCCGCGCGGCCGGGCGCTCGGCTACACGATGGTCATGCCGTCGGAGGACAAGTACTCGACCACGCGCAACGAGCTGCTCGACCAGCTCGCGTACGCGATGGGCGGCCGCGTCGCCGAGGAGATCGTCTTCCACGACCCGACCACGGGCGCGTCCAACGACATCGAGAAGGCCACGGCCATCGCGCGCAAGATGGTCACGCAGTACGGCATGAGCGAGAAGGTGGGGGCGGTCAAGCTCGGCCAGGGCGACGGCGAGCCCTTCGTCGGGATGGACCGCGGCCACGGCCGCGAGTACTCCGACCAGGTCGCCTTCATCGTCGACGCCGAGGTGCGCCGCCTCATGGACTTCGCGCACGACGAGGCGTACGAGATCCTCAACCAGTACCGCGACGTGCTCGACGGGCTGGTCCTCGAGCTGCTCGAGCGCGAGACGCTCAACCAGGCCGAGCTCGCCGAGGTGTTCTCCCGCGTCGTCAAGCGCGAGCCGCGCGACGTGTGGCTGTCGAGCGACGGGCGCCCCGTGTCCGACCTGCCGCCCGTCCGGACGCCCGCGGAGCAGGCCGCGGGCAACGGCCACATGCCGCCCCAGGACGAGGCCGCCGCCGCCAAGCCGGAGCACCCGGCCGCACCGGTCGGCGAGGTCCCGCCGGGCGGCACCCCGGACGGACGGCTGGGCTGATGACGCACACGGCCGACGACGCGCCCGGGCTCGACGTCGCGGGCGACGGTCACCTGGTGCCCGCCGACGACGTGCCGCAGGTCGGGGAGGACGCCGCCGCGCTGCCGCTCCCGCGCTACGACGCGGCACGTGCCGAGCGCGCGGTGCGCGAGCTCCTGCTCGCCGTGGGCGAGGACCCGGACCGGGAGGGCCTGCAGGACACGCCCGCCCGCGTCGCGCGCGCCTACGCCGAGACCTTCGCGGGCCTGCACCAGGACCCGGCCGCGGTGCTGCAGACGACGTTCGACCTGGGCCACGAGGAGATGGTCCTGGTCAAGGACATCGAGGTGTACTCGACCTGCGAGCACCACCTCGTGCCGTTCCACGGCGTCGCGCACGTGGGGTACATCCCGGGCGACGACGGACGCATCACCGGGCTGTCGAAGCTCGCGCGGCTCGTCGACGTGTACGCGCGCCGGCCCCAGGTCCAGGAGCGGCTCACGTCGCAGGTCGCGGACACGCTGGTGGAGGTCCTGCGCCCGCGCGGCGTCATCGTCGTGGTCGAGTGCGAGCACCTGTGCATGTCGATGCGCGGCGTGCGCAAGCCGGGGGCGCGGACGCTCACGTCGGCCGTGCGCGGCCAGATGCGCGACGTCGCGACGCGTGCGGAGGCGATGAGCCTCATCCTCGGCCGCTGAGGCGCCCGGTGCACGACCACCGCGCCCCGCACGAGCGCCGTCGAGCCGCCCCTAGGCTGGCGGCGTGAGCGAGACGCCACCGACGCACCCCGCGCCGCTCCCGCCCTCCCTGACGTCGCTCGACCGCACGCTGGTCATGGGCGTCGTCAACGTCACCCCCGACTCGTTCTCCGACGGCGGGCGCTGGTTCGAGCCGACCGCCGCGGTCGCGCACGGCATGCGGCTGCTCGCCGAGGGCGCCGACCTCCTCGACGTCGGCGGCGAGTCGACGCGGCCCGGTGCCTCGCGCGTCCCGGTCGAGGAGGAGCTGCGCCGCGTCCTGCCGGTCGTGCGCGAGCTCACCGACGCGGGGGCCGTCGTGAGCGTCGACACGACGCGTGCGCGCGTCGCCCAGGCCGCGGTCGGCGCGGGCGCGGTCGTCGTCAACGACGTCTCGGGCGGTCTCGCCGACCCCGACATGGGCCGGGTCGCGGCCGCGACCGGCGCGGTCTACGTCGCGATGCACTGGCGCGGGCACGGCGACGTCATGGACGACCTCGCGACGTACGACGACGTCGTCGCGGACGTGCGGGACGAGCTCGCGGCCCGCGTCGACGCGCTCCTGGCCGACGGCGTCCGTCTCGAGCAGCTCGTGCTCGACCCCGGGCTCGGGTTCGCCAAGCCCGGCTCGGACAACTGGCCCCTGCTCGCGCACCTGGACGCGTTGATCGCTCTCGGGCGTCCCGTGCTCGTCGGCGCGTCGCGCAAGCGGTTCCTGGGCCACCTGCTCGCCGACGCCGCCGGGCAGCCGGCGCCGCCCCACCGCCGTGACGACGCGACGGCGGCCGTGAGCGCGCTCGCCGCGGCGGCGGGCGCGTGGTGCGTCCGGGTGCACGACGTCGCGCCGACCGCCGACGCCGTCCGCGTCGGGGCCGCCTGGCGCGCCGCACGCGACACGCACCCACCCGCCGCGGCGCCACCCCTCGGCACCGCGCGCCCCGCCGACCCCGCGCCGCCGCGGTGGCCGCCGCACGAGACGAGGAGCACCCGTGCCTGACGTGCAGCACGACCGGATCCGGATCACCGGCATCGCCGCGACCGGCCACCACGGGGTGTTCGACCACGAGCGCCGGGACGGGCAGCGGTTCGTCGCCGACGTCGTCCTGCACGTCGACACGCGGTCCGCCGCCGCGGCCGACCGCCTCGACCTCACCGTCGACTACGGCACCGTCACCTCGCGCGTCGCCGCGGTCCTGTCGGGCGCCCCCGCCGACCTCGTCGAGACCGTCGCCGAGCGGATCGCCGCGGTCGTGCTCGACGACGACCGCGTGCACGCCGTCGACGTCGTGCTGCACAAGCCGCAGGCGCCCATCCCGGTGCCGTTCGACGACGTGACGGTGGAGATCCACCGCGACCGGGCGCGCCCACCGGCGGTCGCCGCACCCGCGGGCGGACGCCACGCAGGTGCCGCGGCCACCGAGCAGGACCCGCAGGCCGACGTCGCGGAGCCGTCGGGCGTCGCGGGGCAGACGGCGGTCCACGACCGCCTCGACGAGCCGCCCGCCGAGCCGGTCGACGTCGTGCTCGCGCTCGGCTCCAACCTCGGCCCGAGCCAGGACCTGCTGCGCCGCGCGGTCCACGAGCTGTGCGAGGTCGACGGGCTCGACGTCGTCGCGGTGTCGCCGCTCGTGCGGACCGCTGCGGTCGGCGGCCCCGAGCAGCCGGACTACCTCAACGCCGTCGTCCTGGGCCGCACGACGCTCGCCCCGCGGGCCCTCCTGCGCGCGTGCCAGGGCGTGGAGGCGTCCCTCGGGCGGGAGCGCCTCGAGCGGTGGGGCCCGCGCACGGTGGACGTCGACGTCGTCGTGCACGGGACGACCCTCGCGGTCACGGACGACCTCGAGCTCCCGCACCCGCGTGCGCACGAGCGCGCGTTCGTCCTCGAGCCGTGGGCGCAGGTCGCCCCCGACGCCGTCCTGCCGGGTCTCGGTGGCGGCCCCGTCCGCCTCCTCGCCGAGACGGCGCCCGACCGGGGCGGGATCCGCTGGATGGCGCTCGACTGGTGGCGGACGCCGGGGGAGGCCTGATGCGACGGACCCCGTGGACCCGGCTCCTCGTCGTCGCGCTCGTCGCGGCGGCCGTCGTGCTGCTCGTGCTGCGCTTCGCGGAGGCGCGGGGCGCGACGGTGCTCGCGGTGCCGTGGCTGTCGGCGGCCGTGCTCGTCGTCATCGCGGTGCTCGTCCTCGCGTCCGGCTGGCAGGTCCGGCAGCTGCGCGACGGGAAGCGACCCGGCATGGACCCGCTGCGGGCGGCCCGCACCGTCGTGCTCGCGACCGCGTCCGCCTACACGGGTGCGCTGCTCGCCGGCTGGTACGGCGGGCACGTCCTGCTCACGGTCGGCGACCTGGAGATCGCGGCACGGCGTGACGTCGCCGTGACGGCGGGCGTCGCGCTCGCCGCGGCAGTGCTCCTCGCGGTCGTGGGCCTGGTCGTCGAGCGGTGGTGCGAGGTGCGCGACGGCGACGACGAGGACGGCACCGGGCCGACGGTGCCCGACGGCGTCGTCTGAGCACCGGTCCGGCGCGTCCACGCGCAGTGGGAGGATGACCGCATGAGCGACGGACCCTCGGTCCTGCCGGCCGCGCACGGCGTGAGCCCCGATCCCTTCGACCCGCAGGACGTCGACTGGGTCGGCGTCTCGCCGCGGCTCGTCACCGTGCGCCTCGTGACGGCCGCGATCGTGCTGCTGCCCCCGGTCGTGGTGGGCGTGCTGATCGCGGTCCTGACGGGGGTTCCGGGTCTCTGGGCGGTGCCGGGTGTCGTCGTCGCCGTCGCGCTGTGGACCGCGCTCCTCGTGCCGCGCCAGGCGCGCGCGATCGGCTACGCGGAGCGCGCGGACGACCTGCTGGTCCGCCGCGGGATCCTGTTCCGTACCCTCGTCGTCGTCCCGTACGGCCGCATGCAGTTCGTGGACGTCCAGGCCGGCCCGCTCGACCGGTGGGCGGGCATCGCGAAGGTCCAGCTGCACACCGCCTCGCCCGCGAGCGACGCCGTCATCCCGGGGCTGGCGCCCGACGAGGCGTCCCGGCTGCGCGACCGTCTCGCGGCGCGCGGTGAGGCGAGGCTGGCCGGGCTGTGAGCGAGCTGGTCTGGTCGCGGTTCCACCCCGTCACGCCGGCGGTCAAGGGCTGGAAGGTCCTCGTCGTCGTGCTCGCGATCGCCGTGCAGCAGGGCGCCGAGAACGTCACCGCGGCGCGCGACGCGGTCGACGCCGTCGGCTGGTGGCCCGTCGTCGGGGCGATCGCGGGCGTGGTCCTGATCGGCTTCCTGTACTCGTTGGTCGCCTGGCGCATGGCGCGGTTCGCGGTGGGGCCCGACGCCGTGCACCTGCAGCAGGGAGTCCTGTTCCGTCAGCAGCGCACCGCTCGCCTGGACCGGATCCAGGCGATCGACGTCGTGCAGCCGCTCCTCGCGCGGCTGCTGGGGCTCGCCGAGCTCAAGATCGAGGTCGCGGGAGGCTCCGACTCGGCGGTGAAGCTGTCGTTCCTGCGCGAGGCCGACGCGCAGGTGCTGCGCAACGAGCTCCTCGCGCGCGCCGCGGGGGTCGAGTTCGGCACGCCCGAGGTGCCGCACGCACCCGTCGCGCCCGAGCGCGAGGTCCTCGCGGTCGAGGCCTCGCGCATCCTCGTCTCGACGCTGCTGTCGTCGGCCGCGATCATCGGGCTGATCGGCATCGTCGGCGTCGCGGTCGCGATCGCCGTCACGGGCGAGCCGAGCATCGCGATCACGCTGCTGCCGTTCCTGCTCGGCACGGCCGGCTACGCGGTGCAGCGGTTCAACAGCGAGTTCGGCTTCCGCGCGGCGGTGTCGCCCGACGGCATCCGCCTGCGGCACGGCTTCACGTCGGCCCGCGCGCAGACCGTCCCGCCCGGGCGCGTCCAGGCGGTGCGCATCACGCAGCCGCTGCTGTGGCGCAGCCGCGGCTGGTGGCGCGTCCAGGTGAACGTCGCCGGGTACGGGGTCTCCGACGCCCAGACCGAGAGCGTCCTGCTGCCCGTGGGCGACCGGGACGAGGCGCTGCTCGCACTCTGGCTCGTCCTGCCGGACCTCGGCGCCGAGGACCCGGTCGCGCTGCTCGACGACGCGCTCACGGGCACGGGGCCCGGCCGCTTCGTGACGAGCCCGCAGTCCGCGCGCTGGCTCGACCCCCTGTCGTGGCGCCGCAACGGGTACGCGCTGACGGGTCGTGGGCTCGTGCTGCGCAGCGGCCGCTTCGTCCGGCAGGTCGACGTCGTCCCGCACGAGCGCACGCAGTCCCTGGGGCTCACGCAGGGTCCGATCCAGCGCCGCCTCGGCCTCGCGAGCGTCGCGCTGCACTCGACCCCGGGTCCCGTGTCGCCCACCGTCCCGCACCTCGCGGCCGACGTCGCCGCCCACCTGCTCGCGACCCAGGCCGAGCGCGCCCGCGAGGCCCGCGCGTCCGCGGGGCCCGAGCGCTGGATGGAGCACATGCACGCACGCGGCGTCGCCCCGGCCGCGCCCGCCGCGTCGGCGACGCCGGAACCGGCGACCCCGACCCCGGCGGCCCCGCCGCCGGCCGCACCCCCTGCTCCACCCGCACCCCCTGCTCCACCCGCACCTCCGGCCGTGTCGCCGCCGTCCGAGGTGGGGCGGTCGTGACGCCGTCGTCCGCACCGGGCCGGCTCGGGGTGGGCGTCGTCGGGGCCGGACGCGTCGGCGCGGTGCTCGGCAGCGCGCTGCGGGCCGCGGGGCACGCCGTCGTCGGCGCGAGCGGCATCTCGGCCGAGAGCCGCGAGCGCATCGCGACGCTCCTTCCGGGCGTCGAGCACCTCGAGGTCGAGCAGGTCGTGGAGCGCGCGGAGCTCGTGCTGCTCACGGTCCCCGACGACGCGCTCGCCGACCTCGTGCAGGGCCTCGCGACCGTCGGTGCGTGGCAGCCCGGGCAGATCGTCGTGCACACCGCCGGTGCGCACGGCGTCGGCGTTCTCGCACCCGCGCGGGCCGCCGGGGCGATCCCGATCGCGCTCCACCCCGCGATGACGTTCACGGGCACGTCGCTCGACCTCGGCCGCCTGCCCGGGTGCACCGTCGCGGTGACCGCACCGACCCCTGTGCTGCCCATCGGCCAGGCGCTCGTCGTCGAGATCGGCGCCGAGCCCGTCGTCGTCGCCGAGGAGATGCGTCCGCTGTACCACGCGGCCCTCGCGCACGGTGCGAACCACCTCGTGGTCCTGGTCGCGCAGGCCGCCCAGGCGCTCGCGGCCGCGGGCGTCGCCGCACCGGACCGCGTCCTCGGGCCGCTGCTCGCCGCCGCGCTCGACAGCGCGGTGCGCGCCTCGGCCAACGCGGGGGACGGGACCGCGGTCGGCTCGAGCGGCGTCGCGTCGCTCACCGGTCCCGTGGTCCGGGGCGACGCGGGGACGGTCGCGGCGCACCTGCGACGCCTCGCGGAGCTCGCGGGCACCGAGCCGACGACGAGCGACCTCCCGGGCACGTATCGTGCGCTGGCGCGTGCGGCGACGGGTCGCGCGCTCACCGGCGGTCGCCTCGGCGTCCGGGACGCCGAGCGGCTGCTCGACGTGCTGGCCGAGCCCGACCCTGACGCGTCCACCGACGGGGACGACGAGGAGGACGCATGACCGACGCACCGGGCGCCGTGCCGGGCGACCTGCCGGACGCCGTGCCGGACGCCGTGCCGGGCGGGGCCCCGAGCACCGCGCCGAGCACCGCACCGAGCACCGCGCCGAGCACCGCACCGAGCACCGCGCCGCGGCTCGTCCGCACGCGCGCCGAGCTCGCCGCCGTCCTCGACGAGCGCGCGTCGCAGCGGTGGCCGCGCCGTCGTCGAGCGGTCGTCATGACGATGGGTGCGCTGCACGAGGGCCACCTCGCGCTCGTCCGCGCCGCCCGCGAGCACGCCGACGAGGTCGTCGTCACGATCTTCGTCAACCCGCTCCAGTTCGGCCCGGCCGAGGACCTCGCGCGCTACCCGCGCGACCTCGACGGGGACGTCGCGCTGCTCGCGACCGCGGGGGTCGACGTCGTCCTCGCCCCCGACGTCGGCGAGGTGTACCGCGGCGGTGAGCCGGCCGTGCGCGTGTCGGCCGGTGCGCTCGGCGAGCGGCTCGAGGGTGCCCACCGGCCCGGCCACTTCGACGGCGTGCTCACGGTCGTGCTCAAGCTCCTGCACCTCGTCCAGCCCGACGTCGCGCTCTTCGGGCAGAAGGACGCCCAGCAGCTCATGGCCGTCCGCCGCATGGTGCGCGACCTCGACGTGCCGGTCGAGGTCGTGGCGGTCCCGACGGTGCGCGACGCCGACGGGCTCGCGCTGTCGTCGCGCAACGCGTACCTGTCCGCGGCGGACCGTCGCTCGGCGCTCGTGCTGTCGCGCGCGCTCGCCGCGGCACGCTCCGCGGCCGACGCGGGCCGTCCCGCACCCGAGGTGCTCGACGCCGCGCGCGGGGTGCTCGCCACCGAGCCCGCGGTCGACCTCGACTACGTCGCGCTCGTCGACCCGGCGGACGCCACGGACGTCGGACCCGCGCACACCGGGGAGGCGGTGCTCGCGGTCGCCGCGCGCGTCGGCTCGACCCGGCTCATCGACAACGCGGTGCTGCAGGTCGCGGCGCCGCAGGGGAGGACCTCGTGAGCACAGGCCGGCTCCGGCCCATGATGGTCGGCAAGATCCACCGCGCGACCGTGACGGCTGCGGACCTGCACTACGTCGGCTCGGTGACGGTCGACGCCGACCTCCTCGAGGCGGCGGACCTGCTGCCCGGTCAGCAGGTCGACGTCGTCGACGTGACCAACGGCGCGCGTCTGACGACGTACGCGCTCGAGGGTGAGCGCGGGTCGGGCGTGGTGTGCGTCAACGGCGCCGCGGCCCACCTCGTGCACCCCGGCGACACGGTGATCCTCATCGCCTACGCGCTCCTGCCCGACGCCGAGGCGCGCACCTACAGCCCGCACGTCGTGCACGTCGACGCGGACAACCGCATCGTCGAGCTGGGCGAGGACCCGGGTGCCGTCCCGCCGGGGGAGGGGCTCGAGAGCTCGGCCCTGCCGTGGCGGGCGTGACCGCGTGAGGCTCGCCCGCCGGCTCGCGGCACCCGCCGCGGGGTGGACGGCGCACGCCGACGTCGTCGTCGTCGGCTCGGGCATCGCGGGGCTCACCGCGGCCCTGCGCCTGCGCCGCCGCGTCGACCGCGTGCTCCTCGTGACCAAGGGCACGCTGTCGTCGGGCTCGACGGTGTGGGCGCAGGGCGGCATCGCCGCGGCGCTCGACCCGGACGACTCACCCGCGGCGCACCGCGCCGACACGCTCGTCGCGGGCGTCGACCTGTGCGACGCCCGCGCCGTGGACGTCCTGGTGACCGAGGGCCCGCGGCGCGTGCGCGAGCTCGTGGCGCTCGGCGCCCGCTTCGACACGGACGACGACGGGCGCATCGCGCTCACGCGCGAGGGCGGGCACGGCGCCGACCGGATCGCGCACGCGGGCGGCGACGCGACGGGAGCCGAGATCTCCCGCGCGCTCGTCGCCCGGCTCGAGGCCGTGCGCGACGACCCCGGGATCGAGGTGATCGAGCACGCGCTCGTCCTGGACCTCCTGACCGGCCCGCCCGGGCCCGACGGCGCGCCCGGTGCGGTGTGCGGCGTGACCCTGCACGTGATCGGCGAGGGCACGCGCGACGGCGTCGGCGCGGCGCTCGGACGTGCCGTCGTCCTCGCGACGGGCGGGATCGGCCAGGTGTACCCCTCGTCGACCAACCCCGCCCAGGCGACGGGTGACGGGCTCGCGGCGGCGCTGCGCGCGGGGGCCGAGGTCGCCGACGTCGAGTTCGTCCAGTTCCATCCGACCGTGCTGTGGCTCGGCGCGGGCGTGAAGGGTCAGCTCGCGCTCGTGTCGGAGGCCGTGCGCGGCGAGGGTGCGCTGCTGCTCGACACCGACGGCGTGCGGTTCATGCCCGAGGTGCACCCGATGGCCGAGCTCGCGCCGCGCGACGTCGTCGCGCACGCGATCGTGCGCCGCATGGCGGCGACCGGCTCGGACCACGTGTTCCTCGACGCGCGCCACCTCGGCGCGGACTTCCTGCGCGAGCGGTTCCCGACGATCCACGAGCGCCTCGCGTCGGAGGGCATCGACCTGACGACCGACCTCGTGCCCGTCGCACCCGCGCAGCACTACCACTCCGGCGGCGTCCTGACCGACCTGCTCGGCCGCACGAGCGTCCCGGGCCTGTACGCCGCGGGCGAGGTCGCGTGCACGGGGGTCCACGGCGCCAACCGGCTCGCGTCGAACTCGCTGCTCGAGGGGCTGGTCTTCGGGCACCGGGCCGCGGAGCACGTCGCCGACCACGTGGCGGGTCTGGCCGGCGGCGGCACCGGCGGCGGCGCGGACGTCGAGCCCGTGGACCGTGCGGGCGACGCGGCCCTCGTCGCGGCGACCGTCCGCAACCGGATCCAGCGCCTGGCGCAGCAGGGTCCGGGCGTCATCCGCAACGGACCCGCGCTCGCCACGGCCGCGCAGGGGCTCGCGGGGATCCCGACGCGTGCGCACGCGGTCCCGGGCGTCGTCGCGGCCCCGCAGACGGCCGAGTGGGAGACGACGAACCTGCACCAGGTCGCCGTCGTGCTCACCGAGGCCGCCGCGATGCGCACCGAGTCGCGCGGCGGGCACTTCCGCGAGGACTTCCCCGCGCGCGAGCCCTCGTGGCGGCGGCGGCTCGTGGGGCGCCTCGACGCCGACGGCACGCTCGTGTGGCGCGACCGGCCGGTGGACGAGCCGACCTGAGGCGCGGGGCGGCCGCGTCAGCGCGTGGTCAGGACCGGCCGGGGACGTGCACGGGGTACCCGCGCGCGACCCACTCGGCCGTGCCACCGGCCACGTTGACGACGTCGTACCCCTGCTGACCGAGCCACGCCGCGGCCTGGCCCGAGCGGCCGCCCGAGTGGCACACGAGCAGGACCTGGCCGGACAGGCCCGTGACCTCGCCGACGCGCTCGACGAGCTGCGACAGCGGCACGTTCACCGCACCGGGCACGTGCCCGCCCGCGAACTCGTGCTCCTCGCGCACGTCGACGACGTGCGGCGCCTCGTGCCTGGGGTCGGCCTGCGCGAGCCGCCGGTGCAGCTCGGTGACGTCGATCTCGTGCACGGGTCCTCCTCGTCGTCGGTGGCCGGCGCGCCCGACCGCGGACCAGTCTGCGTCACCTGCCCTACGGTGTCCGCGTGGAGAGCGCACCGACCCCGACCCGCACGACCGCGACGGCCCTCGGCCTCGACGCCGACCGCCTCGCGGCGCTCGTCGCGACGGCCCTGACCGAGGACCTCGGCGAGGCGCCGGGCCGGGACGTCACGACGCAGGCGACGGTCTCGCGCGACGAGGAGGGCACCGCGCACGTCGTCGCGCGGGCCGACGGCGTCGTCGCGGGCCTGCCCGCGGTCGCGGAGGTGCTGCGCCAGGTGGCCGGCCGCCTCGACCTCCCCGCGCCGTCGGTCACGCAGCGGGCCGCCGACGGCGACGCGGTGGCCGCGGGCCAGGTGCTCGCCGTCCTCGAGGGCAGGGTCCAGGTGCTCCTCGTCGCCGAGCGCACGCTGCTCAACCTGGTGTCCCGCGCGTCCGGGGTCGCGACCCACACGCGCCGCTGGGCCGACGCGCTCGCGGGCTCGGGCGCGACGGTCCTCGACACCCGCAAGACGACCCCGGGCCTGCGCGACCTCGAGAAGTACGCGGTGCGGTGCGGCGGCGGGACGAACAAGCGCATGGGCCTGCACGACGTCGCGATGGTCAAGGACAACCACGTCGTCGCGGCGGGCTCGGTGACCGCGGCCGTCGCGGCCGTGCGGCACGCGTTCCCGGACGTCGCGATCCAGGTCGAGGCCGACACGATGGAGCAGGCGCTCGAGGCGGTGGACGCCGGCGCACGCTTCCTGCTCCTGGACAACATGCCGGCGCCGGTCCTGCGCGAGGTCGTCGCCGCGGTGCGCGCGCGCGAGCCCGAGGTCGGACGCGTCGAGCTCGAGGCCACGGGCAACCTCACGCTCGAGCGTGCGGGCGAGGTCGCCGCCACCGGCGTCGACTTCCTCTCGGTCGGTGCCCTCACGCACTCGTCCCCGATCCTCGACGTCGCGCTCGACCTCGTCGCGCGCGGGGCCTCGGCCACGGGTGCCCGCGACGCGGGTGCGCCCGGGTCGGACCTGCGCGCTGGCTAGACTCGCGCGGTGACCACGGCCGACAGCACCCCCACCGCCGCCGAGGACGACCTCCCCGAGCAGATGCGTGTCCGGCGCGAGAAGCGCGAGCGCATCCTCGCCGAGGGCGGCGAGGCGTACCCCGTGGGCGTCCCCGTGACGCACACCATCGCCGCGGTGCGGGCCGCGCACGCCGACCTCGCCGCGGGCGAGGAGACCGACGTCGTCGTCGGCGTCGCGGGTCGCGTGGTGTTCCTGCGGAACACGGGCAAGCTGTGCTTCGCGACCGTGCAGGACGGCGAGGGCAACCGTCTCCAGCTCATGCTGAGCCAGGCCGTCGTGGGCGAGGACGCGCTCGCGCGGTTCAAGGCCGACGTCGACCTCGGCGACCACCTCTTCGCGCGCGGCCGCGTGATCAGCTCGCGGCGCGGCGAGCTGAGCGTGTTCGCCGACGAGTGGCGCCTCGCCGCGAAGGCCCTGCGCCCGCTCCCGGTGCTGCACAAGGACCTCTCGGAGGAGGCGCGGGTCCGGCGCCGCTACGTCGACCTCATCGTGCGCCCCGCGGCGCGCGACACGGTCCGGCTCCGGGCGGCGGTCCTCCGCTCGCTGCGCGACAACTTCCACCGGCGCGGCTACCTCGAGGTCGAGACGCCGATGCTCCAGGTCCAGGCCGGCGGGGCGGCCGCGCGCCCCTTCACGACGCACATGAACGCGTTCGACCTCGACCTGTTCCTGCGCATCGCACCCGAGCTCTTCCTCAAGCGTGCCGTCGTCGGCGGCGTCGAGCGCGTGTTCGAGATCAACCGCAGCTTCCGCAACGAGGGGGCCGACTCGACGCACTCGCCCGAGTTCGCGACGCTCGAGGCCTACGAGGCGTACGGCGACTACGACACGATGGCCGAGCTCACGCGTGACCTCGTCCAGACGGCCGCGCTCGACGCGCTCGGCACGACGACGGTGACCCTCGCCGACGGCACCGAGTACGACCTCGGCGGCGAGTGGACCGCGCTGAGCCTGTACGGGTCGCTCTCGGAGGCGATCGGCGAGGAGATCACGCCGCAGACGTCCGTCGAGCACCTCATGCCGCTGGTCGAGAGGTTCGACCTGCAGATCGACCCGAAGCGGATGAACCACGGCAAGCTCGTCGAGGAGCTGTGGGAGCACCACGTCGGCGACCACCTGCACGCGCCGACCTTCGTGCGGGACTTCCCGGTCGACACGAGCCCGCTCACGCGCGACCACCGCAGCATCCCGGGCGCGGTCGAGAAGTGGGACCTCTACATCCGCGGGATCGAGACGGCGACGGCGTACTCCGAGCTCGTCGACCCGGTCGTGCAGCGCACGCGTTTCGAGGCGCAGGCGCGCCTCGCGGCGGCGGGCGACGACGAGGCGATGCCGCTCGACGAGGACTTCCTCGAGGCGATGGAGCACGCGATGCCGCCCGCGGGCGGGATGGGGATGGGCATCGACCGCCTGCTGATGGCGCTCACCGGCCTGAATATCCGCGAGACGATCCTCTTCCCGCTCGTGAAGCCGATCGCCTGAGGGCGCCGCAGCTCGGGGCCCGTCGGGTCCGGTCCGGCGAGGTGACCGACGGTCCGGTCGGCCAGGTGCGGGCCGTACGATGCGGGGCGTGGACGGCTTCCTCGACGTGCTCTTCGCGCTCGCACCCTCGGTCGGTGTGGGCCTGGTCTTCTGGTTCGTCATCCGTGCCGTGATCCACGCGGACCGCCGCGAGCGCGAGGCGATCGCACGCCTCGAGGCCGCCGAGCGCTCCGAGAACGCGCGCCAGGCGCGCTGAGTTCTTTGCCGCCGCGTCCGGCGACGCCGCGGGCGGACCCGATTACCGCGCGCGTCCCGGAGCGGGCGGACCACGGGAATCCCGGACCGATTCCTGCGCCCACGTCGTCGTCCCGGCCGCCGCGCCAGGCTTTCAGGACACGGTGTCCCGAAAAACGATGCGCTGCTTTTCTCGTGCAGCCCTTTCTTCACCGGTCCCGCACATCACCGATTTGCCTTGCGTGGCGCGCTTTCCGCCGGGACAGGGGTATCGTCTCGCTTGTCCTGACCATGTAACCGGAAGAAGAAACCGATGGCACAGAAGGTTCAGGTCGTCCTTCTCGACGACCTCGACGGTGGGACGGCGGACGAGACGGTCTCGTTCTCGCTCGACGGCGTCTCCTATGAGATCGACCTCAGCTCCGAGAATGCGTCGAAGCTCCGTGACTCGTTCGCGGAATGGGTCGGGCACGCGCGCCGCGTCGGCGGCCGCTCGGGCGGCGGTCGTTCGCGGCGGTCGGGCGGTTCCAGCCGGGCGTCCGGCGGCAACAGCGGCGAGATCCGCGAGTGGGCCCGCGCGAACGGCTTCACCGTGAGCGAGCGCGGTCGCATCCCCGCCGAGGTGAAGGCCGCGTTCGACGCGCGCTGAGGCGCGGGCCCGACACGACGGCCGCGACACGACGGCCCCTGCACGACGGGCCTGACACGACAGGGTCCGACACGACAGGGCCCGACACGGCAGGGCGCGAGACGACGGAGCCCCCGGCAGCCGGGCTGCCGGGGGCTCCGTCGTGCGTGCCGACGTCCGACGCGGTCAGACGTCGCCGTCGCGCCGGTCGAGCGTGAGCTCGCGTGCGCGGGCGTACTGCTCGCGCACGTGGGTCGCGGCAGGAGCCGTGAAGGTCTCCTCGCCCGACGCCGCCCAGTCGGGTGCCGCGGCCGACGCGTCGTCGGCCGCCGCGAGCACCCACGCGGCCTGACGGGCGGCGCCGTCGGCGACGTACTCACCCGGCTCGGGCACGACGACGTCGAGCCCCAGCACGGCCGGTGCGATGCGCCGCACGGCCTCGGAGCGGGCCCCGCCGCCGATGAGCCGCACGCGCTCGACGGGGACCCCCTGCGCGCGCAGCGCGTCGAGCCCGTCGGCGAGCGCGCAGAGCATGCCCTCGACCGCGGCGCGCGCGAGGTGCCCGGGCGTCGTCGTCGAGAGCCGCAGCCCGTGCAGCGACCCGGTCGCGTCGGGCTTGTTCGGCGTCCGCTCACCCTCGAGGTACGGCACGAGGACGAGCCCGTCGGCGCCCGCGGGTGCGGCGAGGGCGAGGTCGCTCAGCCCCGCGTGGTCGACGCCGAGCATGCGCGCCGCCGCGTCGAGGACGCGCGACGCGTTGAGCGTGCACACGAGCGGCAGGTAGACGCCCGTCGCGTCGGCGAAGCCCGTGACGAGCCCGGACGCGTCGGTCGTGGGCGCGGACGCGACCGCCGACACGACGCCCGACGTCCCGATGGAGATCGTGACGTCGCCGGGGCGCATGCCCAGCCCGAGCGCGGCCGCCGCGTTGTCGCCCGCACCGGGGCCGACCAGCAGCCGGCCACCGGGACGCTCGACGACCGCGGCGGTCTCGGACGGCCCGGCGACGCGCGGGAGCACGACGTCGTCCCGCCCGAGCGCGAGGCGCAGCAGGTCCGGCCGGTACGCCTCCTGCGTGGGTGACCAGTACCCGGTCCCCGACGCGTCCGACCGGTCCGTGACCAGCGCCGTGAGGTCGCGCGACCCCGCGGGCGCCGTGCCGTGACCCGCGAGGCACCACGTGAGCCAGTCGTGCGGGAGCGCGACGGCCGCGACGCGCGCCGCGTTCTCCGGCTCCGCGTCGCGCAGCCAGCGCAGCTTGGTCGCGGTGATCGACGCCACCGGGACGGACCCGGTCGCCGTCGCCCACGCGGCCGCACCGCGCTCGACGTCGCCGTCACCGAGCTCGGCGACCAGGTCCGCCGCCGCCGACGCGGAGCGCGTGTCGTTCCACAGCAGCGCCGGGCGCACCACCTCGCCGTCGGCGTCGAGCGCGACCATGCCGTGCTGCTGACCGCCGACGGCGACCGCCGCGACGTCGTCCAGCCCGCCGGCCTGCTCGACGGCCTCCTCGAGCGCCGTCCACCAGTGACGGGGGTGGACCTCCGTGCCGTCGGGGTGCGCGGCGCGGCCGGAGCGCACGAGCGCCCCGGTCGCGGCGTCCCGCACGACGACCTTGCACGACTGGGTGGAGGAGTCCACCCCCGCCACGAGCGCCATCAGCGTGCGCCGAGGGCGTGCTCGAGCGCGAGCTGGTTGAGCCGCACGAAGTGGAACCCGCGGGCGGCCACGGCGTCGACGTCGAGCTCCTCGAACGCGGAGCGGTCGGCCAGCAGGTCCGCGACCGTCTCGCCGTCGCCCAGCGTGGGCTGCGACAGCTCGAGGACGCCCGACGCCTCGAGGGCCTCCTGGACCTCGGGGTCGGCACGGAACGCGAGCGCACGCTCCTTGAGCAGGATGTACGTGGCCATGTTGGCCGCGGCCGACTCCCACACGCCCTCGACGTCCTCGGTGCGCGAGGGCTTGTAGTCGAAGTGGACGGGGCCCTCGTAGCGCGGGCCGCCACCCGGGAAGCCGTTCTCGAGGAGGTCGACGGTCGCGAATGCGGAGAACAGGTCGCCGTGGCCGAAGACGAGGTCCTGGTCGTACTTGATGGACCGCTGGCCGTTGAGGTCGATGTGGAAGAGCTTGTCGGACCACAGCGCCTGCGCGAGGCCCGTCGTGTAGTTCAGGCCCGCCATCTGCTCGTGCCCGACCTCGGGGTTGAGGCCGACGATGTCGCCGTTCTCGAGCTCGGCGATGAATGCCAGCGCGTGGCCCACGGTCGGCAGCAGGATGTCGCCGCGGGGCTCGTTCGGCTTGGGCTCGAGCGCGATGCGCAGGTCGTAGCCCTTCTCCTTGATGTATGCGGCGACGGTGTCGATGCCCTCGGCATAACGCTCGTGCGCGGCGAACAGGTCCTTCGCGGCGTCGTACTCGGCGCCCTCGCGGCCGCCCCACATGACGAACGTCTTCGCGCCCAGGTCGGCGGCGAGGTCGACGTTCCGGAGGATCTTCCGCAGGCCGTAGCGGCGGACGCGGCGGTCGTTCGACGTGAATGCCCCGTCCTTGAAGATGGGGTGGCTGAACGTGTTGGTCGTGACCATCTCGACCTCGACGCCGGTGTCCGCGAGCGCCTTCTTGAAGCGCTCGAGGATCCGGTCGCGCTCGGCCGTGTCGGAGCCGAACGGGACGACGTCGTCGTCGTGGAACGTCACGTAGGACGCGCCGAGCTCGGCCAGGCGGTGGACGGACTCGACCGGGTCCAGGTCGGGGCGGGTCGCGTCGCCGAACTGGTCGCGGGCGGACCATCCGACGGTCCACAGACCGAACGAGAACTTGTCCTCAGGGGTGGGCTTGCGCACCATCTGCGTCTCTCCTCGGGAGGGGCCGCGACGGCGCGACCCTGGTTTGTTGTATGGATGAACTTATGCGCTCCAGGGCGCTAGGGTCAAGGCATGCGCGCCGTCGACCCCGCACGCCAGGCCAGCCTGCGCCGGCACAACCTCGGACTCGTCCTCCGCCACGTCGTCGACGCACCCGTCGCACCGTCGCGCGCGGACATCGCGGCGGCGACCGGGCTCACGCGCGCGACCGTCTCGGCGCTCGTCGACCGGCTCGTGGCGGCGCGCCTCGTCGCCGAGCTGCCGCCCGTCGCGGCGCAGCGCGCCGGCCGTCCCGCGGTGCCGCTGCGCGCCGCGTCGGGGACCGTGCTCGCCGTCGGGCTCGAGGTGAACGTCGACTACCTCGGTGCGCGCGTGCTCGACCTCGCGGGCGACGTGGTCGCCGAGCGCGTCGAGCACGACGACTTCCGGGGGAGCGACCCGGCCGAGGTCCTGCGCCGCCTCGACGCGCTGGGGTCCGGGCTCGTGGCGCCGCACGAGGCCGACGGGGCGACGGTCGTGGGCTCCGCGCTCGCGCTGCCCGGCCTCGTGGACCGCGTCACCGGGCCGCTGCGCGTCGCGCCCAACCTCGGCTGGCGCGACGTCGACGTCGTCGGCCTGCTCGGACGCGACGCCGCGCACGCCCCCTGGCTCGGCAACGAGGCCAACCTCGCGGCCCGCGCCGAGGCCCGCGCGCGGCGGCTCGCGCCCGACGACGGCGCCAGCAGCTTCGTCTACGTCTCGGGCGAGGTCGGCATCGGTGCCGCCATCGTGCTCGACGGCGCGATCTTCCCCGGTCGCCACGGCTGGAGCGGTGAGGTCGGCCACACCGTCCTGGACATGGACGCCGCGGACGCGACGGCCCCGGTCTCGGCGGCACGCGGCCACCGGCCCGGGACGCTCGAGGCGTACGCGGGCCAGGACGCGATCCTCGCGCGCGCCGGCCTGCCCGCGGACGCGTCGGTCGAGGACCTGCGCCGCTCGGCCGACGCGGGTGACGCGCGCACGCTCGAGGCGCTCGAGGTCGCCGGTCGCGCGCTGGGCGTCGCGCTCGCCAACGTCGTCAACGTGGTCGACGTCGAGCAGGTCGTGCTCGGCGGCACGCACGCGGTGCTCGTCGACCACCTGCGCGAGCCACTCGAGCGCGAGCTCGCCCGCGGCGTCATCTCGGCGCCCTGGTCGCCCGTGGCGGTGGACGTCGCGCGCGCGGGCCCGTACCCCGCGCTCAGCGGTGCGGCGCTGAGCCGCCTGCACGCCGTGGTCGAGGACCCCTCGACGTGGGGTCCGCTCGCGGACTGAGCCTGTCCGGCCGTCGACGCGCGAGCACGGGCGTCCGCGCGGATCATCGATACTGGGGACCGATCCCCCGACGACGGACCTGTGTGAGGAGTGCGCCCGTGAGCCTGGACCAGCCGCGCGTCGCGATGCTGTCCGTGCACACGTCGCCCCTCGACCAGCCCGGCACGGGGGACGCGGGCGGCATGAACGTCTACGTCACCGACCTCGCGCGCGCGCTCGCGGCACGCGGCGCGCAGGTCGAGATCTTCACGCGGGCGACGACGTCGCGCCTGCCCGAGACCGTGCCCATGGACGACGGCGTGCTCGTCCGGCACGTCCCCGCGGGGCCGTACGAGGGCCTGGACAAGAACGACCTCCCGGGACAGCTGTGCGCGTTCACCGCGGGCGTCCTGCGCACGGGGGCGGCGCGCGCACGAGGCTGGTACGACGTCGTCCACTCGCACTACTGGCTGTCCGGCCAGGTCGGCTGGCTCGCGGCCGACCGCTGGGACGTGCCGCTGATCCACACGATGCACACCCTCGCGAAGGTCAAGAACGCCGCGCTCGCCCCGGGCGACCGCCCCGAGCCCGTCGGCCGCGTCATCGGCGAGGAGCAGGTCGTCGCCGCCGCGCACGCGCTCGTCGCGAGCACCGCCGAGGAGGCGGGCGATCTCGTCGAGCTCTACGACGCCGACCCCGGTGCCGTGCACGTCGTCGCGCCCGGGGTCGACCTCGACCTCTTCCACGCCGACGTGCCCGCGGGCCCCGTCGACGCCGGCGCGCTCGCGGACGCGCAGCTGCGCGCCCGGCTCGCCGTCGGCCTCCCGCTCGACGAGCAGGTCGTGCTCTTCGCCGGACGCGTCCAGCCCCTCAAGGCGCCCGACGTCCTCGTGCGTGCGCTCGGCGAGATCGCGCGGCGCGGCCGCCCGGTGCCGCTGCTCGTCGTGCTCGGCGGGCCGAGCGGCAACCCGCGCGCCGTCGCCGAGCTGACCGAGCTCGCACGGTCGCTCGGCGTCGCGTCGCGCGTCGTCGTCCGCCCGCCCGTCGGGCGGCGCGAGCTCGGCGCCTGGTACCGCGCCGCGGACCTGGTCGCCGTCCCGTCGCGCTCGGAGTCGTTCGGGCTCGTCGCGGCCGAGGCCCAGGCGTGCGGGACCCCTGTCGTGGCGGCGGCCGTCGGCGGTCTGCGGACCGTCGTCGTCGACGGGGTGACGGGTGCGCTCGTGCGCGGGCACCGCGCTCCCGCGTGGGCCGACGCGCTCACGGGTCTGCTCGGCGACGCGCCCACGCGCTCGCGGCTCGCGCTCGGCGCGCTGCGGCACGGACGCCGGCTCGGCTGGGAGGCCGCGGCCGAGGCGATGGTCAAGGTCTACGACCTCGCGCACGACCGCGTGCGGCGCGGCGCGGCCTGACGTCCCGGGACCGTCCCGCGGACCGTCCGGGTCCCGGAGGGCCCAGCCGTCCCGCGCGGTCGTGGGGCAGGATTGGCCCATGACCTACACCCTCGTACTGCTCCGCCACGGCGAGAGCGAGTGGAACGCCAAGAACCTGTTCACCGGCTGGGTGGACGTCGCGCTCTCCGAGAAGGGCGTCGAGGAGGCCAGGCGCGGCGGTCGCCTGCTGACCGACGCGGGCGTGCTGCCCGACGTCGTGCACACGTCGCTCCTGCGCCGCGCGATCACCACCGCGAACCTCGCGCTCGACGCGGCCGACCGGCACTGGATCCCGGTCAAGCGCAGCTGGCGCCTCAACGAGCGCCACTACGGCGCGCTCCAGGGCAAGGACAAGAAGCAGACCCTCGCCGAGTTCGGCGAGGAGCAGTTCATGCTCTGGCGCCGGTCCTACGACGTCCCGCCGCCCGAGATCGAGCTCGGCTCGGAGTACTCGCAGGACGCGGACCCGCGCTACGCGGGCGAGCCGGTCGTGCGCACCGAGTGCCTCAAGGACGTCCTCGACCGCGCGCTGCCGTACTGGAACAGCGACATCGTCCCCGACCTCCGGGCCGGGAAGACCGTGCTCGTCGCGGCCCACGGCAACTCGATCCGCGCGATCGTCAAGTACCTCGACGGCATCGACGACGAGACCATCGCCGGGATCAACATCCCGACCGGCATCCCGCTGCGCTACGAGCTCGACGAGGACACGCTCGAGCCCGTGACGAAGGGTGGCGAGTACCTCGACCCCGAGGCCGCCGCCGCCGCGATCCAGGCGGTCGCGAACCAGGGTCGCTGACCCCGCACGCACGACGGGCCCGTCACCGCGAGGTGACGGGCCCGTCGTCGTCGGCGCGGGCAGACCGGGTCAGGGGCCGCCGTGCTCGTCGAGGTCGCCCGTGACGAGGTAGACGACGCGGTGCGCGATCGACACGCCGTGGTCGCCGAAGCGCTCGTAGTAGCGCCCCAGGAGCGTGATGTCGACGACCTGCTGGGGCGTGTAGACGGCCTCGCCGCCCAGCGTCGTCTGGAACGTCGCCGCGTGGAGCTGGTCGAGCAGGTCGTCGTCGCGGTAGATCTCCTCCGCGAGGTGCACGTCGCGCGTCTCGAGCACCGTCGTGACCCGCTCCGCCACGCGCGCCGCGCTCTCGTGCATCTGACGGAACAGCGGCTCGACGTCGGACGGCAGCGCCTTCTCCGGGTACCGCAGGCGCGCGACCGCGGCGACGTGCCGCGCGAGGTCGCCCATCCGCTCGAGCGACGCGCTGATCCGCAGCGCGGTGACGACGATCCGCAGGTCCCGCGCGACGGGCTGCTGCTGCGCGAGGAGGGCGACGCAGCGCTCGTCGAGCTCGCGCTCGATCGCGTCGATGGTGTGGTCGTCCGCGATGACGTTCTCGGCGAGGGCGAGGTCGCCCTCGAGCAGAGCGCGTCCCGCCGACGAGATCGCCGACTCGACCAGGCGGCTCATCGCCGCGAGGTCCTCGCCGAGTGCCGTGAGCTCGGCGGTGAAGATGTCCCGCATGACTTCCCTCTCGTCCGGTGCCGGCACAGGCTCGCAGCGCCAGGTGAACGGCAGGCGACCCGTCGATGAACCTTTGCCGCGGGCGCGCCGCGCCGACGGGCGCAGCGGCCTGAGCGCCCCGCTCGCGAACATACCCTGAGCCGGTGACCGATGGCCTGCCGACCGACGGCGTGACGCTGGGTGCGATGCTCCTGGTCGCGGCGCTGGTCGGCCTCGTGGTGGGGGTGCTCGTGGCACGACGGGCCAGGGGCGTCCGCGACGCCGGCGTCCACGACACCACAGGCGGCGCGCTCGGGGGAGGCCAGCACCACGCCGTCCCGGACGGCGTCGGAGCCGTCCTCGACGCGCTGCGCGCCGGAGCCGTCGTCGCGACGCGCAGCGGACGCGTCGTCCGGGCGAACGCGCCCGCGACCCGTCTGGGGCTCGTGCGCGGCGACCGGATCGTCAACCCGGCCGTCGAGCGCCTGGTCCTGGACGCGGCGCAGGACGGTCGGCAGGTCGACGAGGAGGTCGAGGTCCAGCGCAGCGCCGTGGGCGGCGCGACGCTCGTGCTGCACGTGCGCGTCGCGGTGCTCGACGCCGAGCACGTGCTGCTCATCGTCGAGGACCGCACCGACGCGCTGCGGCTCGAGGCGGTCCGGCGGGACTTCGTCGTCAACACCTCGCACGAGCTCAAGACCCCCGTGGGCGCGCTGTCGCTGCTCGCGGAGACCGTCGAGGACGCGGCGGACGACCCCGAGACGGTCCGCCGGTTCGCGGGCCGCATGCGCACCGAGGCCCAGCGGCTCGCGGCGCTCGTGCAGGAGATCATCGAGCTGTCCCGGCTCCAGAGCACCGACCCGTCGCGCGAGCCCGAGCACGTGCTCGTCGCGGACGTCGTCGGCGAGGCGGTCGAGCGGTCCCGCACCGCCGCCGGTGCGCGCCGCATCGCGATCGAGGCGGGGCCCGTGCCCGACGCGGTCGTCCTGGGCAGCCACGACCTGCTCGTCACCGCGGTGCGCAACCTGCTCGACAACGCGGTCGCCTACTCCGAGCCGGGGACGCGCGTCGCGGTGGGCACGTCGGTCGACGTCGCCGCCGGGACGGTCGAGGTCGCCGTCGTCGACCAGGGCATCGGCATCCCGGCCGAGGCCGTCCCCCGCCTGTTCGAGCGCTTCTACCGCGTCGACCCCGCGCGCTCGCGCGACACGGGCGGCACGGGGCTGGGCCTGAGCATCGTCAAGCACGTCGTCGCCGACCACGGGGGAGAGGTCTCCGTGTGGTCCCAGCCCGGACAGGGCTCGACGTTCACCGTCCGCCTGCCGCTCGCCGACGCGAGCGCGACCGAAGGAGCCGACCGATGACCCGCATCCTCGTGGTCGAGGACGAGGAGTCCTACCGCGACCCCCTGGCCTACCTGCTGCGGCGGGAGGGCTACGACGTGTCGGTCGCCGAGACCGGCCCGCAGGCGCTCGAGGAGTTCGACCGCGGCGGCGCCGACCTGGTGCTGCTCGACCTCATGCTCCCGGGCCTGAGCGGCACCGAGGTCTGCGTGCGGCTGCGCCAGCGCAGCTCCGTCCCGGTCATCATGCTCACGGCCAAGGACGGCGAGGTGGACAAGGTCGTCGGCCTCGAGATCGGCGCGGACGACTACGTGACCAAGCCGTACTCGTCGCGCGAGCTGCTCGCGCGCGTCAAGGCGGTGCTGCGCAGGCGCTCCGACGTGGTCGACGACGACGACGACCAGGTGCTCGCCGTCGGCGGCCTGCGCCTCGACGTCGACCGGCACGTCGTCGACGTCGACGGCGAGCGCGTCGCGTTCCCGCTCAAGGAGTTCGAGCTGCTCGAGCTGCTGCTGCGCAACGCGGGGCGCGTCCTCACCCGGCGGCAGATCATCGACCGCGTCTGGGGCTCGGACTACGTGGGCGACACCAAGACCCTCGACGTCCACGTCAAGCGCGTGCGCGCCAAGATCGAGCAGGACCCCGCGAACCCGCGGCGGCTGCTGACCGTGCGCGGCCTGGGCTACAAGCTCGCCGACGACGACGCGGACTGAGCCGGCGGGTCGTGCCGCCGGGCGATCTTCCCCGGTCGTTCACCGCGCGTTCAGCGGGTGACGCCGATCACGTCACCTGGGCTCCCTAGCGTCGCCGACGGATGCCGCGCACCACGTGCGGCACGACGCGACAGGACGGAACACAGTGACGCTTCACCGACAGGGCCGCATCCTCCCCGTGGCCGCCATCAGCGCTCTCGCGCTCACGCTGGCGGCGTGCGGCTCCGACAACACCACCGAGACGTCGACGGACAGCGAGTCGTCGTCGACCGGCGGCGAGCTGAGCGGTCAGCTCTCCGGAGCGGGCGCGAGCTCGCAGGAGTCGGCGATGCAGGCCTGGATCGCCGGTTTCCAGTCCGCCAACCCGGACGTCAACGTCGCCTACGACCCGGTCGGGTCGGGCGGTGGCCGCACGCAGTTCACCGAGGGCGGCGTCCAGTTCGCCGGCTCCGACGCCGCGCTGGACGAGGAGGAGCTCGCCCTGGGCGCCGAGCGCTGTGCGCCGGGCGACGTCGCCGAGCTCCCGCTCTACATCTCGCCCATCGCCGTGATCTTCAACCTCCCCGGCATCGACTCCCTCAACCTGTCCGCCGAGACGATCGCGAAGATCTTCAACGGCGAGATCACGTCGTGGGACGCGCCGGAGATCGCCGAGGCGAACCCCGACGTCGAGCTCCCGGCCCTCGCGATCACGCCGGTCAACCGCTCCGACGAGTCGGGCACGACCGAGAACTTCACCGAGTACCTCGCGGCCGCCGCGGGTGACGCGTGGCCGCACGAGGCCAGCGGCGACTGGCCCGTCTCGGGCACGCAGTCGGCGCAGGGCACCTCGGGCGTCGTCCAGACGGTGACCGAGGCCGAGGGTGCCGTGACCTACGCCGACGCGTCGCGCGCCGGGTCGCTCGGCACGGTGGCGGTGCAGGTCGGCGAGGAGTACGTCCCGTACTCGCCCGAGGCCGCCGCGGCCGTCGTGGATGCGTCGCCGCTGGCCGAGGGCCGTCCGGAGGCGAGCCTCGTGCGCGAGCTCGAGCGCGACACGACCGCCGACGGCGCGTACCCGATCGTGCTCGTGTCCTACTCGCTCGCGTGCACCGAGTACGAGGACGCCGCGGACGCCGAGCTGGTCAAGGCGTTCCTCACATACGTCGCGAGCGAGGAGGGCCAGCAGGCGGCCGCGTCGGCCGCCGGCTCGGCGCCGATCTCCGAGGAGATGCGCTCGAACGTCATGGAGATCGTCGACGCGATCGCCTGACGACCGGCCGCCGTCGGGGGGCGGCGGCCGGTCGGGCGCCCGGGCCAGGTGCGGCACGGGCTGCGCAGGGGCGGCGCTCAGCAGGGGGAGCCGCGAGCCGGTGGCCGGTCCGACACGGACCGGTCGCCGGCTCGTCGTGCGCGCGTCGAAGTCTTCGTGCGCCGTTCACCCTGCGTTCACCTCCGCGCCCGTGCGCGGTAGAGCGTTTTCGTACGCTGAGGCACGCTGGCGCGAGGACCCCCACGGTTCGGCCGCGCCCGCGGACCTCGCGGCCGGACGGACCAGCCGCACGACCGGGACGGAGCACGGTGAGACACGACGCGACACGCGGGACGGCCCTGGCGGCCGCCGCGGCCGTCCTCCTCCTGGCCGGGTGCGGCTCGGACGACCCCGTCAACCACCCGTGGCGACCGGGCGGCGCGCCGACCGACGCACCCGCCGAGGCACCCGTCGCGTCCGACCTGTCCGGGTCCGTCGCCGGAGCGGGCGCGAGCTCGCAGGAGTCCGCGATGCAGGCGTGGGTCGCGGGCTTCCAGTCCGCGAACCCGGACGTGTCCGTCGCGTACGACCCCGTCGGCTCGGGCGGTGGCCGGACGCAGTTCGTCGAGGGCGGCGTCGCGTTCGCCGGGTCGGACGCGCCGCTCGACGAGGAGGAGCTCGCCGCGGCGCAGGAGCGGTGCGCACCGGGCGAGGTCGTCGAGGCGCCGCTGTACATCTCGCCGATCGCCGTGGTCTTCAACCTCGAAGGCGTCGACTCGCTCGCGATGTCGCCCGCGACCGTGGCGGGCATCTTCGCCGGCACGATCACGCGCTGGGACGCGCCCGAGATCGCGGCGGAGAACCCCGACGTCGCGCTGCCGGACCTGGGCATCACCCCCGTCAACCGGTCGGACGAGTCGGGCACGACCGAGAACTTCACCGAGTACCTGCACGCGACCGCCCCCGAGGCGTGGCCGCACGAGCCGAGCGGCGACTGGCCCGTCAGCGGCGGGCAGTCGGCGCAGGGCAACTCCGGGGTCGTGCAGACCGTCACCGACGGGACCGGCACGATCACGTACGCCGACGCGTCGAAGGCCGGGTCGCTCGGCACGGTGCGGCTCGGCGTCGGCGACGAGTTCGTCGAGTTCTCGCCCGAGGCGGCGGCCGCCGTCGTCGACGCGTCGCCCCGCGCCGAGGGTCGACCGGCCACCAGCTTCGTCGTCGAGCTCGACCGCACGACGACGGCGCCCGGCGCCTACCCGCTCGTGCTCATCTCCTACACGCTCGCGTGCACCGCGTACGAGGACCCCGCGACGGGCGAGCTCGTGAGCGCGTTCCTGTCCTACGTCGCCGGCGAGGCCGGTCAGGCCGCCGCCGCCGACACCGCCGGGTCGGCACCCGTCTCCGACGCGCTGCGCTCGGAGGTCCTGCCGGTCCTGGAGGGGATCGGCTGACCCCGGGCCGTCGCCCGACCCACCCACCCGTGCAACGCCCCCCGATGCGGAGCCCACGTTGAGCACCAGCGACACACCCCCGGTCCGGCAGGAGGACGACGACCTCCAGGCCGCCCGCCGACCGCACCGCGACACCGCGGGCCGCGTGTTCGCGGGCCTCTCGACCGGTGCGGGCACCCTGATCCTCGTCGTCCTCGCCGCCGTCGCGGCCTTCCTGCTGCTGCGCGCCTGGCCGGCCCTGACGGCCGGCTCGGAGGAGCTCGCGGCGATCAGCTGGATCCCCGACCACGGGTCGATCGTCCGGTACGTGGGGCCGCTCGTCTTCGGGACGCTCGTCGCCGCCGTGCTGGCGCTGCTCATGGCGGTGCCGGTCGCGGTCGGCATCGCGCTGTTCATCTCCCACTACGCACCCCGCCGGCTCGCCGCGTCGCTCGGCTACGTCGTCGACCTCCTCGCCGCGATCCCGAGCGTGATCTACGGCCTGTGGGGCGGGCTGTGGCTCTCGCGGCGGCTCGAGGGCGTGTGGGGCTGGCTCGCCGACAACCTCGGCTTCATCCCGCTGTTCGAGGGCCCTGCCGCCACCCCGCCGCGCGTCATGATGACGGTCGGCGTCGTGCTCGCCGTCATGATCCTGCCGATCATCACGGCGGTCGCGCGCGAGGTCTTCCTCCAGACGCCTCGGCTGCACGAGGAGGCCGCCCTCGCGCTGGGCGCGACGCGCTGGGAGATGGTCCGGATGGCCGTGCTGCCGTTCGGCCGGTCGGGTCTCATCAGCGCCTCGATGCTCGGCCTCGGTCGTGCGCTGGGCGAGACGATGGCCGTCCTCATGATCCTGTCGCCGGGGCTCACCTACAGCTTCGCGCTGCTGCTCGCCGGCCGGCACCAGACCATCGCGGCGAACATCGCGCTGCAGTTCCCGGAGGCGAGCCCGCTCGGCGTGAGCGCGCTCATCGCGACCGGGCTCGCGCTCTTCGTCATCACGCTCGCGGTCAACATGGCCGCCCGCTGGGTCGTGGCCCGGCGCAAGGACTTCTCGGGGGCGAACTGATGACCGCGACGACGACCTCCCGCCCGGACGCGCGTCCGTCGACGCGCGACCTGCTCACGCGCCCCGACACGCGTCGGCGCGTCGTGGACCGCCTCATGGCGGTCGTGGTGACGTCCGCGTTCCTCATCGCGCTCGTGCCGCTCGTCTCGGTGATCTGGACCGTGCTCGGCAACGGCATCGAGCGGCTCAGCCCCTACTTCCTCGTGGTCTCGATGCGCGGGGTGTTCGGCGGGATGGACGCGGGCGGGATCTACCACGCGATCGTCGGCACCCTCATGGTCACCGGCTTCGCGACGCTGATCTCGGTCCCGGTCGGCCTGCTCACCGCGATCTACCTCGTCGAGTACGGACGCGGTCGGCTCGCCCGCGCGGTCACCTTCTTCGTCGACGTCATGACGGGCATCCCGTCGATCGTCGCGGGCCTGTTCGCGTACGCGCTGTTCGCGATCTTCTTCGGCCCCGGGGTGCGGTTCGGCGTCGTCGGCGCCGTCGCGCTCTCGGTCCTCATGACGCCCGTCGTCGTGCGCTCGAGCGAGGAGATGCTGCGCCTCGTGCCCAACGAGCTGCGCGAGGCCGCGTACGCGCTCGGCGTGCCGAAGTGGCTGACGATCGTCAAGGTCGTGCTGCGCACCGCCGTCGGGGGCATCGTCACCGGCGTGATGCTCGCGATCGCACGCGTCATCGGCGAGACGGCGCCCCTGCTCATCACGCTCGGCGTGATCGACTCGATCAACTACAACCTGTTCGAGGGGCGCATGATGACGCTCCCGGTGTACGTCTTCCGCCAGTACTCGCAGGGCCTCGTGCCGTGCGCGCCCGAGGCCGCGGACTGCATCGCCACGATCAACTACGACCGGGCGTGGGCCGCGGCGCTCGTGCTCATCGCGATCGTCATGCTGCTCAACCTCGGCGCGCGGCTCGTCGCGCGGTACTTCACCCCCGCCCGCGGGCACTGACCCCGCCCACGGCCCCCCGGAGGACACGAACCCCATGGCACAGCGCATCGACGTCAAGGACCTCGACGTCTACTACGGCACCTTCCACGCCGTCGCCGACGTCTCGATGATGATCGAGGCGCGCTCGGTCACGGCCCTCATCGGGCCCTCGGGCTGCGGCAAGTCGACGTTCCTGCGGACGCTGAACCGCATGCACGAGGTCATCCCCGGCGCGCGCGTGGACGGCACGGTCACGGTCGACGGGGTCGACCTGTACGACCCGGCGGTCGACCCGGTCGCCGTGCGCCGCCAGATCGGCATGGTGTTCCAGCGGCCCAACCCGTTCCCGACGATGTCGATCGCCGAGAACGTCCTCGCGGGCGTGCGGCTCAACAACCGCCGGATCTCGAAGTCCGACGCCGCCGACCTCGTGGAGACGTCGCTGCGCGGTGCGAACCTCTGGAAGGAGGTCAAGGACCGCCTCGACCGCCCCGGGTCGTCGCTCTCGGGCGGTCAGCAGCAGCGCCTCTGCATCGCCCGGGCGATCGCGGTCAAGCCGCAGATCCTGCTCATGGACGAGCCCGCCTCGGCCCTCGACCCCATCTCGACGCTCGCGATCGAGGACCTCATCGCCGAGCTCAAGAACGACTACACGATCGTGATCGTGACCCACAACATGCAGCAGGCCGCGCGCGTGAGCGATCGCACCGCGTTCTTCAACGTCGCGGGCACGGGAGAGCCGGGTCGACTCATCGAGATGGACGACACCCGCACCATGTTCTCGACCCCGTCGGTCCAGGCGACCGAGGACTACATCTCCGGCCGCTTCGGCTGAGCGGACCCGGCCCCGACGACGTGCTCACGGCGCGGGGCTCAGGGCGCGAGGCCCTCAGGGCACGAGGTCGGCGTACTCCGGGAGGGTGCCGTCCAGGACGGGGACCGGGACGGTCGTCGTCTCGCCCAGCTCGGTCTCGACCACCAGGTCGGCGACCGCGCCGGGGATCACCGGGAGGGACTCGAAGACGAGCTCGTCGCCCTCCGCGTCGCCGAGCTGCACGGTGCCCGACGGCTCGAGGTCGACCGTGACCGGCTCGCCGCCGTCGGCGAGGGACAGCGTGACGGTCGTGCCCTCGAGGCCGTCGTGCGTGACGTAGCCCAGCAGCCGGCCGGGCTCGCCCTCGTCCTCGCCGACGAGCACGAGGTTGCCCACGCGCACGTCGCCGACGGACGCGCTCACACCGTCCGACGCGTCGTACGCGCCGATGGTCGTGAGCTCGTTCGTCGCCGAGCAGCCGGTCAGCACGGCCGCGACGACGGCGCCGGCCGCGAGCGTGCGCGCGGCCCGGGGGGTCGGGCGGGTGCGCGCACCGCGGGTGCGCAGGGCGGCGGACGACGCCGGGGCGGGGGTGCTGGTGGGGCTCAGGGCCACGGGTGTCTCCTGGACGCGACGCGGGGCGGGACGGGGCCTCGGGATCAGGCTCGAGGACCGGGCGCAAGCCTACTGTCTGAGGCTCTCACCAGGACCTCAGGCCCTTGACCAGCGCAAACGGGAGCAGCGCAGGACCGGGCGCCGGGGCGCCCGTGCTAAGATGGCCCTCCGCGAAAGGGGACGTCCGCGATATGACTTTCACCGTAGGCGAGACTGTTGTCTACCCGCACCACGGAGCAGCGCTGATCGAGGAGATCAAGAAGCGCACCATCCGGGGTGAGGAGAAGATCTACCTCAAGCTCAAGGTCGCCCAGGGCGACCTGACCATCGAGGTGCCCGCGGAGAACGTCGACCTCGTCGGCGTCCGCGACGTCGTCGGGCAGGAGGGCCTCGAGAAGGTCTTCGACGTGCTCCGTGCGCCGTACACCGAGGAGCCGACCAACTGGTCGCGCCGCTACAAGGCCAACCTCGAGAAGCTCGCCTCGGGCGACGTCATCAAGGTCGCCGAGGTCGTGCGCGACCTCTCGCGTCGTGACGCCGATCGTGGCCTGTCCGCGGGCGAGAAGCGCATGCTCGCCAAGGCGCGGCAGATCCTCGTCTCGGAGCTCGCGCTCGCGGAGCACACCGAGGAGGAGAAGGCCGAGGCCATCCTCGACGAGGTCCTCGCCTCCTGACGGCTCCGCGTCCCGTGCGCGTCGCCGTCGTTCTGACGGCTGCCGGCAGCGGCAGCCGTCTCGGGCACGCCCTGCCCAAGGCGCTCGTCCCGGCGGGTGGCGTCCCGCTCGTGCGGCACGCGCTCGACCGGCTCCTGTCGTCAGGCGTCGTCGACGAGGTGGTCGTCACCGTCCCGGGCGAGCACCGGTCGGCCGTCGAGGACGCCCTCGCCGGCGCGGGCGGCGGTGCTCACCGGTCCGTCGACACGTCCGAGGAGGCGGCCGGGGACGCGCCCGCGGTACCCGTCCGCTGCGTCGTCGGCGGTGCGACCCGGCAGGCGTCCGTCGCAGCAGGGCTCGCGGCGCTGTCCCCGGACGTCGACCTCGTGCTCGTGCACGACGCGGCCCGCGCGCTGACCCCCGGTGCCGTCACCGCGCGCGTGGTCGAGGCCGTTCGGGCGGGCGCGAGCGCCGTCGTCCCGGTGGTGCCGGTCACCGACTCGGTCGTCCAGGTCGACGACGGCGTGACGCCCGTCGACCGCGCGACGCTCCGCGCCGTCCAGACGCCCCAGGGCTTCGACCGTCGCGTCCTCGACGAGGCCCATGCGGCGGCGCGGGGCCGGGCGGGCGACGAGTCGTCCGCCGCGACCGACGACGCGTCCCTGTGCGTCGCGCTGGGCGTCCCCGTCACCGTGGTCGACGGCCACCCCGACGCGTTCAAGGTCACCACGGGTCAGGACCTCGCCCTCGCCGAGCTGCTCCTCGCCGGGTCGCGCCCGGCCCGGGGCGGACGGCACCGGCTGCGGGGCGACGCCTGATGCCCGCGCTCCCGCGCACGGGCGTCGGCACCGACGTCCACGCGTTCGCGGAGCCCGGCAGCGGGCGCGAGATGTGGCTCGGCGGCCTGCACTGGCCGGGCGAGACCGGCCTCGTCGGGCACTCCGACGCCGACGTCGCCGCGCACGCCGCGTGCGACGCCCTGCTGTCCGCCGCGGGCCTCGGCGACCTCGGCTCGAACTTCGGCACCTCCGCACCCGAGTGGGCGGGGGCGTCCGGCGCTGCGCTCCTGGCGGAGACCGTGCGGCGCGTGCGGGACGCCGGATTCGTCGTCGGGAACGTCGCCGTCCAGGTGATCGGCAACCGGCCCCGGCTCGGCCCGCGCCGCGCCGAGGCCGAGGCGGCGCTCTCGGCCGCGTGCGGTGCGCCCGTGTCGCTCTCCGCGACGACGACGGACGGCCTCGGCCTGACCGGTCGCGGCGAGGGCGTGGCCGCCGTCGCGACCGCGCTCGTCGTCCCCGCCTGAGCGAACCGCCCGCGGTTCCTGCCTGAGCGACCCCGGCGGGGGTCCCGACGGAGCGACCCCCGCCGGGGTCCCGGCCCGAGGGGCGCCTCCCCGGGCGGCAGCTACGGGACCAGGACGAGCTTCCCGCGCACCGCGCCGTCCATCCCGGCCCGGTGCGCGCGCCCCGCGTCCGCGAGGTGGTACGTCGCGCCGACGTGCACCGTGATCCGGTGCGAGCCGGCGAGGTCGGCGAGGCGCCGTCGGGCCTCGGCGCGGATGTCGGTGCCCGGGTCCGCGCCGGGACCGCCGCCGAGCCGCTGGACCCCCAGGGCCGCGCCCCGGCCGAAGCCCGCGATGGTCGCCACGCGGTGCCGGTCGCGGACGAGCGCGACCGAGACGTCGAGCGCCTCGTCGGTGCCCACGGTGTCGACCGCCGCGGTCACGCCGTGCGGGGCCACCGTGCGCACGCGCTCCTCGAGCCCGGGGCCGTGCGCGACGGGCACGGCGCCCAGCTCCACGAGGTAGTCGTGGTTCGCGTGGCTCGCCGTGCCGACGACACGTGCGCCGCGCATGCGGGCGAGCTGGACGACCATCGACCCGACGCCGCCGCTGGCGCCGTGCACGAGCAGCGTGTCGCCCGCGCCGACCGACGTCGCCGTGATCGCGTGGACCGCCGTCGTCCCGGTCACCATGAGCCCGCCCGCGGGCGCCCACTCGAGCGTCGGCGGCTTGGGGACCACCGAGGACGCCTCGACCACGAGGTGGTCCGCGTACGCCCCGCGCGCGGGGTGGGCGATCACCTCGTCGCCGATCCAGACGTCCTCGACGCCCTCGCCCACGCCCACCACCACGCCCGCGGCCTCGAAGCCGAGCCGCAGCGGCAGCCGGGCCTCGTCGCGCCCCCACGCGCCGGAGTACGTCTTCCAGTCGGCCGGGTTCACCCCCGCCGCGTGGACCTCGAGGAGGACCTGCCCCGGGCCGGGCCGGGGGACCTCCTGATCGACGACTCGCAGGACCTCGGGTCCGCCGTAGGCGGTCGCCACCACGATGCGCGACATACCGCCATCCTCTCGTCGGCCGGGGACGCCGTCCAGGGCCCCGCGGACGGGGCCTCGGCGCTGCGGACGCGCGGGGGCGGTGCCCGGGGTGGTGTCGGCGGGGCCGCCCGGGGCCGGTCGACGGCGCCGGGAGCGCGCCGTGCGCTCGCCGGTACCCTTGCGCGGTGACCCTGCACCTCTTCGACACCGCTTCCCGGACCACGCGGGAGCTCGTCCCGCTGCGCCCCGGACAGGTCTCGATGTACGTGTGCGGCGCCACCGTCCAGTCCTCCCCGCACATCGGGCACATGCGCACCGCCGTCGCGTTCGACGTCCTGACCCGGTGGCTGCGACGCAGCGGGCTCGAGGTCACGCTCATCCGCAACGTCACGGACATCGACGACAAGATCCTCGCCAAGGCCGCCGAGGCGGGCGTCCCGTGGTGGGCGTGGGCCCAGCGGCACGAGCGCGAGTTCGCGGCGGCGCACGACGCGCTCGGCGTGCTGCCCCCCACCTACGAGCCGCGCGCGACGGGGCACGTCACCGAGATGGTCGAGCTCATGGAGCGCCTCGTCGAGCGGGGCCACGCGTACGTGTCGGGGCCCGGCGACGTCTGGTTCGACGTGCGCTCGTTCCCCGGGTACGGCGCGCTCACGAACCAGCGCCCCGAGGACGTCGGCGCATCGCCCGACGAGGCCGACGCGGCGGACGGGACCGGTGCGGGCGGCAAGCGGGACCCCCGGGACTTCGCGCTGTGGAAGGGCGTCAAGCCCACCGACCCGCAGGACGCCTCGTGGCCCACGCCGTTCGGCCGCGGTCGCCCGGGGTGGCACCTCGAGTGCTCCGCGATGGCGCGCCGCTACCTCGGCGCCGAGTTCGACATCCACGGCGGCGGCATCGACCTGCGGTTCCCGCACCACGAGAACGAGCAGGCGCAGTCGCGCGCCGCGGGCGACGGGTTCGCCCGGACGTGGGTGCACAGCGCCTGGGTCACGCAGGGCGGCGCGAAGATGAGCAAGTCGCTCGGCAACTCGCTCCTCGTGGGCACGCTGTTCGAGCAGGTCCGGCCCGTCGTCCTGCGCTACGCGCTCGCCTCGGTGCACTACCGGTCCATGCTCGAGTGGTCGCCCGAGACGGTGCACGACGCCGAGGCGACGTGGGACCGGCTCGCGGGCTTCGTGCGTCGCGCGCACGAGCGGGTCGGCACGCCCGCCGACGACGAGGTCGCGACCGCGGACCTGCCCGCGGCCTTCGCCGCCGCGCTCGACGACGACCTCAACGTCTCCGCTGCGCTCGCCGTCGTGCACGAGCACCTGCGCGCGGGCAACACGGCCCTCGCCGAGGGTGACCGGGACGACGCCCGGACGGCCCTCGTCGCGGTCCGGGCGATGCTCGACGTGCTCGGGCTCGACCCCGTGCGCTGGGAGAGCGGCGAGGGCGGCTCGCGGGCCGCGGCGGCGCTCGATGCGCTCGTCCGCGCCGAGCTCGACGTCAGGGCGCGAGCACGCGCCGAGAAGGACTGGACCACCGCCGACGCCGTCCGGGACCGCCTCGCGGCCGCGGGCGTCGTCGTCGAGGACGCACCGACGGGCGCCCGCTGGGCGCTCGCACCCGAGCAGGAGGACTGATGGCCGGCAACTCGCAGCGGCGCGGGGCGACCCGCAAGCCCGGCAGCAAGAAGGGCGCCACCATCGGCACGGGGGGCAAGAACCGCCGTTCCCTCGAGGGCAAGGGCCCGACCCCCAAGGCCGAGGACCGGCCGTACCACGTGGCAGCCAAGCGCAAGGCCGCCCAGGAGCGGCTCGAGGCCGCGCAGCAGCGTCGCAAGCCCGTCGCGGGCTCGGGCGGTGGCACGAGGAGCACCCCCAAGGCGGCCCGCGCACGGCGCGACGCGGGCGGGCCGGAGATCGTCTCGGGCCGCAACTCCGTGCTCGAGGCGCTGCGGGCCGGCGTCCCGAGCGAGGGGCTGTGGACGGCGCACCGCATGGAGGGCGACGAGCGGACCCGCGAGATCCTCAAGATCGCGTCCGACCGCGGGCTGCCGATCCTCGAGGTCACCAAGCCCGAGCTCGACCGCATCACCGACGGCATCGTCCACCAGGGCGTCGCGATGCAGGTGCCCGCCTACCGGTACGTCGACGTCGACCGGATCCTCGCGCGCGCCGAGCGCGCGGGTGAGCCGCCGCTCGTCGTGGCGCTCGACGGCGTGACCGACCCCCGCAACCTCGGCGCCGTGCTCCGCTCCGCGGGTGCGTTCGGCGCGCACGGCGTCGTCGTGCCCGAGCGGCGCGCCGCCGGCGTGACGGCCGCGGCCTGGAAGGTGTCCGCGGGCGCGGCCGCCCGGGTCCCCGTGGCGCGCGTGACGAACCTCGTCCGGACGCTCGAGGAGCTGCGCCGCGCCGGGTGCTTCGTCGTGGGCCTCGACGCGGGCGGGACGACCGAGATCGGCGACCTGCACGTCGCGACCGACCCCGTCGTGCTCGTCGTCGGCTCCGAGGGCAAGGGGCTCGGTCGGCTCGTGCGCGAGACGTGCGACGTCGTCGCGGGCATCCCGATCGGCTCGGCCGTCGAGTCGCTCAACGCCGGCGTGGCCGCGGGTATCAGCCTCTACGAGGTCGCGCGGCTGCGGAAGCAGCGCACCGCGTCGTCCTGACCGCCGCGCGCGGCGGCGGACCGGGGGGCGTCAGGGCCCCGTGATGCGCGGAAGGGTGCCCGTCTCGATGCCCAGGACCGCCTTCTCGTCTGGGCGCGAGCGGAGCACGTTCTCGACGTAGCTCGCGACCGCCTCGCCCATCGGGACGTCGCGGTTCTGCTCGCTCGAGATGTACCACCGGTGGTCGAGGAGCTCGTGGAACATCTGGGCGGGCTCGAGCTTGCCGCGCATGTCGCGGGGCACCGCGCGGACGGCGGGCTCGAAGACCGTCGTGAGCCAGTCGTGCGCGACGAACTCCTCGTCCTCGCCCTGGCGGTCCGTCGCGGCGCGGTAGGCGTCGAGGTCGTTGAGCAGGCGGCGGGCCTGGTTCTCCTGGACGTCCAGGCCCGTGAGCCGCATGAGGCGCCGCGAGTGGTGACCGGCGTCGACGACCTTCGGCTGGATCCGGACGGTGGTCCCGTCGACGTCGGTCGTGATGTCGAGCTCGCCGACGTCGAAGCCGAGGCGGTTGAGCTGCTCGATGCGGGCCGCGACGCGCCACCGCTCGCCGGTCTCGAACTGCTCGGCGCCCGTGAGGGTGTCCCACAGCTCGGTGTACCGCTCGACGAGCGCGCCGCCGATCGCGACGGTGTCGGTGTCGCTCTCGAGCAGCTCGCCGGCCTCGAGGTCCATGAGCTCGCCGATGATGTTCACGCGCGCGACCTCGAGGTCGTACGCGCGCTGACCGTCGGACAGACGCTCGTGCAGGTCGCCCGTCTCGGCGTCCACGAGGTAGGCGGCGAACGTCTCGGCGTCGCGACGGAAGAGGGTGTTGGACAGCGACACGTCGCCCCAGTAGAAGCCCGTGAGGTGGAGGCGGACCATGAGGACCGCGAGCGCGTCGATGAGGCGCGTGATCGTGTCGGGCTGGAGCGTCTGGCTGAACAGCGCGCGGTACGGCAGCGAGAACTGCAGGTGCTTCGTGACGAGCACCGCCTCGAGCCGCTCGCCGTCCGGGGCCCGACGTCCGGTGATGACGCCGACGGGCTCGACGCTGGGCACACCGAGGCGGTTGAGCGCGCGCAGCAGCTCGTACTCGCGGTAGGCGACCGTCTCGCCGATCTCCTTGACCGCGATGACGCGTCCGGACAGCCGGACGAAGCGCACGACGTGGCGCGAGATGCCGCGGGGGAGCGCGGCGAGCACGTCGTCGGGCCACTCCTCGAGCGGGATGTGCCACGGGAGGTCGAGCAGGGCAGGGTCCGGCGCGGCGGCGGTGATCTGGAGGGACTGCGGCACGGTGGTCCTCGCGTGGTGTCGACGGGCTGACGCCCCCAGGATGACGCAGGGGCGGGACGGCCGGAGCCGTCCCGCCCCTGTGCGGGTGTCGCGGTGGTGTCAGACGTCGATGCGCTGACCGTTCGCGGCCGAGAACACGTGGCGCTCGCCGGGGCGGATGGCGACCCAGATGGTGTCGCCCTTCATCGGGACCTGACGCGGGTCGACGCGCACGATGACCTGCGCGTCGCCGGCGCCCGAGTGGATCTCGCGCGCCGCGGCGCCCGCGCCCACGAGCTCGCCGTAGACGAACGCGTCCGAGCCGAGCTCCTCGACGAGGACGACCTTCACCGGGATCGCGCCCTCCTGCGCCTGGCTCACGACGTCGAGCGACTCGGGACGGAAGCCGATCGTGATGTGGCCCTTGTCCTCGGGGCGGATCGCCCCGACGACGCTTCGCTCGAGCGGGATGCGCGTCTGGCCGAGCTGGGCGGCGCCGTCGGCCACCTGGAACGACCCGATGTTCATCGCGGGCGAGCCGATGAAGCCGGCCACGAAGACGTTCGCGGGGCGGTCGTACATCTCGCGCGGCGTGCCGACCTGCTGCAGGAGGCCGTCCTTGAGCACCGCGATGCGGTCGCCCATGGTGAGGGCCTCGGTCTGGTCGTGCGTGACGTAGACCGTCGTGACGCCCAGGCGGCGCTGGAGCGACGCGATCTGGGTGCGCGTCTGGACGCGGAGCTTGGCGTCGAGGTTCGACAGCGGCTCGTCCATGAGGAAGACCTGCGGCTGGCGCACGATCGCGCGACCCATGGCGACGCGCTGGCGCTGACCACCGGAGAGGGCCTTCGGCTTGCGGTCGAGGTACTCGGTCAGGTCGAGGATCTTGGCAGCCTCCTCGACGCGCTTGCGGATGTCCGCCTTCGGCGTGCCCGCGATCTTGAGCGCGAAGCCCATGTTGTCGGCGACCGACATGTGCGGGTACAGCGCGTAGTTCTGGAACACCATCGCGATGTCCCGGTCCTTCGGCTGGACGTCGGTGACGTCGCGGTCGCCGATGAGGATGCGACCGGAGTTGACGTCCTCGAGGCCGGCCAGCATGCGCAGCGACGTGGACTTGCCGCAGCCCGAGGGGCCGACGAGGACGAGGAACTCGCCGTCCTCGATGTGGAGGTTGAGCGCGTCGACTGCGGGGCGCTCCGTGCCCGGGTACACCCGGCTCGCGTGGTCGTACGTGACCGTGGCCATGACAGGTCCTTCCCTTCACCGGCAGGTACGTGCCGGACGATCCGTCGTGAAGAGCGTCGGTACGGGGTCGACCGCGACCCCCACGCCGTGCTGGTCGACCGTGACCCAGCCCCCGGCGTGTGACGTGCGCCATGATGCCACAGGCGACGTGGGACCCACGACGGGCTTCTCGGGGGCCGGGACCCGGGAGGGACCCGGCAGGGACCCGGCTGGGTCCGTGCGCCCCGCCCGTCGTCCCGCGACGACGCCGTGACCCGACCCCCGGACGCGCCCGACGACTGCCGTGCGACCTGCGGGCGCTCAGGGCTGCGCGGCCGCCTCCTGGGCCTCGAGCTGCGCCGCGCGGGCCTCGCGCTCGCTCGCCTCGGCCTCGCAGTCGTCGGCGAAGCGCGCGACGTCGTCGCCCACGCGCCTCAGGTCCGCCACGACCGTGTCGAGCTCCTCGGCGTACCGGTCCGCGTACGGGCCCCGCCAGAGCTCGGGGGACGGGAGCGGGTACTCGCGGCGGATGCGCCGGACCTGGTCGTCCAGGCCGTGGCCCTGGGTGCGCAGGGTCCGGGCGGTGAGCCGCAGCCGGTGGGCCTGCTCGCGCAGCGTCGCTGGGTCGCTCATGGTCGGTGATGCTAGGGCTCGCGCGACCGCAGGCGGTCGGCGAGGGACATGAGCAGGTCGGCGACGGCGTCCGGGTCGGCCACCCGGAAGCGCGCCTTGGTCGAGCCGGGTCCCACGCGCACGGTGAGGTCGTCCGGGCGCAGGGTCGCGAACGCGCGCTCGTCGGTCACGTCGTCGCCCGCGTACAGCAGCGTGTCGACGTCGAGCTCGCGCCGCAGGTCCGCGAGGGCGTCGCCCTTCGTGACGTGCAGGACCGAGAGCTCGACGACGTCCTTCCCCTGCATCGCGTCGACGCCCTCGCGGCGGCCGAGGTCCAGCGCGACGTCGGTGAGCCGGGCGGCGTCGTCGCTCGTCGCCGTGCGCGTGTGCAGGACGACGGACGCGGGCTTGTGCTCGACGCGCGCCGAGGTGCCCTCGACCGCCGCGTCGAGCGCGTCGCCGATGCGCGAGCGGAGCGCTGAGCGCGCGGGGTCGAGCGTGAGCTCCTCACGTCGCAGCGCGCCGCCCTCGAGCGCACCGCGCTCGGCGCCGTGGCTGCCGACGAGCCGGGTGCCCTCGGGGGCCCCGGCCTTGTCCGCGAGGTCTGCCACCGCGCGCCCCGACACGAGCGCGAGGTGCAGCCCGGGGACGCCCGCGAGCGTGGCGAGCGCGTCGACCGCAGCCGGCAGCGGGCGGCTCGCGTCGGGGTCGTCGACGAGCGGCGCGAGCACGCCGTCGAAGTCGAGCGCGAGCAGCGCGGAGCCGCCGCCGTGCACGCGGTCGACCAGTGCGGTGAGCGCGTCCGCGAGGCCGTCCTGCGGCGTGGGCATGACGGCGCCGGGCGACTGGCCCGGGCGCAGCGCGAGCGCGTCGAGGAACGTGCGCGACCACTTGGTCACGTCGTCCTCGAGCACGCGCCGACGCAGCTTGCGCATGCGGCGCCGCATCTCGCGCGGCTCCATCGTGACGGCGCGCTCGATCGCGTCCTTGAGGCCGTCGATGTCGTGGGGGTTCACCAGCAGCGAGCCTGCGAGCTCGTCCGCGGCGCCCGCGAACTCGCTGAGGACGAGCACCCCGCGGTCGTCGGTGCACGCCGCGACGAACTCCTTCGCGACGAGGTTCATGCCGTCACGCAGCGCGGTGACGAGCATGACGTCGGCCGCGAGGTACAGCGCGGCCATCTCCTCGGGCGGGTAGGAGTGGTGCATGTAGTAGATCGCCGCCGAGCCGATCTGGCCGTGCTCGCCGTTGATGCGGCCGACGAGGGTCTCGACCTCGTCGCGCAGCTGCTGGTAGGCCTCGACGTTCTCGCGGCTGGGGCTCGCGACCTGGACGAGCGCGGCCTCCGGGACGGCGAGCCGGCCCTCCTCGAGCAGCTCGCCGAACGCCTTGATCCGGTGCCGGATGCCCTTGGTGTAGTCGAGGCGGTCGACGCCCAGCAGCAGGACGCTCGGGTCGCCGAGGTCGCGGCGGATCTCGCGGGCGCGGGCGCGGACGGCCTCGGTGCGGGCCATCGCGTCGAAGCGGGCGGAGTCGATCGAGATCGGGAACGCCGCGGCGCGCACGGTGCGGGCCGCGGTCTCCTCGGTGCCAGGGACGGTGATGACCTGGCCCTTGGTCGACAGGTCCGTGAGCCGCCGCACGACGCGGACGAAGTTCGACGCGTCGCCCGCGCGCTGGAACCCGATGAGGTCGGCGCCGAGCAGCCCCTCGACCACCTGCCGGCGCCACGGGAGCTGCGCGAAGATCTCCAGCGGCGGGAACGGGATGTGGTGGAAGTAGCCGATCCGCAGGTCAGGTCGCAGGTCGCGCAGCAGCGCCGGGACGAGCTGCAGCTGGTAGTCCTGGACCCAGACGGTCGCGCCCTCGGCGGCCTGGTCGGCCGCGGCCTCGGCGAAGCGGCGGTTGACGCGGCGGTACGCGTCCCACCAGCGGCGGTGGAACTCGGGCGGGCTGATCACGTCGTGGTACAGCGGCCAGAGGGTGTCGTTCGAGAAGCCCTCGTAGTAGTCGCGCACCTCGTCGGCGCTGAGCGCGACCGGGACGAGGCGCATGCCGTCGCCGTCGAACGCGTCGGCCTCGACGTCGGGCGACCCGGCCCAGCCGACCCACGCGCCGTCGGCGGCCTGCATGACCGGCTCGAGCGCGCTCACCAGCCCGCCGGGCGACCTCCTCCAGCTCGTGCTGCCGTCGTCCTCGACCGTCAGGTCGACCGGCAGCCGGTTCGCCACGACGACCAGCCCGTACCGTCCACTCACGCCATCAGCTCCTCGATGTCCGTCCCGAGGGTAACGACAGCGGCGTCCGCTCTCCTGCCGAGGGCGCGGCGCCCCGGGCCGGACGTGCGTCGCCGCTAGCGTGACCGCATGGAGCGGATCGGCGTCGCGCCCGGGACCGAGGTGGGTGGGTACCGCGTGCTGTCCCCGCTCGGTCGAGGCGGCATGGGTGCGGTCTACCGCGCGGTCGACGGCGACGGCGTCGCGGTCGCGCTCAAGCTGCTGCACCCGCACCTGGCGGCGGACCCGTCTGCGCGAGAGCGGCTCCGGCGCGAGGTCGCGCACCTCCAGCGGATCCGCCACGGGAACGTCGCGCGCGTGCTGGACGCCGAGATCGAGGCGGACGAGGCCTTCGTCGTGACCGAGCTCGTCGACGGCGAGGACCTCGCGACGCGGGTCCGGGAGCGCGGGCCGCTGCCGCCCGCGGCGGTCGTCGACCTCGGTGAGCGCCTGCGCGACGCCCTCGAGGTCGTGCACGCCGCCGGGGTCCTGCACCGCGACCTCACGCCCGGCAACGTGCTCATGAGCCCGCGGGGTCCGGTCCTCATCGACTTCGGGATCGCGCAGGCGGCGGACGACGCGCGCGTCACGTCGACGGGCATGGTGGTCGGGACCCCGGGCTACCTGTCACCCGAGCTGCTCGAGGGGGCCGAGGCGGGCCCCGAGGCGGACTGGTGGGGCTGGGCCGCCGTCCTCGCGTTCGCGGCGACGGGGCGGCCGCCGTTCGGCGCGGCGCCCGTGCAGGCCGTCGTCGCGCGCGTGCGGTCCGGCGAGGTCGACCTCGCGGGCCTCGACCCGCGCACGGCGGCGGTCCTCCGGTCCGCGCTGACGGTCGAACCGGCGCGCCGCGCCGACCCCGGCCAGGTCCTCGCCCGGCTGCGCGAGGCGCCCGACGAGGCGACCGCGGTGCTGACCGCCGACGGTTCGACGGCGGTCCTTCCCGCCGCGCCGGTCGCGGACCACCCCGCCGACGACGCCGCCCGGACCGCGCTCGTGACGGCGGCGGACCCGTGGGCCCCCGGGTCGACGCGCGTGCTCCCGTGGCACGGCGACACGGGGTCGGGCGGTGGGGACGACCGGGTCGCGGGCGGGGTCGGCGCGTACGGCGACGGGGACGGTCCCCACGGTGGCCCGGACGACGCCGGGGCGTACGACGACGCGGACGCCGACGGGTACGACGACGACGCGTACGACGGTGAGCGGTACGACGACGCGGACGACGACGAGGCGTACGACGAGGCGGACGACGCCGTCGGCCCGGACGGGACCGGGTCGGCCGAGGAGGACTGGTCGGCGCCACGGCCGCGTCGTCGTGCGGGCAGCGTGCTCGCGCTCGGTGCCGTCCTCGTCGCGCTCGGTGCGGCCCGTCCGGCCCTCGCGCTGCTCGTCGCGGTCGCCGTCGCGGTCGTGGCGCGCACGGTCGCCGTCGCGCGCGAGGCGCACCACGCGCGTCGTCGTCGGCGCGGCGTCCGGCGCGGCGACGCGGCACGCACCGCGGTCGCGGCGCCCTGGCACCTCGTGCGCGGGCTCGTCGGGGTCGTGCCCTCGGCCCTCGTCGCGCTCAGCACGGTCGTCGTCGTGGGCGGCGTCACGTGGTGGCTGCTGGGCACGGGACGCGTCGTCGTGCAGCCGCCCGGCCCGGGTGAGGCGGGGGGTGCCCTCGCGGCGCAGGCCGCCTGGGTCACGCCCGCGCTGCTCGCGGGCGTCGTCACGGTGGGCCTCCTGGTGCTCTGGTTCGGGCCGACGGCGCGCACCACGCGCACGGGTGCGCGCGTGGTGCTCGCCGCGGTCGCGCCCGGCGTGGCCGGCGCGGTGAGCGTCGTGCTGCTCGCGCTCGCGGTCGCGGTTGTCGTCGTCCTGACCGTCTCGGGCGGGCCCGTCGACTGGTGGCCGCTCGGGGGGCCGCCCGACCTGCGCTGACCCACGCCGGAAGCCGAACCGGCACCGCCCGGGCCGTGCTCCCGGAACCGGGCTCGACGTCCTACCGGGCGGCGCGCCGGGGTCCGTACAGTGTCGGCATGGTCGTCGGACGGGTGCTCGGGCACGTGCTCGGGCAGGGGCACGGACGCCGTCGCGTCGTGCCTGGCGTCTCCGGCGCGCGGGGTGCGCGGCGGCTCGCCGTCACGCTCGCGCTCGCGCTCGGCGGGGCGCTCGTCGCGCTGCTGGCCGATGCCGAGGTGCTCGTGCACCGGTGCGTCGCGGGCGACGGCATGGCCGGCTGGCTCGGGCTGCGCCTCGCCCTGCTCCGCACCGACGTCGAGTGCCCGAGCGGCACGCTCGCGGTCGGCGGCGACGGTCGACAGGTCGCCGGGGTGCTCGTCGTGGTCGCGCTGCCCGTGCTGCTCGCCCACCTGGGCGTCGCCGCGACCGGGCTCGCCGTCCTCGCCGCCCTGCGCGGTGCCGTGCGCGACCTGACCGACGCGCTGCGTGCCGTCGTGCGGCGCGTCCCCGGCGCGGCGAGCGTGGTGCTGGTGCGGGCGCGCCTCGCGGTCGCCTCGACCGTCGCGGCGCCGAGCGCGGTCGGCGGCTCGGGCGGCGTCCTGCGGCGGGGCCCGCCGGCGCTCGCCGCGGCCTGACCACCGGCCCAGGGCCGCTCGTCCGGTCGGCGCGCACGGCGCGCCCACGTGACCCCATGCACCCGCGCACGCCGCGCGACCCCGGAAGGAACCCCATGTCCAGCTCACCCCGCCCGTCCAAGGCCGACCGCCGCGACGAGGCGCGCGCCGCCGCGCTCGCGCTGCGCGCCCAGCAGGAGCGCGAGGCCAGGCGCCAGCGCACGATCCTCCTCAGCCTCATCGGTGTCGGCCTCGTCGCCGTGGTCGCCGTCGTCGTGTGGATCCTCGGGCAGGCGACGCCCACCACGACCGTCGACATCCCCGACGCCGACCTCTCCGAGGTCGAGGAGCCGCTCGCCGAGGTGACCGCGCCCGCGGGCGCGACCGACGACGGCGGGATCCTCGTGGGCGCCGAGGGCGTGCTCGCCGACGGCGAGGCGCCGGACGACGCCGTCGTCGTCGACGTGTACGCCGACTTCATGTGCCCCTTCTGCGGGCTCTTCGAGGAGACCAACGGCGCGACGCTCGACGAGCTCCGCGAGTCCGGCGACGTCGTCGTCGCCTACCACCCGGTCGCGATCCTCGACCGCTTCGCGAGCGGCACCAAGTACTCGACGCGCTCCTCGGCCGCGCTCGCGCTCGTGGCCGACCAGGCGCCCGAGCAGTTCGTCGACCTCAACACGATCCTCTTCGCCAACCAGCCGGCCGAGGGCAGCGAGGGCCTGTCCGACGCCGAGATGGCGGAGCTCGCGCGCGAGGTCGGCGTGCCCGACGACGTGGCGACGGCGATCGAGGACGGCAGCTACCTGACCGGCGACGGCTCGTTCGTCCCGTGGGTCCAGGCCGCGACCGAGCAGGCGTCGCGCGACCTCCCGCGCCTGGCGACCCCGACCGTCCTGGTCGACGGCCAGGACCTGTCGGAGGACCTCGGCGTCGACTGGCGCATCGAGGGTGCGCTCGCGGCCGCAGTCGAGCAGGTCCGTGGCTGACGTGACCGGCACCGACACCGACGCCGACGTCGGATCCGGGACCGGCACCACGGCGCCGGGCCTGCGGGCCGGCACGGGGCCCGTCGCGGCGATCTTCCGGATCCGGCACGACAACCGGTTCATCTTCACCACGATGCTGGTGTCGGCGTGCATCAGCCTCGTCGCGTCGTTCGTGCTCTCGGTCGACGCGCTGCGCCTGGCCGAGAACCCCGGTGCGACGCTCGCGTGCGACATCAGCGCGACGCTCTCGTGCGGCGCGGTCGCGCAGTCGTGGCAGGCGCAGCTCTTCGGGTTCCCGAACGCGTTCCTCGGGCTGATCGCCGAACCGGTCGTCATCACGATCGCGGTGGCCTCGCTCGGCGGCGTGAGGTTCCCCCGGTGGTTCATGGCCGCGGCCCAGCTCGTCTACACCCTGGGCCTGATCTTCGCGTACTGGCTCTTCTACCAGTCGATGGTCGAGATCGGGGCCCTGTGCCCGTGGTGCCTGCTCGTCACGCTGTCGACGACGCTGGTGTTCACGTCGCTCACCCACGTCAACGTCCGGGACGACAACCTCTACCTGCGTCGGCGGGTCCAGGCGTTCGCGCACCGTGCCGTCGAGCGGGACGTCGACCTCGTCGTCGTGTGGCTGTGGATCACGGGTCTCGTGGTCCTCATCGCGGTCAAGTACGGGCCCGCGCTCCTGCTCGGCTGACGGCCGGGGCCTGGTTCCGTCCTGACCACGCGCGTCCGTCCCGTCCCGTCCCGTGCCCGCTGCGGGTCGGGACGGGACGGCGGTGCGCCCCGTCCGCGGGCTCCTGGCAGACTGGGCCCGCCCCGCCGCCTTAGCTCAGTGGTAGAGCACCCGCCTTGTAAGCGGACGGTCGTCGGTTCGAATCCGACAGGCGGCTCTCCTCGCCCCGCGCTCGCGCTCGCGGCTCTCCTCCCCGCGCTCGCCCTTCGCGTCGGCGGGTCCTCGTCGGCCCGACCCCCGCGCGGCCGTCGGTGACCATGGTCCGATCGGGTGAACCATGATCGTGGCGCGGTGTCGGAAGTGCCCGGATCCGTCGGGATCGTCCGGGTGAAATGCGGGCGGACCGCCCGCTCCGGCAGGCGGTGCGCTGCCGGACGTGCACCGGGTCGCACCAGAATCGACCCGTCCGACGGTGCCGCCCCCCACGGCGCCGTGGACGGCCGGTTCCCCCGACCGGTGACCCCCTTCCTCGGCGACCCCCTTCGCCGTGCCCCGACACCATAAGGACCCCCTCATGGCCCTCTCGCGCCGCAAGTCCGCCGCCGTCGCCCTCGCCGTCGTCGGCGTGGCCGGGCTCTCGCTCGCGTCCGCCGCCCAGCTCAACGTCACCACCGGCTCGCTCGGTGCCGCGAGCGAGGTCGTCGCGTCCTGCCAGCCCGACGGCGGCACCGCGATCGCGGTGACGTTCGGCAGCGCGTACGACGCCGCCACGAAGGCCTACCGCACCGGCTCCGTCGTCCTGAGCGACGTCCTCGCCGCCTGCGCCAACCAGGGCGTGGACATCACGGTCTTCGACGTGAACGGCACGGCGCTCGCCACGGCGACCGGGACCGCGGCCGAGGGCACCAAGAGCTTCACCCTCGTCCCCGTCGACCCCGCCGCGACGACGGTCGACCCGGCCGCCGTCGAGGGCGTCGCCGTCGTCATCGCGGGCTGAGCCCGTCGGAGGCCCGCCCGTGCTCCGGGTGGCCGAGCAGGCCGGTGCGGCACGCCCGCGCCGGCTGCTCGGCCGTGCCGGGGACGTGGTCTGGGTCGTCGCCGCCCTCGTCGTCGGCTGGTTCCTGTGGCCGAGCTCGCTCGGCGGGTGCACGACGCTGACCATCGTGTCGGGCCGGTCGATGGAGCCCACGTACGTGACGGGCGACCTGGTCGTGGCCCGCTGCGGGCAGCCCGAGGTCGGCGACGTCGTGGTCTACACGCCCCCCGGCACGGGTGGCGCCCGGGTGATCCACCGGATCGTCGACGGCGACCCGGGCGCGTGGGTGCTCCAGGGCGACAACAACGACTTCCTCGACCCGTGGGAGCCCACCGACGCCGACGTGCTCGGACGCGCGGTGCTCCACCTGCCCGGGGTCGGGACCGCCGGGGCGGTGCTGCTGAGCCCGCTCGCGTGGGTCTCGCTGCTCGTGGTCGCGCTCGCCGTGCTCGTGTGGCCGGACCGCGAGGCCGACCCTGCGGACGAGGAGCCCGACGACGCAGCTCCCGGCGGACCGCCCGGCGACGAGCCCGCGACCGTCGGGATCGCCGGCCCCCCGGCGATGGCGGTCGGTGACCGGGTGGGCGCCGTCCACGAGTAGTGCGACCCGGGGACCACCTGTCCTCATCGCGCACCGCCGACCGGGCGGTGCGCACGGACCCACGAGCCAGGAGGTGACCATGCGACGAGTGCTCACGGGCCTCGCGCTCGTCGTCGCCCTCTGCTCGGTGGGTGCGGCGAACGCCGCGTCGCTGCCCGTCTCGAGCGGCTCGCTCACGACCGTGCGTGCGAGCGCGCCGTGCGCCCAGACGCTGTCCGTCACGGCGACGTCGACGACCGCCACGTCGTCGGTCGACGTCACGGTGCCCGCCGGGTGCGCGGGCCGCCTCCAGGTCGCGCTGCCCGACGCCGGCGTCCACGGGCAGCTGGCCTCGGCGTCGGGTTCCGTCACGGTGCCCCTGAGCGGGGCGTTCACGCCCGTGCGCGGCACCGTCGTCGTCGCGACCCTCGACGGCTGGGCCGTCCCGGCGCGCTGGGTCGCCTCGTCACCCTTCTCGCCCGCCAACCCGACGACGGTCGTCCGGTCGGTCACGTGGTCCGCCGCCTGGCCGAGCGGCGCGTGCGCCGACGTCGTCGTGACCACGACGACCAACCAGCCGTCGCACTGGGTCGTGGCGCTCGACACGACGGTCCCGCCGTTCGACGGTCGGACGACCGGCTACACGATCACCGGTGGCCAGGCGGTGTTCGCACCCCCGGGCACGCCGGTCGACGGCGTGCTGAGCGTCGTCGGGAGCAACAACGGGTGGGACACCATCCGGGCCGGTCAGACGCGCACGTTCAGGGTCTGCCATCCCGACGTCGCGGTGCCCTGACCCGCCCGGCCCCGCCGGTCCCCGCCGTGCCGGGCTCGCCCCGCCCGAGCTGGCCGCACCGGACCCTGCTCGGCCCGCCCCTCCTGCCCGGCCTCACCTCAGGGCGCGCCGTCGACCAGGGGTGTGAGGGCCGGGCGCTTCGGCCGGCGCAGGTCGCCCGACGAGCGTCCCCGCAGGCGCCGGGTGGCCCACGGGTAGACGTGCTCGCGGACCCACTGCGCGTCCTCGCGCACGCGCGCCGCGCGGGGCAGAGGCGGTAGCGGGACGAGCGGGTCGTCCCACGCGGCGTCGTCGGGCTCGAGCCCGAGCGCCACGAGCGCCGCCTGGGCGACGCGGCGGTGCCCCTCGGTCGTCAGGTGGATCCGGTCCGGGGCCCACATGCGCCAGTCGCGCAGGGACCGCATGCCCCACAGGTCGAGCACGTGCGCGTCGTGGCGGCGCGCGATCGACCAGATGTGCGCGTTGTACACGGCCACCCGGCCGCGCGTGCGGCTGATGATCGGCGAGTCCTTCGCGTCCATGCCCGTGCCGAGCAGGACGTCCGCGCCGGCGTCGCGCAGGCGGACGACGGCGGCCTCGAGGTCGGCCGCGAGCCGGTCGGGGTCGGCGGCCGGCCGCAGCATGTCGTTGCCGCCGCCGACGACGCTCACGAGCGCGGGGGCCATCGCCGCCGCCGCAGGGACCTGCTCGCGGAGGATGGGGCCCAGGAGGCGGCCCCGCACCGCGAGGTTCGCGTAGCGGAACGGTGGTGCGTCGGGTCCGCGGCGGTCGGCGAGATGGGTCGCGAGCAGGTCCGCCCAGCCCCGGCACGGCACGTCGGCGGTCTCGGGGTCCTCGACGCCGGGGACGTCCCACAGCCCCTCGGTGAACGAGTCGCCGAGGGCCGCGTAGCTCGACCAGGCCGCTCCTGCGTCACGGGTGAAATCCACGGGACAAGTCTGCGCTTGTGCGACGCCAGGTCCCAAACCGGGCGTCCGGGACCTCACCTCACCCTGGACGGTCCGGGGGGCGTCGGTCATCCTGGGCAGGTCAGCGACAAGCGGCAAACCCATCGCGAGGTGGGGACGCAAAGCCACGGGACCCTCGAGGTCAGCCGGGCTACCGAACGACAGGGGCCGACCATGGACCTCCACCAGGTGACCGCCACCTCCGCACGCGACTGCCTCGTGTGCGGACCGGCGACCGTCACGTCGCGCGTCGTGCGGCACCTCCACCCGCACCGCTCCGGCCACCTCGCGGGCCGCACCCCTTAGCCCTCGGGCAGGCGTCCCGGGTCGCAGGAGGCGACCGGTCGGGACGGCGACGGGCAGGACGCCCGACGCGGAGCAGCACGCGGAGCCGGAGCCCAGGAGGGGTGACATGGTCAGCACGAAGAACCGCAGGGCCGCCTCGGTGGCCCTGGTGGCGCTCGCCCTCGTGGGCGTGCGGGCCGCCGCCGCGGCGGGCGGCGGGATCGGCGACGAGCTGCTCGTCGCGAGCACGACGACGGAGCTGTGCAGCTCGTCGGACGTGCACATCGACTACGACGTCACGTACGTCGCAGCACTGCAGGGATACGGGGTGAGCGCCGCCCGGCTGTCGGGGCTGGACGAGCGCTGCCAGGGGTACGACGCGATCGTGTCCCTCAGCGGGCCCGGGGGGGCCCTGCTGGCGGAGGGATCCGCTGTGGTGGACGGCACCGAGGTGACCGTCGTCGTGCCGGCGGAGACGCCGGTGGCCGCGGACGAGCTCACGGGGGTGAGCGTCGTCCTGGTGGTGGCAGAGGTCTGAGGGGGCCTCTCAGGTCGAGGCGGGTGCCGTCGCCGCGGGGGCGGTGGCGGCACCCGCCGAGGACCAGTCGACCGGCGGCTCGCCCTGCTCGGCGAGCAGCGCGTCGACGCGCGAGAACGGCCGCGAGCCGAAGAACCCGCGGGACGCCGACAGCGGGCTCGGGTGCACGCCCGCGACGACCGGCACGTCACCCAGCAGCGGCGCGGCGGTCGCGGCGTCCCGACCCCACAGGACCGCGACGAGCGGCGCTCCCTCGGCGTGCCGCCGCGCGAGGGTGCGGACCGCCTGCGCGGTGACCTCCTGCCAGCCGAGGGACCGGTGCGACCCCGGCGCGCCCGCACGGACGGTCAGCACGCGGTTGAGCAGCAGGACGCCCTGGTCGGCCCACGGTGTGAGGTCGCCCGAGGGACCGGGCGTGCCGCCGACGTCGTCGGCGATCTCGCGGTACACGTTCTGCAGCGACCGGGGGATCGGTCGGACGTCCGGCGCGACCGAGAACGCCAGCCCGGTCGCGTGGCCGGGCGTCGGGTACGGGTCCTGCCCGAGGAGGAGCACCCGCACGTCGGCGAGCGGGCGGCGGAAGGCGCGCAGGACGTCGTCCGGGGCGGGGAGCCACGCGCGGCCCGCGGCGGTCTCGGCGCGCAGCGCGTCCCCGAGGGCCCGGATGCGGTCCTCCACGGGGGCGAGCGCCTCCGCCCAGTCCGGGGCGACGAGCTCGGCGAGAGGGCGACGGGGCCTGGGCGCTGGTGTTGGCGTCGGCACGGCCGCGAGCGTACGGCGCCCGGGTGACGGACCGGGTGAACCCGTGGACGCCCGCGTGGGCCGTGCGCCGACCCCGCGGGGGCTCGGCGCGACGCGCCGCGGGCGACGCGCCGGGCGGAATGACACCCCTGTCATTCCGACCTAGCATGGCGGGCAGCAGGAGCAGACGCGGGCGAGCAGGTCCGCCCGGGTGTCCAGCAGGGAGGTCGGCATGACGACGAGCACGCACGCGACGGTCGACGTCGCACCGCACGGGGCGGAGCTGTCGGAGCGCGACCAGCAGATCCTGGCGTTCGAGCGCCAGTGGTGGAAGTACGCCGGCGCCAAGGAGCAGGCGGTGCGCGAGCTGTTCGAGATGTCGGCGACGCGCTACTACCAGGTGCTCAACGCCCTGATCGACTCGCCCGCCGCCCTCGCGCACGACCCGATGCTCGTCAAGCGCCTGCGCCGCATGCGCAGCTCGCGCCAGCGCGCCCGTACCGCGCGCCGCCTGGGCGTCGAGGGCTGACCGGGCCGGTAGCCTGTCCGCCGTGACGGGCCACTACGACCACCCCGCGGACGAGTTCGACGTCGCTCCGCACGAGGAGCGTCCCAGGGGTGTCCACCGGGCGCCGCGCTCGTGGTGGAACCGGTGGGCCCCGTTCGTCGCCGTCCTCGTGATCTTCCCCGTCCTCGCGTTCGGGGCGGTCTACTGGCTGTCGCAGTGGGACGGTGCCCCCGGCGGCGTCGCGCTCCCCGCGATCGGCGGCTCCGCGTCCGAGGAACCCGAGGGCACGCCGGCCACCCCGACGGAGGGTGCGGCCGAGGAGCCGACCGACGAGGCCACCGAACCGACGGAGCCGACCGAGCCGGTCGAGGAGCCCGTCGAGGAGCCGGTCGAGGAACCCGTCGAGGAGCCGACCCCCGAGGCGGACCTGACGACGCCGGTCCGCGTGCTCAACGCGACGAACCGGTCCGGGCTGGCCTCGGGCACGGCAGCGACGCTCACCGACGCCGGCTACACCTCGACGTCGTCGGGCAACTGGTCCGGCGGTGCGGTGAGCAGCTCGGTCGTCTACTACGGCGTCGAGGACGACGCAGCGACGGCGCAGGCCGTCGCGGCCGAGCTCGGCATCGGCCGCGTCGTCCTCGACGACGGCGTCGAGGGCGTGCTCGCGGTCCTGGCCGCCGACTTCGAGGGCTGACGCGCCGCACGCCGTCGAGCCCGGCGAGAGCCCGCCGAGCCCGCCCGTCGCGCACGGGCGCCGTGCAGCGGCGATGATCGTGGGGTGGTCGCGGCCCGCGGCCACGGTCGCGGCCGGCAGCCCGGGGGACGGATGACAGCGAGCGAGGTCGACGTCGTCGTCGTCGGCTCGGGCCCCAACGGCCTCGCGGCGGCGGTGACGCTCGCGCGCGCGGGGCTCGGCGTGCGGGTCCTCGAGGCACAGCCCACGGCCGGTGGGGGCGCCCGGACGGTCCCCGGCCTCGTCCCCGGCGTGGTGCACGACCAGTGCTCCGCGGTGCACCCGATGGCGCTCGCGTCGCCCTTCTTCCGCCGGTTTGACCTCGCGGCACGCGGGGTCGAGCTCGTGACGCCCGAGGTGTCCTACGCGCAGCCGCTGCCCGACGGGCGGGCCGCGCTCGCGCTGCGGTCGCTCGACCGGACCGTGGACGAGCTCGGCCCCGACGGCCCGGCGTGGCGTGCGCTCATGGAGCCGCTCGTCGAGCACGCCGACGCGGTCGTCGGCGCCGTCCTGGGCGACCACCGCCGCCTCCCGCGGGACCTCGTCACCGCGATCCGCTTCGGCCTGCGCACGCTCGAGCAGGGCGTCGCGCCGCTGTGGGGGCGTCGGTTCCGCGGCGAGGAGGCGCCCGCGCTCCTGACCGGCGTCGCGTCGCACGCGATCACGCCGCTGCCGTCCCTGCCCGCAGCCGGGACCGCGCTCCTGCTCGGGACCCTCGCGCACGCCACGGGCTGGTGCATCCCGCGCGGGGGGACCGCGACGATCACGGACGCGCTGGTCGCCGACCTGCGCGCGCACGGCGGCGAGGTGGTCGTCGACAGCCCGGTCCGGACCCGCGCCGACCTGCCGCAGGCGCGTGCGTACGTGTTCGACACCACCCCCGCGACCGTCGCGCGCGTGCTGGGCGACCGCATGTCCCCGCGTGTCCGCCGCGAGCTCCTGGGCTTCCGGCACGGGAACGGGGCCGCGAAGGTCGACCTGGTGCTGTCGGGGCCCGTGCCGTGGACCCACCCGGACGTGGGGCGCGCGGGGACCGTGCACCTCGGCGGCACGCGCGCCGAGATGGTCGCGACCGAGCGCGCGGTGGCCGCGGGCCGGCACTCGAGGCACCCGATGGTGCTGCTGAGCGACCCGTCCGTCGTCGACCCGTCCCGTGTCGGACCGGGCGGCGTCCGTCCGCTGTGGACCTACGCGCACGTCCCGGCGGGGTCGCCGCGCGACATGACCGACGCGGTGCTCGACGAGCTCGAGCGCTTCGCGCCCGGCGTCCGCGACCTCGTCGTCGCCGCGCAGTGCGTGCCCGCGTCCCGGATGGAGCAGCACAACGCGAACTACGTCGGCGGCGACATCGCCGCGGGGACCATCACGATGCGCAGGATGCTCGTCGGTCCGCGCTGGCAGCTCGACCCGTACGACGTCGGCGTGCCGGGCGCGTACCTGTGCTCCGCGGCGACGCCGCCCGGGCCCGGTGTGCACGGCATGGCCGGCTGGCACGTCGCGCGGCGCGTGCTGCGAGACCGGTTCGGCGTCCACCACCCGCCCGACCTGCGCCCGTCCCCGGCCCGCGGGTGACTGCTTGCACTCGCCGGGTCCGAGTGCCAATAATGAGTTAGCACTCTCGATCCGAGAGTGACAGAAACGTCTGGCCAGGTGAGGCCGGCGCGCGGCGGGACATGACCGCCGCGCGGCGTGCCGTCCGTCGCGGGCACCGCGGCCAGTCCCACCGCCACAACCGGAGGATCCGTCCGAATGGCCAAGATCATCGCCTTCGACGAGGAGGCCCGCCGCGGCATGGAGCGGGGCATGAACGCCCTGGCCGACGCCGTCAAGGTCACCCTGGGCCCCAAGGGCCGCAACGTCGTGCTCGAGAAGAAGTGGGGCGCCCCCACCATCACCAACGACGGCGTCTCGATCGCCAAGGAGATCGAGCTCGAGGAGCCGTTCGAGAAGATCGGCGCCGAGCTCGTCAAGGAGGTCGCCAAGAAGACCGACGACGTCGCGGGTGACGGCACCACCACCGCCACCGTGCTCGCCCAGGCCCTCGTCAAGGAGGGTCTGCGCAACGTCGCCGCCGGCGCCAACCCGATCGCGCTCAAGCGCGGCATCGAGAAGGCCGTCGAGGCCGTCACCGAGCAGCTGCTCAACGCGGCCAAGGACGTCGAGACCAAGGAGCAGATCGCCGCGACCGCCGGCATCTCCGCGGGCGACCCGGCCATCGGCGAGCTCATCGCCGAGGCCATGGACAAGGTCGGCAAGGAGGGCGTGATCACGGTCGAGGAGTCCAGCGCCCTGGGCCTGGAGCTCGAGCTGACCGAGGGCATGCGCTTCGACAAGGGCTTCCTGTCGGCGTACTTCGTCACGGACCCGGAGCGCCAGGAGGCCGTGATCGAGGACGCCTACGTGCTCCTCGTCGAGTCCAAGATCTCGAACGTCAAGGACCTGCTGCCGCTGCTGGAGAAGGTCATCCAGGCCGGCAAGCCGCTCTTCATCGTCGCCGAGGACATCGAGGGCGAGGCCCTGGCCACGCTCGTCGTGAACAAGATCCGCGGCACGTTCAAGTCCGTCGCCGTCAAGGCCCCGGGCTTCGGCGACCGCCGCAAGGCGATGCTCCAGGACATGGCCATCCTCACGGGCGGTCAGGTCATCTCGGAGACGGTCGGCCTCAAGCTCGAGAACGCCACGCTCGACATGCTGGGCCAGGCCCGCAAGATCGTCGTGACGAAGGACGAGACGACGATCGTCGAGGGTCAGGGCGACGCCGAGCAGATCGCCGGCCGCGTCTCGCAGATCCGTGCCGAGATCGAGAACTCGGACTCGGACTACGACCGCGAGAAGCTCCAGGAGCGCCTCGCCAAGCTCGCCGGTGGCGTCGCCGTCATCAAGGCGGGCGCGGCCACCGAGGTCGAGCTCAAGGAGCGCAAGCACCGCATCGAGGACGCCGTGCGCAACGCGAAGGCGGCCGTCGAGGAGGGCATCGTCGCCGGTGGTGGCGTCGCCCTCATCCAGGCCGGCAAGCTCGCGTTCGAGAAGCTGGACCTCGAGGGTGACGAGGCGACCGGTGCGCGCATCGTCGAGCTCGCCATCGAGGCGCCGCTCAAGCAGATCGCGATCAACGCGGGTCTCGAGGGTGGCGTGGTCGCCGAGCGCGTCCGCAACCTCCCCTCGGGCCAGGGCCTCAACGCCGCCACGGGCGTGTACGAGGACCTGCTCGCCGCGGGCGTCAACGACCCGGTCAAGGTGACGCGCTCCGCGCTCCAGAACGCCGCGTCGATCGCCGCGCTGTTCCTCACGACCGAGGCCGTCGTGGCCGACAAGCCGGAGAAGTCCTCTGCTCCGGCCGGTGGCGACGGCGGCATGGGCGGCATGGACTTCTGATCCTCACCGATCAGGTCTGAGCAGGCCCGGCCGACGAGGTCGATCGACGGCGGGCGTCTCCCTCAGGGGAGGCGCCCGCCGTTCGTCGTACCTGGACCGGTACCGGGCCCCGCGCGCCGGCCTGCACGCCGGTCACGTGCCGTGACGCGGAGCCCTGACGCGCGCAGACGGCGTACGAGCTCGCGCGAGTCGACGAGCTGGGCGCCGAGCGCGACGAGGTCGTCGTACCGCTCGGCGGGCACGTCGTAGTGGTCGAGGTCGAACGCGCGGCGGGGGATGCCCGCGCGGTCGGCCAGGGCGTGCAGCTCGTCCAGCGTGCTGTCGCTCACGAGGTGGCCCCAGACGCGGCCGTGGCGGGGCCACAGCGGCGGGTCGAGCAGCACGGTCACGCGTCGATCGAACCACGCCCGGACGCGACGACGCCCTCCGGGACGGGTCGTCCGGAGGGCGTCGTCGTCGGTCAGCGGCCGAAGAGCCGTGACGCCTGCTGCTCGGCGTCGGCGTACGTGCGGGCCGCGGCGTCGAGGGCCGCGGTGATCTGGTCCAGGCTGTGCTCGACCCGCTGCTGCGTCGTCGTCCACTCCGCGAGGACGCCCGCGAACGCCGTCGCCGCGCTGCCACGCCAGCCGTCCTGCAGGTCCGTGAGGTGGCGCACCAGCGCCGCCACCTCCGCGCGGACGGCCGCGACGGACCGTCCGGTGGCCGCGGCCGCCTGGGACACCTGGGCGCTGTCGACCTCGTACCTCATGCTCGTCCTCCTCGTGTCGGGTGCGAGGACGGTAGGACGGCGTGGACCTGGCCCCCGGCGGGTGGCCGCACGGTCGGTGGACGGGCGATGAGCGCGCGGCCTGTGGGCAGGCATGCGCGGTGGGCCCGTCCGGGGCTCCGCTCAGGTCCGCTCAGGCATGCCGGGCCGGCTCAGGTCCGCCAGACCCGCTCAGGTCCGCCTGGCCGGCTCAGGCCGGCGAGCCCGCCGGCGTCGAGGGGGTCGTGCCGTCGGACCCGGCGTCCTCGGCCGACTCGATGCGACGGAGCTCCTTCTCGAGGCGGTGCAGCTCGGCCGCCGTGTTCTGCCGCGCGGGCTCCTCCCAGGCCGCGCCGAGCGGGCTGAGGAACAGGCGCGGGCGCTCGCTGAGCTTGCGCAGGATCTTGATCCGCGCGCGGACGAACGACTCGATCGGGAGGTGCGCGTACTCCGCGCGCACGTCCTCGAGGTAGGCGCGGTAGCGCTGCGGCTCGGCCGCGAGCATCGCGAGGTCGGCGTCGCACAGGACGGCGCAGTCGAAGTCCTCGGGGTTGGCGGTGTGCCGGACGAGCGCGGTGACGAGCTCGGCGACGCGCTCGACGGCGTCGTGCGGCACGCCGAGCTCGGTGAGCTGGGCCCGCGCGAGCGCGGCGCTGGCGCGCTCGTCCTCCCCGCCGCGGCCCGCGTACGAGGCGCGCTCGGCGGAGTCGAACACGGTGCCGTGGTACCAGGCGGCGAGCCGGACCAGCTCGGGCTCGTGGGTCTCCTCGGCGAGCTCGTCGACGCGCATCAGCACGTCGGTCAGGTGCCGCAGGTTGTGGAAGTGCCGTTGGGGCTGGGACCACCGCTCGATGAGGTCCTGCGCGACGGCCTCGATCTGAGCGGGCTCGGCGGTCGCCCCGGCACCCTTGCAGGAGCGGACGAACGCCGAGGTCAACCACTGGGGTGCGTCGGTGACGCCCATGGGTACACGCCTCGGGTCGGGGGAAGGACGGTCAGCCATGCTAGCCCCGGCGCGTGGACGCCGCGCCCGCCGTCCCGGTGGGCACGCACCGCGTCCGCGTCTCCTGCACCACGCGGGGCCGCGCGCGCGGTCGCCGGGCGGCGGTCACCACCGGGCCCACCGGGCCCACCGGGCCCACCGGGCCCAGCGGGTCGCCTGGCTCACCGAGCGGCCGGCAGCGTCACCCGGACGGTCGTGCCGCCTCCTGGCGTCGGCTCGACCCCGACCCGACCGCGGTGCGCCTGGACGATCGCGGCGACGATCGCGAGGCCGAGGCCCGCACCGCCGGTCTCGCGCCCGCGCCCGGCGTCGACCCGGTAGAAGCGCTCGAACACGCGGGCCGCGTGCTCCGGGTCGATGCCCGGGCCGTGGTCGCGGACCTCGAGCGCGACGGCGTCGTCGCCGAGCCGCCCGACCGCGAGCTCGACGGGTGAGCCGGGTGGCGTGTGGCGCACGACGTTGCCGACCAGGTTCGCGAGGACCTGGCGCAGGCGGTCCTCGTCGCCCACGGCCGTCGCACCCCCGACGCCCTCGCCGTCGCGCAGCGGCACGACGCGCACCGGGCGGTCCGGGTCGAGCGCGTGCACGTCCGCGGCGGCGTCCCCGACGAGAACCGCGAGGTCGACCGGCTCGGCGCGCAGCGGGCGGTTCTCGTCGAGCCGCGCCAGGTGCAGGAGGTCCTCGACGAGCGAGCCCATCCGGACGGCCGAGTCCTCGATCCGCCCGAGCGTCGTGCCGACCTCCTCGGGGTCGCGCAGTGCGCCCATGCGGTACAGCTCGCCGTAGCCGCGGATCGTCGCGAGGGGCGTGCGGAGCTCGTGACTCGCGTCGGCGACGAACCGGCGCATGCGCGCCTCGGAGGCCGTGCGCGCCGCGAACGCCTGCTCGACCTGCGCGAGCATGCTGTTGAGCGCCGCCGCGACGGCCCCGACCTCGGTCGAGGCGGGCGCGGCGGGCACGCGACGCGTCAGGTCGCCGGCCGCGATCGCGGCGGCGGTGTCCTCGATCTCGCGCAGGGGGCGCAGCGACTGCCGCACGCCCCACCAGGCCCCCACGCCGCCGAGGGCGCCGACGGCGAGCGTGATGAGCAGCACCGCGACGCGCAGGCGCCCGAGGGTCGAGTCGACCCCGTCCAGGGGCAGCGCGACGGCGACGGACGCGACGGGCCCCGCGTCGTCGACGAGCACGCGCGCCTGGACCCGCCACCGTCCCGTGCCCGACGTGTCCGGCACGGTGAAGGGACGTCCCTCGCGCGCCGTCACGGCGTCGACCGTCATCGTCGGCAGCTCGGGGCCCGTCTGCGCGGGGCCCGACGTCCAGCGGCTCGACCGGCCGTCGGGCGCGACGAACACGACCTGGTAGTCCGTCGGCAGGTCGAGCCGCCGGTCCCGGGGGATGCCCTCGGTCGCCTGGCGCACGAGGCGGGGGGTCCACTCCTCGAGCTGTGCGTCGAGCCCGTCGACGAGCGAGCGCTGGACGAGCGACGCGGCGGTGACGCCCGCGAGCGCGACGCCCAGCACGAGCAGCGCGGTCGAGAGCACCGTGAGGCGCGTCCGCAGGGGTGCGGTGGCCCACCACCGCGGCGCTGCCGGTCCCACTCAGACGCCGGACGGCTTGCGCAGCACGTAGCCGATGCCGCGCTTGGTGTGGATCAGCGGGACGTCCTCGGGCGTGCCGTCGGGCCGGCGGTCGACCTTGCGGCGCAGGTAGGAGATGTACGACTCGACGATGCTCCCGTCGCCGCCCCAGTCGTACTGCCACACGTGGTCGAGGATCTGCGTCTTCGACAGCACGCGGCCCGGGTTGAGCATGAGGTACCGCAGCAGCGCGAACTCGGTGGGGGAGAGCTCGACGACGCGCCCGCCGCGGCGCACCTCGTGCGAGTCCTCGTCGAGCTCGAGGTCGGCGTAGCGCAGCAGGTCGGCCTCGAGCGCCTGACCCGCCGCGCGCGTGCGGCGCAGGACCGCGCGGATCCGCGCGACGACCTCCTCGAGGCTGAACGGCTTGGTGACGTAGTCGTCGCCGCCGACGGTGAGCCCCTGGACCTTGTCGGTCGTGTCGTCGCGTGCGGTGAGGAAGACGACGGGGACGTGCTGGTCGCGCTCGCGCATGCGGCGCGTGACCGTGAAGCCGTCCATGTCGGGGAGCATGACGTCCAGGACGACCAGGTCGGGGTCGGTGTCGCGCACGAGCTGCAGCGCGGACGCGCCGTCGGCCGCGGCGTAGACCTCGAAGCCCGCGAAGCGCAGCGACGTCGTGAGCAGCTCGCGGATCGTCGGCTCGTCGTCGACCACGACGAGCCGCGCCTCGGGCGTCTGCGGGGCGTCGGCGGCGGCCATGCGTCCAGTGTGCGCCCGGAGCCTGGGAGTTCGCTGGACGAGCGCTGGGCGGCTGGGCGCACCGTCCGCGGGCGCCCGGGCGGGCGGGCGGGCCCTCAGTAGGCCCGTCCGCCCGCCCGTGCCCTCAGTAAGCCCCGCGCTCCGGCGCGGCCTCGATCGCGGGCGTCACCGGCGTCGACTCGAGCTGCGGCGTGGGACGGTTGCCCGCCTTGAGCGCGGCGAGGCGCGCCTCGACCTCGATCTGCTCGCCGGCGGACTCGAGCTCGGCGAACTGCGACTCGAGCGACGACGCCGCGATCTCGGCCTGGCCCATCGCCATGGCCTCCTCGCGGCGCACGCGCTCCTCGAAGCGCGCGAGCTCGCTCGTCGGGTCGAGGACGTTGATCGAGCTGATCGCGCTCTGGACCTGCTGCTGCGCCGTCGCGGCCTTCTGGCGCGCGACGAGCGTGTCGCGGCGCGTCTTGAGCTGGCCGAGCTTGTCCTTCATCTGCGCGAGGCCGGTCTTGAGCTTGTCGACCGTGTCGCGCTGCGACGCGATGAGCGGCTCGGCCTGACGGACCTCGGTCTCGGCGGCGATCTGCTTCTGCAGCGCGATCTTGGCGAGCTGGTCGAAGCGGTCGGCCTCGGCGGCGTTGCCCGCCGAGCGCAGCGCGTCGGCGCGCGAGGACGCCGCCAGGGCCTTGTCGCCCCACTCGCGCGACGCCGCGACGTCCTCGTTGTAGTCCTGCTCCGCGAGCCGGAGGTTGCCGATCGTCTGGGCGATGGCCCGCTCGGCCTCGGCGATGTTGTTCGTGTAGTCGCGGACGAGCTGGTCCAGCATCTTCTGCGGGTCCTCGGCCTGGTCGATCAGCGCGTTGATGTTCGCGCGAGCGAGCTGGGTGATGCGGCCGATGATGCTCTGCTTCTCCGTCATGTGCCGTGCCTTCCCTTCGTCCGTCCGGGCCGGGTGGCCCGCTGACCGGTCAACGTCGCGCCGCCGTCCGCGGTGCCCGGCGGGTCCGGGCGGCCGTGGCCGCGCACGCGGTCCAGAGCGCGGGGCTCAGAAGCTGCCGCCACCCCCGCCGAAACCGCCTCCGCCGAAGCCGCCGCCGAAGCCCCCTCCGCCGCCGCCGAAGCCGCCGCCTCCGCCACCGCCCCCGCCGAACCCGCCGAAGCCGCCCCCGCCGCCGCCACCGCGGAGGATCGAGTCGAGCAGGATGCCGCCGAGGACCATGCCGCCGATGTCGGGGCCGCTGCGGTAGCCGACCTGGCGGCGCCGCTGGTCCTCGTAGTCCGCGACGTCGGCCTGGGCGACCGCCTGCGCCTCCTGCGCGAGCCGCTCGGCGCGCTGCACGGTCGCGAGCGCCGCCTCGGGATCGGTCGGGGCCTGGTCGCGCGCGAGCTGCAGGAGCCGCGCCGCCTCGGCGAGCCGCGTGCGCGCGTCGGGGCCGACGGCGCCGCGGCGCGTGGTCACGAAGTCCGCGGTCGCGCGGACGAGGGAGTCGGCCCGCCCGAGCGCCTCACGCAGGTGGCCCGCGGCCCGGCGGTGGCGCTCCTCGGCCTCGCGGTGGGGTGCGAGCGCCTCGTCGAGCGCGGCCTCGGCGTCGGTGATGGTCCGCAGCGCCGCGAGCGGGTCGCCCCCCGACCGCGCCGCGCCCGCCTGCTCGATCGCGGCGCGCGCGGCCTCGACGCGCGGAGCGACCTCGGCGCCGCGCGGCGCGAGCCGGCGCGCGTCCTCGACGTCCGCGCTGATGGACGCGATCGCCTGCTCGAGCCGGCGTCCGGCCGACGCGAGGTCGTCCCCCGCGCGGTCGACGGCGTCCAGGAGCGTCACGGCCTGCCCGACGGCGTTCTCGCTCGCCCGTGCGAGGTCGACCGCCTCGGCGCGGTCGCCCGCCTCGAGCGCGGCGCGCCCGCGCGCGACCGCCTCGTCGACCTGCGTGAGCAGTGCCTCGGCCTGGTCCGGGTTGGCCGCGACCGACGCGAGCGCCTCGGCCGGGTAGGTGGTGCGAAGCCGCTCGAGCGTGCGGCGCGCGGGTTCGATGCGGGTCCGGACCTCGCGGGCCCGCGCCTCGTCGGTCGCGAGCAGCTCGGGCGCGCGCTGCTGCAGGTCGCGCAGCTCGTCGAACCGGTCGGTCTGCGCGTCGAGGTCCTCGGCGACGCCCTGGCACAGCCGCAGGATCCGCAGCGAGTGGTCACGCACGACGTCCTCGGTGTCGGGCGTCGAGTCGTCGAGCACCTGGCGCAGGTGGAACGCCTCGAGGACGCGCGCGCGGGCGGTGGTCAGGACCTGCTCGAACTCGCGCGTGGCCTCGACGCCGAACTGCGCCTGCGCGAAGCCGAGCTCCTGTTCGGACGTGCGGATCGCGTCGTCGATGCGCACGAGCGCCGCGGCGGCACGGCGGTCGAGCTCGGCCGTGGGCAGCGCCTCGAGCCCCTGCGGCCGTGGCGCGCCCGGTGCGGCCGGGGGCTGCCCCGGACCACCGGCCGGCTTCCTGCGGCGCGACCGGATGAGCAGGAACCCGACGACGACGACGGCGCCGACGAGCAGCAGCGTGAGGAACCCGCCGCCACCCGTGTCAGCGGCTCCGGAGCCGCCCGGGGCCGGGTCGGCGCCCGTGCCGGTGGTCGTGGCGCTCGACAGGCCCTCGGTCGCGGCGAGCGCGGCGCCGGCCCAGTCGTCCGACGAGAGCTGGGCACGCACGCCGTCGCGCGCCTGCTCCACGGCGGCCTGCACCTCGCTGCCCTGCGTCGCGTCGAAGTAGTAGTCCCGCTGCTCCACGGCGACCGCGAGCAGCGCGTCGCTGCCCCCGAGCCCGGACAGCGTCGCCGTCTCGGTGCCCCACTCCGCGTACGTCCGCCCTGAGAAGTCGTCGACGAAGACGACGTAGAGGTCGATCCCGGCGTCGGTCGCGAGCTGCTCGACGGCGGCGCGGACCTCGGCCTCCTGCGAGCCGAGCACACCGGCCTCGTCGACGACCTGCTCGCCGAGGTCGATCGGCTCCGCCGCGCTTGCCGCGGCGGCGGGGGCGACGAGCGCGGCGACCGCGAGGGCCGCCGTCGCCAGCGGGCGGGCCGCCCGCCGGGGCGCCCGCCCGGCTCGTCCGTCGGGACCGGGCCGGTCGTCGGGTGCGTCGTGGGGAAGGGTGCGGGCGTCGGGGACGGGCGTCACACCACGATCCTTGCCCTCGGCGCGGGCCCCCGCAACGACGACCGCTACGGTGACCGCGCCACGTCGCCGCTCCGCAGGAGGTCCACCGTGCCGAGACCGTCCCGTCCGTCGCTGACCCGGGCGCTGCGCGCCGTCGTCGACCCCGCGCTCGTCCTGCACGCCGCGAAGCTCGCCCGGTCGTGGTCGTACTCCCACGTCGGCCCGCGCAGGCTGATGCAGGCGGGCCCCGGGCTCGCGATGTCCCCGACCGCGAGCCTGCGCAACGGCGAGCGCATCACGCTCGGCCGCGACGTGCACGTCGGTGAGCGCTGCTCGCTGTGGGCGGGCGACTCGACGGGCCGGATCGTCCTGGGCGACAACGCGCTGCTCGCACCCGAGGTCTTCATCACCGCGAGCAACTACGGCACGCGCGCGGGCAGCCCGATCATGTACCAGGACAAGGTCGAGCGGGACGTCGTCGTCGGGGCCGACGTGTGGCTCGGCGCGCGGGTCGTCGTGCTGCCGGGCGTCACGATCGGCGACGGCGCGGTGGTCGGCGCGGGCTCCGTCGTCACCAAGGACCTGCCGGCGAACTGCATCGCCGTCGGGGTCCCCGCGCGGGTCGTGGGGTGGCGCGAGGGCGCGGGTCCGGGGACCGACGCGCGCCCCTGAGGCGGTCGGCGAGGTGTGACCTGCGTCGCTGGGACACGGGTTCCCGTTGCGGAGTCGCAGGTCGTGAGCGCGCGTCCCGCCCAACGGGTCCGCCGCGTCTCGCATCGTGGGTGAGGGGTTCCGTCACAAAACGGTCACGGCGACGATGACGGGACGTAACGCCCGGGCAACCCAGGGGGGACCGACCGGTGCTACCGTCACAAAACGAGCAATGGCGCTGGAACGACACCCGATCCGATAACGAACGAGGTACGTCCATGCGACTGGCCCTGGCTCACGACTACCTGACGCAGCGCGGGGGCGCCGAGCGGGTGGCCCTCCTCCTGACGAAGGTCTTCCCCGGGGCACCGCTCTACACCAGCGTCTACAACCCCACCACGACCTTCGACGGGTTCGGGGACGTGGACATCCGCGTGTCGCGGCTCCAGCGCGTGCCGGCGTTCCGCAAGGACCCGCGGCTCGCGCTCCTCGCGCTGGCGAACGCGTGGGACTCGACCCAGCCCGACGCCGCCGACGTCGTCGTCGCGAGCTCGACCGGCTGGGCGCACGGCGTCAACGTGCCCGACGGCGTGCGCAAGGTCGTCTACTGCCACAACCCCGCGCGGTGGCTCTACCAGGCCGAGGACTACCTGACGAGCCGCGCCGCGCGCGGGGCGCTCGGCGTCGTGCGGCCCGGCCTCATGGCCTGGGACCGCCGCGCCGCCCGGTCGGCCGACCGCTACCTGGCCAACTCGAGCGTCGTCGCGGCCCGCATCCGCGCGACCTACGGCATCGACGCCGAGGTCCTCCACCCGCCGGTCTCGATCGACGCCGCGGGTGAGCAGGAGCCGGTCGAGGGCCTCGAGCCCGGCTTCTGGCTCACGATCGCGCGCGGTCGCGGCTACAAGAACACGTCGGCCGTCGTCGAGGGCACGCGCGGCACGGGGTCGCCGCTCGTCGTCGCCGGCACGTCGGAGCCGTTCGCGGACGCGCCGCACGTGCGCCCCGTCGGCGTCGTCAGCGACGCGCAGCTACGCTGGCTGTACGCGAACGCGCGCGCCCTCGTCTCGGTCTCGCGTGAGGACTTCGGGCTCACGCCCCTCGAGGCGAACGCGTTCGGCACGCCGTCGGCGGTCCTGCGAGCGGGCGGCTTCCTCGACAGCACCGCCGAGGGCGTCTCGGGCGAGTTCATCGAGCACGCGACCCCCGAGGCCGTGCACCGCACGCTCTCGACCTTCCCGGACCACGACCGGGCTGCCGTGCGCCGGCACGCGGAGCGCTTCTCGCTCGAGGAGTTCTCGCGCCGCATGTGGTCGGTCGTCTCGGAGGTCGGTGGCGTGCGCGCTCCCGTGGGCGCCGACGCCGCGGTCGCCTGACGACCGCCCCCTCCGTCGGCCGCCCGCGCGTGGTAGGTGTTGAGCCGTGAGGACCCACGCGTGACCGCCCCGACCGTGCCCACGGGGAGAGTGCCCGACGAGGTGCGTGACGCCACGCGTCCGGGCCCCGGCCGTGGGACGCGGATGCGCAGCAGCATGCTCGTCCTGGTGCTCGCGTACGCCGTCTTCCTCGTGCTGCCGGGCGAGGTCGCCCTCGTCGGACCGCTCCGGTCCAACGGGGCCCCGCTCCGGCTGCTGGGCCTCCTCGCCCTCTTCCTCGTCGTGGCGGGCTTCGTGCGGGCCGACACACGCCTGCGTGCCCGCCCGGTCGCGTGGATCGCGCTCGCGTACGTCGGCTTCACCCTGCTCGCGTGGACGACGGCGTACACGCGGCTCCTCGACGCGCAGCAGAGTGCGGAGATCAACCGCTCTGTGCTCATCGTGCTGTCCGGGGTGGGCATCACGCTCCTCGCGGCGGTCGCCGTCCAGGAGCTGCGGGACGCGCACCGCCTCGTGGGGTGGCTCGCCGCGGGAGCGGTGCTGTGCGTGACGGTCGGCGGCCTGCAGTTCGTCGGCGTGATCGACAAGTGGACCGACGTCGTCGCGACGCCCATCACGACGACCGTGGTCGGCGCGATGGGGGTCGTCGGGCGGCTCGGGTTCAACCGCGTGCCCGGGACGACGTCGAGCCCGCTCGAGTACTCCGTCGTCCTCGCCGTCGTCCTGCCGCTCGTCATCCACCTGGTCCTGCACGCCGCGACGCGGCGCGCGCGGGGGATGGCCGGCGTCGCCGCCGCGGCGATCCTGCTCGGCCTGCCGCTCGGCTTCTCCCGGTCGGGCCTGCTCACGCTCGTCGTGACGATCGTCGTCATGCTCGTCTTCCTGCTGCCCATCCACCGCTGGGGCCTGCTGCTCACGACGGCGTTCGCGGCCGCGGGTGCGGTCGTCGTCGCACCGCAGATCACGGGCGTGTTCCGCGAGCTCGTCACGACGGCCGACGAGGACGACAGCATCCAGGGCCGGCTGGGTGACTACCCGCGCGTGGCCGAGCAGTTCGAGCAGGCCCCGTGGTTCGGGAACGGCCCAGGGTCCGGGCCCGTGCTGGAGACGGTGCTCGACAACCAGTGGCTCGGGACCCTCGTGCGCGACGGGATCGTCGGTGTGGTGGGCCTTGCGCTCCTCGTGCTCGGCGGGGCTGCGCTCGCGGCGTGGAGCGCGTCGCGCGCGCCGGTCGGCTCGGCGGCGCGCACCTTCAACGGGGCGCTGTGCGCCGGCCTGCTCGGGACGGCCGTCGCGGCGGCCGCCTTCGACCTCCTCGCGTTCCAGCAGGCCACCTTCGCGGTGTTCCTGCTGCTCGGGCTGGTCGGGGTCGGCGTCGGGCGCGGGGCGTCCCGCGGCGTCGTCGAGGCGGTGGCGGACGCACCGGCGTCGCCCGCCTCACCCGTGGGCCCGGAACGGGGCGCGGCGCCCGCCTGACCGACGCCGGGTCCGCTGGCGGCACTGACCGACGTCGGGTCCGCGGGCGGCACTGACCGACGTCAGGTCCGCGGGACGCCCCGTCGCCCCGCACGGGAGCGCCTCGCCGGCGAACGTGCACCCCGGACATCACGACGGGCGGCCGTCCCCTCGCGGGGACGACCGCCCGTCGTCGTCCGTCCTCGTCAGGCGCGGGGGCCGTCCGCGTCGCCGCGTGCGGTGTTCGCGCTGGTCGTCGTGGACGCCTCGGGGGAGGGGGCGGCCGGGACCTGCGCACCGGTGCCCGCGGACGGCGTGCGCGCCGCTGACGTGCGCTCGGCACGTGCGGCGCGGGTCGCGGCGCGTCGCCGGCTGCCACCCCGCACCGCGCCGTCGACCGCGGTCGCGACGAGCGCCGTCACGAGCAGGCCGACGAGCACGACCCCGAGGACGACGCGCATGCGGTCGGGGTACTCCTCGACGGGCGTCGTGGCGGGCCGGCTCAGGATCGAGGTGATGAGCTGGTCGGCCGGGGCGCCGGCGCGCTGCTGGATGTCGGCGAGCACCACGGGCGCCTGCTCCTGGAGCACGCGGAGCGCGGCGAGCGCGGACTCCGCGTCCCGCGCGGTCGCGCTGACGGTGAAGAAGCTCTCGGCGCGCTGGTTGTTCACCTGGACGGTCAGCACCGCACCCTCGGCGTCGCCCGTGAGCTCGACGTTGCCGTGCGCGATGCTGTCCGCCAGCAGGGCGGAGAGCGTCGTCGTCGACTGGCCGTAGGGGTTGCGGCTCAGGACGAGCGGGTCCTCGGACTGCTGCGTCTCCATGTACGCGGGGCTCTGCACGACGCTCACGACCGTCGTCGAGGAGTACACCGGCTCGGCGGACTCCCACAGCTGGGCCGCGAGGTAGCCGGTCGCCGCGAGCAGGACCAGGGTGACGTACCAGCGTCGGACGAGGGCGCCGACGACGCTCGAGATGTTCACAGGGCTGTGCTCACTTCCTTCCGGGGCGCGGGTGGGCGCGACGAGTCAAGCAGATGGGGTCGGGCGGTCGACAGGCGCGCGCGACGACTCGTCGCGCTCCCACCGGAGGTCACCACGGCGCAGCTTGATCTCCGCGCGGACGCGCACGGCCACCGTGAGCGCGACGAAGACGAGGACGTGCGGCAGATCCCGGACCGACCGCGCGCGGCGCAGGAGGTAGCGGGCCGTCGAGCCGTCGGGGGTCGTCGGCAGGTCGGGCACGGCGGCCGTGAGCTCGCGGTTGCCCGCACGCGTCCGCACCCCGCGGTGCACGAGCGACCTCGCGGTGCGCGCGACGTGGACGTCGAACGTGCCTGGGCTCGTGCGGCGCTCACCCGCCCGGAAGGACCGCCGGACGTAGTCGTCCTCCGCGACGATCGCCGGGAAGGGGGCGACGCGCGCGTGACCCTCGCGGCTCAACGCGAAGATCCCCGACCCGACGTAGCCGTCGCGCAGCACGGGCAGGTCGGGCCAGATCCGGTAGTACGAGCGCACGAGAGCCGAGCAGCCGCTCGTGACGGGCCGCAGGCGCGGGGACGCGGCGAGCACACCGGGCTCCTCGAGGGTGGTCACGAGCTCGCGCAGCGTGGCCGAGTCCACCTCGATGTCGGCGTCCAGGTAGATGCGCGGGAACGTGGTCGCGACGGCGTCGGCCGCGTTGAGCGCGCCGGGCTTGCCCGGTTCGGGACGATCGACGACGAGGGGGCCGAGCGGGTGCGCGCGCGCGATCTCGACGGTCCGGTCGGTGCAGCCGTTGGCGGTGACCACGACCTCCCACTCGCCCGGCCGGGCGTCACGGTGCAGCGCGTCGAGGCACCGGCCGATGACGGCCTCCTCGTCGTGCGCGGGGACGACGATGCTGGCTCGCGGGCTCATGCGTGCTCACCTCCGGTGGGTGCGGCGCCGGCGACGCCGAGGACGGCGAGCCAGTCCTCGGCACGCCGCTGCCAGGTGTGGTCCGCGGCGAACGCGCGGGTCGCGGCGCGCACCGACTCGTCGGCGCCCGCACCGGTCGCGGCCGCAGCCGCCCCGAAGGCCGTCGGGTCCTCGTGGACGGCGACGTGCGGGCTCGCGAGCCAGTCGAGCGCCGGGAGCGGGGTCGACACGACCGGGACGCCGGCGGCGAGGTACTCGAGGATCTTGAGCGGGAAGCTCGCGGCGTTGAAGGAGCTCGCGTCGTACGGCACGAGCCCGACGTCCGCCCGCGCGAGCTCGGCCGCGACGACGTCGGGCCCGACGGGACCGCGCCAGTCGACCCGCGGGTCGCCCAGCACCTCCTCGACCGCGGCGCGCTGCGCGGGGTCGGGGAAGGTCAGCGAGAGGCGACCCAGGACGACGAGCTCGCACCCGGCGTCCACCACGGACCGCAGCAGCTCGGGCCGCACGCGCGGCGAGACGCCACCGAGGAACACGGCGCGCGGCGGGCGGCCCTGCGGCGCACCCCGCGGCACGTCGTCGGGCAGGACGCATCCCGCGGGGACGACCTCGGCCTCGACGTCGAACCGGCGCAGGCGGTCACGCAGGACGGGGGAGACGGCGACGACGGCGTCCGCGGCCCCGACCGCTCGCCGCAGGTCGGCCTCGAGCGCGGCCGGGTCCTGGCCGATGAGGGCCGCGCCGGCGACGTAGTCGTCCTTGACGAGCAGCACGCGCCGACGCGCGCCGAGCGTGTCGAGCGACGCGGAGACGCCCGTCGTCACGACGGCGTCGGCCGCGCCGCCGAGGAGCCGCGCCGCGCGGGCACCCGCTCGGCGCGCGGCGTTGTCGCGGGCACCGCGCAGCCCCAGACGGCGGCTGAACGGGACGGTCCAGGCGGGCTGGACGACCGTGCGGCCCCCGTCCGCGACGACGCGCTCGCGCAGCTCGCCGAGTGATCGGGGCGGCCGCGGCGGGTCGAGGTAGACGACGCGCGCGTGCGGAGACAGGGCCGCCGCGAGGCGCTGCTCGTAGAGGCGGTGACCGCGGTAGGGGACGCTCGCGACCAGCGCGATGCCGGGCGGCCTCACCGGTTCGTCACGCCCGCGGCGACGGGCGCCGGCGGGTAGCCGTCGCGCCACTGCGCGCGCAGCCGCCACGCGTGCGACCAGCCCGTCTCGCGGTGCAGCACCCTCGCGAGGCCGGCGCGGAGCCCGACGCCCGCGAGCAGGAGCGTCCTCAGCACCCAGGCGAGCGGGGGTGCGGCGTGCTTGCGGACGTAGGTGACCTTGCCCTGCATGAGCATCACGGCCTTGCGTGCCGACGAGGACGACGACGCGCCGCCCTCGTGCAGCGCGACGGCGTCGGGGGTGATCCACACGCGCCGGCCACGGTCGCGCACGCGGCGCGAGAGGTCCGCGTCCTCGCCGTACATGAAGTAGTCGGGGTCGAAGCCGCCCACCTCCGTCCACAGCGCGCGTGGCATGAGGAAGAGGCAGCCCGTGACGATGTCGACGTCGCGGACGTCGTCGCGCTCCCAGCGGCCCAGCGACTCCGGGTCGAACAGGCGGGACCCGGCGAAGACGGTGCTGAGCCCGGTCGCGAAGCAGAAGGTGCTCCACAGCGTCGGGGCGCCCCAGCACGACTGCGGGTCGGTCCGTCCGTCGCGCGTGACCAGCCGACCGCCGACGATCCCGGCGCGCGGCTCGGCGTCGGCGGCGCGCACGAGGGCCTCGACGGTCCCCGGCCGCACCTCGGCGTCGGGGTTGAGCAGCAGGACGTGCCGGCCGCGGGCCCGGCGCACCCCCTCGTTGCACGCGCGGCCGAAGCCGACGTTCTCGGGGAGGGTCACGACGTGGTCCTCGTCGAGGTACTCGCGCAGCAGCGGGGCGAGAGGCGGGTCCGACGCGTTGTCGAGCGCGACGACCTCGTGACGCACGCGCGGCCCGCCGTCGGCGAGCAGCGACTCGAGGCACGCGCGGACGTACTCGCCGGCGTTGTAGGTGACGAGGACGACGGACACGTCGAGCTCGTGCTCGTCGTGCCCGTCGGGGCTCGTGGCGGTGAGCGGGTCGAGGTCCCCCGCCCCCGCGCGCGGGGTCCTCCGGTCCGTGTCCACGCCCCCATCATGCACGTCCCATGTTTCTCCGGGGGAACGTCCGGTGGGCGGGACGAGCGCGGACGAACCGGACATGTGGGATGTGCCACACCGGGACGACCCGGACATGTCCACGGGCGACCGGTGGTCAGGGGCGTCCACCTGGGGCGACGGCGTCGGCTGCGCCCGGGGCAGGATGCCCTCGACAGCCGGAGGTCGCGCCGGGGGCGGCCGCACCGGTTGGTCGGCCCACGAGGCGGGTGCCACAGTAGGCGCGTGCCACGCCCCGGAACCCGCCGCCCCGCCTTCGTCGCGACGACGGGGGGCCACCTCGTCCAGATGTCGCTCATGGGCCCGCTCGTCGAGCCGGACCGCCACGAGGACGCCCTGTGGATCACGCACCGCACTCCCCAGAGCGAGAGCATGCTCGCGGGCCGTCGCGTGCACTTCGTGCCCATGGTCGACGCGCGCGACTGGGGTGCGGTCCTGCGCCGGACGCCCTCGGTGCTGGCCGCGCTGCGCCGGCACGGCGTGGACCGCGTCTACAGCACGGGCGCGGCGGTCGCGCTCACGGCCCTGCCGCTCGCGCCGCTCGTGGGAGCCCGACCCGCGTTCTACGAGAGCATGGCGCGCTCGACCGGCCCCTCGGTCACCGGCTCGCTGCTCGCGCGCCTGCCGTGGATCCCGTGCTACACGCACTACCCGGCGCTCGCCGACGGCCGGCGGTGGCGCTTCGAGCGCAGCCTGCTGGACACCTTCGGCGTCGACGACGCCCCCGAGCCGGAGATCTCGCGGATCTTCGTGACGCTCGGGACCGCGCGTCCGTGGGGCTTCCGCCGGCTCGTCGACCGGGTGCTCGAGATCGCGCCGCCCGGTGCGCAGATCGTGTGGCAGACGGGCGCGACCGACGTCTCGGACCTCGACATCGACGGACGCGACGTCATCCCGGACGCGCAGTTCCAGGAGGAGATCGAGCGCGCCGACGTCGTCATCTCGCACTCCGGCTGCGGGACGTTCATCCGCTGCATGGAGGCGGGCAAGGTCCCGGTCCTGGTCCCGCGCCGCGCCGCGCACGGCGAGCACGTCGACGACCACCAGGAGCAGATCGCCGAGGTGACCGCGGCCCGCGGGCTGTCGATCATGCGCGAGGCGGACGAGCTCACGCTCGACGACCTCCGGCTCGCCGCGGCCCGCCGCGCGGCCGTGACCGTCTGAGGACGCGCCGGGGGTCACGGGCGAGGACGGCCCGTACGGGCCAGGGCGGGGACGGTGCGGTCCCCTCCTGGCCGGCCCGCTCAGTCGTCGCGCGTGTCGACGTCGATCGGCTCCTCGGTCTCACGCATGACGTTGCCGTCGCCGACGGGGACGTCGGTGCGCGTGAGCACGGGTCCGTACCGCGCGTTCGGCCCGAAGACGTTGTCCCGGACGACGAAACCCTCGGCCGTGATCGACGAGGAGATGTTGATCGTGTAGTTGCCGCCGTCGAGGTGGTTGCCCTCGATCACGACGTCCTCGCTCGTCTTCGTGCCCGTCTCCGAGCCGAGCATGATCGCGGCGTTGCCGAGGTCGCCGGTCCGTGTGTTGCGCGGGTCGAGCGTGTTGCCGCGGATCACGACGTTCTTGGCCGAGATCCCCTGGATCGCGTCCGGGTGGAGGTCGCCCTGGCGCGTCATCGTGTGGATCCAGCTGTCCTCGATGACGAGGTTCGCGCCCATCCGGATGCCGTCGTTGACGTGGTGCACGTCGACACGCCGGATCACGGCGTCCGTGAGGTCGATCCCGATCTCGGTCCTGCCGCCGCCGTCGATCTCGACGTCCTCGATGACGAGCCCGGTGTGCTTGCCGTCCATCACGACGGCGCGGCCGCCGGGTGCGTCGGTGCACGTGATGCGGGTGTTCCGGATCGTCACGTCGTCCGCGTCGACGACGACGCAGCCGTCGACGTCGAGACCCTCCACCACCGCGCCGTCCTCCTCGATCCGCAGCGAGTCGCTCGGCTCGAGGACCGTCCCCGCGGGTACCCCGGTGTTGTCGGGACCGGGCGGACCGTCCGCACGCTCCGGTGCCGTGTCGAAGCTCTCCGCGGGCGTCGGCGCCTCCGGCAGGGGCGCGGAGCACGCGGCGAGCGCGACCGCCGCGACGGCGCCGAGGGCTGCCGGCCCCAGGCGCCGTGCACGGGTCACGGTGCGGCGGGCGGGACGACGGGCGGCGAGATCCACACGCGGCTCCTAGGTCGGGGTGAGCGGCGTGCGGCGAGGCCGCGGCACGGGTGCCGCCCGGGGCTGGTGGGTGCGGGGGCGACGTCGGCGTCCTCGTGACCATAACAAATCGGGCACCGGCCGGGGGCAGGGGGATTTCACCCGGTCGGGCCACTCGGGCGGCGACGGCCCGGTCGATGGGAACAGGCACGTCGCCCCCAGCACGGAAGAAGTCACCATGCCCCGCCGGACTCCCGTCCTGCTCGTCGCCCTGACGCTCCCCGTGGCCCTCGTGGTCACGCCGCTCGCCGCGTCGGGCGTCCCGAGCGCGCCCTCGGTGCCGACGGTGCCCTCGGTCATGGCTGAGGCGACCACCGCGTCTGCCGCGCGGGGCGCGGCGGCGACGGGGGCGGCGCCCGCCGCACCGGACGGCGACGACGTCCCGGTGGGCGTGCCCGGCACGACGTCCGCGAGCGGTCCCGCGCCGGAGCCGACCCCGCAGCCCGCGGCCGGACCCGCCGCTGAGGAGACCGTCCCGCCCGCGGAGCCCGTGGGGCCCGCAGGGCGGACCGAGCCCGCCACGGACCCGGCCGGTGAGCCGGTCGCGCAGGGGCACGTGGAGCCGACCACCGACCCCGTGCCCCAGGACGTGCCCGACGCGGCCCTCGGCACGGCCGTCGTCGCGGATGAGCCCACCATCGCGATCGACCCGACGTTCGACCCCGGGTACGACCCGGCCGGCGACGCGGCCGGCGACACGGACGCCGCGACGCCCCAGTACGCGGCGACCCCGGCACCGGACCAGATCCGGTGGAACGGCGTGAGCATCTACAAGCAGAGCGTGGTCGCGACGGTGGTCGACCTCGAGGTCTGGTCGTCGACGCCCGCGGCGAAGGTCGAGCTGCTCCTGGGCGGCGTCGTCGTCGCGACGGACACCACGATCGAGCGGCGGTACGACCACTGGCTGGGGACGGCGCGCGTGGACCTCACCGGCCTGTCCGGCAGCACGTCGATCACGATGCGTGTCACGACGCCCGAGGGCGCCGTGCGGAGCGAGCGCAAGGTGTTCACCGCGGACGCCGTCGTCGCGCCGCTCACCGCCGAGATCCTCGCGCGGCGCCCCGGGCCCCACAACACGGGCGTGCCGGCCGGCACCGTCCTGCGCCCGAGCGGGACGCTGCGCGTCACGCAGCCGGGCGCCGTGATCGACGGCCTCGACATCGAGGGCTGCCTCGTGATCGACGCCGACGACGTGACCGTCCGCAACACCCGGATACGGTGCACGAGCACGACGCGCAACCGGGCCGTCGTCATGGACGGCAAGCACAAGGGCTTCCTCCTCGAGGACGTCGAGATCGACGGCGGCGGCTCCACGGAGATCGGCATCGACGTCACGGACGCGGTGATCCGCCGGGTGGACGTGCACCACGTCAACGACGGCATCCGGATGGGCGCCAACCTCGTGATCGAGGACAGCTGGATCCACCACATGACCCGGCGGGGGAGCCTCCACCCGGATGCGATCCAGGGGATCTCGGCGAAGAACATCGTCATCCGCAACAACACCCTGGACCCGCGGAACCCGGACACGGGCGACCTCGCGAACGCCGCGATCATGCTGGGCTCGGAGACGGGGACGAAGACGAGCGAGAACGTGCTCATCGAGGGCAACTTCATGAGCGGCGGGAACTACACGCTCAACGTGTCGGGGTCCATCACGGCGACGGGCTTCGTGATCCGGCAGAACCGCTTCGGCGGCGGGGCCCGGTACGGCGCGATCATCACGCGCCAGTCGGTCCCGGCAGAGCCGGACAACGTCGTGGACGCGACCGGGACGCGGGTGCGCGTCGTCTACATCAAGTGACGAGTCACTGGGCGGGTCACTGCACGAGTCTCGTCACGAGTCGCGGCACAGGATGGGCCGGTCTGTCCAGGTTGGGACGGGAACTTCACCCGTGAGTGTGACCAGCGTCACATGGCTGAGGGGCCTGACACGCTCAGCACGCGTACGCCAGGGTCGACCGGACGGGTGAAGGCCACCCCGTCCGGAGGAGTCCAGCCCATGCACCGCACCCGCTCCAGGGTCACGACCGTCCTCGCGGCCCTCGCCGTGGCGGTCCTGCCCGTCCTCGCCGCCCCGGCCGCGTCCGCGACCACGGTCCCCGACCAGATCCGGTACGGCGCCGACTCGATCCACCGCAAGTCCGTCCCCGCGACCGTCGTGCCCGTCGAGATGTGGTCGTCCACGCCGGCGGCGCGGACCGAGATCGTCGCGGCCGGCCGCGTCGTCGCGTCCGACACGACCGTCGAGGCGCGCGACGGCTACTGGGCCGGCGTCTCGACCGCGGACTTCTCCGGCCTGTCGGGCTGGACCACCGTCACGCTGCGCATCACGACCCCCGAGGGCGTCGTCCGCAGCTCGCAGAAGATCATCATCGCGGAGCCGTCCGCGACGGTGCCCGACCAGATCCGCTGGGACGGGAGGTCCGTCCACAACTCCACGGTCCCCGCGCAGCCCGTCGAGCTGGAGATGTGGTCCTCGACGGCCGCGGCACGCACCGAGGTCCTCATCGGGGGCCGCGTCGTGGCGTCCGACACGACCGTCGAGGCCCGCGAGGGCTACTGGGCGGGCGTCGCGACGGCCGACCTGACCGGGCTGTCCGGCTGGACGACGGCGACGCTGCGCATCACCACGCCGACCGGCGAGGTCCGCACCGAGAACAAGAACTTCATCGCCGAGACGGTCGCGACCGTGGTCGCGCCGCAGCCCGACCAGATCCGCTGGAACGGCGCGTCGCTGTACAAGAAGACCGTCGCGACGAGCGCGGCGACGCCGCTCGAGGTCTGGTCCTCGACGCCCGCGAGCAAGGTCGAGCTGCTTCTCGGCGGCGTCGTCGTCGCGACGGACACGACGGTCGAGGCCCGGGCCGACCACTGGCTCGCCACCGCGGACGTCGACCTGTCGGCCCTGCCCAAGGGCCCCGCGTCGCTCACGATGCGCGTCACGCCGTCGTCGGGCTTCGCGCGGTCCTCGGCCAAGGTCTTCACGGCCGACCCGGTCCTCGCACCGCTGACGCCCGAGGTCCTCGCCGCGCGCCCGGGGGCCCACAACACCGGCGTGCCCGCCGGCACGACGCTGCGCCCGAGCGGGTCGCTCACGATCACCCAGGACGGCACCGTCGTCGACGGGCTCGACATCACCGGGTGCGTCGTCGTCGACGCGGACGACGTGACGATCCGCAACACGCGGATCACGTGCACCGACGCGCCGCGCGAGCGTGCGGTCCGCATGGAGGGCAAGCACACGGGCCTGCTGCTCGAGGACGTCGAGATCGACGGTCGCGGCCTGACCGAGATCGGCGTGGACGTCAACAGCACCGTCCTGCGGCGGGTCGACGTCCACGGGTTCAACGACGGCATCCGGATGGGTCACGACCTGCTCATCGAGGACAGCTGGGTGCACGACATGACGCGCCAGGGCGACCTCCACCCGGACGCGATCCAGGGCATCTCCGCCGAGGACGTCGTCATCCGCAACAACACCCTGGACCCGACGAACACCGCGACGGGCGACCGCGGCAACGCCGCGATCCAGCTCGGCAGCGAGACGGGAACGCTGATCAGCCGCAACGTGGTGATCGAGGGCAACCTGCTCGACGGCGGCAACGTCTCGCTCAACGTGTCGGGCGCGATCAACGCGGAGAACATCGCGATCCGGTCCAACCGCTTCGGGACCGGGTCCAAGTACGGGCCCGTGCTGACGCCGCACCGCGTCACGCCCGCCGCCGACAACGTCATGGACGTCCTCGGGACGGCGATCGTCGTCCGCTGGACCGACTGACACGACCCGGGCGCGGGCTGCCGCGCACCGCGATCGCGGGCCTCGGCCCGGCGGTCGCACCCACCGACGCCGACCGGGCGCCTCGCACCGCCGCCCGGTCGGCGTCGGCGTGCGCGGAGGCGTCCGGGCACGCGCGGGATCGATCCCACGGGCCGCCCCGCACCGGGTGCGCCCGTGGTGCCCTACTTGTCCGGGTTGCGAGCCAACCCGCATACTGGCCGCGCGGGACCGGCCCAGGCATCACGGCGAACGCCGCGGTTGCCGGGTCCGACGTCCCGAGGAACCGTCCGATGGTGCTCGGTCCCGCCGCTCGGGAACCTCCGACCAGGGGACGATGTGCCTGTACCTGCAGCCCAGCACGACGTACGCGCCATCGCGTACGTCCTGTCCGAGTACCCCGTCGTCTCGCAGACGTTCGTGCGGGACGAGATCGCGGCGCTGCGCGCAGCCGGCCGCCGCGTCGAGGTGGTCTCGGTCGACCGGACGGGTGAGGACCGCATCCCCGCGTCGTGGTCGGGCCCGTACACGACGCTCGACGACGTGTCCTGGCCACGCGCGGTCCTCGACGCCCTGTGGTGGGTGGCCCGTCCGCGCGCCGTCGCGCGGCTCGTCCGGACGCTGCGCCTGACCGGCGGAGCGCGCGCACGCCGGGTCCTCAAGGGCGTGCCGAGCGCGGCCCGACGCCTCGCGGGGCTCGACGTGGACGTGTGCCACGCGCACTTCGGCTGGACCGGCATGGTCGTCGCGTCGTACGTGGGTGCGCTGCTCGGCCGGCCCGTGACCGTCACGCTGCACGCCGCCGACATCTACCTCGCCGGCCCCGAGCTCGCGCGCCGCCTCGGCGCGGTCGACCACGTCGTCACGGTCTGCGAGTACAACGTGCGGCGCCTCGCCGCGATGGGCGTCGACCCGGCACGCGTCACCGTCGTCCCGTGCGGCGTCGACGTCACGGTCCCCGTCCCGCCCGTGCCGGACCCCACGCGCGTCGTGAGCGTCGGCCGCCTCGTGCCCAAGAAGGGCATGGACGTGCTGCTCGAGGCGTTCCGCGAGGTCGTCGACGCGGTGCCCGGGGCGCGGCTCGAGATCGTCGGCGAGGGACCCGAGGAGCAGCGCCTGCGTGCGCTGACCGACGAGCTCGGGATCGGTGGGCACGTCACCTTCGCCGGTGCGCTCGGGCACGACGAGACGCTCGCGCGCGTCGACGGCGCGGCCGTCTTCGCCCTCGCGTGCCGCGTGCTCGCCAACGGCGACAGCGACGCCGTCCCCGTCGCGATCCGCGAGGCCCTCGTGCGCGAGCGCGGCGTCGTGACGACCGACGTCGCCGGCATCCCGGAGAACGTCGACGACGAGACCGGCTGGGTCGTGCCGAGCGAGGACCCGGCCGCGGTCGCGAAGGCCCTCGTCGAGGCGCTCGGCGACCCCGCGCTGCGCGCCCGGAAGGGCGCCGCCGCACGCCGCCGCCAGGTCGAGCACTACTCGCTCGAGGCCTCCGCCGAGCGGCTCGGGCGGCTCTGGTCCCGGCTGGTGGCGGCCGGGGCGAGACGGTGACCCGCGAGGGTGCGGACGTCGCACCCGCCGCGCCCACGCCCCCCACGCCGCCCGGCGGCTCCGCACCGGGCGGCCACCACGACGTCCCCGCCGAGCCGTCGCGCGCGGGCCTGCCCCGCGTCCTGCAGGACGAGGTCGGCGGCTCCATGGCGGGCCGCGTGCGTCGCGGCGTCGCGTGGACCGCGGGGTCCCGCCTGGTCGTGCAGGTCATGCAGGTGGGTGCGACCGCCGTGCTCGCGCGCCTGCTCTCGCCGGCCGACTACGGCCTCGCGGCGCTCGTCGCGGTCGTGACCGGCTTCGCGGCCATCCTCGTCGACCTCGGGATCCCCGCCGCGGTCATCCAGCGCCGCGGGATCGACGACCGGTACCTCTCGACCGCGTTCTGGCTGAACTTCGGCGTGGGCCTCGTCATGGCCGGGCTCGTGTGCGCCGCGGCCGTGCCCGTCGCGGCGTTCTTCGACGAGCCGCAGCTCGTCGGCCTCGTCATGCTCTCGAGCCTCACGCTCGTGCTCTCGCTCAACGCCGTGCACGTCGCGGTCCTGCAGCGCGCTCTGCAGTTCGGCCGGATCGGCCGGATGACCCTGCTGACGACGTCGGTCGGGATCGTCGTCTCGATCGCCGCCGCGGCCGCGGGCCTGGGACCGGTGAGCCTCGTGCTCGGCCCGATCGCGGAGCGCCTCACGTCGGTGATCCAGGTGCAGGCCGCTGTCCGGTGGCTCCCGCGCGCGCGGCCGTCGCGCGAGGCGGCGCGGGACATCTGGCGCTTCGGGCGCGGGATCACCGGGTTCAACGTCGTCAACTACTGGGTGGGCAGCGCCGACCGCGTCGTCATCGGCCGTCTCGTGACGGTGACCGCGCTCGGGTACTACAACCGCGCGTCCAACCTCATGCAGCTGCCGATCCAGCAGACGACGCGTGCGCTGGTCGGCGTCTTCTACCCGGCGCTCTCGGCCATGGCCGAGGACCTGCCGCGGCTGCGGTCGGCGTGGCTGCGCCTCGTGCGCGCGGCGTGGATCGTGGGCGTGCCGGTGGCCGTCGGCCTCGGCCTCACCGCCCCAGCCCTCGTGGGCGTGATCTACGGCGACCAGTGGGACGCCGTCGCCCCGCTGCTGGCCGTGCTGTCGATCGGCATCCCGTTCCTGCTGATCACCTCGACGACGGCGCCCGTGTTCCAGGCGCTCGGCCGGACCGGGCTGCAGTTCCGGCTCGGGCTCGTCAACGCGGTCGTCGCGCTCGTCGCGCTCGGCGTGGGCGTGCAGTGGGGCGTCATGGGGGTCGCGGTCGCGTGGGTCGTCCGGACGGTGCTCGCCGCCGCCGTGACCCTCGTGCCCCTGCTGCGCCTCGTGCAGGTCGGCGGCGGGACGCTCGTCGCCGCGCTCTGGCGCGCCGCGACCGCGGGCGCGCTCATGGGTGCCGGCGTGTGGGGCGTCGTCGTGACGACCGACGGCATGCCCGTCCCGCTCGCCCTCACGCTGCAGGTCGCCGCCGGGGTGCTGGTGTACGGCGCGTTCGCGTGGCTGCTCGAGCGGGACACGGTGCGCGAGCTGCTCGGCCGCGCGTCCCGACGCACGAAGGCGGCGCCCCCCGCGTCCGCCCCGACGGAGGAGAACCGATGACGAGGGTCCTGTACCTGGGCACGGTCGTGTCCAACGGCGGCGACGCCGCGATCCAGCGCGCGCAGATGGCCGTCCTCGACGCCGGTCTGGGGCGGACGACGACGGCGCTGCACGACAACCTGCCGCCGGTCGCGCGGCGGCTCTTCCCGGGCTGCGACGTGCTGCCCGCGACGTACCCCGTGGTGGACCGCCCGGCCGGCAGCAGCCTGGTGCGCCGCGTGGTGCGGCGTGCCAACAAGGAGCGCGTGCGCCTGGCCGCGCGCGTCTGGGGCGGCGGTCGCGGGCCCGGGCGGCTCCTCGTGACCCGCGCCGAGGCCGCCCAGCTGTCGTCGATCGCGTCCGCCGACGTCGTCGCGTACACCGGCGGGACGTCCCTCATCGAGAAGTACTCCGTCGAGGGCAAGCTCTACGAGGTCGACCTCGCGCTCGCCCTCGGGCGTCCCGTCGTGCTGCTGCCGCAGTCGCTGGGGCCGTTCCGCGTCGAGAAGAACCGGCGCGTCGTGCGCGACGTCCTGGGCCGGGTCGACGCGGTCTTCCTGCGTGACGAGCGGTCGCTGCGGTTCCTCGAGGAGATCGGCGCGCGCACCGACCACGTGCGGGTCGTGCCCGACATCGTCTTCGCGCTGCACACCGCCGCCGCGTCCGAGCGGCTCGCCGCGGCCGAGATCCCCGCGCAGGGCGCGAAGGTCGCCGTGAGCATCCGCGACTGCCGCGCGTTCTTCGAGGGCTCGCCCGAGGAGCGCGCGGACCGCGACGAGGCGTTCCGCGACGCCGTCGCCGCCCTCGTGACGGCGCTCGTGCGGGACCACGGCGCCGACGTCACGTTCGTGAGCACGTGCCAGGGCGTCCCCGAGTACTGGACCGACGACTCGGTCGTCGCCCGCGCCGTCGCCGACCGCCTGCCCGACGACGTCGCGGCGCGCACGCGTGTCGACGACGCGTTCCACGACACCGACGAGCTGCTCGCGCTGCTGGGGTCGTTCGACCTGCTCGTCGCGACGCGGCTGCACGCGGCCATCCTGGGCCTCGACGCCGGGACGCCGGTCCTGCCCATCGCGTACGAGTTCAAGACCGAGGAGGTCATGGGCCAGCTCGGCCTGGGGGACCTCGTCGTGACGATCGACGACGCGACGCCCACGACGCTCACCGCCGCGCTCGACAGGCTCCTCACGGGCCTGCCGACGCTGCGGGTCCCTGCGGCGACCGCGCTGTCCGCGGTCGGGGACGAGGCGCGCCGGACGGGCGACCTGGTGGCCGACGCCGTCCGCGCGCACGGGGCTGCCGGGACCTCGCCGCGCACGACCGCGCCCGCGCCGGCGTGAGCGGGGGGACGACGATGGGCGTCGACGTCCAGCCCGTGTTCAGCGGCGGTCTCGACACGGCCGCGTGGCGACGACGGCACGCTGCCGGTGAGGTGCCCGACGCCTACCCCTACGGCCTCGACCGGCTCGCGGCGCACGGCTACGCGGTCCGCGACTGGCGGCCGTCGCCGTCGGTCGTCGACCGGGCGCGCGGCGTCGTCCGGCGCGTCGGCGGGGGGATCGACTGGCTCGCGCCGGGCGTCCCGCGCGGTCCCGAGGTCGTCCTCAGCTGGGACGAGCGCATGGGGGTCCCGCTCGCGCTGCGGCGGGGCGGCGCTCCCGTCGTCACGAACATCATCTGGGCGACCGAGGGTCGGCTGGCCGCGCCCGTGCACCGTGCGATCGGGGCGGGGCTGCGCCGTGCCGCGCGCGTCTTCGTGCACAGCACCGCCCAGGTCCCGGTCCTGCGGGACGCCTTCGGGGTCGACGAGGCGCGCATCGCGCCCATCGCGTTCGGCGTCGACGCGGACTTCTTCCGGCCGGTCGACGACGCCGCGCGCATCGACCGTGACCTGGTCGTGAGCGTCGGCAACGACCGGCACCGCGACTTCCCGACCGTGCTGCGCGCGTTCGCCCAGGTGCGGCGCGCCCGCCCGTCGAGCCGGCTCGTCGTCGTCTCGCGGACGGTGCCCGCCGCGGACGTCGCGGCGGTCGACGGCGCGACGCTCGTGCCGTCGCTCGGCCACGCCGACCTGTGCGACCTCGTCCAGCGCGCCGCGACGACGATGGTCCTCACGCGTCCCAACACGCACGTGTCGGGGGCCACCGCGGTGCTGGAGACCCTCGCGACCGGCCGGCCGGCGGTCGCGACGGCGAACCCCGGCATGGCGGACTACGCGCGTGACGGCGGGCTCGTGCTCGTGCCCGCGGGTGACGCCGACGCCGCGGCCCGCGCGTGCCTGGCTCTTTTGGAGGACCCGGCCGGCGCCGACGACCAGGGTGCGCTCGGCCGTGCGGCGGTCGACGCGACGTTCAGCACGCGCGGCCACGCCGCCCGGCTCGCCGAGGTCCTGGACGCCGCCCTCGCCTGACGAGGGCGGCGCGTCGCGTCAGGCGACGAGCGTGCTCCGGGCGTCGTCGGCGGCGCGCTCGAGCTCGGTCGCGAGCGTCGCGACCTCGGCGACCATCGCCGCGCGCTGCGCGTCGAGGTCGGCGAGCACCTCGTCGACCAGCTCGAGGAGCGAGCCCGAGGTGAGCTCGTCGGTGCGCAACGTGTAGCGCTCGCGGCCCACGGACTGCTGGAAGTCGCGGCACTTGGGCCGGTACTCCATGGCGATGCCGGGCACCCCCACACGCGCCGCGAGGACGAGCGCGTGCAGCTTCTCGCCCACGAGCACGTCGCAGGCCGCGAGCGCACGCAGCACGGTGTCGAGCTCGCACGCGGGCGGCGCCACGACGCCCGGGACCTCCGCAGCGAGCCGCTCGAGGGGCGCCGTGTCCTCGGTGGTCGTGCTGATGAGGCGCACCTCGGTGCCGCGCTCGACGAGGCGGCGCGCGAGGTCGCGCACGTGGCCCAGGAGCCCGTCCTCGTCCTGGCCCCACAGATCGTCCGTCACGCCGACGTTGATGCCGACGACCGGGCGCTCGCCGCGCACCGCGGCCATGTCGCCCGAGAGCGGGTCCGCGAGGTCGGCCGGCAGCGCGAGGGCGAGCGCCGGGTCGCCGACGACCTGCGCGTCGACGCCGATCTCGGCGAGCGACGCGGCGCTCCGCGGGCCGCGCACGCGGACCGTGGGGAACTCGCGCAGGATCGGCGCCCACAGCGCAGGCTCGGCCCGGACGGCGGCGCGCCGCCCCTGGGCGTAGGTGGGGTCCTCGACGCCGACGCTCAGCATCGTCCGCGGTGCGGACGGGGCGGCGGCCAGCAGGGCGGTGAGCGTCTCGCGGAAGTGCCCGTTGAAGATCAGCGTCCCGCCGCCGAGGCACACCGCGCCGATCGCGCCGCGGCGGCCCACGGCGCGCAGGACCGCGTTGTCGGGGAGGTTGGGGACCTGGCGCACGTCCCACGGCGCGAGGAGCCGGCGGTGGGCCTCGAGCATCGCCTCGTCGCCGAGGTTGCCGTTCCCGGACCAGCCGACGTACGCGGCCGACCGTCCGTGGCTGCGCAGGAACGGGACGTAGCCCGTCGCCCGACGCAGCTCGCCGACCCGGCGGCGGACGCCGGACAGCATCCCGGCAGCGGGCGCGGTCGACACGTTCGTGGGTGGCTGGGCAGCGGCAACCAAGGCGGTCCCTCCGTCGACAGGTGTGGCGGACAGGCCGCGTCGTCGCGCCCTACGAACCCGTCCCGAACCAGGACGAACCGTTCAATGGAGGGACTCTAACCACGCTCGGCGGGGTGACCAAGGCCGACTCCGTACGCGGCGGACTGGAGCGCGTACAGCTCGGCGTACCGGCCGCCGTGCGCGACGAGCTCGTCGTGCGTGCCGTGCTCGAGCACGCGCCCCTCGTCGAGCACGTAGATGTGGTCCGCGAGCCGCACGCTGCTCCAGCGGTGCGTGATGAGCAGCGCGGCGCGCCCGTCCAGGACGCGCCGCACGTCCGCGAACAGCTCGTGCTCGGCGCGCGGGTCGAGGGCCGCGCTGGGCTCGTCGAGCACGACCACGTCGCGGTCCCGGTACAGGGCGCGTGCGAGCGCGACCCGCTGCCACTGCCCGCCCGAGAGGTCGGCACCCTCGGCGAGCTCACGGCCCAACGGGGTGTCGAGCCCGGCGGGCAGCCGGTCGATCGCGTCACCGAGGCCGACGCGGCGCGCGACGTCCTCGGCGCGGGCCCGGTCCGGGGGCGTCGCGGAGTCGGACAGCGTCACGTTGTCGAGCGCGGTCATCTGGTACCGCACGAAGTCCTGGAGCACGACGCTCACCGAGGCGCGCAGGTCCGCGGCGGGCAGCGGCGCGCCGTCCCAGGTGACCGAGCCCGACGTCGGCTCGAAGAGGCCCGACACCATCTTCGCGAGCGTCGTCTTGCCCGAGCCGTTCTCGCCCACGAGCGCCACGACGGACCCGGCGGGGACCTCGATGCTCACGCCGTCGACCGCGGGCCGGCCCGCTCCCTCGTACGTGAAGCGGACGTCGGTCGCGCGCAGCCCGGTGCGCAGGCGCCGCGGCGTGCCGGGCGGCGCCGCGGGCGGGCACTGCGCGACGAAGTCCTCGAGGTCCCGCAGGAAGGGCGCGCTCTCGACGAGCCCCGACGCCGAGCGCACCACGCCGCCGAGCTGACCCGCGAGCAGGCGTGCGGCGACCGCGGCCGCGCCCGCGTCGGCCAGGCCGATCCGGTCGGCGTCCACGAGCAGCACGATGACGGCGAGCGCCAGCGCGAGCCCGACGGCGGACGCCCCGGCCCCGAGGAGGTTGAGGCCCTGGCGCACCCGCACCTGTCGTCGCAGGCGCTCCTCGTGCGCGGCGTCCTCGGCCGCGAGCCGCCGCAGGACCTCGGGTGCGGCGTCCGCCGCCCGCGTCTCGGTGACGAACGCGCGGTGGCTCACGAGCATCCGCAGGTAGGTGCGACGGCGCAGGCCGGGCGTCGCACGCGTCGCGAACTCGAACTCGGCGCGGCTCGCTCGCCTGGCCAGCAGCACGGCGGGCAGCCCCGCGAGGAGCAGGAGGGGCACGAGCACCGGCTCGATCGCCACGAGGGCGACCGCCATCGCGGTCACGCCGAGGACGCCGCCGAGCGAGCCGAGCACGCCCGTGACGACCGCCGTCGGCCGGGTGAGCGCGTTCGACGTGACGCGCTCGAGGCGCATGACGAACGCGGTCGACTCGTACCGCACGAGGTCGACCGCCGCGCACGCCTCGAGCAGGCGCCGCCACACGCGCTGCGCGACGCGTTCGCCCAGCAGGCGCTGCTGCTGACCCTGGAGGGCACCCGCCGCGCCCGAGACGGCGGTCGCGAGCGCCAGCAGCGCGAGCCCGGGCACGAGCGCCGCGGCCGAGGTGCCGGGCGTGAGCACCGCGCCGAGCGCGAGCCTGCTCGCGAGGACGACGCCGACTCCCGCCGCGGCGCCCAGCAGCTGGAGCGCGGCGGCGAGCGCGACGCCACGGCGGTCGGCCTCGACGGTCGTCCGCAGCGCGCCGAGGAGGAGGCCGGCGCGGCCGGGGCGGCCCGGCGTGGGGGCGGCTCGGCGGACGGGTCGGCGCGCGGGAGTGCGGGGCTGGTCCTGCGCGGGGGCGGGGGAGGTGTCGCTCACAGGTGGTCGGTGCGGGTCACGGTCGCGCCGGGGCGGCCCCGGACGCAGCGCGACCGGCCGGCCGGGTGGGTGTCCCGGCGGCCGGTCGCGATGTCCGTCAGCTGTCCGTCAGCTGGCCGTCAGGACGAGACGGGGCCGAGGGCGATGTCGCCGTCGGGCGACGTGAAGACGATGCCGTCCGTGCCCGTCGCGTCCTTGTAGGTGACCAGGGTCATGCCGTGGAGCGAGCCGATCGGCTCGATCGACGGCGAGGTGTACCGGGCATCCATGTGGTCGTCCCCTCTGCTGGGCGGCGTGGGCTCCTCCCGCCACCGTTGTGTGGGATCGTAGGGGCCGCCCGAACCGGTGGCAACGAGGGCGAACCGGGCGTACCCCGCCCGCGGCAGGAGGGCGAGCCGTGGCAGGTGAGCGCGCGCAGTACGGACTGCGGCTCCGGGGCCTCGACGGCGTCGACGCGCTGCTGCGCCCCGCGGACCCCGCCTGGCCCGTGCTCACGGTGCGGCCCACGGTGGGCGCGAGGTCCCTGACGGCCGACGAGGTGACCGAGGAGCGTGCGGCGTACCGCCTCGAACGCGCCGACGGCGACGTGCACGTCGACCGGGTGTCGCTCACCGCGACCTTCGTGATGACGCGCGAGCACCCGCCCGAGGCGTACCTGCACCCCTTCCTCAGCCTCACGACCGCCGTCGTGAGCCGCTGGCTCGACCGGGACGCGCTGCACGCGGGTGCCTTCCTCGCGCCGAGCGGCGTCTGGGGCGTGCTCGGCGCACGCGAGGCGGGCAAGAGCACGGCGCTCGCGACGCTGCACGCGCGCGGTCACGCGGTGCTGGCGGACGACGTCGTCGTCGTCGACGGCGGCCAGGTCCTGCCCGGTCCCGCGTGCCTGGACCTGCGCGAGGAGGCGGCGCGCCGCCTGGCGACGGGGGATGGCATCGGCGTCGTCGGCGCTCGCGAGCGGTGGCGCGTGCGGCTCGACCCGGAGGTCCGCCCCGGGCCGCTCGTGGGCTGGGTGCTGCCGCAGTGGGGTGACGAGCACCGCGTCGAGGTGCTCAGGCCCGCGGAGCGGCTCGGCGTGCTCATGGCGAACCTCGCGCTGAGCCGCGTCCCGCGCCGACCCGAGCGGGTCATGGACCTGGCGCGCGTCCCCGTCGTGCGCTGGGTCCGTCCGCGGTCGTGGTCCGAGGCCGACCGCGCGCTCGACTCACTGCTCGCCGTCGTCGGCTGACGCGCCCCCGGCCCGGGCGGACGCCGCCCACGCGTGCTGGAGCAGCGCGAACGAGCGACCGTCCGGGCGATCCGCGGACCAGGCGGTGTGGAGCGTGTCCGGGTCGACGAGCGTGCTGTCGACGCCCGTGCCGTCCCACCCGTGCGCGAAGTCACGCGCGCCCGGGCCCCAGAAGGCGCGGCCGAACTCGGCCTTCGAGCGGCGCACGAGCACCTCGGCGGGCAGCAGGTCCCCGACCAGCGCGCCGAGCGCCTGCGCGCGCGAACGCGGCAGCCGTACCCGGTGCGCACCGGCCAGCGCCGACAGCACCCCCGGCTCGGTGAACGGGTGCACGACGACGGCGTCGTGGTCCGCGCCGACGCGCGCGAGGCTCGCGGTCGCGACCGTCCGGTACCGGGCCCGCCACCACCCGTCGACCAGCGCGTCGTCGGGTCGCACCGGCAGCTCCGCCTCGGCCCCGACCTTGGCGCGTCGCAGGGCGTCGGCCGCGTGCGGGCGCAGCCAGGGGCGCGCGGGCGTCGGGTCCGGGCGGCGCGCGAGCACCGCCCGCCGCACCGCGCGCGGGCTCGCCGCGAGCGCCCGGCGCGCCGCGTCGGAGGCCCGCGGGCGGACCTGACCCTGCTGCACGTGCGCGAGCCGGTCCCACGGCGAGCCGGGGGACATGACCTCGTCCCCCGCGAAGCCCGTCAGCAGCGAACCGCCCGCGGCGAGCGCCGCGATGCGCTGGTGGAAGTGCGTGTTCGGGGGCCACAGGACGCCGTGCCGGCGGATCTGGTCACGCGCGTCGTCGCCCAGCAGGTCGAGCTCGTCGGTGGTGTCGAGCAGCGTCCACTCGCGCACGCCGACGTGGTCGACGACCTGGCGCTGCCACTCGCTCTCGTCGGACTCGGGCAGGCGCGGGAACCGCAGGGTCACGGCCACGGGCGGGGCGAGCCCCTCGCGCGCGGCCACGTGGGCCGCCAGCGCCAGCACGGTCGACGAGTCGCGGCCGCCCGAGAAGCTGACGACGCAGGGCGGGCGCAGCAGCGCACCGAGGACCGCGGCCTCGACGGCCGCGCGCGGGCCGTCGTCGGTCACCGCGAGGGGGACGAGATCCGGGTCGTGCCCCAGGGGGAGGCCCGCGGCGAGCTCGAGGGGCGTGAGCTGCCACGCGCCGGCGGGGGCACCGGTCGCCGTCACGGCGCCCACCGGTGGATCTCGCGGAACGTGCGGGCGGTGGCGTCGTCGGACTCGACGTCGAGCCACGCGTGCGCGGTCACGTCGCCCGACGCGTCGCGCCGGACCCCGATGACGACCTCGCACGGCACGCCGTGCGCCGCGAGCCAGGTCCGCAGGACGAGGCTCCGCTCGAGGCACGTCGGCGACGTGCGGCGCAGCACGGCCTCGACCCCGCGGCGCGCGCCGTCGGGCAGCCGGGGCGGGCGGGGGACGTGGGCCCGGACGCCGTCCGCGGCGAGCGCACGGCGGGTCCGGCGCAGGGCGAGCGCCGCCCACCCCGCAGCGAGCCACGTGCGCGGCGACCAGCGACCCGTCCGGGGTGCCGCGAGGTAGGCCGCGAGCTGCTCGGGGCGGTGCAGGCGGGAGGGCCCGGTGCGCGTGGTCATCCCTCCAGGAGGTCGCGCTCGCGGGCGCTCGCGAGGAAGGCGTCGACGTCGGCCTCGCCGCGACCGCGGTCGAGGTCGAACCGGTCGACCAGCGCGTCGACGAGGGCGTCGCGCGTCGTCCCCGCCGCGAGGAGGGACCACAGCACCGCACCCGAGGCGTTGACCGACAGGTACTCCGAGCGCTCGAGGTCGAGCACGACCACCTCGTCGTCGATCTCGCGCCACGAGACCGCTCCCTCACGCAGGCGCAGGTCCGGACCGGTGCCCGTGGTCGTGCCGTCGTGCTCCATCCCGCCCCCGTCCGTCGGTCGCGCCGGCGCGCGTCAGCGGAAGCATGGCACGCGCCGCCGAGGCCGTCGTCGTGGGCCGTCAGCGGCCGGGTCGACGGTTCTCGACGCCCGACGCGGGGTCGGCGGGGTCACCGTGCGCGGCCACCGCGGCGAGGTACGCGTGCAGGTCCTCGACGGTGCCGTCGGCGTGGAAGGCCGAGCCGGGGTCCGCGGGGTCCGCCGTGAACGGCGCGCGCCGCCCGTGCCGCAGGCGTCCCGTGGACCGGTGGACAGCGAGCGACGCGAGCCGGTCGTGCTCGAGCGACCCGGCGGCGAGGTGCGCGCCGAGGGTGCGCCGCGCGGGCGTGGACGCCCGGCCGCGGTCGAGCCGCCGGGCGAGGACGTCCGCCGCGGCCCAGTCCCCGCGGCCCCGCAGCGCGGCGACGACGTGCCCCGGGACGGGCGCACCGAGGACTGCGCCGCTGCGGCCGAGCACGAGCCCGACGGCGCGCGCGACCCGCCACGCCCGCGCGGTCGCGACGACGGCGTCCCAGTCGACGTCCGGCTCGGCGCACGCGAGGGCGACGTCGAGCAGCCAGACCAGCCGGTCGCCGCCCGACCCGGCGGCGTGCAGGCACAGGTGGACGAGGCGCTCGGCGGGTCCGAGCGCGGGCACGGGCCCAGCCGCCGTGGTCACGTCGACCCGCGTCGCGAGCAGCCGCGCGGTCGGGACGGCGGCCCGTCGCCGTCGCTCGCTGCGGTTCACGAGCGTCCAGTGCAGGTCGAGCATCGTGCCGAGCGGGGCGCGCAGGTCCACCTCGCCCGGGACGCGCGAGCGCAGGAGCGCGAAGTTGCGGTCCAGGAGCACCGAGCCCGCGGTGCTCAGCGCGCGCAGCGCGTCGGCGAACCGTTCCGGGGGGACCAGGAGGTCGAGGTCGGTGAACGGGCGCACCTCGCCCCGCGCCTCGTGCAGCGCGGCGACGACGGGGCCCTTGACGCACACCCACGGCACGCCCGCGGCGTCGAGCGCCGCGCCGCAGCGCAGCAGGTCCGCGGCGAGCGCGACCTGGTAGGTCACCGCCGACCGCCGCTCGTCCACGGCCCGTGCCGCGACGTCCGCCGGCAGGCCCGGGACGGACGCCGCGCGGCGCGCGAGGAACGTCCAGCCGCGGTGCACGTCGAGCAGGCGGACGAGAGGGTCCGTCGGGGCCTCCGCCGGCCACGGCGCGACGTCGGACGCGGTCCCGGCGACGTCGCGGAACAGCCACCGGACGAGAGCCGTCGCGGCGGGGTCGCGGTCCGTGCGCGCCGTCATGCCCGCGCCTCACCCCCTGCCTCGTCCCGCCCGGCCCCGGGTCGGCGTCAGGCTAGCGCCGGTCCGGCTCGAGGTCCTCCGCGTCGACGATCCGGTACGCGTAGCCCTGCTCGGCGAGGAAGCGCTGACGGTGCGCCGCGAACTCCTGGTCGACCGTGTCGCGCGCGACCACGGCGTAGAAGTGCGCGGTGCGCCCGTCCGCCTTGGGACGCATGATCCGGCCGAGGCGCTGCGCCTCCTCCTGCCGGGACCCGAACGAGCCGCTCACCTGGATCGCGACCGCGGCCTCGGGCAGGTCGACCGAGAAGTTCGCGACCTTGCTCACCACGAGCCGGCGCACCTCACCGGTGCGGAACGCGGCGAAGAGGCGCTCGCGCTCGCGGACCGTCGTCTCACCCGTGATGAGCGGCGCGTCGAGGTGGTCCGAGAGCAGCTCGAGCTGGTCGAGGTACTGCCCGATGACGAGCACCTGCTCGTCCGGGTGGCGTGCGACGAGCTGCTCGACGACGCGGTTCTTGCCCGCGGCGCTCGCGGCCAGGCGGTACTTGTCCTCGGGTTCGGCCGTCGCGTACGCCAGCCGGTCGCCGTCGGGCAGCGTGAGCCGGACCTCGACGCACTCGGCGGGCGCGATGTAGCCCTGGGCCTCGATGTCCTTCCACGGCGCGTCGAACCGCTTGGGACCGATGAGCGAGAAGACCTCGTCCTCGCGGCCGTCCTCGCGCACGAGCGTCGCCGTGAGCCCGAGGCGCCGGCGCGCCTGCAGGTCGGCCGTCATCCGGAACACCGGGGCGGGGAGCAGGTGGACCTCGTCGTAGAGGATGAGCCCCCAGTCACGCGCGTCGAGCAGCTCGAGGTGCGGGAACACGCCCTTCCGCTTGGTCGTGAGCACCTGGTAGGTCGCGATCGTCACGGGGCGCACCTCCTTGCGGGCGCCCGAGTACTCGCCGATCTCGTCCTCGGTCAGGCTCGTGCGCCGCAGGAGCTCGTCGCGCCACTGCCGTGCCGAGACGGTGTTCGTGACGAGGATCAGCGTGGTCGTGCGGGACCGCGCCATCGCGCCGGCACCGACGAGCGTCTTGCCCGCACCGCACGGCAGGACGACGACGCCCGAGCCGCCGTGGAAGAAGTTGTCGACCGCCTGCTCCTGGTAGGGGCGCAGCGCCCAGCCGTCCTGCACGAGGTCGATCGGGTGCGCCTCGCCGTCGACGTAGCCGGCGAGGTCCTCGACGGGCCAACCGAGCTTGAGCAGCACCTGCTTGAGGCGGCCGCGCTCGCTCGCGTGCACGACGACGTCGTCGTCGTCGAGCCGGGCGCCCACGATCCCCGCGGTCTTGCGCGACCGCAGGACCTCCTCGAGGACCGGGCGGTCGAGTGCGTGCAGCACGAGGCCGTGCGTCGGGTGGCTGAGGAGCTGCAGGCGGCCGTAGCGCGACATCGTCTCGGCGACGTCCACGAGCAGCGCGTGCGGCACCGGGTAGCGCGAGTGCTCCAGGAGCACCGACACGACCTGCTCGGCGTCGTGGCCGGCGGCGCGCGCGTTCCACAGCCCCAGCGGTGTCAGGCGGTAGGTGTGCACGTGCTCGGGGGCGCGCTCGAGCTCGGCGAAGGGCGCGATCGACCGGCGGCACGCCTCGGCGGCGGGGTGGTCGACCTCGAGCAGCAGGGTCTTGTCGCTCTGCACGATCAGCGGACCGTCGGTCACGCGTGCTCCTGTCGTCGGGGACGAGCGTGTAACGCCGTCCGGGGACCCGCTGTTCCCGCCGTCCTCAGCCCCGGCTCGTGGGCGCGGCGGCGCACGGTGTCGGAACGGGCCAGAACGGTGTCAGACCGGGGTGACGGTCGCGATCCGGTGCACCGCGACGGTCATCTCGGTCTCGCGCTCGGCGTCGAGCAGCCGCACGCGACCCGCGTCGACCCGCACGGGGCGGACCCGGCGCCGCACGGGTGTGCCGTGCGGGTCCACCATCTCGAGCCACACCTCGCGGCCCTCGCTCGCGGCCTCGCGCAGCAGGTCGAGCCCGAGGACCGGGTCGGGGGAGGGGACGCCGTCGTCGGCGGACGGGTCCTCGGCGCGCGCCCGCTCGCGGCGGTCGCCCGCGAGGACGTCGCGCGCGACGCGGTGCAGGCGCCGCTCGCGCGCCTCGCGTGCCTCGACCGCGACCGTCTCGCGCCGCCGTCGGCCCGGGACGGGCCGGACGCGGTGCCCGGGGGTCGGCCCGAGCACGACCTGGCCGGACGGACCCTCCGTGACGGGTGCGAGCCCGCGGGCGCGCAGCGCCGCGAGCAGCGCCGCGGGCGTCGCCTGCGCCGCGAGCACCGTCGGGGCGAGTCGCAGGAGGCCCAGCGACCTCAGCGCCGGGTCCTCCGTGAGGCCCGCGAGCAGCGCCGGGTCGTCGGCGCGCAGGTACGACGACGCCATCCCGACACGCACGAGCCCGTGCCGGCGGGCGGTGTCGAGCACGAGGTACTCGAGCGGCTGCGGGACCCCCGAGCGCGCGTGGCGCGACAGGGCCGCGAGCACCTCCTCGGCGGTGCGCCCGACGTCGAGCGCGCGGCGCACCGACGACTCGGTGAACCGCACCGTCAGCGCCGCACCGCGCGACTCGACCTGGGCGGTCTCCGCGAGCAGGGTCGCGAGCGTCTCCGACGGGCGTCCCGGCACGATCCCGGTGAGGTCGCCCTGGAGCAGGACCTCGTCGACGGCGGCGGGCAGCTGTGCGGCGAGCGCCTCCGCGGGGTCCGCGGGTCGTGCTGCGGCGTCCGAGGTGGCGCCGGCGCCGTCCGGGGCCGGGCCCGGGGCGCCGTCGGTGAGCGACGTGCCGTCGTCGGTCGCCGCGAGCAGCGCCGCACCGGCCGGCGACAGCGCGCCCGCCCCGAGGACGCCGAGCTCCTGGGCCTCCGCGAGCACGGCCTCGACGGCGTGCTGGGGCGGCGCGGCCCGGGGTGCGCGCCAGCGCAGGACGGCGTGCACCGCGTCCGCCGACGGCGAGAGCCCGGGTGCGTCGGCGAGCACGCCGAGGACCGCGGCGCGCAGCCGCGGCGCCCACGGCCGTCGGGACTCGGGGTCGAGCGCGGGCCGCAGGGCACCCCGCTCGTCGCGCGTCCCGACGAGCCACGCCGCGCGCTCCGAGCGCATCCACGCGTCGGCCAGCACGGCCCAGCGCTCGGTCACGGGCAGCGCGAGCCAGTCGTCGGCGGCGGGGCTGGGCGCGAGCGAGCCCGCCTCCTCGCCGTCCTCCACGACGAGGCCCGTGGCACCCGCGAGCTCGACGACGAGCGCCGCGACGGCGTCGGTCGTCTCGAGCCGCGTCGCGGCCCGGCGCAGCTCGCGCTGGCCGAGCCCGCCCGAGCGGAGCGCGGGTGCGGGCTCGGCGCCCCACAGCTCGACGAGCCCGGCCACGAGACGGACGGTGTGCTCGGCGTGCTGCGCGGACTCGGCGGCGACCGTGCCCGCGTCGACGAGGCGTCCGTCGAGCCGCGGCGCGTCCTCGTCCCGGTGCGTGCGACCCGAGCGGAGCGCGAGGCCGATCTCGCGCGGCAGGACGACGTGCTGCGCGTCCGAGACCGCGAGGAGCCCGTGGCGCAGCGCCCAGTCGACGGCGGCGCGCGCCGGCGAGGTACGGCCCGCGCCCTCGGGCGAGCGGCCGACCGGCGGACCCCAGGCGAGCGCGTCGAGGACCTGCCGCGTCCCGGCGGGTGCCTGGGCCAGGAGGCCGTCGAGGACGTCCTGCCGCGCGAGGTGGGCCGCGAGTCGGGCGACGAGCGCCGTGGTTGCCGCGGCGGCGTCGTCAGCACCGGTGGGCTCGGCCGCGCTCGCGCGCGGTGCGGCGGGTGCCGCGGGCAGCGCGACCTCCTCGGCGAGGCGCTCGAGGCTCTCGCCGCCGCGGCGCGCGAGCGTCGTGCGCAGCGACGGGCCGAGCCCCGCGGGGTGCGGGCCGAGGGCGTCGGCGAGGCCGGGTGCGGGCAGCAGCGGCGTCGTGGCGTCGACGTCGGCGGCGGCCTCGGGCGGGTCGGTCCACAGCAGCGCCGCCGTGAGCGCCGAGCGCACCGCGTCGAGGAGCTCGGTGCCGAGCCGGTCGGGGGCACCGACGGGTGTCCCGCCGACCGCGGTGCGGACCTCGCCGACCGGGACCGGGCGCACCGGGGCCGGGTCGGGTGCCGGGGCCGCCCTCGTGCGTCCGCGCGCCGGGATCGCCGGCGGGACCGCGCCCGACAGCGCGACGACGCTCTCGAGCACCTGGACCGTGCGCGTGTCGACGCCCGAGAGGGCGCGCTCGAGGCTCGTCCGGTTGGCTGCGCGCGCGGCGAGCGACCGGACCGTCGACGGCGGCGGTGCGGCCAGGTCGGGCCGGACGGCGAGCAGGGCGACGAGGCCGTCCTCACCGCGGACCCGCAGCGCGTGCGTGAACGAGGGCATCCGCACCACCTTACGGCCGGGCGGGGAGGTCCTCCGCCGGGGGGCGCTCGGGGTGCTCGTCGGGACCGGTGCGCTCGTCAGGGCCGCCACGGAGGCCGCCGAGCCCGTCGAGCACGAACGCGGCGGCGCGGCGCGCCTCGTCGTCGGGGTCCGCACCGGCCTCGACGCGTGCGACGGTGTGGTGGACGACGGCGAGCACGAGGCCGAGCGCGGCCTCGGGGTCACCGACGCCCAGGCGGCGCGCGGCGTCCGCGAGCGGGAGCGCCGTGCGCCGGTGGCCGTCGAGCAGCTCGCCCCGGACCTCGTCGGGCAGGCTCACGCCGCCCAGGGCTGCGGCGAGGCGGTGGTCGCCCGCGGCCGCGCTCGCCGCGGCGGCCTCGAACCACGCCACGACGAGCGCCCGGGGATCGGTCGCGTCGGCGGTGTGCCGCTCGAGCGCGGCCGCCCACCGCTCGAAGCCCGCGCGCACGAGCGCGACGAGCAGGTCGTCGACCGAGCGGACGTACGCGTAGACCGAGGGGCGCGCGAGACCGGTCCGGGCGGCGACGGCGGCGATCGTCAGGGCGTCCCGACCCTGCTCGACCACGATCTCCTCGGCGGCCCGCAGCACCGCGGCGCGCTGCTGCGCGCGGTGCTCGGCGACGGTGGGTGCGGTGATGCGGGGCATGGTGCGCTCATGATGGCACCCGATGCCGACAGCGCGTTGCTACGATGCCGACGCAGCGTCGAGAACGACGCGCCCGACCGACCCCGGAGGATCCCGTGGAGCTCGCCCGCAACCTGTTCCTCGTCCTGCACCTGCTCGGGATGGCCTCGATCATCGGCGGGTTCCTGGTGCAGACGCGGTCCGAGCGCAAGGTCGTGCAGCCCGCGATGCTCCACGGCGCGCTCACCGCGCTCGTCACGGGCCTGCTCCTCACCGGGCTGCTCGAGATGGGTGACGGCGACGTCAACCACACCAAGATCGGCGTCAAGCTCGTCGTCGTCCTGGTCGTCACGGCCCTCGCGTGGCGCCGCCGTCGCGCGGAGTCGATCAGCACGGGCGAGTGGGCCGCGATCGGCGGCCTGACGATCCTCAACGTGGTGCTCGCCGTCTTCTGGTGACGCGCGGGCGGCAGGGCGTTGACCCTCGACGTCCGCACCGAGGATCCACGCGGACGCCCTGACCACGGGCCGGTAGCCTGATCGCGTCCCACCCCACCCCACGACACGACACAGAGGTCCCAGTGCCCACCGGCAAGGTCAAGTGGTTCGACGCCGAGCGCGGCTTCGGTTTCATCGCCAGCGACGAGGGCGACGAGGTGTTCCTGCACGCCTCGGCGCTGCCCGCCGGCGTCACGGCCCCGAAGCCCGGCGCGCGCGTCGACTTCGGCGTGGCCGACGGCCGCCGTGGCCCGCAGGCGCTGTCCGTCAAGCTGCTCGACCCCCTGCCGTCCGTGGTCAAGGCGCACCGCAAGCCCGCGGACGACATGGCCGTGATCGTGGAGGACCTCATCAAGCTGCTCGACCACGTCGGCAACGGCCTGCGCCGTGGCCGGTACCCGGACAAGGGCGCGGCGACCAAGGTCGCGACCGTGCTCCGGGCCGTCGCGGACGACCTCGAGGCCTGATGCCCACCGTCACGCGCGACGCCGTCCTGTCCTCGGCCGTCGACCTCGCCCGCGCCGCCGCGGTCGACGTCGCGGGCTCGGCCGAGCTCGTCGGCGAGCACCTGGGTGTCGTCGTCGAGTCCGAGCGGCTCGTCTCGCACACGTTCGCGACGACGGCCCTGGGCCACCGCGGGTGGCGGTGGACCGTCACGCTCGCGCGCGTCCCGCGCGGCCGCACCGCGACGGTGTGCGAGGTCCACCTGCTCCCCGGGGACGACGCGGTCCTCGCCCCGGCGTGGGTCCCGTGGTCGGAGCGCCTGCGCCCCGGCGACGTCGGGCCGGGCGACGTGCTGCCGCTCCTGCCGGACGACGACCGCCTCGAGCACGGCTACGAGGCCGTGGGCGACGCGGACGCCGACGAGCTCGCCGTCTTCGAGCTCGGTCTGGGCCGCGAGCGCGTGCTGTCGCGCACCGGACGCGCGGAGGCGGCGCAGCGCTGGTACGCGGGCTCGCACGGCCCGACGGCGCCGCAGGCGATCGCCGCGAGCGCCCCGTGCTCGACGTGCGGCTTCCTCCTGCTCATGGCGGGCTCGCTGCGCACCGAGTTCGGCGTGTGCGCGAACGAGTGGTCGCCCGACGACGGCCGCGTCGTGAGCATGGACCACGGCTGCGGGGCGCACTCGCAGACCGACGTCCCGACCGGCCCGAGCGACTGGCCGGACCCGCCGTCGGACGGTGACGAGCTCGAGCTCGTCACGCTCTCGGCGCCGCGCGACCAGGAGCCCGTCTCGGACGGGGACGCGGACGCGGCCGCCGAGGCCGAGCCAACTCCGGAGGCCGAGCCGGCCGCGGAGCCCGAGCCGACCGCCGAGGCCGAGCCGATCGCCGACGAGGACCCCAGCGAGCCGGAGGCCGACGCAGCCGCGGACCCGGGGTGACCGACCGGTTCGGCACCGAGCGGCTCCGCCGGACCGTCCTGGCCACGTGGGCCGAGCAGCCGGACCGCTTCCGCGAGGACGCGAACTCCGAGGAGGACCACGCGCGCGGCGGCTACCGCGACCGCGTCGTCGTCGAGCTCGCGCAGAACGCCGCCGACGCCGCGACCCGCGCGGGCGTCCCGGGCCGGCTCCTGCTCCTGCGGGTCGACGTCGGCGACGCCCGGCTGCTCGTCGCCGCGAACACGGGTGCGCCGCTCGACGCGCACGGCGTCGCGTCGCTCGCGTCGCTGCGCGCGTCGGCCAAGCGCGACCTCCCCGGCCAGGTCGGCCGCTTCGGCGTCGGCTTCGCGGCCGTGCGGGCGGTCGCCGACGACGTCGCGCTGCTCACGCGGTCCGCCGACGGGGACGGCGTCGACGCCGTGCACTTCTCGCTCGCGCGCACCGCCGAGGTGGTCGCCGCCATCGGCCCGCTCGCCGACGAGGTCCGGCGACGCGACGGTCACCTCCCGGCGCTGCGGCTCCCGTTCGACGGCACGGGGCCGCTCGGCGACCTCGCCCCCGTCGTCCCGGGTGCGGGCTGGGACACCGTCGTCGTCCTCCGCCTGCGCGACGACGCGGCCGCGCGCGCGATCGCCGACCAGCTCGACTCCGTCGGGGACCCGCTGCTCCTGGCGCTCCCCGCGCTCTCGAGCGTCACCGTCACGGGCGCGGACCGGGACCGGACGCTCGAGGACGTCGCCCGGCGGTGGGTCGTCGTGAGCCGGACGGGGGAGGTCGACGCGGCGCTGCTCGCGGACCGACCCGTCGAGGAGCGCGACCGCACCGCGTGGCGGGTCACGTGGGCCGTGCCGCGCAGCGGACCCGCCCCGGCGGGGTCGGTGCACGCGCCGACGCCGACGGACGACCCGTGCACGCTCCCTGCGCTGCTCGTCGCCACGTTCCCGCTCGACCCGTCGCGGCGGCGGGTCGCCCCGGGACGGCTCACGGACGTGCTCGTCGCGGCCGCGGGGGAGGCCTACGCGGACCTGGCCGCGGCCTGCCGGGCGGAGGGGCAGGACCCGCTGGGCGTCGTCCCGACGGGTCTTCCCGCGGGGAGGCTCGACGCCGCGCTCCACGACTCCGCGCTCCGCGCGCTGCGCGACGCGCCGGTGCTCACCCCGGCGGACGGCGGTCCGCCGGTCACACCCCGTGACGCGGTGGTGCTCGCCGGCCCCGCAGGGCACGACGCCGCGCTGCTCGCCGTGCTCGGGCCGCGGCTGCCCGCGCTCGTCGCCGCCGACCCGCGGCGGCGCACCGCGCTGCGTGCGCTGGCCGTCGAGGAGCTCGACGCGGCCGACGTCGTCGACTCGCTCCCCGCGCTCGCGCCCGCCGACCACCGGCGCCTGCTCGACGCGGCGGGCGCCGCGGGTCCGCAGGTCGTCGAGTCGCTCGCCTCGGTGCTGGTCCCGCTCGCCGACGGGCGCTCGGTCCGGGGCGCGCGCGGCCTCGTGGTGCTCGCGGAGCCCCTGCCCGACGACGTCGTCGGCACGCTCGCGGCGTGGGGACTGCGCATCGTGCATCCTGACGCGGCGCACCCGCTGCACACCCGCCTCGGCGCCGAGACGCTGACGGCCCCGGCGCTGCTGGTCCACCCCGTCGTGCGTGCGCACGTGCTCGCGGACGACGAGGGGGACGTCGCGCCCGTCGTGCTGCGCCTCGTCGGGGACGCCCTGCGCGCGGGCGCCCGGCTGTCCGCGCCCGCGTGGTGGGGTGAGCTGCTCCTGCGCGCGGCCGACGGGGAGCCGGTACCCGCACGGGGCCTCGTGCTGCCGGGGTCGCGCGCCGCGCGCTGGTTCGACCCGGACGTGCTCGCGCCCGTCGACGACGCGACCGCACGTGCCTGGCCCGACGCGCTCGCGGCGGTCGGCGTACGCACCGGGCTGCCGGTCACACCCGTGCCGGCCGAGGCGTACGACGCCGACGACCGGGACGCGGACGGCCTCTCCGGCGCGGGTCCCGACGACCCCGACGACGTCGCGTTGCTCGTCGACCGGCTCGACCGCTGGCACGAGTACGTCCGCGCGACAGGCATCACGGGCCGGTCGGCGCCGCAGGACGTCGTCGAGGACCTCGACGCGGTGCGCGCCGGCGCGTGGCCCGAGGTGCTCGCTGCGCTCGCGTCCGAGCACCCGCGCACGCTCGGTCCCGTGGCGCCCGGTGGTGCGCCGTCCTGGACCGCGTGGACGCTGCGGCGGCTCGTGCCCGGACTCGGCCGTCCGTTCGCCCTCGCCCCCGGGGAGCCCGACGACGCCGGGGCGGCCGGACCGGCGACGTCGGCGCCGACCCTCCTGCCCGCGGCGCCCGGCGTCGTCGCGGGCCTGCCCGAGCCCGTGCGGCGTGCGCTCGGCGGCGTCGCCGGGCTCGACGAGCTCGACGCCGCCGGGTGGACCGTGGTCCTCGGCGCGCTCGACGAGGGCGCGGCGCTGCCGCCCGCCGAGACCGTCGCGGCGTGGTCGGCGCTCGCGCGCCTCGCCGTCGGCGACCCCGAGGCCGCGGTCGACGGACCGTGCGTGCCCGCCCTCGACGCCGACGGAGCGACGGTCGCGGCCGCGCTCGACGACGTGGTGGTGTGCTCGCCCGCGTGGGCGCAGCGCACCGACCTCGGGCCGCGCGTCGTCGTCCCCGGGGCCGCGGTGGACGCCGTCGCGGCGATGCTCGACGCGGACGCGGCCGAGGACCGTGCCGCGGGTGCCGTCACGTCGCGCGGCGTCCGGGGCGACGTGCCGGACGCGGTGCGTGGGCTGCTGCCCGACGCGCCGCGGACCTGGGTCGAGCACGAGGACCTCCGGGTGGACGGTCGGCCCGTGGCGTGGTGGGTCGACGACGACGGTGTCGTGCACGCCTCGACCACCGAGGGGCTCGCGTGCGGCGTCGCGGCCGTCGTCGGCTGGTCCCGGCGGCACCTCGTGGCCCGGCTGCTCACGGGGGAGGTCGACGTCGACGCCGAGCGCGTGGCGCTCGCGGGCGAGCCCGACGCGGGGCGCGACGCCTGACCGGTGCGGGCGCGCAACCGGCGCCCGCACGCCTCAGCGGCTGCGGTGGCGGCGCTCCCACACGAGCGCGAGCAGGCCCAGGACGACGCCCGTGGCACACGTCGCGACGGCACGCCCCTCGACGCGGCCGAGGCCGAGCAGCACGAGGGTGACCACCAGGGCGACGACCCACACCGCGATCCCGACCAGGAACACGCGCCGGACGTCCAGCTGGACGGGCGCGAGCCGACTGGGCTCCAGGAGCCGGGGGCGGCGGGTCACGCGTGGAGCCTATCGGCCGGGATGTCCGCCGCCGGACCGTCACCCGGCGGTAACCCGAGTTCTGCCACTCTGTGCGCCATGACGCAGACGACCGCCCGGACGGCGCCCAGCGCGATCGACCGGTACTTCAAGATCTCCGAGCGGGGGTCGACCGTCGGGACGGAGATCCGCGGCGGGCTCACCACCTTCTTCACGATGAGCTACATCATCGTCCTGAACCCGCTCATCCTCGGCTTCGTGACCGACGGCACCGGCCAGTACCTCGGCGGAGGCGCCGGCGACGGCAGCAACCTGCCGAAGATCGCGGCGGCCACCGCCCTGGTCGCGGGGGTCCTGTCGATCCTCATGGGGACCGTCGCCAACTTCCCGATCGCGCTCGCGGCGGGCCTCGGGCTCAACGCCGTCGTCGCGTACGGCATCGCGTCGCTGCCGGGGATGACGTGGGCGGACGCGATGGGCGTCGTCGTGCTCGAGGGCATCGTGATCCTCGTCCTGGTGCTCACCGGGTTCCGGACGGCGGTGTTCCGGGCCGTGCCGCGCGAGCTCAAGGTCGCGATCTCGGTCGGCATCGGACTGTTCATCGCGCTGATCGGCTTCATCGACGCGGGTTTCGTGCGCGCGGGGGCCGGCACGCTGCTCGAGCTCGGCGTGGGCGGGTCGGTCGCGGGCTGGCCCCTCGCGGTGTTCGTCCTCGGCCTGGTGCTCGCGATCGTCCTCATGGTGCGCCGCGTGCGCGGCGGGCTGCTCGTCGCGATCGTCGCCACGACGGTCATCGCGGTCGTCGTCGAGCTCGTCGCGGGCGTCGGCCGGTTCGACGCCGAGAGCAACGCGACCGGGTGGAAGCTCAACAGCCCCGCACTGCCGGACTCGCTCGTCGCGACGCCGGACTTCTCGCTCATCGGCCAGTTCTCGCTGTTCGGCGCGTTCGGCGTCGTCGGTCCCGTCGCGGTGCTGCTGCTCGTCTTCTCGCTGCTGCTCGCGGACTTCTTCGACACGATGGGCACGATGGTCGCCGTCGGCGCCGAGGCGGACCTGCTCGACGAGGAGGGCAACCCGCCGCGCACGACGCAGATCCTCGTCGTCGACTCCGTCGCGGCGGCCGCGGGCGGCATGGGATCGGTGTCCTCCAACACCGCGTACATCGAGTCGGCATCGGGCGTCGGCGACGGCGCGCGCACGGGCCTCGCATCGGTCGTGACGGGCGTCGCGTTCCTGCTCGCGACGTTCCTGTCGCCGCTGGTCGACATGGTGCCGTCCGAGGCCGCCGCGCCCGCGCTCGTCGTCGTCGGCTTCCTCATGGTCATGCAGGTCTCGGGCATCGACTGGAAGAGCTACGAGATCGCCGTCCCGGCGTTCCTGACGATGGTGCTCATGCCGTTCACGTACTCGATCACGGCGGGCATCGGCGCGGGCTTCATCGCGTACGTCCTGCTCAAGGTCGCGGTCGGCAAGACCCGCCTCGTGCACCCGCTCATGTGGGTCGCGGCCGTGCTGTTCGTGGCCTACTTCACGCTCGGGCCGATCCGCGCCGCGCTGGGTCTGTGACCTGCGGCGACGCCGTCCGGCGCTGAGCCGGTCGGGTGGTGGCGCCCCGGCCGGCGAATCGGGACGACTACGATCAATGCGGACACTCCCGTCGACAGGCGGGACGGAAAGGGGTTGCTGTGCGGATCTCCGTCATCGGTTGCGGGTACCTCGGGGCGGTCCACGCCGCCTCGATGGCCCACCTCGGCCACGAGGTCGTCGGGGTCGACGTCGACGAGCGGAAGGTCGCGCTCCTCGCACGGGGTGAGGCCCCGTTCTTCGAGCCCGGCCTGCCCGAGCTGCTCACGGAGGTCGGCGCCACCGGGCGGCTGACCTTCACGACCGACATCGCCGAGGCGGCCGGCGCGACCGTGCACTTCGTGTGCGTCGGCACCCCGCAGAAGAAGGGCGAGCACGCGGCCGACCTGCGGTACGTCGACGCGGCCGTCGAGGCGCTCCTGCCGCACCTGCGCCCGGGCGACGTCGTCGTCGGCAAGTCGACCGTCCCGGTCGGCACGGCCGAGCGCATCGCGGAGCAGGTCGCCGCCGCGCAGCCCGAGGCCGTCACCGTGTGGAACCCGGAGTTCCTGCGCGAGGGCTTCGCGGTCGAGGACACGCTGCACCCCGACCGGATCGTCTACGGGCTCCCCGAGGGCGACGCCGGCCGCGTCGCCAAGGAGGCCCTGGACGCGGTCTACGCGACGCCGATCTCCGAGAACATCCCGGTCGTCGTCACGGACCTCGCGACCGCGCAGCTCGTCAAGGTCGCCGCGAACTCGTTCCTCGCGACCAAGATCTCGTTCATCAACGCGATGGCCGAGCTGTGCGAGGCGACCGGTGCGGACGTCACCGAGCTCGCGGACGCGATCGGCTACGACGCGCGCATCGGCCGCCGGTTCCTCAACGCGGGGCTCGGGTTCGGCGGCGGGTGCCTGCCCAAGGACATCCGCGCGTTCATGGCCCGCGCGGGCGAGCTCGGTGCCGACCAGGCTCTGTCCTTCCTGCGCGAGGTCGACTCGATCAACATGCGCCGCCGCGTCCGGACCGTCGACCTCGTGCGCGAGGTCTGCGACGGGTCGATCGTGGGTCGCCGCGTCGCGGTGCTCGGTGCGGCGTTCAAGCCGAACTCCGACGACATCCGCGACTCGCCGGCGCTGAGCGTCGCCGCGCAGATGGGGCTCCAGGGCGCGCACGTCGTCGTCACGGACCCCGAGGCGCGCGCGAACGCCGAGCGCCTGTGGCCGGACCTCCGGTACGCGGCCACCCCCGAGGAGGCCGCGAAGGACGCCGACGTGGTCCTGCTCGCGACCGAGTGGCAGCAGTATCGCGACCTCGACCCCGAGGCGTTCGGCGAGGTCGTGAAGCACAAGGTGGTCGTCGACGGGCGCAACGCGCTGGACCCCGTCAAGTGGCGGGCCGCCGGCTGGGTGTACCGCGCGCTCGGTCGCCCCTGAGGCACGGCGCGTCGGGCGCCGCGAGACCCGACGACGGCGGAGGCCGGGTGCGTGCGCACCCGGCCTCCGTCGCGCCCGGGGTGCGACGAGGGTCACCCGCCCGCGCCAGGTCGTTACCGCAGGTAATGACCTAGGATAGGGACCGTGCCTCCCGCCCCGTCCGCCGCCACCGAGCGGCCACCGACCGCCGCCCAGTGCCGGCCCGCGCCGCTCGCGACCGAGCTGCGCGTCGTCCTCACCCGGTCGGTCCGCCGGCTGCGCTGGGAGCGCAGCTCTGACCGGATCACCGACGGCCAGTACTCGGTCCTCGCGGCGCTGTCGAACGTCGGCCCGATGACGCCCGGCGCGCTCGCCGAGCGCGAGCACGTCCAGCCGCCGCCCATGACGCGCACCGTGAACCACCTCGTCGAGGCGGGCCTCGTGCGTCGCGACCCGCACCCCACCGACGGGCGCCAGGTGCTCGTCTCGATCACGCCCGCGGGTGAGGCCGAGGTGCGCGAGACACGACGGCGTCGCACCGAGTGGCTCGCCCGCCGGCTGGCGGAGCTCACCCCGGCCGAGCGGGAGACCCTCGCGCAGGCCACGACCATCCTCAGGAGGATCACCGAGCAGTGAGTCCCACCTTCGCCTCCCTGCAGTACCGCAACTACCGCCTGTGGTTCGCCGGCGCCACGGTCGCCAACATCGGCACCTGGATGCAGCGTGTCGCGCAGGACTGGCTCGTCCTCGTCATCCTCACCGCCGACTCCGGTGTCGCGGTGGGCATCACGACGGCGCTCCAGTTCGCGCCCGCGCTGGTCCTCTCGCCGTGGGCCGGACTCCTCGCCGACCGCGTCGACCGCCGCAGGCTGCTCGTCGTGACCCAGGCCGCGATGGGCGTGCTCGCCGCCGCGCAGGGCGTCCTCGTGCTCTCGGGCCACGCGCAGCTCTGGCACATCTACGTCTTCGCGTTCCTGCTCGGCTGCATCTCCGCGTTCGACGCGCCCGCCCGTCAGACGTTCGTCGCGGACATGGTCCCTGCCGAGCGGTTGTCCAACGCGGTCGGCCTCAACAGCGCGTCGTTCAACGCCGCACGCCTCGTGGGCCCCGGCATCGCGGGTCTCGCGATCGCGGCGGTCGGCACGGGCTGGGTGTTCGTCGTCAACGCCGCGACGTTCGCCGCGACCATCCTCGCGCTCACCGCGATGCGCCGGTCGGAGCTCCAGTCGCGACCGCGGACCGAGCGCGGCAAGGGTCAGCTGCGCGAGGGCGTCGCCTACGTCCGGAACCGCTCCGACATCCTCGTGATCATGGTGGTGGTCGGCGTGGTCAGCACGTTCGGCCTCAACTTCCAGCTGACGAGCGCGATGATGGCGCGCACCGAGTTCGGCATGGGGGCCGAGGAGTACGGCGTCCTCGGCTCGATCCTCGCGATCGGCTCGCTCGCCGGCGCGCTCCTCGCCGCGCGTCGCGAGCGCCCGCGGGTGCGCCTCGTCGTCGGCGCCGCGTTCGCCTTCGGGATCACGACGGGCGTCATGGCCCTCATGCCGAGCTACCTGACGTTCGCGATCGCGACCGTGCCGGTCGGCTTCGCGTCGCTCACGATGCTCACCGCGGCCAACAGCACCATCCAGCTCTCGACCACGCCCGCGATGCGTGGGCGCGTCATGTCGCTGTACATGGTCGTGTTCCTCGGCGCGACGCCGGTCGGGTCGCCCGTGGTCGGCTGGATCGGCGAGACGTTCGGTGCGCGCTGGGCGATCGGCATCGGCTCGATCACGGCGCTGCTCGTCGCGACCGGTGCGGCGCTGTGGGTCAAGCGCCGCTGGAACCTCGAGGTGCACTACCACCTGCTCGACCGGCCCCACCTCGAGGTGCGTCACCTCGACCGGGACGAGAGCGAGGTCCGTGAGGAGACCGCGTACAAGCTCGGCGGCCAGCAGGCGGGCGACCGCGCGTCCGCCGCCTGAGCATCGGCGGGCGACCGCGCGACGAGCCACCCGCGCCGTCGCGGGGCGACCACGCATCGCCCCCTGGGGCCACCGGTGGGGCCGCCCGGCGTCAGGAGGCGGTGGGGCCGCCGACCGGCGCCGTCGACCGGTCGCGGCTCACCGAGCGCACGCCGAGCGCGACGAGCACCCCGCCGGCGACGAGCAGTCCGGCGACGAGCAGGAACGCGCGGTGCGAGCCGAACGCGTCGGCGAGCGCCCCGAGCAGGAACGGCGCGACGGCGACCGCCATCCCGGTCCCGACCGTCGACGTCGCCTGGGCCTGGTCGGGGCGTCCGTTCGACTCCCGCAGGACGAGCGCGACCGCGAGCGGGTAGTGCGCGCCGTACCCGAGCCCGGCGAGCACGAGTCCGGCGACCGCGACCGCGGGGGACGTCGCCGTCCACAGGACGGCGAAGCCGACCGCGGCGACGCCGTACGCGCCGAGGAGCAGCTTCTCAGGGGCCTTGCGCATCGACAGCGGGCCGAGGACGAGCCGTGACGCGGTCATGCCCGCGACGAGCGCGGAGATCGTCGCCGTCGCGACCGACGGGCCCGCACCCGTGCGGGACACGACGAGGTCGGCAGCCCAGAACGTCGTCGCGAACTCGATCGCGACGCCGCACAGCATCGCGCCCCAGAACAGCCAGAACGTGCGACCGAAGCCGGCGCCCGCGCGCACCCGGGTGCGCCGCCCGGTGCTCACGGCGGCCACGGCGGCACCGGGTCCCGCGACAGCGGCGGCGGGCGTCGCACGCACGCCGCGCCCGAGGGCGCCCGTCGCGGGGAGCCGCAGCACGAGCAGCACGACCGCGGCGGCGAGGCCCAGCACGACGGCGACCGCGGGCCGCCACGTCCAGCCCGCCGCGACGGTCGCGCCGACGACGAGGGGCGCGAGCAGGCCGACGCCCGAGCCCGAGGCGTTCGCCTCGGTCACCGCGGCGGCACCGTTGCGGCCGTGGTGCAGAGCGAGCGCGGGCTGCGCGGCCGAGATGAGGAAGTTGCCGCCCACGGCCGTCACGACCACGGCCGGCAGGGTCCACGCGATCGACGGGCCGAGCAGCAGCGCGACGAGCCCGACACCGCACACGACCGCGCCGAGCGCGACCTGCGTGCGCCGGCCCAGGCGGATGGCGAGCTCGGACGACACCAGCCCGGCGACGACCGTGCCCACGGCCATCGCGGTCCCGTGCAGGCCCGCGACGGCGCGCGAGACGCCCTGCTCCTCGGCGATGAGCGGCATCGCGGGGGAGAACCCGTAGAGGAACCAGCCCCACGTGATGAACGTGCCGTAGAGCGTGAGCGTGAGGCGGTCCCGGCGCAGACCCGTCCGGGACGTGCGGTCGTCCGCCGCCGCGGTCACGCGAGGCGCTCGACGACGTGGTCGACGCACGCCGTGAGCGACTGCACGTCGGCGGGGTCGACCGCGGGGAACATCGCGATGCGGATCTGGTTGCGGCCGAGGCGGCGGTACGGCTCGACGTCGACGACGCCGTTGCGACGCAGGACGGCGCAGACCGTCGGGGCGTCGACGCGCTCGTCGAGGTCGATCGTCGCGACGACCTGGCTCCGCGCGGACGGGTCGGCGACGAACGGCGTCGCCCACGCGCGCGACTCGGCCCACCCGTACACGTGCGCGGCCGACTGCGCGGTGCGCGCGGTCGCCCAGGGCAGGCCGCCGTGGTCGAGCAGCCAGTCGAGCTGCTCGGCGAGGAGCACGAGCGTCGCGATCGCGGGCGTGTTGAGCGTCTGGTCGGCGCGCGAGCTGGTCAGCGCCGTCGTCAGCGAGAGGAACTCGGGGATCCAGCGGTCCGTCGCGGCGATCGACTCGGCGCGCTCGACGGCCGCGGGCGAGAGCACCGCGAGCCACAGGCCGCCGTCGGACGCGAAGGACTTCTGTGGTGCGAAGTAGTACGCGTCGGTCTGCGACAGGTCCACGGGCAGGCCGCCCGCGGCCGACGTCGCGTCGACGAGCACGATCGCGTCGTCGTCGGCGCCCTCGGGACGACGCACCGGCGCGGCGACGCCGGTCGACGTCTCGTTCTGGGGCCACGCGTACGTGTCGACGCCCGCCTCGGCCTCGGGGAGCACGAGCCCGCCCGGGGCTGCCGTGCGCACGGTCGGCTCGGCGAGGAACGGCGCGCGCGCGACGGCGGTGGCGAGCTTCCCGCCGAACTCGCCGAACGAGCACAGCTGGGCGCGGTCGCGCACGAGGCCCAGGGTCGCGACGTCCCAGAACGCCGTCGAGCCGCCGTTGCCGAGGACGACCTCGTAGCCGTCCGGCGCGCCCAGGAGGTCCGCGACGCCCGCGCGCACGCGGCGCACGAGCGAGCGGACCGGTGCCTGGCGGTGGGACGTGCCGAGCAGGCTCCGGCCGACGGACGCGAGCGCCTCGACCTGGGCCGGGCGCACCTTGGAGGGTCCGGAGCCGAACCGGCCGTCCACGGGGAGCAGGGGGGAGGGGATGACGATGTCGCTCGCGTCGGGCACGGCGACCACTGTAGGGCGGGCGACGCGGGACCCCGTGCCGGTGGCCACGTAACCTGGGGGCCGACGGCAGCGGAAGGACGGAGCGCCACGTGAGCGACCTCATCGACACGACCGAGATGTACCTGCGGACGATCTACGAGCTGAGCGAGGAGGGGATCGTCCCCCTGCGCGCCCGCATCGCCGAGCGTCTGGGCCACTCGGGTCCGACCGTGTCGCAGACGGTCGCGCGGATGGCGCGCGACGGGCTCGTCGTCGTCAGCGGGGACCGCCACCTCGAGCTGACCGAGCAGGGGCTGCTCAAGGCGACGCGGGTCATGCGCAAGCACCGCCTGGCCGAGCGGCTCCTGACGGACGTCATCGGCCTGGACTGGCAGTACGTCCACGACGAGGCGTGCCGCTGGGAGCACGTGATGAGCGACCGGGTCGAGCGGCGCCTCGTCGAGCTGCTCAACCACCCCCAGCACTCGCCGTACGGCAACCCGATCCCGGGCCTCGGCGAGCTCGGCGAGCACATGGCGTCCGAGGGCTTCCTCGACGGCGTCGTGTCGCTCGTGGAGCACGCGCGGCGTTCGCCCGGACGCGGCGAGGTCGTCGTGCAGCGGCTCGGCGAGCCGCTCCAGACCGACGTCGAGCTGCTCGAGCGCCTCGCGCAGGCCGGTGTGCTCCCGGGTGCGACGGTGCGCGTCGAGACGGGTGCCGGGATGGTCACGGTCGGTGCCGACGGCGCCGAGCTCGTGCTCGACCTGCCGGACGACATCGCGCGGCACGTCTTCGTCGGGGTCGCCACAGCGGCCGACGGCGCGGCCGGCGACCCGGCCGAGGCTTCCCTGCTGCCCGCAGCCGAGGTCTGAGCCGGCACGGCCGGGAGGGCTCTGCCCGCCGCCGAGGTCTGGCCCCGGGACGTGGCCGAGAGGCCCGCCGACCGGGACCGAGGTCCCGTGCGCACCCCGCTCGACGGGGTGCGCGCCGTGACTGATCTGAGACATGCGTCGCACCGCCGTGACCGGAGCGTGACATCCCGGTGGCGGCTCGGGTACATTCGCGGTGCTTCCCGGAACCCTCCTCCGTGAAGCCCTTGATCGGATCGCCGAGTGCTGCCGCCGATCGAGGTCCCCTCACGACCCACACGGCAGCAGCGGGGGAACCACCACGGGCACCGGTGACGGTGTCCTCGGGGTGAAGCCTCGGGAGCGTCCGCGGACGCCGACGAGGCCGGGTGATCTCCCACCCGAACCCGACAGCTCACCTCGCAGGCGTACGGAGAGGTTCCGAGTGACCGCAACTTCGCAGCGTGCCCGCCACCGCGCGGCCCGCCGACCTATCACGCCCCTGGACGACCTGGCCACCGCCGCGACGTGCTCGCTCGCGACCGTGGGCCGTCGGTCCGCCGTCGTCGCCGCGTCCTCCGGCCTGGTCGTCACGATGGCCCTGCCGGCCTCGGCCGCCCCGGCCGAGAACCCCGCGGGCGCCCTGCCCGCCGTCGACGTCACCGCCCTCACGGCCGAGGCGCGGGCCGCGCTCGCGACGTCGCCGGTCGTCACGGTTCCCGCCGAGGCCGCCTGGACCGTCGAGACGCCGACCATCTCGGTCGTCGCCGACCCCGAGCCCGAGCCCGAGCCCGAGCCTGAGCCGGCTCCCGCCCGCAGCTCGTCGGCGTCGCGCTCGACCGAGCGCGCACCCGTCGCGGAGGCCGCCCCCGCGCCTGCCGCCGAGGTGCCCGCCAGCGCCGTGGGCAGCGCGGTCATCGAGATCGCGTCGCGCTACGTCGGCGTCCCGTACGTCTACGGCGGCACGACGCCCGACGGCTTCGACTGCTCGGGCTTCACCTCGTACGTCTACGCGCAGCTCGGGATCTCCCTCCCGCGCAGCTCGGCCGACCAGCGCTACGCGGGCACCGTCGTCTCGCGTGACCAGGCGCAGCCCGGCGACCTGATCTGGACGCCCGGCCACATCGGCATCTACGCCGGCGGCAACACGCAGATCGACTCGCCCCGCCCGGGCAAGACGGTCCAGTTCCGCAACATCTGGCAGAGCAACCCCATCTTCATCCGCGTCGGCTGAGCCGCACGCCCCGAGAGCCCCGGACCGCGCGGTCCGGGGCTCTCGTGCGTCCGGGCTCGCGCGCGTGCCGCCCGGCTCGCGGGCGGCGCCGTCGGAGCGACCTGTTCACCGCCCCGATGCGCTGCCGTCACGATCATGTGCGCGCCACGGGGCCACGCACGCGGGTTCGCCCGTTACGCTGGCACCGCTGCTCCACCAGAGGGACCTGGCAGCCGGTCAGGTCCCCGTGCCTGGTCCCGGAGGCTGCCGTGCTGAGGACGACCGAGAGACCCACCACCGCCGTCGGCGTGCACCTCGACCGCCGGCCGTTCCCCGAGACGGTCGCACCGGAGCCCGGCGGTCTGCCCCGAGCGCTCGTCCTCAACGCGAGCCGTGAGCCGTTGTGCGTCGTCGGCGTGCACCGTGCGGTCGCGCTCGTCCTCAACGGCAAGGCCGTCGTCCTCGAGTCCGACGGGCACGTCCTGCGCTCGGAGCGCATGCAGCTGCCGGTCCCGCACGTGCTGTGCCTGACGCGGTACGTCCACGTGCCGTACCGGCGGTCCGTCACGCCGACGCGTCGTGCGGTGCTCGCGCGTGACGGGCACCGCTGCGCGTACTGCGCGGGGTCGGCCGACACGGTCGACCACGTGCACCCCCGGTCGCGCGGCGGGCAGCACGTGTGGACCAACGTCGTCGCCGCCTGCTCGCGCTGCAACCACCGCAAGGCCGACCGCCTCCTGTCGGAGATCGGCTGGACGCTGCTCCAGCCGCCCGCGGACCCGCGCGGCTCGGCCGCGCTCCTCGCGGCGGCGGTGCGGCCGCACCCGTCGTGGGCGGCCTACCTCGTCGCCTGAGCGGGTGACGCAGGCCGACCCGTCGCGCGGTTGGGCACGGTCCCACCAGGCGGATCGCCCCACGGGGGTCTCCGGACGGGCAGACTGGTCGTGACGGGCCGCACGGCGCACGGGCGGCAGCACGGTCGGTCAGCACGGCCGGTGAGGGGAGCGACGATGACGCACGACGACGTGGTGCTCGTGGGCGTGGACGGTTCGGCACCGAGCCTGAACGCGCTCGACTGGGCGACCGAGTACGCACGGGTCCACGGGCACCGGTTGCACCTGGTGTGCTCGTACACGATCCCGTCGTTCAGCACCTCGGCGCTCGACGGCGGCTACGCGGCCCTCGACGACACCGCGATCCAGCAGGGCGCCCGCGCGGTCCTCGACGAGGCGCAGGTGCGCGCCGAGGGGCGCGGGGTCGCCGTGACGTCCGACGTCGCGTCGGGCGACGCCGCCGCGGTCCTCGTCGAGCTCTCGCGCGGCGCGGCGCTCGCGGTCGTCGGCACGCGGGGCCGCGGTGGGTTCGCGGAGCGGCTCCTCGGCACGGTGTCGTCGGCGCTGCCGGCGCACGCGCACTGCCCGACGGTCGTCGTGCCGTCGCGCGGCGACAGCGTCGACCAGGGTGTGCGCCCGGTGCGACGCGTCGTGGTCGGGGTCGACGGCTCACCGGCCGCCGAGGCCGCGCTCGAGCGCGCGATCCAGGAGGCGGTCGTCTGGGGCGCCGAGCTGACGGCGCTCGCGGCCGTCCCGGTCGGCACGGGTGCGGGCCTGCTCGCGTGGCTGCCTGCGTCGGTCGACCACGAGCAGGTGCTGCGCGACGTCGCCGAGGGGCTCGACGTCGTCGTCGACCGGGCGCTCCTGGCCCACCCGGACCTGCAGGTCCGCCGGCACGTGCTCGACGGGACGGGTGCCGCTCTGCTGACGGAGTTCTCGACGGCGGTCGACCTGGTCGTCGTGGGCTCGCGGGGCCGGGGCGGGTTCGCGGGGCTCCTGCTCGGCTCGACGAGCCAGGCGGTGCTGCACCACTCCGTGTGTCCCGTGATGGTCGTGCGTGCCCCGTCGCGCGACGACGAGTGGTCGCCGACGTCGGTCGGGCGGTAGCGCGGACGCTCAGGCGGGCGAACCCTCGACCGACGGCGTGCCGGCCGCCGACCGCGGCGGGGTGTCGGGGCGCCGCACGAGCGGCGTGAGCGCGATGGTCGAGCGCGTGCGGACGACGAACGGCTCGGAGTTGATGCGCTCGACGACGCCCTCGAGGTGCCGGACGTCGTGCGCGCGGATCTGGACGAGTGCGTCCGCCTCACCCGTGACGGTGCTCGCCGCGACGACCTCGGGGTAGCGCTCGAACGCCTCGCGCATCGTCGTCGGGCTCGTGGACCCGGTGCAGTACACCTCGACGAAGGCCTCGGTCGCCCAGCCGAGCGCGGCCGGGTCGAGCCGGACCGTGAACCGGTCGATGACGCCGCTGGCCCGGAGCCGGTCGACGCGCCGCTTGACCGCGGGTGCGGACAGGTTCACGCGGGCGCCGATGACGGCGAAGCTCGTCCGCGCGTCGGCGGCGAGGTGGTCGAGGATCGCCAGGTCGATCCGGTCCAGGGCGTCCGCCATGCGCTCAGCATGCCCGAGACCGGCCCGGCCGCCGCGCAGGCCCGCGCACCCGCGCCGAGGACGGGCCGAGCGCCCCTCGGGCACGACGCAGGCCCCGCGCCGGGGGAGGCGCCGGCCTGCGGTGTCGTGCGGCTCGCCGGGTGTCGCGGCGTCAGCGCGCGTCGCGGAGGACCTCGGCCAGCTCGTCCAGCGCGTGGTCGAGGTCCTGCTGCGTGATGACGAGCGGGGGCGCGATGCGGACGGTCTGCCCGTGGGTGTCCTTGACCAGGACGCCGCGCTCGAGCAGCCGCTCGCTGACCTGGCGGCCGGTGCCGCGCGCGGGGTCGACGTCGACGCCCGCCCACAGCCCGACGGTCCGTGCGGTTACGAGCAGACCCTCCGACACCATCGCGTCGAGGCGCCGTCCGAGGTGCGCACCGAGGCGCGCCGCGCGCTCCTGGTGCTCGCCCGTGCGCAGCAGCTCCACGACCGCGAGGCCGACGGCGCACGCGAGCGGGTTGCCGCCGAACGTCGAGCCGTGCGTACCGGGCGTGAGCACCGCGAGGACGTCGCGTCGACCGACGACGGCGCTCACGGGGACGACGCCGCCGCCGAGGGCCTTGCCGAGCGTGACCAGGTCGGGGCGGACCCCGACGCGCTCGCACGCGAGCGTCGTGCCCGTGCGGCCGAGGCCGGACTGGATCTCGTCGGCGACGAGCAGGACGTCGTTCGCGTCGCACAGCGCGCGGACCGCGGGCAGGTAGTCGTCGGGCGGGACGACGACGCCCGCCTCACCCTGGACGGGCTCGAGGAGCACCGCGACCGTCGTCTCGTCGATCGCCGCGGCGATCGCGTCGGCGTCGCCGAACGGGACCACGCGGAAGCCCGGCGTGAAGGGACCGAACCCGCTGCGGGCGTCGTCGTCGGTCGAGAAGGACACGATGGTCGTGGTGCGGCCGTGGAAGTTGTCCGCCGCGACGACGATCGTGGCCGAGTCCGCGGGCACGCCCTTGACCTCGTAACCCCACTTGCGGACCGTCTTGATCGCCGTCTCGACGGCCTCGGCGCCGGTGTTCATGGGGAGCACCAGGACGCCGTCGGGCGCCGCGAGCAGCGGGCCGACGAGCGCGGCGAGGCCGTCCGCGAACGGCGCGAGCAGCTCGTGGTCGAACGCGCGCGAGACGAGCGTGAGCCGGTCGAGCTGCGCGCGCGCCGCGGCGACGAGCGCGGGGTGCCGGTGGCCGAAGTTCAGCGCCGAGTACCCCGACAGCAGGTCGAGGTACCGGCGGCCGGTGGAGTCCTCGACCCAGGCGCCCTCGCCCGACGTCAGGACGACCGGGAGCGGGTGGTAGTTGTTCGCGAGGTGCGAGTCCGGTGAGGCGGTGTCCGCCGGGGTGGTCGGCGGGCCCGTGAGGTCCTCGAGGGCTGCGGTCACCGGACCTCCCGGATCTCCAGCGTGCAGCACTTGGCGCCGCCGCCGCCCTTGAGGAGCTCGCTCGTGTCGACGGCGTGCGGCTCGAAGCCACGGTTGCGCAGCTCGACGGCGAGGTCGGTCGCGCCCGGGGCGACGACGACGCGGCGGCCGTCCGAGACCGCGTTGAGGCCGAGCGCCTCGGCGTCGCGGTCGGTCGCGATGATCGCGTCGGGGTAGCGCTCGGCGAGCACGCGCTGCGACTCCTCGGAGAACCCGCCGGGGTAGTACGCGATCAGCGGGTGCGCCGGGTCGCTGTCGAGCACCGCGAGCGCGGTGTCCAGGTGGTAGTAGTGCCCGTTGACGAGCTCGAGGCTCACGACCTCGCGACCCGTCAGGTCGGCGAGCTCGCGGTGCGACGCCCGGTCGGTGCGGAAGCCGCTCCCGGCGAGGAGCACGTCGCCGACCATGAGGATGTCGCCCTCGCCCTCGTTGATCTCGGCCGCGGTGTGCGTCACGAAGCCGTGGTCGGCGAACCACTTCTGGTACGCGGGGCCCTCGGGGGCGCGCTCGGCGTAGCGGAACCGCGCCGAGTACACGACGCCGTCGACGACGGTCGCGCCGTTGGCGGCGTAGACCATGTCCGGGAGGCCGGGGACCGGGTCGATCAGGTCGACGGTGTGACCCCAGTCGAGGTAGGTGCGGTAGAGCACCTCCCACTGCTGCAGCGCCAGGTCGCGGTCGGTGTACCGCGTCACGTCCATCCACGGGTTGATCTCGTAGCTGACCGTGTAGTGCTCCGGCCGGCACATGAGGTAGCGGCGCGGGGTGGCGGTGCGGGTCGTCACGGGTCCTCCGGGAGGTCGGTGGGGGTGCGGTCGCGTCTCGGTGCGGCGGCACCGTACGGCGGGGCTCCCACGAGGCTAGGGCCGGAAGGCCCAGGCGCCCGCACGGCAACGATGCGTGTCAGCGCACGGTTCGTTGCGTCGATCGGACCTCCGGCGGCGGATCGTTGCGCGGCCCGTCGTCAGCGGTCGGCGCGCCCCTGACCGCCGACCTCGGCGGCGACCCGGCGGAGCGCGAACGCGACCATCGCGGCCAGCACGGGCCGCAGGAGCGGGGCGGTGAGGGCGGGCGGCAGACCGCGCAGGTGGACGCGCTCCTCCCAGCGCACCTCGCACGCGTCGTCGCCGAGGGGACGGACGACGAGGCTCGCGGTGCCGTGCAGCACGGGCCCGATCTTGCGGTAGGTGACCTCGCCGGTCGTGCCCGGGCCGTGCGGGTCGGTGTGCGGCGGGACCGCGAGCACGACCTCCATGGTGTCCGGGAAGCCGGGCGCGCCGCGCGTCGCGAACGGGCCGCTCACGGCGGTGAAGCGCGCCCCGACGGGCAGCGAGGCCGGCGCGTCGATCCTCGTCAGGGGGATCCAGCGCGCGTGGTTGCGCATGTCCGTCAGGAGCGTCCACGCGTCCTCGGCCGCGAGCGGCAGGACGCGACGGGCCACGGCGGGCCGCCGCTGGGGCACGTGGCGCGCCGCGGCGTCGGTCGTCGTCGCTGCCTGTCCGGTCACCGGATCACGGTAGCCCGAGCGGCAGGAACGAGCAGGCGGGCGGTAGTAGCGTCGGGCGCCATGGAGACGCGAGTGCTGGGACGGACCGGACGTGACGTGAGCGTGGTGGGGCTCGGCTGCTGGCAGCTGGGCGCCGACTGGGGCGAGGTGGGCGAGGAGCAGGCGATGGCCATCCTCGACGCCGCGGTGGACGCGGGGGTGACGTTCCTCGACACCGCCGACGTGTACGGCGACGGGCGCTCCGAGCGCTTCGTCGGCCGGCTCCTCGCGCAGCGGCCCGACGCGGGCCTCGTCGTCGCGACCAAGATGGGCCGCCGCGCGAACCCGCACGTGCCCGAGGCGTTCACGCTGGACGCGTTCCGTGGCTGGACCGACCGCTCGCGCGAGAACCTCGGCGTCGACACGCTCGACCTGGTGCAGCTGCACTGCCCGCCCACGCCGGTCTTCTCGAGCGACGAGGTGTTCGACGCGCTCGACACGCTCGTCGAGGAGAAGCGCATCGCCGCGTACGGCGTCTCGGTCGAGACGGTCGACGAGGCGCTCACCGCGATCGCGCGGCCGAACGTCGCGAGCGTGCAGATCATCCTCAACGTGTTCCGTCGCAAGCCGCTCGAGGAGGTGCTGCCCGCCGCCGCGGAGGCGGGCGTCGGCATCATCGCGCGCGTCCCGCTCGCGAGCGGGCTGCTGTCGGGCAAGTACGACGAGTCGACGACGTTCGCGGAGAACGACCACCGGACGTTCAACCGCCACGGCGAGGCCTTCGACGTCGGCGAGACGTTCGCGGGCGTGCCGTACGACGTGGGCGTCGCGGCGGCCCGCGAGGTCGCGGCGCAGACCCCCGAGGGCGCGACCACGGCCCAGCTCGCACTGCGCTGGATCATCGACCAGCCGGGGGTCACGACGGTCATCCCGGGTGCGAGCCGGCCCGACCAGGCGCGTGCGAACGCGGCGGCCGCGGACCTCGCTCCGTTGACCGACGAGCAGCAGGACGCGCTGCGCCGCGTGTACGACGAGCGCATCCGGGAGCACGTGCACGGCCGCTGGTGACCTGAGGCGTGCGCGACGGGCCGGTCACCGCCGAGGCGGTGGCCGGCCCGTCGTGCGCCCGGGCGCGCGGGGCAGGTCGCGCGGCCGGACGGGCTCGGACCCGGGGCCCGAGCCGGGCTCTACAGCTGGTACACCTGGTAGGCGACCTCGAGGTCGACCCTCCGCTCGCCGGGCGCCTCCTGGGCGTCGGGCGTGCGGGCGCCGAGCTCGCCGTGCACCTCGACGTCGACGCGTGCGCTGGTCCCGGCGAGGTCGCGCAGCACGCGCGCGACGGCGTCCGCGCGGCGCCGCGCGAGGGCCTGGTTCTGCTGCACGGTCCCGGTCGTCGACGCGCGCCCGGTCGCCCGGATGGTCTGCGCGCCGCGGCGGACCTCGGCCTGCACCGCGCTGGGCAGGGACGTGAACCACGAGTGGACGTGCCGGATCTTGTCCTGCGTGAGGGTCGCGCTCCCCGCGGGGTCGAAGTGGACGGTCGTGACGTGGCGCGCCGTCGTCGGGCGGGGGACGGGGCCGCCGCCGGACTGCGTGAGCGCGCCGGCGCGCACCCAGCCCTGCCCGGAGGAGACCTGCAGCCCGGTGAGCCGTCCGGCCGCGTCGACGACGAAGCGTCCGCTGAACGACTCGTCGCCCGAGCCGACCGGGTCCCACCGACCGCTGATCGAGTAGGCGACCGCGGACACGGGCTCGTTGGACGGCGTGTACGCCGACGGCGTGAACGTGATCGAGAAGGTCGACGAGACGAGCGAGCTCGACCGGCCCCGGTCCTCCGTGACGGACACCCGGCGGACGTTGAACCCGTCGTACTCGAGCGTCACGTCGAACCAGAACGTCTGGGTGTCGATGAAGTACCGCGGGTGGTGGGCCGTCACGGGGAACCGGAACGTGCGCCGCTGCACCGCGAGCCCGGTCGGGCTCGGGTTGTGGATGTACGTCGCGGGCGTCGACGTCACCTGGAACGAGCCGTTGAAGACGTGCTGCTGGAGCCGGTCGAAGATGCCGAGTCCCAGCTCGGCCGCCGGGATGAGCACGCCCGCGACGGCGATGAACCCCGCCTCGGCCTCGGACCCGAGGTCCTCGGCGCCCTCGACGTCCCAGCCGGGCTCGAGGTACTCCCACGTCTCCGGCGCCGGGAGCGGGTCCTCGCCCGTCGCGCCGTCCCAGCCCTGCTCGGCCTCGGCGCCCTCCCACGAGGGTGCCGCCTCGCTGCCCGGCCACGACGCGGTCGACGTGCTCTCCCAGCCGGACCCGGTCCGACCGACCGCGGCGGCGAGGAGCGCCGGGAGGGCCTCGAGCATCGAGGGCACCGCCTCGAGCGCCGCGACGGCCGCCTCCGTGGGGACGCCGCGCAGGCCGGGTGCGCGTCGCGTGGACAGGGTCCCTGCCGAGGGGCGCAGGGGCGCGCCGGTCAGCCAGGCGACCGCGTCCTCGGAGTCGCCGGTCAGGAAGTCGTCATCCATGGTGGTTCACCTCGTCGAGGGTTCGGGTGCAGGGGCGGGCGGGTTCGCGGCCGCGAGCGCGGCCAGGGCGGCGTCGACGTCGAGCAGGCCGTGGCCGACGCGCTCGGGCGGGAACGGCGCAGCGCGTGCGGTGCTGCGCACGAGGTGCGTGATCTCGTCCGAGCACAGCGGCCGGCCGGCGGCCTCGAGCAGGAGCGCGACGGCTCCCGTGACGTGCGGCGCCGCCATGCTCGTGCCGGTCATGGTCGTGAGGCCGTCGCGCAGCTCGTGCCCGTTGAGGCGCACCGCGGACCGCGACGACGTGATGGCGACGCCGGGCGCGGCGACGTCGGGCTTGGGGTGCAGGTCGCGGGCCGGGCCCGCGCTGCTGAACGGTCCCGGCTGCGGCGTCGGCGTCCGGTGGTCGTAGGCCGCGACGGCGAGCGTCCGGCGGCCGTTGCACAGCGTGTTGGTGGTGAAGAGCGGGTCGGCGTCGGCGAGCACGCTCTGCCGCCCCCGGTGCACGCGCTCGACCCAGCCGTGCACCTCGCCGTCGCGCACCGTGCCCGCGACGAGCCGGACGCGCCACGTACCGACCGGCGCACCCGGCCAGATGAACAGGTCCACGACGTGGTCGCCGTTACCGGGGTCCGCGCGGCGGTGGAACGCCGACACGACGACGCGGCCGTCCGTGCGCGCGACGCGCTCCTCGCCGGGTCCGACGCGCGCCACGAGTGTGCCGTCGGGTGCGAGCAGCTCGGCCGTGAGCTCGTCGGACGCCGGGTACCAGACCTCGAGCTCGGCCTCGTCGAGCACGGGAGGCAGCAGCGTCCACGCCCACTCGACGGTCGCGCCGTCGGCGAGCTGCGCGCTGCGGTGCTGCGCGCTCGCGAAGTAGTTGCCCGCCGAGCAGACCACCTGACGTCCCGGCGTCTCGAGCATCGTGTCGATCGCGCGCACGATGAGCGGTGACGCGTCGTGCGGCCCGCCGCAGCGTCCGAGGCTCATGTTGAGCACGACGGGCGCGTCGCCCGCGGTGCGGAACACGTAGTCGATGCCTTCGAGGATGCGGACCGAGTCCGCGAGCGTGTCGCCGGGCTGCGTGTCGTCGCCACGCAGGTGCACCGCGACGACGCGCGCGCCGGGCGCGAGCCCCGGGACGGACCCCGGTGCGCGCCCACCGCCGCACGCGATGCCGAGCGTGTGCATCCCGTGCGTGCCGTGACCCAGCGGGTCGACCTCGGCCGGGTGGTACCACAGCGCGCCGTACGGGTCGGGCGTCGCGAGCGCGGCGTCGATCGTCGCGGCGTCGAGCTCGCGTCCGTAGCCGTACGGCTCGGGGCTCGTCGACGTGCGCCCCCCGCGCTGGTCCCACACGGCGAGGAAGCGCGTGCGCCCGTCGTCGTCGCGCAGGTCCGCGTGCGCGACGTCGAAGCCCCAGTCGAGCATGCCGACGACGACGCCCCGGCCCGTCCACGCGAGCGGCGGGAGGTCGGGGCCGTCGCCCGGGCGCGCGCGCAGGGGTGCTGGGGCGGGCCCGTCCGGCGCCGGGGCGGCCGGCGGGGACGTCCGGGTGACGCGCGGCGGCGGGACGACGACGACGTCGTGCGGCAGGTACTGGTGCGAGCGCTTGAGGCTGAGCACCCCCGGGTGCAGCCGCACGCGCTCGACGGCGTCGACGTCCATCCGCCCCGTGACGACCGTCCCCGCGCGGACCACGACGTCGAGGCCGGGCACCTCGACGTCCGGCCCGCTCACCCGGGCGATGACGCCCACGCGTCGGGGCGACGCGCCCGGGTGCCGCTCCTGCTCCTCGAGGAGGAGCTGGTGCAGGTGCGGGTCGAAGGTGACGGTCATGGCAGGACCGGGCCGCGGTGGTCAGCCGCCGCCGCCGTCGCCACCACCGCCGTCACCGCCACCGTCACCGCCACCGCCGCCCTGCGCGGGTGCGGCCGCTCCCGCCCTGGACGTCGTCCGGGTGGTGCGACGGCGTGCCGGGGACCGGGCCGGGGCGGCGGCCGTCTCCTGGTCCTTCGACGCGAGCTCCTTCTCGAGCTTCGTGAGGCGCTGCGTCAGGTTCCGGACCTGCTGGGCGGTGATCCCGGCGTCGACCGGGGAGAGGATCGCCGGGTTCTGCGTGACGACCTGGTGCGCGAGCGGCACGTGCTTGAGGTCGTCGGCCTCGAGCTCGGCGCCGTGCGCGACGGCGGCCGTCAGGACGGCGGTCACGGCCGAGGTCGCGTCGGCCGCGGCGGCCGCACGTTCGCCCGAGGTGACGCTGTCGGCCGTGACGACGGCCACCGCACCGGCCGCGGCCGCGGGGACGCCCGCGACCGCCGGCAGGGCGATCGGGAGGAGCTTGCGTCGGCGGCTCTTGGGCACCGACATGAGCGCGACGAGCGGGAGCATGCTCATCTCAGAAACCCCCTGACATGGCCATCATCATCATGAGCATGGACATGTCGGGGCCGCTCGAGCCGCCCCCCGACCCGCTCGACTGCTGCGGCATCATCATGAACATCAGCGGCAGCATCAAGCTCGAGCTGTCGTCGTCGGACCCGGCGCCCGTGGGCGTGGTCGTCGCGGAGCCCGCGGCGGCCGACGTGTGGGTGTGGGCGTCGAACCGCTCCTGCTGCCTGGACTGCAGCATCATGCTCATGACCATGCTCATGGTCTGCGCCTGCTGCTGGTCGGCGCGCAGCCGGCGCAGCTGGGCCGCGGTCTCCATGCGCAGCTTGCGCGTCGCGACCTGCTGCTCGGTGCGGTTCCTCGCGATCGCCGCCTGCGTCTCGCCGACGACGGTCCCGACGCGTGCCCCGAGCGTCTGCAGGTCCTTCTGCAGCGTGTTGATGCGCGCCGAGTCCGCGTTGACGGCCGCCTGGAGGCGACCGACCGCGGCGTTGAACTCGTCCTTGTGCACCACGGGCGTCTGGAGCTGCACCGACGCCTGACCGCGCGGCGTCTGCACGGTTGCGGTGTTGACGCCGCGCGCGGGCGCGACGTTGACGCGCGGTGCGGCGGGACGGGCAGGCGGCTTGAGCGCGTTGCCCACCGCCTTGATGCCGGCCCCGATGGGGTCGAGGAAGCCGAGCTGGGGCACGAGCGCGCCGAGGCCGGGGATGAACTCCGCGCCCTCGTCCCAGTCGGGAAGGTTCTCGGACTCGTCGAAGAGCTCCGACTCGTCCATCAGGTCGTCCAACGTCGTCATGTCCGTCTCCTCAGGTGGGGCTGATCGGTGCGGCCGGTGCCGTGGGCGCGCTCCGTGCGCGCGACGCGTCGTCGGTCGGTGGGCGCGCCGCGTCCGAGGCGGCGAGCGCAGGAGCGAGCCAGTCGAGCAGGCCCGGGTCGGTCGGGAAGTGGCCGGGTGAGCCGCGGCCGCCGCACGTCCCGCAGGTCGCGTCCGTGCCCCAGCACTGCGGGCAGCAGCCGAGGCGGTCGGCGAGCTGCCGCAGCAGCCGGAGCGCCGCGTCACGCTGCGTGCGCACGACGGCGAGGCGCTGCGACACGCGCGCCAGGTCCGCCTCGAGGCGCGCGCTGCGCGCGGCGTCCTGGTCGGGAGCGACCGTCGCGCCGGACGCGCCGAGGTACGCGGCGTCCGTCGTCCCGGCGTGCGGGTCGTCGAACGGGTCGGGCTGCGGCGGGGCGGCCGCGCGCTCGGCGAGGAGCGTCGCGTAGTCGCGGCGGCGCAGCGCGTCGAGCTGGCTCTCGGTGAACCCCGCGCGCTGCGCGGCGAGCCGGAGCAGGAGCTCGGTGTCGGTCGTCATCAGAAGATCCCCTCGTCGAGCCAGCGGTGCACGACCTCGGCACCGACCTCGAAGTGGATGGCGTCCTCCGGTCTGGTGCCGGCGCCCCAGAAGATGCCGAACGGGGCGAGGACGTCGTGCAGCGTGACGAGGCCTCGCTGGACCTGGTCGTCGCCGCGGATGTCGACGGTCCCGTCGAGGGTCACGTCGAGCGCGAGACCGAGCGCGTGGTTGCTCAGGACCTCGGGACGTCCGCGCACGTGGCGCACGCAGAGCATCCCGGTGGACCCGACGCGGGCGTGCAGCTCGGGGTCGACCTCCGCGAGCGCGGTGAACGCCCGGCCGAAGAGCTCGACCGCGAGGCGGTGCCCGCGCGCGCGTGCCGTCCCGACCTGCCCCGTCACCATCCGGCTCTCCCACCACGGTGACGCGAGGGCACGGCACTCGTCGCTGACGAGGTCACGCGGCGGCCCGAAGCGGCTGACGAGGAGGCTCGTCGGGCACGGGCTCACGCCCACGTTGAGCGCCGACCGGTCGGGCAGGGGCACGAGGTCGGTCGCGCCGGCTGTGGGGGCAGGGCGCAGGACGCGTGGGCCGGTCGTCGGGTCCGTCGTCAGGTCGGTCGCCGGGGGCTGCGGGGGACCGCGTCCGGTCGCGGGGCCGTCGGACGCCTCGGCGTCCTCGGCACCCTCCGACGGCGACCGCTCCGCGGTGTGCTCGCTGGTGTGCTCGGCGGCGCGCTCCGTCATGCGCGCGCCCGTGCGCTCGCCCGCACGCTCGCTCGTGCGCTCGGTCCGTCCGGCTGCCTGCTCGCCGACGTGGCTGCGCACGTGCTCGTGGTGACCGACGCCCTCCGCGGACTCGCGTGCCGTCGCCGCCTGGACGACCTGCACGACCTGCGGGAGCAGCTCGGTGAGCCGGCGCAGCAGGTCGGCGGTGGCGTCGCCGCCGGTGGGCGCGGGCGTCGGCGTGGGCCGCGACGGCACGACGATCCGCACGGGCGTCGGCGCAGGCCGGGGGGCGGGCGCGGGCCGAGGTGCGGGCGCGGGCGCGGGGCGCGGCGCGGGGGCCGGCACCGGGCGCGGGGCCGCGGCGGGCGGTGGCGCCGGTCGGGGTGCGGGTCGCGGCTTCGTCAGCTGCTGGACCGCGCTGATGATGGCGGGTGCGGCGCTGATGACGGCGGGGATGATCGCCGCGAGCGCGGGCAGGAACTCGCTCTCGTCGTCGCCGAACGGGTCGTCGCCGACGGACTCACCCGTCCAGCCGGCCCCACCGCCGTCCCCGACGTCGTCGTCCGCGACGGGCTCACCCGCGAGCCACGCGCCGGCGTCGCCGTCGTGCGCGCCGTACCCCTCGCCGTACCCCTCACCGACCGTGCGCGACGGCTCGTCCGTGGGGCCGCCGACCCAGCCGGGTTCGGTCGTCCACGCGGGGGCGTCGGGGGTGAGCGACTCGTCGGCCTCGTCCTCGCCCCACTCGGCGGGCTCGTCGTCGCCCCACCCCGCCGACTCGTCACCACCCCAGGTCGCGAGCGGGACGCCGTCGAGCGCACCGGTGTCCATGTGACCCTCCTCGTCGAGAGCACGGGCTGCACGTGCCGTGGCCGCGACCGTAGGCGCTGCACCGTGGTCGCCGCGTCGCGCACGCGTGCGTCGTCGTGCGGGGCTTCGTGGTGACCGCGTCGCCGTGCGCGAGCGGTGGCGTGGTCGTGCGGCGCAGGTGCGCGTGGTCCGCGCGTGCGTCGCACGGCCAGCGTGTGTCGCGCGGGCGCGGTGCGCGTGTCGGTCGTGTGCGCGCACGTCGTCGTGCCGGCGTCAACGTCCCGTCGTCGTCGGTCGTGCGCCGTGCGTGTCCGTGCACGACGCGCCGCACGGGACGTGCGTGACGATGTCGTGCCGCGGCGCACGTCGTCACGACGTCGTCGCGTGCGGTGCGGCGGTGCGTCGCCGTCGTTCGCGGTCGCGCGCGGGTTCGCGTCCTCCCGCACGTCTTGTCCCGGTCGTCGCCGGGGGTGAACACTGGACGAGCGACGGTGCCGGGGCTCGACGTGGTGCGTCGCACCCGACGGGGGAGGGTTCCGTGCTCATGTCGACGACGCCGGCCGCACCGCTCCGTGATCCCCCTGCCGTGCGGCTGCTCGGGGGCTTCCAGCTGTGGCACGGCGCGCGCGACGTCGTCCTCCCGCCCGCCGCGCAGCGGCTCGTCGCGCGCGTCGCGCTGCTGCGGCGCCACGCGCGTGCGGTGCTCGCGGGCGAGCTGTGGCCCGACGTCGGCGAGACGCGTGCGCACGCCAACCTGCGCACGTGCCTGTGGCAGGTCCGTCGTGCCTGCCCGGGTCTGCTCGTGCAGGGCGGCGACGTGCTCACGATCGGCGCCGACGTCGACGTCGACGTGCACCGCGCGCAGGCGCTCGCGCTCGACGTCCTGCGCGACGCGGGTGCCGTGCCGACCGACGCGCTGCTGACGAACCTGCACGCGCTCGAGCTGCTGCCCGGCTGGTACGAGGACTGGGTGCTCGCCGAGCGCGAGCGGGACCGTCAGCTCCGGCTGCACGCGCTCGAGCTCTCGGCGCACGAGCTCGTGCGGCGCGGGCTGCCCGGCGCCGCGATGCTCGCGGCGCTCGCCGCGGTGCAGCTCGAACCGCTGCGTGAGAGCGCCCAGCGCGCCGTCATCGAGGTGCACCTGAGCGAGGGGAACGTCGCCGAGGCGCTCGACCGGTACCGCTCCTACCGGACCACGATCCTCGCCGAGGTCGGCCTCGAGCCGACCCTGTCGCTCCAGCAGATGCTCGGCGTGGCCGCACCCGGGCTCGTCCGGCCCCGACCGCTCGAGCGGCCGCTCGCCCCGCCGAACGGCCACCGCGCACGCTGACGAGCGGACCGAGCCGCGGCCCGCTGGGCCAACCCCGCCCGGCCCGGGCAGCACGGCTCCGGGCCGACGCCCCCGATGAGTCCTGCGCCCGGCGGAGGTCGGTAGAGGAGGGCGTGCGCCGACGGCGCACGGCGACGCGAGGGCGGAGGGCGCATGGCACACGCGGCGGTCGAGGCGGAGGGCCTCGTACGGCACTACGGCGCGACGCGGGCGGTCGACGGCATCGACCTCACCGTGCCCGCCGCGGCGGTCTACGGGGTGCTCGGTCCCAACGGGGCGGGCAAGACGACGTTCCTGCGCATGCTCGCGACCCTGGTCACCCCGACGGCGGGTCGCGCACGGGTCTTCGGGCACGACGTCGTCGAGGACGCGGCGACCGTTCGCGGCATGGTGAGCATGACGGGTCAGTTCGCGTCGGTCGACGAGGACCTCACGGGCCGCGAGAACCTCGTGCTGCTCAGCCGGCTGTGGGGGTTCACGCGGCCGGCCGCACGCGCGCGGGCGGACGAGCTGCTCGCCGCGTTCGGGCTCGCCGACGCGGCCGACCGGCAGGTGAAGAAGTTCTCGGGCGGCATGCGGCGGCGGATCGACATCGCCGCGAGCATCATCGTCACGCCCGACCTCATCTTCCTCGACGAGCCCACCACGGGGCTCGACCCCCGCAGCCGCAACCAGGTGTGGGACATCGTGCGCGAGCTCGTCGCCGCGGGGACGACGGTGCTGCTCACGACGCAGTACCTCGACGAGGCGGACCAGCTCGCGGAGCGCATCGCCGTGATCGACCGGGGCAAGGTCATCGCCGAGGGCACGAGCGGACAGCTCAAGGCCTCCGTCGGCAGCGGTGCGCTGCACGTGCGGCTCGCGGTGCCCACCGAGCGGCTCCGGGCTCAGGAGCTGCTGCGTCGCGTGCTGGACGCCCCCGTGCACCTCGAGCCCGACCCCGCGGCGCTGAGCGCGGTCGTCACCGACGCCGACGCGGTGGGGCGTGCGCTCGCGGAGCTCGCGCGCGAGCGGATCGAGGTCGTCACGTTCGCGCTCGGCCAGCCGAGCCTCGACGAGGTGTTCCTGGCGCTCACGGGGCGCCCGGCGGAAGGGGATCCGGACGTGACCCAGGAAGCGGGTGCAGCATGACCACCACCGACACGCACCTCGACCCGGGCGCCGTCCGCAGCGTCCTCTCGGGCGAGCGGCCGCCCCGTCCCGGGCCCGTCTCGACGTCGGGCACGTTCTGGTGGCGCGCGATGCTCAAGATCAAGCACGTGCCCGAGCAGCTGTTCGACGTGACGGCGTTCCCCGTGATCTTCCTGCTCATGTTCACGTACCTGTTCGGCGGGGCGCTCGCCGGGTCGACCGGGGCGTACCTGCAGCAGGTCCTGCCGGGGATCCTCGTCATGACCGTCACGTGGATCACGCTCTACACGGGCCTCAACCTCAACCGCGACATCCACCGCGGGATCGACGACCGGTTCCGCTCGCTGCCGATCTGGCGTCCCGCGACCATCGTCGGGCCGCTGCTCGCCGACGCCGTGCGCTACACGCTCGCGTCGCTCGTGATCCTCGGGCTCGGCCTCGCGCTGGGCTTCCGGCCGGGGGCGGGCGTCGTCGGTGTGGTGCAGGCGCTCGCGCTGCTGCTCGTGTTCTCGTTCGCGCTGTCGTGGATCTGGACGCTGCTGGGGCTCGTGGTGCGCTCCGACAACGCGCTGCTGGGGATCGGCAACATGGTCATGTTCCCGGTGACCTTCGTGAGCAACGTCTTCGTCGCGCCCGAGACGCTGCCGGGGTGGCTCGAGGGGTTCGTCCAGGTCAACCCCGTGACGACCCTCGTCTCCGCGATGCGGGGGCTCATCCACGGCGGGACCGACGTCGGCGGCGACGTCCTCGCGGTGCTGCTCATCAGCGCGGGCCTGGTCGCGGTGTTCGGGCCGCTGACGATGCTCGCCTACCGCCGGCGCAGCTGAGGGACGGCCGGGGCGGCGGGGGCGTCACGCCGGGAGGTCTGCTCGGCGCCGGACGGCCCGGCTCACTCCGTCCCGAGGAGGTCTCCCGCGCCGCACTCGTGCGCGAGCCAGGTGAGCACGTCGCTCGCGCCGACGACGACGAGGCCGCCACCCGCGGCCTCGGCGGCCCGTCGGGCGTGCAGGAGAGCCTGGACCGCCGTGTGGTCGACGAAGGTCAGCCCGCTCGCGTCGACGACGACGTCGCGCGCCTCGACCGCGTGCCGGACGAGGTCCGAGAGGAGCGTGGGGCCGGACTCCGCGTCGAGCTCGCCCGTGAGGTGCAGGACGCCCGTGACCGGGTCGACCGCCATGCCGACGCCGGGGGCGGCGGGTGGCTCGTCCTCGCCGCGGGAGGGCGAAGGAGGGTGCTGGGAGATCGACATGCGGTGGGGACCTCTCGTGGACTGACGCGGCGACGGGTCGCCGATCCGAGGGCTGTGTCCCCAACCCGCGATCACGGTACCCCACGGGAGGCGCGGGTAGCCTGACCGCCGGGGGTCGACGTGTTCCGCTCGGACGACAGGGAGCTGCCATGACCACCACCGAGGGATTCGACGCGGCCCTCCTGGACCTGGTGCTCGCGACGGCCGAGGCCGAGGAGCACCTCGACGGGGTCGCGCGGCTCGCCCAGGACCTCAGCCCGGTGCTCGCCGCGTGCGGCGTGATGGCGCGCATGCGCGGCGCGGAGATCACGGTCGCGTCGAGCAACGAGGTCGCCTACGCGCTCGACGAGCTGCAGTTCGGCCTCGACCGGGGACCGTGCCTGCAGGCCATGCGCGGCGGCGACGTCGTGTACGCGGAGGACATGTCGGTCGAGTCGCGGTGGACCCCGTACCCGGCCCTCGCCGTCGAACGAGGCGTGCTGAGCAGCCTGTCGCTTCCGCTCGTCGCGCGCGGCCGCACCGTCGGCGCGCTCAACTCCTACGCGCGCGAGCCCCACGCGTTCGACGGGGACCTCGCCGACCAGCTGCGCGCGTTCGCCGACCGGGCGCAGGTCGTGCTGGCCGTCGCGATGCGCAGCGCCGAGCAGACGGCGCTCGTGGACCAGCTGCACACCGCGATGCAGTCGCGCAGCACGATCGACCAGGCGCTCGGGATCATCATGGGCCGCGAGCGGTGCACGTCGGCCGAGGCGTTCGCGCTGCTCAGGACGGCGAGTCAGCGTCAGAACCGCAAGCTCGCCGACGTCGCGGCCGAGCTCGTCACGACCACGACGGGGCAACCGCCCACGTCTGGGCACTTCGACACCGGGACCGCGTCGGTCTGATCCGGACATGGCACGCGCGGGGCCGGACATGACACGCGCGGCGCTGGGGGATGACCCCGGCGCCGCGCGGTACTGCACAGACTAGGAACGACTCGACGGATCGCCACCGGAGCCGGGAGGGGGCACCGGCCGCGACGTGCCTGCCGGTCCGTCAGGCGATGCCGTCGGCCACGACCCGCGCACCATCGGGGACCGCGGCGGGCGCGCCCTGGTCGGCCAGCCGCGCCTGGCCCTCGACGACGACGTCGCGCCCGAACGTCCAGTCGCCCTCGACGGTGAGCGAGGACGCCGCGCGCAGCGACGGCGTGTGCGGGAGGCGGGCCTCGAAGGCGTCGATCGTCTTGTAGTGCCCGCTGTCGAGGGTCACGAGCGGGGCATCGACCTGGGCGACGAGGCGGTGCGCGTCGTCGACGGCGTACACGTCCGAGCGCAGCACGAGCAGGTCGTTCGTGGTCTTGACGGGCAGGAAGCGCGAGCGGTCGACCTCGAGCACCGCGGCGCCGTCGAAGACCTCGATCGCGGCGCCCATCGCGGACTCGATCTGGACGACCGTCGGGGACGACGAGTCGGTCGGGTCGACCGTCTTCTCGTTGCGGATGAGCGGCAGCTCGAGCACGCCACCCGTGCGGTCGAGCTCGGCGGCGAGCGCATGCAGGTCGAGCCACAGGTTGTTCGTGTTGAAGTACGGGTGCCGGGCGATGTCCGCCGCGGCGTCGGCGTCCTCGGGGAGCGTCTGCGCGGTCTCGCGGAGCACGATCCGGCCGTCCGCCGCCCGCCGGACGAGGTGACCGCCCTTGCGGTCGGCGGGCGTGCGTCGCGCGACCTCGGCCGCGAAGGGTGCGCCGCTCGCCGCGAACCACCCCGCGATGCGCGCGTCGGGCACCGCGCCGAGGTTGTCCGAGTTCGAGACCGTCGCGTACCGGAACCCGGCGTCCAGCAGGGCCTGCAGCGCGCCCGAGGCGTGCAGCGCGGTGTAGAGGTCGCCGTGGCCGGGCGGGCACCACTCGAGCGACGGGTCGGCGGGCCACTCGACGGGCGTCAGGTCGTCGACGAGCAGCTTCGGCTCGCGGTTCTGGAGGAAGTCGAGCGGGAGGCCGTCGACGCGCAGCTCGTCGTAGCCCGCCAGCGCGGCGAGCGTGTCCTCCTGGGTGCGGAAGCTGTTCATGAGCAGCAGCGGCAGGCGGGCGCCGGTCGCGGCGCGCGCCGCGAGCACCTGCTGCGCGATGACGTCGAGGAACGTCCGGTCACCGCGGACCCGCAGCAGCGACTTCGCGCGGTCCATGCCCATCGAGGTCCCGAGGCCGCCGTTGAGCTTGATGACGGCCGTCGCGGCGAGGGCCTCGAGCGCCGCGTCGTCGTCGACCGTCAGCGCGTCCAGGTGCGGGACGTCGGTCAGCGGCTCGACGTCGGACTCGGCGATCACGCCCGTCTCGCCGGACTCCAGGAGGCCGTAGAAGCGGGCGAACACGTCGACCGCCGTGGCGGCCACACCCGCCTCGGTCATCTTGCGGCGGGCGCGGGCGAGTCCGTCAGCAGTCATGGGACGGATCGTAGGGGGCGCGTCCGACATGGGCGAGATGCCCGGGTCGGTCGACCCCGTCGGCGACGCGTCAGATGTCGTACGCGCCCGGGCGACCGTCGCGTCGCGCGTCGGGTGCCGCCTCCACGAGGCGGACGTCGCGGTGCGCGTCGAGCTCGAGCGGGGTCCCGTTGCCCGCGGCGACCTCGATGACGCGCGGGAACCGGTCCGGCGGCGGGCCGAACGCCTGCCGCGCCGACGCGACGACCGTCCTGCCGAGAGCGCGACCGCCGGTCGCGCCGATGACGGCGCCGATGCCGAACGGCGCGAGCCGGCCGAAGAACAGCGCACCCTGCTTGGTCGCCTGCTTGCGCAGGAACCGCCGCGTGAGGGTGCTGTTGACGCGCTTGATCGTCGCGGTCGGCATGTTGACCAGGACCGTGCGCGCCCAGCCGCTGCTCGACAGCCCGACCTCGGTCGAGACGGCCTTGCTGCCCTGGTCGCCGAGGACCGTCGCCATGAGCAGCGTGCGGCGCCGCGCGGCCTCCTCGACGCCGATGCCGTGCACGTCCGCGACGGCGAGCGCGAACGCCGCCGACGCGCTGAAGAACGTCGCGACCTCGGCGCTCGTCAGCGCGATGCCGACGCCCGTGCCGATCGCGGGCGTCGCCGCAGCGGCACCGACCGCACCGCCGGACGCGGACACGGCCAGCAGGTACTGCTTCTCGAGCAGCGCGAGCACCTGCGCGGGCGTCGCCTCGGGGTTGCGCGCGCGCAGCCGGTCGACGTGCGCGTGCACCGCGGCCGACGGGATCGAGACGGCCTTGTCGAGCAGGGCGTCGAGGGCCGGGATGCCGGTGGCGGGGACCGGCGGCGGCTCGGGAGGTCGCTGGTCGGGCATGCGCCGATGGTCGCACGGTCCACCGACGCGGGCGCGGCGGTGGGTCCATGGTCCTCCGGCGCGGGAGCGGCGACGGGCTCCCGGTGCACCGTCAGCGGCGCCCCCGCACGCCGTCGTCGGCCGAGTGCTCCGATCGGGCGAACGGGGTGTTTCGGACATCGCCCGCGCCCCTACGCTCCGAGCGGCTGCGAGATCAACTCGGGCCCACGGGACAGGGGGACGCATGCGCCTGCACAGGTTACGGACGACGGTCACCACGGTGGCCCTGGCGGCGCTGGTCGCCGCGGGGCTGCCCACGGCGGCGGGGGCGGGGACGCCGTCGTGGCGCGACGCCCTCGGCGTCGTCGCGCAGGACCCGGACACGGTCCACACGAGGGCGTACGCCGAGCAGGCGATCGCGCTCCTCACGCCGGTCGTCGACGACGCGGCCGGCACCGGGCACCTCGCCGCGCTCGCCGCGGACCTCGACTCGCTGACGGACGGGGCGCGCTTCGCGACCGCCGACGACGGCGCCGCGACCTACGCGCACCTGCACGACCTCGGCGCGTGGCTCGAGTCGGGCCTCGCGGGCTCGGCGAGCGCGACCGACCCGCGGGCCGAGGGCCTCGTCCTCGTCGTGCGCGCGGCACGCGTCGCCGCCGACGTCGCGGTCGGCGACCTGCGCGGCGTCCTCGACCACGCGCCGGCGACGACGCCCGGCCGGGCCGCCGCCGAGCGCGCGCTGCGCCAGGCCGAGCAGCAGCTCGCGCTCGCGGACGCCGCGATGGGGCGGTCGGCGGCGTCGTCCGTCGTCGTGCACCTGCGCAACGCGTGGACGAAGGCCTCGGGCGGGCTGACCGGGCTGGGCGTCGAGCAGGGCGGTGACCACGACGGCGACGGCGTGCCCGACGCGCTCGAGCTGGGCCTCGGCACGAGCCCGTTCTCGGCCGACACCGACGGCGACGGCCTGAGCGACCGGTTCGAGGTCGAGACCCTGTTCGGGTTCTCCTCGCCCGCGCTCGCGGACACCGACGCGGACGGCGTCGCGGACGGCCAGGAGGACCTCGACGGCGACGGCCTGGACGCGCTCGCCGAGCAGGCCGCGGGCACGAGCCCGACCGAGGGCGACACGGACGCGGACCGCCTCGGCGACGCCGACGAGCTCGCCGCGGGCACCGACCCGCTCACCGCGGACACCGACGCCGACGGCCTCGTCGACGGCGCCGAGGGTCCGGCCGGGACCGACGCGCTCGACCCGGACTCCGACGACGACGGCGTGCTCGACGGCGCCGACGTGACGACGCAGCAGGTCGACGCGCTGGACGGCATCCACGTCGCGCTCGTCGGCACGGGCGACCTGGCCGGCGGCCTGGTGGTCCACGAGGTCACGGCCGACGGCCGGCTCGTCGGCGCCGGGGGTCAGGTCGGCAGGGCGTACGACTTCTCGCTCGCGCCGCCCGTCGCGGACGGCCTGCAGCAGGCGCGCCTGACGCTGCCGTTCCCCGCCGACCTCGGCGACGCGCAGCCCGAGGACCTTCGCGTCTTCTACTTCGACCCCGAGATCGGCGCGTGGTACCCCGCGGCCGAGGACCAGGTCGTCGACGTCGCCGCCGGCACCGTCACGGCGACCGTCACCCACTTCTCGACCTACGCGATCTTCGACATCCGCAACTGGGGCGAGACCTGGACCGCCCAGGACGACCCGTGCCGCCCGCGCGGCGGCGGTGGCGGCACCGACATCGTGCTGCTCGACCTCGCGCTCGTGCTCGACAGCTCGGGCTCGATGAGCTGGAACGACCCGCAGGGCCTGCGCCGGTCGGCGGCGAAGATCTTCGTCGACGCGCTGCTGCCCGAGGACCGCGCCGCCGTCGTCGACTTCGACAGCTCGGCACGCGTCGCGCAGGGCCTCACCGAGGACAAGGCCGCGGTGAAGTCGGCGATCGACACGATCGACGACGTCGGCGGGACCAACATCGGTGCCGGCGTCAGCGCGGCCAACCAGATCCTGCTCGGCAACGGCGACCCCGCCCGCGCGCGCATGGTCATCCTGCTGACCGACGGCGAGGGCTCGTACTCGTCGAGCCTGACGACGCAGGCGCAGGCCGCGGGCATCACGATCTACACGATCGGCCTCGGCTCGTCGGTCGACCACGCGCTGCTCGGCTCGATCGCCACCGGCACGGGCGGCACGTACACCAACGTGCGCACCGCCGAGGAGCTGCCCGAGGTGTTCCGCCGCCTCGCGGAGGACACGGGCGGCAGCGGCGCGGACCTCACGAAGGACACCGACTCCGACGGCGTCCCCGACTGCATCGAGATCCAGGGCGCCCTCTCGGGCTCGGGCCACCGCTACACGTCGGACCCGGCGGTCGCCGACACCGACGGTGACGGCCTCACCGACGGCGAGGAGATCGGCAGCCGCATCGACGCCGACTTCTTCGGCACGTGGATCCCGGGCAACCCGACGACGGCCCCGACCTACGCGGTCTTCTCGGACCCGGACTCCGCCGACACGGACGGCGACGGCCTGACCGACGCGGTCGAGGCCGACCTCGAGACGTCGCCGTTCAGCACGGACAGCGACGGCGACGGCGAGCGGGACGGCGTCGAGGTCGAGGTGCTGGGCACCTCGCCGATCCTGTACGACACCGACGGCGACTCGTTCTCCGACGGGTACGAGGACGACCACCGCCACGACCAGGGCCTCGACCCGCTGTACGTCGACGTCAAGGTCAGCGCGTGGACGTACGCCGGCCACTTCGCGCAGGGCTTCATCGCGGGCGACCTGTGGCGTGCGGACAGCCTCGCGTGGCTCGCGGGCAACCTGCTCTCGGGCGGCCTGAGCTTCATCCCGGTCTACGGGTGGATCGCGGGCGGCGTCGCGGACCTGCGCGACGTCATCGGCTCGGCCATCCACGCCGACTGGGTCGGCGCGGGCATGAGCCTCGCGGGCGTCGTGCCCTACGCGGGTGACGCGTTCGCGATCCCCGGCAAGGCCGTGCGGTTCGTCCTGCGGAACACCGACAAGGCCGACGAGGCGCTCACGCTCGTCGCCAAGATGGACGAGGTCCCCGACTCCATCAAGGTCGACGCGGCGCGCCAGATCCTCAAGGACCAGTGGGACGTCCTGATCGACGAGGGCTTCGACCAGGCGTCCCTCATCCGGATCATGGCCGGCCGCGGCAACCTCGACCAGGTCGCGCAGGCCGTCGGGCGCGCCGCGAACGTGACCGTGGGCGCCGGGTTCAAGGCGACCGGCAAGGCCGGCGAGGCGGCGCTCGAGGCGACGTACGGCGCGACGACCAAGGGCGTCGACAAGCAGGTCTGGTTCTCGACCAAGGGCATCCTCGGGCGGGGCCGGTACGCCGACGTCTTCGTCAACGGGATCGCGCACGAGTCCAAGGTGGGCTTCGTGTCGTACTCCCGCTCGATCCGCAACCAGATCGAGAAGGACGCTGCGCTCGTGGCCAACGGTCGGATCAGCGGTGCGCACTGGCACTTCTACGCCAGCGACGTGTCGAGCTCGATCGGCGCCGACCCGCGGATCATCGACCTGCTGGTGCAGAAGGGCATCCCGTTCACGGTCCACGCACCGTGACGGTCGGGGCCGTGCGTGAGGTCGAGCGTGAGGACGTGCGTAGGGTGACGCCGTGGTGACCTTCGTCGAGATGTCGGCCGCGGAGGCCAAGGCGTTCCTCGAGCAGTTCCTCGCGCACGGTCCCGAGCGTCTGGACGCGCTGCGTCGTCGGCTGGTCGCCGACGGCGCAGCGCGCGAGGACGAGCTCGACCTGAGCGCGGCGTCCCTCGAGCCGGTCTGGGCGTGGGCGGTGCCGCGGCTGTCCTGGCGCGCGGGGTACGAGCCGCCGCCGCTCGGCATGCCCGGCCCGCGCGGCCCCGCGGGGGAGCTCGAGCCCGCAGACGAGCTGCCCGAGTGGTTCGACGCGCGCTACCACGACGCGTGGCGGTTCTCCGCAAAGACGCTGTGGGTGGTCGACGGCGTCGCGCGGTACCTCGCGGAGTGCCTGGTCGCGGCTGTCCCGGGGGCGCGGTGGGTCGTGGGCCGCTCGCGGAGCAAGGGGTACGTCTACCAGAACCACCCCGTCGTCACCGGGCTGCCGCTCGACGACGTCGAGCCGGTCGCGCTCGTGCTGGTCGCGGCGGGCAAGGCCCTCGACGGCCGCCCGTCGTCGCTGCGCGACCTGTTCGAGATCCACTCGGGCCGCCGCCGCCCCTGACCGGGACGGCCCTTCCCGTCGAGATGAGAGTTGTGGTCGGCGTGTCGCGCGACACGCCGACCACAGCTCTGATCTCGAGGGGCACGGGGACGGCCGGGCGGTCACTCGACCGCGACCGCCACCACCGCGATGTCGTCGCGGGCGACGCCCGACTGGTACGCCATGACGTCCGCGAGAAGCGCGCCGGTCACGTCTGCCGCGGAGCCGCGGTGCTCGTCGACGACGTGGAGGAGGCGTTCGGCACCGTAGAACCCCGCGCGTCGTCGGCCCTCGGTCACGCCGTCGGTGAAGAGCACGAGCGCGTCACCCGGACCCAGGGGGACGTCGGTGTCGGTGAAGGTCGCGCCGGGCAGAACGCCGAGGAGCGGGCCGTGCTCGCCGACGAGGACGGGCGCGGCGCCCGCCCGTCGCAGCAGCGGCAGCGGGTGCCCGCCGCACGCGACGGTCGCGCGCCAGGTCCCCTCGGTGCGCCTGAGCCGGACGACGACGGCGGTGCAGAACCGGTCGGTGTCCGCGAGGTGCAGCACGGCGTCGAGCGTGTGCAGCACGTCGCTCGGGGCGTCGTGGTCGACCGACGCGGCGCGCACGGTGTAGCGCGCGAGGGCGGTCACGGCGGCGGCCTCGGCACCCTTGCCCTGGACGTCGCCGAGCACCAGGACCCAGTCGTCCGGCGCGACCTGGAAGACGTCGTAGAAGTCGCCGCCCACGTGGCGACCGTCGCCCGCGGGCCGGTACGCGGCGGCGACGTCGAGGCCGGGGATGTGCGGCGGCGTCGGCGGGATGAGCGTCTGCTGGAGCGTCTGCGCGAGCTGGAGCGCGCGCGCCTCGGACTCCTCGGCGCGGCGCTTCGCGGCGAGGACCTCCTGCTCGTAGCGGCGGCGTTCGGTGGCGTCGAAGACGACGGTGCGGATGACGCGGGGCTTCCCGTCGTCGTCCCGGTCGAGGACCGAGTTGACGAGCACGGGCAGGCGCCGGCCGTCGGCGCAGACGATCTCGAGCGCGATCTCGCGCGCCGTCCCCTGCATGAGGAGCGTCGGGGCGTAGTGGGTCTCGTGGTAGATCCGCCCGCCGACGGGCAGCAGGTCGACGAACCGGCGGCGTCCCACGAGGTCCTCGCGCCGGTGCCCGGTCCAGGACAGGAACGTCTCGTTGACGCGGACGACGACGCCGTCGGGCGTGGTCGACAGGTACCCGCACGGCGCGCGGTCGTACAGCAGCTCGGGGTCGTCGCTCAGGAGCGCGTCGTGGAACGCGGCGTCGTCGGCCGGGGGAGTCGGGAGGGCCGGGGGAGGGGGCACGGCCGGGGACCGGGTGCTCAGCCGACGAACGCCGCGATCGCGGCGGTCGTCGCCTCGGGTGCGCTGAGGTTGGGGCAGTGGCCCGTCGCGTCGAGCAGGACGAGCTCCGCGCCCGGGATCGCGTCGCGCACGTACTCGCCGACGACGACGGGCGCGATGACGTCGTCCGTGCACTGCAGGACGAGGGTCGGCACCGTCACGAGCGGAAGGTCCGCGCGGTTGTCGGACGTGAACGTCACGTGCGCGAAGCGCCGCGCGATGTCCGGGTCGGTGCGGCAGAAGCTCGCCGTCAGCTCGGCACCCAGCTCGGGGCGGCCGGGGTTGCCCATGATCACGGGCGCGATGGCGCTCGACCAGCCGAGGTAGTTGCTGTCGAGCGACTCGAGCAGCTCGGCGATGTCGGCCTCGGAGAAGCCGCCCGTGTAGCCGTCGTCGTCGAGGTAGCGCGGGGAGGGGCCGACCAGCACGAGGCGCGCGAACCGCTCGGGCTCGGCGACGGCGGCGAGGACGGCGATCATCGCCGAGACCGAGTGGCCGACCAGGACGACGTCGCGCAGGTCGAGCTCGCGCAGGATCTCCAGGACGTCCTCGGCGTAGCCGCGCAGCGACCCGTGGCGCACCGGGTCGTAGGCCGACAGGTCCGAGCCGCCCGAGCCGACGTGGTCGAACGTCACGACGCGGAACGCGTTTTCGAAGTGCGGGGCGACGTACCGCCACATGTTCTGGTCGCAGCCGAACCCGTGCGCGAAGACGATCGGCTGTCCGTCGGGCACGCCGGAGACGCGGACGTCGTTGCGCTCCGCGACACTCATCCCGACGAGGTTAACCGCCGCGGCCCGCGTGCGCCCCCGCCCGCCGGCTCGCCCCCGCGCGCCGGCTCGGCCGCGGCCCCCGCCCGCTCGGCGCCCCCGAGGTGCCTCGGCGCGTGGGTCGACCTACCGTCGAAGGACCCGCACACCCCGATCACGAGGGAGTCCTGCATGTCCCACCTCACCGGCAAGACCGTCGCGTTCCTCGCCACGAACGGCTTCGAGGACAGCGAGCTCACGAGCCCGTGGGAGGCCGTGACCGAGCACGGTGCGACCGCCGTCCTCATCTCGACCGAGACGGGCACGATCACCGGCAAGAAGGGTCACGAGGCGCAGGTCGACCGCACGACGGCCGACGTCAGCGCGGGTGACTTCGACGCGCTCGTCCTGCCCGGCGGCGTCGCGAACGGCGACAAGATCCGCATGGACGCCCAGGCCGTCGCGTTCGTCCGCGACGTCTTCGCCCAGCACAAGCCCGTGGGCGTCATCTGCCACGGCGGGTGGATCCTCACGGACGCCGACGTCGTCCGCGGCCGCACGCTGACCTCGTACCCCAGCCTGCAGACCGACCTGCGCAACGCGGGCGCGACGTGGGTCGACGAGGAGGTCGTCGTCGACTCCGGCCTGGTGAGCAGCCGAACGCCCGCCGACCTCCCCGCGTTCAACGCCAAGCTCATCGAGGAGATCGCCGAGGGCGAGCACCAGCAGCAGACTGCCTGACCCCCGAGCAGGACGGCCCGCTCACACCCCCCCGTCGAGATAAGGGTTCGTGTCGGCGTGTCCCACGACACGCGGACACGAACCCTTATCTCGACGTGGAGGGGGCGTCCGTGCGGGGTCGGGGGGGCGTCCGTGGGGGTGTCCGATCTCCTACGGCGTGACGTCCGCGGCGCCGTCGTCGCCCGAGCGGGCGGCGATGCGCTCGCCCAGCGCCGTCTCGACGCTCTCGAGCAGCAGGTAGACGATCGCGGCGGCGAACGGGCCGAGCGCCCACACGCTCGCGTGGGTCATCACCGTGGCGAGGAGCCAGCACGCCGCGAGGCCGCCGACGACGGACACCGCGTTCATGCTCGTGCCGACAGCGGTCACGTGCGTGTCGTGCTGCGGCATCGGCGCCCGGAACCCGCGGGACAGGATCGCCTCGAGCATCGTGAACGACGCGACGGCGCCGACCGCGAACGCGAAGACGCGTCCGACGTCCGGTGAGCCCTCGGTCGCGTTGAGCAGCCCGAACGCCGCGGTGACGAGGATCGAGAACCCGAACGTCGTGCTCTCGCGGCCGACCGTGCTGCGCATCCCGCGGCCCAGGGGGTCGCCGCTGGTGTCGTCGTGCTCGTGCCCGGTGCCCATCCGCGCACGCTACGTGCGGCTCCGGCGGCGTGCGCGTCGTCGGACCGGGTCTTCGGGGTGCGACGCGCTGCGCCCGGGGTGATGGTGAGCGCGCAGGGCGAGAGGAAGGGGTCGAGATGTCTGCACGCCAGGGTCGTCCGAAGTTCTTCACCGCGTACTCGTTCGGCATCGTGACGGGGGCGCTGTTCCTCCTGTCGTGGGCCGGGCAGCTCGTGTTCCAGCTCGTCGAGGAGCGCAACCAGGCCGCCCAGCACGGGTCGGCGTTCGAGTGGGCCGAGTTCTGGCCGTCGTTCCTCGCGTCGACCTTCGAGAACTGGCAGTCGGAGTTCCTCCAGCTCGTCTGGCAGGCCGCCGGCCTCGCGATGTTCTACTTCTGGGGCTCGTCGCAGTCCAAGGAGGGCGACGAGCGCATCGAGGCCAAGATCGACCGGCTCCTGATCGAGCGCGGCGTCGACCCCGCGGAGTTCGAGTACCGCGAGGAGGAGGAGGCCGAGCAGACCGAGCACCAGCGGGGCTGAGCGGACGGGACCCGTCGGCGGAGCGTGACGCCGGGCGGGTCCCCTGGGCGGTCTGGGCCGTTCGTCACTTCCGTCCCCAGCGCGGGGTGGCAGCGTGGGGCGTGGCATGCCCGGGGCGGCACGCGTCCACCGGGCGCTCGTCCTTGGAGGAGCCATGACGGCGACGACCGCTCCGTCACCCGGTCCGTCCCACCCCGCACCGCCGGGTGGGCGGTCGTACCCATTGCGGCTGGACGCCGTCCCGCCGTCGGGCCTGTCGCGGTGGCTGTGGCTCGTGAAGTGGGTGCTGCTGATCCCGCACGGGATCGTGCTGGCCTTCCTGTGGCTCGCGTACCTGCTGCTGTGGCCCGTCGTGCTCGTGACGGTCGTCGTGACCGGGCGGTACCCGCGGGGGATCTTCGACTTCCAGGTCGGCGTCCTGCGGTGGAGCTGGCGCGTCGGGTACTACGGGTACGGCGTGCTCGGCACCGACCGCTACCCGCCGTTCACGCTCGCCGAGGTGCCCGACTACCCGACGGGCCTCACGGTCGACTACCCCGAGCAGCTCTCGCGCGGGCTCGCGCTCGTCAAGTGGTGGCTGCTCGCGATCCCGCACTACGTCGTGATCGCGCTGCTCAACGGTCCGCAGACGCGGTGGGAGGACGCCGAGGGCGTGCAGTACCAGTCGCAGATCGGGCTCATCGGGATCCTCGTGCTCGTCGTCGGCGTCGTGCTGCTGGTCTCCGGCGCCTACCCGCGTGGGCTGTACGACCTGGTGATGGGCCTGAACCGGTGGGTGTACCGCGTCGGGGCGTACGCGTCGCTCATGACCGACGAGTACCCGCCGTTCCGGCTCGACATGGGACCGGCCGAGTCGGCGCGCGGGGTGGCTGGGGGCGTCTGAGCGCGGGGGCCGGGGCGCCTGAGCGCCCGGGGCGTTCGGGGGTGCCTGAGCGCCCGGGGGCCGGCCCGGCACAGGGCGCCCGTCGTCAGCGCAGCGTGACGCCGGCGTGCTCGCGTGCGGCGTCGAGGAACGCCGCCCGGGCGGGCTCGGACACGGCGGCGACCGACGAGATCGCGGCGCCACCGGTGCTGACCTCGTCGCGGAGCCGGGTGAGCGTCGCCCGCACGTCGTCGGGCAGCTCGGTCGTCGCCTCCGCGATCGTCTCGAGCAGGGCGTCACGCATGGTCACGAGCGTGTCCCACCGGGTCCGCACCGCCTCGATGGCCGCGGCGTACTGCTGCTCGGCGGCGACGTCGTCCGGTGCGCGTCGGTGCGGGTCCTCGAAGCGCTGCATCTGGCGCCGCTGCTCGTCGAGCTGGGCGATCGCCGTCTCGTACCGGCGCAGGCCCGCGTCGACCTGGCGGCACAGCGTGCGCGTCTGCGACCGGGCGCCGTCGCGCGCGAGCTTCGCACCGGTCGCCTGCCCGGCGGCCGCGATGACGAGGCCCGCCGCCGTGCCGACGTTGCGCTTCTCGACCGGTCGGCCGAGCTCGATCGTCAGGGCCGCCGCGCCCCCGAGCAGGAGCAGGCCGGTGAGCAGGTAGCTCGAGAGCACGGTGCGTGCTCGACCTCCGAGTGCGCTCACGAGTCGCCGCCGGGTGGCTCGCGCGTCTGCTTGAGCATGTCCGCGGCGGCCAGGAGCGCCTCGTTCCCGGAGCGCTGCGCCCGCGTCGCGGCGGTGACGGTGACCGCACGGCCCGTGACGCCCGCGAGCGTGATGACGGTCGCGGCGACGACGAGGGCGACGAGCTCGGCCGTGTCGAACGGGTCGTACCCGGGTACGGCCTCGATCGCGAGCACCGCGACGATGATCGCCAGGCCGACGAACGACAGCGCCGTCTCCGCGGCGGTGCTGTACGCCTTCTGCCACCACCCGTAGGCGTCGTCGAAGCGATGCAGGAGGACGTCGAGCACGCGGCGCTGCTCCGCGCGCAGGGGCGCCCCGTCGGGCGTCGGGTCCGGGGGCTCCGCGGCCGGGCCGGCGGTGGCGAGAGGTGCGGGAGTAGGCACGGGAGGCGGCGCGGTCGGGCCGTTCGAGGTGCCGGGTGCTCCGGACATGTCGTCCCCCTCGCGCCGGGCCGCCGACGACTGCGTCGTCGTCCGCGGACCTCCAGCGTGCTCCTGTCGCGCGCCGAGCACCAGGGTGGTCGGGGAACTCGTCGCCCGGGTGGCCGGGGCCTGCTCGGCCCTCCGTCGCGGGGGCGGTCGGAGGGCCGAGCGGGGTCGGCCCGGCGGGCCGGGGCCGGGCGGGGCCGGGGCGGGCGTTCGCGCGCCCGACCGGCTCAGCCCGCCGAGGTGGCGTCCCGCAGGGCGTCGGTGAGCGGCGTCGTCGGGCGGCCGAGGAGACGCGACAGGTCGCCCGTGGTGTCGGCGAGCTCGCCGTCGCGGATGCTCACGTCCATGCCGACGAGGAACTCGACGAGGCCCGCGTCGAGCCCGCCCGCCGTGAGGTTCGCGCGGTACTCGTCAGGCTCAACGCTGCGGAGCGCGACCTCGCGGCCGAGGACGTCCCCGACGGTCGCGGCGAGGTCGGCGAACGACCATGCCACGTCACCCGACAGCTCGTAGGTGCGGCCCTGGAGCGCGGGGTCGGCGAGGACGGCGGCCGCGGCCTCGGCGTAGTCGGCGCGCGCCGCGCTCGCGACGCGACCGTCGCCCGCCGCGGTGACGACCTCGCCGGTCGCGCGCGCCTGGTCGAGCGTCGCGAGGTAGTTCTCGGAGTACCAGCCGTTGCGCAGGAGCGTCGCGGTGAGGCCGAGCTCGCGGACCGCGTCCTCGGTCGCGCGGTGGTCGGGCGCGACGGCGAGCGTCGTCGTGTCGGCGTGCAGCACGCTCGTGTACGCGACGTGCGCGACGCCGGCCGCGGCCGCCGCCTCGAGGACCGCGCGGTGCTGCGGGACCCGCCTGCCGACCTCGGACCCGGAGACGAGGAGGACCTGGTCGGCGCCCTGGACCGCGGCCTGGACGGTCTCGGGGCGGTCGTAGTCGAGCTCGACGGCGTCGACGCCCAGGTCCTCCAGCGCGGCGAGGCGCTCGGGGTCGCGCCCGCCCGCGCGGATGTCGGACGCGGCGACGCCGCGCGCGATCAGGCTCTCGACGACGGTGCGGCCGAACGGGCCCGTGGCCCCGGTGACGACGATCATGTCCTGCTCCTCTCGTGCCTCCCGGCGGAGGCTCTGTACGCATCAACAGCGCGCGCGCGACGGCATTCCGGATCCGCGGTACCCACTTGTGCGTAAGGTACCCACATGGACGTAAGCATCGAGGTGAGGGCCGCTCGGCCGGTCGGACGGCGTTTCCCGGAGAGGTGCGCGTCGCGGACCGTGCTCGACCACGTGACCAGCAAATGGGGCGTCCTGGTGCTCGTCGCGCTCGCGGACGGCACCGCGCGGTGGGGTGAGCTGCGGCGCGCGATCGAGGGGATCAGCGAGAAGATGCTGGCCGCGACGCTCCGGACGCTCGAGGCGGACGGCTTCGTCCGGCGGACGGCGCACCCCGAGGTGCCGCCGCGCGTCGAGTACAGCCTCGAGCCGCGGGGCGAGGAGCTGGTCGCGCGGCTGCTGCCGCTCATGGACTGGATCGTCGAGAACGCGGACGACATCGTGGGCGGTCGGCCCGAGGCCGTGCGGGCGCCCTGACGAGGCGGGAGCCCGGACCGCACGGGTGCCCGGACCGCGGAGGCGTGCCCAGACCGCGTGGGTGCCCGGAGCGCACGGGTGCCGGGAGCGCGCGGCGACCCGCGTCGTCGTCGGCCGTCAGGCGCTCGGGCCGTCGTAGCGCGCGGACGTGTGGTGCTGCGGGACGACGACGTGGAGGGCGTTGCGCTCGACGGTGAACGTCACGGGCGTCTCGCCGACCAGCTCGCCGTCCATGGTGAGGCGCTGCGGGGTGTCGGTGACGAGGCGGACGGTGCGCGTCGCGCGGTGGTGGACCTTCTCGTGCTCGATGAAGCGGCCCGTGCGCAGCAGGGCAGCGATGCTCACGTGGTCGGCGAGCCGGCCCTTCTCGACGACGGTGACGTCGAGCTGGTGGTCGTCGAGGTCGGCGTCGGGTGCGACGGTCGCGCCGCCGCCGAAGTGCCGGCCGTTGCCGATCGACACCTGGAGCAGGTCGTCGAGCTCGAGGGGTGGGTGGTCGCCGTCGGGGAACTCGAGGTGTGCGGTGAACGGCCGGTGGTGGCGGAAGGCGACGACGGCGGCCACCGGGTAGGCGAGCGGGCCGAGCCGCTTCTTGAGGCCGGGGGAGAGGGCGTCGGTCACGCCGACCGACAGGCCGGCCGACGCGACGTTGACGAACGGTCGACCCCCGGCGCGGCCGAGGTCGACGTCGACGACCTTCCCGTCGGCGATCGTCGCGACGGCGCCCGCGAGGTCGGCCGGGACGTCGAGCGTGCGCGCGAAGTCGTTCGCGGTGCCGAGGGGGAGGACCCCGAGGACGGTGCTCGTGTGCGCGACGACGCCGGCCGCGCAGCTCAGCGACCCGTCACCGCCGCCGACGACGAGGAGGTCCGGCGGGTCGGTCATGAGGTCGCGGAGGATCTGCTCCAGGTCGTCGCCGGGACGGATCGCGTGCGTCGACGTGAGCGGCACGCGGGCGCGGAGGAGGGCGTCGCGGGCGTCGTCGGGTGTGGTCCCGCGGCGGGCGCCCGCGTTGACCACGAGGGCTGCGGTGCGGACGGGGTGGCCGGGGGGCATGGTCACGACCGTAGGGCGCGCGGCTGGGCGCGCGCTGTGGGCCGGGTGGGTGGTGCGTCGGCTGGTCGGGGTCCCGCTCGGTGGGGTGCTGGGTGGGCCCGGCTCGGCGGGCGCGTGGGTCAGGGGAGGAGCGGGACCGTGACCATGACGCTCGAGCCGGCGCGGCGGAGCTCGACGTCGGACGCGTCCGTGCCGACGCGGCGGCGCAGCGCGTCGAGGACGATGGCGCAGCTCGGGCGGGACATCTGCAGCGCCGTGCGCATGGAGCGGGCGTGGTGGCGGCGCGCCTCCCGCAGGGCCGCGCACGCGAGGTCGCCCGCGCGGCGTGCGCCCGCGCCCGTGGCGGCGGAGTCGATCTGGACCAGTGCGACGTCGTCGACGTACTGGATCTCGACGGTCGCGCCGTCGGCGTGCATGACCGTCGGCTGGTCGGCTGTGTCGGTGCTCATGGCGGATCCCCTCGTCCGTTGCGTGCCCGTCCTTCCATTGCACGTTCGTGCAGGGCTTGATCGCCTGGGACGAAGGTCCCTGGATGGGCGCCCGTCGGTCGGACGTCGGCAGGGGCCGAGGTGGCCGTCAGGGGTGCGGTTCGGCGGTCGGCGGGTGGTCGGCGGGTGCGAGGGAGCGGTCGAGCGCGTCGAGGATCACGTCCAGGCCGAAGCGGAACTCGTCGTCGGCGGTGGGGTGGTCCCCTGCCGCTCGCGACGCCGCGACGGCGCGCAGGTGGGGGAGGTCGTCGGGCAGTCGGCCGAGGAGGTCGGCTGCCGCGCGCCGTGCCTCCGGCGGCGATGCCACGGGCAGCTGCAGCTGCTGGAGGACGAAGCCGTAGACGTAGCTGTCGAGGAGCGCGACGGCGTGCACGGCGTCGTCGACCGCGAAGCCGGCCGACAGGAGCGTGCCGAGGGCTGCGTCGTGGCGGCGCAGCGTCGCCGAGCCGGGAGAGCCGCGGGACTCGATGAGGCCCAGCGCCCAGCTGTGGCGGGCGAGCGCGTCGCGCGTGGAGATAGCGCGCCGGCGCATGGCGGTACGCCAGTCCGGTCCGGCCTCGGGGAGGTCGATCTCCTCGAGCACCGCGTCGAGGATCCCGGCGACGACGGCGTCCTTGTCGGGGACGTGGTGGTAGAGCGACATGGCCTCCACGCCGAGGCGCTCGGCGATCTTGCGCATGGAGACGGAGGCCACCCCGTGGTCGTCGGCGACCGTGACCGCGGCGGCGATGACGCGCTCGCGGCTGAGGGGCGTGCGCGGGCGGGGGCGGACGGCCATGCGGGCTCCGATGTCGTCGGTCTTGTTCGGGCTTACGAGCGTAAGTTAGCGTGGCTGCGGTCGCCTTACGGGCGTAAGGGGCATCGCTGGGAGGGCGGGTGGTTCGGTGTCAGCAACGTCGGCGGTGTGGCAGCGGCCGAGGAGGGCGACCACGGTCGCCGGGGTGCTCGTCGTCGTGGGGACGGTCGCCGGTGCGCTGAGCGTGGTCCCGGTGCTCGAGCAGCCCGGTTACCTCGACCGCCTGACCGCCCATCACGGGCAGGTCGTCCGCGGCGCCGTGTTCCAGGCCGTCATGGTGCCCGCGTGCGCGGGGTTCGCGGTCGCGCTGCACCCGCTGCTGCGACGGACCGACCCGGGGCTCGGCGCGGCGTTCGTGGGCTTCCGGTTCGTGGCCGCGGCGTTCCACCTCGTCGGCGTGGTCGCCCTCGCCCTGCTCCTCCCGGTCGGGGAGGCGTACGACGGCGCACCCGCCGCGGTCGCCGCCTCGCTCGAGGTGCAGGCGGAGCTGCTTCGTGTCGGGCGGGACCTGGTCAACCACGTGGCAGTGATCGTCCCGCTCGCCCTCGGCGACACGGCGCTGTTCGCGGTGCTCCACCGGCGACGGCTCGTGCCGCGATGGTTGTCCGGGTGTGGGCTCGCCGGGGCGGCGCTGAGCGTCGTCGCGAGCGTGCTGCTCCTCGCGGGGGCCGTGCCGGTGGTGAGCGCGGTGTACCTCGGGCTCAACGCACCGCTGGGTGTGCAGTCGCTCGTGCTCGCGGGGTGGTTGGTGGTGAAGGGGTTCGCGGGCGGGGTGCTGTCCGGGCGGTCGTCGTCGTGAGGCGCCCCACGCGGCGGGCCCACACGTAGCCCGCCCGCATCGGGCGATCACTCCGGCGCGGGGAGCCGCCCGTGCCGCACGGCGTCCACGAGCTCGGCGTGGTCGGCCTCCGTCTGGTCGGCGTACGCCCGCGCGAACCTGACCATGGCCTTGTCGAGCCGCTCCCCGCGGCCGGCGTACCCGGCGATCATCGAGGCGCCGCTCGTCCGCGCATGCCCCTTCGCGAGCAGGTGCCCGACGATGCCCGCGTAGTCGACGAGCGCTGCCGGGTCGAGGCCGTCCAACGGCACCGTGCCCTTCATGTTGCGGAACTGCCGCACGTAGTACTGCCGGCCGTCCACCGTGGTCCACCCGAGCAGCGGGTCGCTCGCGGTCTGCAGCGCCTGCTGGTACTCCACGACGCGTTGGCCCTGGTGCTCGTGCCAGGCGGAGTCGCCGTGGACGTACGGGGCCAGGACCGAGCGGCGAGCCTGCTTCATCTGGAGGAAGAGGACGTCGTCGGGGTCGCTCCCCTCCAGCAGCGCGACGTACGCCCGCAGCCCGACGCTGCCGACCCCCACCACCTTGTGGGCGATGTCGACGAGCGTGTAGCCGCCGACGACGCGCCGCCAGTGCGGTGCGAGCGTGGCGAGGTAGTCGTCCAGGCCCTGGGCGAGGAGGTCGCCGTCGTCGCCGGGCAGGTGGGTGATGAGCGGCGGCTCGTCGACGATCTGGCGTCGCCCCTCGTGCTCGCGGGTGAACCGGGGGAGTGCGCGGTCGCTGGTCCGGGTGCGGGCCCGCTTCGCTGCGCGCTTGATCTCCGCGCGGAGCGACTTCTCGGTCGCGGTCTCGTGCATCCGCTTGACGTCGAGCCGGTTGTAGGAGCGCATGAGCAGCGGCTGGGTGGACAGGAACTGCACCTCGGCCCGGTAGGCCGCGACGCAGGACCGCACGGCGTCGGCGCAGTGGTCCTCGGTCGCGTTGTTCTCCCGCCCGGCGACCACGATGCTCGCGACGAGCCGGCGCAGGTCCCACTCCCAGGCACCCGGGTGCGCCTCGTCGAAGTCGTTCAGGTCGATGACGAGCTCGCCCTCGGACGACGCGTAGAAGCCGAAGTTGCCCAGGTGCGCGTCGCCGCAGATCACGGGGGTGATGCCGGTCGCCGGCAGCCGGGCGACGTCGGCGGCCATGACGATCGCCGTGCCGCGCAGGAACCCGTACGGCGAGGCGAGCATGCGCGCGACCCGGACGGGGATCAGCTCGGCGAGCCGACCCTCGTGCGACTGCTGGATGAGGGTGACCGCGCTCGGACGGTCCGACGGCGGGCTCCACTCGCCGAGCGAGCGCCGGGGGACCTTCCTGCGGAGGTCCTTGCCGATCGCGAACCGCTCCCGGCGCGACGCGGGCTTCCGCCTCAGCGAGTCGAACGCCTCGGTCTCCGCCGTCTCCAGCACCGTGTGGACTCGCGGTCTCGTCGTCACGCTGTCCGCCTCCGCTCGCCGGCCGGTTCTCGTTCTACCAGAGGGGCTGGTCCGCTGCGCGGGTGGGTGCGGCCGTCGCCGAGGTCGGCCGGTACGCTGATCCGGCATCGCGCGGGTCGACTGGGGCCTGTGCGGAGCGCCTGTAGCTCAGGGGATAGAGCACCGCTCTCCTAAAGCGGGTGTCGGCAGTTCGAATCTGCCCAGGCGCACAGAGGTGTTTTCGCAGGTCAGGGGCGGTATAGGCGCAACGATCGCGGTAGGGCCCCTGTCCGATTTGCCGGGCATTGGTCAGCGTGTGGTCAGCGACTCGTCTCAACACGTGGACGGCTCGTCGAGAACGCGGATGGACATCAGCGGACGTCGGACCGCATGCCACTCGGCCGCCTGCAGGAAGCGGGACGCGCCACGGGCGGCGCGCGCGGGCAATCCGGCCGCCAGTCGTCCTTCCCGCAGTCTCCCCGACCCCGTGGTTCCGCCGGCGTACTCGCGGCTGCCGCATCCGCACTCAAGGTGGTTCGCGGGACGGGGACACGTATCGCTGACGGCTGCACACTGATCGCAGTTGGGTGCTTCACGCCGCCTTACGCAGTTCAGACTCCATTCGGCGCCTGACCTCACCGAGGGCGGGGTCAAGAATCCGCGTCTCGGCTTCGGACGCCTTCCTGATGGCGTCCTGAAGCACCTCGACGCCTGCGCCTCGCCCTGCCAGAGCGATCCCCACATCTCCATAGATTCGGTAACTGTGCATATCGTCCGGGTACCTGGTGATAATGCCGTTTGCTTTTGCTGCAGCATCCAGCAATATCGCTACCCGGTCCTCCGCCATCAATCCTGGTGTCAGTTCGGCCTTGCGGACCAGAAGCAGCACCTCGTATCGAGCGAGCACCGGATTGGGCCTGATCGCATCGCCAGCATTGCGCAGTTCCCGTGCGGCATCATCGAGGCGGTCCTGGTCGATAAGGTGACGGATCAGTCGATGCCTCGGGATGCTCTCGCCGGGGAGCAGCCGGACGACCTTATGCAGCAGGTCGACCTGTCGCGTTGGGTCCGAGAGTCGGTCAATGCCGTACTCCTCTGTGCAGAGCGCCCTGGCCGTCTCGACCTCCAGGCGGACCGACGGGTTGATTGAGTCAATAAGCGCCTCAAAGAGGCGATCCAATTCCGCCTGTTGGGCATACTTGTAACGCGCGATGGTCGCCGCGATCACGCGGTGTCGGGTCTCCCAGCCAAATAATCCGTCTCTGGGCCGAATGTCGAACTCTGTGACGATACCCGTGAGGCTCGCAAGCGTGGCGGCAAGTGCACCTGCTTCGAGTCCTAGCAGTCGCATCACCAACTGCCTATGAACTCGTGCTCCAAGTGCCTCGAGGGCCGACACGCTGCGGTAGATATCCTGCGCGGACTGTTCCAACTCTCCATACTCTCGTAGGAGGATATAGTCCAGCTCCTCGGAAGCGAAGATGTTCTTCATGCACACATACATGTCGGCCGAGCATCGCTCCCGAAGGATGCGAAACTGTTCGCCCGGTGGAAGGCTTAGGAACGACGGCTCCACTAATTCGCGGATTGCAGCGAGCGCTGTCAGCCTTAGCAGCTCGTTGATGTCCTCTCGCGACAGTCTAGAGAGGGTGAACGCGTTGCCGTGACTGAAGACGTACCGTGACTTGCTTCGCTGCTGCCACTTCCCAGTGGTCGCCGTAAGCAGAACACGGAGCGCGGGGTTGCTCTCTCTGCCTAGATGGTCCGCGATCTGGCTGACCTGTGAGAGGTTGTCGACGCAGTCGTCGACCAACAGCACGGCACGCTTGCCGAACTCGCGGAGTCGCTTCTCATACTCTATCCAGTAGTCGGCGCGCAAAGGAAACGCGTTGGTGTGTTCCCATGCAGCGTCAACACCGTTTCCGATGTCTAGGAGCACCTGGCGCGCCAGCGTTGTCTTCCCTACGCCGCCAGCTCCTAGAAGGACAGCTATGGGCCTCTCGGCAAGGCTTTCGACGATCCTCGCATGCTCAGAACGTCGGAACGTATGCCCCGCAGCAATGTCAGCGTAGGTCGCGGGCGATCCATTGAAGACGGCTCTGACGTTGGGCATGAGCGACATGGCATGTGCGGCGTCGGTCGTAACGCTAATGAGGGCGGCCGGGAGAAGCGTGGGCTCAAAAACTTCGATCGGTGATGCGTCGCTTGCTCGCTGCTCTTCCGGGGGCAGAGACTCGAGGAGCCCGCCGAGGAGCGAGTCCAGACTGCCGAAGTAGACCTCGGCACCTCGCCCTTGGTGGATTAGAGCGCGTTGCTCATCCCGCGCGAACGCGAGAACAAACACCCGCCCTGGCGTGCCTGACTTCGCTCTAATCCTGAGCGCGTCCCGAACGAGCTCCTTGAGGTGAGGGTCAACTAGCGATTGCCCCACGATCAAGAGGTCCTTGGTAAGTATGTCCGCCGAGAGCGCGCGAAAGGCCGCTTCTCGAAAATCGGCGTACGACTCGTAGTCCTCCTCCGTTAGCAGCATGCGGCTCTTGTGCCCAAAGCCGACATCCTCACTGATGCAGCCGTGAATTTTGTAGTACTCGAGCGCTCCAGGGTCGGCCTGGCGACTGAAGTCGAAGTTGCTACGCCGAACGACGAGTGGCACCTTGGCACTGGCGTACACGCGCTCGACCAATTGGTCGAAATTTGTCCCGTAGATCCGGTACCAATCAAATCGCGGCAGGAGTTGGATACCACCTGTCGGCTCAACCGCGCGAAGTAAGGCTGCCACCTGCGATGCGAGCGCTTCCCTGCCGAGTTGTCGCTCGTAAATGCTACATACTTCGCTAAGCGAATAGTCGGAATCCGACGTGCTCGGCGCGAGATCAATCGACAGTCGGCGACCAAGCTCGACACCGGACGGCGCTCCCGAGGGAATCGACGCACCTGCGCCTAGCAGAAGAGCGGTCTGACGCGGGTTCAACTTGGCGACGAGCTCTTCCATTTCGAACACGTTCGCCTACTCCTCGACTTCAGGGTCGCAACCGCGACGCGCGCCCACCGTGCGTCGCCGAGTCTAGCCAGCAAGGTGGTTGAGGAGTCGACACTTCACCGTGTCGCGATGAGCTGGTGGGAGCGCCCAGTCACGAGCACCAAGAGCCCCAAGCCGTGTTGTGGATGCGCGGCTTCGCCACAGCTTCGCTCGGCCCCGGGGTCTGAGGCGGCTTGTACGTGCGTGCGTCCATACCCGAGGTGAACGTCCCTGGGGCGTCCGGCCGTCGGCAGTCCGTGCGGAGACCGGCTCGGTCGGAAGGACCGGAGGGCTCCACAGGCGGTGGCTCGATTTCCCGTGGCGCCTGCATCAGCGGAATCGCCGGCAGTCGCTCCATCGCCTGCCAGGTCGCTTCGCTGAACAGGTGCCCGTACAGGTCCATCGTCATGGTCGCGGTGGAGTGCCCGAGGATCACCTGCACCGCCTTCACGTCCGCCCCGGCTGCGTTGAGCAGCGACGCGGCGGTGTGCCGTAAGTCGTGGATCGTCGTCCCCTCCACGCCCGCCCGCCGCGTTGCGTCCATCCACCCCGACCGCGCCCGGAAGTTCGTGTTGGTCCACACGCCCCCGCTCGGGCTCGGGAACAGGTACTCGCCCGGCGCCGCGCCGGCGACCCGCGTCTGCACGTACTCGTTCAGCGCGGCCGGCACCGGCACCGTCCGGGTTTGGTGCGTCTTCGTGGGCCCGAACACCGCCCCGCTCGTGCGCTTGGACTGCGTCGCCGCCCGGTGCACCCGCACCCCGAGCCCGTGTGGCGTCTGCACGACGTCGTCGACCCGCAGCGCGGCCATCTCCGAGAACCGGCACCCGGTGGTCCCGAGGAACAGCACGACCGGCTGGCAAAGCGGTGGAACCGCCATCACCAGCCGGCCGAGCTGCTCCGGACGCAACCAGTGCGGCTCCCGCTTGGTGCCCCCGCGCGGCAGCGCCACCATCCGCGCCACGTTCACCGACAGTCGCCGGTCGCGGATCGCGTAGTCGAGCACGAGCCGGATCATCGACAGCGCCCGACGCCGCGTCGCCGTCGCAAGCCCACGCGCCGTCAGCGCGGACATCACCCGTTCGACGTCGGCCGCCGAGATCCCGGAGATCGGGTACGCCCCGATCTCCGGGATCACGTACCTGTCCAGCAGGAACCGCGTGGTCTCCTGGCTGCGCACCGCCAGGTGACCACGAGAGGCCTGCCACTCCTCGGCCAGCGCCGCGAACGTCATCCGCCCGCGCGCCGGGTCGATCCACGAGCCGGCGTCCAGCTTCGCGAGCTGGTCCGCCTCCCAGCGCTTGGCATCGACCCGGCGCCCGAACGACCGCTGCGCGATGACCCGGCCCTCGAAGAACACCTTCGCGCGCCAGGTCACGTTGCCCGTCGGGTGCGCCCGCCTGGTGACGGACATCAGCGCCGCTTGACCGGGATCGTCGGCTCGCGCTCGACCCACGCCGCGGGGAGGAGGATCACCGTGCCGAGGCGCCGGTACGGGATCTGCTCGTGCTCGACCAGGTGGTACAGCGTCCGGGGCGGCACCCCGAGCACCCGCGCCGCGTCCTTCACGCGGTAGTACTGCCGGGCCGGGGTCGTGGGAGCGGTGTGCTGTGCGGTGGTGGTCATGACCTTCTCCTTCTCTTGGGTTGGGTGTGGCGGTGGTCAGCGGCCGAGCACCGGTCCACTGGCGAACGACGGCGGCGGCGTGGTCAAGCGATACGGCGCAGGCTGTGGAGGCCAGGGGTTCGACGGTTGCTGTGGACGCGCGGGCGGCACGAGGGGCGCGGCGCGGCCGGGGTGGTAGGTGTCCCACGTCTCGGTGGCGCTCGGCTCGGCGTGGCTGATCGCGAGAATCTGCTCGAGCACCTCCCGTCCCGACGACGGCGCCTGGCCGGGCAGGCACTCTGGGTCGCCCTGGTCGATGACGACGTAGGCGCGGTTGGCGTGGCGGCCGCGGCTCATCGCGACGTAGAGGTCCTCGCGGCCCATGCCCGGGGTGGCGATCGTGTGGGTCTCGTCGACAGTCATGCCCTGGGTCCGGGCGATGGTCGTGGCGTAGCCGAGCTCGACGTGCTCGGCGACGTAGTCGGCGGGGAGGCGGACGGTGAGTGCGTCGGTGTGGTCGGCGGGCCGGACGCGGAGGGCTCCGTCCGGGAGGACGGCGATCACGTCCCACAGGGCGCCGTTGCGCACGAACCCGTCGGCGGTGGTTAGGCGCCGGTGGTTACGGCGGGTAACGACCCGGTCGCCGACGCCGGCTGCCAGCCCGTCGTGCAGGCTCACCCCGGCCGGGGCGACGTCGCCCGCCGCGATGCGGTCGGCGCGGATGCGGGCGTTGAGCTCGCGGACGGTCCGGTTGTCGACCGCCTGAAGCACCGCGAGCCGGCCGCGCTCGGCTGCGGTGGTGACCGCGTCGACGGCGGCGTCGAGCATCGCGTCGTGGCTGCCGGAGGCGATGGCGCCGTGGGCTGCGTAGGCGTCGAGCGCGGCCGGGTGGGCGCGGCGCAGCTCGAGGCTGGCCCGCGCCTCCCACGGGTTCGCGAACCGCCAGAGGCTGGTGAGCTCGGCCGTCGGTCCGCGGCGGGCGAGCATGCCGAACGCGCCGCCTGCGTCGACCGACCCGCGTTGCAGGTGGTCCCCGACCAGCAGCACCTTCGCCGTCGCCGCGCGGGCCTGCTCGACGATCGCGGCGAGCGTACGGGTATCGGCGAGGGAGGCCTCGTCGACGATGACGAGCTGCCCGGGCGCGAACCGCCACTGGTCCTGCTCGGCGCGCAGCCGCCAGTGCTCCTCGTTGGCCGCCCGCTGCTCCCGGTAGTCGCGGCTGGACTTGCGGGCGACCGCGTCGGCGTACCGCAGGGCGCGGGCGGTGGCGCCGTCGCCGGTGGACTCGTGCAGCCACTTCGCGGTCGTCTCGCACGGCACCTCGAGCGACTCCGCCAGCGCCCGCGCCGCGGTGGCCGACGGCGCGAGCCCGACGACGGATCCGATCCCGTGCCGCCAGAACGAGGTGAGCGCGGCAAGGGTGGTGGTCTTGCCCGACCCAGCCGGCCCGACCAGCACGTCGAGCAGACGCCCGGAGGTGATGACGGCCTCGGCGGCCGCACGCTGGTCGGGGGCGAGGGCGCCGAGGTGGCGCTCGGTGCGCAGCTGGATGGCGCCGAGCATCTCCGCCGGCCGGTGCGGCGCGCCAGCGGTCTCGGCAGCGTCGATGAGCACCTTCTCCGCGCCGAGCAGCTCGGTTGAGGTGAACAGCGACTCCCCGACCCGCCGCGTCACCGGGTCGCGGTTGTCGTCCAGGTGCACGCACGCCGCGGCAGCCTCGGTCGTGACCTCGTTCAGCAGCGCCCGTCGCTCGCCCGGCGAAGCCATCCGCAGCAGCTTCGAGGCCCGGACGGCGGCGGCCCCGAGGTTCCACGTCGTCCACACCGACCGCCGCGTCGACACGTCATCGAGCACCTGGGCAACCATCGCCGCCCGCACTTCCGGGCCGACGTCGTGCGCGTGCAGTGCCCGCCCGTAGGCGCCGGTCAGTGCGCGGGCGGCGAGGTCGTGCGGCTCGAGCCCGGTCAGCGCGCGGGCGCGGTTCGCCCAGTCCGCTAGCAGGTCCGCGAGCGGCCGAACCGTCTTCGGCGGCCGGGTCGCGCGGGTCAGGTGCTGCCGCGCCCGGGTCGTCTCCACCCGGGTCGGCGCCCGGCCGTGGGTTGTCTCGAACTGGGCGAGCCACTCCTGCTCGGCGCAGTGGATAGCCTCGGCCCGGGTCGAGAAGTGCGCGAGCAGGTCCTCGCCGATCCCGTCGACCTTGAACGCGGGGTTCCGCCGCGGGCCGCGGTCCCGCATCGACCACTCCACCGGCAGGCGCCGCGTCAGCTCGTCCGCGAGCAGCGCGTCATAGAGTTCGGACACGGTTACCACGGCGGCGTGCACGGTCCGCCCGTCCAGGCTCCGCCAGGCGCCGTCGGGCCCCTGGACCTTGTTGGCGATGACGACGTGGGTGTGCAGGTTCGGGTCCCCGGCCCGGGTGTCCCAGTGGTCGAACGCCGCGGCGATCAGCCCGCGGGTGCGGACCTGATGACGGCCCGCCTCGCCGATGCGCGTGCGGATGACGCGCTGCTCGACGAACTCCAGCGATGACGCCAGCGCCGCCCGGTGCGCGTCATAGACGATGACGCGGTGCGCGTCATCGGCCAGCGCCCACAGCACCGACACCGACTTCGGTGCGGTGAACGTGAGGTCGAACCCGACGACCGCGTGCCGCTTCCCGTCATCGAACCGGCTATAGGGCCGGCCGAGTGCGTCATCGGTGAGAGGGTCGGCGCCGTCGCGGAACACGGCCGTCATCGCCGCCTCGCTCACGACGTCACCGGGGCGCAGTCGTCGGGTCGCGTCGCCGAGGCCGGCGAGGCCTTCGCCGTACCAGCGTCCGGCCGGGTTGCCGGTCTGCTCGTAGTACGCGGTGAGAGAGGCACCCGGCTCCAGGCCGGCGTCGCCCGCGGCGACGTGCCGAGTCAGATAGGCGTACCCATCCCCAGCCGTCAGCTTGTGCATCGACATCACCGGAACCACCTCCCCTCGCGACGCCGTCGCTACCTGCAGGTGTGCGGCGGTGAGGGAGAAGATGCGCACCTGCCGCCGCGACGGCGTTCAGGAAGAGGTGTGCCAGCGGGCCTACCAACCTCAGCCGCTAACGCAGGCGGGCTGGGTGGAGGACGATTGGCTCGTGCCCGCGCTGACGGTCGAGGTGTTCCCGATCGAACCAACGCGCTGGATCGCGGTCGTCGACGCAACCAAGGGGCCCTTCTCGACGGAGGTGGCGTCGCCGCAACTGGTTGGCGCTGAGGTGGCGCGGGCGATCCTCGAGGTGCTTGGTGACGACCTCCCGCACGAACTGGTCGACGAGAGCGGCCGTCCTGGGATGCCCAGGTCGCTAGGCGCCAGATGGGTCGTCTGCTCTCACGCGAGGGCTGACCCGCCGGGGCTTTGAGCGCTAGGGTCCGGCCAACCGTCCAGCTCGACTGATCGGAGCCCCATGCCCCTCGTCGTTGAAGCTCAGCCGATCTCCGACACGCTCTTTCGCCTCGAGATCACCATGGACGGGACGGTCATCGGCGAGTACGAGCGCTCGCGCCACGCGGATATCGCGCGCAAGACCGAGGAGGTCAACTGCGCTGCGGACTACCTCATGGAGCTCTACGGTCGCCGCGGCAGGTTCGTCGTCCGCTGGAACGCGGCCACGCGCACGAAGGTCATCCGCGACGAGCTCGGGAACCACGTAGGTGAGATCCCGAGGCCCTGCTGGCGGAAGCCCGCTCGCCAAGCCAACGCATCCCGTTTAACCGCGTAGCTTTGTGAGGCCGCCAGGCCACGCTGACGCCGAGGAGTGCCGCGCCTCCCGGGAGCCGGCGCGGCCGCGGGCTGAGTTCGCACATGTGAGGACCTGCGACGCCATAGTGGCTCAGGCGTTGGCGAAGGTCCGCAGGATGTCCGCGCCGGAACTGAGGACGACCGCGTCCTCTGCCAGGCCTTCAGGCAGGTGCTGCCGCACCTCCTCGCTAAAGATCATCGTCGGCACGCCAGGGGCCATCAGGGCCATGTCGCCGGCTGACGCCATCCGGACGAACAACTCCCAGGCCAACTGCCCGCTGACGTGGTTCACCATGAAACCGGTGCCCGGCTCGGCGACCCCGTAGAAGTCGGCAGTCCCGTCGTCGAAGTGCAGCTCGGCGAAGTCGGACTCCGACTCGACCCGCATCAGGTGTGGGGCAAGAAGCTCGCTCAGCACACCGTTCTCCGCCTCGGCCGGCTCCCCGCCGACGAACCGCTGCGCGAACACGTCGAAGCTCATGCCCGGAGCGTTCCATCCAGCGCTGGCCCCTTCAAGAGACCCTCAGCCCCCGCAGGCTCGGTGGGCCGTCGTCACCGCGCCCGTTCGGGCTGGAGCCCTGGGCGCAGGAGCCGATGACGGCGACGACTCTTCTTGCATCCGATGATGCAAGTCGTCGGGTTCGCTGGAGGTGTCGCGGTTCGCCCGGTGCCGCGCTTCTAGGCATGCCCATCGCAACGGCACCTGCAAGCACCCGATCCGCACGGACGGTGTCACTCGGTGTGACCCTGCCGATGCGGACACTGTCTGAACGTGCGACTACTGGAGCCTCTCTGCCTCTCGGCGCACTTGCACCCACTCTCCCAAGAAGTTAAGCAAGGCCTGGAGCCGATAGACGAAGAACTCCTCGAACTCCTCGGGCGTTGCCGTAGGCGAAGGCATCTGACTCGGAAGGAACTGTGAAGCTGCGAGATCGCGGTGTGCCAACAGGGCGCCTCGGGCGGCAGCAGCACTTAGGTCCCGCCTTGTGAGTGCGAAGCTCAGTACTCGCAAATGGGGCGCGGAAGGCTCGCTGGACCAACCTCGGCCGAACAAGCTGCGCGGGATCAACGGGCCGTCGGGATGGTCCGACCGGCCAAGATCGCTGTCGCTTCCGCTTTGTTGAACATTGAGGAGGAGGCTACACAGGAAGGTGCGCCAAATCGCACCTTGGCTTCGACGGGTAGATTCGAGCAGTCCCTCGAGACTAACTGTGCGCGGTTCGAAAGAGCCGCTCACCAAACTGCCGTAGTCAGACACGACCCGAGTGTTCGACGCGACATCGTAACCAAGCCCAAAGCCGGTCCCGAAGAACCATGACCGAAGCGACTCCTCGGTTCCCCTGCTACCTTCTTCGCGCATGAATAAGGCCGCAACTGCTGGCAGCATCGCGCCGTATGGAAGGTACGCCGGCGTGGCCACGCCGCATCGCTGACGGAAGAATGCAATGGCGCGGCGCATGGCGCCTAGCGATTCGTCCCAGCGGGGGGCGATATCCTCGGTTTGGAGCCGCAGTACCGCCGACTGTCTTACGTCAGCAGCGGTGTTCAGCGCAATTGCCTGAAGCAATGGCGTTGCGTCGTCTCCTAGCCAACCCGCGAGATCGGGCGATGCCCCCCTCGCCTCGTCCCAGGCATCCCGCAAACTCCAAGCGGGAGTGGAGATGCGGGCGACCATCAGGTCGAACGTACCCAGCCGCAGGCCGGTCCGGTTCGTGATCTCAAATATTTGTGCCAACTCCACCGGTGGGACGGACCGATCCAGGACGGTGACCGTGTATCGATACTCGGCGAGGCGGTTAGCGACGTTTCGGAAGAACTCTGTGAGCTCCTCGAGCGAACTGTCCGACATTAGGCCGGTCGCCTCGAGGGCTGAGCGCCACTGGAAGTACGACGCCGGCGAGTCCATAGCACTGATTGGAATGATCCGCTCTCGTACTTGGTAGGATGGCTCCTGTGCGTCTTTTAGCCACTTCTCGGTTGGGATGACCAGGAGAGCGTCCTCGATCTCGTCACGGCCAGCACCCTCGATTTTTAGGTCCCAGCGAATCGCGTACCTATAGTCACCGCGCCCTCGCACGGCGTGGAACAGGCTGGTCAAGCGCTGCTGCCCATCCAGAACTACGTAATGAGGCGCATCAGCGAGCCTCTCTGCGCCGTCGAATGGCCGAGGGTTCAATTCCTCTTTTGCTGCGGCGTTGTACTCGGTGAACATCAACGTGCCGGAGGGCCACCCGAGGAGCATGCTCGTGAGGAGAGATTTCACGGCGGCCGGTGACCAGTCGTAGTCGCGTTGAAACCCAGGGAGCACAATTTCTCCGGCCTCGACGAAGTCGAGCAGGCGCCGCAAGTCGATCAATTCTGCCCTGATGTGCATGCCACGCAACTACTTCACCTCGCCTTCAAAAACCGTCGCACCCGGCCGTTCGTTGAACTGTGAGTACCACCATTCGGCGGGTGGCCGCGTGTGGGCGGGGTCCATCACGAGGGCTATGCGCTTCTCGCCCAACTTTCGCGTGAGTGCGCGATCTAGCAGGATCACCACCGCGCTGTCTGTGTGAATATACTCGTAGGCGATAGTCTGTTCGGCGTATGCGAGCCGGATCCTCGACCCTTTGCAAGTCGATGCATCTCGGGCGTACGCATCCCAGAGCTTCTCGATGGCGCGCCGCTGTGAACTGAGTTGCGCCTGACTCTCATCGATACTGGCCCCGCGCATATCCGCCACTTCGGTGGCGTGGGGCCCTTTCGGATCATTGACGACGCAGTCGATAGTGATTGGCCGACCGCTCGTGGCAGCGAGAATCTCCGGCCACAGACTTACCATCCGGTCCCCAGCTGCCACTACCACCTTGATCGAGTGAGTGCCGCGAAAGATGCGCTCCCAGTCTACAGCGGTTTCGACGGTAGCGTCCAGGAGGCCAAGGTTGCGAAGTGATTGGGCGGTGTTAGTCAGGTCGAATAGTTCGGCGGTATAAGATTCGCGCACGAATAAGTCGTATGCGATAGAGATTAGGCCAATGCTCAGAAGGACGGCGCCGAAGTTCTGCAGTAGTAGCGCCGCTGTGTCTGTGGCGACTGTCGTTCCGATGATGAGGGCAACGGTGGAGGCGAAGACGACGACGCCCGCGATTATTATCATTGTCGGTCGCGATATGCGACGATGATTCATTGACGCGACCTTCCCGCGATCATCCCTCGTCCAATGGTCACCCGCACGTGATGGCCGAGGCTAGCGCACCAAGCGGTCGCGCCACTTGCTCCGGGTTCTCGTGGCGGTCCGGGGCCCGTCCGGTCCCGACCCGCGCCGCCGAAGCTCTACGCGGTGCCGATCGTGCGCGGCTGGTTGGGCGCTTCGGGGCGCAAGGTGTTGGTCTGGTGTGAAACGTCCGTCCCTGTGGTTGGTGCAGTCGGTCAAGGGCGCGTGGTCAGCGTGGGTGCGAACCACGCGCTCGCCGGCTCAGGCCTTGACGGATGCTCCCTAGGGCAGCAAGCGGCAGGTCGTCCCTCGTGCGGACCGTCAGCGTCGTGTCGACGTTGCGTAGCGAGGTGCCGTCCGGTCCGATCTGGTCTGATCCACAACGACGCTGCTAAGTGAGCGTCTTACTAGTGGGTCCGGGCCGGGGCCGTCGACAGCGCGGCTCGAAGCCCTCGTGGTCAGCGCGTGGTCAGCGGGGTCCCCGGAACGGCGTCACTACGAGAACTACCCGCATGTATTTTCCCACGTCAGAGAGTTGTCCTTGAACCAAGATCGAACTCCTAAAGCGGGTGTCGGTACCTCGATCATCCTGCGGCGCCCGGAGCGTCGTAGGTGAGCGGGCCGTCTCCCGACTCGGTCGCGAGGATCACGCCGCCTGGCGTGACTGGGTCAGGACGATCCACCACCGGCTGACCACCGCCAGCCGTCAGCGTTCTCGCCGGGGGTCGTGGCCGGAGCTCGGCGCCGTCCGCAGACACGCAGGGTCACCCGCGCCGCAGCTCCGTGGCCGAGTCCGCGAGGAACGCCTCGAGGGTCCGGGCACGGCGACCCGTCACGCGCTCGACGGTGTCGGTCACTGGTGTGAAGCTGCCGGCGTGCACACGCTCGAAGGTCCACAGCGTGAGGTCACGCTCGAACCCGCTGAGGCCGTCGAGGGCCTCGTCGATGGTGATCTCCCGGTGGGTCACGCGATGACCGGCGGCGGTCGAGAGCTGGTCCGCGACCTGCGACAGCGTGAGCGACTCCGGTCCGGTGAGCTCGTAGACCTGCCCCTCGTGACCGTCGTCGAGCAGTGCCCGCTCGGCCACCGCGGCGATGTCCCGCGCGTCGATCCACGCCAGGCTCGCTCCGCCGCTGGAGAAGGCGAGCTCTCCCTCCTCGACGACCGGGCCGAGGAAGAAGCGCTGGTCCGTCAGCACCTGCATGAACCAGCTCGGCCGCAGGACCGTCCACGGCCGATCGCCGGCGCGCACCACGTGCTCGGTGCGCGCGGCCCAGCCACCAGGCCCGAGGGAGTCGGCGTTCCGCTCGGACAGCAGCACGACACGGGTCTCGGGCGCCAGGGCGGTGAGCAGTGCGCCGATCAGCTCGGGTGCGTCCGCGCGATCCGGCCGCACGACGTACACCGCGTCGACGCCGTGGGTCGCGGCCGCCCAGGTGGACGCGTCGTCCCAGGAGAAGGCCGTGGGCTGCACGCCCTCGAGCGTCACCGTCGTCGGGTCGCTGCTGCCGCCGAGCACGTCGAGACCCGGCCGGGCGACGAGCAGCTGCGCCAGGGGAGCACCGGTCTTGCCGCGGACGCCGGTCACCAGCACACGGGTCACGAGAACTCCTGGCGCCGTCGAGCGGTCAGCGTGAAGGTGGCCGGCAGGCGTTCCGGGCGCTCGCGCAGGCGGTACTCGTCGACGTCCTCGTCGAGCACCATGAACCCCGGCAGCGCGTCCCACGGGACGCTGTCGTGCTCGACCAACGACGTCAGCTCCAGGCCCGCGTCGAGCACCGCGGTGACGATCTCGCCGAGCCCGTGGTTCCACTCCATCGAGCGCGGCTGGGCGACCTTGCCGTCACCCGCGTAGGTGTCCTCCTCGCTCCAGACCAGCGGCTCCTGCTGCTCGAAGTACGGCAGCTCGAGCGCGAGCGTCAGCCCTCCGGGTCCGGTGATCCACGGCTGCTGCTCGCGGTCGGCGTGCTCGGCGCCGACGGTCATCGCGAGGGCGGAGTTCAGCACCGGGTGGCCGTCGCGGATGAACAGCCGGCCGCCCGGGCGCAGCAGGGCGGCGACCGTCTGCGCCCACCGCCGGATGCTCGGCAGCCAGCAGATGGCTCCGATGCCGGTGTAGACGAGGTCGAACTGCCGGCCGCCGAGCGCCTCGGGCGCCGCGTAGACGTCCGACTGGACGTACTCGATGTCGGCCCCGGCGCGCTGCGCCAGGTTCCGCGCCTCGTCGAGCGACCTGGCCGACAGGTCGACGCCGGTCACCCGCGCGCCGAGGCGAGCGAGACTGAGGGTGTCGGTGCCGATGTGGCACTGCAGGTGCACGACGTCCAGGCCGGCGATGTCACCGAGCCGCGGGCGGTCGAATGAGACGACGTCGGACAACGCCGTCCGGTCGGCCAGCAACCTGTCGATCCCGTAGCCCCGCGCGTGCACCGACGCGCGGCTGTCCCAGTTGGTGCGGTTCAGCTCCAGGTAGTCGTCGTCGGACACGTCTCGGGACGCTAGCAGCGCCCCTGCCCCGACGACCGGGGCCAGAGCCGGGGTGGTTCCTCCAGGCGGCCGGGGTGATCGCGCACGCACGGGGTGACCGCGTCGCCACCACCGTCCGAGGCGGCGTGAGACGCCCACTCGGGGGACCGTGCGGGACATGGCGGTCGTCGACGTGGAGCATGTCCCCATGCGCCTGCTCCCTCGCCGACGTGCCGTGGTGTCGATCCGGCCCGCGTGCGCCCGGTGAGCACACGCGCGGGTGGGCGGGTGCCGCATCCGAGGCAGGTGCCCGGGTACGCCGAGGCGGCGGCCGCCGGACTGCTGCCCCGAGTCCCCGAGCACCCGCCCGCCCTGTCGGTGCAGCCGACGGCGCGCTCGCTCATGCACCGCTTCATCGCGCTCGCCCTGGGAGGGTCGCTCGTGCTCGGCGTCGTCGCCGGGGTCGTCGACCGCTCCGCCCTGCACGGGCCGGCCACGGCCGGGGTGCTGGGCGCGCTGGCGCTCGTGTTCCTCGTCGTCCTGCTGCTGGCCCTCCCGCGCGTCGGGCGCCAGTCGGTCGCCGAGCTCCAGCAGGGGTACACCACCCTCACCCTGCAGTTCGGCGGCTTCTGGTGCGGCGAGGGGCCGCTGACCCTGTCGGGGGAGATGCGCGCCGCCTGGGACTACCGGGGGACGTGGCAGCTCGACCACCGCGACGGCCGGGTGCTCCGCGCGCCGGACCGCGGCGTCGACCCTCCCGGCATGTACCCGTCGCCGAACCAGCCGGGACGCATGGAGCTGTGGACCGGTCGGGTGTGGCTCGAGCACGTCGCGGACCGGCCCTGACCTGGGGGCGCCTGGGCCGGCGCCTGGATCGACGCCTGAGCTCGCTGTTCAGGCGTCCCTGACGCGCGGCGCTGACCTCGTCATCGCGGAGAGCTCGTCGCTGGTGGGGTAGGAGTCCTGCGCTCCTCTGCGCCCGACGGCACAGGCGGCGACATCGGTCGCCCGGACGACCGCCCCGTCGAGGGGTGCGTCCTCGGCCAGACCCAGCGCCAGGGCACCGACGAAGGCGTCTCCGGCGCCCGTGGTGTCGATGGCCGTCACCTCCCGTGCCTCCACGTGCGTGAGGACGACGGCGCCTGCCGGGTCGCGTCGGCCGAGGACGGCCCCCTGTGCGCCGAGGGTGAGGACCACTGATCGAGGCCCGAGCTCGAGCAGCCGGCGGACGGTGTCGGAGGCCGGGCCCGGGACGGGTACCTGCGTGCTGGGCGCGGTCGAGCCGCTGACGAGCAGCGCTGCCTCGGACTCGTTCACCACGAGGGGGTCGGCGGCCTCGAGCACCGGCGCCGGGAGCAGTGCTGCGGGGGCCGCGTTGACCACGACACGCACGTCGGCCCGCCGCGCGCGGCGGACGGCGTGCTCGACCGTCGGCAACGGGATCTCGAGCTGGACGACGAGCACGTCACCCGCTGCCCATGTCACCTGGTCGATCATCGTCTCGTCCACCAGCCGGTTGGCTCCCGGCGCGACGACGATCGAGTTCTCCCCGTCGGGCGTGATGAGGATGATGGCGGTGCCGGTGGGGGCCTGGACGGTCCGGAGCGCGCTGACGTCGACGCCCGCCTCGCTGATCGAGGTCCGCAGCATCCGGCCGTGTGCGTCGTCGCCGACGCACCCGACGAAGGCCACGTGTCCGCCGAGCCGCCCAGCCGCCACCGCCTGGTTCGCGCCCTTGCCACCGGGGCTCACGACGGCGTCGGACCCGAGCACGGTCTCGCCGTCAGCCGGGCGGTGGTCGACGTCGACGACGACGTCCGCATTGGCCGACCCGACGACGACAACTCGTGCTGTCCTCATGAAGACCTCCCGGTTCGGGTCGGGATCCGGCTGGCCTGTGGGTCGAGCGGCGGGCCGCCGCTCGAGTTCATGCCCCGACCCCTCGCGGCGCCACCATCCCCAGCAGCTGCATCTTCTCGTGGCTCTCGGTCCCGGGCACAGCCGTGTAGACGAGCAGCAGGTGCGACTGCTGGGGGTCGAGCAGCGTCTGGCAGTGCAGCTCGAGGTCGCCGACCTCCGGGTGGACGAACCGCTTGACGTCGTCGACGCGCACGCCCACCTCGTGCGTCTCCCACAGCCGGCGCAGCTCCTCGCTGCGTGCGAGCGCGTCGTCGGCGAGGCGGGCCGCGCGCGAGCCGGGACCGCGCAGCGTGACGACCCGCCTCAGGCTGGAGGCGTACACGCGTGACAGGTGCGCGTGGTCGTCCGGGTGGTACAGCCGGCGGCTCTCGGGGTCGGTGAACCAGCGGTAGCCGATGCTGCGCGACGGTCCGGTCCAGCCCGTCGCGTCGCCCGTGAGCGCGACGCCCAGGGGCGTCTGGCGCAGCGTCTCGCCGAGCTCGGTGACGACCTCGGCGGCCGTGTCGCCGAGCCGGTCGAGGATGCGCAGGAGTCCGGGGCTGATGTGCTCGCTGAGCGCCCCGCGCGGTGGCGGCTGGTGGCCGACGAGCCGGAAGAGGTGGTCGCGCTCGTCGAGCGTGAGGTGCAGGCCCTGCGCGATGGCGGCGAGCATCTGCTCCGACGGCCGCGGCCCGCGCTCGCGCTCGAGCCGGGCGTAGTAGTCCGTCGACATGGTGCACAGCGCCGCGACCTCCTCCCGGCGCAGCCCCGCGGTCCGACGACGGCGTCCGCGCGGGAGCCCGACGTCCTCGGGCTGCAGCGCCTCGCGTCGGCTGCGGAGGAACTCCGCGAGCCCTGCCCTGTCGATCATCCGATGCCCACCCGTCCCGCTCGTCCGTCCGGTGCCCCCTTCCTACCGGGGTCCGGAACGCGGAGCCACGGCCTGCTGATCCCCCCGTCCAGCGGGCCGAAGGGGTGGATCGGCAGGCCCTGGTTGCGACCGGCGAACCCTCCCACGCTGGCGGTACGTCACGACCGACCGATGAGGAGAAGCCCATGAGCCAGCACCCGGCCGTCGACGCTCGACGGCACCAGCACCTCGGCACGCCCACCGCCGCACCCGGCCCCACCACGTCCGCCCCGACCACCCCGCACCCGAGGCACCCGAGCGCGAGCACCACCGCGCGCCGGGTCCTCGGGATGCCGGACCTCGCACCGGAGTCGGCCGCCCGGGCCGCCGCCCGGCGGACCCTCGAGCGGGTCGGCGGCCCGGTCGGGCTGGCCGTCGCCACGGCCCCGGTCGTCGCCTTCGTCGCCACGGACGCCGCCGCGGGCCTCGGCCCGGCCGTCGTCGCACTCGGCATCACCGCCCTGGCCGGCGCCACGGTCCGGGTCGCCCGGCGCGAGCCGACCGGCGCCGCCGTCGGGGGCGTCGTCGTCGCCGCGGTCTGCGCCACGGTCGCGGCGCTCGCGGGGGAGGCGCGTGCGTTCTTCCTGCCGACGATGGCGCTCCCGGCGGTCTTCGTCGTCGCGTACCTCGTGGCGTTCGCCGCCGGGCGTCCGCTCGCGGGCCTCATGGTCAACCGCATCGCCGGCGGCCCGCGCGACTGGGTGCACCACCCCGCCCTGCGCCGCGTCTACGTGGTCAGCTCGCTGATCGGGCTCGCGATGGCGTCGGCCAACCTCGTCGGACGCGTCGCCTTCTACCTCGCCGACGAGCCCGGCGCCCTCGCCGCGATCCAGGTCGGGGCCATGACCGCCTTCGCCCTGCACTTCGCGGTCACGCTCGTCGTGGCCCGCCGCGCCGACGACGGCGCGCCCGCCGGGGCACTCCCGTCCGCGGTCGCCGCGACGTCGTCGTCCCCGCGCTGACCCCGCGGCACCTCACCGCCCACCGCACCACCCCACCCGAAGGAGCTCGACCATGCCTCGCACACCTCACCTCGCCCTGCCCGACCTCACCGGGCGGCGCGCCGTCGTCACCGGTGGCAGCGACGGGATCGGCCTCGGCATCGCCCGACGCCTCGCCGCAGCGGGCGCCGACGTCGTCCTGCCCGTGCGCAACCGCGCGAAGGGCGAGGCCGCCGTCGGCCGCATCCGTCAGGAGCACCCCCGCGCACGGGTCTCGCTGCGCGACCTCGACCTCGCGTCGCTCGCCTCGGTCGCCGCACTGGGCGCGACGCTCAGGGCCGAGGGCGACCCCATCCACCTGCTGGTCAACAACGCGGGCCTCATGACGCCGCCCGGGCGCACGACGACCGAGGACGGGTTCGAGCTCCAGCTCGGGACCAACCACCTCGGCCACGCCGCGCTCGTCGCGCACCTGCTCCCGCTGCTGACCGCGGGCCGCGCCCGGGTGACGAACCAGATCAGCATCGCGGCCGGCAGCGGCAGGATGCACTGGGCCGACCTCAACTGGGAGCGCGACTACGACGGTCGTCAGGCGTACGCGCAGTCCAAGCTCGCGCAGGGCCTCTTCGCCCTCGAGCTCGACCGGCGCAGCCGCGCGGCCGGCTGGGGGATCACGAGCAACCTCTCGCACCCCGGCGTCGCGCCCACGAGCCTGCTCGTCGCGCGCCCGGAGATCGGGCGCGACCGCGACACCCCGCAGATCGCGACGATCCGCCGGCTGTCCCGCGCGGGCGTCCTGCTCGGCACGATCGACAGCGCCCCGCTCCCCGCGCTCATGGCCGCCACCGCGCAGGGGCCGGCCGGTGGGCAGCTCTACGGGCCGGCCGGCCTTGGCCACCTCGGTGGGGGTCCGGTGCAGCACCGGCTGTTCCGCCCGCTGCGCGACCCCGCGGACGCGGACCGCACCTGGCGCGTCACGGAGGCGCTCTTGGGGCTGAGCGTCGGGGCGACGCCTGCGAGGTGACGCGGAACCCGTCAGGGCGGGCCACGTCGGCGGACCTGGTGTGTCGACGTGGTCCCCTCGACGGCACCCGCCTCCGACGCAGCCCTTGACGTCCCGGGCCCCTCCGGAGTCGCATGGTCCGATGGACCCCGTGCCTCCCCGACGCGGCCCCCCGTGAGCAGCCAGGCCGGGAGCACCCACGCCGAGCGGGTCGCCACCTTCCGACAGCTCCACGCCGCCGGGTGCTTCGTCATGCCGAACCCGTGGGACGTCGGGAGCGCGCGGGCGCTCGAGCAGCTCGGCTTCCGCGCCCTGGCGACCACGAGCGCCGGCCTCGCCTGGACGCTCGGTCGCACCGACGGCCACCTGACGCTCGACCAGACGCTCGAGCACCTGCGCGAGGTCGCGGGCGCCGTCGGCGTTCCCGTCAACGCGGACCTCGAGGGCGGGTACGCGGTCGATCCGCAGGACGTGCATGCCAACGTCACGCTCGCCGTGGCGACGGGGGTCGCGGGGCTGTCGATCGAGGACTCCACGGGGCACGCCGACTCACCCCTGCACGACGTCGGCCTGGCCGTCGAGCGCATCCGGGCCGCCCGTGAGGCGATCGACGAGAGCGGCACCGGGGTCGTCCTGACGGGCCGGTCGGAGGGCTTCGTCGTCGGGCGGCCCGACCTCGACGAGACCGTCCGGAGGCTGCGCGCGTACGCCGACGCCGGGGCCGACTGCCTCTACGCCCCGCGGATCCAGACCCGCGAGCAGGTCGCGGCGATCTTCGACGCCGTGGCCCCGAAGCCTGTGAACCTGCTCATCAACGCGCCGTTCATCACCGTCGCCGAGGCGGAGGCCCTGGGCGTGCGGCGCATCAGCGTGGGAGGGACGCTCGCGCGCACCGCCTGGGGCGGCTTCCTGGAGGCGGCCCGGGAGATCGCGGACACCGGGACGTTCACCCGGTTCGACGGGCTGCCGAACGTGGACGCGCTGCTCGGCGAGCGGGAGGCGCGGTGAGGTCGGGCGACTAGGTCCCCGACCCGCCGTGCGTGCCGCCCGGGCGGGCCTGGGTGCACCCGCAGGACTCGCGGTGCTGCACGACGGCGGGGATCCGCACCGTCTTCGGCTGGGACGTGCTGCCGGCGATCCGCCTGAGCAGCAGCTCGACGGCCTTGGAGCCGATCGCGCCGGCGTCCTGCGCCACGGTCGTGAGCCTCGGTGAGAAGACCTCGGCCCACTCGAAGTCGTCGAAACCCACGACGGCGATGTCGCCGGGCACCGACAGACCTCGCTCCTGGAGGGTCCGCATCGTCGCGATCACCATCGTGTTCTGGGCCGCCACGATGGCCGTCGGGGGATCCGGCAGGTCGAGCAGGGCGCCGACGACGACGCGGGTGCGCTCGGCGTCGGAGCCGCCGCGGACCATCAGCTCGGGCACCTCCGGGAGCCCGGCGGCGGCGAGGCCCTTGCGGTAGCCGGTGACGCGCTCCTCGCTGGTGGTCAGCCCAGCCATGCCGGCCACCATGGCGATCCGGCGGTGGCCCCGCTGGGCGAGGTGCAGCACCAGCTGGGCGACGGGCTTGACGTTCTCGCTGCAGACCGCGTCGAAGCGGGCGTCGGGGGACCGGTCCACGAGGACGGTCGGGAGCCCGGTGCGGGCCAGGCGGTCCAGCACCTTCGCGGCCCCGGACGACGGCGCCAGGAGGAGTCCGTCGAGGCGGCGCTCACGCAGGGCGGCCACCACGCGTGCCTCGGTCGCCGGGTCGTCGTGGGTGTCGGCCAGCACGAGCGTGTAGCCGACCTTGCTCGTCGCCTCCTCGATGGCGTGGACGACCTCGCCGAAGTAGAGGTTGGTCAGCGCCGACATCGCGACACCGATCTGCTGGGTCTTGGACCGCACGAGCGAGCGCGCCTGGTGGTTGGGGACGTAGTCGAGCGTGTCGATCGCCTCCAGCACCCGCTCGCGAGCCTCCTCGCTGACGAAGCGGGTGTTGTTGAGGACGTGCGACACCGTCGAGGCGGACACGCCAGCCCGGCGTGCCACGTCCGTGATGGTGACCACGCAGCCAGTATGCACAGGCAAGCGATTGCGCAAACGCTTGCCCGGAAGAAATGTGACCTGCTTCACTCGAAATCACCCGGAGATGGCGCCCAGCAGGAGCGCCGGCGACGCAAAGGAGCGGGACGTGAGATCGAACGGGATGAACAGCGGTGGGCGTGGGCGTCGATGGTCGACGGGGGTGGTCGCGGCGGTCGCCGCGGTCGGCCTGCTGGGCGCCTGCGGGTCGGACGACGACGCACCGGCGGAGACGGACGGGGGCGAAGCCACCAGCGAGGGCGACGTCACCGTCGGCCTGATCACCAAGACCGAGACCAACCCCTTCTTCGTCACGATGCGCACGGTGGCGACGGACTACGCGCAGGAGCAGGGCGTCGGACTGACCGCCCTCGCCGGCGAGTTCGACGGGGACAACGAGGGTCAGGTCCAGGCCATGGAGAACCTCATCTCGCAGGGCGTGGACGGCATCATGATCACCCCCAACAACTCCAGCGGCGTCCTGGGCGCGATCGAGCAGGCCAGGTCGCAGGGCATCGTCGTCATCGCCCTGGACACCGCGACGGACCCGGAGGACGCGGTCGACGCGACCTTCGCCACCGACAACTTCGAGGCCGGTCGGCTCCAGGGTGCGTACGTGCGGGCCGTCCTCGGCGACGAGGAGCCCCGGCTGATCATGCTCGACGGCACGGCGGGGGGCACGGTCGACACCTTCCGGCACGACGGGTTCCTCGAGGGCTTCGGCCTGGAGGAGGGTGACCCGGCGATCCTGGGCATGGAGAACACCCAGGGTGACCAGAACACGGCGCAGACGGCGATGGAGAACCTGCTCCAGCGCAGCCCCGACGTCAACGCGGTCTACACGATCAACGAGCCGGCGGCGCGGGGTGCGTACGCGGCGATCGAGGCCCGGGGGCTGACCGACCAGGTCACGATCGGGTCGATCGACGGCGGGTGCGAGGGGGTCCAGGACGTCGCGGACGGGAAGTACGCGGCGACCGTGATGCAGTTCCCGGCCGAGATGGTCCGCCAGGGCATCGACGCGATCGTCGAGGCCGCCGGTGGCGGCGAGGCGCCGTCGGGCTTCGTCGACACCGGCAGCGTCGTCATCACCGACAACCCGATCGAGGGCATCGAGTCGGAGGACACCGCGTGGGGCCTGGAGAACTGCTGGGGCTGACCGGTGGTCTCCCGCAGTGACCGCACGGCCAGGAGCTGACGCCCGCGGTGGGAGGCGAGCCCCTCGCCCCCACCGCGGCGGTGAGGGTGCGTCGTGCGTCCCGGCACGACGCCGCCCCGAGACGGAACCACACCGACACGGAACGAGGACCGACCATGAGCGAATCCACCGCTGCCGCCGCCGCCCGACCGCCCGGGCGCTCGGCCGCCGACCCGCCCCCCGGCGGGGCCGCCCCACCGGCATCCGAACGCCGGCAGGCGCTCGGCAGGGCCCTGCGGAACCCGCTCGTCGGCCCGCTCGCCGCTCTGCTCGTCGCGGTCGTGCTCTTCACCCTCATGACCGACACGTTCGCCACCGCGGGGAACGCGTCGCTGATCCTCCAGCAGTCGATCGTCATCGGGACCCTCGCGCTCGGTCAGACCCTGATCATCCTCACCGCGGGGATCGACCTGGCCAACGGCGCCATCGCGGTGCTCGGCACGATCGTCATGGCCAAGTTCGTCTTCGAGGGCGGCAACCCGCTGACGGCTCTCCTCCTCGGGCTGACCATCACCGTCGTCCTCGGCGCGATCAGCGGCCTGCTCGTCACGCGGCTGGGACTGCCACCGTTCATCGTCACCCTGGGCATGCTCACCGTCGTCTACGCGATCGCGCGCCTGTACTCCGAGTCGCGGAGCTACTCCGTCAGCGAGCCGCTCCTGCGGTTCTGGGGACAGGGCACCACCCTCGGGGGCGTGCGGATCACCTGGGGCACGCTGCTGCTCCTCGTGGTCTTCACGGTCTTCTGGTTCGCCCTCGCCCGCACCTCGTGGGGCCGTCACGTGTACGCGGTGGGCAACGCCCCGGAGGCGGCTCGCCTCGTCGGGATCAAGGTGAACCGCACGATCCTGTCGGTGTACGTCGCGGCCGGTGCGCTCTACGGGCTCGCGGCCTGGCAGGCACTGGGCCGCATCCCGAACGCGGACCCGAACGCCTACCAGACCGCCAACCTCGACAGCATCACGGCCGTCGTCATCGGAGGCACGAGCCTGTTCGGCGGGCGCGGCAGCGTCGTCGGCACGCTCATCGGCGCCCTCATCGTGGGCGTCCTCCGCTCGGGACTCACCCAGGCGGGGATCGACAACCTGTACCAGGACCTCGCCACGGGTGTCCTCGTCATCGTCGCGGTCTCCCTGGACCAGGCGTCGCGAAGGAGGGCGGCACGATGAGCAGCACGACGACAGGAACCGAGGGCCGCGGCGCGGAGACGCCGCAGGCCGACGGCCGGACCCCGGTCCTCGAGGGCCGCAAGCTGTCCAAGTCCTACGGCCACGTCCGCGCGATGGTCGACGCGGACTTCGAGCTCATGCCCGGCGAGGTCCTCGCGGTCATCGGGGACAACGGCGCCGGCAAGTCCACCCTGGTCAAGGCGCTGTCCGGTGCGGTGACGCCCGACAAGGGCGAGCTGCTGCTGGACGGCAAGCCGGTGACTTTCCGTTCCCCGATCGAGGCCAGGGCCCTGGGGATCGAGACGGTCTACCAGGACCTGGCGGTCGCCCCGGCGCTCGACATCGCCTCCAACCTGTTCCTCGGGCGGGAGCTGCGGCGGAGCGGCCCGCTCGGCAGCCTCCTGAGGATGGTCGACGCGCGCGCCATGCGGGACGAGGCGCAGCACCAGCTCGACGCCCTCGGTGTGCGGATCCCCGACGTGCGCCAGCCCGTGGAGAGCCTGTCCGGTGGGCAGCGCCAGAGCGTCGCCGTCGCTCGCGCCGCCGCGTTCGCCACCAAGCTCGTGATCATGGACGAGCCCACGGCCGCGCTGGGTGTCCGTGAGTCCGGGATGGTGCTCGACCTGATCCGGCGGATCAGCGCGCGGGGGCTGCCGGTCATGCTGATCTCGCACAACATGCCGCACGTCTTCGACATCGCCGACCGCATCCACATCCACCGGCTCGGCAGCCGGGTCGCCGTCGTGAGCCCACGGACCCACACCATGTCCGACGCGGTCGCGATCATGACCGGAGCGGCGCGGCCCGAAGACGTCGGGGGCCGCAGCCACTACGACGAGCGCGCGCAGGGGCGGCAGCGGGCCCGGTCGACGGACGGGTCGGACGGGCCTCCCACGCCCGCCGACCGGGTAAACCCGGAGGGCGGCGAGGGCGCGGGGAGCGTGCCGTGAGCCGGGGTGCCGGCGAGGCGCTCGACCCCGCGCTCCTGGAGCGGGCGCTGCGGCTCGCCGACCGCGGCGGGCGCCGGATCCTGGGGATCACGGGAGCCCCAGGAGCCGGCAAGTCGACCATCGCCGAGGCCCTGGCGCTCGCGCTCGGTCCACGCGCTCGGCTCGTGGGCATGGACGGCTTCCACCTGGCCGAGGCCGAGCTGCGGCGACTCGGCCGCCACGACCGCAAGGGCGCGCCCGACACGTTCGACGCAGGGGGCTACGTCGCGCTCCTGCGCCGGCTGCGCGCGGCGGACGAGGCGGTCGTGTACGCCCCCTTCTTCGACCGGTCGCTGGAGGAGGCGATCGCCGGTGCCGTCGCCGTCCCCCGAGAGGTCCCGCTGGTCATCACCGAGGGCAACTACCTGCTCGTCGAGGACGGCGACTGGCGGGCCGTCCGTCCGCTCCTGGACGAGTGCTGGTACGTGGAGGCGGACGAGGAGGAGCGACTCCGACGCCTCATCGCCAGGCACGAGCGCTTCGGCCGTTCCGCCGCCGAGGCGCGCGAGAGGTCGACGGGCTCGGACCAGCGCAACGCCGACGTCATCGCCGCGACGAGCCACCTGGCGGACCTCCTCGTCCGGTGATCGGCGCTCGGGTCGGAGACTGGCGTGGTCAGTGCGGCAGCACGTACAGGTAGATGAGCAGGTAGTGCAGCACCGCTGCCGCCACGACCAGCACGTGCCAGATCTCGTGGAAGCCGAGCACGCCGGGTACCGGGTTGGGCCGCTCGACGACGAAGACGACGAAGCCCACGCAGTACAGCAGGCCGCCGGCCGCCATGAGCGCGTAGGCGCCGAACGGCAGCGGTACGCCGGCGCCCACGAGCAGCACCGGTATCCAGCCGAGCACGATGTACAGGGTGTTGGTGACGTACTTCGGCAGCTCCCGCAGCGTGGACCGCAGCGCGATCCCGACCGCGGCGATCACCCACACCGCGCCCAGCACCGCCCAGCCGTAGGCGTTGCGGAAGACGACCAGCACCAGCGGCGTCACGGTGCCCGCGATCAGCAGGAACACCGAGACGTAGTCCAGGGTGCGGAGCACCTCGTTCACGCGCGGGCCGCGGTCGATGCCGTGGTGCAGCGTGCTCGCGACGAACAGCATCAGCACCGACAGGCCGTAGACGCTGAACCCGACGATCTTCCACGGATCGGCCTGCGCGGCGGCCTGGGTGACGAGCAGCGCCGCGCCGACGACGGCGAAGCAGCTCGCCGCGAGGTGCGTGACCGTGTTGATCCGCTCGTCGGTGACGTGGACGCTGCCGTCGCGGCTGCGCTGCGGGGTGGTGTCGTGCTCCGTCGTGCCCACGGTGACCTTCCTCGGGGCGCCGGACGCCCGCGCTGGGGCGGGGGATTCGGGTGCAGCCTAGCGAGGCCCGCCGTCGGACGACCCGGGACCAGCCGCCGTCGGCGGCCGGCCGGAGCGCGTGCAGCACCTCCTGCTCGGGGTGCCCCTCGCGCCACCCCGACCTAACGTCGGGGATCAACCGAGCGAGGTGCCGTCCGCCCGACGGCTCCCGCCCGCGCAGCACCCCGCACCACCCCGACGCACGACGAGAGGCTGACCATGGAGTACCGCACGCTCGGTCGCACCGGGCTGTCCGTGTCGGAGATCGGCTACGGCGCGTGGGGGATCGGCGCGTCGCAGTGGGTCGGGGCTCGCGAGGACGAGTCCGTCGCGGCGCTGCACCGGGCCATCGAGCTCGGGGTGAACCTCATCGACACCGCGCGCGGGTACGGCGAGAGCGAGCGGATCGTCGGCGGCGTCGTCCGCGAGCACCCCGGCGTGCTCGTCGCGACCAAGGTCCCGCCGAAGAACGCGACGTGGCCCGCGCCGTCGGGGCTGCACCCGGACGAGACGTTCCCGGGCGAGCACATCCGGGCGAGCCTCGAGGAGAGCCTCGCGGCGTCGGGGCTCGAGGCGTTCGACCTGCTCCAGTTCCACGTCTGGAGCGACGAGTGGGTCGGCAAGGGCGACTGGCTCGAGACGATCGCCGCGCTGCGCGACGAGGGCAAGATCCGCTTCTTCGGGGTCTCCATCAACGACTACCAGCCGGAGAACGCGCTCGAGCTCATCGGCAGCGGCGCGGTCGACACCGTGCAGGTCATCTACAACGCGTTCCACCAGCAGCCCGAGGAGCACCTCCTGCCGGCGTGCCAGCAGCACGACGTCGGCGTCATCGTGCGGGTCGCGCTCGACGAGGGCGGGCTGACCGGGCGGATCACCGCGGACTCGACCTTCCCGGACGGGGACTTCCGCAACCGGTACTTCGGCGGCGACCGCCCCGCGCAGGTCGAGCAGCACGTGCGGGAGCTCACCGAGGAGCTCGGCATCTCGACGGACGAGCTCGCCGACGTCGCGCTGCGGTACGTGCTCGACCACCCGGCCGTCTCGACCGTCATCGCCGGCATGCGCAGCGTCCGCAACGTCGAGCGGAACGCGGCGACGAGCGACGGCCGGCGCCTGACCGAGGAGCAGCGGGCCGTCATCCGGCGGCACCGGTGGGAGCGGAACTTCTACCAGGCGCCCGACGTCGAGTAGGCGATGGCTACCGAGACCAGGGACGACGACGGCGCAGCGGCCCGCCCGTCCGCGAGCGCCCCGGCATCGACCGACGCCCTGCTCGAGGTGCTGGCGCAGTTCGACAGCCTGCTCGAGGGCGCGCCGCTCGGGATCGGCATCTTCGACCGGGACCTCCGCCACGTCCGGGTGAACGCCGTGCTCGAGGAGATGAACGGGCGGCCGGCCGACCAGCTGCTCGGGCGCACGCCGAGCGAGGTGAACGGCGAGGTCGGGGCGCAGGCCGAGGTGTTCTACCGACAGGTGATGGACCGCGGTGTCGCGATGCGCGACGTGCGTCTCACCGGCGAGGTGACGGCCCGGCCCGGTCAGGTGCGGCACTGGAGCACGACGTTCTACCCGGTGCGCCGCGAGGACGAGGTCGTGGGACTGTGCGTCATCGTCGACGACGTGACCGCCGAGCAGGAGCTCAGCGACGCCCTGGCGAAGTCCCGGCGCGACTTCCAGCGTCTGGCCGAGGACCTGCAGCGCGACCTCCTCCCGCCCGCCCACCCCGTCGTCGCGGACGCCGACGTCGCCGCGATCTACCGGCCGGCGAACACCGCGTCGCGCGTCGGGGGCGACTTCTACGACGTGGTCGAGCTCGACGCACGGCGCTGGCTGCTCGTCATCGGCGACGTCCAGGGGAAGGGCCCGCTCGCCGCGTCGCTCAGCGGCGCCCTGCGGTACGCCGTGCGGACGGCCGCCGTCGTCGACCCCGACCCGGCCCACGTGATGGCCACGGTCAACGCGGTGCTGATGGGGCTCGAGCACGAGGCGACCTGCACCGCGGTGTGCGCGCTCCTCGAGCGGGACGGCGCCGGGTGGTCCGTCTGCGTGGCGTCGGCCGGGCATCCCGCGCCCCTGGTCGTCCGCGGCGCCACGAACGGTTCTCCACCCACCGTCGAGGGGGTGGGGGCGTCGAACCTGCTGCTCGGCATCGTGAACGGGGTCCGCTATGACGCCGCCCGAGCCGGCCTGGCTCCGGGCGACAGCCTCGTGCTCTACACCGACGGCATCACCGAAGCCCGCGCACCGCGGCCGGTCCTGGCCGGCGACGACGGGCGCCCGCTCGACGCCGCGATCACGCTGTTCGGCGAGGCGCGGCTGCGCGCCGTGCTCACCGAGGTCACCACCTCGGGGTCGGCGCGCTCGACCGCCGACCGCGGCCGGGCCGACCTGCTCGCGCGGGGGATCGACGACGCGGTCCAGGCCTTCGCGTCGGGGAGGCTCCGCGACGACGTCACGCTCCTGGTGCTCCACGTCCCCCAGAGCGACCCGCGGCCGACCGGTCGGTGACGCAGCCGGGCGGGCCGCCCGGCCCGCTCGCCCCGCACGCCCTGGTGACGCAGCCTGTACGCAGGCGCCCGCACGCGGGCCCGCCTTCCAGCGCCCGCACCAACCCACCGGAGGTCCCCATGCAGTACCGCACGCTCGGACGGTCGGGGACGGTCGTCTCCACGCAGGCCCTCGGGACGATGACGTTCGGCGCCGAGGCCGACGAGGCCACGTCCGGCGACATCATGACCGCCTACGTCGAGAACGGCGGGACGTTCTTCGACACTGCGGACGTGTACAGCGCGGGAGTCTCGGAGGAGATCATCGGCCGGTGGCTCGCCGCCCACCCGACGGAGGCCGCGCAGGTCGTCGTCGCGACCAAGGGCCGTTTCCCGATGGGGGAGGGGCCCAACGACGTCGGGCTGTCCCGCCGCCACCTGCGGACCGCGCTCGACGCCTCGCTGCGCCGCCTCGGCGTCGACCACATCGACCTCTACCAGGTCCACGCCTGGGACGCGCTGACCCCGGTCGACGAGACGCTCGGCTTTCTCGACGAGGCCGTGCGCGCCGGGAAGATCTCCTACTACGGCTTCTCCAACTACCTCGGCTGGCAGCTCACCAAGGCGGTCCACGTCGCGCGTGCCCACGGGTGGTCCGCGCCGGTCACCCTGCAGCCGCAGTACAACCTCCTCGTGCGTGACATCGAGCACGAGGTCGTCCCGGCGTCGCTCGACGCGGGCATCGGGCTCCTGCCGTGGTCGCCGCTCGCCGGCGGCTGGCTCAGCGGCAAGTACGAGCGCGACGTCCCGCCGACCGGCAGCACGCGCCTCGGCGAGAACCCCAAGCGAGGCATGGAGGCGTGGGAGGCGCGCAACGCCGACGAGCGCACCTGGCGCGTCATCGACGCCGTCGGCGAGGTCGCCGAGGCCCACGGGTGCTCGATGTCCCAGGTCGCGCTCGCGTGGCTCGCCGCCCAGCCGGCGGTGACGTCGGTGATCCTCGGCGCGCGCACGGTCGAGCAGCTCACCGACAACATGGGTGCCGCCGACCTCGAGCTGAGCGGCGAGGAGATCGCGCGGCTGACCGAGGCGAGCGCGCCGCGCGTCGACGACTACCCGTACGGGACCGCCGGCGTCCAGCAGCGGCACCGCCCGATCACGGGCGGACGCGGCTGAGCGCCGCACCGCGCCTCCCGGCCCGGCTCCTTCGCGACGGGCGTTCGCGGAACTTCTCCGACGCGCCCGTCGTCGAGCAGACGATGGCTACCGAGACGCACGACGACGGCGCCGCGCCCCGGCCCGGGCGCGGTGCCGCCCGCCTGCACCACCGCCTCCGCTCGCACCCGCTGACGGCCGCGCCGTACCGGATCGGCGTCGTCGTCGTCGGGCTGCTCGTGGTGGCCGCCGGCATCGCGATGCTCGTCCTGCCCGGGCCGGGCGTCGCGGGGATCCTGCTCGGCCTGGCGATCCTCGGGACCGAGTTCCCGTGGGCGAAGAGGTGGGTGGAGACGGCGCTCGGCCTGCTGCGCCGACTCCACGCCCGGACGCTCGGCCGGTGGGGGTCCCGCCGCGACACGCCCTAGGTGACGGCGTCGTCGAACCGTTCGCGCGCCGCGGTGACCTCGGCGAGGTGGGCCGTCGTCCACGCGAGCAGCGCGTCGACGGGCTCGCGCAGCGTCTTGCCGAGCGGCGTGATGCGGTACTCGACCGCGACGGGCCTGGAGCCGGTCACCGCGCGCTCGACGATGCCGTTGCGCTCGAGGCGGCGCAGCGTCGCCGTGAGGGACTTCTGCGTGACCGCAGGGATCGCGCGGCGCAGTCCGTTGAAACGCAGCGGCCGTCCGCACAGGTGCTCGAGGACCAGCACCGACCACGTGTCGAGCACCTGACCGAGCAGGTCCCGCTGGAGGGCGCTGATCGCGAGCGCGCCGTCCTCGTCGGACGGCTGGGCGGGCGGCGCGACGGACGGCGCGGGGGCGACGTTCGACGACGTCGTGCGGCTCACCTTCTACGTCACCCGGTGGACCCCCGACCGGATCGGCGCGTTCATGGCCGGCGTCGCGAGTGTCGCCGAGGAGCTCGGCCTGCCGTCGCCGCTGCCGCCGTCGTCGCTGATCGGCGTCGAGGCGCTGTACGAGCCCGACGTGCTCGTCGAGGTCGAGGCGACCGCGGTGCTGGACTGACGGCGAGACCGCCGCTGGGCCGGCGGCGTCGAGCGTTTTCAGCCGCTCGGGCGCATCGGATCTGCTCACGCGGGCCCCCGTCCCGGCCGATACGAACCGTGAGCCACGACGGGCAGACCCGTCGTGAGCGGGGACGCCACGCCACGGGACCCACGAGGTCAGCCGGGCCGCCGAACGAAGGGACGGGTCCGACCACGATGTCCGAGCACCGCACCCCCACGAGCGACGCGCGCGGCGAGATCACCGGCGAGAAGTTCCGCATCTGGCTGCGGCCGGACGGCGTCGTCGAGATCGCGTGGGCCCCGCACGTCCCGTCGGGCCTGGAGGACGCGCGCGCGGTGATCACCGCGATGAGCGAGCTCACCGGCGGCCGCGCAGCACCGCTCCTCGTGCACACGACCGACGCCGGCCCGCAGGACCGCGCCGCGCGCATGGAGTTCATCCGCCGGCAGGAGGTCGTGGCCGCCGTCGCGCTGGTCGTCGGGAACCCGCTCAGCCGGATGATGGCGACCTTCTTCATCAACGTGAGCCGGCCGGACGTGCCGATCCGCCTCTTCGAGGACGAGGTCGCCGCCGTCGCGTGGCTCAGGGGGCACCTGGTGTGACGACCACCCCGGTGCCGGGCACGGACACCGCCCCGGACCTCGAGCGCCGGCTCGGAGAGGTCGTCGCCGTCATCCAGGAGCTGGCCGCACTCCGGTTCGACGCCCGCGCCACGGTCGGTGCCGCGGGCGACATCGTCGACGCCGTGGCCGCCGGCGTGAACGCCCTGGGCGAGGAGCTCGCGGCGTCCTACGAGGAGATCGAGCGCCGCGTCGCCGATCGCACCGCCGAGCTCGCGATCGCGACCCAGGAGCTGCGTCGCCGGGCGCTGCACGACGACCTGACCGGCCTCGCGAACCGCACGGCCTTCTGGGACCGCCTGGCTCACCGCCTCGAGCGCGCGGACCGGCGTGGGGCCGCGTTCGCGGTGCTCTTCCTCGACCTCGACGACTTCAAGGCGGTCAACGACACCCTCGGCCACGCCGCGGGCGACCAGCTGCTCGTGGAGGTCGCGCGGCGCATCCGGGGTGAGCTGCGAGCCGGCGACACGGCCGCCCGCGTCGGCGGCGACGAGTTCGTCGTCCTCCTCGACGACGTCGCATCCGGCGACGTGGCGCTCGCGGTCGCGCGCCGCGTCGGCGAGCGTCTGTGCGCGCCCTACGAGCTCGGGACCCACCGGGTCACCACGACGAGCAGCATCGGCGTCGCCGTCGGACGCCACGGGCTGCAGACCCCCGACGCGATCGTCGCCGCGGCCGACGCCGCGATGTACGACGCGAAGCGGAGCGGCCGGGGGGCGTGCGTGCTCCACGGCGCGGGCCGGACGGGCGAGGCGACGTCCGTCGGCGTGGCCGCGCCGGAGGCGTCGCCCGGCTGACGGGCCCGGGCCGTCGCGCGGCTGACGGGCCCGGGGCATCGCACTCCGGCGTCCGTCCGTACCGTGATCAAGACCCTTGACGGTTCACCCGTTCGGCCGCAAGCATGACGCATCCCCGTGAACTACATCGCTGTAGAGCGGCTGTCGTGGAAAACGATTTACACGCATCGACGAGGCCGTGACCTGCGGGGACAGGTTGGCTCAACCTGCCAGGGACGTCGGGACGCGGCGACACGTCGCCCGGGCCGGCATCGGAGAAGGGAAGTCGATGAGGACTACTCGAAGCGGACCGGCCGGTCCGCGCACGACTCGGGGCCGGGCATCCGCGACGGCGGTGGGAGCGACGATGGTGCTGGCCGCCGGTGCGCTGGCCACCCCGGCCGCAGCCGCGGAGCCGGCACCCGACGCCTGGGTGTCCACGAACGCCGAGGGCTACTACCGCTTCACGCTTCCGCAGGCGGAGGTCCACGAGCTCGTGGGCGTCCACCCGTCCGTCGTGGAGCTCCAGGGCAACATCGGGCCCGCGGGGACGTGGTCGGACCTGGCCCTGGACCCGAGCGGATCGGCGTACCAGGGCGGCTTCGGCCCCGTGGAGCCGGGCCTGTACTACTACACCTACACGGCGACCACGGCCGACCGGGCGAAGGTCTCCTTCCGCGAGCCGAGCAGCCCGGTCGCGGTCACGTCACACCCGGAGTGGAACACGTTCTTCGTCCCCGGACCCGAGGTCGCGTGGATGGCCGACGTCGACGGCGGTGGGGAGGTGTCCGCGCTCACGTACCGGAGCGAGGTCACGGGTTCCGACCGCTCGGCGCTGGTCTGGACCCACCCTGAGTACGACGGCGAGCGGGGCCGCCCCGCACCCGTGCTCTACCTCCTCGCGGACGAGGCCCAGACCCACCAGGAGTGGACGGAGCTCGGTCGCGTCCCGCAGGTCCTCGACAACCTCGCGGCGGAAGGCAGCCTCGAGCCGATGGTCGTGGTGATGGCGGACGTCAACACCGCCGACCCGCGCGCGGAGCTCGTCGACTCGCTCGTGCCGGCCGTCGAGCGCGACTACCGCGTCGCGAACGAGGGTCGCCGTCAGGCGGTCGCGGGCATCGGCACGGGCGCCGAGGCCGCCCTGGACGTCCTGCTCGCCGACCCGGGTCGCTTCGGCTCGGTCGGCTCGTTCTCGGGCGCCCTCCCGGACGCGCCGCTCACCAGGGCGACGGTCAACCGGGTCAACGCACGGACGGACCTGCTGCGCGTGTACGTGGGCAACGTCCTGGACCCGGCCTACGACGCCACCGAGGCCGCGCTGCGCACGCTCGAGGCGGCGGGGGTGCGCCACCAGTTCGACGGCGTCGACCCCGACCAGGGCGGCACGTGGGACACGTGGCGCGAGGCGCTCCACGACTTCGCCCCGCGGCTCTTCCAGCAGGGCGCCGACGACGGCCCGCGGGCCGGGCACCTGCCGCTCGACGGCCCGTACGAGCCGCCCGCACCGGGATCCATCACGACCCCGCACGTCGACGAGAACGGCATCGTCACGTTCGAGACGGGCACGCAGTGGGCGGACGCGAAGGACGTCACCGTGTGGGGGAACTGGGCCCCGAACGGTGCGTGGTTCCGCATCCCGATGGAGAAGGTCGGCGACCGCTGGCGTCTCTCCCTCGGCCCGCTGGACGGCTTCTACTACTACCGCTACGTGGTCGACGGGGTCGACCACAAGGACCCCGTCGACACCGTCAACACGCTCACCGGGGTCAGCCCGCTGTACGTCCCGGGCGAGAACGACCGGCTGCTGGCCGACGTGCCCGCGGGCGACGGCGGCGACCTGTCGGTGCTGACGTACCACTCCGACTTCGCCGGTGAGGAGCGCTCCGCGTACGTGTGGACCCCGCCGGGCTACGACCCGGAGCGGGCCGAGGCCTATCCCGTGCTCTACCTCAACCACGGTGGTGGGCAGAGCTGGGGCGACTGGGTCGAGGTCGGCCGGGCGCCGCAGATCCTCGACAACCTCTCGCTCCAGGGCGAGATCGAGCCGATGGTCGTCGTCATGCCCAACGGCAACGTGCCGGACTACCAGGCCGAACTGTTCGGCAACATCGTCCCGGCCACCGAGGCGGCGTACCACGTCTCGGCGGACCCGGAGCAGCGCGCGCTCGCGGGCCTCTCGCTGGGCGCCATGAACACGCTCAACACGTGGCTGTCCCACCCCGGTGAGTTCGCGTACATCGGCGCCTTCTCCGGGTTCGTGTTCGGCACGCCGACGTTCGACGCCGACGCGGTCAACGCCGGCACGACCTTGGCGCGCATGTACACCGGCGACACCAGCGACTTCACGTACTCCTTCACGATGTCGCTGCTGGAGATGCTCGAGTCGCGCGGCGTCGAGCACGAGTTCGACGGCCCCACCACGGGGCCGCACGGCTTCGACACGTGGCAGCTCAACCTGATCGACTTCCTGCCGCGCCTGTTCACGCCCGAGGGCTGAGCAGGACCGTCGCCCTCGTCGGGGGACAGGGCGACGGAGGGTGGCCGACGCCGCAGCAGTGCGGCGTCGGCCACCCGGCCGGGACGGGGCGGCCTGCTGAGCGAGAGGCCCGGGTCCGGTCCGACGGCTACGCGCCGTCGCCCCCCAGCGCCTCGACGCCGGCCCGCAGCACCTCGACCCCGGCCCGCAGCGCCTCGAGGATCCGGTCGGCGTCGTACACGCAACCGGCCCACGTCCCGCCGCTGGCCGCCTGGAGCGCGGCCCACAGCCGGGTGTCGTCGGGCAACGCGGCATGGGGCGCGAGGTCCGGGTGCGGCGACCGCGCAGCGAGGACGCGCGCGCCCTCCTCGGGGCTCACCCGGCCCCCGGCGTCGCCGACGTAGTCGACCGTCCCCTCGAGCGCGTCGACGTCGATCCGGATCTCCACGACGTCCCCGTCGCGCAGCCTGCCGATCGGCCCGCCCGCCAGCGCCTCCGGCCCGACGTGCCCGATGCACGCCCCGGTCGACACCCCGGAGAACCGCGCGTCGGTGACGAGCGAGATCTCCTTGCCGTAGCTCAGGTACTTCAGCGCCGACGTGACCTGGTACGTCTCCTCCATTCCGGTGCCGAGCGGCCCGCCGCCCATGAGCACCATGACGTCACCCGGTGCGACCTCGCGCGCCTTGATGGCGGCGATCGCGGCCGCCTCGGACGTGAACACGCGGGCGGGCCCGACGTGGTGGAAGACGCCGTCGACGATCCGCGACGGGTCGATCGCGGTCGACTTGATGACCGACCCCTCGGGCGCGAGGTTGCCCACCGGGAAGGTCGCCGTCGGCGTCAGCCCCCGGCGTCGCGCGGCCTCCGGGGCCATGATGACGTCGTCGGCCTCGACGCCCTGCTGCTCGAGGAGCACCTGCTTCATGCGCGCCCGACGCTCGGAACCCTCCCACCAGTCGAGCACCGTGCCGAGGCTCTCGCCGGTCGCGGTGAGCGCCTCGAGGTGCAGCACGCCGAGGTCGCGCAGGTGGAGCATGACCTCCGGCGTCCCGCCCGCGAGGAACATCCGCACCGTCGGATGCTGCACCGGCCCGTTGGGCAGGACGCTGACGATGCGCGGCACGGCCTTGTTGACGCGCACCCAGTCGTCGACGGTCGGCACGCGCAGGCCCGCGGCGTGCGCGATCGCGGGCAGGTGCAGCAGCAGGTTGGTGGACCCGCCGACGGCGGCGTGGACCGCCATCGCGTTCTCGATCGCCGCGTCGGTCAGGACGTCCTCGGTCGTCACACCGAGCGACCGCTGCCGCAGGACGGCCAGCGCCGACTGCCGCGCCATCTCCTCCCACACCGGCTCACCCGACGGCGCGAGCGCCGAGTGCGGCAGCGCGAGCCCGAGGGCCTCGGCGATCACCTGGCTGGTCCCCGCCGTCCCGAGGAAGTGGCACCCGCCGCCGGGCGACGCGCACGCGCGGCAGCCGAGCTCCGAGGCGTCCGCGAGCGACAGCTCGTCGTTGGCGAACCGCGCGCCGAGCGTCTGGACGCGCGCGAGGTCCTCGCCCTGCACGGGCGGGAGCGTCACGCCGCCGGGCACCAGCACCGTCGGGAGGTCGCGCTGCGACGCGAGCGCCATCATCGTCGCGGGCAGGCCCTTGTCGCAGGTCGCGACGCCGATCACCGCCGAGCGCGTCGGCAGCGACCGGATCAGGCGTCGCATGACGACGGCGGCGTCGTTGCGGTACGGCAGCGAGTCGAACATCGCCGTCGTGCCCTGCGACCGGCCGTCGCACGGGTCGCTCACGTACGTCGCGAACGGCATCCCGCCGGCCCCCGCGATCGTCTCCGCGGCGGCCTGCACCTGGCCGCTCAGCTCGAAGTGCCCCGAGTGCAGGCCGAGCGCGACCGGCCGCCCGTCGTCGGACCGCAGCCCGCCCGCCGTCGAGACGATCATGACCTGCGGCCCGAGCATGTTGGCCCGCGGCCAGCCCATGCCCGCGTTCTGGGTCATCCCGAAGACCGTCCCGCTGGGCTCGTCGCGCAGCAGCTCCGGGGTCAGCGGCAGCCGGCCCTCCGGTCCCGGGGCCTGCGTCCGGACCGCGTAGATGCCGTCGTGCGGCTCGAGCAGCGACTCCCAGGACACCGCTACATCGCCTCGACCCGGGCCATGAGCGCGGCGAGCGCGTCCGCCTGCTCGGGCGTCGCTGCGTGATGCGGGGGAGTGCAGTGCCGCTCGAGCGCCACACCGCGCCGGATCATGCCCTCCTTGAGCAGCGGGAAGAAGGGCGTCGCCAGCGAGTACAGCCCCATGAGCACGTCGATCCGGCGCTGCTGCGCCGCGATGGCGGCCGCGTCGCCGCCGTCGACCGCGCGCGCGTACGCGGCGCAGATCTCGGGGTAGAGGTTCGCGAGCCCGCCGATCGCCCCGGCGCCCCCGGAGGTGACGACGTGGTGGAGGTTCTCGTCGAAGCCCGCGAGCACCCGGAACGCGGGGAACTCCGGCAGCAGCTCGGTGAGGAGGCGACGCGTGTGGCCGACGTCGAGCACGGTGTCCTTGTAGCCGACGACGTTCGGGTGCCGACGCAGGAGGTTGCGCGTCACCTCGGCGCTGAGGTCGTGCCCCGTGCGCGCCGGGAAGTTGTAGAGGTAGACGTCGCCGTCGACCTGACCCGCGACGGCGGAGAAGTAGGCCTCGATGCTCGTGTCGTCGAGCGCGAAGTAGAACGGGCTGATGACGATGACGGCGTGCGCGCCCGCGTCGATCGCGTAGCGGCTGAGCTCGACGGTGTCGTCGACCCGCAGGCACGACGTGCCGACCACGAGGTCCCCGCGCGAGGCCACGTGCTCGACGGCGAGGTCGATGAGCTCGCGCTTGTCCTCGGGTCGCATCGAGAAGAACTCGCCCGTGCTGCCCATGAGGACGATCCCGTCGACGCCGCCGCCGAGGATGTGGTCCCAGACCGCCACGCTGCCGTCGCGGTCCAGGCCGCCGTCGGCGTCGAAGGCCGTGACGGCCGGTGCGTAGTAGGTCGCCATCGGGCTCACCAGATCCTGACTCGGGACGTGCCGCCGTCGAGCGCCGCGAGCGGCCCGGGCGGGTAGGGGGTTCCGGGCTCCTTGCGGGTCCCGACGAGGTCGACGTCGGCGACGACGGGCGACCCGTCGCGGTCCTCGAACCCCGCGGCGGCGATGCGCACGCGCCCGAGGTCGGCGCCCGTGACCACCGGGGTCGACGGGGTCGTGAGCGCGGCCGGGAGGTCGAGCTCGAGGTGCACCTCGGCGCCGTCGTCGACGACGCGGACGACGGCGGCCTCCGTCACGGTGACCGCGTCCGCCTCGTGCGCGGCGGGGCGTGCGCCGTCCGCGTAGGCGTTGGCCCGCACGTACGCGGGCTGGTGCTCGTGGTGGAAGCGCGAGTGGTCGCCCGCGCCGCCGGGCGACCCGACGCGCTGCTGGTACTCCTCCCACGACGCCGGGAAGCCGTCGTAGGCGTGCGTCCCGAACGACTCGGGCGGGAACCCCTCGAGGACGAGCGGCGCCTCCGGGCCGTACACCCCGCCGCGCGCGCCGACGAAGAGGTTGCCGACGTACCGGTCGTCGCCCGCGTAGACGAACGCGTACCCCGCGACCTGCGTCGAGTGGGGCAGGTGGTACGGCGTCGCGCGGTCCAGCACGGGCTGCATCCGCACCGCGCCGAGCACGAGGTTGTTGACGAACGCGTTGCCCTGGCTGAACAGCTCGATCGCGATGGGGGACGCGAGCACGTTGTGGTCGATGGTCGCCGGGCCGTGGCTGACCTCGACGAACAGGTCGCGCAGGTTGCGGTACAGCACGTTCCGGCTGATCCGCGTGCCCTGGACCTGCCAGTCGAGCCAGATGCCGAGCGTCGTGTCGTGGATCCGGTTGTGCACGACCTCGACGTCGATCGGGGCGTGCAGCTTGATGCCGCCGATCTCGTAGCCGTAGAACTCGTGCTTGGTCCCGATGTGGTGGATGTGGTTGTCGGCGATCGTCGAGAACACGCAGCCCAGGTGGCCGACGACGCCGTTCTGGCCGCAGTCGCGGATCTCGTTGCGGCGCACGACGTGCGAGCCGACGTGCTCGCGGTCCCAGCCCTGGTGGGACGCCGTGAAGACGGCCTCGATCTGGTACTGGTAGCCGGGCTTGTCCCCCCGCTCGTGCGCGAAGTTGTCCCCGGTCGCGGCGTTCTTGCCGAGCGAGACGCCCGAGCACTTCGAGTCGCGGATGAGGTTGTCCTCGATGACCCAGCCCTTCGCCCAGTTCGGGCCGATCAGGCCCGGCTGGTCCGCCGTCGGCGGCGTCCACGGCGTCGCGGCCTGCGCGAGCTCGAAGCCCCGGACGGTGATCCAGTCGAGGTGGCTGCGCTCGGGGTAGAAGACCGCCGGGCGCACGTTGATCTCGACCAGCTCGGCGTTGGGGTCGGCGTCGGCGAAGTTCGCCCAGATCGTCGTGACGTCGTCGGACACCTCCGCGAACCACACGTGCACGGTCCGGTCCGGGACGACGAGCTCGGTGTCGAGCGCGGTCCACGGGTAGCGCGTGCGGGTGCGGCGCTCGGGCGCCAGGACCGCGGCGCGGTCGTGCACCTCGTGGAAGGACCGCCCGTTGAGGTAGACGTCGCCGCGGTGGGCGACGGTGCCGCCCGGCCCGGGGTGCAGCCAGTCGCCGGCGACGGGCTCGGCGAACGGGTTGAGGTCCCCGAACAGCGTGTTCGGCACGTCGACCCGCCACACCGTGCCCTCGTCGCGCACCCAGCCGGTCACGACCTCGGAGCCCTTGATGGCGACGTGCTCGCCGGGTGCCGCCTCGAAGGTGATCCGACGGTCGTCGCTCACGCCGCCGCGCACCGGCCGCACCCACTCGCGGTACGTGCCCTCGTGCACCTGGACGGTGTCGCCCGGCATCGCCGCGCGTGCGGCCCGGTTGATCGTGCGGAACGGGGCGTCGCGGGTCCCGTCGGCCCGGTCGGAGCCGGTCACGGCGACGTGGAACGTGGTCACGGGGGGCGTCCTCCGGTCGGGGGCCCGGGGCGCACTCGGACGACGTCGTCCGACGGCGGCCCGGGAGGAAAGTCTTTCGTCGCGGTCTCGCGTCTCGGGTGACGATAGACGGCGCTGCGGGCGATGGGAAGTGTCGTCCGAGCGTGAGAAGGGCTGCCGAGGGCGTCGTCGCCGCGCTCGACGCCGAGGAAAAAGTTTCCGCTACGGTGGGCTCGTGCCAGGGACCAGCCGTCGTCGCCCCACGCTCGAGCAGGTCGCCGCCGAGGCGGGTGTCTCGACCTCGACCGCGTCGAAGGTGCTCAACGCGCGGCCGAACATCTCCGCCGGGACGCGGCGCCGCGTCGAGGAGGCGATGGAGCGGCTCGGGTACGCGCCGACGACCGGCCCCCGCGCCGGCACGGCGGTCCGCACCGCGACGGTGGTCTTCCGCACACTCGCGGACACCTACGCGATGCGCGTGCTCGAGGGCGTCCTCGCCTCGGCGCGGGAGCACGGCGTCGAGGTCGTGGTGGACGTGCTCGACGTCCGGGGGAGCGAGCGCGGCACCTCGGGAAGCGCCTCCGTCGGTACCTCGGCCGGCACCTCGGTCGGCACCGCGCCGGGAACCGCTGGCGGGACCGCACCCCTCTCGCCCGCGTGGATCCGCCGCCAGGCGGCGCGGGGCCGCGTCGGCGTCGTCCTCGTCACCTCCGAGCCGACCGCCGAGCAGCACCGCCTCCTGCGCGCGCACGGCGTCGCCGTCGTGCACGTCGACCCCGCCAACCCGCTCGACGACTCCACGGTCTCGGTCGGGTCGGCCAACTTCTCCGGTGGTGTGCAGGCCACCCGGCACCTGCTGGACCTCGGCCACCGTCGCATCGCGTTCGCCGGCGGTGGCCCGACGTTCCAGCCCTCTGCCGAGCGCCTCCAGGGCTACCTGAGCACGCTGCGGACGGCCGGCGTCGAGGCGGACGAGGCCCTCGTGCGCTCGCGGGCGCACACCTTCGAGGCGGGCGTCGCGATGGCCGACGAGCTGCTCGACCGCACCGACCGTCCGACGGCGGTCTTCGCGGCGTCCGACTCGATCGCGCTCGGGGTGCTCGCATCGGCGCAGCGGCACGGGCTGCGCGTCCCGCAGGACCTGTCCGTCGTGGGGTTCGACGACAGCTCCGCGGCCGTGTCGTCGGTGCCCGCGCTCACGACCGTGCGGCAGCCCGTCGCGGAGATGGGGCGTGTCGCGCTGCGCACGCTCCTGCAGCTGGCGCGCGGTGAGCGGGTCGACTCCCACCACGTGGAGCTCGCGACGACGCTCGTCGTCCGCGACTCGACCGCGGCCCCGTCAGCTGCGCCTGCCGGGGCCTGAACCGCAGCGCGGGGCGCGGGCCCGGTCGCGTCACCGCGGCGCGGCGGCCGTGCTCTCGCGGACCGTGAGCGACGTCGCGAGCTCGACGTGCCGCGACGCGGGACGGCGCCCGTCCGCCATCGCGAGCACGGTCTCGACGGCCATCCGGCCCATCCCTTCGAGGTGCTGGTGGACGGTCGTGAGCGGCGGCGTCGTCCAGGCCGCCTGCGGCGTGTCGTCGAAGCCGACGACGCTGAGCTGCCCGGGTACGCGGATGCCGAGCGCGTGGGCGGTCGCGAGCACGCCGACGGCGATCTCGTCGTCGGCGGCCATGATCGCGGTGGGCGGACGGCTCGACGTGAGGAGGTCACGCGCGTGCCGGGCGCCCGACGCGACGTCGAACTGGTCGGACCGGATGAGGGCGGGGTCGACCTCGATCCCCGCGGCGTCGAGCGCCGCCTGGTAGCCGTAGAGCCGGTCGCGCGCGGCGTCGGACGCCTCGGGGCCGCAGATGCACGCGATCCGTCGGTGGCCGAGGCCGATGAGGTGCTCGGTCGCCGTGCGCGCCCCGGCCCAGTTGCTCGACCCGACGCTCACCATGCGGCGGTGGCGCGTGTCCACCGGGTCGACGATGACGAAGGGCAGGGCCGCGTCGCTCGCGGCGTGGATGAGCCCGTCGGGCTCGGACAGCGTGAGCCCGATGATGCCGACGACGCCGACGGCGCTCTGGTCGGCGACCCACTCGCGGGCGACGGCCCGCTGCGTGCGTGACGCGCGGTCCGGGGCCAGTCGCGTGAGCAGGTCGACGTGCCGGTCGGTCGCGGCGGCGAGCACGCCCTGGAGGACGCCCATGATGTACGGCGACGCGGGGATGTCGAAGACGACCGTGAGGGCCCGCCGCGTCGAGGTGGACGCGGACGTCGTCGTCGGCCGGTAGCCGACCTCGGTGACGGCGGCCAGGACGCGCTCGCGGGTCGCCGCGGAGACGTCGTCGCGGCCGTTGAGCGCCTTGGAGACGGTCGCCTTGGAGACCCCGGCGGCTGCCGCGACGTCCGCCAGCGTGGCCCGGCGCTGGGCCGGCTCTCCGGTCATGTCCACTCTCCTGACGAAACTGTTTCGACTTCGGCGCGCCCCCGACCCTGCTCGCTCGCCGAATTGCGTACACCCTCTAGCCAAATACGAGCACCGCGCCCTACTGTCGGCTCACGATACACGTTGCGAAATAGTTTCGGAACGTGGGGCCCGCACAGGAGCGGGTCCCGCTGACCAACGGAGGTCCTGATGTCTGTCGACGCGTCACCGTCAACGCTACTGATCGACGGCCGTGCCCCGGCCGGTCAGGCGCTGCGGCACGTCTGGAACGAGTGCCTCGGCGCCGGCCGCGCCAACGAGGCGCTGCGCGTCGACTGGCAGGAGCACTTCCGCGAGGCCGTCCAGGTCCTCGGGGCCCGCTACGTGCGGTTCCACGGCGTCTTCCACGACGACATGTTCGTCTACCGCGCCTCGAACGGCGGGGGCTTCGGGCCCGCCACGCCGCTGCCGCAGCCCGTCCACACGTTCGCGTACGTGGACAAGGTCTTCGACGCGATCCTCGACGCCGGCGCCCGGCCCTTCGTCGAGCTCGGCTTCATGCCGCGCGAGCTCGCGACGCAGACCGAGACGCTCTTCTGGTGGAAGGCGCACTGCAGCCCGCCCACGGACATGGGCGCGTGGGTGCGGCTGGTCACCGCGACGGTCGAGCACTGGGTCGAGCGCTACGGGATCGAGGAGGTGCGCCGCTGGCCCTTCGAGGTCTGGAACGAGCCGAACCTCGTGCCGCACTTCTGGACCGGCACGCGGACCGAGTACTTCGAGCTGTACGAGGCGACGGCGCGGGCCATCAAGGCGATCGACCCCGGGCTCAAGGTCGGCGGCCCGTCGTCGTCGGTCTTCGTCCCCGACGCCCGGTACGACGGCGAGTCGCACGACCGGTCCGTCGAGTCCGCGACCGCGGAGGCGCCCGACCCGGACGTGCTGCCCTGGAAGCCCGTGTGGATCCGCGAGCTCATCGACTACTGCGCCGAGCGCGACCTGCCGATCGACTTCCTGTCGACGCACCTGTACCCGACGGACTACGCGTACGACACGCAGGGCGTGGGCCGCCCGATCAGCCGCAACCGCGACGCGACGCTGCACGACCTCGAGGCGCTGCGCAAGATCATCGCCTCGAGCCCGTACCCCGACGCCGAGCTGCACATCACCGAGTGGTCGACGTCACCGTCCAGCCGCGACCACATGCACGACACGGTGTTCGCGGCGACGTACATCGCGCGGGCGTTCCTGCAGTGCCAGGACCTCGCCGACTCGATCTCCTACTGGACGTTCACCGACGTGTTCGAGGAGGGCGGCGGCGGGATCGGCCCGTTCCACGGCGGGTTCGGGTTCGTCAACGAGCAGGGCATCCACAAGCCCACGTTCCACGCGATGGCGATGCTCAACCGCCTCGGGCGCACCATCGCGCTGCAGACCGAGCACGGCGTCATCACCCGCACGGACGACGACGCCGTCGCGGCCGTGTTCTTCAACTACCCCGACTCGATGGGCACGAGGTCGGTCGGCGGCGCGACGAGCTACGCGGACGCGCGCCGCCACGCCGACGAGGGCCCGGCCCGCCGCATCACGCACACGGTCGCCGGGCTCACCCCGGGCGCGGTGTACGACGTCGAGGTCCTCGACACCGACCACGGCAACGTCGCCGAGGCGTGGCACCGGATGGGGGAGCCGCTCAACCTCTCGCGGCAGGACGTCGCCGACCTCAAGCGGGTCGCCGACGACCTCGACCGACGCACCCTCGCCGTCGACGCGGCCGGCGTCCTGACGATCGACCTCGACCTCGCCCCGTGGGCCGTCGCCTCGGTCGCGCCGGCCGCCACCCCCTGACCCACCCGACCACGCACCGACCCCACCCAGCACACCCGAAAGGACCTCGATGATGAGGATCGACAAGCGAACCGCCCGAGCAGCAGCCTTCTCGGCCGCCGCGGCCCTGACCCTCGCGGCCTGCGGAGGCGGCGACGGCGGTGGCGGCAGCGCGGCCGAGGAGCCCAGCGAGGAGAACAAGCCCGCCGAGCTCACGGTCGCCGCGTGGATGGACTTCCCGCAGGACCTGCTCGACTCGTTCGAGGAGGAGCACGGCATCGAGGTCGTCGTGAACTCGTTCCCCGACGGCGCGTCCGCGCAGACCGTGCTGCGCAACGGCCTCTCCGCCGACGGCGCGGGCCTGTCCGACGTCCACCTCGTCGAGCTCGACTGGTGGACCGAGATGATGGCGATCCCCGAGGACTGGGTCGAGCTCCCCGAGGTCCCCGACCGCTGGGTCGACTGGAAGGTCACGCAGGGCTCGGTGGACGGCCGGATCACGGGCTACGGCACGGACATCGGGCCGCTCGGCATCGCGTTCAACCAGGACATGACCTCGGCCGCGGGCGTCGCGACCGACCCGGAGTCCTTCGGCGAGTTCATCGGCGGCGAGGACGCCACCTGGCAGTCGTTCCTCGACGCGGGCCGTGAGTACGTCGCGACCAACGACAACTACTTCATCGACTCGCTGACCAACGCCTTCCAGGCCGCGATCAACCTGCTCCCCGCGGCGTTCGAGGACCCCGAGTCGGGTGCGCCGTACGACCTCGCGGAGAACACCGAGGTGAAGGACCTCTTCATGACGTTCGCCGAGGCGGCCGAGGACGGCGTCTCCGCGGGCATCGCGATCGGCCACGCCGACTGGGGCGCCGGGTTCCAGAACGAGCAGTGGGCCACCGTGGTGACCCCGGCGTGGATGACCGGGATCATCGCGGACAACGCCGACGGGATCGACGGCTGGCGCATCGCGAGCGCGTTCCCCGAGGGCGGCGGCAACTGGGGCGGGTCCTTCTTCGCGGTCCCCGCGACCGGTGAGAACACCGCATGGGCGGTCGAGCTCGCCGACCACCTGACCTCGGCCGAGGCCGCCGTCTCGTGGTTCAACACGACGGGGCAGTTCCCGTCGCAGCTCGAGGCCATGGCGAGCCCCGAGATCTCCGAGGCCGAGAACGAGTTCTACGGCGGTCAGCGCGTCGGTCAGATCTACGGCGAGCTCGCCGAGGCCGCCGGCGACGCCGCAGCGGGCGGCTTCCGCGGCGAGAACTTCGCGGGCATCCAGACGCTCGTCACGGACGGCATCCGGCTCGTGGAGTCGGGCGGGGCGACGCCCGCGGAGGCCTGGGACTCCGTCGTGGCCAACTTCGAGGCGCTCGGCTTCGAGACCGCCGAGTGACCCCCCGAACGACCCCCGAGTGATCCCCGAGTGATCCCTGCGCGGCCCGGTCCTCGGCTCCTGCCCGAGGACCGGCCGCGGCCGGGTGCCGGCGTCCGACGCCGCCGGTGTGCACCTGACCGCGTCGCGCGTCACCGAACGACTTCACGGAAGGCGCCAACGATGGCAACCAGCTCGGCGGCACCGCGTGCACCGCGCCGCGTGGGGTGGGGGCAGCGGCTGTCCCGGTGGGACATCAAGCTCTCGCCCTACCTGTACATCTCCCCGTTCTTCGTCCTCTTCGCGGTCTTCGGCGCGTTCCCGCTGCTCTTCAACGTCGTCGTCGCCCTGCACGACTGGCACCGCCGCGCGGGCATGGGCGACTTCGTGGGGCTCGACAACTTCACGTGGGTGCTCAGGCAGCCGCTGTTCTGGCGCTCGCTCGAGAACACGTTCTCGATCTTCCTGTGGGGCGGCATCCCGCAGCTCGTCCTCGCGCTGCTCATCGCCGCGATCCTCGACCAGAACCTGCGCGCGAGGACGTTCTGGCGGATGAGCGTGCTCCTGCCGTTCGTGGTGATGCCCGTGGCGACGGCGATGATCTTCGGGCAGGTGTTCGGGCAGTTCGGGCTGCTGGTCCCCAACCTCCAGGACATGGGGCTGATGACCCACGTCGACTCGCCGTTCTTCCAGGACCGCCTGCTGTCGCACGTCGCGATCGGCTCGATGGTCGTCTTCCGGTGGACCGGCTACAACGCGCTGATCCTCCTGGCCGCGATGCAGGCGGTGCCGCGCGAGCTCTACGAGGCCTCGACGGTCGACGGCGCGAGCCGGATGCGGCAGTTCTTCTCGGTGACGCTCCCGAGCATCCGCCCCACCATGATCTTCGTCGTCCTCACGATGACGATCGGCGGTCTGCAGATCTTCGACGAGGTCCGCATGTACGACGGCGGCGGGACCGGCGGCGGCAACGGCGGCGCCGACAACCAGTGGACCACCGTCGTGCTCTACCTCTACAACCTCGGCTTCGGCGACTGGCAGGACCGCCTCGGCCAGGCCGCGGCGGTCGGCTGGATCTTCGCGGTCGTCATCGGCGTCTTCTCGCTCGTGAACTTCCTCCTCACGCGCTCGATCTCGTCGTCGTCGACGAGGACCCCGCGCGTGTCGAAGGCCCGGCGCGACGCGGTGATCGCGCGGGCGCGCGTCGCGGCCGCCGAGTCCGAGCGCCGGGCCCGCGAGGCGGGCGTCCCCACGATCATCGGCCGGACGTCGACGTCCGACGCCTCGCGCCCGCCCGACACCGGGCGAGCGGCCGACGCGGACCGGTCCAGGGAAGGAGTCACGCGATGAGCACGGGCTTCATCGAGAACACCGCCGGGGCGGGCGCCGCCCGGTACGCGCAGAAGCGGGCCGCGACGGGTAGGCCCATCCGCTCGCACAACCCGTCGACCCGCCGGCCCGGCTGGGTCACGTACGCGCTGCTCGCCGTCGTCTTCGCCGTGTCGGTCTTCCCGCTGTACGCGTCGGCGATGTACGGCTCGTCGAGCACGCAGGAGATCTCGCGCGCGGTCGGGACCCTGCCGAGGTTCTTCCCGACCCTCACGCTGCTCGAGAACTTCGGCGAGGTGCTCTCGGCGTCGCAGTTCAACTTCTGGATGGCGTTCGGGAACTCGGTCCTCGTCGCGGTCGCGGTGAGCGCGTCGACGGTGTTCTTCTCGACGCTCGCCGGGTTCAGCTTCGCGAAGCTGACCTTCCGGGGGAGGCAGGCGCTCTACCTCACGGTCATCGCGACCCTGGCGATCCCCGCGCAGGTCGGCACCATCCCGATGTTCGTCATGATGAACGACTTCGGCTGGATCGACTCGCTCCTCGCGCTGACGGTCCCCGGGCTGGTCGGCGCGTTCGGCGTCTTCTGGATGACGCAGTACCTGCAGGAGGCGCTGCCCTTCGAGCTCGTCGAGGCGGCGCGCGTCGACGGCGCGTCGATGTTCCGGACGTTCTGGTCGATCGCGATGCCGGCCGCGCGACCGGCGGCGGCGACGCTCGCGCTGTTCACGTTCGTCGGGTCGTGGAACAGCTTCTTCTGGCCCGCGGTCGTGATGCGGTCGCAGCTGACGATGCCGCTCGTCATCCCGCAGCTGCGCGGCGCGTTCACGACGGACACGGGGCTGGTCATGTCCGGGGTGTTCCTCGTCGCCGCACCGCTGCTCGTCGTCTTCGTCCTCGCGGGCAAGCAGCTCGTCTCGGGGGTCATGGCGGGAGCGGTCAAGGGCTGACCGCTGGGCCCATGGTCCTGGTCGACGATCCGCACCAGATGTAGCGTTCCGGTTCCGAGAAGCCACTACATCTTGTGGCCGTGGATGACGGGCGGTGCGATGCCGAGCATGGGACGTGACGTGGCCGAGGAGACCGGGCGACCGGTTGCGGCCCTGACCGCACGGCTGGTGGTCCGCAAGCGCGACGGGCGCACCCGTGCGTTCGACGAGCGCCGGATCCGGGCCGCCCTCGCCAAGGCGTTCACCGAGGTGCACGGACAGCTCGGCCCCGTCCACGAGCTCTCTCTCGCGGAGCTCACGGCCCAGGTCGTCGACGAGGTGCTCGAGCGGTACCCCGACGAGGTGCGGATCTACGAGATCCAGAACGTCGTCGAGCACGTGCTCCTCGAGTCGTACGAGTACGACGTCGCGAAGGCGTACATCGACTACCGCGTCCAGCGCGACCTCGCCCGCTCCCGCACGGTCGACGTCAACCACTCGATCGAGCGGCTCGTCGGCAAGGACCGGTCGGTCGTCCACGAGAACGCGAACAAGGACGCGGACGTCTTCACCACGCAGCGCGACCTCACCGCCGGAGCGGTCGGCAAGGCGATCGGTCTGCGGATGCTGCCGCCGCACGTGGCGAACGCGCACACCAAGGGCGACATCCACTACCACGACCTCGACTACCACCCGTACGCGCCGATGACGAACTGCTGCCTCATCGACTTCCGCACGATGCTCGCGGAGGGTTTCCGCATCGGGAACGCGCAGGTCGACCCGCCGCGGTCGATCCAGACGGCGACCGCGCAGATCGCGCAGATCATCGCGAACGTCTCGTCCAGCCAGTACGGCGGCTGCTCGGTCAACAGGATCGACGAGCTCCTGGCGCCCTATGCCGAGCGCAACTTCGCGAGGCACCTCGCCGACGCCGAGCGCTGGGTCGACGACGCATCCCTACGCCGCGAGTTCGCCGAGGAGAAGACGCGCAAGGACATCCTCGACGCGATGCAGAGCCTCGAGTACGAGATCAACACCCTCTTCACGTCCAACGGGCAGACGCCGTTCACCTCGGTGGGTCTCGGCCTCGGCGAGGGCTGGTTCGAGCGTGAGATCCAGCGCGCGATCCTGCAGATCCGAATCGGCGGTCTCGGCCGTGAACGACGCACGGCCGTCTTCCCGAAGCTCGTCTTCACGTTGCGTCGCGGCGTCAACCTCGAGCCGGGGGACCCCAACTACGACATCAAGCAGCTCGCGCTCGAGTGCTCGACCAGGCGCATGTACCCGGACGTGCTGAGCTACGACAAGATCGTCGAGATCACCGGCAGCTTCAAGGTCCCCATGGGGTGCCGGTCCTTCCTCCAGGCATGGGCCGACGGCGACGGCGACGACGTCGTGGAGGGGCGCATGAACCTCGGTGTCGTCACGCTCAACGTGCCCCGCATCGCGCTCGAGTCGACCGACGTCGACGCGTTCTGGTCCCTGCTCGACGAGCGTCTCGACACGGTGCGGGACGCCCTGCTGTATCGCGTCGAGCGATGCAAGGAGGCGCTGCCTGCGAACGCCCCGATCCTCTACGTCCACGGGGCCTTCGGTCACCGCCTGCAGCCCGACGACGACGTCGACGTGCTGTTCCGGAACGGGCGCGCCACCGTCTCGCTCGGCTACATCGGCCTCTACGAGGCGGCCGCGCGGTTCTTCGGCGGCGAGTGGGAGGACGAGGCAGGCGCCAAGGAGTTCACCCTGCGGGTGCTACGCACGCTCGACCGTCGCGCGAAGGAGTGGACGGCGGAGCACGGGTACCAGTTCTCCGTCTACGCCACACCCAGCGAGAGCCTCACGGACCGGTTCTGCCGTCTCGACAGGGAGAAGTTCGGCGTCGTCCCGGACATCACCGAGAAGGAGTACTACACGAACTCCTTCCACTACGACGTGCGCAAGAGCCCGACGCCGTTCGACAAGCTCGACTTCGAGATGGACTACGCGCCGCTGACGTCGGGCGGCTTCATCCACTACTGCGAGTACCCCGTCCTCCAGCACAACCCCAAGGCGCTCGAGGCCGTCTGGGACTACGCCTACGACCGTGTCGGCTACCTCGGCACGAACACCCCGGTCGACCACTGCCTCGAGTGCGACTTCTCCGGCGACTTCGAGCCGACCGAGCGCGGCTTCGCCTGCCCGGCGTGCGGCAACACGGACCCGAGCACGTGCGACGTCGTCAAGCGGACCTGCGGTTACCTGGGCAACCCCCAGCAGCGGCCCATGGTCCGCGGCCGGCACGTCGAGATCTCCTCACGGGCCAAGCACATGGCTGCCGACGCCCGTGGCGGACCCGAGGCCTGAGGTGGCGAACGCGCCTCGGGCGCTGTGGCGCTCCGAGCGGCTCAGCAGGGGCAGGGTCGCCGACTACAAGCCGTTCGTCATGGTCGACGGTGAGGGCGTGCGGTGCAGCCTGTACGTCAGCGGGTGCCCGTTCGCCTGCGTCGGCTGCTTCAACCAGGCCGCCTGGTCGTTCCGGTACGGGACGTGCTTCGACGAGGCCCTCGCGGACCGCATCGCGACCGACCTCGCGCACGAGGCCGTCCAGGGGCTGTCGCTCCTGGGTGGCGAGCCGTTCCTCAACACCGGTGTCTGCCTCGCGGTCGTGCGTCGGCTGCGTGCCCTGCACGGCCGTGCCAAGGACGTGTGGTGCTGGACCGGCTACACGTTCGAGGAGCTCGTCGAGGAGGCCCGCGCGGGCGAGCGGGACAAGGCCCAGCTGCTCGCCGAGGTGGACGTCCTGGTGGACGGTCGGTTCGAGCTGGGACGGCGCGACCTCACGCTCGCGTTCCGCGGCAGCGCCAACCAGAGGGTGCTCGACGTGCCGGCGTCCCTCGCTGCGGGCGTCGCCGTGCCGTGGCGGGCCGCGGCGCGGCGACGTGCTCCGTCCGCAGTGGGGTGAAATCAGGCCCAGGCGGCCACGACGAGCGGCCGGGCGGGCCGGGCGCCGAGCACGCCCTGCTGCGCGACGTCGAGCGCGACGCCGTCGACCCGGAGCCCCTCGGCCGTGAGCCGGACCTGGGAGACCGACGCGTTCGGCAGGGGGACGAGGACGCCGTCGCCCACGGTGGCCAGCCAGACGCCGAGCGCGAGCCCGTGCCCGACGACGAGCACCTCGCCGCCGTCGGGGTGCGCCGACGCGATGCGCGCCATCGCCTCCCGGAGCCGGCCGAGGAAGGTCGCCGCGTCCTCGCCGCCCGGCAGCCCCGGGTGCGTGCCGGCGATGATCTGCCCCACGAGCTCCGGCCACGCGATCACCTGGTCGAGCACCGACTCGTGCTTCCGCTCGTACTCGCCGAAGTGGTACTCGCGCAGGCCCGGGTCGGTGCGGAGCCGCACGCCGTCGTGGTGCCGGAGGATCTCGGCCGCCGTGGCGACCGCGCGCCCCGACGGCGACGAGTACGCCGCGACGAAGCGCCGCTGGGCGAGGTGCCGGGCGGTCGTGCGGACGCCCTCCCGGCCGTCGCGCGTCAGCGGCGAGTCCGACAGGCCCTGGAGCAGGCGGCGCTGGTTGAGGTAGGTGCGCCCGTGGCGCACGAGCGTGAGGGTGAGCGTCCCGGTCGTCGTCGGCGCGACCGTCGTGTCCGTCGTCATGGCGCCGACGGTAGGTGCGGCGCGCGTCGGGCGGGCGACGCCGACGTGGCCGGGCGGTGAAGGGTCGGGACCGGATGCCTACCGCGCGAGGAGGGAGGCGATGACGTCGAGGACCTGCTCGGGCGCCTGCTCGGCCATGAAGTGCCCGGCGTCCAGCGTGCGGTGGTCGAGGTCGGTCGCCCAGGCGCCCCACAGCGCCGCGGCGTCGTAGCCCAGCACGCTGCCCCAGTCCTGCTGGACGACCGTCACCGGCATGGCGAGCCGGCGGCCCTCGGCGCGGTCGGCGCGGTCGTGCTCGAGGTCGATGGTGGCCGAGGCGCGGTAGTCCGCGACGATCGACGGCACCGCGGCGCTCGACGCCGCGAGGTAGGCGGCGCGGACGTCCTGCGGGATCGCGCGCTCGTCCGCGCCCCAGCCGTCGAGGAAGGCCGCGAAGAAGTCGTCCGCGACCGCCGCGATCATCGCCTCGGGAAGGCCCGGCGGCTGCGCCATGAGGTACAGGTGCCAGGCCACGGACGCCTGCACGCCGTGCAGCACGTCCCACATGTCGAGGGTCGGCAGCACGTCGAGCGTCCCCAGGTGGGTCACGGCGTCGGGGTGATCCAGGCCCGTGCGCAGGGCGACGAGCGCCCCGCGGTCGTGCCCGACGACGGCGAAGCGCTCGAACCCGAGCGCGCGCGTGACCTCGACGACGTCGCGCGCCATCGTCCGCTTGAAGTACGTGTCGACGCCGTCCGCGGGTGGCTTGTCGCTGTCGCCGTAGCCGCGCAGGTCGGGGCAGATCACGGTGTGCCGCTCGGCGAGCGCGGGGGCCACGTGCCGCCACATGAGGTGCGTCTGCGGGAACCCGTGCAGCAGCACCACGGGCGTCCCGCGGCCCGCGACGGCGACGTTCAGGTGCACGTCGTCGGCGCCGGGGAGCCGCTGGTGGTCGAAGCCGGGGATGTGCATGGGGGACCTTCCGTCAGGGGGTGGTGGTGTCGGGTGCGTCGTCGTCGGCGGTGGCGCCCGCGAACAGCGCCGGTCCGGGCGGCGGACCGGCGTCGCCGTGGGCGAGGGCGGGGAGGAGGACCGCGTCGACGAGGTGCTCGAGGTAGGGGTCGTCGACCGGGGCGCCGGTCAGCGCCCGGAGGACCAGCGCCGACCCGGCGACCTCGTCGAACGCGTACGACGTCGCCGTCGCCGGGAGCTCGCCGCGTGCGACAGCGCGACGCAGGACGACGTCGGGCAGCCTGGCCCCGGTGTGGCCCGCGGTGCGCTCCATGAGGTCGCCGAGAGCGGGGTCGCGAGCAGCGCCCTGGAGCAGGGCCACGACGAGCCGGCCCTCGGAGCGGCCGAGCATCTGGGCGAGGCGACGGCACAGGGCGAGGAGGTCGCCCCGGAGGCTCCCGGTGTCGACGTCGGGCGGGGGTGGGCCCTGCTGGTGGCCGATGGCGGCGGCGACCAGCGCCCTCTTGTCGGGCCAGCGCCGGTAGACCGTCGCCTTGGAGGTGCCGGCCCGCGCCGCCACGCGCTCCATGGACACCGCGTCGTAGCCCGCCTCGGCGAGCAGGGACAGCGTGACGCTCAGGATCGCGTCCGCCTTGCCGGGGTCACGGGGGCGTCCTGGTCGGGCGGCGGGCTGGGCAGGCCGAGGTGGGGGATTGCGATACGACACGGTACGGATCGTAACAGTCTGGGGCGGGCGGTCGCCCTCCTGCGGGCGGGGCGGTGTCGCCTCGCGCCCGTCGACGGCCCCGAGCGCAGCCCGGGCGCTGGTGGTCCGATTGCGAAATCGTTATCGACATCCTTATCGTGCTCCTGCTGGATAAGTTCGACGGGTTGACGTAAACCCTCGAACCCCCCAAGGAGAGGAACAACGATGTCCCATCCCCTGACCATGCGGCGCGTCGCCGCCGTCGCGGCGACCGCCCTCACGGCCGTCGCGCTGGCCGTGCCCGCCCAGGCGGCACCTTCCGAGCCGACCTTGCGCGAGGAGGCGCCCCGTGACCTGAAGATCGGCAGCGCCGTCTGGGGTCAGAACGAGCTGCTCGACTACGACAAGAAGAACCCGACCGAGTTCCAGCAGATCCTCGCGTCCGAGTTCAACTCGATCACGCCCGAGAACGACATGAAGTGGGCCGAGATCCACCCCGAGCCCGGTGTCTACGACTTCTCGGGCGCGGACGCCGTCGTCGCGTTCGCGAAGGCCAACAACCAGGAGGTCCGCGGCCACACGCTGCTGTGGCACAGCCAGAACCCGCAGTGGGTCATCGACGCCAGCGCGACGTGGAGCTGCGACGAGGCGCGCGACGTCCTCGAGGAGCACGTCCGCACCGTCGTCGGCCGCTACGCCGGCGAGATCTACGAGTGGGACGTCGCCAACGAGATCTTCCAGGACGACTGGGACGCGGGCGGCGTGCGCCTGCGCACCGAGGCGAACCCGTTCCTCAAGGCGTGCGCCGAGGACCCGGTCGCGCTGCTCGGTGACGTCTTCCGCTGGGCGCACGAGGCGGACCCCGAGGCCGTGCTGTTCCTCAACGACTACAACGCCGAGGGCGTCAACACCAAGACCGACGCGTACTACGCCCTGGCGCAGGAGCTGCTCGCCGACGGCGTGCCGCTGCACGGCATGGGCGCCCAGGGTCACCTGAGCCTCATGTACGGCTTCGACGAGTCGATCCAGGCGAACTTCGAGCGCTTCGCCGCGCTCGGCCTGAAGGTGGCCGTGACGGAGGCCGACGTCCGCATGCCGCTCGGCGACGACGGCGAGCCGACCGAGGAGCAGATCGCGCTCCAGGCCGAGCGCTACGACGCGATGCTCGAGGCCTGCATCAACGTGTCCGCCTGCACCAGCTACACGGTGTGGGGCTTCGACGACGCGCGTTCGTGGGTCCCCGGGGTCTTCCCCGAGGGCTACGCGACGATCATGACCGAGGACTTCGAGAAGAAGCCCGCGTACTACGCGCTGCTCGAGACCCTCACCGAGGCCACCCCGGGCAAGTCCCCGCGCACCCCGCCGGGCCTGAACCGCTGAGCCTCACCCGCTGAACGCGTCGATGGCGCGTGGGCCCCTCGGGGCTCACGCGCCATCGGCGTCGAAGGCCTTCCACCGCCCCTCCGACACGACCTCGACGACGCCGTCGGCCACGACGACCGCCGTCTGCTCGTCGATGACGTACGACGGGACGCCGAGCCCGGCGGCCCACCGCTCGGCGTCGACCATCGTGTTGGTGGGGAACGCGTCGAGGTGCGGGAAGATCGCGAAGTCCACCACGCCGAGGGTCCGGTCGTCCGCGGCGCCGGACCACTCGACGAACAGGTCGCCGATCCGGGGCGTCATCACCATGCTCCCCGCGCTCACGCCGACCCACACCGTGTCGGTGAGCGACGGCAGCAGGTCGGCGAGCCCCGACTCGCGCACCCAGTGCGCCAGGTACGTCGCGTCGCCGCCGTCGACCAGCAGCACGTCCGCCTCCCGGACCCAGGGGACCCACCGCTCCGCGCCGATGCTCGGCAGCGCCGTGAGCTCGAGGACGCCGAGCGACACCCACCCGAGGCCGGTGAGATGCCGCCAGTCCGGCCGCGCGGCGACGAGGCCCTGGACGGACTCCGGCCCGCACATCGGGTGACCCCACTGCGCGGTCGGGACGCACAGGGCGCGGCAGTCGGTGATCGGCTTGCCGAGCAGCCGCACGAGCGCGGCCTCGATGCTCGAGTTGGTCACGCCGCCCGAGGTGAGCAGCAGCTTCACGATGCCTCCGGGGTCGGACGGGTGGGTTCCTGGGCAGACCCGGCCCGAGGCCGGAACTCATCGCGTGAGTCGCCCACGCAGCTACCCGCGCACCAGCCCCGCTCCCACCTCGACCAGCGCGGGCAGCGCCCGCTCGAGCATCGCGGACGTCGCCGTCAGGCTGATCCGGAAGTGCCCCGCCCGGTCGAACACCGTCCCGGGCAGGACGTACACGCCACGCTCGGCCAGCGCGGCGGCGAACCCGACGGCGTCACCGCCGGGAGCCGCGCCCCACAGGTAGAACGTCCCCTCGGGGACCGTGAGCGCGTAGCCGGCGTCCGCCAGCGCGCCGACCATGCGGTCCCGCCGTCGCGTGAGCTCGTCCAGGTCGATCGACACCGTCTCGAGCGCGGGCACCGCGTACTGCATGAGCGCGTCGGGGAAGCCCCAGCCGAGCGCGAGCTGCAGCGGCAGCATCGCGGCGCGCAGCTCGTCGCGCACCGTGTCCGGGACCGACGGCGACAGCGCGAGGTACCCGAGCCGCTGACCCGGCGCGAGGAGGACCTTGCCGTAGCTGTAGTCGACGAGCGTCCACGGGTAGACGGCGGCCGGGCTGGTGAACCCGATGCCGTCGAACCGGATCCGCCGGTACGGCTCGTCCGACAGGAGCCAGACCCGCCGACCGTTGCGCGCCGACGCGTCCTCGAGCACCGCCGCGAGCTCGGCGAGCCGGTCGCGCCCGTAGACGCGGCCGGTCGGGTTGGCGGGGGAGTTGACGACGACGACGCGCGTCCGTGGCGTGATGGCGCGGGCGACCGCGTCGACGTCGAGGTCGAACGTCTCCGGGTCGAGTGAGGCCTTGATCGGCACCATGTCCGCGGCGCGCAGCATCGGCGCGTAGAACCAGCCGGGTGCGGGGATCACCACCTCGTCACCGACGTCGGCGACCAGCCGGAACGCGAGCGCGATCGCGCCGAAGGCGCCCTGCGTCATCGTGATGTCGGCCGGCTCGAAGGGCAGCCCGAGCTCGTCGCGCAGGCCCGCGGCGATCGCCTCCTGCGCCGGCGCCAGGCTCGACTTGTACGCGAACCAGTCGGTGCCACGTGGCTCGAGGACGTCCCGCAGCGCCGTGACCAGCCCCGGAAGCGGCATCTCGTGCGGGTCGCCGAACGTCAGGTCGACGACGCCGTCCTGCCCGTCCATCGCCCGCAGCGACAGGAAGAACGACGTGACCGGCTCGATCGCCTGGTCGGCAGCGTGTGCGCGCTCGGACAGCTCCATGGCTCGGTCCTCCACCGGACGGCCGCCGTCGGCCGACGTGGACCTCCACCATGGCACCGCACCGCTCGCCGCGACAGGGGCGCGGGCCGCCGGCCGGTGCGCGGACCGGCTCGCACGAGGTCAGGCGTCGACGGTCTGCGAGATCCACGAGCCGACACCTCGGCGTCCGCCCGGTGACCGGCCCCCTGCTGGTGCGAGCCTAGTGAGCGGCGACGTCGCCGCGGCGTCGGTCACGCGACCGGGTGCGCCGTACGACGGCCAACGCCGCGGCACCGCCGAGCCAGGCCGCCAGCCCCGCCGTCGAGAGGCCGAACGGACCGTGCACGCCCGGCCCGGCCCAGGCGATCGACAGCAGGCCGAGCGCGGCACCGAGGTACGCCGTGACGACGACGGTGCCGACGACGACGCCGTGCCCGCCCTGGACCGCCCTGCCGGTACCGGTGTCCGCCCGTCCGTCACCGAGCCGGGCGCCCAGCCGGCCAGATCCGCCGAGTCCTCGCTGCTCGACCCGGCCGACGACGGCGACGATCCCCGCGAGCACGACCGCGAGCAGCACGAGCCACGGGACCCGCCACGCCCACCACGCACCGGACCCGACGTCCGCGTGCGGCAGCGCGCCGAGGGCGTCGAGCACCGTCCCGACGAGCACGACGGTCGGCATGTGCCACAGGAACAGCGTGAACGTCACCGTGCTCGCCGCCACGACCGCCGTCCACGGGCCACGTCGGTGCAGCCACCGCTCCGACGGCCCGCGCACCGCCAGCGCGAGGCCGAGCTGCGCGGTCCCGAGCGCGAGCAGCGCGAGGTTCGGCGGCGACGCGTTGTGCACGGCGGCGCCCGGGACGTTGACCATGCTCACGGGGTACGGCCCGAGGACGGTGAGCGCGACGAGCACCGCGAGCCCGCCGACGAGCATCGTGACCGCCGCGCGCCCACCCCGCGGCAGCGACCCGTCGCGCCACGCGAACCCGACCTGGTGCATCACGACCCAGCCGAGCAGGAAGCTCCCGTACCCGACGGCGTCGGGCAGCGGCCCGAGGAGCGCGGCGTCGCCGACCGCGACCGCGACGAGCAGCACGCCGACGACACGCAGTCCGAACCGGCGGTGCAGCGCGTGGGCGACGGGCGTGAGCAGCACCACCGCGAGGTAGGCCACGAGGAACCACAGGGGCAGGACGGCGGCCGCGACGCTCTCGCCGACCTGGCGCGGGTCACCGCCCACGAGCCGGGCGACGACGGCCGCCGCGGCGACGGTGAGCAGGAGCACGGTCACCGGCGGGACGAGCCGTGCGCCGCGTGCGAGCAGCCAGCCGACGTCGCCCTCGCCGCGACGCCGCGCGGCGGTCAGCGAGGCGGCGTTCGCGAACCCGCCGACGACGAAGAACACCGGCATGACCTGGAACAGCCACGTCAGCGGATGCGCCCACGTCAGCTCGACGAGCGCGCTGGTGCCCGTGAGGACACCGTCCTCCTCGCGGATCGAGACGATCAGCCAGTGGCCCAGGACGACGGCGCCGATCGCCACCACGCGGAGCAGGTCGACGTGGCGCTCACGGCGGGGCGGCGTGCGGTCCACCCGCTCACGCAGAGTGCCCACACCGACCACGATAGGCGCGCGCGTCCGGGCGCCGGCCTCTGCGGAGTCGGACGGTCGGGATCCGACCGCCTCGATCCGCACAGCGCCGACGCCCGGCCGGGCGCGGACGGCGACACGCCCGCCGCGCCGTCGTCCCGGGACCTGCGCCGCTACGACGCGGGGGTGAGGACCTCGACGTCGGCCTCGCGGAGCGCCTCGGCGAGGTCCGGCGGGGGAGGCGCGTCGGTCACGAGGTAGTCGGCGCGGCCGAGGTCGGCGATCTGCGCGAACAGCCGCCGGCCGAACTTGGTCGAGTCCGCGAGGACCGCGACGCGCGCGGAGCGGTCCATCATCTCGCGCATCATCGTCGCCTCCCCGAGGTTGCTCGTGGAGTAGCCGGCGTCGGCCGAGACCGCTCCCACGCCGATGAGCGCGAGGTCGCAGCGGATGTCGCGGTCGGCGCCGCTGTGGGCCGGGAACGCGACCGGTCCGACCGTCCCCTGCGCACTGAGCCGCACCACGCCGCCGAAGACGTACAGGTCCCGGAACGCCATCGGGTTGAGCTCGGTCGCGAGGCGCAGCGAGTTCGTCGCGATCGTGAGGTCGCGGTGGTCGGTGAGGTGCCGCGCCGTCGCGAGCGTCGTCGTCCCGGCGTTGATCATGATGGCGGCGCCGTCGTGCACGAGGCCCGCGGCGAGCACCCCGATCTGGTCCTTGGCCTGGGTCTGCAGACGCAGGCGCACGTCGAGCCCCGTGTCGGGCCGCGGCACCGCCTGGAGGCTGATCGCCCCGCCATGGGTGCGGATCAGCACGCCGTCGGCGTCGAGCTGGTCGAGGTCCCGGCGGATGGTGTCGGGGGAGACGTCGAACCTCTCGGCCAGGTTCGCCACGGTCACCTGGCCGGTCTCCGCGACGTACGCCGCGAGCTCGGCCTTGCGACCTGCGGGGAGCCGCCGCGAGGAGCTGTCGATCGTCGTTGACATGCAGGAAGTGAAACCCACGGATGCGGGTTCGTGCAAGAACGCGCATCCGTACACCTGCGCCGCCCGAGCCCGCGCACCCGTCCCACGCACGACAACGCGTCGTTGTGACGGTTGACACACACTCGTCAGCCGGTCTACGTTGCAGAAACCCGCAAGAGTGCGCAGCGAAGCGCAGGAAGCGGCAGAGCCCCCAGAAGGAGAGTCATGAGCAAGGGCGCGAACGTTGGACGCTTCATCGCCGTCAGCGGTGCCGCAGCACTCGCACTCACAGGCTGCTCGGGTACCGCGGACACGGGTGGTGCCACCGACGGCGGCACCGGCGACGGTGGCGAGGTCACCCTCGAGTTCTCGCAGTGGTGGGAGCCCGAGCTCCCGGAGGGTGCCTTCCGCGAGCTGATGGACCAGTTCGAGGAGGAGAACCCCGGCATCAAGGTCGAGCTCCTGTCCGGCCCGTACGCCTCGACCAAGGAGCAGGTCGTCGCCGGCGCGGCCGCGGGCACGATGTCCGACGTCGTCGGCCTCGACGGCGCCTGGGTGAGCGACTTCGCCCAGCAGGGCGCGATCGCCGACCTGACGGCCCTCATGGAGGAGGTCGGCTACGACGACTCCGGCCTCGCGAGCCAGGTCCAGGTCGACGACGCGACGTACATGATCCCCGTCGTCAACTTCGTCTACCCGATGTTCACCAACGACGCGCTCCTCGCCGAGGCGGGCGTCGACGCCCCGCCGACGACGCGCGACGAGTTCGCCGACGCCGCGGCCGCCGTCACGGGCGACGGCGCGTACGGCTGGGTCCTGCCGCTCTCGCTCGAGGCGCCCAACGGCATCCAGAACGACGTCATGTCGTGGGTGTGGGCGTCCGGTGGCTCGATGCTCGACGGCGGTCAGCCGGCCCTGGTCGACAACCCCGAGGTCAGCAGCGCGATGGAGTTCATCCAGGGCCTGTGGGACGACGGCGTCGTCGCCCCCGGCGCCTTCACGATGAAGGAGCAGGACAAGGTCGAGGAGTTCACCAACGGCCGCGTCGGCATGATGATCGACTCGCTTGCCCACGTGAACCTCATCCGCGAGCAGAACCCCGACCTCGACTTCAGCATCTCGGCCATCCCGGCCGAGGAGGGCTACGAGGGCGAGCGCGGCATCCCCTACGCCTCGTGGGGCATCGGCGTCGCCGAGAACTCCGAGAACAAGGAGGAGGCCTTCAAGCTCGTCGAGTTCCTCATGAGCGAGGAGGTCAACAGCGAGCTGTCCTCGATCGCCAACGCGTTCCCGGGCAACGTCGACTCGGTGCCGGACTTCGTCGAGGAGGACGAGCTCTTCGGGACGGCGTTCGAGATCTACCAGTCGGGCTTCCCGGCCAACGAGTTCACCGGCCTGCCCGTCGCCGAGCAGCTGATGCGCGACTTCGGCGAGGAGTTCCAGCGCGCGCTCGACGGCCAGCAGTCCATGGAGGAGGCGCTCGCCGCCGCGCAGGCCACGTGGGAAGAGGAGTTCTAGGCCGTCTGACCTGGACCCCGGGTGGTGCCGGCCACGCGCACCGTGACCGGCACCACCCGCCACCGAAGAGAGAGCCGCGTCATGTCCCAGATCACCAGCCCGCCGCGGAAGGCGCGCCAGGCCCCCGTGCCGGCGGCCGGCCCCGACGACGGGGCCCGCGCACGCCGCGTCTCGCGGCTCAAGCGCCGGCTGACGCCCTACGGGTTCCTCACCCCGACCGGCATCCTGCTCGTCATCCTGATGGTCACGCCGATCATCATGGTGATCACGTACTCGCTGCTCGACGGGGTCATCACCAACAAGAACCCCGCGTTCATCGGGTTCGAGAACTACGCCGAGGTCCTCACCGACCCCGTCTTCTTCAAGGCCGTGCGCAACACCCTGGTCTTCACGCTCACCTCGGTGGTCGTGCACTTCGGGATCGGGCTCGGCTTCGCGTTGATGCTCAACTCGCCGCTGCTGGGCGACCGCATCAAGGGCCTGTTCCGCGTCATCTACATCCTGCCGTGGCTGTTCACGGTCGCGATCGTCGCCGTGCTGTGGCGGCTCCTGCTCAGCCCGAACGGCGTCATCAACTACCTGCTCGGGGCGACCGGCCTGACCGAGGGGCAGACGGAGTGGCTCGCCAACCCGTCCACCGCGCTCGCGGCCGTGACCTTCATCAACATCTGGTCCGGCTATCCGTTCTTCATGATCTCGCTGCTCGCGGGCCTGCAGGGCATCCCGCGCGAGCTGTACGAGGCGGCCCGGGTCGACGGCGCGGGAGCGTGGGCGCAGTTCCGCCACGTGACCCTCCCGCAGCTGCGGCCGATCATCATCTCGATGGCGCTGCTGGACTTCATCTGGACGACGCAGCAGTTCGCGCTCATCTGGATGACGACGGGCGGTGGCCCGATCGACGCGACCGAGGTCCTGTCGACCTTCACCTACAAGCTCGCGTTCACGCGCTACGACTTCTCGGTCGCCTCCGCCTCGGCGGTCCTGGTGCTGCTGATGTCGATGGTGCTCGCGTTCTTCTACGTCCGGCACCAGAAGTCGAGGGACTGACCATGACCACTCTCGCCGACCCCGCGATCATCGCCGAGCCCGCACCGCAGCGGACGGCGCCGAGGAAGACCGGCAAGAAGGCCGCGCTGCTGGTCGCGCTGATCCTCGGCGGCTGCTTCTCGGCGCTGCCCGTGGTCTGGATGCTCGCGAGCTCCTTCAAGCGGAACTCGGAGATCTTCGAGTTCCCGCCGCGGCTGATCACGCCGGGGTTCTCGTTCGACGCGTACACGACGATCCTCACGGACCCGGTGAAGCTGCGGTTCTTCCTCAACAGCTACGTCGTCGCGCTGTCGGTCACCGTGCTGACGCTCGTCGTCGCGGTGCTCGCGGCCTACGCGTTCAGCCGGTACGAGTTCTGGGGCAAGAAGACCATCAACGTGGTGGTCGTCTCGGTGCAGGCCGTGCCCCCGATCACGCTGCTCATCCCGTACTTCGGGCTCATGGTCGGGCTGCGTCTGTACAACACCTACCAGGGTCTGATCCTCACCTACATGGTGTTCACGCTGCCGTACGCGATCATCATGATGACGGGTTACTTCAACACCCTCCCGAAAGAGCTCGACGAGGCCGTGAAGGTCGACGGGGCCGGTCCGATGACCGCCTTGTGGCGCATTCTCGTGCCGATCTCCGTGCCCGGTCTCGTCTCGGTCGGCGTCTACACCTTCATGATCGCGTGGAACGAGTTCCTGTTCGCGCTGACGCTGACCCGCACCGAGGACATGCGCACCGTCCCGATCGGCATCCAGCTGCTCATGGGCCAGCACTCGTACGAGTGGAACGAGATGATGGCGATGAGCATTCTCGGCTGCATCCCGGTGCTGCTGCTGTTCCTCTTCTTCCAGCGTTACTTCATCGGGGGGATGACTGCCGGCGCCGTCAAGATCTGAGCACTCAGCGAATTCCATCCACGAACGTACCGAGAACGCACACCCGCAGACGGACAGAGAGTAGAAGAACCATGTTGATGAGCGGCAAGGACCTGCTGGCGGTCGCGAACGAGAACTACTTCGCCATCCCGGCGTTCAACATCAGCGACTGGGCGATGGGCAAGGGCATCTTCGAGATCAGCGAGAAGCTGCGCGCGCCCCTGATGGTCGCGATCCACCCGGACGAGGTCGCGCACCTCGGGCGCGACGCGCTCCCGGCGATCATCCAGCGCGCACACCGCTCGTCGGTGCCCGTCGCGATCCACTGGGACCACGGCGGCTCGTACGAGCAGGTGCTCGAGGCCATCCAGTACGGCTTCACGTCGGCGATGATCGACGCGTCGATGCAGCCCTTCGAGGACAACGTCGCGATCACCCGGAAGGTCGCCGACACCGCGCACGCGGTCGGCCTGTCGGTCGAGGGTGAGCTCGGCACGATCGGCAAGCTCGACGAGCAGGCCGAGGAGGGCGTCGCCGTCTCCGCGATCACCTACACGGATCCGCAGCAGGCGGTCGAGTACGTCGAGCGCACGGGCATCGACAGCCTCGCCGTCGCGATCGGCACGGCGCACGGGCTGTACCCCAAGCACATGAAGCCCGAGCTCAAGCTCGACCTGCTCCGCGAGATCAAGGAGCTGCTGCCCATCCCGCTCGTGCTGCACGGCGGCTCGGGCAACCCGGACGACGAGATCGGCCAGTCGGTCAAGCTCGGGGTCAACAAGATCAACATCTCGAGCGACATCAAGGTCGCGTACCACGACCGCATGCGCGAGGTCCTCGCGGACACCACGCTGCGCGAGCCCCTCGTGATCCAGCCGCCCGCGATCGCGGCGATGCAGGAGGTCGCGGCGCAGAAGATCCACCTCTTCGACGCCGCAGGCAAGGCCGACCTGTACTGACGGCTGCCGAGGGCCGCTGAGGGGCCCGAGGGGCCCGAGGGCCCGGCACGCCAGGACGACGCGCACCAGCACGAGAGGAGCAGGCCGCACATGAGCACGCAGTTCGTGCTGGGGATGGGTGGGACCGTCGACTACGAGATCCGGTGGGACCCTCAGGTGCTCGAGGCGCTCGCCGCCGAGCACGGCGTGGGGCCCGACGACCTCGACCTCGACGCCCCGGTCGACTCGGTCCGCGACCTGGTGCGCAGCCTGCTGGCGTTCGTCCGCGACGGTGTCGGAGGAGAGCGGTTCGTCGCCTCCTCCGACATCGTCGAGGCGGTCGCCGCCCGGTTCGACAAGGCCGTGACGCTCGGCGGGACGTGCGTGCGGGCCGCGATCGCGATGGACGTCCTCGGCGTACCGAGCACGGTGCACCTGGTCTCGATCGACGACACCGTGCGGCGGCTGCTCCCAGCGACCGTCGACCACGTCTCGAGCGCGACCGAGGACACGCTCGACCCCCACCTGATCGTGCAGTACCCCGCGGGCGCGCGGGTCCGCCTCGGCACGGGACCCGGCGCGGTCGACGTCGTCGCACCGCGCCCGAACCGCATCATCTACGCCAACGACCCGCCCCACCGCGAGCTCCGCATCGCCGAGGACCTGCCCGACGCGCTGCGCACCGCCGACGTGTTCCTGCTCTCGTCGTTCAACGTCATCCAGGACCCGGTGACGCTCGAGGACCGGCTGGCGCGCTGCGTCGACGCGCTGGGCGCGATGCCCGACGGCGCGCTCGTCATGTTCGAGGACGCGGGCTTCCACGTCCCGGCCTTCAGCACGCGCGTGCGCGACGTCATGGCCGGCGTCGTCGACGTCTACAGCCTCAACGAGGACGAGATGCAGTCCTACCTCGGCCGCCGCGTCGACCTGGTCGACCCGTCCGACGTCGCGGCCGCCGTCGGCGACCTGCGCGCGCTGGTGCCCGCGCCGACGCTCGTCGTCCACACGCAGCACTGGGCGCTCGCGGTCGGTGAGCGCGCCCGGTCCCTCGGGCCGGCGCTCCGTGGCGGCATCGTCATGGCGAGCACGCGCTACCGCCTGGGCGACGGCTTCACGGCCGACGACTACGCGGCCACGGCCGCGACGGCCCCCGGCGAGGACGCCGCGAAGGTCGCCGCCGAGGTCGAGCGCCTGCTCGGTCCGGACGCGACGGTCGTCCCCGCGCTCGACCTCACGGCGGTCCGCGCGCCGACGACCATCGGCCTCGGCGACACGTTCATCGGCGGCTTCCTCGCCGCGCTCGCCACCGGCCGCGGCGAGGAGGCATGACCGCCACGCCCGACGCCCGCGGGGCGGGCACGCCGTCGTGGGCGGACCTGCTGCGGGACGGCCGCGTCACGCTGCCCGAGGCGCTCGCGTCCGTCGAGGAGCTCACCCGCGCCGACGGGCGTCGGACCGTCGCGGTCCGGCTCGCGGGCGGTCTGGCGTTCGAGGTGCTGCCCGACCGGGGCCTCGACCTCGGCGCGACGTGGTGGGGCTCGACCCCCGTCGCGTGGCGGTCGATGCACCCGGTCGACCCCGGGCCCGGCCACGGCTGGGAGTCGCGCTTCCTCGGCGGGCTGCTCGCGACGTGCGGCCCCGACAACATCGGCCCGCCGCGCGGGTCGTCCGGCCAGCACGGCACGCACCACCTCACGCCCGCGACCGACGTGCACTGGTCGCGCCGCACCACCGGCGACGGTGTCGAGGTGTCCGTGCGCGGTGCCGTCGCGCACACGACCTTCGACGGGCCGCGCGTGCTCGTCGAGCGCGAGGTCGTCGCGTCGACGGGCTCCGCCGCGGTCGAGGTCCGCGACGTCGTCCGCAACGTCGGCGACCACGCCGTCGGCGTCCCGCTGCTCTACCACGTGAACCTCGGCGCACCGCTGCTGCGGCCGGGTGCGCGCCTCGAGGTCGCGGCCGACGACGTCGTCGTGCGCGACCCCCTGCCGCGCGGGCGCGACCCGCTCGTCACCCCGGACCCCGCACGCGGGCTCGAGCCCGTCGTCGCCGAGCACGTCGGCGTGCGCGGCGCACGCGCGACGCTCCTCGGCGACGACGAGCACCCGGACGTCGTCGTCGCCTGGACCGGGGCGACGCTCCCGCGCCTGTGCACGTGGAGCTGGCCGGCGCGCGGCGCGTACGTGCTGGGCGTCGAGCCGACCAACGCGCCGCTGTTCGGCCCCGAGCGGGACCTCCCGCACGCGGGTGCGCCCGTGCTCGAGCCGGGGGAGACCTGGCGCACGGGCGTGCGGATCGCCGTCGAACCCCACCGAGGAGGAGCCGCATGAGGCCTGTCGCGCTGCCCGCCAACCAGCCCGCCGACCGGTTCTACGCGGGCGGTCGGCAGATCGCCGCGCTGCGCGGCACGGCGACCTGGGCGACGCACGAGCCCGAGGACTGGGTCGCGTCGACCACCGCGGTCTTCGGGCAGGACCCGGTCGGCCTCACGGTGCTGCCCGACGGCGGGACCCTGCGCGACGCGATCGAGGCCGACCCCGTCGCGTGGCTCGGCGCCGACCACGTCGCGGCGTTCGGCTCCGACCCGGCGCTGCTGGTCAAGCTGCTCGACGCGGGTCAGCGGCTGCCCGTGCACGCGCACCCCGACGTGCCCTTCGCCGCCGCGCACCTCGGACTCGCACACGGCAAGACCGAGGCCTGGGTCGTCCTCGAGCCCGCGCGCGTCCACCTCGGCTTCACGCGCGACGTCGGCGCCGACGAGCTCGCCGGGTGGGTCGCCGACCAGGCGACCGACGCGATGCTCGGCGCGATGCACACGCTCGACCTCGCGGCGGGCGACGCCGTGCTCGTGCCCGCGGGCCTGCCGCACGCGATCGGCGAGGGCGCGCTCGTCGTCGAGCTCCAGGAGCCGACCGACCTGTCGATCCTCCTCGAGTGGGACGGCTTCGCGATCGACGGCGCCGCTGCCGGGCACCTGGGCCTCGGGTTCGACGTCGCGCTCGCCGCGGTCGACCGGCGTGGCTGGTCCCCCGAGGACGTCGCCCGGCTGCGCGGCGCGACGGCGTCCGACGACGGCGACCTGCTGCCCGGCGCCGCGCCGTTCTTCCGCGTCGAGCGGTGGGCCGGCTCGCGCGCGCTCGACGCCGGGTTCGCGGTGGTCGTGGTCGTCGACGGGTCGGGGACGCTCGCGGCGGGCGGGGCCGAGCTGCCCGTGCGCCGGGGCGCGACCGTCGTCGTGCCCGCGTCGGCCGGCCCGGTCGCGCTCGACGGCGCCGAACTGCGCGTCGTCGTCTGCCGTCCGCCGGCCCCGGCGACCTGACCGACGTTTCCACCGGCTCCGCACAAGGGCCTGCCCGGAGCCGGAGCCGGGGGCCCGGAGCCGGTCGAACGAGCCGCCGCCCGTCGGGTTCGCCGTGCGGCCGGCGCTTCCGTGAAGCCGATGGGTCGGTACGCGACCCGTTCGCTTCACACAGCGACGGGGCGGGGTGGGCCCGGAGGGGTCCGCGCGCGCCCGGGACCTCGGCGTCGTCGGGCGCGGGCCGGAGGTCCCTTGCTGTCGTCGACCCCCGGGCTGACGCTGGGTGGACCGGGGCAGACGTCCGGGGGGTGAGCGATGAGCGCGACATCCGTCCCAGGCAGGGGAGTCCCGCCGTCCGCGCCCGCATCCGTCCCGGCCGCCGCGTCGGGCCGGCCCGACTCCGTCGTCGTCTCGATGATCTCGATCGCCGTGATCGCCGGCACCGCGGTCGCGCTGCGCGCGCTGGACGTGCCGAGCGAGGTGACCGCACCGGTGTCGACGGCCTCGGGCGCGCTCGTCCCGATGGTCGCGATCCGCCGCGGTGAGCGGCGCAAGAGCAAGGTCGAGCACGTGCAGGAGATGCTCTCGGGGACGTTCGCGCGGCCGCCCGTCTACGCGGCGATCATCGCTGCGGGGCTCCTCGCGCTCACCGAGTGGGTCACGTACGTCGTCGCGTTCGTGGGCGCGGCCGCCGTCTCGTGGGCGGGCGAGGAGGCCGGCGTGCTCACGACGGCGGAGTCCGAGGTCCTGCTCGGCTCGGCGGGGACGAGCGGGGCGGCCACCGTGCTGGGTCTGCTGCTGACGATGGTCGCCGCGGTCCCGATCGGCGCGTACGTCGCGCACCGCGTGCTGCGGCGCGACGTCGTCGTCGCGCTCGCCGCCGTCGCGCTCTCGCAGCTCATCACCTTCGTGCTGCTCGGGGCGCTCAGCGGGTTCGCGGGCTTCCAGCCGTGGCCGTGGGTGGTCTGGGTCGTCCTCGTCTCCGGTGCGATCGCCCTCGGTGTGGCGCGCGGCCGGAGCACGCGCTCGCTGTTCCTCGTGGACCGCGTGTTCCGGCGGCTCGGGGAGGCGGACCGTCGGGCCGTCCTGTCGCTCATCGACGAGGAGCAGGTCGCGCGGCGCCTCGCCTGACGCGCGGCCGGGCCGCTCGGAGGGGACCCGCGACGGGGTCGCGCCTGGGCGGACATCCCACCAGCGTCCGCTCGATGTGACCCGTACGCATGTGTCACATCACGCGCTCCCGGCACCGGAAAGCCCCTGATCACGCACGGACGTTACCGAACCGTGACATCCAGCGTCTCGACGTGTGAGGAATTGTGAGCGCTATCATTCATCACACGGCCCGACGGAGGGCCTCGGCGGGGGCACCCGTGGCCGGCGATGACGCCGGACCAGAACAAGGAGGTTTTGGAGATGCGGAACAAGGTTCTGTCCGGACTGGCGCTGCTCGGTGCCGTGACGCTCGGGCTCTCGGCATGCGGCTCTGACGGTGGCGACGACGTCGCGGCCGGCTCGGGCGGCGGTGGCGGAGGCGACGACGTCATCACGGTCGGCTTCGCGCAGACCGGCTCCGAGAGCGGGTGGCGCAGCGCCAACACCGAGTCCATGAAGGAGGCGTTCTCCGAGGAGAACGGCTTCGAGCTCGTCTTCAACGCGGCCGACAACGACCCGGCCGCCCAGATCGCCGCGGTGCGGTCGTTCATCAACCAGGGCGTCGACGCGATCGTCATCGCGCCGATCGTCGAGGACGGCTGGGACGACGTCCTGCAGGAGGCGCAGGACGCCGACATCCCGGTGATCCTCGAGGACCGCACGGTCACGGCGTCTGAGGACCTCTACGCCACGTGGGTCGGCCTCGACTTCAAGCTCGAGGGCCAGAAGGCCGGCGAGTGGGCCGCGGAGAACTTCACCGAGCCCACCACGATGGTCGTGCTCGAGGGCACCACGGGCTCCGCCCCGGCCAACGACCGTGCCGAGGGCTTCGACGCCGCCATCGAGGGCACGCCGATCGAGAAGATCGACTCGCAGACGGGCGACTTCACGCGCGACGGCGGCAAGTCGGTCATGGAGGGCTTCCTCCAGAAGTACGGCGTCGACGGGATCGACCTGGTCTACGCGCACAACGACGACATGGGCCTCGGCGCGATCGAGGCCATCGAGGCCGCGGGTGCCGTGCCGGGCGAGGACATCAAGATCATCACGATCGACGCGGTCCGCGACGGCATGCAGGCGCTCGTGGACGGCAAGATCAACTACATCGTCGAGTGCAACCCGCTGCTCGGCGAGAAGGCCGCCGAGCTCGTGAAGGCCGTGCTCGACGGCGAGGAGGTCGACAAGCGCACGATCGTCGAGGACCAGGCCTTCGACCAGGCCGCCGCCGAGGAGGCGCTGCCCGACCGCAAGTACTGACCGGTCGGACCGTCACACCGAGCAGCGGGGTGGCGACGTCGGCCCCAGGTCCGACGTCGCCGCCCCGCGACCGACGAGGAAAGCAGCCCCACATGTCAGCGGACACCTCTGCGGACCCCGCAGCGGCCACATCGACGCAGACCGCAGCGGACAGCTCCCCGTACGTCGTCGAGATGCGCGGCATCACCATCCGGTTCCCGGGGGTGCTCGCGCTCGACCACGTCGACCTGCTGCTCCGCCCGGGCGAGGTCCACTCGCTCATGGGTGAGAACGGCGCCGGCAAGTCCACCCTCATCAAGGCCCTCACGGGCGTCTACCGCGTCGACGGGGGGACCATCACCGTCGGCGGCGAGGAGCGCACCTTCACGTCCACCGCGGACGCGCAGGCCGCCGGCATCTCGACCGTGTACCAGGAGGTCAACCTCTGCACGAACCTCACGGTCGGCGAGAACGTCATGCTCGGCCACGAGCGGCGACGCGGACGCACGATCGACTGGCGCGCGACGCACGCCGAGGCCGCGCGTCACCTCCGGGGCCTCGGCCTGACCATCGACCCGCGCTCGCTCCTGTCGTCGCACTCGATCGCGATCCAGCAGCTCGTCGCGATCAGCCGCGCGATGGTGCTGGACGCGAAGGTGCTCGTCCTGGACGAGCCCACCTCGAGCCTCGACCGCGACGAGGTCGAGCAGCTGTTCGGCGTCATCCGCGACCTGCGCGCCAAGGGCGTCGCGATCCTCTTCGTCTCGCACTTCCTGGACCAGGTCTACGAGATCTCGGACCGGATCACGGTGCTGCGCAACGGCTCGCTCGTCGGTGAGCACCTCGCTGCCTCGCTGCCGCGCGACGTGCTCGTCACCGAGATGATCGGGCGCGCGCTCGACGACCTCGAGGCGCTGTCGGGCACGGCGCGCCGGGAGGTCGACCGGTCGGGCGAGCCCGTGCTGCGCGCCGAGGGGATCGGCAGGCGCGGGGTCCTCGAGCCCGCGGACCTGGAGGTCTACCCCGGCGAGGTCGTCGGCCTCGCGGGCCTGCTGGGCTCGGGCCGCACCGAGCTGGTCCGCCTCCTGTACGGGGCCGACCGCGCCGACACCGGCCACGTCTCCGTGCACGGCCGGCCCGCGCGCATGACGACGCCGCGGCACGCGATCGACCACCGCATCGCGTTCTCGTCCGAGGACCGCCGCGGCGAGGGGATCATCGCCGACCTGACGGTCGCGGAGAACATCGTCCTGGGCGTCCAGGCGCGCCGCGGGTGGGCGCGCAAGATGCGCCGCTCGGAACGCGACGCGATCGTCGCCGAGTACATCGAGGCCCTCGGCGTGCGGCCGGCCAACCCGGACGCCGTCGTCGGCAACCTGTCCGGCGGCAACCAGCAGAAGGTGCTGCTCGCGCGCTGGCTCGCGACCGCACCGGAGCTGCTCGTCCTGGACGAGCCCACGCGCGGGATCGACGTCGGCGCGAAGGCCGACATCCAGCGCAAGGTCTCCGAGCTGTCGGCCAAGGGACTCGCCGTGGTCTTCATCTCGTCCGAGCTGGAGGAGGTGCTTCGATTGGCGCAACGGATCGCCGTGCTGCGGGACCGCCGCAAGATCGGGGAGCTCGACTCGGCCGAGGTCGACCTGGACGGCCTCATCGACTACCTGGCCAACGAGGGCAAGGGGAGTGCGGCGTGACCACCTTCTGGAAGCACCGGCTGTTCTGGCCGGCCGCGGCGCTCGTCGCGCTCGTCACCGTCAACTCGATCGCGCGTCCGCGGTTCCTGTCGATCACGATGCGTGACGGCGAGCTCTACGGCGCGCTCATCGACATCCTGCGCAACAGCGCACCGCTCATGCTCGTGGCGCTCGGCATGACGATCGTCATCGCGACGCGGGGGATCGACCTCTCGGTCGGCGCGATCATGGCGGTCTCGGGCGCGGTCGCGCTCACGGTCATCGACGGGTCGGACGACCCGGGCAACCTCGGGACGGTCCTCGTCGCGGTCGCGACGGCGATCGCGGTCGCGCTCGTGCTGGGCGTGTGGAACGGGTTCCTCGTCGCCGTGCTGGGCATCCAGCCGATCATCGCGACACTCGTGCTCATGCTCGCCGGACGCGGCGTCGCGCTGCTCATCACCGGCGGGTTCATCACCACGGTCAACTCCGACCCGTTCTCCTACATCGCGAGCGGGTACCTCACGCTCGTGCCGTTCGCGCTCGTCATCTCGGTCGTCGCCGTCGCGGTCATCGCGCTCGTCGAGCGGCGCACCGCGCTGGGCGTCCTGACCGAGGCGGTCGGCATCAACCCCGAGGCCAGCCGCCTCGCGGGCGTCCGGTCACGCGGCATCGTGTGGGGCGCGTACGTGCTCAGCGGTGCGCTCGCCGGCGTCGCGGGCATCGTCTACGCCTCGAACATCAAGGCCGCCGACGCGAACGCCGCGGGCCTGTTCATCGAGCTCTACGCGATCCTCGCGGTCGTGCTCGGAGGGACGTCGCTCGCGGGCGGCAAGTTCTCGGTCGCCGGCACGGTCATCGGGGTGCTCGTCATCCAGACCCTCGAGTCGACGATCCTCTTCCTCGGCGTCCCGTCCGCGCAGAGCCCCGTGTTCTTCGCGCTCGTCGTCGTCGTCGTGGTCATGGTCCAGTCGAAGCGGGTCCGGGGCGCGTTCGGCATGGTGCGGCGACCCGGACGGGACGGACCGACCGGACCGCCGGGACCGAGCAAGCACGAGGCCGTGACCGGCCGACGGACGGAGGTGGCGGCATGACCGCGACGGTGACGGAGGGCCGGACGGAGCGCCTCGAGCGCGTCTCGGCCGCGACCCGGACGTTCATGAGCAGGCACGCCGCGATGACGCCGACGTTCGCGGCGCTCGTGATCCTCGCGCTGCTGCTCGTCGGTGCCGAGGCCTCGCTGCGCGGCGACTTCGTGACGCCGCGGACGATCTCCTCGCTCCTGCTCGACAACGCGTACCTGCTGATCCTCGCGGTCGGCATGACGTTCGTGATCCTGACGGGTGGCATCGACCTCTCGGTCGGCTCGGTCATGGCGTTCACGGGCATCCTCGGTGCCCAGCTGCTCGGGTCCGGCGTGCCCGCGTGGCTCGCGGTGACGGTCATGCTCGCCGGCGGGTCCGCGATCGGGCTGCTCATCGGGGTCCTCGTCCAGTACTTCGACGTGCAGCCGTTCATCGCCTCGCTCGCGGGGCTGTTCCTGGCCCGCGGTCTCGCGTTCGTCGTGAGCCTGTCGTCGATCCGCGTCGAGGACACCGGCGTGCTGTGGCTCCAGCAGAACCGGATCCGGCTCGGCGACTGGTACATCACGCCGACCGGCATCCTCGCGCTCGTCGTCGTCGCGCTCGCCGCGTTCACGCTGCACCTCACGCGGTTCGGCCGGACGGTCTACGCGATCGGCGGCAACGAGCAGTCCGCGCGGCTCATGGGTCTGGACGTCGCCCGCACCAAGGTCGCCGTGTACGTCATCAGCGGGTTCTGCGGCGGGCTCGCGGGCCTCGTGCTCACGGCCTACTCGGGCGCCGGCTACCCGCGCAACGGGATCGGCACCGAGCTCGACGCGATCGCGGCCGTCGTCATCGGCGGGACCCTGCTCACAGGGGGCCGCGGCTACGTGCTCGGGACGCTCGTGGGCGTCGCCGTCTTCGGGACGATCAAGACGATCATCTCGTTCATGGGCGCCGAGCAGTCGTGGATGCAGATCATCGTGGGGGCGCTCCTGCTCCTCTTCATCGTCATCCAGCGGGCCATCGTCGCCCGGGCGGAGCGACGCCGATAGCCGCCGCGCAGGGGGCGGTGGACGCCGCGCCCCGTCCGTCTCGCGATAATGGCGAGATGGACGGGGCGCTGCCGCTGCTCGAGCTGACCGGGGCGACGGTCCGCTTCGGTGCAGACGCGGCCCTCGACGACGTCTCGTTCCGCATGTTCCCCGGCGAGGTGCACTCGCTGATGGGCGAGAACGGTGCGGGCAAGTCGACGCTGATCAAGGCGATCACGGGCGTGCTGCCGCTCGACGCGGGCACGCTCACGCTCGACGGCACCCCGGTCCGGTTCGCGGGTCCGCACGACGCGCAGCGCGCGGGCATCAGCACCGTGTACCAGGAGGTCGAGCTCCTGCCGAACCTCTCCGTCGCCGAGAACGTCCTCCTCGGCCGGGAGCCCCGGCGCCACGGCGTGCTCAGCCAGCGGCTCATGCGCGAGCGGGCGCGCGAGATCCTCCTCGACCTGGGGCTCGACCTCGACCCCGGCTCGGCGCTCGGCTCGCACCCCGTCGCCGTCCAGCAGCTCGTCGCGATCGCGCGCGCCATCTCGACCGACGTGCGCGTCCTCGTGCTCGACGAGCCCACGTCGAGCCTCGACCTCGACGAGGTCGCCGAGCTGTTCCGGGTCATCCGTGAGCTGTCGTCGCGCGGCGTCGCGATCCTCTTCGTGTCGCACTTCCTGGACCAGGTCTACGAGATCTGCGACCGCGTGACCGTGCTGCGCGACGGCCACCTCGTCGGCGAGTACCTCACGCGCCAGCTCCTGCGCATCGACCTCGTCCAGAAGATGCTCGGGCGCGACGTCTCCGACTTCAAGGCACGACGACGCGTCCCGGTCGACGACGAGCCCGGGACCGAGGCGTTCCTCAGCGCACGCGGCATCGCGTCGGCGCCCGACCTCACGCCGGTCGACGTCGACCTGGCCGAGGGCGAGGTCGTCGGCGTCGCGGGCCTGCTCGGGTCCGGGCGCACCGCGCTCGCGCGGGCCCTGACCGGCGTCTCGCGCCTCGAGGCGGGGATCGTCCGGATCGAGGGGACGCCCGTCGACCTGGACTCGCCCCGCACGGCGATCCAGCTGGGCGTCGTCTACTCGTCGGAGAACCGCCTGGCCGAGGGCATCCTCGGCGAGCTGTCCGTGCTGGAGAACATCACGCTCTCGGTCCAGGCCCAGCGCGGCGTCCTGCGGCGCATGCGGCCCGCACGCCAGCGCGAGCTCGCGCAGAGCTGGGTCGAGGCGCTCGGCATCCGACCCGCCGACCTGGACCGACCCGCGGGCACCCTCTCGGGCGGCAACCAGCAGAAGGTGCTGCTGGCCCGGCTCCTCGCGCTCGCCCCGCGCGTGCTCGTGCTCGACGAGCCCACGCGCGGCATCGACGTCGGCGCGAAGGTCGAGATCCAGAACCTCGTCGGCGAGCTCGCGGACAACGGGCTCTCGGTCGTGTTCATCTCGGCCGAGCTCGAGGAGGTCCTCCGGGTCGGCGACCGCGTCGCGATCCTGCGCGAGGGCCGGCTCGTCGACACGCTGCCCTCGGCGGAGCTCACCGTCGACTCGCTCCTTGCGCTCGTCGCGAGCCCCGACGAGCAGGAGGACTGACGGTGGCCGACGACAAGGCTCCCCGCGCCGCCAACATCTTCGACGTCGCGCGGCTCGCGGGTGTCTCGCACCAGACCGTCTCGCGCGTGCTCAACGACCTGCCGAACGTGCGGCCCGCGACGCGTGAGCGCGTCGAGCACGCCATCGCGCAGCTGCGGTACAGCCCGTCGCCGGCCGCCCGCTCGCTCGTGTCGCGCCGCACGCGCACCCTCGGCCTCATCGCGCCCGCCGTGTCGGACCACGGGCCCACCCGGATCGGCATGAGCTTCTCGATCGCCGCGCACGCCGCGCGGTACAGCGTCGACACGGTGGCCGTCGTCGACGACGACCCGGGCGGGGTCCGGGCCGCGATCGAGGGGCTCCTGCGACGGCGCGTCGACGGCATCGCGATGATCGTCATGGACATCGGCGTGCTCGAGATGGTGCGCGAGCTCGACCTGTCGGTGCCCGTCGTCGCCGCGGCGTCGTCGTCGCGCCGCAGCCCGCTGCTCGTCCAGATCGACCAGTACCGCGGGGCGCGCGCCGCGGTGCGGCACCTCGCCGAGCTCGGCCACACGCGGATCGCGCACATCGCCGGCCCCGCGCGGGCGGCCGACGCGGTCGAGCGCGTGCGCGGCTGGCGCGACGAGCTCGCGGAGCGCGGGCTCCCGGTCGTGGACCTCGCGTACGGCGACTGGACGGCCGAGGCCGGCTACCGGCTGGGCCGCGAGATGGACCTCGAGCCCGGCATGGCGGTGTTCGCGTCGAACGACCTCACCGCGCTCGGGCTCCTGTCGGCGCTGCGCGAGCGGTCGCTCGGCGTCCCGGAGGACATCAGCGTCGTGGGGTTCGACGACATCCCCGAGGCCGCGTTCCTCTACCCGCCGCTGACGACGGTGCGGCAGGACTTCAGCGCGCTCGGCGCCCTCATGGTGCAGAAGCTCCTCGTCACGCTCGAGGAGGACCAGGAGGAGACGACCGACACGCCCCTGCCGACCCGCCTCGTCGTGCGCGAGTCGACGCGCAGCGCGGTGCGAGACGCGCTCGAGCCGTCGGCGTCGGAGCGCGTCCAGCCGCTCTGAGCGGGTGCGGGTACCCGTGCCCGTGCCCGTGCCCGTGCCCGTGGCCCTGCCCGTCGCTCGGGTCAGGGCACGGGCGGGTACGCGGGGTAGCGCGCCGCGAGGGCCGCGACGTCGGCCGGGCACGGCTGCATCGCGGCCGCGAGCGCGGCGACGACCTGGTCGACCTCGTCCGCCGCGACGTCCGTCGACGACGTGTGGAGCACGAAGCCGCCGCACGTGACGCGCCGCGCGTCGCCACCGCCGACGTCGTCGGGCCAGCGCCCCACCTCGACGGTCGCGTCACCCACCCGGGTGCTCCCGACCACGGCGGGCTGGGGCACGACCGCGGGCGGCGCCTCGGCGGGGAACAGCGTGAGCCACAGCGACCCGTCGCCCAGCGGCACGGAGTCCGTGAGCAGGACCCCGTAGTCGTGGTCGCCGCCGCCCCGCTCGACGTCCACCGTGGCGGTGACGTCCCGCCACCACGCCTCCAGGAGGCAGCGACCGGGCTGCTCGGCGCACACCGGGTGATCGGGTGCGAAGGCGTCCTCGCCGACGACGTCGCCCGCGTCCGGACTGCCGTCGGCCGGGTCGGGGGCGCCGTCGTCCTGGGCGTCGTCGTCCTGCGCGCCGTCGTCGGCAGCGTCGTCGTCGGGCTGCTCGAGCGGGGGAGCCGTCGCGGTCACCGTGAACACGCCCCACAGCGGGGAGCCGCCCGGCCTCGCACGGACCACCCGGTACGAGCCCTCGTCGAGCGCGGGGAGCGCGACGGGCGACCCCCACTCGACGCCGAGGTCGGACTCGCGCTCGCGGACGGGCACGTCGACCACGTCGACCCAGGCGCCGTCGGTCCACCGCTGGACGACCGCGGACGGGTCGAGCGCGGAGTCGACCGCCTCGATGTCCTCCGCCGTCAGCGTGCCGTCCGGTCCCGCGGGGACCTGGGTCGCGACGCGGACGAGCCCGCCCTCGACCGGGACGATCACGGGGTCGACGGTGAGCCGCTCCTCGTCCGACGGCGGCTGCGGCGGCGCGGCGCCCGCACCGGTGCGGACCTCGAACACCCCCGTCGCGACGTCGCCGCGGTACGGGCGCTGCACGAGCCGGTACCAGCCGTCGTCGAGGCCCTCGGTGCTCAGGACCGTCGCGAGCCCGGGCTCGCCGGGCGTCGCGCCCAGCCCGATGTCGGGCTGGGCGTCGATCCGGCCGACGACCTCGCCGACGCACTGCCACTCGACGAGGCACAGCATCGTGACGCCCGCGCGCCGCCAGCGGCTCCCGTCCCAGCGCTCGACCTCGGCGTCCACGCCGAAGGTCAGGTCGTTCGCCTCGCTCGCCACGAGCACGACCGTGACCACGCCGCCGGGCTCGACCACGGCGGGCGCGACCTGGATCGCGACCGGCCGGCTCGGCTCCGCCGGGGGTGGGCCCGTCACGGCGGGTCCTCCGCCGCCGCCACCCGGCCGGACGACGAGGACGACGGCGAGCACGGCCGCGACCACGCCGAGGCCCGAGAGCGCCCGCACGGCCGCGCGGCGCCGTCGTCCCCGTCGGACGACCGGCTCGGGGTCGACCAGGATGACGGGCGCGACGTCCTCGAAGCGCGCGCGCAGGTCCTCCGTGCCGTCGGTGCCGTCGGTGCCTCGGGTCCCGTGCCTGCCGCGCGACCCGATCCCGTGTCCGGTCATGGTGCGCTCCCGTCGTGCGTGGGTCCGGTCGGGTGGGTGCGTGGCGACGTCGGTGCGGTCGGTCGCGGTGCCGGCGTCGCGCCGGGGTCCTCGGCGAGCAGCTCCCGCAGGCGCGCGAGCCCGCGCGACGCGGTGGACTTCACGGTGCCCAGGGACACGCCGAGCTCGGCCGCCGTCTCGGCCTCGGTCAGCCCGACGAGGTGGCGCAGCGCGACGACGCGTCGCTGCTGCGTCGGCAGCGCCCGCAGCGCCCGCCCGAGCCGGTCGCGCTCGGCGCGTGCGGCCGCGCCGTCGTCGGCGGACGGGTCGGGCATCGCGTCCGGGGAGGTGAGGGTCTCGCGGCGGTCCTTGCGCCACGTGTCGATCCGCGCGTTGGCGAGCACGCGCCGCGTGTAGGCGACCGGGTCGCCGTCGTGCACGCGACCCCACGCGAGGTACGTGCGCAGCAGCGCGTGCTGGAGGAGGTCCTGAGCGCGGACCGGGTCGCCGCACAGGTACCAGGCCACGCGTCCGAGCTCGGGTGCGGCGGCGCGCACGAACGCGCCGAAGTCGGCGTCGGGGTCGCCCCGTCCGTCGCGGACGACGACGGCGTGCTCCGCGGGGCCGTCGGGTCGCGGGGTGGGTGGGACGGCGGCGGGCGTGCCGGCGGCCGGCGTGCCCGTCGCCTCGGTTCCCCTCATCGGCCCCTCACCTGCCCCTCATGACCCTCCAACGGCTCGGCGGCCCGAAAGGTTGAGCGGGTGCGGCGCGCTCAGTCCTCGATGACGTCGAGGCCCTGCTCGCGCAGGCGCGCGAGGCTGTCGAGCATCGCCCGGAGGGCGTCGGGCGGGTGGGGCTCCCAGTCCTCGAGCTCGGTGACGACGCGCAACGCGTCACGCGTCCGGTACGACTGCGTGGGGTTGCCGGGGAACCGCTTGTCGGTGACGTTCGGGTCGTCCTCGAAGGGGCCCAGGGGCTCGACGACGTAGACCCGACCGTTCCCCTCGGCCCCCGCGAGCGCGGTCGCGAGCTGCGCCCCCCACGCGGCGGTGGGGACGAGCCCGGTGAAGTAGATGTGGTTCGAGACGCGGCCGTCCTCGAAGTTCGAGCCGTACCCCGGCACGAGCTCCGTCCCGGGCGCCACGACCGACCTGGTCCCGTGGAAGAACGGGCCCTCGACGTGCGCGCAGCTCTCGTAGGTCACGCGCTCGCGGGCGGGCGTCGGCCCGTCGTCGGCGTCGGTCACGGGCGTCCTCCTCCGGGCAGGGTCGGGATGCGGTACCGGGCCGGGCACCCAGCGGTGGGTGCCCGGCCCGGCCCGGCGTCACGTCACGGGATGTCCGACCTCGCCGCCTCACGGCGGATCTGGCGGGCGTCGTAGGACGTGAGGAACCGCTGCTCCTCGAGCTCGCGGACGCTCTCGTTCACGGCCCGCACGTACGTGCCGTGGTTGCGGTAGAGCGCGTCGAGCGTCGCCTGGTCGAACGGGTCCTCCCAGCCGGCGATGAAGCAGAACGACGCGCCCGTGGCGGTGCCGTACCAGGTGCTCGTCGGCACCTCGAGGTACGGCGTGCGCCACCCGCCGACGACGTTCCCGAACTCGTCCAGCACGGGTGCGCCGTCCTCGACGAGGATCGGCTCGGCGCGCGGCGGTGCGACGCCCTCGCGCACCCACAGGTCGAGGTTCTGCAGTGCGGCGTTGAAGAACACGTCGCTCGGGAAGCGGCTGCGCGGACCCTGGTCGCACGCCATCGGCGGGACGGTGCGCCCGGCCTGGACGATGTCCTCGGGCGCGGCCGAGTAGTAGAGCTCGTCGGGCGTCGCGTGACCCGCGCCGGCCATCTCGTAGTGGCGGTAGAGGTCGCCGGGCTCGTCGCTGTCGGGACGGCGCGACCCGATCCCGGCGAGGTAGTCCGACTGGGACATGATCCGCATCACCGGGACGCCGACGTCCTGGATCTGACGGCGCGGGTCGTCGCTCGGAGGCCTGGGCTCGCACTGGTTCATGGGGTAGGCGCCCGCGAAGGCCCCGCCGGCCACACCGACGACGTACCCGTCGTAGGGCTGCTCACCCGTCTCCTCGACGACGAGCGGCCGCACGGCGTTGATGTAGTTCACGAGGTACCCGCCGGTCTGGGAGTACCCGAAGCCGTAGGCGTACTCGACGGCCGAGGTGCCGTCGCCGTAGGTCAGCGGGTTGCTCGCGTCGTCGCTGCGCAGCCACTGCGAGACCTGGGTGTACATGTCCCACACGAGGCCGTTCTCGGTGCTGCGGTCGCTGTCGGCCGCGACGACGAGGCAGTTGGCCGGGTCGTCGAGCGGCAGCGGGTTGGCCCAGGACAGCGCGCCGTAGCGCTCGGGGTCGAACGTCTGCAGCGCGTCCACCGCGATGGGCTTGGCCGTGATCCCGACCCACGCGTCGCCGCTGTGGACGATCTGCTCGTGCATGAGCGCCCAGCCGATGTTGAGGTCGAAGAGGTTCGACGGGTTGAGCATCTCGACGACGACGTTGCCGCTGAAGTGCTGCTCCTTGGCGGGCCGCCGGACGAGCACGCGCGTGGTGTACGGGGCGTCCGCGGTGACGACCTCGGCCGGGCCGTCCTCGGGCCACGTGTAGACGTTCGCGAGGCCGCTGACGAGGTACTCCTCCTCGACGTAGCCGACCTTGTCGAGGTCCTGGGGGACCAGCTGGTGGTCGGCCGCGCCGAACGGGTACGACGTCTGCGAGACGGGCAGCGGTCCGACGACGTCCGTGAGGCCGGTGGCCTCGGCGAGCTCGTCGGAGATGTCGAGCGCGACCGGGGCCGCCGCGGCGGGGCCGGCGACCGTCATGAGGGGGACGGCGAGCGCGGCGGCGGCCACGAGGGCCACCCCTCTCGCGCGACGTCGACTGCGTGGTCCGAGAACCATGGTTGTGCTCCTCACCGGCCCGCGTGGGAGCGGGCCGTCCCCTGCGGCGCCTCGTTGCGTCGCCGTTCGCACGCTAGGTCCGGACTCCGCGTCCCGCACCCACCCGGCCGCAAGATGCACAGACGTGCGCCCGAGGGTGTCGGTTCAGGCCCGGCTCAGGCGTCGGCCGCCGCGGTCCCGTGCGTGGCGCCGCCCTCGCCGGCCGGCGCCCTGAGCATGCTGTGCGCGAGCAGCGTCGACCCGACGACGGCGGCCGGCATGGTCGCGACCGCGCCGCCCGGGACGAGGAAGCACAGCTGCGTGGCCGCCCCGAAGCCGACGGCGCGCAGCCGGTGCGCGCGCAGCAGGCGGTTGCGCTCGGACCGGTCGATCCCGCGCGCGATGAGGGCCCTCGTCGTGAGCTCGTGCGCGAGGACCCAGCCCGTGAGCAGCACGCCGACCACCCAGCCGAGCACCGTCCCCACGAGCGGCACCAGCCCCACGAGCCCGGCGACGACGGCGACCGCGAGCCCGCGCAGCACCATCACGAGGCCGTCGACGGCGCCGCGCCAGAAGCCCGTGTCGCCCGAGGGCACCTCACCGGTCTCGGCGACCTCGACCGCCCGCCAGATGCGGTCGTAGAACGGCTCGCCGATCGCGAGCGTCAACCCCGTGAAGCTCACGACGACGAGCACGACGGCGGCGGCGAGCAGCAGCGCCTTGACCGCGAGGTCGACGACGCCCTGCCACACGGCCGGCCACGTGTCGGCGAACCCGGTCAGGGTGTCCCCGAGCCGGTCGAGGTTGAGCACGAGCACGACCAGGACCCCGACGACGAGCAGCCCGGCGATCGCCGCGGGGACCAGGCCCCACGCCATCGCCGTCGGGCGCCGTCGCCAGAAGGCCCAGCCGTGCAGGAGGAGGCGGGCACCGTGGGCGAGCTCGTTCACAACGCGGCAGCGTAGGGGCTCGGCCGCGAGGTCACGCGGGGGGCGTTGGGCGGTCCCCGCGCCCGACGGCGCCGGGGACCGCGCTCACCGTCGTCGTCGGCCGGTGACGTGGGCGAGCGCACCCACGCTCTCCAGCCCGGCGTCGAAGCTGCCCGCGTCGAGCGCGTCGCGCGCCGCGGCGCCCGCGCTCGCGGCGTCCCCGCCGGGCGGGGCCTCGAACCACAGGTGCACGGCGCCGTCGTCGGTCAGCAGCTCGTCGAGGCGGGCGACCTCCTCGGTCGCGGGACCCGTCCAGAAGGCGTTCACGTTGATCGCGAGCACGACGTCGTACGGACGTCCGTCACCGTGGAACGTCGCGAGGTCGCGCTCGGCGACGTCGGCGACGCCCGCCGCGGTCCAGCGCGCGAGCCGCCGCTCGGCGTGCGTGACGGCCGTCGCGGAGCGGTCGAGCGCGGTGACGTGCCCCTCGGGCACGAGGCGGCACACGAGCTCGGCCGCGACGCCGGTCCCGCAGCCGACCTCGAGCACGCGCGCGTCGGGCCGCAGGTCGAGCGACTCGACCGCGGCCAGGATCCGCTCCGGTACCGCACGCGCCATCCCCCGACGGTAGCGACCGCGACCGACGAGCGGCGCCCAGGCCGGTGAGGGTCAGGTCGCGTGCGCCTGGCTCCTGCACGCGTCTCCCCGGAACGGGCCGCCGAGGGCCGCGCTGCCTACCGCTCCCCGTCGTCCGCGAGGACCCGCGCGAGCGCCTCCGACCCGCGTGCCAGCAGCGTCACGTCGGCGCCGACGGCGACGAACGACGCCCCGGCGTCCGCGTACCCGCGTGCCGCGTCGGGCTCGAACGCGTTGACACCCACGGGCTTCCCGGCGGCGCGCACCGCCTCGAACGTCCGCAGCACGGCTGCGACGACGTCGGGGTGCCGCTGCTGACCGCGCAGCCCCATCGACGCGGACAGGTCGGCCGGCCCGACGAGCACGCCGTCCACCCCCTCGACCGCCGCGATCTCGCCCGCCGCCTCGACGCCCTCGGCGGTCTCGACCTGCACGACGAGCGACACGTGCTCGTCGGCGTCGTCGACGTACCCCTCGACGCGTCCCCACCGCGCCGAGCGGGCGAGGGCCGACCCGACGCCGCGCCGGCCGCGCGGCGGGTACCGCACCGCCTCCACGGCCGCGCGCGCGTCGTCGGCGGAGGACACCATCGGGACCAGGAGGTTCTGCGCGCCGACGTCGAGCACCTGCTTGATCGTCACGACGTCGCCGATCGGGACCCTCACCACGGGCGTCACGGGGTACGCCGCGACCGCCTGGAGCTGGCCGAGGACCGACTCGAGCCCGTTGGGGGAGTGCTCCATGTCGACGAGCACCCAGTCGACGCCCGACCCGGCGCACACCTCGGCGACCAACGCGCTGCCCGAGCACACCCACATCCCGACCAGCGCGCGCCCGTCACCGGCTGCGCGCGCGGCGAGGACCTCACGGAACGTCGGGTTCAGACGAAGTGGCACGAGACCGTCCCCAGCTCTCGGAAGTCGGCACGCACGGTGTCCCCGCGGTGCACCCAGACGGGTCGCGTGAACGACCCCGCGAGCACGATCTCACCGGCCCCGAGCCGGTCGCCGTGCTGCGCGAGCTTGTCGGCGAGCCACGCGACCCCGCGCGCCGGGTGGCCGAGCACGGCGGCCGCGACCCCCGACTCCTCGACGTCGTCCCCGCGGCGCAGCACGGCCGACACCCACGGCAGGTCGACGTCGTGCGGCGCGACGTGCGTGTCGCCGACCACCATGGCCCCCATGGCGGCGTTGTCGCTGATCGTGTCGACGATCGTGCGCCCCGCGAGCTCGATGCGCGAGGAGAGGATCTCCAGCGCGGGCACCACGTACTCGGTCGCGGCGAGCACGTCGTCGACCGTCGCACCCGGGCCGACCGGGGCCGCGAGCCGGAACGCGAGCTCGACCTCGACGCGGACGTTCGAGAACCGCGCGTGCTCGACGTCCGCACCGCTCGGGACGACCATGTCCGCGAGGATCGCGCCGTAGTCGGGCTCGTCGATGCCCGTCGCGGCCTGCATGACCTTCGACGTGAGCCCGATCTTGCGGCCCACGGGGGCGCGCCCCGCGGCGACGGCGCGGCGGCGCCACTCGGCCTGCACCGCGTACGCGTCGTCGACCGTCATGCCCGGGTGGCGTGCCGTGAGCAGCGGCACGGTGGTCCGGTCGCGCTCGGCCGCGGCGAGCTCGTCGGCGACCGCCGCGACCTCGTCGGCCGGGAGCGTCCGGGTCACAGCTGGTGCCCGAGCTTGTACTCGCCCTGCTTCCACGACGGCAGCGCGTCGGCGTCGTCGTCGGGGCGCGTGTAGGAGAACCCGTCCGCACCGATGGTCACGGCCATCTCGCTCGCCTCGACGCGCGGGACCACGGGCTGCGGGTTGCCGTCGAGGTCGAGCACGAGCGACGCCTCGGTGTACCAGGACGGGACGACCGGGTTGCCCCACCAGTCGCGGCGCTGGTTGTCGTGCACGTCCCACGTGACGACGGGGTTGTCCGGGTCGCCCGTCCAGTAGTCCTGCGTGTAGATCTCGACGCGGTGGCCGTCCGGGTCGCGCAGGTAGAGGTAGAACGCGTTGGAGACGCCGTGCCGGCCCGGGCCGCGCTCGATCCGGTCGGACAGCCGCAGCGCCCCGAGCCGGTCGCAGATCGCGATGATGTTGTGCTTCTCGTGCGTCGCGAACGCCATGTGGTGCATGCGCGGCCCGTCGCCGCCCGTCATCGCGGTGTCGTGCACGGTGGGCTTGCGGCGCATCCACGCGGCGTACGTCGTGCCCTCGGCGTCCTGGATGTCCTCGGTGACCCGGAAGCCGAGGCTCTCCATGAACGCGACCGCGCGCGGGACGTCAGGCGTGACCTGGTTGAAGTGGTCCAGCCGCACGAGCGCCCCGGGCGTGTGCAGGTCGTAGCGCCACGCGAGGCGCTCGACGTGCTCGACGTCGTGGAAGAACTCGTACGGGAAGCCCAGCGGGTCCTCGACGCGGACCGAGTCCCCGACGCCGCGCACGAAGCCCTCCGGACGCCGCTCGACCCGGCACCCGAGCTCGGTGTAGAACGCGACCGCGTGGTCGAGGTCCTCGGGCGTGCGCACGCGGTAGGAGAACGCCGCGCACGCCGCCACCGGCCCCCGGCGCAGCACGAGGTTGTGGTGGATGAACTCCTCGAGCGTGCGCAGGTAGACGGCGTCGTCGTCCTCCTCGGTCACGACGAGCCCGAGGACGTCGACGTAGAACGCGCGCGACGCCGCGAGGTCGGTCACGACGAGCTCCATCGACGCGCACCGCACGACGTCCGGCGGGGGCGACGACGGCGTCGGGATCCGGTCGGCGGCCGGGCCGGACCCGGGGCCCGGGACGGGTGCGGTCATGTCAGCCCTCCACCGTCTGCGCGTCGGCTCTGCCGAACGTCGGGTGGTGCGCGGCCCCCAACGTCACGTGCACGGCCTGCTGGTGCGTGTAGAAGTCGATCGAGCGGTAGCCGCCCTCCTGGCCCAGGCCCGACGCCTTGACGCCGCCGAACGGCGTCCGCAGGTCGCGCACGTTGTTGCTGTTGAGCCAGACCATCCCGGACTCGACCGCCTGGGCGAACGTGTGGGCGCGCCGCAGGTCGTCGGTCCAGACGTACGCGGCGAGGCCGTACCGCACGCCGTTGGCCAGCGCGAGCGCCTCCTCCTCGGTGTCGAACGGCGTGATCGCGACGACGGGGCCGAAGATCTCCTCCTGGAAGATCCGCGCATCGGGCGGCACGTCGGCGAACACCGTCGGCGCGACGTAGCTGCCGGTCGGGAACCCGTCGGGTCGGCCGCCGCCCGCGACGAGCCGTCCCTCCGTCCTCCCGATCTCGACGTACCGCATGACCTTCGCGAAGTGCTCGGGGTGCACGAGCGCGCCCACCTCGGTGCGCGGGTCGTGCGGCGGGCCGACGACGACGCGCGCCGCCTGCGCCGCGTACCGCTCGACGAACTCGTCGTACACCTCGCGCTGGACGAGGATCCGGCTGCCCGCGGTGCAGCGCTCGCCGTTGAGCGAGAAGACGCCGAAGATCGTCGCGTCGATCGCGGCGTCGAGGTCCGCGTCGGCGAAGACCACGGCGGGCGACTTGCCGCCGAGCTCCATCGACAGGCCCTTGAGGTGCGGTGCGGCGTTGGCGAAGATCGTGCGACCCGTGCTGCTCTCGCCCGTGAACGAGATGAGCGGCACGTCCGGGTGCTTCACGAGCGCGTCGCCCGCCTCCTCGCCCAGGCCGTTCACGAGGTTGAACACGCCGCGCGGCAGGCCCGCCTCCTCGAAGATCCCCGCCCACAGGGACGCCGAGAGGGGCGTGAACTCGGCGGGCTTGAGCACCACCGTGTTGCCGGTGGCGAGCGCGGGGCCGAGCTTCCACGACTCGAGCATGAACGGGGTGTTCCACGGCGTGATGAGGCCCGCGACGCCGATCGGCTTGCGGTTGACGTAGTTGATCTGCCGACCCGGGACCTTGTACGCGTCGTCGGTCTGCGCGACGACGAGGTCGGCGAAGAACCGGAAGTTCTCCGCTGCGCGCCGCGCCTGGCCGAGCGCCTGCGTGATCGGCAGCCCGGAGTCGAAGCTCTCGAGCTCGGCGAGCCGGGCGTCGCGGGACTCGACGATGTCCGCGACGCGGTGCAGCACGCGCGAGCGCTCGCGGGGCAGCATCCGCGGCCACGGGCCCTCGTCGAACGCCCGGCGTGCGGCGGCGACGGCGCGGTCGACGTCGGCCGCCTTCCCGGCGGCGGCGTGGACGTACCCCTCGCAGGTCGTCGGGTCGAGGACCTCGAACGTCGTGCCGTCGAGCGAGTCGACGTGCTCGCCGTCGACGTAGTGGCGCAGGCGCTCGGGGAGGCCCGAGGGTCGGTGGTCGGTGCTCACCGGCTGGCTTCCGGGCCGGCTCCCCGGCCGGGTCTCGGGGCGGGTCTCGGGCCGGTCTGGCGTGCTCATGCGTGCGCTCCCGGGTGCTCGTGGGCGAGGTAGGCGGTGAGGGTGGCCGAGCGGTGCTCGCGCGCGGCGCGCTCGACGTCGGCGAGCGGCGCGCCCGCCTCGAGGAGCCGCACGAGCTCCTCGTGCTCGCGCACCGACTCCTGCGCGCGGCCGGGCACGAACGTGAAGGTCGAGTCGCGCAGCTGACGCAGCCGCGCCCACTCCGCGGTGACGAGGTCGAGCAGGCGCGGGTTGGGGCACGGCGCGAACAGCACCGCGTGGAACTCCTGGTTGAGCGCGGTGAACGCGTGCGGGTCGAAGTCGTCGAGCGTCGCGACCAGGCGGTCGTTGACGGCGCGCGCGCGGCGCAGGTCGTCGGCGGTGAGGTGCGGTGCCGCCAGCGCCGTCGCGGCACCCTCGAGCACGCCGAGCGTCGCCATGCTGTGCCGGTACTGCGAGTCGTCGATCATCGCGACGTGCGCGCCGACGTTGCGCTCGAACGTCACGAGCCCCTGTGCCTCGAGCCGGCGGATCGCCTCGCGCACGGGCACGACGCTCATGTCGAGCTCCGCGGCGATCGTCGCGAGGACGAGGCGGTAGCCCGGCGCGTACTCGCGGGCGGCGATGCGCTCGTGCAGCCAGTCGTACGCGCGCTGGGACTTGCTGCGCGACGCCGTCGCCGGGTCCGTCGTCGTCATCGGCCCGCCCGCCACGCGTCGTAGCGCGCGCGCCACGTGGCGTCCATGGGGAACAGGCCGTCGACGGGGTGGCCCGCGGCGACCTGGTCGGCGACCCAGGCGTCCTCGTCCTCCTGCGCGAGGGCCGCGTCGACGACCTCCTCGACCATCGCGCGCGGCACGACGACGACGCCGTCCTCGTCCGCGACGACGACGTCGCCCGGCTGGACGGTCGCGCCGCCGCACGCGACCGTGACGTCGGTGTCCCACGGCACGTGCCGCCTCCCGAGCACCGCGGGGTGCGGTCCGCGGCACCAGACGGGGAGCCCGACGGCCGCGACGGCGGCGTGGTCGCGCACCCCGCCGTCGGTCACGACCCCCGCGGCACCCCGGACCCTGGCTCGCAGCGCGAGCACGTCGCCGAGCGTCGCGGAGCCCGCCTCGCCGCGCGCCTCGATGACGAGCACCTCGCCCTCGCCGAGCGAGTCGAACGCGCGCTTCTGCGCGTTGTAGCCGCCGCCGTGGCTCGCGAACAGGTCGGCGCGGTGCGGCACGAGGCGCAGCGTGCGCGCGGTGCCGACGAGCCTCGTGCCGGGCAGCACCGGGCGGACGCCGTCGACGTGCACGTCGTCGATGCCGCGCCGGCGCAGCTGTGCGCTGATCGCCGCGACGGGGGTGCGGGTCAGCCGCTCGCGGAGCTCGGGTGCGAGGGCGGGGCGCGCGACCGCGGGTGCGGCGCCGGTTGCGGTGTCCGGTGCGGTGTCCGGCGCGGTGTCCGGTGCGGCGCCGGGCACGACGCCGGCTGCGTCGTCGGCCGGGGGCTCGGGCGGGAGCCCCGCCGCCGCGCGCGACCCCCACGCCTCGGCGCGCTGGACGTCGTCGACGGCCGGGAGCGAGCCGAGCGTGCCGTCGAAGGCGTGCGTGCCCTGCGTGACCGTCGTGACGAGGCGGCCCGTGCTCGGTGCGCCCGGGGCGTTCGGCGCGTCGACCTCGACCTCGACGACGTCGCCGGGGACGATCACCGACGAGCCGGCCGGGGTCCCGGTCAGGACCACGTCGCCCGGCTCGAGCGTGAGGTGCTGGGACAGGTCGGCGACGAGCTGCGCGAGCGGGAAGATCATGCCCGCGGTCGTGTCCTCCTGGCGCAGCTCGCCGCCCACCCACGTCCGGACCCGGAGCCCGTCCGGGTCGAGCGAGCGCGCGTCGAGCAGGCGCGGGCCGATCGGCGTGAACCCGTCGCGGCCCTTGGAGCGGACGTTGGAGCCGCGGTCGTTCGCACGGAGGTCGTAGACGCCGAGGTCGTTCGCGGCCGTGACCCACGCGACGTGCTCCCACGCCCGCTCGACGGGCACGCGCCGCGCGGCGGTGCCGATGACGAGCGCGACCTCGCCCTCGAACGCGAGCAGCTCGGTGCCCGCGGGGCGCTCGACGGTCCCGCCGCCCGCCGCGAGCGAGCTCGACGGCTTGAGGAAGTAGGACGGGTGCGCGGGGCTGCGGCCGCGCTGGTCCGCGCGCGAGGAGTAGGCGAGGTGCACCGCGAGGACCTTGCCGGGCCGCTGGGGCAGCGGCGCGAACCGGGGGTCCGTGACGGCGGGCCCGCCGGGGGCGGGGGCCCGGGCTGCCCCGGCTGCCCGGGGGGTCCCGGTGAGGTCTGCGTCGTCCGTCATGCGCTGACCCTCGCGATCTCCTCGTAGAACGGTGCGACCACGGTGGCCGAGACCCGCAGGTCGAGCAGCAGGAACGGCCGCCGTGCCGCGGGTCGCGCGGCCCAGGTCGCCAGGACGTCGAGGTCCTCGACGGTCCGGACGACGACGCCGTCGGCCCCGAGCGCGCGCGCGACGCCCGCGAAGTCGACGTCGGGGATGAGCATCGGCTCGCGCGCCAGGCCCTTGCGCCCGTAGTGGTGGACCTCGGCGCCGTACGCGCCGTCGTTCCAGACGACGGCGAGCCCGCGTCCGCCCGCGACCCGCACGGCCGACTCGAGGTCCGACAGGGCCATGAGCCCGCCGCCGTCGCCGGTCGTCAGCACGACCGTCGCGTCGGGCCGCGCCATCGCGGCGCCGACGACGCTCGGGAAGCCGAGCCCGATGGCCTGGAACGCGGTGCCGACCATGACGGTGCGGTCGGGCGAGGCGACGGGCCAGTACATGTTCGACCAGCCGAGGAAGTGCCCGCCGTCGGAGACGACGACCCGGTCCTCGGGCAGGAGCTCCGCGATCCGGGCGGCGGCCGAGCGCGGGTCGAGGCGTCCGTCGGGTGCGACGCCGTCGCCGGGCTCGTGCCGCCGCGCGGAGGCGACGTCGACCGTCTCGCGCCACGGCGTGGCGTCCGCACGCGGAGCGCCGTGCTGACCGAGGGGTGCCGGACCGTCGCCGAGCGCGGTGAGCTCGCGCAGGACCGCCTCGGCGACCGCCGCGACGTCCCCGCGCACGTACCCGCCGACGTGCGGGTGCGTCGCGGCCGGTGCGACGTCGACCTGGAAGACGCGCGTACCGGGCGAGAAGAGCTCGCCGAAGCGCATCGTGAACTGGTTGAGGGACGCGCCGAGGACGACCGCGACGTCCGCCTCGCGCACGAGCGCCATCGCGCCCGCCGCACCGAAGCCGCCCGCGACGCCGAGGTCGAACTCGGGCCGCGGGAACACGCCCCGCCCGAGCGCCGAGGTGACGGTGAGCGCGCCCGTGGCGTCGGCGAGCTCGCCGAGCACCTTGCCGGCGTCGGCGACCCAGGCGCCGCGGCCCGCGAGGAGCAGGGGCCGGCGCGCGGTCGCGAGCGCCGCGGCGATCTCGCGCACGACGCCGTCGGCGAACGGCCCGCGCGGCACGAGCGGCTCGGGCAGGCGCGGTGAGGGCGTCTCCGGGACGGGCCCCACCTCGAGCGTCGCGACGTCGTACGGGATCGCGAGCACGGTCGGCACGCGGTAGGTGAGCGCGTGCTCGACCGCGATGACGGTGGTCGCGGCGGCGTCCGCGCGGCCGACGGTGTAGGTGCGAGCACCGACGGCCGAGGCCATCGCGATCTGGTCGACGTCCCACGGGCGCGGTCCGGACGTCGGCTCGTCGCCGACGACGAGGACGAGCGGGACGTGCGCCTGGACGGCCTCGGCGAGCGCCGTGAGCGTGTTGGTGAAGCCCGCGCCGTACGTCGTCGTGGCGGCCGCGAGCCGGCCCGACGCGCGGTGGAACGCGTCCGCCGCGACGACCGCGCCGGCCTCGTGCCGGACGGGCGTGAAGCGTGCGCTCGTGCGGCGCTCGAGCGTGTCGAGCACGTACGCGTTGCCGTTGCCCATGACGCCGAAGACGTGGTCGACGTGGGCGGCGAGCGTGACCGCGACGTGCGCGGAGACCGTCGGCATGCGCGGACCCTCCCGTGGCGTGCGACCGCAGGGCCTCGTTGCCGCTGCGACGAGCCATCATATACGATCCATCCACCTCGACATCGGCGTCAGGGGAGTCGGTCGCATGCAGTTCCACCACCACGGGTACGTCTCGGGCGACCCCCGCGTCCAGCCCGCCGCAGGCATCGGCCTCGACCGCCCGGCCGAGCTCCCGGACGAGGTCGACGTGCTGATCGTGGGCACGGGGCCGGCCGGGATGATCGCCGCCGCGCAGCTCGCGCAGTTCCCCGAGGTGCACACGCGCGTCGTCGAGCGCCGCGACGGCCGGCTGCGGGTCGGGCAGGCCGACGGCATCCAGGCGCGCAGTGTCGAGACGTTCCAGGCGTTCGGCTTCGCGGGCCGGATCGCCGAGGAGGCGTACCGGATCACCGAGATGTGCTTCTGGCACCCGGACCCGCAGGACCCGTCGCGCATCGTCCGCGGGGAGCGGCCGCCGGACGACCCGCACGGCCTCAGCGAGTTCCCGCACCTGATCGTCAACCAGGCGCGCGGGAGCCTGACCCGGTTTCCCGGACAGTTTTGGTTTGGGTGATCATGCCGCGGTGAGGGCGGCGGTGTGACGGTCCTCGAAGTCGTTCGGGGACCGGT